>NZ_JAEKFM010000007.1:0-2190453 GCF_016650565.1 Bacillus sp. TH50 | reverse complement strand
ATAAAATGTTTGGACTGTATTATTTTAATCAAAACTTAAAGTTAGGAGGATTTAATATGGCAGATTGTACAGGTTTAGCCTGTTTTTTATTCTCTTCGTGGCCAACGGGAACAGTTGTTACAGTTACTACTAGATCAGGTCAAATTATTGGACCTGCTATTTTTTCACTGTTCTTTCCGAATATATGTGCAGTAGTATTGGTAGAAGAAGATGTGATAACCCCTCTTCTACCAATACTATATTCATAAGTTGTGAAGATATAGAAAGTGTTACTTTAATCACTCCTTAAGATGATTCATATTGTTCTAGCTTAATCCATATTTAAGACATTCTAATGAATGTCTTTTTTCATGAAAAATCTAATCAGCGTACCCTAAAATGTACCATTCTATTGTTTCAATAAATTGCCTTAATTTCATTTTTTTCTCTTCTAAAGGTTACTTGTCTACACATCGTTCTACAAACTTTCATATGATATAGTATATTGTTTAAAGGAGGGATAAATTTGTTCTTATGCAATTTATTTGGTTGTTCAGGTGGAGTATGTAGTATTTTTAAAAATTTACAACCAGGCGAAGTCGTTACTGTTACTGGTAAATCTGGAAATATTATTGGACCTGCTATTTTTACAAATTTCAATCCTACTACTTGTATCGTCACATTAGAAGAGGAAAATTCAGTTACTCCTCCTACTACAAGTATTACTAAGATCAGTTGTAAAGAAATAGAAAGTGTTACGTTTATCTCATAATATATTTTAAACCTAAAGCAGGGATTGAAATATGAAACTCTTATACATTACTTCTGGTTACTCAAAAATCTATCAATATCTAGATCAAAGCATACAGAGAGCATTTATCGATCAAAATTTTGAATGGTTAGCAGTACAGCCGTGTGAATTACTCGAACAATTGGATTTCATTACGGCAACATTTCATCCTGATATTGTTTTCACCTTATTAGGGAATCATCTACCACAAAAAGCAATTCATTATTTTAAAAAAGGAACATTAAATTAGCTGTCTGGTTAACTGAGGATCCATTTTATATAGATACTTCGCTTCTTCTATTAAATAACTTTGATTTTATATTTACTATTGATAGCGAAGCACTTAAATATTACACAGCTTTAGGATATATCAATGTATATCACTTACCATTAGCAACTAATATAGATGTATTTAAACCTAGTCTAAAAAATCCAAAATATAAAAGTGAAGTTTTGTTCATTGGATATCCTTATCCAATCCGTGTGAAATTGATACAGTTTCTTTTGGAAAAAACCCCTTATCACTATACCATTATTGGTAAGCACTGGAGAAATAAGTTATTAAAAAAATGGAAAAATCACCGAAGAATTAAGATTATAGAAGAATGGATTCCACCTCAAGAAGTTGCTCTCTATTATAATAACGCTAGTCTTATATTAAATCCGCATCGTAGTCATCTATTTCCACAGAATAAAAATAAAAATAGAGTGAAAAATAATACTATTAATAATCGTACCTTTGATATTGCAGCTTGCCAAGGATTTCAAATTATTGAAGAAAAATCTGACCTTTCATCTTTCTTCAATAAAGATGAAATTATATCCTATAACAGCTTTGAAGACTGTTTAAATAAAGTATCTTTTCATTTGAATGATACGATTTCGAAAAGAATTAATAGTCGAAAAAATTCATACAAAAGTTATTACACAGCATACTTTTCATGAGAGAATCCATTTTATTACGACTATTTTACAATCACAACTTCATTAGGTTATTAAATTAAAAATATCTTTTCTTCTATAATCATTCTGAATAACTTAAAATGCCTTTTCATTAAATTGAAAAGGCATTTTAAGTTATTCAACGAATTCCTAGTAGTATCTAATTGTACCCTATCAAATAAGATCCCACGAAACAGGCGTTCCTTTTTCAATGTCCTTATTCGCTTTCTTTCCGATAATTTTGGATAAGTGTTTTGGCAATAAACCATTCCCTGGTCTAATAGCTTTAATATTCTCTATTTGTAAAGACTTCTCCCGCTTTTATGTTTTCTACTACATATAATGATCTTCTAAATTTTAACGAATCTTTTTCTATATCAGTAGGGCCATAATATACATTCCCCAAAGATTCCCATGCTTTTTCAGTTTCGCTTACTAATAATTTAAATTCAGCAGGTTCCATTGAAAAATCAGCGTCAACTCCTCCATCCGATCTCGAAAGCGTTAAATGTTTCTCAATTACTGTGGCTCCCAAGGCGACACTCGCTACAGATACTCCTACCCCAAGTGTATGATCAGACAAACCTACTTCACATTTAAATAACTCCTTCATATGAGGTATCGTAGCTATGTTTGTAGATTTTGGAGATGCAGGATACGTACTTGTACATTTTAATAGAATTAATTCTTTACATCCCTCTTCTCTCGCAGCACTTACTGCTTCATCTAGTTCAGCAATCGAAGCCATACCTGTCGAAATGATTATTGGTTTTCCTGTTGCTGCTACTTTACGTATAAGGGGAATATCAGTATTTTCAAAAGATGCGATTTTATAACAAGAAACATTTAATGACTCTAGAAAGTCTACAGCTGTTTCATCAAACGGCGTACTAAATGGTACCATCCCTAACTCTATACAGCGATCAAAAATGGGTTTATGCCACTCCCATGGTGTATAAGCTTCTTTATATAAATGATAAAGTGATTTACCTTTCCATAAGCTTTTCGTATCGTGAATTAAAAAATCACCATTTTCTATATTTAAAGTCATTGTATCTGGTGTATATGTTTGAATTTTAAATCCTTGTGCCCCAGCCTCCGCAGCTGCCTCTACAATTTGCAACGCCCTATCTAATGATTGATTATGATTCCCTGACATTTCTGCAATAATAAATGGTGGCGAGCTATTGCCAATCTCTCTACCTCTGATATATACATTACTCATATTTTTCACCTTCAAGTTCTTTTTTTATTGCTTCTTTCCTTTCCGCCCATTGTTCATGAGACAGGGCCATTGTAATAACATCAATATAATTCATTATCCCTGTAAATATAGTTTTCATATCTTCCATCTTCTTGGAACCCAAATTTCTGATGGAAATTTAAACTAATACGGTTTGATTCTATTATTTCTGCACAAACTTTGTGTATGTCATTTGTTTCAAAAATATAGTCTAATGCTAATAAACCTAATACCGTTCCAGCACGTTTTACGCTTTGTTTTTCACCTATATAAAATCCCCAATAACAAGTCCGATCCATTTTATCTATTTTTGTAAAATTAACAAATCCAATTGGTTTTTCTTCATATGTTAATAATCTTGCAACTTTTGTATCATCCACTACTAGTTTTTCATACCACTTTAAATGTTCGTCTATTGTTATTTGATGATCTTCATACATAACCGAGCGAATTTCTTTTGTATTCCGCCACTGTAAAATAAGTTCTAAATCTTTCTTTTCTAACTTTTTCAATTGAAAATCCCCAATATTTAACATACTATCCTCCTAAAATAATTTTTGTTATTTCATTTGAGTTACTGGCACACTGTATAGAAAGAGCTTTATTAGACATTTCTTTCACTATTTTAGAATCTGATAAAAGTTTGTTTAGGCATTTCGTAATTGTTTTATCCGAAACACTTTTAGCTGTGCCAATATTCCATGTAGCTCCAACCTTCGCTACAGCCTGGGTTACTTCAATTTGATTTTGGGCAGTTGTAATTGTTATAGAAGGTAATCCAAGAAAGCAGCGTTCCCATGTGGTTGTGCCCCCAGCTCCTATCCCAAAATCAGCTTGTACGAGAAGCTCTTCCATATTCTCTATTTGACAATAAAATGAGGCGTTACAAACACTCTTACAATAAGTTTGAATCTCCTCTTTATGCGGATTTTGGCTCCCTACCACCACATCTATTTTTAAAGTATCACTATTAATATTTTCTATAGCTCTTAACGTTTTTAATGTCTCATTCGTTACATCGTGCCCACCAAAAAATATAAAAATATGTTCAACCGCACCCGTTCTTTTTCGTAAAAATTTCTTAGCAGAATGGAACTCTGGCCGTAATATGGCATATTTAGGTCCTAATTTTATTAAAGAGTGCTCTGGTATTAATTCTTTATAGCGTTCATTAAGGCTTTCGTATAGATTTTGATCTAGTAACAACTCACAATCATGTACTCGATCTGCAAGATCATCAATTACCATAATCTTTTTTACAGTTTTTCTTAAAACAGTTTCCCATTTTTTATCTAATCCATAATGATCAACAATTACCCAATCAAATCGTGGGAGTTGTGACAAGATATCATTTGTCTGTTTTGCATCAACAAACCAATGATATTTTAGCCAGTATAAATAACTCCCGTGTACTGTACTTAAGAAATTCAGTATTTTCATCATTTGTATCTAATAAAAATACGTGGAATCCCTTACTTAAAATATATTGCTGAAGATCACCTTGTAGCTTACGACAAATGAAATAAATTTGCGCACCTTTATTCTGTAACTCCTGAGCCAGTGTTAAACAACGCATAATATGGCCGGTCCCTATTTCAATAGATGCATCAGCGCGAAAGACAATTTTTTTCTCATCCAAGTTACTCCCTCCTCGTTAAAAGTAATACAATTTATTGATTTATAATTTTGTTTCTCTATTTAGCTCATCTACTAATGATTGTTGATTTGCCCATTTCAATTTCACATGACTATTGATTTGAATAAGTTCAGAATTTCGAAGGATGTAATCTTTTATTTGATGAAAAAATAAAGGTTTAGATTTTACATTCAAAATTTTATAAAGTTTATTGAACATATCTAGATCTGGTTGTTCGTCTAATGTTAACCTCCAAGTAGGATAACAAAATGCTGGGGGAGTTTCACTATATTGATACGGAATAAATGTGGATTATTAATAAAATAAAACGGAAGGTATTCTGCATAGGTTAAAGGTTTTTGGGTTTGTAGTAGTCGTTCGATTGCCTCTAATGTAAAAATATCGCCTGCTGTTCCGACAGGTAACGTACTTAACTCTGCCTGTGTATAATCTGCACCGCTTTTTAAATGTTCATCTAGTAAAAAAGCATTAATTTCTGGTGACACAGCTGGGCAATCCCCTGTAATCCGTATGACAATATTTGCATTTTCTTGTTTTGCAGCTTGGAATATGCGATCTGCGGTATTTTCTGGATCGCCCCTAAAAATCTTAACTTCCCCATCTAAATCAAATTTTTCCAAAGGATCATCTTGCGTAACATCTGAAGTAGCAAGTATGACCTGGTGTTTTCCTGGAATAGCTAATGTATTTACTAGACATCGTTCAATGGAAGGAACTCCGTGTATTGGCAATATCGCCTTTAAAGGTAACCTAGTAGATTTTAACCGGCAAAGTACAATTATTACTACCTTTGGAGGTTCAATCACCTCTTTTGTTAATGGGGTACCTGCTAGACAAATTATATACAGCTACCTGAGGTAATAATTCCTCTGCTTCAAGCTCGTTCAGTGCATTTTCAACAATATCTAATTCCATATCAACTTTATTAGCTGTAATGATTTCTCCTTTTTTTATATCAACTTTTGTTACTGCTCTTAACAACTTTTTGTTTCGCAATTCTAATAACACCCCTTTCATTTAATGTTTAGCAACTCTATAAAACGAAAGAACTTTTCTTACTGCTTTTATTACATCCCATACATCATCCTCTGCCATTTTAGGAAATAGAGGAAGAGTAATAATTTCCTCGTATAAATTTTCTGCTTCTGGACAAAGGCCCTTTCCATAACCTAAATTTTGATAAAACGGTTGTAAATGAACCGGTATATAGTGCACATTCACACCAATATTTTCTTTTTGTAATGCCTCATAAATTTCTTTTCGATTACCCTTTAATAATTTAGTATTTAACCGAATGATATAAAGGTGCCAACTTGAATCGGTTTGAGGCAATTGCTTTGGTATGATGATTTCAGGTAAACAACTAAATTCTTTATTATAGATGTCTACATATTTCTTTCGAATCTTAATAAAAGACTCTAATTTACTTAACTGTGATAAGCCAAGAGCAGCCTGTATATCAGTCATCCTGTAATTGTAACCCAAAAATTGCATTTCATAATACCAAGGCCCATGATTATCAAGAAGTTTTTGAGGATTCCTTTCAATTCCATGTGTACGAAATTGAACAAGCTTTTCATAAAGCAAAGTATTATTTGTAGTAATTACTCCACCCTCTCCTGTTGTAATATGTTTCACCGGATGAAAGCTAAACATTGTCATATCACCAATTGAACCAATCTTTTTATTTTTATATGTGGCTCCTAATGCGTGAGCTGCATCTTCAATGATAATCAAATTATTTTCTTTTGCTATTTTTTCTATTGCATCTAACTCTACAGGCTGCCCAGTAAAGTGTACGGGAATGATGGCTTTTGTTTTGTTTGTAATCTTTTCCTCTATAGATTTAGGACTAATGTTATATGTTTCATTGTCAATATCGGCGAAGACCGGCTTTCCACCCTGGTATAAAATACAATTTGCACTTGCTACAAATGTCATTGGAGTTGTAATTACTTCATCTCCCTCAGTTATGCCAGCTGCATAGCAGGCAGCATGCAATGAAGCTGTACCATTTGAAAAAGAAACAGCGTATTTTGCTCCCGACATATTTCGCTATAGCCTCCTCAAACTGTTGAACCATTGGTCCTGTTGTTAAAAAATCTCCTTTTAATACGTCTACAACAGCTTGAATGTCACATTCATCAATTTGTTGCTGACCATATGGTAAATATGTTTCTCTAACAGGTTTTCCTCCATGTATACCGAGAATTTGCCTTGACCATTATTCTTTCTCCTTAGGATAAATTTTTAAAGATTTAATCCACTCTTCTGTTTTATTAACTCCATCTTCTAAAGAAACTTTCGGTTCCCAGTTTAATATTGTTTTTGCTTTTTCATAGTTACATAATAATTTTTGAATTTCACTTTGTGGATGGATATGAGTTACATGTTGAATATTTACTTTATTTCCCGAAATCAATTCTGCTAATTTATTAATGGATATATCTTGTCCTGTTCCAGCGTTGATAATATGCCCATTTGCTTTTGCAGAGTATCCTGCTGCCACAACAAAATCTGCACAATCTTCAACGTATAAAAGGTCTCTCGTTTGTTTTCCGTCCCCATAAATATTTAGTGGTACTTTATCTAATTTATTATTTATAAAAATGGCAACAACCCCACCTTCACCACCAGTTTTCTGGAATGGGCCATACGTATTAAATGGACGAATAACCACAACAGGGAGCTTATAAGCATAATAGTAAGATAACACCATGTTTTCAGCAGCTATTTTTGATCCAGCATATGGAGAAGCTGGTTTAATCGGATCTAATTCTGATATCCCTTGTATATTAGTAGCTTTATCATATACCATACAAGTACTCATAAAGACCATTTTGACATTATACTTAAGACATTGTTCTAACAAATTAAAAGTACCTATTGTATCATTTTCAAAAGTTGTTCTAGCATCATCTATACTATCTTGAACATTGATACTTGCTGCTAAATGATAACAAAGGTCAAATGAATAATTTTCAAATAATTGAGTCAACTAATTTTTTGTCTTTAATATCTCCTTGAATGCATTGCTTTAAATTTAAATCGTGTGCAAACTCGGTAATATTTGCAGTAGTTGAATTTGCTAAATTGTCTAATATCCATACTTCATGCTTATCTTGCAATAATCGCTTTACAACCCACCTACCAATAAATCCTGCACCACCAGTTACTAATATTTTCATAATTTCTCCCCTCCTGCTAGTAGTTGCTGGTTTATAATCAAATTTCTAAGCTCTTCTTTTGAAATCGCATCTTGATAATCAGAACGATAAAATCCTGGCTTCGCTCTATTGGCATTTTCATATTGAGCACCCTTTTTTAGTGGACTTGGTATGATAAACATATCCGGTAATTCAAAAGCCTGTAAAGATTCATCATATGTCATAAGTTCTTCATACATTTTTTCACCAGGTTTTAATCCAATCTCTTCAACCTTAATATTCTCCTTGGGCAACCCATACAACTTTGTGACTTCTTCTATCATCACTTCACTTAAATCATTTAATGAAATGACTGGCATTTTTAATATAAAAGTTTCACCACCCGTTGCTATTTTCATTGCTTCAATGGTTAACATCGTTGCTTGTTTCAGTGTCATCATAAATCTGCTCATACTAAGATCAGTTACAGTTATTTTGTGATTTTCTTTAATTTGATTTTCAAATAAGGGAATAACAGAACCTCTCGATCCCATAACATTTCCGAAACGTACACTTGCAAATATTGTTTCACTAGATCCTTTTGAATATTCTGCTGATGTTATCAATCTTTCAGCTGTTAGTTTTGTTGCACCGTAATTATTTGTTGGTGAAATTGCTTTATCAGAGCTTGTGAAAATCACCTTTTTTACTTTCTGGGCAATTGCTGCTTTTATTACATTTTGTGTTCCCAAAATGTTGGTCAATACCGCTTCAAACGGATTATATTCACAAAATGAAACATGCTTCATCGCCGCAACATGGAACACATAATCAATATTTTCCATTGCGCTAAATAATCGATCATAATTGCGAATATCCCCGATTAAATAACGTATATTTTGATTATTATCCCTAAATTCTTCTTGTAATAAAAATTGATTATATTCACTTCTACTAAAAATCCTTACAACTTTTGGCTTTTCCTGTAGAACATTAGAAAGAATGCTTTTTCCAATTGTTCCTGTTCCACCAATAATTAAAACGTTTTTATCTTTAAAAAACATAGAAATGTATACCTCCTCTTATTAAAATAACTTTTAGCCAAGAATATTCTCTCCTCAATTCGTGTGTAGTTCTATAGGCAAACAATTAAGTGAGAGATAAACTAGCTTTTGCATATTGAAACATACGTTTTTATTGCAAATTTATGTTACATATTGATCATTAAAATCTGAGGATATGGTGTTGTTTTAGGAATCCCTTACTTCAAAAATAAATAAGGGATGATGAGCTCAATCTTTTTCACTTTGAATTAAATTTATCAATTTTTTAGTGCATGCTTCTTGCGGATAGTTTTCATTAATAAATTTTCTTCTTAATTCTTTCGCTAGATTTGATTGTGAAGAATCATTTAGGACCTTTTTAACTGTGCTAAGCATATCTTCAATAGAGTGATTTACAAGCCAATCTAATTTATCATAATATTTATAATCTCTATCTTCTAATAGCGATTTATAAACAACTACAGGTATATCTAATAACATTGCCTCTAACCCTACCGTTGAATTCGAGATAACCACAAGATTCGCATGTAAAATAACATCATACATGTTCACTTCATTTGTTATATATTTAACATTAGGATATAAGTTACTTAACCTAATATATTCTCCCACTAGGTTACGCCCTTTTTCCCAAGGATGAGGCTTTATAATAACCGTAATATTTTTGTCCTTCACTAACTTTTCTGTCAGTTCAATATAAAATGAAGTTTTAAATGGCTGGGTTGCAATAAAAATTACTTTTGTAGTGGGATCTATTTTTAATGTTTTAAAAAGCTCTTTCTTATCCATATATGTCCTATTGAAGATGTCATCAAATCTGGGGTGCCCCACAATCTCTATTTGAGATTCACTACTCCCTTTTTGAAGGTACCAATCTTCTTCATATTTCCCATATACGACCTGTTTCGTAGCGAAAACTGGAAAATATGCTTCTTCTCCCATTATTGCACCATGCTGAAGACAATAACTTGGTATCCCCTCACTTCTAGAAAGAAAAGTAAGAGCTCTACTTGTTACATCTTCCGTAGTACCAACAATCACACTAGAAATATCTTGTTCTTTAAAAATGAAATAGGCCATATTAAGTTTCTCAATCATGATAGGAAGGTCACTTAGTAATTTTTTTGAAAAAACATGTTTGAAAATAGTGGGTGCTTATTAAACTTTAAAAAGATTTCTTTAGCTTTTTCTATGAAAACATGTGCGGTATTAGAGGCTTTATTTATATAATCTGGTGCACAAATTGTAGGAAGACCATAAAGTTCTGTCTTTTTTGATCTTGTTAATATCTTTGTTTGATTTGGATTAAAGTGGATAAAGTTACTTACTGAAAAACGGAGATAATCTGAATTTAGAAGGATTGCTCCATTTCGATTTATTCTTTTTATTTTTGCTTGAAATGAAGACATTCTTTTTTCAAACTCTAACTGTAACTGTGTTTCCTCTATGGGCTCAATTGACAGTTGCTTATAAAAATTATTTTCTTTCATTTTATTTTTAACATCTGCATCTAAATATTGATAAAAATTACTTAGTAATGGTAAAGGAATGTTATAATGCTTTAACTCGGAAAAAATATTTATATACTCTAGATTTAATAACCAGTAATTTTTCAAATAAATTTCACTCAATTTTTCACCCTCTTTTTTTCTTAAGTCTTCTCTTAATTCTTTACATGTTCTTTGTGGCGGTAATAATTGTACAAATTCATTTTTTTCTTCAGCAAATAACTGCGCATGTATTGAATGAGGAGTTATATAATTGATATCTAAAATTTCATCTAAAGGATAAAAATCCCAATAGTGATTTAATCTCCAAAAAAAGCGTGCATCTCCTATCCGATAAAACTGAGGATCTTCATCCCAGTAAGAATTCCACCTTTTTTCAAGAATTGGTAAAACAGAGGCTCTATGCATAATAGAACAATGATCAATTGTACATGGGGCATTATTAGTAACTTTTTTAGCAGGCCTTTCCACAATTTTGATTGGCAAATCTGATTCATCTATATGAATCGTTTTTGATGCAGAATAAATAATTTGAACATCTTTATTCTTATCAAGATAACTAGACATCTTTTCGAGTCGTTCTTTTTCATATTGATTATCATCTGTAATATAAGTTATATATTCCCCTTTCGCATACTTAAGTGCCTCATTAATTAAAGCAGCATATCTGACTTTTTTTGTCCGTTCAGAAATATGGGCCACATTACTTTTATAAAAATGTACATTTTCCTTATTTATAAATGGTTGAATTACCTTCTGGGTCATTTCATTAGAATCATCGTCCATTATAAAAAGTTCAAAATCTTGAAAAGTTTGGTTTAATACACTTAATATCGATTTTGCAACAAACGTAGGCTTATTGTAACTTGTCATTATAACTGAAATTTTAGGCAAATCTCCCTCTCCTCCTTATCAACAAATACAAAAACAGTTACGTTATTATATAAACAAGAAGGACGAATCCGTTCCGATAATTTTTAAAAAGATTTATATATCTATTAAAATTATATAGCAGCATATATTTTTCCACTCCACTATAATCCATACCATATCTATTACAAAGTAATAAACTATTCAAGTATAAATAAGAAAGTATCAATACAGGTTTAATTATTAGATTTCACTAGAAAAACCACATTCAATATTCTCAAAAGAGGTGAAGACTTTGCAACCCCTAATATCAATTATCCTTACTAGCTATAATAAACCATCATTAATCAATCAAGTTATTGAAAGTGTCCTAGATGCAAACTTATAAAGAATGGGAACTTTTCATTATGGATGATAACTCCTGTCCGGAAACTATAAATATTATAAAAAATTATTTAGATGATCCTCGAATTAATTATAAAAATAGTATTATACAAGATAATGAGAGATATAAAACTACAAGATATGCAACACTTATCAATGAGGCACTTCCATTAACCCATGGGGATTATATTTGTTATTTAACGGATGATACTATGTATCTTCCAAATAGATTAGCTGAAATGTTATCTTTCTTAGAAAAACATCCTGAAATAGATGTAGTGTACTCTTCTCAATACGTAAAATATGTTGATTATAACCTACAACCTATACATGAATTTGTGAGAGAAGCTTCAAAAATTTTATATACAGCTGCAAATGTTGTAGATCACTGTTCAGTTATGCATACTAGAAGAATATTATTAAAGGTTTATGAAAAATATTGCGAATATTGGGATACAAATCCTATATATTGGTTTGTTGGAGATGCAATGTTTTGGAAACGCCTAAATACATTCCAACCTTTTTATCCTATTAGCAAAGTGCTCGATATTACTTTTAAAACACCATTTTCTTTCCAAAACCTATATGCTAACCTCCCTTCAAAGGATTTAAATGGTATTTTGTTTAGTAATTCACAAGGTGAAGTATTTTTAATTGATAATTTTAAACGTAGGCTCATTTCAAAAGACATGCTTTCCTACTTCAAATATAATCAAAATGAAATTGTCTTAATCCCTGATCCATTCATCTACAAATATACAGAAGGTCCCCCCATAACCCTTGCAGAATCAATTCCAAATTTACGGGTTGTACAAAACGAAAAAAAGAGTTGTTTTATATAGAAAATAATCAAAAACGTCTTTTCATTAACACGATAGCATTTCGCAAATTTAAATTTACAGCTCAAGAAATTATTAAAGTTTCACAAAATAGTTTAGATCAATTTTCAGATGGACCACCTATTCATCCGAATTTATCCAATCAAACGATCCTCCCTGAAGGAAAAGTATTTATTTATCATCACAATTATTTCATTATGACAAATCACATGCTTCATCCAATAGATAAAGACATATTACAAAAACTTTATTTATTAAAGAACTGTATAGCAATTTCAAAGACCAATTTAGCCCACTTTAAGATTGGCCCTCCTATTTCATCATATCCCTCTCACTTAGCTGAAGAATACCGAGAAGAGTGACAGGGATTTTACAAATAAATATAAAAAGAAGGTTGCCCAAAATATAGCTGAATAGCTACTTGGGTTAACCTCTTTTTATTACATCTATGAATGTTCTAATCACTCTTAGCTTTTGTTAGCCGCTTTTCAACTCAAATTTCTAAAACTAATATACTTTTTCCCATTCTTTATTGTATATTTTAATAAGCATTTCGCCTACTAACACCTTATTTTTTGCGGCTATTTATTTGTTTCAATATGATAATTTTTCATCTCGTATATGCAATAGACAATGATAGCTAAACTCCAACTGACACCATAGTAATCATGTGTGTAGAAGTCATATCCTGCCTTAATACCTTTTTCTATTACAACCAACGTAAATCCTAAAGCCATCCATTTGTTAATTTTCATCTTGATAAACGTTATAGATATAATTATTAAAAAATAAGATATTTGTAAGACAATTTATCATTTACTCATATTTTTGAATATATACTGCATTAAACGTTCATTTACACTATACCAATAGTGTAAACTATATTAATTGAATATTAGTAATAGTAAGTATAAACATTATCAATTTACTATATATTACATTTATGTAAAAATAGCTGTATGTTAAGCTTTTTCAAAATCTTTCCCCTAATAAAGATTTGAAGTAGCATTTCATGATTCTCCTTACTGTTAATATGCCTTGAAAAAGAACCCTATAGGGTTCTTTTTCTTCTCATTACATCCTCAGCAAGTCCTTATTCCACATACAAAAAGGACTACCAATTACTTGCAGCCCTGTTTGCACGTTAATATACACTTATATTAAGTACTTACCACTTTATTTTTATGGGAATTCATACCAACTAAACATACCATTATCACTTAGATATATAACACTTCAAAATTTAAAGGTATACAATAACAAATCTTTCTCAGCTTCCAGCTACATATAACTATTAGCTGTTAATTCTCTACCACCATTAGCTGATATGAATCTACCATTACTCAGTGCTTGTAATACATATATCCTATTGTCTCCACCATTATATAAAATAAACTTTTCCCATGCCCCAATTGATGTACGATCTGCTACTACTCTACCATTTGGTTCAAACGAAACGTATTTCCCATTACTTTTTTCTTTTAAAGCGTACGTATATAATTCCCCAGTCGGAATTAATTCGAATTTCTCCCATTCATTAACTGCATTACGATTAGCTATCACATTTCCCGATGGCTCAGCAGAAACATATTGTAAATTTGCTGCCTGTATAGCAACTGTCCAACTTCCATTAAATAAATTCACACCTTGTAGTGCACCCGCATTTGAATGTTCTTCATGTTAATCTATTTTGTTTAATCCCGTAGAAGTAACGCGATAGGTTCTTTTTTTACCTATATATTCTTGTTTATTATTCTCAAGGTTAATAAGTGTAGCGCGTGTCTTTTCCTTTACCGCTTCCCCTTCTATATGGGTAAACTCAATGTAATCTCCCACTTTTACGGGCACGGTTTGGCTTCCAGCAATTTGTTGTCTATTTCCCACTATTTCCTTATTGTACACAACACTACCGGATGAATTCTGTACTTTAATACTTGCATACGTATTATTAAAGTAAGAATGTGGTACACCAGCTTCTAAATTCACCTGCATTTTCTCAGTTGCCCTATTATAATCTACTTTTGCGATTTCTCTATCACTATATCCTTTTAAAGACCAACCGAATTGATTTCCGTCTAAAACCGTTGTTTCTGGCATTTTTTCAACTTTCTTCAGACCTTCTTTTGTAACTTCGTACATTGCTTTTTTTCCAAAGCTTTCTTGTTTACTATTATCTACATTTGTGAAAGTAGCTCTATGCACACCTTCTAAATGTGTTAACTCAATATAATCCCCTACTTTAACTGGAACTTTTTGCGATTCAGCATTTTGTTGTTTGTTTCCATAGATGTCTTTATTGTATACTACTTTTCCTGATGCATTTTGTACTTTAATACTCGCATATGTTTCATTAAAATAATGATGCGGTACACCTGCTTTTAAGTCCACTTGCATTTCTTCTGCCGACTTATTGAAATTGATTTTAGCAAACTCGAAATCACTAATTCCTTTTAGTGACCAGCCAAATTGATTTCCGTCTAAAATTGTTGCTTCTGGCATTTTTTCTACTTTCTTCAGACCTTCTTTTGTAACTTCGTACATTGCTTTTTTTCCAAAGCTTTCTTGTTTACTGTTATCTACATTTGTGAAAGTAGCTCTATGCACACCTTCTAGATGTGTTAACTCAATATAATCCCCTACTTTAACTGGAACTTTTTTCGATTCAGCATTTTGTTGCTTGTTTCCATAAATGTCTTTATTGTATACTACTTTTCCTGATGCATTTTGTACTTTAATACTCGCATACGTTTCATTAAAATAATGATGTGGTATGCCTGCTTTTAAGTCAATTTTCATTTCTTCTGTCGACTTATTGAAATTGATTTTAGCAAATTCGAAATCACTAATTCCTTTTAGTGACCATGCAAATTGGCTTCCTTCTAAAATATTATTTTCATTAGGCACATCTGGTTTAATTGGATTAGAATCCGTACCCTTCCAAATCTCTGCTGTTAAAATTGGATATCCTAATGTAGCCACTTTTTGAATGGTATCGTTATTCGGACGCAATCCCCACTTCTCAAAGAAAGGTATCAAATTTTGTTTGGCTACTTTTGATGCCGAAATCATAAATAATTGTTTTTTATTTTCATCAGTTTGTGGAAGTTCACTTGAAGACATGTCTCTATACAATTGATGCAATTTAGGATAGAAGTCCTCTCCATATGCTAACTGTAGTTGCCAAAGCATAACAAGCTTAACAAAAACATCACTAACTTCGTCATAATTTTTATTAGGTTGTTCTAAGTATTGAAATGCCTTAGTATAAGCGCCCTCCTGTTGCAATCTAAAAGATTGATTAGATGTAAATGCTTTTTCTACAGAAAGGCTGTAAATATTATTTTGTACTTCTGTCATATTATAAAACTTCCAAGGTGATTGCTGTCTCAAATGCCCTGCCTCATGCCAAGGACCCCAGCCATCTTTTATAAATTTATTAATATCTAACACGTATTGGATTGCATCTCCTACATATGCGGTTCGATAAGAAGTTGCATACATATAATAATCGGGAGAATGATTTTCTTCTACGTAATGAATATAATGTTTATCTACTTGTTCCTCGGATAAACCAGCTACTTTGTCTTGAATTCGAGTAGCTTCATCCATCTTTTTTAAGAGTTGTACAGGATCTGTATTAGAACCTAACAAATATTTCTTAACACGTGCAGGGCTGGCCGTAATTAATACACGTTCTCCTTTTAACTCCACTGCATGTGCATTGGGATATTGGTCCAACATGTTTATTAAATCTTGTTTCGTATGCTTTCCTAGTTCAAAAAAAGGAGTAGTCGTTCCACCTGTTGTGACTGTTGTTCGAATGGTACCACCTTGTTGTTTATTATAAAAATAAATCATCCCCCCATTTGGAGATTGAATTGTGTTTATACCAGGTTTTAATGTAAATGATTTTATTTTAGAATCTTCTCTCCAAGAAGCATCATACGAATACGTTCCAATGTATGCTTGAATATTTTGATTTCCTTCTACATTAATCGTTATTTGTTCATTTGGCTTTGCATATAAACCAGTGGGTTCATATGGACTAAATGCCATACTTTTTCTTTCCTGTTGTTTTAGTACCTCAACATCCCCTTTTCCTGGGACTGTATATGTTCTATTTTCTAATTTAACTGACTTTTCTTCTTGCAGTGATGTTGATAATTTTTTTGCTGCTGCATTTCCTCTGCAAAGACATCCGGTGAAGAAATCATTCCAGTCGCAAGCATAGTTACTGTAGCAGTAGCTGCAAGTATTTTTCTAGTTTTATATTTTGAGTTATTCCCCATATTATCTCCCTCATTTTCCCTTAGTACATGTAAGGATTATTATTTTATTTATTACGTTTTTACACCAAAAATTTTTTACGCTATTTATGTTGTATCTAATACTCTATTTTTTCTCATAATAGTCTCCTTTTCTTTATTTCTAATTGTTTATAAATGTTATTTGATGACACATAAAATAACAACTTTGCGATAAACTCATCAATAACAACCTATTATGTTTTGATTTAGTATTATTAACTTCCATCTAATTGTATAAAAGTATTCAATTAGGAAAATAAGAATATAAAGCTCACTAATCATAGATTAGGTTTTACGGAAAAATTCATAAAAATCATTCACCTAAAAAATTCAAACTTGTATAACTACTTTCTACATATAGGATGGAATTATAAAAATATTTCAATAAAATAAAAGACAGAGGCCTGATTATACCTCCGTCTTTTCAATTTATAAAGAACAAAAAATCATTTTATAACTGTATAAATGCCCTTGCAACAAATACCGTATTCCGCTATTTTTTTGAAGAAACAGGATCCATTTTTAATGTTTTTATCCCTTCTTTTAATGTAAACGCATCCGCTCTCAATGTTTTCCAACTATCTTTCGCTGCATTCAAATTAGGTTTTAGGAATTTGAATTTATTTTGATCCGCTTTTTGGGATGCTTTATCAATATGACTAAGCACTCCCGAATATTGAGAATCTAAATCATGCCATTGTGCAGACATATAGGTAAGTGCATTAATAGCCGATCCAATCGCATTGTGCATTTCATTAATATTATTATACGCAACACCAACTACACGATTTAATGTTACTTTATAATCTATAGTCTGACGTAATTGTGCTAACAACGGCTCTAACGTACCTAAATTATTTCTTGCTACCCCTATCATTACACCACCAGCAATCCACGTAGGAATTGAGGGAATTGATACAGTTATTATTCCATCTGATTCTACTTGTTTAAAATGTCTTACTTGCTCTAAAACTTCATTTAGGCGCTTTTCATCTTCATCAATTCCAGATGCTTGGTTTTTCAGAATCGAATGTAAAATATCTTTATGACCTCCAAATGCCCGGACATCTTCTCCAATACTATCTCTTAACTTAGCTAGTTCTTGTATTAAATTCTGTGTATATGCTTGATTTTGTTTAATCTCACCTTGTAAATCTGTAATGCCTTCTTTTAATGTGTCTGCATCCCCTTCATTAATCGCTTCTACTAATGTGTCATAATAATTGTCGAATTTAGTATCATACTCTACAATCCCCGTCAGTGTATCTAAAAGTTGTTTTTTTATGTGTGAATCCCATTTCGTAGCATGCTCTCTTGCATTCTTTTGATCTTGTAGAATTTGACTAGGTAGATTTGTATATCCTTTAATGTCAATTCCTTCAAAGTTAACATCTGGGTTTTTAATTAACAAATAAGAGTAATCATTCATGGATTTTGCAAATACCCCAGCATCTTGCAAAGCTTTTTTCATCTTTTCGCTGTTTACAGAAAGAGATATATCTTCGGTACTAGTTTGTTCCATTTTACTTTCACTTGCGAAGGCTGCCACTGGAGAAACTACAGTAGTTGTTGTCAGAGTTAAAAACGTCGATACAGCAAGTAGTTTATAAGGAAAGTTTTTATTCATTTTAATTCCTCCTATACATATATATTGATTTTTAATTTGTTTTTTCTTGTTTAAAAGCAATGTCTTTTGAAATGAATTCTGCATCCTTATGAATATCATTCCAACTTTGTTTTGCAGCCTTTAAATCATCAGGTATTAAAGAAAGTTTATGTTCTTGCATTTGGTCGATATTATCATATAGATCTTTATAATTCGCTCCCATCGTATTCCATTGTTGCTGAATATTCGTTAGAGACATGATTGCTTGATCCACTGTCTGATACAAATATGTCAACGTGTCTTTTGTATTAGTAAGTGAAATAACTGCTTGGTTAGCAAGATCGGCTTTCATACTTAATTCTCCGATTTTATTAGAAATTTCGTTATAGGAGTTCATATGATTAGATGCCGCAACACCAGCTGCTGTTCCTAAACCGATACCAGCTGCCCCTAGAGCTGTTAGACCACCAACAACAGCTGGTGTCGCTGTGCCACCGGTCACAACAATTACTACCGCTCCTGCAATCGTTCCAATAACTAAAATAGCTGCTCCTAATCCACCACCAATTGACCAAGCTAATACATTATCAAAATGTGCTTTCTGCGTAGAACGTAAATTCTCAATTTCGGCCTGAAGTTGTGGGACTAGTGCTTGTTTTCCCGCTAATATAGCCGTTAATCCTCCTTGTCCATCTGGACCTCCAACATTATTCTTAAAATCTACAGTATTTGTATACAACCTTGTTTTGAAAGCTTCTAACATCTTAATAACTTCCGTAACTTCATTTGAATTTGTATGAATTGTACCGATTAAATCCCCTATTCCTTCTTTGAGGCCCGCCTTATCTTTCTTTTTTACAGTATCTACTAGTGTGTCGTAATAATTTTGAAATTGTTCATCATAATTTACAATATTACGTGCTGTCTTTTGAATGTTTGGCTTCGCTGTATCTAGCCAGTAATTTGCATTGATTCGTGACAGTTCCTGATTCAGGTGAATGTTTTTGATTAATTCTCCCCCTCCTGAACCTAAATCAATGTTGGATAAATTTACATTCGGTTGCTTAATCATTGTTTTTGCGTACAAATCCATTACAAGAATATGAGAGCCTGTTTCAGCCAACACTTTCTTTAACCCTTCAGGTCCTAACGCATAATTTTCTATTTTCTGTTCTTGTGCTGTCTGTTCTTGTGCTGTCTGTTCTTGTGCAAGTGCGTGAATAGTACTACCATTCGTAGCAGTTATAACCGTTGCTAAAGTGGCCAAAGTTATGACCTTAAATGGAAATTTCATTATTTGATTCTCCTCCTTATTTTCAATTGAGTTATTATCTTTTTATTAAACCTAAATTCTTAATATTAAAATTTATAAACTTGTTCTTCGAGTTGATTTGTTACATTTTTTAGTCGTCTTAATGTATCTTTTTGAGACTGAGTGTTACTAGTATCAACTTCAGTCAATAATTTTGTAATACTATTATTTATTAGATTCAAATCCTCTTTATAACGTTTCATTAGCTCAATTTCTCCATCTACTTGATTAGCAAATGTATGCAAATCATTTTGCATGAAAAGAATCATTGATTTTTGTAAATCTGCTACTGTTAATTTAGTTGTTAAGTCATATAATGTCTGATTTTGTTTCTCTAAATCATTTAAATATGCTCTTTGCTCTGCTGTTAATTTATTAATTTCGGCAAAGGTACTATATGTTTTTTTAATTTTTTCAGGATCAATTACTTTCATAAGATCATACTCTTTCGTTTTCGTAACTGCAGCTGCAGCAATTTCACCTTTTTTACTTTTCTCTATCGTTTCACGTGCTTCTTTTTTGGCAACTTCAATTTCTATAGCTGATTTTCCCTTTTCTGTTGCTTCTTGCTCTGCTTTCTTCTCTGCTTCTACAATAGCATTGTTTATTTCTTTTCCTTTGTTATACGCTACTACCGCTGTTTGAGCAGCCGGTTCAATGATATCTTTTGATAGGCTATAAATTTCTTGGAATACCTTTAGCCCTTGTTCATTTAAAGCTCCTGGTAATAATGCTATTTGCTCTAAATCATTTTGAATTGATTTTTTTGTATTTAGCATTTCATTTTTTAACTTGTCTATTTTTCCTGTTCCCTCTGAACTAAGTACACTCTGTGCTTTTACCACATCTGTATCAAGATTTTTCAGTTTCTTATCTACCTGTAGTTTAAGATCTGTTAACTCATTAATCTGACGTTGCACGTTTTCTTTGTTTGTTATAGTCATATCTTGAAGAACTTCCAGTCTATCTATAAACCCTTCTTTATCTTCCTTATTATCTACAAATCCTTTTAATGTTGGATAATAGCTATTAAATTTGGTTGCAAATCCTTTACTTTTTGAATTTAGTAGAATTAATTTTGGATATAGTTCTGATGACCACTCTTTCATATCTTGTTTAATTAGAAATTGAGTTGTATTTAAAGATGGAACTTCTTCAAGTTGCATATTCGGACTTGCTAAGGCTCCATCTATAAAGGTTTGTGTTAATTTGGAGTGTGCACCTATTTTTCGTAATGCTGAGGAAATATCTATATTATCTTGTTTCGTTTCTGCCTGAACGATTGGCATTGCGAGAGTATTGATAGGAATAGTCGCTCCAGTAACGATTGATGTTATTAAAAATCCTGTCATAATTTTATTCTTCATTCCGTACACCTCTTCACTATTGTTTTTTACAGTTTTAATCGTAAATTTTGTACAACCTAACGTTAGGATTTCATCACACACACTTGAGGATAGAAATTTTTTCGATAGAGTAATCGTATCTCGTTTTTTATTTATTTTTGATAGAATATAAGGACCTTACTTCCCCCTCATTTTAAACACTATGTTTTTCATAAGTAAACCTGAAAATCACATTGATTAAATTTAATTTTTCAGATATTTATTATTCGAATTTAAAAATATTATATTTAAAAAAGTTAAATACAAATTTCATTTCATAAAGTGAAATAATTATACTATGATAATTAAACATAAAAATTCTTTGATTCCCTTAAATCTATATGAATCCCTTACTTAAAAATGATTTCAATATAATTTAATAGTGATTAACACATATGTGTCTTTTATATGGATATGTAAAATTACATATCCATATAGGAGTATCTAGCTTAACTACTCCAAAATATTATTATCGTATACATAATAATCATATTGCTACGAACACCACAGGAGAAAATTTCCCTCATGCACTTTAGGGGATAAATTGTCCATGAAATAATAATTTTCGCTTATATACTTACTACTCATTATAGGAATACAAAAAAGCGATTCTTTTCACAGTAAAAAGAATCGCTTTCTAGGTTCCTATTTTCAATTACATTACATAAAGAATTGAGAAATTATCATTTAAGAGCCTTAACTATCACTTCAGTTGCCTCTGCGATTAGTTGATTATCATAGGCAGCCTCTTTTTCATCTTTACTAGATAAAATTGCGATGATAATGGGTGCTCTATTTGGCGGCCAAACGATAGCAATATCATTGCGTGTCCCATAACTTCCAGCTCCTGATTTATCTCCAACTATCCAGTCAGTTGGTACGCCTGCACGAATAAGTTTGTCTCCTGTAGCATTTCCTTTCATCCACTCTGTAAGAATGTTACGTTTATCAGCTGGAAGTGCATTTCCGACCGTAAAAGCCTTAAGATTGGTAGCAATGGCTTTCGCTGTACTAGTGTCACGAATGTCTCCTGGAGTAGCTTCGTTTAACTCTGGCTCAAAGCGATCAGCCATAGTAACCCGATCACCCATCTGTCTAAGCGCTTTTTCATATCCTTTAGGTCCGCCTATTTTATTAAATAGAATGTTCCCTGCAGTATTATCACTGGAACGAACAGCGGCCTCAGCAATTTGTCCTAATGTCATTCCGGTATCTACATGTTTCTCTGTAACGGGTGAATATTCCACCAAGTCGTCTTTCGTATAAGTGATAACTTCATTTAATTTATCAATTGAGTTTTGCTGTAGCAATACCCCTGCCGCTAATGCCTTGTAGGTTGATGCAAAGGCAAATCTTTCGTTAGGTCGATAAGCAATTGTTCGATTTGTACCAGTATCAATAGCATACACACCTAATCGAGCATCAAATTTTTTCTCAAGTTGAGAGAATTCTTTATACGTCGCATGATTTTTATGGTTAACTGGTCCGGTCTTTTCTTTCGCTTCAACTTGCAATGCCCCTCCTGTAAAAGCTTCTAGGCTTGTAAGACTTAAACCTAATATACCAATGCATATTCCTATTTTTAACATCCTCTTGTTTTTCAAAATCATCATTCCTTTCAAATTTTCAATACTGAAACCAAGTAGTAAATTCAATACACTGTATCCTAGTTGAAAACCTGTTTTTATACGTACACATAATAGACCATCTAAAAAACAAGTTTGTTCCATAAAGTGAAACTTTAATCAGTGGGGGTTTTGTTCATCCCCCACTGATTATTAGCCCTCACCAATCGGGCTTTTACGGGCAGCCCGACTCCCGCCTAACTTCTTTGCTCCAGCTGAATTTTGAGGTGGGAGTTTTACTCCCCGGCAAATAGCGGGATAAATTTAAAACCTTTTTAACTAGTAGCCAAGATATTAACAAAAGTAAGAGATAGCAACTATGATAGCCGCTATCTCTTATTTCAAATCTTCCTTTTTCTTTAACTTATAAAGGCTTTTATATAAACAGGGTCTCTTCCCCTGAGAAAAGTGCACAAATTTTACTAATTTTGATTCGAACTATCTGTACTAGCAGCTTCACCATGTATACGTTGCTTTTTTAAATCAAAGTATACATCTAAAATTTCCTTTCCAATTATAGAATTAATTCCATTTTTATCATCATGAAGCCATGGGACTACTACAGAAAATGCTACTTCTGGATTATCATATGGAGCATATCCAACTAATGTTAAGTTGTAACATTCCATACGTTCTCCTTTTGCATTTCTACCAATTGGATCATCTCCACCATATACAGTTTGAGCTGTCCCTGTCTTTCCTGCTGGTTTATATGGCGCATTTTTGAAATACTTCACGCCAGTTCCATCACCTTCTTGGAATACCCATCTAAAGCCTTCTTTTATCCGATCAATATGTTCTTTCTTCATATCAACTCGATTTAATACGACAGGCTCTATAGAGCGTATAACTTTACCGACCTCTTCTTCTTTTATTGATTGCTCTCGTATTTCTTGTACAATTTGGGGTTGCATTCTATATCCACCATTTGCAATAGTTGAAATATATTGTGCCAATTGCAATGGCGTATACGTATCATACTGACCGATAGAAAAATCTAGTAAAAACCCAGGTTGACTATCTACTTTTCTCGTTTGCCCAATTATTTCATTCGGTAAATCAATACCTGTTGGTACCCCTAAACCAAATTGTTTAAAATAATAACGCATTTTATCAAATGCTTCTTGTTTAATATCCAATGAACCATTCGGTACGTAATTAACTCCCGCAATTTTTAAAGCTGTCTGGAACATGTATACATTCGAAGATACTTGTAAAGCTCGTAAATCATTAACATTACCAAATCCGGATACATTCCATGATTTCTTGGCTTGTGTACCTTTAAATTTCATCGGTGCATCATAAAATTGATCTCCTGGCTGTATTGCCCCTGTCTCATATCCAGTTAATAACGTTGCGCCTTTTACAGCTGATCCTAGCTCATACGAAGTTGTCATGTTACCTAATGCCAAATCCTCAATCTCTATTTTCCCTTCTTTTTCTACAATCTTTTTGCCTGCCATAGATAAAATCTGTCCGTTATTCGGATTTGTCATGACGACAAACGCTCGGTCCAACAATGGCTCTGAACTCTTAAAAGCTCTCAAATTTTTCTCTATACTTTCTTCCACTTTCTTTTGTAATTCCATATCAATCGTTAATGTTAAGCTACTACCACTTTTTCCTTTAGAGATTATTTCTGTGTTTATAATGTTTCCTGATTTATCAGTAATGTTTTTCACTTCTTCTTTTGTGCCGTGTAATACATCTTCATATCGTTGTTCAATATAACTTTTTCCTACACGATCATTACGGTTATATCCACGTACCAAATAAGAATCTAAGTTTTCTTTCGGTAATCCTTCTTCACTACTTGTAATATTACCTAACACGGAACGAAATAAATTACCATTTACATAATTACGTTCCCAATCAACTGTTGTATCTACTCCTGGAAACTCCGCAAGGTTTTCACTTATCCGCGCATATTCTTGATCTGTCACATCTTTTTTTATAATTTGTGGTGTCAGTTGATAACCTGAACTCATTTTACTTTTAATAGCTAACACCTTTAAATCTTGTGCTGTTAATTCTGCCAATTCTACTTCTGTAACGCGACTTCGTCTTAAGTCTTGAATTTTTTTGTCTAGTTCTTTTCCCTCTATTCCCTTTTCTTTAAACTTTCCTATGTCGTTTTTAGTAATCTTTGATTCCGCACGTTTCGTATTCAATTGCATCCAGAAATCTTTTTTATCGATATCGGTTAATTTATTTATATCTTGCTCAGGCATTTCAAGTACCTTCGCCAAGTCTTTTGCTGTTTTTAAAACATCTTCACTCGTAATCCCCTTCACCCTTGTATACGTAATTGCGCGAAGAGATTTATTATTAACGACCGTTTTCCCTTCTCGATCTAGAATCTGTCCACGTGGAACTGGTATACTAGTTGTTTCATTTTGACTGTTTTCCACTTGGTTCTTATAAGCCTCTCCCTCAACGATTTGTACTTTTCCTAGCTGCATAATAATAGCTGAGAATAGTACAAATATGCAAAGGAACATTATATTCAATCGAATAGATATATATGTCTTCTGTTTCTTTACTTTTTGTTCTTTCATAAATCCTCCATATAATTCTTCAGGAAATCCTCACTAATACTTAGTAAATAAATATACTAAAAGCGTTCCCTATATATTAGAAACCACTATTCAGTTATAATAGTGTCTTATCTTTTTTGTTAAATCCTTGTAAGCATCCATTCCTTTTGGTTTAGCCGCGTAATTGATAAATCTCCCTTCCTGTTTTTTCTCTATTTTTTTGTCGCCTGCATTAGAAATGCTAAACTGTATAATGACTCATATTAAACTTACACATAGACTTGCTATTAACATGTACTTTTTTCATACTGATTGTTCCTTTCTTCATGCTGTAATACTTAATAGACAATCTAAATCATAAAGTTGTTCCACATTTACAAAAAAATAATTAACTATAAGATGGAATAGGCTACATAAGGGAGGGTTATATGTTACATACGAAAAGATGGAGATTTTTTGCGGTTCTTTCTATTGTAGGTTTGATTTTACTAATTTTAGTAAAAATCAACTTCATTTCAATTACTATCGCAACTTCTTCAGCTGAAAGAGGAAAAATTTTTGATCAAAATGGTGTAATACTAGCTACAAATAAGAAAGTTAAGTCTCTATATTGCACTTCTAATGATGAAAAGCTATCGAATCGAGATACATCAAACACATTAGCTTTTTTCAATCAATTTTCAAACGAGTTTCAACATGACATTTCTGCAGAGGACATAAAATCACAATTACAACAATCTTGTAAAAAGCAGACTATGAATGATATAGCGTTATACTCTGACATAAATGAGCGTGAACTTACATTCATAAACAAGAACAAACCCAATAATGTAATAATTAAAGATGAATTGATTCGATATTATCCTAAACACGAAATTGCTTCACAATTAATTGGGTATGTAGAAAATGACCTTAATTCTAAAAATGTACCTGTTGGTAAAAGTGGGATTGAGTTTCAATATGAAAATGATTTAAAAGGAAAACCCGGAAAAACTCTGATTTTTAAAATGAATAATAAAAAGTTCTTATGGAACATTCAAAAAGTACAAAAAGGAAAAGATGTCCGGCTAGCTTTAGACTCTAAATTGCAGCAAAAAACAGAGGAAGCACTAAGATCTCAAATTAAGAAAGTACCTGATGCTAATGCTGGTTATGCAGTAGTAACCGATGTAAAAACTGGCGCAATATTAACTATGGCCAATTCGGCAGTTTTTGATCCAAATATATTAAATACACATGTATCATCTAAAAAAGAAAACATTAAATCCCTTTCGCAAAATAAAGCAATTCAAAAATTAAAGTATGGTGAATCTTATGTAAATATGGCCTCTACTATAAAGCCACTTACTATTTTAATCGGATTAAACGAAAAGCTTTTTCAACCTGAGGATACATATTTGGATAATGGTAGTTTTCAGTATGATAATCAAAATAACATCACTAATGCTCCTGGAACACCAACAGGTGAAATTACACCGAGTCAAGCTATCATTAATTCATCAAATACATTTATGACGGCAAAAGTAGCTCTCCCCTTATTCAACCGAAATAATGGGAATATAGAAAAAGTAGCAAATATATGGACAGATTATTTAAAGCAATTTGGCCTCCGCTCTAAAACTGGTATTGATTTACCCTTTGAAGAAGACGGAGAATATGAATTTCATCCATCTAATAAGTTTGAAAATGGAATCTCTGCTTTATTAAATGCATCTTGGGGAGGAAATGAAGTACACACCCCTCTACAACTTGCTCAATATGCAGCAACTTTGGCAAGTAAAGGTGATAAATATAAACCTCAAATCGTAAGTGCTATTATTGGTCAAGACGATAAGGAAACAAAAAAGTTTAAACCACTCTTAGAAAGTTCAAATCGTTATCCTATGAAATTTTGGAGTGTCGTGCAAGGTGGGATGAGTCAAAATATAGAGGAGATTAAAAACTTGCCCTTTCATGTCGCGGGTAAAACAGGGATAACTGGCTCTCCGAACGAGCAAGAAAGAATGATAAATCATTCTCTTTTCATTGCATATGCTCCTACCGAAGATCCAAAAATTGCTATTTCTGTCGTTATTCCTGGTAGTAATTCAGAAAAAAATATTGCTGCTCTCGTTACATCAGAAATTTTAGAGTGCTGGAATTCACTTCAAAAAGAGGATAAAGATAAAGAGGAAGGTTCATTAAAGTGAACCTTCCTCTTTTACCATATAGAATCTATATTCGTTATTTCCCATATACCTTCATCATTCTTTTCAAATATGAAAGAATATTTAATATCAGTTAAAACATACTCTTTTTGTACATATCCAGTATAACCGTTTATTGTCGATATTTTTATATATCCATCATTCTGCGCTTTTTCTGGAATCAAAGCTTTTACCATTTCATTAGATACTTCATATAAAACTTGTGATTCTCGTTTTGGTTCAGCTAAAATTTTCGTTTTATTTCCAGTAACAGTTGCATATATAAAATGCGATTGCTTTGGTTGGTTACTTTCTGTCAATCCACTTGGTACTTTGTATGCTTTCTTTGTATCATTTGCAAATTCTCCCCCCATTGTAAGAGCGACTTGCAACTCATGAAAAATATCCTCATCAAACTTCAATTCATCCTTCTGATAACTTTTCCCTTTAAATAGAACTTCATCATTTAACGCTCTATACAGGTCATTTTCATTTTTTAAATTTGTACTTCGATATAAATCATTCATAAATTGTTTTAATGATGGATCTTGAGCAGACTCATCTTTTGTTTTCGGCTTAATTTGAGTACTACTTTGTACCGGTGATTTATTATCATCAAGCCAAGGTTGTTGAACAATAAAAAATAACATTGTACAGACCAAAACAACTACAATAGGCAATGCTTTTTTACGAAATGGTCTCTTGTATGTTACAGAATCTACTTCACTATTTTGGTATATCGATTGCTTTATTTTATAAATAAATGCTTCTTCATCTTTACGACGCTCCATTGGTCCATTTTTTAATTTGCTATACCAGTCAGGATTTTTTTTACTGTTCATCACTTCTACCCTCCCCTATTAATTTTGAAACTTTACTTCTTGCTCTGCTTAACCTAGATTTGACTGTTCCAATGGATACACCTAATGTTTCAGCCATTTCTTCATAAGATAATTCATATTTCGCGTCCAATATTAGTATTTCGCGGTGTTTTTTAGGTAGTTTTAATACAACATCCCACACATCATTCATTTCCTCTTGATTAAAAAATTCTTGTTCTGCCGATGGAGATTGCTTATCATCACTAAAAAATCCCACTAAAGATATCCTTTTAAAATAAGAGGATTTCAAATAGTTTATTGCCGTATTTCTTGTAATTTTTAATATCCACGTTTTAATAGATGACTCCTTTCGAAACGAATTCCAATGTTTAAAAACCTTAATAAATACATCTTGTGTGATGTCATCTGATAAGTGTGGATCTTTCGTAATAATAAATGAATAATTCCATACATCTTGCCAATAGTCTTTTATAACATAGTCAAGCTCATCATGATTACATTTTTCAATAAACTTCTGTTCCATTTCCACACCTCAAACTTATTTGAATAAACATAAAGCTGCCCTCACTTTTAATATGGTTTCAATATATAGACATGATACAAGTTTCATTTGTTCCATTGTTTATCTTTTTTTTGATAGAAGAATCCTCCTGTATAATGTAAAGGTGTGCAATACATTTCATTAGATAATCACCTATACAGTCTTTTTTATGACAGGCTCAAAAAAACAAGTAATGCATACAATGTTAAAAATTTACTCATAAAAATCTGATTATGATTTCTTAAATTTCACGCAACACTCGATTTGTATCACCTATTTTTTCTAAGAGCATACTTATTTGTGTGCTCTATTTATTTTTTACTAAATAACTGTTTTGTTAAAGTTTAAAATCACCCTCATTTGTCTATTTCAATTTGCTCTTCTGTTATATTTAATATGAGCAACACCAAGATTTCAGATATGAAAATAAAAATGAACAAATTTTTTATCACCAGCTGTATTAGTACCTGTCCCAATCGGAATTGCACTTCCGACTGAACCCTCTGGTTTCAAATCAGTATTTAGGACAAACTACCAATCAGCCCGTACTTGCAAATAATGAAAATGATGCGATATCAACTTTCTAGAGCCACAATAACATAGAAAAAGCATTCTCAATTAGGGAGAATGCTTTTTCTGAAACTTAATTGTTCTTTGTTTTGCCCAATTCATACCATTGAGTTAAGCATACCTATAATAAATTTAGTAAAAAATTTCACCTTATAATTTAGTGTTATTTCTGAAAAACATGTTTTATTTTTTCACCTGGAACGTTGCTCCCGCCTCTTCCTTTTACATCTTCAATCATCATGGTAACAATCATGTTTGGCGCGCTTGCATCGAAAGCTGCAAACCATCCAAGTTCTTTACCCTCTGCTTCTTTCGATTCTTTCAGTTCTGCTGTACCTGTCTTACCAGCGAGAGTTACACCATCAACTTTAGCAATTCTCCCCGCGCCATCAGGGTCATTAATGACTTTTATTAATGCACTTTTTAATATCTCTTGATTCTTTTTAGAAACCACATTTTCTTTCCAATTCCCCGCGACTTTGGCTTCTTTTAAAAGATGAGGCGATGGAATATTCCCTTCATTCACAATCGGTGCATATGTTAATGCTAAATGAAGTGGTGTCATTAATACTTGTCCTTGTCCATATCCCGTATCTGCTAGTTGAATATCGTTTTTTATCCCATCTTTTGCAATTGTTGAAATAGGAAATTCGTATTCCATTGGTAGTTTTTCATGAAATCCGTATTTCTTAAATTCATTTACATACTGATCTTTCCCCATTTTCAAAGCTTGTTGAGCAAAATAAATATTATCAGAGTACTTCATTGCCTTATCAAAATCAATTGGACTAGCTTCCTTCACACGTGTTACATAATAATTTCCCCACGATGAATCTTTTGTCCATTTTAATCCTTGAATTTTAAATTCTTCTTTAGGATTTATTGTTTTCGTTTCCAAACCAATTGCACCTGTAATCGTTTTAAATACAGAACCTGGTACAAATGCTTGTGTGAAACGATTCGTCATTGGCAGTTTCGAGTCGTTATTCCATGCTTCCCGTTGAGCTTTTGATGCTCCTCTAACTATCGTATTTGGATTATAAGCAGGGCTACTTACAAGTGCAATTGTTTCACCCGTTTTAGGATTGATCGCTGCACTAGATCCTGCTTCATTTTTCATCTCATTAAAGATTTTTTCTTGAATTGCAGCATCAATTGTTAACGTAACATTTTTCCCTTCTTTTGCTTCTTGTTTTGTTACGTTTTTAATCTCTTTCCCGTTCTCATCTTCCATAAATACGCGTCCACCCTTTTCACCACGCAATTTATTCTCTAATACTTTCTCTAAACCTGTCTTACCCACTAAATCATCTGCTTGATAACCTTTTTTTTGAAGCGATTTTAACTCCTCTGCATTCACCTTTCCTATATATCCTGTTAAGTGTGCCGCTGCTTCTCCTAATGGATACGTACGAATATTTACTGGGCGAGATGAAACTCCTTCTAATTCAATATAATCATTCTGTCTGGTTCCCTCTTTTAAAATACCAATTGGTACAAAGGAATCTGGTTTTATCCATTTTGCTGCGAGCTTCTGATCGACCTCTTCTATAGACATATCAAGTAATTGTGCTACTATTTCTTTCGTTTGCGCTGCCGTTTCACCTAGTTTCTCTGGAATAATTCCAACCTCAGTCGCTTTTCCATTCGTTGCAAGCCCTTTTCCATTTCGATCATATATTTCCCCGCGTTTTCCTTGCTCTGTTTGCATACGTACTTTGTAATCTTTTTTCATACCTGGGAAAATGAAGTCTGGTGTCCAATCTATTTTCCAAGATTCCTTATCTTTATCTTTCACGAGTTTTGCTTCATGGATGAATGAAACTGTTCCTCCATCCGTATCCATATTAACTTCAAAAAGAAAAAGTTCTTTATCTTTAGTATTCTCTCCTTTCGTTTTAATTTTTAAATTCTTAACTCCAATACCCTCATAAATTTTTTGATATTTCTCTGTGAACTCCTTTTTAGAAATCGTTTTTTTTGCATGTTCTGATAAATGATCATACATATTTGCAAATTTTTTATCATTCCATAAATTAATATATTCTTCAAATGCCTGTTTTGGCGGTTCGTTTTTATTACATCCTACTAACATAACTGCAAAACAAATGAAAAACAGCATCCATAATTTTTTCAATTCAATCTTCTCCCTTAGTTAAAAATGATTATTCCTTTCTTAATTTATTAAATAAAAAATGTTTTAACTCTTAATAGACAGTGTAAGTAATGAAATTGTTCCACATTTACAAAAAAATTAATTTACGCTTAAGTTGCATTGGAAGAGGAAAGTTTGTAAGCTTCTTGCAAACATAAGAAGCGAATATATTTAGCGAACGTTATCATTAAGTATTGTTTGAAAAATTCATTTAAAATACCTTTTAGTTCTTTTTCGCCGATCTTATCTGTTTTCTTTATAGATTTTTGATATAAAAAATAGAATCCTTATAATAAGGATTCTACATCAATAAATAACAAAAACTACTTAGAGTATAATTGTCATTTTCATCACTTCGAGCCGTTAATAGTTAGATTTGTTTTTCTTAAGTTGATGGACATATATGGTGACCCTTATATAAAAATGAATAACACGCGTTCCTAGCCAGCAAAAACATAGACCTAATTGGAATTCATCAGAAATTAATAGATACATAAAAAACGCCATCCTTTCTGTAAATTTCTACAAAAAGAATAGCGTTTTTTTATTTTATCTTTCTATATACGCTATACCGTGAGCTCCTTGATTTACAGAAGGATCTACATTTCGATCTCCTGGATCAACTTCAATGGTATGAACATTCTTGTAATTAACTAAATCTAATACACTTATTGTCCCTGATCTAAGGTTAGAAACATATCCAACCGTTCCGTCTGTAGAAGAACGCATTGTAATTGGGAGTAAATCTACTTCTATTGTACCTAACACATTTAACGATTCTCCATCAAGAACAGAAACATACCCTGGTGCTGGAGAAAACATACTTCTTGTTCTCTCTCCATCCTTTTTCTGAAAACGCATATGTCCTACCAATACTTTCCCATCATTCGTTACATGAACCGGGGTAATTAAATCTGAAAATGATTTTGTCTTTATTATTTTATCGGTTTCTGTATTAATGATGCTAAGTATAGGTTGCTCCTCTTTGTAGTCTCCAAGTAAACATGGTGAAGGGATGTAAACTCGATTACCTTTAGGAGAAATAGCTAGTTCTTCACTACCATAGGGCATAGATACTTTTCCAATTAACTCCTTAGCATGTGTATCTAAAACCGATATAAAGGGTGCCTCTTTATTAGAATAATATCCTTTTGTACCCTCTACCAATGTGGACCTGTTGCTTCTGTAGAGATTCTATCTAGCACTTTTCTCGTGTTAGGATTAATAATTAAAATTCCTCCTTCACCAGATTCAACACTTACATACAATAAGTCTTTTTTTCATTATAAACTAAACCATGTGGTGCAGATTCCGGCGAGATATCAATGATATCAATTACTTTAAATTGATCAATATCGATAACTGCAATTTCTTTATCGCCTCTGTTCTTTCTTCTGTATGATAGAAAAAACGGAGAAAGGTAGAATTCTATCTACCCCCATAATTTGTTCGAAAATTCTAATTTGATTAAATTAAAAGAAAATGATATATTGATTTTAGAATAATAAACCAATTAATGGATGACAACCTAATACCTGTAAGTGTACTATGACAATGTCAGATAAACGGGAGGAATTTAATATGAAAAAATTATGTTCATTTGCTTTAATTGGCGCCTTAACCTTTTCAGGTCTTATCGTTTTAGACAGTACGCTACCTGATAAAGCGCGCGCTGAAGTAAATACGATTAAGCAAGCTTCAGCTGTTGTGGATGATTGGCCATGGCAAACGTATTTCTTATTACATCACAATGCGGACTATCTACAAGAGTTAGCCCCTGATACGTTAAAACAAGGTGGTACGTTTGATACGACGGTGTATATAGGCGGAAAAGATGTGGGTGTTGTAAAGATTTATCGATTGAACGGAGATGGTGAATTGCAGCGCTACAGAACCATTTCTGCAGGTGAGGCTGGGCACCACTACTATTCTAGGTTCACAACACCAATTACAACGGTTTACACACCAGGTACATATGTGGCAGTACTAAAGGCAGACAATTCATATTATTATGGCGGCTCCTTCCAAATTACAAAGTAAAACATATAGGTATATTTGTCTGAAACGCACTGGGTTACGGTGCGTTTTTGTTATCTGACGAATCAAATGAATACATGGGGAGTCAAATCCTATTATAGAAACGGAGTTGAATGTGATGAAAGTTGTAACAGTTAATGAGGATGCCACAATCCATGTTGGTATTTTAAAAGGGATGACAGGATGTGTCATTGGTTATGATGCGGATACTGGGATGGCCGAAATCGAATTGGATCCATTTACAACTGTTATGATTCGGTCTGAGTTTCTATTACAATAAGATTTGCATGAAAGTATATACTAATTTTATGTTTGATTTCTATAGAGACTCAATATATTCTATAGTTAAAATTGCTTTACATCTTTAGGGATAATCAGAAGAGAACCTGCAAACCTGCTGGTTCTCTGTTTAAATATAACACCAGAAAAGCAGAGGTGAATTAAATGCAAAGTTTAAAATCTTTAAAATAGTACATGGAGTTAGTTCATTTTTATTGTTTAGGGGAGCTCCTGTTACTATCCTTGGGACTTCGAATCGTGTCACAGATACAATAAAGCTCTATTCTATTCGAGTTACCAATCCGAGAAACGGAAAAGAATTCGATTTAGAAGACATTGTAATGGAATCGTATTTAGATTCTGAAAGCAAAAAAGAACAGAAACAGAGAAAACATGATGAATTTCAAAAAACTCTAGATTATATAGAAAAACGCAGAATTGAATTAAACCTTGGTTAAATGTATATCCCCACTCCGTTGTTTAGGTGCGGGGGATTTTTTCATGCTTCTTTATGATAGTCTTCTACGAGTTTATTGATACAAGATAAGCAAGCAGGGGATCCTGTAATGGGATGCTCTTCATGACAGATTGAACACCACATCCATGCGTCCCCTCCTGTTTCACCATTACAGTTTGTTGTGCGCCCTTCTTTACTTGTTCGTTCTTGGTTGCTTGCAGTTCGAATGAAACGGTGTACAATTCGCTCTGGTTTTATGTAATCTATTGGCTGGGAATCATTACTTAAATATAAAGGATGTCTCGGAAACCCATCCCTTGTTTTCCCTAGGCAGTGTAAATGGTAACCTTTAAATAACTCATGAATATCTTTGTGCCGATTGTGATATCTACAATTTCCACCCCATGCAGCAATCAACATATTTTCCATTAAAGTTTTTTCTTTCTAATATTTCATCTAACTTCGTACGATTAATTACTTCCTGTAGTAGTCTTTCTACTGTATCTATTTTTATCTCATTTGGTTTTCTCAATATTTTTTGCTTCTATTTTTTGATTGTTATGATTGGTACTTGCTCGGTGTCGGAAATTTCACTGTAACCATAATAAAGTAGAAAAAACAATAAAATAATTGTCCAAATAAATATAAAAACTTTATAACTATACTTCATATGAAAAACCTCATTTTCCCTATATAAGTGAATGTACATACACCCTATAAATCCAATTACATAAATTATTGGATATTTTAGTAGTAGAGAATCATTAAGTATTAGAAATTGTTATTCATAAACATATCCAAGAAATCTTCAAAAAAATATCATCTAGGCATTTTAACATTTCATAAAAATGCACAGATAATATTTTTACGTTTAGCTAAGTAGTGCTTATTATGTATGTAATAAATCCTTATCTCTATTTCACCTTAATGTTTATATGTACAAGAGTCTGTGTAGCAACTAGGCTGTACTTTAAATATGCACTAAATTGTGTGTGGGAAAGGAAGCACATTTTATTTAAAGTTGTTACTTTAAACCCCTTAATTAGTTGGTAGTCTTCTTCATTCAGACAGAAAGGAAATTTAAAGTGTGCACGTATTTTCAACTCAGACTCTTTACTACACACACTCCTATACACATAAAACACCTATAGCTTTCGTAACATTGTGGAAATAACAAGAAACACTATCGAAATAATTATAATATTTTGTAACAACCTTGTAATGTAAATGTAACATAATGTATTTAATCGTACAATACTTTTTTAGCTAATTATTAACAAAGTTCTGTTAATATCGTTCGAATTTAATAATGTTCCCATAGAGTATTACATAGTGTTTGTGAAATGATTTTTCAAAATATAACGAAATATACCATGACGGAGGAATATTAATTCAATATTCTTCATTTTTATCGAAAAATGCATATTAATTACGCACCTTAAATTTACCTAAAACAAAAATATTGGTTTAAGGAAACTTTTTTGTCATAACTATACATTTTTTGTATAAAAATTAGTTTTAAAAATATTTGCATACTTATTGATAAAGTTACATGTACAGCTGCAGATCATTTTCGGTATCTGGATTCTATCAGAAGTCAATCCGAAAGTAATCCTAACTTATTTGGGTAAGTTTAACGAAAAGTTAGCAATGTAGTTCTTTGAACTCCCCCCACTGTCACTTCTTTTAGCCAAACAAACTCTTTCTTCATTGTAGAAATGTTTGATAGAGCATGTACCATATGTCAAACATTTACCTTTACCTTTCTCTTTGTATGCGTTATCCCATAGGGATAGGATAGGAAATGATTGAATACAAAACGATAACAGCCAATCGTTTCATTGATTAGGGGGACTTGTGCTTGATTTGGATAGATACGAAACTTATAGGTTTTATTAATCATCATTCATTTCACCTCCATTTCGGCATGTTCTCATCATACAACAAACATACATTCGATAAGTAGTGGAGTAACAGTTTATGTATGTTGAACAATTAAGATAGCTTTCCGCCATCCCTTATTCGAAGCCAATTTATCTCCACCTACTCACTTCGCATTCCTTGAAGAAGGAATCTTCTTGACTAAAATGATAAAAAAGTTGGGGATTCCCCCAACTTTTTAGTACGTCTATTGTCTTATTAATCCTGTAGATGTAACCCGATATGTTCTTTTCTTTCCTATATATTCCTGTTTTCCATTCTCAAGGTTAGTTAAAGTCGCTCGTGTTTTTTCCTTTGCTGCTTCCCCTTCTATATGAGTAAATTCTATATAATCTCCCTCTTTTATAGGTACTATTTGGGTTTCAGCATTTTGTTGTCTATTTCCCATGATTTCCTTATTGTACATAACGCTACCAGATGAGTTCTGGACTTTAATACTTGCATATGTGCTATTGAAGTAGGAATGCGGTACGCCAGCTTCTAATTTGATTTTCAGCTCTTCTGCTGTTTTATTATAATCTACTTTTGCAATTTCTCGATTACTATATCCTTTTAATGACCATGCAAATTGTTTTCCATCTAGAATTGTTGTCTCTGGCATTTTTTCTACTTTCTTTAATCCCTCTTTTGTAACCTGATACCTTGCTGACTTTCCAATAGTCTCATTTTTGTTATTTTCAAGATTCGTTAATGTTGCGCGTGTCTTTTCCTTTACTGCGTCTCCTTCTATATGAGTGAATTCTAAATAATCTCCTACTTTTACAGGTACTGTTTGGGTTTCAGCATTTTGTTGTCTATTTCCCATGATTTCCTTATTGTACATAACGCTACCAGATGAGTTCTGGACTTTAATACTTGCATATGTGCTATTGAAATAAGAATGCGGTACACCAGCTTCTAATTTGATTTTCAGCTCTTCTGCCGCTTTATTATAATCCACTTTTGCAATTTCTCGATCACTATATCCTTTTAGGGACCATGCAAATTGATTCCCTGCTAAAATATCAGAATTGCCATTTGTAATTTCTACTTTTTTCTCTGCAGTTCGATCAAATATGTCTGTTAATGTAATTTTAGCAAAAGCCGTTTGAGGCAATTGCATAGTTTGACTTACCTCAGTTTGGTAGGACTTAATATTATCGATTACTTTCAAAGGTTGTCCCATTAACTTTTCATTGTCATAGATTTCAATTTCCCCTTTAAACTGTGGAGTACTTTGTTCTTTCAATTCCCATGAAACATTTAATTTTCCAGCTTCAAAGCGAATATTTTGAATATCAAAATCTAAATTTCCCATTTCTGGTTGACTAGGCTGATTTATATTAAATGTTTTTCCAGTACCAATAGTTGATTGAGTATGTCCTCCTGCCCTAACCCATAGATATTCTGAAGTTGCTCCTCCATCGTATTGATAGGACGTATCCTGTTGCCCAGAGATACGCTGGTTATTCCAAGAATTCCATTGTTTATCTGAAACGTTTCTGCTGTATCCATTTTTAAGACGTGCTTCTCTTACATCTTGTCCATTACCAGCCCAGTCCTCTTGAAACATCGATAGACCATAGTTAAATGGAACATTCGCAACTGGATGATCCATAATAGCAACTAACTTCCATTGATTTAATTTATTATCTTTTATCCACTGGCCAAACTTTGTATGACCATCTTCTTGCCAAGAACGTAGTGTCATTCGATACCATTCACTATCTTTCCAATTATAAGTTGTTTGTACCTTCAAACCTGTTCCTTCTCCACCAAATCTACTGGCTTCTGAAGTCGGCGATAAATATTCAGCTTTAATTGCTTGGTTTGATGCTATTGGATCCCAAAGTGCAAAGTGAAGGGTACGTTTACCGGTTTGATCAAAACCGCTTTGTTGTTGGAAGCCAGCATAACCGCCACCCTCTCCTCCCTGATTCCAGTTATGTACAGCCCAATATGTATAAGGTGCCGTTTGGATTGGTGACCAGTCTATGCTAATAATATCTGAAGCAGCAGTATTTTGTGGTGTTACATAAACTGATGGAGCATGCGATCGGATTGCTGCCTCTGTACTAGAAATTGGTGCTCCATACATTGACATCATGGTACAAGCCGCAGAAATCATAACAATCTTTTTGATTCTTCCATTTGTTTTTACTTTAAACATAACTTCCTATCTCCTTTTAAATTATTTTAGTTACATTGAATAATAACTCTATATATCCCTTTAAACAAATTACGTAATAAAGTAACATTAGCTTTAAAGCCTAGATATATTTAATGTTTTTTTCACTGCTATTACTAATCAAATTATAGTATTTTGTATTAAAATCGTATGATTTAGGACTAAATATAAAGTGAAAATTCTATAAAATTTCATAAATATGTAGTTTTAGATATTTATGATGAAAGACCCACTAAATAACTTAGTTGATTTTATGAAAGATTTCCTTCCTTTATTGATCACACTAGTAAACTCAGAATTGTTTACTAGAAAAATGTTATGTAAACTTTTGATTTGCCAATTAGACAAAATAGTTTATCAATTTGCTGATATCTTATCATTAGCTAGAAAGAGCCCACTTAAAAACGTAGACTCCTTTAGGTATCTAAACATTACATATATTGCAAACATAAAAAAATAAAATCGAATTCTTCTGTTAGTTTATTTAATATTTAATGACGTAGATAATGTATTCCAAGGTGCATTTGTAGATGTATTCTGATATTTAAATTGACCATTTTGCTGTCCCGAAGCATCCCATTTATATTCCCATCCATCAACTGTTCTATCACCATTTATATCAATCATCTTAGAATCTACTTTTTTTAGTTTTTGACCACTCATTTGTGCAATTGGATTTCTACCATATCCCATTTCATTTGTATAAATGTATAAATAGCTCCCTCCGTGATCTTTAACTGTACTTAAATTATTAGGACCAATAAATTCAACCCCGCCTAATTGAGATTCAACTTTTACCACATTTAATGATGTTAATGGTGGTGCAGGTGCTGCAGAAACATCAGTCGCTAAGCCAACTGTTGCTCCCACTACTAATGATGAAACTCCTAAAATCATTCTTTTTAGCATACTCTCATCCCCTTTCGCTTTAATACAAATTGATTCTATCATACTAATTTCATACATTCCCTTCCCTTTAAGAGAGTTAACAAAAAGTACCTATTTACATATGAAATTGTCCATATTCATTGCTTTTTACCATTTATACTTAACATAAATCATACTAAAGCATAATTAGTTCTCTACCCTGATTGACTTACCACATTTGGACCCATCTCAAGGTGGCTATTCTAAGAGCTAAAAAATGGTACATAGTTCACTGGTTTAACAAATAAATAATAGAATTGCAAAGCCACCTTAATTTAAGTTGGCTTTTCCTCTAGCATTATAAGCAAGATCCACCACTTGCATCAATTAACTCACCAGTTATCCAACGACTGTCTGATGATGAAAGAAAACCTACAATATCAGCTATATCATTAGGTTCTCCCCACCTATTAAAGGTCGATAAACCTGCAGCATATATTTGTCCATCTCGGTTGCCCAATGTCTCAGCGTTCATTTCTGTATTAATTATGCCTGGGAGAATTGCATTTACTGTAATACCACGAGCACCAAGTTGTTGTGCTAAAGTATGAGTGAGTGTATTTATTGCCCCCTTAGGCAAAAACACTTGGGGAGGCTACCCGTGTGACAAAAGACGAAATATTGATAATCCGTCCTCCATCTTTTAAACGTGGCAAAGCCTTTTGAATAATGAAAAATGGAGCTTTCACATTAATATTCATAACCTCATCAAAAGACTCCTCTGTAGATTCCTCTAACATTAAAATCTGCCCAATTCCAGCGTTGTTTACAAGGATATCAAATGTAGTATCACCTATATATTTTTGAAGAGATTGATCCATATTGAATACAATTTATTAATGCCGTTAAAGGTACTTAAGTCTGCACTAATCGCAAATGCGGAACCGCCATCTTGTTTAATTTTATCCACTACACTTTCTGCTTCTTCTTTTCTTTTACTATAGTGAACAACGACTAACGCACCAGCCTGCGCCAAATATAAGGCAATGCTTCGTCCTATTCCTCTACTAGCCCCTGTTACTAATACAATTTTCCCCTTCAATTTATTCATCTCATCATCCCCTTGTTTAAAAAATTCTACTTAGTTATATCACAAGATACCCTTTGAAATGTTGCTCACTAATTTGATATCCATAAAACCAAAAGGCCGACTCTCATAATTATAAGAGTCGGCCTTTTCACTTCACATATTCATTAGCTTTATATACGTTATGTACTTTGTACTAAGTATAATAAAGAATCTAGATAGTATTATAGGTAAAGCCAGCTTAAACTAAAGTTAATTCATATACATTTTGCTTAGAGTTTCTGCCTTTAAACAGTTCGTTTAGGCTTCTATGCCTATATTCAATAATATTTCAGCAATGCCTGTATTTTTCATCTTTAATATTTTTGTTTCTTAGGCATGAGTATAGTTAGAAAAACCCTAAAAACTATTTGATAATCTTTTAGAATCTAACTTTCTTATAATACTATTTGCTATTTCTTCAATATTTTCATTTAGAAAGAAATGATTACCTTCAAAAGAATGAAAAGTACACATTTTACTTGTGTATTGCTTCCATTTTATTATTTGATCATATGTAGTAAATTCATCATTTTCCGCATTAAATATAAGAAAATCAATATCACATGGTTGTGTATTATTGTCATGAATATATGTCTCGACAATTTTAAAATCTGCTCTTAGAATAGGGAGAAAAATCTCCATTAATTCTTCTGATTGAAGTACCCCAGATGGTGTACCTCCCATTGCAATAACTTCTTTTTTGAATTGTTCGTTAGAAAGATTATGTCGGATATTTTTTATTTTACTATTTGGATGGTTTCTACCGGACAAAACAAGAAATTCAGGTAATACATTATTAGAATCCTGTATTTTTCTGGCTACTTCATAAGCGATCAAACTTCCCATGCTATGCCCGAATAGAATATAGGGCGAAGCGTCTATTTGCTTAACTATACTGGTGTAGGCATCATTTACGGCCTCTTCCATACTTTGGTACAACCTTTCTTCAATTCTATACCCTCTACCAGCTAACTCTATTGGGACTACTTCAATATATGGATTAAAGTGATTTTTCCATTTTGCGTAACTAAACGCAGATCCCCCAGCATGTGGAAAGCAAAAAAGTTTAGTCTTCTGCATTGATTTTCTCCTTACTTTCAAATTTGTATATATTTTGGAAAATTGTATAAATGTCTTTAATTATTATCTCCTGCGGAAATTCATCCCTTGTTGCACAAGCAGATATCTTATAATTTGGATCAATGTTATATTGTTTAAAGTAAAAGTTTTTAGGTATATTCTTGTATGAAATTAAAGTTCGTGACTCTTTTTTTATAGAGAATGAATTTAACGGGGTATAAAGCCCTTTTCCAATCGTTTTTATATAACTTTCTTTTAATGTCCATAAATCATAAAAATAATTAATTTGTTCATCAGAATTCATATTAGATATATCATAAAATTCTTCCGCTGAAAAAAATTCTTTTGCTACTTTAAAAGCCTCTATTTCTGAAACTTTTTCTATATCAATACCCACATTAAAATTAGCAGTAGTACAAACCACCCATTCTCCTGAATGTGACACATTAAAGTGAAAGTCAGAAAATTTTTCAACAAAAGGTTTTCCATACTCATTATATCTAAATCTAATTTCTTCATTATTAATTTTATACTTTTGGCAGATTAGAGATCGGATTAGTAAATCTCCTATCAGAGTTCTATTCATGTCGCATGAATTTAATAAACGCTTCATTCGTTCTTTCTTCTCATTTGAAACTAAGTTACTAAGTTGCTTAAACAAATGACTTTCAATATTCTTTGGTATTTTCACAGCTTGAATTTGTATGATAAATCACTTCCTTTTTTAAAGGATTGCTTCATATATGAACGTTACAGAAATTCAAATTAACTTTATTAAATTGCATATACAATAGAAAAGGTGCATATTTACATATCAATGAAAATATGCACCTTTCCTCAGTAATATCATCAGGCATTCGCTTCTATTACAAAGATTTCAGAGTATTTACATCATACTATGGGTAACTCATAAAGATTTCTATGTCTCTACCAAGTAATTTTTGCATTATCCCCTTTAAAAATAATGCTCTTAATATATTATTATTCCCTACACTTGATATGCAGGTATTAGGCTGCCTTTTCGTTCATAGCGTTACATCTTTTGTGCTCTCTACTTTTCCGTTAATGAAAGGGCTGTTCTTTTTATTCCTTCAAATTCATTTAATAGATACTTAGCTATCTTTTCAACTGCGGGGAAGTCTACTATTTCTTCATGCGATCCAGGGACAGAATACTTATTTACTCTTCCTTTTAATAAAGGTCCCCAATCTGTAAACAACTCTTTTCCTTCCTCAGCACTAAAGTAGAGAACTTCTCCAGAGTATGGTATTAAATCATGCTCTACCATTATGTTCAGGCATTTCCTATGAGCATTGATAACTTGCTTCAAATTGATAAGATCTGCATCAGGCGGGATTACTCCTTCCATAATTAATCGCTCTACAAGCATATCTTGTTCATGGACGAGGTCTTCCCCCTGCTCAGTAAGATCTCTAGGAATGAAATGCTCATATATATATGAGAGCATATCCTCTCTTGTTTTATAATCCTGCTCTGAAGGTACTTTTGTATCCATTAGTACCAACAACTCAACTTCCTCACCTTGATTCCTTAGTACAGTTGCGATTTTATAAGCAATTGCACCGCCTAAAGACCATCCTCCAAGACGATATGGACCTTCTGGCTGAACACATTTTATTTCTTCGATGTAAAATTGAATTACTTCCGGCAAGGTCAACTCGTCAATTTCTTTCTTTTCTATAAGAGGATTCTGTAAACCATAAAATGAACAATGGTTCTTAAGTAATCTTGCCAGTTGAATGTAACAGAATACATTCCCCATAAACGGATGAATGCAGAAGAAAGGTCTTTTTTCTGATTCTTGTAGTGGAACCAGCGCTGATACTGATTTCGTCATATCATGCTTATCACGAATAAGGCATGCGATTCCTTCCACTGTTGGATTCTTAATCAATGTAGACACCTTAATCTCTTTTCCAAACTTCTCCCTAATTTTTGAAACTAATTTAATTACAAGGAGAGAGTGTCCTCCTCTATTAAAGAAATCATCATTTACATAGACATCTTCTATCTGTAACACATCCTGCCAGATTTTAATCAACTGATATTCAATTTCATCCCTTGGAATGATTGATGTAGAGAAGTTATTTTCTCTTTGAATAGTTAAATTGTTCAATGCTTTTCGATCAACTTTTCCATTCGTTGTAAGAGGAATCTCGTCTACCTTAATAAAGTGTGCGGGAACCATATAATTCGGTACTTGTGTCTTGAGATATTCACGCCAATCATGCATACTTCCATCTCCAACTACATAAGCAATCAATCTCTGCTCTCCTAATTTATCTTCTGTTACCAAAACTACCGCTTCTTTTACCAATGGATGCCTCTCTAGATTCGCTTCAATCTCTTCAAGTTCAATACGAAAGCCCCTAATTTTCACTTGATTATCAATTCTTCTCAAGTAATCTAAATTACCATCGGGTAAATAACGAACCAAATCTCCCGTACGATATAAACGCTCTTCTTCATTAAATGGATGACGGATGAATCGCTCTGCTGTTAATTCTGGGTGATTCAAGTATCCTCTCGCTATACCTGCACCACCAATATATAGCTCACCTGTTACACCAACTGGAACAGGTAACAAATTTTTATCCAATACATAAGTTTGAACGTTCGGCAACGGACGTCCAATTGTAACTCTCTTACTATCTGTTTGAATATGATAACACGTTGCATCAACCGTACATTCTGTAGGACCGTATACGTTATAAAAATCAATTTTTTCGGTCTCTACTAGCTGTTCCCATAATGACGGCATGATCGCTTCACCACCGACTAATATCTTACTTGGTACATGAACATCAGCACTTATTTCTAGCAATCCTCCATCTATAAGTAATTGAAGTAATGAAGGTGTCATATCAAACATTTCCAATTTATTCTCCCTAATATAGGACACAAATTGTTCCGAATTAGTGCGAACTTCACTTGGGATAATATATAAACTTGAACCATAAAGCAACATTTGTAATTGCTGAATAGATACATCAAAGGCAATTGACGCATTCAAACCGACGCGCATATTACTAGGTATTTCATGTGAGAAAACTTCTTTTTGTAAACCATATGATAGGTTTATTACAGAATGGTGCTGTACTAAAGCCCCCTTTGGATTCCCTGTCGAACCAGAAGTATAGATAACATACGCTAAGTTTTCCCCTGTTACCTCACATATTGGTGAAAGTTTGCTTTCTTGAGAAAGCATTGCTTGGTCCCTATCTAGGCAAATTGTCTTGATTTCTTTAGGTATCCATCCTAGTAATACCTCATTCGTAACTAACACTTTAATTCTTGTGTCTTCTAAAATATATTGCAGGCGGCTTTCCGGATTCGATGGATCCAATGGAACATAGGCTGCTCCGGCCTTCCAAATTCCCATAAGACCAACAACCATCTCAACTGATCGATCAAAGCAGAGGCCAACTAATGACTCTGTCCCAATTCCATATTTCTGTAAATGATGGGCTAATTGATTAGCTCTTTCATTCAGCTCTCGATACGTTAGTTGCTGTTTTTCATCTACCACTGCCAACGCGTCAGGTGTACGATTTACTTGCTCTTCGAATAGTTGATGAATTACATTCTCACGTGGATAGGATATAGCGTTATTATTCCATTCTTCCAATAGCTTTCTTTGTTCAGCTTCCGTAATATATACTAGCTCCGATAGATTTTGATCAATGTTTTTGAGCATTTGCATTAACACTTGGTGTAAATGACCCAGCATTCGTTCAATGGTTACTCTATTAAACTTACTACGGTCATACATTAACTTTAATGATAACTGGATTCCTGGAACTACAGCAAACCCTAATGGGTAGTGGGTTTGTTCTACTCCTTCCAATTCACCAATTTCCAGATTTTCTGAAGACTCTTCTTTCACTGGATAATTTTCAAACACATATAAACTATTGAACAGCGGTGTTCCTCTAGGAACTTCACTCCACCCCTGAATCTCTGTCAAAGAAGCATACTCATATTGTCTTCTTTCTATCTCTTCCTCTTGTATCTTCTGCAACCAATCCATTACTTTTATATCATCCATCAATTGAATTCGCGTCGGTGACGTTGTAATAAAAGGACCTACAATGTTTTCAACATCAATAATCTCCGTAGAACGCCCTGAGCTTGTTACACCAAAGACAATGTCATTTTCTCCACTATATCGGCTCATGAGATATGCCCATGCACCTTGAATTACTGTACTCAAAGTAAGTTTATTGCGTTTCGCCCATCCTTGTAACGCTTGAGTCTGCTCTTCTGATAAATACGTAACCTTCTCTGTGTAACCTTTTTCTTCCTCTTTACTTTCTAAGCCCAGCAAAGTTGGTGCAGTAAAACCTTTTAGCTTCTCTCTCCAGAATTGTTCCGCCTGCTCCTTATCTTGCTCTCTTAACCATTGGATATATTTCTTATATGGTGAGGACTTAGGTAACTTCACAGCTTCTCCATTCATTCTCTTCTGATAAACTGTAAGTAATTCATTAAAGACCAATGGTAAACTCCATCCATCCAGTAAAATATGGTGATGCGTCCAAACAATCCGATATTCTTCCTCACCTTCTTGAATGACTGTTACCCGCATCAATGGTGCTTCATCAAATTGGAAGGCTTGTTTTCGATCTAATGCCAAAAAGACTTTTCTTTTTTCCTCTATCTCTTCACTTGTCATTGTACGCCAGTCTTCTTTGTTCACTTTAAATGGGATATTTTCATACACCACTTGTACAGGTTCTTCAATTTCGTCCCATACAAATGCTGTACGAAAAATTTCATGCCGCTGAATTACAGATTTCCACGCCTGCTCAAAAGTAGGAATATCCATTTTCCCTTGAATCATAAAACTCAATTGCACTATATACGGTGCAACATGTTCATCCCCTTGGTCATGCAATGTGTGGAAAATCATACCTTCTTGCAAAGGTGATAGTGGATATAAATCAGTAATCTGATTGTTCTTTCCGCGATGCATTTTGTTTAGTACATTTGTCAAACCTTCTTGGCTAAGATTAGCCATTGCAAAATCCGAAATGGTCAATGCAGATTCTCTATCTGAAGATCGAATCAATCTACTCAGTTGATATAGCATATTCTGTGCAATACTTTGAATCGTTGATTTGGCAAATTGTCCAACATTGTATACCCAAGTGAACTGAAGTTTTCCATCCGTTACAACCCCAATTACATCAATTACATGCGATCGCTTGGAACCGGCAGCATGATCTAAACGCTTAAATTCGTTCTCCGGAATAAACATTGCATCGCTAGAAAACATTTGGTCAAATTGTCCAAGATAGTTAAAACTAATAGACGGTGTATATTGGGAGCTTAATTGCTCACACATTGTTGCGTTCATGTAACGCAACACCCCATAATCAACACCCTTATTAGGAATTTTGCGAACTTGTTCTTTAACTGCTTTTAATGCTGCAATTGGCGTATTAGCACTAGTAATATTTAAATGAACTGGGTAAATACTTGTAAACCATCCCACGGTTCTCGATAAATCAACATCTTCAATAATCTCTTCTCGGCCATGTCCCTCTAAATCTACGCTCAATATCGGCTGCCCCGTACATGCTGCCGTAGCTTGTACCAATGCTGCTAATAATACTTCATTGATTTGGACACGGTGAGTGCTTAAAGTCTCTTGCAATAACATACGGGTCTCATTCTCATTTAACACCACAGTAATTTCCTCAGTTACTGCGCTTACTGGATTACTTATAGTACCATCTACCGGCAGTATAACTACGTCTTGTTCAGACTGCTGCTCCCAGTAATGTAGCACTTCTTTTGATATTCCAGTTTCAGCGTAATGATGTAATTTCTCCGACCATTCTTTAAAAGATGTACTCTTCATAGGTAATTGAATTTTCTGCCCTTGGACTGCTTGCGTATACGCTGTTTGCAAATCTTCCAATAAAATTCGCCAAGAAACACCATCCACGGCTAAGTGATGAATTGTCCAAAATAATCGGCCAGTCTTCTCACCTTCATCAAAATACACCATTCTCATTAAAGGACCATCATGTAAATTCAATCTTTCTTGTGCAATATTAATCTCTTTTTGAATAACTTCATGCCAATCCACTTCCGGCACTTCGTCTAATGAAATGACAGTCAGCATCAATTGTTCTTCTATTCCTTCATTCCATTGTTTCCAAGCCCCATCAGGTAAACGTTCATATCTTAAACGCAGGGCATCATGATGAAGTAGAAGGTTACTCACTGCCTTTTCCAGTGATCCTATGTCCAATTTCTCTTTCGCTCTAAAGAACATGGATTGATTCCAATGATGTGGGTTAGGGTGATTTTGTGCAAAAAACCTTTGCTGAATAGGTGTAAGTATCGTCTCTCCAGTTATAATTCCCTGTTCAGCTTGTACACCTTGTTCTTCTTTGACTACTTGCGCCAACTCAGCAATCGTTTGGTGTTCAAATAGTTGTTTTGGTGTCAACTGTAAACCAGCTTGCTTCGCGCGAGAGACAATTTGAATGCTAAGAATTGAATCTCCACCAATTTCAAAAAAGTTATCATAAATACCAATACGTTTTGAACCCAGCACACGTTCCCAAATGATAGAAAGCTTATGTTCACGTTCATTTCTTGGGGCCGCGTAGCCTTCTTGTATTCCTTGATAATCTGGTATAGGCAACGATTTCCGATCAACCTTTCCATTTATGGTTAGCGGTAATTCTTTCATTTCGACAAAGTAGGAAGGTATCATATGGATTGGTAGTTTTGTTTTAAGATACTCTCGCCATTCTTCTAAACTGCCTTCGCCCACTACATAAGCTACTAACCTCTTATCCCCCGACTGATTTTCCCTAACTATTACAACTGCCTCTTTTACCAAGTCATGCTCCTGTAAAGTCGACTCAATCTCCCCAAGTTCGATTCGAAATCCTCTAATCTTCACTTGATTATCCATTCTTCCTAAGTAGTCTATATTTCCGTCAGAAAGATATCTCACAAGATCGCCTGTTCTATATAACCTCTCGCCTTCTTTGAATGGATGAGAAATAAATCGTTTGGATGTTAACTCTGGTCGATTCAAGTATCCCCTTGCTAGACCTGCTCCTCCGATATAAAGTTCACCCATCACACCAACTGGAACTGGCAACCAATTTCTATCCAATACATAAGTTTGAACGTTAGGCAACGGACGCCCAATCGTTACTCTCTTACTATCTTTTTTGATATGATAGCATGTTGCATCAACCGTACATTCTGTAGGACCATATACATTATAAAACTCAATTTTATCAGTCTCTACTAGCTGTTCCCATAATGACGGCATAATCGCTTCACCACCAACCAATACCTTACTTGGAACATGAACGTCATCGTACGTTTCTAACAATCCGACATCTATAAGTAATTGAAGCAATGAAGGTGTTATATCAAAGATTTCTAACTTGTTCTCCCTAATATAAGCTACAAACTGCTCCGGATCACTTCGTACTTCATTCGGAATAATATACAAACTTGAACCATACAACAGCATTTGTAATTGCTGAATAGATGCATCAAAGGCAATTGACGCATTTAAACCGACATGCATGTTAGATGGTATCTCATGTTTGAAAACCTCTTTTTGTAAACCATGCGACAAGTTTATTACAGAATGATGCTGTATCAAGACACCCTTTGGATTCCCCGTCGATCCCGAAGTATAAATAACATATGCTAAATTTTCTCCTATTACTTCACATTTTGGTGAAAGAATGCTTTCTTGTGAAATCATTGCTTGATCTCTATCTAGACAAACTATCTTGACCTCTTTAGGTATCCAGCCTTCTAATGACTCGTTCGTAACTAATACTTGAATTCCAGTGTCCTCCAAAATATATCGTAGGCGACTTTCTGGATATGATGGGTCCAATGGAACATATGCTGCTCCAGCCTTCCAAATCCCCAAAATACCAACAATCATCTCAACTGAACGCTCAAAGCAAAGTCCAACCAATGATTCATTCCCAATCCCGCATTGCTGAAGATAGTGGGCCAATTGATTAGCTTTTTCATTGAGCTCTCGATACGTTAACTGCTGGTTTTCATCTACCACTGCCACCGCGTCAGGTGTACGATTTACTTGCTCTTCAAACAGCTGATGAATCGTACTTTCCTGTGGATATGCTACAGCATCATTATTCCACTCTTCCAACTGTTTTTGCTGTAATCCTGATAATATAGGCAACTTAGCTAATGATTTATCAGGATTCTCCACGATTACATTCAACCAGTTTCCAAAATGTTCGGCCATAGATTCAATAGTTAAGCTGTCAAATAAATCAGTCCTATAAACAAAAGTAAGTAATAAACCCTCTTCCACTTCTGCAGCAGTTAAACTTAAATCAAACTTAGCGATTGGAGCGTTACTTTCCATTACTTCTATATTTCTTCCATGTAGTTCTGGTAGCTCTTGTCCCGTATTTTGCAAAGTAAACATGGTTTGGAAAATCGGAGAATGGCTTGTATTTCGTTCAGGTTGGATAACCTCTACAATTTTCTCAAACGGAACATCTTGATACTCATACGCCTTCAATGCTTTTATCCGCACTTGAGACAACAACTCTTGAAATGCCGGTGCATTACTTAAATCAGCTCGATAAACCAAGGTGTTGACAAAGAAACCAATTAGCCCCTCAATTTCTCGATAATTTCGATTTGCAATTGGGCTGCCAACAATAATATCCGTTTGTCCCGTATAACGAGCAAGGAAACTTTGATACGATGCCAATAAGGTCATGAAAAGTGTGGCCCCTTCTTGACGACTTAGTTCGTTTAATTTATCCATTAATGAGCGTGACAACAAAACATTATGAGTTAATCCATGGTGGGTTTGCACTGGCGGACGCGGACGATCCATTGGCAACATTAAGACTGGTAACTCACCAGATAATTCTTCCTTCCAATATGCAAGCTGTTGATATAGTACTTCATCTTTCAACCATTCTCTTTGCCACTGCGCAAAATCGGCATATTGAACTGGTAGTGGTTCCAGCTCTGCTTGTTTTTCACCAATCGCATTCTCATAAAATGCCATCCATTCTTGAAGCAAGATTTCCATCGACCATCCATCCGATATAATATGATGCATATTACACAGAAGAACCCATTCTTCTTCTGAAATTCTTATGAGTTTCCCACGGAACAATGGTCCTTGTTCTAAATCAAATGGAGATTCGACTTCAGTTTGAATCCATTGCTCCAACTTTCTTTCTCTCTCCTCTAATGAAAGCTTAGTTAAGTCCATTTGCAGAAGCGGACGGAAAATATACGGTTGAATCTGCTGCACAGGATGGCCATCCTCTTCATAAAATACAGTCCGCAAAGATTCATGACGCTCTATCAACTGATTCCATCCCAACTCCAATGCCTCAGGTAACCAATTTCCTGTAAGGCGGCATGCCATTGGCATATTATAAAGTGCACTATTAGGTGCAAATTGATCAATAAACCATAAGCGCTGTTGGGCATAAGATAGTGGAATATTATTTCCTCGTTCCATCGGCACCAATGGTGGAATTTCTCGTTTTTCGCTCCCCTTACGTAACTGATCCATTCGTTTCGATAATGCCTCGACCGTTGAATATTCGAACAGTTCACGTACTGGCAATTTGATTTGAAAGACTTCCTGTAAGCGTGAGACCACTTGTGTAGCAAGTAGAGAGTGACCACCAAGCTCAAAGAAAGAATCCTGAACACCCATGTCTCCTATTCCTAGCACCTGACTCCACACTGAAGCGATAAGTTCTTCCAGCGGAGTTCGTGGGTAGACAGTATTTTCGGCGGATTGTTCACTAAGTATAGGCAATGCCTTCAAATCAAGTTTTCCATTCGGTGTAAGTGGTAAAAATTCCATCTCAATAAAGTTTGTTGGAACCATGTAATTAGGTAAATGTGTTTGTAGATATTCTCGCCATTCATGGACACTTCCTTCACCAACTACATAAGCTACTAATCTCTTATCACCTTGATTATCCTCTCGTACCAATACAACTGCTTCTTTCACAGAAGAATGCGCCTGCAAAACAGCTTCTATTTCTCCCAATTCAATCCGGAAACCACGAATTTTCACTTGGTCATCTATACGTCCATGGAACTGGAGATTACCATCAGAAAGATAACTTGCTTTGTCTCCTGTGCAATAGAGACGTTCTCCTGACTTGAAAGGATGTGGAATAAATTTTTCCTTTATAAGATCCGGACGATTAGCATATCCACGTGCAAGACTCTTCCCTCCAATATAGAGATCTCCAATTACACCAATTGGTACTAGCTGAAGATGAGAATCTAACACATAAACTTCTGTATTCGCAATCGGTCGACCAATCGATGGCGTACCTGTTGTCACTCCTACAGGTACATAACAATCTGTGGTAACGACTGTATTTTCCGATGGACCATACTGATTAATTACCGCAAAAGGAATATCGTTAGATGGATACTGCGTTAATTGATCCCCGCCGGTAATGATAAAACGAAGATCCGTTTTACCTGGCCAAGATAATTTCAAGAGTCTTTCCAGAATAGGCGTAGGTGCAAAACTAGCTGTGATTCGTGAATCAATGAGCCAGTCCCTTAGTGCTTCTGGATTAATTCTCAGTTCCTCTGTTGACAAGTAGAGTGCTGCACCAGCAGTTAGATACGGCCAAATCTCCTGGACAGCCGAATCAAAAGCAATCCCCGCAATCTGAGTCGCACGATCCTCTGCTGAAATACGATAAACTTCTTGATGCCAAGAAACCATATTCATGAATGAGCGATATTCAACCATGACACCCTTTGGTTTTCCTGTAGAACCAGAGGTATAGACAATATAGGCTAAGTTCTCTGGATTTATCTGACGTGTAGGTGCGATTACGCTTTCCACCGTTAATTCTTCTAACCTCACCATTTCGACGTGTGCGAAATGGCCTTCTTGTCCTTCCGCCGTCACTACAAATTGAATTCCTGCATCTTCAATCATGTATTCTAACCTTGATTTTGGATACAACGGATCTAAAACAACATAAGCTCCACCAGCTTTTAATATGCCTAGTAAACTTGCCATGAGCTCAGCTGACCTCGGAAGATAAACTCCCACGACTGACTCTGGAGCTACTCCCTTTCGCTGTAAAACATTTGCCAACTGATTTGCTTGTGTATCCAGTTCACTATAAGTCCACTGTTTTGTTTGATCAACTACCGCAATCGCATCAGGACGCCTTGCTACTTGCTCCTCAAATCTGTCGCAAATAAGACCCTGATGGGACATTTCCATTACAGTGTCATTCCATGTTTCTAATAACAAAGTACGCTCGGGTTCCGATAGCATGCTCAGGTCATGCAACGGATTTTGTGGGCAATGAGAAACTTCATGTAGCCATTTCTCAAAGTGTCCTGCCATCCGTTCAATAGTAGTAGCATTGAATAAATCCTTATTGTACTCAAAAGTAAAAAGTAATCCCTCTTCCGTCTCAGCTGCCATTACACTTAAATCAAACTTTGCAATTGGACTATGACTTTCTATCATTTCAATACTTCTACTAGATAACACCGGAAACTCTTGTTTCATATTTTGCAAGATGAACATAGTCTGGAAGATTGGCGAATGACTTGTACTTCGCTCTGGTTGCACAACTTCTACAATTTTTTCAAAAGGGATATCTTGATATTCATACGCCTTCAATGCCTTTTGACGAACCTGATACAGTACATCTTGAAATGTCGGTCTACCACTCAAATTAGCTCGATAAACCAGCGTGTTAACGAAGAAACCAATTAGTCCTTCAATTTCTCTATAATTCCGATTCGCAATTGGACTTCCGACCAGAATATCTTCTTGTCCCGTATAACGAGATAGAAAACTTTGATATGCAGCCAACAGCGTCATGAAGAGTGTAGCCCCTTCTTTTCGACTAAGTTCATTCAATTTATCATGTAGCATGCTTGGCAAAACCAGAGTGTATGTCGACCCGTGATGAGTTTGTATTACGGGACGCGGGCAATCCGTAGGAAGTTGGAGTACAGGAAGCTCCCCAGACAATTCTTCCCTCCAATATTGGAGTTGTTGATCAAGCACTTCCTCCTTCAGCCATCCTTTTTGCCACTGAGCGAAGTCGGCATATTGAACCGGTAATGGTTCAATTTCTGCTACCTTTCCATCAGTTGCTTTCTCATAGAATGCCATCCATTCTTCAAGTAGGACTCCCATTGACCATCCATCTGAAATGATATGATGTAAAGTACAAAGGAGAATCCATTCTTCCTCTCCCACGTGCAAAAAACTTGCCCTGATTAATGGACCCTCTGTTAAATCAAATGGCACTTCTGTTTCTTGTTGAATTAAACGTTTAACTTCTTCTTCTCGGTCTTCAGAAGAAAGCATAGTTAAATCCGTTTTCGGAATTGATTGAAAAGCATACGGTTCAATTTGCTGTACGGGTTGACCGTTCACTTCGTCAAAGACCGTCCGCAGTGATTCATGACGTTCTATTAGTTGATTCCATCCCGTTTCCAATGCTTCAAGTAGCCAATTCCCTGTAAGGCGACATACCATTGGCATATTGTAAAGAGCACTATTAGGTGTAAATTGATCAATAAACCATAAGCGTTGTTGGGCATAAGATAGTGGAATAGTTTCTCCTCGTTCCATCGGTATTAGTGGCGGAATCTCTCGTTTTCTATCTCCTTTACGTAACTGATCTAATCGCTTTGCCAGTGACTCCACCGTTGTATATTCAAATAGTTCACGTACTGGTAATTCGATTTGAAAGATTTCCTGTAAACGTGACACTACTTGAGTAGCTAGTAGTGAGTGACCACCGATTTCAAAAAAGGAATCCTGAACACTAATATTTTTTATACCTAACACTTGGCTCCAAACGGAAACGATGAGCTCCTCCACTGGTGTTCGTGATGAAGTAATATCTTCACTTATGAACTGTTCTTCTAATTCCAGTAAGGCTTTCCGATTCACTTTACCATTTGGGGTGAGTGGCATACCTTCAATTTGGAAAAAGTATGCCGGAACCATATAATGTGGCAATTGCTTCTTGAGATATTCACGCCACTCTCCAGTATCTCCTTCACCCACTACATAAGCTACTAACTGCTTATCTCCTGGTCGATCTTCCCTCACCAACACGACTGCCTCTTTTACAGATGAGTGATCATGTAAAGCTGCTTCAATTTCTCCCAATTCAATTCGGAATCCTCTAATTTTGACTTGGTTATCTATTCTTCCAATATATTCTAAGTTACGATCATTCATATATCTCACCAGGTCACCCGTTCGATATAATCGTTCCCCGTCCTTAAAGGGATGCGGAATAAAACGTTCAGTAGTTAAATCTGGTCGATTGAAGTAGCCACGTGCCAATCCTACTCCTCCAAGGTAAAGTTCCCCTGCCACACCAATAGGGACCACTTGTTGATATTGATCTAACACATACAACTCTGTATTATCAATCGGACGACCAATCGGAATAAGCATTGGTTCTTTTTCTAAATCACAATCATAATAAGTCACATCCACAGTCGCTTCAGTAGGACCATACAAGTTAATTAACTTTGTTTGCTGAACATTGTAAAAGATCCCCTTAAACCGGCGAACCTGCTCAGTGTTTAACGCTTCTCCACTAGTAAAAACTTGAATTAAAGACGATACATCCCTTTTCGAATTATATAGTTCCATATAATCTAAGAAAGTAGATAACATCGACGGAACAAAGTGCATGGTGGACACACGATATCGTTCAATATACTCCTCAATCACCGCAGGATCTTTCTCTCCTCCTGGTGGAAGCAAACAAACACGTGCTCCTACAAATGACCACCAAAATAATTCCCAGACAGAAACATCAAACGAAAACGGTGTCTTTTGTAGGATTGTATCCTCCTCGGACAATGGATATTTTTTCTGCATCCACTGTAGGCGGTTTATAACGGAATGATGTTCAATCATTACCCCCTTTGGATTTCCCGTCGAACCCGAAGTGTATATGATATAGGCTAAGTTATTTGCTGTTACTCCACTCACTGGAGCTAAATTACTCTCTTTAGAAATCATTACTCGATCCCGCTCTAAACAAATTACTTGAATATCTTTAGGTAACCAGTCCTGTAGTGCCTCTTTTGTTAACAGCACTTGAATTTGTGAATTCTCCAAAATGTATCTCAGGCGGTTTTCGGGATAACTTGGGTCCAGTGGGACATAAGCCCCACCTGCTTTCAAAATCCCAAAGAGACCGATAATCATATCAGGAGAACGTTCAATACATATACCGACCAATGATTCAGGTCCGATACCTCGTTTCTGTAGAAAATGTGCCAATTGGTTCGATTTTTCATTGAGTTCTTGATACGTTAGCTTTCCACCCTCATAAACTACCGCCACTGCATCAGGTGTCCGTGCAACTTGCTGCTCAAATAGCTCATGAATCATACAATCATGACCATAAACTACGTCCGTATCATTCCATTCTTCTAGGAGTTGTTTCTGCTCAGTGTCCGATAACATTGACAGCTTTGTATATGATTCATCTGGATGATACGTGATTTCATTTAGCCAGTTCTCAAAATGGCCTGCCATACGTGCAATGGTACTACTATCAAATAAATCCGTGTTGTATTCAAATGAGACAAATAGACCTTCTTCCACTTCATAGGCAGTTAAGCTCAAATCAAATTTAGCAATAGACATATTACTTTCTACCATTTCAATACTTCTACCAGGCAAATCTAGTCGTTCTTGTTTTATATTCTGTAGCGTAAACATGGTCTGAAAGATAGGGGAATGACTCATGCTTCGTTCAGGTTGCACAGCTTCTACCACTTTTTCAAATGGTATATCTTGATATTCGTAAGCTTTTAACGCCTTTTTCTTTGTTTGGTTCAAAATCTCCCGAAAAGTAGAGGTACCACTCAAATCTGATCGGTAAACCAACGTATTAACAAAGAAACCAATTAATCCTTCTACTCCCTTATGGTTCCGATTCGCAATCGGACTACCGACTAGAATATCTTTTTGTCCCGTATAACGAGCAAGAAAGCTCTGGTATGCGGCCATTAAAGTCATAAATAAAGTAGATCCTTCTTGTCGACTTATATCCTTCAATTGACTGAGCAATTTATAAGGAAAAATCACATGATGCGTAGCCCCAGAGTAAGTCTGCTTAACCGGTCGAGGTCGATCCACTGGCAGTTGTAAGATAGGAAGCTCACCAGACAATTCTTCCTGCCAATACGTAAGCTGACGATTTAGCACATCACCTTGCAACCACTCCTTTTGCCACTTCGCAAAGTCTGCATATTGAATAGATAATGAACTTAATTTAGCAGGATTTCCACACGTTTCTTCTTCATAGAAAGCAAGTAATTCATTCATGAATATACCAATGGACCAAGCATCAGAAATAATATGGTGCATCGTACACAGTAATAACCATTCATCCTTCTCTAATTGAACAAGCTGATTACGAATTAAAGGACCATTCATTAAATCAAATGGTTCTTGCGCTTCTCTCGCAATTAAACTATCTACCTCTTTTTCTTTTACTTCTAGAGGAAGTTGAGAGTAATCTCTTACAGGTAATGCTTTAGGAAGGAATTCGACAATTTGTTGCACAGGTTGTTCTCCTACTTCTTTAAAAACAGTTCGTAATGATTCATGACGTTCAATGAGTCGATTGAATCCCTTTTCTAATGCTTCGGGTATCCAATTTCCTTTTAGATGCCATACCGTTGGAATATTATATAAAGAACTGTTCGGATTAAATCTGTCCATAAACCACAAACGTTGTTGTGCATAAGACAACGGGAGTGCTTCTTTATTCTCCTTTTTTTGCATTTGCTTCTGAAGCCATGCTCTCTTCTCAGGAGAAAGTGAACTCAGCTTTGCAAGTAAATCACTTCTCATTTTTTTACCCCTTCCTCAATCAAATTACTCTCGAATATCCCTTGTGCTTCTTCCTCTGATAGCTCTTCTAATTGCTTAAGCAGTTCTAGTAATTCTTCATCATTACTCACTTCTGCTTCTTTTTGAATATAGTCTTGAAGACTTACATTCTCCTTACTATCATTCTGCATTTCTTGATTTTTGTTATCGAGCAATTGATCAATCTGTTCTGCCAATTGCTGCACCGTATGAAACATAAATAAATCATGCAATGGTATCTCGATTCCAAAAGCCTCTTTAAGATTGGAAACAGCTTGCGTAGCAAGTAGTGAATGGCCACCAATTTCAAAAAACGAATCCTGAATTCCGATGTTTTCCATACCTAAAACTTCATGCCATATCGAAACGATTGTTTTTTCCGTAGACGTACGAGGAGCAATATAACCACTTGCTATCTCCTGTCTCTCTGGTGCTGGTAAGGCCTTCCTATCAATTTTCCCATTAGGAGTAAGTGGAAATGCATTTAATCCAACAAAATAGGCTGGAATCATATAATTTGGTAGTTGATCCTTGAGATAATCACGCCACTTTTGAGCATCTCCGTCCCCTACAACATAAGCAATCAAACGTGGATCGCCAGGATAATCTTCCCGCACCATCACAATAGCTTCGTTAACTAATGTATGCTTTTGTAATGCCGCTTCAATTTCTCCTAATTCAATCCGGAACCCACGAATTTTCACCTGATAATCAATTCGTCCAACATACTCCAAATTTCCATCCGGCAAATACCTTACTAGATCTCCAGTCCGGTATACTCGCTCGCCTTCTTTAAACGGATGCGGTATAAATCGATTTTTCGTTAAGTCAGGGCGTTTTAAATATCCACGTGCTAACCCTGATCCACCAATGTACAGCTCACCAACTACACCAATTGGGACCATTTTTTGTTCAGCACTCAGTACATATACTTCTGTATTGAAGATTGGTTTACCAATTGGTGGTACCCTATGCATGACACCCTTTTCTAATTCCATATACGTGGAATACGTAGTATCTTCGGACGGTCCATATAAGTTGTACACCTTCTCAATCGTACTTCTCTCGTATAAATCTTGAACAAGTGGATATGGTAACGGTTCTCCAGCCAAATTCATTACCTTTACTGAAGAAGGAATTGTTTTTGCTCGAACCAGTTCCTTTGCTGCCGATGGCACAGTATTAACCAAAGTCACACCTTTGGTAGACAACTTGTCTAGATGTAGAGCATTTTCAGCGACAATCACCTTACCACCCATCGTTAAGGGAACAAATACTTCAAAAACGGATAAATCAAAAGATAGTGAAGTTGAAGCTAATACTCCCGCTAATTCCTTTCGGGAATACGTTTGATGCGCCCAATGAATCATTGTTACTGTATTCCTGTGCTCAATCATTACTCCCTTTGGATTTCCAGTGGAACCTGAAGTATAGATAATATAAGCTAAGTTATCGCCCGTCACTTCACTCGTACATACCGTAGTTACTTCTTGTTCTATTTCTACTCGATTACGATCAATACAAATGACGTTGACGAATTTAGGTATAACCATTTTTTGTTGTAACTTTTCCTGTGTCACCAGTACCTTTATTTGAGCATCTTCTAAAATGTACTGCAGTCGACTTTTCGGATACGCTGGATCAATGGGGACATATGCTCCTCCAGCCTTCATAATTCCTAAGAGACCGACAATCATCGCGGATGAACGTGTAACGCAAATCCCAACTAATGATTCGCATGTTACACCATTTTTTTGTAAATAATGTGCCAACTGATTCGAGCGTTCGTCCAACTCTCGATATGTTAGTTTTTCATCTTCGCACACTACTGCAATTGCTTCTGGTGTTTTTTCCACTTGTTCTTCAAACATTGTATGAATCGTGCCTTCTTGTATATCTATAACAGCTGATTCATTCCATTCCTCTAGTAGTTGCCTATATTCTACTTTCGATAACATATTCAATTCTGATAGTAAACATTTTGGATAAGAGGCAATTTGATTTAGCCAATGTTCAAAATGACTTACCATACGTTCAATGGTTGTATCATTAAACAAATCAGTATTATATTCAAAGGTTAGTGATAATCCTTCTTCCGTCTCAGAAGCAAATAAACTCAAATCAAACTTTGCAACAGAAACATGGCTTTCCATGAGTTCCATTTGTCTTTCAGATAGCTGAAGAAACTCTTGTTTCGTATTCTGTAAAGTAAACATGGTTTGGAATATTGGTGAATGACTTGTATTCCGTTCCGGCTTTACAGATTCTACCACTTTCTCAAATGGGATGTCCTGATACTCGTATGCTTTTAGTGCTTTTTTTCTTACCTGCGACAAAAGTTCTTGGAACGTCGGATTTTCGCTGAAATCAGCTCGATAAACCAACGTATTTGCAAAGAAACCTATTAATCCCTCAATCTCTTTCACATTTCGATTAGCGATCGGGCTTCCAACCAAGATGTCGTCCTGTCCTGTATAACGAGAAAGGAAGCTTTGATACGCTGCCATCAATGTCATAAATAAAGTGCATCCTTCTTGCAGACTTAAATCTTTGAGCTTTTCCTGTAGGGAATTCGCCACTATTAAAGACTGACTTGCACCACGATGGGTTTGAACTGCAGGTCTAGGACGATCCATCGGTAATTGTAAAACCGGTAGTTCCCCAGACAATTCTTCCTTCCAATATTGAAGGTGCTGATTCAAATTCTCTTCTTTTTGCAATTCCTTCTGCCATATGACAAAGTCTGCATATTGGATAGATAACTCCTTCAATTCCGCCGGTTTGCCGTTTAATGCTCCTTCATAAAAAGCCATCCATTCTTCAAGTAAGATTCCCATTGACCATCCATCTGAAATAATATGATGCATCGTACAAATAAGAATCCATTCTTCCCTGTCCACTTTCAATATTCGTGTTCGAATCAGATGACCCTGTCCAAAATGAAATGGTTCCTCAACTTCGTTTTGAATGAGCCGTTTCATTTCTCTTTCCCTATCTTCCAAAGAGAGATTTGTTAGATTCGTTTGAGGGATATGTCTGAATACATGAGATTGAACCCGTTGAAAAGGTTCACCCTCTTGTTCTAGAATTATCGTCCGTAATGATTCATGACGCTCCAACAATTGATTCCATCCGGCCTCCAATGCTTCAATTGACCATTTACCTGTTAAGCGACACGCTGCATGAATATTGTACATAGCACTATTTGGCATTAATTGATCAATAAACCATAGACGTTTCTGCGCATAGGAAAGTGGAATAGCTTCTTCTCGTTTCATAGGTACAAGGGGGGCAACCTCTCGTTTTTTATCTTCTTTTCGTAACTGATCTAATCGTTTCGCCAATGCTGCCACTGTATCGTGCTTGAAAAGTTCACGTAATGGGATTTTGATTTGGAACAATTCTTGCAATCGAGAGACGATTTGAGTAGCAAGTAGTGAGTGCCCACCCCGTTCAAAGAAGGAATCTTGAATACCAATATTTTCTGTCCCTAACACTTGACCCCAAACCGAGGCAATAAGCTCTTCCGATGGCGTCCGAGGTAGAACATTTAAATCTCCAATAGCTTGCTCATCAGGTTCTGGCAAGGCCTTTCGGTCAATTTTCCCATTCGGAGTAAGCGGGAAGTGTTCTAACTCTACAAAGTGCGCTGGAATCATATGATTCGGTAATTGGTTTTGTAAATACTCTCTCCACTCTTGGGTATTTCCATCGCTTATTACATATGCAACCAATCGTTGATCACCTGGACGATCTTCTCTAACTAATACAACAGCCTCTTTAATAAACGAACATTTTTCTAAAGTCGCTTCAATTTCTCCTAATTCAATCCTAAAACCACGCATTTTGACTTGATGGTCCATTCGACCTATAAATTCTATATTTCCATCAGTTAGATATCTTACTGAATCTCCTGTTCGATATAGTCGTTCCCCAAATCGGAATGGATGCGAAACGAATTTTTCAGCAGTAAGATTCGGACGATTTAAGTATCCACGTGCTAAACCAGCACCACCAATATATAGCTCACCCTCAATTCCTATTGATTGCAGGCGTTGATTTTGGTCTAATACATATAATTGCGTGTTCTGTATTGGCTGCCCAATAGAAACAAATTCTTGATTGGGCTGAATATCAAATGCATTCACATAAATAGTGGCTTCAGTTGGTCCATAAAAGTTGGTTAATTTCACTTGTCCACTATAATTCCATTTCTGCTGAAATCGTCTAACTAACCCTGAACTTAGTTCTTCCCCACCAGAAAATACATGGCGTACGGACGAACAATTCATGTTCAATTCAATACGATTGAAGTAATCTAAGAAAACAGATAACATCGAAGGTACAAATTGAACTATAGTAACCTGATGTTTTTTAATCACTTCAGCTATAATAGAAGGATCTTTTTCTCCACCTGGAGGTAGGAAAGATACACTTGCACCAACGTGAATACCCCAAAACAACTCCCAAACAGAGACATCAAATGAGAATGGCGTTTTCTGCAAGACCACATCCTTTTCAGAAAGTGGATATTTATGTTGCATCCATTCTAGATAATTGATTACTGAATGATGCTCAATCATTACTCCCTTTGGATTCCCTGTAGATCCTGAAGTATACATAACATACGCTAAACTTTCTCCTGTTACACCACTTATACATGGGGTTGATTTTTCTTTTTCAATTGCAGTGTAATCTTTATTCATACAAATCGTTTCAATATTTTCAGATACAAACGAATTTTTAGAATTCTCTTCCGTCACTAGTACTTCGATTCCAGCATCCTCTAATATATATCGAAGCCGACTCTCTGGATAAGTAGGGTCAAGTGGAACATAAGCTGCTCCTGATTTTAAAATCCCTAATAACGCTATCATCATTTGTAATGAACGTTCCATATATACCCCAACTAGAGACTCTGGGCCTACACCATGCTTTTGTAAATAATGAGCTAGTTGATTCGCACGCTTCTCTAACTCTTTATAGGTAATTTGTTCATTTTCGTAAATAGCCGCGATTGCTTCCGGTGTTTTTTTTACTTGCTCCTCAAATATCGTATGAATCATGCCTTCAGCCGAATAATTTACTTGAGTATGATTCCATTCCTCTAGTAACAGTATCTGTTCTTCCGCTGTTAAATGAGTAATTTCAAAGAGTTTTGAATCTAGGCTCTTCGTCATCTGAATTAGTATTTGCAATAAGTGATTCTGAATCCGATTTATTGTTTCTTCATTAAAATAGCTTCGATCATACATCAACTTTAAAGTAATTTTCTTACCGGGCATTACAATGAGCGTTAAAGGATAATTTGTTTGTTCCGCGCTTTTAACATCTATTAATCTTAAATCATCATTTCTCTCACCTTGAATTGGATAATTTTCAAACACATACAAGGTATGAAATAAGGAGCTATTTCGCGGAACCTCACTCCATCCTTGAATATCTATCAACGAATTATACTCATATTGTCTTCGTTCCATTTCTTTCATCTGTATTTTACGAAGCCAATCTACTACTGATGTATTATCCGTTAATCGAATTCTAGTAGGTAATGTGTTAATAAATAGGCCTACCATATTCTCTGCTCCCATTAAATCCGTAGGACGTCCAGAACTAGTTACGCCAAATACGATGTCACTTTCACCGCTATACCTACTCATCAAATAAGCCCATGCACCTTGTACTAACGTATTCAACGTTAATCGACTATTTCGTACCCACTCTTGTAAATTCTCAGTAAGTTCCTCAGATACTTGATAAACACACTCTCCATAGCCCTTCTCTTGTCCTTGATCCTTTCTTTCCATTGCTAATGGAGTAGGTGCATAGAACCCTTTTAATTCTTCTTTCCAAAATTCCTCTGCTTGAATTTGATCTTGTTTATTTATCCACTGGATATATTTTTTATAAGGAAGAGATTTAGGAAGATTCAATAATTCTCCCCTTATCATCTTGAGATAAACTTCCATCACTTCACTAAAGACCAATGACACACTCCATCCATCTAGCAAAATATGATGATGTGTCCAAATAATTCTCGTTTCCTCTTTTGCCTCTTTAATCGCAGTGACTCTCATCAATGGTGCTTCATCCAATAAAAATCCTTTTCTACGATCTGCATTTAAAAACTGTTGTAATTTCTTCGCCCTTTCCTTGTGTGAATGGGCGCTCCAATCCTCTTGATGAATAGTAAAAGGAAGACGTTGGTAAACCGCTTGTAGTGGTTTTTCTACTTCCTCCCACACAAATACTGAACGTAAAACCTCATGTCGATGAATAACATATTCCCAGGCCTTTTCAAAAGTAGCAACATCCAATTGCCCCCCGAGCAAGAAACCTACTTGTACAATATAAGAAAAAGAATGTTCATCATCTTGATCGTATAAAGTATGAAACAGTATTCCTTTTTGCAATGGTGATAAACCATATATATCAATAATGTCTCCCATTTTTACACCCTCTTCTTTTTTAATTTAAGTAATACTTTGCTCAAGCTTTCTTCCGTAAGATCCTCTGCATCAGCAAAATCTGATACCGTAAAAGCAGACTCTGTTGTTGGTTTGTTTATAAGTTGACGAAGATGCCTCAACATACCATCTGCTATCAATTGAATTTTTAATTTAGAAAACTGTTCTCTACTATACATCCAAACAAAATGTAACTTTTCATCTTTCACCATTCCGATAACATCAATTAGATGAGATGGTTTGGAATCTGGAGCATGATTTAAAAATGTAAATCCTGTCTCTTGCATAAACAAAGATTCCCTTGAAAAAACCTGATCAAATTGGCCCAAATAGTTAAAGCTTATTGAAGGCTTTTGCTGATAAAACGGAAGTAATCCTTTATTCAAGTAACGTAAAATACCATAGTCAACTCCGCGATTCGGAATTCGACGCAATTGTTCTTTGACAGCCTTTAACCCTTCAATAGGTGTTTGAGTTCCTTGAAAATTGAGATGAACGGGATAAATACTCGTGAACCAGCCCACTGTCCTTGATAAATCAATACCTTCAATTACCTCTTCTCTTCCATGTCCTTCTAGATGAATAGAAACCGTTTGCTGATTTGTACAATCGACGATAGCTTGTCCTAATGCCGTTAATAGTACCTCATCAATCCTTGTCTTATGAGTGACTGGAACTTCGTGTAACAATTCGTGTGTTTCTTCTATTCCTAAAGTCCTCGTCACTTGATCAATCGATTCTTCTGTTGTTTCTTGTATTGGATAGTCCATTGGAATTTTCATCGTTTCTTTTTCTATTTGTTCATTCCAATAATCGTATACTTCTTTTGAAATACCCGAATCACTGTATGTCTGGAGTCGTTCAGACCACTCTTTAAAAGATGTACTTTTTGCAGGTAAACTAACTTCTTGATCTTGTTTCATCTGGTTATATACCGCCTGTAAATCTTCCAATAGAATCCTCCATGATACTCCATCTACTACTAAATGATGAATCCCCCAGAATAGCAGATCATTCCCAGTCAATGTGTCCTCAAAATAAACTACTCTCATTAACGGACCAGTAACTAAATTGAAACTAGCTTGATTAATGTTCATCTCTTCTTGTATTATTTTATTCCACTCTTTTCCATTGACTCTGTTCCGTTTTACAACATGGAGTACTGACAGCTCATCAGTCCCTTCATTTCTCTGCCTCCACGTTCCATTTGGTAACTGTTCGTACCGGAAACGTAAAGCATCATGATGCTTTAGTAAGTTTAAGATCGCTCCTTCTAGTAACTTCACGTCCAATCTCTCTTTTACTCTTAAAAGCATCGATTGATTCCAATGCTCCGGACGTGAATGTTCTTGCTCGAAGAACCAGTACTGAATTGGAGTGAGTGGTACATCTCCTGTTACAATTCCCTGCTCCGCTTGTACTCCCTGCGTTTCTATAGCCACTTTTGCCAGCTCAGCAATAGTTGGGCATTCAAACATTTGCTTTGGAGTAAGTTTTAACCCCACTTGACTTGCTTGAGATATGATTTGAATACTGAGAATCGAGTCACCACCAATTTCAAAGAAATTATCATAGATTCCCACCTTTTTAACACCTAACACTTGCTTCCAGATGGTAGCCAGTATCTGTTCGTTACTATTCCGAGGGGCAACAGCTTCATTTTTAATCTGCTTTTCCTCCGGCACAGGTAAGGCCTCACGATCAACTTTACCGTTAGCTGTAAGTGGAATAGCTTCCATCGCCACAAATCCCGAAGGAACCATATAACTTGGTAGTTTCGCTTTAAGATACTCTCTCCACGCACCTACATTTCCATCTCCTACAACATATGCTACTAATCGTTTATCGCCCGGTTGATCTTCTCTTACAATTACAACTGCCTCTTTTATAGATGCATATGCATTTAAAGTAGACTCAATCTCCCCAATCTCAATTCGGAAACCACGTATTTTAACCTGATGATCAATTCTTCCACGATAATCCAGATTCCCATCCGGCAAATACCTCGCTAAGTCTCCTGTCCGGTATAATCTTGCTTTCGAATCACTACTAAATGGATGAGATATAAAGCGCTCTGCTGTTAATTCAGGTCTATTTAAATACCCACGTGCAAGCCCTGCCCCGCCAATATAAAGCTCACCATCTACACCTATAGGAACAGGTTGTTGATAAGCGTCTAGTATATACACTTCTAAATCTGGAATTCGTTTTCCGATATTACTTCTTGAAGCATGCTGCACATCATCTAGAGTAATTGGATAATATGTAACATGAACTGTAGTTTCTGTAATTCCATACATATTAATTAACTGTGGTTTTTTCTCCCCAGACCTTTGAAACCACGGTAACAAGCTAATAGGTTCTAACGCTTCTCCGCCAAATACCACATAACGCAGCTGCAAGTTTTTATTCTTATCTTCTTGTTCACACACTCGTATTAATTGTCGAAATGCGGAAGGTGTCTGATTTAGAACTGTGACTTCTTCCTCCACCAATAATTTATAAAAATCCTTAGGTGATCGACTAATCCAGTACGGAACAACAACTAATTTTCCACCATATAATAATGCTCCCCAAATTTCCCATACTGAGAAATCAAATGCATAAGAATGAAAAAGCGTCCAAGTATCTTTTTCATTAAACTGATACCAACAATCCGTCGATTTAAATAACCGAATGACATTGTGATGCTCTATCATAACGCCCTTTGGATTCCCCGTTGATCCCGAAGTATAGATCACGTATGCTAGATTTTGGGAACTGACATCAGAAACCGGCAAAATCTTACTTTCTTTCCCAATCTCATCTTGATCACGATCCAGGCAAATCGACTCAACATTTTCTGGTAACCATTTCAATTCTTTTAAACTTTCTTGCGTTACGAATAACTGAATGCTAGCATCTTCTAAAATATATTGAAGTCGCTGCTCTGGATATGCTGGATCAAGTGGAACATAAGCCCCACCAGCCTTCAAAATCCCTAAAATACCTACAATCATTTCGAGGGAACGTTCAACGCACAGTCCAACTAAAGTATCAGGTCTTACTCCCTTTTTCTGCAAATAATGAGCTAACTGATTTGCACGTTCATTAAGCTCCCTATAAGTAACTTTTTCTTTTCCATACGTAACTGCAATATCGCTTGGATAGTTCAACGCTTGCTGTTCGAACAATTCATGAATAGTTACTTGAGATGGGAAATCCAGCTTAGGATTGTTGAACTCAACTAAACTTTTTCTTTTATCTTCATCAGAAATGATTTCGATTTCAGCTACCTTCTGCTTTGGTTTTTCAAAAATGTTTTCCATTATCGCTAACATCACGTTAGAAAACCGTTTTATCTCTTCCTTAGAAAATAGCTCCTCACGATAATCAATATGTACATGTAAAGAGTCAATATCAATTAGATTTTCAATATGCACTGCAAAATCTTGTACCTCTTCATGGTTTGGAATCCATAGTGAGTCACCACTTTCATCACGATCCCTATAATCAATCGTAGTTCCGAAAAGTCTCACATTACTGTTATTCTCTTTATTAATCTGCTTTAATAACAAATCAAATGGATATTTCTGGTGTCTTAATGATTTACTTTGTTTTCTGGACACCCTACTAATAAATGAAAGTACTTCTTCTTCTGGATCAATATCCATTCTTAAAGGAACTGTACTCACCATCATTCCAATCAATTTTCGTTCCATTTTATTCATACGGTTGCCGTAAGCCATTCCTAAACCAATATCAAGCGATGAGGTCCACCGATACATGGACAACGAGAAAGCAGCAACAAAAAGGGTGTATAAACTAATTTTGTAATCTTCAGAAAAATTTTCTATCTTTCTCTTCAAATGCTCCGTTAATATAAACGTCTCACGTGATGCTTTGGTACTAACTTGGTACGTATTATAGGGCTTCAATCCGGTCACAGATGGCAGTGTTTTAAATTCCTCTAACCAGAATTTTTGATCTTTTTGAAAGCGACTACTATTCAAGTATGTTTGTTCATTGGTCAGAAATTGAACATATGAATTTTTAATTTCGCCTTCCTCATTCTCGTTATGCATTTCATAATAATATTTTGCAATCTGCTCAGTAAATATTTGAATTGATAAACCATCCATAATAATATGATGAACATTTCCAAAGACTGCACATTCATTATCGTTTAATTTTATTAAAGCGAAATAGTATAAATTCGAATTAAATAATGTAAACGTTTCTTTTGTTTTCTGCTCAATCCATTCCTCAAGCAAATTTGTATTCTCCACATTACTGAAATCAAAAAACTCAAATTCTTGTTCTTCATGTTTAATAAAATATTGTTTCGGTTCCTGATGCCCATTTTCTTTTAACCTAATACACAGACCGTCATTTTCACTGATAACACGATTCACAACCTGGTTTAATTTTGAATAATTCATTTTTCGATGAAGTTTAAATAAGAATCTTAAATTACATATTCCTTTATCAGAATGAATAACTTCTGTATACCATATTCTTCGCTGCGGATGGCTTAATGGATAACATTCCTCATTGGTCATAAAAATCTTCCCTTCAAAAATTATTTGCTCTTATAGGTTCGTGTTTATGTTTAGCCCATAAATATTTCTGCATTGAAACTCCAATTACTCCAATGATAACAAGCCCAATCCCTCCATAAACATAGAGTTGAGTTACTCCAAACAAATGCACTAATGGGCCACTCATAGCAGGAGAAATAATTAGAACTGCATTTGTTAAACTGCTTTGAATACCAAATACTCTTCCTACTTGATCTTGATCGGATTCTATTTGTAAAATGACTTGATTAGATACAAGCATCAGCCCACTTCCAATACCAGCGATAAAACTAATTAAATAGGCCAAAACGAAGACCGTACCGGGCGTTATCAAACCAATCCCCCAAAAACCAATTCCCATTAAAACCATACCTCCACATACTACCCAGCCATATTGAAATTGTTTTAATTTCTGAGTTAGTAATGCACCAAGGATTCCGCCAAGACCAATAATAGAAATGATATATCCCATTTTACTTTTATCATGTGGGAATAAGCTCTTAAATAAAGTTGGGAATTGTGAGTCTACTAATTGTAATACTGCCATGGCTATTGTAACGAAAATCATAGTTGATAATATTATCCGATTAGATAACACATAACCCCATCCTTGTACCCAAGCGGTCCAAGTACTTTGTTTTTGCTTTTCAACAAATTCTTTCGATATAGTTTCTTTAAATTTTATTGTGGGTATCAGAACTAAGGTAGCTAATAAACAACTTACAGCTCTTATAATGAGGCAGAACTCTGGTTGAAACCAGCTCAGCAACATGCCGCCTATAAGTGGGCCTACTATCTTGGTACCCTGCTCTACTATTCCGTTGATACTTACTGCTTTAGTAAGCAAATCCGGGGATACAATCTGTCTTGTTAGTGTTTGCTGTGCAGGATAATAGAAAACAATAAAAATGGAACGAATCATTAATGCCACTAAGAGCCAGAGGATATCTTGTACAAATAAAAGAGCAATTGTTATTAGACCAACCATTAGATTACAGAACATCATAATTGGAATTTTTCTAAAACGATCTGCAATAACACCTGCCCATGAGCCAAAAATAATTCCAGGAAGTGCATATGCAACAGGAATCAATCCAATCATGGTAGGATCTACTTCCCATTCAAACCCAACTATAGTCATAATCGCTAACATATCAATAAAAACACCAAGCATAAGCAATGAATAGGCAGAGAAAACTTGTAAATAAACCCTATTTCCTAATAGGCCTTTTGAATCGGTAGTTTTCATAAAAGCAAGCTCCTTAGGTTACTAATATAAACGCTTTTGCGTATAAGGTACCCCTTTATTAAACCTAATTAATCATTATAGATATTTCACCTAGAATTTAACTTCGTTAAAACCTAGACTAATCTCAAGGTTTCGTATTTTTAAAATAGTCAGATAAATTAGAGTACACCTATTTCTTCATTTTTATATCAACTGTTACAAAATAGACCTTTGCCTTACACTAAAAACAGCTAAACATTACCTTAATATAACCATTTACAGTTGTTTGCACATTCAATTCACATCCTTTTTAAAGTTGGCTTTTTTCTATCTCAAATACTATCACACAAATATTTCACCTACTATATTCATAAAGTTGAAATATTTGAATCAGAAAATTCGGATAAAAAACTAAATCCACAAATCATACCAAACAATTATTTAGTTATATTGTCATTTTATAGATGGCTTTAACCATAAGGATATCAAGAATTAAGTTTTTTAATTTTATTAACATAATAGTTTATAGAGACTATAAATCCTACTAAATAAAAAGGTACATATACAATAAAGTATATGTACCTTTCCTTATCCTACATATTTTCTATTAAAATTAATTCCAATAACTAAAGTAGATATTAAAAATATAATACTAACAATTACTAATGTACTCATAACAAAGATTGAATAATATAGTATTGAAACTTTTACATTTACTACCTATTTAATTTATTGGACATTACTGCTTCAAAAAAATTACACATTATACGCAATCGGGATAAATCCCCAAAATATGATTTGACTATGTTATTATATAATATTGTTATGAATCTCTTGTAAAATATAATATATTTTAAGATAATGTAACATCAGTTTTTCTATAAAAGAACTCAATTTTTATGCAGTACGAATTTATTTAGTAATATAATATATATTAATTTAGGTATAAAAATGTTTAAAGATCACCTATTTCCGTAGGTGATCTTTCCTTGTGATTCTGCATTTGTGCACTACTGTAGAAATATATCGTAGATACGCTTTGTTTGCTAAGTTTTTAGTTCTCTCCATCTACTAAAAAACATAGCTTAGTACAATTAATATCGTATTCGTTAAATTGCAAACTATTATTCTGCCTTCTGTACAGGCAAACTACTAAAAATCAATTCAGCAACTTTTACATATCCTTTTGAGTTCGGATGAATTAAATCCGTAGACCAAAGCGTATTGTCATTAACTAAATGATGATTCCAAACGTCAACATGATGAAGCTTATACTCTCTACTCAGTGAAAGTATAACTTCATTTGCCTCTAATAATTGTTCTTTTAATACTTGTTTTTTTTCAGAAGGAAATGGAAGCCTAACAGTAAAATCTGGAAGGTTTGCTATAATAATATCAGCACCAGCTTTACTTAATGTATCTATCATAAATTCCATATCGTTCTTATATGCTTGATGATTCCAACGTCCTTTTAAAACATCGTTTGCACCTGCAATTAGACTAACCAAATCTGGATTAAAAGTTAATGCCTTTTCCAATTGCTGCGAGCGAATTTCTTTAGTTACTAACCCACGCTTTGCAAAATTAGCATACTTTAAATCGTTTACACACAGTTGAACAAAATGATTTACCCAGCTTTTTAATGCTATTCCCTCAACTTCATCCCCTATCCCCTCGGTAAAACTATCACCAATCGCTACAAATCGCTTCCACATATATAGTCCCCCTTTTTTGTTATTCATATCTACACTATACAATAGCCCACAGCCTAATTGTTCTTCTTAAATGTTTTTCAATTTCAATTTCAATTTCAATTAAATTCCATAGGAGATTTTTTAAATGAGCAAGACAACTCGATTAAACTATTTCACATGAACAAAAACATGAAAATCTACGTTATCTTCTCGCAGAAATAGGTTGAGACCAACTATCTTTCCCATTATCATTTAAGCGTACTTGAAAAACATAAATAGGTTGAGAAAAACCTTTTGAATCAGCGTGGTAATCTATATTATAATCTGTAATGACTAATGTATCACCTGCTTTGAAAGATATTATAGGATCAAAGTCTCCTTGTTTTAGTTTTTGAAATGCTTCTTTGGGAGACAGAATTTCGACATCTCGAACATGTTCTTTTTTTGTAACTAGCTCATTGTCATCAGGAATTTTTGTGATTTTCTCTTTGTAAACAGGCATTTTTTCACCTTCGTCTTTTAACTCTATTGATGTTTTTATAGTGACATCAGACATATCTGTTTTTGTAATGGGATCTAAAGGCATATTCCCAAATTCCTTCATTTGATACGAAATCATTATTCCAAGTGCAACAAAACTTACTGTAATCGGAAGAAATAAATATTTGGTCATTTGTGTATCTGTTTCTTTTTTCTTCAACAATATAAGAACTATATTTAACATAGAATATCCTAACATCATTCCTAAAGTATTATGAATTAAATCGGCTAGTTCCATACTTCCACGTTGCATTGTAAATTCAAGGATTTCAATCAATAAACTTGCTATAATTGAGCTGATTAACATCCATTTTGTTTTTTGAAAAACATTACTAAATAAAGGTAATAAAATTCCTAACGGAAAAAGCATACCTATATTCACAATGATATGGAAAAAAGAAGAAAATGAAAAGGTATTCCATGCTTTTTTATAAACACTAAGTACATCAAAGTCAATTGTTCTTGCGAAAGTTATATCATCTGGACGACCAAATGAAGTGGCTGATAATACAAGGGAATAATATCCTATTATCAATATAAATAATATAACTTGTTGTACGGTAAATTCCCCCCCTCCTTTACATACCTTTTTGTATACTACAAAGTAGCTAAAAACAAAAATGAGTAGTAACAAGAATGTGAGTTGTATTGTAGGAATTGCAAAGGTAACAAGTAGTTCGGAAATAAAATTCATTTTACACCTCTGTTTTTACGAATAAAATATTCAATAGTTTTATATAACATTTTAGATATAGATAGCGATGTGTTGTTACCCCTAATAATTATTAATACAGAATTAAACCTGTATACATTGAGCATTTCTTCCTCTTGAAACCAGCTTTATTTGACCAAGCAGCTACAAGGAAACTAGCGTTTTACTAATTATACTTTCGGTTATGTCTGGAAAAACATTACGAAGATTCTCTTTAGTAAGAGGATTTTGGGAGTTAAGTATAAAATTAAAAATTCGTTCAATTTTAGTATATTTATATAGAATCCATAATTTACCGATTCCTAATATATTTAGGAATCGGTAATATTCGTATATTTAATAAAGAAATAATATCCCTTTAAGTATTACACCTTTTTGGGGAAATTTGTTGTTCTTTGTTTTGCCCAGTTGATACATTTCTTTTCAATTAAATGATACGAAACTATAGAAAAAAGCATTGTCATTGAAATACACAAAGCAAGAAGGAAAAAGATAGGTATCTTTGTATACAAAAGTTTAAATAGTACCATCATGATTGGAAAATGACACAAATAGATACTGTATGAAATTTCTCCTAAGTATACAAATACACTCTTATTTAAAAATGCTTTCACTTTTAGGTTACTCATGGCCATTATTATAAATATACTAACACCGATTACGACACCCCAATCTTTTAATAAGAAAGTAGTATCATTACGGGAAAAACCATAAATTAAAATGGAATATAAATATAGAATAATCCCTAATGCAATAAGAAATCCTTTATTAAATTTTTTCATATTCCTATATAAGTAGATAAGCTTTTCCTGATGCTTAAAAAGTAACATTCCAACCATAAACATCGATGTGAAATGCAGTGTATCGGCATAACCATTATAAAATCCCTCTGCTTTCCCTATATGCAACATATTAAGGAAAACACTAATTAAAGAAAAACTCAAAGCAATTAGTATAGTTTTCTTCCAACTCAGTTTATAAAAAAGAAGGAATAACAACGGAAACACAATAGATATACGCATTTCTTGAGCCAATGACCAGATAACTGGATTATAATTTTCCGTAAAAAAATTATTAAGAAGCACAAAGTGGTTTATAATATCTATTTTTGTTATAGACCCTTGCCACCTATCATAGAACCAATCCCGTAGTCCAGCCACTTCATACGGCGAGAACAAAATAAATAAAGCAAAGGTAATGATTATCCAAAAATAATAAGGGATATAGATTCGTACAAAACGCTTAATTAAATATCCCCAATAATTTGTTTTTGAATGATAAAGTGCCATAGATAACACAAAACCACTGAGTACATAAAAAACGATTACAGCTTCCCCGCCAGCCCATAAAAACCTAAGCGGGGAAAATTTAATAGAATTAGGCAACGATGGTAGCATTAAACAAAAATGTCCAAATACCACTGTAAGTGCTGCTAACCCTCGTATGGAATCTAATTCTTTTATTCTCTTACTCATAAAATGTTCTCCTTGTAAATTGTAGATTTTACTGTTAATAAAGGCCACTATACTATTGTAGTGGGAGAATTATACATATTGTTTCTTTAAATTCCTAATATAAGCAGTACAAAGTCAATCTATGTATCTGTTTTAGGGAACTTTCGTATTTAGGTATAAGTTATACAATAATAGAAAGAAAAAAGAAATTTCATTCTATAAAATCGTATTGTCGTTTAGAAAACATTTTAAAACTGTTTTCTAACCCCTCGTTATAGTCTGTCTGCTTATTTGTCCATTGAACACCCTTATTCCCAGGCCACCCTGAGGTATTAGCAACATATTTTAATAGCTCTGGTCCTTTTAAATTTTGCTGTAAACCACGGTTATATGCATTTATCATATTAGATATTGCAATTCGAGTATTGGTTTCTGCATTTTTCAAATCTTCGTTCGTTAAATCTTTAGGTGCTAGTCCACCTCGATGAAGCTGAAACAGTCCAAATGATGTGCCCTGATCTCCAACTGCGTTTCGATCAAACTTACTTTCATGGAATGCAATAGATAAAGGAATCCATGGCGGTATACCATGCTCTATTGATATTTGTTGAATCGTGTCTCTTACTTTAACTCGGTTATTATGATGGTCATATACGTATTTTGTAAGATATAGCCCTCCTGTTAAAACTAAAATAAATACTCCACTTTTTATTAATGTCCCTCTCATCGACGTCACCTCACTTGTCAGTATCAAAGATTGTCACTAGTAATCCTATCTTTTTGGGATATTAACTCGTAATCATGTATCATTTTGTTATTCTTTGTTTCATTAATTACCGATTTTCAGGTGAAATTATTAGGGGGTTCCCTCCATATAACATTCGCTTTTATCACTTTCGGTACAATTTACTTTTGTATGGGAGAGCGTTTTCTCTGTATGGTACCGTACTTTTTTCTCGAATACCTTGCTTTTTTATTCGATTGAAATCAAAGAATAACTATATACATAGAGATACTTAAATTTCTTTAAAAAATTCATTTTCTGGCCTCCATTTCTTTATATAAATAATTTAAAATAAAATATTTAATAGAAAGAAAAGATTTTATTAAATTTTTATAAAAGTTAATAACAGAAATAAGTACCAGGTATCGATTTTATTTGTCACTTGATGGAATAATGAATGTGTTTTCATCATGTAACTTTATTAAACTAACCTTGCACCAGAATCCTTTGAGTCGAAGGATTCATAATAAAAGCCATCCTTTCTGTATATTTCTACAAAAAGAATAGCCTTTCTTGATTATATGGATATAAATTTATCTTTGCTTGATAGCGATTTGGTACTACCCCATCGCCATCAAGCTAACGAAAATGAGATATAAAACCGTAGAGAAATTTAGAAACCAAATATTTAATTAAAAGTTTTATGCTAGTAATACCCACAGTTACGATGAAACAAATTTGAGAATTAACGCAATCCTCAATTCCAAGCCCTTCACATAGGAATCTATAATACTTTAATCCCTTTTGTTTCAAGCTAATCTTTAGCCTTACCCTATAGATATAAATGGTATTGAGTATATCGTAAGAAATGGCTCCCACAAGGGGGGGGCTCTTAAAACTAACCTTTTACTATATCAACCGCACTATTCCACATACCGCTAAAGAAAGATCCTATTTCGCGCATTAAACGTGTAAACCAATTAGCTTGTTCTACTTCAGATTTTGTTACCAGGTCTACTTGTAATGATTTACCTGATAAGAACCCAGGATCTGTACTATCTTTAGGCGATATAATCATTTGACTAATTGTTACACCTTTTTTAATAGGCGCTTCTTGTTCGTTATTCGATACTTTAAATTCTTTTTTATATACGTCTTTGTTGCCCTTTGGCATTGGAAGTGAAACAGCTTGCTTCGTTTGAACAACCACATCTTTGTCCTTTGCATTTGCTACTCGTACTGTTTCATGCCCTTTAACTACTGAATCTTTTCCATAGACCTTCTTCACTTCAAAATTCGCAAATGCATAATCATATAATTTCTTTGTTTCATCAAAACGTGCTGTATGAGAGTTTGCTTTTATCACTACAGAGATTAGACGCATACCATTTCTTTCTACTGTACCAGTGAAACAATCTCCGGCTTCTGGAGTAGTTCCTGTTTTCAAGCCATCAACACCTTCGTATTGCTTAATTAAGCCTTTTAACATCCAGTTAAAGTTCGTCATATCAATCGGATACTTGCCACCCTTTTGGAATGTTTTTTTGGGGATTTTTGCTGTATCTAATATTTTCGGGAAATCTTGAATAAGACGTTGTGCTAAAATCGCACAATCTCTTGCGGACATTTTATTTTTCTCGTCTGGAGTTGTCCCTTCTGGGTGATGTCCTTTTAAATCATGGTTTGTTAAACCTGTAGAGTTTACAAATTTATAATTTTTCATTCCAAACTCTTTTGATTTATCGTTCATCATTTTCACGAAATTGACTTCTTTTCCAGCAATCTCTTCAGCTAAAGCAATTGTTGCACCGTTTGCAGAGTAAATTACCATTGCCTCATATAACTCTTTGACCGTATAAGAGCCACCATTTTCTAATGGAACGTTTGATAATGAGCGATCTTGCGAAATCTTATATGCATATTCAGAAATTTTAACTTTTTGATCCCATTTAAGTTTTCCTTTATCCACCGCTTCATGAACTAAGTATTCACTCATCATTTTTGTCATACTAGCAATTGCTAATAATTCATCTGCATTTTTTTGATATAAAATTTTTCCAGAATTTGCTTCTACTAAAATTGCTGATCCTGCTTCTACGTCTAAAACAGGGACTGTTTCCGCTGATGCTCTTCCAGATGTAACAACCATGCTACAAAATAGTGTAAGCACTGTTCCTATTGCAATAAATCTCTTGTAAAACATACCTTTCACTTCTGTTACCTCCAATATCTTTGTGCTCAAAAAAACGTTATTTTAACATAATCCTCCAAAAAATAGACAGTGCTATCAAATTCTATATACATATAAGACATTAGGACCACTTTCATATAGACCATCTCATCCCACACATATCCCTCTTTTTAATACCTTTGTATTTTTCAAATTGATTCGTACTTTCATATCTTTTAGGATTACACTTAATAGACAATCTAAGTAATACATTTGTTCCACATTTATATAAAATAAAACCAGTGTGTCCCGATGAAATATCGAAACACACTGGTTGCTAAATTTACTATCGTCTTTTCCATTGTTCATATCAATGAACTTCCCCTTTATTCTGTTAATTACTTTATAATAATAAAAAAATTAATTTGTCAGTATCATGTCTACTATGAATGGCCTACTTGAATTATTAACTTAAGAAGTTTCTTAAGTTTTAAAAAAGCTTATGGAACCTTTCATTCCATAAGCCATTCTATATGATCGGATGTTCAACAATAAAGGATATCCAATCTTCTTTATATTCTGCATGTATATTACCATTATGAAGTTCAACAATTCTTTTTGAGATAGCGAGTCCCAGTCCATTTCCTTGATTATCTTTTCTGGCCTTATCACCCCTGAAAAATCTCTCAAACAATTTATTTGGATCGCTAACAGGTGGTTTCTCAGCTTTATTTGATACTTTCAAAATTGCTTTATTATCTATTACTTCAAGACATATTGATAACTCGGATGGCTTCATGCTGTACTTTATCGCATTCATAAACAGATTTTCATAAACACGTACCATTTTTTCTACATCCATGAAAATAGGTATTGTTTCTTCCGTTATTGATTTTTGAACAATTAAACTTTCCTTTTCAAATATAGGAGTGTATTCTCCAACTATTTGCTCCAACAAACCTGATAAATCAACTTCATTAAGGTTTAACTTGGCATCGATGTCTGATAAATGGGTGTACTCAAATAGTTCATCCATTAGATATTTCAATCTCTGTGATTTTAAATAAGTGGTTTCGAGATACTCCTGTAATTGTGCTTTACTGTCGTATTGCCCTCTTTTTAATAAATCTACATAGCCGATAATAGATGTCAATGGTGTGCGTAAGTCATGAGATACATTGGTTATGAGTTCATTTTTTGTACGTTCCAATCGTCTTTCCTGTTCAAATGTATTCTCCAATTCCTTGGACATATAATTAATATTTTGAGCAAGTTGGGTCAATTCGTCTTTTCCCTCAATCTCAATTGTCAAACCCAGTTTTCCATTGGCAATATCATTCACATTATCAGAAATGAGCTTCAAATATACTATTTTCTTTCGAACCAATATTAAAAAAATGATTATAAAAGTAAAGATCGCTAACGTGAATATAAGAAATGTAAGCATATTATTGTCAAATGCACTAAGATCATCAAGATAGTGATTTAGAGTTAATGGTATTATGATATATATAAAAGTGAGGATTGTTAAACCAAACGAAACAAAAAAACTAACTGCAACAGCAACAAGAAGTTTTGTAATTATTTTATTTCTAAAACTAACACTCTTCATATTTTATATCCAATTCCCCAAACAGTTTTAATATAAATGGGATGTTTAGAATCCTCTTCAATTTTGTCTCTTATTTTTGTAATATGCACCATGACAGTATTATCCGATTTATAAAAAACATCTTTCCAAACTGCTTCATATATTTTTGCAACACTCAGAACAATCCCTTTGTTACGAGCAAGTAGTTCGAGTATATCAAACTCTTTTGGAGTTAGCCTTACTTCGGTGCCTCTTATCCATACTTGACGTGTATCTGTATTTACGGTCAAATCACCAATTTCTAGGATACTTTTATCATTATCTGTATTTGTATTATATTTTTTAAACCTTCTTAGTTGGGATTTTACTCTAGCGATTAACTCCAACGGATTAAACGGTTTTGATAAATAATCATCGGCACCAGAGGCTAAACCCTGAATTTTGTCTATATCCTCTGATTTTGCAGAAAGCATGATAATAGGCATATTTCGTTCTTCCCTAATCTTCATACACGCCTCAATGCCATCCATATTAGGCATCATAACATCCAAAATAATAAGATCGAATCGCTTTTCTTCTAACAGTTCTAACGCTTCAATAGCATCTTCTGTCTTTTGAGTTTTCAGACCTTCATTTTCCAAATATACAGAGATAAGATTTCTAATCTCTTTATCATCATCAACAATAAGAATTTTTGACTCCATATGATTCCTCCACAATTTTCTCATATTGAACAACTAAAGGCATAAGCAAGTGGTACATTTTTATCCTTCTTTTTGTAAACCTGCAATTGAAAGAACAAAAATAACATAATCGCTATAAAAGATAACGTCTTAAAATTTGTTCGAAATTTTCTTTAGATCCATTTATTATTAATATTTTTTCTTCTTCATTAAATTTAACTTTTAATAAAAAATAATTGTATTGTGACTCCTTCTTTCAATAATTTTTTTGATTACACCGTTAGTGTATATAACTTATAAAATGAAAAAAGAATCCTCTTCAATACGAGCTTAAAGGAAATTCTTTTTCAAATCTTATTTTTTACTTGTTACTTATTTTCACTAGTTTTTCTCCTTGTTCTAAAAGTGTTTCATAGTCATTGTTCTCTTTAATTTCTTTGATTTTATTTTCAATTGTGGGCGTATTATTTATATTAAAGTACGTATTTAAAACTTCATATGGTGTCTTTCCTTGTTTGATTGCACTATCTTCAATAGCTTCTTTCCATGGTATATTTGCTTTATCCATGCTTAATTCAAGCGCTGAACCAGTCTCATATCTTATATTCCGCTTTAAAAAACTTGGAGATTCTGCCTGTCCATTAGCAATAAAGTTGAATGCCTCCATAAAAGTAACATGATATGGCCTCTGTTTCTTTGCAAGTACCATAAGATTTCCACCAGTTAACTTACTATAACGATACTCTAAGTATCGTGCTGAACCTTCTATTGCTTCAGTTTTTGTTTCTCCAATTAATTGAGGCCATTTTTTATAGCGATAGTTACGTACAATTGTCCAATCATATAATGCCTGATTAATACTTTCTGGGTTCGTATCAATCATTGCTTTATCTAATAGCTTAAATTCTAATCCCATTAGCGCGTAATTTTCTTTATTAATCGGATATTCGTGAATAGACTCTCCACCATTTGCATCATATGTCCAATCTTTTTGTTTATAAGCATGAAAACCTTCATGTAATAAGAAAGATGAAAAATCAAAATATAAATCTGGATTACTAAACATTTTAGGATGATATTTTAAATAAAATACATCCATATCATTAATATTTATTGTCCCAAAGTTCCAAGGAATCCAGGTAGAAATAGTTCTAAAATCAAAACGAGTTAAGCGATAGACTTTAGGTAGATGCAGAGAATTTGAGACTTTTATTTCCTTTGCAAAAATACTATTTTCTAATCCCGTTACATTAACTGCATAAGCTTCTTGTCTAAAGAATCCCCCGTCTTTATTACTACGTATCAGAACCAATGGCATTTTTTCGAAGCGATAATCTTCATTCCAAAGTTTATCACTCGATTCTTCGAAGCTCTTATAAATAGTAGCTAATTCTTTTAACATGTTTTGATCCTTGTTATCTAAAGACTTAAACTCTGTATGATATGTTTTATTTAAAATTATGCTTCCCAACATAATTCCTATAAATATTACTAATAAGATTAAAATTACCTTTAAAAATTTTTTCAACACACACTCCTTTTCTAAAACGATAATCCTTATGATGAATAAAGTTTACAAATTTTATGTTTATTTACACTCTTTTGGTGCAGACCCAATTTTAAATAATAGCTATAATAGACACAATGAATACAAGATATTTTTTTGAAAATTGTTCCATCCTGTCAAAATTCCGATAATAGTTAACAATTAATATTGGATGATTATTCAATTTTATTGTAAGGGGATAGTGCAAGAGTTCCTACAAATAAGGTTAAAGTAGTACTCAATGTAGGAACGATGCTATTTTCCCTCTTCTTTTCCCTTCATCATAACGGGGGCCAATTATGATGATACTTAGTATACATTAAGCTTCTTTCGGAAGTACAATTCTTTTATACAATTGTACTGTAATCCAGTAGTAAATCGAGTAAATCACTATGAAAATAACAATTGGTAACCAAATTCGAAAATACGGATCGATTAAAAGAGGGCCAAACATATTCATACCAACTAATATGTGAACAATACCGATAATTGCTGGGACTAAGAATACGAAGGATAACTCCTTATAAATCGATTGTGTTAATAATTCCCGGCGAACACCAATTTTACGAAGCATTTGATAACGTATACTATCTTTAGATGCGCCAGATAGAATTTTAAACATTAAGCAACTTGCCATCATTGCTAAAAACGCAATTCCAACGAAGAACCCCATAAACATTAGTCCGCTGGAAAAACTTTGATTCGCCTTATATGTTTGATACTTACTATCCAGTTCTTCCACTTTCACATTTTTATATTTAACTACCTGCAATTCATCAATTTTTTTCCATTCTTTTACGTATGCTCCAAAAACATCTGTTTTCCCAATAAACACCGTATTTTCTGTATCTTTCATACTATCGTATATGTTTTGATCTACAATTTTTATTTTATGATCAGGATGTATATAATTTGGCTGAATTGTTTCGAAAGCTTCTCTCCATTGTTTTGATTCTGCATCCTCTTTACCCCATTGTCTTGACAATGCAAATGCATCCATGGGAATCTCTTCTGAAACTTTCATTATCTTCTCATTTTTTCTATCTTTTACTAAAGGACGATTGTTCTCTAGCTCTTCTTTTATATAATAAACATACTTATCATCTACTTTGTAACGATATTCAAGTTTCTCTTGAAATAAAATACTACTCAAAATGTTCTTTTCTTCTGCTGTTGGATTATGAACTACCGAATCGTAAATTGTTCCTTTATCAGTCTGCTTTAAAACGTCATTTTTAAATGCCATACCACACGCAATTCCACCTGCTCCAAGGGCTACTAAGATTGCTACCGTCGCAAGCACATTTGTTAAGCCATTAATGCGGAAGTTTAATTGAGCAAAGGTAAAAGCATTAAGCCCTTTTTCACTACGCTTTTTATTACTTTTTATTTTTTTTATCATGACTGGGAGAAGTGATCCAAACAACATGTAAGTACTAACAGTTGCTGCGATTAATCCAAGAGCCATTAATGTAGGAACGGTTCCTAGATTTTTTGCCTGTGGTATATAGAGCAATGATGCATAACCAATACCTAACAAAATCAGACCAAGTAATGCAACTACAATTGTCATTTTTCCTTTTACCGCGACACGCTCTGTTTGTGCATCTGCATGTACAAGCTGTAATACAGAAATACATGACAATTTAATACTATTCATACTTGCTGATAGTACAAATAATGCAAAGAAGAAGATGCAAGTAACGACCATAGACGGAATGTAGAAAGCTTGGTAACCTTCTCCAGTTAACTCCAATTGTTTCATTAATAACTGCCCGATACCTTCTGCAAGTCCTACACCAATTGTAATCCCAATCACAAGTGACGCCGCACCTAATATGATTGTTTCAAGGAACATTAGTAATGTAACTTTATATTTTTTTGCTCCTAACATCATATACATACCAAACTCTTTTTGGCGAAGAGATAATAAGAAAGAGTTTGCATACATAATGTAAAAAAATGTTACAATCGCTAATAAAGAGGAACCTATTTGAAATATTAATACAATAGGACCAACATTTGCATTGGATTCAAGGAACGCTTTATTTAGTGATAGCGTTTGAAACATATAAAAAGTTGAAATAGATACAATAAGACCAATAAGTAATACAATATAATCTTGTAACTTACTTTTCAACCCTGACATCGAAAGTTTAAACAACATGCCCAAACCTCCTTTCTTACGCTTTTTGTGTGCCTAAATCTGCAAGCACGTCTAAAATTTCTTTATAAAACTCTTCACGTTTACCACCACGGTAAATTTCTTTATATAACTCACCATCTTGAATGAATAAAATACGCTGACAGTAACTTGCACTGTATGGATCATGCGTAACCATCATAATCGATACGCCTTGTTCTTTATTTAAATTTGTCATTGCATTAAGTAAACTAGTTGCATTTTTAGAATCAAGAGCTCCTGTTGGCTCGTCCCCTAAAATAATTGCAGGCTCCTGCACTAACGCACGTGCTGCTGCTGAACGCTGTTTCTGTCCACCAGATACTTCAGATGGATACTTTTGAAGTATTGCTGAAATTCCTAACATATCAGCTACCTTTTCTACTTTCGGCCCAATATTTCGTGATGGGACACCTTGAAGGGAAAGTGGAAGTGCAATGTTTTCGTAAATAGATAAATTCTCTAATAAATTAAAGTCTTGGAAAATGAATCCTAACTTTTGCGAACGGAAATCAGAAAGCTCACCTTGCTTCATTTTCGTAATATCCGTTCCTGCAATTTCAATAACGCCACCCGTCGCTTTATCAAGAGTCGAAATTACATTTAATAATGTTGTTTTGCCAGAACCAGATGGCCCCATAATTCCTACAAACTCCCCCTCTTGAATCGAGAATGAAACACCTTTTAATGCGTGTGATTGATTCTCACCTTTTTTACCGTACACTTTTTGAATGTTTTTTACGTCTACAACTGGTTTTATCATATATATCCTCCTACGTTTGTATGATTGATAAGCTACTGTTTGAGTTGTTTCTTTTTCGTTTCCACTTGCAATGCCTCATCTGTAAAAGTATTAAACTTGTACCCCACCAATATATATCCTTTTATTTTTCAAAATAATAAGTCCTTTCATATTTTTGCAATACATAAAAATATATATCAAACGGGATATATTGTATTCAATTTGGACATCCATTTTTAGGAATACACGTAATAGACCATCTAAGTAATAAAATTGTTCCCCGTTAAGATAAGAAAGCACTAGGTATTTTGTTAAGAAAACAAAATGAATTGCATAAAAAAATCCATTTTCGCTATCTCAAAAAAAGAATCATTGTTGCAGATTTTATAAACTGTATAATGGCCGGCTCATGCACAAGTACACATGTTGCTGTCCACCAAATACTTCAGGTGAATACTTTTGGAATATCGCTGAAACTTCTAATATATGAGCTACCTTTTTTCTACTTCCTGGCGAATACTTCGTGATGGAAAACCTTGCAGGGAAAATGAAGAAACAATTTTGTTCAATCATTTGAATTATAAATAAAACATATTAAGAACTACTGGTTATATTTCTTAATTTTTCTTAAGATAATTTATAAAAACTAAACCATAATGGGGAGATTATTTCATAATTGTTTCTATTACAAATAATAAAAAACTACACCCTATTTAGGATGTAGTTTCTCTAGCTGATTTATTTATTTTTCACTTCATTTTTATAAAAAGTAAATACTGGTTCAATGGCTGGACTAGATAAAAGAGGAGTTGCCTTCTCAATCAATTCTCTATCCCAATCAAACCAACGCATTTCCATTAGCATATTAATTTCTGTATCAGTGAATCGTTTTTTTATTTCCTTAGCAGGATTACCGCCCACTATTGTATATGGCGGAACATCTTTACATACGACAGATCCTGCCGCAACGATTGCACCTTCACCGATTGTAACGCCAGGCATTATTGTAGCATTCATACCAATCCAGGCATCACTTTTAATGACTGTATCACCCTTTGGTTCATAAGATTGTCCGATTTGCTCAGCGAATGGATACACTGTAATCCATTCTGAGTGATGATTATGATTACCACCCATTAAAATGATAACGCCACTTGCAATACAAACATAATTTCCAATAATGAGCTTATCAAGATGCCAACCCATCTGTTCAATTGGATTGAAAAGTGTTTGGGACTTAGCATCGCCCCATAAATACCTTACACAACCATCTTCAAAATTTTGATTTCCATAATACCCTGAATAATAGGAGTACTCTCCTACTTCAATGAGTGGATTTGTTACTATATCTTTTAAATACTTTGTTTCAGACCAATGATTAAATAATGGATGCTTCATAACTATATTCCTCGCTTCTAAGTATTGTAGATTTTTGCAATTTACTTAGAAGCTTAATACGACAGCGACATTTTTAAACTTTTTCAAACGACGAATCATTATCTTCAAGCCTTTCAGTTATAATGAAAAATCATAACGTAATAAATTACACAAGTCAAATTAACCAAGTTATAATAAATCCGAGAATGCGGACAAGAAAACCATTTTATATTTTTTTGAAACTCTTTATTTTTTTATTTAAATTACGGTACATGAAATTCACATGACACTTGTGTAGTAATACTTTCTCCTTATCAAGGGGGGTATAATATTACAGTAGAACTTTTACATAGATTTAGCTTTTGAATAAAGTTTGATTAAATTAACTTAATAAACCTTGATAAAAGAGCGAATAGAAAAAGCGTGTTTTGAAAAAAGATTGATCAAAACACGCTTTTTCTATATTCAATTGAATCATCCTTTTATAAAAAAGTTTGATAATTTTTGTGAACCTTACTCAATTAAAGCGCCCAACTGTGGTAGATACATTATCCTCAATTACTTCTTGGGCTAGCGTCAGGAAAATGCTTATTTACAACGCTAAGGAAATGTCACTTATTAAAAAAGCCGATTTCCATCTCAAGGAATCGACTTTTTAGTTCATTAAGTAAGAGGTTTGAAAAAATAGCCTGTATATATTTGAACGATGAATAACTTACCTATTTTCTTGTGTTTGTTTGCATTACATAAAGAAAATTCAGAAAAACATAACGTATTATTTATCTGTTTGTTTTTGCTTCTTTTTCAAATACTCCGCACGCAATTTTTCAAGTTGCTGCTTTTTATCAAATTTGGCAGGCGTCTGTTTTTCATGAAACTTTGCCACAGCTGCCTGACCTTTGTAATCCAATTGATATTTCCCCACTTTGTTCACCTACTTTTCTTGTCTTTAAAGAGAACCTATTCAACAAATATAATATATCTTATTTTACTGAAGTAAACCTTATTAGTCAAAGGAACTTAAAGTAAAAAGCTTGATAATAAGGGGAAAACCAATCTAAAAAGTCGCTTTCCTTAGGTAAGGGAAAGCGACTTTTTGTGTAGTCTTATTCAATTAAATGGCCCGATTGTTGAAGAAAGAGATACTCTGCAAAATAGATCTTTTTATCAAACTTTATTTTAAATCAACAATAGGTAAATTTCTTGGCCATTATTTTGCTTCACATAAAATTCTATACAAAAAAGCAACCTATAAATTTAGGCTGCTTTTTATTCCGTCTTTTATTACTTAGCTAATTCTTTCGTTCCCTTCATTACATCAACGAAAAATCCCCAATTATTCACAACAGAAGAAATACTAATATGTTCATCTGGAGTGTGAACATTAAAGATATCTGGACCGAATGAAATAGCATCTAACTCAGGCATTTTTTGAACAAATACACTGCACTCAATTCCTGCATGTACTGCAAAGATTTCAGCATCTTTGCTGTATTTTTCTTGGTGTACTTTTTCGAATAAATTACGGATAGGCGAATTAGGATTATATGGCCACTCTGGATATTCAGACTCTTTTTCAAATGTTGCCCCTACTAATTCCGCAATATACTTAATTTCATCTACAATATGTTGTTTTAAGCTACTTACAGAACTTCTCACTTCGCTTCGTAGTTTAATCTCATCTTGCAGTGTTTGAATAACTCCTAAATTAGTTGAGCTTTCTACAAGACCTTTAATATCCATGCTCATACTTTGTATACCATTTGGAATTAAGAATAATGAAGAAATAAGCTGTTTTTGCGTTTCTTTAGAAAAGACTTTTTCCGCCTTTTCTTCTACTTTTGTAAGTGAAACATGAACATCCGGATCAACAGCACGTAGCTCTTCTTGTAACATACGTGTCCATGATTTTAGTTTTTCTTCTACTTGCTGTACATCTTCTGCACGTAATAAAATTGTAGCTACACTTTCACGCGGAATTGCATTTGTTTTTAAGCCGCCATGAACTTCACTCATATTAAACTGAATGTGAAGTGATAAATCACGTAAAACTCGTCCTAATACTTTATTCGCATTACCGCGTTGTTTATCAATTTCCAAACCAGAATGTCCACCTTTAAGTCCCCCAACATATAGTCGGTATGTGTCCATATCTACTGACGCTTCATCCCAAATCACTGAAATCGTTTCAACTGCTTTCGCACCACCTGCGCTACTCACTAGTAATTTATGATCTTCTTCAGAATCAATATTAATAAATATTTTTCCGTCAAAATGATTTGAATCAACAGCGAATGCACCGCCCATTGTCGTTTCTTCTTCAGTTGTAATAACAACTTCTAAAGCTGGATGTGGGATGTCTGTTGAATCTAATAATGCTAATGCATATGCAACGGCAATACCATTATCAGCACCTAAAGTAGTTTCGTTTGCATATAACATATCTCCAATAATTCTTAATTCAATTGGATCTTTCTCAAAATCATGAACTGTCGCTTGGTTTTTTTCACACACCATATCAGAGTGCCCCTGAATGATAATAGCTGGAACATTCTCATAACCAGAAGTAGCTTCTTTTTTTATAATGACATTTAACGCTTCGTCTTGAATAACTTCTAAATTACGTTCCTTTGCGAAACTCACTAAGTAATCACTAATTTCTTTTTCATTACCTGATCCTCTAGGAATCTTTGAAATTTCTGCAAAATGATAAAATACAGGGTGCTTTGTTAATTGTTCTAAAGTAGAATACATTTTTAAGCTCCTCTCCAATTGACAAAATAATATGTACGTCCTTTATTATTATACCATGATTCATTATTTTACTTTTATTTTAAGATTTCAAAAATTCATTATAACCTATTCATTCCATCCTTATATTTTTTAATTTAGTATAAAAAAGCTATACTCTTACAAGATTGTAAGAGTGCTGTAATCAAAATCGATTTTTCTATTAAAAAAATAACCGTATACTTTAAATACCTAATTTAAAGTATATAAATGAAAATGAAAAAAATTTCATCTGTTATTACACTAAGTTTATTATTTTGCAACTTAACTATCGGGTGCGAAAGAGCTTCTCTAAATAGAATCGGTAAGGATGTATATTACGTACAGATAAAAGGTGAAGGGTTTATTGAAAAGATAGAAGGTAGGAACTTACGGAACTACACATTGCCGGCATATGATGAAGATGGAGTAAGAAAACAAATTACATTTAGAAGTAAAAAACAATCAAACGATCAAAAATTAAATGAAAAGGCATTTTTGTGCATGTATGTAGACCAAGAAAATAAAGATAAAAATGAAATATCATCGATTGAAGTAAAATCCTATGAAGAAATTCAAAAAGCGGATTTACCTTTAAAAGTAAAAGAAAAGTTTAATGCAAAATAAAAAATAAAGGAAAATGCTCTTATGCATTTTCCTTTATTTTTTCACTCGAGCATATTTCGAACTATTACTATCCATAAGTTTTTCTAAACGATTTATATTTTCTGTTAATGCACCTTTCACAAGAGAGAAATCTGTATTTGATTCTTCTTTTTTAGTTTTAAAAAACGAAGATTTTTGAGCATTTACTTCTGCCATCTCTTCTCCCCCTTTTCAAAAAGATACAACCTTTTATTTATATTATATAGCAAATGCAGACAGAGTGTACACGTATCATTTTCTTTTTAATTCTTCTTCTAACTCTTCTACTTGCTGCAAAGTATCTCCTTTTATTAAAGAGAAATCTGTTGTATCTTCATTATCTTCTTTAAAAAAATCATTGTCATAATCTTTTATCACTACAATCACCTCTACGTGCTAGTGTAGGAATGATTGTCCAATTTTATACAAGCTTGTCTGAATTTGTTCTCCCTTTATGTATAGGTGAAAAGGACAGAAAAAAATTCTGTCCTTATTTACTAAAATAACTATGATGAATTGTTAAATTATATACATTTTCAAAATCTCGATCTTGAAGGTTATTTTTCTTCCCATCAATAACAATGAAAACATCACTAACTATTTTTGCTGGTATAATTCCGACATTTTCTACTTGCACCGCTTTCTGCTCATTCAATTGCTCGATGTGTTCTAATGGAACAATAATACTAAATTGAGAGCGGATACCACGAAAGTTTGTATTTAATTCCTTCACCGCTTCAAATACAACAATTTTCGCACCAATCTTTTCCCCATATGAATCTAAAAATGCGTTTAAGCTTTTTGTATATTCCTCTTCCATTTGCCATTCCATTGTCCCAAAGGCTGTTGGATTCACATTTTGAATAATTGTCGTATATATTTCTCCTCTTGCTTTTGAAGCAATTAATGACCTTTTAATTGATTGGACCGTCTTTCCAATATCGCTGAATTTTGCGCCCCATATTTCTGAAATATTTGGTGTCAAAATGAATGCAATATCAACGAAAATTACCATCGCAGTAAACATTAAAAGATTTTTCCAGAGGGTTAAATCTATTCCTTTTATCGTGAAATAAACTGTGACTGATGTTATGAACAAACCGTACCACGTTTTTCGAATTCGTTGTTTCTTCTCCTCGTACAACTCTTCATTTCTCCAATAAAAGAAAACAAGAACAATAAAGACGATTGCTAAAATAAATAAGCCAATTCGAATGTTAGAGATCGTCAATCACATCACCCTCCATTCCAAAACTACTCACGATACCATTACATGCACAAACAGCTCTCTTTATGACAAAAGACGTGGACAACCTTCTAAAGTTAGCAACATCGCATATACATTAGAAGCAGGCCACGTCTTTTATCCCGCATTAACGGGCAGTAAGACCCCCCCACCTCAAAATTCAGCGAAAGCAAAGACGTTAGGTGAGGGATCAACTGCCCATAAAAGCCCGATTGGTGAAGGCTAATAATCAGTGCGGGATGAACACCCTCCACTGATTAAAGTTTCACTTTATCATGAATCTACATTGTATATGTAGACAAGCATGCGTTTCAAATTTTCATGTTAAAAAGATATATGTTTCGGAATTTCCCCTTCAGGTACTTCTCCATCCATACTTAAGTAATAATGACGAATCGGACGTAATTTTTCATCTAACTCATAAACAAGCGGAATGCTAGTTGGAATATTTAATGAAACCACACCATCACTTGAAAGGTTGTCTAAGTATTTCACTAGCGAACGAATTGTATTACCGTGCGATGAAATAATTACTTTTTCACCACTTTTTAATGACGGTGCAATTTCTGAATGCCAATAATCAACTACTCTTTTCTCCGTATCCTCTAAACATTCAGTCAATGGGAATTCATCTTTTTTTAACGTTTTATATCTTGGATTGTTCGCCTCATATCGAGAATCATCTTCAGTAAGTGCAGGCGGTCTCACATCTATACTTCTTCTCCAAATATGAACTTGTTCATCTCCATATTTTTTTGCAGTTTCGTCTTTATTCAATCCTTGTAGTGCACCATAGTGGCGTTCATTCAACTTCCATGAGTTATGTATAGGGACCCAAGTGAGATCCATTTCATGCAGTACAATCCATAATGTACGAATTGCTCGTTTTAGTACCGAGGTATACGCAACATCAAATGTATATCCATTCTTTTTTAATATTGTTCCTGCTTCTCTCGCTTCACTTAATCCATTCTTTGATAAATCCACATCTGTCCATCCTGTAAATCGATTTTCAAGATTCCACAAACTTTGTCCGTGACGAATGAGTACAAGTTTTATCATTATAATTCCCCTCTCGGAAATATGAATTTTAAAATTTCAATACGTACACATATAAAGTTTTTGGCAATGTGAATTTTTTATCCATAGTTGCCAAATATACAGATAAAAATTTATGATTTTCCAAACTACAAAACAAGATACTGTTTCTATCTTTTATTCTACTGGTATTTCACGCTTAGACGTCCATGCATCAAATCCTGAACGGCTATTTGCCATTTCATTCATAACTTGATGCCAATTTTCTTCACATGATTCGCCAAACTGTGAGAAAATAGCTCCCATTTGTTCTCTTTGAACATCGCTCAGTTTTTTCTCTAAGTCTGTTCCTTCTTCTGTTAAAGACAGCTGTTTCACACGACGATCATGTGCAGCTTCATTACTCTCAATAAGTCCTTTATCTAACAGTTGGCGCAACGGTCCGTGAAGAGCTTGTTTACTTATTTCTAAAAGTGATAGCAGTTCATTTACACTAAGCCCTGGAAAACGAGCGATAAAAAACAGAATTCTATGATGTACACGCTGTATACTATACTCTTTTATTATTTCATCTGGTTTTTCTGTAAAAGTTTTATATGCAAAGTAAAATAATGCTAATGCCTCATTCATTTGCTCTTCTTTATGTTGTGTCATCTACTTTCCCCCTGTATGTAAATTATACCACAACTCAATTATGAATAATTAAGTTGGTATATTGAGCCTAATTTCTTCATTCTAAAACCAATAAATTTCAACTATTATATTTTTTGAAGGTTGTTTAATTCGTAAACCATACCTTCAAATAAAGTATCCAAATTATTTTTTAAAGAATTCTTAAGGAAATAGGTTAAATTCAAATAATAAATATTGTAAAATTTATTTATTAATTTTTTTGAAAAACTCAATTGTGATTGGAGTGTTATTGTATGCAAACAAAAAAAGTTTATCTTTATGTATTTAATACGATGTCAGACTGGGAATATGGACATTTAATTGCAGAACTAAACTCAGGAAGATATTTCAAAAAAGAGTTAGCCCCTTTAAAGGTAGTTACAGTAGGAGCTAATAATGAAATTATTACTACGATGGGAGGACTGAGCATAAAGCCAGATATTTCCCTGGATGAATGTACTCTTGAGAGTAACGATCTTTTAGTTTTACCTGGAGGGACTACTTGGGGGGAAAGCATTCATCACCCTATCTTAAAAAAAATTGGTGAAGCGTTAAAACTCGGCACTATTGTTGCTGCCATTTGTGGTGCAACTGAGGGGTTAGCGAATTTTGGATACCTAGATTCTAGAAAACATACAAGCAATGATTTAGAATATATTAAAATGGTTTGTCCTAATTATAAAGGAGAACAACTTTATAAGATGGAACCTGCAGTATGTGATGAAAATTTGATTACTGCATCAGGAGTAGCTCCTCTGGAATTTGCAATGGAAGTATTGAAAAAAATTGATGTATTTGCACCAGATACGTTACATTCATGGTATAACCTAAATAAGACTTATAAGCCTGAATACTTCTTCCAGTTAATGAATTCAATTACTAGATAAGCTGAAAAATTAAATTAGCAGTTTTATATTATATAAAAAACTTAAAAAGCACCCCTAAAGTCGTTATAAATACAACCGATGACGGTTGTAAAACAAAAAATAAAAGGGATGATACATATTTATCTTGTATCATCCCTTTTATTTTTTATAACATTAATATCACCATATTATTTTAATTATTCATCTCCAGCAAGAGTTAACTGCCAAGACACACCATACTTATCATTTAACCAGCCAAACTTGTTACTAAACGGATATGAACCTAAAGGCATAAGAACTTTTCCATCTTGTGCTAGTTTATTAAAAACTGTTTCGATTTCCTCTTCCGTATCACAAGTTACATAAAGAGACATAGCTGGAGTGAATGTAAAATCATGCTTTACATAACTATCAATACACATGAACTCTTGTCCATTTAGCGTAAAAGTTGCATGAATTACAGTTCCCTCTTTACCTGGTCCATTCTCATCATAACGAGAGATACTTACAATTTCTGATTGATTAAATAGCGATGTGTAAAAATTCATTGCTTCCTCAGCTTTGCCCTCAAACATTAAAAACGTAGTGATTTTTTGATTTGTGTTACCCATTTAGAGACATCCCCTTGTTATGTATTTATGCAAAACATACATCGGACAATGAAACCGAACGTACATTCTTATAAGTGTATTGTCTATAAAAACGATGAGTTTGTCAATTATCTATGTTTTATTTCTTCTTAAATAATGCTGTCCAAAGAAATGATTCTCCAAACATATTATTTGGTTGTTCAATTTGCTTCATTTTTCTAATTTCAATTACTTCAAATTCTTTAAATATCTCTCTTAACTTTTCTTCTGAATATGCAAGACCACCTTGCAAACTCCATCCTCTATACACATCCCAGTCCGTTATTTCCGATCCATTTCGCTCATTCAAATCACCTGCTGCAAAACATGTTAATCCGAAATAACCACCCGATTTTAATGAGTTTTTAACTAGATCAACATAATTCATTCTTCTATGTGGTGGAATGTGATGCAAGCAACCGGAATCATATACAAAATCATATTCATCTTGAAAATCCAAATTAAAAATCGATTCACAAACAAATTGTATTTCTATTCCGTTTTCTAACGCCCTCTCTTTGGCCCAATTAATTCCTTCTATAGACAAATCTACGGCTGTTACATCAAGCCCTTGTTTCGCTAAATAAATTGCATTTCTTCCTGGACCACATCCAAGTTCTAATACTTTCCCTTTTGAAACACTCTCTTTTTGTATATACGAAACTAGATTCTCATCTGGAACATTTTCAAAAAACGGAACATCTTTTTCTCTATTCGTGTAAAATTCATTCCAAAATGGTACTGCGGGTCTTAATAAAGTATCCATCATCTTCAAAATATCTTCTTGTGTATGTAACGTTTCACTTTTCATTAAAACGCCTCCTGTTAAAAATTCAGAATAATTTTATAATAACACGTCAGATAGTTTAAACAAAAGAAAAGCTCCCCATTAATAAAGGAGCTCCGCAAACATTTTTTATTTTCTTAATAAATGTTTAAAATTACTTTTATTACGGTAAATGAAATTAAATTGCTTCATAAATCGAACTTATCGTGTATATACTAATTTCAAAATAAAGAACAAAAAAGAGCCGCAATTTTTCGCGACTCTTTTTTGTCTATCTAATAAATAAAATGATTTACAATCATATCTGAAATTTTATCGGTGATTGTTATTATTTATCAACTTATCGACAAATAATAACAACCCTCTTTATCCCGATTACTATTTTAAGATTTAACGGCCACGTCTTTGCTGACCTTGCTTTGTACTACTTTTCTTATTACTTGGCTTATTAAATGATCGGTTGTTTTCATTTCTCGAATTATTTCTTGAATCACTTCTTAAGTTATTTCCCGAATCGCGTCTTGAACCACTTTTTGAACCTTCACGGCTATCTCTTTGACGATATTGACCTGATTTCTTTGGAGCCGGCTTTTGTACCGGTTTTCCATTTTCATCTACATTTTTTATCATCGGTTGTTCGATTATTTCTCTTTGTATTGGTGCACCAAGCGTTTTTTCAATTTCTTCTAAATGTTTTTCATCTTTCGCGGCAACGAACGTAATTGCAAGACCTGATCCACCTGCACGTCCTGTTCGGCCAATGCGGTGAATATAACTTTCTACATCTTCAGGGATATCAAAGTTAAATACGTGCGTTACACCATCTACATCAAGTCCACGAGCTGCTACATCAGTCGCAATTAAGTACTGAATTTTAGCTTCGCGGAAACTCTTCATGACTCTTTCACGTTTCGCTTGAGGTATATCACCATGAAGTTCAGCACAATTATAACCAAGTCCCTTTAAATCATCATAAAGCTTACTTGCTCTAACCTTTGTACGACAGAAAATAACTGCTAAAAATGGCTGATCACGATCCATAACAAAACGAAGTGCATCTGGCTTTGCACGATCTGTCGTCTCAATGACACGCTGCTCAATTGTATCTACCGTTACTTCTTCACTTTGTACTTGAATCATTTGCGGCTCTTCCATATAACGTTTCGCCAATTTTTTAATATCTTTTGGCATCGTTGCTGAGAATAACATCGTTTGTTTACTATCAGGTGTCTCATCTAAAATATCTTCAATATCATATAAGAATCCGAAATAAAGCATTTGATCTGCTTCATCTAGTACAATCGTTGAAAGATTACTTAAATCAATTGTTTCACGTCGTATATGATCTAATAATCGTCCTGGTGTCGCTACAACAATATGTGTATTACCTTTTAATTTTCTCAATTGTTGTGCTACATCTTGTCCGCCATATATCGCTAGTACATTAATATCTTCTCTTTGAACAAGCATTTTTTTAATTTCAGTTGTAATTTGCAGTGCTAGTTCCCTTGTTGGTGCAACAATTAAAGCCTGAACATCACTAGACTCTGGATCGATTTTTTCTAAAATCGGTAACACGAATGCTAACGTTTTACCCGTTCCTGTTTTCGCCTGCCCAATAATATCTTTACCTGACATAATAACAGGAATTGCCTTCTCCTGAATCGGTGTTGCTTCTGTAATTCCATTTTCACGTAATGTATGATTAAAAGTTTCACTAATTCCTAATTCTAAAAAGTTTTTCAAATAGACCACTTCTTTTCCTTATTTTTCACACTAGCTTTCATTGTACCATTTGTTTCGCCAAATATGAAAAATAAAAAAATTCTTATCTTCTTTTTTTATATTCATCCTGTACTAGATGAACAAATTCTTTTTGTTTTTTCTCGGATTTTATTAATGCTTCTATATTTGCAGAAGTCAAAATATACTTTTTAATTTTTCTATTACTCCAAATTAAACTTGTATACTTCGGATCTTCGTGTAACCTTCGAAACCACTCTAATTCACTTAATTTTGCGATATAATGTTTTAATTTCATATCATTTCGAGGATAAAATAAAATAACATCTGCTATTACATCAAATAATGAGCCCAAGTTATTCCCTCCTATAACTTCTTTAATGAAGATATTAACGTAATTTTAAAAATCATTGTTTCACCAATTCAAAATAAATTACACCAATATGTACATCAAGGAACTAAGTTCTACAATTTAATATGTAATACGAAAGCATTATATAACCTTCATTTTGATTTAGCATATGAGCTTATCTTTCAGAAAGATGGTTTGCAATATAAAATGGAAAAATCCTAATAGTGCATTAGAGATATTTATTATTTTTCATTATAATTTTTATAGCCTTACCATATCAATTTGGGAATTTTGTACGTTTAGAAAACCATTTAGATACATTTAGCCATATATTGTACGCCAATAATATAGTAGTAAGAACTTTACAAATGAAGGATATAGAAAGAATAAGGGGGCATGGTTAATTACTCATGAAGGTATAGTGCGTTAGATGAATAAATAGGCTTCATTTGCAACAACATAGTATGTTTTCCCTTTACTGCTGTGTGCTTTGTACTGTGGCGAACCATTGACACTCACTTTTGCATCAATCATAAATCCCTGCATCTACAGAACCAGCTCCATCTTTATATTTCCAAGATGGAGCATCCTAGAAACGTAGATTGTCCACTTTGAAAACAATACGTTTTCAAGGTGGACAAATAAACTGTGCTTTTCTTATCGAGTAGCAACAGATACTTCTGAAAGAAATAGACTACATCGTAATAGGGGTTATATTCACAGCTGTAATTTTACAAGTTGAAATTGCAAACCTAACGGTTGTAGTTGGATTTATAGGTAATGTCCCTAGTACTATCCCAAGTCCTGTTTGTTCCACGCTAAAATCTGCTGCAATAGAACCATTACTTGCTAAAAGACTTACTGTAGATCCGATAAACGCATCCAGTAATTGTCTAATTGGTCGTTCACGACATTCACACTCGCATCCTACATCGGTAGGTGGAAGTAATGTAATAGGTGGTCCTGGTGGTAAAAAACCTACCCCTGTTACATCAGATATATTGACCACAAAGGTTGTGGTGCCATCTGTAACTGTAACTAAAAAATCATTCACAGAAGTGATAGTAAATAGAAAGAAAAGCGGGGGCGTGTTGGGTGTGTCTGCAATAGTGCCAAGAATAACAGTTTCTCCAATAAGTTGTTGTAAAACGCTTTGCATAGGTAAAACACAGCAATCACAAAGACAACCTTCAGTTCCTCCTGTTGGGCCTGTCTCTCCTGTTGGACCCGTTGGACCCGTTACTCCTGTTGGACCCGTTACCCCCGTTGGACCCGTTACTCCCGTTGGACCCGTTACTCCTGTTGGACCCGTTACTCCTGTTGGACCCGTTACTCCCGTTGGGCCTGTCCCTCCTGTTGGACCTGTGGGTAAAGTAAATGGTGGGATTGGGGGAAGTGTAGGGCCAATTAAATTTGGATTTAATGCATTAGCTTGAAGTATCCCATTTATCTTTTGTATTTCATTTTTATCAAACACATAACTACCTCCTATGAGTGTACTATACTGTAGTAATACAGTTACAAATACATAAACTTCATTGATCGTAATATAATATGTTTTCCCTATACTATTGTGCGCCTTAAATTGTACTGAACCTTCCATATTTAACTTCCTAAAAATTGTAAATAGTTCACCTACATCTACAAAACCATCCACGTCTTTATCCTGCCAAGATCGAGCATCATAGAAACGTAGAATATTAACTTTAGAAACAACACGCTTTCCTACAATAGAAGAATCTACTGTACTTTTCTTACTAAACTTCACATAGGATGGATTGTTCTTAATCCATTGCTCTCCACCAAGGTTTAACCAACCAGGCTTTTCGCCCCATTCAACATAAGCTTCTGATTTATTTAGTTGACGAATCTTAGAATAGCTTGTGTCTGGTCCTTTACGTAAATTAACGTTGTAGCCTTTAATATAAGCTATACCATCGGTTACAGCTGTTGGTACTTCTGTTGGTTTAGGTGGCTTTCAGGTACAGAAACATCCACACTAGAATTATTGTATGCGCGTTGTACATCAGCACGGGATTGAGCTCCTGATCCCCCATGAGATTTTAAATAATCAAGTTGATCTTCATGATCTGTACCGCCAAGGTATTTAATCACATCGTAGTGAATCCACAATCCTTTTCCTACAGATAACTTGTTATCTTTTAAGATTTCCGCTAAAAGTTTTACGTATTTTTCATATGAACGCTCGAGCTTTGTATGGTCTGCTGTTTCACATAACTCTACATGTACAAATCGTTTATTAGCAGCAGGTCCACCGCCATATGCAATGTATTTTATATTAGCGATTTGGATTGTTTCATCTCAATCAACAGCATATTGAACAAATGCGTTTCTTCATGTACGAGATTCATACTTTTGAATATTTCAGAAGTCGCTGTACTATGAGCTACTACGCCCTCATAAACACCTATGCAAAAACGATATGATTGTTTTGGTAAATTAGGGATAAAAAACGTTCTATCCGCAAAAATACTTGTAGCAAATGAACCAGCAAGTACTAGAATCATAAGGAACGAGGTAATTAGCTATATTAAAACCAGCTAAAATTGGAATGAATGTAAGTGATTGATTATTTATATCCTTAATTCCTTTCAATGTTATTGTTGTATTCGGATTCATCAATCTAATAATTATTGTCAAGATAGCTGGTATTAAGAAATCAAAAGTTTTTTCTGCCTTCGTTGCAGAACGCAAATAATTCATTGAAACCTCTATCGGAAACTTATTTGCTTTCCAAAACAGATTTTCTCTTCATCCATCTCCATATTCGTATCCGCTTAACAAGCATTGTTTTATTTTGAACAGGTATTCGCTTATAAATATCGAAATATACAATAAGAAAAAACAATAAAATTGATTATTCTTCCGCTTCTTTGTCCATCCTTTTAAAAAATCTATTTTTTGGAAAAGGAGTGTTTATATGGAGAAACAGACACTTTGGAAAAAATTCAAAAAAAGCTCAGCAAACCTCGGGAAATCAAGCGTATATGAAAGTATTATTTTATACTACACAATGAGAAAAAAAGGGTTACCTACTAAAGCGAAATTCATAATATTAGCTGCTTTATCTTATTACGTATTAGCAATCGACTTCATTCCAGATATAGCTGCTATTATTGGGATCGGCTTATTAGATGATGTTTTAGCAATCGCTATAGCGCATAAATTTGTAATGCGCCATGCGGACAGTGAAATTCGAGAAAAGAGCAAAGTAAAAATGGAATCATTATTTACTTCAGTACACATTTAACGAAGAAAGATAGGCTCTTACTTGTCTTTTCTCACTGCCTAACCATCATCTATAGCTTTTAAACAAATGATTTGAACAGTGTTAATACAGAAAAAAGAACTAAAATAATCTTTTAGTTCTTTTTTGTCAACTCAATTTATTTTTGAACAATAGTTAAAAGAGCCTATTTTAATTTACCAACTAAAACAGGCTCTTTACTAATTTAAATTTACAAGATCATCATCATTTTACGCTATACTTTGCTACTTCAACAACATTTCTCTTTCATCGCTTTCATCATAGACATAGTAGTCTTCATCATTTCATCACATTCATTCATTTTCACCATCATTGCCTTATCCATTTCTACATCCATTTGCATCATGTTATTCATCATCATTTTCATACACTTCATTTCACACATCATTTTTTCCATAGACATCATCATGTTTGTTGTTTCTACCATCATAGTTTTTTCCATATTAACATCCCCCTAGAATTTTTATGTTACAAGTATAAAAATTCCTTTTCGTTTTTCTAAAACCTTCTTAGTTTACCTCATACAAATATTTATCAATATATTTCCCTCTCAATTCGTCATTGATTAACTTTATTTATTGTCACGCTGAAACGTAAATATAATAAAAAGCATCTTATTATAGATGCTTCCTTGTCTAACAATTAAATTATTAACACTATAAAACTCCATTTGTTTCGTAAACATAGGGTAAATCTATTATTTTTATAAAATTCATAAATCCAACTATAACGTATTACAGTTTTATTCATATACTGTAGTAGATCACTAGAAAGGAGGCGTATATATGGAAAGTTGTATTGTGTTCGTAAACGGCCAACCTTTTTTAGTACTCACAGTTGCTGGCATCGAAATTGCTAGATTGGAAATTACTCTTCAAGTAGCACTAGCTTTGAGAGTTCTCGGTATTCCAATCTGTGGGTAATTCATTTAAGTAAGTTTAAAAGAGAGCTTTCGCTCTCTTTTAAACTCTTGTCAAAAAATGCACTTCTATACACTTAGCAAGTGTGACTCATAGCCTTGTAGAAATTATATAATAAATATACAAGCATTTACGTTAAAAGAACTTTCTTTAACACACACATCTGCAAACAATTTAACATCCTCTTCATATCACGTTCTTTATAGTGATTCAGACATGCTATTTGAATCCAGTTATTCTTTTGTAAATATGCTGATTCATAATGAACAATATATCCTTGTAATGCTAATGCATCACCTACTGCCTTAGAACACTGCCCTTCGTTTAATTGAATGGTAAGAACAATTTGAGCGGCATGATCTTTAGGTGAAACAAGCTTTAAACCCATAGTATTAATAGCTTGCTCAATATAAGCATACGCCTCTTTTATTTTTTCAAATGCCTCTTCATCTTCAAGTCGCTTCAATGCTTCTTGCAATGCATAAATTAAATTCCATGAATGGGAGTATGGGATACTTTCATTTTCTTCGTACATACCAATGTCCAAATAAGCAGGTACTGCCTCGTTTACTTTTACAATGTGGTTATGAAAAACGAAAGATAATCCTGTATATGATTTAATCGCTTTTCCGCTTACACCACTTGCAAAATATACATCCTTCAAATTTATTGGTATTGCTCCAATTGAGCTTATACAATCTACACATAGTTTCATTTGATATTTTTTACAAAGAATGTTTAGTTCTTCTAAATTATTTAACATTCCAGTTGATGTTTCATGGTGAACAAACCAAAGCCATTCATAATTTCCAGTTGCCATTATTTTTTCTAATTCTGTATAAATAAACGGCTCTGCCATTTCTTTTTTATGCGTATCATAATGTAATTGCGCACGTGTTGCATGTCCCACTAACCTATTTCCAAATTCCCCATTTGTTAAAACTAGTCCTTTCCCTTTTAAAGAATTCAACTGTAAAGCAATGGCATCATTCGCTAACGTCCCTGTTCCTAACATTATTTGCACACGTTTTGCTTTTGTCATTTGCAGTAAACGTCTTTTTACATTTTCCATTGTCACTTGAAATGACTTAGAACGATGCGAAATAGGCTTAGTAGAAAATGCCTTTCGAACATTTTCTTCAATATCCACTGGACCAGGTAAAAACGTATATTCTTTCGTCATAATACCCCCAACACTCGACTCTTCAAACATAGCTGGGGTAACATACATTGGCTGGAAGGCTGCTTCTTCAGTACCAACTAACGTATGGAAAGATTTGAATCCCATTTGCTCATATAAAGGTAGTTCACGTGTTGTAGCAGAAATGAGTGCCAATTCATATCCATTTAGAAGCAAATAACGATGTAAAAAGCGAATTAAACCTAACAATGCTCTTCCATTTCGATATTCACGTTCTACTGAAAGTAAACGAATTTCATATACATTTTCTCCATGTTCTTGCAAATAAAAATCTAGATTTGGAATTTTATAATTTAACGAGAATGGTCGTTTTCCTCGCAATGCAACCATACCTACTAACTTATCGTCATCTAAACAAATTAAATATGTATTTTCTTCATGGAAACGATCTATACGAACACGATCTTTCGTTTCTTCATGTTGCGGAATTTCTTCTACAAATGTTTTATAATTCAATTTATGTATACTTTCAAATTCCCAAGCTTGATCAGCAACTTTATAAATTAACCCCATGTTGTATCTCCTTTATGTATTTAATAAAAATTATAAGTGGAGATTAACTCCACTTATTAAAAGTTCATTTCATTCTCGATTTACATATAAAATAAGTACAATGATAAGTACACTTAAAATAGTCGTAACAATAGAGTAAGAATACAAAATCATGCAAACTGGTAAACAAGCGATTGTAATTAGTCCGGGCTTAGTAAATCCTTTAAAGATTAAATAAAATATAATGAAAACAGCAATAAGAGTAAGCGCTATCAAATAATCAAATGCAATTAACCCTCCAATAAATGTTGAAATGCCTTTTCCGCCCTTGCCTTTAAATAAAATTGGGTAAATATGTCCAAGTATAACAGCCAGTAAAGCTAACATTACAAATGTAGAATCTTCGAAAAGGTATTTTGCAATAGAAACTACGATTGCCCCTTTGATCGCATCACCTAAAAATGTAGCGACGAAAGACCCTTTTCCATATACGCGCCCCATATTTCTTGCGCCAGGATTACCACTTCCTTCTTCACGAATATCAACATTATGTTTCCACTTCGTTACTATATAAGCGGTCAATATGTTTCCAAATAAATAAGAAGCCACCAAATACAAAAATTGCATACTATTAATCATGTAATCATTCACTTTCTACATGGGAGTACTTATACAATATTCAATGACTATGTATATTGTACTTTTTCTTGCTTTACATCCCTTTGTATATTTTAACATCATATTTTTACAAATCATACAAAAATTCTCATAATTCTATTTTATAAAATATACACCCTTCATTAAATGATATGTTCCTTTCACTGCCATTTCTGATGGTGATACGAATATAACTTCTCCCATACTTTTCTCACAGCATTTCTTAAATTCAGCATATATTTCAGGTACTGAACACAATATACTACCACTAACTGCAATTAAAGGTGATAAATCAAACTGCATCTTGTTGTAAATATTCACCGTAATTATCGTTAATTCCTTAGCCGCTTGCAGAATAATTTTATGTGCATCATCATTCCCATTCCTCGCTTCCTCTATAATTAATGGTGCAATTGCTGCAACTTTATCTTTTGAAGAACTATATACTAGTCTTTTTATATGAGATGATGTTAAAAGTCGAAACTCGTCTTGAATCCTTAAGCTTAATGGACAAAGTCTAACTCCTTGATCAAATTGATTTGCCATTCTCTTTAAACCTTGTAACGCAATCCAATATCCGCTTCCTTCATCGCCTAAAATATGTCCCCATCCACCACTATACTCGTACACTTCTCCTTTCTTTCCAATACAAATTGCGCCTGTACCGCCAATCGTTAAAATTCCATCCTTCCCTTTTAAAGTAGCTGCATGTGCAAGCATTGCGTCATTTAAAACTTCAATTTGTGTTTGGTACTTCTTTTTTAGACGTACTGTTAATTCATTTGTATTTGCTCCACTTATACCCGCTAACCCTAAACAAATACAAACGCAGTGCCCATCTATTAAAGCTTTCTTGCATTGATCGATCGCCTCCATAATATGCGAAACTGCTTTTTCATAATCTATTAATATATTTCCAAACCCACTCGTACCTCTTACAACTTCGTTTCCGTCTTGATCAAATGCAATTGCTTCTGTCTTCGTGCCCCCACCATCTACTCCAATCATATACTTCATATGTTCGCCTCATTTTCATCATCTTATTGGAGGGAATGTTATATTCCCTAAAACTACAGATTGCTTTGCACCTGTTGCGCTTGGCACATTACTCGGATTACGATGATGCGTTTCGTTTGCTAATATCGCAAAGGCGATTGCTTCTTTCGCCTCTGAAGAATAGCCTATATCTTCTTGAATGAATATCGCGCACTTTTCTTCCTTCAATCCATTTCGTATCATTTCAACAAGTGTACGATTATAACTGCCCCCACCACCTAAAATTACTTCATCGATTTCATAATACGGCAGAATAAACTCCTTATAATGATGAACAATTGAACTTGCTGTAAACATCGTGACAGTCGTCAAAAGATTTTCTTTACCATGCTTTTCAAACCGCTTCAATAATTCACTTACAAACTCTTCTCCAAACTGTTCTCTACCAGTTGATTTCGGTGGATTCATTTTCAAAAATGGATGGTTCATACAATATGTCAAAATTTCATCTACAACTACTCCCTGTTTTGCAATCCTACCATTTTGATCATATGGCAACTGAAATAATCTTTGACATACATCATCGATTACCATATTTCCTGGGCCAGTATCAAAAGCAATAACACTCTTATCACTTAGATGACTTGGTACTACTGTAACATTACCGATTCCGCCAATATTTTGTAGTAATCTATTTTTAGTTTGATGACGATACAAAATGACCTCTGAATATGGCACAAGTGGTGCACCTTGTCCCCCTGCTGCCATATCCATCGTTCGAAAATTAGAGATAACCGTAGTGTTCGTTTCATATGCTATAACTGCTGGTTCTCCAATTTGCAATGTCGAAGAAATACTATTGCCTTCTTGCTTTGGCTGATGATAAATCGTTTGTCCGTGAGAACCTATTAAATCTAATTGTTCCAATGACAAATCAGCCTTTTTACAAACTTCCTCCACAGCATTGGCAAAACATAAACCAAGCTTAAAGTTCAAACTGCATATCAATTGAACATTAGATGTATCAATTGATAAAGCCTGCAGTATCTCATTTTTTATATCCTTACAAAATGGAACAGTAGTAAAATGAATGAGTTCGACTTTAGAATCTACACCGTTTCCTTCTACATGAACGAGCGCTACATCTATTCCGTCTAACGATGTACCGGACATTATCCCTGCAATATACATAATATGCATGCCCCCTATTCACTAAAAAACAATTATGTAAGTAAACAACGTACAACCTACAGAAAACAATATAAATCTAAAAAACAACTGTGCTTTCGATGCAAACGATCCATCAATGAAAGAAACAACTACCGTAAGCAGAATACTTGCCGCAAAGCTTGTAACGAGCCATATACTATGCATTTGTGATAGATTTAGCATTCTTAATAAAGGTACGAAAAGTAAATTTGCACATATCACTCCAAATAACAATAAAAATACACCTTTATAGCTAAATTTTATATTCATTCTATTTCACCCTCTCTGGACTTAATGTGAAAGAAGTGATAGACAAAATGCCTATCACTCAAAAATAAAATATAAAACTTACGGATTAACAGCTTCCCCATCACCATTTTTCTCAATTTCAAGCATGTTTTTGTCGTACATTTTAAAGAATGGTAGGTAAATAAGGAATGATATTGCTATATTTATAAAAACTAATACCACTGCACGCCAATCTCCACCTGTGGCTAAATACGCGCCAATTGGAGCTGGTAATGTCCACGGCGGCATAATATGTGTTGGCGTTACAAATCCCATCGCAGTTGCTGAATATGCAACAGTTGCTGTTACGAGTGGTGTAATGATAAACGGGATAATTAAAATTGGATTTAGTACAATCGGTAATCCGAAAATAACAGGTTCATTAATATTAAAAATACCAGGAACAATACAAGTTCTTGATAATGCTTTCGAATATTTTGATCGACCAAATACAATCATAGCTAATACAAGCCCTAACGTCGCACCAGAACCACCAATCCATATAAACCATTGGTATAACGGCTCTGGTGATATGAATGGCAACTGATCTGCTCCACTAGCAACTGCTTCACCATTTTTCCCTAAATATACTTCCCATAATGGCCGGGCAACAGTTCCAACAACCGACACACCATGGATTCCGAATGACCAAAAAAATGTAATTAAAAATACTGGAATGATTACACCGAAGTAACTATCACCAGCTTTTACTAACGGTGCCGCTAATTTATCAACTACATGATGTAAATCAATACTAAAAACGACAGTTACTAAACTCATTAAAATAATTACGAATGCAGCAGGTATAAGTGCTTCAAACGAACGTGAAACAGACGGCGGTACTTGTTCTGGCATTTTAATCATTACATTTTTCGTCTTACAAAATCTTAAAATCTCTACTGATAAAATAGATACGATCATCGTTACGAATAATCCATGCCCCCCGAGATTTGTCATCGGAAGCATAAATCCTTTTTTATCGATTAATTCGGGCGTCAATGTTAAAAGTAGTGAGCATACTGCTAACTGTGCCCCTGATAAAGCATCTAACTTATAACTTTTCGCTAAATTGTATCCTATACCAAATGCTATATATAAAGACATAATAAACATCGTTAAACGATATGGTATTAATATACTTGTTTGATTTTTCAATGCCCAAACTGATATGAAACTATCTTTCGGTAATGGTGGAAATGCTACTATTAAAAAGAAACTCCCTACGATAATAAATGGTAACGCCGAAATAACTCCATCACGGATTGCTTGTAAATGCCTCTGTTCAGAAAGCCTTGCCATCGGTCCAGATAAGTTTTTATCAAGAAACGTGACAAACTTATTCATAACGCTTCCCCCTAACTAATTAATTCATTTACAGTTTTTAATAAAGTCGGTCCACCAAGCGGCGTGTATGCTTGCGGCGGAATAATACCGCACGGAATAGATTCTTGTTCTGTAAGTTTTTTTACAGCGTCAAATCGATGTCTAACTTGAGGTGCAACCATTACAACATCCCAACCATTCTTTACTTCTTCCTCCACCTCACTTGTTCCAATAGCATGCACTTCCATGTTCATACCTTTTTTCTCTGCTTCTTTTTTTAAAGCGTTTACAACAATTGCGCTGGACATTCCTCCAGAACAAACGAATAAAACTTTCATTATTGAATCCTCCTATACTTATAAATTGTTTCTTTCAAATGAAAGAAAGTTTCACTTTACTAACAAGCATATGAAGAAATGAAACGATTTAGTTATACTGAAAGTAAATTTCACTAAAAATATTTTTCCTATTAAATTAATGTTTCAATGTTTATTTTTCTCAATTGCAGGGCCAACCTAACATCATATATTATTTTAAATAATCGTATAATAGGGAGGCGTATAAATGATTATGAAACGTTTAGTAATGATGTGCTGTATCGTCATATTGTTTACTCCTTTCTCTTTCATTTCCCCTCACTCTACTTATGCTGAAGTAAATACTACTTACAAAAAACATGAATTACGCGCTGTATGGCTAGCATCTGTTCTCAATATTGATTGGCCTTCAAAAACTGGCTTACCTATTGAAAAGCAGAAACAAGAATTTATAAGACTATTAGACGATGTAAAAAACACTGGTATGAATGCAGTCGTTGTACAAATTAAACCGACTGCTGATGCTTTCTATCCTTCAAATTACGGTCCTTGGTCTGAATACATTACGGGTACACAAGGAAAAGACCCTGGATACGATCCGCTCGCATTTATGATTGAAGAAGCACATAAAAGAAATATAGAATTCCACGCATGGATTAATCCATACCGAATAACGATGAATCACACTGATATAAATCGATTATCAAATAATCACCCTGCAAGACAACATCCCGATTGGGTTGTACCTTACGGCGGGAAGCTATATTACAACCCTGGTATTCCAGATGTGAAAAACTTTATAACGGAAGGCGCTTTAGAAATCGTAAAAAATTATGATGTTGATGCAATTCATATGGACGATTATTTTTACCCTTATAAGGTAGTTGGCGAAGAATTTCCTGATCAAAAAACATATAAAACGTATAATAATGGTCAGTTTTCAAACATAGAAGATTGGCGACGTAACAATGTAAATGAGCTTGTAAAAGGATTAAATATTGCTATAAAACAAGAAAAATCATACGTGAAATTTGGCATTAGTCCATTTGGTGTATGGCGAAATATAGCTGACGATCCAACTGGCTCTAATACAACCGCAGGTCAAAGAAACTACGATGACCTTTATGCTGACACACGTGAGTGGATACAAAAAGGGTACATTGACTACATTACACCTCAAATATATTGGAATATAGGTTTCACACCTGCTGCATATGATATATTAGTAGATTGGTGGGTAAAAGAAACAAATAACAAACCGATTCACCTATACATCGGTCAAGCGGCTTATAAAATAAATAACAACTCTGTGCCTGCTTGGTCTGAGCCAGAAGAATATCCAAAGCAAATCGCTTTAAACCATCAATATCCACAAATAAAAGGTAGTATGCATTTCAGTTTAAAAGATATAAATAACAATCCACTTGGAATTAAAGATAGACTCTCAAAAGACATATATAAACACCCTGCATTAATTCCACCTATGCCTTGGCTTGATCATGATCCGCCAAAACAACCTACTTTAAAAGGTGCCATTCCAAGAGATGAAGGTATTGCCGTAGGAATAATTGACAATAGAGATAATGACTCTTCTTATTACGCCATTTACCGTGTGAATGGAAAAAATGAAGTGGATATACAAACCCCAAAACATTTACTTACTACTGTAAGAAAAACAAAACTTGGAGAAATTCACGTAGATAAAACGGCTATTTCTGGAGAAACGTATACGTATGTGGTAACTGCAGTTGATCGATTGCATAATGAAAGCATTCCTTCTAGTTTTACTACCGTTAAGGCAAAATAAAATCTCAAAAAAAACGCCTTAAAGCTGAGAAATACTTAGCTTTTAAGGCGCCTTTTTTATTTATTCTTAAACTTCTCAGTCGCTGCTCTCATCTTCACATTCAAATCATGATCAATGGAGTCGCGAATATCACGCTCTACTACTTCCATTTCTTTTTGGAAATTTTGCAAGTATATTTTTAGTTCTTCTTCTTTTTCAGGACGTTGTGATGGTGGTAATTGTACCACTAATGATAACATCGCTGTTAAATCTTTCATTAAGAACGTTTCAAGTTTATGTTGTTGTTCAAACATGCGTTGTTCTTGATAGTACGGCAATGCATTTAATACTGAAATTGTAATGTCATCAACCGTTCTTTGTAGTGAAGGATTAATCGAGCGTTTATATGCTTGAATTGTATTTAATGCATCTGGATATCGATCATAGAAATACAATTTATAAAACGATAAGTCTGTCGGTTTTACAGTTTGCTGCGTTTCTTGTCTTAAGAAATCTTTCACTTTCATCGCGGCCACATCGATATCTTCATTTGTAAGCTTTTTCGTTGTTTTTGCCATTACATGCACTTTTTTCTGTTTTTCTTTCGGTAACATTGAAAATACTTGTTCTCTCGTACGTTGACCTGATGTACAGAAAAGAGTATTCAATGTATGTTGTTCTTTCTTTCCTTCCGTACGAATCCAGCGATAAAAGAGTGGATGTTGCGTAAACTCTTGTAAAAACGGTGTCGATTTGTTTGATAATTTCTCAATGGAATCTTGTGCTCTCTTATATGGTTTCGTCCATGAAAAATAAAGTTTACGTCCGAAGTATACAACTAAAACAACGACAGTAAATGCGATTAAAAGTAATGATCCTAATAGTAATAATACTCCTTGAATGAAACTCATTTTTTCACCTCCTCTAAAAGTCTGTTATTTCCTTGGACGCTGAATGAGTTTCTGCTTCATCTCATCATTAAATGTATCTAGTTCAATTACAAATTTCTTACTAGACTCAATAATACGTTCTGACGATTTCTCAGATGCTTCAATAGCGGCAAATACATTTTGGAATGATTCACGTAATTTATCCATGCTAATTGCAGGATTTTCAAGGAGTTTTGTTGTTTCTTCTGTATTTTGTTTTAATGCTTGAGAATTGCTTAATACCATTGATTCAATCGCTTCATTTGTCGCATTAACTGCATCAATTGTTTTACGTTGATTTGTTAATGCGAGCTGAATTGCAGCTGAAACCGTTATAACGTTTTGCGTCATCGTAATTGCATTACGAATTGCCTCTGATAGCTTTTCATTATTTTTCTTAATGATGTCTACAGATGCGATAGATTGTAATAATACACTTTTTGCTTGTTGCATATTACGAGTACGCACAAGTATCTTTTCTAATGCATCATTTATTAACGGAATATCCCTTTGACGTTCTGGATTTTGTTTCTCAGCTTCAAGCATACCAGCAAGTTTTCTTCCTAAGTATACTTGTTTATCAAGAGCGTGAATTTTATCGTGTGATTGCTCTTTTAACATTTCAAGACCAACCGTATCCTCTTGCAAGTTATCACGGCCAATGAGAAGTGATCTTATAATCTCCTCGATTTGCTTATCTATAGATTGATATTTATGCACGTAATTTTCAAGCGGATTTTTCTTAAACACTTTAAACATAAGTTTCTTCATACCAGTTGCTTTTAATGAGTTTGGATCAAGTTCTGATACCACTTTTCGTAATTCTAACAATGTATTTGGAATTTCTTCATTCTTTCCATTCATCATCGCTGTCACAGGACGTTTTAAAGCTGATAGCGTTTGTCCTGCCGCTTGCTGCTCTTTATCCCCTAAGTCTCCAAGCTGCGACAATACTTTTGATAAATCTGTATTTTGCTCGCTATTTAACTTTTGTACATAAAGATCTGCTTCTTTATTCAGTTCTTCAAGTTCTGCATCTTTTATTACTGTATCCACTACTTCTTCTACATTATTATCTTTCACAATCGATACAGGTTCTTTTTTCTCGAGTTCAGTCAACAAAATCGCTCCTTTATTTATATGTGCGAATTTACGTGCACTATATTTCATCTAATATATCGTATTTCATATACATTTTTGCTTGCTTGAAATCGATTTTTCAAGAAATACCTGCTTATGCAGTCATTCCCTGTTTCATAGTATAAGTATACCTGTTCTCGTCATTATTTTCCTCAGACTTAAGACCTAGAGAACAACATACTGAAGACGGATTCTTCATAGCTTACCTTACTTATCACCACTGACTATTAATTTGAAATTCCATTTAGTTACCTTCTTAAATTCATACAATGCTCTATCTTTTGACATATACTATCTTTCAATGCGATAATTATATTAGGTCCACTTCTAATTATTCTTCCGCGCAACAAATGCTCCCTTTTGAAAAGCTAATAACACGGTTTCAAACGTAACGTCTTCTTCAATCATCTTTATAAATCCAGCTAATTCCCCCGCATGAGAAGTTGCATTATCAATTACAAGAAAACCTTTTGGCTCTAAAATACGTTTTATATGTTCCCACCACCACATGTATTGCGTGCGCTCTGAATCTAGGAAAATAAAATCAAATGAACGATCTACTTGCGAATCTAAAAATGCCCCAGCCTCTTGATTATGAATATCGATTCTCTGTGTAAGATTTGCCCTTTCAAAATTTCCAAGTGCCTCTCCAACCCGTTCTGAAGAAAGTTCTACAGTTATAACATTTCCATTTGTTTCTTCTACCGCATTTGCTAGCCACAATGTAGAATAGCCATTTGAAGTTCCAATTTCTAAAATTTTTTTTGCATTGCAGCCCTTTACTAATACTGATAAAAACTGCCCCATTTCACGAGAAATATTTCTTAATTTTTCTTCTCTTTTTTCTTTATGTCGATCATGCTCTTCTCCATATTGTTCAAGTTGCAATAATAATGAATCTAGAGTATTCATTTTCTCCATCGCCTTTCCAAGCAATATGATGAAAAAGTACATGATGCCCGTCTACTTTTCATTATATGCGAAATGCACACCTTTTTCCTGTTATACGACAAAGAATTAAAATTTTTTATAGCATATTGTTTCGTTTTTTGGTAAAGTTAATTTCTACGTGCAATTATTTAATTCACATTATTTTACAATCAGTTTTCAATTATAAGATAATCTAAACCCCATTTAAATGAATCGGTATTTCTAATTCAACTAAGCGCCCTTTTCGGACGCATTTTCTTTTGTTTATATATTTCTGTAAGAAAGGATGCTTACACATGAACGTGATTAACTTAGATGCTGCTAGAAGACGTAAACAGCATAAAAAACTAATGATAACTATACCGATTATTAAACGCATTTATGAAGAAGACGGGGAAATTAAATTCGAGGTAGCCGGCGAAAAAGATGTACCTCTTGAAATGTTAGAAAAATAAAAAAAAAGACGCACTTCTAAAGAAATGCGTCTTTTTTATACTATTACATTTAAGTGCATAAGTTTTTCTGGATTAACCATCATATAAATGTTTGAAATTTTCTCATCCTCAAATATGAATGAAAGTACATACGTCACTTTATTATTTATTGTAACTATAACGCCTGGTGCACCATTTACTATTTTGAAATCAACACTATACTTTTCTGGCAATCGTTTTGCAATTCCAAAGAACAAACGTATAATTTTATCTGCAGAATAAATCGGATTAATTGCAGTTGTAACTTTACCACCACCATCTGCTTTAAATATCGCATCTGTTTTTAAAACTTCTAACATGCCTTGCGTATCCCCACACTGCAATGATGATACAAATTTCTCCACGTAAGCAGCCATCTTCTTCGTACTTAATGTTGACTGCTTCGGCTTATCTAAAATACTTTTTCGTGCACGTTGAAAGATTTTTCGGCAATTCACACTACTCTTTTCTACAATCGAAGCGATTTCTTCGTAGTCATAACTAAAAACCTCTCTTAATATGAAAACAACCCTCTCTACCTCAGTCAGTTGTTGTAAAAGTAATAAATATGCCGTAGAAATTGATTCTTTCATTACAAATGACTCTGATGGATCATCAATCTCTTCCACAAATGGCTCTGGCAACCACATTCCGACATATACGTTACGTTTATGTGCTGCCGAACGTAATTTGTCAATTGAGCGATTTGTTACCATTTTACATAAATAGGCTCTCATATTTTCTATAGATTGAACGTCCTCCATATTATTAAACGATATAAATACGTCATGGACGATATCTTCAGCATCCATAACACTCCCAAGGATTCTATATGCTAACGAAAATAATAATGGTTGATACGCTTCATATAACTGCTCCGTTTCCATGATGAACTGCCTCACTTTCAAATTTCTTTAAAATGTGTAACGCTGCACGTTTCCCGCTTGCTACCGCAGCATCAGCTAATATTTCATCATGCCCAGCCCAATCTCCTGCAACGTAAACACCTGGCATTTCAGGTATATTAGGGCCTGGTTTTTCAACACGGTCAATATGAGGAAAATCATGTACTACCGTAATTTTCGGTAAATATTGCTGTGCAACAACTTCTCTTTTCCAATTCGGATGTAACAATTCCATCATATTTTCTAACTGTTCTTTCTCTTCTTGAATATGATTCAGTTCTAGTACAGGGTTATGGTATTTAATTAGACTCACTACAATTGATCCATCTTCACTTAATTTAGCTGCTCTCGATTGATTCGTGAAAAATATAGGTTGATCCAATCCCAATGCAAAATGATGCAAAGGATTTGGTAATTGTTTTAAACCAATATCTAACGCTGCCACGGTCACTTGTATAGATTGTTCACTCCATTTTTGCAAACTTGTTCCTTCTGTACCTTTTATAATTTTACATGCCTCTTTCGGTGGAGTTGTTACAATAACTGCCCCTGCTTCAAATACTTCATCGTCAAAACAATGTATTCTTTGTTTTCCTTCACAATGCTCTATTTTTAAAACATGCTTTTTAGCCAGAAATTGTACACCACTAGTATTCGCTATTCCTCTTAAATTTGTTATTATCGTCTCCCAACCACCATCTACATAAAGTACTCCTTCTTTCATAGAAAGCTGTATTTGCTTTAGTACGGAAGATGCTAATTGTATTGTAGGAGCATACGTATATGTTGTTGTTCGGCATAATGCATAAAATATATTTCGAACCATTGGATCTTTAATTTCATTTTCTGCCCATGTAGTTAGGCTTATTTTCGGAACTTTTTCTACATCTAAGTTTCCTAAATGAATCATAAGACGAGCGAACTGTACTTTTGCAGACCATGAAAGTAGCGGTGTTGATAAAATAGAGCGAAAATCTGTTGGAATGGTATAAATATCCCCTTTCCATATTCCATGTGCTTTTGTAGATGGGATTCCACCTGGAAGATTTACTCCTAGCTCATTAAAAGTTATAAACGCTTCTCCACCTCTATATAAAGCATGTGCACCAAGATTCATACAAATGCCGTTTTTATTTATAGTCATCCCTCGACCACCGAAGTGACTGGACTTTTCTAATACAATAACTTTCCTTCCAGCTTTCGCTAAATATATAGATGCTGTTAATCCAGCAAGCCCACCACCAACAATTGCTACATCAAAATGTTTCATAATAAAATCCCTCCTTATCCGTTCTACATACGAGACGAACGATTAAGGAGGGATTTTATTATGAAAATATATTTTTACTTATCTATTTTATTTCATTATTTTTTTATTCTGTCATATTGCATACGAAATAACTCAATTGCAAATGGAATATCATCTTCACTCTTTATATAATAACTTATCCATCCTGATTCAGGTAATACGTGATGTGGTTTCACCAATCCTTGGCTCACTAATTCATCCCGCTTTACCTTTGGAAATGGTAAATCAACTAACTTATCGCCATGCAAATGACCAAGTTCTTTCTTACCATAATTTATTTCAATACCACCAAATCGATGCGGCTTTTCAGAAACACCTGCCCAGCCAAGTACTTCATTTCTAATCATTTCACTAAATGACATGAACCTTCACCCCTTTTTAATGATTGATGTAATATTAAATTAACACGTTCATTACTTTTTTCCATCAATCCAAAGTATGAATGGATATACGAATATAGTTTAATCTCAATATCTTTATTTTTTTACACACTTAAAACAATTTCAAAGGGTATTTATTCTATTATATAGAATTATTATTAAAAATAAATTTAAGGGATGGATATATATGAGCAAGGTATTATTACAAAAGGCAAATTATCTACGATCTGATGAATTAAAGCTTTTGAAAAAAGCTATACATTTTGCAGAGCAAGCACATGATGGACAATACCGTCAAACTGGAGAACCATATATTATTCACCCTTTCGCGATTACAGAAATACTGCTAAATTATAAAGCTGACATTACAACATTGATTGCTGCTTTATTACACGATGTTGTAGAAGATACCGAATACTCTCTAGAAGAAATTGAATCACATTTTGGTGCGACTATTCAATATATTGTAAATGGATTAACAAAAGGAAAAAAACTACAAGATCAAAATAAAGTATTATACGAAGCAATTAATTTTAAAAAATTACTAGTATCCTCTCAACAAGATATACGTGTTGGCATTATTAAAGTTATAGATCGCCTTCACAATATAAAAACATTGAGTGTTAAAAAACCCGCAAAACAAGTAGCTTATGCGAATGAAACATTAACACTATTTGCGCCACTTGCAAAGCGATTAGGGTTATATACAATCCAGCATGAATTAGAAAATCTTGCTTTTCAATATCTACATAAAGAAAGATATACTGAAGTACATAAATTTTTAACCGAATATGTGCCACACCTTCAAAAAAATATAACTCATTTAAAAAAAGGGATACATTCTTTTTCTAATACAAACCTTTCATTTGAAATAAACTATGAGTTTCCCCCAGTATATACTGCATACTCACAATTACAAGAAATACAAAATGTATCAGGTATTTCACAAATTTGTATTACAACTACAAGTGTACTAGATTGCTATAAAATTCTTGGAATAATACATCAATTATATAAACCAACTATAAACTATTTCGAGGATAATATAGCACTTGAAAATAGCCATTTTAATAACAACTTAAAAACTAAAGTCAATATGAATGATGCTGAACAAACAATTATCATTCAAACACAAATAGCAAAAACGTTGAAAGATAACGGTATTTTTTCTTTATTGAATGATAGAACTGCAAATATTCAAGCAATATCTTATAAAATAATGGATGATACAATTGTGAATAACAATTTATTAACTACAGATCCAATCACTTTCCGTAGTTTAGTATCGTATGAACTATTTGAAAATACTATTACAGCTTATACTACAGATTTACTACCAGTTTATTTACCTGATGGTGCTACAATCATTGATTTTTCTTTCTCTGCATTTCCAAAAATTGCACATAGCATGAAAAAAGTAAAAGTAAATGGGATGCCTGTTCCACTTAAAACAAAGATATCTCATTTTGACGTAATTGAAATCCATTTTGATTCAAAACAAAACTTGGTAATAGAATGGCTAAATTACGCCAATACTGCTAAAGCACAATTAATGATTCATCAAAAACTATCTTAAATAAAAGGCCAATTCCTTTCTATAAGGCATTGGTCTTTTCATATAACGTAACCATTAAAATATACGAAATAAATTTCAATATTTTTACTCCTAACCTAACATCAATAATTCCGACTTTCATTAGTTCGCTCTAATTTTTATCCGTATTTACATTATGAGAAATAAGAAGCACAACCTATATTCTTTATAAAACAGGTGAATTTATTATGATACAGACAAATGCACATAACTAACACTAGGTACATATCCTAAAGTTGTATCCATACTTACCTATAGAAAGGCGGGTAATACAATTGACTTCTAATATCGACTACACTTCCCCCTCAACTAATTTCACTCATGATTTAAGTAAAAGTAATTTTTTTAAGAAAGATGCCCAAAATTATATAAATGTACTTGGCATAAAACAATTAAACACTTTAGAAAATACTTCTTTATTAGATATTTATTTAAGTACAGGCAACGTTGTAGAACCACATATTCATCAAAATGCAGCTGAACTTGTTTACTGTATTTCAGGATCTGCTGTTGTTTCTTTACTTAATCCATTTACGAATCAAATATTAAACTTACCGATAAAACCAGGGCAAGTTGCCAACATTCCACAAGCGTGGTGGCATTATGAAATTGCTTCAGCAGATAATACTCATTTATTAGCTATATTCGACGCCCCAACCCCAGAAGTTGTTTTTGGTTCTGATATTTTAAGATTAACTCCCGCTAATATGATGGCTCATACTTATTGCCTCAATGAACAACAATGGAAACAAGCCGTATCCCCAATTCAATCCACTACGGTAATTGGTCCTCCCGGAAACTGTAATCAAAACCGCGACATGATAAATCAGTCAACTCAGCCCCCTACTCAACAACAAAATCTATATTACCAAGATTCTTATTACTTCCCTCTATACTGGGGGTATTAATTAGTATCATTTTAATAGAACCACCATTTATCTCCTCGGAAAATATCGAGGAGATTTTTTATCGTAACAATTAATAGAGTACATACATATAATATTTATATATTTAATTGGAGGTGATAGTACTATGAGTAATTATAACTATCGAAAAAACTACTCTAATAATAAAAATAGTAGCTCTTCAGCATCCTCTCAATCTTCGAACTCTCAATCTTCCGATTCCCAGTCACAAAGAGATTTAGCCGAGCAAGGCTATGTAAAGAAAAAAGGATGTAACTGTAATAAAAATAAATAGTTTATTACTAATTTGAGCAATGACATTTCACCGCTCATGATTAACAATTTAACCCACTAGTATATAGTTTATTTAATGGATGAATTCTGTTTTTAATAGAATTCATCTTTTTTGTTTATATGTAATTTTTCAAACCATATAACTTATTCCATAAACAATAAAGTCTAAATCATAAATTTTGATTTTTCTTATATGCCAACTTAACAAAGAGTAACTTTTCAATTGATTTATTTCTAATTTCCCACAAAAGATATAGCCCCACCTAATAAAATTAGGTGGGGCTATATACAAATGCCTGTTTAAATTTCAAACAAACATTGTAACAAGTTAGACGATATTAATACCTGCACTTACAAATCCAGCAACTGCAGCTATTGGACTAGCAGCTGTTAATGAAACATATAATAATACTTTATCCCCAGCGGCTACCGGAATTGCTTCAGGTATGATACCTGATGCTGTAGCACCAATCGCTATTACAGCAAATGCTGGTGCTAATAATAAAGGTGCGCCCTGTACTGTAAACGTATTACTTGCTGCTGGTGCAGTTAATATTTGTATCTGCACTTGAACAGGTGTTAATGGAGCTAATGCAGCTGTTGCACTAAAGAAACCTGCTAATGACGTAATAGTCCCTGCACGTGGTGCTACAAATGCATAATCACCTATCCCTAACGCTAATGTGATACTTGTTCCACCCGTTAAAGCTATGCCAGGCTGACTAAATCCAAATCCAAGAAGAGTTCCTGTATTAGCTATTAACGCGTTAACTAACGCAGATGGTGTTGTACCTGAAGCAAACGGAATAATAGCTCCGCCACCAGTTGCTCCTGTTGCTCCTGTTGCTCCTGTTGCTCCTGTTGCTCCTGTTGCTCCTGTCGCTCCTGTCGCTCCTGTTGCTCCTGTTGCTCCTGTTGCTCCTGTCGCTCCTGTTGCTCCTGTTGCTCCTGTTGCTCCTGTCGCTCCTGTCGCTCCTGTCGCTCCTGTTGCTCCTGTTGCTCCTGTTGCTCCGCCTCCTGTTGCTCCTGTTGCTCCTGTTGCTCCTGTCGCTCCTGTTGCTCCTGTTGCTCCTGTTGCTCCTGTTGCTCCTGTTGCTCCTGTTGCTCCCGTTGCTCCGCCTCCTGTTGGACCTGTTGGACCTGTTGGACCTGTCGCCCCTGGAGTAGCATTGATTAATTGAATTAATAAACCAAAAAGAACTTGTAAAGTTGCAGGATCGATATTTGAGTTGCAGGATATAGGGATAAGATCTAGAGCGAAGAAGAATTGTGCAAGAGCGCTATAAAATTGTTGCAATAATGTTGACAATTGTCCTAAATTAGGTGCTGGAGATTGTAATAAAACTATAATACTTTGAGTTAATTGTTTCAAAAAATTAACTTCTGGGGAAGGTAATAAGGAATTTAAGAAAATTAAAAATTGATTAAATAAATCGAGTAACGCTAATCTGTTTGCATTACTTGGATTTGCAAAAAATGCTGCAATAGCTGATATTAATGAATTTAGTAAAGTTATTAATTGACTTAATTGTTGGCTAGTAATAGGAACTGACTGTGGATTTTTACAACAATCTGCTGAAAAAACAATCGGATTGCAGTTATTATGACCAAAACAATTATTTTGTGACATTTATTTCCTCCTTACTTTTCTTATAGTTGAGTGTTTTCCTATTCTAAGAACTATAAAAGATGCGATTGTAAAAAGTAGTTGAGTTATATGTTTCTCTTAAAATAGGAAACATGAATTATAATCAAACTTGAAAACGTAATTTAATTATGTTCATGACTCACATATTAATTATATGTTTTTAATAATTGAGTGCTTAGATTAAACACCTAAACTTAAGAGTTTATTTTATTTTTCCACGTTTATCTCCCAAATTCAATTGCCTATCAATTTAATTATCCATAGTAATCACTAAAACAATTAACAACATATGTTTCACTTATAATGACATCACTTTTTCCATACTAGAATAATTAGTATTTTACCTATACAAAAATTGTGTTGAAACTATAATCAAGATGCCGTTTCTAATATAGAAAATTCTCATATTATATAGTGGACAAGTTATTCTAAACTTCGTTCCAATAAATTTAGAATAGGAGTGAGAATTAAATGCCTATCATTCAACCATTTATGGCATCTAGAAGATTCACCTCTACACTAGGAGCTGGAACAGGAACAGGCACAGGTGCTGCTTTTGCAATTGCTGCCACAGCTTGTTTAAACGATGCAGGTACTACTGCAACTGCCTTCCCAACTTTTACGTATTACAATCTCTATATAAACGGTATTCTTCAGCCTAGTGTAAACTCCAGTGTTACTACTGGCCCTACTGGTGCTATTACAATTCCTAGCGGAGATGTATTAGACGGTGGAATTCCAATTACAATTGAATTTATCGTCACTTAATTTTAACTAACCAAATTTAGAACAAAAAGGACAGATTTCTCTTTATAGGAAATCTGTCCTTTTTAATTGATAATAATAAATTGTAGGATAATTGAAGATCCTTGTGAGGGTGGTTCAGCATCTAATAAAGTTAACTGACCAGCTGTAACTTCATAAAAAGGTTGTGGTTGAAGAATTCCATTTATAAATAGATTAATATAAGAAACTTCACTTGGTGATAAGATTTGTGTTGTACCGTATTGTGCTATACCATCTGCATTAGTATATATAAGTTTTTCCCCATCTGAAAAAGTAAAATATAATAGGTTTGTTGTTGGGATTGTTCCCGGTATTCCCGTTGGGCCGGTTATTCCTGTTGCTCCGGTTGCCCCTGTTGCTCCTGTTACTCCCGTTATTCCTGTTTCTCCCGTTTCTCCGGTTGGGCCTGTTTCTCCGGTTGCCCCTGTTTCTCCTGCTACTCCCGTTATTCCTGTTTCTCCGGTTGCCCCTGTTTCTCCTGTTACTCCCGTTATTCCTGTTTCTCCGGTTGCCCCTGTTTCTCCTGTTACTCCCGTTTCTCCGGTTGCTCCTATTGCCCCTGTTTCTCCTGTTGCTCCTGTTTCTCCGGTTGCTCCTGTTTCTCCCGTTATTCCTGTTTCTCCTGTTACTCCCGTTTCTCCGGTTGCTCCGGTTGCTCCTATTGCCCCTGTTTCTCCTGTTGCTCCTGTTTCCCCTGTTTCTCCTGTTACTCCGGTTGCTCCTGTTTCTCCTGTTGCTCCGGTTGCTCCTGTTGCCCCTGTTTCTCCTGTTACTCCGGTTGCCCCTGTTGCCCCTGTTTCTCCTGTTACTCCGGTTGCTCCTGTTGCCCCTGTTTCTCCTGTTACTCCGGTTGCCCCTGTTTCTCCTGTTACTCCGGTTGCCCCTGTTTCTCCGGTTGCCCCTGTTTCTCCTGTTATTCCTGTTGCTCCGGTTGCCCCTGTTTCTCCTGTTACTCCGGTTGCCCCTGTTTCTCCTGTTATTCCTGTTGCTCCGGTTTCTCCGGTTTCTCCTGTTGCTCCTGTTGCTCCGGTTTCTCCGGTTACTCCGGTTACTCCGGTTTCTCCGGTTTCTCCGGTTTCTCCGGTTGCTCCAGTTGCCCCTGTTTCTCCGGTTGCCCCTGTTTCTCCGGTTATTCCTGTTGCTCCGGTTGCTCCGGTTGCCCCTGTTGCTCCGGTTTCTCCGGTTGCTCCGGTTTCTCCGGTTTCTCCGGTTGCTCCGGTTGCTCCGGTTGGAAAATTAATAGACGGAAGAGGTGGAAATGTAGGACCGATATTTTTAGAATCCATAACTTCCTTAGACATTGGTAATTTGTCATATCGATTCAAATTTGCATCTCCCTTCTATAGTATTTATTAAATGTTAGATGTTCCGAAATGTTAAAAGAATTTTCTAAAAAAACACTATTAATCTCTCGATTAAAATCTTTGTACAAAATCAAATTTAATGTAACTTACTAAAAATGAATGTATTTTAAACAGCATGCCGTTACTATAAAAAATATTATTAATAGAATATATGAAAAGTATCTCCTTTATCATAAAAATGAGATGATTTTAATTAAAAATAAAGATAGAGAAAATCCCCAAAATAATGACGTACAATTATCTTTCCTTATAGACTAACTGGTCCTACTGGTAGTACTGGACCCATGAGTAATACCGGAACATAAACGTTACAACAAATTCTATATTTGCAAATAATACAGTGGATGGAACAGTTTCAGTTGTACTAGGGTGGTACTAACATACTACTTTCAAACAATCAAAGCCTTGATAGCTTTGCAGTCAATAGTGCGAATGATTTATTTACAGTGCCTGTAACGGGACGTTATTATCTTTCTTATCAAATTAATACTACAACTGCACTTCTTGCGGGTTCAAGACTACTTTTAAACGGATCTACATCGCTTCTGAGCTCAATTCTATCTCCTGCCTTATCTACTTCAAGTTATAATAATAATTTAATTACAATATTAAATGCAGGTAATACTATTTCTCTTCAATTATTCGGTCTCTTATCAATTGTCAATTTAGTCGGTGGTGGATCAACTGGCGCCTCTCTAACAATTATACGAGTTGATTAATAAATGATTCATTTTTTCTTCTTAGCTTTAAATGCCATTCCCCTATATAGATAGTAGAAACTATCTATACTAAATATTCCGGATAAACATTATCAATTTACTCTATACGCTATCAATGTTAAGTTATTTATGAAGACAGTTTCTCCTTTACTAATCATCTCAATATGTATTTGAGAAACATTCTCCAATCCTATACGCGAGAGAAATACTTTGTTGACACTCAAATGAGTGTCTTTTTTTGTAAATTGTAATAAATAAAACCATCTCTTATAGATGGTTTTATCAAAACATATCTCTTTATATTCTAAATAAAATAGCAAGTTTATGAAGCTGGATAATAAATGGTCATACTTAACCGAGTTAGCGTTCGTCCGGAATTATGATAAGAGTGCGGTCTATCCGCCTTAAAGCGAATTGAATCTCCGCTATTTAATGTATATTGACAATCATTTATTTCAATTGTCAATTCTCCCTCAAACACCGTTATAAATTCTTCGGTCCCTTCTTTATGGCCTTCCGAACTTAATTTTCCTTCCGTTTCAATTTCAACCGTATAGATTTCAAAGTTCCTATCATCTTGAAAAGGAAAAGAAGGATACACTTTATATCTCCCATTGTCTTCTGATAATACTTGAACATCGTTTCGTAAAACCACTTTCGTATCAGGCTGTGGATTATTAATTAAAGACGTAAAAGACACTTTTAAACCATTCGCTATCTTCCATATTGTTGTTAGTGTCGGGCTTGAATCTCCTCTTTCAATTTGTCCAATCATCGTTTTACTCACACCTGTTAATTGGGAAACCTTTTCTAAACTTAATTTTTCTTTCTCACGTATTGCCTTTATATTTTTCGCCAAAATAAGTTGAATTTCTTCCATAAAAAAACACCCCTACACTATATACAATATAACGACCGTTATGTATAATAAAAAGCACACGTTATATTGTTCTTTTCGGTCATTATAACACACGAAAAATACTTAGGGGGTTTTGAAATGCCTTTATTTTCTTTTTTATTATTTGTTTTTATTAGTAGCTTCACACCCGGTCCTAACAATTTTTTAGCTATGACATACGCAAATCAACTTGGTTTGAAAAGGAGCATGCAATTTTGCTTTGGAGTAGCTTTCGGTTTTTTCCTCCTCACTTCTTTATGTAGTTTCTTTAATATCGTACTAATTAATATTTTACCCAAAATCGAATTACCTTTAAAAATTTTAGGAGTAGCATACATGCTATATCTAGCTATTAAAATACTCATTAGTAAAGGCAGTACAGATCCCGATGAAAAAGATAATAAAAACTTATTTACAGTGGGGATTTTTCTTCAGTTTGTTAACCCTAAAGGGATATTATTCGGACTGACTGTAGTTTCTACTTTTATTCTCCCTTATTACAATTCATATTCTAGTTACCTTCTTTTTTCATTATTTTTAGGAGTAGTCGGTTTAATGAGTACATTTAGTTGGAGCCTATTCGGTTCAATGTTCCAAAAACTTTTATTAAAACATAACCAATTCTTTAACATTATTATGGCAGTTTTATTAATTTTTAGCGCTATTTCAATTGTTATCAACTAACTCCATAACCATCCCAATTCTTAATTTAACAGTCAATCCGAAATAAATAATTATCCTTACACCTATCATCTTTGTTTTTCTAGTTTTAAGGTGGGAACCTTCTAGCGATAAGATTCCCACCTTATCGTACTAAATAAGAAGTGTGTTATATAAGGAGGAGGTTTTCATTAAGACTACTTTAAGTTCTCATTTTTACAATGAAGAATATTTACTTCCATGGTGGTTAATGCATCCTACAAAACTATTTGATCACGGTATTCTAATTAACCGAGGATCTACTGACCGTTCAGTGGAAATATGTAAGTTATTTGCACCTCATTGGGAAATTCGCAATTCAAAAGTAGTAGAATTTGATGCCTATCTAGTTGATCAAGAAGTTATGGAAATTGAAAACGAAGTTACTGGATGGAAAATGGTATTAAATACGACAGAGTTTCTTTGGTGTTTTAATAAAGAACAATTCTTCACTTCACTTAACTCTAATGGAGGGAACAGGTTTTCCATTAGAGTTATAAAGATGATCGATGAACGTTATCACGGTATTTTAATCCACCCCAGTCCCAATCTGCTTTATCCCAACGGTAGATTACTTCACAATATTTTTCATGGTGACTACAGAGTCGGCAGACATGGCTCACATTATCCATATAGCATTTACATGCAGCCTGCTTTCGTTTTAAATTTTTTTTATAGTCCATGGAACGAGGCTATGAAAAAAAGAAAATTACAAATTGGACCCACTCTTTCTAAACATAGTGTACAGCGTGGTTTAGGTTCTCATCATTTAACAACACTTGAAAAATCAGAAAAAAACTATACGCACTATGCGACCTTAACTACTGATCTTCGGTTAATCCCAGAATACCAAACTGTATTTCCCGATTTATGCTTTCCTAACTATTAATATCGTAAAAAGGTTAGCTATACATTTCTTATATTTTGGTTAACTGAAACAAATTCTACAGAACATACATCTAAATTTTTTCTCTTATTCTCCTAAATAGAACTTTTTTCTACCTTGTACAAACATTTCTTACTTTTATTAAATACTATATATAGACAAATAAAAGATAGGAGATTAAAGAATGGCTGACTATTTTTATAAACATGGAAAAAAGTACTATAAAAACTATTCTTATTCTCACCACAAAAAAGAGAACTGTTTCATTGAAACGCATACGATTGCCGGTTCAAATATACCTCTAGATATTGTCGTACCAGCTAACACTTCAAGAATAGTTTTCGAAGATTCTACTAATAATCACAACAAAACATTACTTCAGTTTCATGTTCCTGGCACCTCTGCACCGATTGTAATAACTATTCGTACAAGAAATGCTCGTAGACCAATTACTGCTACAATAGCTACAGGTGAAACAAGGATTTTTCAAGTAGAAAATTTTGAAAGCCTCACTGTCACAAATAATACCAATACAAGTAGCGATATTGGTATTTTTATTCAAAAAACGTTTTGCATCTGCTGTGATGACCAAAATGATTACTATGCAGAACAATCACATTCTCTTAACCAAAAGAGTAACTGTTTTATTGAGACTCATACCATAGCCGGTTCGGGAACTTCCTCAACTGGAAATGTACCTCTAGATATTATCGTACCCCCTAACTCTTCAAGAGTGGTTTTTGAAGATCTTACTATTAATCACAACAAAACATTACTTCAAATATCTGTTCCTAACGATTCCGGTCCCATTGAAGTAACTATTCGAACAAGGATTTCTAACACACCAATTATCGCTACGATAGTTCCTAATGAAACAAGGATTTTTCAAGTAGAAGATTTCCAAGAACTTACCCTCACAAATAATTCCGATTCCTTTGATTTTATTGATATATTTATCAATAAAACGTTTTGTATTTGCTGCAACGATCAGAACAGCCCTTGCGATGAATGTTGCAATGAATACGACAATGATTATGATTGCTAGAATAACCGAAAAAAATCTCTCCTTTTACATTTCCCCATTAATACAAGAGGATGCAGTTAAAACATTTAACGAAAGACTATTGAATAGCAATGTTTGCAAATACAAAAAATGCGGTTTCTCTTATCACGAGAAACCGCATTATATCAATATTTTTGTTAAATTTTAAACTGACTTGTATACAAATCAAAGTTGTAGCCTCTCATTATTAAATAGTTTAATTTTGCGCTATTTCATTAGGTAATCCCATTTTCAAATGGATATATCAGCGATATTTTATATCTATTTCGTATAGGTGTTAGCAAGTTCGTTTGCAAACTTGTTAGCACTTTTTTATATTTCTTTTATTACATATTCCCTCACAAATATATCATACTTAGCTGCTAACTCTTCCAGTTTCTTCTCTCTGTATTTTGGAACTGCAAAAAATGAACTACTGCTATTTTTTCGTTATACTTTTGTGCGGAAAATATACCTTCGTTTTATATAGTTTCATTTCGTTTCACGTGTTGCATTAAATGTACGTATATCTGATAACGTTTTTCTATGATATCACTACTTGTTTTTAATTCGTGGCTGTTTTGTAGTGGATAATGTGGCTGTTTTTAATGAACCGTATGAAAATTTCACCATAAGATATAGGGGGGAATGTAAAATTCACTTGGTATTCTAGAAATAAGAGAGAAAACAGTTATATTTCTCTTTCGTTTCATAATCTATTCGTCTATAGGGAGATTGGTGGCACGCCTCTACATAGACTACTGTAGAGGTAAAAGCTGTTTCCTCATCCAAGGAATGACCGTATTCTGTTTTTGGGGTAATAATATGTCTGATATCACGAATGATTTTATGAGTATTTCGTATTAGTGTTTTTTAATTGATTAAACCTATTTTTAAATGTGACATATCTGTGCAGTGACAATAAGGTTGTTTCATTGAATTAATTGATGGAGAAGCTCTAATTAACATGTTAAATTCATAAAAATATAAAACCACCATTTTAAATAGGTAGTTTTTCATTTTAAATCTCTCGAAAAGAACGTAGTAAATATAAAGTTGTTAATTAATGATGAATTAAAAATGTGAGAATACCTATGTACATATTGAATATAATAATTTTATTTGTTGAAAGGACATACTATTGTATAGAGTTCTGTAATCTTCTATAAAATAAGGAGAATGTTTATGAAAAAATCTAGTATCATGGTATTCTTACTCACATATGGTTTGTTTTATCTTTCCAGTATTTTATTCCCTATCGATCGTGTTTGGTATAATGCCCTGCAAAAACCAACTTGGACACCTTCTGGTATGATAATCGGAATTATTTGGGCTGTATTATATGGACTCATTGCATTATCAGTTACAATTATTTATAACAGGTATGGGTTTAAGCAAAAACTATTTTGGTCCCTATTCCTTTTAAATTATATCTGTAATCAAGCATTCAGTTATTTTCAATTTAGCCAAAAGAATTTACTTTTCGCAACAATAGATTGTTTTTTAGTCACTATTACCACGTTGTTACTAATTGTATTTTCTTTAAAATCATCTAAGATATCAGCTTATTTGTTCATCCCATATTTTTTATGGTCTGCATTTGCTACATACTTATCCTGGACGATTTTTAGTATGAATTAATATTGTATAAAAACTTGAGCATAATCAAAAATGCTCAAGTTTTTTCATGTTTGCTAATTAATAAATAGACATTTTGGAAATAAAAAAGCTACACTTTCATGCAAGCAATCCTATTCTAATTAATTCATGTTCTTTAATTCTTCTATACTTTTTTGAACAAGTGTGACTGCTTGACTCATGGTAGGGCCACAGCCAAATGCTGCCGTTACACCAATGCTTTCTAGGATTTCTTGTTCAGAAGCTCCTTGATCAATACATCCCTTTGTATGATAAATAATACAATACTCATCCTGAGAATAAAGACTAATGCCTAATGCCTAATGCCTAATGCAATCAATTGTTTTTGCTTTTTTGATAGTGCACCATCTTTAAAGCATTCTTCCGTAAATGAATTGAATTGTTCAGTAAGTTTCGGCATCTTCCCAGCAAATACTCCCAAACCATATTTATACTGAAGTAGTGCATCTTCTGTTGAATTTCTACCTTTATGCTCCATTTTACATTCAACTCCATATCTATTATGTATTAAACACAGATTAGTATGGGCCGAAACAGTTTTGATTACTCATAATTGGTAAAATGAAACAGGCTAAAAAGAAAATTGAATGATAGTTTTCCTCAATCTCTATTGCTGTAATGACTCCTAAATATTTATTGATGAAAACTCCACATAATTTTACTAAAAAGAAAAATACTAATACTTGTTTCAATGCTTTACTTCAAAGCATTGAAACAAATTTACTAACTACGATACAAGGAGGCATCACTGTGGACATTCGTGAAGGATTAATTCCAACAGCTCTAGGTACAGCAGTGACAGCAGCAGGTTATGCTCTTAAACAAACCCGTGGAACTAATAAAATGATTGCAAATACAGTATTTGGTTTTGGTTTAGCTCACGTCGTTTTAGGTGTAATTGATCTTGTTGAACATCGTCGTTAGAACGAAAGGCAAGCATTGATATATGCTTGCCTTTTTGTTAGTGCAATTATTATTCATATTTCAAAGTATATTTGTATGACGTAATCTTATCAATGAAATTAAATAGTTACACTACAGGAAAATTATAAAGTAAAGCTTTGCGCATTGAATTATATGAAATGAGATGGTGATAGAATGGAATTTTCTTCTGAAAGTAACACGTATCATGCTGGTGACATTGTCTATATTTTTTATCGAAATCCCCACACGCAGGACGTAGCTAATATACAAGCTGCAGCAGTTGTAAATAATCCTGAAAGCCCTAATGAATTAGCACTATTTCTTTACGAAACATATTATCCACTAACAAATGAGATGGCTGTATATGCTACAGAAGATGAGGCAAACCAAGCGTACTCTTACTATTATGGTGATATTTCAGAGGGGATGTTGGAATGAATAAGCCATTTATGCCTAAGCTTGTATATTTTGAGCCTAAAGCATTAGATTATCCTTTGGGGAAAGAGCTTTTTGAGAAGTTTTCAAAGATGGATGTTGAAATTCGACATACTACTTCCCATAATCAAGTAAGAGATTTGCCAGGCGATAACGATTTTCAAAAGTATCGAGTAGCCAAATCTACGCTTGTTGTTGGTGTTAGAAAAACATTAAAATTCGATACTTCCAAGCCTTCAGCGGAGTACGCAATTCCTTTTGCAACGGGCTGTATGGGCCATTGTCATTATTGTTATTTACAAACAACGATGGGTAGTAAGCCTTATATACGAACGTATGTAAATGTTGAAGAAATTTTAGATGCTGCTGACAAATACATGAAGGAGCGCGCACCCGAATTAACAAGATTTGAAGCGTCGTGTACTTCAGATATTGTAGGAATCGATTATTTAACGCATACCCTTAAACGGGCCATCGAGCATTTTGGAGAATCTGAATATGGGAAATTGAGGTTTGTTACGAAATTCCACCATGTAGATCATTTACTTGATGCTAAACATAATGGAAAAACAAGATTTCGCTTTAGTGTAAACGCTGATTATGTGATTAAAAACTTTGAACCCGGAACTTCTCCCTTAGCAAAACGAATTGAGGCAGCAGGAAAAGTAGCTAGAGCAGGATATCCACTTGGTTTCATTGTAGCGCCTATTTATCTTCATGAAGGCTGGCAGGATGGGTACTATCATATGTTTGAACGCTTGAATGCTGAATTACCTCTTGACGCACGGGATGATATTACATTTGAGTTTATTCAACATCGTTTTACAAAGCCAGCTAAGAGAGTGATTGAAAAAAACTACCCGATGACAAAATTAGAATTAGATGAAGAGAAAAGAAGATATAAATGGGGGAAATATGGAATCGGAAAATACATTTATCAAAAAGAAGAAGAAGAGGATATAAAAAATCATCTGTATTCCTATATGAAACAGTTCTTTCCTAATGCGAAGTTAGAATATTTTACATAAAAAGAAAAGAAGAACGTTCTTTTCTTCACTAATCTTAGAAATTACTCACCCCAAAAAAGACAAAATATGGTGCTAATGCACCCTTTAGAAACATTGGAAATTCAAATTTCTATAAACAAAAACTTACTTATTAAAATAATGAAATAAAACAAATAAAAAGATAAATCGTCCTTCTAAAGGCGATTTATCTTTATTAAAAAGAAATTTACATTAATACTTCGACATTGTTGATTCTTAATCTAGTCATGATAAATATCCATAGCTTGTACTACAATTAAAACAGTGGATATTCACATATAAAGAACCACTACATTTAGAGAACAGGATAAACATTCTATAAAATGTTCAATTTAACTAGTAAAGCTAATAAAATTTGGAGAAGAATTTGAACATTTACCGCTATATCTGTATCAGTAGTCGTAACTGAAACATTTCTAGAATTTCTAATAACAGTTTCTTGTTTATTAATTTGTTTAATAGATGATTTTTGAAACAAATCTTGTGCTACGCGATCAGCTTTCTCACTGTCTGCTATAGAAATACTTAACAGGAGCAATAACGTCATAAATACAGAGGAAGCTAGTTTAATTGTCTTTTTCATTTAGCATCAACATCCTTTTTTATAATTTTTATGTAGTCAAGTAATCCACTTGCTGATAGTCCAATGATGATTCCTTGAAATAACATTTGTTTTTATATCTCCGTCCATAAATAAAACGCCTAGCACAATGCCAAGCGTTAAATTCAATAACGGAACATATTTTGTTTGCAATCCAATTGTTTTTGCCATTTGTGAAAGACCTACTACAATTCCAATCATTACAGCTAAACTAACCATTACATACCACCTACAATAAGTCGGAAAATCTAGGTAGTATTGGCGCTAATTTTATCTAACTGTTTGTTAATATTGATAATGTCTTTTTCGTTACCTGTTGTTCGCATCTCTAAACTTTTAATTTCTAAACGAATGTCCTTGATTTCTTGAACATCACTTCTTACTTCTTGTAATCCTTCCACAATGACCACCCCTTTTAGGCAACAAAAAAAGACCAGCTTATGGCTGCTCTGGTTTATCGTTTATTAATTTTTGAACTAACTTTTTTAGTGCATCTATTTCACTGTACAATTGTTTATTATCATCTGCATGTTGCTGTTTGATTTCGGCTATTTCTTTATTATGTTTTACTTCTAATTCTTGAATGGCCTGAATAGAAATAGAAACCGATTTATATAGACTAATAGCAGTTTTATTTTCGTCAGTGAATACTGAATCCGTGTCGTCAGCTATCATTCCGTAATAGGTAACTAACTTGCTCAACTCTTCTGGATCACATATCGGCTGAACAAAGTTCATTATTCATTACCTCCAGTCTCTTCTGTCTCGTAAACTTCTAATCCAAGTGCAAAAGCAAGTTTATAAAACGATTTAGACTTCCAACGTCGATAAGTACGCTCTGACATTCCGATTTCGTTATAAACCATGTAATCACACATATCCTCTTCTTCTAAATAACGTTTACAAATAATATCCCTTTGGATACTTCCTGCACGTCCGTTTCCTAATCGATTTAGAAACTGATCAATACGTAATGACATCCTTTCAAGCCATTCTTCTCGTTTACTTTGTTGAATATTTGCTATAGCAACATCTTCTAATGGCTTTCCAACTGCATGTGTAGGACCGTGCTCACGCATTTCATAAGAAGGAGTGACTTTCATTTCTTTACGCATCATCCCAAATTGCCTATGTATACGTACGCTTGCCAACACGCCTTCTAATTCCTCCTGTGTTGCTGTTCTATCGATTTTTGATAAGAAAGATAATTGTTTAGTCATGTAAGACCACTCCTTTTTATTTTTTAATTACTTTTGTCTTAAAGCTCCACTTCTACGTTCATAACGCGGCCCACGAATTCCAATTAAACCTTCAATGTCACGATTGCTTAATTTTTCTTTTCGTTTTCTCTTGTTTTTCTTCTTTGCTTGTTTAGATTGCCTTTTCCATTCACGTAACTGATCTCTTAGTGCCTTCATTTCTCCATCTCCCTTTTCAAAATAAAAAGGACACCTATTCCTAAAACAGCTCTCATTGCTGCTTTAATGAATTGATGTCCTCTAGTTTTCTAGCCGGACGATATTTATTTTTCTTTCACTTTAAAATACCAGCTTGTACAAAAATGTTTTTCCAAGCGTTATTGACTTGTTTTACCGGAAATACAAGAGGATGCAGTTAAAACATTTAACGAAAGACTATTGAATAGCAATGTTTGCAAATACAAAAAATGCGGTTTCTCTTATTACGAGAAACCGCATTACATCAATATTTTTGTTAAATTTTAAACTGACTTGTATACAAATCAAAGTAGAATCCTTTCTCTTCCATAAGAGATTCGTGATTTCCTCTTTCAAAAATACTACCATCTTTAATTACAAGTATTTGATCTGCTTTTTCAATCGTTTTCAGCCGATGAGCGATTACAAAACTTGTTCGCCCTCTCATTAAATTATTTAATCCAGATTGAATTTGTAATTCTGTTCTCGTATCAATATTAGATGTTGCTTCGTCGAGAATTAATATATCTGCATCTGCTAAAATCGCTCGTGCAATCGCAAGGAGTTGTTTTTGTCCTTGACTTAAATTCGAACCTTCTGAAGCAATTTCCGTTTCATATTGATTCGGTAGATGTTTTATAAAAGAATGTGCTGATGCTGCTTTTGCTGCTGCAACTACTTCTTCATCACTTGCATCTAAACGTCCATATCGAATATTTTCCATAATCGTTCCTGCAAATAAATACGTATCCTGTAAAACAACCCCTATTTTACTCCGCAAAGAATTAATATCATAATCCTTTATATCTTTTTCATCAATGCTAATTTGCCCTTTTTGAATGTCATAAAAGCGAGTTAACAAATTAATAATTGTTGTTTTTCCTGATCCAGTTGGACCGACTAAAGCGATTGTCTCCCCAGGATTCGCCTCGAGACTCACATCTTTTAAAATCATGTTGTCCTGTGCGTATCCAAATGAAACTTTCTCAAGCCTAACATGTCCTTGTAAATTTTGTACAAGTACTGCATCTTTTTTATTTTGAATTTCTGGTACTTCATCCATAATTTCAAAGACACGTTCTCCTCCAGCAACTGCCGCTTGAATCGTATTCATTAAAGTTGCAAATTGACTAAGTGGTCTTGAAAATTGTCGAGAATAATTAATAAAAGCTGCAATGACACCTACTGTTGTCATTCCGTTTAATACCATTACCGATCCAGTTCCAATTACAAGCCCCATTCCTAAGTTATTAATAAAGTTCATACTTGGAAAAATAAATGCTGAAAACGTTTCAGCCTTCGTTGCTGAAATTCTTAGCTGTTCGTTAATTTCATTAAAGTTATGTACGGTTTCTTTTTCTTTTCCGTATAACGTAGTTACGTCTGCGCCTGTAATAGCTTCCTCAATAAATCCATTTAATTCTCCTAAATCCTTTTGACGCTTCGCAAAATTTTTCCCACTATAAGCAACTAGTTTTTTCGTAACGAAAAACATAATAGGTACTGTAATTAAAGTTACAATCGCTAAAATCCAATCTAATGAAAACATCGCAATTGTTACACCTATAAACGTTAACGCTGATGAAATGATTTGCACAACACTTTGTGTCAAAGCTTGATTTAAGTTATCAATATCATTTGTCACACGGCTCATTAAATCACCTTGAGAACGTACATCAAAGAATCGTAGAGAAAGTGTTTGGATTTTTTCAAAAATATCTTGTCGTATTTTTTGTATAGTCTTTAATGCAACATTAATCATTACAAATGTTTGTAACCATGTTAATAATACGGTTATCCCATATATTGCAATGAGTATCATGCACATTCTGGCTGTCCCGCTTAAATCCTTCGGTACAATGTATTCATCAATGATGACCCCCATATAATATGGCCCAAGTAAACCTAGTAATGTCGTGATAAATACAAGAATAATAACGAACATAAGAGATGCTTTTTGATACCCCATATAGTTCCATACTCGCATTATAGTTCCTTTAGTATTCTTAGTTTTTCCCGTTTTCGGATTGTTACGTCCACCTTTATTTCCAAATTGTCCTTGAAAATTACGCACGCTCTTCCCCTCCTTCTTGCTGCAGGCTACCACCTTGGGAAAGATAAATTTCCTGATACACTTCACAAGTTGCCAATAAATCCTCATGCGTACCATTTCCAACTAATTCACCGTTATTCAAAACGAGGATTTTATCAGCATCTATAATAGAAGATATTTTTGATGCAATTAAAAATGTCGTTGTGCCACTATATCTTGTCCTTAACGCTTCCTGTATTACAGCTTCTGACTTCGCATCAACTGCCGATGTAGAATCGTCTAATACAAGAATAGATGGCTTTCTCACTAGGGCTCTTGCAATAGATATACGTTGTTTTTGACCACCAGATAGATTGGTTGCACCTTGTGTTAAGTTATATTCATAAGAGTCTTCCAGCTTATTGATAAACTCAGTCGCACAAGCAGATGAAGATGCTAATTCCAATTCATCATAAGTTGCATCTTCTTTGCCATAACGTAAATTCTCTTCTATACTGCCTGAAAAAAGAAGTGCCTTTTGTGGAACGAAGCCAATGGAAGCACGAAGTTTTTGCAAATCGTATGCTTTCACATTAACATCATCTATACATATTTCACCTTGATCAACATCGTAAAGTCGTGGCAATAGTTTCGCCAATGTAGATTTACCACTTCCGGTCGATCCAATAATCCCTATTTTTTCACCTTTACGTACAGTAAAGGAAATATCTTTTAAAACATATTCATTATTTTTCGTATAACTATAGCTAACATTTTTAAACTCTACATTACCACCCACTTGTTTTGGTTCATATACGTCGCCTTCAGTTGTAATATCAACTTCAGTATGTAAGACTTGTTGTACACGATCAGCTGATGGAAAAGCACGGGCAATTTGAATAAATACCATACTAATAGACATAAGTGACATTAAAATGATATTTAAATAGTTAATAAAAGCTAAAATGGCCCCTACTTGGAGTGTACCGTTAAAAACTTTCTCGCCACCAATCCATAAAGTTGCTACAATTCCGCTATTTACAACTAGCATAATAATTGGCATCATCAATGAAATAATTTGTATTGCACGAATATTTATTTCAGTTAAACTTGTATTAACTTTCTCAAACTGTGCGATTTCATATTTTTGTCTTACATATGCTTTTATAACACGTACACCGGATAAATTTTCTTGTAGCTTTGTGTTTACTTTATCTAATGCTTCTTGTACTCGCTTAAATGAACCGCTCGATTGACCTGCAATCAATACAATTGCAACTAATAATACGGGTACCACAACAAGTAAAATTGGAAATAGGTCTCTCGCTGTTACAAAGACTATAATGATACTTCCAATAAATAATAACGGTCCACGGACAAGTACACGTAACGTCATCGTCATTGCCGATTGAATAGATGTAATATCATTTGTCACGATTGTTAATAATTTACCTGTTCCAAATGAATCACGATTTTTGCTAGAAAATGTTTCTATTTTCGCAAACACATCTTTTCGTATGTCTGTAGCGAAATTAACAGCAGCTTTTGTAGAATACATCATACAACCAAGTCCTCCAACTAAACCGATTGCTGCTGCTCCTATCATAAGAAGCCCCATTTTTATTACATAATTCAAATCCCGGTTTGCAATTCCAACATCAATAATATGTTGCATTATTGTCGGTTGAATTAAGTCCATCGCAACCTCAAGTACCATAAATAGCGGTCCAATAATAGCGAAGAACATGTATGGTTTTAAATACTGTAACAACTTGCGAAATGATTTCATACATAATCTCCTTTTTTTATGAAATTACCATTGAATAATTCATATTCCTCCTTATTTAAGCGATATAGTCTGTAATTTCTTCATTAGTCCTATTATATTATGTAAATTAATATTTAACATTATTAAATGATAAGCATTTATAACTTTCCGGTCAATAAATGTGCTTTATCTTACGTAAATACAAAAACCACATTCTTAATAGAAAGAATGCGGTTTTTTATTTATATTTGTTCAATTGTAAAATTCAATCGCGAATCATTATTTTCAGATGGTTTTCACGTGTAAAAACTTATTTTAATAGGATTATTACCTTTATTCTCCATCAAAAGCATCTATATAAATATTTAAAACTCCGTTAAAACTGGGAATTTATATCCTCTAAAATCTAATTCTCTATTACTCCGAACCATCAAATACTTACTGGACTGTAATTCTGTATATTGTACATCATCAATCCCTAATTGATCTGGGCAAAAATAAAATTCAATCTTTGTAAATGATTCAGAGATTTCCTCACATAATTCATCTAAAATCGGAAGTACTGGAGCAAATACTCCATATAACTTTAGCTTTTCATTTTCTACTTCATAAACAATCATCGCATCTAGTTTCTTAGAATAATACAGTTTCTCATTCCATTTTAAGTCATACATTTTCAAATAAAACGAAGATCGATAATTTATTGTCGAAAACATATTAGAAAGCCTTTGACTATTTTCAATGATTTCATTTATTAAATTTCTATCCTCTTCATTATAAAAATCTAACTTTCTAAGTATAGAATCTTTATTAATCTTATTATCATACTGTATAGTCATCAGATATTCCTGCACAATTTGAAATCCAAATGATTTATATAGTTCAGGTGTTTCAGTAAACAAGAAAGCACATTCAAATTGCTTATCAATTTCTTTTATCATCTTATTAAGCAATCGTGTCATTAGTCCTTGTTTGCGAAAATTCAGATGTGTCATTACTGATTGAATACCCGCTGCATTTATTTTTTCACCATTAATTAGTAACGGAAGTGAAAATGCCGCAACATTTGCAATCACTTTATCATCTTCTATAAATGATAAAGCTTTATATGTATAATCCCAATATCCTTTCTCTGAAAAATCATTCAATATTTGACTCGTAATCCCAAACACTTCTTCAAATAAAGGAAATAACTGCTCTCTTTTCGGTTCTTCCATTAGAATATTTGCAAATTTTTCAACATTCCCCATGTTGTCCCTCCATATGTCGATTCCATAAAATTAGATATGGTTATATGACCTACTCTTAAAATAATAGATCTTACAAATCAATATACTATCATAAAATATAAAAAAATAGTCCAATTAATTTTATGTTTTCACCATTTGAAAACAAGTCGAATAAAACAATATTAAGATTTTTGCATATTAATAAGGTTATTATATAAAAATAGTGCTTTCTATTTAGTTTTTACTAATAGAAATGCACCATTTATAAAAAATATTTATTTATTTATTTTTTTATTCCTTCAAGCCTCTCCTTCGTATTAATTTCTTCTCCCCTCAGTCGCTTTTCAAATGTCTTTCTCCAACTAGTAGAAAGTGCATGTACTTCTAATATTCTCTTTATCCCTTCTATATTTTGTTTTTCCTTATGCATAATACGATTAGCAAACGCTACTGTAACACTTATTGGATCAGACTTCAGCAACTTTAACGTATCAACTGGTGATACCCACCCTTCTTTTAATACACGAAAATAAAATCCTGTATATCCCGTGTCTTGAAAATACAGTGGTAACTTGGGAATATTGTATTTCTTAGCTAACTTAAAACAAGGTTGTCTTGGTTGCGTTACTTGTACAATCGCTTCTCCGAGCTCAAACGTATCACCGATACAAACATCCTCTTCACGTATACCGCTCACTGTTATATTTTCTCCGAACGCTCCATATTCAAGGTCTTGATTCAATGTCTCTTCCCAATAACTATAATGTTCGCTCGAATACACACAAACTGCTTTATCCACACCACCATGATGAACTAAATCCGCCTGACCATCACCTTTAAATTTTAGAAATGATAAATATATAGGTTCCTTTGTTTTCGCTTTATTTATACCCGTATGAATTAATTTTCCTCCATACATAACTTCTTTTGGGAATCCTATATTTAGTGATAGTACCTCATATAATTTATTCATCATAATTGCCTCTCTCACTTTCCGCACAATTTTTTAAAAGATTGGTTTATTATTTCAAAACCCTTATCAATTTCTTCATTTGAAATGACAAGAGGCGGTAAAAAACGTAGTACATTATCAAATATCCCTGCCCCAATACTTATAAGCCCATTCTTCCAGAATTCATCAATTAATTGTACTGTTAGTTCTTTTGCTGGTTCTTTTATTATACGATCCGTTACAAGTTCCATTGCAACCATTGCACCGATTCCACGAACATCACCAATCACTTCGTACTTTAATTGCATTTGATGTAGATGTGACATTATTCTATTTCCAATTTGCTGAGCCCTTTCAACTAGATTTTCTTCTTCCATTATTTCAAATACAGCAAGACCGGCTGCACATGATAACGGACTCCCGGCAAAAGTTCCACCAATTTGTCCTCTCCCAGGAATGTCCATCAACTCCGCACGACCGACAATAGCACTTAATGGTAAACCGCCAGCAATTGATTTTGACAAAGTCATTATGTCAGGTTCTATATAAAAATGTTCCGTCGCAAACCATTTCCCTGTTCGGCCAAATCCAGTTTGCACTTCATCCATTATCATTAAAATACCGTATTGATTACAAATTTCTCGTAATCGTTTTACAAATGAAATAGAAGGAATAATAAACCCACCTTCTCCTTGTACTGGTTCCATTACGATTGCTGCTACTTGTTCAGGTGATACTTCTTCTAAAAACTTTTCAAACTGATAGATGACTTGAGAATCCACCTCTTCAGGAGAAACTCCTTCTTCAGCTCTGTAATAGTACGGATACGGCAATATATGCATGTCTGAAACGAACGGACCAAATCCTGCTTTATATGGATTTTCTTTGGTCGATAAAGACATTGTCATTAATGTTCTCCCATGAAATCCTCGTTCAAACGAAATTACTTTTCTCCTCCCTGTTACTTTACGTGCGATTTTTACAGCATTTTCAATCGCTTCCGCACCACTATTGGCAAACATCGTTTTTTTCTTGCTTGTACCTGGCACTTTCTCATTAATTTTCTCCGCTAAAGTAATATAATTTTCATATGGAGTTACATGAAAACAAGGATGTATAAATGATTCTGCTTGTTTTTGTACCGCTCTTACAACTTTCGGATGACAATGTCCAACATTTTGCATACCAATTCCACCAGCAAAATCAATAAACTGATTTCCATCTACATCTGTTATTATCGCTCCCCTTGCTTCTTTTACATATAAAGGCATTAAATGATATATTCCTTTCGGTACAGCCTCCTCATACCTTTTTTGAAGTACTTGTGAATAACTGCCCGGTAATACACTTGATTGCAACAATTCTTCTTCACCTCATTTAATTTTTTAATCAATCCATTTCTGATAAAGTGATTATATATCCCACAAAACCATTGTTCAATTCAATTATCTATATAATAATGATAGGTATATCCTATGATTAAACTTGAGGTGATTTCAATCGAATTACGACAATTAGAATACTTTTTAGCTGTTTCGAAAGAATTACATTTTACAAAAGCAGCTGAGAAATTAAACATTTCACAACCTTCACTAAGTCAACAAATACGTGCATTAGAACATGAAGTAGGCATGCCACTTTTCGATCGAATTGGTAAAAAAATATCTTTAACTGAAGCAGGAAGAGTTTTATTATCGCACAGTAAAACAATCTTTCACGAAGTCGAACAAGCCCGTTCTGCCATTCAAGATTTAAACGGATTACAGCACGGATCCTTAACAATCGGCTCATTGTTAACCGTCGTAAATTATTTACTACCACCAGCTATTTTAAATTTTAATAATTCATATCCAAATATTGAGCTTTCTGTACTAGGTCTTCGTACAGGAGAAATTCGTGAAAAATTATTACAAAATGAATTAGATATTGGTATTACATTTCTCCCGGTGCAAGATAAAGAGATTGTTTCTATCCCACTATATAAAAGTGAACTTACATTAGTTGTGCCAACCAGCCATTCTTTAACTGAACGTAAGTATGTATCTATTGAAGAGTTACAGGACTATCCTTTAATTCTTCTACCTAAAAATTTCTATTTAACAGAACTAATTACATCTCATTGCCAAAACTTTAACTTTAAACCAAAGCCAATTTTAGAAATTAGTACAATGGAATCTTTAATTCAAATGGTCGCACAAGGTATGGGGATTACCGTGTTACCAAAACCGTATATAGACTTTTTGCAAAGTGAGCACATACAAGCTATTAAAATTGAAAAACCCACTCCAACAATAGAGATAGGACTTATTTATAGAAGAGATAAATATATGTGCGCTTCTACCCGGAAATTTATTGAGCAACTCAAAATAACAGTACATTCTTTACAAAAATAAGTATAAAAAGAGATTATCCAATGAAGCCGCTGCACAACGACCCCATAGAATAATCTCTTTTCATTATGAAATAAAACCGATACGTATAAATTCATGTAATTTTAGTGTACCTTTTTTGAGATTGGAATATATTTTGTAAAATATGCCCCTACTAGCAACAATACAATTGAGACTAGCCAAGTAAAAACACCGCCAAAATGAAGCCAATATGCAAACAAATTTAAGATTGCAATTAAAAAGCAACAAATAGAAGTTAATGCACTTTTTAATCCTTTTATCCCTGCTTTTTTTCTTTTTTGATATGTTATATACATCGAAACGACTAGAAAAAGGATTAGAACAATTGGTAACATAGCTTGTAGCAATGGCAATCCCTCCTGTCTATTTCCGCTCCTTCAACTTTACCACATTATCCCTTTTTAATCTTTAGGAATCAACTCACTTTTCTCTTCTTTCCAAAAATCAGTATATTCACTATTTTCAAAGTTCACATTCACTTGAGAAAACGTAAGGATTAGAGAAACTAGAAAAGTAAGCGAGTAATAACAAAAATGAGTAACTGCTCTAAAAAGCAATTACTCATTTTTATTAAAACATTTGTGTTCATAACAATACAGGTGTTTCAAAATCAATATGTATATTATTTATTAGCTTGTACCTCACCTGCAATTAATTTACTACCTGAATATGTACCTTTTTGTATAAAAACTTGATTAATTAATTCTTTTTGCTCCTTTTCTGACATTACTCCTTTCCCTTCTCCTAAATTCCCACTTTGTAATTTCCAAATCTTGTTGTGGTCTACATCAACCTTTTCATATTTTCCTTGTTTCCATCGTTCTAAAATATCCACATATGTACTTTTTTGTGCAACATCATTACTATTTATAATTTCGAGTAAACTTTCAATACGTTCTTGTGTAATAAAAATATAGCCCCATTTTTGATCAGCTTTCGTTTTTTGATGTGCCATTTCATGTAGTGCTGTCTGTATGTTCTCATCTGTCCACTTAAAATTTTTATTAAAACCACTATTCGGTAATGAATGATTGCCATTTTCTAAAAGCTTTGCATCTTCAGCTTTTACATTACTATCAGCTAGCACTTCTACTGCCGGAGCGGCTGGTGATGCCTTTTTCGCAGCTGGTTTACTATTATTCAGATAATACAGCATACCATACGTTACACCTACCCCGATTACCGCCATACCAGCTATAATTCCTATGATTTTAAATAATGTTTTCATCTTGCTTGTTTCCTCCCAAATATCTCTGTTCTTACTACCTCATTATTTCTTATATAAAATAGTTCCTTCATTCAAAATAGTTCATCCCATCCCCTATCATATTATTTATATATATTTCCTTATATTGTATTTCTTTTTTCGTGAAATTGAAAGATTATTCTGTTAAAAAATAAAGATATTCTACAAAATTTCCCTTTATATTTATATGGAAACAAAAAAACAACGAGCGCCTTCTAAAACACTCGTTGTTTTTACTTTATGCACGATTTTCTTTTAACCACTTCGTAATAACATCTAACCTCGAAACATCAAAACGTCTTTCTTCACATACTTTTAAGCTGTTTAAACTTTTCACAATTTCTAATTCATTCGACTTTATACTTTTTGCTTCAATCAATTTACAGCACCCGTCTGTGACGGTATTGAGATTTTCATAATAACGCTGAAATGCTTTAGATATATGTAAATGTTTTTCAAAGTTTCTTCTTTTTTTCGTCCCATCAGACTCTTTCCGTTTTCTAAGCTCTTCATCACTTGTATATAAATAAAAATATTGATCTGGAAAACCAATTTCTCTATTTATCATCTTTTCTTTATAAAAGTTTTCTATTAAAGATAACGGCTGATTAAATATATCAAAATGAAAACACCAATTATAACTAAGTGGCTGATATATATCCCCATCGAGTATTACTAATTCATATTGCTGCGACTTCTGCACTGCTATATTCCAGCGCTCTACTTGTTTTTCAAAATACCATGTTCTATGTTCATGTTTTGGTCTTTCAAATAAAAAATTCACTTCAGGTATAATGAATGCTCCATAATTGTTTTCTAGTTCACGGCATGTGCTACTCTTACCAACAGCACTCGCTCCCTCAAACGCTATAATCCCCATAGTTTCTCCCACTTTCCTTAACTAAAATCTCGTTGTTTCACTCTTCTCCCCCATAACTGTCTCCATAACTGTCTCCATAAAACAATTAAAGCGATAGAAAGCATTATTGTTGTAATAATACTACCTTCAATCCCAAATGAGCCTCCATGAAGAACTTCTGACCCCTTTGTTACAGGTTTAAATAGTGGTGTTGAATATATCGTCATGCCACTAACTGCAAAACCATAGACATTATATTGTGCCCAATTCCAAATGGAATGCCATGCACAAATCCCCCAAAGACTACTGTCCTTTAATACGTAAAAAGCTGCAAATACACCAACTAATATTATATTCGATATTGAAAGGATTGTAATACCAGGATTAAGTAAATGCAGAAAACCAAATAAAAAGGACGTCACTATAATCCCAACCCATATACGACTTCTAACAGAAATAACTGGAAATAACCAGCCTCGTACAATAATTTCTTCCGTTGCACCTTGTATTAAAAAAGCAATTAAAGATCCTACAATACCAAATATGGCGGTTGCCGTAATTTGTTGCATTTGTAGTTTTACAATCCCTGTTAATATAAGCACAATTACTGGTATTGAAATGAAGACAAATCCTATTAACGCACCTCTCAAATACGTTCTCATCCATTGCACTTTCCAAAAACCAATGGATGAAAATGACCTTTTTTCTACAAACCTAATCCATAAAAAAATAAAAAATATAGCCCCACCAAACGTTAATATCATCTCAATATTATTATAAATTGCCTTTACAAATGATGTATCCGCTTTCGGTAAAAACAGCATAAACAACATGAAAAATTCACCTAAAGTTAAAAATACAATTGCAAGTATAACAGCGAAAATAGGATGAACTTTTCTTCTTCCTTCTTTTGCTGCTTCAATTATTTTAAATTGTTTATTTAGCAATATTCTATCCTCCTTATTATTGTAATCATCTGTATTTTTAAAATATATATATCGTTTCCATTAAACATATTTTTTAAAATAAATGATTTCCGTTTGGAATAAATTCAGATTAGGAATAATATATAAATAAAAGAGATGTCTTCGCGCCTTTTACCAGTATCACCCAATTCATTCACTGATATTACCAGCACTTGCTATTTCCCACCATTTGTTGTAGGATAGTAATTAAGGTCAATTTAGCACTATATTTTCTTTGCATATTATCAAGTATCAATCAGGAATGTTTTGTACTCCTTATGGATTTTTGATAATATGTGAACTTTTATTTTCAATCGAATAAGGCCGATCATATTGTAATCTTTTTAAATTTTAGGAGGCATTACCATGACATTAACAGGTAAAGTAAAATGGTTTAACAGCGAAAAAGGTTTCGGTTTCATCGAAGTTGCAGACGGTAGCGACGTATTCGTTCACTTCTCAGCTATCACTGGCGACGGCTTCAAATCTCTTGACGAAGGTCAAGAAGTTAGCTTCGAAGTTGAAGACGGTAACCGTGGACCTCAAGCTAAAAACGTTGTAAAGCTATAATTCAATCAATAAAAAGGTTGTTACCAGCTCGGTTAACAACCTTTTTAATATATAACTAAAAATTTTTACATAAAAGGAGTGGTTACATGTATCGCAATCGAAAGAACGATGTAGCAGAAGTACCACCAGAACAAACCCCTGTTTGGGAATGTGAATCAGAGGATTGTTTAGGATGGATGAGAAAGAACTTTTCATTTGAAGAAGAGCCTAAATGCCCTTTATGTAAAAGTAGTATGAAAAGCGGAGAACGTTTATTACCTAAAATAGGTTGATTTTTACAAGCCCCTCTTATTTTAAATAAGAGGGGCTTTTTTATTAATAATGAATATCCTCTACATCTGTTCGTACAATAGAATACATTAATGCATCGTGTTGTTTATTTCCTTGATGAATGTATCCACGTAACAGCCCTTCTTGTTGAAAACCTAATTTAGATAACATATTACACGAAGTTATATTTTCAGGATATGTAATAGCTCCAATTCTAAATAAGCCTAAATCTCGAAATCCATAAGTAATAATTTCTCGAGCAGCTTCAGAAGCATAACCATTCCCCCAATAACGAGGATGCAAATCATATCCAATCTCTGAGCGTTTACTCCAAAGTTGTAAATTATTTAATCCAATTGTTCCTACTAAATTATTTGTGTCTTTTAATACAATCCCCCAACGCATTGCCTTTTTCTCAAAGTAATTTTTTGAAAAAGATTCAATCATACGTGAAGCTTGTCCAAACTCAGTAAAAGAATTCATACCGTAATAACACGTTACCTCATCTAATGAGAATATTTCATATATTTTTTGACAATAAGATTGTTCTATTTCAACTAAGCGCAAGCGTTCTGTTTCTAACATAGGAAATACCATAGGATCACTCCTTTCTCTCTACTCATTTATTATAGCAGAAAAAATATTTATAATTAGGAAAGTCCTTAATGTCCCACAAATCAAATATTTCTAGCGATGTTTATCCTATTAATAATATATAACTTCGTTGTATTTATTAATTCCCCTCTAAAAACCACCCCTAATTTACACCTTCTCATGTTAAAATATAGAAAAACAGTAAATATTTCTTACGGAGGTGCTTAAACTTTATGTATATTTTCATTGGCTTATCCCTCTTGCTCATTTTACTCATTTTTTTATTCGCAAAAAAATTCACACCAAATTCATTTATGATGACAAGTTTTAAAGGAAATAGCTTTAAGACATTTTCAGTTGGTATATTAATCGCTGCCACACTCTCTCTTTCATACGGAATGTATCACGCAGCAACATATCAACCTAGATATTTAGATATTAAATTGCAAAATCAAAATTTCACTGTTTTTGGTAATGTTGGTGAGTTTGGTTATTTCTCAGAAGAATTACTAAAAAAAGATGCAGAAGTTGAACTGTATTTTGTCTCTTGGGAAACAATACAATTAAATAATCCAGAAATAATAGTAGACTACCCTTCAGGCAAACAGGAAACATGGAAGCCTAATATAACATTAATTCCTACAAATAAATTAAAAGAAAAACATAGTATTAAAGAACTTTATCGGCTCTCACCGTATTCATTTGAAGAATCTGGAAAAACAACATTAACTATTAAAGAGAATAAAGCCAATCATAAAAAGATTGTAATTAATGTTAAATAATCATAAATAAAATGTCCCTCCATTATGTTGGAGGGACATTTTATTTACATATGTATTCAATATTATTATTTTGACTGTTCATTCAATGTCGTAATTATTTCATTGGCAGTATTCTTTCCGTTTCCAATACAAGCACCAATTCCTACACCGTAATATGAAGCACCAGCTAAGTATACATTAGGATAAAGCACGGCCAATTTTTCTTGTAATGATTGAACAGCTTGATTATGTTCTAAATGATATTTCGGCATTAAATCTTTCCAATTTGTAACTTCAATTACTTCCGGTTCGCCTTTAATTCCGAGGCTCTTTTCAATATCATATAAAGCAACTCGTACTAATTCTTCTTCACTATAACTTTTGATCGTTTCATATACTGGATTAGTGCTCTTATAAAACATTCTTACTAATAGCTTTTGTTTACCAGATGTATGTTTCCACTTCCTGCTTGTCCATGTGCAAGCATCACAATGTAAATCACTGTTTTCCGTTACGATAAAACCTGTGCCGTCAGCCGGTAGTTGTTCATCTAGTATGTCAAAACCTAAGTAAATACTTATAAGCGATGAATTTTTAAATTTATTAAAATGCTCATTTAACTCATTAGACTGTAATAACGTTTGTGCGATATCATGTGGAGCTGCTAAAACGACATAATCAGCTTGTATTGTCTCATGATTTGCAAAAGAAACCTCATACCGATCCCCTTTTTTACTTATCACTGTTGTTACAACACCTTTATTAATGACAGTCTCAGTCAGCACTTCTTCTAAGCGATTAATAATCGTAGATAGTCCACTTTTAAATGATACAAACTTTTTATTTCCTGCTGACTGAAATTGTTTTTTATTCTCTTCAAAACCTTTAATAATACTTCCATATTTATTTTTATACTCAAGTAAATACGGTAACGTAGATGCCATTGTAAGCTCATTCAATTTACCAGAATATACACCTGAAAGCACAGGTGCAATTTGTCTTTCCACTAATTCTTTCCCTAAAAAGCTTTCTAAAAATACAGCAAGTGATGTATCCTTTGTAAACTCCTTATTTTTCGTAATAAAATCTTTTAAAGCAACGATTTTCCCTTTTTTTGAGACTAGCGTACTGCTAAATAATGATTCAACACTCATAGGAATCCCAAATATAGTGTCAGCAGGAATTGGATGTAATATGTTATCAGAGTATATGTAAGAAATACCTGTTTCGTTATATACCATTTCATTTTCTAAATTTAAATCTTTTACAAGCGGCAAAACATGTTCATTACGAGCTACAATAGAATCTGCTCCAGATTCCATAATAAAATCATTTTCTTCCACACTGTGGATTTTACCACCTAAATACTCTTCTTTCTCAATAAGGATTAAATTTAAATCTATATTATAATCCTTCTTTAATTTTTCTAAATAAAACATAGTAGAAAGTCCAGTAATACCTCCACCGATGACAACGACTGTTTTCATATTTGCTGCGCCCCTAACCGATACAATTAATAATTCCTTTATTATTATAACCAAAAATTATCATAGTCGACTAGCAGCTTTCGCATTCTGTAAGAAATTAGACAATATATATGAATAAAAAAGAACTATAACATATTCAACTCACGTCATAGTTCTTTCTATTTTAAAAACATAAACCAGTTTATTAATTTGTCAATTTCTTGGCTGAGTGCTATTACTTTTTCATGTTGAAGTCCATAATTTGAGACTAGATTCAATAATTCTTCTTTTTTCAATTCAATTATTTTTTCTAACTTCACTAATTCCATGTCGTCTTTATTCGCTCCAATTTCAAAATATATGTATTTTAGTATAGCCTACTTACATAATAAGTAAAAGTCTCATGCTAATGTAAAATCTTACATATTTGAAAAAACAATATACTACTAACAAAAAAGAGACTTAAACTAAGCCTATTATTACAGGTCATTATAATTTTCTACCATTTTTTATAAATATGTTAGTTTATGAATGTGTACCATTTACTATTAATTTAAAGTTAGACACTTTTACTCATTAATAATACAACAGAATTTCTCAAATGTTTTATCTTTATATTCTGGAACCCTTGTTAAGTGATCAAAATAACTATATGAAAATTTAAATATGTGTCCAAAATCCCAATTAAATTCGCTGTAGTCTTTAAGCCAGAATGCATTATCTAGCGGAAGTGTATCAACTTTTTTTGCTTTTGTAAGAGGTAAACGATCTACAGGAGAATTCAATATTATTTGGGCATTCGGCATTAAATTGCGACTTTTTCTAAGTACATAAACTAGCTTTAATAGTGGTTTTATTCCTCGTTGAAATAATTCTATATGCCCTAAGTCATATAATATATTAATCGCATGTGAGAAGGTAAGCATATGACCAATTAAATCGTGATGTGATTCTGCCTTATATATAACGTTAAATTCAGATAATTCACTTAAAATAAAATCAGATAATTGCTTCGGGTTTTTAATTTCGCTTTGAATCTCCTCATTATTTATAATTAGTTGCTTTACTTCTTTAGTTGTAAAACCAATCCAAGATCTACCGGGAATTGTTTTTTGAAACGATAATATAAGGTTTGCTATATTATTAATATCTTGCTCACTCCCCCAATGACTTAACTCCTTAATGGCTAGTAAACTTAAAGAAGCGTAAATTACATTATGACCAACCCAATGGAGTTCATCAATCGTTTGTTCCAAAGATTTAATTATCGTTTCTTCAGCACTTTGATAATCGACACCTTGTTTATTATCAATTGTTTCGCCTAACCTTTGCTTATGGAGCATCATTTTCGCTTGAGAATAAATGTTACAGGCAGTTTTTTCATCAATGTTATTGTTTTTCGTAAAAAAATAACTAGCAATGGCAGCTGCTCCGAAATGTGCATGCCAAATATCATTTGTTTCTTTTTTACATTGAGATATAATTGAAAGCCCATCTTTTAATACACTTATATTTTCCATCTCTCTTATCCCCTCTAAACCCTAATAAAAATGGTTTTTTAGCATCTACAAAGTCGGCAAAAAGCCAGGTGAAAACTCTTGAAAAGTTTCCTCCTTTACAGTTATAAATTAAAATTGTCCCTGTCGCTCAACAAGAATTAAATTTGCTTCTAATAATATTTTGAGATGATACTTATTCATCCCTAATGCAGTCTCAACCTTCCATAATTGTGTTTGTTTTGATTATGAAATAAATAACGAACAATCTCTCGTTTTACTCCTTGTTTATCTGAATTATTTGGTTTGATAGTCATGGAACTATCTTATTTTTTTGTCAAATCTCTCATCTTCTTAAACATACAAAGTGAAAATCAAATGTGTATGCATTTATAGATAGTTGTTTTATTATACACGCGAATCTTTATGTAATTGATACTTTCTATTATGTTACCACTTAGTATGTATCCTTAAGCTACTTCCTTAGCTTAACGAAGGTGTTAATACAAATAAGATGTGATTCATTTCATTACTCTTATTCAAAAATCTATGTTTCACGTTCGGTGGAATACGCACAACATCTCCTTCTTCTAAAAAATATTCATTCCCTTCCAATTCCACATACACTTCCCCTTTCATTACAACTGCAATTTCTTCCTTATCTTCGTGGGAATAGTGACTTTCTGTTGTATTTGCATATCCGTTTAAATCCATCATTAACATTTCAATGCGAGCTTTCATAAAATCTGGTGTTAACACATCATAAACAATATGATCATTATTTTCTCGATATACTTTTTTCCGATCTTTCTTCTTAGAAATAAGTGAGTCTGTATCAATATCATTAATAAAAAGAGTAAACAGCGGTACATTTAATGCTTTCGCTATTAATTCCAATACATTTAAAGAAGGATTGGCATGTCCTCTTTCAATTTGACTAATAAGTGAAGTACTGATTCCTGCATAATCAGCAAATTCACGAATTGTCATATTATTTTTCTTACGATAACTTAAAACAGTTTGACCTAGCCGATAATGAATCATTGTTACAACTTCCTTTCGTCCATCATAATACATCTTTTGTCCCTTTTGTGCTGACATACTAAACAGTGGCAATTAATCCTTCCTTATTTCATCTTAGGCTTATATACTAACTTTTGTACATTATATTATATACAGTTCATTATAATAAACAACCAATCGGAGGGACAAACTTTGAAATCACCTATTCTTTCATATTTCATCTTATTTTTTGGCGTGTTCGCCTTATCTACTTCAGCTATCTTCGTAAAAATAGCCGATGCCCCTGCAGCAATCACTGCTTTTTATCGATTATTGTTTGCTACGGTAATTCTTTTACCGTTTCTAATATTTAATACAAACAATCGAAGCGAACTTCGCTCATTATCAAAAAAGCAATGGGGATTTGGACTCTTATCTGGATTATTTCTATCAGCTCATTATGTACTATGGTTTGAATCATTACAGTATACTTCCATAGCAAGTTCTACAGTTATCGTAACGTTGCAACCTTTATTTTCAATGGTCGGTGGTTATTTTTTATTTAAGGAACGGTTTACGAAAGGTGCGATTATAGGCTGCCTTATTGCAATTTCAGGAAGTATCGTGATTGGGTGGCAAGATTTTCAAATTAGTGGCGAGGCTTTATACGGCGATATTTTAGCTTTTATTGCTGCTGGCGTCATAACAGCTTACTTTTTCATTAGTCAATATGTTCGTAAAGACCTATCCCTAATACCGTACTCGGTAATTAGTTATGGCAGTAGTTCACTCTTTCTCGGTATATTTGCTTACACACAGCAGTCATCTTTCTTCAATTACACTGCACAAACATGGTGGTCCTTTATAGGTCTTGCATTCATTGCAACGATTTTAGGACAAACAATTTTTAAATGGTTATTAAAATGGATGAGCGCTACTGTTATCTCGATGAGTATTTTAGGAGAGACAATTGGAACTTGTATTTTAGCCTATTTCATTTTAGATGAAACAATTTCTTTACAGCAAGGACTAGGAATTCTACTTATTTTCATTGGATTAGCAATATTTTTATTACAACCGAAACAATCAAATCACAATTTATAAAGTGAAACTTTAATCAGTGGGGGTTTTGTTCATCCCCCGCTGATTATTAGCCTTCACCAATCGGGTGTTTACGGGCAGCCCGACTCCCACATAACTTCTTTGCTCCAGCCAAATTTTGAGGTGGGAGTTTTACTGCCCACAAATAGCGGGATAAACAAGAAAAGCATGACATTAGTTTGCCATGTTTTTCTTGTTTATTTATTATTGCGGAGATTGTTCCACTTGCTTTTGCTTTAGCCTTTGCTCCAATACATGAATCATGAAGAGGAAATGCTCTGCCTCTCTTGTAACATGATCAGCAAGCAATGGATTTATGACATTTCGGATTTGACATGTTTGAATTAACTCTAATCCTGCTTTTTTGAAATCCCTTAACTCAACAGTGGCATTTTCACTATCTTTATTCATTTTTCCTATAATCGGATATGTCGGTTCTTTTTGATATAACATCGATTCAACATCTCTAGCTTGGTTAAGCAAAATTTCGAAATCATCACCGAATTTCAACGCTGTATGAACAAGATTTCTTTCCGATTGATCCAGTAATGATCCAATAAAACGTGAGTGTTCCATCATAATTCGTAACCAGAAAACATTCTCGCTAATAATCGCATCTTGAATAGGATCCATCTTGCCTTCATTAAACTTTTGAAGTGTCCGCATAAAATATTCCGCTTCTCGTGCAACATGATCCACTAAAAGTGGAAAATTAAACCCTTTCACTTTACAATTGATGATTAAAATTAGTAAGTTTCTTTTATAATTACGAAAAGCATACACTAACTGAATGCTCTCTTCATTTAATTGCCTTACCGCTTGAACAGTTTGTGGAATAGTAAATGCTTTTTGCAGCTGTCTATCAAACTGATTATAAAACTGTTCTACTTGCTGAATTAAATTTTTATCGTTACGATTAAACCCCTCACCAAGAAACAAAGCATGCTCTTTCATAATACGTAACCAAAATCTATTTTCAGTTATAGATCGTTCAATAAATAATTGTTCTGTTAATGATTCAGATGGAGCTGCTTTCAATTCCGGTGGCAACAGCATAGCTCGCTGTGGGTCCATAATAAAATGTCCAGGAATAGGTTGGTCTGTCGACATTACAATCACTCCTTGTTCCTTGAATGCTCAATTATACTATGTATGAAAATAAATAAAATTTAAATATACTTATGCAATCGTTTTTTCAAGGTTTTTGAAATTTCCACATATGCATTCCCCTTGCACATAGAAATAGATTCTATTAAGTCATATGCTTTCCGGATTGAGATGATTCCTAATGCTTCATCCTTTAAAACATCCTTTAAATAAAAATTGTTCTTTATTTTTAATAAACTGAAAAAAGCATGGCGTCCTTTTGCCATACTTTTTTCAAAACAAATCGATATTTCTGTTCAATTTACACCCCTATTGTTATGTTAAAACAAAGTTGTACATTAAAATGGCTGTATAACCTACTGATTAATGATCCTTTTAAATGACATTAAAACATGGTTGTACATTAACAACTTTAATTCCAAATTAAAATTTGTTTTCTTCTTAAAAGAAAGTTGCGCAATACAAATTTCCGAACTATTCGTTTATAAATAAAAAGCAATGTACCATACATTTATATTAGATGTGTAGTACATTGCTTTTTTTCACATTTCCAAAAATAATTATATATTTCTGTATCTTTTCATTAAGATTGATTGGTTGTGCTCCTTTATCAACCGTTTTATATATTCTTTTATATCCCCTTCTCCTTTTCTTACTGCTACTTTTACACTCGCTGCATCATTTACTTCAGATAAACTAACTACTACATCTTTGAACCTATGTTCAAGTATATATCGAACCCTTCTTTTTTGAAAATCTTGTAAAGATTCTTCAATTGTCGCAATATAATCTTTCAACAGTGGATGATTCTTTTTTCGAACACTTTTTATATACTCCTAATATCTTCGTAACAGCTGAGTACGTTTTTCTAATTAACTTACCTCTAACCTTTTCATATTCTTCCCAATCATTAACTATTTTTTGGGCATTTTCTATATGTACTAAATCTTCTTTATAGTAACTTTCTTTACTTTTTTTCATTGAATTTTTACCCAAAACTTTGGACGGTAAATGGCTTTCTAGCCATATTCTCTCATATTTACTCAACCAAGCATACGCTGCTCGATTTAAATGAGCCAATTCTACTCTTGTATAGGTTGGATAGTTACATCTTAATTGTATCCATTTTTCTTTATAATCCAGTGTTCTCTTTTCTCGCGAAATCTGTAAAGTTTCTTTACTGTCTAGTTTTTTTATTATTTTTTTACGATCCCTTAATATTTTTCGTATAGTAGGTGGTGTAAGTCCTGTTTTCATTGCGATTTCTTTCTGAGTACATCCACTTGATAAAAGCTTATTAAATTCCCTCTCCCATACATTTCCTTTTTCAACAATTCTATTGCTCCAATAAAGGATATTTAGGGAATCTTGTTCTCTTTCTCTAAGTCTATATATGAAACCACAATTACATGTGAAATCTCCTTGTACTTCTCGATTTAATCCATGAACACTAATTTCCACCTTTTTAACGTTTTTTTGCAAATAATGATTAGCTAAAGGATTCATGCATATCCATGGTCCCTTTCCAAAAGGTTCATATATAAATTCATTTTCAAAAAAGTTTTTTACAGAACCACACAAACAACGCATAATCAATATATGTCTAATTGGATGACAAAATCGGATACTACCTTGACCAAAAATATCATTTACCCATGATGATCTTTCATTTATTTGAAATGAAGATTCCAGCATACATAATAGATTTTGCGAATAATGATCTTGAAGTAATTCACTTAAGCGTTGAGTTCTTTTTAACATAGGATATCCGATACCTTTAATCTTCAGGAGTGTCTCATACTTCTCAACATAATAATCTTTCTCAAAAGACGAGAAATTTTCACTTAACAAATACTTTACATCTTCTGCAATCCCTATTAATTCATCCATAAGTTTATTTTCAAAAAACGATTCATTATCTATCCTATCCCTTAGTTTAGGATAGATAAATTTATATGTATACAAGTGTGTGATGTTAGTTGGATGCTTAATTAGAGGTATTTGATGTTTTATACAAACAAAAACTCCTGGAACCTGATGTACTCTATTCCAATAAGCTTCACCATAAAGCTCATATTGTTCCTTTATACATGCTGAACAACAGTATAAATGCTCTTTGGATTTTATATTCCCTTTTTTTAAACTGAATTGATTATGATAAACTTTTGAACCTATTCCTTCATTTAATTGCTCGTACCACTCTTCTGTTTTAAATGGTCTAATCAGTGGTATCAGTGAATGCCTTTCTATAAAATATTTTATAGTATACATATCTGAAAACACTTGTAGATTATCCACTAAATGTTTCAATACACCAACGGATTGGATTCCTAAAAAAAACTACTTTTATCAAATAACTTCTCAAGAGTTTTCCTTTTAGATAAATCTGGACTTCGCATATGATATCTTGAAACTATACTATAAAACAATTCATCTTCATACGGAACAGGAAAATGCTCAAGCAATTAACATCACCTTAATTCTTTATAATTAAATTCTTTTAAAGGATTCTTAATATATCCCTCATTATTTAGGATTTCATATGCAGATTGTTTTTTCTGCTTACCGCCATCAATGAAACCCTTTAATATATTTTTATCCTTCACTATTTCTTTTCTTTTTTTATTTTCTTTCTCTTTCATATACTGCAAAGCATCTTTCATCAACTCATTAATATTAGCGTTAGGTGATTTATTTATTACATATTTTATTGCTATTTCTGCATCTTTTTCATTAATATCTAAGTTTATAAGAGCAAAAATTAACTTCTCTACTTTAGTTGGTTCTTTTTTCAAACGCTCTTGTGCCATTTTTTCTTTTTTATCTTGGAGCCTAGCTCTCATATCGATTACTGGTAGTTTATTTAGAATATAGTCTTGCATATCTAACGATACTATATCTTCATACCCCGCTATCTCAGTTTCACAACCCGATTTAAGAGCTTTAAGCATTGGTTGAACAAGCCTTAAATCTTCCTTACCAACTTTTCTAATTAGCCCTGATGAAATTTTTTCTATCCCCGTTTCAATCGCTCGCCCCTGCGCTAGTAAAAATAGCTTTATAGCGATATCAGTAATCCCCTGGCTCTCTTCGTAAATAACATCCAATAAACCTTGATCAAGTTCTACATATTGCTTTGTCCACTGATAATCCCACATACTTGTAATTAAAACTTCCCAATCTTCCTTATTGCTCATTTGTTGCCAAACCATATCTCCTTGTCCACTACCACGACGTGCTTGCCTAAAATCTTTTTGTAAAAGGCTTCTAGCTCTCATAGTCCCAATTATCATTACCGGTATACCAATTTCATTAATAAGGGTAACGAAAAAATTCATCATTTTCTCTGACGCATCCCCAGTAGCCGCCAACAGATGTTGAATTTCATCTATGATTAATGCACCAACACAATGTAATCTAGAAATTTGTCCCATTCTAGTTACCATTGAGCTTATAGAATTAGAGGACTTACCATAACTTTCAAGGTAGTTTGTTCCAATTAATTTATCTATCTTTTCAAAGAAGCTTTGACATAATGATTTTAACGATCCATCATGCGGACAATTTAATTTTAACCAAACAATTTGAAGCGTATTGAGGGGGTATCTATGCATAATTAGTTGAGGATATAATGAAAGGATTCGTTCTATAGCTGTTGATTTTCCAATACCTGAGAAACCCATTAAGGTAAAACTAGATGCAGTAGTACGTATATCTGCTGACAAATTTAAATTATTTCTTTCTACTAATTGATTATGTAATTCATTTAGCACTTGAATATGTTGTTTTTGGAGAGTGTTCCGGTTCACATATCCATATCGTAAAAATCTTGAAAAACGTCTTTCTAAGTCTAATGTTTGAGCAATTGGTTGAAAAAAACGAGTTAAACGTAATAATGCATGAAATCGATGATGATCTGATAAATTTCTTTCTTTTTCATGATAATTAGGTAAAAAACTAAGTTGATTAAAAGCCTCTTCATATGACAATATACTAGGTAAAGCTTCTATTAAAGGATTCCCCTGATAATCAACTAATTCCTGTGACTGATATTGTGCTATTAAAGCGTATGTCCCATTATCTAACTTAACTTCCCTTAGAGCATCACTCATTTTTACGCCCCCTTCTTTTATTAAATAATTCTTTAACTGAGCGGCGCTTGAATTCATTTTCTTGTTGATCGTCTAAATAAATTCCTTCTGTTAAAGTTTTTTCCTCATTTTTATCTATTTTAAACACTTCATCAGTTCTTCGTACATTCCTCTCCAATTTAGTATGATGACTAATATCTTTAATTTTCTTTACTTTCGTTACATTCTTTGTTTGCTTTTCACTTGTTTCTTTAATCGCTTCTTTAACAATAGATTGAATATTATCAAAAAAGTTAATTTCACTTTGTAATAAACTATGTTCTCTCTCTTTATAATCTTTATTTTCTATAGCGTTTAACTGTTTAACTTCTTCTAAAGTTTTATTTTGATATCGTTCTTGATGCTTTAACAGATAACATTTCTCAAAAATCTCTTCATTCCCTGTATGAATATAAATATGATTCATATTGCGTGGATCATATGAGAAATCTACTTTCCAACTTTTCTTTGTTCTTGCTGTAGAAAACCATGATTGCTGAATTGCTGTATCACAGCTATACAACATTTTTTCAAATCTGATTCCTTTTGCAGTTACCGTAGCACACCCCCTAGGCATTAAGTAAAATTTCATAATATCAGGATGGACGACTCTTAATTTCCCCGCACGATTTTTTACGCCCCATTTCCATAATTCAATCGGTGTGGGTTTTACGTTATCAACTATCATATCTTTATCACGTATGTAATTCTTCATATAGAAATTTTTATTGTAATGCAAAATAAAATTGATAATAATTTTTGTATATTGTTCTATATCGAGTTTCGCCCCTAAACGTGGGTCTTTTGTGCCCCATTTCCCCCAATCTTTTGAAACATACCCAGGTAAAAATGGCCGTATTTTTTCTTGAGATGTATCAAATAGTTTTTCAACAATTCCTTTCCAATCTGGGCGAAAAGATGGATTGTTTTCAATAGTAATATTAAGTCCTTCTATCAAATGATTTACATTATATCTTTCTAATTCTCCTCGATCACCTAAGATGATTTCTGGTAAATGTGCCGCTGGCCAACAATCATCTGTAATAGATATATTATAATTCGCACAAAAATCCTTCTTATTGACAGTAGAATTCAAAAGTGCCATCATCATTCCAATCCATGAAGGTCCTTCTAACCCAACATAAAAACCAGTAATCAAATGCGTAAAGACATCTGTTACGTAGTAAATCGTCGGTCGCTTCAATACCCAGTCAGCATTGTAGCGAGAAACTAAATATACATTAGCAATAGTTGCATCAATTTGATACCTAGATCCTGGTCCAAAAACCTCAAAAGAAGAAGAACCCAAAACAGCCCTATAATCTCTTTCAAATTTCTTTCTTCCATACTTAGCAATTGTAACTTCTTGTATGCGATATTCTTTATTAAACCAATAATAAAACTGTCCCAAAGTAGGTATATTTCCCTCATCCAAAATCTTAATATATTTGGTATTATTTTGATAATATACACTCGACTGAAAGTTATCCCTAATCATCATTTTATAAGCATATGCTAGTGTATTTTCCTGATTTGAAAAATAATAAGACTGTACAGCCCTCTTAAATATTTCTTTTATTTCAGATGTAACATTAACTCCCGTGCTGTTTGTAATTCTAGGTCTACCAGTTTTGTTTCCGTTCCAGTTCTTTTGTTCTCCCTTATTCCCACAATTTTTATAATCCGGAAGTAAACTATCTTTGACTTTCCCTCTTTGCCAATACCTTTTTAAATATTTATAAATAGTCTTATTCGTACAGCCAAATTTTTCTGTTGCTTGCGAAATGAGCTTGCCTCTCCCATTTTTTTTGAAGATATTAGGTTCTTTACTTACTAAATCTTGTATAACCCCCCATGCTTTATCCCTAATTAATTTATCTTTTTCTTTTAATTCTTCATGATTTACAATTGGAAATAGTTCGTTTGTACTTAATTTTATGTACTGTCCATTTGCAAAACCTTCATGAAGATTTCTAACTGTATCTACAAAAGGCATAGCTTTTTCATCATAAACATCAATTAAATATGTAATAACATTACCTTCATCTATCCAGAGCAATCTGTATACCTTTGAATCATCAATTGACTTAAATGTTTCATTAACTGATAATAGAATCACAATTTTCATCACCTCTTTTACTAAAAACTACATCATTTACACTTAAACTTCGTACATTTAATTTTTGAGAACTGATATCTACAAAAAACAACTTCCTAGCTAACAAATGTTTAAAATATTTAATTGACGAACCTTGTTCCAAATTGTACTGTTCCTCAAACTCGTTGCATATTTCCATAAGATTCTTATCGATATTTTGAAACCTCATTAAGTAACTAAAGAAGACTTTTACAAACGTTTCATCTTCAATTTCATCAAGATAATAAGACTTATGAATCCATGAAATATTCTGGGTTATAATGATAGGAATATCCTTTTCTGTTACAATCCCCCAATTAATCCCTTTTCTTTCCTAATATTCTCTTTCTATCTCAAACTTCTCAATTATCCTTTCATTTTCTAATTCACTACTAGGCTTGATAGTTCTAGCTAGATATTTTATGCCATTTCCCTCTCTAACTGTAAGGAAAAAATCTGTTGTTAGTACAATTAACGTTTCATTTTTTGTACAAATAGGATGACAAATTCCTTTTTCCTTAGCAATTTTATATGTAATTTCCCGATTTAACGGAAATTGTTCACGAATATCGATAATTTCTTCTATCCATTCCATTATAAAAAAATAATTTCGCTCTAAATCAGACAATAACTCATGTCTTCTATTTGTTTTCCATCCTTTCAAACGAGAACTATTCCCTATTGAAGAAACATTTCGAATTGTTAACCAGGGTTTATAGTTATTTAATTCCCCTTGTCCTCTACCTTCTTTTATATATTTCTCTATTTTCTTTTCTGTCCAATCATTTTTACGCTTTGCCATTTTTCATCCCCTCTAAAAAAAATTTTATCATTCCCAGTATTGGATATTTTTATGCGTATAATACATATCCTCGTTTATAAAAAAACGGATATTTTTATAAAAATATCCGTTTTCAGACTGTGGAGAAACTCTTCTCCACAGCCTGAAGGGAACTTTCTATATATAGAAAGTTCCCTTCTAGTCTATACAATTCATTAGATTTGTTTCATTATTCATTATTCATTATTTATTATTTATTTCTTATAGTTTGTTTTTGAAAGCACGTGCAGAATTTCATCCACTGCTTTTTTATATCCCCCTGCCATTTGGAAAGAGTCCCTAATTTTACAACTATTTTCTTTGAATTCTTTTCTATATAGTACTGCTTCTGTCTCTTCCCGTAATATTTCTGGGGTTAAGCTCGTTTTGTCTAAATGAACACCCGCTCCTAATTCAGTTACTCTTTTAGCAACTAAGGGTTGATCTCCTGAAATAGGTATTACAACTAATGGTACCCCATAATATAGTGCTTCACTCGAACTATTCATTCCTCCATGTGTAATGAATACATCTGTATGCTTTAATACTTCTAATTGTGGAACATATTTATATAGAATAAAATTCGGAGGAACATTTTTAAATTGCTCTATATCTGTTTTTTTACCAACTGCCAATACAATTGTTGCAGGTATGTCTTTAAAGGCTTCAAAACATTTTTCATATAAAGTTTGTTGTTGATTGAGTATAGTTCCCATAGAGATGAAAATCACTTTTTTATCTTTTAAATCTTCTATAGGAAAATCTCCCACATCATGACGCGGTGTGATAGAAGGTCCGACAAATATAAAAGAATCACCAAATTCATTTGCATACGGTTGGTACTCTTTCGAAGTATATACAATAGTAATATCTCCTGGATTACTTAAAATGTCACGTAAGCTATCGTACATGACTCCGTATTGTTCTTTCCATTTGTTAATAATGTCTATACAATTTTTATTTAAAGGAGATTTTCCGCCTGAATGTTCTGAATTACCTATTTTGAATAACGAAATAGAATCATTAAAAGCAAATGTTGTACATGAAGAAATCTTTGGTAATTGTAAAGCAGATGCTATAATATATCCCACCGCAAAATGATGATCATAAATTACATAATCAAATTGTTCACCTTCGATTTCGGATAAAATATCTTTTATTATTCTATCCATGGCAGAAATCATGTTAAATAACATATCTAACTGATTAGCTTTTTGTTTAACATCCTTATTAATATCTGTTCTTGGGAGAAAGTTTTCATATGTTCGAAATTCGGCACCTGTCTTTTCAATTTTATCTCTATAATCTTCAATACAATAATAGACAACTTGTTCGCCTCGTTGTATCAACTCACTTACAATTCCAATTGTCGGATTCACATGACCTTCTCCGGGGAAATTAATAAAAAGTACTTTTGACATAATAAACACTCCTCATTTATATAACATCATTTATAATTAGCTTAATTAAATATTAAAGTGAAATTATTATTTTTTAGGAATAGAATTACTTACGCAAAGAATAGTAGCGGAAAATTATTAAATATATGATAAGTGAATCGTTTGGGTATTTATGGTAATGGATATATTTTTTATAATTACCGTGGAGAAATATCTTTATATATTAGTTACAAGCGATTGATAGCCGCCTAAATCAATTTAAATAGTAAGCGGCATATATTGTGATATTTTTAACACTAGTGTATATCTCGTTTTTTAAATCGTCCTCCACGTACTTCTGTAATATCTGCTACGGCTAAGAAAGCAGCTGGATCTAGTTCTTCAATTAAAGATTTTAATTTAGCCTCTTCAAGTCGGTTAATAATGCAAAAAATAACCTTTTTGTTATCCCCCGTATAAGCACCTTCGCCGTGAAGATATGTGACCCCACGACCTAATTGTGAATTAATTGCTTCACCAAGTTCTTCCTGCTGTTCACTGATGATCCATACAGATTTCGATTGTTCAAAACCATTAACTACGGTATCAATTGCCTTCGATGCAATGACATAAGCTAAAATGGAATACATTGCGCGATCCCAACTGAATACGAATCCTGCGGCTCCTAAAATAAAAACATTAAAAAACATAACAATTTCCCCTACAGAAAAAGGAATTTTTTTATTAATTAGAATTGCCAGGATTTCTGTACCATCTAATGCCCCGCCATATCTAATGACTAGACCAACCCCAACACCAAGTGCCATGCCTCCAAAAATAGTAGCAAGAAGAATATCATCTGTAAATGCAGGAATTGAGTGAAAAAGTGTAGTTAAAATTGATAAAGTTAAAATACCAAAAACAGTAGAAAACGCGAAGGTTTTTCCAATTTGTTTATGGCCCATAAAAACAAAAGGAAGGTTTAATATAAATAGGAAGATACCTAAATTTAATCCGGTGAGGTGAGAAAGCATAATCGAGATTCCGGTAATGCCTCCATCAATAACTTGATTAGGAATTAAGAAAATTTCGAGTCCTGTGGCCATTAATAGCGCTCCAATGATTATAGCTATAGCCCGCTTAATAATTTGAAACATAGGCAATCGTTGATGTTGTAGTTTTCTTTGTGCAGTTTCAGCCAAACGCATGCATCTCCCTCAAAAATTTTTTATTTCTATACTTAAAGATTCTTTTCCTTGCCTGGGTTCCATATCATTGTTTAACAATTTAAACCTTTTACTTTTTTATGGATATCTTTCATTTTTTCATCCAGAGATTTTACCGTTTCCGCTGCCTCTTTAAGTTCTTTTTCAAGGTAGCAAGGGATTTCTTTATCATACTTATAATAAATTTTATGTTCTAGGCTAGCCCAAAAATCCATTGCTAAGGTACGAAGCTGAATTTCAACATAAACCTTCTCTACACTTTTGGATAGTGTCACAGGAATCTGAACAATTACATGTAAACTTTGATATCCATTTGGTTTTGGGTTTGTAATATAATCTTTCACTTGTACAATCTCAATATCATTCCGGTTAGATAATTGCGAATAGATATCATAGATATCACTTACAAAAGGACAAATAATTCTCATCCCAGCAATATCATACAAATGTTCTTTCGTATTTAACAGGGAAGGAGCAATTTTCTTTCTATCAAGTTTTGATTGAATACTTTCTAAAGATTTGAGTCTGGTCTTAATATGTTCAATTTGATTGTGATTATTTAAATATTTTGCTTCCTCAGCTATAATAGTGATTTTTGTTTTCATTTCGTCTAAAGCAAACTTATAAGGTAATAAAAACTGACCCCATTTTTGCATATCTTCCATTTGGAATTCCCTCATTTCTTTGACTTCTAAAACTTTCATTTATTTGCCCCTTTATAAAGCCCCTTTTTAAGCAAAGAAAGTTCTAAAGCATAATTTTTCACAGACTCATCGAAAGGGATTTCCTTTGCAAAATTTTGAATAAGATTTTGAAATGTCACCGCCATGATAATCTTCATGATATGGAATATTTCTCGTTCTTCTATAATGTTCAATTTTTCTGTATTTATCAAAATCATGATTTCTGATAATCGACTCTTATAGTTTTCCTCGTTCACATTTCGGGTCAATGTATTTTCAACTTTATGATTCATATTCAAAAAGGCATTTCTAAAAAAATTTCTATTTTCTAGGTTTTGAAATTTCGTTAGCATATATTGGTATAACTCAATGTATGCGTCAAATAAATCCCCATCCTTTTCTTTTAATATCGAAATGAATTTTTCATTGTCTCTTTTGGAATATTCATCTAATAAAAAGAAGAAAACATCTTCTTTACCCTCAAAGTATTGATAAAAGCTCCCCCTCGGTATTCCAGCATCTTTGATGATATTGGAAATCGATGCTTCGAATAATGGAACTCTTGAAAATTCTTTCATTGCTGCCTGAATTAATGCTTCTTTTTTCACTTGCTAAATTAAAAAATGTTTGTTTAGGCATTTTTTCCTCCGATCGAATGAATGACAATGTGTCATTCCCATTTATAAATATGGATCTTTTTCATTATTAATATTCTATAAAGCGAAAGAGTTCATTTAAGTCCTGTTAATGGAGACTCTTCATTATCCTAAGGTTAACACAAATTATATTTGTGTTAACCTTAGATACAAAAGACTATTCTATTCGAACCTAAGTGATTCCATTGGATCCAGCTTTGCAGCTTTGGACGCTGGCATAATTCCTGCTATTACACTTACAACTATACTTACCGCTATACCCAGTAACATATTTTGAGCTGTTAGATTGATAAGCTCTGCACCAAAGCTATTTGATAAAAGGGTATTCCCAATCAAACTAATTACACTGGCACCTGTCACAGCTATTAAACCACTAAATAAACCAAGCAACGCGGATTCTGAGAAGAAAATTCGTTTTATGTCTTTCTTTCTCGCTCCTACAGCGCGCAATATTCCTATTTCTTTTGTTCTTTCAACTACACTGATATATAAAACGACTAAAATCATAATACCTGAAACAATTAGAGAGATTCCCGAAATTCCTGCTAAGAGTGCAGTAGCCATATCTAAATAGGATGTAACTTGTTTAAGCATTTCAGCCATTTGGGAACTTTCAAATCCATAGTTGCCTAATTCAGTTTTAATTTCTTCTACCTGTTCTTGTTTTTCAGCAAAAGCATTGATTTGAGTAGGGCTTAAAGTCAATCCTTGCTTTGCATATGTTTTTTCTAACGTTTCATATTGTACATACGCCATAGTTGTTCCTTGTGGTCCCATACTTTCAGCTTTATATATACCGGATACTTTTAATTTATTTTCGATAGTAACTGGTTTGTTGCCCTGTCCTATTTCGTTCACATAGACACTTATTTCTTTGCCAATTAATGACTTGTAGTCTTCCCCATTGCTTAATGATTTTGCTAGTGCTGGTGTTAAAAGAACTTCATTTTCGCTAGGAAGACTCCCTTTTTCTAAATTTTCTTTTTTTATAGAATCGGTCATTGTTGAAAATTTCATAATATCTGAACGCTTATCTCCATATAATGCACTACTTTTCATGTCAAAAGATGATACTTTTTCGATACTCTTAACATGCTCGATATTTTTAATTTTTTCAATATCTTCTTCCTTTAAAGGATCTTTTGCCGCTAGCATGGACATGGAATTGTCAGCCTTATCTTCTTTTCCTTTTGTAACTTCAACCATTAAAGGGTTCATGCTGGAGTTGATTTCATCATTGATATACTTTGTAACACCGCTACCTAAAGACAACATCAAAATAACACTTAATATACCGATGGAACCACCTAAAGCAACTAGTATGTTTCTTTTTGCATTCAATTTCATATTTTTTAACGCAAGTTTGAGTGAAGAAGTTAGACTTAGACTTTTGGATTTCGCTTGTTTAGTCTTTTTGTTAGATGGATAACTCTCCTTCAGGTTTATATCTTCGATAATTCTACCGTCATCGATTTTCACAATCCTACTACCAGAATCGGCAACCTTTTGAGAGTGAGTTACAGTAATTACGAGCCTTCCTTTCTTTGCAATATTATCTAATAGTTCTAGTATTTGTTGACTTGTTTCTTTGTCCAAAGCTCCTGTTGGCTCATCAGCCAAGAGGATGTCTGGTTCGTTTGCTAATGCACGTGCGATTGCTACACGTTGTTTTTGCCCTCCAGAAAGTTGATTTGGCTTTTTCATCATATGTTCTTTTAAGCCAACTTCAGCTAAAAGTTCTTTTGCTCTTTCGTTTCGTTCTTTTTCGCTTTTACTTGCCATCTGCATCGCAATCGTTACGTTCTCTAACACGCTCAAGTGAGGAATTAAATTAAAACTTTGGAAAACAAATCCAATTTTACTTTTTCGATAATCATCAATTTCATATTCCTTCATGGTCTTTAGGTTCTTTCCTTCTACAAGAACCTCTCCCTTAAAGTCAGAATCCATACCGCCAATGATATTCATTAATGTTGATTTTCCACATCCTGATTCACCAAGTATAGACACGAACTCCCCTTATTAAAGGTTAAATTTATATCATGGAGAATTGTTGACTTTTCTTTTTTATATATGGTGTATGATTTATTAATATTTTTAACTTCTAATAAATTCATTTATGCTCCTCCTAATAAAGTTGATTTTTTTATGATTTAGAAAAACTCTTATTGTTCCGCTTGAGATATTCTTCTAATAAAATGAGGGAAATATCTGTAATCAAAATACTGATAAATCAACAAAGTCTTGTTTAAGAATACTATTACGCTCCAATCCAACCAACATATGACAATGTGTCACAACTGGGTATAAATCAATACTACATGACAACGTGTCATACGTCAAAGGAAAAATATGACACGTTGTCATATTGGTTTAACCAAAACTTATTAGGAAGTGAATCGACTTTTGGACTTCTAGATGCATGGAGATGATATCCATCCGCAAAATGTGCCACCTGACACTTTGAAGATTTAATGTATAAAAAAAGTAAGCTCCATTTTTAATTTAATGGAGCTTTACATATTTGCTAATTTTTTTGACCTTTGGCACAACTGAATAGTATGCCAAACATAAGATATTTAAATTACATGAGCAATAATCTCAAAACTCGTCTTTGTTCAACCAACCCCATCCAGTAAATTAATTTTATAGTCTGGAAAGAGTCTATATCTATTTCTAGCCCTACCTACTAAACCTTCATACTTCATTCACCAGCTTTTAGCCTCAAGGATCCTGAGAAAGAAGTTAGTAATCAATACTTAAGAGACTGATTCAAATTGACTATTATACAGATCCGCATAGAATCCACCTTTCGCTAGTAACTCCTCATGGTTTCCTGTTTCTAAAATGTCTCCCTCTTTCATAACTAAGATCAAGTCAGCATTTTTTATCGTCGAAAGACGGTGTGCAATGACAAAGGATGTTTTCCCAACTGTTAAACGATCCATTGCTTTTTGAATTAATAATTCCGTACGTGTATCAACTGAGCTCGTAGCCTCATCTAGAATTAATAATGGGGCATTTTCAATCATCGCACGGGCAATCGTAATTAATTGTTTTTGTCCAGCTGATAAATTCGCTTTATCATTTAATAAGGTATCATAACCTTTAGATAAGTTTTTAATCGTATTATGCAGCCCAACTGCTTTGCATGTTGCTATGATTTCTTCATCTGAAACATTTTCCTTGGAATAGACAATATTGTCGCGAATCGTCCCTTCGAATAGCCATGTTTCCTGAAGTACCATACAGAATAGATCATGCACATATTCACGAGTTAATTGATTTATAGGAACACCATCAATAGTAATTTCTCCACTGTTGAGTTCATAGAATCGCATTAATAAATTGACTAATGTCGTTTTTCCAGCGCCCGTTGGACCTACGATAGCTACTTTTTGTCCTGCATTCACTTTAGCAGAGAAGTCTTTTATGATTAGACGATCTTTATCATAGCCAAATTTAACATTATTAAATTCCACATCCCCTTTGACATTGTCTAATCTCATTGTTTTTTCACTTTCATCTGACAATTCTTCTTCTGCTAAAAATTCAAATACACGTTCACTTGCTGCTGCTGTAGATTGCAGATTCGTTGCAGCTTGTGCTAATTGTGATAAAGGCTGTGTGAACAAACGAATATAGACCATAAAGGCAACGATTGTTCCAATTGTAATTACACCATTTGTCACAAGTAATGCACCAACAATACAAACTGCTACATACCCAAAGTTCCCGATAAATTGCATGATAGGCATCATAATCCCAGACATAAACTGTGATTTCCAAGCATTATCAAAAAGACGATCATTGATTGTATGGAATAATTCTTTTGCTTCCTTTTCGCCGTTATATGCTTTTACGATATGGTGACCTGCATACATTTCTTCAATATGTCCATTAATTTTCCCAAGTTCAGCCTGCTGCTGTACGAAGTATTTTTGAGAACGCTTCATAATCAATGTCATTAGAATAAATCCAATTAAGGTTGCAACAATTCCTGTTATAGCCATAATCCAGTTTGTATAGAACATCATTATCAATGCGCCGACAAAAGTTGCGATTGCCGTTACTAATTGTCCTAGGCTGTTATTTAGCGTTTGGCCAATTGTATCAACATCATTTGTTACACGACTTAATATATTTCCATAACTCGTTTTATCAAAGTAACTTAAAGGGATTCGATTCATTTTTTGCGATAATTCTGTACGCATTTTTTTTGTGATTTTTTGTGTTACCGTTGCCATTATAAACCCTTGTATATAATTAAATACCAAACCTAATCCGTAGAGAACCACTAAAATGATTCCAATATTTTTGATTGCACCTAAATCAATGTCACCCCTAATCCCTTCTTGGATAATGTCGGTCATTTCACTTAATTTTTCTGGGCCATATACATTAAATGCAGAACCGACAAAAGCTAATATTAAGGCGAAAATAACAATGGGTACATAAGACTTACAGTAGGAAATCAGCTGTTGAATCGTTTTTTTGAAATTGTTTACTTTTTGTCCTTGGGCCCTGCCACCCATTGGACTATGCCCTCCGCCCATCTGTCTCTCATTTTTTGAGTTTTTTTCATGATCTCCAATGGTATAATCATTTTTGGCCATCAGTCAATTCCTCCTTCGAAAGCTGAGAATATGCAATCTCTTGATACGTCTCGCAGTTATCCATTAATTGTTCATGTGTTCCATTCCCAACTACTTCTCCCTCTTCAAGGACAATAATGCGGTCTGCATCTTTAATTGTTCCGATGCGCTGTGCAACAATTAAGGTAGTGGCATCCTTCGTTTCTTTTCTTAAAGCAGAACGTAGAACCCTGTCTGTTTTGTAGTCTAATGCCGAAAACGAGTCATCGAATATATATATTTCAGGTTTTCGATAAATTGCACGAGCAATGGATATACGCTGTTTTTGTCCCCCAGATACGTTTGTACCACCTTGTGATATCTGCCCTTCATATTGTCCTTCAAGTTTTTCCACGAATTCTTTCCCTTGTGCAATTTCCAATGCTTCTTTGACAGCATTTAGTGACGAATCCATATGTCCAGATTCTCCATAGGAAACGTTCGAAGTTACAGTACCACTGAATAACACAGACGATTGTGAAACATAACCAATTTTATCGTGTAGAGTTTCTTGTCTGTAATTCTTTACATTTATGCCATCAACCAATACTTCCCCTTCAGAAACATCATTGAAACGAGGAATTAAATTTACCAAACTTGTTTTTCCACTCCCCGTGGATCCAATAAAAGCTACCGTTTCTCCTTTTTTTGCAGTAAAGCTAATATTACGAAGAATATGGTTCTCTGAATCTGGATATTTAAAGCTAACATTGCGGAACTCAATCTCTCCCACAATACCTGGTTTTCCTTCTGTAACTGTACCCTCTTTAATTTTCGCTTCTGTTTCAAGTACTTCCATAATACGTTTTGCTGATACCGTAGCACGAGGTAACATAATAAAAATCATACTTACCATCATAAACGCCATTACAACTTGCATGGCATACGCTGAGAAAACAACTATATCCGAGAAAACTGTAATTCGATTTATCATCTGTGCTTCGTTAATCAAATAAGCACCAATCCAATAAATTGCAACACTTAAACCAGACATAATCGCAGTCATTCCTGGTCCAATAATTGCCATTAAACGATTGGTAAAAAGATTTGTTTTTGTTAATTCCATATTAGCTTTTTCAAATTTATTTTCTTCATAGCCCTTAGCGTTATAGGCACGTACGACGCGCATCCCTGTTAAGTTCTCACGAGTTACACGGTTTAAATTATCAGTAAGAGTTTGGATGATTTTGAACTTTGGTATTGCAAATAGAATAATCACAGCTAACATCATGCATAAAACGACAACTGCTATACCTGTCGCTGTTGTCAATTGCCAGCTCTTTCCTGAAATTTTCATGATTGCCCAAACAGCTAGAATTGGTGCTTTTACAATTATCTGTAATCCCATTGCCACAATAAATTGAATTTGCGTAACATCATTAGTTGAACGAGTAATCAAGCTTGCTATCGAAAAACGATTAATTTCTTCCAACGAAAAAGATAAAGTTTTATCAAAAACTAATCCGCGTAGACGCTTTGATAATCCCGCTGCAACCTTAGCAGCAAAGTATCCTACGATAACGGCAGTAACCATACTTCCTACTGCACAGAGTAGCATATATGCTCCAGGTCCAATAATTTGAGAAAAGTTCGTACCTTCCATTTGGATTAATGTCGTGATTTCAGCCATATAGTCCGGTAGCTTTAAATCCAGCCAAACCTGTACCGTAATGAATGCTATACTTAATAGAACAAGTATCCATTCATTCCTTTTCAAATATTTAAATATTTTCAACATATCAATTCCCCTTTTATCTTACAGTGTAAGATATATAATAAATTTTTATGCAGTCCAGTGTTGAACTGCAAATTTAATAATACTCATGAAAACTGCCTATTTTTCAAAATCTATAAGGTGTTTTATATATTATTATGAGAACAAACGTTTTGAAAGCTCTACAAACTTCTGCGCGTCTTCTTTCCCAAGCTTTTGCAGTCTCATTTCCATTTTCTTAATTCCTTGCTCGTGTTTCTCTAAGATGATTTGTTTACCAGCCTCCATAATATATACATTGACTCTACGCTTATCCGTAGAATCCGTACGGCGCTCAATTAAATTCTTTTTTTCAAGACCTTTAAGAGCGGTAGCAATTCGGCCAGTACTTACAAATAAAGCCTCACTTAATTGTCCAGAGGTTACTCCATCCTTTTTAAACGTTAAATACACCAAAATCCCCATTTCGCCACGAGAAAATTCTTGCGGATCAAGTGGTCCCATCGATCTATTTTGTGCTTTTACCATAAATTCAAAAAACTCTGCTGCCAACTTTTTATAAAACATTGAGTCCCCCCCCTTTTTTTATTATCTTATAGTGTAAGATAATATCCTTTTATATTTAGATTGTCAAATAATTTTTTAATCCCTATATCAAACTTTTTAATACATAATCGGAAGTAGACAGCAATTTCTCTCACTTTATTTTTAGTGCCTTAAGATAAGTTAAATTGTTATAAGAACTGTGTAAAGATAAATTTTTTCTTTTTAGGGTACCTTAAAATTTCCTGTATTTAATCGTTGCGTGTGGTGTGTAAGGAATAGCTTGTTAAATGTTATTTTTAAAGATAGGTTATTGGGTATGTATGTTAACCCCTAAACATAAAAATTTGAAGCATAAGTTTGCCGCAAATAAAAAGAACCATAACCTTGCCAAGGTGGCAAATTTATGGTTCAAATCACAGAAAGGCGTTTATAAAGTGTGTACCATTAACTCCCCCTCCCATCTTACCATTCCATCCTTCCTCTCCTAAATCTTGTTCTTCATTCCCTGTCAATTTTGATGCTCTCTCAACTTTTTTCCCATATGTATATACAGATCTGACTATAAATTTACCTGAAGGTTCATGAATAGAGGACCTTATTCCATGAAGGTTAATCTCTTCTTCAGTCAATTCTGAAAATGTAGCATGGAAAGTTATTGGGGTAGAAGTATCATGCCTATAATATAAATTTTTATCCAGTTTTAAGTTACTTGACCCAAAGGTACATAAAGCTTCTAAAACTGTACTTTTACTGCAATTATTTGGTCCTATAATAATCTACATTTTTTCAATATCCAAACTTAATTCCTTTATACCTTTAAAATTCCTAATCATTAGTTTAGTTAATTTCACTATTTTTCCCTCCTCTATTATTAATATATTATCATTTTCTCTTATAAAAAATTTTAATTTTATAAATTTTCTTTCTTTTTTAAATGATGATTGGATGTGTAAATATTTTAATACTCTGAGCATAATAAAAAGCATGACCATTATATATCATGCTTTTTTTACTTTAATGTATTATTTTCTCTTAATTTTACAATAAGTATATAGTTATAAATCTTACACTCCTCATTTAATCAATCAAAAATGTATCTTTCAATGTACCACTTTCTTTTAAAATGTATAACTTTGTTTTAAATTGTACTACTTTCTTTTAATTTCACACCTATTTATTATGTACAATCAAACCATTTGGTCTAAAACGACTCATCATGATTTCGTTAACAAAATTCCCATGAGCCTTCAAATTCCCAACCTTTACACCCTCTTCGATAAATCCAAATTTTTCATATAATACTTTGGCTCTAGGATTCGTTTCTAATACACCAAGTTCCACTCGTTCTAACATTAGCCAATTATCAGCTAAATCAAGCATTTTTGTAAGAAGTGCTTTTCCAATTCCTTTATTGTGATACTCACTATCTACTCCGATGAATAAATCACCCGAGTGAGATCTTCGCCCTGGACTTTGGGTTAAACCGACAAATCCAACAACTTCTCCATCATATTCTGCTACAAATTCAAATTGATTCTGTGCTAAATTTCGAATTCTATTCTCCATTGCATCTACACGCATACTAGGTAAGAAAACCATATAAGGTAAAACATCATCTTGTATGCATATACGATGAATTGCTCTAGCATCTTGTGTTTCTACTGCTCTAACGTTAATCTCCATCTTTTTCCCCTCCATTCAAATATTCATATTCTAATATCCCATATTAAAATCCTGCCAACCCTTATTTCTTTGTGTTATTTTTATATAATTATTTCGATATAATATTTGCTTTTTGAACATCATCTCTTATATTCCCTCTCGTTCAAAATGAAAAAATCACTTAGAATATGCTAAGTGATTTTTCATTTAATTTTTCACCCTATTATACAACTCAAGCAGTTCTTCTGCTGAAATACCATTTATTTTCATACCGGTAATATCACAATTTTCTATTTCAATATTTTTCAGATTACTACTACGTATTGTAGTACTTTCCAAATCACATCTATCAAATGAAATAGGATCTTTATCCTCTCCAAGGCTTGTATCTCTAAATTGAACTCCACCTAAAGTCACAAAATTAAATTTACTGCCAGAAATATTTAACTCTGCATATGAGGAATTTCTAAAATTAATATTTCTAAAGGTTGATTGACTTACATTACTGCTAACATATGAACTATTTTTTAAATTTACTTGATAATACTCTGTATTTGCCAAATTACAGTTTTCGTATTGACCATTTTTCATATCTTTATTTTTAACTAAGTTTTCTTCGCTTAAAGCTATCTTTATTTTTTTCACATAACAATACTCATCTTCCGTTTCAAAAATTGTTTCATAGCCCATTTTTTTATAAAAATGATGATTATTAATCTGTCTACTAGACGTCTCAAGATCCCAAATTCTTACGCTTGGAAACTCTTCTTCTATAAAATCAATAACCTGTGCTCCAATTCCTATTCCTTGATGTTTAGGATCTACAAATATACGATCAATTCTACCGTAAGACTTACCAGAAATCGTAACTATAATTCCCCCGATAATTTCTTTATTCACTATCACTTTGAAAGATTCCAGTTCTTCAATCGAATATTTCATCATTTCAACTGATGAATATCCTGGTGGTTGAATGTTATAATCAATTACACCATCTTGATCATACAACCATTGTTTTGCTTCTTCATCGAATGTTCTTTTCATTATTTCTGTCAACTTTTCAGCATCTAAAATTGTAGCTTTTTCAATAGATATTATCGTCATTTTGTTTTCCCCTTAAATGTTACAAACCAATAACTTATATGTACAACAAAGCTATTAATTCACTTTTGTTTTTAATACTTTTCCCATTATTACATAAGGAACATCATCTTTACTTGGATGAAACGGTTCCAATACATTTACCCAATCTAATTTTCCATTCATCACTCCTATTTTTAGCGATTATATTTACTAGCATTTATAAAAAAATTACAAAATAAAGAATATTAAAACGGAATATTTATCTTCTCATTCATTTGCTAAATACAATAAACCTGCACAATAAAAAGCTCTGGAGCATTTTTATAAAAAATTCATGCTTCAGAGCTTTTGTATATTTTTAATTATTTCTTCGTTATGCGCCTTCCGTACCATAGTCTTCAATGGTTAGCTTAACATTATATTTAATTGGCGCCTTACTAAACACTTTATCCCAATCCTTTTCAACTTTCTTCCATACTTTTGGATACTCGATTTTCAAACTAGTATTAAAGCCAGCAACATCAGTTTTATATTCCTTTTGAATTTTTTGTAATGTATGCTTCACTAATCGCTTCACTTCTTGCTCCGCAGATTGCTCCGTCCTTTTGAGAAATGTATTTTTAAAAGCTTCCTCTGATTCAGACCAGTTTTCGGATAGCCGTCCCACAGACTGCACATTGACATCGAAAGAGATTTTATCCCCTTTAACATGGGGCGTAATTTTACTTTCCATAGATTTCACTTCATACATAACTAATTTTTTCGTCTTTTTATCATAACTTTTCACTAAGCCACTTTTCCCTTTTGCAGTGATCCACATTAAGCCTTCTAATTCATTCTCGTTCAAAAAGCCACGGAGTTTTTTTGTACTTCCTTTCATAACAGCAGCACCTACATATTTCACTTCTCCATTTATAGAAATCACATTTGGTAAAAGAAAACTCGCCCCAGATTTCACCTTTCCTGGTAGTTTTGCAAGTGGCATCGGCGGTAAAATTCGTGAGGATCTATATTGGTTATCCTCGATATCAATCAAGCGAAATGCTGGAATTTCCCCAAGTTCTTTTGATTTTAACACATCACTAGCTAGCCCTTTACTAACCATAATAAAGCAACTAGGTCTCATCTCATTATCACGAACATAGATGTCTAATAACTGCGTTAACTTATAGGTTCGGGCAATACTTTCACTAACAACTATTACTTTCGTATGATGAAAAATGATAGGCCTTTGCCTTCTTAATGCAACTTCACGTATTGATTGATGAAGAGAATCTCCTGTTTCTGCAACATTCATATAAGCTTTTTGTTGCGATACTCCACCTTTTCCTCCGTCTGATGATGATTGTGCTTTAACAAATTGATAGGTGGTTGTTATCAAATTCTTCTTTTTATATCCGCCGCCCTTTTCTTCAATTTCTTTCTCAATCTTTGTTTCTTTTTCTTTATCTATTGCTATACCTACAGCGAAACCTAACTCCTCAATTTCATGACTACTCCAGCATCCTGTAAGTAATAAGAGAAAAACTATTGACGTTATTCTTATAATAATTTTTCTACCTTTAACATTTTGGTTCATGCTTTTTTTTCCTCCCCTTCGAAATCATTAGGAGAAGAATCGGAAGAATACCAAATAATATTATCGCAGCGTTGCTAATCAAATTTCCAAATTCAAATACCTCATTTATGTTTTTCGGAATTGCGGCAACGATATATATTACTGGGAGTAATCCATACAAAAAGGAATGAATATTTTTATTAAAGAGCTGTGATAACCCTAAAGCAGCTGCATAATAACAAATCGTATATGTTGCAAAGATTTGCATAACCCATATCACTAATAGCAAAGATTCGAACCGTTCAAAAATTAAACCTTGAATTTCAAAACTTCTCATAAGATCAATTGTAGGCCATGTTCTCATCAATACCCCATCGATAGAAAACGCACCAATAACCATTACAACTGTAATGACATAAAAAAATAAAGGAATCATAGTGCCAATTATTACAACCCTTACAGCTTGAGATGGCTTCTTCATAAATGCTAATAGTAACAACATAATTTCCGCTCCCGAATATGCCATAGTTGTTGTTTTTAGGCCTTTTAGTGCAGGAGTAATCCCTAGCCCTAATACAGGACGAAGATTATCGAGTTCAAATATTCCTACACTCATAAAAGATGTCACTAAAAAAATGAAAACTGTAATTGGAAAAATCATTTCAAATAAACGTGCTATCGCATTTATTCCGCCTAAATTTAAATATAGACTTATCCACATAAATGGCATAACAATAGCCCAGTCAGGCGTACCTTCTAGTAGAAAGAAACTTGTTATACATTCCAACGTTCTAAGTTCAAATGACGAAAGTGTAAAAAAGTAACTGATAATCATTAAACTAATTAACACCCCAAGCCATTTCCCTACAAGTTCTTGGCTATATTGATAAAATGTTTTTTCAGGAAATTGTTGACTTAACTTCACGATAATTATGCCTGCAACCATCGCAATTAATCCTCCTAAAATAACAGTTATCCAAACATCAGGTGTATTCACTTTCTCAGCTGCGGTTCTAGGTAAAGTGAGAATTCCGATAGCAAGTATATAATTGATAAGAATAACAGCTGCTTGTGAAGTAGGAATTTTATCCTTTGAGTTCGTAATCATTCCTCTTCACTTCCTTTCCGTACATAGTCTTTTAAATTCAACATTTTCGGACGTCGCTTCATCATCTGAATTGGCATACGAACCATAAAATCCTTCCAATCAGTAAATTGATACAAGACAGCCGGGCTAGCATACGGTACACCAAAACTTTTAAGCCTTGCAATATGACTGCATATAAATAGGAAAAATAGAATAACTCCATATAATCCGAATATGGCAGCGAAAAACATCGCTACAAAGCGAAGAATACGTAATGGAATTGCTGTACTATAATGCGAAAGTGCAAAAGAAGAAATAGCTGTGGCCGCCACAACTATTACCATGATCGGACTCACAATTCCAGCTTCTACAGAAGCCTGTCCAATAATTAATCCCCCTACAATTCCCATCGCTGAACCAATAGGCTTAGGTAGTCGTAGCCCTGCTTCCCGTAAAATTTCAATCGCAATTTCCATAAATAATCCTTCTATAATTGCAGGAAACGGGACGCCTTCTCGCCCTCCTATAATTGAAATGGCTAACTTAGTCGGAATCAATCCAGGATGAAACGATATAAATGAAATGTACAGAGCCGGGGCAAAAAGAGCAATAAAAGCTGTTCCAAAGCGCAATAAACGAATCAATGTCCCTGGTATCCAGCGCTCATAATAATCTTCAGGTGATTGCATCATCATACTAAATGTAACCGGAACAATTAACGCAAAAGGTGTTCCATCCAATAGAATTGCAACCCTTCCCTCCATTAGTGCAGCGATTACTTTATCAGGGCGTTCCGTACTCTGTACTTGCGGAAAAGGACTTAGATAATTATCTTCAATAAGTTGTTCTACATAACCTGACTCTGGCACATTATCAATATTAATTTTCTGAATTCTCTTCTTAACTTCTTCTACTAATTCCGAATCAGCAATCTCTTTCATAAAGGCAACGACCAATTCTTTTTTTGCTCGTTCTCCCACATGAAACTTTATTAAAGATAATCCTTCGTTTTCACCATGTAACCGTAACAAAGCAGTATTATCCGACAAAACTTCTGTGAAACCTACCCGTGGACCTCTGACCGTCCCCTCTGATATCGGCTCTTCAACATTGCGTGTTTTCCCTTTTTTTGTATTAAGTATTAATACATCTGATAGTCCATCAATAAATAACGCCGTTGAACCCATTAACACCTTTGACATCATTTTTTGCACAGATTGCACTTCTTCCACTCCACTAATAGGAAGAACTCGGTTTTTAATAAACTCTTTTTAAACACTATCTTTCATATTAGACGATTCATCTTTATACTCATCAGGAAACTTACACATTAATGATTTCATAATGTGCATATCAATAAGATCCTTATCTGATAATCCTTCTACAAAAACAAGAACTGCGCGGATGCTAGTCCCGCCGATATTAAACTCTCGACAATAAACGTCCGAATTATCAAGAGCCTCTTTTTTTATAACCTCTAAATCTAAATTGAAATTACCTGTAAAATAGGATTCAGGAACTTTAGTGGGCTCATCTTCATATGTATTACTTTGATCTTTTCTTTGATTAACCATTGAATCTTGAGCTTTCACCTTCATCACTCTTTCTCCAAAAAAGCTTCTTATACCATTCTTCTTTACATATCAATATTTGTTTTCACTTGAATGTAGTTCGTTATATTATTCTTTTTCTAATGTGCGAATCCAACTAAAAAATCTTGAAATTATATATGGAATGAATAGTACGATAAAGGCTTGTATAAAAACTTTCCACTCAGGTACATACAAAACAATCATGTCCCACATTTTAATCATCCTATAACGATAAATAATTTTAGAAATTCCTCACTCAATTGGAATTTCTTACGAATTATTATGTCTGATAAGAAAAATTTTAATGCACTTAAAACCTCATTTTACATTTCATCTATATTTTTCATTGTATATTCAAAATGATCATTCTATATCAGACTAATAAAAAAGAAGGTGGCCTAAAAATCAGTTTTACTGACTTTATCGGCAACCTTCTTTTATAAAGTATCTTCTTTTTGTAATTGCTTTTCTTCTTTCCAAAGCTTTCCTGGCCAAAAAGCGAAGCGTCCTAAAACGACTGTAATCGCAGGTACAAGCAGTGGTCTTACAATAAATGTATCTAGCAATACACCGATTGCTGTCACAATACCGAATTGAACTAAAACTTGAATTGGCAATGTACCTAATACTGCAAATGTTCCTGCTAAAATTAAACCTGCGGATGTAATTACACTACCTGTTTGTATAACACCATTTTTAACTGATTCTAAATGATTTTGTTTCTTTTTATTCTTCCATATTTCAGAAACCATAAAGATATTATAATCCTCTCCTAAAGCAACTAAAAATACGAATGCATATAACGGTATCGCACCTTGTATCGCGGGAGCTCCCATACCGAAATGCAGTAAAATCCAGCCTGCTCCTAATGCAGAGAAGAAAGATAAAACGACAGTTACAATTAAGTAAATCATCGCAACGATTGAACGTAAATACACGAGTAAAAGTAAAGCGATGATACTAATCATAACCGGAATAATAACCGCTTCATCCCGTTCAGTAATTTGCTTTGTATCATATAAGGAAGCTGTTTCTCCGCCAATCCATAAATGATTCTCAGCTTTACTAATTCCTTCATCTTTTAATACCTTTTCTACACTATTTTTCAATTTAGGGATTTGATCTAATGCTTCAATGGAGTAAGGGTTTTCCACTAAAGAAACTTCATACATTTGCAATTGATTATTTTCTTTTCCCTTCATTGGCTCTTTCACTTTATTAACAAAAGATAATTTCTCTATTTCTTGTTTAATAGGTAAATCTTTTCCCTTTGAATCTACTACAATCTTTACTGGCGCTAATTCTCCAGCTGAAAAATGATCCGTAATTAATGTAAATCCTTCGCGTGATGGCATATCTTTCGGGAATGATTCTAATAAGTCGTACGTGTATTGAATACGCGGTACAAATGAAGCCAAGCCTCCTAATAAAAATACGGTTAGCATAATAATTGTCCACGGTTTACGTACAACAATATCCCCAAGTTTTTTACTAAAGAACCCTTTAGTATTTTTTACTTTTACTACTTTCTTTTTCTTTCTTGCAAACTCTTCATTCATTTCAGCTGTTCTCGGTATGAACGGGAAAAATGCAACTCTACCGAAAATTAATAATAATGCTGGAAGAATCGTTAAAGCAGCGATTCCCATAATGAAAACAGCCACACTAAATGGAACTGCGAATCGATGAAAAGCTCCATAATGAGCAAGTAATAACGTTCCTAACCCTAGTACTACAGTAAGTGCACTCATTATAATTGCTCCACCTGATGCTTTTATCGCAAGTTGCAATGCTTTATACTTACTTTCTTCTTCTAGCAAGTACTCTTTATATCTTGAAATAAGAAATAAACAATAGTCCGTTCCTGCTCCAAACAGTAAGACAGTCATAATCGATATAGCCTGTGCATCTACTTTAATCCATCCATTGTCTGCTAAAAAGCCCAGTGTCGGACTGATAATTCCGTATGCAAAACCAACAACGAGTAAAGGTAAAATTGCTAAAATTGGTGAACGGTACAGTAAAATTAATAAAACCAATACTAGTAGTACAGTAGCAACTAATAATTTCACATCAGCTTGACTAAATAAACTTACCGCATCCGTTTGAATACCTACAGGTCCAGATAATCGAACATGTAAACCAGAGTCGGTAATTTTTTGTTTGAACGGATCTTCATCCACTTTACTATTCACTATTTTTCGTAACTCTTCTAAATTACCTTTTAATATATCCGTTCCAGCAGATTTATTAAAAAATATTGGTGTAACAAATGATGTGCCATCTGTTGATGCACTTTTTGATAATACTTGCTCTGGAATTGTATCAAATGGTGGTAATGTTGATTGTTCTTTTAAAGGACTGGCCTTTAATTCTTTATAAACATCTTGTATGAGTTTATAATCCTTTAACTGTAATCCACCATCTCGATGCCATACTACTAACAACGGATTTCCTGCATTATTAGGAAATTCTTTTTTCATAAGTGCTTCAGCTTGCTGTGACATAGCTGTTTCAGGTAAATTTTTCGGATTCGGTTCTTTCGTACTGTTTACTTGTGGTAACGTAAATGAAAGTACTAATGTAATAAGAATCCATACCGATAAAGTTATCCATTGCGTATTCTTCCCTGCTACAAGCCTCCCTAACATATGTAACGGGTGCTTTTTCATAAAACCCCACCTTCCTTTTTTCCTCCAATATTAATTATATATACTGGTCGGTTAATTAATCAAGAATGATTAAAAAATTATGTTATAATTATCTCAATAATAAATGTCAGGAGCGAATGTATTTGGATCAAAAACAACGTCCTCTCGGAAGACCTCGTCAAAATAAAAATACAAAGTCTACAAAAGAAATCATTTTAGAAGTTGCAACTAGGTTATTTCTCACTCAAAATTATCAAGTTGTTTCAATGGATGAGGTCGCGAAAGAATGTGGAGTTACAAAAGCAACTGTCTACTATTACTATTCAACAAAAGCTGATCTATTTACCGCTACTATGATTCAAATGATGGTGCGCATAAGAGAAAATATGGATCAAATACTCTCTACGAATAAAACTTTGGAAGAAAGATTATTGAACTTTGCTACAGTATACTTACACGCAACGATGGATATTGATATGAATAATTTTATGAAAGATGCAAAACTTTCTTTATCTGAAGAGCAATTAAAGGAATTAAAAAATGCCGAGGATAACATGTATGAAGTGTTGGAAAAAGCGCTAGATAACGCAATTCTCCTTGGAGAAATTCCTAAAGGAAATCCTAAATTTGCTGCCCATGCTTTCGTCGCTTTATTATCAATCGGGAATTTTAAAGATGAGAATCACAATCCTACTCTTGCAAATATAGATGAATTAGCAAAAGAAATCGTTTCGTTTTATTGGAATGGATTAAGTCATCAAAATTAAATTGATTATATTTAATAAAGAGCACATTTGAAATTCCTTCAAACATGCTCTTTATTAATTTAAGGGTTTTATTTATATACTAGCAATTAAATTATACTTTAGCACCGATTAACAAAAAATTCTTATCTATAGCTCTTGAATTTGTGCATTTATATTCCCCTTACTTAATCCACCATGGTAACAAACTACAGAATCAATTTCTAGATTTAAATACTTCTTCAAAGAATTTTGCGCTTCTTTTATATCCAAAGTAGTTGGGGCATGAATTCCCCCTAAAATTCCGTTTACACTATACATTGAATCCCCAGCGATAAGAGTTTTACTTTGTCTCAAATATAAACTAATATGACCAGGAGTGTGCCCTGGGGTATGAATAATAAGAATACCACCGCAATATGGAAGTTCTTGGCCTTCAACCAAAGTATCATCCACTTTTCCTTTTGGTGGATTCTCTATATTTCCATCTTTCAATAAAGGTAAATCCCCTTCAATATATGGCTTATCTAGCTCGTGAGCATAGACTTTTATATTACTTCCACAGTTTTGTAATAGTTCAGGAAGACTACCTATATGATCTATATCTTGATGCGTTAAAATCACGCCTTTTAGTTTATCAAACGATACTCCAACCTTACCCATTTCTACTCGTATATCTTCAATTTGTCCAGGAAATCCAGTATCTATTAAAATTGCCATTTCATCATCCCATAAAAGAATTGGATGAATTATATACCCGTGAAATTCAAGATGTAGCATCTCTACCCCTTTAGCAATCTCCATAACATTATTCTCCTTTATAATGAAATTTTTGAAATCTAAAAATTGGCCTGATAAACAAGTAATTCTAAATTACAAAGCCTCGCTATCGTTTAATATGTTTCGTCATACCAATCGAAAATTCCTCAAATCCAATTGATTCATAGTAATATTTTAAATCTTCAACACACATAAGTTGTGGAATAACTCGTTTTTGTTCACAGTGCCGGATTAATTGTTCCACTATTTCCTTTCCAATGCCTTTGGACTGATATTCCGGTAATACACACACTCCGCAAATAATGCCAGTAATTACACCATCTGATATAACGCGTCCCATCCCTACTAACTTTTGGTCATCAAAAACATATATTGCATACCAACTTTGTTTACACATTTGCTCTAACTCGTTAACCGATAATTCAAGAGAATTCCATCCTAAAGATTCATACATAGTTAATAATTCATTGAAATCTTTAGGGGGTTCAATCGTGTAATTTAAAATAGTTTTCATGTAAATACTCCCTATCATCCTTTTTGTTTTATTCCAAAAAATTTTGACCGTCGTTAAACTGACTAGAACAATACTTCAATAAGAAAAAATGAAACTCCTTCTCTTTAAAAACATAAGGAACTTAATAAGATTGGTACCATATATATTTCTCTATTTAATATTTGTTTAATATATCAACTAATGGTTAGTATAAAATATATACATTTCAACCATCACCAAATACTGAATCTAAATTACAATTATAAGAAAAAGAAGGTATCTCATCTTTATGAGATACCTTCTTTTATATCAATCCATCATTATATTATCAACCAAAAATCATACAGCTACATACGATAAGAACAAACAAAACTAATAAACTATTTGAGAAATAACCCATAGAATACTACCCCTTTATTTCATTATGTAAAAGATTTTACCATAAAATTATTAATAGTATAATGACTGAAAAAGACATTGGCTTCATTAGTTTTTTATGTATAAAGTAATATTTTATAATCTTTCTACTCACCGCTCATAAAAAACTTTAACTTTTCCTCTACTGCATCTCTCACGATTTAAATAACATTGATATTAGTAAATAAACAATTACTAATATCAATGTTATTATTTGATTTTAAGTGAAAATAGTAATAAAATAATTACTAAATTGATAAAGGACACGAAAAATAATGACTAATAAAGAATTAATAAACGAATACATGAATTTATTATTAAATATGTCAGGTACTTTTAAATTATTATCAGAGAAATCCACTGAATTTACACATTTAGAGCAACACATAGTTGAGTATATTGCCCAGCAAAAAGTCGCTGTAAATTTAAAAATGATTGCTAGTTATTTAAACATACCTAAACAACAATTAAGTGTAACCGTTCGTAATTTAGAGCAAAACGGATACATTGTAAAAAAACAAGATACAGTAGATAAACGAGCTGTTTTAATTTCCTTAACAGATAAAGCTGAAAAAGTACATTATGAAAGATGGAAACAAATTTATAATAATTTCACTAGTAATCTTGAAAAACTCAGTGAAGAAGATCAACGTGATTTAACTTACGGACTGTATAAAACAAATAAAATGCTATCAAAAATGCTAAATAACGACTAATCATATATATATGATATTTTTTTATTATTAAATGGAGGACGTTTCATGGTTAAAGAAATAGATTTACAATCAGTTCAAGGTACTATGCTTATTCCACTATGGGGACGAGCATATGGTAGTGAGAAAAACAAGGATATTTTAGATGATACGGAAGCTATTCGGATTATTAAAGAATGCGACTTTGATTTCTCTAAAATAGCAGATACATTTGGCGAATATGGATGTATCACTTATATTACCCGTGCAAGAAAAATAGACGATACTATTAAACAATTTATTAGAAAACATCCGAATGCTACTATAGTAAATATCGGTTCTGGACTAGACACTACTTTTTCAAGAATTGATAACGGTACTATACAGTGGTATAACCTTGATTTGCCTGATGCGATCGCTTTCCGCAAAACATTAATTGAAGATACACCACGAAATATAAGCATTGCCAAATCATATTTTGACACTTCTTGGTTCAACGATATAAAATATAATCCAAAAGACGGTATTCTTTTTATATCAGCAGGTGTGTTTTATTACTTTAAAGAAGAAGAACTGAAGGAGATATTTGTCGCTATGGCAAAACGTTTTCCTGGAGGAGAGTTATATTTTGATGCCGAATCAAAGTTCGCACTGACACTTTCGAATGCTACTGTAAAAAAATCTGGTAATAACGGCGCTATGATGTATTTTTACGTAAATAATCCAAAGACAATAGAAAAGTGGTCTTCTAACATAAAAATATTAAGCTGCTCCCCTTTCTTTAAACGTATACCTACAAATAAAGATTGGGATGGAAGTACACGAATTATGATGTGGATTGTAAATTTAATAAAGATGTTGAAGTTCGTTCATATACGGTTTGAAAAATGATAAATCTATAGCTTATATATTAATCATATACAAAAGAAGACCTCGATTTTATTAAATTCATATAATAATCTATAGGATAGTTAGTCCATTATGAGGGCTAATTATCCTTTTTATTTACATAATGAATGAAATAAGTAAACAATAAATATTTAGTTTAATCAGTATAATAAAGATATATAACTTGAAACGTTCGATTGGTTTTGGGAGGAGGACATAGCCTCGGTGCGAAGGCAACACTCCGCTTTCGAGGACATGCTTCAGTTATAGTTTGTCACTATTTGGATTATAAATCAGTTCTTTTATCTTTATCTGGATTCTCGCCCAAACTAATGACCTCTTCTCCTTTTCAATAGTTTCGAGTTAGGTCCGGGATTTCTAAAGGTCGCGTACGTTCCAAACAATCTCACCGCGCTCGTCCCACGTACTGTGATGCCTCTCAAATCCTATCTTTTCTAACACCCGGAAGGACGCAACATTCCACGCGCCGACAGTCGACCAAAGTCTGTGGCGCCCCGTAGCAATCGCAGCGTCCAGCACAACAGATGCTGCCTCAGTCGCATATCCTTTGCCATGAGCACTGCGGAACAACTCGTATGCGATCTCCGGCTCTTCCAGTGTGGAACGACCGATAATCAAGCCACAGTATCCGATGAAATCACCTTCGTCTCGTCGGCGAATAGTGAGAAGGGAAATGCCATTTTCGCCTGCTCTCTTACGCATCTCTATAAGCATGCTACGAACGGCGTCAAGGGTTGGCATATCCACATCACGTTCTCCAATTAATTTTCTCATCCAGACTGAATCGGATTCCTCCCACATACTCAGATCAAGTCGTTCAGTTTTCAGCTGGAACTCCATAGCTTTAAATAAAGCTGTCATAGTGGAAACCTCCTAGTTATGTCACTGCACTCATAATAGCTTCGCACCTCATCAGGTTGGAAACCCGGCTATTTTCCAACTCTCACGAGAATTTATAGCAACAGTGTACAAAAAATTAGTGTTATTTTATGCATAGGTAATTACCCTACAAAATAGACCTTTTTATCAAACTTTTTTCAAAACTAACTATAATATAAAGGAAAAAACATATTATACATATCAAATAGGTCCTTGCCTTTACTTTTATTGATTTCAACAACTATAAACTAAATTTAATTCGGACGAGGTCTTTTTTACTTATCTTTCAACTAAGCTAATTGCTAACTCACGTTTGTATCGAATAGATGTGAAACCTTCGCCTACAGGTAGCCCATAAGCTGGTCTTTCATCTTGGTATTTAAAACCAACTGCTTCATAAAATGGAATTCCCATATCATTATCTTTTGCAACTGAAACCCATTGTTCTTTTGCACCTCGTTCAATTTGATCATTTGCAATTATAGAAAGTAATTCTGTACCAATGCCTTCTCTTTTTCTATTTGGGTTTAAATATATTACAAATAACTCTGCTGTCTCTTTGCCAGTGAAACCACCTCCACCAGCACCGAGTATTTCTCCATTATCACTTGCAACAAACCAGCCATTCCACTCTTGGCTAATATTTAATATTTCATTTCTCACCCTGTCTTCATTGTAAAATTCCTTAATCGTACTTTCTATGTATTGCTGGGGCAACAAACCTGGATATGTATTTCTATAACCATCTGAACACACTTTAATAATCCCTTGTATATCTTCTACTCTTGCTTTTCTGTATTCAATCATATTGCTTCCTCCCGTTCTTAAATAAACAATTCACACCTTATATAATTCAATATTCAAGCAATTAATCCTATCCGTGTGTTTATACTATATTTCTAAAAACCCTATAATCGTTTCACATACATTATCTGTTTCTTCGACATCTGGAAAATGTGCACTATTTTCAAATATAACAATATCAGATATTTCTAAATATCGTTCACCATCTTTTAACATATAATTAATCACTTTGCGTCTCTCCCTTATGTATAATACCCTTACTATTAGACTTTCATTTTTAACTAACTACTAAATGTATTTTATTCCACCACAAATCGAGATCACATTCACTTATATTTTTTCTTTACATACTTAACTCTCTCCTTTAAATTGATATTAATTTTTTTACAGGTGAATAATCGCTACATTTCCCCATATAAATTCCAAACAAATATTACAACAAAAGCTGTACCCTTATACAAAAAAGGTACAGCTTTTTAACAACATACACTAAGAGGTTTATTATCCTAACTAAATCACTTTCACATAACTTCAATAATACATTTGTTAACATGCATTTCAAATTCTTTCGATACATTGAATTCATTTTATTGTTTAATTTTTATAATCAAATAAAACGTTTTTAACTACGCTACATTAACACCTTTATTCTTCAAAACAAACTTTCCAAATAAGAAACGTACAAGAGGTCCCATTATTATTAATTGAAGTGGGTACGCCATAATGAAATTTTTAATGAAAATCGAGAAATAAATTGAAGCGAATGAGTCACCATGTAACCCATTATGTAAATACATCATAGCCATTCCGTAAAATGACATAAAGAATACCATTCCGATTACCATTGTTGTTGCCATCGCAATAATCATGTTTACTTTTTTTGATTTATCAAATGGTAATGCAAATACAATCTTTTTCGCACACGGTCCTACGATACATATTTCAATTAATAGCGCAATAATAAATCCAATTATTAGTTCTAATGCGATCTCCTTAATATGAATTGGCCCTCCTGCTCCATTCATTAATAAATTGTAAAACGTCATAACGATAACCATCCCGAGGCACATCATCATACCAAATTGGAGGTTTTCCTTTCTTGTTGTTGGCAATTTTCATCATCCCTTCTCTTTGAGTCTTTGTCATTATATCGATATTGGAAACTCCTTCGTAAGTGAACATTTTGTGAACATTTTTAAAACGTTTACGTGCATTTCTTCCACTCTTCACTCCAATCCTCCCACTTTATAACTTTTTACTTACAAAGGTTTTATATATTTTGATGTTGAATTATTAAATTTAATATTGAATTATATGATAATTACTACTAGGAGGATAACCATGAATAAAGCAGAACTTTACGCATATCACATCGTTACAAGGAAAACAATGAGTATCGGACAAATCATTCACTTTGACAAAAATCAAACTAATACCCTCTATCACTTCTTTTTGAAAGAGAACAATTAAATTCTAATGATGAAGACTCCATTCAAATTTTAAAAAGGCATTATATCAATAAGGAATTACATATAAATAATGAAAATGCTAAAGTAGTTCTGAATTATATAGATCAAACAATTAGAGCGGTTAGAGAAACGATTGTAGAAATGGTTAGACTGCAAGAATTTCCTGAATATCCCTCAAGGTTGTCTTGCTTATATGCTTCCAAAAGCTATGAGGATGCTTTGAAATGGAAAGCACTATTTGATTCTTATAATCGAGAAGTTTTGCAGATTGTTAAACTACGAGTAATCGGAAGTTCTTTTGAAGGTGATGGAAACCTTTTGCCGAAAGAAGATGGTATTCCTTTCGCTCAAAAAATGGAACAAGCTAGAGAGTATTGGAAAGGAAACGTTAGAAATGAACTTCCTGAGTTACTGATTAATGGGAGAATTGAAGTGGTGGAAATTATTGATGATTTTTCATCAATTAAAATTTAATTCCTGGTTAAATTTTAAAGAATGGAGATTAAAATGATGAAAAAAGTGTACTTCAATCATGATGGTGGTGTAGATGATTTAATATCACTATTTTTACTACTCCAGATGGAAAATATAGAACTTACAGGTGTTTCAGTTATTCCTGCAGATTGTTATTTAGAACCAGCAATGTCTGCCAGTCGTAAAATTATAGATCGCTTCGGCAAAAATAATATTGAGGTAGCAGCGTCCAACTCTCGTGGAAAAAACCCATTTCCAAAAGAATGGCGGATGCATGCATTTTATGTAGATGCTTTACCAATTTTAAATGAGTTTGGGAAAGTTGTTACACCTGCATCAAAAAAACCTGCACATCATCATATAATAGAGACTCTTCTACAAACTGATGGAAAAACAACTTTATTATTTACAGGGCCCCTGACTGACCTTGCTCGTGCACTATATGAATCTCCAATAATCGAAGATAAAATTGAACGTCTCGTTTGGATGGGCGGTACATTTCGTACTGCAGGCAATGTACATGAGCCAGAACATGACGGAACAGCCGAGTGGAATTCATTTTGGGATCCCGAAGCAGTAGCTCGTGTTTGGAATGCTAATATAATCATTGATTTAGTAACTCTAGAAAGTACAAACCAGGTTCCGCTAACTATAGACATACGTGAACAGTGGGCAAAAGAGCGTAAGTATATTGGTGTTGATTTCCTTGGTCAATGCTATGCAATGGTTCCCCCTCTCGTTCACTTCTCAACGAACTCTACTTACTATTTGTGGGATGTATTAACTGCTGCGTTTGTTGGGAAAGCTGATCTTGCAAAAACAAAAACGATTGCTAGTATCGTTCATACATACGGACCCAGCCAAGGACGTACAGTGGAAACTGCTAACGGAAGACCAGTAAATGTCATTTATGATGTAAAACGTGATGCATTCTTTGAATATATTACTGAATTAGCTAAAAAAGCTGCTAATCACAACCAGTGTTGAAAGCCGTGTAAACCCAGATGATGAGCCAGCAAAAAGATTTAGAAATTGGTTGGGGCTGGATATTTAATTATTAAAAAGAGTATTGAATTAACTTTCAATACTCTTTTTGTACAGTTTAATTATATTCAAATCAGAATAAGCCTCAATCTGGTTTGAGTTAGGTTTTACAGATTAACCATTTCATAACCATTTACAAAGTACGTTATTGTTTCTAGCTCATCTTCATTTAATTCTCTATCTAGTTCTTGTTTATATGCTGCCTTTATCTTCTCTTCATCGCCTTTATGAGTTTCCGTATAAGTTCCTACTGTTTTTAATAAACGAATCTCTCGCAAAAATTCATTTCGATCTATAGCTTCCCCATGTGAAAGAATATAGGTCTCGGCATCAAATTTCTCTAATTCTTGTATCAGTTTAAACGTTCGTTTCGTTGTATAGTTCCGCTTTGCAGAAAAGATATCTGCATATATACAGTCTCCTAAAAACAAAATCTTTTCTTCTTTAATATAAATAACAACAGAGTCATGTGAATGGTCTCCGCCCACATGCTTTAACACACATGTCACATCACCAAGGTCTAATTCAAGTTGTTTCTGAAAGGTTAAGGACGGCGGAAGAATTTGAATATTTCTTGGTTTTTCACTGAACTCTTTTTTTATACAGTCCGCACAAAATTCAATTTCTGTACCTTCTTTCACTCGTGCGTCCAATGCCTCATCCGACCACTCATAAGAAACAAGTGTGTTCATCTCTTTTTTTGTTTCAAAATGTGCGATAGACAATGCATTTTGTAATACAGGCAATCCAAAAATATGATCCCAGTGCCAATGCGTTAATGCTACAAAATCAGGATTTGAGATATTTTGCTCTTTTAGCATTTCTAAAAACAATTGTGTATGTGCTTCTGAATTACCTGCATCTATCATCAAAGTCTTTTCTTTTCCAACTACCATTCCTAAGATAGGTCTATCAGTCTCGGAAACAGGTGTCATGTACCAAAATGCGTTTCCTATTTTTTTAATTTGCTGCATAACTATTGCCTCCATTTTATGAGTATGTAACAATTTCCAGCCGAGAAAATTCTTTATTTTGTATTTTGATTACTATTAAATAACAATGTCAGAAATAAAATCATTCTACATTTTTTATTATCTAGTGAAATACAAATACTAATTTTGACAAGGGAATCCTTTCTCAACATTTGTTACTTTTAATCTATTTTACGCTACGAATTTACATTTAAATTATATTACAATTTGTATAAATGAGATACATTTTACAATATCGAAGGAGTGTTGAACCTGGAATGCAAAGGAACCAATCATTCCCTATTTCGGTAATGTGTTAACAGGTAAAAAGTTGATCAATGAATTTAATAAGGAGGGCTACCATGTTATCAATTGAATAAAAGCAGCAACTATACAGTTGCTGCTTCCAACATTTCTTTTTGTATTTCAACACGTTTGATTTGGTGAGGGTCTTTAGAAAGAATTTTAAATACATATCCTTCGCTATTTACTGTTTGCCCTTCTTGGATATCATAATTCTGCATCAGAATCCAACCACCAATCGTGTCAACATCACTATCATTCATATGTAATCCTAGTAAATCATTTAATTCGCTAATTAATACTTTACCTTCTACGACAACATGACCTTCATTCATTTGCTGGATGGGCGGACGCTCATCTTCATCGTATTCATCACGTATTTCTCCTACAATCTCTTCCAGTATATCCTCAATGGTTACAATACCAGCCGTACCGCCGTATTCATCATATAACACAGCCAACGGAATACGTTTCTTTTGCATTTGTAGTAAAAGATTATGTATTGGTATGGTCTCAATTACTTCAATTACTGGACGCGTATACGATTGAATAGAATTGAATTCTTTTATTTCCTTATTCATATAACGAATAAAGAAGTCTTTCACATTCACCATGCCAATGATTTCATCTTTATCTTCCCCAAATACTGGGTAACGTGTATACTTTTCATCACGGATTATTTTCATATGGTCTGCTAAAGAATTATCTACATGTAACCCTATAATTTCTGTACGGGGGACCATGATTTCTTTCGCAATACGATTATCAAATTCAAAAATATTATTTACATATTTGTATTCAGCTTGATTAATTTCTCCACGTTCATAACTTTCAGAAAGAATCAATCGTAATTCTTCTTCTGTATGTGCTACATCATGCTCTGATGCAGGTTTTAAGCCGAACATTCCTGTTATCATCCTTGCAGAGCCATTTAACAAGCGAATAAACGGATACATGATTTTGTAGAACCAGATAAGCGGAGCCGAAAGTAATAAAGTAACCTTCTCAGCCTTTTGAATCGCGAATGTTTTTGGTGCTAATTCACCAACTACAACATGTAAGTACGTCATAATAGTAAAAGCAATTCCTAAAGATAATACACCTGCAATGGAAGGATTGATGTTCCACTTATCAAATAAAGGATGTAAAAGTCTCTCAATCGTTGGTTCACCTAGTGCCCCGAGTCCCATTGCTGTAACTGTAATCCCTAATTGACAAGCTGACAAATACTCATCCAAGTTTGATGTCACTTTCTTAGCTGCCAGCGCACCTTTCTTTCCTTCTAATACAAATTGATCAATCTTTGATCCTCTTACTTTTACAATAGCAAACTCAATTGCTACGAAAAATGCAGTACATGCGATTAAAACCACTACCATGATTAAATTAAATATGTCCAACTAATTCCCTTAGCTTCCTTGAAACTAAAGGATTCACCTCCTGCTATATTTTCTCTTTCCAGACCTACTTCATACACATTTTGAGATTGTATAAAATCTACATTCTCAAAATGATGAGGGGTACTCTGAGAAAATCGAGGTCATTTAGCCACCTATCCGAGTCAACATCTGAGTCCAATACATTTCCACCGCCTTGATTAAATTATCTATATGTTAGCATGAGAAATAAATCCCAGTCAACGTTTACATTTTGTATACCCTGAAATTCAAACAAAAAGCTTCTCTTTCCTGTGACATAAAACCGCTTAATGTGTGCATCAAACACTATAACATTTCCTTCGCTTCCACTAACTATATTATTTTTTTGTTCATTATTTACATTCCTTCTCACATTAAAAATAAAGCGAAGAAACATTTATCAATCTTTTTTAAAAATATTTTGACACACATATTAGTAATAACTAATACGATTGTTCAACTCAAATGATTTAGATGTGAAAGCGAAGTTCATACATGGCTTTACCGATAAAATAATGTTACAAATGCTTCAATGTATCATAGGTGGGGAAAAACAGTTTCTTATTTAAATGTCATCCTCTTCTTGTTTTTCAAAATCACTCCATGTCCACTTGGTCCAATCATTATTTACTTTCCCTACAGTTATCAAATTCACATTATTTAATTCAATCGCTTTAGCTAAACTTTGAAAGAATATGCTCTCACTCGGTTTTTGATCATCACTTATATCAGGATGTTCCCATTCTTCTGTTTGATAAAATAGATTTGGTTTAAATTCTGCATTGGTTTCATCTAATATGTCCGAGGGATTTACCCAGAATTTCTCCTTATATTTAGAAGTTAAAAAACGAATAAGTTTGGTAGGATGAAATGAATCTGTTTCAATTCCTAAACGCTTATACTCTTCTACAGTTGGTGTTAAAGTGATACGTTCTCCTTTCAAAAGTAACTCCATACGAAAAGGATCTACAAGGAAATGATCTTCATCATCGTACCAATATTCTTCATTTACAAGCGTTAAGATTTCATCGAAACATGAAAAGAATCCTTGCTGTCTCATGCTATTACTATACACATAGAAGTTATTCGATATCTCAAGGTTTGCATCAACGCCCACAACCTCAAATACAATGAGCCACTTGTCTTCCTCTCGAAAAACAGATATTCTGGATTGTGCTAAGTCAAAATTATAGTTATCAAGTACTGGAAAATCAAACTCCTCCGCGTACCTATCTAGTGTTTCAAGTGTTTTTTCTGCTTTCATAACATTACTCTCCATAAAGTTAGTATAGTAAATTTTTATTACATTCGTTTTTCTTTATTTAACTCATAAACATTATCTAAATACCAGGACATTTTTTTATGGCCCTCTAAACTGGCAACCATCCAGTTTTGTTTATTTATTTATTTGTATATTATATAAAACTCTAATGGCTCAGTAAACAACATTTGATTATGACCTTACCGTTCATTTTCTTTATACACAGTCCCCACCATAGCACTCCACTGCAGCTCCTCTTATTCTTCCTTACAATTAAAACAAAGACACATAGTCTATTGTTAATGTGAAATACAGTTTGATCATTTTTTCTAATAACTTACTATATAACAATCCTCCTGCAACTCATTCCCCTCCCAATCATTGTATATCTGTAACAATTCAAACCCATTCGCTACAAGTAATCTTTCTAATTCTTGCGGATACGTATACCGAAGATCTATTGTTGTTTTCAGTTCCTCTACTAGCGTATCCGCCTCATAAAACCTTCTTGTTGTTATGTAGTGCTGTATTTGTTGAATTGAATCATAATTCATCTCAGTATATAAATCACATCTTCTTCCCTTTTCATCTGTAATAGTTGTCCAATATTCTTCTGTAGATGGTTGTATTAATTCTTCCTTTGACGGAAAACGTGTATCAAATATGAATATACCATTAAATGAATTTACAGTTTTTTCTCTATAATTGGTCATAATAATTTGGACTAATCTCCCTCCCCCATTAGTAAGCTGAAAACAAGGGGATAGAATTGGAGTGTGATGATATGGAACGTTTATGGATTCCTATAATCGTTACGTTTTTTTCGTTCGGTGGATTACTATTGGGAGGTGCTGTTGGAGTAGCAACACGCCAACTAATTGAAGAAAAGATGCATCGCTTATACGCATTATGTGGTGGGGTTTTACTTGGGCTTTTATCACTTGAAATTATTCCTGAAACATTTTCAAGCTATGACATAATAGGTCCTATACTTGGGATAGCTATCGGTATTTTAATTATGAGCTTATTAGATAACTATTGTCATCATCCAATGATACATAAAAAGGATCAACAAGCATGGCAAACCTTCCTTTTTCTTTCTTTTGCTATATTCATTCATAATATGCCGAGTGGGTTTGCGTTAGGTACAGCTTTTATAAATCATAATGACTCTGCCATTCCTTTCTTACTTGCGATTGTCATTCACCATATTCCAGAAGGGTTAGCTTTAATTATTCCATTTCTTTTTACAAAACATAAATATATTTCATTTTTATTAACAACTTTATTACTTTCTCTTATCCTAGGTACCGGTACTGTTTTTGGCATTATGATGGACGGGAAAGCGCTCCATTTACAAGGACTTATTATGGGAAGCGCAATTGGTTCTCTTGGCTATGTCACAATTCACGAAATGCTTTGGAAAGCAAAAAAACAGCTATCTCTCCTTCCGTTTCTATCGTGGTCTATTAGTGGATTTTTATTAATAGTAGCCTTCACTCTTTTCACTGGACATCATTAAAACAAATAAGTTATATCATTTGTATATTTTCCCTTTTTCTCCAAAACATAATAGTATCTACCTATTATAAGGAGGAACGATTATGTTTGGAAAAACAGCCGGTGAAGCATTAGTGGATCTTTTAATTGACTGGGGTGTAGAACACATATATGGTATGCCTGGAGATTCCATCAATTCTATAATTGAAGCTTTAAGGAAAAAACAAGATAAAATTAAATTTATTCAAGTTCGCCATGAAGAAGCTGGCGCATTAGCAGCGGCAGCATATGCGAAATTAACAGGAAAACTTGGTGTTTGTATGGCTATTGCAGGACCTGGAGCGATTCATTTATTAAATGGTTTATACGATGCAAAACTCGATCAAGCTCCTGTACTAGCAATTTCAGGACAAGTAGAAAGCGATTTACTCGGAACAGATTTTTTCCAAGAAGTAAACTTAGAAAGAATGTTTGATGATGTTGCGGTTTATAACCAACGAATAATGTCAGCTGAACAGTTACCTGCTGTAGTGAATCAAGCGATTCGAATGGCATATACAAAAAAAGGTGTCTCTGTTCTTACAATTCCAGATGATGTTCCAAAATTTGAAGTAAAAAATGGTGCGCGCATTACAAACTCTTCCTTTACATTACCAGAAATATTTCCGCAAGAAGAAGATTTAGCTGTAGCGAAACTCGCACTTAATGAAGCGAAAAAACCTGTTATTTTAGCCGGGAAAGGAGCTAAACATGCGAGAGAGTCTTTACTTGCATTTGCAGAACATATCGGTGCACCAATCGTACTTACATTACCAGCTAAAGGGATTGTTCCTGATGAACACCCTCTTTGTATCGGTGGATTAGGATTAATTGGGACGAAACCTTCTTATGAAGCAATGAAACATGCCGATACTTTAATTATGGTGGGCACTTCTTATCCATTCACTGGTTTCTTACCCGAAAAAGCAAAAACACTTCATATTGATACAGACCCCGCACAAATCGGGAAACGTTATACGACAGATATCGGCTTAGCTGGTGACGCTGATAAAACATTAAAATGGTTAATTGAAAATGTAGAAAAACACGAGGACCATTCCTCCTTAGAGCATCATCAAGAAATGATGAAAAAGTGGGAAGAAAAATTACACAATCAAGAAGAAGATTCTTCTACTCCAATTAAACCACAGCGAGTTATACATGCACTGCAACAAGTAGCAGAAGATGACGCAATTCTTTCGGTCGATGTTGGAAATGTAACAGTATGGACAGCAAGGCACTTCCGCATGACAAACCAGCAATTTATCATTTCTAGTTGGCTTGCAACACTTGGCTGCGGTTTACCTGGTGCACTCGCTGGACAAATTGCTTTCCCGGATAAACAAGTGTTTGCAGTTTGTGGTGACGGCGGATTCGGAATGACAATGAATGACTTCGTAACAGCTGTTAAATATAAACTGCCAATCGTTGTCGTTGTATTAAACAATAATAAAATTGCTATGATTAAATTTGAACAAGAAGTTATGGGAAATATTGAATTTGGTACAGACTTAACGAATCCTGATTTCGCAAAATATGCTGAGGCGTGCGGTGGTATTGGATACCGTGTAGAACAGTTAGATGACTTACTTCCCGCCTTTGAAAATGCAGTAAAACAAAGTAAACCATGCATTATTGATGTAGTTGTAGATGTAAATGAAGCACCAATGCCAGCAAAAATCACATTTGGTCAAGCAGCCGGTTATACGAAACATATGATAAAAGAATTATTTGAAGAAGGTAAGATTGATTTACCACCACTTTAAAGAAAAAAAGATAGCTGAAAACAATTTGTCTTCAGCTATCTTTCTTTCTTTATTTTTGTACCTCTCTATGAAATGAAAAATCATTCACGGTAGGCTGTATTTGTTTCTCTACTTTCACTTCTTCCTTCTTCCGATTCGCTCTTCTAACATTCCCTAGCTTAATCGCATCTTGCATACTATTACTAACTAGATTTCCCGCTAAAATTGTCATGCTATAAAAAGCAATTGGTATAAGTACAATCCATGTATGTGTGGTTAAATGACGGAAGTTTTGACCAATTAGGCCAGTCCATTCTTTTGTTACACTATCTGCTTCTGTACCAAAAATTATTGTTCCGCCAAAAAATAATTCTAACAAACCAAGATGCAAGAGGATTAATAAAGTACTTACAAATTGCTGGGCTACTAATAAAAGAAATGATGGTAACATATGCGGCCATACATGGCGTTTCAACCTCTGCCACTTACTTCCGCCGAGCACAGTGGCCGCCAACATAAATTCTTCATTCTTAATACGTTTTACTTCTTGCGCCACATACAACATAACAGTCGGTACAGCAAGGCACGCAAGAACTATAATTTGAAACGCAACCCGTAAATGAAACGGAGCAGCCTCCTCTCCACTTTCGAACGTTAAAACTGAATTTAACATAAAATAGGAAATCATAATCATTGGTACAATACTAAACGGATCAAAAAAAGATGAGATAACTGGAAATGAGCGTTTACTGTACATACCAAGTAATAAACCAATAGCTCCTCCAATTACTACACGTAAAACTGCGATAACGATACTTGCACCAACTGTCCATTTCGCTCCTTCTATTATTAACTGGAACAGGTCACGGCCTTTCTCATCAGTTCCGAACCAAAATTTACTCGACGGTGAAAACGGAGCAGCCTCTAATTCTCCTTTTTCGTTATACATCATCGTTAGTTCACGAATATTCCCATCGAAAAACAGCGTATTTCCAATACTAACAATCATTAGTACACTCAAAAAAGTAACACCTAGCCAAAATCTCACATCTCTTTTTACAACTTGCCACATGTTACACACGCCCCTTTATAACATTTTGTAAAAGCGTATGTAATAAACGAAATAGTATAAAAAGCGGTACGTATAATAAAACTAAACTCACTGTAAATATTTCTAATTTTAAATTTTCTTTTATGAAAACGAACATACCGTACGTATTAAACAGCCATTCAATAATATATAAGTTTGATAACATAAATAAAATATTCGTTTTTGCATAATAGACTGTTGTTAACAAGACATTTCTTGAAATATGGTGCGTCAAAATATGTCTTAAACTTAGCCCTTTACTCTTAGCAAATATACTATAATCTTTCTCTAATTCTTCTCTGAAACGTAATAGTAGTAACTTAATAAATAATAATGTTGTAGGTAAAGTAAGACATATTATTGGTAACAGGCGAGCCCTTTCTTCTCCAAGTCCTGCAAATTTCACTGGCATAAAACCTGTCTTTTGAAAGATTATTACTACTAGAAGTTGAGATAATAAAATTAATAAAATGTCCGGAATACTTTCAAGTGCGACGAAAATCCCATTCCACATACGTTGCTTTGATTGAGAGCGCTGTAATACCCACACAACGATAAGATACGCAATGAGTAAAGATAGTATAAATGCCGAAATAAATACAAACATTGTTTCTACATAATGAATCCATATTTGTGGAAATAACTTTCTTGAATTCCGAAATCCATACGTAATTTCACCTGGTTGAAGTAACTTCTCTCCAAGAAACACAACTGTGTTCCAAAAACCGATTAGATCAATTTGTAATCCCTTAAATAAACGCGGTAGTGCCCCTAAAAATAGAATACAAATAAGTGCCGCAAATAATTGTAAACATGTAACCCCACACCACTTACCAATTCGAATAAACATAACTATTACCCCTTCTGTTTAAATGAATATTCAGAAATTAAAACTATGTATAGTACCTATACCTTTTAATAAAATAACTCCTCTCTCGACAAAACATATCGATTCTCGTCATTTCTCTGAAGTTGTATTATATCTTTCGACTATTATCCAACATTTTCCTTCTCGCTCGATTATATACTATAAAAAAGCACTTATTTTTAAAATAAGTGCTTTTTTATTTAATTTCATTTTACGAATGTATCACACAACCACTCATAAAACTTTTCCTTCTCTTCAAATTGAGGGTAATGTGCTGAGTTTTCAAAAGCTATAAATTCTTTTTGATTCGCCTCAATTCTATCAAAATACTGTTTTGCTGCATGAAATGAAGTATTATAGTCATATTTACCCATAAGAAAATAAAGCGGTAGATTCAGCTTAGTTACTTTAGTAGATAATGGATTCTTTAAATCTTTTTCTAATAAGACAGTTTGAGAATGTGATAATCCAACGTTATAACGAATTACGTCTAACAAGTTATATTCATTACTAAATAGCATCCTCATGTTATCACCATCTGGATTTTCAATGAGTCTTGATGTTCCACCATATTTCGCAACATAATTTCGCGGAGTGTATGTATCACCATTTTTAATTTTTTCGGTTAACCCTTTTAAATAGGAAACCTCATCTGTATTCCCCGCATTTTGTGCCTGTTCAATAACATAGTTTAAGCTATCCATTTCACTTTCTACTGTATCGCTCATCTGTCCAATGCCAATATATGCTTCATATTTTTCAGGAGCTTTGTTGGCAGCCTGTATTCCAATATATGTACCATAAGAATGGCCTATTAAAATTACTTTTTCTTTGCCTAGACGTTTTGAAACGTAATCCGTCATAGCTAATAAATCCTCCACGAGTAGATCTGATGAAAGGTTAGAATAGTCTTCAAAGAAATGATACGATTTTCCACTTGCTCTTTGATCGTAATTGACAACCGTGAATTTCTCTTCCAATAAGTCTTGGTATTTTTGAGCATATGGTATTTCCGAAGAACCTGGTCCACCATGAACAAAGATAATAACTGGATTACTCTTATCTTTGCCTCGTATCATAATTTCATGACCAGTTCCATTTATCTCTACTTGTTCTAATGTACTTATACTGTTTTTGACCTTTATTTGTGAGGTCCATGTAGGAAATACCAACGCTATGATTAGTAATAGTATAGTAATGACTCCGATAAGTTTTATTAATTTTTTTATCTTCCTCATACAACGTTTCCTTTCCTGTAAATTTATAAAAATATCAATTCCATCTAAATTTGTTTGTACATTATGAGTCTCCCATACACTTCTTAACTTTCCACTACATAAACCCTTAACATTTCCTTAATTTTCTATATATTCATTGCAGAAAGACTTGAAAACATCTCGCATACACGTATTTATGTATCACAAGCACAGAAAAAAGCCCTTGTTTTCATAACAAGGGCTTTTTCGTTAAACTATTTCACCACTTCTTCTTTCGGCATTACCATACCTTTATAAAGTTGGACAGTAATCCAATAATAAATGAAATAAATTACTATGAAGATTCCTATTGGCATCCACACTTTTACAAATGGGTCAACTAATATGAAACTGAATAAGTTAAGCCCTACTAAAACGTGGGAGATTCCAATAATTGCTGGGAAGATAAATAAATATGAAATCTCTTTATATATACTTTTTGTTAACATACTACGTCTCACACCAATTTTTCGTAACATTTCATAACGGCGTACATCACGAGAAGCTCCTGTTAATATTTTGAACATAAGAGAACTCGCCATCATTGCTAAAAATGCAATTCCAAGGAAAAATCCCATAAACATTGTTCCGCTCATGAAACTGTTCACGAACTGATAAGTTGTCATTTTCGTATATAATTCTACTTTTGTACCTGTTGTTTTTTCAATTTGTTCTTTTTGCCTCTTATCAATTTCTGTCAATAACGGTTTATATTTTTTCATATCATCTACTTTTGCTAATGTTACAGTATGCTCTGTTCCTTGAATTCCTTTGTAATGCTCTTCATCTGCAATTCTTACCGGTTTTCCGTTAAACTGATTATGTGTAATTTGTATCTCTCTTACAACCGCATCTTCCCAATCTTTTGGCATACGAGGAAGCTTATTCGCTACTTCAGGAGCTTCCAAAGCAGAATAGACAGGTTCAGTTAAAGGTGTAGCCACACGTTTACGAGCAGGTTCTTTTAAAGTCTTTGTATCAAAATGATCTGAAATAAGTGGTGGTTTTTCAGTTAAGTCGTTACGTAAATAATAAACCGCTTCTCCATCTACTTTATACTTATACTTGCTTTCTTCAACAATTTCCATTTCTTTTAATGCCGCTTTATCTTGCTCATTTGGATTATGAATTACGACATCATATACACGTGAGAAGTCTGTCATAATGCCTACATTCTTTTGAAACGCCATACCTGCTGTCATTGCACCTGCACCTAATGCAATTAACATCGCTACAGTGCCTAGTACCCTCGATAAACTAGTTACTCGAAAACGTAACTGTGCATAAGTAAAACTATTTAATCCCGTTTCATTTCGTTTTTTATTTCCTTTAATTTTCATTACAAAAAGTGGGAGCAACGAGCTAAAAATGAAATACGTTCCTACTGTCGTAACAATTGTCGCTATTATAAATCCTAGTTCAGCAAACATTTTTATATTCACCATAAAATAATATCCTGTACTTACTAGCAATACACCTAGTACTGTCATAATAACAGTACGAGTCTTACTTTTCTTCACCTCATCTTGCGTTTCATCTTCACGTATTAACTCTAATTCTGTTTTACGTAATAATCGGAAACTATTCATTAAACCAGTAATGAAAAATAATATTAAGAAGAAAATAGATGTAACTAATATAGCTGGTGTGTACACAGATGCGTAATTACCTTTTGCTGAAATCTCCATTCCATTCATTAAAAAATTTCCTGCTACACTAGCAAGTACTATTCCTACTAAAATACCGATAATAATACTGACAATCCCCATACCAAAAGTCTCAATAAATAATAATTGCGCTACTTTTTTCTTTTTCGCTCCAAGCATCATGTACATACCGAGTTCTTTTCTTCTTAATGTAAGTAAAAAGAATTGGCATATATGATGTAAAAAACTGTAATGAAAGAAAGCAATATTGCACCAACCCAAAAGACGAGCCTAATACTACCAATGAGACTATTATCTTTTGTAAATTCACTATTCATCGCCATCGTTTGGAACATGTAAAAAATACTAATACTAATGACTAGACCAATAAGTAAAACCATATAATCCTTTAACATTTTTTTCATACTATGACGTGATAATTTGAATAACATAGTCTCGCCCCCCTTACTTCAACTCAGTTGCTGAGCCCATTTGGGCAAGCACACCTAAAATATCTTGATAGAAATTTTCTCGTGTTCCTTGTCGTTTTAACTCTTTATAAAGAAGTCCATCCTGTATAAATAAAATACGTTCACAATAGCTCGCACTAAATGCATCGTGTGTTACCATCAAAATACTTACATTGTGATTTTCATGTAAATCTTGCATCGCTTCTAATAAACTTTTTGCATTTTTACTATCAAGTGCTCCTGTCGGTTCATCTGCTAATACGATTGCCGGATTATGTACTAAAGCTCGTGCTGCCGCTGTTCTTTGTTTTTGTCCACCAGAAACAGCAGTCGGATATTTAGTTAAAATTTCAGTAATCCCTAATTTCGTCGCAACCCCATTTACTTTTCCAGTAATCTCACTTGATGGTACGCCTTGCAAGGAAAGTGGTAAAGCGATATTTTCATAAATTGATAAATTTTCTAGTAGATTAAAATCTTGAAAAATAAATCCTAATTTTTGAGAACGAAAATCTGATAATGCATTCCCTTTCATAGAAGTAATATTTGTGCCAGCTATTGTTACACTACCACCTGTCGCTTGATCAAGTGTACTGATCACATTTAGTAATGTCGTTTTACCAGATCCAGATGGACCCATAATCCCTACAAACTCTCCTTCTTTAATACTTAATGAAACACCCCTTAATGCTTTTGACTGATTCTCATTTCTTTTCCCATACGTTTTTTCTACTCTTTCTACAGTAACTACATTTGTTGACATCTCTTTCACTCCATCCCTTTTGTATAGTATAAATTTCCCATATATTTCTTATATCTTTCTCATAAAAATTCTTAAGAATTTTTAAATTTTCCAAATGCAGATTGAGATACATAAGAAATACAAACGATTTCTCTGCTTAATATTCTCACTTTTCTAAAATCCTTTCATTCGATTTCCCTTACATTTACCTTACATTTTTGTAAGGTTAAAAAAACAAACCACTTCATAAGAGCATTTCTTTGGAATGAGAAATGCTTTTTATTGTTATCAAAATTCAAAAGATATTTCAATAACAATAATAATTAAATAAAAAACAATACATTTTTATTTCAAAACGATAAACAACATGATAAAATCATGTTGTTATTCAGGCTGTGGAGAAAGCCTTCTCCACAGCCTATTTTTGTGTCTGAACCTCTTTTTATGTGTCAACACTGATAAAAAAGAGGAAAAGGAGAGATTTCTTATGATGGGTGCTTTAAAAAATCATCGCGACGAGCGTGTATCTGTTTCTGTAGAAGAATTGGTTCCACAAGATCATTTCCTTCGTGCGATTGAAGCGACAATTAGTTTTGATTTTATTGAGGAGAAGTTACGCCCTTATTATTGTGAAAACAATGGCCGTCCGTCAATCCATCCTATCGTTTTATTTAAGATGATGTTTATTGGATATTTTTATGGTATTCGTTCTGAGCGTCAATTGGAAAAGGAGATTAAAACGAACATTGCCTACCGTTGGTTTTTAGGGTTCTCTCTATCAGATACAATTCCAGATCATTCTACAATCAGTTGGAATCGCCGTACTCGTTTCGTTCATACAAATATTTTCGAAGAAATTTTTGATGAGATTGTGAGACAAGCGACGGAGCGCCGTATGGTAGGAGGACGTGCGTTGATGACAGATTCCACACACATTAAGGCCAATGCCAATAAAAATAAATTTGTACATAAATATAAAAAAGAAAAGGCAAAGTTCTATATAGATGAACTAGAAGCTGCGGTAATCGAAGATCGTGAGGCGCACGGAAAAAAGAATTAAAACCTAGAAAGGAAAGTGATACCCCTACTAAAAAACTCGGATAAGTACAACGGATCCAGATAGTGGATTTTTAATGAGAGATGGAAAACCGAACGGTTTTCATTTTTTAGATCATCGTACGACTGATGCGAAGTACAATATTATTACAGATACCTATATAACGGCTGGAAATATGGCAGATTCCGAGCCGTATTTAGCACGTCTACAAGCTCAAGTTGATAAATTCGGGTTTGAAGTGGAAGCTGTAGCTCTTGATGCAGGCTATTTTACAGGATATATCTGTAAGAAGTTATCAGAAAGAAATATATTTATGGTGATGGGGTATCGCCGATTTGGAAAGAGAAATAAAGAAGTACCGAAAAGCCAATTTAAATATGTAGAAGAAATGAATGCATTTGCTTGTCCGATGGGATGTATTTTAGAATATGCGACAACGGATCGCGAAGGATATCGTCAATATAAATCGAATCCAGAAGACTGCGCTGTTTGTCCGCTACGTGAGGTATGCTTTTCAAAGAAACAAAAACAAAAAGTTATCACCCATCATATATGGGAGAAATATAAAGATATCGCTAGAAAAAACAAACTAACAGCTACAGGGAAAAAGTTGTATAAAGTACGATGTTCAACTATAGAGCGAAGCTTTGCGGATGCAAAAGAACTACATGGCTATCGATATGCTCGGTTTCGAGGGCTGAAATCTGTCCAAATGCAGGCTTACCTCACCGCCGCTTGTCAAAACATGAAAAAAATAGCCCTCCATCTAACCAAAAAGGGGTTGGTGGAGGGCTATTTTTCTAAATTCTACTATTTTTTGTTGTTTTCTTTCGCTAAAATCAAAAAAGATTCCAGAGTGTTGGGAACCCTAAAGGGTTTCCCAACACTCTGATAAACAACATGATAAAATCATGTTGTTATTACATAAGTGAGGTGCTTTTTATGAAACAAGTTACGACACTCTTTTTAAAGCTAGCTATTACTTTTATAGGATTCCCAGTTCTTGCATTGTGCATATTTTTGGTGCCTAAGATTGGGAATTTTGCTGGAGAATTGTATCCAGATATTGCTTATATGAAATCTCTCGTTTTAATTGATATGTACGCGGCAGTGATACCTTTTTACTTTGCTCTGTATCAAGCTTTTAAACTTTTAAGCTATATTGATAAGAACCAAGCGTTCTCGGAATTATCGGTAAAGGCTTTAAAGAATATAAAATACTGTGCCATCACGATCAGTACCTTGTACTTGCTAGGTATGCCACTCTACTATCTCATGGCAAAAAAAATTGATCCTCCAAGTTTCATACCAATCGGATTGACCATCATTTTCGCCTCTATGGTGATCGCCGTTTTTGCTGCTGTTCTCCAAAGGCTTTTACAAGAAGCTATTAATATAAAATCAGAAAATGATTTAACGGTCTGAGGTGGAGAATATGGCAATTATTATTAATATTGATGTGATGTTAGCAAAACGAAAAATGAGCGTAACGGAGCTTTCGGAGAGGGTTGGGATTACGATGGCGAATCTTTCCATTCTGAAAAATGGGAAAGCAAAAGCGGTTCGTTTTTCAACATTGGAAGCGATATGTAAGACTTTAGATTGTCAACCAGGTGATATTTTGGAGTACAAAAGCGACGAATACACTCAATAAAAACAAATAACAACTTTCTTCAACCAATGGGATTAGATTGTGAAATTAAGATGAAGGGATAGCAATTAAGCTATCCCTTCTCTGCGTTTATTATTGTTATTTAATATATCTTTAATTACTTTAACTTCAGTATTACATATTAATGGTGTGTTTTATTATCAATCTCTATTTCCTATTTTTAATTTCCTCTTTCATACTTTTCACAAACGCATCTAGTTCAACAACTTCTGACTTCTCTTCACCATATTTCCGTACATTTACAGCTTCGCTTTCCATTTCCTTATCCCCAATAACAAGAACATACGGAACTTTTTGCATTTGCGCTTCTCTAATTTTATATCCTAACTTTTCATCTCGTATATCTCGTTCGACACGAATTCCGGCTTGTGCTAATTTATCTGCAATCCTATTTACATATTGTTCATGCACTGCATTTGAAACTGGAATTACTTTCACTTGAACTGGTGCCACCCACGCTGGGAACGCGCCTCCAAAGTGCTCAATTAATATTGCTAAAAAACGGTCTAAAGATCCTAAAACTGCTCGGTGAATGACAACTGGTCTTCTTTTTTCATTATTTTCATCTATATAATTTAAATCAAATTTTTCTGGCATTTGGAAATCAAGTTGGACTGTTCCGCACTGATGACTTCTATTTAAAGCATCTTTAATATGGAAATCAATTTTCGGACCGTAGAATGCACCGTCACCTTCGTTTAATCTATATTTATAATTTAATGACTGTAATACATTTTCTAATGCCCATTCTGCTTGCTCCCATAATTTATCATCACCCATTGAATCTTCTGGACGAGTAGAAAGCTCTACTTCATACTCGAAACCAAAAGTTTTATACACATAGTCAATTTGCGCCAACACTGATTTGATTTCATCTTCAATTTGTTCTGGTGTTACAAATAAATGAGCATCATCTTGGCAGAAAGTACGAACTCTTAATAATCCGTTTAAAGCGCCACTAAATTCATGTCGATGCACTTGACCGAACTCACACATACGAATCGGTAACTCACGATAAGAATGTAATTTATTTTTAAACATAAGCATATGGCCTGGGCAATTCATCGGTTTTAACGCAAAACTTTTATGATCTACTTCTGAGAAATACATATTGTCTTTGTAATGTCCCCAGTGTCCTGACTTCTCCCATAATTCTTGATTCATCATAAATGGAGTACGCACTTCTTGATAATTGTACTCATTTTGAATTTCTCTTAAAAATGCTTCTAATTCATTGCGAATAATCTGTCCTTTTGGCAAGTAAAAGGGCATTCCCGGAGCCTCTTCCGAAAACATAAACAATTCAAGTTCACTACCTAATTTCCGATGATTTCTCTTTGCGGCCTCCTCAACAAAATGTAAATACTCTTCTAATTTTTGTTGAGAAGAGAAAGCAACACCATATATACGCTGAAGCACTTGATTGTTACTATCGCCTCGCCAATATGCACCAGAAACATGAGTTAATTGAAATGCTTTCAAATAACCAGTAGATGGCAAATGTGGTCCTCTACATAAATCTACAAATTCACCTTGTTTATACAGTGTTACACTTTCCCCATTAGGAATTGCTTCTAAAAGCTCTAATTTCAAACTATCATTCATTTCTTGAAACAATTCTTTTGCTTCTTCTCGAGAAACCTCAACTCGCTCTATCTTTACATTTTGATTTATAATATTTTTCATTTCTTTTTCTATTTCCGGTAAATCTTCTACGTTTACACTACTTTGAAGATCCACGTCATAATAGAATCCATTTTCAATGACTGGCCCTACACCAAGGTTTACATCACCATAAATTCTTTTTACAGCTTGCGCTAATATATGTGCCGCAGAGTGTCTTGCAATTTTTATCCCTTCATCTGAATCCATAGTAATGATTTCAACTTTCGCACTTTCTTCAATGTTTCGTCGTAAATCAAAAGACTGATCATTAACTTTTCCTGCGACTGCTTTCTTTTTCAAGCTACTACTAATTGCCCCAGCAATTTCTTCTAAAGTAATGCCTTTCACAAATTCTTTAACGCTACCATCTGGAAATTTAATTTCGATCATCTGTTCTTTCATTTTTCATCTCTCCATTTCATAATAAAAAGCACACTCATCCCTAAAATAGGGACGAGTGTGCTTTTACCCGTGGTTCCACCCAGATTCCCATCGCAAATATACAATGGCTTCTTTTACGGTAACGTCGTTTACACGGCACTAGATACTTGATTTCCCCAGTGCAGCTCTAAGGTGGTAAGTTATTTTACTGCGTTAGGAAGTTCTCAGCTTTTCTTCCTTCTCTGTATAACCGTTTAAAATAACTCGTGTCCTTTTCTTCGCTTATTATGAAATAAAATATAAAAAAGCATATTCATCCCTAGTAAATAGGGACGAATATGCTTATATTCGTGGTTCCACCCAGATTCCCATCACAAAAAACATAATGGCTTCTTTTGCGGGTAACGTCGCTTACACGGCACTAGATACTTGATTTCCCCAGTGCAGCTCTAAGGTGGTAAGTTATTTTACTGCGTTAGGAAGTTCTCAGCTTTCCTTCCTTCTCTGTATAACCGTTTAAAATAACTCGTGTCCTTTTCTTTGCTTTTGTAACAATTACATTTATTGTTATTTAATATATCCTATTCATTTTATTTTTACAAGTGTTAAAAATATATTTTTTATTCAAAAAAAAGAAACCAAAAACATTTTTTGGCCTCCCCTTCTCTTTTTTACCAATCTTGTGGTTCGTAATTTAAGTCTGAAAATAGGCGTTTTTTCTCTTTTTTCGATAAATCTCTCCACTGTCCGACTGGTAAATTATTCAACTCAATATTCATAATTCTCGTACGTTTTAACGTGTATACTTGATAACCCAAAGCTTCACACATACGGCGAATTTGACGATTTAGCCCCTGTGTTAAAATAATTTGGAACTCATATTTTGATAACTGTGTTACTTCACAAGGAAGTGTTTTTGTATCTAAAATTTTAACACCTGCTGCCATTTTCTCTAAAAACTCCGGTGTAATCGGCTTATCTACTGAAACGATATATTCTTTCTCATGTTTGTTTTCAGCACGTAAAATCTCATTAACGATATCGCCATCATTCGTTAACAAAATTAAACCATCTGAGTCTTTATCGAGACGTCCGATGTGATTAATTCGTAAAGGATGATTCACTAAATCGATAATATTACCTTTTACGGCTTTTTCACTTGTACATGTAATACCTACTGGTTTATTTAAAGCGATATACACATGGTCTCGAGCAATACGAAGTTGCTCTCCATTTACTCGTACGTCATCACCTGGATTTACTTGGTCACCAATTTTTGCAACCTTACCGTTAATAATTACTTTTCTCTCGTTAATTAACTTATCTGCTCCACGTCGAGACGCTTTTCCAGCTTCACTAATAAATTTATTGATACGCAAGTTAGGCACATCCTTTTCATAAAAAATTTCAAGCTCACACTGCTTCTACCGTACAATACAAAAGGGTAAGCCTCCTATTATAACTTAAATATATTAACATGAAAGGGTATATGACGTCTTCACTTAATTACATGTTTACACGAAAATAATTGGTCCTCTTTTCCTTTTCACCTCAAACTGTTTAGCAGTCAATAGATTAACCCTTGAATATAACGTCATTTATTTACTTTTTTCATAGATAATATACCGATATAAGTTTGATTAATCATGCCTAAATAATTCACAATATGTGAAAAATAAAAAAGAACCCTTTTAAAAATAATCAAAATGGATCCTTCTTCAACTAAACGAATACTAGTTTTTATACAAAAGTGTTCAATAATTATAATCTTTGATAGAAAACATCGTTCAACAAACAAAATAATCTCGAACTCCCCTAATTTTTTACGCTTCACTATTTTCTTCACATACTCCAAAAAGTAGCCCTTGATTATCTATACAATAAGCAAAGTAACCCATATTAGGAATAGCAGTTTTAGGTACAACTACTTGTCCACCATTTTCAATAACTTTATTTATGTACTCATCAACTGAAGGTACTTCAATCGAATTAGTTGTCCTAGTAGCACCATCAGGTGATTTCATTAATCCACCATCGATACCAGGTCTATCACTCTCACCTGTAATTATGAACCAATAGTCATGTGGCCCAGGCATTTTTTCAAACTTCCATCCAAAACTATTTGTATAAAATTGAATAGCTTCTTCAGGGTTTGGGACTTGCAATTCAAATCTTAAAACTCTACTCATTTAAATATCTCCCCTCTTATTCTTGTACAAAGTAATTATACAAGAACTAATGTTCTGCATCAAATTTTTCGAAACTAGCTACTTTAATAAGTTCTAACTTTATTTAGAAGCGGCAACAGACCATTCTTCCTTCCGAATAACTCTCTTCCCATTTATATTTTCAACATACTCATTTACATTTGCTAACTGATATAACTCTGGGAAAATTTCTTTCATATAGAGTTCATGTGCTATTTCATCTTGCCAATACGTTAATACTATGTAACGATTTTCAGTCTTTAAAGACTTCCCAACAACTCCACCTAACATTCCTTTTGCATTTTCCATTCCTTTATTCCAAATTGTTTCTTGCGTATGTAAAAAATCCTTTTCTTTTCCTTCTTTCACATCGCAAATTGCAACTCTTACAAATGACCCTTGTGCAGTTACGTCTTTCAAAGGAGTTTCTGTTATATCATACAACGTTTGAAACATTTCAATATTACAGGAAGTATATGTGCCTTCTTGATTACTATTTAAAAAAATTGTATCATGAGCATCATTCATGAATGATTGATATGCATTTCTATCCTTCCATAAAGTATACACACACGCTTCAGCTTCATTCCACCCACCAAATTGTCCATAGAATCCGTCTAAATACTGTAAATCACGCCATTTTTCTTGCGCATCAGAAAACAATTCCCTTTTCTCTTCTTCCACCTTGCAAAATATTGTTTTTAATAGCATTTCTAATCCCCCTTATGATACGGTTCATTTCCCACTTGCAATACTTTCTATTTTTCCACCAACGCAAACATTAATTTTACTCTCAATCACCTCTGCTTCTATATGTATTAGAGAATGGCGATTTATCTCATCCCCTTGTCCAACATGCATATTTATCTTTTCCGTTCCAAGATAACGATATTTTATAAGATACGCCGCTAAACATCCATTTGAGCTTCCTGTTGCCACATCCTCTGTGATTCCATAATAATCTGCAAAATCACGGACATTAAGATCATTGATTTCCCAACTAGAAAATTCTTAATTTTCCATAAATAACGCAAGTTGATTACCTTAATACTTGCCTTGCGAGAATACATCCACAATGTAAAAATCCCAATATCTCTCCGCTCTTCTATTCTTCAATACAATCTGTTTACATAATGAAATTATAGTTTATTAAATTTGTATATTTTTCAAAGAATCCTCTGCTTTTTCTATCAACCAATCACCAAACGTATCTAAAAATGATAAGATTTCTTCTATATCTTTTATCGGTTCAATTACATATTGTAGTGCTTTCCTCATATTTTTTTCTTGTTCGGGAAAATGCTTACTAAATAACTCATATGCTGGATATAAGTCCCTGGAATACAGCCCTTCTCTATCAATTGTTAATGCTAGACCTGCCCTGACTACAATCTTCATGATCCAACGACAACAATCCTCTATATCATCTACGTCCTTATTATGAATTAACTCTTCGTGTGTTTGTTCAATTTGTTTCCGCAAATGAATGAGATGTTCATACACTATCTCCTGACTTACTTTATATTTAGGTAAATATAATTTTACGTCTTCACCTAATATACATACACTATGTGTCTGAATCATAAATCCTATAAAAGAAAAATCCTCTGAGTTTATTACTTCTTTTTCACTATAAAAACTTAACTCCACTCCTGATATACAATTAAACTGCTGTGTAATTTGGACTTCTAGCTCCTTTCTCCAGCTTAAGTCAATTACTTGAGGATTCTTTCGAACTAATATAATCATATCTACATCTGCAACCCCTTCTATCCCAATCCCTCTTGGAATAGAACCCCTTATATAAACACTGTGCAAATCATCCCGCAAAAATTGACAACAAGTATCCTTTATTTCTTGTATTACCTCCAAAAACACAGGCTGAATTTTATTAAAATGTGCATCGCTTATAATAAATCCTTCATCATCCACAGGACAAAAACGCCCTATTTTTTTTATTCTTGGCAATTTATCAACTCATTTCCCTATAAAATATTGGTTTATTCCACACATACAACAATTATAATTCAAATAATTCAGAATTGAAAATTTAAAAGTAAGACATAAAGAATCCTACATTGTTACGTCCTATCTCTTTTATCACCATTCATTTTTCGAATATATAATAAGTAATCTCTCCTGAAATCATAAAATAGAAGATAAATTAGGAATATCAAAAAAATAAGTTTATTTACTATTTCAAAATAAAAAATGATTGCATTTCACTAATTCTATATCTATAATGTTTTTATTGATTCTATACAGAATCAATGCGTTTAAGTTTTTAATTTTATAATTCGGATGAACCATTCAGGAGAAGGTCTATTGATCTACCGACGGGGCAAAAAGTTGCTGAACCAACTTTGAAACTCTCAGGTCTTGTTTACAAGTAGAACTGCATGGGGACGAATCTCTGGAGAGACTCCCTCTCGCTTAATATAGCGCGGAGGAAAACGAGCACCGAAGGAGCAAATCCGCTAATCTAGCGGATAATCTCTCAGGTAAAAGGACAGAGACAAGCGAAAGAAAATGCCGATTTGTATCGGTTTATTTTTCTATCCCTTGTTTCTCCAGAGACCATTTCATTTCCTTGAAGTGGTTTTTATTTTTTCTAAAAAAGGAGAATACAGATGGAGACAGTAAGTAAAGTATTAGAACAAATTAATCAGTATGTGTGGGGGTTACCAACTTTGTTGCTACTCGTTGGAACTGGTATCATCCTCACAGTGCGCTTAAAAGGTTTACAATTTAGTAAACTAATATACGCTCACAAACTAGCTTTTAAAAAATCAGAGGATACATCATCTTCTGGAGATATTAGTCACTTCCAAGCACTGATGACAGCTATGGCTGCAACGATTGGTATGGGAAATATAGCAGGTGTCGCAACTGCTGTGACAATCGGTGGACCCGGCGCAATCTTTTGGATGTGGATTACTGCTTTATTTGGAATGGCAACAAAGTATGCCGAAGCAATCCTTGCGGTGAAATACCGTGTTAGTAATGAAAATGGTGAATACTCCGGTGGACCAATGTATTATTTAGAACGTGGTTTAGGGAAAAAATGGCTGGCTGTTTTATTCGCTATATTCGGCACAGCTGCTTCTTTCGGTATCGGTAATATGGTTCAATCTAATTCAGTTGCAGAGGCAATGCGAATCAATTTTTCTTTCCCTCCTGCATTAACTGGTATACTCATGTCATTCTTAATCGCTATCGTTATTTTGGGCGGTGTAAAAAAGATTGGTAGAGTTACTGGATATATCGTTCCTATTAAAGCATTCTTTTATATAATCGCTGGCCTTATTATTATTTTCTATCACTTTGATCAAATTCCAGAAGCATTTTCACTTATTTTTTCTGGTGCATTTCAAGGTACTGCAGCTGCTGGTGGTTTTATCGGAGCAACAGTTGCATCTGCAATTCAAATAGGAATGGCACGTGGTGTATTTGCTAACGAGGCTGGTTTAGGAAGTGCTCCTATTGCTGCGGCTGCTGCCAAAACAGATTCACCTGCAAAACAAGCTTTAGTTTCTATGACTGGTACTTTTCTAGATACATTTATTGTATGTACAATTACGGGGCTAGTATTAATTACTACAGGCGCATGGAAATCAGGTAAAACTGGTGTTGAAGCTACAACATTAGCATTCCAATCCGTATTCGGTACTGCTGGTAGTATGATTCTCGGTATCGCCATTATATTATTCGCCTACTCTACTATTTTAGGTTGGTCGTATTACGGAGAGAAGTGTGTAGCTTATTTATTCGGACAAGGTGCTGTACGATATTATAAAGCAATCTTTATCGTTATGATTGCAATAGGTGCTAATTTAAAGCTAGGTGTCGTATGGACATTTGCCGATATTGCAAATGGACTTATGGCGATTCCAAACTTAATTGGTCTAATCGGATTAAGTGGTATTGTTGTCGCTGAAACGAATCGCTTTTTACAAGCAGAGAAATTGAAAGAAAGCAATAAAAAACAGGCAAGTTAATCACTAAAAAAGGAATGGCTCATTTATAATAAGCCATTCCTTTTTTCTCTATTTCAATTCCTTTCCCTCCTGAACCATATGTAAATAAAGTACAAAATCCATCATTGTAGATGAATAACCAAGTTGACGGATCATTGCTGTTATATTCCCTCTATGATATGTACCATGATTTACAACGTGTTGCACTAACTCTAAAATGGAAGTGTCTAATGCACCTGCATATGGGTTCTCAATAACAAATACAGTATTTACGTCTTGTATTGTACTTAAAAATTCTTTATATTGATTTGCCATGTTTTCAAACATTTTTTCTAATTCATGTAACGATTTAGTTTCGATTTGTTTTCGTAATTTTTCTCGGTCTTGTATTACTTCACTCATACTTTTACCATGCAATATGTGTAACCACACTTGATCTGTAATATAAATATGTACAAAAGTATCCTTAATTGATGGGAATACACTCTGTATCTGTTCATTAAAAATTGTCTCATAGTTTGGTAACTCTTTTAGTCGGTTGAATAATCGTGTATTAGCCCAAGCATGGTAATCAAACTGTTTTAACATGTAATCTTTCAATCTAAATCTCCTCCTTATTGTATGAAACGAATGTTTTGCTTCTTCATTTCCGATTCTCTATCAGCTTTTACAATCCCTTTTTCTTTAACTTCATGTTTATTTATAGTTTTATATTTTACATATGTATAAAATTCCGTTTTAAATGGAAACGATGTAATTTGAATTGTTTCTTCATCCACCCATTCAGCTTGAATAGGCTTCTCCCCCTTACTATTAAACATTTCTGTTCCTTCAAAACCCTCTTTAAATAAATCAATTTCATCTTTCTTTTTCACACCAGGTTTATTCATACATACATATAAAGAAAGTTCATCACAAAACTTTAATAATCTATAATGTTTATCAAACATCGCATATTGTTCTTTTGTTAACGTTTTCAAAATTCTTTTTTGTCGTTCCAATTCATGTTTATAAAAAGACATCATCTCTTCATCTTCCTCATTTAGTGAAAATGATAAAAAGTGCTTACTACAAAGTAGCGCCCCGTATGGATTTGACTCTTCAATTGCATTCAAACCAATCGTATAAAAAACAAAACGTAATGAACTTGGACAATCCATAAATGTATATGGAATATTTTTAGTATCATTCAAAATTGGTACTTTATCAAGCTCTATCCATCCTCTATCATGCTCATATATAGCATCAATTGTCTCTTTTAAGTATATTTTATCTTCAAAAAAATCTTCTATTATATGTCTTGCAATTTCACCAGCTAAAAAACCATGATCATGTTGACGAATTAATATACTTTCTTTCTCATTCTTTTCACGAAAAATCATCCGTATATTCCCCCTCATCCTCATATTACAGCTTGTTGTATGCATCAATTCTTAATTAATCCCTAATTATTAGCAGGGATTCAGTTTCTTTCAACGAAATTAACATAAATATACAGCATTCTTTCTAATCACAAAGTTAGCTTTATCTTTACTAACCATTATACTAAAACATTCATTCTAAAAAAATTTTTATGAGGTGAAAACATGAACAAAACAGAATTAGTTAAAAATGTAGCACAATCAGCTGATATTTCTCAAAAGGATGCTTCTGCAGCTGTACAATCCGTATTTGACACAATTGCTAATGCATTACAATCTGGCGATAAAGTGCAACTAATCGGCTTTGGAACTTTTGAAGTGCGTGAAAGATCTGCTCGTACAGGGCGTAATCCGCAAACTGGAGAAGAAATTCAGATTGCTGCTGGTAAAGTTCCAGCATTTAAAGCAGGAAAAGAATTAAAAGAAGCTGTAAAATAAACAAGAAACCAGCCATTTTATAGGCTGGTTTCTTGTTTATTGTTTATTGTTTATTGTTTATTTAAGCAGTTCCTTTATATTCTCTGCATGATACACTTCACAAATATAAAATACACATTTGCAGTTACTTACAATTTGATATTTTCTAGTTGGATAAACATTCGCCATAACAGAACATCCATCAAACAATTCGATAATATTTCCAGATGGCTGATATCCTTCATATAATACGTTTCTTCTTACTTCCATCTTTTCTATAAGGTTTTCAACAGGAATATTTCCACTCTCTAATTCACTCTTTATTGTATCCGGTAAAAACGAAGTGTCCGCAAAAATTAGATTTTCAGATAATACCTTACCTTTATAACTAACATTGGATACGCGGTAAAGAAATGTTCCATTATTATCAAAGAAATTCTTTGCTTCTTTCGGAATGTATTGTCTATCAAGCGCTTCCTGTTCAAGTACATCAAACTGAACTGTATCTTTTACAAGTTTTTCTAAAGCTAGAATAGATGACGTATTTTTAGAAAACAACATATCTTTAATTGCCTGTACATTATAAGTTAATTCAGTTTTTCTATTTTCCGCTACTAACATGAGGAACACCTCTTCTATAAGAAATTTTATTAAAAATTAACGATGATTTAATAGCAATCCCGCGTCTAACTGCGTAATTTCAGTTACTTCTTTACTAAATATTGCAATGGAAGCCATATAATCTAAACTAGGTCTTACATCTTCCATCATTGTATTTTCTGCTAACTCTTGTCTATCTTTAAAAATCAACAATTTTGGAGGGGCATTTGGAGCTGATACTGTAATTTCTACTGGTGGAATCAATAGTCCTTCACCTGTCGCTTTCAGCACTGCTTCTTTTCGAGTCCAATATGTTAAAAACCCTTCTAGTCGCTGCTCATCAGGTAATTTCATAACTTGTGCTATTTCAATGTCTGTTAATACGCCCTCTGCCATTTTCATAACATCTATATTTGGATTCATTTGCTCAACATCAACACCCACAGGTGCAGATTTAGTAAATGCCACAACAACCCACTCACCCGAATGTGAGACTGATATTTGCGGCATCCCTTCTGGTAACTGTGGTCTGCCATGCTGTAATTTACATACTGGGCACATTCGATCAATTGGCACTTGAACTGGCGACATAGAAAGTACCTTTCCAAGTACTAATCTACTAATTACACAACCTATTATAAAACGCGCACGGTCTGCCGAATGATGATATGAATTTGCTTTCTCTCGCTCTACATCATTTAGCAAATTGTAATGCCATGATTGTAAATCTGAAATTCTTGCCCACCATATTTGACAACTATTCTCATTAAGGGTTGGTACAGAATCTACAACTTTACTCTCTATCATGTAAACTCTCTCCTTTTAAATGCCAATATTACTTTATTTTAAAAGAGTATTAGCATGCTGCAACTCATTCATTTACAACTTCTTTCTCTTTTTGTAATACAGATAACGGCTTTTTATTCTTCTTTGACATTACCTCTTTATCGGAAATACGTAAAGAAAATAGTAATGCTATGAGTAAAAATATTGCTGATCCAATTAATGCTGCTTGATATGGTAAAAAATCTGACTGTGCATTATTCTGTACGTTATTACTTCCAAAACCAGATAGTATACTAGCTAAAACAGCAACTCCTATTGCAGATCCTAATCGGTTTTGCACATTGAATATAGTAGTTGCTCTCCCCATAGAAGGTGGTGCAATATTGTTAAAAGCAGAAAATTGAACCGCACCGACAGATTGACCTAAGAAAATACCAATGCCAAACAATAGTGCCCGAATTTGCCATGGATTCGTATCATGATTTACAAAACTTAATAAAATAAAGATAACCGCCGTACTTACTAATCCAATAGAGATTACCTTTCGAGCTCCTAATTTCTTATATGACCATGGTACAATCTGCGAAGAAATCATTAATCCAATCGCCTCTGGGAATGTAGTAAGACCCGATTCCAGCGCGGAAACTCCTATTACATTTTGATACATAAGCGGAAAAATAAATAACATTCCTAGTAAACCAGCTGATGAAAACAACGAAATAAGACTCATTTTTCTAAAGACCGGTTCTTTTAATAAGTGTAAATCTAACATCGGTTGCTTTACTTTAAGTTCTACAATAATAAACAATGTAAGTAATACAATCCCAGCTATCCCAATACTAATTATTTCTGGGGAAACCCAACCTTTTGACGGGCCTTGACTGAGTGCATAGATGAGCATCGCAAAACCTGGTGCTGAAAGAACAAAACCGAGAGAATCAAAACGACCAGCCGATTTTTCAATATGCTCTGCTAAAAATAGAAGTCCAAATAGCAACGCAATGATACCAAACGGCAGATTAATATAAAATGCCCAGCGCCAAGACATTTGATCTACAAAGAAACCACCAATAATTGGTCCGATCGCTGGTGCTACAGCAATTGGAAGTACAATAAATCGAGAAATTTTTGGTCTTTCCTCTGGTGAAAATGTTCGGAATAACATCGCCATCCCGACTGGTGTTAAAAGTCCGCCACCAGCACCTTGAATGATACGAAAAATGTTTAATGAAGTAATATCATTAGCAATTCCACATAGTGCAGATGCAATTGTAAAAACGAAAAGGGCAGTTAAAAATACTTTTTTCGTACCAAAGCGATCTCCTAACCAACCAGAAATCGGAAGGAAAATAGCTAAGCTAACTAAATACCCAACATTTACAGTCCCCATTGCAGATGGGGGCACTTGCAGTTCTTTGCTTATCGTTTGCAGTGCTACATTCACAATCGTTGCATCCATCGCAGCCATAAACATCGCTGTTATATAAACGATGCTTACAACTACTTTTGGATTTATTTTTACTTTCATTATTGTTTTCCTACTAATATTTTTTCGCTAATTTGATTTTTTTTCGGCTCTAAATCATTCCAGTTAACTTCAACGTATTCTAAGCAAACTTGTCTGCTAGCTTCTTCATGTACGACATTCCATCCAATTGGTACATCGAGAAAGGCAGGCCAGAGAGAATACTGGCCCTCCTCATTCATTAATACTTTATATGTGTAATTATCATTTTCAAATGGATTCGTCATACTTTACTTACCCCTTTCTTATTCTGCAAATATTTCGCTAGCACTTGTCCAATTTCTGTAAGTGGACCTGGCTGACATAAATCTTTATGTCTACAATCAATGTCATGCTGCACGATTTCCCCGTCTAAATAATTTAGCCACGTATTTGGAGAAATAGGATCAAACCAGTCTGGTATAACAGTAGATCTAAAGAATAAAATATCCCCGTTATAAACTTTTGGCACGTATTTCCCTAACAACCCTACTGAATTTACATATGTTTCTTTCAAGTTTAAAATAGTCTCTTCCTCAAGACTTGCTAATGCACTTCCATCTTTGCGAAGTATTGCAACCGCACTTTCCATAGTAAGTGGTTTACCATCCATGTTATCTGGATCATATCCACCTAAAGCAAGTAATGCGATTAACGCTTCTTCTTCAGTAGGTGCTTCCGTATTCGGTAAGAAGTGACCAGGATACGAATCCAGCATAACGAGTAATTCTACTTCTTCCCCTTCATTTTGAAGTTGCGCCGCCATTGCATGAACAACATTTCCTCCAAGCGACCATCCGAGTAAACGATATGGTCCGTGAGGCTGTATTCCACGAACGTGTTTTAAATAATCCGCCGCCATCTCCTCTAAGCTTTTTGGAAGTTCTTCATTTTCAGCGATACCACGTGCTTGTACACCATAGATTGGATAATCTGTTCCTAAAGATTTCATAAGTCCTGCATAGCACCAACTTAATCCACCTGCTGGATGTACACAAAATAATGGTAATTGATCTCCGCTTGCTCGTAATGGAAGCAACACATCAAGTGCACTTTGACCATTCCCCATTTCAAGTCTTTCAGCAAGCCCTGCAACAGTAGGTGCTGCAAATAAAGTTCCGATATTTAGTTCAACTCCAAGTGCCTCTTTAATGCGACTCATCAGCTGCACTGCAAGAAGTGAATGACCACCAAGATCAAAGAATCCATCATCAATTCCAATTTGAGACACACTTAAAACTTCTGTAAACAAGTCACATAACATTTCTTCTTGCGGTGTTCTCGGTCCGCGGCTAGAAGATGATGCAATAAATTCTGGAGCTGGCAATGCCTTTCTATCTAATTTACCGTTTGGAGTTAAAGGTAACTCATTTACTACTACAAAAGCGTACGGAACCATGTAATCTGGTAAACTACCTCCTGCATGCTGACGCATTTCATTCATATCAATCGTTTCATTATTTGATGCGACGATATAAGAAACTAGTCGTTTATCCCCTGGTTGATCTTCCCGTACAATAACTGCTACTTGTTCAACTTTAGGATGTTTCATTATTACCGCTTCTATTTCCCCTAATTCAATTCGGAATCCACGAATTTTAATTTGATGATCTGCACGTCCTATATAATCTAACGTCCCATCTTGACGCCAGCGCGCTAGGTCCCCTGTACGATACATTCTTGTACCTGGCTTCCCAAATGGATCTGCGATAAAACGTTCAGCAGTTAATCCTGCTCTTCCTAAATATCCACGAGCCAGTCCTGCACCTGCAACATACATTTCTCCAACTACTCCAGGTGGCATCGGTTGTAAATAGTTATCTAATACGTATACTTTAAGATCCGGTATACTGCACCCGATTAAACTATTTGCTCGTAAAGAGACGATGCTCTCATCTAATTCAATATAACTAACATGTACCGTCGTCTCCGTTATACCGTACATATTAATAAGCTTCGGTGAGTTATGAGGATGACGACTATACCAATCTTCTAATCGACTTAGTTCAAGTGCTTCTCCTCCAAAAACAACATATCGTAAAGATAATTTTTGACCAATCTCTTCATTTTCACGATCGGCTTGCATCAATTGATAGAACGCTGATGGAGTTTGGTTTAAAACAGTCACCTTTACCTTAACAAGCAGTTGTAAAAATTCTTTCGGCGAGCGACTTACAGTATGTGGTACTACAACTAAACGCCCTCCATATAATAAAGGTCCCCAAATTTCCCAAACCGAGAAATCAAAAGCGTATGAATGGAACATCGTCCACACATCGTCTGCGTCAAATTGGAACCAATGATCAGTTGCTCCTAAAAGTCTTACTACATTTTGATGAGGTATCATAACCCCTTTCGGTCTACCTGTTGAGCCTGACGTATAAATAACGTAAGCAATATGTGAAGGAGATAACGGCTTCATGCGCTCCATTTCATCTATATTGTCTTCACTATATTTCTCAATTTCTTCTATTACGTTCACATCATCAACTAAAACCTTTAGTGCCTCATCACATTCAATTTCCACATCTGAATTTGTTAAAACACATGATGGTTTCGCATCGTGTAGCATAAATGAGATACGATCTGACGGATAATCCGGATCTAACGGAAGGTATCCCGCACCAGCTTTAAGAACAGCAAGTAAGCTTACAACCATATTTAAAGATCTCGGCATCGCTAAAGCAACAAGTTGATCAGGACCGATTCCTTTCGCTATTAACAAACGAGCTATTTTATTCGCTTTTCTATTTAACTCTTCATAAGTTAGCTTTTCATCTTCAAAGACGACAGCAATAGAATTTTGATTTACATGAGCCTGCTTTTCAAATAATTGTGGCAATGTCATTTCAGGTACAATTTGAAAACCACCATTCCACTTTTCTAAAACTGTATTTCGCTCTGCTAAAGTTAATATTTCTAATCTACCAATTGATTGATCCGGATGTTTCTCTGCATCATCTAATAATAGAATGAATCGTTCTATTAGTTTTTGAACCGTTTCACGTTTATATAAATCGGTACTAAACTCTAACAATCCGTGTAAGCCGTTTGGAGTACCATCAACTCCGGTACTCTCGCTAATTTCAAATGTTAAATCAAATTTTGCAGAACCAACACTTTGAATTTCAAGGCTCGCTTCTAAATCCGGTACATTAAACGTTGCTTCTGGCGTATTTTGGAAAGCTAACATAACTTGAAACAGCGGATGACTATTTCGAGTTCGTACTGGGTTTAACACTTCAACAAGTCGTTCAAATGGAACATCTTGATTTTCATAAGCTGCAAGGTTTACCTGTTTCACTCTATTTAATAATTCTTTAAAACTTGGATCTCCTGATGTATTTGTGCGTAACACTAATGTATTTACAAATAAACCAACTATATCCGTGAGTACATCGTCGTTTCTTCCAGCAATCGGACTACCTAATGGTATATCAGTTCCAGCACCTAATCTTGTAAATAAGGCACTTAGTCCTGCTTGCAACACCATAAACAAACTAACTCCATTTTTACGAGCGAGCTCCACTAACCTACTATGCATACCTTCATCTAAATGAAAATGAATTGTTTCCCCGCGATAACTAGTTTCAATTGGGCGCTGGTAATCTGTAGGTAACTCCATTTGATCTGGTAAACCTTTTAACTCTTCTTTCCAAAAATCTAATTGTGTTGAAATAATACTGTCTGGTTTTGTTTCATCACCTAATAGCTGTTGTTGCCATAGTGAATAATCTGCGTATTGAACTGGAAGGGTTTCTAGTTGAACACTATCACCTTGACATCGTGCTTTATAAGCCGCTGTAAAGTCTCTCGTTAACGGTTGTAATGACCATCCATCTCCTACAATATGATGCAAAAGAATTAGTAAAACATGTTCGTTTTCACTCACTTTAAAAAGTTGCAAACGAACTGCTGGCTCAACATCAAGGTTAAAGCTATATTTTACCGCCTCTGAAAGTACACTTTCTAATTCATCTTTACATGTTTTTGTTATAATCATTTCTAGATTTAAGTCTTCCATATTTAAAATTTCCTGATATGAACTACCTAATACATTAGGGAAAATTGTTCTAAGTGTTTCATGTTTCTTCACTACATCATAAAAGGCACCTTGCAGTGCTTCCTCATTCAATTTTCCAGACATACGAATGACTAACGGAATATTATAAGTAGGACTTGGACCTTCTAAACAATTTAAGAACCATAACCTGCGCTGTGCAAATGAAAGTGGAACTTCATTTGGCCTACTTACTTTCTTAATAGCTGGTCTTGCGCTTTTTGCATGATCCAATTGTTTCGCTAATTCAGCAACAGTTGGTAATTCAAATAGCTTTCCGATTCCTAATTCTACACTTAACGTTTCACGAATTCTTGCCATTAAACGAGATGCAAGAAGCGAATGGCCACCCATTTCAAAGAAATTATCATCTATACTAATTCGTGAAACACCAAGTACCTCAGCAAATAAATCACATAATATTTCTTCTTTCGGATTTCTAGCAACTCTCTCATTGTTCATTCCATTAAAATCAGGAGCAGGTAATTTCTTTCTATCAATCTTACCATTTGGCGTTAATGGTAATTCTTCTAGCACAACAAATGCCGATGGTACCATATAATTCGCTAAACTTTCTGAAACATAAGAACGAATTTCTGAAAGATTAATTGGTTCCTTCTCTTCGGCAACGATATACGCAATGATTCGTTTATCATTTGGGCGATCTTCTCGTACCATTACTACCGCTTGTTGAATATTTTCATGTCGTTGTAATACCGTTTCAATTTCAGCTAATTCAATTCGGAAACCGCGAATTTTAATTTGATGATCTGCGCGACTAATGTACTCTAACACACCATCGTTACGCCATTTCACAAGATCACCTGTGCGATACATACGTGCTCCAGCTTTCCCATAAGGATTTGCAACAAACCGTTCAGCTGTTAACTCAGGTTTTCCTAAATATCCGTTCGCAAGCCCTTCCCCTGCAATATATAATTCACCTATAACTCCAGGTGGAACTGGTTGTAACCCTGCATCCAATACATATACTTCTGTATTCCAAATTGGCTTTCCAATAGGAGGTATACCACTTTCACTTTCATCAATGTTCATGTAAGTAGACCAAATTGTCGTTTCAGTTGGTCCATATAAGTTACTTATACAGCAACCTAATTCTTTTAATTTATTTGCTAAATGTGCTGGTAGAGCTTCACCACCAACGAGTACGTTTAGCTCTTGTAGCCGCTCTGGATATTCAGTTATTAACGCCTGCCAGAGCGTCGGTGTAGCTTGCATAATTGTCACTCTTTCTTCTTGTAAAAGTGTCGTTAATGCAGAAGGCTCTTGGATTACTTCTTTTTGAGCAATTGTTATACTTGCACCACTAATAAGAGGTAAATATATTTCTAGAGCAGAAATATCAAACGCAAACGTTGTAACCGCTAATAAATGATCGTTTTCATTTAATGAAAACGTATGTTGCATAGCCAATAAGAAGTTACTTAAACCTTTCATAGAAACAATTACACCTTTTGGATTTCCTGTTGATCCTGAAGTGTAAATTGTATACGCTGGATTTAAAAGTGATTCATTATTTTTAAATGATATATTCATATGAGAATATGTTTTTAACGCTATTTTCGTTTCTTCGCTATCTAATATGATTTTTTTAATATCATTTTCTATAACTAAAGTAGATGAAACAGATGAATGTGTTATGATACAAACCGGATTTGCATCATTTACTATATAATTAATTCGCTCGGCTGGGTATTCTGGATCTATCGGTAAATATGCTGCACCTGCCTTTAGAACTGCTAACATACTAACTACCATTTCTATTGATCTTGGAAATACTAAGGCTACAAATTGATTTGCTTGTATTCCTTCTTCTACTAAATAGTTTGCAAGTTCATTTGCTCGTTCATTTAGCTCTTTATACGTAAGTTTTATCCCGTTACAAGTAACTGCTATATTATTTGGATTTTTTTGTACTTGTTTTTCAAATAATATAGGTAGATTAATTAGCTCTTCAGCTCTCTTAGTTTCATTCCATTCCAATAAAACTTTATGATTTTCTTCAGGAAGAGTAATGTTTATTTTTCCAATCGGCTCGTCTTTGTGATCATTATTTATCACTAATTCTAATAGATTCATAAATCTTTCTTTATGCAATGCTAGTTCCGCGCCGTTATATACTTCCGGATTCGCATCAAAATGAATCATTAGCTCATTTTCATCGAAGCGCTTATATACATTTATCGATAAATCATCGACAGGTCCTGCTGATAAATTATGTGTAATGCCACGATTTCCAGCAAAATTAAGCCCATAATCAAAAGGCATAACATTCACTAACGGCCCAAACAACCTTTGATTTTCACCTAGTAGCTTTAAGTCTCTTCTTAACTCCTCATGACGGTATTTATGATGACGACGTACGTCTCGAATTTCTTTAGAAACTTGCTGTATTAATTCCGCAAGAGTTATATTTGGAGTTACAGTGAGACGAAGTGGAACTAAATTCATTACCATGCTTGGTGTATGAATAGATACAGAACCAAGACGCCCCATCATCGGTAAACCTAAAACAATATCATTTGCACCTGTTACTTTATGCATATAAATACTTGTTACAGCTACAACAAATTCGGGCCAACTCGTTAACGAAATATTAATATCTTCTAGTAAAGTTTTCGTACTAGCATTTGATAAATAAGCAGTTTCTCGTAAAAATCCATTTGATGTTCTCGGCGCTCGTTCTGCTAAACTTATAACTTCCGGTTCATCTGCAAACTTTTCTAACCAAAAAGTACGATCTTCCTGAAATTGTTTAGATTCACGATACTCATTATCTTCTTGTACAATTTTTGCAAGAGAACCAAATGGCTTTTCATTCTTATTTGTTTCTTCTATAAGTGATGTATACTCATTCGCTACCTTTTGGCTAAGAAGTGAAAATCCATAGCCATCCATCACAATGTGATGGATGCGCTGATACCAAAAGAAACGATTATTTTCAACTTGAATAAGTGCTTCAGTAAATAATTTATCTTCTTTTAAATCTATCGGTACAGATAAATCATTTTTCATCCATTCCTTAGCAGCTTCTTCAGGATTTTTTTCTTTACGAACGTCAATAACATGCATATGAAACTTTGACGATTCCTCAATAACTTGCCATGGGCCAATTTCATCCTCTTCGAAACGAACATGAAGTGCTTCTGCTTCTGTTATAACTTTACATACAGCTAACTCGAAAATTTCTTGATTAATATTTCCGTTTATTTCTATATATTCCCCAGTATTATAAATCGGATTAAGCGGATTTAATTGTTGCGCAAACCACATACCAGACTGCGCAGATGATAACGAATGACGAATCTTTTGACTATTAGGCATTCTTTACTACCCCTTTATTATGTAGTCTATTTGTTACAGCACTTGTGCTGCTTGTGAAGATAGTAAACGGTACCAATCATCAACAGTTGGACGTTCTGCTAAATCTGCAAAAGTGATTTCTTTCCCTTCGCGGCGCCACTTCTCTACTAAACTCATAATTCTGACCGAATCAAGTCCTCTATTTAATAAATCTTCATCCACTTCAATACTCTCTACTGGCTCACGGAGTAGTTGTGCAACTAGTTCATGCACTTTCTGTAAAGTGATTCCTTCACTCTCATCACCCTTTAAACTTTGTAAATCTTTTAATAGTAAGTTTGTTGACGTCGTTACTGCACATCTATTAGATGCATACTCCAATGCTTGTTTATGATGCTCTAGTGAAAAATCAGCAACTGCATCTGCTACAAAAAATGGCTGGATACCATCCATAAAAGCTTCACAAGCTGTTAAAAGGCAGCCAATATGCGCATAAATACCGCAAATAATAAGTTGATCTCTTCCCTGTTCATTTAAAATTTCTAATAGATTCGTCTTTTTAAATGCACTATATCTCCATTTTGTTAGGAATATATCATCCTCATCTGGAGTAAGTTCATCCACAATTTTCTTTTTTTCTGGTCCAGCAGGAATACCGTCACCCCAAAAATCTTGTAATAACCCTCGTTGTTCTAACGTTTGTCCACCAGGTTGCGCTGTATAAACAACTGGTATACCAAGTTCCTTGCATCTTTCTCTTATCACCTTAATATTTGAAATTAGTTCTACTTTTGGCGATTCTTTATCGCTATATGCATCAAGAAAATATTCTTGCATGTCATGGATTAGAAGAACCGCACGTTTCGGATTTGGCGTCCAATTCACTTTATTTTTTGGTAGTTCTGATTCAATTGGCATTTTATATACTGAAATAGATGGGATAGCCATCTAATCACTTCCTTCCGATTTTTATTATTGTTTTACTGTAATAAGTTTTTCAGCAATGACTTTACGTAATTCTTTTTTGCTTACTTTTCCAACACCTGTTTGTGGGAATGATTCAATAAATTCAATTCGATCTGGAATCTTATAAGCTGCTATACCACGTTCTCTTAAGAACATTTTTAATTCGTTTGCAGTTAGGACTTGTCCACGAGCGATAACAAAAGCGCAAGTGCGTTCTCCTAAATAATCGTCAGGCATAGATACAATTGCTACATCATGTACTGCATCATGTGCTAATAGATGATTTTCAACCTCTTCCGCAGCAACCTTCTCACCGCCACGATTAATTTGATCTTTATCTCTTCCTTCTACAATGATGTAACCTTGTTCATTTACTTTTACAAGATCACCTGTACGATAAAATCCATCCTTTGTAAATGATCGTGCATTATGCTCTTCCGCTTTATAATAACCACGAATTGTATATGGCCCTCTTGTTAATAAACTTCCTACTTCACCGGGTTTTACATCGTTATCATTTTCATCAACAACCCTTACTTCATCGAATGTAGACATCGGTCTACCTTGCGTATGAATAATGATTTCTTCAGGATCATTTAATCTTGTATAATTTACTAACCCTTCTGCCATACCGAACACTTGCTGTAACGTACATCCAAATGTAGGGCGAATACGCTTCGCAACTTCGGCACTAAATTTCGCACCTCCTACTTGAATAACTTGCAGGCTCGATAAATCGTCGTTACGGGAAGATGCTGCATCAAGCCAAATCATTGCTAATGGTGGAACGAGCGCTGTAATCGTAACTTTTTCTTTTTCTATAAGAGCAAATGCCTCATCTGGACTACCTCCAGTTGCCAATACTACTTTTCCACCCGCATAGAAAGTTCCAAATGTCCCTGGAGAACTCATCGGGTAATTGTGTGCTACTGGAAGAACTGCCATATAGACACTTTCTGCATTTAAATTACAAATGTCAGCGCTAACACGTAAACTATAAATATAGTCATCATGTGTTCTAGGAATTAATTTAGAAAGTCCTGTCGTCCCTCCTGATAATTGGAGAAACGCAACATCACTTGGCTGAACTTCTGGTAACGGAATCGGATCCATATAAAGATCAGTTATGTTCACGAATTCTTCTTCTTCCCCCACTACGATTACATGTTGTAAAGCGGGAACTTTCTCTTTCACTTCTCTTGCTAGTTTTCGGTAATCAAAGCCGAGAGCCTTATCTGAAATAATGTAAGCACTCGCCTCACCAAACTCGCAAAAATAACTAATTTCACTACTGCGATGAGAAGGTAGTGCAAAAACAGGAAGCGCTCCAATGCGAAATAGCGCAAAGCATATTTCGAAAAACTCTATAATATTAGGTAACTGGATTACAACTCGGTCCTCTTTCTTTATTCCTAAATTCAGTAAACCTGAAGCTAAGCGATCTACCTTTTTATCAAGTTCACTATACGTTATATGCGTATTACTACTTACAACCGCAATTTGATCCCCATATTTTTCAGCACGTTCTTTTAACATCGAACCAAATGTTTCTCCAAGCCAACACCCTTCTTCTCGATAGCGATTGGCAAATTCTTTTGGCCATTCCGTATAACCTATTAACATTCTTTCTTCCCCCTATTTTTCATTCAGCGCATTATCTCTTAACCCTAAAGCCTTCAACATTGTTTGGAACTTAGCTGATGTTTCTGCTAACTCATCTTCTGGCTTTGATTCAGCAACAACTCCAGCACCTGCATATAAGCGAAGTGTATTCTCTTGCACTTCAGCACAACGAATTGTAACAATCCATTCGCCATCTCCATTTAAATCGCTCCACCCTAACATTCCTGTAAAGAATTCACGGTCAAATGGCTCAATTTTTTGAATAGCCTCTCTCGCTTCTTCCATTGGAGTTCCACAAACTGCTGGCGTAGGATGAAGAGCAATTGCTAATTGTAAAGAAGACGTATTTGGGTCCTTTAGTTCACCTTTCACTTCCGTAGACAAATGCCACATTGCTTCACTATGAATAACTGAGGGTTTTTCTGGAACATGTAATATATGACAGTAAGGGCGAAGCGCAGCGGCAACCGCTTCAACTACTACCGCATGTTCATGTAAATCTTTTGGAGAAGAAAGTAATTCTTCTGCTCTTCTTTTATCTTCTACTGGATCCTCACTTCGTGGTCTTGAGCCAGCCAACGGATTAGAAATTACTTGCATACCATGACGTGAAACAAGTAATTCAGGACTTGCTCCAATTAACGTCTTACTGTACTCTTTTTCATCTTTCGGCAAATTAACAGCAAATGTGTAGCCGTGCTTATTATGTTCCGCTAATTCACGAAGTAGTTTTTGTTGATCAATTTTCTCGGAAGACTTAACATCCAATGATCTGGATAGAACGATTTTTCTTAAATCTCCGTCCTGAATTTTTGCTATTCCTTGCTTCACACCATCCATATAAACTTCAGGAGCTGGAACCGGTGTCATTTCAAATGTCAGTTTCTCATTTCGTTTTATCTCATTTGTTGTCTCTAACTGTAAACGCTCAGTAATTCTACTATGTTCTGGTACGATAAGTTGAACTTCTTTTCTACGATCAAAAGGCAAAGCACCAACAACGATAGGATTCGGATTTCCGGCTTGTTTTGCATTACTTAATACCGCTTGTACAAGTTCTGGAAAACTTTCAATTTCATGATGTTTTACTGTAGTAAACTCTCCTTCTGTCAATATCGTTCGAGTTGGTGAAGCGAAAAAGAACGAAGATTCAGTTTTATAATCTTCTAATAATTTTTCTGACAGTTCCTTTACGGCTATAAGTTCATTCATAGTATTAAAACCTCCTGAATTTTTTATTAAACTCCTAATGTAGCTCCGCCATCGACACATAAATTGTGCATTGTAATATGACTCGCTTTATCAGAAGCTAAAAACAATACTGCTTCAGCAATTTCTGAAGGTTGTGCAATTTTTTGTAACGGAATACCGAGTCTATATGTATTTTGAGAACCAGCAATTATATTTTCAGCTCCATTCTCATCAGCCCATAGTAATCTTTGCATTTCAGTTTCAGTAGAACCAGGAGAAACTAAGTTGCAGCGAATATTGTATGCTGCAAGCTCTAATCCTAAACACTTCATAAACATTGTCGTTGCAGCTTTTGATGCAGCGTACGCAGCCATTTCCATTCTCGGAGTATTTGCCGCATTTGAACCAACTGTAACAATTGCCCCTGACCTTCTTTGCATCATATGTTTACTTACTGCTCGAGACATATAGAAAACTCCTGTAGAATTTACAGAGAAGGTTTTATTCCAATCTTCATCACTTAAAGAGTGAATTGGTCCCATACGTAATACCCCTGCAACATTTATTAATATATCTATTGGTGCTATATCATTTTCAATACCGTTTACCATATCTTCAACAGCGGTACTATCACTCACATCTAAATGAAATGTTTTCATACGTGTTTCATTTAATTCATTTTCATTTAAGAGTACGTTTAACCCCTCTTCATTTTGATCAACCGCAATAACTGTAGCTCCTCTTTCTAAAAACATTTTGGCAACAACACTGCCTATACCTTGAGCTGCACCTGTTACTACAACCGTTTTTCCATCAAATTCCCCTAAGTTCATTTCCTCTATCCTTTCATTTGAAAATTGATCTAATTAAACAAATAGTGATAATGATAACGATTATCACTATCACTGTAAAAAATAATACACTTACTAAACTAATTGGTCAAGTGTACTTTTCATCAAAATATTATTCATTGATAATGTTTTTCATTTAATATTCTTACATCGAAATGATAATCTTTCTCAATGAACTTGTCAACCTATTTTTATTTTTCAGATAAAATATTTTAGTACTTCTCAATACAATTACATCTAAAAGCATGAATAAGTACTTACATTAAAAAATTTAATTCGTACTCCTCTTTTTAAAATTGAAGAGGATAAACTGTAGATACCTTCATTTACAAAGCCTTACCAAAAACTCAAGTATATATTTTCTCAACATTTTTCTGAAAATATCAAGAAAGTATATCTTGCAATTACCGATGCATGTCGTGTTTATAATTTAAGATTTAATAAGTATTTCGAATATAATATATCAATTTATGATATTCCAATATAATCCAAACGGATACTTTACTCATTTTTTTGCCTCTAGAAAATTCCACATGTTGTAATTCATAAAAAAGCACCCTATTAAATAGGGTGCTTTTTAGTAAACATAGTGTTAAAGAAGATTTATATACTTACGCTACACTGCGATACTCTTCTTCTTTTTCTTTTTTCTGCTTAGGCACTTGGATTAAAAGTGCGATAATAAATGATACGACACATAATACGCCGATCACCATGAAAGTTGGTTTGAATCCACCTAGAACTGCACCGATAAAGGAACCAGCGAGCGCTCCAAATCCAAATCCTTGATACACAATTCCGTAGTTCTTACTATGGTTTTTCATACCGTAGAAATCACCAACGATAGCTGGGAAAATAGTGATATTTCCACCAAAGCAAAACGCTACACTTGCTACACATACGAAGTAGATACCATAATTTAAATCTACGAAACTTAAAACCAAGACTGAAGCTGCCATAACAACAAATGTACCAGTAACGATTTTTAAACGGCCGATTTTATCTGATAACGGTCCTAAAATAATACGACCTAATGTATTGAAGATTGCAACCATAGCCACCGCATTAGCTGCTGTCGCTGCGCTAAGCCCTACAAGTTGAACACCAATGTCTTTTACCATACCAATTAAGTATAAGCCACTCATACATGATGTAAATAACATAATAAATAATAAGTATACTTGTTTTGTGCCTAACATTTCTTTCGTTGTATATTCCTGAGTTTTTGTTTCATGAACTGCTCCTTGATCTGCAGCTTGATGGATTAAACAAGCGCCAAGGACAATCATAGCTGTAACAATTAAACCCCAGTATATAAACGCTTGTGATACACCAACTGATTCAATTAACTGTGCGTTAATATATTTAAAAATTAAGCTACCCGAACCATATGCAGAGACAGAAATACCAGCAATTAAACCTTTACGCTTTGGAAACCACTTTATTAAATTGGATAATGAAGTGATATATGCTGTACCATCTGCATAACCTACAACAACCCCTGCTAGTACATAAAGCAATATTAATGAGGAAGCTTGTGAACTAAGTATTAATCCAATTCCTAATGCTAGTCCAGCTATCATAATAAGTTTACGAAGTCCCCATTTTTCTTGCAATTTACTCGCAAACAAAGTTGAAAACGCTAAAGACAGGCTAGTAATTGAGAAAGTTATAGCAACAGCGTTAAGACTCCAACCGTATTTACTCACTAAGGGCTGATTGAATAAACTCCATGTATATATCGTACCAAGCCCCATTTGTACTATGACTGTGCCAAGGACAACAAGCCATGGATTAACATTTGATTTTTTCATATCATTCCGCCTCCTCTTTCTATTTCAATGCTATTCGCTAAATTTTCTTTTTTTATGTTCATATTGGCCACCTCATTTGATTTAACACCTTCATTGTATAAGATGTTTCCGCTTATGTAAGCACTTACAAGATGGAGCGTCAAAAATATGGAATCAGTTACAGAAAACGAAAGGTGAAATACAAAAAACTACTTGTTAAATACGTAGTAGTTTTTATAATGTTTTACATCAATACGACTTACGGAGCTTTCACATCCTCTTTTACCAAAAAAATTATCGAATTATCTATGGCTGACTTCAATATTTTGCTTATCCTATTCTTATTTAACTCTTCAACGTTTATAACATGTTGCGTCTGTATTTCTTGATACAAATCATTTAATAGTCTTGTAATCAAAAATTCCATCTTTTATACATTTTAACTTCCATATATCTTGTTTTTTTAACGAAACATACAGAATTACAACGTTTTTTTCACGATTTTATACATAAAAATAGAAAATATATAATTCATTTACATAATGTTGCACTTTAATTTTTACTAAACAACAAATATTTTATTGATAAATAAAACTAAACATTCACTAATATATCTATACGTGGTTTAATATATATAATAAACAAACATTTCTGACTTTTATAAGGAGGTACTATGAAAGCAAACGTAGGCGATACTATACTATTTCAACGAAATAACTTAAAGATCACAGCATCTGTACTAAAACTATACACTGAATCGGTCTTAGTTGAAGTCACAGATGTAAGCGGTGGTACTTTTGAATTTGACCGAACAATTGTAAATCATAAAAACTATAAAATTTTAAATGCAAATAAATAAAACAATACAAAATAGCCCCTGCTTAACAGCGGAGGCTATTTTGTATAATAACAATTCATTAATTTACATATCCTAAAACACTAACAATCTTGCTTGCTTTTAAATTATTAATGTAATAATAAATTTCTAATCCTCTTCTCTCAGCTCTTAGCACTTTACCTTTCATTTTTGATAAATGCTGCGAAACAGTCGATTGAGGAATATTTAATATTTCTGTTAATTGTGTTACATTACAAGTTTTGCGTGCACTTAATTCATTTACAATTTGTAATCGTATTGGATGCGCCATTATTTTTAAAATATCCACATCTTCTTCAGTTACTAAACTTTTTTTTATCTCGCTCGTATATGTTGTCATAAGACATTCCCCTTTTATATCGATTCCTTTTTCTTTAGATCCATTTCTAAAGAAAACCACAATACCCAATATGTAACTCAGACCCTTATATAGAAATAACAGGATTTTATTTCATTAAAAACAGAAATGCTATTTATTTTATTTATTTGGTACATATACATAATACAATTTTAATATGTGCTGCATGTGAAGTTAGCATAGATTTATGGTGAAGATTCTTCATTCATTTATACATAAACTGATAGGACTTCTTCGTAGTTCATTTATTATTTCGATTGGCTTATTGTCTTTTATATAGATGCGAGGTATCCTTCTACTTAACATACAAGTAATCTCATAATTAATTGTACTTAACATATCTGCAACGCAATCTACACTTATTGATTCCTCGCCTTGATTACCATAAAAGACCACTTCATCTCCAACATGTATTGGCATGATTTTTGTTACGTCCAACATTAACTGGTCCATACAAATACGTCCTATAATAGGAACTTTCATACCCTTTATTAATACAAACCCTTTATTCGAGAGTTGCCTGCTGACACCATCCGCATATCCAACCGGTATCGTCGCAATCCATTCTTCTCCTGTCGCTGTATATGTTGCTCCATAGCTAACCCCATTTCCTTTTTTTACTTTTTTGATATGCGCAACTTTTGATTTAAATGTCAGGATAGGATGTAACGAAATAGCTTCTTGATTGACATCTGCAGATGGATAGAGACCGTATAACGCGATTCCAAGGCGGACCATATTTCCTTTTGTTTCTCGCATATCAATTGTAGCAGCACTATTATTGGCATGAATCCATGGAATAACAATTTGTAACTCTTCTGCTTTGCTTACGGCTTTTTGAAATACCTCTTGTTGCATGAGAGTATACATTTTATCCCTTTCATCTGCACAAGCGAAGTGCGTGTACATTCCTTCAACCTGAATATATTTTGTACACTTTAATGTTTGTAAAAACAATGTGACTTCATTAAGTTGTAAACCAAGTCGGCTCATTCCAGTGTCAATTTTAATATGGATGTACGCATTCTTTTCCATTTGTGAAGCAACCTCTTCTATAGCATGCAAATCCTCGATTGTATATACTGTCATGCTTAAATCATACGTAATTGCATCTACTATCGCTTCATACGGTGTGTATCCAAAGATTAATATTGGTACAGTTATACCAGCTTCTCTAAGTTCAATTCCTTCATCTACAAACGCAACTGCCAAGTGACTTGTGCCTGCCTCTATTACCGCCTTCGCAATCGGAACTGCCCCGTGTCCATAGGCATTCGCTTTTACAACTGTCATAATTGCTGTACCAAATGGAATAGCTTGTTTGTACTGTTGGAAATTACGTTGCAGTGCATTTAAATCAACTTCAATAATAGTATGTCTACCGTAGTTAACGTTCATAATTTATTTACCTCCTATATTAAGCTATCAAAAATGCTCTTCCTGAAGAGCCAAGTTCATGAATCCGTAAAAGTCATTAGTATTCAAACGAAAATCCGTCGGTTATTATTTTTTTAGTATTCCTTCAGTTATTTTTACCTCGTAGCCTTTTGTGAGCTAAAATCGTTAAAAATCACATTCACTCTCACCCTCATATTTTTACATATCTTCACCTATCCAAAAAGGTACACACATTATGTATTTTTACAGTCTAGTGGTATGGTGAAGAGGTATAGATATACCTCTTTGTAATACAATTGCTTTTCGAAGTAATACTATATGAGTAATAAATATATCTACTGTATAAAAATATTCATAAGATGACGTCATGTCCTACAACTATATAATTTAACAATTCATTTTTAAGGTAATTTTAATGTATATTAACCATTTGAATATAGTAATATATAGTTTGCGAATTGATAATTAGGAGGCTGTTTTAAAGTGAATTACAAAAAGGGTATTTTAGTTGGTCTTATATGTGTATTTGTATTTTCATTAAGTGGTTGTAATTTTATCGATGGGTTTAAAAGCGGATTTGCTTCTAAAACGGAAAAGGTAGAAAACCAGGAGGAAAAATAAATCCGTACAAAAAAGACGACATTTTATATGTCGTCTTTTTTGTTTCAACTTTAAAGTGAACTCTCATTATTACTTTATTGCACCAAAGCCCGTCAGTCATTCCTTAGTTCAAAACCAGTAAAAGCTTACACTGTTTTCCATAATGATAAAGCATAAATCCAGTTTGGATCCCCATTTCCTTGGTAATTTTGGACAGCTTCATACACTTTCCCTTCGTGCATGACTCTATCTCCCTTTTTATATGCCTTTTTTGAATTCCACGCTTCGTATGAAGCGCTTTCAGTTTTTGTGGTAACTGTGAATACATCGCTTTGTATTGATTCATTACCAGCTACATCAACAACTTTCACCGCATATTTATATGTAGTATTAGCAAGCAAATTTTTGTCCATATGAGAAGTAGTGCTGGATGTTCCAATTTTTTTCATTACGCCTGATATTTCTCTGTAAATATCGTAATGGTCTACACCGTCATTATCGTCAGACGGACTCCACATCAGATCAACACTTGATGCTGTCGTTCCCATGCTGTGTAATCCTTTTGGCTGTGTAGGTGCTTTTGTATCAAGAATCGCTACTGATGTTTTCACTTTAACTGCCGTACTTTCTTTCGATACATTTCCAGCTGTGTCAATCGCTTTTACAGTATAAGAGTATTCAGTACTTGGTTGTAATTGTTTATCAATAAAATGAGTGCCTGGTACTGTGTCAATAATCTCTCCATTGCGTAGGACCTGATAACCTTTTACCCCTACATTATCTGTAGAAGCGGTCCATGCTAGTTCTACACTATTTGCTGTAACTTTTGTTGCCTCAAGTCCATTTGGATTACTTGGTACTTCTGTGTCTGGTTTTTCATTATTGACTAGATTTACATCAATTACATTATAGAATGCATTTGCTGTATCAGCTACATCCCATACCGCTAAAATAACATGGTATCCACTACGATCAGTAGGTACGTTAATTTTGTGATTTAAATTGTTTAAAGCTGCAGAACCATCATGTTGTACAGTTCCAATTGGCTCAAAGTCTGCTCTTGTTAGCGCTTTATTTGGATTCCAACCTTTTTTCGTAATATAGTAATGCCATTTGCTTGTTAAGTGAGGAGCTGTATACTTCCATGTGAACGTATTTTCTCCACCTGTTATCGTATTTTTAAACCAACGCTCTGTTGTTTGTTGATCCAAAATACCACCAAATTTCCCGCCTGCCGAAGCAATCTGCCCATCAACTGGGCCAACTTGCGGAAATCCTTTTGGAGCGCTTCTAAACTTTGAGGTTCATACATAATACTTCCGCAGTTCACGTTCAGTGCGCCGTAAGTGGGGCTACATAAAGCAGAACGACTTCCAGGTTTTTCAACAAAACTGTGTGCATATGCATTTTGAGGAATGAGAGTCGTGCCTATGATTCCAGCCGTTAATGCAACGGCTCCCAGGCTTTTCTTGTTCATCTTCATATTTAGTAGGTGTTTTAAAATTCGATTATTCATGTTCGTATCCCCTTCTTGTTATACTTCGTAGTGTGATGAGGGCTTTGATGCAAAAGAATAACAATAAAGACACTTGTTTTGGGGAGTGCGTAAGAAACGCACACTTAATAATGAACGAATGTTTCATTCATTATTATTGAATATTTAACTTTACGGATATATTATGACATATAAGCTACTAAAACTTGTGCAGAAGCGTTGAACTTAATACTAACACTAGCTAAATATTAAATTCACTTAGATGCTTATACATACAACCTCTTCATTTTTAACACATGTTAGGCGTTTGTATATACTATTACAAAACACATTTTTATAAAGGAGGGAATCATATGCCTACAATGTTACAAGAAGAAGTTGAAGAAGCACGAGAAACATATGTCAGTCGTATCATATTAGTAGGTGGATCAGCATTATTTTTAGCGGGTGGTGTTATATCGGCAATTTCTGCTTTTAAAACTTATAATCGATTATCACATACGCCGCCTACTTCAGATAACTCATAGTTCCTTATTTCATACAAACGCCGCCTCCAATAAGGAGACGGCGCTTTATTTATTATTTCACTAAATTTTTCAGCAATTAAATCTTGTTACTTCACCACAAACTTAGTCTGACTACAACCATCCTTCTGCTTCGTTACTTCTAATACAGCTGGCATTGCGTTTTTCAGTTCTTGAACGTGTGAAATTACACCGATAAAGCGACCTGATTTTTGCAAGTCGATTAGGGCGTCAACTGCTTTCGTTAATGACTCTTCATCTAATGAGCCGAATCCTTCATCGATAAACATCGTTTCGATGGAAATACCACCCTCATACGCTTGAATTACATCTGCCATTCCAAGTGCTAAGCAAAGTGATGCGTTAAATTTCTCACCGCCAGATAATGTTTTTACATCTCGGGTTTGACCTGTATATGCATCATGTACATCTAATCCTAATCCACTTTGCCGATTCCTCTTTTCAACTCGTTCGCTTCGTTTTAAATAAAATTGTCCATTTGATAATTTACGTAGTCGTTCGTTCGCAATTTGAACAATTTGTTCTAAATACTCAATTAAGATGTAACGTTCAAAGGATATACGACTATCGTTATCCCCTTTCATTACTTCATATAAATCAACAAGTTCTTGGAATGCTTTTTCTTCCTCATGAATTTGTTCATCAATTCGTTTAATATTTTCATGTAAATCCGTAATATATGATACGGCGTTTTGAGCACGTTGTCGTTTTTCTTTAATAATATCAAGGCTAATTTCCAATTCTTTCACTTGCTCATCTAATGAAGAAATGTCCATATACTCTTTATCTTTTAAGTCTGCTTTTAATTCTTCAATTTGTTTTGTAAGTACTTCTAGAGATGAGTGATAACTTTGGATTTCTTGTTGTAACTTATCCATCTCAGCATCATTTAATTTGGATTCTTTATATGTTAATTGATCTGTAAATCCGCTTTGTTCTAGCTCTTTCATAAAGCGTGTGAAAGTCTCTTCTTTCTTCTCTTTTGCACTATTAAATTGATTAGAAGCATTATCATGTTCTGCTTGAATACGTATATTTTCATTTTGACAATGTTGATACGCCTCTTGTACTTTCTCCCATTCATCTTCCATTAACCTAAGTTGTTGCAGAGCTTGGTCAAACTGTACTTTCCAAGCTTGTACCGTTTGCAAGCTTTCCGGAATATTTTGCTTATCATGTTCATATGACGTACGAAGCTGCATACACTCCATTTCAGTACGGTGCTGCACAGTTTCTACTTCACGCTTTTGTTTCTGGAGTTCTTCTACTTTTTCTTCTACGCTTTTTATATTCACAGCAATTTGCTTACGCGTTTCTTCACTTGCTTTTAACGCATTAACTTCTGCTGCTAATTGCTTTCCTTTTTGAACGAGCGCACTATATGTTTCTACTAATTCTTCCGAGCGATAGCCTCGCTTTAGCACTTCTTCTATCACTTGTTCATATTGAACTCGGTAGAAATTCCACTTTTCTTCTAATTGAACATGTAATTTTTCCGCAATATTTTTCTTTTCTCTTAGCTCATTTAACTCTTTTTCATCAATTGCATTACTTTGCTCTGTAGCTTTTTTCGGGTGGTCCACACTACCACATACAGGACAAGATTCACCATCATGTAAATGAAGAGCTAATATACCAGCTTGTTCACTTAACCAGCGGCGTTCCATATTTTCATATGTACTAACTGCCTGTTGCATCTTATGAAACGCACTTTCTTTTTCTAGCTCGTATTTTTGTTTTTCTTGCCATACATCATATGCCTGCTTTAATACTTTTGCATCTTCTCGCATATTCGTTAGTTCTTCTACTTTAGCCACATATTGTTCAAGGGCTGCTTCTAATTGCTGTAATTCGCCAGACATTCTTTGTTTTTCATTTTTATGCGCTTCTAGTTGTTCATCTAACTTTTGCATACCTTCTTTTAATTTTCCTATTTGAATTTCAGCATTTTGCAAATTTAACTTTTTCTCAGCTAATGATGCAATAATTGGCTGTAACTCTTCTAGTCTTTGAACTTGTTTTTTAGCATTTTCTCGCTCGGATGCCTTATTCTTTAATGCTTCATATTTCTCCTGAGCAAGTGCAAAACTGTTCATTATATGCTCTTTTTTTGCGATTATCTGTTTTAACAAACTTTCAGACTGCTGTTCATATTGCATCGCTTCCTCATACCATTGCTCAAATGGTAATAATCGCTTCGCCTGTTCCGCATGTTTAAAAGATTTTTCTTTCATTTCGATTACGGCACGGTTTTCTTGTAAAATACTGTACTTCTCATTCTTTTGTTCTAAATCTTTGAATTTCTCATTTACAGCTTTTGCTGCATGAAAACGTGCCTCTGCTTCTTTTAATTGTTTCGTTTTGTCATTTTGTTCTAAGTGTAATTGCCCAACCTCTGCATTGTACCAAATTGTTTCTTGTTCTAATGCCTCTACTACTTGATGTGTATTTACATGCTCTTGCTCCACTAATGTCTCTAATAATGCTCCATCACGTATTGGTAATTTAAATACATTACGGAAATATAGCTCACGTTCTTTTTGTTTTTCTTGTAAGACGTCTTTCCATTGTTTACGCTTTTGATCTAATATCTCACGCATTAATTTATAACGATCTGTTTTAAAAATGCGGCGTAGTATTTCTTCTTTATTTTCCGTTTCAGATGTTAATAATTTTCGGAACTCTCCTTGCGGTAACATGACAATTTGGCTAAATTGATGTTTACTTAATCCAATTAAATCTTCAACTTTTTTATTTACATCCGTTACATGAAAACGATCGACACATGGAACTTTTTCCTCATCAATTACTTCATATAATTCGACTGCATGTCCTGTAATTGTTTTATTTCCTTGTTTTTTATGGCCCAGTTGTCGTTTAATTTCATAACTTTTTCCTTTTAATTGAAAAGTTAATTCCACACTTGTATAAACATCATCATCAGCAAATTGGCTACGAAGCATGTTTGTATCACTGCGCTCTTCTCCACTAGCCTCTCCATATAATACATAACAAATCGCATCAAAAATCGTTGTCTTTCCAGCTCCTGTATTTCCAGAAATAGCGAAAATACGATGCTCACCAAGATCTTTAAAATCGATTACTTCTTTCTGTTTATATGGACCAAACGCGGTCATTATAAGCTGAATCGGTCTCACCCTCGCTCACCTTCCCGTTCTTGCACTGTTTGCAAAACATCTAAAAATAGACGTTCTTTCTCTTCTGATAAATCTAGCCCTTTCATTTCTTTATAAAATGCTTTTAAAAGAGATAAATCATCCGTTTTATGTCTTGAAACAGTTACTTCATTTTCATCTGTGGACTCTCGTCTTTGAATAGATCTTTCAACATGCATTGCATTTGGGTATACAGAACGTATTTTTTCCATTGGCTGCAAGACAGGATTTTCATCTAATAATTTCACAAATACATAATCTTCACTCACTGGATGAAGCAATAAATCGTCTATTTTCGCTTCTACTGTACGCATTTTACGACGTGGTGTAAGTAAACGTTTTTCAATTGTTGTTTCACCTTTTTCATCCAGTTCCACAATATAATATCCTTTTTTATGCTTTTCTTCAGAAATAGAATATGCAAGTGGTGAACCTGAATAACGAATTGTCTCATTACGTACAAAATGCGCTTGATGTAAATGGCCAAGCGCCGTGTAATGAAACTTATCAAAATAATGGCTATTTACATATTCAGCACCACCAATTGAAAGTGGTCGTTCCGCATCACTCGTATTTTCCTCTGCCTCTCCTGAAGAAGTTACAAATGCATGTCCTACAAATATGTGTCTCGCTTCTTTATCCATCGTTTCAGAGAGTTCGTTCATAAAAATACGCATCGCATCATCATGAGAACGAACATCTTCATTTTTCAATATGTGTCTAACAATACTTGGATCTGCATACGGAACGAGATGGAAATGAACCTCTCCGTATTCATCATTTAAAACAACAGGATTGTATGGAAACTGGAATTGTCCAACAATATGTAATCCTTGTTTTTTCATTAAATTACTACCAAAATGTATGCGGTCCGGACTATCGTGGTTTCCTGCAACTGCAATTATTGGTGTTTGTAAATCAATAACTATCTTTTGTAATACATCATTTAATAAGTCTACTGCTTCTGTAGGTGGAATTGCTCGGTCATATAAATCTCCTGCAATAATTACAGCATCCGGTTTTTCCTCTTCAACAGCTTGTACAAACTGATCTAACACAATTTTTTGATCTTCAGTCATATATACACCATGAACAAGCTTACCTAAATGCCAATCCGCTGTATGAAAAAACTTCATATTACCCTTCTCCTTTTAGTTTACTGATTGTAGTGAAACAAGCTGATAGTTTAGTGTAGTTTTTCCGTTCTCCCATTCTAACTTTTGGACAATTGCACTACCGATTCTTTCTTCGTTTGATTTATATAAAGGCAATATTTCTTGAATAGTAAATAGATGATAACCATCTAAAATTAATTGAAATAAATTATCTTCTATATGTAATCTTACTTCTTTTTCATTTGAAATAATTTTTGTATGCATCTCAAATTTCATGCTAGATACAACCCCTTTTTTCTAATCTCTACATTTTAATAGTATAGTGGTCATGCAAGATTGACAAGTAAATACACCGCGATGTACATACTTTTTTAATTATAAATATTTTATGTTTTTTTATATGAAATACGGTATGTGAAATTATTAATCTACAAAAATAAAAATGCCCTTTCAGGCATCCTTATTTTTGTAAGTACTCTTTCATAACATAGTACAATACAGTTATTAAGACAATCGCTACAAAAAACGCAAATACGGCCACAACATACCCATCTTTATTTAATAAAAAGCATATGGAAATAGATATTATAAAAATCGGAAACACGAGACGTACCTTAGCCTTCACTTCTTCTGTCGTATCTGTATGATGAAAATACTGTGTAATTCCTACCATAAGAGATGACAAAATAATAACCGACAATAGTAAAGGTCCTGGCATTCCGATCTCTCCTTTCTCTATTTCTAATTATATACAAACCCCGCGCTCTTTAAAAGTTAGATAATTCAGCCTTTTAACTTTTTCTACATCCACTCTTTAATTTACACCACGTATACTAACTCAATATAAGTTATACATATAATAGCGCCTTCAACACGACATTTTCAAATAATAGCACTTACAGTAATGTTGTAATATTCCTCTTCATTCTCTGAAATCCTGCAAATATAACTCGTCAAAATATGCGATAAATACTAACACTAAGCACCTAATTTAGACAAAAATTATAGAGGACATTTCAGCATGTATCAAGAAATAAGAATAGAAAGATAAGTAAGGGAGGATTTATAATGACTGAACACGTTTTATTTTCTGTTAGCGAAAACGGCGTTGCATCTATTACTTTAAACCGTCCAAAAGCACTTAATTCTTTATCCCATGACATGTTACAACCAATTGGGCAAAAACTTAAAGAATGGGAGCAAGATGAGCGTATTGAACTCATCGTTTTAAAAGGAGCTGGGACGAAAGGTTTTTGTGCAGGTGGTGATATTAAAACGCTATACGAAGCACGTTCTAACGAAGTTGCATTACAACATGCAGAGCAGTTTTTTGAAGAAGAATATGAAATTGATACATTTATTTATCAATACAAAAAACCAATTATCGCTTGTTTAGATGGAATTGTAATGGGCGGTGGTGTCGGTCTGACAAATGGAGCGACGTATCGAATTGTAACAGAGCGTACGAAGTGGGCAATGCCTGAAATGAACATCGGTTTCTTCCCTGATGTCGGTGCTGCTTATTTCTTAAATAAAGCGCCTGGATATACTGGTCGATATGTTGCTTTAACAGCATCTATTTTAAAAGCTCCTGATGTATTATATATTAACGCTGCTGATTACTTTATGACATCAGATTCATTACCAAATTTCCTTACCGCACTTGAAAATGTAAATTGGAAAAAAGAAGATGTACATACTCATTTAAAAGAAGTTATTCGTACATTTGCAACTGCTCCAAACTTAGATGGCAATCTTTCTTCTTCAGTAGAAGAAATTAATTCGCATTTTGCATTCGATACAATTGAGGGAATCATTCAATCGTTAGAGAAAGATCAAAGTCCATTTGCCCAAACAACGAAAGAAAAGCTATTATCCAAATCCCCTGTTTCATTAAAGGTAACATTAAAACAGTTTATTGATGGCCAAGAAAAGTCAGTTGAAGAATGTTTCGCGACAGATCTTATACTCGCTAAAAACTTCATGCGACATGAAGATTTCTTTGAAGGAGTACGCTCCGTTGTAGTTGATAAAGACCAAAATCCAAATTATAAATATAAACAATTAAGTGATGTTTCAGAAGAAGATGTAAATCGATTCTTTAACTTACTTAACGCTTAAACAAAGAGGCCATATATTGTAGCACACCTCAGCTACTCTATATGGCCTCTTCTTTTCAGTTAAATAATTTTAAATATAATTTAATTTTATTTAACTAAAATGTATGTTAAACTAACGTTAATCGAATTTTCTAAAAACAAAAAAAAGGAGGCGGATAACATTATGGAAAATTTTTTTCTGTTTATTATTATGTCTATATGTCTTATTATTCTACCCGGTCCTGATACAGCAATGGCTACGAAAAACACATTGATTGCCGGCAAAATCGGCGGCGTTAAAACTGTTTTTGGTACTTGTGTTGCGCTTTTAATTCACACTTTAGCTGCTGTAATTGGTCTTTCGGCACTTATTGTAAAATCTGCTCTTTTATTTTCTATTTTTAAATATGTTGGTGCTGTATATTTAGTCTATATTGGTATTAAAGCCCTTTTAGCAGTAAGAAACACAGAAGACTTAAATACAGATGACGTTCCAATAAATAATGACAATAAACATACTTCTTGCTTTCGCCAAGGGTTTCTTACAAATTTACTAAACCCTAAGGTTGCAGTCTTCTTTTTAACTTTTTTACCACAGTTTTTAAATCCAAATCATAATACATTTATACAACTTCTCGTTATGGGACTTACTTATCTCATTTTAACAGTCATTTGGTTTGCTTTTTATATATTTTTAATTGATAAAATTAGTGCCTTTATGAAAAAACCGAAGACACAGCGTTATATTCAAGGGATTACAGGAATCGTCTTAATTGGGTTTGGTATTAAATTAGCCTTTGAAAGAAATAGTTAACATAATACAAACGAAAATACACTACTCCATTATGAGTAGTGTATTTTCGTTTGTATTATTTTTATAATGAGTGGGAATGCACCCCACTCATTATCATTTTACTTTATTAAAACCAGCGCTCAGTTACAACTTTTTTACGTGTATAAAATTGAACGCCATCCGTACCATTTGTACCAAGATCTCCAAAGAATGAAGCTTTGTTTCCTGCAAATGCGAAGAATGCCATTGGTGCTGGAACATTAACGTTTACACCAATCATACCAGCATCAATATTGTCTCGGAATGTTTGTGCATGTTTTCCATTTGACGTATAAATAACAGCACCATTCGCAAATTTCGATTGATTTGTCAGCTTAATACCTTCTTCTAAATCTTTTACTCTTACAATACTTAATACCGGAGCGAAAATTTCATCTTGCCAAATTTTCATTTCTTGATTTACACCATCAAAGATTGTTGCACCAACAAAGTAACCTTCTCCAACTTCTTCATTGATTTTACGGCCATCTACTAGTAAAGTTGCTCCATCTGCTACACCACTATTAATATAGCCTAAAACACGTTCTTTATGAGATTCACGGATTAATGGTCCAACATAATTATCTTCGTTGAAACCGTCACCTACTTTTAACTTCTTCGTTTCCGCTACTAATACATCAATGAATTCATCAGCAATTTCATCAACTACTGCTACTACTGAACATGCCATGCAGCGCTCTCCACTACTTGCAAACGCAGATCCAATTACACCTTGTACTGTTTTTTCAAGATTGCAATCTGGCATTACAATCGCATGGTTTTTCGCACCTGCTAACGCTTGTACACGTTTACCATTTTTTGTACCAGTTTCATATACGTAGCGTGCCACTGGCTCAGAGCCAACAAACGAAACTGCTTGAATATCTTTATTTTCTAAAATACTATTTACAACATCTTTTCCGCCTTGTACTAAATTTAATACCCCTTTTGGAAAACCAGCTTCATAGAATAACTCTACAAGTCGCTCAGCTAAAAGTGGCGTTCTTTCAGATGTTTTTAATACGAATGTATTACCGCAAGCAATTGCAAGTGGGAACATCCATAATGGAATCATCATCGGGAAGTTAAACGGTGTAATACCAGCAACAACTCCGATTGGGTAGCGCCAAATCGATCCATCAATTCCACTAGCAATATTCGGAAGAGCTTGTCCCATCATTAAATTTGGTGCTGATGTTGCAAGTTCTACCGCTTCAATACCACGCTGTACTTCACCAGTTGCATCCGTTAGCGTTTTACCGTTTTCTAGCGTAATGATTTTTGCAAGCTCATCTTTATTTTCTTGTAACAGTTGTAGATATTTGTATAGTTGTCTTGAACGATTTGGAACTGGCACTTTAGACCATGTTTTGTATGCCGCTTTTGCCGCTTCAACAGCTTTTTCAACATCTTCTTTTGGAGAAAGTGGAACGTAAGCGATGATTTTTCCAGTTGCCGGATTCGGAACCGCTTCTACTTCCGTACCAGTAGATTCTACCCATTCTCCATTAATATGATTTTTCACTCGTTTAATTTCAGTTGTAATCATTATATTCTCTCCTTTTTTATCATGGTTTTTATAAGTGCACTATTTTTGATTAGAAATTAACTGTTCGCTAACTTTCTTATATAAAGCAGCCATATCGTTTTCACCATATCCTGCCTCACTCGCTTCTTCATATACGTTTAATAGCATCTCACTTACTGGTAAGTGAAGTTCACTTTCTTTAGCTAACTCTATCGCAAATCCCAAATCTTTCTTTAATAAATTTACAGTAAAGCCTGGCTCATAATTTTCTGATGCAATGAAACTTTTATAATTACGCTCATAAATTCTACTTTGACCGTAACTTACATTTAAAATATCAAACATTTTATCTAAATCCATATTGTTCTTTTTCGCTAATGTTAAAGCTTCACTCACACCAGCTGTATAAAAACCAATTAATAGATTATTAATTAATTTAACAGTTGTACCACTATCAATCTGCTCACTAACGTGGAAAACATTTGCTCCAAGTACTTCCATGACAGATTCAGTTTTCTCATATACTTCTTTCGATCCACCAACCATAAACGTTAATGTACGGTTTTCTGCACCAATTACCCCACCGCTAACAGGTGCTGCTAAAAAGTCTACTTTCTTTTCCTTCGCCGATTCCTCTAATTGTTTGTTTAATTGTGGAGATACTGTACTTGTATCAATTAAAGCTACATTCGAGTGGCTATTTTCAAATAATCCTTCTTCCCCAAAATATACCGCTTCCACAGCACGAGGTGAAGGCAAACTTGTAAAAATCACATCGCATGTCTCTGCTAGTTTTGAGATTGATAGGCCGATAATTCCTCCTTCTTTTTCAAAGGAAGCTTCCGCCTCTTTATTCAAGTCCACTCCATATACTGTGTAGCTAGAATTAACTAAATTTTTAGACATTGGAAGACCCATGTTACCTAAACCGATAAAACCAATCTTTTTCATATCGCTTTCCTCCTATTTACACAATATATTTCCCGCGATTTATAATAACTTTCGCAATATCTCTCTTTTTCGTAAATAAGTTTGAGTATAAAGGCACTAATAATTGACGGATTTCAGCTAATATTTCTTGTCTATTTTGTTCTTCTGTGACAGCTGCTGAAAGAATGGAAATCGCAGCTTCTTCTACTTTACGATATCCTTCTTCACAAATAACACCTGTTATCATTTGCTTCGTACGCTCTTTTTCCTCACCATTTTTACTAACTGCTTTCCTCGTACGTAAAAATGCTGATTCCATGACGTACACGTCCGTCAACATATTTGATAATACGCGTGAATATTCTTGCTCTTGCTCAATTTTTAAACCTGGAGTTTTAGAGAGCGTTTTCAAAGATTGTTTCAACAATTTTTTCGCTAATAAAATGTAACGATGGTTTCTTTCTACATTTGCCACATCAATTTCTACTTCAGCATCTTCTATTTGCTCGATTTGCTTCATTAACATTTTTGCAACTGTTAATCTATTAATTTCATTCGTTCCTTCAAAAATACGACTAATCCTAGCATCACGATATAATCGTTCTACTTCGTATTCTTGCATATAACCGTAACCACCATGAATTTGTACAGCTTCATCTACGATATAAGCAAGTGTTTCAGAAGCGTTTACTTTATTCAGTGCACATTCAATTGCAAATTGAGACATTTTTTTCATAAGATCTTCATCACTCTCATGAATTGCTTCATCAATTACACCCGCTGTACGGTAAGCTGCACTTTCTGCTCCATATGTAGAAATAATCATATTGGCAATTTTCTCTTGAATCATCGTAAAATCTACTAATTCCGTTTGGAACTGTTTTCGCTCTTTTCCATATTGAACTGATAAACCGATTGCTTGTTTTGCTGTTCCAATATTTCCAAAAGCAAGTTTTAGTCTAGCGAAGTTAAGAATATTAAGAGCTACGTGATGCCCTTTCCCAACTTCCCCTAAAATATTTTCAGCGGGGATGACAACATCTTCTAAAATAAGCGTCGCTGTTGAAGATCCTTTAATCCCCATCTTCTTTTCTTCTAATCCTATTGATACACCTTCACATGTTCTTTCGACAATAAACGCTGTCATTCCTTTATTTGTCTTCGCAAAAACAACGTATACATCTGCCATATGAGCATTTGTAATCCACTGCTTCTCACCATTCAACTTCCAAGCAGTACCATCTTCATTCAATACTGCACTCGTTTTTGCACTTAATGCATCAGAACCAGCATTTGGCTCAGTTAAAGCATAAGCCCCAATCCATTCTCCCGATGCGATTTTCGGTAAATATTTTTCTTTCTGTTCTTTCGTTCCATAATATATGTAAGGCAATGTACCTACACCGGCGTGTATATTAAAAGAAACGCTAAATGCACCCGCGTAACCCATTTTCTCTGCTACAAGACCTGAGACAGCCTTTCCTAACTCGAATCCGCCATAATCTTCTGGTACCTCAATACCTAATAATCCAAGTTCCCCAGCTTTCTCAAATAATTGACGAGAAACTTTATAGTTATGTTGTTCAATATTCTCAATTTGCGGGACAATTTCTTGTTTAACGAATTGTTCTGTCGTTTTTGCAATTAAATCTTCATCCCCTGAAAAATCTTCTGGTGTAAAGAAAGTATTATTCACATCTTTATTGAGTGAAAAAAATTCATCCCATGGTAACTTCGTTTTCTCCATCTGAATCCCCCTATCATTTCGGCCTTCGTTGATCTTTGCATATGCTCGTCTACGATGAGTGGAATATCTTATTATTGAAAACAGAAGGCGATGATTTTTCACATCAAGCAGTTCGTTTTGCCAAAGATGTATTTTCATCGCCTAAATCCTTCTACCTATTGATCTTCAGATAATACTGTTTTTGCAATTCCAGTATCTAACTCTTCAAAGTCATGATATGAAATTGTTTCATATAATTCACTTCTCGTTTGCATATTAGAAAGTGCATCTTTTTGAGAACCTGTTTCCTTAATTAGCGTAAACACATTCTCATATGCTTTTGCAGCAACACGAAGTGAAGTTACAGGATAAATTACCATTTGGAAGCCCATATTCGCAAATTCCTCTGCACTATAATATGGTGTTTTTCCGAACTCAGTCATATTTGCTAGTAAAGGTGCATTCACTTTGCTAGTAAATAAACGGAATTCTTCTTCCGATTGAAGCGCTTCTGGGAATATTGCATCTGCCCCTGCTTTTACATATGCATTCGCTCTTTCAATCGCTGCATCTAATCCTTCCACGCCGCGAGCATCTGTGCGTGCTACAATATATAAACTTGGCGCAACTTCTTTAATCGCTTTAATTTTTTGAACTAATTCTTCTGTAGTAACAAGTTTCTTACCATTTAAATGTCCACATTTCTTTGGTAATTGTTGATCTTCAATTTGAACAGCCGCAACTTTCGCTTCCACCATTTCTACAGCTGTTCTCGCTACGTTTAGTACTCCACCAAATCCTGTATCAATATCAACAAGAACTGGTAAATCTGTAGCTCTAACTAGATCCCTTGCTCTCTCTGCTACTTCAGTAGACGTCACGATCCCTAAATCTGGTAGTCCTTTACTTGCAGTGTAAGCAGCTCCCGATAAATATAGAGCTGAAAAACCTGTATTTTTCGCAACAAGAGCCGCCATTGCATCATGAGCACCTGGAATTTGCAAAATTTCATTTGCTTCTACTAAAGCTCGGAAGCGATTCGCAAGCTCCTCTTGTGTTGACTGTTTATTCACAACCCAAGCCATTCTAAATTCCCCCTATTATTAAATTAAGAATAGATCTACAAATTCGTTTACATTCATATTTTCTAGTTTTTCTTCATTTAGACAAGCTTCATGGATTTTTTCTTGTTGCTTACTAGAATAATGACCTGCCATATTTGCAGTGAATTTCCGAACAACTTTTGGAATTGCTTCGTCTCTACGGAAACGGTGGCCAAGTGGGTATTCACATTCCACATTTTCTGTTACAGTACCATCTTTAAAATGAACTTGAACAGCGTTGGCGATTGAGCGCTTGTTCGGGTCAAGGTAATCTAAACTGTACTGTTTGTTTTCAACAACAACCATCTTATTACGTAATTCATCTACACGTGGATCATTCGCTACTACATCCTCATAATCATCCGCAACGATATCTCCTTTTAATAAACCTATTGCCGTAATGTATTGTAAGCAATGATCGCGATCAGCTGGGTTATTTAATGGACCTTCTTTATCGATAATACGAATTGCTGACTCATGAGTTGTAATTGTAATACGATCAATTTCATCTAATCTTTCTTTAAGTTCCGGATGTAATTTCACTGCACATTCTGCAGCTGTTTGTGCATGGAATTCTGCTGGGAATGACACTTTGAATAATACATTTTCCATTACATAAGATTCTAGCGGTCTTGCTAATTTTAATTCTTGCTTGTTAAATAACACATCTTGGAATCCCCATCCTGGTGCAGATAATGCCGTTGGGTAACCCATTTCACCTTTTAATGCAGTCATTGCAAGATGAACACCGCGGCTCGTCGCATCACCTGCTGCCCATGATTTACGTGAACCTGTATTTGGAGCATGACGATATGTACGAAGACTAGAGTTATCAATCCACGCATGTGATAATGCATTAAAGATTTCCTCACGCGTTCCGCCAAGCATTTTTGCAACTACTGCAGTCGTCGCTACTTTTACGTATAATACGTGATCAAGACCAACACGGTTTAAACTGTTTTCTAAAGCAAGTACACCTTGAATTTCATGTGCTTTAATCATCATTTCTAGTACTTCACGTACTTTTAATGGTTCTTTTCCTTCTGAAATACGAACGCGGCTAATATAATCTGCAACTGCTAAAATTCCGCCTAAGTTATCAGATGGATGTCCCCACTCTGCTGCAAGCCAAGTATCGTTATAGTCTAACCAACGGATCATACATCCGATATTAAATGCGCCTTTTACTGGATCTAGCACATAAGATGTTCCTGGTACACGTGTACCATTTGGCACGATTGTTCCTGGTACAACTGGTCCTAATAATTTCGTACACTCTGGGTATTGTAGTGCTAAAATTCCACATCCAAGTGTATCAAGTAATACGTAGCGAGCCGTACTGAATGCCTCTGCACTTGTAACCTCTTTATTTAATACATAGTCCGTAATTTCTTCTAATAATGCATCTTTTTGTTTAATTTCATTTGTTTTAATCATGCTATTCTTCCCTTTCTGTCGAAAATTCGTTATTATTAATGATGGTTGTCGGTCAAACACCCATCTGGCGGGCGGCGCTAACAACTCCCCAGTTGTTTTTATTTACTAAATGCATGTCGCTCGCCAATATAATTTACACGTGGACGGAACAAACGATTGTTCGCATGTTGCTCAATTACGTGTGCACATAGCCCTACTGTTCTAGAACTAAAGAAGATTGGTGTGTAAAGTTGAATTGGAATACCAAGCATCCAATATACTGGAGCAGCATAATAATCAAGATTCGGATAAATTCCTTTTTCCTTCTCCATAATTTTTTCTCCAGCTTCACACATTTCATATAGTGTATAATCGCCTTTCACATCACATAACTGCTTTAATGCTTCCTTCATCATAAGTGCTCTTGGATCCATCTTTTTCATATAAACACGGTGTCCAAAGCCCATAATTTTTTCTTTGTTATATAGTTTCTTCTGTAATAACTCTTCAAATTTCTCAACATTACCAGCTTCTAAAAGCATGTACATAACCGCTTCATTCGCACCGCCATGAAGACTTCCTTTTAAGGATGCAACTGCTCCTGTTAAAGCGCCGTATAAGTCGGATTGCGTTGATGCAATAACGCGTGCTGTAAATGTAGAGTTTGGCATTTCATGTTCACTATATAAAACAAGGGAACGATCAAAGATTTTCTCTTCAAGTTCAGTTGGTTTCTTTCCAGTTAACATATAGAAGAAATTCGCACTATATGACAATTCTTGAAGAGGCTCAATTGGTTCCTCATTATTTAAAATATGGTAGCTATTCGCTACAATATTTGGCACTTTACTTAAAAGCTTGTATCCTCGACTTTTATTCACTTCTAACGAGCGGTTTTCGATATCACTATCGTAACCAGCTAATGCAGACACACCTGTACGTAGCCCATCCATAGGATGCGTTTCCTTAGGCAATGCCTTTAGAACATTGAATACACCTTCTGGCACTGCATATTCTTCTTTTAATTTCTTTTCAATTGTTGCTTTCTCATCCTCATTCGGTAAACGTTCTTCTAATAAAAGGTGCACAATGTCTAAATACTCTTTTGTTTTTGAGAGTTCGATTAAATCATACCCTTGAATTACAATTTCACCTTTTACTGTGTCAAGAAACGAAATTTTCGTTTCCGCTGCTACTACACCATCTAATCCCGGGGAAAATTTTTCTTCAGCTTTCATCATTATTTCCTCCAATCCTAATAGATCTTCGTGCACATAACTGTAAGCCTTTACAATAATATGAAACTACATTTCTATTTCAATGTATCAGAGTTTTTAGAAGATTTCAATTTATTTTATAATGATAAGTTTCCTATACTTTTACCGATGTAATAATACAATTTTTCAAAAATAACTTTCATCTTTTATAAAGAAAGGACAAACATCCTTTTACAATTTTTTAAAACGAAATATAACAATTATCCATATAATCCCACTAAATATACCTTTAATCCCTTTTTCTTCAACAAACATAAAAAACCGAGCTGCACTCATGCACAGCTCGGTTTTTTATAATATTTATTTCATATTCCCATAAATATAATTCTTATATAAAATTTATTTATTTTTAATAAAATTATTATTTTACATAATTAAATTAAATTTCTTCCGTTTCTTTACGATAGCTTACAACTAATTCATAGTTTTGAAAGTACGAAAGATCATCAAAATCTATAAAAATAAACTACCGTCTTTCTCAACTGACACTATTTCCCGAACTGGTTTCTCAGAAACAATTCCTAAAAAATATCCTGGATGAATTGAGGTACTCCCTCCGTATCTTACAATAAAGTGAAACTTTAATCAGTGGGGGTTTGTTCATCCCCCACTGATTATTAGGCCGCACCAATCGGGCGTTTAGGGCAGTTGATCTCCCGCCGAATTTTGAGGTGGAGTCTTACTGCCCACAAATAGCGAGATACATCAAATAGATTCATCATGCTTTATACGCAATTCTTCCTTAAAGCATCGTCGAGCATCATGTTCAATTGAAATTTTCATCTTCGCTCTTCCTGTTTACGCAAAATCTTTTTTGCCTAATCGTTGTTTTACAAAAATGACAAATATAATTAGAGCTATTAATCCTGAAATTGCACTACCTGCGAATAAAATACGGTAACCAAACATTTGTGAAACAACTCCAAGTAAAATCGCACCTAATCCAATCCCTAAATCAAAAGCGGTAAAGAATGAAGCGTTAGCAACTCCTCTTTTACTCGGAGCAACAATTGTAAGCATCGCTGCTTGCAAAGCGGGCTGTGCTGAACCGAATCCAACACCATATAATGCCGCTGCAATCATTACACCTATCAAACCATTTGAAATCGTTAGTACAACTATCGCTAAAATAGTAATACCTAATGTTGGCAGTATGATAAAAACTTCTCCATACTTATCTAATAGTTTTCCTGAAATAGGTCGTACAATTGTTAAAGCAATTGCATATACAAGAAAGAATGTCCCAGGATTCACATCAATTGATGACGCAAATAACGGTAAAAATGTTGTTATTCCTCCATATGCAAATGATAAAAAGAAAACAACAACCGTTATTGATAAAACAGATTTTTCAAACAGCTGAATTTTCCCTTTTTCTTTTTGTGGCGTGAATGGCATTTTCGTTATTAACGATAATACGACTGCCATAAAGGATAAAAGAGTTGCTAACAAGAATAGACCATGAAATGAATAATTTTGTACAACCCATAATCCAATCATCGGGCCAATTGCCATCGCGATTGTCATCGCCATGCCATACCAGCCCATCCCTTCACCACGACGTGAATCTGGAATAATATCAGTTATCGCTGTTCCAACTGCTGTTGTAGAAACAGCCCACGTCACTCCGTGAATAACGCGTAAAACAGCTAAAAGGACAATAGTCGATGCTAAATTATACGAATACATCGTTATCCCAAAAAATATGAGTCCGAAAATAATAAAAGATCTTCTACCATATTGATCTAACATACCTCCAATAATCGGTCGTATTACAACTGCCGCTATTGTAAACATTCCCATCATCAGTCCAACTTGCGATTCATTTCCACCAATCTCTTTAATAAAGAGCGGGAGCGTTGGAACAAGTAAATAAAACCCCGTAAATAAAAATAACATCGCGATAGTCATTTGTATAAATGATTTCGTCCATAATCGTTCCATTAAAATCCCTCCATAAACACGTAAAATATTACGATTAACACATCCATTGTATATGTTTCATATTCCTTTTCCCTCCGCTAATAGGCGTATCTTTTCGTAATAAATGGTCCACCATCAATTCACATTGGTCTTACGACTTTGTACGTATGTTTTAACCGAAAATCCTATCTATATGTACCTTTATAAGCATTAAAAGAATATACTACTTTATCATTGAAACTTAGGAGTGATCATTTTCATGTGGGTATCACCAAGAATAACCGCCGTTGTCCCAGCAGCTCCCTCAATACATGTTCCTGCCGTTCATACAGCTAGTTCTGATGTTGGTATCGAACTTCCTGCCACTTGGCAACAATATCAATCGACTGACCAAGTCACCCCTTCATTTTGGCATCATGGTACACACCCGAGTAGTACTACTTTTTATGGCCCTAGTTATCCAATACCACCAACTCAAATTTTTTATCATTTCCCATCAATTTACTTTCAAAATTTCTATGGTACTTTTAACATTTAAAAATAATATTAACCTTTATAATATAAAAAGCACCAAAGGAACCGTTTTATCGGTACCTTTGGTGCTTTTATATACATTACTTATTGTCCATTATTGGCAGGGACTTCTCCTGTGTTCCCGCCAGTAGTTGGTGGCGTTGTTGCTGGTGGCGTTGGAGTTGTATTCCCTTGGCCTCCTCCACCGTTAGTCGGTGGGGTAGTATTTCCTTGATCCCCACCGTTGTTCGGTGGCGTTGTATTCCCTTGGCCTCCACCATTGTTTGGTGGTGTTGTATTTCCTTGGCCTCCACCATTGTTCGGTGGTGTTGTATTTCCTTGGCCTCCACCATTGTTCGGTGGTGTTGTATTTCCTTGGCCATTTCCATTATTTTGTTCATTTTGCTTATTTAATTCATCTTGTTTCTTTTGCTCTTCTTGCTTCTTAAGCTCTTCTTGTTTCTTAAGTTCATCTTGTTTCTTTTGCTCTTCTTGTTTCTTAAGTTCTTCCTGTTTCTTTAATTCCTCTTGATTTTTCTCTTCTTCAGTTTTTTGCTGTTGATCTTGTTTTGGTTGTTCCGTTGTATCCGGTACGCTCGTATTTGGAGATGAATCACGTTTTTCACCTTTTATACGTAACTCACTACCTTCTTGAATAACACTACTTGGCATTTTAAAGCGTGATTTATCTGTAGCCATCTCGCTCATCATTTCTTTAAAGATCAACTGTGCAATTTTCGTATTTTTACTACTAATATACTCGTCTTTACCATCTTTCGTATATCCAGTCCATACTGCCATCGTATATTGCGGTGTATATCCTGCAAACCAACTATCACGAGTTGCACTTTCTGGAATTCCATATTGTGCTAGTTGTTTTGAAGAATAGTTAGTTGTACCTGTTTTACCAGCTACATCTAAAGAGGCCACATTTGCCGATGTACCAGTACCTGATGTAACTACAGAACGAAGCATATCAGTAATCATATATGCTGTAGAATCCGCCATAACTGATTTTGGTTTTTGTCCAAAACTTTGTGACTTGCCGTCTGGATAAACTACTTTCTTAACAAAATGCGGCTTCGTATACTTACCGTCATTCCCAAATGCCGCATAAGCACCTGCAATTTCAGTTGGTGACGCTTCATTTGTACCGATCGCTGTTGATTCTGTCGGTGCTACATTAAATGTAATACCTAATTTCTCAGAGAACTCTTTCGATTTACTAATACCTACCTCTTTAGCTGTTTTAATAGCTGGGATATTACGTGACTTTGTTAGTGCTTCACGCATTGAGATTGGCCCTAAATGACTTCTATCTGCATTTCTAACTTCTTGGCCAGTTGAATACTTAAATGGAGAGTCATCAATTTGATGATAAGTAGCCCATTTTAAATATTCAATTGCAGGAGCGTAATCAAAAATTGGTTTCATCGTTGAACCAGCTGCACGATCTAATTCAATCGCCATATTATGCCCTTTAAATACTGCTTTATTTTCACCGCGCCCACTACCTATAGCGCGAACTTCTCCAGTTTTCGTATCCATAAATGTGAAAGCACCTTGGAATTTATCATTTGGATAATTAATAATATTTGTATTCAAAATATTATCAGCTAATTTCTGTGCTTTTGGATCCAATGTTGTATAAATTTCTAAACCATCAGATCCAATATTAACATCTGGTATTTCTTTTTCTACTTCTTTCACAACTGCATCCATAAATGCAGTATGTGGCATCGCTTGTAGTTCAGCTGCACTTTTAATATTTTTATCTACTGGTACTTTCGATGCTTCTTCCATTTCTGCCTTTGTAATATAACCATGTCGATTCATTAAGTTTAGTACAGTATTTCTTCTTTCTGTTGCCCTTTGAACATTTTCTTTTTTCGTTGGGTCATAGTTATTCGGTGCTTTTGGTAAGCCAGCTAGCATCGCAACTTCTGGTAATGTTAAATCTTTCAATTCTTTACCGTAGTAGTTTTGTGCTGCTGTTGCGATTCCATATGAACGATTACCTAAATTAATTTTATTTAAATACATCTCTAAAATTTCATGTTTTGAATACTGTTGTTCTAACTTATACGCTAAATATATTTCCTGAACTTTACGTTTTGATGTTTTTTCCATCGATAAGAAGTAGTTTTTAATAACTTGCTGCGTTATCGTACTTCCACCTTGTGAACCGTAATCTCCCTTAAGACTAACTAAAACTGCACGAGCAGTACCTTTAAAATCTACTCCGCTATGCTCATAAAAACGCGAATCTTCTGTTGCTAAAAATGCATTTTCTACCAATTTAGGGATTTGATCATACGTAACATTCGTCCGCTTTTCTTTCCCATATTCATATACCAAATTCCCGTCTTTATCATAAATTTTTGAGGATAACGGATTAACAAGTTTTGCTTTCTCAAGTTTTGGTGCATCCTTAATCATTACGAAAAAGGTAGCAACCCCTGCCACTAAACCTACAATACCAAGTAGTAAACAACTGATTAAAAATTTACGAAAAAACGATGTTTTACCTTTTGGTTTTGTTTTTTTAGAAGTTGGCTGTTTTTTCTTTTGAACTTGTCGTCGCTCCTCTCGAGAACGATAATTTTCTGACATCTTACTTTCTCCTGCCTTTCAATTCTCCCGTTGATTTACTTGAAAATATTGAGGTCACTTCCCAGATACATTTAATCAAGAAAGTATATTGACCTGGAGCATTCAATATTTTCCTAATTCACAGATTATACATTTTAGAATACTTCTTATACAAACTATTTTCACTTCTATTTTTTCTAATAATACTGCCCCTTAAAGCATAGAATGTAAGAAGTGAATTTTTAATACCTCGTATAAATAATATACCTTTTTTTCAAATGGTCAATATTTTCTTATTTATAAATCAAAGGTGAAATAAAAATAGCACAACGATATGTACTTCGTGTGAACTTCCTTATAATTACGTATAACAAACATTTAATATATTGCATATAATTATAATACTCTTTTAATTATTAGGATTTCAACACGAAAATCCCCTTCTCTACAAGAAACCATCTAAAATGAAAAATAAGGAGTTGCGTAATGATGGAGCTATCTCCCGTTATTTCAAAAAAATTAGTTGCTGTTGGCTATAATCCTTTTTCTATGATTTTACGTATTCAACTAAAGAATGGTATGTATGATTTCTTTAATGTGCCAGAAAGCATTTACACCGGTTTATTAAACGCACACTCTAAAAGTTATTATCATAATACTTATATTAAAAATTCTTACCGCTATACTAAAATTTAAACTTGATTGGCATACAAAAAAGAAAGGCGAATCAAATCCCCTTTCTTTTTTGTATGTCAATCGCAATTTACCTTCTATTTCTTTTACTAATTTCATCATACGCTTGAACTTGTTTTTTAAGTCGCCTGTCGGCTTTTTTATCATGTACGACAAGAACTGCGTGTATCGCTCCTGGAACCCAAAAAATTAAGGTTAAAATAAAATTAATAATCGCTTGAAACGGCTTTCCGCAAAATAAAACAGCTACCGGCGGAAGTAAAATTGCTAATAAGTACATCATGTCTGAAAAACTCCTTAATGTTTATTTTTCGATTCTTCCTCATCCATCTCCTACACTATCAAACCTATGAAATCATGTTATTTCTAAAAGCGTATATAAGAACTCATCATTACAAAAATCACATATAATAGTATAACTAAATGAGAAGCCTCTCACTAACGTTAACAAGTTATTTTCACCTGTTCATTTATATGTATATTCTACGCCTATATGAAAAAGCCTACAAAAACAATTAACCCATCCATCTTGTCCTACTTCTAAAATTGAAATACTCCAAACTTCATTGAAATGAGTATTTCATCACCTTTTCTTAGATTCCAATCGTTGTTCCTCTACTATTTCGGTTAATCCAATTGCTGAAATTACAGTACCTATTACCTGTATCCAAATACCTATTAGCCCTATTATACGTTGATCTTCTTTATCTATATTACTATCTTCATTTCCCTCTTCTTCTTTTGATATATTGTGAATACCTTCATATGCTTGTAATCCTGCACCTAAACTTTGCATTGAATTCCCTAATATAATAATCCACTGTATTCCATTTTTCTCATTCAATGCTACTTCTACTCCTAAAAAAGCTCCAATTGATTGCAAACTATTTCCAGTAATTATAAGGAAATCATTTTCTTTCATTTGTTCATTTAGATTTAAATACGTTCCTATTACATTAGAAATATTACCTAAAGCTAATAACTCAATCCCCGTTTTCGCTAGCTCTTTATTTTTATTATCTATAGTTACCTCTTGCTTCTCACATTTATCTTCATCTTTCGCATCATTAGTTGCTATAATTTGTAATATATATCCGAGAGCTTGTAATGAACTCCCTACAATAACGAGATCCGACTCAATCTTTTCTTCCCCTGCAAACCCTCTAGTTGTTCCAATTGCTGCTATAAGATTTCCTCCTACTTGAAACCAGGCACCTGTCAATTCTAAATCGCGTAGGTTCATTTCCCATCACCTATATTTAAATTTTCTAGTACATTCGAAATAAACAAATATCACCTTTAATTCATTATTCTATTTTTCATATGTAATTTTGTGCATCACATAATGTACTAATAGTACAAAAGAGCACCTTTCAGGCGCTCTTTTTGACAAGGAGTTTCTCGATGAATGTATAATTTGCAAATGCTTCCTACATACTTCAATATATGCTTGTCCTTCAGAACTGTGAATATAACATTTAATACTTATCTGAAGATTAAATGCATACTGGACATGTCAATGACTCACCGTTTTTATCTATTGATATATTTAATATATAATGAATTGCTTTATGTGACCACATTTCAGGTGTAGGAGATTCTTTTACATATTGAGGTGCACATGAGTGAAGCATTGGAGTGCTAATACTGCCACCTGGATCTAAAGCAACTACTGCCATACCATTTGGTAGTTCCATTGCCATTGACTGCGTGATACCTTCAACAGCAAACTTCGAGGCACAATATGGCGCAAGTTCAGCCTCGCCTTCTCTTCCCCAACTAGAGCTCATATTAATAATAATTCCTTCTTTCCTAGCTATCATCGCCGGGACGAACGCCCTAATGACATTTACTACCCCGTTCACATTTACACTCATTACACTTTCAAATTCTTGAGCCGGAACTTTCCATAGCGGTGCACTTTGATTAACAATCGATGCATTATTTATTAACATATCGGGAGCCCTATACCTATTAATAATACGACTTGCCCATTTACTAACTTGGTGATGATTTGAAACATCAATTATTTGAAAATCATGTGAAGCACCGTAATATTTATTAAGCTCTTCAATTTTATTTTTTGAGCGTCCACACCCTGCTATTTTCCATCCCAATTCATGAAACCTATCAACCATTGCACGTCCTAACCCTTGCGTTACTCCAGTAATAATTACAAGTTTCCCAATGTTGTTTCGCTCCAACTTCATCTCCTCCTTTCCATTAATATTACTCTTTTTATTCTTATTCAACATCTCACTTAAGTATCAATTCATTTCATACTTTAGAAGTATTTTTGATATTACATATTACAAACAAAAAGAGTAACCATCATAGTTACTCTTTTTGTTTGTATCGTTATTATTTTTAAATTGTATCTTCTATTCCCTACATTTCTCACATCGATAAATATAGGTTACACCTTAATGAAAGTATATTTATTTTTACGGTTCGATTTATCCAAATACTTTTCAATCCACTTTTTCAACTTAACAGAGCCCACCTCTATCAATAAATTTCCACCTAGTCTTATAACATACTTTTATTTAGATTCTCAATCTCATTTTGCAACTTTTTAAATTGCTCAAAATGCATTGTTATAGATTGAATACTATTCCTTTCAACATTTTGCTTTACTAATAAAACGCCTGTATCGTGAAAAATCGCTTCAAGTTCTTTCCTTATAGATACTTTCGTAATATATGCGGTTTTAATTGCCGATAAAATTGCTATTTCATTAAACTTTAATTTTATTTCATTAGGACAAAATGCTTTTTCGATCAATGTGACATCATTACTATAAATATAAGCAACAAGTTTACTTGATTCTGCATCTGTTAAATCCACTGTTTTTATAACATTATCCATTACATTTTGCCTCCTTTAATTCCATATATATTAATTATTCAAATTTATTCTTTTTAAAATTCAGCTCTTCATTAATTTTAACATACTTTTTGCTCGATTGATTAAACAAAGCTTCAAACATTTTTCTATTCCGAAATATTTGTCAAATGAACCAATTAGACTGTACCTTCATATAGTAATGCAAACAATTACTTATAAAGTAGGTGAAAATTATGCCCTCAGTTGTTGGGAATTTAGTTGTACAAAATAGTAACGGATCTTTCAACTTAGGTGATTTCTACAATGTTTCTCCAAAAGAGAATACGAAAGCTTATAACGGCTCTGGCGCATCTAACGTTGGTTTCGTAGTGAACACTTTTAGTGGGGTTAGTGCGACTAATACATTTGATTCTGATCTAGCAGATCAAAACCAAGTTGGTACGGCCTAAACAGCTCTGTAATCATTTTTGTATAACATTTTTAAATTTGTCTATACTATACTCAGGCTGATACACAGCTATCGTCGATTTTTTGAGTACCAATCTTTTTCTCCCTTTCCCTGGGACTAAGCAGCTAGCTTCCATCTAGCTGCTTTTTCATTTAGTTCTTCACCTCTTCAAAAAATTAGGTTTTTACAGGTATCCTGACTCACAGCCGAATTTTTTGAAGAGGTGTAAATCTAATTGCCCGCAAATAGCTAGATAAATTAAAGAAGCTAAACTTCAAAATTCAGCTTCTTTTAAGTTACATCAATTATGTCCCTTGCAGCAAATATATATGTTTTATAAAATGCATCTGTACATTTTACAATTTGTTGAATTGGATTTATATGAACCACTGTCATATAACTCGTAAGTATGTATCCTTCTTCAAAATAGGTCACTAACATCTCTTTTTCAGACAATAATGAAGTTAATAATTTGTCTGAAATGCTTTCTTTCGCTTCATTCGTTATTAGTGGCCTTTGGAATTTTAATTTCTCTCCAATAATTTTTCTCATACTTAATAATTGTTCCGACATTACTGTAAATGGAACCCACTCTCTTCCTTTTTCCTGTACCTTTACATAATTCATTTTCTTTACTCCTCAATTTTCTATATCTATCCATTCTTGAACTCCCCCACTTTCACTTCGTTTAGAAGTGGGGGATTCCTAAGTAAAGAGTTCTATCGAACTCTAATTTATTAGGCTATCTCCGCAGTCCTTGCGGTTAGAAGCCTTATCGCTTCATTCTTTAGATTGATACTTGCGTTAATATCCCTATCATGATGTGTACTACAAGAAGGGCAGTCCCATTTACGTAGGTTTAGATTTTTAACGTCTTTGTTTTGATATCAACAACAAGAGCATAATTGGCTTAAAGCAAATGTTTTCGATACGACAATGACTTGTTTGCCGTATCATTTTGCTTTATATTCCAACATGGTTCGAAACTGTGACCATGTTACCTCACTAATTTCATTTCTAAATACACTTTATCCATCTCTTATTTATATGTAGCGTAGCTTTCCAATTCAAAACTATTTATGAATTTGTAGACATCGCCACTTCGAAAGAACATTCGTTCTAATTATACACGAACTAACGTTCTTACGGAAGTGCAACATGTAAATTTTTCAAACAAAATGCAACTTTAATATATGAAGTTTATTCATACTCATTTATTACTCCCTTTTATTAATCAAATTTCTTTGCACTTCCTATCGCATCATAGAATACGTGTAGCAACAATAAAAGCGACTCCACCTAATGTGAAGTCGCTTTTATTGAACTAATTATATTTCTAATTTTACTTTTCTATCCTAACTAACGTTCTTTCTGGAATACAAATTTCAGCTATATCTCATTAACCATCCTTCAACAAAAGCATACACTTTTATTATGAACGAACTTACAAAGCTTTAGAAACTTATGATGTAAAACAATTCATTCCTCATAAGTTTCATACATATCGACAATTACTACCATTTATCCTGCTATTTGCAGGCAGTAAGATTCACACTCATTAATTTTTCACTTTCTTTATTGAATATGCTTGGGTTGCATTATAATATGTAATTCTCTCTCTGTTTCTGTTTTTTTCGGATTCCGATAATATTCCAGTTTATATTCTAATACTTCATACTCAACCATCCCAATCTTTATCCCTTTTGTTTCTTTTAATACAGCTAATAGAACGCTTATATTTTCATTAGATGATTCAAAAATTTTCCCTCCGCCTTCTCTCTTAAAAATAACTTTCATATATTCTCCCCCAAATTAATTTAATAATCTAGTAAATATAAAAATATTCATCCTATTTTAATAAAGTGAAGGCTAATAATCAGTGGGGGTTTTGTCCATCACCCACTGATTATTAGCCTTCACCAATCGGGCTTTTACGAGCAGTAAGACTCCCACAAATAGCGGGATAAATAATTCTTATCATCATTAAGAACATCCTTTTGTACTAAATGTTCAACATGTCACTTCCTATAAAGTTAATTTATACTCCAATAAATATGATATGTACCATTCTTTAAATTATGTCCTCAATTCAATCTCCAAGAAAATATATTTAGTTTATATTTAACAAAATTAATTAACTAAAACATTATCATTTCAACATTTTGCGAATTTAATTGCTTATTCCTTTTATCTACATCCAAATTTTACTATTGTAATTCTTAATATTTAAATGTAATATTGTATTGTCTTACTATCTATTTATAACACACACACTAACGCGAAAAGGGAACTCTATATGAGTTCCCTTTTCTATTGAAAATAAAAAAACAGAAATATAGCATTATGCTAAATCTCTGTTTTTCTTCTAAACCTTATTTCTCATCTAAGAATTTAAATGTATCTTTAAATTCTTTATCTGTTACTTTAATATCTGCTTCTTTCAATAGATCATTGATTACTTGTTGTTTCCATTTACCTGTCGCATCTTGCAGTCTTTGTTGTTCTAAATCTTTTCGAATCGTATCTTTTACTTCATCAAATGGTTTCAATTCTTTTTTATCCGTCACTTTTATTATATGATAACCATAAGATGTTTTTATTGGCTCACTTACTTGTCCTGCATCTAATTTATACGCAGCTTCCTCAAACTCTTTCACAGTTTGACCAGGAGCAAAACCAGCTATTTCTCCGCCCTGTTCCTTTGAACCAGTATCTTCCGAATACTGTTTCGCTAAAGCAGTAAAATCTTCACCATTATTTATTTTCTCTTTTACTTCTTTCGCAGTTTTTTCATCTTTCACTAAAATGTGACTTACCTTCATTTCAGGTTTATGGTTATCTTTCACATCTTTATCTGTGACAGTCGCTCTAATCGCTTTCTCAAGTGCAATTTCTGGCTTCATTCTCTCTTTTAATTCATCTTCATTCTTTAATCCTACTTGCTCTAAAGCCACTTTAAACTTGTCACCCATTTGTTCCTTCGCTGCTTCTACTTGTTTTTTAGCTTCTTCATCTGAAACTTTATATTTATCTAGCAATGCCTTATTTAACATCATTTGAGATAAAGTACTTTTTCCATATGTTTGCCTTAATTCTTTACTTAACTCTTTCTCTGTCACGTTTCCTACTTTTGATGTTGCAACATTTTCTGAGGAACCACACGCAGACAATGTTAGCGCCACACATGCAATAATAGTTCCCATAAATAGCTTTTTCTTTTTCAATTCAAATACCTCACTTTGATAAATGTATATTAGGAACTATACAGCGCTATTGTGAAATCAATGTGTTTTCTGCAAGTATTTCTCTTCATGCCAGAGACAAGCTTTATTAAATAAAAAAGCCGGCATAAAGCCGACTTTTTAACATCATTTAATCTGCACATGTTCTTCTTTGATCCATTTGTTCCCACCTATATCTATATATCCATCTTGACGATTCCAAATACGATAAGGGACCTTCCCATCGACCGCACCTGTATCATTCCCGTTTGGCCCATCGTACGTTCTAATTTCATATCCAGGTGTGTACTTTGAATATGCATGAAACCATTGTACATTAAAATGTTCTAACTTAGCCCACTGTTGTTCACCACCTAAACAAATCATATCTTTTTCGCCACCTCCCCAATAACCTTTATAGATTAAATATGGGATTTTTTTCGTAAGTCTTCCTATAAATTGCGGATTCGCAGGATTTTCATATAAATTAATTCCGTATCCATCATCATATTTTGAAACTGCAATACCAATTCCATTTGGTTGCTTACTGTCTCCAATACTAGATTGATTTGTTTGATTTGAACCTATAAACCAAGAAAGATTTTTATTCCCAATTAATTGATTCAAATCACATTTTCCAATACCAGGAACATTTCCTGAATCAGTATATTGCCAAATATCACAAGGATATGCTGGTTTATTCCCTCCATAACGAGGAATCCAAATAAAATCAGCATCAATATTGCGAGCTCCAAATGATACATACGTGTGATGTCCTACATATAAACCAATTTTTTTTGCACCTAATCGGCGTAATTCATCAATAAATGCTTGAGTCCCGCCTTGCATATCTACCATTGTTTGAACTTCTACATCTGCCACCCAAAATTTAGCGTTTTTATCACCACGATTCCAAAAATCTTGCGCTTCTTTTTTTGCATCTGAAATAGATATAAAACGGCAAAATGCATAATTCCCAAATGGGATACTACGTTTCTTCATTTCTTTCACATAACCTTGATACATAAAATCGACCGTATTCGAACCATCTTGAACTCTAGCAATAACTAAATCTAGCTGAGACGCTGCAATATCCCAATTAATATTTCCATTCCATTTCGAAATATCTACAATATAACCCATTACTAATCAACTCCTTTTTATTATCTTATTCAAAGCTTGTTTTATTGCTAGACCTATACGCCTAATAGCAACAAGCTTCTATAAGACAAATAAATATATTTTCATCATTTTTTAAAACTAAATAATTTCTTTTTATCCATAATAAATAAGTCCTTCTTTTTTTCATTTGTAAACGATAAACTTGCGTTTATTTCATACTAAATATTGGGATAAAACTATAAATAATGTACATACTACATATAAGCAATTTTTGCTTATACTCATGAATGACCTCCAAGATTTTTCAATCTCCCTGTAAAAAGGCAGCTAAAAAAAGCTGCCTTTTTACAATTTATTATATAGAGACAAGTTAATTAACGCTTATTCCCTCATATTAGTCTGTTTTTAAGCTTTTTATAAACATGATATATATTTTTTCACAACACTATTTTGATACGTAATAGAAATTACATCAACTCATACAGTATATGTAATAATCAACTACAATAAAAATTACATATTATATTAATATGTCTTCCTAATTAAAAGGAAATAAACATATAACCTCTGTTATGTAAGGAGTTTATTTAATGAAAAAAATCCCTATCGTATTCAAAGTTCCACCGAATTCAAAGCTAAAAGTTACATTCTATGGTCCTTGTAACGAAGTAATTACAAATGTATCTTTAATTAATCAACTATTCACCCCTACCTGCCAAACTGTATCTCAATATCCAGACTTCAAGAAATATATAACTGAAGTCCGATCATTATCAAATTGTTAATCGTATAATTTTATGATTCATCATTTCGAACAGTACGATAACAAAATAATAAAAAGAGCCGCATCTTTCAAAAGAAATGAACTGCACCCCAATTGTTAGACACAGTCTAACAATTGGAGGTGCAGTTTTTCTATGGCTAAATTTACAGCTGATGAAAAAATACAAATCGTTCTACGTTATTTGAACGGAAATGAAAGTTATCGAGAAATGGGTAGAGCGATCGGTATAAGTGGCACAATCATTTTGAATTGGGTAAACCAATATAAGCAGAATGGTGTGGAAGCTTTTCTAAAACGATGTACAAATTACACACAACAATTTAAACTAGACGTACTAAACTTTATGATTGAAAACGGTATGTCCTTATTTGAGACGGCAGCTATCTTTAACATTCCTGCCCCTTCAACGATTTCTGTTTGGAAAAAACAACTCGAAACACAAGGAATTGATGCCCTTCAATCTAAAAAAAAGGGGCGTCCATCTATGAAAAAAGAGTCAAATAAACAAGTAAAACAAGCTTTAGCTGAAGGGTCAGTCGAAGCACTTGAAGCACGTATTAAACAGCTTGAAATGGAAAATGAGTACTTAAAAAAGTTGAATGCCTTAGTTCAAAACAAGGAAAAGTCACTAAACAAGACAAAGCGCAAGTAGTCTATGAATTAAGGCATAAATATTCGGTGAAGGCACTCGTGGAGTTAGCTACTATTCCACGAAGCACGTATTATGATTTAGTAAAGAAAATGAATCGCCCAGATGTAGATGCCGATTTGAAAGCTGAGATTAAAGTGATTTATGAGGAGAATGAAGGTCGTTATGGCTACCGTCGCATTCGTGATGAGTTAGCGAATCGTGGTCAGAAAGTGAATCACAAAAAGGTGCAACGTATTATGAAAGAGCTTGGATTAAAGTGTGTTGTGCGTATGAAGAAATATAAATCCTATAAAGGGAAAGTCGGTAAAATTGCACCCAATATTTTAGAGCGTAATTTTTATGCAGATGCACCGAATCAAAAATGGGTAACAGACATCACAGAGTTTAAATTATTTGGAGAAAAACTGTATGTATCACCTGTATTAGACTTGTATAATGGTGAGATTATTACCTATACAATTGGTTCTAGACCGGCGTATTCACTTGTTTCAGAGATGTTAGAGAAAGCATTAGAACGTTTACCTGAAAACCACCAGCTACTGATGCATTCGGATCAAGGATGGCATTATCAAATGAGACAGTACGTCCGTACACTTGAATCAAGAGCTATCGTACAGAGTATGTCTCGAAAAGGAAACTGTTACGACAACGCAGTAATAGAGAATTTCTTTGGGATTATGAAGTCGGAGTTCCTCTATATAAAAGAATTTGAATGCATAGAGCATTTTAAAATAGAATTAGAAAAATATATAGATTATTATAATAAGAAACGGATTAAGGCAAAATTAAAAATGAGCCCGGTACAATACCGGACTCATTTGGATCAAGTAGCCTAATGAAATAACCGTGTCTAACTTTTAGGGGTCACTTCAAAACGGCTCTTTTTCATTTCACAAAACATGACTTCATTAAAAAACTAAAATAACTCATTAATTGATATTCTGTTGATATTTTACACATATTAATGAAATGCGCATATATTATCATATGGAGATTCTCCACTCATAAAACCTATCTTTTTTTGAGCATACTTTATTTGTATGCTCCTTTTTTATTCTTTACTTAACGGCTTACCCTGTTAATATTTCCAAATATCATCTGAACGAACATTGAATATTTCAATTTTTTCTTATTATGTGCTATGAATATAAGTTTAATAATTTATCTGTAGCTACATTTTCAGTATCACTTAAATCGACAAAATAATGAAGTTGCCACAATTGACTCTTCTTAGCTTGATTACTAATAGGTTTATCCCAAATAGGGTAAACCCTCATAGCCATTTTCCCTTTTTGATTTTGAGTTTTTAATATTTTTTCTTTTAGAAGAATCTCTTTTGGAAAAATAAATTGTCCTAGTTTATTATCCGCTATACAAGTGATAACTAAAAGGTTAGGAGCTGAATCATAAGAAAATGCCTGATTGCTCATGGAGGCATTCTTCTCCCAAAAAGAAACAAATTGTCCAATCTTATTAGGCGTAATTTTTGATACCCTAAATCGGATGCTTCTATTATTTAGCTGGAATACCCCTCCTGCATATTCTGAATTTTGCTTTTCTTCTTTTCGTTTAGTAATTAATAGATTATTAGGTTTGTAAATCATTTCATCTAGTTTTTCAATTATATTACTAAAATTTGTCATGTAAACGCACCTTTTTTATTTTCCAGTATACCAAGAACATTCGTTCTTGTATATTAAACTTAAACAAATGTTGGCTTTGAATAGTCTTTCAAAGATTATTTTATCTACTCCATCCATAACTTCAAATTTACTTTTATAGTATTTATTACATTACTCTTCCAATTCCCTGTATTCTTCATTATTTCATTAATATATTAATAAAAAATGAGGTACATATTACATGAATCCATCCAAAATTGACTTCGGCTCCATAGAGCAACCTTTATTCCTATTAATTTTATATCTTATCGTAATTCTTTTAACACTCGGCATTACATTTAGTATATGTCATTCCCTTTTACTAAATTTAAATGCACCGAGATGGGTAGCAAAACTGTTAGCTATCGTATTAACTCTAGGTGTTGCTTATCAAGTGTTTATGAATTTATTTTAATATATTAACAATTTAACACCTTTAACTAAAAGGCCCTACCATAAGGTAGAGCCTTTTTTAAAAAAATAGTCCATAAATCACAAACATGTCTTTTATTTTATTGGAGATGGGAATCTTGCAGCCTCAAAATGCGTACTAATAAATCCTGGATCATTTTGTATAATCAGTCCATCTACATCACTCTCAGCAAAAATTCCAACTACATCTCCTGCATGTAATTGAAGTATTGTTGAAACAGCTACGACATTTGCAAAATTGGGTGGACCAAAAAAGTCATTATCTATCGCTATAGCTGGATTATCATTTACCCGAATTTCTACACGCGCTCTATAATTCGTATTACTATCATTAGGTGCAAAGCTGATTGTACCAATAATAGAATAAACCCCTCTAGTCTTCGGAATAAAATCTGATGTTACTGGATTATATTCATTCGCTAAATCAAACTGTTCATTTTGGAATAATACTTTAACAAAAGTATTTGCAGTGACATTTTGATCTACTGTACTAACCGCTCTAAAAGCAGATGCCCTTACAAGTTTATCTTTCTCATTATCACAACACTTATCGTAATAATCTGTACTTTTCTTACAACAATTATGCTTTGTCTTTTTATAGCCATTGCAATGCTTACAATAATAATAAGACATATTTATATCCCCTTTCTAAATCTATTGTTGTATACTATGCAAAATAAACTTAAAAAGTTTGGACGAGCTATTGCTATTATGAAATTAAAAAACTCCACCGAGAAGCAGAGTTAATAAAATTTTTTCCTTTTTAATATTTATACAATTGGAGATGGGAATCTTGCAGCCTCAAAATGAGAACCGTCTTCTGTACTACTAATAACCCCATCTATACTACTTTGTGCAAAAATCTCGACAATATCACCTGCATCTAATTGAAGTATTGTTGAAACACTTACGACATTGCCGAAATTTATTGGACCAAAAAAGTCGTTATCTATAGCAATTGCCGCATTTCCATTCACTCGAACTTCTACACGCGCTCTATAATTTAAATTTGTATCGTTCGGAAAGAAACCAATCGTCCCAATTACGGAATAAACTCCTCTAGTCTTCGGAGTAAAATCTGATGTTGCTGGGTTATATTCGTTCGCTAAATCAAATTGTTCATTTTGAAATAATACTTTAACAAAAGTATTAGCTGGAAGATTTTGATTAACTGTATTTACAGCTCTAAAAGCAGATGCTCTTACAAGGTTATTCTCCTTATGATCGCAAGAACAGTCATCACATCTTTTACCGCACTTATTATAATAATCACTTCTTTTTTTACAGCAATCATGATTTTTCTTTTGGTAACTCTCACAATTCTTACAGTAGTAATAACAAGACATATATAGTGCTCCTTTCTAATCTACTACTGCATAATATGTATGCTAGACTTGGAAAGTTTGGACAGGTTATTGCGATTACAAAAATAAAAATGCTCCACCATAAGGCAGAGCGAAGAGAAAGTATAACTTTTAAAAACAAAGCACTCATGTAATATTATGGTTAAATCAGTAATACAAATTATCTAGTTTCATCAACTCGGATTTTCAGAAAAAACTCCTCTGTACGATTTTATTATTATTGAATAGATTATATTGTTCAGTGAGATATGCAATATTTCATATTTTATTATTTCAATATCCCTTTATTATCGTTGAGTTGTAAACATTCTCTTAAAAACACTTTAAAATCAACACTTACTCTATAACAAATACTTTTTCATCCTTCAGAATTACCTGTAAGCATTATATTCAAATATTATTATTGTAAATTATTGACCTGTACAAACGTATAATTTTTGTGTATTCTATGGACAAGGAGTAAGGTAAGAGTTACTCTTTGCCATTTTAGGAAAGGCCCTGTTGGAGACAACAGGGCCTTTTTTCATAAACTAAATCGGTAAGATCCCCTAACTAGTAAGCTTTCTTTACCTAAACATCATGCATTTCTTTTTGCATACACCGCTACTCTTCTTCGACTGTTTCGTATACAATCATCAGACACTATTTAACAGTATATAGTTCATTTATCCAGCACTTTCAAAACAGCTTGTACACCGTTAAAATACTTCATGCACTACAAATAAATTATCCGTTCTCGTACAGGATGAGTATAAATTTTGGAATGTCCTGATATTAAATTACTTACAAGGTTTCATACCACTTATACTTTTGGAGACGGGAATCTTGCAGCTTCAAAATACGTACTATCTTCTACATTACTAATAACTCCAGCTACGCTACTTTGTGCAAAAATCTCGACTAAATCCCCTGCACTCAATTGAATTATGGATGAAACAGCTACAACATTAGCAAAGTTTATTGGACCAAAAAAATCATTATCTATTTCATAGACACCATTTATCAAACAATCCATGTTTCTTCACCCCTTGAATATTTTTTAAATAAAAATACATACTATTTTCAAGCCGTCGTATCCACGGCTAGTACTTCTTTCTTTTGTTACAGTAGTAAGCAGGCAGGTTCTTCACCTATCTGCTTTCTCTGTATATTTTTTTAGATATCGAAAATACTACCTACAAGCTATTTGAACTAGCAGCTTCACTCTTCTTGTAATGGGAAAGCATTTTATCACAATTAGCTAACTCATTCAACTCACAGGCAGACAACCAAAATTGTTGTCTGCTTTTTGTATGGAATTTTTCATTTTGCATATACTACTTTTGAGCCTGTTTACCAACGCAAGCCATTTTGGTGTTTTGAATTCCGACTAACCTTTTATGTTGCACAGATTATTACATCTTTGACAACACTGGTTAAAAGCGCGTTTTCTGGTTATTCGTAGTTCTAGTCCAGAATAATTTTCCTCCTATAAAGGACAGCAGGTACGACTGCTCGTCCTTTTTTATTGCCCCAAATACTTTTGTAACAATTCCAACGCTTCATTAATGCTCCCATTTAAATCATCAAGTTCAGCATCTTCTGGACACTCCTGCAAAATCACTACCGCTCGACTTATGACATCTTGTAACTTTTCGATATCGATAGAAGTTGTAATAATTCCCTCTTGTTCTTGCGGATCAGCTTTGCCATAGCCATTGTGCATAGACATCGGGTTTTCTAGCATCTAGCTCACCTCCTTAAAAAATGCAGGATTTTCCTTTCCATTATCGAATTAGTAATGTTTGAAAAGGGGGTGTAATATGGCAGAAATTAAAGTAGGACTTACACAATTTTTAGACTTCACACTGAAAAGTAGTGCAGCTAAAACAAACTTTGTAAAAAATCTAAAATCTCAACCGGAATACCAACCAGCTTTTGATTACTGGAAACAATTACGAGACACTGTTATTAAATTTCATCAAAACGAACTACCTTTTGAATGTTTCGAAACATTAGTGCAAACGGTTGATCAGAAGAAAAAGCAAAACTACATTGATGTCATAAAACAGTACAAAAAATTTATTAAAAACAAAGACGTCTCTTGGTTCGATCCAGGTAAATCACATTGGATATCAGATGATTTAATCGTCCGCTCATCGCCTGAACTCGGTTTGTTCATTAATGATGAGCCGCATCTTATCAAACTGTTTTTCAAAGGAAAAAAAGAGCGAATTGATAAATACAACATCAACTCAACGCTGACATTATTAAACGAATCGACATTTTCAAATGAACATAACGATGTGAATTATACGGTTCTTAACATCCAAAAGAACAGAATGTATACGAATAACTCTATTAATAATGATCATTTAATAGCGCTTGAATCAGAAGCTAACCAGCTTTGTTATATATGGAATAAGATGTAAAGAGTACTATTCATCTCTTTCAATACCTTTTCCATGCATAATTTGGGCACAATTTTCACAGATCCTATCAGTTTCGTTTAATTGAAGCTCACCTTCTTGTTCCTCACGAACAATGCAGGGTGGGCGTTTTTTCGAAAATAGTTTCTTTAACCATTTCCGCATCCTAACTCACCTCCTCCGAAAGAGTGATATAATGAGCTCTCTCCACTAAATCAGCGTTAACCCCCTGGTTTTTTAATCGATGAAGAAGATCTTCGTTTTTTAGAACATGCAAAAGAAAAGCGTTATTATATCGCTTATCTTCTTGCTATTACATGTGGAATGCGTAAAGGTGAAATCTTAGGTCTACAATGGAAAGAGATTGCTGATTTTACCTGACATTACTTTAATGGCACTAAATGACCATCTGCAAAAAATCTCTGAGGAAAAAGAGCGATATGATGAAAGCTATAATGACTACGATTTGGTCTGCCGTTTCAGAAGTTTGACACAGCTCTGGAAAAAGCTTATAAAGAAAAGTGGGGTTCCTGATATTCGGTTCCATAATCTAAGGCATACTCATGCAACATTAATGTTGAAACAAGGTATTCACCCGAAGATTGTCAGTGAACGATTAGGACATAAAAGAGTAGGCATCACATTGGACACCTACTCACATGTCGTACCAGGCCTACAAGAAAAAGCAGTCGAAGATTTTGCAAACAATCTATTTCAAAAACACTAATGTTTGCAAAATGTTTGCAATCACGGATTTTGCATAAAAATACTAACTTATCCGTGTGACATTGAGAGGAGTCAAAAACATGAGAGAAATCAAGTCTGACAAGGAATTCAAAGACATCATCGCAAGCGAGGAGCCAGTAGTTGTTAAGTTCTTTACTACATGGTGCCCAGATTGCGTGCGTATGGACAACTTTATCGGAGATGTAATGGAAGAGTTCAATAAATTTGAATGGTATTCTATTAATAAAGATGAGTTCCCAAGTATTGCTGAAGAGTATCAAGTAATGGGTATTCCAAGCCTACTTGTATATCAAAATGGCGAAAAGTTAGGTCACTTACATAGTGCAAATGCAAAAACGGAAGAGCAAGTTACTGAGTTTTTAGAAGCATACTAAGAAACGAAAAACCTCTGAAAAATCATCAGAGGTTTTTTTCGTTTTTAAATTATTCTTTGCCTTTGTCTCTTTCTGGAAAGTGAATATTATAATGCTTTCTCCCCTTCTTATTGAAGAATTTTGTTATCATTTCTTATATATTACTCACATGAGGAATTACAAAGAGTCATTTTGCGAAAAATATATATGAAAAAAATTTTGAGAATCATTATTCTCGCCCTCTTTCCATTTGCCATAATCATCATTAATTGTTTAATAAAGTGAAACCTTAATCAGTGGGGTTTTTGTTCATCCCCCACTGATTATTAACCTTCACCAATCGGGCGTTTACGGGCAGCCCGACTCCCGCCTAACTTCTTTGCTCCAACTGAATTTTGAGGTGGGGGTCTTACTGCCCTCAAATAGCGGGATAAATTTCTACTTTGTACTTTTCAACATATTTTTCCTTAACGAAACTTTGTTATCCCCTTCTTAAAAAGCTATAAAACGTCAACAATGTTTGTATAGACCCACACGAGTTTCGTTTGATACTCTATGTATAGAAAGAAATTCCTTGTAGAAAGGCGAGTGATTAAAATGGATTCTCTTTCTCATAAAGAAGCTGATAAAGGTGCTATTGTCAGCATTATAGCCTACATATTTTTATCCTCTATGAAAATCATCATCAGTTATATTACCCTCTCTAGCGCATTACGTGCTGACGGTTTGAATAACTTAACGGATATTGGTGCTTCTTTAGCAATATTAATTGGCCTGAAAATTTCTCGTAAGCCTCGTGACCCAGATCATCCATATGGGCATTCGCGTGCAGAACAAATCGCATCACTTGTTGCTTCCTTTATTATGGCAACGGTCGGATTAGAAGTTGTTATTAGTGCAATTCAATCGTTTTTCAATCCGAAACAAGCAGCACCTAATGTACTTGCTGCATGGGTAGCTTTATTTTCTGCTGTCGTTATGTACGGTGTATACAAGTATACGAAAAAGATTGCAATGCGAACAAAAAGTAAATCATTAGAGGCTGCTGCAAAAGATAATTTATCAGATGCTCTTGTAAGTATTGGTACAGTAGTAGGTATAGTCGGAGCACAGTTCCAAATGCCTATTTTGGACCCTATTGCAGCTTTACTTGTCGGTCTTATTATTTGTAAGACCGCGTGGGAAATTTTCGTAGAAGCTTCTCATATGCTAACGGATGGAATTGATCCTGAAAAAATGGATGAATACGCTGATGCTATAGGGCATATTTCAGGTGTAGAACATATTGTAGATATTCGTGCTCGTATGTATGGGAACCAAACGTATGTGGATATTACAATTGAAGTAGATGCTCGAATGGATGTTAGCGAAAGCCATTGTATTACTGACAATATTGAAGATATGCTTCGAAAAAAATTCGGAATTTACCATGCTCATATTCATGTGGAGCCCATGCAAAAAGAACCTATTATGACATAGGTTCTTTTTTAATGAACGCCTTATGAAATATAATACATAAAACGAGCCAGCTACCGCCCGCTGCCCATCCGGCTAATATGTCAGATGGATAGTGCACGCCAAGATAAATTCGGCTAACTGAAATAGATAATACAACGAAGCTTGCTATAAAAATAATCAGCAACTTTTTATGCAATGAAATACGATCTTCTGTAATTGTGACGTATGCAATAAATCCTAAAAAAGCAGTAGCATTCATCGTATGACCGCTCGGAAAGCTATATCCAGTTGCTGTAACAAGCTGCGTCACATCAGGTCGTGCTCGTTCATACCATAGTTTGAGCATACTGTTCAAATAACGTGATCCGTAATAATTAATTGTTAGAAGTAATGCACTTAATATTTTTTTCTAAGAAGAAAATACATTACAAGTATAATGAGTAACGGGAAATATATTCTTTTTGAACCGATAAAGGACACCCAAGTAAAATAGGTTGTCAAATACTCGTTTCGGAAACTTTGAATAAAGTGTGCGACTACATTATCAAATTTTTCAATACAAGCGGTATGATACGAAAGTGATAGTGCGACAAAACAAATGAGTAGTGTACAACTTAACAAGTATAAATGTCGGTATCGTTTCACATACATAACCTCACTATGCAAAAAAATGGAGCGGTTGTTTTAGTTTTCCTCCCCATTTCTTTTTTATGCATAGTTTATTAAAAAATATTATTGTTAATTTTTTGCTGCATCGTTGGAATATCTTCGTTTGTTACTGTAAAGCGAATAACCTTCTCATCAAGATCAAGCGCTTCTGCGAATAAACCAGCCAATCCACGTGATTTTCTATCTACTTCCATAATAATTTCTAATCGGTCGTGGGCACTTGGCAAAATTAATAATTCTAATTCATCTAATTTCCCATAATACTCTCCGGAGACTGGAATAAACTCAAATTCTTGCGCGAATGGAACTTGCTTACGTAATCGATACGGTAATTCTTCGCATTCTACATGACGCGCTTTAAAACCTAATTGATTTACACTATTTAATACACTGTTCAATAGTGCATTCGGCAACACTTGAATATAATCACGGTCACTTGGATCAATACTACGTTTAATATCAAGGCCTGTATGAATCCAAACCGTTTTCATTCCAAGTGTTAGTGGTGCTTCAATTGGCATTAAAAATGAAAATGGAATTTCCACTTTTTCATTTGGCTCTACAGAAAATGGATCTGTTAAACGAACTCGCTCCAAATCATACGTTGCCGTTACTTTTTTATCATCCACTTCTCTTACATATGACGTCGACAACGTTAAGTAAATGCTTTCAATTTCTTGGCTAACTGAACCTCCAGTTATATGAACCTTCCCTACTATCTCTTCTCCAACTGTATACTCATCTCTTTCAAGAACAGTATCTACTTTTGCACTTCCAATTCCAACGCTTGCTAAAAACTTTTGAAACATGGGGTCTCCATCCTTTCTAAAGCGTAAGCTACATCTTTTTTCAAATCTTGTACATTTTCATAGTATGGCGCTTTCATTTGTAACATTCGCATCAGCATGTCGCGATTATATTCTTCCAGCACTAACTCTTCATACCAAGGTTTTTCCTTTTTTTCAGTCGATTCATAACTAGCATACAATAAAAATAATACGAAATGACCGAGAGCATAAAAATCGCTACGAAAGTGAACTTCTCGCATCAAAGCTTGTTCACCTTCATAAGTTATAGCTCGCTCATCACCCTCACCTTTCAATTTAGCCAATCCAAAATCAATAATACTAATCTGATTTTCTTTCATTAATATGTTTGGAATACGTAAATCTCGGTGAATGATACCTTTACTATGAAAATACGAAACAATTCCTAGTACTTCATATAAAATTTCAAAAACTTCACGTTCATCATATACTTGCCCATCTAAGAAAATATGATCTTCGAAATTTTCCCCTGGCATATACTCCATCACAAAAAAGTTCTTTTTCTCCCATATGAAATGGTCATGTAGCTTAGGAATTGACGCATGATTTAATGTTTGTAAAATCACTTTCTCTTGCTCAAATGATTTTCTACCAGACTCATATCTTTGTTTACTTTGCCTTAATTGTTTTAAGACTTTATATTTATTTATTTGTAAATCATTAACGACATATGTAACCCCATAACTGCCCATTCCAATTACTGATTCAATCTTATAACGCTCTGCAACGATTGTATTTTTTCGCAGTGGTCTATCAAATAAAGCTAGTATACGACGCCATTTCATCAGCTACTTGAAAAGAAGCTACGGCTTTTACGTTTTCTTTTATAATGCTGATGCCCATAACCAGATGAACGTCGTTTATTATCGCTACTTGAATACGAGCGCCCTCTATGACGATAATCACTACTTGAATACGAACGATGTTTTTTCTTTCCTAATAAAGAATCAATAATTTTTTTGAACATCCCTTCACCTCTTATATAAAATTTTCTTTTAATTATACCAACAATTCTTGTCTATATTTGTGACAAGTTTGTAAAGAGTAAAAAACGACGAGTTAAGCCCGCCGTTACTTTCAATCTTCCTCTTCATCAAAAACTTCATCAATCATGCATTTCTCTAATAAATACTCAAATGTAATATCTGCCAGGTCCTCAATTTCTTCTCTTTTTGGAACGTACCCTCTTTCAATTAGTCGCTCATAAAAAAACTCCGCAATCTCTTCCGTGTCAATTACGACTTCAATTTCCTTCATGAGCATCACTCCTTTATTTCTGTTTTATGAAAAAATCTCAAAATTATGTATATGAGATTAGAAAAATAGTTTTTCTTTTTTTATAAGTCATATCATGTAGGTAAAGGGCATACGATGTTAGTACAAGCTATCCAAAGGGGGAAATAATAATGGAATACCAATACGAAGTAGAGCAAACAAAAGAAGAGTTCATGCATGAAGATAAATGGGCAGACTCTCTTATTAAATGGCTTTTTATTTTTTTAATAATTGTAGGCATACCTTATACTGCATATGTTGTTGTTCAATTTATTCTCTCTTTCTAGTTAACTATTTTTTCTCTGTCAATTTAACTAAATAATTTTGAACAACATCCATAACAATTTTATATTCTTCATCTTTAAATGTATCGAATAATAAATGATAATCATTATAAATATCTAATAACCCATCAATAATTTCTTGGCGATTCGTCTTTACACTTACTTTTTTCGAATTGTTAATTGACTTCAATTTTCCTAAATCTAATTTATTCATACCCGCTTTATCTTGTTTCATTTTCTTCAAAATTGCATTTGCCGTTTGTGCATTGGCAAGTAATGTTAAATCCGATTCATCAGCTTCTAACCATTCACCATCAGTAATTCGTGACAATTCATATATAGTATCTTCCCATGCATCATTTTTATATCTCCATACTTCTGTACGAAAACCAACAATACGAAAAACATCTTTATCATATCCAGTTACTTGCACGAGATCACCAAACGTAAAGTTATAATTTAATTCAATCCACTCTGTGTCGCCCTTTTTCATTTCTTGCTCTGTTACATGCTGCAAAGTTTGCTCAACGTAAAACCCATCGTGATTATTTACTTCGTATACGTAAACTCCATCTAAAACTTTCATATTTGTAACTTTCCCAACGGTTCCATATAGCGTAATCACGACTATGTCCCCTACGTTATATTTAGGTTGTTTTTTCCTTGCCATCAATATCTCTCCTTTTTTAAACGTCGTGATTTTGATAACAGTATATGCAACCTACATAAAAACGCTTATCACAGAAGCTTATATTCATAAATTTTTTCAATAAAAAAGTAGAATTTGTATATAACTTAAAAAAGCTAGTATTTAAACTAGCTTTCACTTTTCATTTATGTTCTAACAGCAAGACGTATTGTAAATAAAAAAGCATAATGAATACTTCACTTCTTTCAAAGTAATGTATTCATTATGCTTTCATTTTCCTAAAACTTCATATCGTTATCTCTCTTGTATATATAAATCCCATGCATCATCAAATATAGACATACTTTCTAGCATTCCACTTAACTCTAAGTATGAACTAATTACATCATAGTCTTCAGATTGCTTCGGAAAACTTAAATCATCATACATCGCCTCTGCTAAATCTGATATTTCATTTTTAAATAAAGCTGCACGGTGCTTCATCATATAATGGTAAAATGTCTTTTTCAAAAATATTCCCTACCTTTCTAACTTGGGTACATTATACAAGGCAAAAAAGAAAAAAACCAGCATAAAAGCTGGTTAAAAGTCGAAATAATTCCTTTTTAATAAACGTGGTCTTCCCATCAACTCTTCGTATGTTAGTTGTTTTGGCAAATCTTTCGTATAAATTAAAAACAACTGATCTTCAATTTCTTTTACAGTATGGTCTGCTTGATAGTCCATTCCACATGAGGAACAAGTAATACATGGTGTCTCTTGGATTTCAATGGCTTTCGTACCATCTGGTAATTCCCAATATACAGTATTCAAGCTTTCTTTCGCTTCTGTACTGTCACACCACATACAATTCATACTACGTCACCCTCATTTTTTTTGTCATCATCTAACTTTGCTATTTGTGCTTGATATTTTTTATCTTTTAATTGATCACGCTTATCACGTTTATCTTTTAAAGAAGCATGCGTTTCATTGACTTCATAATCTTTGCGGCGATTCATACGTTGTAAATCATCTGGAACAAGATTAAATTTCTTATCACTCATCAATCCTGCAACGCCGATATCAGAACGTTTCTCTTCATAAGTCGGATAAATTTCTTTAAAGTAGCCTTCTGCTCTTCCTGGGATATAGTTTTCTGGTTCTGGATACGTTGTAATAACCCCTTCAAAATTACGAAGAACAACTTTATCCGCACTTTGTGAAATTAAATAGTTTGGCTGAAGCGCAATTTTTCCGCCTCCACCCGGTGCATCGACAACGAAAGTTGGTACTGCATAACCAGACGTATGTCCACGTAAACCTTCAATAATTTCAAGACCTTTCGAAACTGGTGCACGGAAATGACCGATACCTTCTGATAAATCACATTGATAAATGTAATATGGACGAACACGAATTTTCACTAAATCATGCATAAGTTTTTTCATAATTGGAACGCTGTCATTAATTCCAGCTAAAATTACAGCTTGGTTTCCAATTGGAACACCTGCATTTGCAAGCATTTCACATGCTAGTTTCGATTCTTCTGTAATCTCAATAGAAGTGTTAAAATGCGTATTTAACCATACTGGATGGTATTTTTTAATTATGTTACACAGGTTTTCTGTAATACGCTGTGGGAATACAACTGGTGCTCTCGTTCCGATACGAATAATCTCAACATGCGGGATTGCTCGTAAATTCTTTAATACATATTCTAAAATTTTATCATTAATTAGAAGTCCATCACCGCCAGAAATTAAAACGTCACGTACTTGTGGTGTTTCACTAATATAAGCAATCGCATCATCTAATTGCTTTTTCGGTACGCCCATTCCAATTTGTCCACTAAAACGACGACGTGTACAGTAACGACAATACATAGAACATTGATTCGTTACTAAAAATAGTACACGGTCTGGATAACGATGAGTTAATCCTGGAACTGGTGAATCTTCATCTTCATGAAGAGGATCTTCTAAATCATATTTTGTTTTATATAACTCTTCCGAAATCGGTACTGATTGCATCCGAATCGGACAGCGTGGGTCATCAGGATTCATTAGCCAAGCATAGTACGGTGTAATGTTTAACGGGATCGTTTTCGTTGAAATCTTAACGCCTTCTTCTTCGTCAGGTGTTAAGTTAATTACTTTCTTTAAATCATCTAAAGTTTTGATCGTATTCGTTAATTGCCAAACCCAATCATTCCATTGTTCTTCTGTAACATCTTTCCATAATTCAATATCCTTCCAGTGACGATTTGGTTTGTATACATCATGTAACATTGCTATTCCCCCTTTTTATACGCTCATCCTTTATATAAGCAATAATTATGCCAACTTCATATTCTTGATAAGTAAATGCGAGAAATACCCTATTATATAAGAGAATAAATATTTTTAAGTGCTGTACTAAAACGATATTTACTATCATATTCATTACTTGTTATATATGTAAACGCTCTTTTATTGGTGCAAACACACAAAAACCGCCGATTATTCGGCGGTTTTGTCGTACTTGCTCAGTTTATATTGAAGCGTTTGACGCGGAATACCTAACATTTTTGCTGCTTGCAAAATATTCCCTTCCGTTTCAATTAACGCTTGATCTATTAATTCCTTTTCCATTTGATGAAGAGCTTCCCTAAGCGGTAATATACTTTTCTTCTTCGGAAGTTTCTCTTTCCGAAATGTTCGTGGCAAGCAATTTGCTGTTAACGAATTCCCTTCTGTAATAATGACAGCATGTTCAATCGTATGCTTTAACTCACGAACATTTCCAGGCCATTGATAAGCTTGTAATCTTTCTTTCGCTTCCTTATCAATTTGAAGTACACCTTTTTTATAACTTTTATTATATTCTTTCAAAAAGTAAGACGCTAATAACAGTACATCCTCAGTTCTTTCGCGAAGCGGCGGGATATATAATGAAAACACATTTAATCGATAGTATAAATCAGTGCGAATTTTATTTTCTCTTAAACATACTTCTGGAGGCTGATTCATTGCAGTAATAACACGAACATCTACTTTTCTCGTCTTATTATCACCAATGCGACGAATAACTCCATCTTCTAATACACGTAGCATTTTTGCTTGTAAATCAAGCGGCATTGAATTCAGTTCATCTAAAAATAATGTCCCTCCATCTACAAGTTCAAATAATCCTGCTCGTTCGATTGCCCCTGTATAACTACCTTTTGTCGTGCCAAACAGCAAACTTTCTAATAGCGACTCTGGCAAAGCTGCACAGTTTTGTGCAATAAACGGCTTATTTTTCCGTTTAGAAGCTTCATGAATCGCTTGCACAAATAGCTCTTTCCCCGTTCCAGTTTCACCATATATTAAAACATTCGCATCGGTTGGCGCTACTTTTTGTGCTAACTCTTTCGTCTGTTTAAAGCGGGAATCATCAGTTACAATTGTCTCGAATGCAACATGCTTTTTCACCGTTTTTTTGCTAGTCGATCGTTTTATTTTCGATTGTAGATCTACAATCGTATCAGTAAGCTTTTGAATAGTAGAATAATCTTTCGCAATTTCTACAGCACCAGCAATATTTCCATCTATTAAAATAGGTAACGTTGTATTGACCGTACAAACGTCTTCCCCATTTAAATTTTGGTAATGTTGAACTTGGTGTACGATTGGTTTTTTTGTATCTAATACTTTCATCAACGTACTTGTTTCTCTGGATAATGACGGGAATGCTTCTAATAAATGCTTTCCTAGCACATTTTCAATTTTAGATCCATCATGTTTTGCAGCAACTGTATTATAAAATATTGTAATCCCATTTTCATCTACTGCATGTATGGCCTCATCTATACTGCCCAAAATCGCTTCAATGACTTCCTGTGTCGAAACTGCTAGCAATGTCATCCCCCCTTTTGCCGAAAATCCAGCAAATTCAACGCCGAATTTCCGGCACCCTCTGTGCGATTATAAGCATGACGATTCCGTTCTATTATTTTGATGAAATGTATATATATTTTTATTGCTTATTTATGGTTAAGTGAAACTTTAATCAGTGGGGCTTTATTATTAACCCGACTCCCACTTAACTTCTTTGCTTTACAGCCGAATTTTGAGGCGGGAGTCTTACTGCTTTCGAATAGCTTGATAAATCTTTCACCCATATATTCATATCTTCCAACTTATCGAAAATGTAGCAATTATTCGCAAGCCTTCCCGTATATGTATAGCCTAATTGATGAAAGGCTGCATTCATACCGAAAGATAGCGAGCGAGCAATTGTATAAGAACAAAAAATAGAATTTTCTTGGAGCTCTTCCTCCAATTTAATTAACAGACTTTTCATGAAACCATGTTTTCGATATTCAGGTAATGTAGCACAATTCGTTAATTCTGCATTACCTTCTTTCACGTTCATTTCAGCAGATGCTGTACTAATAATTTTCCCCTCGAATTCATAAACATAGTAAATTGTATCGTCTTCCTTCATCGTCTGCTTTACATAATTCCCATCATTTAAAGGTGTCGGATAAACTTCAAATACTTTTCCAAAGACAATTGCTAATTCTTCCGCATCCTCTTCTATCGCTTTTCTTAACACAAATTCCTCTGGGACTATTTTTTCTTTCACTTCTTTTTCTTTTACACCACTTAAAATAGTATCTTCCTCAGTCCAATGAATACTATTTCGTCTTTCATCATTATGATATTTCACGAAGAAGTGCGCATCGTGCCCTTGAAAATAATGAGGTATCGTTGCTTCCAGTAAGAAACCGAAAGAGAGCCATGTTGAAACATGCTCTCCCTTTCCTTTAATAATACATTTAGTGAAAGAATGTTTCTTTGCTAATTCATCGATTGTTTGTATGATGCTTTCAACATTTCCTGTATAGTGATCAACTCTAATACGTTTATTAAAATAATCTAAAACCCCTTCTACTGTATAATGCTTTGTCTGTTCACTAAAAGATTCATAGTATTTCATTTTTTCACCTCACACCAATCTAGTAATGTACATGCAATTATTTTTGCGGCAGCAATCATTTTATCAACTTCTATATATTCGTTTGGATAGTGTGCTACTTTCGTCTCTCCTGGACCAAATACTATCGTGGGTACGTTAGCTATTTGTGTGAACAAACCTCCATCTGTTCCCCATGGCGAAGCTTCTATAATCGGCTCGTTCCCTTCGATTTCAACAAAGTTATGTTGAAGCGTTGTAATAAGTGGATGATTTTCTTCTAGTTCACCAGGAACCCATCTAGCCCCAAACCATTCTACTTCTACAGGATTTTTTACAAACCAACTATCCACATCTTTTAATTCACCAATCCAGCCCTCAAACTCTTCTTTTGCTGCCTCTATAGTCTCATTCGGCGCAATACCACATCTTCCTTCTAAAATTAATGAATCGGGAACAGAACTTGGCCAGCTTCCCCCTTCAATTTTCCCAACGTTAATTGGAATTGGAATCGGAATCCCCTTAAATAACGGATCTGTAATTCGACCATTTCTCTTCTCTTCTAATTTTCTCAAATGCTCTACAACAAACATACTTTTTTCAATTGCACTTACTCCTTCATAACGTGTACCACCATGTGCTGCTTTTCCTTTTATATGTAGACGAAACCACATTGATCCTTGTTGTTTCGGAAAAAACTTCATATTCGTCGGCTCAGGAATAATAACGCCATCTGCCTTATATCCTCGTAAAATAGCAGCTAATGTTCCTGCCCCACCGCTCTCTTCTTCTATTACACTTTGAAAATGTATATCACCTTTTAGTTCAATACCAGATTCAATAATCGCTTCCATCGCAAGCATAAGTGAAACATTGCCGCCTTTCATATCTGTTGTTCCACGTCCATATATGCGGTTTCCTATTTTCTCTCCACTATATGGATGATGGTCCCACTGATTTACATCCCCTTCTGGCACGACATCAATATGCCCGTTTAAAATCATAGATTTCCCTTCGCCACTTCCTTTTAAAGTCGCTACAATATTCGGGCTATCTGTAAAACTTGTACGAGGTGATACGAAATAAGGGTGATCTTTCATTTCATTAAAAGCAGGCTCCCAAATATCAAGATCTAGACCTAACTCACGCAACTTTTCAATAACAATTGCCTGCGCACCACTTTCATCACCAGATACGCTCTTTTCTTGAATTAATCGTGTTAAAAATTTTACACTCTCTTCTTCATGACCCTCAATATAATCACAAACTTGTTTTTTTAATTGCTCCATATATTACAACTCCCCTCATTCAATTACTAGTAAATTTGAGCTTATATGAAAATCAGCTGTCGTATGTCGTTTTACATCTTCTACAGTATATGGACTCATTAATTCTTGTAAGACAAGTCCTCTTTGGGTCACTTCCATGACAGCCATGTCTGTAATAATTAAATCTACACATTTTTTCGAAGTTAATGGCAATGTACATTCCGAAACAATCTTTGCATTTCCGTATTTATCAACATGATTCATCACAACAACGACCCGCTTCGCTTTTTGCGCTAAATCCATCGCTCCTCCAATACCTGGAACGCGTTTTCCTGGTACAATCCAGTTCGCTAAATCACCATTTTCACTTACTTGTAACGAACCAAGTATCGTAACATCAAGTAATCCTTTTCGAATCATGCCAAACGCCATGCAGCTATCAAAATAACTTGCTCCTGTAATAAGAGATGTTGGTAAACCAGCTGCGTTACATAAATTCTCATCTTCATTCCCTTTACTTGGCGTTGGTCCCATACCAACAATACCGTTTTCCGCATGAAACATAACATTCATATCTTCTGGCAAATGATTCGGTACAAGCGATGGAATTCCAATACCTAAATTTACAAGCATACCATTCTGAATTTCTTTCGCTGCACGTCTTGCAATCTTATCTCTTACTTCTACGCCCATACCCATTTCCAATTCACTCCTTCCGATGGCACGATATAATTTACAAATACACCTGGGACGACAATTTCTTCTGGATCTAAACTTCCAAGTGGAACAATTTCTTCTGCTTCTACAATCGTTATGTCACCAGCCATAGCTACGTGTGGATTCATATTACGAGCGCTTTTATCAAATACAAGATTGCCAAACGGATCCGCTTTTTTCGCATATACAATTGCGACTTCAGCCGTTAAAGCTGTTTCAACTAAATATGTCTTTCCATTCATTCCAACTGTACGCTTTCCTTCTTCTACAATCGTATCAACACCAACGTCAACTAAAATACCACCAAGCCCTACACCACCAGCGCGAATACGCTCTGCGAGTGTTCCTTGCGGAGAGAATTCAATTTGCAATCTTCCTTCATTTAATTGTCTTCCCGCATTTGGATTTGACCCAATATGAGAAGTAACTAAAGATTTAACCCTTTCATTCGTAACAAGACGACCGATTCCTACATCAGGAAATCCAGTATCATTTCCTATTAAATTTAAATTTGTAATTCCTTTATCTAAAACAGCTTGAATTAAAGATGGAGGGGATCCGATTCCTCCAAATCCCCCAAACATTAATGTCATATCATCATGGAACAAAGAAATTACTTCCTCTATTTCTTTTAATTTACCGAATGTATTTGTAATAGTTGTCATGCGATACTATGCCCTCCTTTTTGCATCATCTCTTCCACGCTCTTTACAAAAATTGAAAGTAATTCATCTAACTCGGAATATGTAGTTGTCATTGGTGGTGCAACAAGCAGTGCACTATCCTCTTTTCCTGCTTGCCCTGAAACAGCTTGGTATAAGAGCAGTCCATTTTTAGCAGCAACTGAAATAAGCTCCGACGCTTTTGTGAACGGTTGCAATTCTATTCCAATTAGCAATCCTTTTCCACGAACATCGGCAATGATTGTCGATTGTTGCTGAACTTTCTGCAAACCTTTTAATAAATACTCTCCCTTTTCTGCTGTTTTTTCAGGTAAATTATGTTTCTCCATATATTCAATAACAGCTAAAGCCGTTGCTGCAGACAATGGATTTGCACTAAGCGTATGCCCGCTCATTACAGAACGTGATCCACGTAAAATTGGCTCCATAACACGGTCACTTACAACTGTTGCTGCCATTGGTGTATAACCTGCTCCTAGCCCCTTACCAAGGGTCATAATATCCGGTTCTACACCCCAGTGCTCCATCGCAAACCATGCACCAGTACGACCAAGTCCAGTCATTACTTCATCCGCAATAAATAATATATCGTAATGACTACAAATATCTTTAATTACTTTATAGTATTCTTTCGGTGGGACAACCGCTCCTCCAGCAGCTCCGATAATCGGTTCAGCAATAAAAGCTGCAATATGTTCTGCACCAATTCGATCAATCGCTCTTTCTAGTTCAGTCGCACAAGAAAGTTGACATGTTGGATATACCTTTTGTACAGGACATCTAAAACAGTATGGAGCTGGAATAGTCGGATAATCTTCCAAAATAGAAACGAAACGTTGTCTGCGCAGTGGATGCCCAGACATAGATAAAGCTCCCATTGTAATCCCGTGATAGCTCATCCACCGTGACAAAATTTTATGTTTCCCTTGAATGCCACGCTCCTGAAAATGCTGAATTGCGATTTTCATAGCTGTTTCATTTGCTTCCGTACCACTATTCACAAAAAAGCTCCAGTTCAAATCTCCTACACATAAATCACTTAACTTCTTCGCTAATTTTTCAGCTGGTTCACTCGTAAACTGTGATCTATAAACGAAAGCGATCTCCTCTGCCTGTTTTTTTATAACTTCTGCTATCTCTGCTACGCCATGTCCAATACCTGCCGTAATCGCTCCAGACGAACCATCAAAATATTTATTTCCGTTTTGATCATACAAATACACGCCTTTTCCATGTGAAATCATCGGATACGGCTGACCAACAAGTGGTTTAATTAAGTAATCGCGCATAGCGCTCCCCCATTTCTCCAATTTGTATATGTATATGAAGAAAATTGACGTTTCTTTCATAAAAAAGAATCCTCTGCAAAAGCAGTGAATTTATCAAAAAACTATTATAAAATATACAAATGACTGCTAAATATCATTTTAAAAACAGAAAATTCAGAACTGAAAGTGAAGACCAACCCTACCTGTACGCTTAAATACCCCTTCCTGATTTAAGATAACAGCAAATTGAATATTTTTTTAATATAATATCAACTTTCCTCAATTGCTGACATTGTGTAAACTTCGACGAAACTCCCGTTATTCTCCTTCCTATTATCCTACTTTATATTGCATATTTTCAAACAAAATTCGACATTTTACTTCGCCTCATTTATCATAACTATTTCTTAACAAATAGTACCACCTGTTTAGAACAATAAAAAAAGAACCGATTAACCACATTAATCAGTTCGGCACGACGCTCTTTTATCGGTATTACCTTATCCAACGCATCACTAAAATTAATAGAAATACTCATAATACAAATCCATAATTCGTCCCACAGCCTATAGCACCAAATCCTCCATAACTTCATTCCCAATAACTATGGGGATATCCCCATCCTAATGGTTCCACTCCTTCCATCAAAGTCAAACTACCTTTCCTTTATAATTTATGTAGGACAATTATCGATTTGTATGTGTGTTTGCCTATAAATAAAAAAATCCCCATTTAAACTTTTCCTTCTAGAAAGGCAAGTTTTTTGCATAACCTCTTTCTAGCTTCGCATATATTTGTAATGATGATAAAGGAGGAATGTTCATGACTCAATCCGAAATTGAAAAATACGGCCAAGAAGCTGCACGTTACGAACAGCTCGCTCGTTACTATCAATATAACAATCCTAAAAGATATGTAGAAATCTATATGAAATACTATGATGCAATTACAAAACTTGTACAAGCATATGAAAAGAGAGATTCACAAGAAGCGACTTTACCGTCACATATGAGAATCTTCCACACAGCTCCCCATACACCAGCAGTTGATATTATAATAAACGGACAAAAGGTTATTAAAAATATTTCTTTTAAACAATTCAGTCCGTATTTATCATTAGTGCAAGGTAAATACCGTATTGATATTGTCCCTGTCGGAAACGAAACTCCAATATTTTCAGCATTAGTACCAATAATGGGGAATCACACTTATACCCTTGCAGCGGTCAATAGCGATAATCATCTCCAATTACAACCCATTCTTGATAATACTCATTTACCATCTGGTCAAGCAAAAATACGATTTGCACATTTTTCACCAGACACTCCAGTTGTAAATGTAAATTTAAAAGATGGGGATCATTTATTTGAAAATGTACTCTTTAAGCAAATAACAGATTTTTTACAAGTTAGCCCTGGTACAGCAGATATTGAAGTTTCACTTGCTGATACAAAAAAAGTACTATTAACCATTCCAAAATTCAACGTTGAACCAAATACAATTTACACAATTTCAATAGTTGGTTATTCAACTGAGGATCCAAAATTAGAAACCGTTATACTTACAAATTAAAACAGTCTACACCATTCGCATGGTGTAGACTGTTTACTTTTGAAACGTAATTTGAAATTCTGTCCAATCGTTATCCGAACGACACAATATGGATCCTTTATGTTTTTCTACAATTTGTTTACATACAAATAGTCCAATACCAGTTCCTAGCTTTTTAGTAGTTACAAATGGCTCAAAAATAGTCTCTACATTGTCTGCTGGAATCATAGGTCCATTATTTTTTATAACAATGCGAACAGCCTGATCCTCTTCAAATACATCAATGATAATTTTCCGCTCTTCTTTCACCGATTCAAGAGCATCAATCGAATTCATTAAAATATTTAAAACTACTTGCTTCACTTCACTCCGGTAACCAACGAGTGGAATAGGATACGGCAAATTCTTTTCAATCAAAACATTTGCATTAACTAAACTTGGATATAAGAATTGTATAATATCTTGAAATAAGTCATTTACCAAAAAACGTTCAGATTCATTCCACATTTCTTTTTTCGATACAAGTAAAAATTGCGAAATCCTAAAATTTAATTGATCTAATTCATGTGAAATAATATCTAAATACGATAGATTAGGGTGATCTGTCTTCAATAACTTTACAAATCCCATAATCGAAGTTAGCGGATTACGAAATTCATGTACAAAACTAGCCGACATTTGCCCTAGAATCGTAAGCCTTTCTTTATGTGTTTCATTTATATATTGCTGTTTTTCTTCTAAATTCCTCGATATAATTTCTGAGTATTTTAAAACGGTATAATAAATTAATTTGTCAAAACAAGTATGTATTTTGGCCATAATCGGTTTCAGTTCTCGAGCGCTTACATCCAATTCGCACATTGCTTCAAAAAGTTCATTTCTTCCCACATTTGCATTGTAAACAAAATCTCCAATATTCGCATCTGCCCCTGCACGCTCAATGGCAATTTTCTCACATAATGGCTGAAGATAATTAATGTCTTTATCTTCCATAATAAGCTCAATAATTAACTCTAATAAATTCGCTCCATTTTGAACTACCTCTTGTTTAAATGGATCTTTTTCGGAAATTATCATTTTGTTTTTCCAGTTCTCTACGAATTGGTGCCTGTTGTTTTTCAAGTGCGAACAAAATACTTCTTTAATATCCTTATCGATTGGAAAAACCTCCATTCCCTCCATTTCCATACGACGAATACCCTTTATATTTTGAATATTAACACAAAAAATACATTTCGTTAATAGATTGTTGTCACATTTTGTTAATTTCTGTTGATAAAATTTATTTTTCCCTTCTTATATAAATAAGTTTTATTCATATATCCCTTTTCTCTTCTCATTTTTTTAATTATTTTCCTGTTCAAAACTACTTTTTTTTGCATCCTTTTTAATTCATGCGTACAATAAGAAGTGAAAGGTGTGAAAAATATGGTAAATAAAAATGTGGAAGACTATCTCCAAGAAGGCATATATGGCCAAAAGCAAAACAAACCAGAAGAACGTAATATGTACTTAACTACATTACGTGAGCGTGTAGAAATCGCTTTAACAATCGGTCAAGTAATGCAAAGTAATGTGTATACAGAAGTAACGGGTAACATACGTTCTTCTCAATCATTACAACTATTCCTAAATGGAAGCATTGCTTACCCACATTTATCAAAATACATTAAATTAGCAACTGAAAAAAATATTCATTTTACAATTGTTCAAAATAAAGGTACTGAAACACCAATAGGTTTAGTACTCTCTCATAGCACTGCTGTAGATAAAGAACATATTTATGTCGAGGATGATATTTTCAAACAAGAAATGAAGTAAAAGGTACACTTGATTAAATGAAATCGTTCCGAGAAACGTAAAACAAACAATAAAAAACGAGTATGGAATCGTAAACATTTCCTGCTCGTTTTTTATTGCGGTGTTTAAGCTCGATCTACTTTATTTTTTAATACACACTAATTTCATTTCTGTCATTTCTTCTATTGCATATTTAATCCCTTCACGGCCTGTGCCACTCTCTTTCACACCGCCATAAGGCATATGATCTACTCTGAACGTTGGAATATCATTAATCATGACACCACCGACTTCTAATTCATCAATTGCACGCATTGCCTTACATAGATCATTTGTAAATACACCTGCTTGTAATCCATAACGTGAATTATTTACTTGTTCTAAAGCCTCATCAAATTCTTTAAATGTATTTACAGTCATAAGTGGACCAAATACTTCTTGGCACTGAACAGATACATAATCTGGAACATTTGTTAATACAGTTGGTTCAAAAATCCTTGCATCACGTTTGTTACCACCGTATACAACATTAGCTCCTTCCTTAACTGCCTCTTCCACCCATGAATTTATACGTTCTACATCTTTTTTTGAAATAAGTGCTGATACATCTGTTTCTTCATGAAGCGGGTCTCCTACTACAACGTTTTCCATTGCTTTCGTTAATTTTGTAATAAACTCTTCCATTTTACGTTCATGCACAAAAACACGTTGTACTGAAATACAAACTTGTCCATTATTCACAAACGCGCCCCATTTTACACGTTCAATTATTTCGTCTGTCAATTCAACATCTTCATCAATAATTACTGCAGCGTTCGATCCTAATTCTAACGTCACTCGTTTCAACCCGGCTTTTGCCTTAATTCCAATACCTACTTTCGGACTTCCTGTAAAAGTAATACTAGCAACGTTCTCATCTTTTACTAATGCCTCACCTACAACAGATCCAGGTCCAGAAATTATATTGAAAGCTCCCTTTGGTAAACCAGCTTCTTCAAATAATTCTACCAATGCATACGAAGAAAGTGGCGTTTGGTCGGCAGGCTTTAGCACAATAGTATTTCCAGCCGCAATTGCTGGGCCTACCTTATGTGCTACTAAATTAAGTGGAAAATTAAACGGTGTAATAGCACCAATAACCCCGATTGGTTGTCGAATTGTATACGCTATACGGCCACCTGCTCCTGGTGCAGCATCTAATGGTAACGTCTCACCATATATTCGCTTCGCTTCTTCAGCTGCAAACTTATATGTTTGAACAGTGCGATCTACTTCTCCCCGTGCAGCACGAATTGGTTTTGCAGCTTCTTTTGCGATAATCTCTGCAAACTCTTCTCTTCTCTCATCCATTTTTTGTGCAACCTTTTCTAAAATAGTTGCACGGTCGTATGCGGATAATTTTTTCATTTCTTTCATTGCATTTTTGGCCGAAACTATTGCTTCCTTAACGTCATCTTCTGTACCTTGCGCAATCTCCGCTAATGTTTCTTCAGAATATGGTGCATACAATGGTTTATACGTCTCCACTGATTTCCATACCCCATTTATATATAAATGTTTTTTCATAGTGGTTCTCCTTCCGAATATATGTATACAATAATACATTTCATTTATTTCACCTGGTGAAAGGTCTGACTTGTGTAATTGTATCATAGCCCTAATACATCAAAAAAACATTTTGCTCAAAAAAACTCTGCTACAAAGCAGAGTTTACGAACTAATTTGTTCTTGGAGCGAAATCTTTTTTTCATCTCCTACAATAACAATCGATTCTGAAGGTTTCGTTACTTCTAATCTCTTAATATAGTGTCCATCTAATTTTTTCACGCAAAATTTATAATTTTCAATCTCAATGGTATCACCCTCGGAAATCTCAATATTTTTTGTTAGGATCCAACCGCCAATCGTATCGACATCATCGTCGTCAATAGTCAAACCTAATAATGCGTTCACTTCACTAACAAGTACTTTTCCCTCTAAAATCGTTTTCGTCTCACTAACTTGTTGGATTTCCGGTTGTTCATCAGTATCGAACTCATCTTGAATATCCCCTACAATTTCTTCTAAAATATCTTCAACGGTTACAAGACCTGATGTACCACCATATTCATCAATTAATATAGCGATATGTGTTCTTTCTCTTTGCATTTTTAAAAATAGATCATGAATTGGGATAGATTCAATAACTAAAATAATTGGCCTAATATATTGCTCCACTGTCTTTTCACTAACAACTCGGTGCTTCACAAAATCTGTAAATATATCTTTAAAATTCACAAAGCCTATTACATGGTCCTTATCACCATCAACAACCGGATACCTCGTATATTTTTCATGAGACATTTTTTGTAAAGCCTCTTCAGCAGGCATTTCTTTATTTAAAATATTCATCTCTGTTCGTGGTACCATTATTTCTTTCGCAATACGATCATCAAATTCAAATATTTTATTCACATACTTATATTCAGATTGATTAATCTCACCATTTTTATAACTTTCTGAAACTAACAACCGCAATTCTTCTTCTGAATGCACTTCATCATGCCCTTTTGGTGGTTTCAACCCAAGAAACTTTGTAATTAACCGAGCTGATCCATTTAAAATCCAAATGAATGGGAATGCAATACGATAAAACAAAATGAGTGGCTTAGCAACAAAGAAACTCACTTGTTCTGCTTTTTGAATCGCAAATGTTTTTGGAGCTAATTCTCCTACTACCACATGGAAAAATGTGATAAACAAAAATACTAAAATTATAGCTAAAATGTCTGCGAGTTGAGTAGGGACGTTCCAATTTGCAAACAACACATCAAACATGTGCTTTAGCGCAGGTTTACCAGACCACCCAATCCCAAGAGCTGTAACAGTTATTCCTAATTGACAAGCTGATAAATATTCGTCTAAGTTTGTAATGATTGTTTTGACAGATATTGCACGATTATTTCCTTTTGCAATTAAATAGTCAATTCGTGAACTCCTCACTTTAACAATTGCAAATTCTGCTGCAACGAAAAATGCCGTTAAGGCAATTAAAACAATCACTATACTTATACTATATATGTCCAAATACTTTTCCTTACTTACAGTGTAAGCAAGGAAGCCACCTCCTACTTAAATTTATTCAAGTGAAGTAAGCATTCTTATACTCTAATAAAATTCTACATTAGTAACCACCTTTTTATATATTATATGCATACATAAAAAAGATATTTATAATTATGATAATCTAATTAGCTTATTATCGTCAAACTATAATAAGCCCAATTTTCCGATAACTAAAAATGATTTATATAAATAGTATGTGCTAAACAGCTGAACTTCGTGAAAAAACACTTTCTTTGCCGATTCCACACTTCTTTTGTCACACCTGAAGGGAACTTGCTACATAACTAGAAATCATTCAACAGGATATATATAGGAGGGATTATTTTGGAATATAAAACACCATTTATCGCAAAGAAATTAGGTGTTAGCCCAAAGGCTGTTGTCCGGATTGCACAACAATTAAATCTTACGATTAAAAAAAATAAATATGGTCATTTTATTTTCACACAAGGTGATTTAGATCTAATGTTAGAATACCATCGCTCTCAAATGGACCAGCCTCAAAACTCTCAAACTACTCAAAAACCATCTTCAAATGATGTAGAAAAATTAAAAACTCAAGTAAATACAATTGTTCAAAACACATCATCGAATGATTTTGAGCAATTAACAGCTCAATTTACCACAATTACGAGAAGACTAGATCGAATGGAAGAACAAATGCAAGATAAAGCAAATGATGTCGTTACATACCAACTTTTACAACATCGCCGCGAAATAGAGGAAATGTTAGAACGAATTCAAAAACTAGAAGCTGCCCTAAAAAAAGAAGAACCAATATACATTACTCCTGATGCAAAACCAACATATGAAAGAGAAAAGAAACCGAAGCGTCGTAAAATGATTTTTAGTATATTTGGACTATAATATTTTAGACCCTTATTCTGAGAATAAGGGTCTACTTTTTGTATGAAAACAGATGCCCGTAATAAGTAACTCTTCTTCATACTATACATATTCATATATTTTCATTTTGTTAACATAATATTTTTACTGTATTCTGCAATAAGTGCCTGCGCATGAGCATTCCCTTGAATAATATCACGGAATTCTTTCAAAGAATACAGATGTGTAGCCCCTTTTCGAGCATGAATTCGCACTGGTACACCTTGTAAAGTATCATGAAACTGGAATGGACTATCTATCGGTTCGATTGGAAAACCGAGTGTAAGTAAATACATATACATTCTTTTTGTAACTGCTGCAATATACCATTCCGCTTTCGTCTCTAACGCATGCATAAATAAAATAGCTGCCAGCCTTTTGAAATGTCCTCTCCCCCGAGACGTTTTCGCAATACTTAACTTTCCTATTTCATACACATTTTTCAAATCTTTCACTAAATCATTTTTAGAAAACGGATAGAAAAACTCAGAATTTGATTGTTCAGGTACTGTAAACTTAATACATTCTACTGTACCAATATGATGTTCATCTTCTATTAATAAAAATCGTGATGGATTTAAATTACGTTCTACAAACATTAAGTTTCTTTCTTCACAAAAATCTCCCCACAGTTGCTCGAACCAAAAATGCTCTTCCTTTGTTTGAACACGCTGGAACATATTTAACCGCCTTTCCCATCGCCGCTCCGTTTTTGATAACGCTTTCACTTACTATCATATAAGAACAAATCTTCGTATGCAACTAAAAATATTTATGTCTTATTATATTCTGCAAAATGAATTAAATTCCTACTTATTAGTCATTCATACACATGCAAAACCCCTTAATTCCCCATACTGTTACAAACATAACAAGATTCAATTACTCTAATAAAAAAATGATAATCACTATCAAGTTCGAACCGTATAATGTGTCTTTCCGTACTGCATATAATTCTTCTTAACCTAAAGAAATCCTTCATTAAAAAGGATTTCTTTTACATTTTATTACTTTTTAACCATTTCTCAAAAATTTGAATCATCCCATGCTTCCCAGCCAACTTCTCTTCTCCTTGTTTCGTTTTATATGGATATAGTTGTAAAAACAATCCACATCCAGATTCAATTTTTTTACTATGCATATGGCTACCTGGATATACACAAATCACTTCATAAATCGCTCTTCGCTTAAAAATTCTTTTGCCATTCTGTTCTTCTACATACTTAATAGACCAGTATTTATACATTTGCTCAGTTGCTTTCGTATTACCTACAGGCTGAAAAATATTGTACATAGGACTATATTTCACTTCGATAATAATAGAAGATTTATATACATACTTCTCTTCTTCCTTTACATAACAATCTAAACGAATATCCGGCTTCTTTGTGTCCTCTCCGTTATAAAAATTACTTCCTTTGCTTAGTGCAATAAGAGGGTGTGTTTCAATTAAATCATTAAACGCGACGTGCACTTTTATATCATCTCGATGTAAAATCACTGTCGTTCCATCTTGTAATCCGTCTAAATAAAAATGTTCTTGTATTTGTTCACGGATAGGATTCTTATCTTCAAATCCGATTTGTTCTAATATAGAAATAACGATAAAAAAAGCGTAATACTCATACACTAAAAACGTTGGTTTATATACGAATAATAAAGATGGAGGTTGCTCCGTATGTTGCGGTAACAATTCTAAATGGTGGATTAATTGTTGATGCGGTATAGATAAAGTGTTCGAATTAATGGTAGCTGTTTCAGAAACTTCCCTCCAAAATGGAGAATACAATAAATTTCGAAAGTATTGCACACTTTCATATACGATATGAGCTAATATTTTATATTCTTGTATTTTCACAGAACTTTTCCGTAAATCTGCTTCTTTCAGTAAATGTAGATTTCTATATTTTTGTTTTTCCCTATCCGTCACGGATCCATTTCGTTCAATCGTTTTCATAATTGTTTTAACAGCTTGAAATTCATCTGACTTTTTCTTCTTTTCTCCTTCTAGTATTTCAATAGTTTTACGTACAAAAATTTCTGCTTCAAGTAAATAATAATAGAATTGCATCGTTTTAAATTTAAGAAATGCATTTTCAATACTATTTTTTTGCTCCTTAAATTTACGGTTGTAATATTTCGCATAAAGCTTTCTTTCTGTCATAATGGCAGTTTTTCTCGTTGCCTTCCGCGCTTTCGTTTCCCATTCATATTCGTGTACAAATTCCGCATTCGATTCTACTTTCTTAAAAATTTGTTTTATTCTTTTCATTTTTTGTGGCAACTTTCTTAACAATACCAAATAAGAAGAATCTTCAATATCGCTAAGTGCTGAGAAAGTTTTCTTGTAATAACCTCTATCTAAAATTAACTCGTTTAAAATTGACTTCACATAATCTTGAATCATTTCAAATTGGTCATCAAAAAAGTTTTTAGGAACAACTTGAAACGCACCATAATAAGTTTTATCTTCTATACGCACTTCAAAATGGTATAAGCCACAGCGCCACGGATAAAAAAATTCAGTTTTTCCATGTTCATACACTAATACTCTTTGTTTTTTTTCATTTAATTCATATTGTGACTCTTTTATATTCTTTTGTCCCTCATATACTTTATTCCATATGAATGTAATATCCATTGGATTTTGATAATGGAAATGTAATTTCAGTGGTTTTAATTCCTGTACTTTATAAATACATTGAACTAATGCTGTAGTAGACGTACAAAGCCGGTTTAAAAGGATAAAATCGCCTTTCCCCTCAGTACCAATAATTAGCTTCAATACAAACGGGAGCGTTTCTTTCGTATCGACGATTGCTGTTTCATAACGCTCCTCATTTTGCATAGCCATACAGCTCCAGTTCTCTACGCTTTTGTCTTATATAAGCTAAAGAATGTTCAAATGTAGATACACGATTTGCAAGCGGAGACTGTAAAAGTGGTATCAATGTCGCTTCCCTTTTTGCTTCTTCAGAAAGTAGAGGGCCCACTGTCATTTCTGTCCCCCTTAATTTCGTTAATACACGCTGCTTTATTTGCAAATCAAAACCTTCTTCCCTGCTAATCATATAGGACTGATTATTTTGGAACGGTATATTTTGCAAATACGTAGCGATTGCGCTTGCACATCGGAAAGAAATTCCTTTTGATATATCGTGTGATGATAATACATCATGTAACTTATCCAATAACTCTAATTCCTCTTCAGTATACACTTCGATCATCTCTTTATTCCTAAACCAATTGAGTCGAAATTCTCCCGTTGTTACTTTCAGCGGGGGTTGCTGAACAACTTTCTCATGTTCTATACTCATCTCGCAAAACGGAATTTTTTGTAATGTAATCAAATTTGTTCGATCTAATAATCGATCGGAAAGCTCTTTCGTCGTTTCATCAAAATTTACAGTGCCTACGAAAATAATATTCTCACCAATTTCCACTGAAGGTGGAATTTGATTTTCTATTTCTTGTACTTTCTCATACAAACTCAAAATACGATTTTTCTTTTCAAGTTGAAGAACGGATAGAAACGGAGTAAACCAATGCTCAATATGTGACATGTTCATTTCATCGAACACAATTATATACAATTGATTTGGATTTTCTTTAGCCTTTAACAATGTCCGAACTAACTTCGTTTCACTTTCAATAAAATTACCATTCGGATGAAGGTAACCGAGAATATCATGTGGTTCTTGATACGATGGTGAAATCGGAATCCAAATTAATTCTTCCCCATAACGTAACCCAAGTGATTCTGCATAAGCTTGCACAAAGCGTGATTTCCCAACACCTGGTATACCACCAACAATTGTTAACATATTGGTTTTAATACTAATGTGAAAATTATATATATCTGTATCATCCAAATATAACCCTTTATTACGAACCATACTTTGTACATACTGCAAAAAAGAGGATTCACGCTCATCCCATTCCCAGTCATCCTTTTGCATTTTAATATCTTCTACTTCAACTAACTTACCTTCTTCAGCAATTCGTTTATTTAGTTGGTCATACACATTTTCACTTACAAAATATAAATGATCATCTACTGCTATTTCTACATGTTTCATCCAATCGTTTATTTCAATATATTTGCATTCTTTTCTTTGCTCAAAATATGAAATTGAACTTATTGATGATTTTAACGATAAATTTCCATATAGCCTTCCTTCATGCCACAATAATTCTGGAGGCTCAAAGTCTTTTGGTAATTTAGGCATAAGAAATGATAAATAACCGTTGCTTAACTTCCGTTCCAAAGACGCTCTCTTTTTATAATTTGAGACCTTTGGTGAAGGAATCAATTTATATGAAGATGCTATTTCCCGAGGCTCTTCTGTGCATATTAATTCCAGAAATAAATTTCCACGATCATAATAAAGACGAAACATAACCAGTTGCTTTTCTAATTTATGCTTCTTTAAATCAGTAAAGATTTTTTCATTCTTTTTATTACTGCATAATCCTTCAAACAAATATTTTCCAGTCGGAAATAACTCTTGTAAAGTTAAAGGTATTGAAGAAAGACATTGTACAAAGAAATTTTCTCCATTCTTCTCTCCCTCAGCTTTTGCAAACTTCCCAATAAACCTCATATAATACATTCGCTTTATAAAACTTGGATGAAGAGCTTTATGTAATTTCAACGTAGTCACCTTCTTTTTTTCATACTATTCTTATTGTATGAACTACAATCTAAAACTAGAAATAAAAAACCTGACGTCATCCGTCAGGTTCAAAATTAAAACGTATATTAATGAGAAGGAAATGCTTTTTTTTCTTGTAAAATGGCATTATGAGCGATTTTCATTTTAGCAAGTACGTACCGTAATCGATCTTCGGCATTTTCATCTTTATTTTGCTGCAAACTCGCCAAATTCTCTACAGAACTCGCTAAATTTTCAATCACGCCTCGAAGTTCAGGATGATGATTAAAAAAAGATTCTTGTACTAATACTTTCCTTAAATCACTAGCTAAATCCATAATTCTAGACAACTGTTCTTTTTCTTCCATTTTCATCCCTCCTGAATATCTTATGTATTAAATATTCTCTAGACAAGGAAAAAAGCCCTTTAAATTAAAAGGACTTTTACATTTTTATAGTTCCTGTCAGTAACATATAAAGTGATGTAATAGCTGCAATAACAATTGCCCACATCACATATCGCTCTTTGCCTGCAAAACAACGATTCCCTTTTTCTTTTCTTGCAAACATATACACGAGAATCCCAATACCATATACGATTGAAACAAGCAATAAATTCTTTAAACCAGCTGCATAAATTAACCATACAGAGTATAGGGAAGCAATTAATGCTAACAATCCATTTTTTACTCTCGCAACTTTCAGCTCTTTCGTGATGACTAATTTCAATTGAAATAGCGCTGATAATAAGTACGGCAGTAATATAGATGTTGACGCAATAAAATACATAATTTGATATGTCGATTGTGAAAACAGAACGATTATAAATATAGTTTGGGCAACGATATTTGAAATCCACAATGCCATATGCGGCGTTTGTTTCTTATTTGTTTTCGTAAAGACTTTCGGAAACACGCCGTCTTTTCCTGCTACGTGAGAAATTTCAGAAACAAGTAAAAACCAACCAATTAATGTACCTACAAGTGACGCAACTAATCCAATATTAATTGCCATTGCACCCCATGGCCCAACAACATGTTCTAATACATGTCCCATTGAAGGAGTCTCTAATACTGAAAGTTCTTTTCTTGTCATGGCTCCCATTGACAGAACAGAAATTAAAATATAAATAGACATTACTAAAATAAGTCCAAGTACTGTCGCTTTTCCAACGTCTCTACTATTTTTAGCTCTTCCTGATAATACAACTGCTCCTTCAACCCCAATGAACACCCAAAGGGTTACGAGCATTGTATTTTTCACTTGACCTAGTACAGAGGAAACTGAGATAGTTCCTTCGCCCCAAAAGTCATGTGTAAATGTATCCCAGCGAAACGCTGTTACCATCACGACAATAAATAATAAGATCGGAACTAATTTCCCAATCGTTGCGATAACATTCATAATGGAGGCTTCACGAATTCCAAATAAAATTAGAAAATGCAATGTCCATAATAAAAGTGATGCACCTACGATTGACGCAACATTATTTCCGCCTTTAAAAATTGGGAAGAAGTAACCTAATGTACTAAACAGTAACATAATTGTTGCAACATTTCCTAAAATCCCTGCTAGCCAGTATCCCCAAGCACTGTTAAAACCAATATATTCACCGAATCCAGCTCGTGCATAACTATAGATTCCGCCCTCAAGCTCCGGTTTTTGTCTTGCTAACGTTTGATATACGAGCGCAAGTGGAATCATTCCCATTGCTGTAATACACCAACCAATTATCGTTGCACCACTATTTGCTCCTACTGCTAAATCATGCGGTAAACTAAAAACACCGCCACCAACCATCGTTCCAACTACTAATGCGATTAACGGAAAAAATCCTAACTTCTTTTCTATTTGTACCACCCCATCTGTCATTCTAGGTGTTATGTTCGTTCAACTATTAAAGTCACCTTTTTCTCTAATAGACGTTTCTCTTATATTTTTTCAGGAAAACATTACTTATTCTAAAAGAAAATGAAGAAAAATGGAATACTTTTTTGAAAAAATGTATAAGTATGCACAAAAAAACCGTTCATTTTGTAATGAACGGTCATTTCATACATATAAAATTGTATATTTATTGTAAAATTAACGAAGTAACTTCTCTTTTTGTAAAAATTGTTTTGCGACTTCTTCGCTACTTTTCCCATTCACATTTACTTCATAATTCATTTTTCTCATTTCTTCATCTGTAATCTTTCCAGATAATTTATTTAATACTTTTTCGAGTTCAGGATATTTCTGTAACGTCTCTTTTCTTAATAATGATGCTCCTTGATAAGGCGGGAATAGTCCTTTATCATCTTTTAGCACTTTAAGCCCATATTGCTCAAGTTCACTATCTGTTGAATATGCATCGATTACGTTAACATCTCCCGATTGTATTGCACTATAGCGCAGTTTCGGTTCCATCGTTTTAACATTTGAAAACTTATAGTTATATAATTTTTGCATTCCTTTATAACCATCTTCACGATCAGCAAATTCTAATGTAAATCCTACTTTAGCTTCCTGTGCAATTTTTCCTAAATCAGAAATTGTATTTATGTTATTTTGATCTGCTATTTTTTTCGGCATGGCTAGTGCGTATGTATTGTTATACTCCATTGGCTTTAACATAACCATATTATATTTCTTTTCCATTCCAATACGAGCTTGTTCATATACTTCATCACGATTTGTACTTTTCGGTTCTTCTTTCACGAAAGTAGATAAAGCTGTACCTGAAAATTCTGGGTATATATCTACTTCACCTGATTTTAACGCTTCGAATACAAATGCTGTTTTTCCAAGGCCTGGCTTTAATTCCACTTGTAAATCTGTATCCTGTTCAATAAGTTGCTTGTACATTTGAATTAATATTTCTGGTTCAGATCCAAGTTTACCAGCAATAACTATATCTTTCTTTTCGGTATTCCAAAGAAATGGAGCAGCTATCATTACTACAACTATACATATCGTCAATATAACGCGCTTAGAAGAGCGTTTCGGGCTCTCAAGTATGCGAAGTACTATATCAAAGAATAAAGCGAGTAACGCAGCTGGTAAGGCCCCTAAAATGATAAGCGCATGGTCATTTCGATCTATGCCTAATAATATGAGCTTACCGAGCCCACCAGCGCCTATTAAAGCAGCTAATGTAGCCGTTCCAACAATTAATACCATCGCTGTACGAATACCAGCCATAATAATTGGCAATGCGAGCGGAAGCTCTACCTTCCATAATCTTTTCCAGCTATTCATCCCCATAGCTCTCGCCGCTTCTATAAGTGATTCATCTAATTCCCGTATTCCTGTATATGTATTTCGTAAAATAGGTAATAGTGCATACACAACTAATGCGATTATAGCTGGCAGTTTTCCAATTCCTACTAACGGAATTAATAGTCCAAGTAAAGCAAGTGAGGGCACTGTCTGCATAACAGCAGAAGTCCCTATAATAAATTCAGCCATTCGTTCTTTTCTCGTTAATATAATGCCGAGCGGCACTGCAATAATTACTGCAAAAAATAGTGAAATAAGCGATATTTGTAAATGCTCACTTAATGCACTTAGCAATTCTACTTTTCGTTCTTGGAACGTTTGAATAAAATCAGTCACTGTTTAGCCTCTTTCCTTCATTTGTTCAACAATGTAATTGACAATATGACGACTTGTTAACGCTCCAACATATTGACCATGCTCTTCAACCGGCACTGACTCTTCAGTTTGTAAGCGGACTAGTGCTTCTTGTAATGACGAATGTAAAGATAAAGCATTCCCTTCAATTCGTATACCCTCGTCTAGCGGCAATACCTCTTCTATACTCTTCCCCTCATACCAAGGTCGTCCACGATTTCCAATGAACTCCTCTACAAACTCATTTTTCGGGTTATGTATAATTCCTTCTGGTGTATCTAATTGAACAACTTTTCCTTCTTTCATTACACAAATACGATCACCAAGTGATAAAGCCTCTTGCATATCGTGCGTTACGAACACGATTGTTTTTTGAATCTTTTTTTGCAGTTGTACGATATCCTTCTGGAGCTGCTCCCTACTTAACGGATCTAACGCACTAAATGGTTCGTCCATAAGTACAATTTTCGGGTTTGCGGCTAATGCCCGTACGACACCAACACGTTGTTTCTGCCCTCCCGACAATTCATCTGGCATACGATCACGATATACATCTGGATCGAGCCCAACCATCTGTAGCAAGTCATCGACACGTGCTTTTATTTCCTTTTTAGTCCATTTTCTCATTTCAGGGACAACTGCAATATTTTCAGCAATTGTCATATGTGGAAACAGCGCAATCTGCTGCAATACGTATCCTATATTCCAACGTAGTTCGTTTATGTTATATTGTTGAATATCTTTTCCATCGATTAAAATTGATCCTTCCGTCGTTTCAATTAAACGGTTAATCATCTTCATTGTCGTTGTTTTCCCGCAACCACTCGGACCAATGAGAACAAAAAATTCTCCTTTTTTAATTTCTAAATGTAGTGAATCCACTGCTTTTGTGCCATCTTCATACGCTTTTGACACATGATTAAATTGAATCACAGACACAACTCCTTTCATGTTGTTTCCTTTATTTTGATGGAATATAGCATTCATTTCAAATGATACGCTTTATTATACAAAAAAAGAGCTCTCATTTGAGCTCTAACGGTCGAACAATATTGTTTTCATAATTGCAGCATATTCACGCACATACGCTTTTTTCTTAGAGCGTCTCGGTGTTTCAGCAGCCAAAGCTTCCATCTTTATCCCTAAACGCTTTGCAATTATTTTCGTTCGATATAAATGATACGTATTACTTACAACTACCGCATGCTTTACATCATATAAATCCATACTAAACTTTAAATTTTCATACGTATTTGTAGAGCGGTCTTCAATTAAAATACGATTCTCATCTATACCATGTACCATTAAATAGTTTCTCATACTGTGAGCTTCCGGTATATCTTCATCTTCCCCTTGACCACCTGAAACAATTACTTTCACCTCAGGGTGAGCATGTAAATATTCGAGCGCCACATCCAAACGATTTTGAAGAGATAAAGACGGTCTATCTCCAAATAACTTTGCACCTAATATAAGAACGTATGGAGAGTGATTACTCAATGTTTCACGAGCAACTTTATTCATTCGAAACGTCATATAAATGATGTATAGCGGAGGTAGTAATAAGATTATAAGCAATATCCATTTGTTCATAAATAAGTTAACACTCCCTTTCTTTTTATTATATAGAAAAAGAAAAGGAGGCAGAAGTATTTTTTAAACAATTGATTTATTAGACACATTCGCTTCCGTTTTACGTTTTGAAATTACATAATAAAAAGCAATCCCTAATGATAGGATCAATATACAGCTCAGTACGTAAAACGGGATCATTATCCCTGCTTTAGATACGCCTGCCGTAAACAACATTAATAATACAATTCGAATTCCTGTGCCAATTAATCGAAATAAGCTGTCCACACGTCCCATTACTTCATTTGGAATTTCTTCCATCATCAATACATTTCTCGCCACTCTCGTTCCAGCATTTCCAATCGCATGAAAAATCGCTAGTCCATATAATAACATAATGGAAGGCTCAATAATCATTGCGGTAATTGAAATTACATAAATAACCATCGTCATAACGATTGAAATTTCTATTTTGACATATTTCATCATGATTGGAATACTTATTCCTGCAAGAACCGCTCCGACACCGTACATCATACCTTCAATTGCGTATACAGAGGCACTAGCTTTGAGTATATCTGAAATATATACTGGGATTAAATAATTTGCCATCATGACACCGATAAACGGCATATAAGTCGCTAGTAAAAACCAAAATAACTTAGGGCGCTTTTTCATAAAGTGAATTCCTTCGAACAATTGCTTCTTAAATGTTGCTTTCCGTTTTACTTCTTTTTTCTTTACATACGGTATACATAAGAAAAGAAAAAATGCTCCTGCAAAAGTTAACATATCCACTAACAAGATCCATTTCAAAGAAATAATCTCAATTAAAAAGCTAGCAGCCGCTCCTGAAATAACTTGCGTTAATTGTCCTTGTATCTCCATCGTGCCACTTAAACTTTTATAATGCTCTGATTGAAATATTTCTTGGTTAAATGCAAATATTGTGGGATAGAATAATAGATAATAGAAAGAACCTGCTATATAAATAATAATGTAATGAATAGAATTGTATGATTGCCCAGCAAATCCCCAAATAGCCATCATTCCTATAATCGCTATCCCAATACCTTCGTTACATAACAACAAAGATTTTCTTGAAAAACGATCTATACTTTGCCCAATAAATGGCGTTAATAAAAACATTATGAGAGTCGCAACGATAGAAACATAACCAAATGTTGTCTCTCCTCCACTTTCCTTAATTAACAACCACGGAATCGTTATCATAACAATCCCGGAACCAATAGCGGATAAACTATTGGCTCCTAGAATGTAATACAAGCGAGAATCATGATAAAGAGAGGACATATCACTCAACTCCTAATTGTTTTTTCACCTCTTTATATACGCTCATATATGCTTTTAATTCTTTAACTAAATCATGAATTAATGGTTTTGCATCTTCTCCAAGTTCACTATCTTGCACATGTAATCCATCAAGCACGACTTGTTTTGGAATTGCATTTGCGTAAACGCCTCTAGCGACAGTGCGCATACTATTTAATGCGTTTATTCCCCCTTTACCTCCTCCAGCAACTGCTAGTAATGCGACAGGCTTATGGATGAATTCACTGCTACTTAAGTAATCTAACGAATTTTTCAGCGCTCCGCTCATCGCATTATGATATTCTGGTGTACATAGTACTACTCCATCCGCAGCTTTCACTAAAGCTTTTAATTTTTTTACTGCCTCTAATTCACGTTGTGATTCTTCTCCATTATATAAAGGCAATTCCGCTACTGCTAAATCGTATAACTCCCCTTCAAATTGCTCTGCAATATATTTTGCCACAACGCGAGTTCTACCGAATTTTCTTGGTGTACCGTTAATAACGACTAGTTTCATAATTATTTCTCCCCTTTGTTTTCAAGTTATATTTATATATTATCAGAAATTTCTATACAAAACACAGTAAAAAGAGGGAAAAACTTTCATTAAATAGTATGAGAAATAAAAAAACTCATACTTTCGTATGAGTTTCACAAAACTAATATTTCCTATTTTTTCACAACCTCATGTCCACCGAATTGATTACGAAGTGCAGAAACCACTTTTCCGTGGAATGTATCATCTTCTTGTGAACGGTAGCGCATAAATAATGACATAGCGATAACTGGTGCCGCTGCTTGTAATTCAAGCGCTGTTTCAACAGTCCATTTCCCTTCTCCTGAAGAGTTCATAACACCTTTAATGCCATCAAGTTTCGGATCTTCTGCAAATGCTTTTTCAGTTAAGTCCATTAACCAACCACGGATAACCGATCCGTTTGCCCATACTTTTGCAACATCTTCATAATTGAAATCAAAATCACTTTTATCTAGTACTTCAAATCCTTCAGCGATTGCTTGCATCATTCCGTATTCAATACCGTTGTGAACCATTTTTAAGAAATGCCCACTACCGACGCGGCCTGCATATGAATAACCATTTTCTACTGCTAAATCTTTAAATAAAGGTTCTAGTTGATCATAAATTTCTTTTTCTCCACCAACCATTAAGCAAGCGCCGTATCTAGCTCCTTCTACACCGCCTGATGTACCGATATCTACATAATGTAAGCCAAAGCTTTTCGCTTCTTCAGCACGGCGTAACGTATCCTTATAGAATGAATTTCCACCTTCAATAACGATATCGCCTTCCTCTAATAATGGATATACATCTTTTAGTACTGACTCAACAACTTCTCCTGCAGGTACCATTACCCAAATTGTACGAGGTGCTTCTAATTCAGAGATCATTTCTTTTAATGTATGACGAGCAGTAATCCCTAATTCCCTTGCCTTTTCAACAAGCTCATTATTTACATCGTATACAACTACTTCATGCTTGTCTTCATGTAAGTGTTCAGCTAATGGGAATCCCATTTTTCCTAATCCAATTAAACCTAGTTTCATATTAATCAATCTCCCATTCTATACAAATATATTTAATAACGAAATTAATCCAAGTGCTACAACAGATAATATTGTCTCCATTGCGGTCCATGTTAATAATGTTTCTTTCACAGTCATTCCGAAATACTCTTTAATCATCCAAAATCCAGAATCATTTACATGCGATAATATTAATGACCCTGCTCCTGTTGCAAGTGCCAGTAACTCTACATTTACTCCTGGTGTACTTGCTGCAATCGGTGCTACAATTCCAGCTGCTGTCATCATAGAAACAGTAGCCGATCCCGTTGCAACTCGGATAAGTGCAGCAATTCCCCAACCTAATAATATCGGTGAAATATGTGATTCTTTCGCCATCTCCGCAATTGTAGTTCCGATCCCAGAATCTAATAACACTTTATTAAATGCACCACCTGCACCGATAACTAACAGTATGTTTGCAATTGGGCCTAAACAATCATTTGTAACTTGTAAGACTTTGTCTTTAGAAAACCCTTTTGCATAGCCAAGACTAAAGAAAGAATATATCGTTGCAATTAATAATGCGACTATTGGATCTCCAATAAAATGCAATACTTGTGCAAGTTGGCTTGTTTTATTTAATGCTACTTCCGCTATCGATGCACCTAGCATAAGAAATACTGGAAGTAAAATAGTAAACAATGTATTTCCGAAGCTAGGAAGTTCCTTCTTCTTATCTCTTTCAATAAATTGCTCCGCTATATCTAACGGTACTTCTTTATGTATACGAGCACCAATCCATTTCCCGTAAAGCGGACCTGCAATTATTGCAGTTGGAAGTCCGACAATTAATGCATACAAAATTGTCTTCCCTACATCTGCTTTAAATATACCTACCGCTGCCATAGCTGCTGGATGCGGTGGAACAAGTCCGTGTACAACCGAAAGACCTGCTACTAGCGGAATACCGATCGTAATAAGTGATACCCCTGTTTCTAACGCAATTGTAAATACTAACGGAATTAATAGTACAAATCCAACTTGGAAAAATACCGGAATCCCTACTATAAATGCAACGAACATCATTGCCCAGTGAACACGCTTTTTCCCAAAACGTCCAATTAATGTGTTAGCAATTCGTTCAGCACCGCCAGATTCAGCCATCATTTTTCCAAGCATTGTTCCTAAAGCTAAAACAATCGCTAAAAACCCTAACGTATTACCGAGACCTAATTTAATAGAATCGATAATCCCCGGATGTTGTGGTGAAGTTCCAATTAAGGGCATCCCCATTGCTAGCCCAACTCCGATTGCTGTTAAAATTAACGCGACAAATGGATGCCATTTTACTACCGTAATTAGTAAAAGTAATATAACAACAGCCGCTAGTACGATCCCAACTACCATTTCTCCCAATCCCCCTATTGTTTACGTTGGAAAGCGGCTATACAATCAAATTCTTCTTTCAAACGATTGTAAAGTCGTTCATACATATAAAACATCTCTAAATATAAAGCCGTATTTTCTTTATTCGGTACATGGTGATGGACAATATCAATCCAATCCTTCACCTCTTCAAGAGAATCAATTTTCCCAATTGCATACAAAGCAAGTGCTGCTGCCCCAAGCGCAGATGCTTCATGACTTTCTGGAACAAGCAATTCTTTCCCCATCATGTCGGATAACATTTGTCTCCAAAATGCAGATTTCGCAAAGCCTCCTGAAACACGTATTTCAGTAAGTGGCCCTGTACAATCTCGAATGGCAAGTGCTACTGAATACACACTCATACAAACACCTTCCATAACTGCTCGTATGAAATGTTCTCGTTTATGCTGAAGGTTTATCCCGAAGAATGTACCTCGAGCATTTGCATTCCAGTAGGGTGCACGTTCTCCAGATAGAAAGGGTAAAAATAGTAATCCATCTGCTCCAGCTGGTACACTTTCTGCATACTTAATTAATAAATCATAAGGATCAATTCCAAGCTTTCTTGCTACCTCTTGCTCTGGGCTACCAAATTCATCACGTAACCATCTAAGTAATATTCCACCGTTATTCGTTGGTCCGCCGATCACCCAGTGCTCATCTGTTAATGCGTAACAAAAAGTTCTTCCTTTTTCATCTGTATTAACACTCGATGAAATTGTTCGAACCGCACCACTTGTCCCGATCGTAATTGCAGCTGAGCCAGGTGATATTGCACCGACACCTACATTTGCAAGAACACCATCACTTGCACCAATAACAACCGGAGTATCCTCACTAATACCCATCTTTTGTGCTAATTCCGGCTTCATTCCCGATAAAATATATGTAGTTGGTACAGGTGTTGATAATTGTTCTGGTGACATATTTAACATAGTTAAAACATCTTCATCCCAGTTTAATGTTTTTAAATTAAATAACCCTGTAGCAGATGCGATAGAATAATCAACTACATAGCGTGAAAATAATTGATAAATGACATACTCTTTAATGGAAATAAATTTATGAGCAGTTCTGAATAACTCCGTTTCTTCTTCTTTCATCCACAATAATTTAGAAAGTGGTGACATCGGATGAATCGGTGTACCAGTTCTTCTATAAATGTCATGACCATTCATTTGTTGTAATAGTTTTTCTGATTGCTTTGTGCTTCTATTATCTGCCCAAATAATAGAGCGCGTTAACGGCGCACCGTTTTCATCTACTGCAATTAAGGCGTGCATTGCTGTACTAATACCGATTGAAGAAATATCTTCCGGTGACACATTACACTTTTCGATGGCAACGCTTACAGTTTTATATACAGCAGCACATATTACATCAGGATCTTGCTCAGCCCATCCGACGTTCGGTTGAATAATTGGATAATCAATTGCATGTGAAGCAACGACTTTTCCTTTCTCAGTGAATACAACCGTTTTCGTACTTGTGGTACCGATGTCAACCCCGATTACTCTCCCCTTGTTTCCATGCGAATCTTCCCTTCGTTTCTAGCAAAATACGATCTAGTAAACCGTTTACATGAATTAGTATATAAAATATTTTTTCATAAATCAAGTTATGAAAAGAAAATTTTTTTCAAACAAAAATCTACCTCTCATCTTCTTAATCATTCTCTTTATCTTTTTTAAATAACCTTTTTAATTTATCAAACATTCTTTCCCCTCCACCTAAAGATAATAATATATAAGTTCTCGTTTTCTTAGCTTGATGGACATAGGGCGTGGCTCCCTACTATCACTTTTTTACCTTGTAAATATATGTCCCATACTATAAAATCTAATAGTATTTATATTTTTCTGAAAAATCAAAACAAAATATGAATTTTATTGTATAATGTTGTAAAAAGATGTCGGAGGGATTTAATGTTATATAAAATATCTCAATTCACAATAAAACTTTCATCAATTCTTTTATCACTCTTACTATTACTAAATTTACCTTATTTATTTATCACTCAACAGGGATTCACTTTTCAACCAATTCATTTTTTTAATCAGATCGTTACTATGTTAAAACAGGTTTTCTCCCCTGAATCATTAGTAGTTATAGGATCAGACCCGAAATTTGGTCATTTCAAAAAGACACCATTATTTCCAACTGTTTTAGAACCTTACCTATATTCATTTACTGTATTATTTATAGCCTTTTTGCTTGCACTCTTTCTATCATCTAGTATGGCATTTTTTTATTTTTTAGCAAAAGATTATATAAAAAAATGGATAAACCGAATTGTGTTCATATTAGAAGCTGTCCCTGATATGATGATGATGATTTGTTTGCAAATATTTTTCATATGGGTACTTCAGAAATTCGGGGAATCTCCTGTCACCATTATTTCTTTTAATGAAAATCGAGCTTATTTACTCCCTATTTTATCTTTAGCAGTCTTACCTACATTACAAATGTTTCGGATGATGGTGTTATACATAAAAGAAGAACATGAAAAACATTACGTAGAGGTTGCATATGGAAAAGGACTTTCATCAAGTTATATACTATGCATTCATTTATTCAAAAATATATCTATCCACTTCTTTCACCATTTAAAAACGATTTTTGTTTTCTTACTTTCTAACTTATTCATTTTAGAATTTGTTTTTAATATGGAAGGCATTATTCAATTTTTATTTAAGAAGGCGTTTATATCACCTCCAGCTGCATTTATCATACTTGTTATGATTATTTTACCGTTTTATGCCATTTTTCAAATAATCTCATTCATGATGAATAGATGGCAAAAGCAATTGAAAGGAGCAGCATTATGAAATCTATTTGGAAATCAAAACGATTTTTAATCGGGTTTACTTATCTATTCATACTTGTTTCAGCTAGTTTTATTTATAGTTGGTTCTTTAAAGATAACATCCCAAAACCTCCTCAGTTACTTTACAATGACAATAACGAATTACTTGGAAAGGCCCCCTTTTCGCCATCGTTAATGCCACCTTTTGGATCTGATCGTTTTGGAGAGTCTGTTTTCTTACAAATTGTAGAAGGAGCAAAATTCACCATTTTATTAGCCGTGGCAATTAGCTTCTTTCGAATTTTATGCGGAACATGTATAGGAATCCTCTTAAGTTTATACGCTCCAAGATTCAAGAGATTTTTCCAGGCATGCTCAGAAGTTTTTTATTATATCCCAACTCTATTTATCGCATTCATACTCATCACGCCCGTTAATATTGTAATTACATCAAATGCTGATAGATTAGATCCAAATATTTCATTTACGTTTTATCAAGTTCTCGTACTTATTTTCGTCGCTCTACCTACACTTTCTTTATATATCTCCTCTGAGGTTGATGAATTTATGAAACGAGATTACATTTTAAGTTCACAATTACTGGGTGCTAGCCGTTTTCATATTATCAAAAAACATTTACGAGTCTTATTACTTGATCGCTTATTTGTGTTATTCATGGAACATATCGTCCAAGCACTCATACTCGTTATCCATTTAGCGTTGCTTAACATTGTAATTGGCGGGATACAAATGCGGGAACTCTATGACGGAGTACCCAAACCTGTTTCTCTATCTAATGATTGGGCAGGTCTTATTGGATTAAATCGTTATGAAATGAATATTTCATGGTGGATTATTTTGTATACTCTCGTTTCATTCTTTATTACGATTCTATTTATTAAGCTTATGACAATCGGGATTCAAGATGCACTGAAAGCAAGAGATTCGCAAGTTGTAGCAATTCAAACCGTTCCAAATCATAAAAAATTTGTTAAAAGTAAAGATTCTTTTTCGTTTGTAGATAAAGTGAACCTTTAATCATGTCTCATCAATCAAGTATTAATTGGCATTGATATTAGTAGAATATAAAAAAGATGATCCCTATTGAATACGAGGGATCATCTTTTTTATGCCGTCTAACTTCTTTAAATGACCTTTGCTAGACTCATGCTTTTTATATTTAAAATGAATTATTTACACTCACAATTATACTGTTTAAAATCGATTACCATACGCCCTTGAATTCTACCTTGTTCCATTTCTTCGAATACGTTTTGTACTTTATCTAGAGAACACGTTTGAACAACTGGCACTACTTTTCCTTCTGCGCCGAACATAAATGCCTCCTCCAGATCCTTACGAGTACCAACTAGAGAACCAACTACTTCAATTCCGTCTAATACAAGTCGTGGAATGTTTAAATCCATAGTTTCTACTGGTAAACCTACCGCAACTACTTTACCGCAAGCACGTACTGCATCAACTGCTGAGTTAAAGGCTACTTTAGAAACTGCTGTTACTACAGCAGCATAAGCACCACCAAACTCCTCTTGAACAATTTTATCAGCAGGACCTTGAGAAATCGGATTGATAGTCATATCAGCACCAACTTCTTTTGCTAAGGCTAATTTGTCGTCATTGATATCTACTGCAATTACCTTTGCACCAAATACGTTTTTAGCATATTGAATAGCTAGGTTACCTAATCCACCACAACCATAGATTACGATAGGTTGACCAGGTTTAATGTCTGATACTTTTATAGCTTTATATGTAGTTACGCCCGCACATGTAATTGATGATGCTTGAGCAGGATCTAATCCTTCTGGTACCTTCACCGCATAATCAGCTGTAACAATACATTGTTCAGCCATACCACCATCTACTGAATAACCAGCATTTTTCACTTCACGGCAGAATGTTTCTCTCCCCGTTACGCAATATTCACAACGTCCACAAGATTGGAACATCCATGCAATACTTACACGGTCACCTATCTTTAGTGAAGTAACATCATCAGCAATTTTAGTAACAATACCTACACCCTCATGACCAAGGATGCGGCCATCGGTGTTTCCAAAATCATGATTCGCAACGTGTAAATCAGTGTGGCAAACTCCACAATACTCTACATCTACTAGCGCTTCACCCGAGTGTAACGGACGTAATTCTTTTTCAATAACTTCAATATTTGCTTTGCTGTTTTTATTAACTACTACTGCTTTCATATGTGATCTCCCCTTTAGTGTTTTAGAGTTTTAATGAGTTTATCTCACAACTACTGTCCTCACTATTTTGGCTAATTATTGTACCAAATTTAAGTGTTCAATCATCATTACAGGTTCATCATAACATGGAATTTCATAAGCTTATTGTAAAATTTTGAACAATATTTGAATTATTACCCAATACGTATTTTGATGTATCAAGCTACTTGTTAAATTTCATATGCAAAATATCGAGGTTTAAAAAATGAATGGTCTAAAAGATGAGAGATTATTATTATAGGTAATTGGCATATTTCTATAGACACTTAGAACAAGTAGATCTAGAGGGTATATCAACAGACTACTCGCCAATATAAAAAGCTCTTCATTTGAAGAGCTTTTTATATTCGCTTCATCGAAATAGTTTCACGTATACTTTGTAAATTTTGTAGTGTTTCCTCTTGTCGCTGCAATGACAATCCCACATACAAAGTATCTAATAAACTAAGCTGCGCTAATCGTGACGAACTTGCTTCTGTACGAAATTCCGTCTCACGCGTCGAAGTATATAATGTTATATGAGCAAGTTGGCTTAATGCCGATTTTTGATAGCTCGTAATCGCAATAATTTTGGCCCCTCTTGCTTTCGCTACTTCTAACGCTTCAAGTAAACCTTTATTACTGCCCGAATGAGAAATTGCAATGACCACTGCTTTTTTTGTCAGCAAGCCAGCTCCCATAATTTGAAAATGTGAATCCGTATGAGCAATACAAGAAATACCCGTTCTCATAAACTTATGATAAGCATCCATCGCAATAATACCTGAACCACCATTTCCATAAAACTCAATTCGTTTCGCTTCATTCAGCGCACTTACTGCCTGTTCCAACGCGTTATCGTTTAACAAATGTAATGTATCTTGCAGTCCTGTAATATGTGAATGAAAAACTTTTTTAGCAACAGTGACAATATTATCTTCTACCGATACTTCCTCATGAATATTTTGCATCGGGGTATGTACAATCTCACGAGCTAATGTAATTTTCAAGTCTTGGAACCCTTGAAAACCTAAGTGTTTGCATAAGCGGAATATCGTTGCTTCGGAACTATTCGTAACTTCCGCTAATTCCGTAATCGATTTATGTACAACATCTTGTGGATGTTTCAAAATATGTTCGGCAATACTTCGTAATTTCGGTGATAAACCATTTAACGAAGCCTGAATCTTTCCAATCCCACTTTTTGTACCAGGCATAGCGTATCTTCCCCTTCCATAGTAGCTTTATCCCGTATTAACGGGCAGTAAGACTCCCACCTCAAAATTCGATGAATGCAAGGGAGTTAGGTGGGAGATCAACTGCCCGTAAAAACCCGATTGGTTCAACTAATAATCAGTGGGGATGGCCCCCCCACTGATTAAAGTTTCACTTTATTGTACCTAATTATTGAAAGAAGAAAAACCTTTATTCGGCATCTCTATACATTTTAATTTCTCATATGTATTCTTCCGTAGCATATGACACAATTATTCATACTTATTTCTAGTTTTCCCCATGCTTTACTGCGTATAAGGCAGCTTGTGTACGATCATCTACTTCCAATTTAGCCAATACGTTAGAAACGTGTGTTTTCACAGTTTGTTCTGTAATATGAAGTTCTGCTGCAATCTCCTTATTGCTTCTTCCTTTCGCAATTTCACGAAGTACTTCTCGCTCCCTTTTTGTTAACATAGAAAAAGGATTCTCTTTTTCTTTCTTGACTGCTGATCGTCCTAATAGTGCTGGTGTTACTTTCGGGTGAAAATTTGCGTTTCCTTGATATACCGCAACGATTGACGCAACAAGTTGATCTGGCTGCACTTCTTTTAATTGATAACCATCTGCCCCAGCTTCTAATGCTGGTAAAACGTAATCTTGTTCTGAAAAACTACTGAGCATAAGAATTTTTATTGTCTCATCGTATTGTTTTATACGTTTTGTCGCTTCAATACCATCCATTTTCGGCATTGATACATCCATTAATACTACATCTGGCCTTTCTGTTTGGACGAATGTTAATGCTTCTTCACCATTTGCTGCTTCCCCAATAATTTCAAATTCTTCTCTCGTCTTCAAAAAGAATACGAGTCCCCTTCGAACGATATGATGATCTTCTACAAGTAATAATTTAATTTTCACTGACGTTCTCCCTCTCAAACCGGTAATTGAATTTCTATCTTTGTCCCCTTTTCCGGTTCTGCTTTTATTCGAAAAATTCCCCTCATTAATTCAATTCGTTCTTTCATACTTTTCAAACCAAGTGCTGACTCTCTTACTTGATCCTGTATAAATCCTATTCCGTTATCTTCTATGTAAAAATGCAACTTATTATTTTCTATCCTTAAATGAACACATACTTTTTCACATGAGGCATGTTTTTTACAATTATGTAATGCCTCTTGGCTTATACGCCATAAAACTTCTTCTATTTCATCTTCAATTAAAACCATTCCATCAATTCGAACTTCCACTTGAATCCCTAACAGTTTTCCGTAATTTTGAATCGCTTCTGCTAAACCTTTCTCTAATCCTTCAGGCCTTAATTGCCAAATCAAAAGTGTCATCTCTTGTAATGCTTCCTGTGATAATTCTCCAATATAACTTAACATCTCTTGCAAGTCTCTATCCTTCGTCATATTTAGAGTCCCTTTCGCTGTTAGCATAATTGAAAATAACAATTGTTTAACAGAATCATGTAAATCACGAGCCAATCGATTCCTTTCAGCTACAACTACATATTTTCGTTCTTTCTCAACTAATTGAATACGTTGTATTGTCGTTCCAATTTGAAATGCAATCGCTTCTAATAACGCTAACTCCTCCTCAGAAAAATGTGTTTTATGAGGCGAGGCTACATTTAATAGACCAAATTTCTCTGATCCAGATCTTAGCGGGATTGTCGCATGATGTGTAACATCTTCTGTCTCGCCCCAATTACATTCAATCGCATCCTCTATTCGTTTACATTCAATAATATTTGTCGCTTTTTCCAATCTTCCATTCACAAAACGTTCTACACACCAACAATCGCCTTCACACATCGGCTTCTTTTCCTGCCACGTAAGAGCTGGGGGTAAGTTTTGGTCTACAAGCATACGATGCTTTCCACTTTCATCAATAAAGAATATCCACCCTGTTTGCAAATTCATAACTTGTAATAATGTATGTAACACTTTTCCTAACATTTCCTGTAAGTTTGTTGCTTCATTTAGTAACTCAGCAATTTCTTTTAATGCCTCTAAACGATGCATCTCTTTTTCATCTATGTTCATTCTCATCACCAACTACCATTATAACATTAAGAAATTTCAAAATACTACAAACAAAAAAGAACCGAATTCCTTCAGCTCTTTTTTCGGAGATATCCCATACAGTTCATTCAAATCTACTGATTCACAAATCTAAATTCTAAACCAAAACAGAAATTAGCTAGTTTTCATTAACTGTCTGATAAAGATTGTCCCACATGGATATTCTGTAAACTTTCAGTGTTAACGAACATATTCGCTGCTGGCATTTGCACTTGATTTTTATGAAAAATAGACATTAATTCAAATCTTACTTGTCTAGAAGTTTCAAAATAATCTTCCGGTTTAATCAAACCTGTAATACAAAATTCATATCCAACATATTTAAGGTTAGGATTTAAGTCTGTAACTCCAACATATTTAAATGGTTCAACAGCTTCATCATCTACTCTATAAAGACCTTGATCCAATTTTTCATTACAAACAACACACACTTCTTCTAACAATTCCTTAACTCTTGTAGGATCTTCCTGATAACTTACCGTGATGCGTTCAATAACTCGCATCCATCCTTTATTAAAATTTTGTATCGTTCTAATCTCTCCGTGTGGTATGGTAAGGAGTTTTCCTGACCATTCACGAATTTGCATAAAACGAATACTAATTTCCTCAATGGTTCCTGAATTTGTTCCGTTAAAAGTAACAAAATCGCCAACACGGAACTCTTTGTCCGCTAATCTTGCGAAGCCTAATATTACATCTTTTAGCATCTGTTGTGCAGCAAAACCGATGACAACTCCCGCTATCCCTGCACCTGCAATAATACTTTTTATATCTACAAATTGACTAATTAAATATATGATAAGACTAATGATAATGATATACCTAAAAATAGATCGAATTACACTTTGAATCGTCTGCTCTACCTCTTCATCAAAAAAGCTTGATTTCCTAAAAAACCAATCAATAATGCGATTTATAACAAAAGAAATAATGATAAGAACTAAAGCAAATAGTAAAAACCTTAAAAGTAAAAATTCCCTTACATAATTAAAAAACTCTTCAGTATACGTTAATAAACTCATCCATCCACTTCCTTACTAATAAAAATTTCATACAAAGCTACTATATTTTAAATACGCATTTATCATCTCAACACTTGTTTTCGAAACATCTTTTATCCTGATCTTAAATCGTACTTTCTTAACTATATGTATTTGTATTCATTGTTCATCTTCAACAATATAACTCTTTAATCAATCTTTCAACTTCAGATGTTCTTTTCTATTTACTATAACCCTTTTTAATCCTCTAAAGGGATATTACAATAGAATTTTTTATAAATGACTTTCTTTTAAGTCCGCAATACTCACCTCGTTACAAGGAATATTTTCACATTACATCGAATATTGCATTTCATACTATTTTTACTCACGGAGGTTACAAACAATGGGATATATCGAAGAACTAAGAGAAGTTGTTGGATCAAGACCACTCAATCTAGCAGGAGTTGCTGTAGCTGTTTTTAATGAACAAGGACAAATATTACTCCAACAAAGACGAAATGGCATTTGGGGTGTTCCTGGAGGTTTTGTGGAACTTGGTGAATCCACAGAAGAAGCTGGCAGACGAGAAGTGCTTGAAGAAACAGGTATTGAAATTGGTACACTTCAGTTAGTAAGTGTATTTTCAGGTAAAGAGTTTTTTGTACAATTACCGAACGGAGATGAATTTTATCCTATAACAATCGCATACCTTTGTAAAGACATTACAGGTGGCTCGTTAAAAGCAGACGGAGTTGAATTATTACAGAATTTACGATACGGGAAAGCCCACGCAGGACTTTAGTCCGTCTTTAGACGTGGGATGAAAGCATCGTTTTTGCATAGCAAAACATGGTATACTTTATTCATAGTCATGCAAAAGACTCTAAAACGACTGTTCTCTGAAAATAGAATACATATGAGGTTGGGGTAGCCAATTCTTCTACTCCGTAAAATGTATTAAGTCGTCATGCAAAAGACGTAAAAACAGTTGAGAACGAACAACCTGTACGGTATGGTCACAGTACCGTAGCCCACGAACCTATATGGTCTGTTGTGGGAGTGGTGATGGCACACCGCAATCTTGCACGTCAGCGATACCAGAAATGGACTTCGCCTTTGGTAGCAAGAATCCCACTGACGTTAGTCAGCTGGCCCCTTTAGGGGTGGGAGTGTCAAATGTACAATTTTTTGATTTAAATGGGCTACCAGAAAACATTAGCCCGTTCATAAAAAAACTAATTGAGCAAAATGTCGTCTCAATTTAAACGTAAAAAGAGGCCTTTTTAAAGGCCTCTTTTTACTTCACTTCTGCATGTAAACAAGATTTAAAATGTCCAAGTGCATATTCATGCCCTTGCGCATTAAAAGATGCTACTGCTTTTTCATAAACCACAATTTGAAACCCTTTGTTATAAGCATCTACTGCTGTATGAAGGACGCAAATATCTGTACATACACCTACAAGATGCACTTCCTCTATTCCTCTTTCTCTTAGCTTCATTTCTAGATCCGTTCCTGCAAAAGCACTGTAACGTGTTTTGTCCATATAGTATACATTCTCTGCATTTTTATATTTCTCGCATACATCTTGTAATTCACCAAATAAGTCTCTTCCATTTGTACCTGCTATATTATGAGGTGGAAACAATTTCGCTTCTGGATGATATACATCATTGTCTTCATGTTTATCAATCGCAAATACTACGTAATCACCTTTTTCAATAAATTGTTTCGTTACACTTACAAGTTCCTTCTCAATTTCTTGACCTGGTTTCCCGCATGTTAAAGCACCTTTTTCAGCTACAAAATCATATGTATAATCAATATTTATAAGCGCTCTTTTCATAACTACAATCTCTCCTTCTTCTGTTTCACAGTAAACAATAGAAAATTTGTTATTACGACATCGTATGTACTATTCGACATTTCAAATGAAATCCCTACATTTCCAACTCAATACTTACCTTAATCCGAGTTTATCATAAAGCCAAACTTTAATCATAGGGGGGATTATCCTTCACCAATCGGGCTTTTACGGGCAAGTTGATCTCCCACCTAACTTCCTCGCATGTGCCGAATTTTCAGGTGGGGTTCTTATTGTCCGTTAAGGCTTGATAAAACCGATACACAATGACAAAACATACAGCTCCAATTAACAAGTCATGAATGTGATAATTGAGCGTAACTTCAACCGCCTCTTGTAAAGTAAACCAAATGACCGAAAACATTATAATAAATAAGAAAATACGAATAACTCGTTTCAAACTTTCAATCCCTTTCTCTTACATGATAGTAAAGAATAATTTCTTCCTATTCATTCGTACTAAAAAGTGACACAAATTATTCTCAATGACATAATTCAATCCAAACTAAAAAGTACACTACTTTTGAGTAATGTACTTTTTCCATATTAAGACGCAGGCTTCGTTTCAAACGTCGCTTGATTCAAGCTAATGACTTTTCCTTTTGGGTCATTGTTTTCAAACTGAGCTGCGGTAATCGTATGACTACCTGTCTCAAGCGTCTTTTCTTTTAATTGTACTGTTGTCTGTGTTGTACTAGTTACTTGATGTTTATCTGCAAATATTTGATCTACAAATACAAATGTTTCTTTATCGTTTTGAAAATTGGAAAGTTCTAATTCGACTTGCTGAATTAAAGTATCCTTTTTTATGAATACAGTTGGTATATTGCCATTTTCAGAAGTACCATCTGGAGTAGTTACTTTTACTTTCCCTTCTCCGATTGGCACTGCTCCTTCAGGAAATACGACCATATTCTCATCACTTGCATTTACAACTTGTTCTTCCTGGTTTGACTGTGCATCCTCTTTTTCCTTTGGAGTACCACAGCCTACTAATAACAATACAGACAATCCAGCGATTATGAATTTCTTCAAAATTCATTCCCCCTGTTATTTCATTATAATTTATTATACAAAAATAACTTCTTGATTTTAAAACTAGTTTTTAACACTTTCATGAACAAATATTAGCTTGCTCACGATTACTGTACCATACTTTCATTTTAAGAACATTAATTTTTTTAAAGAAATAAATAGTAATTCCACTCTATTCATCATTTTAGCCCAATTTACTAAAAAAATATCCATTCGTAGAGTAGAAAACTGAAACAGATTAAATTTTCTTTAGGGATGGCTTTGCCATCCCTTTTCTGTTTCAGCTTCCCCTCATCAAACCGTACGTGAGGTTTTCCCTCATACGGCTTTCCGATGTTCTTCCTTCTTTGGCGTTCAGTTTTGTTCTATCCTCCTACTTTCACGAGTGTATATGTTGTTTTCTTCATCAAGTCCTTGATACGACCATGTTTCTTTCGAACATTTCTTTTCTTATTCCAAAAAAGGTTAAGTCGTTCTAGGACGTACCAGTCTATTTTACAGAGCCACCTCTATCCAATTGAAGATAAGCTATAATAATTCTTGAATCCTTGCAGAATTCTATTTAAACCTTTCACCATCTCTTCCAATTGTAGATACAGTTTGTTCCTCGGCTCTGTGTATCTTTTAATGCGTTCCCGCATTTTCTTCATGGCTTTCTGGCTCGGAATATGTGCCATCACATGCACTTTCTTCCCGCCTTTCACATGTTTAGGGTATTTTCGGTGGTGAAATCCTAGAAAATCAAATCCCTCGTTTCCATCCCACGTATTCACTAGCTTCGACTTTTCTGTATGGATTGTAAGTTCTAACTTATTCATAATGGATTGTAGTATCCGAATACTCTCTAATGCTTGTTGTTTTGTTTGACATACGATGACAAAGTCATCCGCATATCGAATTAGTTCCCCCAAATGTTTACACTTCTTTTCCCAAATGGTATCCATATAGTTTAAATATATATTAGAAAGTAATGGAGATATCACGCCACCTTGTGGTGTACCTAATGTCGTTTCATGAAATTGCGCATGTTCCATGATTCCCGCTTTCAACCATTTTCTAATGAGTTTTAACACTCTTCGGTCACTGATTCTTCTTTCTACAAGCCTCATTAATTTGTCATGATTAATATTGTCAAAGTATCCTTGTATGTCTACATCTACAATCCAATGAGATGTTTTACTCGCTTTCCGTATCTTCGATATCGCTTGATGTGCTGTGCGTTTCGGGCGAAATCCATACGAACAGTCTTGAAAATCGGCTTCGAAGATAGGTTCTATCACCAATTTCGTTGCCATTTGTACAACCCTATCCTTGATCGTGGGAATTCCAAGCGGTCTTTGTTTTCCATCACCTTTTGGAATATACATTCTTCTTACAGCTTGTGGATGGTAGGATTTACTTTTCAATTCTATATATAATTCATTGAGAAAGTTTCGTTCTCCATATTGATACACGATTTCTTCAATCGTCTGTCCATCAATTCCACCGCTCCCTTGATTCCGTTTTACCCTTCTCCATGCTTCAGCCAATATGTCAGGACGATATATTTTGTCGTACAACGCGTGAAACCTACGACTTGAACTTTCTTTGGCACAAAGATATAAAGTCTTCCAAAGTTCTTGAGCTTTTACATCAGTGTAGTTAGCTAGTTTTCCAGCATTCACTCACTCTTACCTCCTTCCAACTTATGAACAAAGTAGAGGTCCTTCCCTACATAACGTTGTGTTGTCGTTATGATATTCAGTACTATGACCTCCTCCGACTCCCTCTTTACAGTCCACCATTTCGTATATGCTTATAGGTTTCCTCTCTCCTTTCTGAAAGAAAGGGCAAAGGAGGGTCTCCCCAGTTCCAGACACTACTTTCTCAACATACCGCCCTCCGTACCCCGAGGGATTCTTCGATGTCGTATTTCCAAGTTCTTCACATCTTCCATGGTCTTCGCCCATATTCACCAGGCTCGACTTCCCTTTGTCCTATTGCTAGGTTGCTTTTAACGAGGCGGCAAGGTTCACTTTATGTTACGGTCTGTTGATTCGCTCGCACTTCTAGTAGAAGTTACTTTGTCACAGGGCTTCAACCTTAGGATTTCTCCACCAGCTGCCTGTCAGCTACTAGGCGACTTGGCTCTTACCTAGGCTGGACTTTCACCAGCAAGCAGTGCCCAGCTTAGCTGGGCACGCAAAATAAAAAAAGACATTGCTATTTCAATGTCTTTTCTACATAACATTTAGAAAATAAATGTTGTAATCTCATCAACTTCTTTTCGAGAAAGTTTCTTCGGCTTATCTTTCGGAAACCCGAGTGAAATTACCATATTAATTTGTTTTTGAGGCTCAATTTGTAAATATTGTCGCAGTTCATCTTGAGCTAATAATACAGGTCCTGTCATTGGACAAGTACCCAGTCCTCTCGCATGTGCAGCCAACATTAAGTTTTGTGCTGCTAAACAGCTACTCTTAATTCCTTCCTCTTCCCATACTGAATCAGGAACGAAGGCAATTGGATCAAATATCTTTTCACGAAACTTTGATTCATATGGTGTTGCCAAACATACGATTAATACTGGCGCCTCAGAGAAAGCTGTCGCATATGGACCGAAAGAACGTGTAAGTAATTTCCCTGCTTTCTCTTCTCCATTTTCTGCTGCTTTTGCTGCAAGTTTATGTAATGCATCCCATGTCATTTGTTCAATTTCTTTAATTTTCTCTCGGTTCATAATGACCAAGAACTCCCACGTTTGTGAGTTCGTATCACTCGGTGCATAACGAGCACAATCAATAATTTCTTTTATATCACTAGTGGATACTTCTTGTTCTGTAAACTTTCTAACACTTCGTCTACCGTGAATTACTTCTTTAAAATCTTCATAATTCATATATTAAATCCCCTTTTTACAGCGTTTTCAAAACTTGTCCTATGGTTGAATTATATCATGAAAAAAAGCTGGGGGAATACCAGCTTTTCCCCTCATTATTAATTTGTCACTTTAAACAAACTAATACTTTCTTCATATGCAGCTTGTAGTTTTTTCGTAATTGGTCCTCTTTCGCCGCTTCCAAACTTCTCATCACCAATTTGAACAACAGGGAATATTTCAAGTGGTGTCGCTGTAAAGAAACATTCGTCAGCCTCGTATACTTCTTGCAATGAGAATTCACGCTCTTCTACTTCAATATGTAAAGCTTTCGCTAATGTAATAACGTAGTGACGAGTAATGCCGTGTAGAATGAAATTATCGGCCGGATGTGTAATTAATTTATTATTTTTCACCATAAAGAAATTCGAATGACACCCTTCTGTTACAACTCCATCTCGTACTAATATCGCTTCTTGATACCCTTGCTCGTTTATTTTATTTTTAATCATGATATTAGGTAGAAGGTTTAAAGATTTTATATGACAGAACTTCCAGCGTATATCCTCTTCTACAGTAACCTTTATTCCTTGTTCCATAGTAGCGGTAGGTCTTGGAAACAAAACAACATTCGCAAAATATGTTGACTGTAAATCTTTTTCATACACATGATTTCGAGCTTGAGCTCCACGTGATATTTGAAGATACACATTCCCATCCTCTTGAAATTGATTTCTTTCAATCATTTGATGAAGTTCTTCAACTAACTCTTCCTTTGTAAACGGCGGAACAATATTTATTTCCCTCATAGATTTAAAAAAGCGTTCCAAATGTAAGTCTAATAAATGAGGCTTCCCATCGTATAGCCTAAATACTTCATATATGCCATCACCAAATTGGAGTCCTCGCTCTTCCAACGCAACCATCGGCTGTTCTTCTTTCGTATTTACAATTCTTCCGTTAAACAAAATCCAATCTTTATGAGTAGCTTTCATTCCTTTCCACTCCTTTATTCCATGATTGGTTTTATTGTACAACTTATCCACACTTAAAAGAAGGAATTTTCTGTATTTAACTAAACAAAAAAAGTACATCACCTATTTAAAGTGATGCACTCAACCATTCATTTATTTCAAAAAATATTTTTCAATATCATCTAGCATTAAGTTTGCAGCTTTAATACCGCCTGCTGTATTCCAAATTACTTCATCCACTTGGAATACTTTATTGTCTTTAGAAGCCTGTAGCTGCTTAAAGAGTGGGTCTTCTGTCCATTCTTTTGCTAACGTGGTTCCTTCGTTATTCTTATCTGCATCTTTATCAGATGTGAAGTAGAATATGTAGTCCCCATCCATATTCGGAATTTGCTCTTTTGTAATTCCTTTTATCGCAAACTCATCTTTATCTTGTAGTGGTGGTCGCTTAAATCCAATATCATTTAAAACAGCACCTGAGAATGAGTTTTTCTGATAAATACGAACGTCACCTGGTACGAAGCGAATAATAGAAACTTTAGAATTCAATTTATCTCCTAACTTCTCTTTCATTCCTTCAATACGTTTTTTATAATCTTCAAGAGCCTTTTGCCCTTCTTTTTCTTTATTTACAGCTTTTGTATAGAGTGTAAAGTTTTCTTTCCAATCCCCGCGCAATGTTTCAGCGTACACAGTTGGCGCTATTTCGTTCAATTGCTCATATATTTTTTCATGACGCATTTTATTCCCGATAATTAAATCTGGCTTAAGCTTCATAACTGCCTCTAAATTAATATCACGCTCAGTACCTACAACTTTCGTATCTTTTAAATCTTTCGCTAAATGAGGATACCATTCATCACCAGCACGTGGTTTTGTAGTTCCAACTGGTGTTACTCCGACAGCTAAAAGCGCCTCCGCACCCTCATTTGTTAAAACAACTACTTTTTTAGGTGTACCATTTACTGTTGTTTCACCCATTGCATGCTTTACAGTATACGAATCTTTTGCTTTAGCCGATGTATCATTTTCTTTTTTCTCTTCTTTGCTACACCCTGCGATTATTACCATAAGTATCATAATGCAGAACATAAATATTTTTTTACTATGTACCATATGTCCTCCCTAGATGAAATCGATTATCATTAACCATTAAAGATTAATGTATATTACATACATTGTCAATGTATATCAGAAAACTTTTTCAATATATACATTTTAGATTCTATCCGCTATTCAAATGTTTATTTTTAAAATAAAGTGTATAAGTATGAAAATAATAAATGTTCTTAAAATGCGTATCTACGTTATACATAAATACGCATTCATATTACATTATAAACTCATTTCCTAATATTGATTATATTTAATATATGATGGATCATTATACACCCATTGATTTCCACCAAGGTTCAACCAACCGTTTTGATTAATATATACTAAATAAGATTCTGGATTATTTAATTTATGAATAACTGAAGAAGATGTTGATGGACCACTTCTTAAATTCACATTCGTTCCTTGTATATATGCGACACCAATTGCACTTCCATCGCTATTGCTCGTCTTTACAAAATTAATGTACGAAGGGTCATTATACACCCATTGTCCATTTCCTAAGTCTAACCATCCGTTACTTTCCTGATATACGACATACGATTCTGGGGAGTTTAGTTGATGAATAACTGAAGAAGACGTTGATGGACCACTTCTTAAATTCACATTTTTCCCAAGGATATAAGCAATCCCCTTCGTTTGTGGTGTTGGCTGAGGATTTGGAGGTTGTGGATTTGGAGGATTCGGATTTGGAGCTACTCCAAAAATAGCTGCTATTCCGTTTGCATATGCTTGACTTAGATCTTCGATAAATTGTGGATTTTTCAATAAATTAGCATCAAATGTTGTATCAATAAAAGCAGTCTCAGTTAAAATTGCATCCATTGCAGTCTCCCTTAGTACCGCATAATTTGCTTTTTTTGCCCCTCGATCACGAAGACCATATTTTGTTAATACAGGATTGACTGCTGCATGCATTTTTTGTTGCTTTTCATATGCGGAACTACTATTAGATAGCGCATTGTAAATATAACTTTCAAATCCAGTGCCACCGCCACTATTAATGTGAAATGAGATAAAATAATCTGCACCAAATGAATTAGCAATATTAGCACGTTCTGATAAAGAGATAAATACATCACTATCACGTGTCATTTTAATATTGATTGGGTAATTTGCAGATAAAATATCTCGCACACGTCTAGCAATTTGAAGTGTTAACTCTTTTTCCACTAACCCATTACCAACAGCACCAGAATCATATCCACCATGCCCTGCGTCTATAACAAGTTTCATATATCTTTTTCATTCCTTTCTTTATTGTAATAAGCTTTCATTTCTACTCGTCCTATTTTATGTTAATTGTACAAGTTCCGTTACAAGTACAAATAAAAAAACCCCCTTATGTAAGGCGGTTTCTATCGCTTTGCTTTAGCCAATTTAAAATGAATATATACGATTGATAATGGATGTAACGTATGCAAAATAAAAGAAATAAAAGAAATATCCCACCGCCGCTATATAGCAACCCAAACTTCAAAAAGATGTTCAAAAGAGGTGGGAAATACGTTATGTTTTGCAATACAAATAGCATACAAAACAAAATTACAAACACGGGTATATATTGTAATTCATATGGTCTTCTCTTCTTATACATTCTTTTCCGAATAAAAGTCTGGCATAGTTCTGCTACTATAAAACAACCTCCAACTAATACAAGACCAGAAGTTATCGTCATACGTCCACCTACCTTATATTCATATCATCACCTAATCAATATTCACTATATTTTCTTTACATATATTCCATTTTCCTCAATAAAACCAGATCCCTCTATGAAAGATTTAGCTTGTTCCGTAAACATTTCTTGCAATACTTTTATTTCTTTCACATTTCTCTGTTTCATCATTTCTTCAAATGTAAAATACGTATTTGTCCCGTATCCATAACCTTGATAATCAAAATGAATAATTAACTGTGACAAAATAGCACTCTCTTCTTGAACGCTATAATCTATTACACCAATATATGTATCATCAACCTTTACACAATACTGAACCTTTTTCTCATCTAAGCTGTGTGAGTGAAACATTTCTTTTACAGCGCTTTCATTTTCTGTATTTACTTTCTCAAACGTAATCATATGTTGTCCATCCTTTTACTATTATTGTATCAATAATAAATGCAATTTATGAAAAAAACCTTAAGATCGAATGCGACCTTAAGGTTTTTTATTAAACTAAGCTATACGCACGCTTTGTTTCTTCGTGGAACTTATTCGTATCGTATTTATGCTCAACATAAATTTGATGCCATACCATAAACGCAAGTACAGTCCAAATTTTACGGCTATAATCGCCTTTATCTGCACAATGTGCTTCCAGTAAGTTTAATACATACTGTTTTTCGATTAAATGCTCAGTTTTGCTTTCTTTAATAATATTTACAGCCCAATCGTGCATTTCATCTTTTAACCAGTGACGAATTGGTACTGGGAATCCAAGCTTTTTACGATCTAACACGTGATCCGGAACAATTCCACGAGCAGCTTCACGTAATATAGCTTTCGTTGTTCCGTTTGCAATTTTAAATTCTGTCGGAATTTTAGATGCAACGTCAAATACTTCTTTATCTAAGAACGGTACACGAAGTTCTAATGAATTTGCCATCGTCATTTTATCAGCTTTTAATAAAATATCGCCGCGTAACCATGTGAACATATCAATGTACTGCATTTTACTTACATCATCATAATCTTTAATTTCGTTATACAATGGTTTCGTGATATCCATGTAGTTAACACTTTCATCGTAATACTTCATTAATTCAGCTTTCTCTTCTTCACGGAAGATTTTCGCATTTCCATAGTAACGCTCTTCGATTGGCGTACATCCACGCTCTAAGAAGCTTTTTCCTTTAAACCCTTCTTTAAGAGCACCACTTAATGCCTTTAGAACACTCTTTCCTGGGCTAGGAATGTAAGAGAACATTTTTAAAGAGTTTGGCTCACGATAAATATTATATCCACCAAATAGCTCGTCTGCACCTTCACCAGAAAGAACAACCGTTACATGTTTACGCGCTTCTTTCGCAACGAAATACAATGGTACAGCTGCTGGATCCGCTAAAGGATCATCCATATGCCAAATGATTTTCGGGAACTCATCCATAAATTCTTGCGCTGTAATGAATACGTTATGGTTTTTAACTCCTAATTTCTCAGCAGTTTCTTTCGCAACATCAACTTCACTGAAACCACGTTGTTCGAAACCAATAGAGAATGTTAATAGATTTGGATTCATTTCTCTTGCGATAGAAGCAATAATAGATGAATCGATACCACCAGATAAGAAAGAACCTACTGGTACATCACTACGCATATGTACTTTTACAGAATCGTATAATACATCACGAATTGCTTGGATATGCTCCTCTTTCGTTGCGCTTGAAGCGTTGAAATAAGGATTCCAGTAGCAATGGATTTCCATCTCTTTACCGATTTCTTTTACAAAGTAATGACCAGGCTCAATTTTGTTAACATCAATTGTTAATGTTTCTGGCTCTGGACCATATTGGTACGTAAAGTAGTGTTGTAGTGACTTTGGGTTTACCCCTTTGTCTTCCATTACATGCATAATACTTTTCTTCTCAGATGCGAAGAATGTAGTATCACCTTGTTGTGCGATGTATAAAGGCTTAATACCGAAGTGGTCACGTGCACCGAAAAGTGTCTTTTCTTCACGATCCCAAATCATAAATGCGAACATACCACGAAGGTAGTCTACACATTTTTCTTTCATATGTGCATACAATGCAATGATAACTTCTGTATCAGATTGTGTAGCAAACGTTGCACCTTTTTCAAGTAACATTTCACGTAGTTCTACATAATTGTAAATTTCACCATTAAAAATAATTACATATCGATCATTTTCATAAGTTAACGGCTGATGTCCTGCCTCTAAGTCAATGATACTTAAACGGCGGAAGCCAAATTGTACATGTTCATCACGAAAATATCCTTCGTCATCTGGACCGCGGTGGAAAATCATCGTGTTCATATTTTCAAATTGATGTTTTTCTGTTTCTGAAAACTCTCTAGGGTTTTCACATAAACATCCTACAAAACCACACATACTTCTTACCCTCTTTCAGTTTTCATTCTGTCTCAATACTACTATATCAACCCTATTTATACTAGCATAATCAACTGAATATGGCGACCAAAAACTATAAAAAACTCACTCCATTTCACATTTTTAACATTTTTTTATGAAAACATGAAAACTAGGCACTCACCTTTCTCCGCTTTTGTCATATGATATTGCAAATTGATTTCTAGGAGGTAATACCATGAGTGAAGAAAAAAAAGATTCTTCTCGCCCACCAGTTCGTAATTATTTAAAACAAATTGATGATTTTTTCGAACAAACGCCTCTTCGTGGCGTAATTGCTGATTTAAATCATTTTTTCCAAAAAGGAAACCGTTTATTAACATTCCCAGTAGATTTATACGAAGTTGGTGACGAACTCGTCGTTACAGCCGAACTACCAGGTATACAAAAAGAACAAATTCAAATTGAAATACAAAGCGAATACTTAAAAGTCTCTGTAAAAGAAGATATACTTGAAGAGACGGAAGAAGAACAAACATCTCATAACTATTATCGCCGAGAACGTTCCATTTCAGAAGCGTCAAGAATTATTAAGTTACCATATTTAATTAATAAAAAAGCAACGAAAGCTTCTTATCAAAACGGTGTATTAGAAATTCGCGCACCGAAATTACCACAACAGCATGACATATTATCCATAGACTGAATACTAATAAAAGAAGGGTGCTAAGCACCCTTCTTTTTAATCAGCTAATCGCTTCATATCACGTATAATATCTTCGTATGGCGTATTGCTAATGCCGCTATATTTTTTCATTACTTTTCCATTTTGATCGACTAAGAAAAATGATGTACCGTGTATTACTTGCCCATTCTCTGGTTTATCTACAAGCGACTGGAAGTTATCTTTTGAAAACTTTGTAATATCCTCCAGTGAATAACCAGTTAACAAGTTCCAGTTACTTGTATCCTCTGTAAACTTTTGAATGAATGCTTTCAAATTTTCTGGTTTATCAAGTTCAGGGTCTACACTAAACGAAACAAACTGAACGTCTAATTTCTCTTCCTTAGCCATTTTCTGTAATTTCGCCATATTAGCAGTCATTGGCGGACAAACTGTTTGACAGTTTGTAAACATGAAATCAGCTACCCAAACTTTCCCTTTTAAATCTTTTGTACCAAACGGCTTTCCTTCTTGATTTGTAAATTGGAAAGTTTCTAAATCCCAGTTTAACGGTTTACGGAGTTTTGCCCCTGAACTACTACAACCTGCAAGTACAAAGAGACAAAATACAACCATAAGACCAATTAACTTTTGATAACGCTTCATTATTAAACCTCTTTTCTCTATCCTTAATTTATGTAAGTTATGTATATCATAACAAAAGTAAACACTATGAGAAAATTGTTTACATCATTTGTTCACGAAATCGTACGAATTTACGTATGTTACTTCTTTATTTCAAGCGAATTACTAGACAAAATATATTTTACTACTATTATTTCTCTAACCATTATTTGCGAAACGAAGTTCATTGTTAAATTTGTAAATAACCCCCCCTATTTTTTTACAATTACTTAAACATTAATCCATGTTAAACACTGTATTCCTTAACAACATTTCGGTACAATACAACTACAACGATTTTAAATGAGGTGATGTTCATGGCAAAGCGCTATGAAAATATGGATAATGCAAGTACAAAAAAATCAATTCGCTCCTTCTTACGTTGGCGTAAAGAGAGAAAGCAAAACAAAAAAGACTTTTCTTTTCTAGTAGAACAATCACCTGTTAAACAAAGTAAATTTCTACTAAATAACTTTGAAAAAACGACTGTCACATGGATTGGTCATTCAACTTTTCTCATTCAAACGAACGGCTTAAATATTTTAACAGATCCAGTATGGGCAAATAAATTAAAGTTAGTTCCACGACTTACTGAGCCAGGGCTCACTATAAAAGAACTACCTAAAATCGATATCGTTCTTATTTCACACGGTCATTACGATCATTTAGACTTTTCATCTCTTCGTCAACTAAATGATGATGCCTTATACCTTGTTCCTATTGGGCTAAAAAAATTATTTACTCGTAAAAAATTCACCAATGTAGAAGAATACAACTGGTGGGAAAGTACAACAATTGATGAAGTCTCTTTTCACTTCGTACCTGCCCAGCACTGGACGAGAAGAACATTATTTGATATGAACACCTCTCACTGGGGAGGATGGATCATTGATAATATGACTTCTTCAGAAACCATTTATTTTTGTGGTGATAGTGGTTATTTCCAAGGATTTAAAGAGATCGGCAAACGTTTTTCAATCGATATTGCACTTATGCCAATTGGTGCCTATGAACCAGAATGGTTTATGAAAGTGTCTCACGTTTCACCAGAAGAAGCTGTGCAAGCGTATCTAGATATAAACGCTACACATTTCATTCCCATGCACTACGGTACTTTTGCTTTAGCAGATGAAACACCAAGGGAAGCAGTAACACGACTACGAAATAACTGGAATTTACGAATGCTACCGTGGGAACAACTACATGTTCTCTTTTTAGGTCAAACTTTCACGTATAGCCCTATTGTCCCAGATAAAAAACCAGTAAAAATCACAGAAACTTCTCATGTATAATAGTACTAATTTTTGCGAGTAATTTATCATATACTTTAAAAAATTGAAAAGGGTGTTTTTCATGAAAGATTATTTACAGACTCGCTATATAATTAGCGGTAGCGCCTGTATTGCCCTTCTCATTTCTTATTTTCTGTCCTGAAATAATAAAAAAGCTACTTGAAAATTCATTTCAAGTAGCTTTTTTATTACTCTGCTAAATACATAAAACCAATTGCTCCTGGTCCTGTATGAGTACTGATAACTGGTGTTGTATAGAAAATCTCTGATTGAGTGAATCCATTCACTTTTTCAACAGCAGCTTTTACACTTTCTGCTAAAGGAATTGCTTTAGCATGTGGAATCGCAACAGCTTTCACCACTTTCCCAGCAGTATCTTCCTCGAATAGTTTAGCCAACGTTTTTACAATCTGCCCTTGGCTACGTACTTTCGTTACCGGATTATATACGCCGCCTTCTAAACTTGCAATAGGTTTAATATTAAGTAATGAACCGATAAAAGCTTTCCCTTTACCGATACGTCCACCCTTCACTAAGTTCTCTAATGTATCTACGACAACATATAAACGAGTATTCTTTCTTACTTCATCAATACGTTTTAAAATATCTTCTAGTGAGCATTCTTCTTTTGCCATTTTTGCAGCTTCAATTACTTGATATGCTAAAGCATGTGTAATAAATTGAGAATCAACAACTGTTACTTTTGTATCTGTCATTGATGCAGCACTATTCGCTGTTGCGACAGTACCGCTCATTCCACCTGTCATATGAATGGAAAGTACTTCACTTCCATCTTCGCCTAGCTTGTCATACATTTCTACAAATGTACCCATAGCCGGTTGTGATGTTTTTGGTAATTCTTCTGATTTAATCATTTCTTCAATAAATTCATCCGGTTGCAAATCTACACGATCTAAGTATGTTTGTCCATTTACAGAAATAGATAATGGTAAAACATGAATATCATACTTCTCAATTATATCTTTTGATAAATCTGCCGTTGAATCTGTTACAATTTTAATTTTTTGCATATTATATTCTTCCCTTTCCAATACGCTCTCCCTGTTATTATACTAGCATTCCCGAGGCTTTCAACAATTTCGAATGAATTTCACCAAATTAATTATATTTTTATACCTAAAATGAAAAAGACAGAGCCTACCTAACTCTGTCCCTGCTGTGTATTATGCATTCTTTTCAAGAGTATTTGTCTTATATACATTTGAATAATCATGCCACTTCAAACAACTTTGTAAATATTCACGGAAAGAGTACGAGAATCTTGGGTTTTTATGTTTTTGAATTTTTGCAATAAATAATTGAAGACGAGACTGAATTAGAAACGCTAATGGATGCTGTGTTTGTAGGACAGGGATTTCAAATATTTTAATACAATTCCCTGTTGCATGAGTGAAATAAAAACTTTTCGTAATCACAATATCAATCCTCTTTTTCGTTGGATTTTTGAACTTCCTCCACTTTATTCTTTAACACGTTTTTTAGTGTAGGTTTCCTATGAATACTAAAATATCCTTAAGCTGCCCCATTTAGAAGTTAATACTTCATTTATATCCACCTAATTCGAACCCTGTCCTATATATCCTTTGAGACAGGAGTCTTATTATCCATATATAGCTTGATAACTTCAGTATAAACTTATAAAAATGAAAAGTTTGTCTAAATTTTGGAGATTCTATAATTTTTTCCTTCTATATATTGTATACAATTATAGCTAGAGTATAACAAATAAATTAAAAAGTGCCTTTATAACGAGGCACTTTTCGACTGTATTTCTTCTCTTTTCTGTTTTCGTTTACTAACTATCTTTGATAAAGCGATACTGATTTCATAAATACAAATAAGCGGTACCGCTACTAAACTATGTGATAAAAAATCTGGCGGCGATATACATGATGCAATTATAATCAACACGACATAAGCATATCTTCTTATTTTCTGAAGAAATTCTGCCGTTAGAAGACCTATACTCGTTAAAAACATAACAACTACAGGTAATTCAAATATAACAGCAAACGGAACTGTTAAATTTAATACGAAATGAAAATATTTTTCCGTTGTAAACATCGTATTAAACATCTCATTACCAATTGTAGTTAGGAAATGAAATAAAAATGGCATGACGATAAAATAACCGAAAGATAGGCCTGCTATAAATAATATAGACAATACCGGTATATACATTAATGTCATTTTTTGTTCATTGGGATGTAAACCTGGTTTTACAAATAACCAAATTTGTATCGCAGCAAAAGGAATTGTACAAACGATAGCAAATACTGTAGCAATCGAGAAAAAAATCCACAACACATCACTTGGACCGAGAACAGTTAATTTCATTGGTAAATCTTTTACAAGCCAAAAATAAATATCCTTCGTAAAAGTAAATCCAATAATTAAAAATAATACAAAGGATAATACTGTATATATTACTCGTTTGCGAAGCTCAACAATATGTTCTACTACGCTCATTTCCCGATCTTCCATCTCGTTCACCACACTTTATTTATCCATTCCGAGAAAAACTTTAGCATATTCTTTTATTTATTTTTTTCTTTCTCTTGAAATGCCTCATCAGTCAATTCTTTTGTTGATTTTTTAAATTCTTTTAACGTTTCCCCTAAAGCTTTCCCAATTTCCGGTAACTTTTTTGGGCCAAATAAAATTAACACTGCTACTAAAATTAAAATTAACCCTGGAAAGCCAATATTTGAAAACATTTCCCCATCCCCTTCATAAGTAGATTCCTTGTCCTACTATTCCATAAGTTCATTTTGTCAAAAAATTTCGTAAACGTCAATGTATCCGTTGTCTTTTATCGAAAAAATTCGAAAATATAATCAATTGAATATCATTTTCTATTCCTTTTGTATATGATATGGTTAAGGAAAATATAACTTATCTCAATACAGTGAAAGGAATTAACATTATGACGCAAAAAATTAAAAGAATGACCCAATTTGTAAAAGAAGAAATTGCGAATGCAATTACCCATGGTATCGGTGCCATTTTAAGCATCCCTGCCTTAATCATATTAATTATTCATGCTTCCAAACATGGCACAGCATCTGCTGTTGTTGGTTTTACCGTTTATGGTGTAAGCATGTTCCTTCTATACTTATTTTCTACACTGCTACATAGTATCCATCATCCAAAAGTAGAAAAGTTATTTACCATTTTAGATCACTCCGCCATATATTTATTAATTGCCGGCACGTATACACCATTTCTACTCATTACACTGCGTGGCCCGCTCGGTTGGACTTTACTCGCAATTATTTGGACCCTTGCGATTGGTGGAATTATTTTCAAAATCTTCTTTGTTCGTCGCTTTATTAAAACATCAACATTATGTTATATCATTATGGGTTGGCTCATCATCGTTGCCATTAAACCCCTTTATGAAAATTTAACCGGTCACGGCTTCTCACTACTATTAATAGGCGGCATTTTGTATTCTGTCGGAGCTATATTCTTCCTTTGGGAAAAGCTTCCGTTCAATCATGCCATTTGGCATCTCTTCGTACTAGGCGGTAGTACAATGATGTTTTTCTGCGTACTGTTTTATGTCTTACCCGCAGCATAAAAAAAGTTTCAGCTTGTTTAAGCTGAAACTTTTTTTATTACTTATGTAATTGAGATGCAATAATATCTTTTGTATGCTGGGTTAACTCTTTAGCATCCATACTTGCATATTCTTCAGGTGTAATTGGCTTAGAAATCGTTACTGTTGCATGAGCTGGTTTCATACGATTTCCATTCGCTTCAAACATTTTATATGTACCATCTAACGTTACAGGTAAGATTGCTACACCAGATTTTACTGCTAGGTGAAAACTACCCGCTTTAAACTCTCCAATTTCGCCACCCTTACTTCTCGTTCCTTCAGGGAAAATTACGATAGAATGTCCATTCTTTAATAGTTCAATTCCATCTTTAATTGCCTTAAGAGATTGACGGCGATCGCTGCGGTCCATGAACACACAATTCATTAGTTCCATCCATGTTGGTACAACCGGAAACTTTTTAATTTCCGCTTTTGAAACGAATCCAATTGGCTTATTTAAGTAACCTAGTAAAACAGGAATATCCATATTACTTTGATGATTACTTACAACTAGCACCGGCTTGTCTTTTGGAACATTTTCAAGTCCCTTTACTTCTACAGTCGATCCAGTTACACCCACCATTTTCTTACCAAACCAGTTTGTTGTTTTATACACAACACTATCTTTTTCTTGCGGTGACATCGCATTTGCTTTTCTTTTTATACGCCACAACCTTGGTGTAATCGCAATTACGATTAAAATTAAATAAAAGATTTTAAAAAACGTTTGAATCATACAGAACCCCCACCTATTATCATTCCGACCTTCATTATACTAGACAAACGAAGGAAAAAGAAGAAAAAATGTCCAAACAACAAGTGTTTGGACATTTTGAAGTTTTCTATATTAGAAACGTTTTGCTAATTCGCGTGCATTTACAATTGCTGCTTCTTTAATGTCTTGTGCTTTTTCAGGATTTGCATTCATTCCTTCAACTGCAATATATTCAGTGTCTGATACACCCATGAATCCTAATACCGCATTTAAGTGATTGCGACCGAAGTCCATAGATGCGTATGCTCCTTCAGAGTAAACGCCGCCTGTAGCTTGAATATGAAGTGCTTTTTTGCCTTCTAGTAAGCCAACTGAACCATTTTCAGTATATTTGAATGTTTTACCTGCGATTGATAAGTTATCTAAGTATGCTTTCACTACTGCTGGGTAGCTGAAGTTCCACATTGGAGTCACGAATACATAACGATCTGCATGCATAAATGTTTCTAAGTTATTGTTCATTGCTGCAACTTTTTGTTGCTGATTTTCACTTAAAGTTTCGAATCCTTCGCCTGCTGCAAATTTCCCCCAAGCAGCGAATACGTCTGCATCGATTGCTGGTACAGTTGTATTGAATAAATCAATTGTTACAACTTCGTCTTGTGGATGTTCGTTTTTATACGCTTCGATGAAAGCTTCTCCTACTGCCATACCGAAAGAACCTTCTGCTGAATTTGGATTTGCTGTAATAAATAGTACTTTTGTCATTGTATTAGCTCCCTTTTACACATTTTATCTTTAATTTGAGATTTATATTTTAAAAGTAAATAACTTACCTTATGTAAGTATAATACAAAAAGTTATGTTTGATGTCAATAAAAAATAGCTACTTTTTTTCGTAAGTTAATGATTTATTTTGTTCCTTTAAAATTCAGTATATAGATATCTAGAATTCCTCATGCAAAAAGGCTATCTCTATACACTATAGAGATAGCCCTTTATTACATATTATTTTTGAAAAACATGTTTCACTTTTTCAGCTGGAATGTTACTTCCGCCTCTACCTTTTACATCTTCAATCATCATTGTAATGACCATATCTGGTGAATTTAAATCAAATGCAGCGAACCAGCCTAGTTCTTTTCCTTCGGCCTCTTTGGATACTTTTAATTCCGCTGTACCTGTTTTGCCAGCAAGAGTCATACCATCAATTTTAGCAATTTTTCCAGTACCATCTGGATCGTTAATTACTTTCGTTAAAGCCGTTTTCAATATATCTTGATTTTCTTTAGAAATCACGTTTTCTTTCCAAACTTTTGGTTGTTTATCTGTTTTAATAAGATACGGTGACGGAATCTTTCCATCATTTACAATCGGTGCATACGTTAAAGCTAAATGAAGAGGAGTCATTAAGACTTGTCCTTGTCCATATCCTGTATCTGCCATTTGAATATCATTTTTTATGCCATCATTTGCGATTTTAGAAGCTGGGAATCCGTATTCAATTGGTAATTTCTCATCGAATCCGAATTTTTTCGCCTCAGCCATAAATTTATCTTTTCCGATTTTCAAAGCTTCTTGTGCGAAATAAATATTATCCGAGTATTTCATCGCTTTATCAAAATCAATCGGATTTGCATCTTTTACACGCGTTACATAATAATTACCCCAAGAAGAATCTTTCGTCCATTTCAATCCTTCAATTTTCAACTCTTCTTTCGGATCGATTGTTTTCGTTTCAAGACCGATTGCAGCTGTAATTGGCTTAAATACAGAACCTGGTACCGATAATTGTGTAAATCGATTCGTCATCGGTTTTTTCGGGTCATTATTCCAAGCCTCGCGTTGTGCTTTTGATGTTCCTCGTGCAATTAAATTAGGATTATAAGCTGGACTACTTACAAGAGCAATTGTTTCTCCACTTTTCGGATTAATTGCCGCACTTGAACCAGCTTCTCCTTTCATTTCATTATACGTTTTTTCTTGAACAACACTATCGATAGTTAAAGTTACATTTTCTCCATCAACAGCATCTGTTTTCGCTAAATTTTTAATTTCTTTTCCCTGTGCATCTTCCATGAAGACACGGCCACCTTTTTTCCCGCGTAGCTGTTCTTCCAATACTTGCTCTAATCCAGCTTTACCAACTGGATCATCGGCTTGATAGCCTTTCTTTTGAAGCGTTTTTAAATCTTCTGCATTTACTTTTCCGATATAACCAGTAAGATGCGCTGCTGCTTCCCCTAACGGATATGTACGAACATTTACAGGTTTTGCTGCAACACCAGGTAAATCGATGTACGTATTTTGCGTTGCTCCCTCAGGCAAAATTCCAATTGGTACGAGATACCCTGGTTTTACCCATTTCGCAGCTAGTTTTTGATCAATCTCTTCTACAGACATATTTAACAACTTCGCTACTGCTTCTTTCGTTTGCGGAGCAGTTTCATCTAATTTTTCTGGAATAATTCCAATCTCAGAAGCTTTCCCATTCGTCGCAAGACCTTTTCCATTACGATCGTAAACTTCACCACGTTTTGGTTGTGTTGCCTGCATACGCACTTTACTATCTTTTGTCATGCCAGGGAAAATGAAATCAGGAGTCCAATCTATTTTCCAAGATTCTTTATCTCCATCTTTTTCTTTCACCATTTTTGCTTCATGGCCAAAAGAGATATTACCACCAACTGTATCCATACTTACTTTAAAAGGAACAGGACCTTCATCTTTTTTATCTTCTTTTACTTCTCCTGCTTCTACTTTTAAGTTTTTCACTTCAATGCCAGAATAAATTTTTTCATATTTCTCAGTGAACTCTTTCTTTGAAATATCTTTTTTTGCCTTTTCTGATAATTGATCATACATTTCTGCAAATTTTTGTTTATTCCATGCTTTTGTATATGTATCAAACGCTTCTTGTGGTTTTTCTTCTTTACCGCATCCAACTAACATGAACGTTAAGCAAAGAAAAAGAATCCCCCATATCTTTTTCAATCGATTCTCCTCCTCTTTCTATATGAATACTTTTGAAAATTTTAGCATTTTTACATGCTAGATTTCATTATAGCACTATTGAATATCATCTATAAACTTATATTAACGAATACAAATAAAAAGATTGATGTGAATTTCACATCAATCCTTCTTATTATTGTTGCTTCTCATACACATGATAATAGTACGTATACGGATTCTTTTCATCCGTTAAACCTTTTTCAACAAAAACTTCTTTCCAATTTGTCATATCCATTTCTGGGAAGAATGTATCTCCTTCAAATGCATGATGGATTTTTGTTATATATAACTTGTCTACGTAAGGTAAAAAGAGATCATAAATTTGTGCTCCGCCGAAAATAAAGATTTCCTCTTCATTTTTGCATAGTTCAAACACTTCTTCTACAGAATGTGCTACTTCACAACCTTCAACACGATACCCTTCATTACGTGTTACAATAATATTACGTCTTCCAGGCAGTGGTCTACCAATCGCTTCGTAGTTCTTTCTGCCCATAATAAGTGAATGGCCCATCGTTGTTTTCTTTACATACTGCAATTCACTTGGTAAACGCCAAGGTAAATTATTATCTTTGCCAATTACTCTATTCTCGTCCATTGCGACCATAAATGAAACAATCATTTTTTCATCTCCTCTACAATTATACTGCAACCGGTGCTTTAATTGCTGGGTGTGGATCATATCCTTCAATCGTTAAATCTTCCATTTCAAAATCAAACACAGATTTCACATCTGGATTTAATGTAAGTTTCGGGAATGGACGTGGTTCACGTGCCAATTGCTTTTCTACTTGTTCAAAATGATTCGTATAAATGTGTGCATCTCCAATTGTATGAACAAACTCTCCTACTTCAAGACCACATTCATGTGCTATTAAATGTGTTAGAAGTGAATAGCTTGCAATGTTAAATGGAATGCCAAGGAATATATCTCCACTTCTTTGATATAGCTGACAAGAAAGTTTGCCATCTGCTACATAAAACTGGAATAGCGTATGACAAGGCGGTAAAGCCATACTTGGTACATCTTCAGGATTCCAAGCAGACACAATTAGACGGCGTGAATCTGGTGTTTTCTTAATCATTTCAATTACATCTTTTAATTGATCAAGTGTCTCACCAGCTGTCGTTTTCCAAGCACGCCACTGCTTTCCGTATACGTCTCCTAAATATCCAAATTTCGTTGAGAATTCATCGTCTTCTAAAACGTTCTTTTTAAACAATTCCATTTGCTCATCGTATCGCTTCTTAAATTCCTCATCTTGTTGTGAGCGAAGACCGAAATCTGTCATATCAGGGCCAGTATACTCATCGCTTTCTACCCAGCTCTTAAACGCCCATTCATTCCAAATATTATTATTATGTTGCAATAAATAACGAATGTTTGTATCACCTTTCATAAACCAAAGCAGTTCACTTGCTACTAGGCGAAATGGCACTCTCTTTGTCGTTAATAAAGGAAATCCTTTACTTAGATCGAAACGCATTTGGTAACCAAATACAGATACAGTACCTGTCCCTGTACGATCTTCTTTCTTCGTACCGTGCTCCATTACATGACGGCATAAATTTAAGTATTCATATTCAGCATGTTTCATATGTAGGAAAACCTTCTTTCAATCTTATATGAAATTTATCATAACATGAAAAACAATAAATTTAATAATCTTGATAAATAAAAATTATTTCAGTAATTCTTACAAAATTATTAACTTTCCATATTTAAAAAGGTTTTCATTTTCTATTACCGAAAGTATAGTGCGGTAGGACAAAATTTATATTTGGAGGTTAGAAGTATGTCTAAAATTGAAACTCCTGTTATGACTTCGTTACAAACAACGGTTGAAAAAATGATGAAGGATTTAAACGTTCCTGGTGCTGCTGTAGCTGTTATAAAAGACGGTGAAGTTATTCTTTCAGAAGGTTTCGGATATCGAAATATAGAAACAAAAGAACCTGTTACACCGAGTACTCGGTTCGCAATTGGTTCCTCAACGAAAGCTTTTGGCACACTTTCATTAAGCTTATTAGCACAGCAAAAAAAGTTTAATTGGGATACTCCTGTCCAGTCTTATTTACCTAACTTCTCTTTATCTGAACTACTTGCTAGCTCACAAGTTACAGGACGAGATTTAGCTTCTCATCGAACTGGTGTAAGCCGTCATGAGGCTCTTTGGTATAGCTCTTCCTTATCTCGAAAAGACCTCGTTGAAAAAATAAGACATTTACCACTTGATGCACCGTTCCGGACTTCATTTCTATATAACAACTTAATGTATGCAACAATTAGTTATATTGTTGAAAACATTACAAATCAAACGTGGGAGCAATATGCTACAGAATATATTTTAGAACCTTTAAATATGAGACATACAAACTTCTCTGTTACAGATTCACAAACTACAAATGATTATGCTTTGCCTTACATTGAAAATGAAGATGAAATAAAAGAAGTTCCATTCCGTAACATCGATACAGTCGGCGCTGCTGGATGTATTAATTCTACAATTGAAGATATGGCAAATTGGGTACTTCTTCACTTAAACGAAGGAAAGTTTGGAGATCATGAATTAATCTCCTCTGAATTATTACAACAACTGTATACACCACATAATTCCATTCCAGATCAACCAGTTTTATCACTTCCTGAATCTCCATTAAATAGTTATGGGCTTGGTTGGTTTATTAGTGCTTATCGTGGTTATAAAATGGTTCATCATGGCGGTAATATCGATGGATTTTCAGCGTTTGTTTCATTTATGCCAAATGAAAATGTAGGTCTTGTTATATTAACGAATGCTGGAGGTACATTACTTCCTATTTATTTAGCAAACCAAATTTACGACGAGCTACTCGGATTAGAATCCATAGACTGGTATAAACGTGCTGTAGAAGATACTGAAAAAATGAAGGAAATGATGAAAGAGGCAACTGAAGCACTACCTGAAGCAACAAAAGGGACTAGCACTTCTCACACATTAGATGACTATACCGGAACTTTTGAGCACCCTGCTTATGGAACACTGAAAATATACAAACAAGATGATTCTTTACATGTACAATTTATGGAGATGGATATTCAATTAGGGCATCATCATTACGACATCTTCTCTGCAAAAGTTGATTTATTCCAAATGAAAATGAGTTTATTATTCGCTTATGAAATGAATGTGAGTGGTGAATTCCCATCTCTTCAATTGCATGTACCTGCAATGTTAAGTACCCAACCTCTTACATTTACTAAGATTGAATAGTTAATTTCATAGAGGGAAGCTTTCGCTTCCCTCTATTTTTCATCATTCTCCCTACTTTCCACTATGCTTTAATATAAAATTCCCCATTTCAATTGCTAAATCTTCACTTTGAGGATAAACACCTACGTTATCTCCATAAGCGTGCCCTAAACCTCGATAAAGGACTGTTTCGGTATCAACTCCTTTGTTAGTTAATTTAGCTGCATAAGCTAAGCATTCTATCATTAAAAAGTCATGCTCTCCTACCGTAATAAATGTACTTGGATAGTCTGGGGATACATCAACATATGGACTTAAATACTTAGAATCAATTTCTTTCGTACCCAGTACTTCTGACATACCTCCAACCATTGAATGCATAATATTAAGCATTTTTTCTAATCCTTTTTTATACTTTGGAGCAATTTCATATTTATCTATACTCCAAGAATAAAACTCATCTTCATAATCACACATATTAATTGTAGGATACAGTAGCAACTGTCCCTTCACGTACTTCCTACCATCTTCCAAATCTTTAGTTGTACAATACTGTGTTAAGTTCCCTCCTGCACTATCACCTGCCACAAAGATATTATTCTTATCACCGCCTAATGTGCCAGCATTCTCATAAATCCACTTTAAAGTAGTGTAACAATCTGTATGCCCAGTTGGAAAAGGATTTTCTGGAGCTAATCGATAATCCACAGAAACAGCTAGTATATCTGTTTTTTCCACTATCAATTTCACAAGTTCTTCTACTACATCTGGTGAACCTGCCATAAATCCTCCACCATGAATAAAATATAGAATTGGTGCATTCTCTTGTTTAGAACTACTATTATAAATTCTTATCGGAATATCAAATCCATCTCCAGCTTTCACAGTTTTATGCATAATATTAATGTCTTTAGTGACAATGGGAACACTTTTAATCGAATTAAATTGTTTCCGCATATTCTTTACTGATTTTTCAGAAGCATCCATTTTCATCATATTTTTAGGCATAAACCGCATTACATTCATTTGAACCTTCGTATCCTTATAAAGGCGTGGATCCATCGCTCCTTTTTCATCGCAATCCGGTATGTTTTTCACTAAAATTTTTGCTCCCTGTACATTGATGGTTTCTTGTTTTTCTTGCATTTTTTCTAATAAGTCTAAGTCATATTTTCTAGTCATCTAATATTTCTCCCCTCTAAATTCAAACGCTTTCATTATTCAGGATTATATAACTTCCCGTTTACTAAATAAAAATACGTTCCATGTACAAAATGTACCATGAACGTATTTTTATTGTTGTTCATATTTGATTCGATTATTGTCATTTTTTGATATGATATTTTTCCTATACTGTAATGGTGTATATCCGTATTTTTCTTTAAACTGTGAAATAAATGATTTTACATTTGGAAATCCGTGCTTTACTGCTATATCTTGTATAGAATTTGTACTATTAATAATATCTTCATAAGCTTTATAGAGCCTGTATCTCGTTAAAAAAGTGGTAAAATTTGATCCGAACGATTTTTTGAACATACGTGAAAAATGTTCTTCACTTACAAAAAAATGTTTAGCTACATCTTTCAGTTTAAGTTCTTCATCATAATGTTTATAAATATACGTAATCATTTCTTTCTGTTTATTTCCAAGTTGATAATTATTGTCTATGCTCTCTCCATCTTTGCAATATCGCAATAGAATATAAACAATTTCATAAATTAAACTATTAATTTTTATGTAACTTAAATCATCAGAATTTGTGACTAACTCCTTTAATTCATAAAATATTTGCTGGAGGTTAGTTTTCTGAACAACTGATTCTTTTATATTAAATCTATATTTATCAAAATCTCCATTTACCTCTTTAAGAAATTCATAAGAAATAATTAACATCATTACTGCACAACTTGTATTTTCAACTTTTTCGAATTCATGAACATCTCCACTATTCACAAAAATAAATTCGCCAGCGGATACTTTCTTTTTTGCCCATTCACATACAAGAAAACTTCTCCAAATGCGACTAGGCTAATTTCAATACTTCTATGCCAGTGAGGAGGAATATAATAGTGAAAACCAGTAGGTAACATTGTGTCCTCTATATATTCAACCATTCCTGGAATTCTATCACGTAATTTTATTTCTTCATATTTACCTTGCCTGATTTTCAATAGTCCACCCCCTTTTTATATTATAAAGTAGACGTCAAGGTTTTCATTCCTTCATAAAAAACTACATATATAGTATGTAAAGAGACCGTCTCATGAGTTATTTACAAATAGCAGGTGTGAGATTTCCCACCTGCTATCCTTATTTTTTATTCATCATTTCACTATCAAACCAGATTGGCTTTGATAATTCAAAGTTTTTATGATCCTCTAAAACTATAGTAAGACGTTCTAACGTATCATCTAACATATGCGGTGCTGCTCGTAAGGACCAGACAACTGATGAGAAAACTGTCATGCCAACGTACACCGCATATAATTTCCAGAACTCCTCTGGTATTCTCCCATTAAAGTATCCTTCTATTTGTCCGATTGAATATGGAATACTAATGTCCCTTGCAAATAGTGCTATTTTTACGAAATCATGAAGTGGGTCGCCCCAGTCGTAGCCATTAAAATCAACAACACCTACATATTTCGCATCACGTACAATTATATTTTCTAAATGAAAATCATCGTGTTGAAATCGATTTGGGCGGTTCTTTAAATATTTTTCATTTTCATCTATAAACTTTATGATTTCATCATCATTTTTAATTTGTATTCCGCATGTTTTATATGCCTCTACATATTTTTGATGTTTTTTCATTGCTCTTTCATACCATGGGAGTATATCCTTAGGAGCTTCATGTGTATGCATTTTTGCTAAGTCTTTTCCTGCTGCTATACCAATATCATATTGTTCTCTTGGCGTATATGTAGGCAATAGCTTCTTAGCATCTTCTCCTTCTAAATATGAAAAAATACTATAACATAAATCTTCTTCCTCCAATATACCGAGTTCAATTGGTCTTTGAGCCTGTCCGTAATAAATATTTTTTATCATCACTAGTCGTAATAATATATTTTTTATCAGGTGAGAAACCTTTAGAGATTTCTTCAATATTTGCAGCATCTTTTACTATTTGTATATTGTTTTTCCACGTTGTAATTATCTTCATGTCTATTCTCCTTACATTTCTGTATTCGGTGTATACGCACCCTCTACAATAAAGCCCTTCGGGTTATAAAAGTCTATTGTATAGTAACATCCGAATAATGATTCATTTCAATTGGACCACGTATAACCTTCACCTTATTGCCAGTAAGAAACTTTGCTACCCAAAATTCAATATGATGAATACCTGCTCAAAGTTTATTTATATTAAGAATGTGCCGCCTGTACTACTTGCACAATTTCCCCTGGCGTATTAACCATATAATCTGGCGCGTCTCCTTTTACTGTCTCAATTACGTCATACCCCCACGAAACCCAAATGACATTCACACCAGCTTTTTTACAAGCTACAATATCACGTTGTTCATCACCGACATACAACATATCTTGTTCTGTTAGCTTTTTCGACTTTAAAAATCTTTTAATCATTTTATCTTTACCAAACAAATTTTTAGAACAATACACTTCTTGAATATTTTCTATGCCATTACTATGTAAAAATGCCCTAATATGCTCTTCTGAGTTCGAAGATATAACCGCAATCCCGTAGCCTTTTTTATGTAATTCATCTAATACATCCTTCATCCCATGGAATAAAACGAGATCTTTTATGGCAGGCTGATATAATTTATAAAACTCCAGCGCTAATATCGGTAGTTTATACAGTGGTACATCGAGTTGCTTACATCTCTCTGGCATCGTTAATTTACGTAAATACTCAATTTCTTCTTCCCTTACCGTTTTATATCCGTGCTTTTCAGCAAGTTGATTATAAATCGGTACAAATATATTTTGTGAATCTACTAATGTGCCATCAAAGTCAAAAACAATGTATTTTTGCATTCCCCTACTGCTACTAAAAATATAGACAAATGTACATTCTTAGAGTATTCCTGCTTCTACGTGTCCTGTCTCGCCACTAACTCGCTACTACAGTTTGCTGTAACACTCCACAGGCGTAAATTCCGATGTAGCCCACCGTACATATATACAATTTATTTACGTTAGTATTGTATATTTTTTTGCTTGTAAAAGATTGATCGCTGCGTTCAAATCTCTATCCATAACATTGCCACATTCACATTCATAAACTCGGTCAGATAGTTTTAAATCTGCTTTTTTTTTGCTACAACATGAGCACAACTTTGACGAGGGATAAAACCGGTCTACTTGACGTAATTCAATTCCATATTCCTCACATTTAGTCAAAAGCCACGTTTTAAAAGCATAAAAAGACTGCTTGGCAATTGTTTTAGATAGATGTTTATTCTTTAGCATACCTTTCACATTCAAATCTTCCACTGTAATAAACGTTGGCTTGGTTTTCACCACAGCATTTACAACAGACTTTACATACGCTAATCGAATATTTGCTAGCCTGGCATGTAGTTTTTGCACCCTAAGAATATTTTTATCTATATTCGCTCTTTTGTTAGTAGTAGATTGTTCACCTCTCTTTTTTATATTTTCAAATTTATGTGATAAAGAGCGTTGTTCACGTTTTAACCGTTTTTCTATCTTTTTTACTTGTACTGTTTTATTTATATTTTTGTGAATTTTCCCATCGCTACGTACAGCGAAATCCTTCACCCCTAAGTCAATCCCTAAACCTGTTGAATTAAGCGTTGGCTTCGCTTTTGTTTCATGCAATTCGCAAAGCACAGATACAAAGTATCTTCCTGCTCTTTTACCTATCGTTCCGCTTTTTACAACCGCATCTTTTGGGATATATCCATACTCTTTTAATCTCATCCATCCAATCGTAGGGGTTTTTACTCTATGTCTTTCCACTGTCCAATCTGTTTTATTGTTTTTAGGGAAATAACATTTTACATCTTCATTTTTCTTTTTCTTGAAGCGTGGAAACTTAGACAAACCGTTAAAAAACTTCTTAAAAGCTTTATCTCCATTCATAATGGCTTGTTTTACCGCTTTACTTGATACTTCTTTTATCCACTGGTCGCACTCTTTTGTATGAATGTTGTTTAGCCATTTAGAAAATTCATAGCCACTAAGAAACTTCCCCTCGGATTCATATATCTCTTTATTTTTAGATAGATATAGATTATAAACATACCTGCACACTCCAATCGTTTGATGGATCTTGGTTATTTGTTCATTTGTCGGTTTAATCTCTATTAGATATGCTTTTTTCATAGCTCTTCATCCTCCGACATTTTCTTTTTGTATTCCCTCAATCCATATATACTACGACTACATACATGAATGATAGATATCAAATACTGAGCAAGTTCTTCTTGTGGAGACAACTTTTCATTAGTAACAATGATAACTTCGACTCCCATCTTATGAAGAAACCTCTCAAACCGGGCGTAACCAAAACGAACAAACCTATCTTCGTGTGCGATGATGATGGTTGAAACATTTCTCTCCATGCAGTCATCAAGCTTATATTTCACTACGTATGTCCACTTTTCCCTATGTTTTCACTTACTGTTGTTTCCTCCCTTTTCTTCTTTTTTCCTAAACATATGTTATTCAACAACATAAATGTCGTATCCTTTCATTAAGAAAAAAAGAACAAGATTTCTCTCGTTCTTTTTAAGACAACCATTTCGGCGGTACATTCGTATTCCAATAAATATTTCCTAACTCATGGTGTCCTGAATATCCATCATCAAAACGATGATAGTGGAAATTAAAATAATATCCATCTTGCGGTGGATGATCTCTCCTCACATGAAATCGCAGTAAGTCATTTCCTGATTTCGTGTCATAAACATGAAAAATCTTTTCATTATTTCCGCCAGCCGGTCTTTGAGAAATCGCTAATGATTGCAAAGATTCTTCTGGCACATCATTTGCAAGTTCCGCAATTGCCTCTTCAATTTTAGGTAATACAACATCTTTAAATTCATCTTCAATTACAGGCCCAATTTTAGAGCCGAATTTTTGCATAGATTGCTTCTCTGCTTCTTGCATCGCATAGTTAACAAAAGTATCGGTGGTTAACCTATCATTTGTTTCTTCATATGTATAGGACGTACTCTCCAAATTTTGTTGCCCAGCTGTGCTCGTAGGCTTGTCCGCAGCTTTGGCATTATCAAGTAATATGGAAGGAGGCGTCACTAAACCAAACGTAAATACGGTAATTAATGCGACTAAGGTTTTTCTAAACCAATTTGGCATTTATGTTCCCTCCCCTTTCACTCATTATATTTTATATAACGGTTGTTTCTTCTATTATACAAAATGATTGTAATTTTTGCACTTTACAATTTTGTTAACGTTCACATATTTTTCACTTGAATATGAAATTGTAAGATTTCATACACTATAAATACAACAACAATGAGGGGGCAATCAGATGACTTTAGATGTCGTGTACTCCGCCGCAAGCATACTCCTTTTAGTATATTTTATTTACCAGTGTGTTACAGACTAGAAAAAGAGCCGCTTCCAGCTCTTTTTCTATGGTAAAAATACAATCCAACCAATGAACACTATAAAAATAACTCCAATAATTACTGCTGGTAATAAATAAAACTGAGAAAGGATGACCGTCCCGTATATGAATACGACTGGAAGGAGCAAATAACGATCCGCCTTCCACCTTAATAATAGTAATTCTCCTTCATCACAATATAAATGTAGAAACATTTTCTTCGTAAATTCATCCCAATAATCACGCGCATAGCGAGAAATAGCAACTATAGCAAATACAAGAATAATAGCTGTTATCCACTGCGGAGTCACGATAATACCTACAGTACTTATACATACAATTTGAACATAAAACATTAAAGCACTACTTGTACGCAAAAATTCTTTTAAAAAAGCTTCTACAATACGCGAATCAGAATTTTTTCCTAATATCTTTTTAGACCGAGGGAACATCCACGGTTTTTTATTCGAACTACTTGGCTTAGCTGCATGACCACCAACTTGCATAATCCCTACAGTCCAGCGCATACTTTCTTCTTTTTCTTTCTCAACTTCTTTAAAAAAGAATTTTTTATAATTCATCTTTTCTTTTACTAAGACTACAGTAAGTACAGCTACTAGGCCGGTAAATAATATGAAATACAATGGATTTTTAAAAATGAAAAATACACTGATTCCAAAATAGACTAAACTTAAAGAAAATATAACATCTTTTATAATCAATAAAACCCATCGTTTCCCCACACGTACATTTATGAATCTCGTCAACAACGATAGCATAAATCGAAAAACAGTAAAGAACATCCAGAACAGTACGATTTGTATAATTGTCGCTCCCGTACTTTTCATCAGTATAGGCAGCATAATGAATAATACAATTGCGTTCGTTATTGCAATCCGAATTAACGTATATACCATGCCAAGCTTCATTAATTTTCGCATATGATTTGGGTACGAAATTAAAAATAAACTATCTGCTTGTTCAAAAAATGAGCGAACTCCTCTTGAAAATGTGACAAAATAAAACGCGAGTAAACCTAACCCAAAATAAATGGTCTCTTCCATCGATAATTCTTTCATCCATAGTGAACGATAATAGATCCCCGCAAATATAAGTGCTGGAATAATAATATATAATGCGACTGTCCAATCTGTTACAGAACGAATCGCTTTCCATTTTCTTTGCAATTCATGACGTAACCTTTTATTAAACTGTTGTTTAATCATGTTGTTCCCGCCTTACAATTGCATCGAAACAATCTAACAGTGTACTTCCTGGCATTTCTGCTAACGATTGGATCGCCTCTAAATGCCCATCTGCTACTAATGTACCTTGCGAAATGAGTAAAAATCTTTCACAAATTCTTTCAGCTGTATCCAGTACGTGCGTACAAAGTAAAATTCCGGCTCCTCGCTCTTTTTCTTTATATAAGTAGTTCAAGAATTCTTTCGTAGCTACTGGATCTAAACCAATAAAAGGCTCATCAATAATATAAAAATCTGGCTCTGTTAAAAATGCTAATATAAGCATCGATTTTTGTTTCATACCTTTTGAAAACTTTGATATGTATTCGTGTATATGTTTTTCCATTCGAAACGTATGTAATAATTCCCTTGCTTTGTCCTCCCAATTTCCTACTTTACTTCCACGAGCAGCCATTAACAATTCAATATGCTCCCATAAAGTTAAATAATCATAATAAGTGGGATGCTCCGGTACATAGGCATATGGATTTTTCTTTTCACCAAACGAAATTTCACCATCCATATTGACAAGCAAACCGAGTATCGATTTAATTGTCGTACTCTTTCCTGCACCATTTGCACCAATAAGAGCCACTAACTCTCCTTTTTCAATTGCAAATGCAATATCATGAACTGTCTTTTCACCAATTTCATATCCGGCTGAGCGGATATTCACTTCTAGCATACATTCCCCTTCTTTCCATTTACAATACAATCAAGGAAAATGATAACATATCCCTCCTAATATAGTATTATATCATTTCTAAAATATTTGTTTCGGTAGCAGGAAAAAACATACTTTAACAGAATATTTAATGTTTGAAGATTTTAAAGTAAATGGGGTTGATCATATGTCAGTTCAAATTCGTGAAGCGACTATAGATGATATAGATTCACTTTGTTCTCTTACAAAAGAATTAAAAGGATCCTCTATCTCTAATGAAGATATGAATAATCGTTTACAATTCGTAAAAATGAGCCCTTTTGATTTTTTATATGTTTATGAGGAAGAGAATACTATTTTTGGATTACTAGGATTTCGTATACGTGAAAATTTAGAAGATGTAACTCGTTATGGAGAGATTTCAATTATTAGTGTTGATTCTACAATACGTCGTAAAGGTATTGGACAAGTGTTAATGGACTACGCAGAACAATTAGCAAAAGAGCATAACTGTATTGGTACTTGGCTTGTTAGTGGAATGAACCGAAAAGAAGCACACCCCTTCTATGAAAAATTGGGCTATGAAGTGAATGGGTATCGATTTGTAAAACATTTTTAAACTACTGGTACAAAGAAAGGACTATAACTATGAAAAACATTGAAGCAATATTCATTGATCGTGACGGAACAATTGGCGGTGATACTACAATACATTATCCAGGTTCTTTCACCTTATTTCCTTTTACAAAGGAATCTTTACAAAAGTTAAAAGCTCAAAATATTAAACTATTCTCTTTTACGAATCAACCAGGTATCGCGGATGGAAAAGCAACTGCGAATGATTTTACGAAAGAATTAAAAGAGTTTGGTTTTGATGATATTTACCTTTGTCCTCATAGACATGGTGATGGATGTGAATGTCGAAAACCGAGCGCAGGTATGCTCCTGCAAGCAGCGGAAAAACATGGGCTTGATTTAACAAAATGCGCTGTAATCGGTGATCGCTGGACGGATATTGTTGCTGGGGCAAAAGTAAATGCAACGACTATATTAGTTCAAACTGGCGCTGGATATGATGCTTTACATACATTCCGAGATAAATGGGCACATATTGAACCAAATTACATCGCAGAAAACTTTGAAGACGCTACAAATTGGATTTTAAATCATCAATAAAAAAATTAAATGAGACGTCTTCACTTTGAAAACGTCTCATTTAACTATATATATTTCAAAAAGTTAATTCATAATGGAAATAACGATTATCTCTTAAATATCCATTTTCAGCATATAATCGTTGTGCTGATAAATTATCAATCTCTGTTTGTAATTTTACACCTTTTGCACCATTTTCTAATGCAAATTCTTTTGCAGCTTCTAACAATTTTTTACCTGTTCCGGCTCCGCGCTTCGCCTTTTGTACAAACAGATCATTTAAAATCCATAACTCTTTCATCGAAATAGAAGAAAATGATGGATATAGTTGCGTGAACCCGATATATTCTCCCTCTTCAACTGCCACGAAAATAATGGATTCTTTTCTCTCGATTCGATTTCGTAAAAATACTTTTGCTCCTTCAATATCGGAATCTTGTCGATAAAATACGCGATAGTTATTAAAAACAGATGCTAGTCCATCTAAATCTGCAATTGTTGCCTCATATATTCTCATTTTGTTTTATTCCCCTTCCAATACTGTTTCATAATATCCGTTACCCATTTAGGCTGTAGAATTTCTTCTTTCGGCATAAACTCTTTCATTATCGGCTTTATATCCAATATAGGGGTGCCATCAATAGCATCTAACCCCTCAACAATAATTGATTTACCTTCTCTTTTGACCACCTTTACAATTGTAGCTCCTATGCGATTCGGACGATTTTTCCCGCGCTGTGCAAAAATGCCTACTTTAGGATAATCATTATTATTTCTAGGATGTCTAGCAAAATATTGAATTTGTTCATCAGTTACTTTATGAAAATAAAAGAAAACTTCAATATGAGAAAAATCTTCAATCCCTTGTATACTTTCCTCTGTATACATATCAGTTAAAGTAATATAAGATTTTACTTCTCCCCACTCATCATCTTTTATTTCCTTTCTTTCATTATGTACAAATGCGATTGGCTGAAATGAAAACATCCGCATTCCCCCTTAAATGTAACCACTTACATTATAAAATATTTTCTGAATGTTTTCCAGACAAATGAGTTAAGTTTACATAATATAATTACAATCTATTATCTAAAGCGAAATTGACTGCTTCAATCGCATGTATATGCGTTGTATCAAATATCGGAACTGATATGTCTTCCTGCTTTATTAATAACCCTATTTCTGTACACCCTAATATTATTCCTTGCGCCCCTTTTTGCACTAACTCTTCTATAACTCTTTTATAATACTCTCTAGATTGAGATGTTATCTTTCCTAAACATAATTCTTTGTATATTACTTCATTTATTTTTTCTCTATCTTTTCCTAATGGTACTATTACTTTTATATCATTCTCTTCTATACGTGATTTATAGAAATCTTGCTCCATCGTATATTTTGTTCCAAGCAGACCAACCGATTGAATACCTTTTCTATTTATTTCTTTTGCAGTTGCATCCGCAATATGTAGTACTGGAATGTTAATATTCTCCTTTATTTTCTCAACTACTTTATGCATTGTATTTGTGCAAATGATTATAAAGTCTGCTCCTCCTTTCTGCAATGAATACGCCGTATTCCCTAATACTTCTCCTGCTCCATCCCAATCTCCGCTAGACTGGAATCGTTCAATCTCTTCAAAATTCACACTATTAATCAGACATTTTGCTGAATGTAATCCACCTAATCTACTTTTTATTTCTTCATTTAAAATTCGATAATATTCTGAAGTTGATTCCCAACTCATACCACCTATAAGACCTATCGTTTTCATAGTAAACACCTACCTAAACTATTTTTATAAAACTAATAACAATATTTTATTATGTATATTATACACAATAAAACAAGACTTTAAATTTATAATATAAAGTCTTGTTTTAACTATTTCCAAGGAAATTTTATTATAATATTCTGAAATTAAAACCCTGATGTTTTTATAGAATCTTCATATTGATAATTAAAACACTCTCGATACAACTGTTTGATTTCATCATAAGAAGGAACTCGTGGATTATTTCCTGGGCTACCACTTGCAATTGCATCTTTCGCCATTTTAGAAATAGCATTTTCAAATTCAACTTCGTCAATTCCGTATTCTCTTAAATTAGGAATACGAAGATCAAAACAAAGTTTCTTAATTTCAGCAATCGTGTAGTTCGCTACTTCTTCATCAGAATGAGAATACAAATCTTTGTTTAAGCTACGTCCTACTTCTGCTAACCTTTTTATTGCACTCATTTTTGTAAACTCTAAAACTGTAGGTAATAGTATTGCATTCGATATTCCATGTGGTACATGGAATAATGCTCCCACTGGACGGGACATACCATGCACTAATGTAACAGATGCATTTGAAAAAGCAATCCCAGCTTGTAATGAAGCAATCATCATTGCTTCCCTTGCTTCCATATTATCTCCATCTTCATATGCAATACGTAAATATTTCATAATACTTTCAATAGCCGAAAGAGCAAGTACATCTGTAAGTGGTTGTGAATATTTAGAAATATATGCTTCAATTGCATGGCATAATGCATCTATACCTGTCGCTGCCGTAATATGAGGTGGTACCGAACTTGTTAATATCGGGTCAATAATCGCTACTTGCGGGGTAAAACTCGGATGCTTCATCATCATTTTCACATCTGTTTTTTTATTCGTAATTACTGCTACACTTGTTACTTCTGACCCAGTACCTGAAGTTGTTGGAATTGCAATGAGTGGTAGTGGATCATTTTCTATTTCAACATCTTTTTGGACGTAATATTCAATTGCTCCACCATTAGTATGTAACACCGCTACTGCTTTCGCAGCATCAATACAACTTCCACCACCAATACCGATAATAAAATCACACTTTCCTTCTTTACAAATCATTAACGCTTCTAATACGTGTAAATTTGTAGGCTCAGCATTCACTTTGTTATATGTAATAACAGTAATACCTTTCTTATTTAGCTGTTTTATGCACCTTTCAACATACCCTAATTTCTCCATAATTGTATCAGTAACTATAAAAGCTCTTTTCCCAAACTTCTTTGATTGTTCCCCCAGATTTTCAATTGAATTTCTTCCATATAGTACAGACTTCGGCATACGAAACTCAGCAACTTCTTGCAAGTACTCCACCCCTTCTTCCCCTTATTAATGTTTTAGTTTATAAAATATCAACTAAATAAATCTTTACAATTCATATAGTATCTATTTTTAATAAATTCCTGTAATAGTATAGAATGCGATAACTAAAAACACAGCGAGCGTTTTCAAAACTGTAATAGCAAATATATCTTTATATGACTGTTTATGTGTTAAACCTGTTACTGTAAGAATAGTAATAATAGCCCCGTTATGTGGTAATGTATCCATTCCTCCTGATGCCATTGATACGATACGGTGCATAACTTCTAATGGAATATCAAATTGATTGGCTGCTGCAATAAATTTATCACCCATCGCACTTAAAACAATCCCCATTCCTCCTGATGCAGAACCTGTAATACCAGCTAAAATATTCGTCGTTACCGCTCCATTCACTAAAGGATTTGTGAACGTTGCAGAAATGCCGTCTCTCATAATTGCAAAGCCTGGAAGTGCTGCAATGACACCACCAAAACCAAATTCTGCTCCTGTATTCATTGTTGCAAGTAGCGCACCACCAATACTTGTATTCAATCCAGCTTGAAATCCTGTTACTACCCGTTTCCAATATAATAAAAGAGTTGTTAAAATTCCTATTATAAGTGCCAATTCTACAGACCATATTCCAACTACCGCACTCAATTCTACTTTTCCAAATGCTTTCATACCAATTGCTGAAAAGTCAAAACCGTTCGGATACCACTTCGGTATCATAATAGTAAACACTTTATTCATTACACCTACTAAAATAAGTGGTATAAAAGCAATAAGTTGTTGTGCCCTCGTAATTTCTAAACTATTTAACAGCGGTATTTCTTTCTGCTCTAATTCCAAAGATGCTGCCATTTCAGTATTCCCATCGTTAAAACCAAAATACCCTTCACCTGCTGCTTTTGCCTTCTTACGCCTACTCTCTAAATATAATAAACCTAACGTGAGAACAAAAATTGCCCCCACAATACCAAGTATCGGTGCAGCATAAATGTCCGTTTTAAAAAATGTTGTAGGTATTACATTTTGAATTTGTGGTGATCCAGGAAGCGCATCCATTGTAAATGTTACTGCTCCAAGGACAATCGTTCCAGGTATTAAGCGTTTTGGAATATTAGCTTGTCGAAAAAGCTTAGCTGCAAACGGAAATATAGCAAATACCACTACATATACACTAACACCACTATACGTTAAAATAGCACCCATTAAAACAATCGCTAAAATCGTACGTTTTTCTCCAACCAACTCTACAATCGTCTTTGCAATAGAATCAGCAATTCCTGACATTTCTACTACTTTCCCAAAAATTGCTCCAAGTAAAAACACCGGGAAATATAGTTTAATAAACCCTACCATTTTCTCCATAAAAATATTAGAAAAGAAAGGTAATACAAAACTAGGTTCTGTCAAAAATACCGCAAACAATGCAAAAATCGGTGCAAATAAAATAACAGAAAACCCTCTATACGCTACAAACATAAGTAAGCTAAGTGCTAATAATATAATAACTAGCTCCAATTATACCTCTCCTTTAAACTGAAAATTCAATCTTTTAACAACGAACTTTTACTCGTATTTCGAACCCTTTTATTTCATGACATTCCGCCTCTTTTTATCCCGATATTTGCGAGCAGTAAGACTCCCACCTTAAAATTCAGCAAATGTGCAGAAGCTAGGCGGGATTTCAACTGCTCGTAACAGCCCGATTGGTGAGGGCTGATAATCAGTGCCTGATGGACAAAACTTCCACTAATTAAAGTTTTACTTTATTACAAATCTTTCATGCTAAAATTGTCTAATTATAGTATTCGATTACATATGTAAAATCCCTTTAAACAAAAACGATTTCATCGTCATATGTTATAAAGGGATTTCTAGGTTCTATTTCTATAGTTTTATCGTACTATTCTCTATACAAAATCTTTGTAACTCTTCGACATCTTTCACTATATGAATCGCCCCAGCATCACTCAATTCAATCTCACTACCATATCCATACAATACACCTATTGAAGCAATTCCGTTACTGTTCGCACCGATTACGTCATGCTTTCTATCACCAATCATCACCATTTTTTCTTTTTTGAGTTCTTCATTTGTTTGTAAAATATGAGCAATTATTTCTTCCTTTTTTATTCTTGTCCCATCTAAATTACTCCCAACAATCTCTTCAAAAAAAGATGTTAACTGAAAGTGCTCTATTACTTGTTTCGCAAATACAGTAGGCTTTGAAGTTGCTACAAACAAACGATTGCCAGCATCCTTTAATTCTTGCAATAGGGCTGTAATTCCATCGTATACTTTATTCTCTAATAAACCACTTTGCTTTAAATATTCCCGAGAGTAAAACACCGCTCGTTCTACTTCTATTTCATTCATATTATATCTATCTGCAAAAGATTGTTGAATTGGTGGACCGATAAATGAATCTAACTCACTTATATTCACTTCTTCAATCCCCATTTTTTCTAACACGTATAGAACAGCATTGATTATCCCTTCTTTCGGATCAGTTAATGTTCCATCTAAATCAAATAGAAATGTTGTATACATATTTAATTCCCCCACTGATTTTATATGTACCCCATTAAGGCCATGCTCCTACTTATCCCTTTACTATACTATCATCATCTAACTTTTCAGAAAATTACTTTTTCTAACCCTTATACTTTCAGTTACAAAATCACAAAAGATATGATAAAGTAAAAAAGTTACAATTATTTTAATAGAAACTGGTGAAACAAATGTCAATTACATTAATTTTTATAATGGCTTTCACAATTGTCATCCACGCAGTCGAAACTAGTTCTTATAGTATTCGATTAGCTGGTGTTCGTTTAAAAAAGATTGTCGTTGCCTTATCTGTCGTAGGAATGGTATTACTTATTTCAAGAACGTCAAATTTACTACAAGCCTTTTTAATTGGCGGGATTGTCGATGACGCAAAACGAGATGCTTCTATTAATTTAGAGCATACTATACGACTTGTACTATTATCTGCTTCCATCGGTACATTACTTGCGATTATTCTTTATCCAACTTTGACAAAACTATTTGGATATGTCATTCAAAACTTTGAAACAGATGGTTCTTTCATTCGAATGATGAAAACAAATAACATTCAAAAATTAAAGTACACAAAAAAATATGTGCGCTTTCCAAGATTTGAAATGATTCATAGATTGCGTATCGGTGGTATCCCAAAGCGTATTATGCTTATTAACATGTTTGCTACTGCAATTTATACAGCAGGTGTTCTTTCTGCCCTTTATGCTTCTTTTCTAAATCCAGATTACGCAACAAATGCAAGTACAGCTTCTGGCCTTGTGAATGGTTTTGCTACAATTTTATTAACAGTGTTACTCGATCCACGTATAGCACTTTTGACAGAACGTGCTTTACAATCAGAAAATGGCGCTGAATCTATGAGTAAAATGTATGGTTGGCTAATGATTTCTAGACTTCTCGGCACCTTATTAGCACAACTTTTATTTGTACCAGGTGCTCACTGGATTTTATGGATTATTGAGCTGATGCATTAATCTACTAGGAAGGTGTATTTATCAATGAATATAAAAACAGAGCAAGATTTAATTCACTTAATAGAAAACGACGAATGGATGATGAATGTATTACAATTGGCAAAATCACTAGAGCTACCTGATTGGTGGATTTGCGCTGGGTTTGTCCGTTCTAAAATTTGGGATACTTTATATAACTACGAAGTAAGAACGGCTACGCCAGATGTCGATGTCATTTATTATGATCCATTACATAAAGATGAGGCGTACGAACAATCATTAAAACAGAAGCTGGCGAATATGGATGCCTCTATCCCTTGGTCAGTAAAAAATCAAACTCGCATGCATGTAGTGAATGGAATGCCACCATACTCTTCTTCTGTTGATGCTATTTCTAAATTTCCTGAAACAGCAACCGCTTTAGGAGTTACGCTTGACGAGCAAAACAATGTCATATTAACAGCTCCATGTGGAATTGAAGATGTACTTTCATTACAAGTGAAACCTACACCTCATTTTCTGGAAACGAAAGAACGAATACATATGTACAACAAAAGAGTTAATCAAAAGAAATGGCAAAGTAAATGGCCTAATATTACAATCACTTATCCAGAAATTTAAAATAGAGCGCTTCGCATTATACGAAGCGCTCTTTCTTTTTTAGTTCAAAAAATGAATGACTGTTTCAGCAAATCGATCAGCTTCCTCATAATGTGGTGTATGGCCACTCTCTTCGAATATGATATGCTTCCCATTTCGAGCATCTTTATTAAATGTTTCAATTTGTTTTTCACACGTTACTACATCATATTTTCCTACAATTAATAACATTGGATTTTGTATATCTTTTATTTTAGATAATAATGACGTATGACATGCTCCCTCTAATTTTAATCTATCAAAATGAATTTTGGAGCGATTTGAAAATACTTCCCACTCTTCATCACTATATAAACTATCGTCTGTCTCATCTTTTTTATAATTGTAAATCTCCATTCTTTTTTCTTCTAATTCAGCACTTAATCTTATATAAGCTTCTAACAACTCTTCTGAACTAGCATTATTAGATAAATAAGCAAAGCAGTCTTCTGCTGCCGCTTCTTTTCCATAATTTGTTAATAACGTTCCTGTCCTTTGTAATAGAGCCCTACTTGTTAATGCAAAATCGAAAGTCGGACCTTCAAATATTATTTTCTCTATTGAATTTGGATACGCCCTTGCATATAACAATGCTACATATCCACCGAAAGAGTGCCCGATTACAGACCATTTCTCAATTTGTAGTAGTTTTCTTATTTCCTCACAGTCTTCAACTAAATCATTTAATCCAAAAGATTCTTCCTCAGTAATTCCTTCTGATCGACAAACTCCTCTTTGATCTATCATAATTACATATAAGGAATCTTTTAATCGTTCCGCTTGATGAAATGAAAAATCATAACAGCTTTCACCTGGACCACCGTGTAAAAATAATACTGGTTTATTTTTAGGACTTCCATGTGTTTCAACGTATAGCTTTTTCCCTCTAATGTTCATATATTTCCCAACTTCAATCAAATTCGTTTTTATGATCATCACCTTCTTTTTTACCGAATATTATAACATTTAATATTAAATAATCCCTATTACATTTAAAAAGACAATAATTATTGCAAGTGGTGCTACAAACCGAAGTAAAAATGCCCAGCAAGTAAATACTTTCTTTCCGTAATTTCCACCTACAAAAAATTCAGCTTCTAGCACTTTCTTTTCCATCTTGAATGATACGAAAATACTAATGAATAGCGCTCCAAGCGGCATTAATATATTACTAGATAAGAAGTCTACTGCATCAAAAATATTCTTCCCAAAAATCGTAATATCACTCCATACTCCAAATGATAAGGCCGATGGTATACCTACTAGAAAAATGCAGAAACCGATGATCCATGAAAGTTTAGCTCTTCTTTCTTGTTCACCATTTGCTAATGCTGAAACAACCGTCTCTAGTAGAGAAAATGCCGAGGTTAATGTGGCAAATGTAAATAGCGCAAGAAATACAGTTAAGAACAATCCTCCGAATGGAATTTGGCTAAATACAGATGGCAATACAATAAATAGTAAGCCCGGCCCCTCTGTCGGCTCCATTCCTAATGAAAATACTGCTGGAAATATAGCAAGACCTGCAAATAAAGAAACGAATAAATTCAATCCGACAATCGTAACTGCTGATTTTGGTAAACTTTCTTTTTTATTTAAATACGAGCTATACGTAACCATAATCGAAATCCCTATACTAATCGCAAAGAATGATTGGCCCATTGCGAATAAAATACTTTCTGAAGTAATCTTCGAGAAATCTGGTTGTAAGAAAAACTTCACGCCTTGCATCGCATTATCCAGTGTTAATGAACGAATAATAAGAGCGACAAATAAAACAAACAATGCTGGTAGCATATATTTACTTGCTTTTTCAATTCCATTTTGTACACCTTTTGATACAACCCATATCGTAATGAACATAAAAGCGAAATGTCCAGTAATAGCCCAAAGCGGATTTCCAATTGTTTCAGTAAATAACGAACCGTAATTTTGTCCCGGAGTAATAAGTTGTCCAGTTACTCCTCTGAATAAATAAATTAGTACCCATCCACCTACAACACTATAAAATGAAAGTAATATAAAACAAGTTCCAACGCCAAGACGTCCAATCCAGTGCCATCCTGTATTTGGTGCGATACTTTTAAATGCTCCAACTGCTTGTTTCTGTGTACTGCGTCCAATCATAAATTCAGCTATAAGTAGCGGTAGTCCAATTAATACAGTAAATAATATAAAAATTAAAAAGAATGCTCCTCCCCGCTCTTCCCAGCGATATAAGGAAATTTCCATATTGCGCCAAGTCCAATTGCTGATCCTGCTGCTGCCATTATAAAACCTAATTTCGAAGTCCATTGCTCCGTCTGTTTCATCCTATTTTCCTCCTGTTAAAATCATTTTATATTAATAAATAAATATTATTGATCAATCTGAATAAAACCTCCATTTCTTTTTCTATAAAATAAAAAAATGGCCCAACGTCTCTATATAAAGAGACGCTAAGCCATTTACTTAACGCGGTACCACCCTTATTGATTCCATTATGAATCCACCTTAGTAGTAATCGTTTGATTACAAACCTAATATCGAAGGTTAACCGTTAAGATTTACTAAGAATGTGATTCCGTTCCACCTTACTGCTCCTAGGCGAGTTCAGGATGTCATTTGACTATGTCGCACCAACCCATAGCTCTCTGCACAAATACATGACCTTACTACTCCTATTCAACACATTTTAATATTTAGAATATATTTTCTTTTGAAATTAATATGAAGTATATCGGTTATATTTATAACTGTCAAGGGATATATTATTTTTTTGTCGAAAAGGATTTTTATAAACTTTCAATGTAAAAATGAAAGAACAGTAAAAAAGCATCTTCGCGATAATCGCGAAGATGCTTTTTTATGGTATAAGACGTGTACAATCTCTCGGAAAAGCACTCGCCTCTCGGACGTTTGTTAATTCTAAAAGTTTATATACAACCCTTTCTAATCCTATCCCAAAACCACCATGTGGTGGACAACCGTATCGGAATGTATTTAAATAAGATTGAAATTTCTCTGGATGTAATCCTTTTTCTTTAAAAGAAGCAAGTAACATGTCATAGTTATGAATTCGCTGTGCACCTGATGTAATTTCTAATCCTTTATATAATAAATCGAATGAATCAGTAATAGTTGGATTTTCTTTATTCGGTATCGTATACATCGGTCGCGCTTCTTTCGGATAATGTGTAATGAATACAAATTCACTATTATATGTTTCCTTCACATATTTCCCTAATAACTTTTCACCTTCTGTATCTAAATCCCCTTCAGGAGATTCTTTCCGATACTTCATTTTCAAAATTTCTTGCGCTTCTGCCAATGTGATTTTAGGAATTTCTGTAATGACAGGTACTTCTATTTGTAGTAGCTGTAATTCTTTTTCACAGTTTTTTGCTACTTGTTGAAACATATATCGTAAAACATCCGTTTCTAATTGCATCACTTCATGAAAATCATGAATAAATCCGAGTTCTACGTCTAACGATATATATTCATTTAAATGTCGTGACGAGTTATGATGTTCAGCCCGGTACACAGGAGCAATTTCAAAAACACGTTCGAGTCCTCCCGCTACCATCATTTGTTTATAAAACTGTGGTGATTGAGCTAAATACGCTTCTTTTTGGAAATATGGAAGCTTAAAAACATTCGCTCCTCCTTCTGCCCCTTGCGAGACAATTTTCGGAGTAAATATACGTGTGAAATCGTTCTCTATTAGAAATTCACTAAAACTTTGAACGAGTGTAGATTTTACTTTAAATATCGCCGCGATTCGCTCATGTCTTAACGATAATACTCGCTCATTCAACAGTTGATCTAGGCCAACTTGTAACTTTTTTTTATTTATTTCAAATGGGAGTGATTCTGCTCCATTTAGTACTTTCACTTCATGTGCAAGTACTTCAACACCTAATTCTGTTTTCGGTGTCTCTACTATTTCTCCAATTATTTGGACGACACTTTCAACATCAACTTTGTATCCGGCTAACTCGTTTTCTAATACACATTGAATAACTCCCGTTCGGTCCCTTAATAATAAAAAACTAACATTCCCTAGATGACGAATCTTTTTTACCCATCCTTGTAGTAATACAACCTTCCCGCCATGTTCCGTACATTCTCGTGTGAGTGAACGCTTCATTATTTGATCCATTACATTTCCCTCCAATAGTTTTATTTTTATTTACATTATTGTTGTCATCGTCATCATCCACAGTCACTCACCTCCTTTCAAAGAATACAAAAATCCGCCCCTATAAATAGGGACGGATTTTTCCGCGGTACCACCCAAATTGTCATAATGACCATCTTAGCCCTGATAACGGTAGGTACCGTTTGCTTTTACTAATTATCACGTTCAAAGCAACACTCACAGGTGTCTTTCCATCATGCGGTATCGCAATCTTCCCAGCAACCGATTGCTCTCTGTAGACCCTTGCATCATGTACTTTTCCTAATCATCACTTTTTATATTTACAGAGTATTCTATCTCTTTTTTCTAAAACGCAAGCCCTTTTAGAAAAATATTGCGATTTCTCACTAACCAGACCCCTTCTAAAGATATGTAACATGAACATTGAACTCTATACAATTATCATTTGACAGCTTAGAAATGTTTTATCCTTCTCAAATTCTTTCAATCGAACTTATTTTTCCATTTTATTACATAAACCACGCATTTCCCACGCATATTATTATTAAAGTTTTATCGGAGGTGTACATATGAAAAAAACAATTAGTTTCTTTCTCCTACTATTATGCTTAGTTGTAGTTAATGAAGCATATGCCTATTCACCAAAATCTTTACCAATCTCTCAAAATTCTGATCAATGGCAAGTAAATATTGATGAAGTAAAAAGAACGAGTGAAAAATTGTTACAACCAAAAAAAGGTGTATTTCAAACATATCATTTCTCTGTAAAAAATCTTGGGAAAAGTGAAGTGTATAATGTACAAGTTGAAGTTTTTCGGAATGAACCAAATATGAAAACAAAATATGAACTCTTTTCCCTAAAAGAAAGTCGTCTAGCGGGCGGAAAAACTGGATTTGAACACGCTAATTTTCCAGTTTCTACAAAAGCGGATAAGGTTGACGTGATCATTACGTGGCAAGAACATCCTTTCCGCTCCATGAGAAACGGTCAAAAAGTTGAATCTAGAAAATTTAAAGAGCATTTTGTTTTTAAAGAAGCAGTAAAGTGAACTTATCGGTATATGTACATTATTACCGCTACCAATAAATTTTCCAGTACCAGTTCTTAAGCAAATAAAAAAGTCGTGGCTTTTAAACGCCACGACTTTTTATATTAATTCGTACTAATCCCTCTCGCTGCCCAAATACGATCAATTTCAGTCGCGTGTTGTCCGCCGTATAAAAGAGCATCCGCTTGCTTAATTGCTTTCGCTCCATCACGGAATTTCGCATTTGGCGTTAATGACCAATGTGATTGTAAAATAATTTTTGTTGCTACATCACGTCCAAAAGATTGCGCCATTTCGTATTGACCTTGAGCCCAAATTTCCCCATCATTATGCACTTCATTCGTTATATCTTTCGGGTATACTTTATTCGTATCTAATCGGCGTAAGCACGTCGGATCTGAACTAGAATAAGCAGCCGCATCCCATTCTCCAATACATGCTTTCCCGTATCCTGTTGTCGATACTGCATCTTCATAAGTAGCACCTAAGAAGTCTCCAAATCCTTCTCCCATCGCTCCACCTTCTGGTGAACTTCCGAAGCCTGGCACTTGATTATCTTGAATAGAATGTCCATATTCATGCGCGATAATGCCCGCATCTTCTGCATCATCTACTCCGCCAGTACCGAAAGTTAAAGCTTTCGTTGATGGTGAATAAAATGAGTTATCATCAGTTGTACCATTTACATTCACTTTAATAGAACGATTATTAATATTGTTAATGCCTAATCCTTGAATGTAACGCTGTAATGTATCAATATGATAATATGACATAACATCTTCAAAACTATCATTTGCACGTGTAAAATTAAATTGTAAGTTTGTAGATTTCGTCTTCGCTTTTGAAGAAATCGTAACATACTCACCAATTAAAAATCCTGTACCATCTAAACCTTTTAACGTAACAGTTTTCAATTGATTCGTTAATGCTGTTGAATCTGCATCATTATTATCTTTTAACCCTGCTAAACTTCCACTAGATACGACAGGGTTAGGTAAAAATACTTTTCCTGTTCCTTCTGCTTTTCGGTTTATATCAACCTTTTTAATTAACTTTCCATTTTCCGCATCAATGAATGTTTCCCATGCACCGAATGGATTATTAGAATGGACTACCACTTTATATACAGGAATAGCGACTCCCTCTTCAACAATATATCCGAATTCTTTTTCTGTAGGAGCCCATAAGTTTTGCTCACTTTCTCCTCCAACATACGCCATCGATTTTTGTTCTGCATCTTTTTCACTAATTTTTTTCGTAACTTCCTTCACACCTGTAACAGGCTGATAATCAGAAACCGCAAGTAAGCCTTTTCCCTCTCCGTTAAGAGTAACTGTAATTTGTTTTGAAAATACAGGCGCACCATTGACCACTTGTTGGAACCTAACATATGAAGCTACTGATGTTTCTGTTGTAGAAATATATTGCAAGTCTGAAAGGTCTGCCTTCAATCCATATTCCGTAGCATGTCCTTTTAAATATTCAATTGCTTTTTTCTGTGGTGAATAAGCTTCTAGCTTTACTTGCTGTTGTTTTTCCAATGCCGAAACCGTAGAAATCGTCCCCATTACTAATGGCACAGTCATTGCCATTGCCACCATTTTTTTGTTTAACATAAAACCACTCCCCCTAATAAATTGAATCCTTTACCCCATTCCTATAAAGCTATTACTGTCCACAAGTAACGAGATAAATTGAATCTACGAGTAATTCTATACGAGCAATTCTATTACCTTCACATTTATGGTGAGTGAAATTTTCTCAATAATTATGTATAAAATGAGAACAATACTTTAGAAATATATTTATTTCCCACTTCGATTAACTATATTTCACCAAAATAATGTATTGAAAAATAGGTTATTTTTTACCTAACGGTAGGTTGAAAAAGACCTTGATGAATGATACACTTTAATTAACCTTTTTTATTGGGAGGATTTATTATGAGTAAAAGTGAAGAAACACTCTCTTCCATAGTCGAAGCAAGTTATCGACTATTTGCCGGTCACGGCATTGCCAAAACGACCTATACAATGATTGCTGAAGAAGTTGGTATTGCCAAGCCATCTATTTATTATTACTTTAAATCTAAAGATGCATTAATTGAAAGTATTTTTAATGAATTATGTGCAGCGATGCAGTTCTCCTCATTCTTTCATACAGAAGAATTTACGAAAGAGAATTTCATTGAGAAATGTGTTGAAATTGGCTTTAAAATGATAGACGAACAACAGAAAGATCCTTATTTTAATCGTGTATTACAAGAATATGTATTACTATCTTCAAGAAACGATATGTACAAAGATCGATTACTAACTGTACAAACAGAATATTTAAACGGATTTGAATCACTCCTAACAAAAGCAAATGAACTTCAACTCATTCAAAATAAAAGTCTAGTTTCAAAAGCTCATATGTTAGCATTAGTTCTTGATAATATTGGGAATTTTATGATGTTACATTTAGATATGGATTATAAACAAATATGGATTGAAGCTGTAAATAGCATTTTTGAAAGCAGGGATTGAAGTGAATACAAAAAAGCGCATTATCGGCTTAGATTTTGCTAGAGCGTGGGCAATGTTTGGAATGTTACTAGTTAATTTCATGGTGATAACAGGGGCGGAAGGAAATGGACCTCCTCTGTTAAAAACCTTTATGACACTTTTTGAAGGTAGAGCTTCTGCCTTGTTTGTTATACTTGCTGGGATTGGCATAACTTTAATGACTAAATCATCTGTTGCTAGCCAAGAGAAAATAAAAATCAATACCAGCCGAATATTGATTTGGAAACGATCACTATTCTTATTTATTTTAGGGTTATTATTGTATGTAATGGAATGGACGGGTGATATTTTACACTACTACGGCGTTTACCTTTTCATCGCTGCATTACTAATTACTGTACGAAGAACTATACTAATATGGCTTTCTATCATTATTTTACTTGCTGCACAATATCTCCAACTTACTTTCAACGCCTTCGAAGGATGGGGAGGCACAATCCCATTTATAAACTATATAGACTTTTGGACCTTAACAGGTTTTCTTCGCAACTTATTTTTTAATGGCTATCACCCTATTTTCCCATGGTTTTCTTTCTTCTTAATCGGTATGATAATTGGCAGGTTAGATCTTCATAATAGGAAAATTAGACATTGGTTGTTCTTACTGGGTTTAACAGTAACCGTAATTATAGAGCTATTATCAAAAGGGTTAACACACCTTTTTATCCCATACATTGGTGAAGCAGCCTCTACATTTTTGTTTAACACAGGACCCATTTTACCCAATATATTATACGTCGCATCCGCTACAGGATCTGCTATTGCTATATTAATAATTTGCCTCTACATTGCTGAAAAATATGAAAATAATTGGTTTGTTACTTCCATTATACAAACAGGACAATTAACATTAACGCATTATGTAAGTCATGTATTTATCGGTATTGGCGCATTGATTGTATTAAATCGTATGGAACATCAAACACTACTTTTCGTTTTATTATTTGCTACTGCATTTTTCATTTTCAGTATTTTATTTAGCGTATTATGGCGAAGGAACTTTTCTAGAGGACCTATCGAATGGATTATGCGGAAAATAACTGATTAATTTATCTTCATACAAAAAAGGAAGTTGGAATGATTCCAACTTCCTTTTTTCTTTAATTAGCCGCGTTTAATTTAATTCGGATCTTTGTCTCACCTAAAGAAAGTTCATCGTCCTCATTCGTTAAGTGACCAAATGTAAATTGCTTGACGAGTAAGTTTTCTTCCAATAAATCTTTATGATTCGTTAACGTTTGCTGTAGTTCTTCTTCTGTATCAAGAATTACATCCACTCGTAAATTAACTGGTAAATTCAACTGCTTACGATATTCTTGAACTGCACGAATAAATTCACGTGCTACTCCTTCTTGTAACAATTCTTCCGTTACATTCGTATCTAACATTACCGTATATTGACCGTTAGTCGTATTTGAAAATCCTGATTTCGCAACTTTCTCTACTAATACATCTTCAGCTGTTACAACTACTTCTTCTCCTAGTGCTACTTCGTAAACTGCTCTTTCTGTAGATACAAAGTGTTGTACTTCTTCTTTTGATAATTGTTTTAGCCAGCCATTTACTGCATTCACACTTTTACCAAACTTCGGCCCAGCCGTTTTAAAATTCAGCTTTAATTGATAGGACGTGTATTTCGTTTCATCGAGTTCAACATGGAACGCTTTTACATTTAGCTCATCCATGATGATATCACGATAAGATTCCCAATCCATATCATTTTCATTATGCGCTAGTAATACAAGTTCTGCTAACGGCTGTTTTACTTTTAATGAATGTTGATTACGATTACTTCTTCCAAGTTCAACAACTTGTAAAACAGCATCCATTTCTGCTTCTAACCCAGGCTGGATAAGTGATTCGTTTACAACCGGATAATCTGCTAAATGAACGCTTCTTCCTTCTAAATTCAGATGAATATCCTCAGCTACAAACGGTGTAAATGGTGCGATTAATTTACTAATTGTTACAAGCACTTCATGAAGTGTTTCATACGCAGCTGCTTTTTCAGGATTCATACCAGATTCCCAAAAACGATTGCGTGAACGTCTTACATACCAGTTACTCACTTCATCTACAAGAGCAGCAATTTCACGAGCTGCATTTGTGAATTGATAATCATCAAGTGCAGTTCTTACCTTTCTTGTTGTGCTATGCAATCTTGATAATACCCATTCATCCAATTTCGTTCGCTTTACATCATAGGTTTCATTCGGATTATACTCATCTAAATTTGCATATAAAACGTAGAAGCTATATACATTGACTAACGTATCTACAAATTTAGATTTTGCTTCCAGTACTGTTCTTTCAGAAAAACGCTTCGCATTCCACGGAGCACTGTCAACAAGTAGAGCCCATCTTAAAGCATCTGCACCAAACTGATTTACTAAATCAACTGGATCTAGTGCATTTCCTTTACTTTTAGACATTTTCTGTCCTTCCTCGTCTAGAACATGCCCTAGTGATAACACTCGTTTATAAGGTACTTTTCCTGTATATAGTGCTGATACTGCTAATAAACTATAAAACCAGCCGCGTGTTTGATCAATGCCTTCTGCAATAACATCCGCTGGAAACTGTTCTTCAAATAACTCTTTATTTTCAAATGGATAATGATATTGTGCAAACGGCATGGAACCACTATCAAACCAAACATCGATTACTTCTGGTGTACGATTCATTGTACTTCCGCATTTTTCGCAGCAAACTTGCACTTCATCTACATATGGCTTATGCAATTCTAAATCTTCAGGTGTTTCTTTCGTACTATGCTTTCTTAATTCAGCAATACTTTTCGGTGAAAATTGATGATCGCAGCTTTCACATTCCCACACGTTTAACGGTGTTCCCCAATATCTATTCCGGCTAATATTCCAGTCCACCATGTTTTCTAAAAACTTACCAAAGCGTCCGTGCTTCATATGGTCTGGATACCACGTAACAGAATCATTATTCTGTAAAAATGTTTCTTTAATCTCAGTTGTTCGGATTAACCAGCTTTCTCCTGCATAATAAAGTAATGGTGAATCACAGCGCCAACAGTGCGGATAGCTATGCTCATATTTTTCTTTATGATATAGCAAACCTTCTTTAGCTAAATAACGAACGATATCAACGTCACATTCTTTTACAAACTTTCCTTTTAAGAAGGGTACTGCTTCTGTATACTCACCTTTCTCATCTACAACATGTAAGAACGACAATCCTTCACTTTGAACGACTTTATAATCGTCCTCCCCATATGCTGGAGCGATATGAACGAGTCCTGTACCACTATCTGCAGTTACAAAATCTGCTGCAATTACGTGGTACCCATTTGTAACTTCCTTCATCGAAAACGGTGCTGTATAAGATGTGTTTACTAATTCTTCGCCTTTATGAACGGATAATACTTCATAGTTTTCTTTTAGTACTTCTTGTACACGCTCTTTCGCAACAATGTATACATACCCTTCTTGTTTCGCTTTAACGTATTCCATATTTGGATGTACGGCAAGTGCAACATTCGCTGGAAGTGTCCACGGCGTTGTCGTCCATCCAAGGAAATATTCATTTTCACTATCTTTTACTTTAAACTTAACCGTTGCGCTTAAATCTTTAACCGTTTTGTACCCTTGTGCAACTTCATGTGAACTAAGCGATGTTTGACAGCTTGGACAGTATGGAGAAACTCTATGTCCTTTATATAACAAACCTTTTTCATGAATCGTCCCTAAAATATTCCATACACTTTCGATATATGGATTCTCTAGAGTAACGTATGGATCATCCATATCTACCCAATATCCAATGCTCTCCGTAAATTCACGCCACTGCTTCTCATATGTGAATACACTCTCTTTACACTTTTGAATAAATGGCTCAATGCCGTACTCTTCAATCTCATGCTTACCTGAAATACCAAGTTGTTTTTCAACGCCTAATTCTACAGGTAATCCATGTGTATCCCAGCCAGCTTTTCTTAACACTTTATATCCAGCCATCGTTTTATATCTTGCTACTAAATCTTTAATTGCCCGACCAAGTGCATGGCCGACGTGTGGTAAACCGTTCGCCGTTGGTGGTCCTTCATAAAACACAAACGATTGTGCGCCTTCTCTATTCTGAATTGATTGTTCAAAAATGCCCTGTTCGTTCCACTGCTTACGAATACGTGCTTCTCTCCCTACAGCCGACTCTTTTACATCTACTTTCTTCATCTACAATCACTCCTTTGAATGTTTTAAAAGCACACAAAAAACCCGCCCCTATGAAGTAGGGACGGGTTTACCCGCGTTACCACCCTAATTCTATTAGCTTTTCACTAATAGCACTTAGCAACGTACTAATATACGCGTTCTTTGTAACGGTAGACATCCGTCCGAGCTTACTTTATTCAGCCACGGCTCCTCGGAGATGATTTTCAAATAACGTCTGCACACCGACTTTCAGCAATACACCGGCTCTCTGGAGAACAGCTCACTATTTTACTCTTTCTCGTCTTCAGATTTGTATACTTTATTAAAAGTTATTTTATGCCATTAAACAATTAATTGTCAACTAATTCGAAATATATTTTTATTTATACCTTTTTTCTCTATTCTTATACAATTACTTTTCAAATTCTCGCAATCCTGCTAAATCTTCATCTTCCTCTGCAAGTTCAGCGAAAAATCCTGTTTCATCTTCACGAAGCACAATTTCAAGTTCATCTCTTGCCTCTTCATTTCTGTTTAATGATGTTAAATAACAAGCATGATCGTATCTTGCTAGCAAGTCAGTAGCATCAATTGCTAATATTTCACTTGTTATTTTTTCTGCCTTTGTCGTTTGCCCAGCTCTATGATACGAAGATGCTAAAGCAAGAAGAATTGCTGTTTCATTTGGATGATGTACAGACGCGTCTTCTAATAACTGAATCGAGTCCTCAATTCTCTCTTGACTTTGATATATTTCTGCTAAAGCAAGGAATCCTCTACTTACAAATGGTGTTTTCTCAATTAATTGCAAGTAAATTTTTTCGGCTTTTCTTTCTTCGCCTAGCTTACATAATACATTCGCTTGTAAAAGAAGTGTATCATAATCATCCGGTAGCTCGCGAACCATTTGTTTCGTTAATTCAAAAGCATCCCGTAACATATCTTCTTCTTCACACTCAATGAAAAGATTTACAAGTTGCTTCGCTACATCATAATCCCACTTATTTTCTAACGATGTTTGTAAAACCTCTATAGCTTCTTTATTCATCGCCGCATTCTCATAAAATATTGCGAAACGCTGCGCTGCCATACTATTTTTCGGATTTAACTTTAAGGAGATTTCAAATAAATCGATAACAACTGTAATCATTGAAATTTCCTTCGCACGATTTTTCATTCGATAAAATGCTCTTGTAAATATAGATTTTTTCGGTTGCTCATTTTGCTGTCTTTCTACTAATCTTTCGGCAACCGCAGTAGCTGCATACATAAACGCTGTACTTCTTTCTGCTTTTTTCACCTTTAACGTATGAAGTACGTCTCGTATTTGGGATAATTTTTTATGTTGCTCCATTGCTTTTACGTACACACCAAAAATACGTTCACTTTCCAAATCTTTATGCATTACTTTCAGCGCAACTTCGATTGCTTCTGCACTCTGCTTTTTAACTAGCAATTTCGCATAATGATATAGTACTTCCACATGCGCTTCATCTATTTTCATTGCGCATTCGATATATTCTTTTTCTTTATCTATGTCATTCATCGCGCCAAACACGTATGCAATCGCATCTAAACGCCATGTTTCAGGAACTTCTTCCTCCAATTTTTCTAGTTCAACTAGCAATTCTTCCTGAAGATTCATTTCTACTGAAAGCTGCGCTAAATATTCCATATTTATATGCATTGGTTCTTCTTTCATCGCCTGGACCATATGATTTTGTTCTTTGGAACGATTCTCTTCTTTTTCGTATATTTCAGCAAGCTGCAAATGTACACCTAAGAAGTTCTTATCCATTTCTAAACATGTTTCATACGCATGCTTTGCTTCTTGAAATTGCCCTAACGCCATGAATGTTTCACCGATACGGAAATACGGCAATGAATCTTGTTTTTTCTTAAGTGCATCATTATACCGTTTTATCGCCTGATCATACTGTCCAATAGATTCATATAAAACACCTGCGTAACAACCGTATTCAATTACATCCTCTTTTTCTTTTTCTAACGTTCTTAAAAATGCTATACCTCGTTGCACAAAAGCTGTGTCTTTTATTCGATTTACATACTCATCCAACACACTCGCTATATTAGCGTATACGCTTCGTATACCGTTCTCTAATTTAGAAAGTGCAAGTTTTAACTCTTTTTCATCCTCACCTAATGCCATTTCAGCATCCCATAACACCATACCAGCATTCATAAGGAAATCTTGATTGTCTTCAAATTGCTTATTAATACTGACAATATAGTTTTTTGCATCCTTATATTGTTCCTTTGCCATATAAACTTGAATTAAACCGAAATGAGAATATACATCTTCATTATTTTCTTCTAAAGAACGCTTATATATAGTTTCCGCTTCTTCAAGTTCATCATTTTGAAAATGAAAATCTCCTAAACGAACATATAAAGACGCCTGATCTTCACAATTTTGAATTCCTTGTAATAGAATTTCCTTCGTATTTTTCTCATCATCCAAATCCGATTCATAGATTTCCGAAAGCTTCGTATATAAATAGGCTGCTGTTTTATCTAATTGAATCGCCACTTTAAGTCCTTTTACCGCCAAATACACTTTCCCTAAATACTGAGCACATCTTGCACGTTCATACCATATGTGCGCTTCATATTTATATTCTTTTAATAAATCATTAAAGAATCCATATGCTTCTTCATATCGTTCTAAATCTATTAAAATTAAACCGTGATTTACAAGTGTAAACCTTTCTGGACTACGTTCTATAGCTGTTAGAGAATACTCGAGCCCCTTTTCGGATTGATCCATATACATGTATGATAATGCTAAGAAACTCCACGCAACTGGTTGATCTGCATCCAATTGTAATGATGAACGAAAACTAGCAATCGATTCTGCATAATTATCTTGCTCAAAAGAATAACGTCCATTTATAAAATGATACAACGCTTGATTGCTTTTCTTCTCCACACTTTGAAGCATCTGTCCTGCTTTTTCCATATCCTGCAGACGAATAAAACACTGTGCACTATGCAATTTCACAAAGTCAGAGCTCGGAAACTTTTTCATTAATTTTTCTATACAAAACTGAATAAAATCTTTATCTACTTCAGCATCTAAATGTTTAATCGTATATAACCAAGTGTTTGGATTTTCACTTGTTTCTTTTAAAAATAGTACTAACTTTTCAATTCCCTCTTTATCTTGCTCACCTAAATGATCTGTAAGAGAAAAGATTGTTTTATAATAAGTGTGTTCTTCCTCATTTAAAAATGAAAGTTGTTCCATTCTATCTTTTGGTATAAACGTAATAGCTAAACAATCTGTATAACGATATTTTTCTTGCAACTTATCATATTCCACAAGAATCGGTTCCAAGAAATTCGGATCTTGAATATAAAAAGCTTGCAGTACATCGTCATAACCAGAAAGCACTTGTACATGGGAAGCGTGCTCAATATCTATACTTAATAAAACGGGAATACCTTGATTGAGTAATCTCTTATAATTTTCCTCATTCCCTTGAAAATAACGATATTCGTAACCTTGCTCTTCTATATATGTAACTGTATCTGAAAACTTAGAACCTGTTACATCAAAAATATGTTGTGCAATTTCATCTTGCGTACGTTTTTCTCCCCATACCCCTAACATCATTTCCAAACTTGTCGGAACGCAATAGTTATCCTTTTGTACAACCGGAACTATCGGTAAACGCACCTTTTTTCCATCAGGATTTTTTTCTATATGATGATATAGAGAATTTTTCAAACTCTTTTCACTTTTCAATAGTGCTTGCAAATCGTGAATATTATTCATTTTATAAAATGCTTCTGCACGTAAATGTATAAAATAAGTTGTATATGCATGATGCGGAAGCATATGATTAATTTTATCTATTACCGCTAACATTTCTTCATAGCGCTCTAAATCTAATAAATATTTTACTTTTTCAAAATAGAAATATGGTACTTGAGGAAACTTTGCAATCGCATCATTAATGAGTTGTAACGCTCGCTGCTGTTCACCTTTATATGCATATAACTGCGCCAATAAGTACGTAGCTAACTCTTCACAATCTTTATGCTGCTGACCGGATAAAAGTTGTTCCTCTGCCTTCTCCCACTCACCAGTCTGTATATATAAGTAACCCCATTTGTCAAAAACTGCACGCGTACTATGCTTTTCCGCCTTTTGCATATAGGCATAGGCCTCTTCATTTCGCTTCATATCTAGCAAACATCTAACTAACGTAAAGTATGCTTTCGTTAAAACATCCGCATCAGTTTCCTCTTCATTTACCTTTTCCAAAGAATCTTTTAACAATTGTTCAGCATCAAGGATTTTACGCTCATCAATTAATTCATCACAATATAAAGAGAGCGTTCTCATATTTGGGAATTTTTTATAAGTATAACGAATTAAAAAGGAGCTATATTGATGCATCAAACCTTCATCAGCAAGACGAATTAATGTATCAAACTCCTTAGGTGACGAGACGTTAGAAAGCCAGTTCTTCACGTATGATAACTTATTCGTTTCTTTTATATGCGCAATTTCATTATTTATCTCATGTAATCCATCTAGGAATCTCTTTTCTTTCAAACAAATCTCTAATTGCTTAAAATCTAGCATGCATTCACCTCAAATTATTATTTATACTGCCATTTGCAAGCAGTATTCTAACCTACTTGCTTAGATTTTACACATCATATAGTATGCATTCAACTAAAACCTCATATAATGAACGATATTATTTAATATTATTCAAGTTTATAACTAAATATCTTAAAAACGATACTTTTTCTCGTTATTTTGTTTAATTTGATGAAATAACATATATTATTCGAAGATGGGTTTTATCTTCTTTTTTGAGGCTTCATTCAGTGGATGAAATTATATTAACGATTTCCTGAATATATATCGTAACTTACAATATATCAACGATTTGATAAGATATATCGATTTACCGGCAAGCCTTGATAATAATGGCAACCTATCCATATTAGAAATGTAGCAATTCTCCTTCTCCCTTACTTTTCTAATATGATATTTACTTCTTTATTTCACCAAATGTAATTTTCATATTCGGAGCATATACTAAAGATGCATGTATATGAAACATTTCAAAAAATCGTAGTTCTGCTTCATATTGAGCGAGTGCTTCAGCAAATGTTAAGCCCCGACTCATTAAACAATCTATAAATTGTTGTTTTTCACCTGGATTACTAGCAATCCCCTCTTCTTTTAGAGAATTATATAATCCTTGCTTATCATTTTGATTTAAATTAGGATCTAAAAAATTCACTTTATCACTTACTCTACATTCAATATTTTTAACACCTAATTCACTTAAATACATTGGTATTTTCATGCCAATATTGCCATCTTTACCACTTCTGTGTGCATCTTCTTCAAATAACTTCTGCAAAACACCAAGCTGGATAATTTTCGATTGAATTACTCCATCTAGCATGTATGAAGACATATTAGAAATCCAATTCGGCTCAAAACATATTATCTTTCCTCCCTCCTTAATTGAATTTATCATTTTTTGCAACATCGTTTTGGGCGAATTCATATGTAATAAGAAAGCATGACTGACAGCTATATCATATTTATTTTCCAATTCAATTTCTGTAGCATCTCCTTCAATAAATTCTGATTCATATGGAAGCGAACGAAACAACTCTCTCGCTTCAGCTATTAATGCTTCCCCGCTATCAATACCTGTATAATTTGATCCATTTGGAAGTAACGGCAACAAAATTAAACCTAAGTAGCCATACCCACAACCGTAATCAACAATATGTACTGGCTCAAAAATCTTCCAAACTGTATTTACTAAAAAACTTAAATAATCATCGTTATAATATAAATCTCTCGTATTTCTTAAATACTCTAGCTTACTATTCCAATCATACTCTTCCAATACAACACCTCCTTTTATATACAAAACTAAAGTTCTCCATTCAATAAACGTATTCCTATGTTTCTAATATTTTTAGAGATTTTTAGTTCTAATTATTGCGTTAAATCGTACATGTTCTTTACTCTCCACCTATTTGACAAACTAATTTTTTTAAAAAATAAAAAGGATTACATACCTGAAACGATATATAATCCTTTTCATAAAAAAGAAATACATAGAAGTTTAGATAGTACAATCAGAATCTGAGCAATCGGTACAATCTATTACGTCACAATCTAAATTTCTCTTTTTTTTGCTTCTTTTTAAATAAAAATATAGTAGCACCATAAATAATAGGCAAATAACAAAAGCTATTGTTGCTTCTATATATTTTTCATGAATGATAAAACCAATTCCACTTCCACCTGATATAAAAATTAGAATTATGTACATCCAAAACATGTAAGTAGCTACCTCCGTTGATATGTGGTTTAAGATGTAATCCATATAATACTAGATGCAATAAATAGTCCCATACCATTACCGCTTAATAAGCCAGTAGTTACTCTTAGCAAATTTGTGCTGCTTCGCCATTTCCACTTTTGGGTGAATCCATCAATTAATAATGGAATTTGAGCAAAAAAGGATAGCATTAATGAGAGACTAAACGAAGGTGTTATTAAAAAGTAAATTGGAAACATACATAAACCAATAAACATACCTGTGCATCGCGCACATAAAGGCATGTATTTTTGTAGTTTAAGAAAACTCCTTTCCGGTAGTCTATGACAAGGAATTTTTAAAATGAAACTTCGAATCAATACGGACCATCCTCTCTACAAATATTTTAATTGATTTAGTAACAAAATTATAGAATTCTTACACTTCGTAGCGTATAACACTTTATAAATAAGAATTTATTTAAGAAAATACAAAAAGACAAATCAGATTAATGACCGTCTGATTTGCCTTTTTGTTACAAAATTTTTATTTTACATCTCCTCAGGTGCCCCTACCCCAAGTAAACGTAATCCCTCTTTTAATACAACCGTCACAGCGTAAGCTAATGCGAGTCTACTCTCTTTCTCTTCGCTCTTTTCTAATATACGAACATTTCCATAATATTTATTGAACGCTTGCGCTACATCTAATACGTATTTTGAAATAATAGATGGCTCATTTTTGTTGAAGGCCGCTTCAATTGCTTGCGGGAATTTATTGAGTAATTTTACTACACTCCAGCTGTAATCGTCTTTTAATTCAAAAGTACACGTTTCAAATTCTACACTTTCTTTTCTTAAAATAGAGCAGGCACGCGCATGTGTGTACTGCACATATGGTCCTGTTTCTCCTTCAAATTTCAACATATTTTCTAATGAGAATTCGATATTATGCATACGCTCATTTTTTAAATCATGGAAGATAACCGCTCCAACACCGACTTGTTTTGCCACGTCTTCTTTTTGTTTTAAATTCGGATTTTTCTCTTCAATATTTTGTTCCGCAAGCGCAACAGCTTCTTCTAACACTTCTTCCAATAAAATAATTCTGCCCTTACGTGTCGACATTTTCTTACCATCTTTTAATATGAACCCGAACGGTACATGTTCCATTCCATCAACCCAAGTACAGCCTAGCTTTTTTAATACAGTGAAAAATTGATTAAAATGTAAACTTTGTTCTGGGCCAACTACATATAGTGCTTTATCAAATTCGTATGTGTTTTGACGATACAATGCCGCTGTTAAATCACGCGTTGCGTAAATAGTTGCACCATCTGATTTTCTAATTAAGCATGGCGGCATACCTTCTTTTTCTAAATTAACGACTAATGCGCCTTCTGATTCTTCAAGTAAATCGTGCTCTTCTAAAATCTCAATAAAGTCTTCCATTTTATCGTTATAGAAAGCTTCTCCTTGAAAGTTTGTAAATTCCACACCGAGAAGTTCATAAATACGAGAAAATTCTTTTAAAGACTCATGACGGAACCAATTCCAAAGTTCGACTGCTTCTTCATTTCCTTCTTCTAGTTTTTTAAACCATGATCGTCCTTCTTCTTCTAGTTCTTTGTTCTCTTTTGCTTCTTCATGAAACTGAACATATAACTTAAATAACTCACGTATCGGATCCTCTTTAACTACCTCTTCATTTCCCCATTTTTTATATGCGGTAATTAACTTTCCAAACTGCGTGCCCCAATCGCCAATATAATTGATTCCGACAACTTCATACCCACACTTTTCGGCGATATGTTTCAGTGAATTACCAATCATTGTAGAACGTAAATGCCCCATTGAAAAAGGTTTCGCGATATTAGGAGAGGAATAATCGATAACTACCGTTTTTTCACATCCAAAGTGATTTTGACCGTACTCTTCTTTCTCCGCTAAAATTATTTTTAATACTTCATCACTTACTGTTTCACGATTAAAAAATACATTTACATAAGGACCAACAGCCTCTACTTTCGTAAAGAACGGATCATTTAATTTCTCCGCCAATTCCTTCGCTATAATAGCTGGTGATTTTTTATATTGCTTCGCTAGTGAAAAGCATGGGAACGCTGCATCTCCGAATTCATCTTGTTTTGGTGTTTCGATTAAATCTAAAATTTGATTTTGTGTTAATTCATTCGTAAAAATATTCGATAAACTTTTCGCAAACTGCGTTTTATAATTCATACTATAACCTCCTTATTTTTTAAAACACAAAAAACTCGTCTCTAAAAAAGAGACGAGTTTTAACCCGTGGTACCACCCTTGTTGTTCATTTCGAACCACTTTCCCGTTTATAACGAGGACAGGGGGCCTCGGCTTACTCTACTATTCGTTCAAGAAGCGTCTCCGAAGTGCGCTTCATCTTTTTCTTCTGCACTAGGCTCACACCATCCCTAGCTCGCTTTCCTTCTGAAAAAGATTACTCTCTTCATCACAGACAGTATATTTAATTAATTATTGCTTATTATACATCTTTTCAAACAATTAGCAAGGGTCAATTACACCAAAGTGAAACTTAGCACTTTTTCTTTTGTATACTTGAAAATTATGTTTTTCAAATCTAGAACTACGGAAATGATCTTTCAGAACGACACGCTTTCTAGCCACACGCTTCGCTTCCGCAATTGTTTCGTCAGTAATATCATGATACAAAGCGAAGTGTTTTAATCCTTTAATTCCATCTGATTCTATGACAGTTTCTTCAAACATCGGATCAAGGTAAACGACATCATAACTATTATCTTCACATTGTATTAAAAATGCGTAATGCTCCGTTTGCTTTACATCGATTCTTTGCATTGCTTCATCGATTTCAGAAACGGATGAAGACCATGTTTGCAAGCCTTTTCCCATGATGTAAGACATATATTCGTTTCCTTCAAGTCCTGTTACTTTTCCACTTTCACCAACAACATAACTAGCTACAATACTATCTGATGCCATACCGAGCGTACAATCTAATACTGTCATTCCGCTCTCTAATTTAGCAGCTTGTACAAACGGATCGTGCTCTCCGCGCATTAACCTTTTCACACGAAACATCGCTGAGTTTGGATGAAAGAAAAACGACTCTTCCGTTCCTTTTGGATAAATGGCTAATCGATTTTTGCCTACAACAAGTACATCTTGTTCATACTGCTCATGCAGTTTATGTACTGGTATGTCATTACGTTTAACGAAAGAACAATTTAATTCTTCTGCTACCTTATTTGCATAAGCTGTCATTTCTTTATTTGTTCTTCCTGCTGTTGTTACTATCATTTTTTCACCTCTATATAAAGAAAAGAGGGAGATTCACTCTCCCCCTACTTTAGCAATTCTTTTCGAAAGCTTGTTCTAAGTTTGTAATAATTTCGTCCATTGTTGCGCCTTCAATTTCATGACGATGAATGAAGTGAACAACTTCTTTTCCTTTTAGTAATGCCATAGATGGTGAAGATGGAGGAATTTCTCCGAAGTATTCACGCATTTTCGCAGTAGCATCTTTATCTTGACCTGCAAATACAGTTACAAGATGATTAGGTTGTTTTTCAGCACGTACAACCGCTTGACCTGCTGATGGGCGTGCTAAACCAGCTGCACAACCACAAACAGAGTTTACAACTACTAAAGTTGTACCTGATGCATTCTCCATAAATTCTGTTACAGCTTCTTCTGTAGTTAACTCTTCAAATCCAGAACGCACTAACTCTTGGCGCATTGGAATTACCATTTGACGCATGTATTCTTCATATGCATTTGACATCTTGTATCTCTCCTTCAACTTTCATTCCAAATTTATCATATCACGCTCTATTAATAGGTGCAAAAGAAAGATAACGATGATTTCATTTTTTTGTAGGGATTTCACAAACCCCTTCACGACAGTGTCCAACTGGGACAAGTTTTCTATTGTTGGCAATATAATCGTATACTTTACTTCCAAATCCAAGTACGATAGATAGTTTTATAAAAGGTACTGCAAACCAATAAGATGGAACGGCCTTTGCTAATACGTTAATGCTATGAATTCCGTCATACCACTTATTATTTTTTAAAATATACAATCTTTGTTCCATCTTACTTTGTAATTTTTGAGATAGTTCATACCTCTCAACTACATCTTCATCTCGAAATGAAACAAATTTCATCTTACCCTTTTTATCTAATCTTTTCGTACGTTCTGCAACCGCCGTACACATCGGGCACCAACTATCATAGAAAACAATCATAAACTATTCCCCTTTACGAGACTCCGTCATTTGCTTCCATACTGATCCTTTTGCTTCTTCGCCGCCTTCAATACGTTCTAAAGCTAAACGTGCTTGCATCGCCACTTCAAACTCCGGATCATCTTCTGCTGCTTTTAGTGCCGGAATTGCACTTTCATCACCAAGTTCAAATAAGAACATTGCTGCACGCCAGCGTACTAATTTACTTGAATCTTTCAGAGATTTAATCATAACGAACATCGCTGCTGGATCACCTACGTCTGATAAGCAATCTCCTGCTGTACGACGAACACTTACTGAACGATCTAATAACGCTTTATATAATAACGGCAATACTCCTTCACCTTTTACCATACCTAAATAAGCTGTTGCTAGGCGGCGGATAGATACTTTCTCATCATCTAATGCCATTTTCAATACCATCATATCTTCTTCCGTTGGATCCATTTGTTCTAAAGCTGCAAAACGGTTTTTCCAGTCAGAATCTTTCATCATCTCTTCTGTTACTTTATATGGCTCACGCTTTTGAATCGTTACTTCAACAGCACCTGCTTGATCTAATAATTCTTTAACCGTTTCATTTACACGTTCTTCTGAATAAGCAGCAATAATTTCTTCTACTACTTCTTTCCCGATTTCTTCAAAATTACCGTAACGTGTACTTTGCTCTATCCACTTACGCTCTTTCACAACGTTAGGTGCAGACATTTGCACTTTCATAATTGATTCTTTAAAACGATCAGGTAAACCAACACGCTCTTCTGAGGTTCCATCTGTTAACTTCACTTGCATCGGAATTGTAAAGAACATTTGAACAAACACTTTCACTTCTCCAAAATGAGAAAGTTGTTGTTCTTCGCTTTCTTCCACTATTTCTTCACCGAAAACAGCACGAACTTGTTGTAATAAAACTTTCCAGTCATACTTCGCATTTCGCTCCACTGCTAAAAAGTCTGCAACATGATACACACCTTTAATGCCTTCAATCTTCAAGATTTCTTGCACTTGCACTGGTGCTTGTTCTTTATTTTCATTTGTATAATTATTACGCGCTCCTGATGGTAATACTTCATTCAAAATAACTTTCATTGTATTTGGACTTGGCGTCGGTTCAATTGCTTTAATTTTCACGTAAAAATACTCTCCTTTATTGCGTGTTCTTAGCTGTATTGTAACATGTTATCCCTCTATACTCCTACTCGGATGCTTAACTTTACTAATTCCTTTTCTACATTTCATATAAGTTTAACTATTTCTATTTTCACCTAATCATTCCGAAACTACAGTTAAAAGTCTAATTGACAATAACAAAAAAGGCATTAATCTTAACTCATAAAATGACCTCGGTCATTTTATGATCAAAGTCATTTGAAAGTGGAGGGATAACAAATGAATAATGTCATGATTATTGGTGGTGGTATTGCTGGTCTTTGCGCAGCAATTTCCTTACAAAAAATAGGATTAGATGTAAAAGTATATGATAAAAATACTGAACCTACTGTTGCTGGTGCAGGTATTATCATTGCCCCAAATGCAATGCAAGCACTTGAACCATATGGAATTTCTGAGCAAATAAAAAAATTCGGCAATGAAAGTAACGGTTTTAACCTTGTATCCGAAAAAGGAACTATATTTAGTAAATTGACCATTCCAGCTTGTTATCCAAAAATGTACTCCATTCATCGAAAAGATTTACATCAATTGCTACTTTCCAAACTACAAAAAGGTACTGTCGAATGGGGAAAAGAGTGCGTAAAAATAGAACAAAATGAAGAAAACGCCTTAAAAATATTATTTCAAGATGGTAGTGAAGCATTCGGCAATATACTCATTGCTGCAGATGGTATTCATTCTGTCGTTCGAAAACAAGTAACACAATGTGATGGTTATCGTTATGCCGGTTATACGTGTTGGCGCGGCGTAACTCCAGCTCATAATCTATCTTTAACAAACGATTTTATTGAAACTTGGGGAACAAACGGTAGATTTGGTATCGTCCCTCTTCCTAACAACGAAGTATACTGGTATGCGCTCATAAACGCTAAAGCTAGAGATCAAAAATACAAGGCTTATACAACAGCAGATTTGTATAATCATTTCAAAAGTTTCCATAATCCCATCCCAGCTATTTTAAAAAATGCATCGGACGTTAATATAATTCATCGTGATATTGTAGACCTTATTCCAATGAAACAGTTTTTTGACAAACGCATCCTCTTTATTGGAGATGCTGCCCATGCACTTACACCTAATTTAGGCCAAGGAGCTTGTCAGGCAATTGAAGATGCTATTATTCTTGCTGAATGCATCAAAAATAATGCCCACTATCGCCAAGCATTTACAGAATACGAACAAAAAAGACGAGATAGAATTGAAAAAATCTCAAACACTACATGGAAAGTTGGAAAAATGGCGCAAATAGAGAGTAAATCCTTAACTATACTAAGAAACCAAGTAATGAAACTTGTTCCGAAATGGGTTTCTGAAAAGCAAGCACATGAACTATACAATTTTCATTTATAAAAAACTACAACGAAAAGTGGCGAAAAGTATGACCAGATTTCTCTCTATCTTATTTTCAACTATATTACTTATTAGTTTACTTGGATGCTCTGCTTACACCTCAAATAAAGCAGACTCAAAACTAGCATTAAAAACAGATGATGTAACGGATGTAAAGTTATTAAATATGAAGGAAAATATTACAGTAAAAGCAGAAACAAATAATAATGGATTTATTGTACAAATGCTCAAATCTATTCAAGCAGGTACACCTAAAGAAATCTCCTTAACAAAACAAACTATGGAATCTGTATCGAGTAAAATGGAAATTGTATATGAAGATCATTCAATCAAAACTTTATTAATTTGGGTGAATGATGATGAGACAATTACAATAGCCGAAGACTCTAATGATACAACTATTAAAGGCGTTCAAGTACAACACGACCTAAAAACCCCCATGATTGTATTAAATTTTATTAAACAGTAAATTTGTGCATAAAATAAAATTTCGTTTGAGATTATCTAAGAAATAGATATAATTGTTTTTGTTAGGAGTAGATTATATGCTTAGAGAAACGAGAAAAAAAAATTAAAAGAACTCATATTCCTAAAAGCAGTACAGCTCTTCCAAGAACGTGGTTACGAAAATGTAACAGTTCAAGATATTACTACTGCATGCGGGATTGCAAAAGGAACTTTCTTCAACTATTTTCCGAAAAAAGAAAACATATTATTATTTTTAGGTGATTCTCAAATTGAACTATGGAATGAAAGCTTAAAAACATATGAAAATGTGGAACATCCAAAAGAACGAATCAAACTTGTTTTAGGAGACTTACTGGATCGCTTTACTGGACAAGGAGAATTAATGACGCATGCTGTTTTTGAAATTATTAAATCTAACTACTTAGTAGAAAATGAATTAAAAAGTATACAACAGCTACAAGAAAGTTTGTCTTCTATTATTACAGAAGCGAAAGAGACAGGAAAATTACACAGTCCATGGGATACAAATATCATCACTTCTACTATTATGAGTACTTATTTTTATACACTAATGTCCCACTCGCTATTACACGCTAATGAAACAAGTGCGAAAAATATACTTAATCAACAGTTGGATATTGTTTGGGAAGGTATCAATCAAAAATAATAGAGGGCTATGCTACAAAGCCCTCTTAACTTTTAATACTCTTTACGTTTTACCCCGATGCCCCCTCTCTCCTTCTCTCCAGAAATGTAATACTCTCTATCATAACTTCAGTTCTAAATATTCTCTTTCCTTGCTCATCATCGTAATTACTCGTATGAATACGTCCTGTAATCCCAACAAGTGAGCCCTTCGTACAATATTCTGTTACATTTTCAGCCGATTTTCGCCATACGACACAATTTATAAAATCGACTTGTTGTTCACCCAAACTATTTCGAAAACCTCTATTCACCGCAACACATATTCGCGCATAAGCGACACCTTGTTTTGTGTAGTATAATTCTGGCTCCTTTGTCAATCTACCAATTAATACAACTCGATTCATCATAAGTTATACCACCTCACATATTTTTCTTCATTGTAAAGAAAAAGGTTGGAAGGGTAAAAAGCGCAAAATGATATGTTTGTAAGCAAAAATTATTGCTTTATATCTTACAAATCAAAAAAAGAAACCCTACATAGTTTAAACATGTAAGGTTTCCAAAAATATTATACTTCACTGCAAGATATGTAATATCCTCCGCCGGCCATCTTTATTTCAGCGCGGTACATTACATTTTCTAAGTAGAAAGTAATCGGTTTAACTTTACTCTCAAATTTTAATTTCCCATTACATTCAGCCGCATATCCTTCAATAGCTGAACGAATGACTTCTGCTGATGGATATGTTAAAGCGTCATCTAGTTCTATGAAAAAACTTTTAGAAAATAGTTTTTTCATAATCCCTTTTTTCTCTTTCATCATATTCCATCCCCCTTCAATTTAAGTCGCCAACATCCATATTTTCAATTTATCTTTAAAAATAAAAAACCTGCACATTTCATGCAGGATTTTTTATTAGTCATTTTTCGTAAAGTAAGAAACGAAACGAAGAATTTCTAAGTATAACCATACTAGCGTCATCATTAGACCCATTGCACTGTACCACTCCATATATTTTGGAGCTTGGCTACGTGCACCATTTTCGATTAAATCGAAATCTAGTAATAAATTTAATGCAGCAACTACAATAATAACTGCACTAATGATCATACCAATTGTTCCACCTTGGTGAATATATGGAACAGAAACACCGAACATGTTTAATAAGAATACGATTAAATACATAACCATAATTCCCATTGTTGCTGCCATAACACCTGTGCGGAATTTATCAGTTACCTTCACTACGCGTGTTGCATATAAAACTAACATCGCAAATAGAATTGAGATTGTTAGTAATACAGCGTTTAAAACGATAGAATCCTGAAATTTCATTGCATAAACTGCTGAAATACTCCCTAACACTACCCCTTCTACTGCCGCATAAATCGGTGCACCAATTGGTGATATGCGCGGGAAGAAGATAGATGCAAACGCAACGATTGCCGCAATAACTAAAGCACCAATTAATACTGGCATTTTCATCGTACCATTTGACATCTGTATGTATGAATAGACAGACGTTGCAAGCAGCAAGATAAGCATGATAAACGTTTTGCCTACTGTTCCGCCAATAGTCATCGCAGAAGTATTTGCTCCCTCTTTACGGAATGCCTCTTTTTTCAACATTGGATTAGATGTTCTCATTTTTTCCCTCCTAAAATAGGTTCTACCAATAGTGTAAAGTTTTTCTCTTTACTTTTCAATATATGCAGCTTGTTTTTATTTTAAACCTTCAACGATGTCTGATAACTCGCTCCATCTTTCCATCTTTTTTTCTAGCTCTTCTTCTGTTTTCTGCTGTGCTTCAGATAATTCTTGTGCCTTTGTGAAGTCAGATCCAACTTTCGCAAGTTCTTCTCCAATTGACTCAATTTTCTCTTCTAGTTCGGCAATTGTATCTTCAATTGTTTCCCATTCACGCTGCTCATTGTATGAAAGTTTACGTTTACGTTGTTGTTTTGGAGCTTCTTCTACTACTTTTTTCTCTTTTTGAACTTCCGCTTTCTCAATAAGTTCTTTCGTTTTTTCCATTTCTAAATAATCTGTATAACTACCTAGGAATTCACGCACTTCGCCCTCACCACTAAAGATGAACAATTCATCTACTACTTTATCTAAGAAGTAACGGTCATGCGATACAGTTAAAACGACACCTGGGAAATCTTCTAAATAATCTTCCAGTACTGTTAATGTTTGTGTATCTAGATCATTCGTAGGTTCATCAAGTAATAGTACGTTTGGTTCTCCCATTAAAATACGTAATAAATATAAACGTCTTCTTTCGCCACCAGATAGTTTACCAAGCGGTGTACCATGTGAATGCGTCGGGAATAAGAAACGTTCTAACATTTGAGATGCACCAATGACTTTTCCATCTGTTGTATGAATAACTTCTGCAATCTCTTTAATGTATTCAATCATACGCTGATTTAAATTCATCTCTTCATTTTCTTGCGTATAATAAGCAACTTTTACAGTTTGTCCTACTTCAATTTCACCACTATCAGGAGAGAATTTTCCTGCAAGCATATTTAATAGTGATGATTTTCCGCTTCCATTTGCTCCGATGATTCCGATACGATCACCAGGCTTCACAATATGATTAAAGTTATGTAATACTGTTTTATCACCAAATTTTTTCGTTACATCTTTTAATTCAAGTACTTTCTTTCCTAAACGACTTCCACTTAGTGCAATATCAACTGATTGCTTCGCTGCTGGTCCTTCTTGTCCCTTCAGCTCATCAAAACGCTGAATACGCGCCTTTTGTTTCGTAGAACGGGCTTTTGCACCACGGCGAATCCAAGCAAGTTCACGACGATATAAATTTTGGCGTTTTGATTCTTGTGCCGATTCTTGCTCTTCACGAAGTGCTTTCGCTTCTAAAAATGTACTGTAGTTTCCTTCGTAGCTATACAGTTTACCGTTATCTAATTCAAAAATACGGTTTGTCACACGATCTAAGAAATAACGATCATGGGTTACAAGTAATACCGCACCTGTATATCTTGCTAAATATTCTTCTAACCATTCAACTGTCTCATGGTCAAGATGGTTCGTAGGCTCATCCAAAATTAATAAATCAGGTGTTTCAATAAAACATTGCGCCATTGCAATACGCTTTTTTTGTCCACCAGATAGGTTTCCAACAGTTGCTGTAAAATCAGTAATTCCTAATTTCGTTAATAACGATTTTGCATTCGCATTTGCTTCCCATGCACTCATTGCATCCATACGTTGCTGCACTGCAAATAATTGTTCCTGTACTTTTTCATTACTTGGATCTTTTTCGATATTTAATAACGATTGTTCATAATCACGAAGAAGACGAATTAAAGGTGTATCACCATGGAACACTTGCTCTAATACTGTTAGTTTTTCATCAAACTCTGGTTGCTGTGATAAATAACTAATTGTATATCCACGTGAATGCGTCATATCACCTGTATCAGGAGTTTCTAATCCTGCAATAATTTTTAATAATGTCGATTTACCAGTACCGTTTACACCAATAATTCCGACACGTTGTCCTTCTGTAATACTACATGATAATCCATCAAATAACGGTTTTTCTCCATATGATTTCGATAAGTTCTCCACAGTTAACATTTTCATATTTGTGCATTCCACTCTTTCATAAATTGTTCAATAAACTGTTCCATATAACGATGACGAATTTCAGCCTCTTGTTTTGCTGCATTCGTGTTCATCAAATCTTTTAGCTTCAAAAGTTTTTCATGAAAATGATTTAAAGATGGATCATTATTTTTTCTATATTCATCTTTCGTCATCACTTCTCGAGGCGGAATAGTTGGATCATACATTAATCTCCCTTTCGCCCCTCCGTATGCAAATGTACGAGCTATTCCAATTGCACCAAGAGCATCTAAACGATCCGCATCTTGAACAATTCTCCCTTCAAGTGACTCAACTGTGCCACCATGACCGCCCTTGTAAGACATATTGGCGATGATATGAAGAACATGTTTACTTTCCTCTTCTTCAACACGTAACTCTTCTAACCAATCAGAAACTTTTTTCATTCCTGCTTCTTCACTCTCATTTAACTTCTCATCTGCTACATCGTGAAGTAATGCTGCCATTTCAATTATAAAACGATTTCCCCCTTCTTGCTCGGATAAAGAAATCGCCAATTTATGTACGCGTTCAATATGATACCAATCATGCCCACTCGCATCTTTTTCTAAAATATGCTTTACGAAAGTTATTGTTTTTTGTATTTTTTCTTGTTTTATCATTTTATCTTCACCCAGTTACTTATTGTAACACGCCCGCATTTTTTCATCACATATTTTCTTGTCCGCCCATACACTAGGTGGTAGGCATCATTATGAAGGAGGAATAAAAATGTTCTATAATAACCAACCGCCTTACCCACAACAACCTCTTTATCCTCAACATCAGGAACAAAGATATGCTGAACAATATGAGGAGCAAGAGACACAACATCAAGAGCCACAATACGAACAAAATCCATACGCAACACCGCAAAATCAAGAAACTGAATATCCTCAAAACCCCTATGACACACGTCCAAATTATGAATATCCTCAAAATCCATACGTAGCACAACCTAGCCAAGAACCTCAATTTCAAGGTAATCCATACGAGACGCAACCACAATATCAACAAAATCCATACCAACAACAAATGTATCAACCAAACTATGACGCACGTGTCTCACCACCTAAACCACCAACTATCGATCCGACGCAACCACAAATTTTACCGCCTGGTCCAACATTCGATATTACACAGCCACAAATTTTACCACCAGGACCTATTACAGAACCAACGCAACAACAAATCCAACAAGTTGTCGGTACACAGTTTTTACCTTTAAAGAAACCTGTACTTGATTTCGTAAAACCTTGGGTAGATTACGGTTTAAATGAAGCGAAACATACATCACATCAACACGCTTTAACTGAGGTTGCTGCGATTATGTTCTTAGTTGGTAAAGGATTTAATCCTACGATTGCGCATTATATTGTAGAATCTTGGGAGAAGAATGAGCAGTTTTAAGGTTGTTTATTTTGTATAACACAAAAATATAAAAGTGCTATAAACGCCCATTAAATAAGCGGTTATAGCACTTTTTATTTATTGCGCTATATTTCGTTATGAAAATTCACTTCATATTTTCTCACGTATTTCCATAGCATTTGTGAGCAAAATATGAGCGAAAAATAGTCCTTTAATTAAACTGTATTCACTAAAGAACAAATTGAATTTTATTTAGGTATTATGCTTGATCTGATTGTAGAACATGTAATGGAGGCGGAATAATCCAACCTTTTTTCTTATTCAGACGAAGTAATATAGCTCCAGCTTGTGCTTTTTTCATATGAAATTGACCAAACATCATTCCTACATCTTCTCGAAGGGATTGTCCCATAGCTTGGCTACATGCTACTAACCCAGCGGCAAGATCCATAGAAACTTTAGCTGCAATTTCCGCATCATTAATACGAGCACCAGGAGGAATCGTTTCAATAGATGCAACTGGTCTTTCTGGAGGTGCTGGTGGTAATGCAACACCATTCAATTTTAATATATTTTTTAATTCTTCAACTTCTGATTGGATATCATTCTCTACAAGGTTTTCTAAAAATTTCTTTAAATCCTCGTCTCCTGTGTGGTTAATAAGAACTTGATATCCAGCAATTGCACCTTGTGCCGCTGCAAGATAACTCCAAATCCCAAAGATTTCTCCGTAGTGCATTGGTTCATTTTGTGGATTTCCACTTAAAATACCCATAAAAATATTCCTCCTTAAAGAAATTAGACTTTTAGCAACAATACTTACTATAGAAAAAATTTTCCCAATCATGTTCTGGATTAGAGAAAATAAGTTCTTATAACTCATAAGGAACACCTTACCCAAATATAGTAATTACCTCTCATAGAATGTACCGTTACCAAAAATTTATTCTTATAAAGAATAAATACATTCAATTAACTTAATCCATTATTATAAGTGCTTTTAATAATAAAAATTAAAGAAGTTTATCGGAATTTCAATTCAAATGGTTTTATATATTTTCAACCGAATATTGTCTAAAGGAACTGGAGACATTACTAAATACGAAAGGAGGGAAAACTATGAAGAAAAAACTTTCATCTATTTTAGGTGCCCTATTACTAACTATTATGGTTTTTGGTACAAGCGTCCATGCTGAATACGATGGATATAATACGAATAGAGTTAACAATAATAATATTACAACTCGAGTTAATGACAATAACATGAATAGAGTTAATAATGATGTGAGAACTCGAAATGTAAATACGACAAATGATTTAAATGATAATCGTGATAAAAATAATAATTGGACTTGGCTTGGTTTATTGGGACTATTAGGATTATTTGGTCTTAGAAAAAAAGACAAAGATCCAGAAACACGTTAATGTAGAAAATTGCATTTAATTTTAAAAGATATTTATTTATCAAAAGAATGCAAAATGAATAAATTACAAATCGCCTTTAATGAGGCGATTTGTAATTTTTTAAAATCAATAACAATCGCATAAAAACAGATACTATTAATCGAAAACAATGAATTTCTTAACTTGATGGTAATGGAGCGTTACGTCCATTTGACAAACTACGCTTCTTTTTTATGCCTTTTCTTCACATACCCATATCTTATATTTCACAGATATTCAATGTTATCTCTCCCTTCTCTCTATCTATTCGACAAAAAAGGAGAATACAGTAAATGAAGTTTTATCATTGATAATGGAAAACACCACTACCATAAAAGATAGCGGTGTTCCAAATAGACAAGTCATGTTTGTGCGCTTCATATTCTTTTAGTTTGTTTGGTTGTGAGATTGTACACCTCTTTCAATCGCCGACAATACATCACTCTCCCGTAGTTGCTTCTACTTGTCTCGGAGTCAGCGATTGAAAGAAGAGCAAAAACTCTCCTTATTAACGGTAACATCCAATCAGTACCATCTGCTGGTTTCGGATTTTATGTGCCGTCATTACGAACCGTTTAGAATTTCAAAAACAACATAGTGAGTTGTGTTTTCCGCCACTTCTCACAATACAAATATATCACGTTAACTCCAAAACGACCGGCACATTTACTGCCAAAAAGCGGTCACGACTCTGCCATGTTTTTAATTAATTGCTGCTTTAATTCTATTTAATAATTTTTGGTATAATTCGTTTTCTGTTGACCACTTAATATGACTAAATTGTCTAGTATCAAAATGAATATCTTTAAAATCGTCATCTTTACATGTCCATATAACAGTCTTACCTAGTCCCATCGCATAACCAGCTTCGAAATAAACTCCACCTCTGTGTCCGGTAAAATCTGCAATTACAAATTTACTTTGTCTTATTTTGACTATAATTTCATCAGTTATGTCATTATTATGTTCCGCTTCTTCAATTCTGATAGGCTGGTATCCTGCCTCTTTTATAGCTTTTGTGATTGCATTCTTATATGGACCATCCATTTTTGGACTAAACGACATCGCGACAAATGCCTGCTTATTATCCGCTTCTCTTCCTTTTTCTAATTCTGCAATACGATTCCACCCTTTCGCTGTAACTGTAATATGCGCAGGGAAATCCGCTGCCGATAGCTTAGATATCTCAATCAGTTCGTCCTGAAATAGTTGGTTCGCTATATATTTCATTTCCAACAAGTGAACACTCTGTACAAAAAATAGAGATTTATCTGATTCACGAATATATACTGGGTCACCTGGAAATTTGGACAATTTAGCCAAGTTTATTAATGACTCATCCAACCTATCAGAAGCACTATCTGGATATTCACTTAATAGATCCTCTAAAAGATAAATAGGATACGGAAATTCTGAAAGATTTTTATCTGGTCGATTAAGAAAAATCATTATTTTTCCCATCCCTCTAATGGTTCTCTTTCTTAAAATTGCAGAAAGTTTTCTCTTCTGCTCTACATTTAATTCAAATCTCGCTTCTTCAGCCATGGAAAATGTACCACAATTCTCACATTTATATTGCTCTACACGTCCTCCTCCCACTCCCACTAATTGTTGTTCCTCAATAGATTTTTGACAAACCGGACATCTTTCACTCATCACAATCACTACTTTCTTTTTTATAGCATAATCTTAACATATAAATAATCGACTTACCCATATCTTATATTGTGTGTAACTGACCCTATCGCTGAAGTCCTTGATATTCATAGCTTCATAACACTTTCCATTTTGAGTTACACAACACAGAATAAATGGGTAATTATAAAAATCAAAAAAATAAAAAAGACGTTGCTATATTTTAAATCCAGTCATAGCCTTATCCATCGCATCTTGGTTTACTCCAATATATCTTAATGTAACTTTCTCTGATGAATGATTGAATATCTCCATTAGTAAAGCAATATTCTTTGTTTGCATGTACATATGGTACCCGAATGTTTTTCGTAACGTATGGGTCCCTATTTCCTTCAATCCAAACTCTTCCGCTGTACTTCTCAGTATCTTATAAGCCATGCTGCGTCCGATTGATCTATTAGTACCTTCGCGGCTCTTAATTACATACTCACTGTCATCTCGTTCTTCAATATACCAACGTAATTCTCTCTTTAACACTGGAGTTAATTGAATACGTTTCTGTTTTCCTGTCTTTTTTTCTCTCATTGAAATATGGCTATCCTTTAAATCGCCTATTTTAAGCTTTAGAATATCACTTATACGCAACCCCGTATTAATTCCCATCACAAACAAAATATAATTACGTTCATTGTTTTCCTTTAAGTATTCTTTAATATGTTGTATTTGTTCTGGATCACGAATAGGTTGAACAAAGTTCATAGATACTCCCTCCTATTCTGCTCTTCTGTCTCATATACTTCTAATCTAAGAGCGAAAGCTAATTTATAAAAAGCATTAGATTTATTTCTTCTATATGTACGTTCACTCATACCAATATCGTTATAAACCATGTAATCAAAGACTTCTTCATCTTCTAAATATCGCTTTACGATGATGTCTCTTTGATTCTTGCTAAAGCGGCTTAACGCCTTATCAATTTGAAATGATAAACGTTGTAATTTTAATTCTCTTTCACTCATTGCAACATTTGCTAAAGCAACATCTTCAGCTGGCTTTCCTACTATGTTTGTTGGACCATGATATCTTACCTCGCTAGAGGCTGTGACCCTCATCTCGTTTCTAATCATCCCAAATTGTCTGTAAATACGAACGTTTTCTAAAGTCTCTTCTAAACGAACCTGTGTTGCTTTTCGGTCAATTTTAGGTAAGAAAGTTAATTGCATCATATATAAAAACACCCCTTATTTATTTTGTTAATGAAAAACAAAAAGCGGACACCAAACTACAGAGCAATATCACTAATACTCTTTATAGTTTGATGCCCGCTGGTTCTTCCAGTAGGACTAAATGTTTAATTGGTATTATTATATCATTTTCTCATATTTTAGTAACTTTGTTATTAGAAAAGGATTATTTTATTAGGTTTTCTATGAATTATTTTCCTCTAACTCTTGGATTTCTTCTCTTATTTGACCGATTAATGAAACTACTGAACCGACCGCTTGGACCCAACTCCCCGTAATCACTATAAGCTGTCCATTCTCCTCATCACCTTCCGAAATTCCCTCCACTTTATCCCGACTAGCTTTCAATTCATCTATTCCACCTATTGCCTGTAATGAATTACCAGTCGCTTGTAACAAATTCCCGACAATGTTATACGATTCATCTATATTGGAACTATCCTCTATTTCCCCACCTATTGATGTAACACCACCTAATGCTTGTATCCAATTTCCTGCAATCACTATTTTTTTTTGTGTTTCATCTTCAAATTCTATAATGAGTCCTGTTAGAACCGTTACATTACCAATTGATTGGATTTCGTTCCCAATCAATTCAAGGGATATTTCTCCTTGTCCATCAGCTTCCAGACCATTCCCCGTTGCCTGTAATACATTCCCCCATACGTTCAAGTCTTTTCTTAATTCGCTGTTCAATCTTTTTAAAGGTGTACTCCCAATCGCAGCAATAATTGTCCCTACTGCAACAAACCAAGCGCCAACTATCTCCTTAATTGGATCATCCATTCTCCATCTACCCCGTCATTAATTTAGTACTTATAGGGTATGAATTGGCACATCTTCATGTTAATGGCCTACTTCTCTCCCTCCTCCCTCCTCGAATAAAATAAATAATTCGGCATATAATATCTATACATCTAGGTTATTTCCTCTGCATCGAGCAGTTAGACTGGGCTAACTGCTCTTTTATTTGCGACAAAATTAAATTTTTGCATGTAAGATACTTTTTTAATCACTTAGAACAAACCAACCTATATTTTATAAATACATAAGAATTATACTTTTTTACTAGTGTACAAGCCGTATCTTTTAAAGGAAGCACAACATAGAATACAATACAGGACAAGACTTTCAAAAAACTTGTCTGAGTTAATTCTCAAAAAGGGGTGAACATAAATGCCTATCGTTAAGCCTTTTATAGCTGGAAGAAGATTTGTAAGTACAGCAGCAACAGGAACTGCCGCTGGAGCGGATTTAACTTTTGCTAACACAGACTTCACTGATGACACTGGTGCTGTAACAACATTCCCTGCTTCTTATGCTTTTTTTACGCTTTATATTAATGGCATTATTCAAACAGGTGATACTATTACTGGTGTGACTACTACAGCTGCTACTATTGTAGGAGGAGCCGTCCTAGATGGAGGTACTCCTATTGCAATTGAATTTACTATAACGTAACTTTAGTTGTCTTTTTAGAGGTTTCATTAAAAGAAACCTCTAATTTTAAAAACTGACATTAACTTTAGTAGCAACTACATAATACAGTGCATATACTAGTATAGAATGATAGGAATTTATACTCACTCTCCAAAAGGGCACTTATATATAGTGCTCTTTTTTAGCTTCCTCTTTTCTACAAAATGAAATTTTTGTCACCCTCCAATAACTCACAATATATTAATATATACACATATTAACAATCATTATTTTTAGACATTTAAGAAAGGATGATAAAATGGCTATTTTCCAATGGATAGAATCCTGGTTATCTAGTGATATTCTTCATTTTAATTTATTTGTAGGTATGACAACCCTTCTCTCTCTAGCGTCTGTTATCTTATTCTCTATAATATTTAAGAAAATAGGTACCAACGATATAGAAAGACTTAGAATCAAGCTCCAAATATCTTATACAATGTACACTTCACTACTTGTCTTATTAGCCATATTTATTCTATGGATGCCTACAAATACTATCTATTTAAGACAGTATCTCATCATGATAATTTCCATTTCACTTCTTTTCGGATCGATATCAGGTCTGTACCATTATAGAAAAAAATACTCCCTGAGAGTTGAGTTAGACTCCTTTTTTAGAACTCGTTACAGTTAGCGGATTCTTTTTTTATAAAATAGCGTTTTTATTAAAAACTTCTCACATTTAAACCGGACAAACATATGTTATTGTATGGAAGCTTTCCATTCATAGCATTCTACCTTTCTTATTTGAGAGCACACTTATATATGTGCTCTTTTTTATTTAAGCTAAAATAACGATTTTATTTAGTTTTCTAACCTTTTGCCTACTTTTACATTTACGAATTCAGTTATAATAAAATATATAGTTGCAAAAATTTATTATTAGGAGGTTTAATTATGTCATTTGCAGCATGGAGTGCAATTTTTATGACTTTAATCGGAGCAATGTCCGGAGCAATATTTGGTACAATCTCTTCTAGAAATAAGAGCAAAAGTCCGAACTAAAAAACCTAATAATAAAAGTTAATATCTATTTCAGCTGTCATTTTCTATTTAAATAAGGATTTTGTTAAAATTTCATCAATCTTATTGATTCCTTTGCATACATTATTATCACAAAGAATTTCACAGGTTTCTCTGGTCCAATTACCTTGAATTTCTTGCACACCTTGTGGGAATAACCCGTTTTATATAGCGGGTTATTTTATTTTTGATCATAAAATAACTATTTTGTTCGTCTCAAACCAATTTACTTTTTTAAAAAAACGTAAACATTTATTCAATGTTTTTTCTGAATACTCATATTATTATTTAATCGCTGTTGTTCACCATCCCAAGAACTCAGCTCCCTGTACTTTCTATAGGAGGAGAGTACAGGGGTTATTTATAAGTTTATCCTTCAACCATTTCTGTATATTTATACCAAATTAAAAACCTATAACAATCCAATATAACGCTTTTATGAAATTTCCATTGTCTAATTCCTCACTTGTCCATTTCGCTTTTCTCTACCCCTGCATTTACTATTAGTAATACTAACTCTTCAGAGGTGAAAATATAATGGACGAGTTTTTATCTTCTGCTGCAATAAATCCTAATTTAGTTGGACCTACTTTACCACCTGTTCCACCATTCACACTACCGACTGGACCGACTGGGCCGACTGGGCCGACTGGGCCGACTGGATCACTATCAGTAGCTTACGGAACTTTTTGGCAAACGGAAATCATTACAGTCCCTTTCGAATCCCCTTTTTCTTTTAATCAGGCTGATCCTATGGTAGGGGGAATTTCTCTGTTAAATCCAACCACAATTAATATCACACAAGCTGGGGATTATCGAATTTCTTTCATTTCCTCAATTAACTTGACTGTAGCCCTTTCATTCCCTTATTCGCCTACCATTTCTATACTATTAAATAACAGTCTGATTCCAAATTTCAAAGCTACTTTCGGTCTTTTAATACAAGATTCAGAGGATGTAGATTGCGCTCAACTCATCGGGGACACTATTTTATCAGTCCCAGCCAATTCAACACTTCAACTTATAAATAATAGCTTTGTAGGCGAAACAGCCATTCGTACATGTGATAATGGAATAAATGCTTTGGAATTAAACATTATCAAATTAAACTAGTACAAGTACTCCTTTAAAACTAGATGCTATTATGGCATCTAGTTTTCAGTTTCTAATGAATTTTTCGTACAAAGAATACACACAAAATCAAAAAAACTTCATAAAATATTTTATATTCTTTTCTTTTTAGATTGGATAGTCTTTACAGAGCACTTTCCCAAGTGCTCTTACATTTACATATCAAATAACGTTTTTAATTAATTACGAGAGCGGATTTTATTATTTTGTACAAGCACTCTATTCTTTTTTTAATAAAATATACAGATATCTCAAAGAAAGGAGAGCAACATAAGTATGGCTGATTATTTTTATAAAGATGGTAAAAAATATTACAAAACACAATCTTATTCTCACCATCAAAAAGACAACTGTTTTATTGAAACCCATACAATAACTGGTTCGAATACAGCTTTAAATTTCAGCGTACCAGCTAACACTACAAGAACTGCTTTTGAAGATTTCACCAATAACCACAATAAAACATTACTTGATCTTCGCATTCCCGGTACTTCCCAACCAATTGAAGTAACTATCCGAACAAGAAGTTCTCGTCTGCCGATTACTGTAACAATAGTTGCAGGTGAAACCAAGGTATTCCAAGTAGAGGATTTCCATAGCCTCACTCTCACAAATAATACTAATATCAATAGCAATATTGGTATATTCATTCAAAAAACATTTTGTATCTGTTGCAATAATCAAAATGATTCTCGTAACAAGTATTATAAAGAACAATCAAATTCTCACTATCAAAAAGATAACTGTTTCATCGAAACTCATACCGTGGCTGGTTCAGAAACTACCCCAACCGAAAATGCACCTTTAACTATTATCGTACCCCCTGACACTTCAAGAAGAGTTTTTGAAGATTTCACTAATAATCACAACAAAACATTACTTCAAATATCTGTTCCCGAAGATGTCTCCCCCATCGAAGTCACTATTCAAACAAGAAAATCTCCCACACCAATTATCGTGACTCTTGCTACAAATGAAACAAGAGTATTTCAAGTAGAAGATTTTCAAAGCCTTACTCTCACAAATAATACCGAATTCCTTAATTTCATTGAAGTATTGATCAAAAAGACATTTTGTATCTGCTGCAATGATAGGAATGATTCATGCGATGAATATTACCGTGATTACGAATGTGAATGTTAGATTGACTCCCCAAAAGAATCCTTATAAAGGGTTCTTTTTCTTTTACCTTAGTATCATCTAATCATTCACATTTGTTCAACATTTCATCTCTTAACAAAATTCAAATTTGATTAAAGTAACTATGTTTTTCGTTCTTCCATACGAATTACTTTTCCACTTTGATATACAAATGATTGTTCACCAAATCCACCTTGGGGTGATTCTATTAGTTGGACCTGACCATTTTTAACAACATATATTCCGTTTATTTTCAAATCTATTTCAGCTGTCCTTTCTACAAGATTTTCTTTAATAATTCACATTAAGACCACTCCCGTATGTTATGATTATTTTAATGAATAAGGTTAAAAAACCACGTGAAGAGCAAGGTCAGATGAAAACATGGTCTAGCGAAGAATGTAATCGATTCCTCCAGTATCTAATAAAAAAAAATACTAAGTACCATATGTTCTTTTTACTCGCAATCTATACAGGTATGAGACGTGGAGAATTACTTGCACTAACGTGGAAAGATATTGACTTTGATAATAAACGTATCCTGGTTAATAAATCACTTGTAAAAACAGAAAAAGGACTATTTAAAGCTGCTACAAAAACTAAGTCTTCAAATAGAAGCATTAGTATCTCTTCTTTTGTTATAGAGAAGTTACAATCCTACTACTCCTATAAAAAGAAAGAATTTTTCCGCTGGGGTATACACTTGAATGCAGAGGCATTTATTTTCACCGGCAATACGATACATTCGCCCTTACATATAGATGCTCCTCATCGTTTTTTGAATGATCATTATAAAAAAGCTGGTGTTCCTCGGATTCGTATACACGACTTACGACATACTCACGCTACACTCCTGCTTCAGGCTGGGGAACATCCTAAAATCGTACAAGAACGCTTAGGGCATTCATCTATTCAAATGACTTTAGACAAGTATAGTCACATCACACAGAATATGCAGCAACAAGCAGCAGAAAACTTCGAGAGCATAATAAAATCTAATGAAAACACCTGATAAAAAATGAACAGATTTAATGTGAGAAAAATGTGAGCATCGAGGTAAATCACCACTTACAAACCTTGATATAATAAGGTTTCTCATACTATATCGTTGAATCTTGGGAGAAGAATGAGCAGTTTTAGAATTGTTGATTTTAAAAAACATAAAAACCTCAAAAATGCCAAATCCCTTATGTCACAAAGGATTTGGCATTTTTAAGTTTCTAGAAAAATCCGCTAAATATAAAGAGGAATTAAAAGTCATAAATCCGGTACAATACTGTATCCACGCCCAAGGAACTGTCAAATGAAATAACGTGTCTAACTTTTTGGAGTCTATTGACCTTTTCAAATCCCCTTATATTAATGCTCGCTATTAAGACCTTCTCCTTCTAGGACCTACAATTAATTTGATTGCTGTTCTTTCTTGATTATCGATAGTAACCTCTTGAAACGCTGGAACAAGAACCAAGTCAATGCCACTTGGAGCTACAAAACCTCTTGCAATCGCAATCGCTTTAATCGCTTGATTTAAAGAACCAGCTCCAATTACTTGGATTTCTACTTTGCCACTTGCTCTTAGTACACCCGCTATTGCACCTGCCACTGAATTCGGACTTGATTTTGAGGATACCTTTAATATATTTTCCATGTAAGTTGCTCCCTCTATTATTTAATCTCTCTTTTCTTACTGTTTGAACTATAACTAACGTATCTTTAACTACTATTCATACCAAATGCAAACAATTCTGTATAATTACATTCATTCGATATTTTTTGCCTTCTTCCTGCTCAATTGTATAAATAAAAAGCGATGACTAAGTTTCCATAACGTTTTTTTCATGCCTATCGTCCTCTTATAGAACATAAACTCCTATTTCACTTTTCTATTCATCTAATAAACATGAAAAAGTGCCGAAATCCTTCTACCACAAGAATTCGGCACTTTTTTTTATTAAAACAGATTCATTCTTTCCTACTTCTCCACATAAACCGATTTAACTATCGTACGATTATAAGGTTGTCCTTCCTTATTCATCCCTTTCATATCAATTGTAACGTTATATACACCTGGCTGTTCTATATTTTTCAAAGCACCTGTAAATGTAGTTGTATTAATATTTTGCGATTCATTTGATTCAGAAACTAATTTTCCATCTTTATTAATTACTCTTACTGTTACTGAAAGATCGCCTTTCATTTCTGGAGCTGCAGGTGATTTTTTGAGTTTATACTCTGCTTTATTTACTTTAACCTTTGCCGGCATTTGAAGGACGAACGGAGCATCTTTTTTGTAATCGGTCACGATTAAATATGCATCTTTCGGCTGCTTCGCCATCATTTTAACTTGCCATTCTCCTGCTTCCATTTTATCAAATTTAAATGTTCTTATAGTCGCCCCTTTAAAGAAAGATTCATCTTCACCAGTAGATACAGCACTATCTTTATTTGTATAAACTTTTCCTTTTGGAGATATTAGTTGTATTTCTACATCCGAAGAAGCTGTTAAAACAGAAACTACCCCTTCTGCTTTTTTATCAACTGCGACAGTTTGTCCTACCCACTGATTTTGTGACAACTCTCCTCCTAAAATAGCTTGATTAGAAGTTGTGTTTAATTGTTCTACCTTTTCCTCTGAACTATTACTCGGGGCTAATAAAGCTGGTACTGGTACATTTGCTGTCCGTAAATATGGTTCAATTCGTGCAAAAACGGCTGAACCTTTTCGTATATTATCATGATCAAATCGTGAATCTGTAAATAAATGTGTTCCATATGGTAACTTAGCACTCCATTCGTTCACTAATCCATCATTCGAACCGTATGATGACAAATACAACCCGCCCGTAGATAGTGCTGAAAAAACAGGTCCCCAGCTTGTCCCAGTAGCCGTATAGTAACGATTTAATTTAGCTGCAGGATTATTATCTATTGTAGAACGAAACTTTGCCATCTCACCTATTTGCAATGAATATGTCCCATCATCTTTTTGACCTAATATAGAGGCAAGCCATCCTGCCCACCAACTATATGATAAATCGGCTAAATTTGATCCGTAATGCGGAGTGGCAAGCGTAATAACATTTCCAACAAATCGATTCGCTCCATATCCAACTAACGCAGCTTGTGTATCGATACCACCTTTACTATGAGCTACAACATTCACTTTTTCACCAAAATGATTATAAATTTCTTCAAGCTTTTGTGCTAACAATTTTCCATTGTCCCATTGGCTAGCTGATCCTTGCCCAGCAGCATCATATAATTGAATAAATACAGTTTGATAGCCTGCTTTCAAAGCGTAGTCGTACATATCATTCATATCATGATATACTGTCTTTCCATACCAACTATCCGCATTACCATTTCTTCCTTGTACAAAGAGAATTGGTGGTTTATTCTCATCATAATTAGTAGGTTTCTGACCTAAAAACCATTCTCCAGGAGTAAATACTTCTTGATCTGGAAAGCCAGTCTTAAGCTCTGTTACAACCTCCGCGTGTACATTTGCACTAAAAACCAGCGGACTCATAAAACAAAGTACAATAAATAATGCGATACTCCTTTTCATAATTCCCATTAACATCCCCCTTTTTCTCCTGAAAGAAAACGCTGCCATTCCGCTGAACACCAATTGTTTTAAATTCCATTTAATCAATTACTTTTACGTTACAATATAATAAGAAATTAATAGCCGCATTCCTTTCTTATCAAATGTTATTCTCTCAACATTTCTTCATTCCTTTTTACAATAAGCGTTTTGAATATTTCTCAATAAAGCTTTCTCATTACAAAAAACTGCGTATAAAAGGTCTCTTTAATAACCTTTTATACGCAGCTTCTTTGTTTAAAACTCGATGATGTACTCATCATCATATTTATCGTATTGCAAACCCGCTCCTATTTTGAATTCTGTAACTTGATCTCTTAGAAATGGTGCATCTTCTATTTTACTAGTTGCTATTTCAATCCCATATTTTTTTGTTAAATGCGCTAATTCTATTAAAAACCATTCTCTTCGTAATACGACTGGAATATCATACGTTCGTCTTTTCATATATACTAGCACCTCTTCTATTTTCATTATTGAAAAGAATATCACTTCTACTTTCGATACACTTTTTAAAACTATCGTTCATCATCAAAGGCCAATGAAACATTATAGTATATGCATGTCCGTTTTAAACGTGCTATGGCAAAAATAATATTAAAAAACTTAAAAAGCCTTATTTAGTTTACATAAAAAAATTATGTAATAGTAAAAGGGGAAGGCTTGTCCCTCATCCTTTTACTATCAAAAGCTAAATTAAGAACATCTTGGTACACCTAAAGCTAAGAATAAACCTGCTACTCCTGCTGTAATTGGCACTTTCAACGTAATAACATCGTCTACTTTTGTTACTAAAAAGTAAGCATTCCCTTCTTGTAACACACAATTCACTAATAATTGAAATTCCATTCAAATCTCCTCCTTTCAATCGATATACCATAATTTATGAAATCTCTTTCAAAATGTAATAGTAGATATATCTATTTTTCCTTATATACGAAATAAATGTTTATATGTCTATTAAATATATTAATTTTCTAAATTAATATAAAACGTGTAATATCCAATAAATCCCTATATAATCAATAGAGAAAATCTTACAAATGGAGGTATGAAAATGGCAGTTTTGAGTAATATTGGTGTAGCTTTATTTTTTATAGCTTTTATTCTTTTAATCTTATGTATCATTTCATTCTTTAAGAAAAATGGAAAAGCAAAACAATATGGTCGTCCTACTGTTATTCTTTTTATGATTTCAATTATATTAATAATGACTGGCTCAACAAAATCTGAACACCCAGTCGTAGAATTTTTTTCTACTTTAAGTTTCATTCTATTTATATTTTTCCTCGTACTAGCAATATTATCTGTAATTAAAAAGACAGGTGTTGCAAAAAAACAATTTATCATTACAGCTATTTTATTTGTCATTTTTGTTGTGCTATTAGGTATTTCAGGTCCTTCTTCTGAAAAAACGACAGCAACTAATAAACAAGTCGCTTCTAATAGTGAAGAGAAAAAAGATGACGAAAAGAAAAAGGAAGTAGAAAAGAAAGAAGCGGACGAAAAAACTCGTAAACAACAAGAAGATGAAAAACGCCAAGCCGAAGAGCAAGCTCTTAAGCAAGAAGATGAAAAGCGTCTAGCTGATGAACAAGCTCTTAAGCAAGAAGATGAAAAACGTCTAGCTGATGAACAAGCTCGTAAACAACAAGAAGAGCAAAAACGTCTAGCTGATGAACAGGCTCGTAAACAACAAGAAGAGCAAAAACGTCTAGCTGATGAACAAGCTCGTAAACAACAAGAAGAGCAAAAACGCCAGGCTGATGAACAAGCTCGCAAACAACAAGAGGATCAGCAAAAAGTACAGCAAGCTCAAACACAACCAACTACGGGAAATACTAGTAATGTATCCTACGCAAATTGTGCCGCAGTTAGGTCTGCTGGGAAAGCTCCATTATATAGAGATCAACCAGGGTATAGCCGTAAACTAGATAAAGACGGCGATGGAGTTGCATGCGAATAATAGTAAAGAAAAGAAGCTTAATAGAAGCTTCTTTTTTACTTTAACGTCTTATATTTACTCGCTCTTTCCCCTCTTTTAGATACGTTCTTAAATAAATTTCATTCTTTTATTCTCAAAAATGACACATAAAAAGTGATTTCAATCACCTCATTATTTTTCATTTATCGCTATTCTTAATTTAGATATTACATTTAAACTTTATGGAGGCATTCATATGAAACATACATTTACTGAAACTTCAATTATCGGTGAGATTGTTACACAATTCCCGAAAGCTAGCGACCTTTTTAAGTCCTATAGAATAGATTTTTGTTGTGGTGGTAATAGACCACTTATTGATGCAATTAATGAAAGAAATTTATCAGTAACAGAGGTAATCACAGAGTTAAATACGCTTTATAATAATACGAAACTATTAAACGAATCTGAAATTGATTGGAAAAATGCTTCATATCGTGAATTGATTGATTATGTGATTAATAAGCATCATCGCTATTTAAATGAAGAGTTGCCACAGCTAAGTCCATATGTGACGAAAGTGTTACGTGTTCATGGAGCAAATCAGCCTCATTTAGCTCAAATTCATAAACTATTTCATGAACTTAAAATGGAATTAGAACAACATTTAATTAAAGAAGAAACGGAAGATTTCCCGTTAATTTTAGAATTCGAACAAAATCCAACTGATGAAAACTATGCAAAGTTACGTAAAGTAGTAGATGAGCTCGAAAATGAACATAACCACGCTGGCAATATTATTAAAGAACTTCGTAAGGTTACAAATGACTTTACTCCACCAGAAGGAGCTTGCGGCACTTATCGCCTTGTTTACCAGCGCCTTGAAGCCATTGAATCTGATTTATTTGAGCATATTCATTTAGAAAATAATATTTTATTTCCGCGTGCAATTTCAAAAGCATAAATAAAGTGCAGGACATGAGTATAAATGCTCATGTCCTGCTTTTTCATTGTGTAAAAAATATTTACACTTCCCCTCTACCCATATAACCATATTCCCTTTCGCTTCTCCCTTCACATAAATCCGAATTTTAACAATTTGTGAATTATTATAAAAATGTGATAAATATCACATCTCCCTCTTTTTAATTTTCTATAATAGAAATATAATCCTTTGTTCAACATTTCACATAAAAAGGGGAAACGAAAATGAAAAAATGTTTAGTTATGATCGGAAATGGTATGGCTGGCATACGTTGTATGGAAGAAATATTAAAACATGATAGTAATTTATATGAGATTACTATTTTCGGAGATGAACCACATCCGAACTACAACCGTATTATGCTCTCTCATGTTCTACAAGGCAAAACAAATATGCAAGATATCATTATGAACGAATATAGTTGGTACGAAGAAAACGAAATAACTTTATATACAAACGAGAGAGTTCAAAGTATTAACCGCGAGGAAAAGGTCATTGTCACAGAAAAAAATCGTACTGTTACATACGACAAACTCATTATCGCAACAGGTTCTAGTGCTTTTATTTTACCAGTTGAAGGTTCCACCCTTCCTGGTGTAACAGGATTTCGAACAATTGAAGATACACAATTTATGATGGATACCGCTAAAAAAAAGAAAAAGGCTGTTGTCATTGGTGGTGGATTACTCGGTTTAGAAGCCGCAAGAGGTCTTATTGACTTAGGAATGGACGTACATGTTGTTCATTTAATGCCTAGCTTAATGGAGCAACAACTAGATACGAAAGCAGCTTCCCTATTGCGTGAAGATTTAGAAGCGCAAGGCATGAAGTTTCTAATGGAAAAGAAAACTGTAAAGATTCTTGGTACAGACCATGTTGAGGGCATTCAATTTGAAGATGGTGAAGTTGTAGATTGTAATTTAATCGTGATGGCTGTTGGAATACGCCCGAATACCCATTTAGCAAAAGATGCTAGTTTAATTGTAAATCGCGGCATTGTAGTTAACGACTATATGCAAACAAATGATGCATCCATTTATGCTGTTGGAGAATGTGCGGAACATGACGGTATCGCATATGGACTTGTTGCCCCTCTTTATGAACAAGGCGCAATATTAGCAAAACATATAACGAATTTACAAACTAATGGATATACGGGCAGCATCGTCGGTACACAGTTAAAAGTTGCAGGTTGTGATTTATTCTCTGCTGGTCAAATTTATGAAGATGATCAAACGAAAGCAATTTCAATCTTTGATGAATGTAAACGTTCCTATAAAAAAGTATTAATTCGTGACAATAAAGTCGTCGGTATCGTTTTATATGGTGATACTGCTGATGGTACACGCCTCTTTAGCATGTTAATGAAAGAAGAAGATATACAAGAATATACAGCCGCTTCCCTTCTTCACAAAGCTGGTGAAGAAAGTGAACTTGACGTTGCTACAATGAGTGCGGATGGCACAATTTGTGGATGTAATGGCGTTACGAAAGGTACAATCGTTCATGCCATTTTAGAACAAGAGTTAACTACTTTTGAAGAAGTTAAAGGATGCACGAAAGCCGCAGGGTCTTGTGGTAAATGTCGTCCGCTTGTGGAACAAGTTCTAGTTCATACACTCGGAGATGCTTTTGATGCTTCTGCGCAGTCTGCTGGTATGTGCGGATGTACAACTTTATCACGTGACGAAGTCGTAGCCGCCATTCACGAGAAAGGTTTAAAATCGCCAAAAGAAGTACGAAATGTACTCGGTTTTGCACATGAAGACGGCTGTTCGAAATGTCGTCCTGCTTTAAATTACTATTTACGTATGGCGATTCCGGAAGAATATGTAGATGATAAATCATCTCGTTACGTTAATGAAAGAATGAATGGTAACATCCAGCATGATGGTACATTCTCTGTTATTCCACGTATGTACGGAGGCGTTACAACCGCAGATGATTTAATGAAAATTGCTGAAGTCGCAAAAAAATATGACGTTCCTCTTGTGAAAATTACAGGTGCGAGCCGAATCGGCTTATATGGTGTTAAGAAACAAGATTTACCTAACGTATGGGCTGACTTAAATATGACTTCGGGATATGCGTACTCAAAATCGCTTCGTAATGTAAAATCATGTGTTGGTTCTCGCTTCTGTCGTTTCGGTACGAAAGATTCTTTAGGACTTGGTATGCTCCTTGAACAGTCATTAGAAATGGTAGATACACCTCATAAAATGAAAATGGGTGTAACAGGTTGTCCACGTAACTGTGCGGAAGTACTTACGAAAGATTTCGGCGTTGTGTGTGTTGAAAATGGATTCCAACTTTATATTGGCGGAAATGGTGGTACAGAAGTACGCGAAGCTGATTTTGTAATGATTGTCCCAACTGAAGATGATGTCCTTCGCATCGCTACAGCTTACATGCAATATTATCGTGAAACTGGTATTTATGGAGAGCGTACTGCCTACTGGACAGAACGTTTAGGCTTCGATCACATAAAAGAAATACTACAAGATGCAAGTATGGTGACTACGCTAAATGAACGCTTCCAAACAGCTCGTAGCACATATACGGAAGCGTGGGGACAAGCACTAGAAACGAAGTCTTTAAAAGCGATGTATGAAGTAGAAACTGTGAAATAAGGAGCTGTGATCTATATGATACAAACGAAAGAAAAAATAAAAGTTATGCGTGCGGAAGACCTTCCTATTCAAATCGGTAAAGAGGTACAAATGAAAGACATGTCTATCGCCCTATTCCGCCTTTCAAATGGTGATATTCGAGCTGTAGAAAATCGGTGCCCTCATAAAAATGGACCGTTAGCGGAAGGAATTGTATCTGGGGAATTCGTCTTTTGTCCACTGCATGATTGGAAAATCTCATTACTAACAGGTGAAGTTCAAAAACCTGATGACGGCTGTATCCAAACGTACGAAGTAGAAGTTATTGATGGTGACATTTATATAAAGTGAAACTTTAATCAGCGGGGATTGGTTCATCCCCCGCTGATTATTAGCCCTCACCAATCGGGCTTTTACGGGCAGTTGATCCCCACCTAATTACTTTGCTTTCGCTGAATTTTGAGGTGGGGGTCTTACTGCCCGTTAATGCGGGATAAACATGTAATTTACGAAAGGAAGCCTCCTCTGGCTTCCTTTTAAATAAAAATAAACGAGGTGCGAATATGAACGGATATGTATATTTAGTTGGTGCAGGACCAGGTGATGAAGGGCTTATTACAAAAAAAGCGATAGATTGCTTAAAGCGTGCCGATATTGTCTTATATGACCGCTTATTGAACCCTAACTTTCTTAGCTATACAAAAGAAACTTGTGAACTTATTTATTGCGGTAAAATGCCAAAGAATCATACTATGCGTCAAGAAATGATTAACGCCCACCTCCTTCAATTTGCGAAAGAAGGAAAAATCGTTGTCCGCTTAAAGGGCGGAGATCCATCTATTTTTGGCCGTGTTGGTGAAGAAGCAGAAACTTTAGCGGCTGCGAACATTCCATACGAGATTGTGCCAGGTATTACAGCTAGTATCGCCGCTAGTAGTTATGCAGGTATCCCCCTCACCCACCGTGACTATAGTAATAGTGTAACTTTACTAACTGGGCATTCGAAAGGTCCTTTAACCGATCATGGAAAATATAATTCATCCCACAATAGCGATACAATTGCCTACTACATGGGTATAAAAAACTTACCTACAATTTGTGAAAGCTTACTACAAGCAGGAAAGAAAACAGATACGCCAGTAGCAGTCATTGAGTGGGGTACAACTGGAAAGCAACGCGTTGTCACAGGAACCCTTTCAACCATTGTTCCTATCGTCAAAAAAGAAAATATTTCTAACCCTTCTATGACAATTGTTGGTGATGTCGTTTCCTTACGAGATCAAATCGCTTGGAAAGAACGTAAACCATTGCATGGTAAAAAAGTTTTATTTGCATCCGCAACAAATAAAACCAGTTTCATGAAGCAAAAGTTACAAGAATGCGGTGCAGAAACATATCAAATTCCAACTTTCAAAAGGGAAGAATACACATTAACATCTGAACAAATCAATGAAATTTTTAACGTTGATCGCCTTGTATTTTGTTCAGCTGAAAGTGTAGAAATCTTGATGCGATCATGTAGTAAACACCAGAAAGATATTCGTTCCTTACAGGTGAAACTGCAGTATATGAACGTTGCCACTCAAGAAAAACTTATGCAATATGGGCTACTAAGTAAACAAGCAGAGTTCTCTTCCGATACAACTGTTTATTTAGGCAGAAATATTAATCGAATTGGTTTTATTCAAGAAAAAATTGGTGCTGGGTCTTATATGATGACTCATGAGTATACAATTGATCATCGCTTCGATGAAATTCATTCTCGTATGCTTTCTGAATTCTCATGGGATAGCATTGTATTTGAAGGACGTGCTTCTATTGATACGTTTCTAGCAGAAATAAAACGCCTTAACTTTATCAATATTCTTACTCTACCATTCTCGTATACCGATATTCCAACTTTACACTATGCAAATAAAGTCGGATTTCATAACGTAGATCATCCATTACAAGACACTATTATGAAGAAAGACATGGTGGCACAATGAAAGGAATCGTATATGTTGGACACGGTAGCCGACTGCAAGAAGGTAACGAACAATTCATTCACTTTATTCAATCTGTTATGAAAGAACGTAACGAAACGAGTCAAAAAATAGCTTTTCTAGAACTAACGACACCTACCATTTCGGATGCAGTTACAGAAGCAATACTAGAGGGTGCAACTGAAATAATGATTGTACCTGTTTTATTATTTGCAGCAGCTCACTATAAACGTGATATTCCTTTTGAAATAAAGCAACTACAAAAGAAATATCCTCAAATAACATTTTCAGTTGTACCACCTTTTAGTACGCATCCACATATGGTTGAACTTGTAGTGAAAAGAATACGTGAAACTATGCCAAAGCAAGATAGTAGCGTTTTACTCGTAGGACGAGGCAGTAGTGATCCACAGCCGATACATGAGTTACAACAAATCGGAGCAGCGGTCGAACGAAAACTCGGTATGCCAGTATCGTGCTCCTTTTTAACGAAAGGAGCGCCCTCTTTTACTGCTGAGCTCAAGACGATAACATCGACTGCGTCCCATGTATATGTCATGCCGTACCTTCTCTTTACCGGTTTGTTGCTTCAAAAAATTAAGTTGCATACAAAAAAATATGATCACATCACGACTTGCAACTGTCTTCAGTTTGATACATATATGAAGTTAACATTATTAGAACGAATGGAGGAATGTGTGTATGTATAATATGTATCCTCTTATGTTTAATTTAGATAAAAAAGTAGTTGTTATAGTTGGTGGTGGTAAAATCGCATATCGGAAAGCGTCTGGATTAAAAGATACAGGCGCTTTTGTCACCGTTATCAGCCCAGAGATTTGCGAGGAAATGAAGGAACTTCCTTATATTACTTGGAAGCAAAAAACTTTTAGTAATGATGATATTAAAGATGCTCACCTTATTTATGCAGCTACAAATCAACATGATGTCAATATGATGGTCAAACAAGCCGCACATGATTTCCAATGGGTTAACATTGTAAGTGATGGCACAGAATCATCCTTTCACACACCTGGTGTCATCCGAAATGATGAATATATTGTAACGATTTCAACTTCCGGTAAGGATCCATCGTTTACAAAGCGTTTGAAGCAGGAACTAACATCTATATTTCCTAAACTTATAAAAAAGCTTTCTCGTACTCACAAATAATAATCTATTTCTTAGCTAAAATAGTAATTATCTTTGGACAAACGTTTTTTAGAAGCGTTTGTTCTTTTTGTTTTGGTTCCTTTTTTGAATTAAGCCGCTTGATTATCAGACATGGTACAATTGTAAACGACACCCAATATATCAAAGACTGTTTTCTTCTCATATCGATGGGATTTCCGTCCATCATTTACCGCCTCAAATCTATCCGTTTTTGCACGTATATTCAAAACAAAATATATGACAAATAAATAACGACAGTTACTGTAATAATGCTGAAAAGTGTTGAAAATAAAACGATTTGTGCATGTAGTTCAGGCTCTATTTGATACTCCATAGCAATAGTTGCTGTATTTCTTGAAGTAGGAAAAGAACTTGCAATAAATAATGATTGTGCAACAATACCATCAATGTTTAGTATGTATATCATGGCAAGTGCTAATAATGGTCCCATCAATAATCTTCCAATTAAAGCCCATGTTATGACTCGATGGAAAAAATTAAGCTTAATGTTGGATAATTGCGCTCCTAGCAATATGAGTGCTATTGCAACAAAACTATTCGCAAGCTGATTAAGAGGTAGAAAGATAGAATTAGGTATTTGAATTGTAAAAGATTGAAAGAGAACCCCTAATATGAGTGCATGAAATACAGGCAGTCTTAGAAATGATTGAATAATACTTCCGATTGTTTTTGTTGCTGATAGTAAGTTATATATCCCATATGAATAAGTTAAAATATTCTGGAAAATCACAATAAAAATCTGAATGGAGACCCCCACTGGATTGTAACTGAAAATCAATTGACTTACTGGTAATCCATAATTACCGGAATTCATTAACGAAATGCTATTTTTTAGAGCTGCACTTTCTCCTTTTTCTAACTTTAATGTTTTTGAAATGAAATGACTTACTATCATCACACTCAGACTGTAAAGTATTAAATAGTATATTATCTGGAGCAACAAACCTGTTTCTATACTAATATCATATATATTCACAAATACAGCCGCTGGCATCAAGCAATAAGTAATAAGTGTAGATAGCTGCTTTAAGTTAAATTGGAACTTTCTTTGTAAGATTGCACCAATTAGCATCAATATTAATATTGGTAATATCACGTCTAATATAATAAAAACAAACATTTAATACCCCATTCTAAATACATTATAGTTGGATTAAATTCTTTACTAAATATGGATACAGTTAATTCAAATGTAGCCCCTGACGCTACCCAAAATACCATTTGAAAGCATTCGTATACAGGATTTTATCGGTAGCTTGTTCATCAAATAGCTGTTGAATCAATTTGATATCTCCATACTCAAAAGGTCTTTTTGCTCTTGTAGATGGTAAATCTGTTCCAAACATAAGTGCATCTGGGTTAACTTCATAAATCGATTTTAAGGCATTCTCAACATCTAATTCTACACGACCAAAACCAGTAGCTTTCACATGTACCCCTTTATCAACTAGTTTTAATAAATATGGTAAACCTTCTTCTGATAACCCTAAATGGTCAATTGATATAGCTGGTAACTTTTCTATAGTGGATGCAATTTCGGGCAACTCTATTGCATCCATATAAAGCTCACTATGCCATCCTACTAAATCATGAACTCTTCTAGCAAAGTAATCCAGCTTCGATAAATCTTCTGAACCACCTCTTTTAATATTAAAGCGTAATGCTTTTATCCCATTTTCATTTAAATTTAGTATTTCTTCATCCGTCACTGTAAAAGGTAATTGTGTTACGCCACAAAATGTTGAACCCAACAGTTTTAGTGCCTTTAATAAATATTCTTGATCAAACCCTTGGAAAGAACCAGATACGATCGCTCCACCAATTACATTCAAATTAGGAGTTTCATTCTGATAATCTTCTACAACAAAGTTGGGTGGAAAATACCCTTGGTTCTCAATAATCGGAAAATTAAAATCAATAATATGAAAATGTGCATCAAAAATTCTCATTTCATTTCCCTCCCCTCTCTTTTCTTTAACATATCAAATATGACTCATAAAGAAAATTATGGATTATTTATACAAATTCATAATTTTATCTTATCGACCTAAACTTTATTCTTTATTTTAGGTGTACTTTTTCACAATATCCATTAGCCTTACGAAAAAATCTGGCCCTAAAAAATATGAAGTTTTTTCTTGTTATAAATACCTTCATATATTTTTAAAATTTATGAATATTTATATATATATTTATATATAGTTTTTAGAAAATGACGACTATTTATCGATTCGTTAGCGATCAATAGTCATCGTTTAATTCAAAAGTTATTATTTTCGTTCTCGATATATTCCGAATGTTTTATGAGGATTTTTCGTTTGTTCATTTCAGTATTATAACAATCGTACTGTTGCTTTTACTTTGGAAACTTTCAATAGACAAAAAACAGAGTTCTCGATTGTGGAATTAGATTTAAGTTCATACATTTATCTCTTAATATCTTTATCTGTAGGCAAAACAATTGCAGCTATTATATAAAGTAACACCGTAAATCCACTAGTAAAAAAGGCTGATAATGCAGTGACTATGCGAAGGATACTTACATCAATTCCATACTTATCGCTTAAGCCACCTAATACACCTGATACTTGTTTATCTTGAGTGGACTTATATAATTTTTTCATCTAAACACCCCGATCCAATTAAATATTTATATGCTAAAAATTAGTTCTATCTTTGGAAGAGATTTAAACTTTCTTTAACTAACCCTTTAATTGAATAACATCTGATATCTATATTTTAACATAAAATTCCATAAAACTTCTGTTTTTCATTTTTAAACCACATTATTTTAGAATACAAGTGTTTGTTAAGTTAGCAATAAAAAACATATCGAAGCCTATTACTAAAAGAACCCTCCTAGATTACTTTAGGAGGGTTCTTTTTCTTTATTAATGATTCTTTAACATCACTAACAGCTTCTCTTGGCTATACATCCATACTGTAATGATTAAACAAGCAAGAGCGACTTCTGATAACGCCATAAATCCAATTGCATAATGACCTGTTAGTTGGAATAGTAACGTTAAAATTAATGGTGGGAAGAACCCTCCTAATCCACCTAAAGCTGACACAACCCCATTTACAATCCCTGCTTGTTCAGAGAAGTACATTGGAACAAGTTTAAAGATTGTACCATTTCCAATACCTGCACAGAATGCGACTAGCAAGCAACCAAATGTATACACATTCATACTAGGCATAAATGATAAAACAATACCAGATAGTGTTAAGCCGATAAATACGAAGATTAATATTTTAAATGGATTAAACTTATCCCCGAGCCAGCCACCAATTGGGCGCATCATTGTTGCTAATACGATAAACCCCGCTGTCCTCATACCTGCATCTACTTTCTCTAATCCGAAGTGAGATACTAAAAAGTTTGGTAAATATACTGTAAATGCTACAAATGATCCGAATGTTAAAAAGTAAAAGATACATAAAAACCAAAGCTTTTCATTTTTATATACACCTTTTATTTGTTCCATTAATGGTGTATTCACCTTTTTTTCCTTACGATCGCCTAATAAAAAGTTCATAAGTGCAAATGCTGCAAGTAAAACTAAATAACACTGTACTGTTGTTCTCCAGCCAACTGATGTCGCAATTACAGGTGCTAAAAATGAAGTAATTGCTGTTCCAGCGTTACCCACACCGTAAATACCATTTACAAAACCGTGACTCTCTTTCGGGAAGTATTTCGGTAGAGAAGTTACTCCTACAGAGAATACAGCACCACCAATCCCTACAAATAATCCACCAATAATTAAATCCATCATAGAATTAGCAATACTAATGTAAAAGACAGGGAATAATAAAAGTATAAAACTAATAAAGAACAATTTTCTTGCTCCGTAACGATTTGTCCAATAACCAATTGGAATGCGAAGAATAGAACCTAAAATAACCGGTACTGCTGTGACCATAGAAATTTGTCCCGCAGTTAATGGAATATCCGCTTTAATATATGGCATTAATGATGATAAGATAACCCATACCATAAAACCGATAACTAGATTAGAAGTTTGTAAACTTAATTGAAAATTAGGACTTTTCATCCTGTTCCCTCCTATGTATGCATAGTTATATTCATTCTCTCCAGCCTAATCACGTCCTAACATGATTAGGCTGAAAAGAATCAACCACCACTTACTGGCGGAATCATTGCTACTACATCGCCAGTTTGAATGATGTCACCTTCATTTGCATACTCTTCATTTATGGCGACCATAACCTCGTTTGAAATTGCTACGTTATATTCCTTAACCAGAAATTCCTTTAGTTCAGTAACCGTAATATTTTCACAATCTATGTGCAAGGCAGGTTTGCTTGCTTCTTCTTGCAAATGTGCAAATAATAGCACTTCAATCATGTTCTCATCTCCTTTTCAGGCTCGCCATTTACATATGCTACTTTCTCTGACTGATCACCTATCCATAACTCACCATCTTCCCAAAACTCTTTCTTCCAAATCGGAACAATTTGTTTTATACGCTCCATAATATATTCGTTCGCCTCATAGGCTGCTTTCCGGTGTGGTGTTGAAACGGCGACAACAACAGCAAAATCAGAAATTTCCAATGTACCAATGCGATGTGTAATTGCTACATATATCCCAGGCCACTTCTCTTCTACTTCATTACCAATTTTCTCAAGCTGTTTTTCCGCCATTGTTTTATATGCTACATACTCTAAATATAGCGTACGACGTCCTTTCGTAAATTCTCTGACGGTACCAATGAAAGTAGTAACCGCACCACACTCACACCGAATTACTTTGTTTGTAACTTCTTCAATTGAAATAGGTGTATCAATTACTTCATAATACGTATGTGTCATTTTGCACCTCTTACCTTTGTATAAGTTAGCAATCTATTTTTCTATTACTTATATGATCGAAGTGGTTCTTTCCACGGCCACTCACTTCCTATGTTCGATTCCAATAATAATACCGAAACAATTATTCCTGCTTCAAATCCTCTCGTTCCTCCCGGCAGGATGATAAATGCATTCGCCTCTGCAAGTGAAGAAATTGCACTAGATTTATCTAAACCAACTGGTGTAGCTTGCAATTTTCCATCTACACTTTCCACTTTCCCTCGTACAAAACGAGTAAATGGGTTTGCTTTCGGAAAATCTTTCTGTAAAATCGCTTCTGCACGATATGCGTGCGGATCTTTCCTATGCAAATACGTTCCAATGACTGGCCGAACATATAATTCACATCCGACATAACAAGCTGAAGGATTACCAGATAGACCGAATAATAGTTTTCCTTCTAGCTCAGCTACAGTAGTCACGCTTCCTGGTCGCATCGCTATTTTATTGAAAAGTACATTAGCTTGTAATCTCTCATAAATAGCAGGTAAATAGTCATAGTCTCCTACTGAAACGCCACCAGTTGTAATTAAAATATCGACTTCTTTTATTGCTCTTTTTACGGTCTCATAACACGTCTCTAAATCGTCAGCAAATTGTCCATAATAGCGTACAATTCCACCTGCTCGCTCAATTTGAGCAGCAATCATATAGGAATTACTATTTCGAATCTTCCCCGGTTTAAGCTGTTCATGTACTTCTAAAAGTTCACTTCCTGTCGCTACAATTCCAATAACCGGCTGTTTTACAACATGTACGGAACTATAACCAAACGTAGCAAGAAGCGCCGCTACTCCAGGGTTAATAGAAGTCCCTTTTTTCACAAGTATGGCATTTTGTTTTACATCTTCTCCTTTAAAAGAAATGTTATCACCAGCAGCAAAAGAGCGTTTTAATTTCATATAAGTCTTTTCTTTTTCTTCAAATCCTTCCGTTAGCTCTAACATAACAACCGCATTACATCCTGCTGGAATTGCAGCTCCTGTCATAATACGTACAGCTTGAAATGCTTTCACCTCTTCTCTAAAAACAGAACCTGCCCCGATCTCACCAATCACTTCAAACTGAATTGGGTTACTGCTATTTGCTTCTTTTGTATCTTCCGCGCGAATCGCAAACCCGTCGTACGGAGAGCGATCGAAATGCGGGACATCATGATCTACAATAACATCTTCTCCAAGCATTCTACCGTAGCTGTCTATAAGAGAAACCTTTTCTATTTCACCTTGATGAGCATACTCCATTATGCGTGCAACTGCTTCTGCTACTGGAATTGGTTTACGTTTTTCTAGCATTCTTTTTTCACCTCGTTTTGATAAGGATAAACTCTCTTTCTGTTCATCCTATATATTTTACGTATAATCGTTTTGCCATTTTTACATCATTTGTCCCATGAATAAATGCCCTACCGTCTGTAAATAAAACAAAACGATATTCATCTACTAGAAACGATAGTAAATATGGAGTTTTTTTGACACTCACGCTTTTTTGTAAGCGATTTCGAACTTCTTCTAAATTAAGAACTCGCTTTATCCCTGGACGGATTTGAACCGTATTCCTTCCGCATAGCACTTCAGTTTTCATCTGTGCTTCAAATGTTAAACTTGGATAAGTGCGTAAATTCCCACAAGATGGACATGTACTTTTCTTCTGCCTATTTACTTTTAATGAGAGATATTGATTGTTCCAAATATCAAATGATAACATCGTTCCCCTTAACACCTCAAAATCATTCACCAATATTTTCATCGCTTCTGTCACTTGGTGAGCAACGACCATTTGTACAGCCGGTTGAATGATTCCTGCTGTATCACATGTTGCACCGCTCATAGGATGATCCATTAGGCAGCGAAAGCATGGTGTTTCCCCCGGAAGAATTGTATACGTTACACCGTAACTTCCAATGCATCCACCGTATATCCAAGGTATATTTTCTTTTTGCGAAATGTCATTTATAAGTAGGCGCGTATCGAAATTGTCAGTCGCATCTAATATAAGATCCACTTCTTTTGTTAACTCTTCCATTTCTTGCATTGTGACATCCGTAACAATTGGTACAATTTCTACTTCAGAATTAATCTTTCTTAAATGTTCTGCCGCTGCAATTGCTTTTGGTTTACACTGCTGTGCATCTTCTTCTGTATATAACTGTTGCCGCTGTAAATTACTCCATTCGACGTAGTCACGGTCAGCAATTGTCAATTTCCCAATCCCCATCCTAACGAGCGCTTCCGCATTTGCAGCTCCTAGTGCACCCGCACCGATTAGGAGCACATGTTTTTTTCTTATTTTTCTTTGTCCCATTTCACCAATTCCAGAAAACAATACTTGCCTTGAATATCGCTCTTGCATAGGGAATCCTCCTTTCGCTATCCACCAATATAAGACATTTCAACTTTTGGACGTTTATTTGTACTTTCAGCCGTTCTTTCATCCGAATACCGATCTGTTCTGCACTCCCATGTATGTTGGAGAATTTTTAATAATGAAGCATCAGAAATATTTTCTCGAAGAAGCGTTCGCAAATCAGTTCCTTTCGTTCCAAATAAGCACGTAAAAAACTTACCGTCTGCCGAAATACGAGCTCTCGTACAAGAGGAACAAAAAGATTCAGAAACAGAAGTAATAAATCCAACTTCTGCATCGCTCCCTACATATCGATACAATTTCGCAACTTCTCCAAAGTAACGAGGTTTAACAGGCTCAATCGGATATACACGATTAATTTTCTCTATTAATTTTTCCTTCGTAATAACTTGTTCAAAGTTCCATCCGTTCGTACTGCCCACATCCATAAATTCGATAAAACGAAGCTGAATTTCTTGTTCTTTAAAATAACGAGCCATATGAAGAATTTGACTATCATTCATCCCTTTTTTTACGACCATATTTACTTTTACTTCTAATCCAGCTGCTTTTGCTGCTTCAATTCCTTTCAATACAGGTTTTGTACTTACATTTCGTCCATTAATTTTTCGGAAGACATGATCTTCTATCGCATCTAAACTAATATTCACGCGTTTTAATCCCGCAACTTTTAGCGCCTTAGCTTGTTTTGCTAAATGAATACCGTTTGTTGTGAGTCCAATATCCTTTAAGCCTTCTAGCTTTGCAAGCCTTGCAATTAACTTCGGTAAATCTTTACGCAATAAAGGTTCACCGCCAGTAAGTCTAATTTTATTAACACCCATACTTATAAATAATCTCGCTAACCTTTCTATTTCATCGAATGTTAATAAAAACTCTTCCTGTAAAAAAGCATAATCAGGTCCGAACACTTCAGCTGGCATACAGTACGTGCACCTAAAATTACAACGGTCAATAACTGAAATACGTAAATCTTGAAGTGGCCGCTCTAAAGAATCTTTCATCTTCTCGTGCATCTATATCCCTTCTTTTCTACTGCAATCATTAGTAAGCTTTCAAATTTTTTATTTGCCTTCATTATAAAAAAGAAGCTACATATTCAATGTGACTTTTCTCACATTACTTTCCCCATTCAAAAATTCTTCACAAATCTGTTCGCATTTTGTTCACATCTTCAGTCCCTACTCCTTACGGTCATTGAAATTTTACAACAATTTTGAAATAGCTCTTGCATTTTCAGCATACTTACACTCAAAATAGGAAATGTATTGCTTATCCCGCATTAACGGGCAGTAAGACCCCCACCTCAAAATTCGGCTGGGACAAAGAAGTTAGGTGGGGGATCAACTGCCCTTAAAAGCCCGATTGTTTCAACTAATAATCAGTGGGGAATGAACAAAATCCCCCACTGATTAAAGTTTCACTTTATGAGAAGAAAGGTGATTGCTGTGGCAAACAGTATGACATTATCTCAAGATTTAAAAGAATTACTTGCATCTGTTGAATATAAAATGCAAATTAAAAAAGGAAGTTTTATTTTTCAAGAAGGTATGGAGGCAACCGAACTCTATATCATCCACTCCGGAAAAGTACAAATTAGTAAACTAAGTGCTGATGGGCAAGAGTTGACACTCCGTATTTGTTCGGCATATGACATTATTGGAGAATTAACATTGTTCACGGAAGATGCAAGGTATTTATTAAATTCAAAATGCCTTGAAGATGTTGAAGTAGGCGTTATAAAGCGTGAAGCCTTAGAAAAAGCATTACTCCAAAAACCCGCTCTTGTATTTGAATTTATGAAATGGATTAGTGAACATTTAAGAAGAATGCAAACGAAGTTCCGAGATCTAGTATTACACGGCAAAAAAGGTGCCCTATATTCTACTCTCATTCGAATGACAAATAGTTATGGTGTGTTAAAAGAAAATGGGATTCTCATCGATTTACCATTAACGAATCAAGAACTTGCAAACTTCTGTGCAACTTCGCGTGAAAGCGTAAATCGAATGTTAAATGATTTGAAAAAAAAAGGTACGATTTCTATTCATAAAGGAAAGATTACAATCCATGATTTACAATTTTTAAAATGTGAAATTGCTTGTGAAGATTGCTCTGCCTCTGTTTGTAGCATAGAGTAGCATCTTATTTAGATGCTACTCTTTTTTTCTTGCATACAGTTATTTCCTAAAAAAGACGAGGCCTTCCATTAGACCTCGTTTCATGTTAGTTGCTAACTTCTATTCGTTTACTGTGGCATTATTTTTTCAATTCATTAGGAATACGTCTTCTGTAAATCACATAACTACGGCTTAAGTATTTAATTGGGGCACTAAATACATGGACAAGTCTTGTAAACGGCCATACCGCGAAAAGCCCCATCCCTGCAATAATATGAATCTTAAACCATACAGGTACTTCCATCATATATTCAACTTTCGGTTGGAAAATAAAGAGACTACGGAACCAAGGACCGATCGTTGTACGATAATCAAACCCTTTTGAATCGATATTTAAAAAGGTTGAAGAAAGTCCTGCTAGCATAACGATAAGTAATAAAATAAGCGCAATGTAATCTCCCCTTGTACTCGTTGCAATGATGCGTTTTACTGTTACACGGCGGTACGTTAATATAATTAAACCGATGATAGAAGCAACACCTGCCGGAAGCCCGAAACTAATTGCTATTATGTGATACATATGCTCCGAAATACCTATTGAACGATATACAGCCTCTGGAATTAATATCCCCATAACATGACCACCTATGACGAACATGATCCCAAAGTGGAATAATAGACTTCCGACCCGGAGCATTTTCTTCTCTAATAGTTCACTAGATTTTGATGTCCATCCAAATTGATCATAGTTGTATCTGAAAATATGTCCACCGATAAAGATTGCAAAAATGATATAGGGAAACAACACCCATAAAAATTGATCCATCATTTTGACAACTCTCCTTTCTAATTTGTCTGTACACCCCATGTATCGATAGCAAAGAGAACGGCTGCAAGAATTGGTTCGTACATGCAGTTTGCTTCTTTTAATTGCCCGTGCAACGCTTGTATATTTTCCGTGTATTTACTCATAATTGGTTCGCTATCTTTTTCATTCGCGTTTGCAAGAAACTCAAGTAGAAGCGGTAAATAATCAGGTAGTTCTTTATCTGTTACGTTAAAACCAGATTTTTGATAATGCTGTTTTAACTCTAATAATTCAATTCCACGCTCTCTTTGTTCACCTGTTTTCATGTAGGTAAGATACATATTTGTCTTCTTTCCAAAGTCGAATGTATAGACGTAAGAATCAATAAGTTGATTGTCTGTTTTATCTAGCGCTGTTTTTATAAATGTTGTAAGTGATGCTCTGATTTCTTCCTGTTCAATTTCTTGAATCTCTTCCTGTAATTCTAGTAAAGCTTCTCTCCAACCTAGTTCAGGATAGGAGAGAAGAAAAGAAGAACAAGAAAAAGCAGTTTGTAAACTTTGTTTCATGATTTTCTGCCCCCTTTATTTAAGAAATTGTCATACAAGAGCCTGGGCCACCTGTGAAGGAAAGACCACAGCTTCCTTGTTCGCTATATAAATCTGCAACTTGTTCGCGGTGAGAGGCCGGAATGACGAAGCGATCTTTATATTTCGCGATAGCAAGAAGACGATACATATCTTCTACATCCTCTTTCGTTAAACCAATTTCTTTTAATACTGCTTCATTTGGTTCTTTATTAATTTGCAGTGCTCTCATATGTGTTCGCATGACAGCCAATTTCTTCAATGTAAGACGAATATGTGATTCATCTCCTGCAGTGAGTAAATTCGCTAAATATTGAATTGGAATACGCATATTATCAATAGCAGGGAAAATCTCTTCTGCTTGCCAGTTACTACCTTTCCCCTCCACCATGTTCATAATTGGGCTAAGCGGCGGGATATACCAAACCATTGGCATTGTACGATACTCTGGATGAAGAGGTAGAGCGATTTTCCAATCGATAATCATTTTATAGATTGGCGACTGTTGTGCCGCTTTAATCCATTCTTCAGGAATCCCTTGTTTTTTCGCTTCAGCTGCTACTTCTGGATCATTTGGATCTAGGAAAACAGTAAGCTGAGATTCATATAAATCTTTTTCATTTTCAACAGAAGCCGCTTCTTTTACTTTATCAGCGTCATATAGCATTACCCCAATATATCGAATACGTCCTACACATGTTTCAGAACAAATTGTTGGCATACCAGCTTCAATACGAGGGAAACACATTGTACATTTTTCAGCTTTATTTGTTTGCCAGTTAAAATATACTTTTTTATACGGACAAGACGATACACAAAATCTCCATGCACGACATGCATTTTGATCCACAAGAACAATCCCATCTTCCTCACGTTTATACATCGCACCCGATGGACAAGAAGAAACGCAAGATGGATTCATACAATGTTCGCAAATACGTGGTAAATACATCATAAAGACATTTTCAAAATCCGTTTTAATTCCTTCTTCCATTTTCTTGACGTTCGGATCTTGTAACCCTGTTATATGTCCGCCTGCTAAATCATCTTCCCAGTTTGGACCCCATTCAATTTTGTCGATAAATTCACCCGTAATTGCTGATTTCGGACGAGCAACTGGTTGATGCTTACGCTGCGGGCTATTTGTTAACGTTTCATAATCATAGTTCCAAGGTTCAAAGTAATCATCAATTGTTGGCTGATCTGGATTGTGGAAAATATTCATAAGACGCTTCATTTTCGAACCGGATTTCAGCTGAATTTCACCATTTTTCAATTCCCAGCCGCCTTTGTATTTCTCCTGATTTTCCCATTGTTTCGGATAACCAATTCCAGGTTTCGTTTCTACGTTATTGAAGTACATATATTCAGCACCTGGACGATTCGTCCAGGTGTTTTTGCATGTTACGCTACAAGTGTGGCAGCCGATGCATTTATCTAAGTTCATTACCATTCCGACTTGCGCTTTAATCTTCAAGCCAATCTACCTCCTTCAGTTTACGGATTACAACGTTTAAGTCACGCTGGTTCCCAGTCGGACCATAATAGTTAAATCCATAGCTTAATTGGCCATATCCACCAATCATATGTGTTGGTTTAACGTGAATACGGGTTGGACTATTATGTGTTCCCCCGCGGGTGCTTGTTAATTTCGTACCAGGCACGTTAATGTGACGATCTTGCGCATGATGCATAAATGCCATCCCCCTCGGTATACGGTGCGTTACAACAGCACGTGCTACGACTACGCCGTTACGGTTAAAGCATTCAATCCAATCATTATCAGCAACACCAGCTTCATTCGCATCATCTTTATTCATCCAAACAGTTGGACCACCTCTAAACAGCGTTAACATTGGTAATGAATCGAAGTACATACTATGAATCGACCACTTATTATGCGGTGTTAAATAGTTTAGTGTAATTTCTTTCCCTTCTACTTCAGGGCGTGATTTACGGAATGGTTTATGTTGCAGTATTGGTTTAAATGTTGCCATCGTTTCGCCAAATTCTTTCATCATGTCGTGATCTAAGTAGAAAGATTGTCGACCAGTTATCGTTCTCCAAGGGATGAGACGTTCAACATTTGTTGTAAATGGTGAGTAACGGCGTCCACCTTTTTCAGAACCCGTAAAGGCCGGAGAAGTAATTACTGTTTTAGGCTGCGCTGTAATTTGTTCAAATGTGAAGCATTCTTCTTCACGTTCTTCTGCTAAGTCACGTAGTTTTAAATCGGTTTGTTTTTCAAGCGCTTCCCATGCTTTTACCGCCATATGACCGTTTGTTGTAGAAGAAAGTGTTAATACCGCCTCAGCAGCATTAATTGCTTCTTTTATGTCTGGGCACCCCTTCGCAATAGAATCCGTTCGAACAACTCCTAATCGACTCTTTAATTGCTCATATTCTTTTTCTGCCGACCAAGAAATCCCTTTCGTACCAATCGGTTGTTTTCCGGTATTTGGTCCAAGCGCTGTCATCTTGTCATAAATCGTTTTATAATCCCTTTCGACAACATGAATTTGCGGCATTGTTTTACCTGGGATCGGTTCACACTCACCTTTGCTCCAATCTTTAATCTTACCAAGTGGTTGTGCTAATTCTTGCGGTGTATCGTGAAGAAGTGGTGTTGCAACAACTTCTTTCATTGGTTCAAGATCGATTTTCTTCGCTAAATCTGACACAGCTTTAGAAAGAGAGGTGAAAATATCCCAGTCAGAGCGTGCTTCCCACGGTGAACCGATTGCTGGATTAAACGGATGTACAAATGGATGCATATCCGTACTGCTTAAATCATGCTTTTCATACCAAGTTGAAGCAGGTAAGACGATATCAGAATAAAGCGCCGTTCCAGCCATACGGAAATCTAAATTAATGAGTAAATCTAACTTCCCTTCAGGTGCATCTTCATGCCACTTAATTTCTTCTGGTCTTAATGAGTCACTATCGTCATTCATTAATCCGTTTGTTGTACCTAATAAATGTTTTAAGAAATATTCGTGTCCTTTACCGGAACTTGAAATTAAGTTTGCACGCCATACGAATAAGTTACGCGGAAAGTTGTTTTTATTATCTGGGTCTTCAATCGCAAATTTCAGTTCTTTTTCTTTTAGTTTTTGCGCAACGTATTTTCCGATTTCTTCTTGTGTTGTTGCACCAGCAGCAACAGCTTCTTTATATAATTCAATTCCATTCTTCTCGAATGTTGGATAAGAAGGTAACCAGCCAAGTCGTGCAGCTAATACGTTGTAATCACCGTGATGTTGATAACGAGAGTTGCCCTCAACTGGTGATGCTAAATGTCCAACAGGTGTATCTTCATAGCGCCATTGATCTGTTACGAAATAGAAGAAAGATGTACCGTTTTGTAATTTCGGTGGCCCCTGCCAATCTTTCGCCATCGCGATTGTTTGCCATCCTTCTGCTGGTCGTAATTTTTCTTGACCAACATAATGTGCCCAACCGCCGCCGTTTACACCTTGTGCCCCAACGAGAAGAACAAGATTTAAAACTGCGCGATAAATCGTATCAGAGTTAAACCAATGGTTAATACCAGCTCCCATAATAATCATCGAGCGGCCATTCGTATCAACTGCATTTTGCGCGAACTCACGAGCAATTTGAATAATAAGCTCTCGTTTTACCCCAGTCATTTTCTCTTGCCATGCAGGTGTAAACGGTACATCATCATTGAAATCTTTCGGTTCTTGCCCGCCAAGACCTCGGTTCACACCGTAATTTGCTAACGTTAAGTCATATACAGTTGTAACGAACACTTCGCCTTCTTCTGTCATAACTTTTTTCACTGGAATTGTGCGTTCTAATATTGTATTTCCATCATCAGAGAAGTATGGAATTTGTACCGTTCCAACATTATCTTCCATTCCAAGTAAAGAAAGACGTGGATCAATCGTTTCACCTGTCTGTTCATCTTCTAAACGCAAGTTCCATTTCTTTTCTTTATCCCAACGTGATCCCATTGTGCCGTGAGGTGTTGCAAAATCATTCGTATTCTCGTTCCAAATTACAGGTTTCCATTCCCCTAATTTCGTTTCGCGTCCAATATCAGAAGCATTTAAGAAACGATCAGCAACGAATTGATCTCCTTTTTCTTTCAATGTGACAAAGAAAGGAAAATCAGTATATTGCTTCGCATACTTTGTGAAGTATTCCACTTGATTATCTACGTAAAATTCTTGTAAGATCACATGCCCCATTGCCATCGCAAGTGCACCATCTGTACCTTGTTTCACACTAATCCAATCATCTGCAAACTTTGTAGACTCGGCAAAGTCAGGACTTACAGAAACGACTTTCGTTCCTTTATATCGAACCTCTGCTAAAAAGTGAGCATCTGGTGTTCTCGTCATCGGTACGTTTGAACCCCATGTCATAATGTAACCAGAGTTATACCAGTCACTACTTTCTGGTACATCAGTTTGATCACCCCAAATTTGCGGAGAAGCTGGTGGTAAATCTGCGTACCAATCATAGAAACTAAGCATTGGTCCACCCATAAGTTGCATAAAGCGGCTACCAGCTGCATGACTTAACATCGACATTGCTGGAATTGGTGAAAAACCAACATTTCGGTCTGGACCGTATTTAATTACTGTGTATAGTAATGAAGCAGAAACGAGTTGTAATACTTCATCCCAATTCGCACGAATGAATCCCCCTTTACCACGCGCTTGCTTATACTTACGTGCTTTTTCAGGGTTTTCCACAATGCTTTTCCAAGCATCTAATGGTGACTCGTTATTTTGTAGTTCTTCTTGCCACATTTCCCAAAGCACACCACGTACATACGGATATTTCACACGAAGCGGACTATAAATGTACCAAGAAAAGCTCGCTCCACGCGGACATCCTCGTGGTTCAAAATCAGGCATATCAGGACCTGTTGTTGGATAGTTAAGCTCTTGACCCTCCCATGTTACAATTCCATCTTTCACATAAATGTTCCAGCTACAAGAACCAGTACAGTTCACACCGTGTGTAGAACGGATTACTTTATCATGCTGCCAACGCTTTCTGTACACATTCTCCCATTCGCGATCTTCATATGTTTCTTGTGTATGATTATCGTTATAACGATCTATTGGTGAAAAATATTTTAAACGTCTCATTAGTGCTGAAGGTTTCTTCTTCATACTGTTCACTCCTTTAATACGTCTCTCTTACATACCCTTACTATAAGAGAGGTTGTAAAATACAGATGTGACATTTCGCACAGTTCAAGAGATTGTCAAAAATTCCGGAACAAATATAAAAAAGTGAAAATCTAATCATTGTGGAGGGTTCACATCCTTCACTGACTGTTAAATTACTTCCTTGCTTCTAGCAAAGTTTAAGATGAAGTACAGATTATAATGAGCGTGCAAAAAATTTCTTATATAATAGCGGAAGTAATTTGGGAATAGTTAAATTTGATTTGCCTAAATCGTAAGATAAGTTTATAAATGAAAATACAATACTTTCAATCCAACATACTAAGAGTAAATATCCTGAAAATAGTTGAACAAAAAACGTCAGGAAACCCATATGATTTGCCAGCAACTTGGATTGAATGAAGAGAAGAATACACCAGAATGGTAGGATATTAAGATAATAATAAAAGGAGTAGATTATGATATTAGAACCGCTTTATGCAGAAAACATTATAGTAGCCGTCATATATAAAAATGAGTTTAGGTGGTATGTAACAGATAAAGAACTATGGTTTTTAGATTATAATAAATTAGATAATGCATATAAAAATTTAGGTATAAGCATTGAAGATAATGATGAAACAGAAGAAAGAAATGGAATAAAAGTATTAGATCATGAAAATGTAGAAGTATTTTTAGTAAGGATTAATCAATATAAAACAACTAAAGAAGAATTAAATTATTTACTACTTGAAAATATTAAAAGGAAGAATGCAGTAGAAGATCTATTAGATTATAGTCCAGTCTTATTAATTAACTTTGATAATAAAATACTATATTCAATGTTTCCAGAACCGGCATCATACGAAAACTATGTACCAAAAGATTGGATAGGTACATATGAAGATTTCACTGAACTCATACCTACATCAGAGAAATATTGGATAAATAAGTTTAATAACAATCTACTTTTACTATAAATGTAAGTAAGACAAGAGTAATGATGGTATAAGAATTTATTACCTTAATAGAGCTTATGAGATTAATAGAGAAGTAAATAGAGTCACTAAAGCCAGAAATAAAGGAGTAAAATAGTCATGAAATATCCATATAGTTTTGAAGTACTTAACAGTAGTGATTTAGTTATGAGACTTCCTCAAGAAATAAAACTTGTTGAAACTTTTTTAGGAATTGAAGTTTCAGCTTTTGGAGATTGGATTTTAGAAGAAATATATAGTGTTTTAAACGGAGAAAAAATTATGTAGTAGTAAATGGCAACATTTGCGGTTTAGAAATCCGGAACGACACAACTACTGTGTTAGACAATTTAGCCGAAGATGGGAAAGGAGAATATTGTGAGATTGAAACAATGGAATTGGTAGAATTGATTCATATTTGGTTAAATAAACGAAAAGAATATAAAAAAGATAAAAAATAAAGGAGTGTAATAATTTAAATAGATGGCCTCTTCATGTGAAGCCGACTTTATTTTATTCATATATATTTTAATCACAAGGCGTATTAATATATGTTCCAAACTTTACGCGTAGGGTTTCCTACGCTATTTATTTTGCTCATTGAGGTCAATCTTTCCTGTCCTTCCCCTCTTCTACTTTTACCGACGATGCTATTCTATATCCAAACGTATTTCACATAAAACGAGAAATCATTATTTACCATATTGCCCTTAGTTACGGAAACAATTATACTGGATGTAATCAGATAAATAATCTGAATATTCTTAGAATTAAAGATAAAAGTTTCACTACTCGCAAATAGAAAGATAAATTCTATTTTCCACTAAATAGATTAGAAAACGATAATAACATTAGGAGGATTACGATGCCCCAGCTTGATTCATTACATCCCATTATAGAAAAAATAATTAACAATATTGAAAAGTTAATGGTCGGAAAACGAAAAGAAACGATCTTAGCTTTGACAGCTCTCTTAGCTGAAGGTCATGTACTATTAGAAGATGTTCCTGGCGTTGGGAAAACAATGCTAGTACGTGCTCTTTCTAAATCTATTGATGCTGATTACAAGCGTATTCAATTCACACCTGATTTACTGCCGTCAGATGTAACAGGTGTTTCTATTTATAATCCAAAAGAACTCCAATTTGAGTTCAAGCCTGGACCGATTATGGGGAATTTTGTACTTGCTGATGAAATTAATCGTACATCTCCAAAGACACAATCTGCCTTACTTGAAAGTATGGCAGAAGGCACTATCACAATAGATGGCATTACAAGATCGTTACCAAAACCTTTCTTTGTAATGGCTACACAAAATCCGGTCGAATATGAGGGAACATATCCTTTACCAGAAGCACAGCTCGATCGTTTCTTATTGAAACTAAAAATGGGATATCCTACACCAGAAGAAGAGTTTGAAATTTTAAACCGGATGGAAAAAACAAATCCACTCTCTCATTTACAAGCTATTACTACAATAAAAGAATTACTTTATTTACAACAAAGCGTACGGGAAGTAAGCATGGACAAAGCAATCAAGCATTACATTGTAAAACTTGTTACTCAGACGCGTTCTTATAGTTCTATACAGCTAGGTGCAAGTCCACGCGGCTCAATCGCTTTAATGAAAGCTTCACAAGCTTATGCATTCATCCATGGCAGAAATTATGTTATTCCAGACGATGTTAAATTTTTAGCTCCTTACGTTTTAGCTCACAGACTCATTCTAAAAATGGAAGCAAGATTTGAAGGAATAACAGGAGAACAAGTTATCGCCAAAATCGTTGCACGAACTACCGTGCCGACTCAAAGGACGAAAAACCTTTGATGAAACGACTACTACGAGCACTATATCACGTTACGAAGTTATTGCTAATCCCTTTATGCCTAGTCTTAACATTTGTGTACGCTATGCTTCAAGGAGGATTTGTAAGTTGGTTTTTGTTTTACAGTACGATTCCTATTGGTCTTTATTCACTACTACTTCCCTTCTACGCTTTACGAGACGCTGAAGTAAAACGAATAACAAACCAAAATGAATATGCAGTAGGAGAACAATTTTTAAGCACCATTACAATAAAAAGAAGATTTCCTTTTCCCTTACTTTATTTAATTATAGAAGATGAACTGCCATCACAATTTACAAATTGTAGACAAACGAAGGTGAATAAGGTAATACTCTTTCCAGGATTGAAACGAAATATTTCATTTCAATATGCAATTGACACAATCCCTAGAGGAGAGCACACTTTTTCAAGCGTACGTGTCAAAACTGGTGATCTATTCGGTATGATGGAGAAAGAAGTAACTTTTTCAGTTCTAGATACATTTTTAGTCTATCCCCAGTACGTAGATATAACATATCGACAATTGGAAAATCATTTCGAACAAGGAGCGCTTTCAGCAAATATAAATTTAGCAAAAGACTCTACAATCTCTGTCGGTGTCAGAGACTATAAACCTGGTGACCGCTTTTCATGGATTGATTGGAAAGCAACTGCCCGAACAAACAATATTATGACGAAAGAGTTTGAACAACAGCGCAGCCATAATATCATGATATTTATGGACAGAACTGAGTCCCCTCTATTCGAATCAGTCGTAACATTTTCCGCCTCTATTGTAAGGGCTGTCTTGAAGCAAAATTCACCAGTGTCATTCGTGTCTGTCGGAAAAGAACGAACTTTTTTCCCTTTAGACAATGGTGATATGCAGTTACAACAAATCTTTTGTCATCTAGCGAAAGTACAAGCAGACAGTGTATTCCCGCTCTCCCGGAGTGTAGAAATGGAATTAAGAAAAATTTATGAGCCCGTAACGATTATACTCGTAACAAGCGATCTTTCTCCCGATATTCAAAAGGCGGCTGACTTTGCTGCTATAAAAAACAGAAAATTAATGGTGTTTGTCGTGAAAGAAAAAGCAAATCAACTCTCCCATCGAGAACTAAGTATTCTAGAAACTCTACAAAAACGAAAAATATTTGTAAATGTGGTTTATGGGAACCGGTATACAAACGCGTTTTTTGAGGTGAGCAAATGATAACATTACAAACAAAATACAAATGGGATATGAGCAGATTCTTCATGCATGCATGCGCATTTTTACTTTTACTAGAATGGCTAAGACCCCTTATAGGTATTACAAACGTAGGTAGATTAGATATTTTTGTAATATTTATAGGAATTTGCTTCACTCTCTCTTTTTTTCAAACAAGGTGGCAGATTCCAATAAAGATCGTCACGATCTTATTCATCATTCATTTCCTGTATTATAAAAATGCTTTTATAAATCCATCTTGGCTAACAAAATTTTTTGCTGATATTTCTCGAAATTCCTCTCTGTTTTTCCAGGGGGATTTGCTAGATATTTCTCCAGTTTTTCCAACATTATTATTTTTTCTATCATTTTGGTTTTTGAGTTCTTTCAGCTCTTTTTGGGTTATTCATAAAAAACGTGGGTTGTTATTTCTTATATTGACTATTATTTATATCACAACTTTTCATAACTTACATTTATACAATGCAAACTACGCTATTATTCGTACTGTTGTCATCGGCTTTTTTATGCTTAGTCTTCTTCAAATAGAACGAATAAAAGAGATTGAACACTTACAAAATTATGCTAGAGTAATCTCAAAATTACTTAGACCTCTTACAATATTTATTGTATTGTCAGCAACCATCGCATACTTCGCTCCAAAATTTGGCCCTCAATGGCCAAACCCAATGAATTTTTTAAAATTCAACACATCTGAAGCAAGTAAAGAACAAGAAGTTTCTAAAATTGGATATGGTCTAGATGACTCGCAATTAGGCGGTCCTTTTAAGCCGGATAATACAATTATTTTTACAGCACAAACGCAAAACAAACAATATTGGAGAGTAGAAACAAAAGATTTTTATACAGGAAAAGGTTGGGATGTTTCTGAAAATCGAAAAAAAGTTTCTTTTAAAAATAAAAACGACGTCGTGAGCTGGTACGAACCAAATACAAAAACGGAGATAACTGAGGCAACAATCACCATGCAAAAAAGTTATCCTCACCTTACCTATCCAGCAGGATTAGTATCAGTTGAGGCTTCTTCTGATGTATCATACAGCGTTGACCCCTTTTCAGAAAAAATCTATACGATGGACGGAGATTCTTCTACTATTTTAAATTCATATAAAGTAACATATGAGATTCCGGAGTTTTCCATAGAAAACTTGAAAGCTGTAAAAACAAATGAAGGTCAAGAATCAAATCCTTATTTCATGACAAAGTACACGCAACTTCCCGAATCATTACCACAGCGAGTAAAAGACTTGGCTGTCAATCTTACAAATGATAAAGACAACCGATATGATAAAGTATTAGCTATTGAAAATTACTTTACAGACAATTCTTTTGTATACGAAACAATGAATGTCTTATACCCTGCCAAAAACCAAGACTATGTAGATCAATTCCTTTTCGATACAAAAAGCGGTTACTGCAATAATTTTTCGACATCTATGATCGTGTTACTTCGTTCTGCTGGGATTCCTGCTCGCTGGGTAAAAGGATTTACAGAAGGAACTCTGGAGAATACACTTGCTAGTACAGAAGGTGAGAATGTTTATAAAATCGCGAACAATAACGCACACTCTTGGGTCGAAGTATATTTCCCAGGATACGGATGGATTCCATTCGAACCAACAAAAGGATTTACCAATCCCTATAATTTTACAAATAATACTCCTGCTTCTACTTCACAAAATAACGAAGTAAATAATTCTAATAACGAGCCAATACACCAACGGAACAATGAAGCAAAGCTCAAAAATTTAATAGAAAATACAGAAGAAGCCTCTACTAAAAAGATCACAAATTCCAAAAGTGGGTTTTATTGGCAGTACGTATTCCTCTCTATGATACCGATTAGTATCATCGGATACATTCTCTTCACCACTAGAATGAAATGGATTACATTTTTTATTATTCTTTTCTATAAATACCGAAAAGATGATGCTGTTTATCAAAAAGCTTACGGTGCACTTTTAAAACAATTTGCGAGAATCGGCATACCACGGGGTGAAAGTCAAACATTCCGAGAATACGCTCTCCACATCGATACACTTTACAATTCGGCCGATATGCAACAACTTACTTTCAGTTATGAGAACGCTATGTATCAAAAGGAACAGGTCGCAGCCGAATGGAAGACATCCGTACACTTATGGGAAGTGCTTATGAAAAAAGCAGCTTCTCTGCCTAAATCAAACGACTACGATAGAGTGATTTAATCTTGATAATGTGAGTTTAAAGAAAACACCTCAAAGAGCTACTTTGTTCTTTGAGGTGTTTTTTAGTAAACATAATAAAAGATAGCTAACTCCTAATTATTCCCCAAGCACCTTCTCAATCTCAACCTCTAAATCCACCGGCTTCGTCTGCGGCGCAAAACGCCCTACTACTTTCCCGTCTTTTCCGATTAGAAACTTAGTAAAGTTCCATTTTACTGCTTTCATACCGAGTAAACCTGGTGCTTGTTCTGTCATGTATGTATATAGTGGATGAGCTTTATCACCTTTCACATCAACCTTTGCAAACATCGGGAAGTTTACACCGTAGTTCAATTCACAAAAACTAGTAATATCAGCTTCTGTGCCTGGTTCTTGTCCCCCAAATTGATTACAAGGGAAACCGAGTATTTCTAGTCCTCGGTCTTTATATTTATCATATACTTCTTGTAATCCTTTATATTGCGGTGTAAAACCACATTTGCTAGCTACATTTACAATAAGAAGTGCTTTTCCTTCGTAATCTTTTAACGATTTATCTTCTCCTGTTATTGTTTTAGCTGAAAAATCATAAACTGTCATTGTTCCGACCCCTCTCATCACTATCATTCTATGTTTATACTATACTACATTCGTGAATATACAGCTCTTATTACGTACTCACATACCAGAATGATAGCGCTTTATTTTCGTTCGAAAATTCGACACAATATACTAGACTTTTATGATGGAAAGTTTTACAATTAATTTGTGAACAAAGTGTGACAGTTTATATTTCCATTATAATAGAAAAGGATGGTGTTCATTATGAAAACTGCACAACATGAAACGATTTCAAATCGCGAGTTTTATTTCGTACTATATATGATGTTATTGTATGTTATTGGCTGGGTAATCGATGTAAATGGTTTATTTTTAAGCTCCTACTTTAATTTAGCAGGAGAAATTATGCTTCCGATCGTTGGTGGCATTGTTGGACTGTTCGTTATGTCTATCAATAAAGAACAAACGAGATAAAGTGAAACTTTAATCAGTGGGGGTTTTCTTCATCCCCACCGATTATCAGCCCTCACCAATCGGGCTTTTACGGGCAGTTGATCCCCACCTAACTTCTTTGCTTTCGCTGCATTTTGAGGTGGGGGTCTTACTGCCCGGCGAATAGCGGGATAACTACATTACAAAAGGGCAGAAGACGAGCTTTCGTTTTCTGTCTTTTTCTATTTTTAGCGTATAATAGATACATACCGTATATAAGGAGTGGTAAGTATGAAAAAAGTAGAACAACTATCTTCTCATCTATATCTTATTGATGATTATGACTTACAACATGATGAACGCACCGGTACATACGTTTTATTAGGTGACGATATTACTTTAATTGAAACTTGTGCGGCCCCTTCTCTTCCCTATATTTTAGACGGCTTACAGCAATTACATATTAATTTAAATGATGTAAAAAACATTATCGTTACACATGTTCATTTAGATCACGCAGGCGCAGCAGGGTTAATGATGGAAAAGTGCCCAAATGCTACTCTATTTGTGCATCCGCGCGGGGCTCGTCATATGATTGATCCAACAAAACTAATTCTTGGCGCAAAAGCTGTGTACAAAGAAGATTTTGATAAACTTTTTGATCCAATTCTTCCAATTGAAGAAGAACGTGTTCATATTGTACAAAATGGTGATACATTAAAAATTGCAGAAGACCGTACACTTTCATTTTATAATACACCAGGACATGCGAAGCACCATATTAGCATTCATGATTCATTAACAAACGGCATTTTTACTGGCGATACAATAGGAATTTATTATAGAGAACTCGCAGACGTTGATGTAGAACTATATCTACCATCAACGTCTCCTTCACAATTCCAGCCAGATGCGATGATTGCTTCTAAAAATCATATTCAAAGTATGAATGTAGATACTATTTATTTCGGTCATTACGGCGCATCATCCAACGTTACAGAAGTATATAACCAACTTGAACATTGGTTACCTATTTTCGTTGGTACTGGTAAAGAAGTCTTTGAAAAGTATAATGATTTCGATGAAGCGACTAAAGCTTTACAAACTTTATTAATGGATAAAATCTCTTCTCATCTTACAAAGTTAAACGTTCCATCAAATCATTCCGTTTATAACATTTTACATCTAGATATAGAAATTAGTGCAATGGGCATTATTGATTATTTCACGAAGCAAGAGAAATCCAAATCCACTATCAACTAACAGTAAAAGAAGAGATATATAACAGTAGTTATTGTATATCTCTTCTTTTTTTGAATATATTTTTTAATAAAGGATGGTGGAATGGAATGCAAAAATTGATACTTTACCTCTGCTTTACATTATTTATCATCTTATTATTATTTGTAGGTGTTAAAATTCAATTTTATTTAGATACAGACGCGCAAATGAACTTTAACGTCTATCCAAGATTATTCTACTTTACACTCTTCCCTCTTTTGTTCGGCATTTTATTACGATTCCTACAATCCATTAATCGCGAAATGAGCAAACAAAACTGGAGCTTTCAGCCGGATAAATTTATCGCTATTACGTTGCCAACACTATTCATTTCCTTTTCTCCAGCCCTACTCTTTTCACCAGTTGGCAAATACCTACCTTATTTAACTAATATTATTCTTGTGAATACAACTTTCGTTACCATTATTAGTTTAATAGCTGGTTACTCACTTTTAGATTGTTTGATACAAACAGACAAGGAGAATAGTAAGGAATATAACTAAGTGATTTCCCACTTTCACTTTATTAAGCAAATCAAGATAATTCTGCCCCTAACTTGTATGCAAAAGAACCTAATGTTCAATTTTTAAGTGTCGTTGGTTATGGTGGTTTATTTATAAGTGCAATACTCCTTGTAAGAGTTGCTATACATGTGGTAAGGAAATTTAAGTAATAACAAAACGAGTATGAAATCGCATAGATTTTATACTCGTTTTTTATTGTTCATATATTTAATTGGTAATAGGAAATTTATGTTAAACTAAAGAAAGTCGCGCACTAAATCAAAATACATTTCAAACAAGGGAGACTTATTATGAAATTAGGGACTTTCTCGTTTCTAACGTTTATCACAAGTATATGTTCTTTCTTTATTTTAAGAGGACCTAATTCAAATTTAACATTAATTATTGTGCTTCTAAGTATTCTTTCATTACTCGGTATTATTTTTGCGATCGCATCAAAGAATTGGCTATTTAAAATAGTTGGTACGACATTAAATGGAGTCATACTAATATTTGTATATTTCTTATTGCTAGCAAAAGGAATAGGTGGTTAATATATTTACGTTTCAATAAGAAAAGCTCACCTTTTCATCTACATACTCCATAAACTGTTCTGCTTTAATAAATCTTTCTTTATAAGCTTCAGGTACTTCTTCTACTGTTATCCCACCACTCGATTTCGCTTTTACTAATACAGTTTGATATGACATTAACGCTTCCATATATTGTTCATACTCTTCTGAAGTTAATACTTCTTTACTAGATTTATGGCCATTTAATTTATCAAAATACGGCTGAAGTTCCATTTCTACCTTTTTCATTTCCTCTTTTTTAGCTGGTGATAATTGATCATAATCAATATTACCGTTCGAATCCCCGTACTCAAGCTTTGCATTTGTTAATTTCTTTAGTTCTTTTGTAAACTCTTCATATTCCTTCGCACCCATTTCGTTTTTCGCTTGTGATAACTTTGCATTAAAACGCATGTATCCTTCTAATGTTATAGCTCCGGCATGTTTTTTTAAGTTCTCAAAAGATCCGTATATACCATCCGCCATAATAGATTGGTAAGCAAAACCAGTCGTCGGGATTAAAAATGCTGCTGCAATTACTCCTGCAATAAGGCGCTTCTTCCTTTTGTTCCCCCCTCGCTTCATTTTAATCTGAACAATTACTTTTTCTTTTAACTCCGGCGGGGCAATAATCCCCTTCGCTTCTTCTTGTATAGATTCTCTAACTCTACAATCTAAGCTCATTTCACATTCCCTACCTCTCCTAAAAAGATTTCTTCTACTTGCTCTTTTTGACGTAGTTTCTTTAATGCCGCATGAATTCTAGACTTCACTGTACCGATTGGAATATGTAATATTTGTGCTACTTCTTCTTGAGAGTAATCGTGTAAGTATCTTAAGATAATAACTTGTTTCAATTTATACGGTAACTTATGAATGAGTTCGATTAATTTTTGATTTGATATTTTACTTACAACATCGCTAGAAAAATCAATTTGTACTGGTTTTCTTTGCTCTTCTGCTTTTTTTATAATTCGTAATCGCATCCACCTCTTTCTTCTATAAGAATGAATTTGTTTAATTGCAAGTCCAATTAGCCAAGGACGAAATGGCTTCTCGCTATCATATTTACGAAGCGATTCATATAGTTGTATGTATATTTCCTGAACGATATCATCTACATCCGTTTTATCTTCTATTAAAAAATGTGCTGTCTTATATACTTCTTGAATCGTTTTATCATACAATTCGCTATATGCTTCTTTATTGCCTGATAAAGTTAATTGGATTAAATCTGTATACACTGTTTCACCCTTCATGTACCATCCCTCCTTTGTCCTACACTATATATTGGCAAGAAAACGATATTTCGTTCGATTTTTTTCAAATAAATTAATATAATGATGCAATGACTTCATAAGTTTCACTTATAACCCTGCATAACAATTATATAATTTTCCAATTTCTAATAAAGATTTAAAATAATATATATATTCAAATTTAGGAGGATATTATATGAAAGCTATCGTTGTAACTTCGTTCGGTGGTCCTGAAGTGATGAAATATACAGACGTGGAGATACCGGCTATTTCAGACAATCAAGTTTTGATTCGTGTTGTTGCTACTAGTGTTAATTTCGCCGATATTAAATCACGCTATGACAAAAAAAGAAACAAAGCATTACCTTTTATTCCAGGTATAGATGTAGCTGGTATTGTAGAACACGTAGGTTCTCAAGTGAAAAATATTCATTCTGGACAACGTGTCATCGCTTTCCCTCAAAACGGATCTTACGCAGAATACGTTGCCGCAAACGAAAATCTTACTTTCGTTTTACCTGATGAAGTCGATTTTCAAGCTGCAGCTGCCTGCCCTATCGTATCTTTTACAAGCTACAATTTACTTACAAATATTGCAAGACTACAAAAAGATGAAACAGTTCTAATCCATGCAGCTGCTGGTGGAATTGGTACTACAGCGATTCAACTTGCAAAACTATTAGGCGCTAAAAAAGTTATCGGTACTGTTGGAAGTGAAGCGAAAAGAAAAATCGCTTTTGATGCAGGAGCCGATTATGTTATTTGTCATCAAGATGAAGATTTTGTAGAGAGGGTAAATCAGCTTACAAACGGAGAAGGCGTTAATATTGTTTTAGATTCTATTTCTGGTACTGTGTCCGAAAGAAGTTTAGAATGCCTTGCTTATTACGGTCGTCTCGTCCATTTCGGAAATGCTAGCGGAGAAGTTAGTATTTTTCAAACGAAAGATTTACACGCAAGTTGCCGTTCTATACTCGGTTTCAGCTTTGGCACTACACGGAAAAAACGTCCTGAATTGCTTCAAGAAACTGCGAATAAAGTTTTCCATTATTTACGCGATGGAAGTTTACAAATTAAAGCTACGAAATCTTTTCCTCTTCAAGATGCAGGGAAAGCACATGAATGGGTCGAAAGTAGACAAAGTACAGGGAAAGTAATACTACACGTTCAGACAGCTCCCTAAAATGAATACATGAAATAGAGGTGTTATTCATGGGATCACGAATTATGCATATCATTATCGCAAGCGGTATTGCTGAGAAACTATCTATTCAAGATAAAACTTCTTTCTTACTTGGTGGTGTAGCTCCTGATGCTGTTCATTCAAAAAAAGAAAAAGGAACTTCACATTTTTACGCTGGTACAACGAAGAACTATACGAGAAGAATAGATTATGATTCATTTATTCATAAATACGAAGATCATCTGGATTCCCCTTATATTTTAGGTTATTATACCCACCTCATTGCCGATGATAATTGGCTAAGCGGCTTTTTTCTACCTTGGCTTAAAAACAGAATAGAAAACGACGAAACTATCGTACCTATGTACTATAACGATTTTAAATTATTGAACGCACAATTGTTGCATCATTACGATAAAGAACAGCAGCTCTTCGCCCTACTTAATCAAGAGGCTAACATTGTGAATATAGAGGAGATTTCTAGAAAGAATGTTTTAGCTTTTCGGCAATATATTTTTGAAGATATGCTATACCCTGAGCAACACTTGCACGAAAACTTACAAGTGTTTTCATTTGATCAAATCGTTGGTTATATTGAGACTGCAATTGAAAAAGGAACATTTTTTATAGAACAACTCGTTAATAAAAAATTGACTTCAAATATTTAATCCCCCTCATTATTTACGAGGGGGATTTTCACATAACTATATAATTATTTATTTTTTCCCATTACTGCAAAGTAATTCCCTTCACTATCAGCAAAGTTAAACAATTTACCAGTAGGCATAGTTACGTCTTTCTCATTATTTATCTAGGCTTTTTCTTACCAGTAAAAGCTGGTTTCTTTTTCTTTGGTGCTGGTGGTTTCGATTCTACAAATGTTCCTTTGAACATTTCTTGTTTCGTAAACACGATACCTAATTTTTTCGCAAATTGAAGTAATTTACGCTCTTCTTGTTCTGTTACAAGAGAAACAACTGTTCCTTCTTTACCCATACGTCCAGTACGTCCTGAGCGGTGAATATATTGGTCTACTGTGTCTGGTAACTCTAAGTGGATTACGTGTGTTAAATCATCGATATCTAATCCACGTGCTGCAATATCAGTAGCAAGTAATATTTCTAATTTCCCGCTACGGAACGCGCGCATCGTTACTTCACGCTCTTGTTTGCTTGCCTCTGCATGAAGTGCTGCTGCTTTCATTTTACGGAACTTCAGTTTTTGAGTAATTTCATCTAAACGGAATGGATCATTTAAGAAGGCAACTGCTTTTACATTTCCCATATGCATAACTCTTCTAATATAATCATTTTTTTCACGACGCTCACAAACGATATACGTATGTTCAACTAGGCTCTGTGCCTCTGAACGTGTTACACGTACTAATTGTGGTTCAACTGTCAAATCACGTGCCGCATCTTCTGCAGCTTTTGTTATTGTCGCCGAGCAGAACACTAATTGACGATCGCGCATCGTTGATTTAATTACATCAAGTACAGCACCCATCATCTTTTGTTTTACAATTTGATCAAACTCATCAAATACAATCGTTTTCACTTCATGCATCTTTAATTTTTTCATGCGAATCAACTCTAAAATACGTCCTGGTGAACCGACAATAACTCTCGGATGTTTCTTTAATTTTTCAACTTGGCGCTTAATATCCGCACCACCAATTAAAGACGCACCTGAAATATCCGTTCCTGCTGTAAACTTTTGAACCTCTTCATGAATTTGCATAACAAGTTCACGAGTTGGCGCTAAAATTACAACTTGAGGTTGTTTAACTTCAGGATTAATTTTATGTAAAAGTGGTAATAAGTACGCTAATGTTTTTCCTGTTCCAGTTGGAGATTCAGCAATAACGTCTTGTCCTTCTAAAATAGTTGGAATCGCTTGTTTTTGAATTTCAGTAAATTCTTTAAAACCAGCCTTTTCCCAAGCTTGTTGTAAAAATGGTTGCATATCTTTTATCATTTGTTTTTCTCCTTTATCTCTATTTTTGAAGAAAATGTTGTATTGTTCGCACCGTTTCTATCATGTGTGAAATAACAGCTATTAAATCATCAACATGGTCTTCTGTAATCGATTTTCGAAATAGAACCTCTACCTTATTATGATATGAAATCGCTTGCTTATTATATTCGTATGAAATTTTTTGCGTAATCATTCGCTCTTTTCCCCATATAGAATGCAATAAAGTTTCAATTTCTTCGCATCCTATCTCTGGTTGCTCCATTTCGAACGAGAATTCCAGCTTCATTTCACAACCTGGTATAAACTGAGGTACTTCTAATATTTCACCTGATAAATTCTTTGCATCAACAGATAGTAAAAATGTCGCCTCTACCATCGTTTTAAATGTTTCTGTTAGTTGAAATGAAATACTATACATACGACTTAATGAAGCAAGGTCCATCACATCTTTTCGATCCGTTACGAGAATATCACCGTGTAAATCGAAATCATAGACAGCTCCTTCCACAATTACCTTTAAATTTTCAAAAGCAGTTGGATCAAACATAATTTCCTCCAAAAAACAGGCGCCTTTCGATGGAAAGGCGCCACTTGATGTATATATAGTTTACAGATAAACGAGATGAATTACAACCTTTTAGAATAAACCTACTGCTTTTCCATCTTCATTTACATCCATTTGTAGTGCTGCTGGTTGTTTAGGAAGGCCTGGCATTGTTAACATTGTTCCTGTTAACGCAACGATAAACCCTGCACCGATAGATGGTTTTAATTCACGAATTGTAACGATAAAGTCAGATGGGCGACCTAATTTTGTTGCATCATCTGAAAGAGAGTATTGTGTTTTCGCCATACAAATCGGTAGGTTACTCCAACCTTCTCCCTCATATTGAGCTAATTGCTTACGTGCTTTCGGAGCAAATTCAATATCTTTTGCGCCGTACACTTTTTGAGCAATTGTACGAATTTTTTCTTCTAATGGTAATTCTAATTCATAAAGTGGTGCGTAGTTGTTTTCACCTTTTTCAATTTCTTTTAACACTTTCTCAGCAAGGTCAACTCCGCCTTGGCCACCTTTCTCCCAAACTTCTGTTAAGGATACTGCATAGCCACGCTCATTGCACCATTCTTGTAAGTATGCAACTTCTGCATCTGTATCAGTAATGAATTTGTTAATGGCAATTACGAAAGGAACACCGAAGCTTTGAATTGTTTCAACATGCTTCTGTAAGTTCTCCATACCTTTTGCTAACGCATCTACATTTTCTTCTTTTAATTGATCTCTCGCCACACCACCGTGCATTTTAAGCGCACGAATAGTCGCAACAATAACTACCGCTTCTGGTTTAATACCAGCTGCACGTGCTTTAATATCTAAAAACTTCTCGGCACCTAAATCTGCACCGAATCCAGCTTCTGTAATAACATAATCACCTAATTTTGCTGCCATCGTCGTAGCGATAACACTGTTACAACCGTGAGCGATATTCGCAAATGGTCCGCCATGAATGATAGCTGGTGTATTTTCTAATGTTTGTACTAAGTTCGGTTTTAATGCGTCTTTTAATAGAAGTGTTAACGCTCCTTCTACTCCTAAATCTTTAACTGTTACAGGTTGATTTGAAAAATTATAAGCGACAACAATGCGAGATAGACGTGATTTTAAATCTTGAATATCTGTTGCAAGGCAGAATACGGCCATAATTTCAGATGCTACTGTAATATCAAAACCATCTTCACGTGGTACACCTTGAACCGGTCCACCAAGGCCAATTACTACGTTACGAAGGGCACGATCATTTAAGTCAACACAGCGTTTCCAAACGATTTTACGCGTATCAATTCCAAGTGTGTTTCCTTGTTGGATATGATTATCAATGAACGCCGCTAATGCGTTATTGGCAGTTGTAATCGCATGAATATCTCCAGTAAAGTGAAGGTTAATATCTTCCATTGGTACTACTTGAGAATAACCGCCACCTGCTGCTCCGCCTTTTAATCCCATTGTTGGTCCAAGAGATGGTTCGCGAAGTGCAATTACTGTTTTCTTACCAATTTTATTAAAAGCTTGACCTAAACCAACTGTTACTGTTGATTTACCTTCTCCTGCTGGAGTTGGGTTAATTGCTGTTACTAAAACAACTTTACCGTCTTTCTCATCTTGTAAACGCTTAAAAATATCAAGAGATAACTTGCCTTTATAATGTCCGTATGGCTCTAGTTCTTCTTCTAAAATATTTAAATTAGCTGCAATTTCTTGAATCTTCTTCATACTTGCTTCTTGTGCGATTTCAATATCAGATTTAACTGTTGTAGTAGTTGTCATATACCCTAGTCCCCCTTTAATTGATTCTGATGATATTGTATCAGTTTTTTGTATTTTCTGCACTTATTTACCTCCTAAAACCCTTCAATTTTGTTATACGTTTTTTAACATAAATACCCATAAAAATGTTAACGCTTGTTGTAACTCTGTAGGTAGCTGACCTAACATCTTCTCATTTACTCCGCGCTTATATACGCCGGTACCATCTACAACTTCAAATCCTTGTTCTTTTGCTAACTGTTCAAATTCCCAAGGCATCATCGTATTGCAAACAACGTCTTTGCCATATAGGCGCGGATAACTGTTCTCTCTCGGTTTTGCTGTCGGTCCTAAAATTGCAATACATGCGTATCCATCTTTCTTTAAAACACGCTTTATTTCATTTAATGCTCGCAACGGCTCCTCGGTCCATTCTAAAGAATTAATTGCCATAATTGCTTCAAATTTCTCATTTTCAAATGGTAATGAAGAAAGATCACCTTTTATAAAAGATAAGTTTGGGCCTTCTCCGCGCTCCTTACCCTTTTGAATCATAACTTCCGATAAGTCCACCCCAACCGCTTTGTACCCAGTAAGACTTAATTTATATGTACCATACCCATCACCACAGCCAACATCTAACACTTGTACTTCCTTTTCCACGTACTGCTCAAAAAATGGAATGATTGTACTCCTGCTCCCGCTATCCCACATTTCTTGACTATTTTGATTCCAAAACTCTGCATTGTTATCCCATTTTTTCTCTGCCGATTCATGCCAATTAAACTTCGCCATACATTCCCCTACCTTCACGTATTATCATTCATTTCATTCTACATCATGTTCCAAAATCCCTGTTTATCTTCATAAGGAGATAAAGTGAAACTTTAATCAGTGGGGGTGTTTGTTCGTCCCCCACTGATTATTATTTGAACCAATCGGGCTTTTACTGGCAGCCCGACTCCCATCTAACTTCTTTGCTCCAGCCGAATTTTGAGGTGGGGGTCTTACTGCACGGCAAATAGCGGGATAAACAGGATAACAACGGAATCTATTTTCTCCAATTTTTGCTTTACTTGGGTTTAACTCATACTCATGTTCTGCTCCTTATGAAAGATACTATAGATACACCCAATTGAAAGAGAGGGATGTACATGCGAAGAAAGAGAAATCATCATTTTAAAAGTGGTGAAAAAAACGAAGAGTATGCAGCTGAAATATCTCCGGCTGGTATTCCGATTAGACATGAGCGCAAAGAAATTGCAAATGAAATAGAAGGTACAAATACCGGTGCAATGATCGGCTATGTCGCATTATTTCTTTCGTTATTCTCCATTGCTTTTTATCCTGTTACACTCGGCTCCCTTGCTATTTTAGTTGGCTTATTAGCTGTCAATTTTGGAGCGAGAACACTTGGATATACCGCAATTGGTTTTGGTAGTTTTTCTGTTTTATTTACTTTACTCTATCCGCTTGCTTTGTCAGCGTTTTAAAAAAAACACACCAAGTTATACTTGGTGTGTTCATTCGTGATACAACATAATATGACCGCATCCACAACAATGCTTCGCTGTAATTTCTTGAAAAACTGGATAATTTTCTTCATCTCTATGCTCAATAAACACCTTTTCAAATCGGTACATGTTTGGCGCATATGCCCAATCTTGTTTCGTACGTGCATATAATGTTGAAGAAAAAAACTCCTCACCACCACAAACGATACATCCCTTCTTCATCAATACCCCTCCTATGCTTGTCTTACTTCATCTATATGAACATAAGCATAAAAAAAAGACCTTCTATTACTAGAAAGTCTTCTCTGAAACAAAAAGAAATGTACCGAATATACCTACTCCGCTATATTCTTTCGTAACACCAGCTTCTGTTTTATACGTTTGCTTTACAGTCATAAAGAAAACACCATTTCGTGCATCAATACTTTCAAACTGTAATTTCTCTTTTTTTTCATCTACATTTTGCGTGCATTCAAAGCTACTCTCGTCACATTTCAATGCATACTTATCCTCTAAATACAATTTAAAATTTGATTCTTTCGGACAAGTTATAAGTAATATTGCCACGAGAATAATACTTACAATACCCACAATTGTATAATATTTCTTCATTTGTTCTCCTTTCAAAAGACAAGAAAACTTGACTTCATGCGCCAAGTTTTCTTAGTCTACAACCCATTGCCACTCTTGTTCTTTCTTATCAAAAATGAGCCAACCCGTTTCTGTTGCTTCCGCTTTCAATTCATCGATATTATCTAGTACCTCATCCGTACTTTCGAATGATCCTACTACATATACCGGAATTTCAAGACCTCTTCTCGACTCAATTTTCCCCGCTAAATCAATGTATAACCCATCTTCCATTAACGGCATAAGCCCAAGGATAACTTCCTTTGAAATTGCTGGGAAAATTTTTGATTTTTGGAAGAAAGTAAAACGTTTCTTTCCAAACGAACCGAGTTTATATGGAATCACTTTACTTAGCATTCCTACAAAATCACCGATTCTACGGTAATACACTTTGTTGTACCAACCGTCATCATGTGAAAAATAAACGAATCTATTCTTCAACAATGGGAAGAACGTTCTTCCAAGTGGTTCTTTTTTGTGAGCCAAATATAATAATTCTGCAATTTCTTTTGGCTCTAACTCATCTAAATCGCTTGCATCATCGAAATCTACCCAACAAAATTCATCAAATTCATCAATCTCTGCTTGAATGAGTTTATGTATGTTTTCTTCCTCAACATATTCAAATAAAGTATGATAATGAAAATCTGTCCACTCAAAATTATGCTTTAAAAGCAATACTTGATGAAGCGGTGAAGGGATGTTACTTGCAAACTCTTTAAACGTAATTCCAGATGTAATAAAACAATGACCCCGACGATTACCATTAATATATATCATATTGTTTACTTGGTCAGATCCTCCAGACAAAGCACCTAGCCACCTTCGTTTTATATGTTTCAATTCTATAGCATATTTTAACATGAAAAATTTTAGAAACATAGAAAAAACTTCAAAAACTATTTACAATTTCATGTGTTTTATTACATACTGATTACAAGAAAAAACGCCTGCTTATGAGCAGGCGTTTTTAAAGGATTTCATCTGGGTTTTGAGGGTGATGATTTCCCTCTTTCTTTTCATCTGTTTGGAACATCGATTGAATTTTATCAATTGTTTGTGGAGCTAATTCAATTATTTTTTCTGCTAAATGTGTCGCATTTTGTAGATGCAGAATATTTACTCCATCTTTATTCACTACAAGAAATGCTACTGGTGTAATAGAAACACCACCCGCGCTACCGCCACCAAATGCAGGGTTACCGTTCGCTCTTTGTCCATCATTCGTTTGGAAATCAGAACCTCCTGCTCCAAAACCGAACGCTACTTTAGAAACCGTTAACACTACACCACCGTCAGCCGTTTGAACAGGCTCTCCAACAATCGTATTTACATCGACCATTTCCTTCAAATTTTCCATTGCCGCTTTCATTAACCCTTGAATTGGATGATCCACCGTTCATAACCTCCTTTGTCATATCTTTCCTAGTTTTTCCGAAAGTTGGTGAACTAAACATAAAATTTTATATTGATTTCAAAAAACTTAAGTTGTAATATTTAGAAAAATAAAAAAGAGGTCGATTTTTTATGATGAGAAAATTAACAAAGAAAGATCATGAACAAGTATTCGCTTACCTAAAAGAAGAAGCAGCCCTTAACTTGTTTATTATTGGGGATTTAGAAGCTTTCGGTTATGAAACAGACTTTCAAGAATTATGGGGCGTATATAAAGATAATGGAACATTAAAATCGATTTTACTTCGCTTTCACGATACATTTATACCGTATAGTAAAGAAGAGTTTGTGGTTACTGACTATGAGGCACTTCTTTCCGCATATAAGCCGCTTAAACTCTCTGGCAAGTCAACTATTGTAGAAAGATTTGAAGCTTCTCCTACTATACAACTAGGTGCCAAAAATGAAATGTATTTTTGTGAATGTCTAAACAATAAACACTTACCTAGTACACAAATTCATGAAACAATTAAACTTGCCTCACTCGATGATATAGAACGAATTATGCAATTACGAAATAACATCACTGAATTCCGAACTGCTCATGAATCAGAAAAAATTTTACGACAAGCTATTGAAACAAATACAGGACGTACATATTATATTGAAAAAGACGGCGCAATCATCGCATCCGCCTCAACTTCCGCTGAAAATTCATTATCCGCAATGGTAGTTGGTGTATGTACACACCCGGATTACCGCGGAAATGGATATGCCTCACTCATATTGCAAAAAATGATTCAAGACTTTACGAAAGAAGGACGAACACTTTGTTTGTTTTATAACAATCCAGCAGCTGGACGTATTTATAAACGACTAGGGTTTAAAGATATTGGAATGTGGACGATGTACCGATAATAAGGGCTACTCTATATACAGAAATAGTTGTCACTTAGCAATAAAAGCAAATTACAAAAAAATTTCACACCGTTATTATGAAGATGAAGAAACTACTTGCGGAGCCATGACTCTAACTAAAAAATGTTATGTATTCAAACTAAATTTGGATAGATAAACGTCCCCAATTGTTACATATAGTCTAGCAATTGGGACTGCATTTTTATGCTCTAATTCTCTCCAATACAACTAGAAATAATTATTAAACATTCACCACACTAATCTCTCTAAATATTCCATCATGATACAATTAGAAGTAATTGCATCACCTAAAACCTCCTCAACTTTCGGTCTTTCATTCACTTACTTAATCATTTATTATTTTCATATTTCTTTTTATAATTTACATACTCTTTCGTAGCTTCTTGATTATTATCTTTTTCACTACTAAAATACACATATATTTGCTGACTATGTGTTAACATTTTACCTTCATCATTTTGCCTCTTATAGTCAATTGAAATTGTTAATTCTGTTATTTGCATTGGGTGTTTTTCATTGTCTATTGAATCGTTAAAGTTAAGTACAATTGATGCATTTTCAAATTTATCATATTGCAATTTTAATTTATCATTAATTATTTCTTGAAATTGCGCTTCTGTTAAAGTAAATCCAACTGAATTTGGTTCATTAATTTTTTTCTGTTACCTCCTGCTTTCAGTTTTAAATCCCCTACACCTTGTAATCTATTAAATATCAATTTCACAGGAGTAACATCCAAATTTGAATCAGATCCTTGACCTTTTCCGTTTTGATACAGCAAGTTTATATTATATTTTTCTTCTTCTTTATAATTATTATTCTTATGTCTATCCTTTTCATCTTTTGTTTTACTTGTTATTCTTTGAGACGTTATTCCATATAACAATTTTTCTTTCAAATTATATATACCTTCAGTAGTTTGATATAGCGTATTATAATGGTTTTCATCACCATTTGTTTCTATAGTAAAATCAACAACTCGTTCTTTCACATACGCATATCCATCAGCACTCGCAGACATAACCTTTCTCATATCCCCTTCATCCAAAGCTTTGACAAACGGCTCATAATCTATCTTTTTTTCACCAAAACTACACGCACCTAATAGAATCATTACTACCATCATAATAATTATTTTATTAATTAATCTTTTGGTCACATTAATCACCTACATAATTAAAATGTCTTTGATAGTTCAAATAGTCTTCTTTTATTTTATTATTACTTTTTTTATCATTAAATCTTACAAATATTTGCTGTTGTTTTAAAACATTTTCTTTCTTTACACTTACAGCTATTCTTATTTCTAATAGTCCCATAGATCCTTTCTTTGAATCTTTTATAGCATTAAAGTGCAATCCAATTGAGCTACCAATAAATTCATCATATTCTAACTTTAATTTATCGTTTAGTACTTGTTGAAACTGAGATTCTGTTAGACTATAACTAACAATATTCGGTTCATCGAATCCTTTTGTATCTTCTGACGGTTTTAAATCTTTTATTCCCTGTAAGCGATCCATAATTAATTTAACAGCGGACACATCAAATGCTGTTTTTATCGTCTTCACTTCCCCACCTTCATACATAATATTAGTATGATAAATTTCTTCTTCTTTGTAATTACTAATATCCGCCTTTTCTTTTTCATTTTTAATATTTGTAGCTATTTCCTCCGTTGTTTCTCCAAATAATTTTTTCTCAATCGTATTATAAATCCCCTCTGTTGTTTGATAGATTGTTTTACTATGAGTACCGTCTTCTTTTTCCTCAAAAATCCCATATATGCTTCTCTCTTTCACATACCCATCATCACTCGCAGACATAACAGCCTTCATACCCCCTTCATCCAACGCCTTTACTAGTCTCTCATGCTCTATCTTCGTCTCCCCAAAATCACATCCACTTAATAAATTTGCTGCTATTGACATGACTATCATCATCTTAACTTTTTTCTTTAACTTCATACTGACACCCCGTTGGTTACTGGTTCATTATATTCCCATTTTGATAGTAGTACACTTCACCTTTACTTACTGGTGTTTTTTTACTCATACAGATTATATTGAAGATACTTTAATTTTTAATAGCATCGATTTATATACAATCCTTAATTGCTTATATATTCTATTCCAATTTTCAGAAACCAAAACTTATTTTATTTCTTTCGCTTGCTTTTTTCCCTCTCTTCATAAAGCTTTACTCTTTTCTGACGTTCTCTTTCATGTTCCTCCCATGAAATATAAAATGATGGAAATTTAAATCTACAATAGGCTAGTAATTGGAACTCAGCTGCACCTATGGCTACCGCGTACATTATTAGAGTTCCTCCCGCATACAATCCTAAAATATTTAGTGTATAATCATTATGCACATAAATTAAAATGAGAAGAGTTAACACATACATTAGAGCACACTTAATTGCAATCCTCTTTGTTTTACTAAAAAATGAAGAGGATTCTTCTCCCGTATTAAATGCCCCTTTACTTGCCTGTCTAAAAGTATCAATAGTCGCTAAAATATGTAAAATAACTGCACCTAAAAATAATAACCCGACATACATTAATGTAACTTGATCAATTGAATAATTTGACATTCCTGGAATTATCAACATTGTAAATGTTATAGTGCCTAACTGAAACGCATATAATAGTACCACGAGTGTTTGTAGTTTCTGAAATTTAAATGGCATCTTAGGAAACAGATAAATAATTTAAAAAATTACTTGAAGACTATAAAGCACTAACTCAAGGCTAACAATTATTTTATCAAAGAGAGTCGGGTAATAACTCCAACCAAACCTTATTAACCCTCCAATAAGAAAAAACATTATTAATGAAATAAAAAACAGTGTTCCAAACATAAATCCTGTAGCCCAATTGGGACTTAAGCGATTCTTGCAAGTGCTTTTAAATTCATTTAAATCTTCTTCTTTTATTTTCCACATTCAGCTTTTTCACCTTCTATATAGTTTAAATAATTCTCATACACTTAAATTCTATTTCACCCTTATTTACTTTTCTTTTTGAATTTTTTATTTGGTTTTCGAGTTCTCCCACGCATTCTCTCATTTTCTTCCCAAGTCATATTAAATGATTTAAATTTGAATCTACAGTACACCAATAGCTGGAATTCTGCTGCACCAACGGCTACTGTGTACAGTAAAACAGTACCTATTACATATCCAATAAAAGTATCAATCGCATAATCATTATGAAAATAAATCAAAATAAGAAGGATTAATACGTATATTAAAGCCCCTTTCATCATAGTTTCTTTTGTTTTACTAAAAAAGGAAGCGGATCTTTCATTCATACTAAATGCACCTTCACTTGCCTGTTTAAACGTATCAATCGTTGTCACAATATGAACAATCACTGCTCCTATAAATAAGAAGCCTACATATACTAATGTAATTCCGTCGATTGTATAATCAGACATTCCAGGAAGAATTAAAGCCGTGAATAATATCGTACCTAATTGAAATGCATATAATAACACGACAATCGTTTGAAACTTTTGAAATTTAAATCGAGCTTTTGGAAATGAATATAGAATTAAAAAAATTATTTGCAAGCTATATAGCACAAGTTCAATTTTAACAATTGTTTTTTCGAATAAAGTAGTATAGTAGTCCCAACCAAAGGTTACTAAAGTACCAATAAGAAAAAACATCATAACTGAAACGTACACTATTGTTCCTATCATAAAACCTAAAGCACCCTCAGGGCTTAATCGACGTTTACATGTCACCCTAAATTGATCTAAATCTTCTTCTTTTATTTTCCACATTCAAGTTCCCCACCTTTAACCACATTCACTTAAATCACGTAGATTAAAAATAAAAACCTTCTCATTTTAACGAAAAGAGAAGGTTTTCTTGCTGTTATAAATTCATGCCATATTCAAAACTTTCCCTCTTGAAATAACGTATTATAGTTAATCTTTTAAATTTTATTTTCACTATTAATTTAGGCATTTTTACTTTTCTTAAAAAACACCAAATATGCAAATAATGAAGAGATTAAGAGAAATATACCCGCTCCTATACCCTCATATATTTTAAAGTAAATAGCAGCGATTATTACAAATATGGACATTATTATTATTAGAATCATTGTATATTTCATTATAAACTCTAACGCTTTATATATAGATACTATTGCCCTTCCAAAAAAGCTTTTCTCTGTTTTCAAAATATTCCGATCCTTATTCAAAGTAACACCTTCCTCTCTTTACAAATTGACTTTTGAATAAACTTTCCCCTTCAAAATAGCAACAAAGCGAACTATAGCACGTAACTACTACCAATACAGAATGAGCCCGTTGAAAATCACATGTCGAAATATTAAGTTAATTACATATAGATTTGAGAACGAAAAACCTCCTCATTCTAACGAGAAGAGAAGGTTTTATTTATGTCATTTCCCCAAACCCTATTCAAAACTATCTCTTTTATGATATTTCATGATGTTTCCATATTTTAAAAGTCACAAGCTTAAAATATTATTCTTCATTAAATACAGCAATCTTCACTTCAACATACTGTAAAGACTCATCACCGCTAAACACATGATAAATTGGCGAGGCTAAATTCAGATTATTATCCTCCATATACAGAAGCATTTCACCATATACCTGCTCTGTTAATTTTTCATAATCTCCCGTATATCGTTTCATGAGCATCTCATCCACATAGTAATAACTTCTAAATTGAAGTGTTTCTGACGTTGGAATTTCATCTTCATTTACCGGCATAAATAATTCAATATACATATTTCCATCAGATGGTATATTTTTCAAAGAATAAAACATAGGACCTTTTATCGTTAAATTCGCTTTTGAAATTTCTGACATAAAATCTTCAATTGCTTCTTTCATATCTGGGTAATGAAAAATGTATTCTCTTGAAACAACATTTGTATATGCAATACTTTGTTTTTCAATTAGCATTTCACTGTTTCACCTACTTCTATAATAGGAGCATAAATATCTAACCATGTATCACCATATACATCTAAACATACGTGATAAAAACTACTATCTAATTTCATATGATGCTGCTCTGCAACCTCACGTATTAGGTTATAAGCCTCCTCAATATCACCATCTTCATCTGTAAATCGCACACATAGAGCACTCTTAATAATTAAAGCATCATAATACTCATATGCAGAGCTCTCACCTAAATCAACTCTTCCATTGACAGGAATACAATACGTATATTCCCCATATTCTGGTTCATTTTCTAACTGTGAATATTTATATAGAACAGGTCCTACTGCATATATCCCATTACGAACTACTTGATTTCTAAGTGCTCTTGCGGGTAACAACCAATCTTCTTTTTTTACAATTTGAGTAATGCTTATTAAATTTAAAAGTGACAATGCTTTATGCTGAACTTTCACAAAATCTCCCCCTTTTCAACTTGTGGATTCATAAATAGTCATCAAGTTTATAACATATATCCTATTAAGATTTGAGCAATTTTCAACTCATTTTATTTCTTTTTCTTTCTTTTCTTCTCTCTCTTTATAACGCTTTAAGAATTCCTGGCGTTCTCTTTCATGTTCTTCCCATGAAATATAAAATGATGGAAATTTAAATCTACAATAGGCTAATAATTGGAACTCAGCTGCGCCTATGGCTATCGCGTACATGATGAACGTAAATATAAAGTAACCAAACATTATGCTCAATGAGTAATTATTTTGTATATAAATTAAAACAAGAAGAATTAGTACACAAATTGCCACACCAAACATTACATTTTTCTTTGCCTTATTAAAAAATGAAGTAGATCTTTCTCCCATACTAAATGCACCTTTACTTGCTTGTTTAAAAGTATCAACTGTTGTTACACCATGAACAAGTATTGCTCCTAATACTAGTAAACCTACATAAATAAGCGTAATAAAATTAATAGAATAATTACTCATCCCTGGAAGAACAAATGCCGTAAGACCTATAGTACCTAACTGAAACGCATATAATAATATTACCAATGTCTGGAGCTTTTGAAATTTAAAACGTACCTTAGGGATCAGATATATAATAAAAAAGATTACTTGTAGGCTATATAACAACAATTCCATTCTAACTATTACTGTGTCAAAAAGAGTCGGATAGTAATCCCAGCCAAATCTAATTAATGCTACAAAAATAAAAAGCATCAATAACGAACTATAAAGCATTCCACCAAACATAAACAACATAGCTCCTTCAGGGCTTAAACGATGTCTACATGTTATTTTAAATTCATCTAAATCTTCTTCTTTTATGTTCCACATTTGTTAACTCCACCTTTCCCCGAACTATATTATATTACCAAAATAAAGATGTAATCTTCTTAGTCACTGATTTTATACCTTTTTTTGTACCACTTACCAAACTTTCTCCTCCAAAAGTTTCAAATTTTTCATTCATTAAAAATGTAGCTCCTATCCCAACCGCTGCTCCAACTGCTGTCCCAATAGGCGGCAGAAAAAATGAACCTACTACAGCACCAGTTGCAGCTGCTCCAGCAGTTGTTCCAACATCTACCGCTGAATCCGTTGCTATATCCACTACGTCATGTAATTGCCAACCACCATTCTTTTTAGCATTATCGCTAGCCTCTACAACATTATTTGCAACGGAAAGAACAGATCCAGCTATTCCAAAACTTTTCATTGTTTTCCCTACTCCACCTAATTCTTTGAGTGTATCCTTCCATTTCCAAGGCTTCAAATCAGTAATACCTTTTCCGAGTTCTGTTTTGAGTGAACTCCAAGATTTGTTTCCAACAGCTTTTACGAACCCATTACTCTTCCAGTCTAGTTTGAAATCTTTATACGCTGTGAATTCCGGTAATTCCACAATCTCTCTTTTCGCTATTCTTACTTCTCTATCGGTTACTTTGGGATCAGTTGTCCTCATCCAACCAGTTAAATACTCTTCTACTCTACCTTTAAGAAATTTAAAAATATGATCCTCGTTCTTATCAGCCTTTAAAAATTCAAGAGCTTCTACCATTTGTTTCGGTTTGGTTGTTTTTAATAAAAATTGTCCCTCACCATCTAAAATGTCAAACTGCGTACCAAACCCTAAAACTTTTTTCATATAATGGTAGCGCAAAAATGAAGATGTCACTCCTTTTCCCCATTTATTTCCTTTATTAAAACCGCCTATCCAAGCTTTCGAAGTCACAACTGTTGCTGCTACCCATTCTTCGGGCATTATTTTTTCTATTGAATCACTAGAAAAATCCCCGCCATAAGCTTGTACTCGATTCATTCCATCATCTAACTCACGTATCATTTCTTGAAACGTTTGTAGGTCACTTTGGTTACTATTATAAGCTTCTAATTTTTCTAAAGTGTCACTAATTTCCTTTTGGCTTTTTATAGACCCTTCCATGATCCCTGCTGATGATGGATATTGAATTGTGATGATGTCGCTAACAGACCCTACAGTTTGTCTTGCTTGGTCATTAGATAGATTAAATCCTTCACTATACCCATTAATTTTTTTCTTTACATCATCCAAGTAAATTCCATAAATTTTCGTATCAGCATCACTGTCTACAGTACTATTGAAATCATTAATACTTTTTTGAAATTGTTCTTTTAATAATTCCACTGCTTCCATATACTTAAAAATAACACTTCCATGAACTGTAGATAAATAATTTTTAATATCAGAAGCAGCTTTCCCTTGAAAAGAGTTAATCTCTGTAAAATCAAGTATTTTTTGCATCAAACATTCAAATTGTAGATTCAACTCAGTGGCACTTGCTTGAAATCTATTTTGAAGTTCTTTTACTTCTTGTAACTCTATATTTTTATCCACGCTTCTCCCACCCTATTTTAATTTTTCATAGCATGATGAATTGAACCGATCCTTAATTGCTTCTCAAGTTGTTCGTCTTTTTCGACTATTTTCTCCCCAGTTTGTTGTATTTTATTTAAGTCATTTTCTAATATCTGTTCGTATTGCTGCACCTTTTGAGATAACTGTTCAATTGCTTCACAATATTGAATCAGCCTAGTCAAATTCGTACGACTCAACTGAATACCATTAAATTTAGTCTTACCTAAATCACTAGCACTACTTTTCAAATCACTTACTTTCGCATCAAATACCCCTTTATTTAATTTAATTTCCCCCATTTATCATTTCCCCGCCTTCTGTACTTCTACTTGAATACTAGCGTCAACCATTGAAACACTTCTACTTAGAGAAAGAATACTAGACTCACATGTAGCGATTTCTCTTTCAAGCCGCCGTATAGCTTGATCGATGTCTTCTTGCACTCTCCCTAGTTCTCCAATAAACCTCCCCAAATTAGAAATAACTTGTTGTTCATACGTTTCTTTAAAGGTAGTTGCTCTTTGCCCTTTCCAACTACTCTCGTTTATTTCTAAAGACTTAAACTGCTCTTGATTTTGTTTAATTGCTTCAAGATTATTTACAAATTTCCCTTTAGCAGTTGTTAGCCTTCGTAGTTTCATTTGTAATTCAGCCAATTGCCCTTGTTGATGACTTATACTACTTAACAAACCAGATTTTTGACTATTTAATTCCTCTATCCCCATGCAAATCCCCCCTTAAATAGTTGGCACTTTAATTCTAGTAGCAAAACGATTTTCAACAAAATACCCTTCAAATGGATTTAATTTTGTACTACTTAAATCTTTATTAGATACATCGAAGACCATTTGGCCTGATGATTTTCTAAGTAAAATAACATGAGATTGCGTTTTTATTGTTTTTGAAACTAAGTCGTATCGACTGTCAATTGAATCAACATCACAGCCAATTACGAAGTGGATGCCCATAAATGCACCATTTGTTATTAATTCCGCCAAACTATATATATCGCTATCTTCTAAATTACTTAAAATATCATTTACATCTGCGATTACGATTACAATCGGCTTAAATTTCTTAATAAATTCTGCCGGGTTCACTGTTTCACTTGATGCTTCCTGCTCCTCTTTAAACGCCGCTTCTCTCGATTTATAAGCATTTGTAACTTGTTTAATCGTTTTCTCAATTCCTGTTTTTTCAGCTACATATAAAGCAGAGCTCTCTCTATAGTTTGAGAAATTGCGTGTTCTTGTATCAATTAAACCTAGGTCAAAGTGACCACTGTCTGCTAACTGTTGAAGGAATTGATGAACTACATTTTCAACTTCATCTTTCTTAATTCCCCCTACAACAATATTAGACGCTTCCGTTAAATCTAATTCGAGAGGTGTAACGCTTTCTGTTTCTACACCAAATGTTAGTTTGCCTGCTTCAATAATTTTCCTTGTTTCTGGCCATGCAATAAATTCTTTGTATTCCAGAACTTCAGGTACCATAGGAATTGCTTTCGGTCTTTCTCCATTCCAGAAGGAATCCATCTCTTTTCCTTCAGCTTGTATATTTTCAATTCGAGTAAGGACATCTTCTCCATTTGTCGGTAAAGCTGTTTGGAAGATTGTTGGTTCGTCAATTTTAACTAAACCACGTCCTGCTAATTCTTCAATTTTTAACTCTGTTCTTCCTACAATAGCTCTAGATTCTGCCTCATCTATCATATATAGAGCAATTTGTAGTTTAATATTTGTATTTACTTGTACTCTCAATGCATTTTGACGTGTAGCCGTAAGCATTAAATGAATTCCTACTGCTGCCCCTTCACGTACAATTTGTGCAACAATGCGTTCAAAGTCTTCGACAAATCCAGCTTCTCTAACAGAATCATAGTTATCTAACGTAATTAATATTGTTGGTAATACTTCTTTACTAGCTCTCTCATACATTTCAAGACTTGCAACGCCATATTTACTTAGCAATTGCTTTCTATCTTTTAATAGGTCTTCTATGCGACGAAGAAATTTCTCGCATTTTTCAACTTGATCTAATGTAATGATGTCTGCCACATGCGGTAAAGATTTTAATGGCATTAAACCATTTGTTCCGAAGTCTAATAAATACACATGCAAATGCTCCGGACTATGCTGACGAGCTACATCCATAATGACTGATTGTAAGAATGTTGATTTTCCGTAGCCTGGACTTGAGAAGACCGCTACGTGTCCGTCTTTACTAATATCTAGTGTTAATGGTGTTTGTGATTGTAATTCAGGCTGATCTAGTAGACCAACTGTTGCTTTTAATGGTTTCTTTTCTTTCGTCCATGCTTCTTTGAACTGAATAGCATGTAAGTCTTGTAGATATACGCTTTCTGGAAGTGGTGGTAACCACGGTCTAGCTAACGCTTCAATTTCATTTATTTCTGCGTAATCGTGAATGTAGTCAATAACAGCATCCAGTTCAGATGGTACGCTTATTACTTCTTTACTGCTACCAAGTCCACTTAAGTCTTCACTTAATATTTCATATTGTCCTAAATCATTTATTGCATATATTGTTGCGTCTAAATGTTCTTTATCCTCTTTATTTTCTACATAGTCTGCTCCGCTCCAAGCTGATTGGAATAGTTCATAAATTTCATTGTTCCCAACTTGTAAGTACGCACGTCCTGGTAATGTAATTTCAGCAGCATCTGGTGTTTTTAAAATTTCATTACTATCTGACGTATTTTGAACTTTTAATGCTAGTTTGAATTTCGAGTTACTCCAAATTTGATCATCTACAACACCACTCGGTTTTTGCGTAGCTAATATTAAATGGATTCCGAGTGAACGACCGATACGCGCTGTTGAAACTAACTCTTTCATAAATTCTGGTTGTTCTGACTTCAGTTCCGCGAATTCATCACTAATTAAAAATAGATGTGGCATCGGTTCACTTACTAAGCCTTCTTTATACAATTTTTGATACTGATTAATATGGTTTACATCATTTTCCCCAAATAAGCGTTGTCTTTTTTGCAATTCAGCTTTAATTGATGCGAGCGCTCTCATACTTTGTGCTCCATCTAAGTTCGTAATTGTTCCTAATAAATGCGGTAAGTTTTTGAATAAATTCGCCATACCGCCGCCTTTATAGTCAATTAGTAGAAAGGCTACTTCGTAAGGATGGAAATTGACTGCTAGAGATAATATATACGATTGTATAATTTCCGACTTACCTGAACCTGTTGTACCTGCTATTAACCCGTGTGGTCCGTGTGCTTTTTCGTGTAAATTTAAGTTTACGATATCTTCTTTACCACGTAATCCAAGTGGTACAGCTAAAGATTTATGCGCTGCATTTTTCTCCCAGCGACTTGTGATATTCAGTTCTTTTACTTTCTCAACACCGTACATTTCTAAAAATGTTACGCTTTCTGGAATACTATTTTTTAAGTTTTGCAAATGGTTTAACGGTGCCAATGCACGTGAGACATCTTCTAAATTGAACCCTTTCGGTACATGATTCAATTTAAATTGACGGTTAACAAGCTCTCCTTGTTCTAAGATGATGTTCCCTTGTTTTGCATCTCTTATATCAATTACCGTTTTCACGTGCTCCGGTAAACTTTGCATAACATCTTGTACAAATACAAGTGATACACCTAATTGACTCGGATCATCATTAAAGAATTCCATAACAACATGGTCTAGTATTAGTTTTTCATCTGTAATGAGAACGACATAGTGCGGTGCAAAGTACATTTTTTCATTAGTTGAACTTTTTTCATCTAGTTTTAATTTTCGTTCTTTCAATATTTGATACAAACTATTTAACACTTGATCACGGCTACGATCATGGTATACAAATCCACGTACATTTATATCGCGAACACTTCCATGAGGTAGCCAGCGCATCCAATCCCATTTTTCTTTTTCTTCTTCAGGAAAAATAGTAATAAACTGCAAGTCATAATAACTATGGAATAACGCGGTTTGCACAACTAATAATTGTAATTGTTCTAACACTAAAGAGCGTTGTCCAATATAGCCAACCGGTCCATTTATCAAGTCTGTTACAACAGGTACATCTTCCAAAGAAAGATAACGCTGTCTTAGTTCACGCGCTATATCAATTAATTCATCCTTCGTTTGACTAAATTCTTCTTCATTAAATTGGATTTCAAAACTCGTATTAGCTTGTCCTGTCCCAACGCTAAATGTTAAGAAATCATGATGTAGCATTGTTTTTTCATATATACGTGGATTTACTTGCACAGCCATATTACGTATTACTTCAACATTTGGATTATGAAATTGTAATGCATGACGCTGCTTTTCACTTTCTGCATGTAAATCTTTCGTTTTTTGTTTTATATACGCTCTATAACTTTTATCACGTTCAACAATGTCAATTTTATATTGCTTTAAATTTTTTATATAAGATGTGACAGAAACAATAATCGTTACTAATGTCATCGCAATCGATGCAATAATAAACATTCCATATTTCATAAAGATAGCAAGTAATACTGTTACGACAATCATGACAAGAGATGGTGCAATAATTCTCGCCAAATGCTCAGTCGGTTTTGACGGCATACTTGAAGGTTTTGCAATTGTCATTTTCTCTTCTGGTTCACGGTAAATAATACGTGGTGAACGATGATAGTCTGGATAACCACTTTGATAATTCGTTTCTGATTCTACTAAAATAGGTAACGTAGATTTAACGTTCTCTTCTGAAGACAATACTTGAATATCTTCACTGCCTATCTCTACTAAAACACCATCAAAATATAATTGATCTCCTGCTTCTAACATAGCGCTATCTTTTAGCTTCGTATAATTATGAAATACATCCCCTTCATATACGTTTACTCTAAAAGAATCGTACAACGTTTCACGAGATAGCATTAAATCTACATTTGTCCCGGTAATAGAAATATCATCAAAACTGTTTTGACTCAATGTAAGAGAATGTTTCGTCCCTATATCAAACACTTTATTTGTGCCGATAATAGATATAAAGATTTTCAAGCTCACATCTTTAGTTTTTCCAATCTCAAATTCCTTATTGAACTCTATTAATTGATTTTGTACCATCCAAGCATTTACTTCATTATTCCACTTTAACTCTACTTCTTGTTCTAAACTTGGATTCGTAATATCATTTGTCCACTCTTTTCCAATCGACACTATTGATTGCTCATTTGGATGTAATGTGCACTTATATATTTTGTCTCCATAAGTCAATACTAATAGTTGCTCCATCCGTGTTCACTGCTCCTTTTCAACTGTCTCATCAAGTGCTTGCTTACTCTTTTTTCTCTGTGTTCGACGAGTCTTTATCGTTTGATGATTTGCCATATTTCTTTTGATATTCATCTAATTGTTGCTCATATGTTTTTAACTTTTGATCACGCTCTTCGCCTGATAAATCCGGATTATTTTTCAGTGATTCAATTTGTTTAACAAGGCCGTACATAATAAGCTCAGGATCATCAAGTGTCTTAGCTAAATCTAATGATTGATCAAAATTACCTTTTCCGTTATACATCCAATACAGCAAATACTTTTCATCACTTTTCAAACTAATATTTTTCATAATTGATTTCTTTTGATCTTCACCTAGTTTTTCAGCTGTAATGTATGCAAATGCTAACTCATATTTAGATGCAATCGGTAATGATTCAAATTCCTCTTCATTTAATTGCGCAATTACTTTGTCATAATCAGTTGCTATGAAACTCGCATTTGCTTCTAATAATTTATTTTGATAAGGAAATTTTATAAAAGTGAAATATATTAAAGGAGCAGCTAAAATAACTGTCGCCGCTATGAAGGAAAAAGCTAAGTATTTAAACGATTTATAGCTCTTTTTAGGTACTAACTGCATATTTTTTTCTGTTTTTGTTTGTTCCTTCTCAAAGCTGTCATCAAGAAACTGCAGTAATGCATCTAAGCTTTCCATTTGAGCAACCGTCTGTTCAAATGTTGTTTCTTTTGCATCTTTTAGTAAACCAGCATACAAATCATCAAAATTGTGCTTTTGGGAGAATAAAGCGATAATTAGACACTTATATTGTGCTAAAAATTGCTCTTCTAACAACGGGGTTGGTGGAACAATATCTCGAATTCCTCTATGTATAATACTTGGCATTAGATTAGCATTAAAAACTATATTGTCCGGATGTAAAAAGAACGTGATTCGTTTATTTAAATATTTACGAAACTGCGCAACATTTCGAAGCAGTCTTAATTTCTCATTTCTTCCAAAACGGCTAAGATCATCCCACTTATATAATTTTTTATCCACTTGAAATATAAAGGTAAACATATCATCCGTTTCCTCTATCGTTAATGGTACAAATTCAGATGATGCGCCCGTAATTACATCAAATTGACGGAAGTCTTTTATACGTGTTTGAGATTTTGTCATCTCCAATTTCCAATTTTCCTTTTCTATTTGAAATTGATAGTTCATTGCATCAATTTGAATTGTTTTTTCCGTCATGTTTATCCTCTTCTCCTTTTCTTTATAACCAGTAATAACTTATTTTCAAAAAACTAAAAGTAAGAAATATTCTTTATAAAACTTGTAAAATATCTCCGTCTGTTATTTGGTGATCAATTAAACGATCATTATCTGTTAAAATAATTGACTTATTTTTCACTTTCATTACAAAATGTGAACCTTCATGATTATCAATCTTTAACGTATCTAATAAGTTTTTCAATAAATATTTAATAGATTGATGATTCGGAATACGCAAATCATATGTATTTCCATTCCATTTACTAAAATCTACCGTTACATTAATATGCGTTTGTATTGCCATTACTTTACCTCCAACTTTTCCGAAGAACCGTATAAATACCGATGCAAATAAGTAAAACACTGCCGCCTAACAATATGATTATTGTTGTACTGATTGGCTTTTCATTCATTGTTTGATTACTTGCTACTTCATCAGCGCTTTTTCTTACAACGTATTCACTGCTAAACAAACTATTTTTCGTATCTTTAACACGATTATTCTCTTTTTGTTTTATAAAAAGAGAATCTCTTAAGGATTCCATCTCTTTTTGTTCTTTCTTTTTCTTTTTTTGAATTTCTTCTTCTATATCTTTATTAAATAACTCAATCGATGCTTTATCTAATTCTGTTTCCTTATGTTCCTTTTTATTTTTTTCTTGGTCTTTATCTTCAAAGCGGTCTACTTTAAACTGAATCTTTCCATCATCACCAAGATAACTGTCCGCCGCGCTCCTAATCGGTAGCGCGACAAACAGTAAAAGGAAACAAATAAATGATAACTTAACCACTATGCTCCATTGTTTGATCATTTACTTCTTTTTCCTCCCATTTCTTGTGCCATACAAATAGATTACTAACTAATCCTATAATGGCAATTACAAACAATACGATAAAAATAACTTTTCCTGTATCTTTACCGCTAATAAAATCATTTAGAAAACCTTCTATATATTGAAGCGGTGAAAATTGACGCAATTTACCTACAGAAGACATTTGGTCTACTTTACTTCCAACTGCTTCAGTTAAAAATAGATACATACTTAAAAATACTAATAAGATAAACATCCCTACCATTTTTATTTGTCGTAATAAGTATGTTGAGACCAATACAAACGCCATCATAATGATTGTGATAAACGCAATCCATAATAAACTTTGATCTTGACCGAACTGTAAAAGACGTCCAGAAATGATACCTATACTAATTCCTTCCACAATTGATATACCGAATGCCACTACTGTAGTTGGTACATTCATATCAATTAATGAGAACTTCTCTTCAAAATGATCTGATTGCGTTCGTTTCTTTTCTTGATTCGCAATTGCGTATGCTGTAAATAACGCAACAATAAAACAAGTTAATACAATTAAATATGGTGTAAAAGCATTACCAGCTACAATGACTCCATCATTTTGTTTCTGAACTGGACTAGATAAAAATTGATATAACATTTCATTTTGGCGATCACCAATTCGGCTATTAGCCAAAATTTTAGTAAAGTTTTTGGAGAATGATTTATCATCGTCCATTTTCTTTGTAAAGTCATTTAATAATGAATCCGCCTTTGAAACAATTGTCGTTCCACTGTCTTGAATTTCTTTTGCTTGTCCATTAATTTGATCAAATGTTTTATATACATCGTCTGATGTTGTTAAACTATGCTTCGAACTCTCGACCAATGACTGACTTTGCATCATTAATGATTTAATACCAGAATCTAACGATAAAACAGCTGTTTGCTCACCAGTATTATTTGTTGTTAGCACTTGCTGTTCTTCAACTAGCTTTAAGCTACTCTCACGCCATTTCGCTAAACCTTTTAAATACTCTCCTAAATTTTCATTCATACTAGTTGCTTGCTGCGTCGTTACATTTAATTTCTCCGCTAGTAGCATTGAATTTTGATCCGCACTAGTAATCACTTGTTGATAAGCGTCTATTTTTTGTTTTAAACCTGCCATATCTTGCTTTACTTCTGTCGTAATACTAGATGAAACAAGGTTTGAAATTAAATCAATTAAGCTTTGTTTATTTAATACATAGTACAAAGATTGTTCAGTTGCAATTGCATCTAAACTTCCCTCTTCTAGCTTAGGACCTACATCTTTCGTTCTTAAGTCAATCCCATAATACATTTGGTACAGACTAAGTAAACCTTGGTAACTTTGAACAGTATCTACTGCTTCTTTAATTAGTACATTAGATGTATTAGTTGTTAATTTTTCTGTTTTTTGATGTACAACTTGATTAGTCGTTCGTTCAATAACTTTTGAGTTATCACCTTGGTTTTGGTTTCCTCCCGGATCTGTTCCTGTTCCGCCTCCTGGGTTTCCTCCTGGATCTGTTCCCGTTCCGCCTCCTGGGTTTCCTCCCGGATCCGTTCCCGTTCCGCCTCCTGGGTTTCCTCCTGGATCTGTTCCCGTTCCGCCTCCTGGATTTCCTCCTGGATCTGTTCCCGTTCCGCCTCCTGGATTTCCTCCTGGATCTGTTCCTGTTCCGCCTCCTGGATTTCCTCCTGGATCTGTTCCCGTTCCGCCTCCTGGGTTTCCTCCTGGATCTGTCCCCGTTCCACCTCCTGGATTTCCTCCTGGATCTGTCCCCGTTCCACCTCCTGGATTTCCTCCTGGATCTGTTCCCGTTCCGCCTCCTGGATTTCCTCCTGGATCTGTTCCCGTTCCGCCTCCTGGATTTCCTCCTGGATCTGTTCCCGTTCCGCCTTCAGGGGTCCTTCCGTTACCATTGTTATCCTGTTCCGTTTTTTGAATGATAGGTTTTTTAGCAGTGTGTACTAGCGGCATTATTCCATACTGCGTTTTATTAACTACATTTTCCACCTTGCTATTTTTGGATTGTGTTCCTTCATCCTCTTTTTTAGGTTCTTCTTTTTTAGGCTCTTCTTTTCCAGAACTAGTTTCTTTTTCGTAATTTCCATTTAATCTCCATTCCCATGTTACTGGAGAGAAAACATCTATATTGATGCTTGGATCTATTAACTTCACATGAAGGTTAATTTTTAAATCCCCTTCATTACGGGCAGGTATTGTAACTGCTCCGTTTTGAAGAAATTCACTTGTATGATCCACATCATCAATATACAAAGATCCTGTACTTCCGTATAGTTCAAAGCCACTTGGAATACTTATGTTCATAGTTTGAGGTGATTCCATCTTGATTACTTTCGCTGTATCACTAAATGTAATTCCATCCTTAGAAAGACTATTCTTTACTTCTTTAATTGAATTTCCTAAAGAGATTTTATTTACAGGATCATAATTAAAGTTATTTTCTTTATTATATTTATTTGTAAATCGAATTACATTTTTCAGTTGTAATTTCGTTTCATCTGGCAAATCACTTTGAACTATTTCTTCCATATTTAAACTAGGTAATTTTGTAATTAAATTCTCGATTTGTTGCTTTATTCGAACATCTGGTTGTTTCATTAACGTATTTATAAATACTTCTTGTTGTCCATCATTTGCAAGAGACTTCTGTAATCGTTTATTTATCGTTGCTTGAATGTCACTCTCTAACTTCCCTGCAAGTTCTGTATCATATTCTGACACTTGTTTTTTTACATCTGTTAAATATTTTTGAATTGCTGAAGCATCAGCTAAAATATTTGGTTCTTTCTCTGAAAGCGTAAATTGATTTGTAATAACTTTATTAGCGGATTCCAATGCACTTAACTGCTTTAAAACATCGCCTGTATTCATATCACTCATGTATTGATTAAATTGATTAGTAAAATTATTCGCTAACAGATTATTATCAGATTGTATTTTTTGGAAGTTATTAAAACCTTCCAAATAAGTATTATTAGATTTATTTCCTTCATCTAATGTTTGACCAAACCCTTTTAAGACATCCTGAAATCCTTTAAAACTATTAACAGAAATTCCTGTATAGTCTTGTACCGTTTTAAATTGATTTGTATAATTTGCCAACGGACTATGTACATCTTTTTTGTACATATTTGTTTGAGTGTTTCCTTTTTCAATTATTTTACCTATATTATCTTGTGCGCCTTGCAATTTTCCGATAATACTTGCAAAATAAACATCAATTATTTGTTTATTAAAGTCCTCCAAAATCATAGAAGCTGTATTTTCAGCTTCAGCTTTCAAATCTTTATTCCCAGTCGCGTTTACTTTGTAGTTTAACGCTAATTTCTCCGGCAGTTCTGAATCAATCGCAACGGCCTTCCTAGAAAAATCATTAGGTATTACAATCATCATATTGTAATTATTATTTTTCAAACCATTTTCTGCTACTCCGCGACTAACTACGTACCATTCTTGTTTCGTATTTTTATTTACATTTTTAACAAATTGATCTCCAAACGCTATTTTATTCCCTTCAAATACAGTTCCTTGATCTTCATTTACTAATGCAACTGTCATTTTTGGCGTGCTATTCTCATTAGCTTTCTTAACATTTTGATTTAATGCTAAATAGGAGACTCCTGTTGATAGCACAAGAGCTAAAATAATAAACAACAAGATGCTCCACTTAAACTTTTTCACTACTTATCACTCCTGCGGCTGCGAGTCTATTAAGTTAAGGACTCCTTATCTTACTCTAGTTTTAAAGCAATTTAGCCATACAACGAAAGTTGCATGGCTAAATTATATATTTCTTTTGCCCGTTTTTATTGTAGACCGAAATTACGAGAAAGATCTTCGTCGTGTCTAGCAACAGCCTCTGCAGTCTTATTAAGCTGCATATTAATTTCTTGTAATAGCTCTGCGAAGTTTTGTACTTTTGGTTTTAATTGATTGAACTGTTGATCAAAACCTTCGAAAGCACGACCTTCCCATTCTCCTCTTAATTCATTTTGTAAGTTTTGTAACTGACGTAAAATGTCCTCAATTTGATTTGCACCTTGTCCATATCGAGTCGCTTTTGATTTAAGCTCCTCTGGTGACATACGAATTTGTCCTGCCATTATTAAATCCCCCTTAAAATTTAAAAATAGTAAAATTAACCCAAAATCAATTCTACAAATTGATTATATCAATAATTTAAAAATTTCTAAATAAAAAAATGATATTTTTCCAAAATTTCTCTTTTAACATAATAACATTATATTATATAATATAAATTTATTATGTTTTTAAAAAAGGACTGCTAAGCGTTTCTACCTCTATTTAATAATAAAAAGAAAACTTTTTTACCCAAAATTCAGAATATAACCTTTACAAATTACATACTCATTTTCTTTTTCTTGTTTCTTCGCCCACTTAAAATCGTTTTCTCACTTCAACGTCATGATTACTTGTCTTTCAACGAAGCCAAAATCTTCGTACATTTCTTTTGCAAAGTTCCCTGCAAATACATTCAAGCGAATTTCGGAATACTTTTCTTGTAGTTCCTTGATCCCAGCTTTCATTAGTTTTCGTGATAATCCTCTCCCGCGATACTCTGAAAAAACATACAATTCATAAATAAAACCGAGTTTTTCACGAGAGAAATAGTCCACATTTTCTCCTATTAGTATCCATCCCACTACTTTATTTTCTTCCTTTGTAACTATATAATATGCCCCTTTTTCTACTAAAGGTTTTGTAATTTCAATCGCTTTTTCCGTACTTAGTTGACAATTCCCTCTCGTTCCTTCGAAAAGTGATTGAGCTGCATAATGTAATATTTGTTTCGTTTCTTCCTCATCCGCTTTTGTAATCATTCCTTTCTCCCCCCTGCCCTCTAATCATCATTGAAATACCATTTTCAAGACCGTCTGACTCAATTACAATTGCCATCAATCCTTTTTCCGTACTCGCTTCATGTAACTCGCCCTTCTCCCAAAACGCAGCTTGTCCAGCTCCTATCTTCACTTTTTCTTTATCTGATCCGCAAACAAATCCTTCTCCTTGTACAATTAGAAGCAGTTGAGATACAACTGCTTCATGATACCCAATAACTCCATTCGGTTGTAGATGCATAGAACCGATATGTATATTCCCTTGATGTTTTAATATTTTTGACATTATAAAGTTAGATTGAAATGCTGATATATGCTCTCCCACTTTTTCACTGAAATCAAAAATTTTCATTTCTGATCCTCCTTATATGTATAAAACCATTCTCACTGTTTGCAGCATATGCCCTTCGAAATCTTCTTCAAATTGCTCTAAAGCCGCAAAACCTTTTGCTTCATAAAATCGTTTTCCTTTTTCATTTTCCGCTTCTACATGAATGTACATTTTTCGAATCCCTTTTAACGTCGTGATCCCTTTTTGTAACAAAGCTGTCCCTATCCCTTTCCCTTGCTGATCTGGCAACAAATAAATCGCACCTAATTCTGCTTCGTTTTGCAGTCTAATTGGTGAAAAATTTGCAAAGCCAATTACTTCTCCCTCTTCTTCCGCAACAAATAAATGTGTATTTTCAAGACGATATTTCATTTTTTCATCAGAATATGCTTCCTCTAAAAAACTATCTTGAACCTCTCTCGGAATAATTCCTTCGTAAGTATCATGCCAAGCTATTTTTGCTACGTTTTGTACAGCATGAATATCTTCTTGCTTCATTTCTCTAATTACATATGTCATCTCGATGTCTCCATTCTCTTTAAATTATATTCTGCTAAAATACTAGAAGAAACGGCAGAACCATCTTCATAATTTACTTTAATTAATTTTAACTTCTCAATCGAAGCTAGTGTAACATCAAACTTTTCATATATACATTCCATTACACTTAAAAATTGATTTAAATTTAACCCATTTGCAATTGTGCAATGCGGAATCCATTTTCCCGGAACGTAATAGGACTGTGGATTATCATGAAAAATTTTGAAATAATCATGATAAGAATGATGAATTCTTAATAATTCATCATTAATGGTTGGTGCTAGAAAGATCGTTCCGTTAGTAGGAAAAGTTCCAACAGAAGGAAAAGTTACAGTGGAGATGTTCTCTTGAAAAGCTACAAACTCCTCTAATCTCTTCGTATATAAATTAACATCTAACTCCTTATAATCAGCCAATGTTATATGTGGTTCTACTCCGGCTAGTTCATTTGTTTCAATTATATTCGTTAATTCATTTTGCAATTCTCTAACTTTATTAGTAGACACACAATCAAATGTAGCAATGATAGCGTACATGCTTCCTCACCCCTTCGTTACACATAGCGCTTCCCATTCTTCACGAATCATTCCCATTCGAATAGAATCATAGTATGTACCGTTATAATAACGACATTTTCTCATTCTACCTTCTAAGCTCATTCCTATTTTCTCTGCTACTTTCATCATTCTTTCATTGCCAGACCAAGTTGTAAGCCCTACTCTACCAATCTCCATATTTTCAAATAGTAAGTCCCTATATAATGTTAATGCTTCTGTACCGTAGCCACCATTCCAGTATGCTGGGTCATAAATTACGATTCCCATTTCTAACCAACGCGTCGGTTTATGTTCCCAATAAAATCCGACTGTCCCTATAATTTGACCGTCATTTTCGACAATTAAATTCGATAGCGGCTCTTCTATTAAACGTTTTTGTGAGTTTTCTTTATATGGCGTGTATTCTTGCATTGTTATTGGAAAGTATGGTGCATCCCATTTTTTCCACTCTGGATTTTCTTCTTTATATATGAAGCTCCATAATGTTTTTATATCTGATTCTTCTATTGTACGAATTGTAACTTTGTTCCCCTTTAATATAACGTTTTGCATAATTTCCTCCTACATTCCTCTTTATTTCATATACAATTATAATTTTTTTCAGAAAAATCAAAACAAAACTCTACTCTATATTGTATAATTTTGTTATAAGATACGAATTATTTATGTGAATTAGCCAATTTTTTCGAGTTTAATTTAGAAACGGAACTTCGGAAAAAATTAGATGAAGTACGAACTCGTAACATAGTTAATAAAAAACAGAAGGTTATATCCCTCCCATTTTAGCTAAATATTGTATTTCCCTTCTTTTCTACCTCAAGTAGAATTCCTTTCTCTACCCAGCCTTCTACGCCATCTTTTTTAATTAAATCATATCCCATGCAGCTACCATCAATTAAAGAAACTGTATCCCCTTTTCTAATACTGATTTGCGCACAAGAAATATCCGTTTTCACTGTATACTCACCTGATTCAAGTTGCTTTATATACTCGTTTTTCACATGAAGTAATTCATTTGTTCCTAGTTGTTTACATACGGTAAAACCTTTCATTCTCTCCACAGGTTCTATGTAATAATGTGGATATGTAACCCCGCCCTGCATTACTGAATTCGCATTAAAATCGGCCAATACCTCATACTGTGGAAAATGATCTACATATGTATAAGAAAGCGTATCACCTGAAGTTGTCCTCTGAATAATAAATGCGTTTAATTGCCCTGCTTCTTTAATCGCATTACCACCATCAATCGCAATAATTTTTTTCTCCTTATCAATAACTGGATTGTTAGACGGCGCCTCTTCGGAATAGTTCACAACAGGCCAATGTCCAACAATTACGTACTTATCCGCTCTATGTGATTTATTAAAAAACTCTGGCATTGCAATTGCATTTTCCCTGTCTGTTTGTCTCCAATTCTCTCTATCTTCAAGGCCTGCATGTACAAAGATATAATCATCAGTTTCAATAGCAGTTGGCAGCTCTGTTAGCCACTTTATTTCTTTTAAAAAATGGCTCATCAATATTTTTTTCACTTCACAAATATCACTTTCTTTATTAACGGTAACGTTCAATTTCGCTAACCATTCATTAAAAACTGTATTCTTTCTCGTACATAAATAATTTATTAGCGCAGGATTTTCATTTACAAGCGCTTCAACTACAACTTCACAATTCCCTTCAACTACATAAACATTTGGCTTGCTAACTACTAGATCCATCACATAGTTTACGACGCCAATGCTATTTCTTCCTTTCTCACAAAGATCACCATTAATAATTAAATAATCTTCATCTTTAAAATTAACTTTATGTAATAATTCCTTTAAAAGATTTAATTCGCCATGAATATCAGAGATTACGATAACTCTTACACCTTTTGGGATTAATAGTTTCTGAATTTTTTCCAAGTATGAACTCCCCTAACCTTCTTTACATTCAATATTATCGTCTCAATTATAAAGAAACTATTCGACAAAATAAGCAATTAACCCTCTTCATCTTAAACTTCTAAATAAAAGTAGGTTCTATATGTTACCTCACATAGAACCTACTTAATATTATAACTCTTTATAAAAAGAATAACTTACCTTATCATAGCCTTCTCTTTCATAAAAACGATGGGCATCAACTCTTGGAAACGCTGATGTAAGAACGATAGAACTGCACCCTTTTTCTTCCCCCCATTTTTCTACATATGACAGAAGAACTTTACCATATCCTTTCGATCTGTGAGCTTCCGCAGTTACAAGGTCATATACGAAAACATGTTTCTCATTATAAAAGTTCGTACAAATTGCTACACCAGCAAGACAAACAACTTCATCATCTTCATTCTGTAACGAAAGTAGTTTATAATTTTCTTCTTTCATTTTTTGAAATAAAGAACTTGCTTCTTCTCTTGAAAGTTTCGTTCGTAATTGCTGTAATACGGGGAATACATCATGTAAATCAGCTTCTGTTACTACTTCTCTAATATTCATTATGATTCTCTCCTTACTATTTATAAAATTTTCTAAATGTTATATCATTATTATAAAAAGTAACTGCCCCTCACTTAAGTGACAGTTCGATTATTTTTTATATGGCCAGTTTTTAAAGGAGAATTCATAAAATGGATCTTACTATCCCATTGCAATTAGAAAGTAAAACACCAATTTATTTACAAATTTACGAATATATGAAACGAGAAATCTCTCAGGGATCACTGCCTGCCGGTACACGCCTTCCTTCTCACAGAAATTTAGCGGTACAACTTAATGTTAGCCGTATTACTGTTGAATCTGCTTATCAACAATTACTAGCTGAAGGTTATGTAGAAAGTAAACCGAAACGCGGGATTTTTGTTGCAGAAGTTGATATTGATGTCATTCAAAATAAACAACAAGTTGTGTCAAACAGCGCTAACAATATAAAAAAAGAACAATATGACTATGATTGTAGCCAAGGGCTGATTGATCAAAAAGCTTTTCCAATTACAAACTGGAAAAGAGCATTACAAGAAACTTTATTCCAGTATGAAAATGAATTATTTGCTAGAGAAGATCCTCAAGGTGAGTTCGTTCTACGAGAGCATATTTCAAAATATTTATACCATGCCCGCGGGGTACATTCTTCACCTGATCAAATTATTATCGGAGCCGGTACGCAGCCTCTTCTTTGGCTACTACTTCAACTGCTTGGTTCAAAAAAAGAATACGGAATCGAAAACCCTGGATTTCACCGTATAACTGCCATGATTCAAAGTTCTGGTCTTCCTGTTCACCCTATTTCATTAGACGATAAAGGGATTCGTATTTCAGCTTTACGTGAATCACGTTCCAATGTAGCATACGTCACTCCATCACACCAATTTCCTCTTGGAATGATTATGCCATTATCTAGAAGGCTCGAATTATTAAGATGGGCCAATGATTGCGGAGGATATATTATTGAAGATGATTATGACGGAGAATTTCGTTATGTAGGAAAACCTATTCCCTCTTTACAAGGACTAGATTCAAATGAACGCGTTATTTATATGGGAACTTTCTCGAAATCCTTCTTACCTTCTTTGCGAATGGGGTATATCGTTTTACCAACTCATCTATTAAAAATCTATAAAGAGCTTGAAGGTAAGTTTAAACAAACTGTTTCCACAATACAGCAACTCGCTTTTGCAACCTTTATTCAAAATGGGGATTGGGAACGCCATATTAATCGAAGTCGTACGTTATATAAAAGAAAGCATATTTCTTTAGTTAAATCTATTACAAATGAAATGGGCAATAACGTTCATATACTCGGTGAACAATCAGGGCTTCATATCGTACTTCATGTTCATAATGGGATGAACGAACAAGAACTTATTCATGCTGCTGCAAACCAACAAATCAAATTATACCCACTCTCTACATATGATTCTGTACATAATTTAAGCGAGGCGTCATATGTACTACTCGGTTTCGGCAGCATTCCCGAAGATAGTATCGAAATTGTAGTCAAATTACTAAAGGAAGCCTGGTTCCCTAAGTAAAATAACTCCACATAAGTTATACTTATGTGGAGTTATTTTACACACTATTTTTCTGATACGTCTCCTAATCGAGCAGTCCTTCCTGGACGCTTAACCCCAGTTGTTTCTGTTGAATAGGAAGCTTCAATTATAGCGGTTGGATCTACAGAGAGAACGAGATCTTTCATTTTTGGATAAATGAAACGGTTTGTAATACAATAAATGATTTTCTTGTGCTCTCCTAAAAAACCACCTTCTCCATGTAGATACGTAACGGATAATTGCAATTCTTTCATAAGCAAATCGCCTATTTCTTTATTTTTCCCAGAAATAATCATAACGCTCTTTCCTTGATTAATACCATCTAATATGAAATCAATCATTTTCGTAACAATATAGAAAATAGCTAATGAGAACATCGCTTGTTCGATTGAAAATAAAATGGCAACAAAAATGAAAATAACCGCATTTACAGCAAGTAAAAATGTACTAATTGGTACTTTAAAATGCTTGTTCATCCAAACAGCTAACATTTCTGACCCATCAATTGCTCCACCCATTTTTACAACAATCCCAACACCAACACCAAATAGAACTCCTCCATAAAGTACAATTAATAATTCCGAAGTTGTAATTGCTGGAAATGGTTTTAAATAAATCAATCCAAGTGTTGTAACAACATTTGCATAAGACGTACGGATAAAGAACTTCTTACCCATTACTTTTGCAGTAAATAGTAAAATTGGGATATTAAGTCCTAAAAATACTCCATAAAGCGGTAATCCAGCAACTTTATTTGCCATAATAGCAATGGCCGTTACCCCGCCATCTACTAATCCATTAGGTGCTAAAATAAGCTCTAATGAACCCGCTACAATAATCGATCCAATTGTTAATAATACGTATTCAAATACTCTTTTCATTCATTACCCCCAAAACATATATATTTTCTTAGTATTATTTTAACGTAATTTTACTACTAATTCAAAGATATCAGTTTATATACACAAAAGTTTCACCTTTATAGTGATTTTTTATGTGATTTATTTATAAAAACACACTTACGTATTTCAGTAAGTGTGCTCCAAACATTTATTTAAGTTTTAAGTATGAATTCACTTTCATTTTAAATATTTCATCAACTGCTCTATTATACCCACCAGCATTTCGAAGTGACTCTCCAACTTTACGACTATTTTCCTTAAACGTTACATCATACATTACTTTCTTTACAGTCTCACGTAACAATTCAGAAGTTAATTCTTTACGATTAAGCCTTATTCCAGCTCCTACTTCACTCACTCGTTTCGCAACTAAAGGCTGATCTCCTGTTACCGGAATTACAACTAACGGGACACCGTAATATAGTGCTTCACTCGAACTATTCATACCACCGTGTGTCACGAATACATCAGCGTACTGTAATACTTCTAATTGCGGCACATAATTATACAATTTAAAGTTATTCGGAATGTTTTCAAATTGACTTATATTTATCTTCTTACCAACAACTAATACGACTGTCGCTTCTACATCTTTAAACGCTTCAAAACATTTTTCATATAACTCAGGTTGTTCATTAAAAACTGTTCCCATAGAAATGAAAATCAATTGTTTATCTTTTAAATCTTCCATAGGAAAGCTATCTACTTCTTTTCGAGTAGCAATTGATGGACCGACAAACTTATACGATTCATCGAATACATCTGAACGCGGCTGATATTCCTTTGAAGTATATACAATAGTAATATCACCAGGATGATTCATAATATCATACATATTAATACATTTCATTCCATACTGCCTATTCCATTTTTCCATTCCCGCTAAACAAGATTGATATAATGGATTAGTTTCATCTACTTGTCTCGATTCTTGTTCATCATTAAAAGTAATGTACTGATTAAAAGCAAACGTTGTACAAGAAGAAACGCTAGGTAATTTTAAAACATTCGCTATAATACGTCCTACTGGAAAATGATTATCGTATATCAAGTAATCGTACTTTTCCCCTTTTGTTTCTTCTACAATTTGAGTAACAATACGCTCTGATGCTTCAATCATATGAGATAGCATCGTCAAAGGACTCCCACCTTCATTTACTCGTTCCATAATATTAATTTGAGAGAGGAAATTCTCAAACACTCGGAATTCTGCACCTGTTGCTTCAATCTTCTTTCTATAATCTTCAATACAATACGAAACAACTGTTTCCCCTCGCCGAATTAACTCACTTACAATAGCTAAAGTCGGATTTATATGACCTTCTCCAGGGAAATTTATTACGAGTACATTTGCCATAATATTCTCTCCTATCTAATATAATTAATAGTTAATCATATTAATTAATTTAAAACTATTAAGTAATCTATTCTACTTCTTCATATTTTTCTCTTCATTTTATTATTGAGAAATATTTTTCATAACCTACATTATAACTCTTATAAAAGTAGACTTAACCTTTCATTTATTGAAAAATACGGGATTTACATTCAGGCATTTTTCAGATTTATCATCAGAAACATTATTTTGATAATTCATACAAAACTAGAAAAATATAATTTTCACACTGATTTCTCACCATAAATTTATTTAAGTTCTATGTTGTCACCATCATTATCCACTTGGTACATATTCTGTTATATAATGAATTTATAGAATTTACAGAATAAGGAGTCCTTTCATGCTACAACAATTGTTTACTTCACCTATTTTATCCGCTCAAGCTTTGCATCCAGGCTATGAAGACCATGCAAGCGACGTGTTTCTTGTTAAAACAGAAACTGAAGAAGTTATTGTTCGCTCTTCAAAAATGACTGAAGAGCCCAACAATGATTTTTGGTGGGGATGTAAAAATCTTTTTGGAATTGATCCAAGGCATGTACATCATTTAGAAACAATACACGCATTATTGAAAAAGCATACTACCTTACCCATCCCGACTATTTTGCAAAAACATGTTTTAAATGAGCGAGAGTATGTAATCGTCGAAAAACTAACCGGAAATACGCTGCAATCATTTATCGGACAACCTGATTCTATTTTATTCAGCCTTGGAAAAGGACTAGCAGAAATTCATTCGTTTCAAGCAAAGTTTATAGGAAACCCATCAAATACTTTCCACATTCCACTAGAAGAATTTAAGTCTCACATATTAAAAGTCAGTAAAGATCTTGTAAATAAGTTCTATTCCGATAACGCGAGCATCCAAAACGCATTTCATACTTTTGAGTCACAGCTCTCTTCCTTGCCGTCACCGAAGGAATCTACACTTGTTTTAATTGATATGGATCCTACTCAGTTTTTATCAGATGGAGAATCTATTACTGGTTTAGTAGATACAGAGGCTTATGCAATTTCTCCACGAGAGTTTGATTTTATTGGATTAGAATATGTACTTACAGAAAAAGAGGCTCATGCTTTTAAACAAGGTTACGAAACCATTATGCCCATTCCTCGTCTTGAAGAATGTAGACATCCCTATCGATATTTATACCGGTTATTATCTGTTCAGGGCAGTGTAGAGTTAGACAAGTGGCTAAGTCATCCATCCTATTTTTAAATACGAATGAGAGGGATTATGAAATGAATATTGAACAAAAGAAATCTTTAACAGCAAACGAAATTCAGCAAATGAAAGATTTATCTCATATTTGCGGACAACACGATCAAATTGATTACTCGTCAGATTTACATATAAACTTTTTAACTGCCCGTAATATAGAAGTGGTAAATGATTTTCTATTTTATGATGATACTCAATTAATCGGTGCATTAAGTATGTATGACTTTGAGAGACCAACAAAACTAGAGTTAATAGGGTTTGTTCATCCGAACTATAGGAAACAACATATAGGCACTACTCTTTTACAAACCGCAATGAAAGAAATACAAAAAAGAGAGGCTGATGAAGCCCTTCTTATAATTAATGGTGACTCTATTTCAGGGAAATCATTTGCAAAACAAATGAACTTTCCTTATTTATACAGTGAATACGGTATGGAGTTCAAAACAAACGAAGCACAAAAAACAATGAAAAATAATATTAATCTTACCGTTGCATCTTCTGAATTACTTCCTGATCTTATAGAAATCGCTAGTGAAGCTTTTGGAGATTCGGCAGCAAATACATCCACATGGTTACAAAAGATGATGAATTCATCTTCCCATCAAGTTTACAGTGCTCTTATCGATGAAAAAGTGATAGGAACGATTACAGTTACTGAGCATGAGCAATCTACTACACTATCAGGATTTGCAGTTCATCCTTCTTATCAAGGTAAAGGATATGGTAAAGATATTCTTAGTTATATGGTACATACACTTATTAAAGAAGGAGTTTCAACAATTGAACTAGACGTCGAAACGAAAAATAACAATGCTTTAAAACTATATACACAATGTGGTTTTGAAATTATGACAAAGTATGATTATTATAGATTGTTGGAATAGGAGTGACTTTTCTATCGAGGAAGCATGTTATTTTAGAGACGAATTTATTACCTCTTTAAAATCTGTAGGATGTAACAATATACAACTACACGGTATAAATAGAACATTTTTCATTTGTCAAAAATAAAAAAACTGAATCATATCGATTCAGTTTTTTCTTATTTTTTTCTTAGTATATTTACAACCGCAGTCGTTTCATCATTTTCTTTATAAACACGTGGAATTCTTCTATCCAACATGCATGTAACTTCATAATTAATTGTACCTAACATATCTGCTATTTCTTCCACCGCAATCTCTTCTTCATCTTGTTTGCCGTAGAATACAACTTCGTCTCCTACTTGTACTGGCATTGCATTTGTAACATCTAGCATAAGCTGATCCATACAAACACGGCCAATTACAGGTACTCGTACTCCGTTTATTAGTGCATGCCCTTTATTAGATAGCTGACGATTATAACCATCAGCATAACCAATCGGTACAGTTGCAATCCATTCTTCGCCCGTTGTTACATAAGTATTCCCATAGCTAACACCACGATTTTTCTTCGCATGTTTAACATGAGCTACTTTTGATTTTAAAGACAACGCTGGCTGTAAGGACGCAACTGTATGATCCACTTCTCTTGAAGGATACATACCGTAAATTCCAATACCGACACGAACCATATTTTGAAATGTGTTACTAAGTTCCATTGATCCTGCACTGTTTGAACTATGAATATATGGAAAATGAATTCCTAATTCTTCCGCTGTATTTACAGCTTTCTCAAACAAACTTGTTTGCATATTTGTATAAGTTTTATCTATTTCATCAGCGGTAGAGTAATGTGTAAACATCCCTACTACTTCTACATATCGCATACGTTTTAACTCTTCAAAAAACGGTTTAACTTCTTCTTCCTGTAAACCAATACGGCTCATTCCTGTATCAATTTTCACATGAATTCGCACTTTCTTTTGAAGATGGTTTGCAACTTCATCTATACCTTGTAAATCTTCTACTCTATAAACAGTCATCATAACGTCATATTGAATTACATCTTCTACAGCTGCTACTGGTGTATATCCTAAAATTAAAATAGGTACAGTGATTCCAGCTTCTCTTAATTCAATTGCTTCATCTACAAATGCAACTGCAAGTTGGTTTATTCCTGCTTCAATAGCCGATTTCGCAACTTCAACTGCCCCATGACCATACCCATTCGCTTTTACAGCAGCCATCATTGCAATATTTTCATCATTCACACGTTTTTTAAATTCTTTTACATTATGTTTTACCGCATTTAAGTCAACTTCAACAATTGTATCTCTTCCATATTTCAAGCTCATTGGTCTAACTCCTAACTCAATAATTACATTCCATTCTATTTCACGTTTCATATGACCTTTTACAATATAATACTTTTCACTATGCTAGTCAAACTACTAGAATTTTCGGAATTTTGAGTATGATATAATACCCTTAAGAAACTATTATATACGGAGGTGAGAATAATTACAATGTTTGTTCCATCTGCATTGAATCAAGTTAAAATTGCTATCGATACTTCCATTCAAATACTGAACCAATATACTGAAAGTGATTTGAAAATAAAGTCGATTGAATCAAAGCGGTCATTATTTGAAATGTGTACACATCTTTCCCTTATTTGCCACGCTGATTTACTCATATTAAATGGTATTACGGAAAAAGACTTACATACCTTTTATATAGAACAAACACCAGAAACAATTACTCAAATACAGCAAACGATGATACAAGGGTACGATTTACTTTCTAAAACTTTTTTATCCTATTCCAATGAAGAATTAGCGGAAATTATGACTGCTTATTGGGGTATTTCTTACTCTCGATTCGAATGGTTGCTTGAAATCGTTGCACATTTTTATCATCATCGCGGGCAAATTCATATTTTATTAGTTGAGCATATTAAAGATCCTTGCATTCCTTTATTCGAATAAAAAGAGTGGAAACAAAACCAATAAAGAGTATCAATCCTAATAAAATAAACGTCTGAGCATAGTCCCCTATTTTCATAAGATAAATAGAAATAATAGGTCCTATACTAGTTCCTAAAAATAAAACGAAAGTATAAATAGAAACTGCTATTCCCCTTGATTTTCCTCCTAATTGGCCGACAAGAGAAACTAAAGACGGAACGGATATAGCAATACCTATTACAAAACAGATACTCATCATTACAAGTAGCGGCAGGTTCGAAATAAAGCCCATTGAACTTAAACTAAAAATAGCAACCAACAATCCGCCCTGAAGAACTTGCCTTACTCCGAACCTCTTTGTTAAACGACCCGCAAGTGGTGACAGCAACATACCAAATAGCCCCGCTAAGCGAAAATAAAGAATTTGTTCTGGAATTAAATTGTAAGTAGGAGAGCTCAAATAATTCCCTAAAACAGTATACATGTTAACAAAAGCCATTAATAAAACAAATGCAATCATATAGCTCAATACTAAGCTTTTATGTGTAAAAACTTTACCCATCTGTTTAATTGGTCCCAAAATATCAGTATTGGATTGAGACATTTCCCCTTTCGGAAGAGAATAATGAATCCATACAGCAGTAATGATATAGACAATACTAAGAAGAAAAAACACCATATGCCATCCAAAATGCTGACTAACAGCTGTACTTATTACTTGTCCTGCAATTCCAGCTACTAAAAAACCGGTACTAACAAATCCTATTGTTGTAACCTTTTTTTCTACTGGAAACATTTCTACAACGTAAGCTAACGCTACTGGAGAAAATGTAGCTGCTGCTATCCCCTGTAACCCTCGAAGAATAACAAGCCAAAATAAACTATCCACAATCCCTAAGAAAAAAGAAACAATCGACAGTGCAAGTAGTCCAATAAAGATCACTTTTTTTCTCCCATATTTATCAGAGATTGCCCCAAATAACAAACAACCTATAGCAAAGCCAACAGAAAATATACTGCCTGTAGCCGCAGATTGTGCTAATGAAACCTTAAAAAGGTCTGAAAATAGAGCGGTTAAAGGAATCGTCACATATAGGCTGGACATAACTACCATGCCCGCCCAACATAACACCGCTGTCATTATTGTGTAATTCCTTTCACTATTTACTTCTTTTGATATTTCCATCATAAAATCTCCCCCTTACAATGATTTTCCCCATCGGTTTAAAACATCTAAAGTAAACTACTCAAAACGACATTCCTTTAACACGTACTTAATTTGTTTACGTTAAAAGACATATCACCACCCTTCATCAAATTAGCTAGACATATAATAAGGCAACCTAATTATATGTCTAAATAAAAAAGTCGACTCACACAATCAACTTCTTTATCTGCCTTCTCCTAATTTCTTCTGCATAGTTACTTGCATTTTATTTAATAGCTTCTCTAAAGTTTGACGCTCTTCTTGACTAAATTCATCAACTAACGACGCGCAAGATAACCAAAAAGTCGGTAAAGAATGCGCAACTAGTTCTTTTCCTTTCGGAGTAATTTTCACCTTTAATCTTCTTCGATCTTCAGAATGATTGAATCTTACGATTAACTCTCGTTTCTCCATCCAATCTAATAAGCCAGTGACAGAAGCACGTGTAATCCCTAATCGGCTCGCAATATCCGAAGGGCTCATGTTCACTTCTCCCCCATTCGATTCCATTTCACGCAAAATAAACAACAGTAAAAAATCTAATTTACTTTCTGAAATACCAAGCGGAGCTAAATCTACGTCAACTGCATCTAGAACATTATCAGACGTCCATAACATTAACAAACCAAGTTTTGCTGCGATTGGATCCGTATCCGCTGATGCTGTCTTTTTTATTAACTCTGCATATGGCTCAATCCCTAAAGGAAGAGCATCTTTTTTTGAATCCATTCATTTTCACTCTCCTTCCTTTTATTTAATTAGCTTACCTAACTACTTTTCATTATACTCATTTTCTTCCTTCTATTGCAAGAATATTGTTAGACAAAAAAATCCTGTTTTTAAAACAGGATTTTTCACACTGACTAACTAATATTTCTAAATAATCCCAAACTCTTTTAAAGCAAAAGAAATGCCACCTTCACTTGATTTCTTTGTAACGAAATCTGCTCTTGTTTTTAACTCTTCTCCACCATTCCCCATCGCAATTCCTAGTCCTACATACTGTAACATCTCAACATCATTTCCACCGTCACCAAAAGCAATTGCTTCTGATTTACAAATTTTCAGATGTTCCAATACCTTTTGCATTGCAGTTAGCTTCGATACTTTACTATCTTCCAACACATTCATAACGTAACCATGAAAACGTTCAAACGTAAGTGCTGGATATCTTTCAAAGAATTTTTGAGCTTCTGTTTCATCAGCATACAGACATAAACAATAGACTTCTTCTGACAAATCCCTGCTTTTTTCAGGATACCTTCCTAAATTTAATGTCTCGTTAAGCGCTTGAATTACACGTTCATTATCCGAGGCAATACCGTTCATTGCAAATTCTTCTGTAAAATAAGAAACACTATAACCATGTAATTCAGCGAAATTTGAAATATCATGAACAATTTCACTTGAAAGTACCGATTTATGTATAACTTCTTCCCTACATTTTATACGTGCACCATTTGCAGAAATAAACGTGTTTATGCCCAGCTCTTTAAATTGTGAACATAAGCTATATGGTCTCCCGGTTGTAACAACTACGTGAATCCCTTTATCTATTAACCTTTGTATCGCTTCTCTTGTACTTTCGTGCATACTTCTATCAATCTCACTTAAAAGGGTACCATCAACATCGAAAAATACAACTTTGGACACATCCTCTTACATTCCCTCTAAATGATTTGTATCATTTATAAAATGAATAGTTTTCTGTTTATCCGTAAGTTCAATCAAACTAATTCCCGTATCTCCCATTTTAAAATAATAGTCCATGCTAATTGGCATTTGGAAAAACGATCGTAAAATACTATTTATTACACCACCGTGTGCAACAATTGCAATTCGGTCATATGTATTCTCTGTCACGATTTTAGAAAAAATTCCTTCTATTCTCATTCTAAATTCAATAAATGATTCCCCGTTTTCAAAACGATCATGAAGAAATTTTGGCTCTGGATATTTTTTCGCTTCTTCAAATGATAACCCTGCTTGTACCCCATTATTAAACTCCATTAATTCTTCTTCTAGTTGAATTGGGCACCCAATTCCTCCTGCTAATGTTTCACCAGTTTCGCGGGCACGTTTTAATGTGCTTGCCCAAATGAAATCTGGCGGGAAATCTGCTTTCACTTTCTGTACAAGTCTTTGTACTTGCTGTCTTCCCTTTTCTGTTAATTCAAAGTCAGCTCGACCTTCATGTACATTTAAAATATCCGCTTCTGATTCACCGTGGCGTATTAGTAGTATTTGCATATTTCCCCTACTTCCTCATTTAATATTCACAAGATTCCATTATATCACATTCTTACCTTTCCATAACAAAAAGGAACGGTTTCCCGTTCCTCACCCATTCACTTTCTCCGCATTGTTCCAATAATATTTACTAAACGCTTCCGTCAACACATCAATTGTGTTATATAATTCATCTAATGTATTATCAACACCACCAACTTCAATTAACATCGCATTTTTAGATAAATCTTGATTATAAACGCCATTTCCATCTTTTTTATACTTTGGAAAGATTCCTCTGCTTAATCCGTAATAGTTTTCATCTAAATAACTATTGATTGCTCTTGCAATTTTTTCATTTTCAGCGCGCCCTTCATTTTCCATCCCAATTATAAAATATAATCTTGCATACGATTTCCCGTTAATTACTTTTGTTGTTACCTTCTTCCGCTGATCATCACGGTGTATATCAATCGGAAACGCAATTTTATTATTTTGTGCTAATGTTTCTTTTACATATTCATGAGACGCTTTATATGATTGCGGCCATTTCCATTTTTTACTCGCTAATAAATCCCCCATATTCGTTTTATCATGAACTACCGGAATTCCTTGTCCTTCAAGTTGTTCTTTCATACGTTTCCCTAGTAAGGACACATTTACATCTGGACTTGATGGATCGGTAGCCCCTGGTAATAACGGAAAGAAAGATTCCCAGCTATGTGTATGATAAATATATACTGCACTTTCACCTTTTTTCGCTCCGTTCTTTTTCTGAACCGGATTATTCTTTTCAGCTTCTGTAACTTTATCTTTTGCTACTTCTCGCTCTTTCGTTACTTCTTCAATCGGTACACTAGATTCATTTGGGATATTCGTAAAGTTTGTCCCTTCCCCAGCTACGATAATGTTAGAGTAATACTTTGACATACCAGGCACTTCTTTACCGACAAACGTTCTTAAATCTTTAATTTTCAAATCCGTCGCAATCGAGAACATTAAATTTCCAAATGACTCCCTTTTATTCTGCTTAAAATAATCAAATCCGTAATAGCGATTCTCACTTTCTATCATTTGAACAAAACCTTGCATCGATACTTTTCCAAACCATTGATTCACGTAATTCGATTTCATTGTATGTAAAAGCGACGTCAAAATCGACGCAATAATAATTATGACTAGTGCATATAGAAAGAGTAACGAGATTAGTTTCTTCCCATGTATACGGGTTGCATACTTTTTCAATGTATCACCTTCTTTATACATGGATATGTACAAGCTTTTCGTAATATACGCAAAAAAAAAAAAGAGAAATGGCATCCCATTTCTCTTTCTCACTCTTATTGTTCTTTTTCTGTATCTGACGAAGGTAATTTCTTCGTTTGTTTCTCTTTAAAGATTTCCCCAATTGCCCCAAGAGTACCGAGTGTTTCAATTGCATTAGATGGAATAAACACTTTATTTGCTGGGCCTTTTGCAACCTCAATCAATGATTCAAATGATTTATAAGCAAGTACGCGCTCATCTAAATCTGCTGCGCGAAGTAATTCAATTCGGTTTTGTTCTGCTTTTGCGATTTCCTCAATCGCTCTCGCTTCCCCTTGCGCTTCTAATTCTTTCGCTTCTCGTATACCTTCCGCTTCACGAATACGCGCTTCTTTATCCCCTTCAGCCATTAAAATTTTACTTTGTTTTTCCCCTTCAGCACGAAGGACTTTATCTTGTTTCGCTGCTTCAGCTTCTAAAATGATCGCACGTTTATTACGTTCTGCTTTCATTTGTTTTTCCATTGATACTTGCACATCTTTTGGTGGATTAATATCGACTATTTCGACACGCTCAATACGAACGCCCCATTTTTCTGTCGCTTCATCAAGTGCTAAACGAATTTCTGTTGAAATTTTTTCACGACCTGATAATGTTTCATCAAGCTCCATTTTACCAATAATTTGACGCATTGTTGCAGATGTAATATTACGAACACCATATTCATAGTTTGAAATACCATATGTCGCAAGCTCTGGTTCAACAATTTGATAGAAAATAATTGTATCAATTTCTACTTGTACATTATCTTTCGTTATTACCTTTTGTGGTGGTACATTCGTTTGTTGAATACGTAAATCGTGATATACACGAACGCGGTCTACAATTGGGATTAGAATATTTAATCCTGGGTGCATAATCCGTTGAAATTTACCAAACCTTTCAACGACCCCAACTTTTTGCTGAGAAATAATTTTAATTGTCAATGCAATAAATACAACGACAATCAATGCGAAAATAATCGTTAACGTTAATGCTACTGCCATATTTATTCACTCTCCTTTTTCACTTGTAAAATAGTACTATGCCTCTGTATAACAACGACTTTTTCTCCAGCATCAATAGGAGTATCCGAAATAGCTGTCCAAGTATCTCCATCCACTTTCACAATACCGTTCACTTCACTTGTAATCGTTTGCATAACAATTCCCTTTTTACCAACAAGTTTATCTACTGTATCAGTAAAACCTTTTGCTTCTCGAAAGTTTTTGGAAATTCTTTTCGTAAAGAAAGTCAATGTTAAACTTACAATCGCCCCAACAACGACTTGTAAAAATAGTGCATCAGGAGCAAACAAAGCAATAAGACCTCCGACAACAGCTCCAATTCCAAGCCAAAGCATGTAAAACGTAATCGACAACATTTCTGCAATAAATAAAATACCCGCTATTATAAACCAAATCACCCATCCAGCCATATGCAACCCTCACTTTCTTTCTCATTTTCTATATGTATATGAAGAAAAGAATGGTTTATCCGCCCTTTCTCATAGAGGGGGCGTTTGCTACAAGCTATTATATGTATTCGCTGTTACAACAAGCATTAATATAATGCTATATTAATATATTCTTCATTATACACGAAAACCCCTTTCAAAAAATGACAAAAAATTTAATTCTTTCAAAAATATAAATTACAGATTATAATAATTAAAATTAAAAAGCAGTATTGATTTGAAAGGTGGTATTCTTATTGCCTAAACGTTCACTAACTTACTATTTGGGCTCCAAAATATGCATTACTCTCGCTGACATTGTATACATAATGATTATTACAACTCACATCTATATCACAACTAGATCAGCTACAATTACTGCTCTTTTTCCATTATTACAAGTTATCACAAATCTTATCGCGAACACCTCTGCACCACTTATAATGAATCGGTTTCCATCTTATTCATTGCTATATACTCTACAATGGATTAAAACAGCTCTTTTAATATTGTTAATGATATTATTTCCTATACTATCAACAAACATTTCTGCTCTTTTAACTTTTGTTATTTTCATTTCATTATGTAGTGGCTGGAGCGCTCCTCTACTATACGCCGTTATCCCGCGCTTAACACCACAAGAAAAATTAGTAAAAGTAAATAGTGCCTTTTCCTTTTCAACACAAATTATACAAGCCGCTGCATACTCATTTACAAGCATAATTGTTCTTCTCATTGGCGTTACTTCGACACTCATGATTAATAACATATTGATGATTTTCGGATGTATTACATTACACCTTTCATTACAATCTATACAAGCTGAACGAGTAGCAGAACCCACTTCTTCGAAAACTACTGCATTATTAGAAGGATGGAAACTGTTATTTCAACACCCGTCTCTGCGCATCGTTACAATTATGGACTTAATTGAAACTTTCGCAGGGACGATATGGATCGGTGCTATTACGATGGCATATGTAACGACTGTTCTTCATAAAGGCGAAGATTGGTGGGGATATATTAACACAAGTTATTACGTCGGCACATTAATTGGCGGGATATTAGCGTGGAAAATGAGTACATATATTCAAAAAAATTTAATACGCTCCATGGCGATAGGCTCTCTTATGTTTAGTATTCTTACATTTTTATATGGTATGACAAGTAGCGGATTTATTGCTCTATTTCTTTGTGTTCTAATGGGGCCATGTTATCAAATTAGAGATATTTCTCAAACGACGGTTTTACAATCAAGCGTCACTCCTTCTTTATTATCGAAGATGTATACAGCTCATGGTGCACTTCTCTCGACAGCTTCTGGTCTTTCTATGCTTAGCGTTGGAATTATTACTGATATGTTCGGCGTTCGTACTATTTATATTATCGCCGCTTTTCTTATTTTATGTTCTGCTTGTTTATCCTTTAACTTATTAAAATATCAGAAGACGGAGCAGAAAGATATTTCACTTTAATCATTAAAACAAAAAGGACAGGAATTCCTGTCCTTTTTGTTTATTCTATTCATGACAAGTTGGGAATCTTCCTATGTTTTGTCGCTTGTTCAAAAGCATATGCTAGTTTAATTAATGCTCCTTCACTAAAAGCAGCACTTGCAAGAGTAATTCCAAAAGGCCTCCCATTATCCATATATCCCGCAGGCATTGCTATAGACGGATAACCTGCTTTCGCACATATAGTAGATCCTATATAAGAAGGGAACAGTATCGCATCCAGATTATATTTTTCCAACGCAAAATCAATACCTTGTTTTTGCGAAAAATATATATCTTCTAATCTTGCGTTTGAATATTCTGGATTTCTTAACGTATTAGGAAAATCTTTTCTTCTTTCTAACTTAGTTTGTCCATATTTCAAAGCTCTTTCTGCTATGTTTTTATTAAACTCCATTAACTCCGAAATAGAATGTACTGGAATAGTAGAAGGTAATTTAGAAAGATAGTTATCCAGGCTGTGCTTCAGCTCATAAAGTGGAACTCCCCAACTCCATTCCCTATGAAAAGACGGAATATCAATATCTTCTACTACTGTCGCTCCCTCACTACGTAATACTTGGATCGTTTCCTCAAACAATTTTTCATCGTACTCACCATTTTCGTAATAATCTTTTGGAGCATTGCTATAAACACCAATCTTCGCTCCCTTTAAACTATTAGCATCAAGATAAGATGTATAATCTTGATATGCCATGCCTTCACTTTTATGAGTAGCTACATCTTTTTCATCCACCCCAGTTAGACTCCCTAGTAAAATAGCAGCATCTGTTACCGTTCTAGCAAACGGACCGGCTGTATCTTGAGAATATGTGAACGGAATAATTCCTCTACGGCTAATTAAACCAACTGTCGGTTTAATACCTACTACAGAGTTTTGAACAGCTGGACTTAAAATAGAAGCATCTGTCTCTGTTCCAACGGATAATACAGTAAAGTTAGCAGCAACTGCAACGGCAGATCCTGTACTCGATCCACCAACAAACATATCATCCTTTCCTGTACCGTAAGGATTAATCGTTTGACCACCTCTAGCGCTATATCCAGCCCACATTTCAAAAGACATTGCATTTGCTAACTCTGTCATATTTGCTTTTCCTATTATCACCGCTCCTGCTTCTCGCAGTTTTTTTACGAGAAATGCATCTTCACTACTTATATTTTGTTCCAGGGCAATCGTACCTGCACTTGTATGCATTGAGTCATTCGTTTCAATATTATCCTTAAGTAAAATAGGTATACCATGTAATAGGCCTCTTACACCTTTTGTCTTTCTTTCATGATCTAGCGCTTCTGCAATAAAGATAGCATCCGGATTGATTTCTAAAATAGAATTGATTTTCGGTCCATCTTGGTCATACTTTGCGATTCTATGAAGATAATACATGACTAGTTCTTTTGAAGTTAACTTCCCAGCTTCCATTTCCTTTTGAATATCATGAATTGTTAATTCTTTTTGCAGTAGTGTATTGAACTGAATTTCCATTTTCATTCTCCTTTTATAAGCCCTTATATATATGACGTATGTCTATTACTTTTTCATTTTCTCCGCTCCTCGTATTAACAACTACTATCCCTATACAGGAATTCAACTCACCAGTTTAAAAACCTTTAATTTCCAGAGAAATAAAAAGAGTCTGAAACGAATATAATATCGCCTCAGACCCTTTTTATTATTTCACATATACCTCTTCTAACAAATGTAAAAACTCGCCTTGTTTACCTGCTAATTCAGGGCATTTGTTAATATCAACCCACTCATAATAAAATACTAAACCTTTGTCTTCCTCACCAGCACTTACTATATGTTCCCACGTATCTTTCACATCTGTTAATAATGAAATGTGGAAAAAATGACGTTTTTGATATTCCTTTTTTTCTTTCATATAAATAATGTAATCAGAAAGGAAGCGCTCGATACAAAAATGGCGTAGTCCTGACTCTTCTTGTACTTCACGTAAAATTGCTGCCTCTAACGTTTCGCCTTCATCTACTGTCCCACCTGGCACTTGGATACCAGCCTCTCGTATATCACGATGTTTAAAAACGAGTAGTTGCATAACCCCTTCTTTTTCTCTCGTAATATATGCATGTACCTTTTTCTTATATAACATCGTCATCTTAGCCCTCTCCCCTCAATTCATTACTGCGTTACTTCTTCAATCGTCAGTTGGTTTTCATATAAATATGTAGCTTGCGGATTCCCAACATACCGTACATGCCACGGTTCATAACGATAACCGGTAATCCCTTCTTTCTCTTTCGTATATCTAATAACAAAACCAAACTTATGGGCATTTTCAGAAAGCCACTTTCCTTCTTTCGTCTCCCCAAAAACAGTTTCTAGCTGAAATTTAGCAGATTGAGATGTAATATCCATAGCTAGTCCTGTTTGATGTTCACTCGTACCAGGGACTGCACTAGACATCGCTGTCTTTGCTTCTCCATCTTGTCTTTTATACATTGTATTTAATGCTTTTTGTCGATCAAAAGATCTAAATCCAGAGACTGCAAAAAGGAAAATCCGCTCATTATTGGCTTGCTGAAACATTTCCTCAAGTGCCAACGCTGCCTCTTTCCTCATCTTTTTCTTCTCTTGATCACCTTCACTAGAGTAACGTACTTTCGGAACAACTAAATCTGGCGGTCTATACCCATCTGGTAAACGCCTATTTTTATTCACAAGTACAAGCATCGAACTTGGATTACTAATGACTGCGATATCCCCATCCATATTAGCAATCGTTTCTTTAGCTTTCGGAAATATATTGTTTACATTTACTTCCTTCGCCTCTTGCTCCTTGTACATCTTATAATTTATTCCTGCTACTCCAATGATCAGTATCATTGCTACGATACCAAGTAGTACCCATCTTTTTTTCATATAACGACCTCTTATTTTAATAATTTGGCCATTTCATACTCATCGATACCTTTTCCATCGATGATAAGAGCAGATTTTTTGACACCTTCTTGTTCAAATCCAATTTTGCTATATAGTGCCTGAGCTCTTGTATTATGGGCCATTACCGTTAATTCTAAACGCCATACATCATGTAATCTTGCCCACTTCTCTACTTCTTTAAACAAACTCGTTCCAATACCTCGGCCACTATACTCTTGCAAAATGCCAATTACAATGCCTGCCACATGTCTCTTTCTTTGAATATTATTTCCATTAACTAAAATAAACCCTACTATTCTCTCTTCTTCAACTGCTACAAATATTGTCGCATATTCATTTCCCATAAAACGTTGGACCATCTTTTCTTGTTGCTCTACTGTAGTTTTTCTTTCTCCTAGTTCGTATAACATAAATTTCGTCTCTTCGTCCAATTGCTTATTTAATTGCAAAAACGATGTTGCATCTTCTACTCTAATCTCTCGTATCACCTTGATCCCCTACCATTCTGTTAATTAAAAATTTTCCTTGTAAAAAGATTTTCTCCATTATTCCGAAAATCCCTTTCTAAATTCCTTACTATAAATAGACAAATTTCGATATCAATATAATAATAGGGAATTTTGTCTATAATGTGACATGTCTTTCTACCTATAGATTATGAACAAACAAAAAACGTAAGCTTCTCGCTTACGTTTATCCCGTATTAACGGGTATTCTGATTGATGAGGGCTAATAATCAGTAGGATAAACACTCCGGCTAATTAAACTCCCACTTTATCCATTCACTTTTTCCGCTTGCCAAAAATACCCTCCAAATGCTTTAGCAAGAACATCAATCGATCTATTTAATTCTTCCTCTGTATTATCTACGCCACCAACTTCAATTAAAATCGCCTGTCCTGATAAGTCTTGATTATAGACTCCATTTCCTGTTTGGAACCCCTTTTGAATTACACCACGGCTCACTCCTGGATATTTCTTATTAATTTCCTCATGAAGAGCTGTTGCTAATTGTAAGTTCTTTTCATAATTTTTATTTCCTTTCCCAATTACAAAAGCAAGCTTTGCATATGATTTATCTCCAATTGTTTTTGTCGTGACATTTTTCCGTGCACTATCACGGTGCAAATCGAAAAAATATTGGAGTTCTTTATTACCAGCCATCGCTTCTTGTACAATTTCTCGTGACAGTTTATAAGAACTATTACTATTTAATCCTTTACTTATTAATTTTTGACCAACATCAGTTTTATCGTTAGTAGCACCGATCCCTTCACTTTCTAACTGTTCTCGCAATCGATCGCCAACTATTGAAATATTCGTTACAGAACTCGTTGCTTTATTTGGATTTGGATCATTCGTTAAGTTAAGTAACGGCAAATAAGATTCCCAGCTATGTGAATGATAAATCAATGCAACTTGTCTTTTTCCAGTCGTTTGTGCTGGTTGTTTCTTCTCTTTATTCGGATCAGGCTTAGGAACTTGTCCAGCTTCTCCAGTCCGTTCCTTCACTACTTCTTCAAGCGGAACACTCGATTCTATCGGTAAGTTGGAATAATTTGTTCCTTCACCTGCTATAACGATTTCTGTATCATATTTCCCAAATCCCGGAAGTTCTTTCCCGACAAAACTACGTACATCATCAAAACGAATATTCGTAGCCATCGAAAAGAGGAATGAAGAAATAGAAAAGTCTTGATTCAAATTCCGGTACTCCTGTGTAAAATAATGATTCTCTTTCCCAATAACGTACATGTAACCATTCATTGATAACTCATTTAACCAATTATATAAATACGTTGACTTTGTCTCTTTCATGGAAGTTACCATTACACTAATAAGAAAGAAAGTCGCTAATACCGTAGTAATAATAAATATAATTAACTTGCGTACACTTGTTAATTTCACGTAAAAAAAGCCTCGATTCATACTATCACCCTCTCTATTTCAAGTTATGTACAAGCTCTAGAGAATAGACCGCTTAAATTCCGGCTATATTGTTAATGAGGTGAAATGAATTGAAGCTACTAATAGGAACATTACCAATCGTCTTATCATTTATTTTTTATTTGTTTGCTTTACATCCTAAAATTCGTATTGTGCTACATATTTCCGCATACTTAGCACTGTATGTACTCGGGACAATTATTTCTATTAATATATATGATGTTTTAATACAAAATTTAGTTTTCATGACAAGCATTCATGGAATTTTACTGAATCCATTTTTCCTTATTGCAGGAGCGTATATAGGAACATACACTTTATACTTACTTTTGTCTTACATTATTACAAATATAAAAAATGGAGCGTAATGAAATGCAACCACCGTTCATCTGTCATACATGCAAAAAAAGAATTGCTCGAAAGAAAGATCTTATTACCTCTACACGGCATTTCCGTTTTTATTTGTTTCACAACACTTGTTTCAAAAATCAGCAATTATTTGTCTCACGTTTTATTCCTATAAATACACTCTTTGGTTTCTTTCTTATTACATATGGGCTTATTGCTGGCAGCATTCTAATGTTCACGGAGCCCTCTATCAATTGGCTTATTTTTTTGCTTCCTATTTTATATCGGTTTCTTTCATATTATTACGTTGAACGTTTTTTCTGTAAATAACTAGTAGATTGACCTCTAGGAATGCTTAAACACTCCCATTCATTTTCTTTTAACATTTTACCAATGTAAATGATTTGTCCAATATGTAAAGCATAATGAGAAATTTGCCTTTCGATCGCTTGCATGACAGTGTGTTCTTCTCCCCGAATGTATACTTTCTGCAAAATCTGCTCTGCTGTTAAAGCATCCATCGTTTTAAAGACATACTCCCACCCTTCTTGCCACGCAGCAAGCGCTTCTTGTTTTGAATTGTAGCCACCTTCAAATTCACCATCTCGGTTACGATCTATTTTTTCGCCATCAGACGTTAAAAATCCCGTCCATCTTGAACGCATATTACCATGTAAATGTTTAATAATAATCGCGATACTATTTGTCTCTTCATGAGCAGACCACATTATCTGTTCATAAGATAATTGAGAAAGTACACGTTCTCCTTGTTTTTGTGTTGCCTTGAAATTCGAAATGGCACATTGTAAATATTCTCGTCCGATATCCATGTTTACCCCTACCTTCACACTAACTAATTTTCGTTCCATTTGGCAATTCCATATTAGGCTGAAGCAACACAACATCACCAGCTTCAGGAACACCACCCAATACAAGCACTTCCGATTTAAATCCTGCCACACGCTTTGGCGGGAAATTTACAACAGCAACAATTTGCTGACCGATTAAGTCTTCTGGATTATATCTCTTCGTAATTTGAGCACTTGACTGCTTGACCCCAAGCTCCCCAAAATCAATTTCTAGTTTAATCGCTGGCACTCTCGCTTCTTTAAATTCCTCTGCCTGTGTTACTGTTCCAATTCTTACATCAAAAGTTAAAAAATCTTCAAAATTAGCCATTTTATCATTCCTCCCAATTATTACTTAGACAAAATACAAAAATCCCCTTTAAAAAAAGAAAGGCGCCTAAGCACCTTTCTTTTGTAATTCACTTGATTCATTTGATTTATAGAAGAAGAAACCGAGAATCCCGCCAATACATGATGGGATTAGCCATCCTATTCCTTCTTTATATAATGGTAACATTTGTAGCACATTAGAAATCGCATCAATTTTAATGTTCGCACTTTCTAAACCGTTAAAGAAACTAATTAACAACGCACCTAAAATAGCTCCGATATATATTGTATTACGCTTCCCTATCCATTTATGGAAATATGAAAGAACGATTAATACAATTGCAACTGGATAAATGATCATTAACACTGGTAATGTTACTGTGATTAATTGTGTTAACCCTAGGTTAGATACAATTAAACTAAATACACATACCATAGTTACAATCGTTTTATGCGAAAGTTTTGGGAATAAGTTTGTAAAGAAGCCAGCACACGCAGATGTTAATCCAACAGAAGTTGTTAAACAAGCGAGTATAATTACAAGTCCTAATAAAATTTTGCCACTTGTTCCATATAACTCATTTACAACATTCGTTAAAATAAGACCACCGTTCTCCGACACACCAAGTGATGTACTTGTAGATCCGAGATATGCAAGTGATAAATATATTAACGTTAAGCCTAATACAGCAATAATCCCTGATACAACTGTTATTTTTGCGATTTGTCCGCTCTCTTTTATCCCTTTTGAGCGAATAACTTGTACAACAACAATCCCAAACACAAGTGCACTAATCGCATCCATCGTTAAATATCCTTGAATAAATCCACCAAAGAAAGCATTCTCTTTATAAGCAGCTAAAGGTGCAGCCGGTTCTCCAATTGGATCAATAATTGCTTTTCCGACAATAACAGCAACAATCAATACTAACAATGGTGTAAGAAATTTCCCGAACCAATCCACTAATTTAGATGGATTTAATGATAAATACCACGTTATTCCGAAGAAAACTATAGTGAAAAGAAATAGCATGTACCACTCAGAAACCATTGTCTCTGATAGAAATGGCTTCATACCCATTTCAAATGAAACAGCTCCAGTACGCGGAATCGCGAAAAATGGTCCAATCGCTAAATAACTAATCAATGGGAAAATAAACGCAAATATAGGGTGAACTCTAGAAGATAGCGCTTTCAAGTCCCCCTCTACAAACGCGACAGCTGTTACAGCTAATAGGGGTAATCCGACTCCCGTTACAAGGAAGCCAATTGTAGCAATCCAAACATTTTCTCCTGCTTGTTGACCTAAAACTGGCGGGAAAATTAAATTTCCTGCTCCTAAAAATAGTGCAAATAACATTAAACCAATCGCTACCGTATCACCTGGCCTTAAACGTCCCTTCATGCTTTTCATTTGCATAGCACTTTTTCATTGTTTATATCTCTTTTCACAATATGCTATGCATCCTCCTCTCTGCTCAAGATGATAAAATATGCCCCTTACAAAGCAATGTCTTTCTCCATAATTTCTCCATTCCCCTTATTCTTACTCTAATTATTAATTTTTGATTTTTGATTTTTTTGAATATTTGAGTCATTAGAGTGTTATAACGTGGAGTTTAGTTGTCAGACCTCTTTGTTTTTATCACACATATAGTAACATATTTGGCTGAAAAATAAAAACATATTTTTAAATAGAATTTTTTGAAAATCAAAATTATCCACACATACCTCCTTTATTTATTCTATTACACAAATTTTTTTAGAAATTTACGATTTTTACATTTTATTATATTTGAATATTTTTATACAAAAGAAAGTAAAAGCCATCAAAAAATAAGATGGCTTTTACTTGTTAGTCTATCGTTTCAACTTCACGTGGATTATTCATCTCTTCAACATACACAACTCTAAATCCATGATCTTCTAAATCCTTTAGCAATGTTTCTAATTCACTATCTTCAAACTCTTCTCCCAATGTAAACATTATTCTACGTACTAATAAAGCATCATTATCAAAAGTCATTAAGCTTTGAATACCAGTGTATTTCTTTAGCACTGTCGATAATTTTTGAATGGCCCCATTATAATCTTGTGTTCCAATCATGACAGAATATTTACTAGAATGGACTCCCCATGCATCTTCTAATAGTTCAAAAACTTTTTTATGAGTTAAAATACCAAGGAAGACCCCTTTTTCATCAACTACTGATAAATACGGTAGTTTTTTAATTGTAAAAAATACTTTAAAGAAGGAAGAGTCTTCTCTCACGTACCCATTTTTATCGTTCAATAATTGTAATACATTATCTTCAAGTGAACCTTTATATTCTAAAATATCTACTTTGTATACATTCCCTAAAAACTTCTCTTTTTTTCATCTAAAACTGGTACACAACGATACCCCGTTTTATTTAAATGTTCCAGCGTTTCCCCTATCGTAATTGAACTTGAGCAAAACAAAACTTCCCTTTTTGGCACATAATTCCCTTTAATCCTCATAAAAAAGCCTCCTTATGCTAAAATACTTTCTGTGCCATAACTATATTATATTTTCAGAAAAAAATAAATATATTATTTTATTTTTCTGAAAATTATTCATTTTTTCGTCATAATTTATTCATGAATCATTCACTTGTACTCTCTTCAGCATCAAAAATCCCTTCTGAATTCTGGATCACTTTACTGCATCATTGTACGGACCTAATTGCTTTTTAGAAAAATAATGATTTGTCTCCTTACTTTTCATTAACATATTTCCTTTTATAATTAAAAAATAGGTAGCTACTAGAAAATAGATCAGCCCTAATATCCAATCCAAATTTGTAGCCAGATTGTGTAAAAGAACATATCTCATATATGCATAACCAATCGGAACATGTAGTAATACAACCGCACCTAATCCCGGATTGTATATTGTTTTAGCTTTTATATTCGCAAAAATACCATGCCATATGAATTGAAAAAAACCCATTAAAATAGGTGCCATCCCAAGCCATATTATATTTTGAAAGAAAACCGGAAGTAAATAAAAAACATACGCAATCAAAATATTTATTACCATAGCAGATTGCGTATTTAATGGATAGCGATCTGGTATATCACTTTTAAATATAACTACATTAAACAGACCAGCGAAATAACCTGGCCAACGATACTCTTCAAATTGATGCACTAAAATGGCTACAAAACTTAACGCTAACAGTACTTTTATTTCACTTATTTCTCCCAAATTCGCGACTAAACAAACAACGACAACAATAGCCACAACTAACCCTATATCATACCAATGCTTTCTAAAGAAACTAACCATCTCTATCACCCACTATCTCAATTTTTATAAAAATAGCGTTCAAATAGGAAATCAATCTGTTTTTCTATAGGTAGTACTCTTATATCTGCCCCTGATTCAAGAATTGGCATCATTAATGCTGGAAGAAAAATGGATCCAAATATTTGCACTGTCATCATCATTAAAATTTCCTGATCCGCTTCATTTGTTATTTCGCTCAAAATATTCTTCACTTTACTAAAACCTAGCCTCTTCAAAAAATCTCCATATTCGTATTGAGATGTAAATACCGTAGTTCCCATTGCAATAATCTTCCTGACTAACTCAGGATATTGCCGAATTACTAGTACATAATCAAATAAAAATATTTTTAATCTTTCTTTCGCTGGTACTGTAATATCATCTAAAATAGAAAAAGTGCCTTGGAAGCTAATTAACAAAACTTTAATCGCCTCACTAATCAACTTTTCTTTTGAACCAAAATGGTAATTTACAAGCGCAATATTTACATCTGACAATGATGCAATTTTCCTTATCGTTACCCTTTCAAAACCTTCGTTTTTAATTAACTCCAAGGTTGTATTTAAAATCTTTTCTTTCGTTGATATGTTTTCATTTTCCCCCAACTTATCTCCCCCTCTAGAATTTATCGATTAAACAATGATTTAAACATTGTTTAACTTTATGGTATCACTTTCCAATTTGAAAAATCAATTTAATCCTTTCGACATTTACCTACATTTCTTTTCATTCATCCCATACATAAAATAAATTTCTAAAAATAATTTAAAACTATCCATATACCAATACGTAAAGAAAAATATATTGTAACTTCCCCTGAAAAAAGCTAAAATAAGAATAAGAATTTTCTGAATATTCTAAGAGTAGGTGGTTGTATGTCCTTATTGCGCTCACATATATGTAAATTTATAGTTGGTATTTTTATTATTTTTGTCATAAGTCCTATTCCAGCATTATTCATTACACATAATTACTCTTACACAACTGGATTTATTAGCATTTTTCATAACTTTGCACAACTTTTTTCTATTTCAATTCCAAGAATCGATTGGATGCATGAACCTATCCTTTTCTCAGCAAATCAGATTATAAATACACAAAATATGATACATACTTCTAGCCATTCGTCACCACTATTCCCCTACATATGGGAAATATATTTTTTATCAATCGTTCGTTTCACATTCACTCTTGTAATCGGTTTCTTTATTAGTTTAGGGATCGGTCATCTATTTTTAAAAGCACCGAGATCAGTAAGAAAGTGCACTTCCTTATTGCGCTGGATACCATATTCTTTTGGTACTGTGATATTACAATGTTCAGTACTATTACTACTACTCTACATCGCGGAATTCATGAAGGTTCCTTTCTTCTCCTCTTTTATCATCGTATGTAGTACTTCCATGATAATCGTTCTGCAAGCAATAAAAAAATGGCTTCCTTTCTTAAATAATACAAATGAATACGAAATAAAAAATTCAGCCTTCCTTGTTGATACGTTATTTATGGCGCTTACTTCCAATCATAAATCTATTCTAAGTTCCATTATTCTTTCATTTGTTTTTATGGAATGTGTTTTTCACGTAAACGGACTCTTACAATTTATCGTTCAATTTGGTGGAAATGCACCTATAGTTGTTGCAATTGGTTTATTACTTCTTTACATCCCATACAGCGTATTATCTTTTCTCCAAACACTATGGACAACAAACTACAATAAACAGCAAACATACACTTTAACAAGAAGTATTTCAAAACCATAACGTAGAATAACCGTCTACTTTAAATTAAAAGTAGACGGTTATTCCTATTATATAGAGGACAAAATAACAGCAAATTAAAAAACTACTATAGAAACCTACCATTATTTACCCATTTTCTTTGACTAATCTTTTCATTTGGATTTATTATAAAAGTATAACATAATTACAGGAGGTGACATCTTTATTCCAAATTAGGAATAAAGAACACACTTGGACATATTAAATATTTTTCTCATCTTTATACTTATCCTTATTTCTGGTTTTTTCGTTGCTTCAGAATTCGCTGTCGTAAAAGTACGAAAAAGTCGAATTGACCAGCTTGCTAATGAAGGTAATAAACAAGCATTAGCTGCAAGAAGCGTTTTATCTAACTTAGACGTTTATTTATCCGCTTGTCAGCTTGGCATTACTATCACCTCTTTAGGACTTGGTTGGCTTGGTGAACCAACTGTGGAACATTTACTGCGACCACTATTTGAAAAAATCAATATTACTGGAACAATGGCTAACACGTTATCCTTTATTATTGCTTTTAGTGTGATTACTTTTTTCCATGTTGTATTAGGCGAGTTAGTTCCTAAGTCTTTCGCAATCCAAAAAGCTGAAGCAATCACATTAAAATTTGCAAAACCGCTTATTTTATTTGATAAAATTATGTATCCGTTCATTTGGCTTCTCAATAGTGCAGCTATATTTTTCACAAAATTACTCGGTTTGGAGCCTGCGAAAGAAAATGAACTTGCCCATTCCGAAGAAGAACTACGACTCATTTTAGGTGAAAGCTATAAAAGCGGCGAAATTAATCAAACCGAATATAAATATGTAAATAATATTTTTGAATTTGATGATCGTGTTGCTAAAGAAATTATGGTACCTAGAACTGAAATGGTTTGTTTATCTACTGAAAATACGTTAGAAGAAAATATGAAAATCGTTGCAACTGAAAAGTATACACGTTATCCTATTATTGAAAAGGATAAAGATGATATTATCGGAATGATAAATACGAAAGAGATTTTTCATAATCAAACAAAAGGCATTTACAAACCACTTGATGCCTACATACATCCTGTTTTAACTGTATTTGAAACAGTTCCCATTCGTAAAACGTTAATACACCTCCAAAAGAACCGCGTACAAATGGCGATTGTTATGGATGAATACGGTGGAACTGCTGGCCTTTTAACGATGGAGGATATTCTTGAAGAAATTATCGGAGAAATTCAAGATGAATTTGACGCAGACGAATCACCAATGATTGAAAAGCGTACTCCTAGGCTTACTGTTTTAGATGGGAAAGTACTCATTTCTGAAGTAAATGATATGTTTGGCCTACATATCGATGAAAGTGATTTAGATACAATTGGTGGTTGGCTTCTCTCTCAATCAATTGATTTAAATATTGAGGCTGGCTATTCAGTTGAATATGATGGTTTTCAATTTAAAGCATTAGAACTTGATGGGCATCAAATTAAAAAGATTGCTGTACATAAATTAGATACTACAAAGGAGCTATAAAGTGACTGTTTTACTAACAATTTGTATCATTGCTTGTTTCATTGTTTCATTTCTTGCCTTTATATACCCCATTATCCCTGGCATCCTTGCCGTATGGGCTGGCTATTTCATTTATCATTTTGGAATAAACGGCGGAGAGTTAACGACATCTTTTTGGATTATTCAAGTCATTTTTACACTCTTCATTTTCGTTGCTGACTTTATTGCAAATGGATACTTCCTAAAAAAATACGGAAGTACAAAATCGGGCGAACGTGTTGGTATGGTTTCTATCATTGTCGGATCGTTCTTCTTCCCACCATTCGGGCTTATTATCATACCGTTCTTATCTGTATTTATTACGGAACTAATGCATAAAAAGGCGCCAAAAGACGCCCTTTTAGTCGGAATTGCAACTGTTGTCGGTTTTTTAAGTAGTACAGTAGCCAAAGCCATTCTCCAAATCATTATGATTATCATCTTTGTATGCTATATCATTTTTTAGCCATCCCTATTTTGGGATGGTTTTTTAATATGAAATACCTACTCGGCTTTTCTCGTATAAGCTTTTATTACGTAAACTCCATGTAAACTGAGCTGTATCACCAACTGTGATTTTCGATCCATCTGTTGGCAACATATCTTGTTCAGTTCGATATACACCGGTTACATCACCATCTATTAAATGCGTCGGACAAACAACAGTCCAACATAGTTTACTATTATTCAGCGCTTCATAAGCAGCTAAATGATCTTCCGCAGCTGTTGTCATTTTTCTTTTCGATTCTTTTGATTGGAAACGATATATACTTGGGTTTGTTCGCGCTTGTAAAATACCAGCAGTTCCTATTGTAACAATTTTCTTTATGCCCTCTTCTTCCATTTGCTTTATAATAATCGGTACACTCTTCTCTAACGTCCCATTCCGATCAGTTCCAAGAGCACTAATTACAATATCACATCCTTTAATCGCTTCCTTTATATCATCTCCGCTTAATACATTTCCCTTAATAACTTGCAACCTTTCATGCTCTGTTTCCACTCTACTCAAATCACGAACTAATACCGTTACTTCATATGAATCTTGTAATGCCAATTTCATAATGTGTGATCCTACTCTACCTGTCGCTCCTAATATGCATACTTTCATATATTATCCCCTCTTCCATTCTTTCTCTCTATTTTTCCGCAAAACTTACAAATATACAACAAAAAAGCTCCCTCGTATATGTGAGGGAGCTCTGTTATCCATTTGTCCCGCTATTTGCGGGCAGTAAATTCGGCGAATGCGAGGAAATTAGGTGGGAGATAACTGCCCGTAAATGCCCGATTGGTGTGGGCTAATAATCAGTGGGGATGGACAAAATCCCCACTGATTAAAGTTTCACTTTATTTCTTTTCTTTCGAATCAGAAGATTTTTCTGTTCCACTTGTTTCTTTATCTTTCTTTTCATCTTGCTGCGAAGTTGTGTCATCCTCTTTCTTTTTATCCTCATCTTTACTACAACCTACCATTAATAAAGAACTTGCAAGTGCCATAGCAGTTAATGACTTAACCCATTTGTTCATTTGCGTTTCCTCCCTTTGATAGAATATGTACAATCCCATATTACTCTTTTTTTTTAAAGGGAAGATTTAAAAACAGTAAAGATATTGTAAACTTTTGTAAATATTCCGATAACACAACTGGTTTTTCTCAATTCTTCTAATTGAGCCTTTCATTAGACATAAAAAAACTAAGACGCCTTTCATTCCGTCTTAGTTTTTCACGCAAACTTCTCACTTTCATTTTCATATAAATGTTTAATTTTATATTCCTTCTTCACAACATATTGCCAAACACTATAAGCATAACGATTCATTTTCACAAAACAATTTTCCAAGAAAGAACGAAACTCTGGGTTCGCAACTTCCACTGCAACTTGAGCAAACTTTAATGCTAATCGTTTCAAATGTGAAATATAACAAATAGCAATCCCAATATCCCCTGTATACTCATTATCTGTTTCCCTATCCATTTCAGTAAATTCCGGCCACATTTGTTTACAAGTTATATGTTGTATATTTTCTCCTTCTTGAAAATTCACTTGTTCATTATATGCTTGTAACATATACGGCAAATGATGCTGTAATATATCCTTTAATTCTTCATCTCGAACCTTGCTCGTGTATTCTCCAACTTTATATATAAGTGTGTAACTATATGTCATCAATTCTTTCATACAATCCATTAAAGCGCCTCCCTTCCTATTTCATCTCTATACTATAAATATGATGCGATAACATTTGATATTCTTGCTAGAAACCAATCCCATCTACTAATTTTCTCAAAATCTTCTTCAGAAAATCGTTTTGATTTATGAAAGTCTTCTTTTAATCGATTCCATACGTCAGCAACGACTGTCTTATCATATATGAAACAGTTAGATTCGTTATTTAAGTAAAAACTTCTATTATCAAAATTTGCTGTACCAATATCAACCATTTCCTCATCGATGATTGTTACTTTCCCATGAAAAAATCCATTTCGATATTGATAAATCTCCGCTCCAGCATCTAACATGTCTTTCAAATAAGGATAGGCAGCCTGTTTTAGCAATACTGCATCACTTTTAAATGGGACGAGGATTTTTACATGGACACCACGATTTAATGCATCTTTCAGCCCCTTCACCATTTCTTTACTCGGTACAAAATATGGTGTAGCGATAATTAAAGAATGTTTTGCCTTCTTTAAAAACGCTCCATACTCCTTCCATAAACCTTTTCCATTCGAAAATACGTATTGATATTTTACATTTCCTTGTACAGGTAACTCTTGGTGTATAGGAAACTTTTCTCCCGTATCTTCTTGCCAATCTTCCGCAAACTTCCGTTCCATATCAGTAGCTCCATTCCCTTCGATGCGTACATGATAATCACGCCACGGACCAAATTTAGGATCCTGTCCAAGATATTCCTTTCCGATATTGAAGCCACCAATGTACGAAACTTTCCCATCAATAGTAACAATGCGTCTATGATTACGTTGATGCAAAGAATAAAATAAGTTTTTTAATTTAGGTTTTTTACTAAATGTAAACTTCACGCCTTTTTCTTTTAATTGATTAATTATCTTTTTCTTAAGCTTATATCCGCCAATGCGGTCTACTGACAATTTCACATCTACTCCGCTAGATGCTTTTTTCTCTAATAACTGTAAAAACTTTTGGCTTACTTCATCTTTTCCTACAATATAAAAATGAACATACACATTCTTTTCTGCACGATTTATATCCTCAAATAAACTTTTATATAACTCATCACCGTTCGTATATACTTGAAAATCCCCTGATCGGATTTTTTCTAATTCATATCCACTAGCCATTTTCTTCCCCATTTCCACATCAACGTTCATCCATATGAATACACCTATAAAACAAATTATTACAATTAAAAAGCGCTTCATGGATACGTTCCTTTCTCTAACTACTGTTATTCCTATATCTTTCCTTTTTTAAAACATTATCATACAAAAAATATGTCATTGCATGATATACGTCCATATCAAACAGGAGCTCATCTGCATATTGTATGTTGTATCTTAAAATAAAAGGAGGAAATAACAATGGGCTTCGCACATGGTAATGGATTTGCGCTACTAGTCGTATTATTTATCCTCTTAATTATCGTCGGTGCTGCTTGCTTCTGCTAAGCAGTTATTGTAGTACGATATGGGGATGAAAAAACTATAAAAGCGGACACCTATTTTTAGGTGTCCGCTTTTCATTTCAAAAATCTCCTAACCTATTACAAAATAGTACCACTAGGAAAGTATTTCACATCAAAAAGTTAGCAGTGTAGCTACCTTCTTACTCTCTGCCTTACGAATATGGCGCTGTTCTGCACGTAACACAGCAATTCGATGCAATTCTTTCTCCTCTTCTGTCTCAGGGATAACACGCGGTACAGGAACTGGATTATTCTCCTTACTAAGCGCAACAAAAGTAACGAATGAAGTTGCTGCTACACGTTTTTTACCTGAAATTAAATCTTCTGCTACTACTTTCACAAATATCTCCATAGAAGTTCTTCCCGTCCAAATTACGAAAGATTCATAACTAACACAATCTGAAGAACGTACTGGATGTAAGAAGTCTACCCAATCCATAGACGCTGTGACACATTCCATTCTCGAGTGTCTCGTTGCTGAAATTGAAGCAACCATATCCATCTCCGCCAATATTTTTCCACCAAATAGCGTGTTATGATCATTTAAATCCGTTGGAAATACTCGACTCGTTTTAAACACCCTTGATTCATTAGCTGTTTTACCCTTTACTTCAGTCATTGTTATCACCCCTTTAATTATCTATCCCTAATATCCCAATATACACTACACCTCATGAACTACACGTTTAATATTAACAATTTTTAGAACTTTTAGTCTATAAAAAAGAACCGATTTTATCAATCGGCTCCTCTAAATACATATTGTTCTTTCGGCTGTTCAACTTTATTCCATTTCGTTACCTCTAAAACAGGAATATTTGCATGGAACGGCTGATAAAATTCAGTTGAAATTTCTCCCTCTATCTGAATCCAATCATCATTTTTCCACTCTACACCTTCTGGTTTTTTAACTAACATACCATATACACCCGAATCCGCTACACAATGTATAATACCGAAACGGAATAAGAAATATTGTTCCTTTTTAGAAGAATCATCTCGGAAAACAAATCCTTTATAAGACAGGGTTTTACCAGTAAATTCACCAGGATAATTATAAATTGTCTCCATACCCTTTAAGAAATCTTCATCTTTTAAAGTGATATTATCTTTCGTAACAAACTCTTTCTTCCCTTTTTCCATTACACCACGATATCCTTCTTTCCCGTAATAAATGCTCGTGTCAGGTCTTAGAAATTGTCTTGTCATAAATGGATCTTTACTTTCTGCTTGCGCTACTGGAAAATGGAATCCCTTCGCCTTAACAATATCGGAATCTAATGTTGCAATTGGGAAAAACAATCCTGTAATGATTGGAAAACAGAATAACGTGTAAGAAAACACTTTTTTCCACCATGTATTCTCATCTTTCGAATGATCATGCCCACAATGACTATGATCACAACTACAATCATGTTTCTCTTTTTCCTTTTGGTGCTCTTTTTGGAAAACGATAATAATTTGTACAATCGTTAAGAAACCTAAAATAATAGCAGCAGTTTTTGATAAATAGGCGTACTTCATATTTATATACTTCGTAATGTTACCGGAAATATGAAGCTGTCCAATTAAAATTGTAAAGCCTAATAATATATATGCTCGAAACATAACCTACCACCCCATCGCATAAATGAGTAGTGAGCTTGCATAAACAACAAGGGTAACTGTAACCGTCACAACAATTACAAATTTTGTTTTAAATGTCGCAAGCATCATAAACATATTTTTAATATCCACCATCGGTCCATATACGAGAAACGCGACAAGTGACGCTGTTGAAAATGTACTTTGGAATGACGAAGCAATAAACGCATCCGCTTCTGAACAAAGTGATAATATGTAAGCAAGCCCCATCATAACAGCTGGTGAAGAGAACGGCCCTTGTCCTATAGCAAGAAGTGTTGAAGTTTGTACGAACGTTTGAACTGCCGCTGCAATTAACGCACCTAATACTAAATATTTTCCCATCGAGAAAAATTCCTCAACAGCATGCGTACATACATCCCACATTTTTTTACGTAATGGACGCTTATGATTCACTTCTGGGAAGTGATCATCTCGTAATTGATGTTCTTTAAACATAAATGATAATATAATTCCAACGATAATTGCTACGATAATCGCTACAATAGAACGATACCATACCATGTGCATACTACTTCCAAAGGCAACGTATGTTGCAAATAATACGACTGGATTAATGATTGGTCCAGTTAACATAAATGCAATCCCGGCATAGGGCGGAACCCCTTTTCCGATTAATCGCCTTACAATCGGAACGATTCCACATTCACAGCCCGGAAACATCATCCCTAAAAAAGTAGCCATTAAAACAGACAGAAATCGATTTTTCGGCATCCATTTTGCTACCATATCTTCTGTCACAAACATTTGAATGAATCCTGAAATAAATACACCAATGAGCACAAAAGGAAGTGCTTCGATCAATATGGAGATAAAAATTGTATTCATTTGCAGGAATGCTTTCGGTAATTGAAACAATTCCATGATGTATTTCCTCCAACTTTTCATTAACAATATGTAATTTTAACCTCATTTTATGAATTGGACAAGACTTATACGGAATTCACCCCTTTCATATACATTACATTTTATAAGTTATATTCTATTCAAAATTTAGGATTTCATAGCAAAAAAGCTGCTCTAGCGCAGTTACACAACTATGCTAGAGCAGCTTTCTTCTCGTTAAAAGTAACGTTTCTTCCAAAAAACAAACGCTAATGTGAAAGATAGTGTTACACATATTATGAGTACAATTACAAAACCATGTGCTTCCCCTTCAAACGGAACCTTTACGTTCATTCCAAAGAAACTAGAAACCATCGTTGGTAACGATAAAATGATTGTAATAGACGTTAACAGTTTCATAACACTATTTAAATTATTTGATATAACAGAGCTAAAAGTATTCATCATTCCACTTAAAATGTGACTATATATTTCCGCCATTTCAATAGCCTGCTTATTTTCAATTAATACATCTTCTAGTAAATCTTGATCGTCTTCATACATTTTTAAAAATGTACTGTTACGCATTAATTTTTGAATTACAATTTTATTCGCCTTTAATGATGTTGTAAAGTAAACTAAACTTTTTTCAAGGCCTAGCAATGTAAAAATTTCTTTATTTTTCATCGACTTATTTAATTGGTGCTCTAAATCGATTGTTTTTCTGTTAATTTGCTTTAAGTATCTTAAATAATAAGTAGAAATCGTATATAAGAGCTGAAGTGCAAAGCGTGTCTTTTTAAACGTATAAAATTCTTTAATACGTTGATTAATAAAACGTTCAAAAATTGGGTTTTCTTCTAAGCAAATAGTAACAAAACAATCTGGCATTACAATCATACCTATTGGAATCGTGTCATAAATCGAATTTCCTTCTTCATCATGTCTAACTGTTGGAATATCCACGATTATTAAAGTATTATTGTCTTCCTTTTCAATACGAGAGCGTTCTTCATCATCTAAAGGGTCTTTAATGAAATCTAAGTCTACATTTAAAGTTTGTACTAGATATTGAATTTCTTCTTCCGTTGGATGAAGTACATTAATCCAGCAACCCTTTTGCATTTCCTCAACCTCTTGTAGTTTTCCGTTTCGGTCTGTTAAATAAATATTTAACATACTATCACCCCGATTCTTTTTACATGTAGGAATCTACCTCTCTTACATAACAGTTTTTGAACCGCCATTCTCAGCATATGAAACATACGTTTAAATTTCAATAGAAAAATTATTTTGAAAACGTTTTTATAAGAAAAATATTCTAAACAAAGAAAAAGACAGAGTGCTCTCTGCCTTAAAAAGCTTATGTTGCCTTTATAACATATTTAGAAAGCATCCACAAGTTAAAGCCAACTGAAATCGTATAACCAGCGTATGTTGAAATAATAAAACTTACATAATCGAAATACGGAAGCAATACGATATTTAAAACTATCTTCACAATAATACCAATTACTAATCCTAGCACTGTTTTCTGTTGTTGATTAATTCCTTGTAACATCGCAGCGGTTACTGTAAATAGTGAGAATAGTATACAAGCAGGAGCATAGTACTGCAAAATAATACTGCCCATCTCCGGATCATTTCCAGCACCAAATAAAAGAGTATACACTGGTTTTGCTAAAATCATCATTCCAATCGCCGCCGGTACGGTAATTCCTACCACTAATAAATTTGTCCTTGTAAAGTGTTTATACAGTAGCTTCTCATTTCCCGCTGTATAGGCTTTTGTCATCTCAGGTACGAGAGACATACTAAAAGCAGTCGCAACGGAAACCGGGATAAGTACAACCATCTGGACAAGACCAATTATCGCATTAATCTTCTCCGCTTCTCCTTGCATATATCCTATTTGTATAAGTAGTTTATTAATTGTAAATGTATCAATCGTCTGATATAACGGAATCGCTAATCCAACTACAACGAAAGGAATAGAATATGTAAACAGTTCTCTATACAACGAAAAAAAAGTTTTCGTCGTTTGTGGTATACTGGCAATCTCTTTTTTCTTTAAATGTTTTCTCCTTCTTATATAATACGCACTTAAAACACTTAATCCACCTAGTGCTCCCATAAATGCTCCAAACGTTGAAATACCAACTGCCAACGAAATAGAAGCTTTTATAACATATAAAACGACAAAGCTTCCTATCAAAATAGTTAAGACCCGAAAAAATTGCTCTACAACTACACTGAGCGCAGAAGGTCCCATAGATTGAAAACCTTGAAAGAAACCACGTAACAAGCTCATTACAGGAACGAGTATTAACGCAAAACTTACAATTTGAATATTGTGCGTGACAGCTACCACACTATTCCCCGACTGATCATTTCCATCAATCACAAGTTTAGCTAAATGTGGTGCTAACATATATAATGCTAAACAAGAAATAACGCCCATAATGACCATAAAAACGATACCACTCTTTAGCACTCTCTTAACAGTGTGATAATCATTGAGTTGATCATATTTTGAAACCATTTTTGAAACGGCAAGTGGTAATCCCATCGTTGCAATACTAAGCATAATTGTATAAGGACGGTATGCATACGTATATAATACGTACCCACTCGTACCCACCATTGCTGTAAATGGTATAACATATATAAACCCTAACATTTTAGATATCATCGTTGCCATCGTTAAAAATATCGTTCCACGTAAAAACGGTGATCCTTTCATCACATTCCCCCGCTACGCTTTATTATTACACATTATGGACAACTCCTTTTTTTTAGAACTGAAACAATAAAAAAAGCCAATGAAAAATCATTGACTTTAACGCGCTGCTTTTTTCTTTTTTAAATACTTTAAACCGAAGTATAGAGCAACAAAGAGAACAGCCCCTATAATTATGTAATGTGTGTAATCAGATGCATACTCTTTAATATGTCGCCAATTTCCACCAAGCTTTTCACCTAAGTATATAAATAGTATTGACCATGGAATTATCGCTACAACTGTATACAGTGTGAAAAGTTTTAATGGCATCTTAGCTAGTCCTGCCGGAATAGAGATTGCATGACGTACAATTGGGATAAAACGTGCCGAAAATATTACTCCAGCTCCGTAACGCTTAAACCAATTTTCTGCTATGTCTAAATGGTGTTTATTAATAAGTAGATATTTTCCATATTTCTCTACAACTGGACGTCCTCCATAGTATCCAAGCCAATATAAAAAGATTTGCGCTAAAGTACCACCGATTGTTCCAGCAATAACTGCACCGACAAAGCTAATTTTACCATCTGCGACTAAAAAGCCAGCATACGAAAGTACAATTTCACTCGGGATAATTTCAATCATTAAAGCTAGTGCTACTCCAAAGTAACCTAGACTTGCAAAAAATTGCAATAACTGATCTATTATGTTTGCTAACATTTTCTTTTCTATCTCCTTTTTTCTTCACATACCATCCCATTATTACATAAAGGTCGCATTCTGCCAATATCTTCATTTCAACAATATCATCGGCATAAGCATTATTAATCTATTAATGTTTCTTTTTGAGGTTCTTTCATGTAGGCAAACATTTCTTTAATTTGCTCTTCTGTATTTCTAGCAATCGATAAATTAGGTAATTCATTCTCATCAAAAAACTCCACATCTTCTGTTTCAATACTAGTTTTCTTTTCGCCACCAATAATCTTACAGCCAATAAAAATTTTATATACATGTGTTGCTGAAGGCGATGGTTGATGTTTTTCTTTATCAAATATAGCGAGTAGCTTAAAATCATCTACTTCATAGCCCGTCTCCTCTAAAACTTCTTTTGCTGCTACTTCTGTCGGCGTATAACCAACATCAGCCCATCCACCTGGCAATGCCCATTTCCTATCACTTTTTTCTTTCACAAATAATAGTTTTGCATTTTGAAAAATAACTGCCCGTATATCAACTTTAGGTGTTTGATAGCCTGTCTCACTTGCAAATAAATTCTCTACTACTTCCCAATCTGTCTTTGTGTAATGTGACATCATTAAAACTGAAATGTCCCGTAATTGTTGGAAACGCTCTATATCATAGACATCCTTAGAATACGTTAAACCCGCTTGAGCTATAGATTGTATTTGTTTTACCCAATCAATCCACTTGACCGTCATGTTTCCACATCTCCATTCTTTATTAAGTAAATATTACGTCAATTCAATTGATACATCTTTATTATACAAAAAAGAGATTGATAATGTTCCAATCTCTTTCAAAATTAATCTAATTCATGTAAGTGGTCTTGTATATACTTCCTTCTTTTATTTATATATTCATCAATCATATCAGCTTCTTGATCAAATGTTTCTAATTTTTCTTTCATATATGGATCTTGTAGTAAATATGGACGAATCGATTCACACAAACCTTCTACTTTCGGCATCATAAACGAAACGGTAAATTGTTCTTCTAATATTTCTTCCAAAATACTTCGGTATTTTTTTCTAAAAACAGGTATATCTAACAATCTTGCACTTAACGTATTATAACCTTGAATACGAATATATTCATGATTAAGTGGTCTCCCTTGTACATCTCGCCCCCAAGTCGCATCATAATCCCACGGTATCACTTCAAATAAATTTGTCTCATCGTTATGATATAGTGCATAGTTATGGACGAAGCCATCAAAGTTTTGCGTAAAAATAACTCCAGCTAACCATCGTAAATATTTATCTACATGTAGAAACTTCCCGATTTCTTTTTCATAATCTTCCCTCGACAAAGTATTCGCTTGAAATACAAATTCACTCAATTGTTCTTCACTATTTTTATTCGAATATTTAAATTCATAACCCGCAAAGAGCTCTGTCTTAACATCTTTATCTCGCTCACTCATTAACGAAAAATTCGCATCATCATCTATCGCATAATAAATAGAACCACTCGGTAGCCCTCTATTTTTCAAAAAGTTTTCATCAACTGATTCTAACTGTAAATACACACCTTGAATTTGACCATTAATTTTTATAAATACATGTTGTGATTTTGGCGAAAGTACACCAATATCATGAAAAAAATCTAAAGATAATTTATTTCGTATGAGAGACGGATCCATAAACTCAGAATTCAAATGAAACTCTTTCGCGCCTTGAAATTTTTTCGGTTTATAAAACATAACATGATAAGACTTTTTCTCAAATTCGCGAATATGAGCCCCTCGGTATACGATATCAATGTCATACTTCTTTTTTCCATAAGTTAATTTTGCTGGCACTGGACTATCTGACCAAATGTCCTTTTTCAATTCCACTAAGTACATTGGATGAACAAAAAAATCATATGAAGACAGCATATTTTCTCATCCCTTCTCAGTTCTCTTCATTCAATGTATGCGCCTTGTCTTGTCCATACATCCGCTATCATCTATTTATATAAAATTACACTCTTGTCCTGTTCAGAAAGAAGTCGAATCTCATATTATGTTAAGGAAAAAGAATACCTTTTCAATTTAACACTCGATAAGGAGGATTTCTATGAAACGTGATATTAGAAAAGCTGTTGAAGAAATCAAAAGTGCTGGTATGGAGGATTTCTTACACCAAGATCCAAGTACTTTTGAGTGCGATGATGATAAATTCTCTCATCATAAATGTACAACAGGGTGTAAATGTACAACAGGGCGTAAATGTCCAAGAACAAGATGTACTCGCGTAAAACATTGTACTTTCGTTACAAAATGTACTCATGTTAAAAAATGGACGTTTGTTACGAAATGCACTCGTGTGCGCGTTCAAAAATGGACGTTCGTTACAAAAGTGACGCGTAGAAAAGAATGCGTTTTAGTTACAAAACGTACTCGCAGAAAGCATTGTACTTTCGTTACAAAATGCATACGCTTTGAAAAGAAATTTTTCTGGACAAAACGAAGTTTCTGTAAAAAATGCGAATTCTTCCCTCACGGACACGGTCGCTCTTGCGATGATGATTGTGATCATGGTAAGGACTGTCACGATGACGGGCACAAATGGAATGATTGCAGAGACGGACATAAGTTCCCATCTTGCAAAAACAAGAAATTCGATCACTTCTGGTATAAAAAACGTAATTGCTAGTTTTTTATATCCACCAAAAAAGGTCGCTTTGCGACCTTTTTTACGTTTACTGAAAATGACTTATATCTGCAAATTGTTTTACTTTACCACGGTTTTCATCAAATTCAATCACACTAAGACTCGCGCTATGCATAAATGGCTCTTCCCATACATGTTCAATTTCAAAACCTGCAAAATGCCCTACGAGTAATTTCGCTGCTGCAGCATGAGTAACTATTAAAATATTTTCTCCTTTATGCTTTTCCAAAAGAAAGTGTATCCCTTCAATTACTCTTTTATGAACGGCCGCAAAGTTTTCCCCTGATGTTGACTGAAAAAGATGTGGTTCATTCCAAAATAAATGTACTTCTTCTGGATATTGCATTTCCAACTCAGCAATTGTTTGCCCTTCCCATATCCCCATGTTTATTTCATAGAAACATTCATCTTCTATAATTGGAAGATCGCGTTCCCCTTTAATCAATTCAGCAGTATGAAGTGTTCTTTCGCTTGGACTACTATATATGGCATGGAGTGGTAAATCCTTCATACGCTCCCCTAATTGTTTCGCTTGTATCATACCATTCTCTGTTAATGCTGAATTTTTCCGTCCTTGCATCCGCCCTGCTACATTCCATTCTGTCTCACCGTGCCTTGTTACATATACCGTTGTCTTCATTTCACATGCCCCCTTACCATTTCGGCCGCGATTCCCACGGCTCTACTCTCCCTACAATCCATTCTGTGCATTTACTTTCAATTCCTTTTATAACTCCGTCAGCAATCTCTTCATGAGTAAGCCATCTTGCATATGTATCTTCTAAAATAAACCCTAATATAATTCTATAATAACTACATAATGTCCCACCTATTTTTTGTGACTTCGTACGCGATGCACTACTACCTAATATATGAAATAAACTATACTTTTCCGATGACAATTCAACCTCATTACAAATGAGTCGTAATGCATGCTTTGCACTAGAGTGTATCCAGGCAACAACTAATGTTATTGGACCATTTTGTTCAATTGTATTTGTAATAGATTGCTTTACATCATCGTCATTTTGATAATCTAAAGGAAGACATGTAATATTTTCTGGTGCGGAACTAGCTTGCTTAACATTTTCTAATTTCACTTCATCTCGTCCAATAACAGACACACGAAATCCTTGATCACAAAGCCACATAGAAACTTTCTTTAACATTCCTGTTCCACCAATTACAAGTGCATGCAACTTCTTCCCCCCTTAGTAAAATGTCATATGAGGTTTTTCTTCTCTATAATAATTTAGACGGTCTTGCAGTGTCCCTGAATGAAACTCGAACTTGTGACCGTCAGGATCAACAAAATATATAGACCCACAATCTCTCACCTTACGTTCTCTTCCTTGTAAAATATGAACATTATTTTCTTCTAACCGATGTAACAGGCGTTCAAAATCTTTTTGTTCAACAGAAAATGCGAGGTGCGTATAAGATTGATGAATCTCCTTTCTTGGAATATGTGCCTCTTCGTTCAGTGCTATCCATACTCCACATATATTGAAATATGCAAGTTTTCTCCCTTTAACTAATAGTTCTCCTTCTAGCACTCTTTCATAAAACATAATAGCGTTTTCTAAATTTGATACTGAAAAACAAAGATGATTGATTCCTTTCAACACTCCACGTTCCTCCCTAAACAAATAAAAGATGAGCGAAAATTCACTCATCCTTTATTATACTATTTCTTTGTAATATATGCCCATTTATAACTAAAGTCGCCACCGAACGTATGGTTAGCAATACCATTTACATACGTCTTCTCTAAGTAAGCTGTACTTTGTTGGTACGTAGGAGAGATTGCAGCATCTTGACCAATTAAGATTTTTTCAGCTTCTGCAAGTGCTTTCCAGCGTGCTGCGTCATCTTTTAGTAGTTCTCCTTTTGATTTTGCTACTAAATCATCGTACTTCGGATTTGAATAATCCATTTCATTAAATGAGCTTCCAGTAACGAACATATCAATATATGTCATTGGGTCTGGATAATCTGGACTCCATGCAGATAATGAGAATTCATATTCAAATTTCTTTTCTAAATCTAACTTCTGCTTATATGGTTGTTGCTTCAAATTCACTTTAATACCAGGTAAGTTTTTCTCTAATTCTTCTTTAATAAAGTCGCCCACTTTTTTACGACTACCGTTATCATCATTTAGTAATTCTACTGTAATTGTATCTTGACCAAGTTCTTTCTTCGCTTCTTCCCACAGTTTTTTTGCTTTCGCAGCATTATCTTTACTGTCACGGAAATTTTTATTTACAGTACGGAAGTCTTTTCCATCTGGTCCTGTCGTAAACTTTTCAGGTACTAAGAAATACGCTGGCAATGATCCATCATTCAAAATTACATCCGCAATTCCTTTTTTATCGTACGCTAAATCAATCGCCTCACGAACCTTTTGATTTTTAAACGTTGCATTTTTTTGATTAAAACGTAGGAAATACATACGTGGATCTAACTTCGTTTTAAATTCATCTGGTTTATTCTTTTTATATTTGTCTACAAACTCAGAACTTAAAATGACACGGTCTGCTTGATCACTATCATATAAATTTACCCCAGTACTTGTCTCTTTTACTATACCCACATTAATTTCTTGTAATTTTACAGCATCTTTATCCCAATAATTTGGGTTTTTCTTTAACTGGTAACTTTGTTCATGTTTCCATTCACTCATTGTAAATGGTCCATTGTACAATAATTTATCTGCTTCTAATCCGTATTTATCCCCTTGTCCTTTTACATACTTTTCATTTAATGGGAAGAATGTAGGGAACGAAGTAAGCTCAAGGAAATAAGGTGCTGGTTGCTCTAATTCTACTACCAACGTTTTATCATCCTTCGCTTTAACACCTAATTGATCCGACGGTACTTCTCCTTTATTTACTTTCTGTGCATTTTTCACATCAAATAAAATAAATGCATATTCTGCTGCTATTGCTTTATCTAATGTACGTTGCCATGCATATACAAAATCTTGTGCTCGAACTGGATCACCATTTGACCATTTTGCATCACGTAATTCAAATGTATATGTCTTTTTATCTTCACTAATCTTCACGTCTTTGGCCATACCTGGAGTTGGTTTATTATCTTTATCTAGACGATATAATCCTTCCATTGCATTTACAAATACACGGAAAGATACAGAATCTGTTGATTTAGATGTATCCATTGAAGGAATTTCAGCTGTTTCTAGCAAATTTAAAACTTGTTTATCTGCCATTCCCTTACTTGATTCTTTCTTCGTTGTCGAAGCCTTCTCCCCATTCCCACATCCCGCAACCAGTACACTAGCCGATAATGCAACTGCAGCAATCGTTGTTACCTTTCTCTTCATTCTTCCTTCCCCCAATCTATATGTATAAGTTAAAACTTGTATAATATATTTTATTATACAAAAAATTCTGATTATTTTAAATATTTATTTTCATAAAAAGAAAAAAAGCGGTCAGAAATTGCTTTCCCTCCGCTTTGTTGAATAGCATTTACTTGTAAGCCATCCTCTATATCAAATGGATTTTGAACTTTAAATATTTCCTCCATTATCTTCAAAAACTCTTCTTCATTTTTAGATTCACCGTTAATCGTAAGTGAATATGGTTCCACTTCTCCCAATTTATAATCAACAATAAATTGAATTCTCACCTTTTTCCTTGGCATCTCAGGACTCTCCCCCTGAAATTCTACTAATTCTAATCCTTCCGTTCCCCGATAGTATATCCATCCTGAATTTTGAAAATAATTTTCGAACGATTCACCAATCGAAAAGAACGGATATTCATAAAGCGAACTTGTACGTACTTTTTGTATAATATCTCGATCAGTCGGAAAAAAGAAATGACTGAAAAAAATACTAGCAACTGCTAAAATAGTAACGATTGTTGCTCCCATTTTACTCGTTCCACCACTATCACGGATGAGATAATTTTCAACCGATTCATCTTTAATTCCCCGTGCTTTTATTCGATATATACGCCTTTCTGCAAATTGATAATATAATCCATTTGCAAAAATCCCCATCCCAAATAGAATGAAAATGAGTAATAAAAACGTAAGAGGCACCATATTAATGATTGGCAATGCTACGTTGAACCCCACATAATAAGAAAATGCATCACATGCTACTAATAACAGTATAAATAAAGCAGCAGGTAAATAATACTTACGATATCCAAGCCAACCTACATTGAAAATAGCAGCCAAACCATTCCAGCTCCACCTAGCAATTCGCTTATTCTCAAGCTCCCATTTTCTTTTGTAATATGGATATTGTCTCCCTACATATACTTCTAATTCTTTGTCTATTAGCGAGCTTTCTTCACCTTGTTCATTATGCAAGTTCCGTTGACAATTTGCACAATTCAACTGATCATTAATACAAGGTCGCCCACAATTTATACATTTCAAAACAATCCCTCTTTCCATCCATACTTCATTTTAATATGCCTTCATGCTTCAATAACCACTCTTTCCTCCATAAACCACCTGCATACCCAACAAGTTTTCCACTCTTTCCTATTACACGATGACATGGAACGATAATTGAAATTGGATTCCGGCTATTTGCCCCTCCTATCGCTCGTACAGCTTTCGTATTCCCAACCTTATCTGCAATATCTAAATATGAAGCACTTACGCCATACGGTACGGTGTAAAGTGCTTCCCATACATTCTTTTGGAATGGTGTTCCTTCAGCAGACAATGGAACTGTAAACTCTTTTCTTTTTCCTTCAAAGTATTCATCTAATTCATTTATACATTGTTCAACAAGTTCATTTTTATGTTCTTCTTTTCTTTCTTCAACAAATATAACAGACGTAATCCCTTTCGTATTCGCTGTAATTTCCAGCAAACCTAATTCACTTTCATAATAAGCCTGATACATATGTCATCCTCCAATTCAATTCATATTAGCCATTGTAACACGAATAGACAAAATTTTTCGTATAAGCGTTTTATTAGGGAAACAAAAAAGAGGATGATACAATGTAAGAAAATTCAATCAAGGGGGATATTTGATGGAGCTTCAACTTTTTTCACCTTATACAATTAAGGACGTTACGCTAAAAAACCGTATCGTTATGTCGCCTATGTGTATGTATTCATCAGAGAATGAGGATGGCCGAGTAACCAATTTTCATCTCATTCATTATGGAACCAGGGCTGCTGGCCAAGTAGGCTTAGTTATGATTGAAGCAACAGCTGTGTTACCTGAAGGACGTATTTCTAACAAAGACTTAGGCATTTGGGATGATAATCTAATTGAAGGCTTACATAAGACGACAGCATTTATACATGATAACGGCGCAAAAGCTGCCATTCAACTCGCTCATGCCGGAAGAAAGGCTGAATTAGAAACGGACGCTTTAGCTCCTTCAGCAATTCCGTTTAACGATGGAATGAAAATACCCGTGGAAATGAGTAAGCAACAAATTAAAGACACCGTATTAGCTTTTCAAAAAGCTGCGTTACGTTCAAAACAAGCGGGATTTGACGTTATTGAATTACATGGTGCTCACGGTTATCTTATTAATGAATTTCTTTCTCCGCTTTCCAATAAGCGGACTGATGAATACGGGGGCTCACCTGAAAATCGCTATCGTTTCTTACGCAAAATCATCGATGCTGTAAATGAAGTTTGGAACGGACCGTTATTTGTTCGTATTTCAGCAAATGATTATCATCCTGACGGGTTAACGGTTCAAGATTATGTGCAGTATACAGGATGGATGAAAGAACAAGGGGTAGATTTAATCGATTGTAGTTCTGGTGCTGTTGTACCCGCACATATTGATGTGTATCCTGGTTACCAAGTACAATATGCTAAACATATTAAGGGGCATGTTGACATCGCGACTGGTGCGGTAGGATTAATTACAACCGGATCACAAGCAGAGCAAATTTTAAATAATAGCGAAGCAGATTTAATTTTTATCGGACGCGAGTTACTTCGTAATCCATACTTCCCAAGAATAGCTGCCAATGAACTTGGCTTTGAATTAAAAGAACCATATCAGTACCGACGAGCACCCGGGAAAATTAAAACTAATAAATAAAACCGAGAAATTATTCTTCTCGGTTTTACTTATTTTATTTCTATAATATCGTTTGAACTATAAATATGAATACCAGATTCTTCACGTAGCGCTGTTATATACATTCCTTTCGCCACATCTTTAGCTGAAATTGGTTTATACTTTTTAAAAGCCCCTTTAAATATAAACGGAAGAATACGAGATAATTTCTCAGCCATTCTTTCTCCAAAACGATATTCTTGTCGATTTCCAACTAATAATGACGGCCTGAAAATATGTATGCCACCAATAACTAGCTTTTTCAGCTCCTCTTCCATTTTCCCCTTCACTTGCGAGTAAAAGAAAAATGATTTAGGTTTTGCTCCCATTGATGAAATAACAAGAAAATTTTGCACGCCTTGTTTTTCAGCTAAGCAGGCAGCTCGTAATGTATATTCATAATCTACTTTTTTAAAATTCGACTTCGACTTCGCTTTTTTTATCGTTGTTCCTAAGCAACTAAAAACATCATCTACTGCAAAAAATTCTTTGTATTCCTCTAATACTGAAAAATCCACCTGTTTCTGTTGCAATTTCTCATGCTGTAATTGTAATGGTTCCCTTACAAAAATAGTAACCGAATCGTAGTAATCTGAGTCAAGTAATAGTCGCGTTATTTCTTGTCCAACTAACCCACTTGCGCCAAGTACTAACGCTGTTCGCTTATTCATATATGTGTATACCTCTTTATTTACTATTCTCTCCTATAGCTAATCGTCGCTAACAGGAGTTTCCGTTCTCCCATTTTACCATAAGTAAAGCACTATGCGTATGCATAGTGCTTTACTTACTCTTTTCTCTTCTTTTTCTTCTGCTGGCAATTTTGTAATTGTTGTAGCATCCCCTAAATTACTTATTAGTCTTCTTAAAAAAATTAAAACAAAAGATAATGGCAAAACAACCGCAAGTATTAATAAGATAGCTTCCATGAAGTAACCCAAGCGCTCATCCCCTTTTTTCTGCTCCCTCCCAATATATGAAAGTAACATTGTCACATATGCACCAATCATAAAATTTAATACCTTTCTTTTTGACAGATTTATTACAAAATCAAATCGTAATGATTATTATTTATTGCAACTTTCATAAAGATGTATTATACTAGGTTCGCAAACTAAAACGTAATTATTCCGTTTTGTATCAAAACGATATTTTCTTCTTATATTTGGAGAAAATATAATTGTAAAAAAGAAAAGAGGAGAATTATATGCCTAAAAAATTAGCTCTATTTTCATTTATACTTATTTTCACACTCATCTTTGCTGGATGTTCTAACAACAAAGAAGGTGCAGCGAAAAAAGATGGGAAACTTTCTGTTTATACAACCATTTTCCCACTCGCTGACTTTGCAAAAAAAATCGGTGGTGATTATGTAAATGTAGAAACAATTTACCCACCTGGTGCGGATTCTCATACATTTGAACCAAGTCAAAAGCAGACTGTACAAGTGGCGAAAGCCGATTTATTTGTTTATAACGGCGCAGAATTAGAACCATTTGCCGAAAAAATGGAAAAATCATTAAAAAAAGAAAACGTAAAAATTGTAAATGCATCTAAAGATATCGAACTTCGTGCTTCATCTGAAGAAGAGCAGCACGATCATGGAGACGGTCATAAAGAAGCTGAACATCATCACGATAAAGACCCACACGTTTGGATAGATCCTACTCTTGCGATGAAACAAGCAGAAAAAATTAAAAATGCACTTGTAGAATTACAGCCTGAACATAAAAAAGAGTTCGAAAAAAACTTCGCGGCACTACAAACAAAATTTACTGATTTAGATGATCAATTTAAAGCAGTTGTTGCAAATGCAAAAACGAAAGAAATATTAGTTTCACATGCAGCTTATGGCTACTGGGAACAACGATACGGTTTAAAACAAATCCCAATCGCTGGAATTTCAGCATCTGATGAACCATCTCAAAAACAGCTTGCTGACATTACAAAAACAGTAAAAGAGCACGGTCTAAAATATATTTTATTTGAAACATTCTCTACTCCAAAAGTAGCATCCGTTATTCAACAAGAAACTGGCACAAAAATTTTACGTTTAAATCACCTTGCTACTATTTCTGAAGATGATGCAAAAAACAATAAAGATTACTTCACTTTAATGGAAGAAAACGTAAATACTTTAAAAGAAGCAACAAACTAATCAACTATATTTTCTAGGCAGCTGAATATGTCATTCAGCTGCCTTTTTATGTATTTATCCTTGACTTGATCGAAATAACAAGTAGAATTATCCATATTAGCTTGTAAGCTATACTAATTTAGAAGGTGAGTTGGAACTATGAATCTTCACATTTGTGAAGTAACAGCAAATAATTGGCGTTCAGTTGCTGCTTTAGACGTAGCAAAAGACCAACAGCAGTTTATTGAAAGCAATGCGTTTTCTTTAGCGGAATCATTATATGAAGAAAACGGAACGTCAGTAGGCTTATATGACAAAGAAACACTCGTTGGATACGCAATGTACGGTTGGTATTCCCAAAAACATGAAAATGTATGGTTAGATCGTTTTATGATTGACCAACAATTTCAAGGAAAAGGATACGCAAAACGCTTCCTTCGCTTACTAATTCAATTCTTGCAACAAAAATTCGAATGTAAAATAATTTATTTAAGTTTACATCCTGACAACAAACACGCAATGGGACTATATGAGTCATTTGGCTTCCGTTTAAATGGGGATATTGATGACGAAGGTCCAGTTGTAGGTGTTGTAATGGAATTACTTATAGATGAAAATACAAGCCTGTGAAAACAGGCTTTTTATTATGCATTTATCAATGTTATGTTTTCTATTTTTAGTTTCTTTCCCTTATATACTTCATTTTTGTAATCTAGTATTACCTCATTAAAATGCTCATAAAAAATAAGCCTGCGATTTACGCAGACTTATTTCACACATTCTTCAAAATGTTCTTGGAACCATTCTTTATTAATATCTCTTCCGATGAAAACTACTTCGCTTACTCGCTCTTCGCCCTCTTGCCACTCTCTATCGTACGAAGCAGCAAATAACGTATGCACACCTTGGAAAACAATACGTTTATCTACTCCATCAATAGATAAAATTCCTTTGTAGCGATATAAATGCTCCCCTAGTTCCTGAACGACAGCTGACATCCACTCATTCAATTTTTGTAAATCTAACGGACGTTCTTCACGTAGTACAAACGATTTTACACCTTCTAGATGGTTATGTTCTGTATGAGGGTAAATTTGCAGCGTATCTTTCGTTTTAAACGTTTGAATTTGTAATAACGATGGAATATCTACCTCACAGTTAGTCGCCTCGATTAACTTTGCAGTCGGGTTAATTCCTTGAAGTTCATGCAAGAGATTTTCTTTCTCATTTTCTTCAATTAAATCTAATTTATTAACTAACACAACATCAGCAAAGGCAATTTGTTCTTTTGCTTCTAGTCCCTTTTCAAAATGTTTATGTATATGATAGCTATCTACAACTGTTACAACACCGTTAATTTGGTATGCAGATTGAATAACTGGATCTAAAAAGAAAGTTTGAATAATCGGACCTGGATTTGCAAGACCTGTTGTTTCAATTACTAATCCATCAAAGTCCATTTTCCCTTCTGCTTTCACATCCAGTAATTGTTTTAAAGCAACAAGTAAATCTTCACGCACAGTACAGCATAAACAACCGTTTGTCATTTCCATAATTTCTTCTTCAACGTTCATAATTAATTGATTATCGATACCAATTTGTCCTATTTCATTTACAATCACTGCTAATTTCTTGCCGTGATCCTCTGATAAAATTCGATTTAATAATGTCGTTTTCCCTGATCCAAGAAAACCAGTTAATATTGTTACTGGAATCATTCCTTACATCTCCTTATAGCTATATGTTTCTACATTATAGCATATAGAGAAAAACGTTTTTGTAGCAAAACATATTTATTGTATGTACGACCCTGTAACTATATAATAATACGTAGTAAGAAAGCCTTTTCAAAAATATTATTCATTCATATAGGGGGTACTTATAGTGGAACGAGTTCAAATGGCCGAAACGCTAGAATTTTCTCGTATTATTCAAGGTTTTTGGCGTTTAGCAGAATGGGATATGCCAAAGCAAGAGTTACTTTCTTTTATTGAAGACTGTATGGATTTTGGGATTACTACTTTCGATCACGCTGATATTTATGGTGGGTATACGTGTGAAGGATTGTTTGGAGAAGCGTTACAATTAAAGCCTTCCTTACGCGAAAATATGCAAATCATCACTAAATGTGGAATCGCTCCCCCATCACCGAAATTTCCAGAACGATATGTTGCTCACTACAATACGAGTGCTGAACATATCATAAAGAGCGCGGAGGATTCATTACAAAACTTACATACAGATTATATTGATGTATTGCTCATTCATCGTCCTGATCCATTCACGGACCCAAACGAAGTGGCAGAAGCGTTCTCACGCTTAAAGCAAGAAGGAAAAGTTCGTCACTTCGGTGTTTCTAACTTTTTACCTTCTCAATTTAATATGTTAAGTTCATATTTAGATTTCCCGCTCATTACAAATCAAATTGAAGTATCTGCGATGCAAATGGAGCATTTTGAAAAAGGTACGATTGATTTATGCCAAGAAAAACGAATCAATCCAATGATTTGGTCACCTCTTGCTGGTGGAGAAATCTTTACTGGCCAATCAGAACGCGCCGTACGTGTACGTGAAACTTTACAAAAAATTGCTACTGAGCTCGGCGTTGATAGCATCGATACTGTTATGTATGCATGGTTACTTGCTCATCCAGCTAAAATGATGCCAATCGTTGGCTCTGGTAAATTAGATCGAGTAAAAACGGCTGCAATGGCAACAAAAGTTAATTTAGACCGCCAACAATGGTTTACAATTTTCGAAAGCTCTAACGGTCATCCTGTACCATAATAAACAAAAAGAAGAGCTGTTGTATTTTATCAAGACCTAATTTTAAAAAAGATAGAAAAATTAAAGGGTTCTACATATTAGATATGACTAATATGTAGAACCTTTCTTCTTTTACTAAAGCCCCCGTTAGTTGAATAAGTAATTTATCACTTTCGAATATATTTATATACGATATAAAAAAACACCTATTAGAAATATATAAGTCATCCCTAATGATTCTTCAACTTCTTTAAAGTCTTTATATTTCAATAGAATCAATTATTCCCCATTTTATTTGGTTAGAAATGCAGTACACAAGTGTCCTGTTTTTACTTTTAAATAATCAAAAAAAGCGAGTATTTTCTACTCGCTAGTTACCTCCACTGTTGGTTTCTGATTTTCCTCTTCCCTTATGCCCATATCAAATTGAATTTTTTTAGATGCCTTGGTATTACATAAACATATTCCAAAATTATCTCTGTAAATTTGAATAGGGAACTTACTAATTGTTGATCAAATTCCACATCATCACCGTGTGCAGCTTCGTTGCCAATATCTTTGATGATAGAAGACATTACTGAAAGAATCGGTGGGATTACACCATTATCTGATAAATATTTCAATTTACGATATAGATCTTTCCCTTCCGCACCTTTATCCTTACACATTCTTTCAAATGTTCTCCTTAAAGCCAGAGATGTTATAGCTCCATCAATATTTCTCACTTTATGTGCTGCTTCAAAAGCCTCTTTCACTCCGGAGGGAAACTTTATTACTTGAGATTCTATTAGAGGATATAATACCTTTTCGCTCCAATATTCTGTTCCATCTGGTCCGCACTCAAAAGTACTTGAGGATTTCAGTTCTAATGTAACTTTCTGACATACTGGACAAAGAAAAAGGTTATAAACATCCCAATATTCCCCGATTTGTATTTCTCCGTAACCTGGTTCATATTCAACTTCAGGAATATTATGTTTATACGTAGTCACTAACTCCATCTGTGTTTTATTTCCACAATGAAAACAAAGTCTAACTTCTTTCATTCCTCCTCACTCTCCTCTCATAAAATTTCTACAATAGGATAGTTTTCCTCTTTAAATATAAAAAAACGAGGAGACACCTATTTTTAGGTCAGTTAACTTGAACGTATCATAATAAAAGATACCCACAAATTAGAACATATCTAATATGTGGGTTATTTTCGGCTTTAAAATTCAACTAAAGCACTCCGTTAGTTGAATAAGAGTTGTAATATCATTACTAATCAAATTTATCTTTATTTAGAAAATACAATTAAATCATTCAATTACAATTACTTCTCCATCCCTTTCCCGTTTATTTGTAAGAGCCCCTCTTATTGGTTATACTAACTTTATTAGGGAAAGTAGTGTTGAGAATGAAAAGAAAAATCTTATTCGGTTCTGCTGCTATTGCCGTTATACTTATTGCCACACTTGGAGTTCGTGAATATGGGGCTCTTAAATATTCAAGCGACAAAGATGACTCAACAAATAGCAACATTGTAGAAGCATCTGAATCCCAAATTTATAATGCTGAAATCGGAGAATGGGTTTCAAAGATGAACGTATTACTTTCCGAACCGATGAACGACCCAAAATTGAAAAAAGCTAGTAACGATGAAGGTTTCGAGTATTACTTGAAGTCACTAGTAGTCAATGATGAATCACCAATCCATTTAATTAAAGGAAATAAAGAATTGGAAAAAGATTATATAAATTTGTTCCTTTTAACAAGTTATATATCTAATAAGCAAGTTGCCCGTACGGTACATTTAGATCCTAATGGTGAAGCAATGGAATCAACAGATTTAGTTAATCAATGGGCACCTACTGATGAAAATACGCGTATTGCATTCGAATACATGAAGCAAATTATCAATGATTTAGACGTTGCAATTAATCATAATGGAAAAGGTGAACTATATGGTGTGACGCATGTATTGAACACGCGTTTGGCTTCGCAACAAACGAAAAAAAAGCCAGTCCTATTCGCTGTAGGACTGGCTTTCGTGTTGTCTTGCTAAATTTCATAACGTTTCGCACTTAAAGTATATCATGATTTAATTTCTCAATCAAAAGTATTGAGTATTCTTTTATCATACTTGTTACGTAAAAAAAGAACCTCTAAGCATACAAGACTTGAATAATATTTTTGTATATGAAAGATTAGTTCTTTTGAAAAGTTTTTTTAATGTATCATCATATTGTGTAGTGTAGAATGAAAAGAAACCTTATCTAAGGAGAACAAAATGAAAATAGAACGTATGTTAACCATTATTGTGATGTTACTTAATAGAAATCGTATAACAGCCAATGAATTGGCTCAAAAATTTGAAGTGTCGGTTCGGACTATTTACCGAGATATTGAAACAATCAATCTAGCCGGAATTCCTATCATTTCCCACTCTGGAAACAATGGTGGATTCAGCATTTATGAAAATTATAAATTAAATCATCAAGTACTGACTCTTAATAATCTGTCCTCCCTTCTTTCTGTTCTCAAAGATATTAATTCCACGGTTGACGACATTGAGCTAGAATCATCCATAGAAAAGTTAGAAAATATCATTCCTAAAAACAAGGCAGATGAACTAAAGCTGCATATGGAACAAATCATCATTGATTTACATCCTTTTGGAGAATCTCTAGAACAAAAGTCATTAGTTAAAACGCTAAGAAAATCTATTACACAGACTGATATACTGACGATTGACTACAGAAATTATAATAATATTGTCAGCAAAAGACGAGTTGAACCTATGTCACTCATATTTAAAAATTATACTTGGTACTTATTTGCTTATTGTCTTTCAAAAGAAGATTTCAGAATATTTAAAGTTTCCCGTATAAGTGATTGTTATATCGAAAATCAATCATTTGAACGTCGAGAAAAATCGTATCATGAGATTAGGACATTATTAAATGAGCAAACAATAATGACAACAATTGTCTTAAAGATTTCCTCCATAATGCAGTCTCGTGTGGAGGATATTTTTAATAAAGAAGATATTTCGGTGTTAGAAACAGGTGAACTTCTTGTTAAAGCTACACTCCCCGAAAAAGAATGGTTGTTCTCTCTCATATTTAGTTTTGGAGAGCATGTAGAGGTCTTAGCTCCAAAAGAAATGCGTGAAGCAATTGCTTCAAAACTCAGATTGATGGCTGAAAAATATCGTTAATTGCGTTTCTCAAAGTTGACAGACTGTTGTCAAATCATCGTGATAATATTGTTGTTATAAGACACATTTATTTTAATTAGGAGGAACATTAAATGACAAACAATTATGAATTTCCAACACCAACACTTATCTCAGTTAACGGTGTGAAACTAGAAGTTTTTGAAGCTGGACAAAAAAATTGGGGGCGACCTATCGTTCTCTGCCACGGATGGCCAGAACATGCCTATTCTTGGAGACATCAAGTGACTCCTCTTGTAGAAGCAGGTTATCACGTTATTATTCCCAATCAACGGGGATATGGAGAATCTTCTTGTCCCAAAGAAGTTACAAAATATGATATTAAACATTTAACCGGTGATCTTGTTGCTCTATTGGATCACTATCAGTACAAAGATGCCATTTTTATGGGGCATGATTGGGGTGCAAGTGTTGTTTGGAGCATGGCTTTGCTGCACCCAGAACGTGTTCGTAAAATGATTAACTTATGCTTGCCCTATCAAGTTCGTGGAGAGAAACCTTGGATTGATTTTATGGAAGAAGTTTTTGGAGACGATTACTATTTTGTTCACTTTAACAAACAACCAGGTGTTGCAGATGCTATACTAGATGAAAATTCATCACAATTTCTTAATAACTTATATCGAAAGAATGCTCCATCACAAGTTCCTGGTAAAGGAATGGAAATGATTAATCTAGCTAAAGCAACCAAGCCATTAGGTAAACCTGTTATGAGTGATGAAGATCTTTCTGTTTATATCTCAGGGTTCAATAAGACAGGTTTCACTCCAAGCATCAATTGGTACAGAAATCTAAATCGTAATTGGCATTTATTAGGTGACGTCTCTCCTATTATTCATCAGCCAACATTGATGGTATATGGCGAGAAAGATATTATTCCGCCACTTCAAAATATAAAAGATTTTGTACCTAATATAGACGTTAAGAGTTTGGACACTGGTCATTGGATTCAAGAAGAAAGACCTGAAGAGCTTAATCAAATGATTTTAAAATGGCTGATAAAATGAGTGAAGCCTTATTTTTTATTAATCAAACAGAATTTATTGATTGGTTAGATATTCATCACCAAACAGCTAGTGAGATTTGGGTAGTTTTTTCAAAAAAAAAGACCAATAAAGCTAGTCTTACTTGGTCAGAATCAGTAGATTGTGCACTGTCGTTTGGTTGGATTGATGGGATACGAAAAACAGTTGATGAAGATAGCTATAAAATCCGCTTTACTCCACGTAAGTCTAATAGCCTCTGGAGTAAAGTTAACGTGCAAAAGGTGCATAAATTAATAGAACTTAATCAAATGAAGCCTGAAGGATTGACTATTTTTAATCAAAGAAATGATCAAACAGGTTATTCTTCCGCTAATAGGAACGTTACTTTAATAAAAGAATATGAGGATGAAATTAAAAAAAATCAAAATTCTTGGAAATTCTTTAATCAGCTTCCGGATTCTTACAAAAGAGATTCTATTTGGTGGGTAATGAGTGCCAAAAAAGAAGAAACTAGGCTAAGAAGATTGAATCGATTAATCGATTCATGGAAAGAGGGAGACATGTTAAGACCGTAGTTTTATCAATCAACAGCATTAATTTATATATACCTGGATTGTTTAGAGAGAAGAATATGTAGCTTTTGAATAAAGTTCGATTAAAAGTAAGTTGCAAACGCTGATTTTATACAGAAAGAAACCAACTGTTTTGAAACAAAGTTTGATCAAAACAGTTGGTTCTTTATTTATCTAGTTTGGTTTTTATAATAAAGATTGATTATTTCTGGTTGCGAATCTTCAATTAAAGCACCCTATAGTTTAAGTAGATTTCTTCACAAACTTGTCTTTTTTAAGCCTAATTAATTATTACTATCTAATTAACGAATATAATATGCATAGGAAAAGAGGATATATGCTCATATATTGAACATAATATCCTCTTATTAGTTTAGTCTATATAGTTCTTTACAGCTCTTCTTTTTCATACGTATTTCTCGTCATTGCAAATACACACATATCCCTTAATCCATTTCCATCCACCGCAACACTTGCGCTTTCTAAAGTACCCTCTAATTTAAAGCCTAATTTCTCTGGTATCGCTCTACTCTTCTTATTTAGAGAATCACAACGAATTTCTACCCGGTTTGCTTTCAGTTCAGTGAAAGCATAATCCGTTATTCCTTTTGCAGCCTCTACCATATAGCCCTTTCCACTAAACCTTGAATCAATCCAATACCCGATTTCAAATTGAGGTATATCCCAATTAATACGATGTAATCCGGCAGATGCAATAAATTCACCTGTTTCGTTCGAAAAAACTAGTAATCTCAAATCCTCACGCTGCAAAAATTGAATATGCGATTTTCTAATACTCTCTTCTATTTCTTCCTCTGTTTGCTCTTTTTGTGCAAAGACCATCCAAGGTTTTAATTCTTGTATTGAAGCTTGAATTGCGTCATATACAACTTTACCATCACCTGGTTTTGGCATTCGAATAAAAAGCCTGTCAGTATAAAATTCAGAAGGAAAATCGAATAATAACGGATTCACTGTAAACACTCCCTATAATTCTTTTATATATAATAATATCCATCTCAAGTTATACAGTAAAGAAATTTCTGAATTTTAAACTTTTTGATCATTCACTTCCATCGCCACACGCACTCCAGATTCAATCGCACCTTGAATCCATCCGTGATACAGCGTTGTATGATCTCCGGCAAAGTATATTCTCCCCTCAGGTTTTACAATGACTGGCTGTAATTCTGATTCTTGGCCAGCTTGAAATAGTGCAAACCCTCCAAGCGCATATGGATCTAATGTCCAACTCTTTGATATTCCAGACATGAACTCATCATATACTTGACCACCTAATATTGTTGCTAAATTTTGTAGTGTGTAATAGATACGATCCCCCTTTGATAACCCATCCCATAGTAATGCATCGTATGACCATGTATAACTCCCTAGCATAATGGCTGGTCCTTTTGAACCGATTCCATGACTTGGATAATACGCATAACGTATAGGAAGATCTGTTATAATTCTCCCACCTAATTGCCCTTGTTCCTCCCAAAAACGACTTTTAAATTGAATTCCTATTTTTGTAGCTGGCATATAATGCAATTCGCGAATTGTTTTCCACTTCGCATGAGATATCGAATCAAATGGATCTACTTCTACAAATCGCATTGTTGAAAAAGGAATTGTAACAATAACTAAATCCCCTGTAATACTACTATATTCAAAAGTTTCCTCGTTCCGGTAATAGGCTGTTACACCATTGGCTTGTTGATGAAGCTTCATTAATTTTTGATTATATATAATATTTTCTTCTAATTGTGGTAAAAAAGACTTTGGTAATCTATCATTCCCACCTATTATTTCACAAAATCCGCTCTCCTCTTGCATAATATATAAAAAACGTAACGTCTCAACGAATGACCTTTCTAAAAAACCTTCTAAATCTAATAGAACACCTATCATCTCAATCGTTACTGGCGAAAAATACGTATTATATTGATAAGGATGATATTTTAAAAATTGACCTGTAGAATATCTCCCAAAATCCTTTACTACAATATCCCAATTTTTCTCTGGGTTCTTTTTTATAAAATTTATAATGGGCTGTACCGCTAACATTAAGAGTTCCTCAGACGTTTTCCCAACTTCATTCATTTCCACAGGATATCTTAAAATACTTGGATCTTTTTCGTATTGTTTTAATGTCGTTTTCCGACCATTTACGTATATAATATCTGTCTCATTCCTATTAATAAAAGGGCTCACCTGTAGCCCAAACTTTCTTATATATGCCATCGTTAATGTATGCGAATACGGAATTCTCATCGCTCCAACATCTAAATATAATCCAGTATATTCCATCCTAACTGTCTCTATGCGGCCACCTACACGGTTGTTCGCTTCAAAAACCTTTACTTCATGCCCTGCTGCTTTTAATAAAGATGCCGAAACTAATCCAGCCATACCAGCCCCTACTACAATGATTTGTTTCGGACGTGTCGTCTTCTTCAATCCCTTATTTATAACTTTTAACGTTTCACCCATCTCATTGTTAAACATTATATCTTTCTGCACAATCCCACCCCTTACTTCATGAAATACAAATTAGTGGTTTAGTGCATTTTATTCATAAATTCACTTAAACATAACACCACCACAATTTGAAAATTCACTAAAAATACATAAGGTGCAGCTCTCCCCCTTCCACATGCTTCATATGATAAACATACAGATAGTAACTGTATGGAAAGGGTGGATACGCATGAAACGTACTTACGATTATCAGGCTACAAAAAAACATTTAGAATTAAAGAAACAGCAGTTATGTAAAAAACTCACTAGCGTTAAACTAACTGAAGAAGAACGCAAGCAAATACATTTAGAAATTGATAACTACGAATATATATTAAACTTAGTCGAAATGAATCATTATGAACGAGGGTTTTCTCATTAAAAGCGGATAAAAAATTATTCACTTTTCCTTTTGAGCATTTCATTACGCATTTTTCGTAAGTAAATATATAATAGGATGTACATTAAGATTGAGAGGTATATTCTATGATCAAATTAAGTGTATTAGACCAATCACCTATTTCAGATGGTAGCACAGCAGCCCAAGCTATTTCGCATACAGTTACGCTTGCACAAGAAGTTGAGAAACTCGGATTCACACGTTTTTGGGTATCCGAGCACCATAATTCAGTTAGCTTAGCTGGTTCAAGTCCAGAAATACTCATTTCACATATTGCCGCGAAAACTGACTGTATTAGAGTTGGTTCTGGTGGTGTTATGCTGCCACATTATAGTCCATATAAAGTTGCCGAGAATTTCCGCGTTTTAGAAGCACTTTATAAGGGCCGCATCGACCTTGGTGTCGGGAGAGCGCCTGGTGGTATGCCGATAGCAACTCGCGCACTTCAAGAAGGTAAAATGGTCTCACTTGATCAATATCCAGAACAAATTGCAGATGTTGCTATGTACTTACATGATCAAGTACCAGAAAACCATCATTATGCAAACTTAAAGGCTACTCCAGTTATCCCAACATCTCCTGAAATGTGGATGCTCGGATCTAGCGGAGAAAGTGCAATGATTGCCGCAAAGCAAGGCGCTTCTTTTGCATTTGCACAGTTCATTAACGGATACGGTGGCCCTGAAGTAATGAAGGCTTACCAAGAACAATTCCAACCTTCCTATTTAGGTGATAAACAAAAATCAATCGTATCTATTTTTGTTATTTGCGGAGAAACAAATGAAGAAGCGGAGAAGATTGCATCAAGCCTTGATTTATCGATTTTACTATTAGAACAAGGAAAACGGACTACTGGTACTCCTTCTATTGAAACTGCTCAAAATTATTCGTATAGTGCTTATGATCTATTCCGCATAAAAGAAAATCGTCAACGTATGATTGTCGGTGATCCGTCTTCTGTGAAAGAAAAAATATTAAACTTAAGCAAAGCGTATAATACTGACGAATTTATGATTGTCACGATTACTCATCAATTTGAACATAAATTAAACTCTTATCGCCTATTGGCAGATGCTTTTAATTTATAATAACGAAAAAGAGATGCATCACATATGATGCATCTCCTCAGGCTGTGGAGAAAGCCTTCTCCACAGCCTATTTTTGTGTCTGAACCTCTTTTTATGTGTCAACACTGATAAAAAAGAGGAAAAGGAGAGATTTCTTATGATGGGTGCTTTAAAAAATCATCGCGACGAGCGTGTATCTGTTTCTGTAGAAGAATTGGTTCCACAAGATCATTTCCTTCGTGCGATTGAAGCGACAATTAGTTTTGATTTTATTGAGGAGAAGTTACGCCCTTATTATTGTGAAAACAATGGCCGTCCGTCAATCCATCCTATCGTTTTATTTAAGATGATGTTTATTGGATATTTTTATGGTATTCGTTCTGAGCGTCAATTGGAAAAGGAGATTAAAACGAACATTGCCTACCGTTGGTTTTTAGGGTTCTCTCTATCAGATACAATTCCAGATCATTCTACAATCAGTTGGAATCGCCGTACTCGTTTCGTTCATACAAATATTTTCGAAGAAATTTTTGATGAGATTGTGAGACAAGCGACGGAGCGCCGTATGGTAGGAGGACGTGCGTTGATGACAGATTCCACACACATTAAGGCCAATGCCAATAAAAATAAATTTGTACATAAATATAAAAAAGAAAAGGCAAAGTTCTATATAGATGAACTAGAAGCTGCGGTAATCGAAGATCGTGAGGCGCACGGAAAAAAGAATTAAAACCTAGAAAGGAAAGTGATACCCCTACTAAAAAAACTCGGATAAGTACAACGGATCCAGATAGTGGATTTTTAATGAGAGATGGAAAACCGAACGGTTTTCATTTTTTAGATCATCGTACGACTGATGCGAAGTACAATATTATTACAGATACCTATATAACGGCTGGAAATATGGCAGATTCCGAGCCGTATTTAGCACGTCTACAAGCTCAAGTTGATAAATTCGGGTTTGAAGTGGAAGCTGTAGCTCTTGATGCAGGCTATTTTACAGGATATATCTGTAAGAAGTTATCAGAAAGAAATATATTTATGGTGATGGGGTATCGCCGATTTGGAAAGAGAAATAAAGAAGTACCGAAAAGCCAATTTAAATATGTAGAAGAAATGAATGCATTTGCTTGTCCGATGGGATGTATTTTAGAATATGCGACAACGGATCGCGAAGGATATCGTCAATATAAATCGAATCCAGAAGACTGCGCTGTTTGTCCGCTACGTGAGGTATGCTTTTCAAAGAAACAAAAACAAAAAGTTATCACCCATCATATATGGGAGAAATATAAAGATATCGCTAGAAAAAACAAACTAACAGCTACAGGGAAAAAGTTGTATAAAGTACGATGTTCAACTATAGAGCGAAGCTTTGCGGATGCAAAAGAACTACATGGCTATCGATATGCTCGGTTTCGAGGGCTGAAATCTGTCCAAATGCAGGCTTACCTCACCGCCGCTTGTCAAAACATGAAAAAAATAGCCCTCCATCTAACCAAAAAGGGGTTGGTGGAGGGCTATTTTTCTAAATTCTACTATTTTTTGTTGTTTTCTTTCGCTAAAATCAAAAAAGATTCCAGAGTGTTGGGAACCCTAAAGGGTTTCCCAACACTCTGAAGAGATGCATCACATATGATGCATCTCCTTTTCTTACTACCAATCAATTGTTTTTGCTTCCTATATATTCAATAGCTTCTTTTAATAACTCATCAAAATTATGAGGGTAATCATGATTTAAGTTAGGCACAACTTTATACTTATGTTCTATATTTTTATCCTTTAATAACTTTACAAATTGCTGTGTACCTTCAAAACAATCTTCATCTTGATCCCCACATATTATATATCCTTTTATGCTTTTATCATGCAATATTCCAATCATTTCTTCCCATTCTTCCATTTCCGGGAGCCACGGTGCCACAAAAATAAAACCGTTCACTTCTATTTCACCTTGTAACATGAAATGTAACGCTACTCTTGCCCCAGCAGAAAAGCCACCAATAATAATATTCTCAAATGGTTTATTCACTTTAATCTTATTGTAATGTCCTTTTAACTCTTCTCTTCCTCTTTCGATATTATCCCAAACATATCCATCTGAAAATTGAATTTGGGAAGATTGAGGCAATGCTAGCATAAAACCTTGTTCCATTACAGAGTTCCAATATGGTTCTATTATTTGTATATTTTCTTGATCCCCATGCAGTGTTATTAGTAGATTTTCAGTTTGTTTGCTGTATTTATATTTCACGTCTGCTTGTTCCGATTTCTTTGCTAATTCTTCTCTTTCTTTACATAATTGAACCATTCTATGAAACTCTTCAAATTTATGTAGTGGTTTTAAATCATCATCGGAAATTAAATACTCACTTCCGTACCAAAATCCATTTTCTATAATTGCTTTCTTCATTAAATGCAACGCTTCTTCTTCAAGTCCTGCTGCACTTGCTAATGCATATTTAAAATTATATATTTGCGCTTCATTACCCATTACATCTTTAGCATTATTCATTATATAAGAATACGCTTCAAAACTTCCTTTATTTGCATAACAATGTAACGTTTCATTTAATAACTTAATATAAGTCATATTATTTTCCATATAGGAATTCCCCCGTAACCTTTTATAATAATTGCTTCTCCAATCTTCCTATCATTCTAGGGTCACGGTATAAATAGTTAAATTCTACAATTTAACTTAACAATACCTGATTCTCAGAATGATATTTAATAGTTAATGTATGTATACGCATAATACACCACTCCTTCCTATCCACTAGTTGTAGTATAAAGCTGAATAAACTGAAAAATCAATATTTTAATAAAAAAAAGACAACAATAATATTATTGTTGTTCTCATAACATCTGCCCACTATTCTTTTTTTCTTATCTGGTTTACTTGAAACTAAATAATGCTTTTCTGAAATATATAAGTTTCTTTTTAATATACGATTTAAATATGGTCCTAGCTTCACTCCGCATATGAGGCGATCTTCGCTATCTTCAACAATTGGGAACATTTCTTTTTCTGTTACATATTGATCTACGGCCTTTTGTACGATATCAATTTCTTTAACTAGGTTTAAATTTTCTTCTGTATGTTCAAATACTTCAAGCGTTTCCTTCGTTATCAGAAAAAAATTTGTTGGAAATGCAGGTAAATAGGGCTTTAACAAATCATAATTTACTGTGTAATCATCATTTACTAAAACTGTATAAACGATATTAGCATTCGTTTCTAGAAACTTCGCCATCGCTTGTTCTAATTCATCTTTCGTAATTTCCCTATCTTCTTTTCCAGTTCTGAAAAAGCGAAACATTGTATCGCCTCCTTTTTACTATATTATAGCATAAAAGAAAACTGAAAAATTATAAAAAACTCTATTGAAAGAATTTTTCAATAGAGTTTTTCTTTAATCCATTTATGTTTATTTTAAGAATGCACTTAACATCCATACATGTTGTTCTAATGTCGTATGAATTGCTAATAGCATATCAGCCGATGTTTCATCATCAGCTTCATCAGCTACTTCCATACCTTCTTTTAATTCTTGAATAAGTGCAGAAAAATCGTTTACTAAAATTTGCACCATTTCTTCTGCAGACTCTTTGCTTGTCCCTTCGATTACAGTTGAAGTTGCTAAATACTCTTTCATTGTCGCTAACGGTTTTCCTTCTAACGCTAAAATACGCTCTGCTAACTCATCAATGTATGTTCCTGCTTCATTATAAAACTCTTCAAATTTCTCATGTAATGTAAAGAAGTGCGGTCCTGTCACATACCAATGATAATTATGCAGTTTGACATATAATACATTCCAGTTTGCTACCTGCTTGTTTAATACTTCAACAACATTCGTTTTCGTACTCATACAATCCACTCCTCTTATCATGTTACTATCTTTTAATGACCTAACTTCATTTTACCATACATTCCCTATTCTTTTGAATGAACAGCTTATATGTAACAAAGTTTTAACAACCTTAATATTTCCCTAATATCATATAATTCATGTATCCTTTCAACTACTTCATATGTCTAATTGTCCAAGCTCACACATATGCATAATAGTAAGTCAAGCTCATCATAGAAGAAAGAGGGATAACATGGACAATCAACAATGGCAAGTAGCAAAGAAAGTCGCTGCTACTTATATCGGAACGGTCGTTGGAGCTGGATTTGCTACTGGGCGAGAAATTGTCGAATTTTTTACAGTTAACGGATTGTACGGAACCATTGGCATATGTATAAGTGGATTTTTTTTTATTTGGCTCGGTACAAAAATGATGTTACTTTCATCACAAATCGGGGCATTTTCAGCGCAAGAATTTAATAAATATTTATTTGGGGATGTATTTGGAAATGTCGTAAATACTTTATTATTACTCGTATTATTTGGCGTAACTAGCGTTATGTTATCAGGAGCCGGGGCAGTATTTGAAGAACAACTTCGTCTCCCGAGACAACTTGGTATTTTCATCACAGTCATCGCCTGCCTCATTATTGGGAGCCGGGGATTACAAGGTGTTTTTGAAGTGAATACACTTGTCGTACCTATTATGATGATTTTCATTATCGGACTTGCTATTACAACCTTTATTCATGGTACAACTCCTATTATTGACACCGTTCCTACAGAAAGTTGGAATATGAAATGGATTACTAGCCCTATTACATATGTTGCATTAAATCTGTCTCTCGCCCAAAGTGTTCTCGTCCCATTGGCCAGTGAAGTAAAAGATCGAAAAGCTATTTTATGGGGTGGTATTTTAGGCGGCGCGGGGCTTTGCTTTATTTTATTATGTAGCCATCTAGCAATATTATCCGTTGAACAATTTTATCAATATAACATCCCAATGGCTGAAGTTGTAAGAAGGTTTAATGCAACTTTCCATTTTTTCTTTGTTCTTATCATTTTTGGTGAAGTATTCACAACATTAGTTGGGAATATATTCGGAATGACAAAACAAATGCAATCCATTACCGGATGGAAAAGTAATAACATTATTTACTTCATATTACTAATTAGTTATTGCTTTAGTTTCATTGGATATAGTGAATTACTTCATATTCTATACCCAATTATCGGTTGGGTGAGCATCATTTTACTACCGATTATTGCCTTTAAACAACTTCAAAAAACATAAAAAAACATCCGTGTATACGGATGTTTTTCATCTTCATTCACAGTCTTCACATACTTCCCAGTACGGCCCCATTTCTACTGCAAGATATGGCTTTAATTGCAAACGAATCATTCGACTTGGCATGCGTTCCAATACGAATTGAATGCCGTCTTCCTCTTCATCCAACTCAACTTTTGAAATAGCAATTCTTTGCATAGTAGTAATAGGGCTTCCATCTTTATATAAAGTGATTTTCACCTCATCATACTCATTAAAATACAATTCAACATTCATTTGCTTTTTTAACATTTCATCAACAATTTCATAATTATCATTTTGTTCCTGGATTATATATTTCCAGCCGCCTCTATCCAATTCTATCGGAGCAGCTTGGAATAATGTCATCAAATCCTCGTATAGCATAAGATAACCCCTCTCTTACTAAAAAAACGATGAGTATTTTATATACCCTTTATCTCTATCACTATCCATGTTTATTGTACCATATATCACGAATCTTACTGCATTCATTTGCTTTATATACACATACAAAACATATAGTATTTTCAGTTCACTCTCTATTCACTAGTACGTCCTCTTACTGATAACTTATCACTTTCCTTATTTCCTACACACTACTTATAACTCTTAAAAAACCACAAAAAAGAAGAGTAATTTATATCACTCTCCTCATAAGACTTTTCCTGTAGCTACTAATGCTAACACTATAATTAAACTTGCAAATAATAGTGATACAATTAAACTAAAAATCGGTAATATTTTCTTTTCATTCTTCTTAAATAATAACCTTAAACTAAGAATGATATTTAATGGAACAAATATAAAATAAAAGTATTTAACGATTTGTAATGAGCTATTTGAAAGTGTTTTAAATACAAACACTTCAATTAAAAAAGCAACAAAGAATAAAATGCTTAACCAAAACGAGACATAGCTAAGCCAAGAATGTCTTTTCGTTCCCCAATACACTCCCATACTGATCTCCTTTAAACGTAGTCTATATTATATTAATTATACACCCGCTTAACAAATTCCTCTATTTTTCGACAAACATTAAATACATTGAACCTCTAATCCGTTTATCAGCTAAAAGACTGTCTCTAATAGCACTAATGCTATTTTGAGACAGCCTCCCCTTTTTATACTTTAAATCTTTCAATTAATACTTGTAACTCTTCAGCCATTTGAGATAGTGTACCAGCCGCAGAACCAATTTCTTCCATAGAAGCTAACTGCTCCTCAGCTGACGCTGCAACACTTTGTGTACTCGTCGCATTATTTTGTGCCGTCATAGCAATTTGACCAACCGAAATAGATACTTCATTTGCACCTTTTGACATCCCATTAGCTGTTTCAACCATCGTTTTAATTTGGTCAGCAATTTCATTTGTAGATTGTAAAATTTCAGTGAAATTTTGTTTTGTTTCATTTGCAATAACAAGTCCAGATTGCACTTCTTCATTTACATTATTCATAGATTTTACTGTCTTACTCATATCATCTTGTATTTCACAAATTAATTTACTAATTTCACTTGATGATACACTAGATTGTTCTGCTAATTTTCGTACTTCATCAGCAACAATTGCAAAGCCTCTTCCATGCTCACCAGCTCTTGCAGCCTCAATTGCTGCATTTAAAGCTAGAAGATTTGTCTGATCTGCAATATTTTGAATAACTTCTAAAATATCACCAATTTGCTTTGATTTGTTATTCAACAACTGAATAACAGCATCTGACTGTGAAACAGATTCCGCAATAGATTGCATTTGATTTACTGTTTTTCCAACTAGCTTTCCACCATCTTCTGCTTTTTCGCGAGTGTGAGCAGAAGCAGTATTAATAGATGATGAGCTATTTGCTACATGCTGAATCCCTTCTGTTACATCAAACAGTAACATAGCACCATTTTCTACGCTTGCTGTTTGCGTCGTTGCACCACTTGATATTTCATCCATTGCTGATGTAATTTGTTCAGTCGCTTCACTCGCTTGTCTCACACTTGCTGTTAACTCTTCAGATGCAGCTGCAACATGCCCTGCTGAAGTATTAATTCTTCCAATTAACGTTCTTAGTGAATCTGTCATTTCATTAAAACCTTTTGCAAGTTGACCGATTTCATCGTTTGAATGAATTTCAATTGTTTGCGTTAAATCTCCTTCACTTATTTCTTTAGAAGTGGCAACTAATCTCTTTAAAGGTTTTGTAATAGAAAGAGTTACGAAATAAATAAGTGCCCCTCCTACAACTAATGAAATAAGCATAACAATTAACATATTATAAAATACAGGCTGAGCAGCTTCAATTACTTCATTTGAGTACATCGTTCCACCGATTTTCCAACCTGTTTTTAAGTTTGTAGCAAATACCATTTTCTTTTCACTACCATCATACGTGTATGAAAAAGTGCCTTGATTATCTTCGTAAATTCTCTTTGCCCAAGAATCAGCTGCTTTATCTCCTGGTTTTTCTTGAGGATGCGCAATTATTTTTTGTTTTCCATCTAAAATGAAAGTATATCCTTTTTTACCAATATTGATTAACTTTGTTGTTTTCAATAAATTCTCTAAACTTAAATCTACCGCAACAACACCATTTTTATCTTCTGTTTGTTTCGCAATCGTTACGACAATATGTCCATTTCCTTTCGCCTTATACGGTTCAGTGACCACGATTCCACCTTGTTTACTCACTGCATCTTTATACCAAGAACGAGTTGTTGGATCATAATCTGCTGCCATTTGTATATTTGGTTCTTGCACAAACTTCTTATCATTGCCGGCAACATATACTTGTTCAATATCTTTATTTAAATTAATATATTGAGATAATACCTTTCTTAATTCATCTTGATTATCTCCTTGATACATATCACTATGAATCACTCGTGCAAAGTTATTTACTTCGTTAAATTTCGCCTCAATCATTTGATTGATTAAATTATCTAATATTTTTATATTATCGTGAGCACTACTCGTAATTTGTGATTCAAAATTCTTTTTAGCCGTTTGATAAGACATTCCTCCAATAATAGAGACAGCCGCAATTAAAATTATCAAAAATGAAATTAATAGCTTTTTTGCTACTTTTATATCTCGAAACCACCTTAACAGTTTACTCATTATAAACCTCCTGTATTTAAATATTAAGTTTTAAAGATAAATAACCAATTATGAATATATCCCATTCCCTATCCTCTATTTTTACAATTCGTTTTTGATAAACACCTTGTAAAGTTTAAACAAATATCCCCCCTTTGTCTATATATATGAATAATATTATTATAAAATTTACAAATACAAAAAACCAAAGGAATAGTCCTTTGGTTTTTTACATTTTTTTATGTTGTTTAGAAATCTTCTTCCATCTATCTCGTTCCGCCCTTGCCAGAGTAATGTTTTGTTTTCTCATAACATATGCCAATTCTCTTTGCAGCTTTTTATAGCTTAGTAAGCGCTCTACGGGTATAGTTCCGTTATCTATAGCATTTCGCACTGCACATCCTGGTTCACCTTCATGTTTACAATCTCGAAAGCGGCAAGTATTTGCAAGATCTTCAATATCGGAAAATGTAGTTTGAATTGCCGTGCTTCCTTCCCAAAGCTGAAGTTCCCTCATACCAGGCGTATCAATTACTAAACCGCCACTCGGTAATTGGAACAATTCACGGTGAGTTGTCGTATGCCTTCCTTTACTATCTTCTTCACGTATATCTCCGGTTTTTGCTACATCTGTTCCTATTAATGCATTTAATAAAGTAGATTTCCCTGCACCTGAAGATCCAACTAAAGCAATTGTTTTTCCTGGTGAAACAAATTGTTGCAATAATTCTATTCCGACGTACACTAAGCTATCAACAACAAATATAGGAACACCGATTGCTACCGCTTCAGTTTCTGCAATTTTCTGTTCCACATCTTCACATAAACTACTCTTCGTTAAAACAATAACAGGCATTGCACCACTCTCATAAGCCACCAGCAAATAACGTTCCATCCTTCTTACGTTGAAATCATGGTTAAGTGCATTCACTAAAAATAGATAATCTACATTTGTTGCGATAATTTGTTCTTCAGTTCTGTTACCAGCTTCTTGTCTTGAAAAAGAACTTCTTCTCGGAAAAACACGGTGAATAATTGCCTTTTTCTCATTTTCTATTTTCTTTATATACACCCAATCCCCAACTGCCGGATAATCTCCCTTCGTTAACGCTTCATGACGAAACTTCCCAGACAGTTCCGCTACATATTCACCATCATTACAAATAATCCGATATATATGCTTATGCTCAAGTAAAATACGCCCTACTTCATAGTTCTCTACAGCTTGTTCTTCAAAAAAAGAATCCCATCCGAAAGATTCTAAAATATTTTGATCCAAATTGATATCCTCCCTAGTTTGAACTTAGTGGAAGGATTGTGCGCTCACTTATAGAGTATCGCCCTTTCCGTCCACCTTTGTATTTGATTTATTATTCATATAAGTTAATTTCGCCATAATACATCACCCCGTTCTAATTTTAATTACTCTCATTATATGGAATATCCCATTAAAAAGCTACCTTATTTAACGTAATTTTCAAATAACTTATTTTTCAGCATTTTAATTTGTCCGCGATGACTAATTTCATCTTCTAGCACATGAAACCAAAGGTAGTACTGATTATACGCTACGCCATTAGGCCACTTTCTTTCTGACATTAGCCATTCGTCATCCTGTTCACTCAAACACTTTAGTGTTTCTTCTCTCACTTTTTGCAAAAGTTGTACATAATACGGTATGTCATAGCCACGAATAGATTTCCCTGCTTCCCCTAAATACAGTGCATCTTCCCATATTTCTAATTCTTCTTTTGTAAAGTCACGCTTTTGAAATGAAATAAGCTGATGTGCTTTTTCAATAGCTGCAATATGCTTTAGTAACGCTCCGATGGAATTCCCTCCACTCGGCATAATTAAATCTAATTGCTCAACTGATAGATCGTTTATTTCCTGTAATGTTACAGCCCTCGTATGTTCCAGCATGCTTACTAATTCCCCTATATTTTTTGTATAACCATCTACACTTCTTATTCGATAATCTATATTCATATCACGCACCCCTTTCTACATTCATATTAAGGAATAACCGCTTCATATAATAGACTGAAATATATCAGATTTTTCTGTTAAAATTAAATTGAATACGGAATAAACCTAAACAAACTTTCTCAATATGCTTATATGAAATATTAAAAGGAATCAATATAAAATTATCGAATCTTATTCACTAAAAGGAGTGGATTCGATGGAAATGTATCAATGGCTAACCGCTGTTCTCGTTGGTGGCATTACTGGCTTCGTTTCCCATCTGATCAATAACCAAGGCAAGTTATTGCTTCCACGCCGTTTAAAAACTTTTTTTCATTTTGGATTTTTAACTGATATTTTTACAGGTAGCCTCGCCGCACTTCTTGGACTCGTTTTATTCGATGTCACCTTAATAAAAGAAATTATAAAAGTCTCCATTGTGACCGCTATTTCCGGTCAAACGTTTTTACTTCACCAAGCTCTTGGTGGTGAACAGGCTAAAAATACGCAAATTGGGAAAGCTGATGAGAAAATCCAAGAAATTGACAAACTATTACGACGTTAGTCTATACTTTCTCTAAAAATTATTGTTATAATAAAAAATAAATATTTTCTATTGCGTCGTTTGTCAGAAGAAAGGGTGTTTCGTATGACAAAAAAGAAAATAGAAGATTTCTTAACAAACACCGAAAAAGAGAAACTGCTAGAAAACTATAAATGTTTACGAGAAGCCCGCACAAAAAGCGAAGCTAACTATTTTGGTGAAGCAGTAAACCATCTATTAAATAAAGCAAAACAACGAATTATTAATGATGCAGGCATACATGATGAAAATGCAGCAACTGTTCAATCAAAGAGAAAAGCACTGTTTTAGCTAAAACAGTGCTTTTTATTACGGCATTTTTCACATTACTTTCACATCTATTTCACAAATATAAGTAGTCCTATATGTTAAACTAAGTATATCCTTTTCCAAGGAACTATATGCCGATATATAAATCCCTATCTCTTTAGGGATTTTTTATTTTTTGGGATTTCCCCGATTTATTTTTAAAGGCTTTATGATGCAATTCCTGTTTCACTATCTTCACTAAGCTTTTCACTTTTTCTAAACAAAAATAAAGCTCCTATATATAGTAACGCAGTAAAACTACCTACAAGTATAAAATTGTGAGATGCTGCAAATAACATTCCTGCTATTGCCGCTCCAATCATTTGGCCAATATACATAGAAGCATTAGCAAGAGCGGCTCCTGTTCCTCTTGCTATACTAGACATATTTTGTAAGCGCCCCATCATCAATACAAACAAAATTCCTGTCACAAAAAATAAAACAAAGAATAATAACTCCACAAATATAATGTTCTTTACATGAGGAAGTAATACATATAGCACAGCTGTAAATACAATTCCACCATAGAAAGAAAGGTTATAACCAATTTTATTTACGATTCTTGGGCCAAAAATATTCCCTGTTAAATTTCCTAACCCTAATACGAGCATAGCTGTTCCTATTTCATGAACTTGTAAGCCAAATTGAATGGAAAGCCATACACCAAAAAATGAAAATGCAGCAAAATTACCAGTTTGAAAAACAAAATATGCAAAATAAGAAAGTGAAACCTTTGAATCTGTAAGTAATTGTTTATAGCGCTTTAAGATGTTTGTTTTACTTCCACCTATATGAACCGGTTGTATTTCTGGTAATACTACATAAATAAGAACGACAAGTAGTGCTGATAATATACCAATGACGAAGAATGGTGTTGTATAATGTATCGTTGCTAAATATGCTCCAATTGGCAGACCTAAAATTTGGGAGATTGATAACCCTGCTGTTGCAATTCCAATTGCTTTTACAATTTGCTTCTTCTCTATAAGGAGCGGAATAGATGCCCATACTTGTGGAGATACAAAAGCTGCACTTACACCTGCTAAAAATCTAAATGTTAGCATCCATAAAAAACTCGGTGCCATTCCACACAAAAATGTACTTAATGCAAAAAAACTCATTCCTAATACCATCACTTTTTTTCTGTTTAAGCCATCTGATATAGGACCAGCGATAAGCGCAAATCCAGCGTATCCTAAAGCATATGAACTCACCATCCATCCTGATAATTCAGTTGATACATGATACACCTGTTGTAATGTCGGCAAAAGTGGTGAAATTAAGAAAGTATCTGTACCAATCATAAACATTATCGTAAAGAATACAGCTAGCACTCTTTTCATTTAAACCTTCTCCTTTTATATAAAAAGAGGGAACTATCCCTTTTTTCAACTAATCTTCTAAAATAGATTCAATCTCTTTCATAACTTTTTCATTCAATGAAACATCCACTGCTCTTACACTTTCTATTATTTGCTCTGCCCGCTTCCCGCCAGGAATAACAGTATCAATTCCTTTTTTGTTTAATAACCACGCTAAAGCTAAATGCGATACTTCGAGATTCTTTTCTTTAGATAAATCTTTTAACTTCTCAACTTTCTTAAAGTTACTCTTATATTTATTTTCTTCAAATAGATTTACACTTTGACGCCAATCCCCTTCATCCAATTTGAAATATTCTGTATATTTACCACCTAGTATCCCAAAGGCAAGAGGCCCGTACGGAATAAATGAAATACCTGATTCTATACAATATGGCAAAAGTTCTTCCCCAGCAGCACGATCCAACATATTATACGGTGATTGTACAACATCTATATGTCCGTGCTGATTCGCTTCTTTTAGTTGCTCTACATTTACATTAGATATTCCAATTGAACGAATTTTCCCTTCTTCTTTTAGGCGAGTAAGTTCTCCAATTGAATCTATGTAACTTGTTTCAGGATTTGTAAAATGTAAATAATATAAATCAATATAATCAGTTTGTAATCTTCTTAAGCTATTTTCCACAGCATTTCTTAAATAGCTTCGTTCATTATTAATATGAACCTCTCCATTTAATAAAGGCTGAATTCCACCTTTTGTAGCAAGTACAAACTCGTGGCGTTTTCCTTTTAATACTTCTCCTACCAATTCCTCTGATCTACCGAAACCGTATGAATCTGCTGTATCAAAAAATGTAATCCCTTGCTGAATTGCTTCTTCTATTAATCTTTTTCCTTCTTCCTCATTCACATCAGCATATAAATTATGTCCCCCAACAGCGTTTGTTCCTAACCCCAACTTCGAAATATTTAGTCCTGCCTTTTGTAATTTTGTATACTTCATTTTTTATCCCCCTATATTTCTATTGTTCGATTATATTCGAACAATAGAAATATACCACTTTATATGTTATAGTGCAAATATATTAACTTATACAAGTAGGTGAAAAAATGCGTACTCTCTATCATCCTAAACGAGAAGAAATTCAATTCTCTTCTGTCTTATACGCACTTAGCGATCAAATTCGTTTACAAATTGTAACTATGCTACTAGAGAAAAATGAACAATCTTGTGGCGCGTTAAACATTCCAATTGCGAAATCAACTTTATCTCACCATTTCAAAGTGTTACGTGAATCTGGTGTTATGTATACACGCCTTGAAGGCACACAACGTTTCATTTCAATTCGTGAAGATGACTTAAATGCTAGATTCCCCGGTTTATTAGACGTCGTAATACATGCAACAGAACCATACTAAAAAACATCTCATATAAATATGAGATGTTTTTTAGTAATTACTATTCTTTTAATAAATCTATTAATCCATTCCCCTCAGATGTACGTTCATACCCTAAAGGTACGGTCCTTTTTATAAGTTGCGCATATATTTCCGGCTCTGATAATTTTCTACCATACTCTCTCTCACACTGCTTTATGAGAAGTGCTAGCGCCCCAGCGACATGCGGCGTCGCCATTGAAGTACCACTTAATACCGCATATTTCCCCTCTGGATACGTAGACAGTATTTCATCACCCGGCGCTACTAAATCAATTTCTTGATTTGAATTACTAAAGCATGAAATTTTCCGCTCTAAATTAACAGCACCTACTTCAATTACTTCAGAATAAGCACCTGGAAAATCTAATTCTTCAGTATCATCGTTACAATCTCCATCATTTCCTGCAGCGCACACGACAAGTACGTCTTGTTTTACCGCATTTTGAATAGCTTCATGTAACTCTGGTACATCTTGCGGACCACCAAGTGACATTGAAATAATTCTCACTTTCTCTTTATTCGGTCCTCTCCAATTTACAGCATAATGAATGGCCTCAATAATTTGCTCATAACTTCCAGAACCATCTCCAGCTAATACTTTTAAAACTAACATTTTAGAAAGTGGTGCGACTCCTAGTACACCCACTCCATTTTCAGTCGCTGCAATTGTCCCCGCTACATGAGTACCATGCCCATTATTATCAAGATAAATATTGGGATTTCCTTCATAATCTTTTGTGAAATTTCTCCCACCAATAATACGATCTTTTAAATCTACATGATTTACATCACAACCTGTATCTAAAACAGCAACGACAATGTCTTTTCCTTTCGCGCTCTTTTCCCATACTTGCGGAGCATGAATCAATTGTACACCTGGTGGAATTTCATTTACTTGTTCAACCACTTTATTTACAGTAAACGGAATTAATTTAATGCCTTTTTGTTTATTCGCTGTACTACTATTCATCGTAATCCCTCCTGAAAATATATTATTTTCATTTCAGACCACTATTGAATGCGTTTAGATTTAACATTCGTTTTATTCGTTCCATTTCCCTTCCTCTCAAATATTTCTCAATAAACAAAAGAAAAGGACCCATTATGGTCCTTTTCTTTTCAGGCTGTGGAGAAAGCCTTCTCCACAGCCTATTTTTGTGTCTGAACCTCTTTTTATGTGTCAACACTGATAAAAAAGAGGAAAAGGAGAGATTTCTTATGATGGGTGCTTTAAAAAATCATCGCGACGAGCGTGTATCTGTTTCTGTAGAAGAATTGGTTCCACAAGATCATTTCCTTCGTGCGATTGAAGCGACAATTAGTTTTGATTTTATTGAGGAGAAGTTACGCCCTTATTATTGTGAAAACAATGGCCGTCCGTCAATCCATCCTATCGTTTTATTTAAGATGATGTTTATTGGATATTTTTATGGTATTCGTTCTGAGCGTCAATTGGAAAAGGAGATTAAAACGAACATTGCCTACCGTTGGTTTTTAGGGTTCTCTCTATCAGATACAATTCCAGATCATTCTACAATCAGTTGGAATCGCCGTACTCGTTTCGTTCATACAAATATTTTCGAAGAAATTTTTGATGAGATTGTGAGACAAGCGACGGAGCGCCGTATGGTAGGAGGACGTGCGTTGATGACAGATTCCACACACATTAAGGCCAATGCCAATAAAAATAAATTTGTACATAAATATAAAAAAGAAAAGGCAAAGTTCTATATAGATGAACTAGAAGCTGCGGTAATCGAAGATCGTGAGGCGCACGGAAAAAAGAATTAAAACCTAGAAAGGAAAGTGATACCCCTACTAAAAAAACTCGGATAAGTACAACGGATCCAGATAGTGGATTTTTAATGAGAGATGGAAAACCGAACGGTTTTCATTTTTTAGATCATCGTACGACTGATGCGAAGTACAATATTATTACAGATACCTATATAACGGCTGGAAATATGGCAGATTCCGAGCCGTATTTAGCACGTCTACAAGCTCAAGTTGATAAATTCGGGTTTGAAGTGGAAGCTGTAGCTCTTGATGCAGGCTATTTTACAGGATATATCTGTAAGAAGTTATCAGAAAGAAATATATTTATGGTGATGGGGTATCGCCGATTTGGAAAGAGAAATAAAGAAGTACCGAAAAGCCAATTTAAATATGTAGAAGAAATGAATGCATTTGCTTGTCCGATGGGATGTATTTTAGAATATGCGACAACGGATCGCGAAGGATATCGTCAATATAAATCGAATCCAGAAGACTGCGCTGTTTGTCCGCTACGTGAGGTATGCTTTTCAAAGAAACAAAAACAAAAAGTTATCACCCATCATATATGGGAGAAATATAAAGATATCGCTAGAAAAAACAAACTAACAGCTACAGGGAAAAAGTTGTATAAAGTACGATGTTCAACTATAGAGCGAAGCTTTGCGGATGCAAAAGAACTACATGGCTATCGATATGCTCGGTTTCGAGGGCTGAAATCTGTCCAAATGCAGGCTTACCTCACCGCCGCTTGTCAAAACATGAAAAAAATAGCCCTCCATCTAACCAAAAAGGGGTTGGTGGAGGGCTATTTTTCTAAATTCTACTATTTTTTGTTGTTTTCTTTCGCTAAAATCAAAAAAGATTCCAGAGTGTTGGGAACCCTAAAGGGTTTCCCAACACTCTGAAAAGAAAAGGACCCATTATGGTCCTTTTCTTTTTCAGTTTTTCAAAAGAATAATATAAAGTGAAACTATAATCAGTGGGGGGGGGTTCATCCCCCACTGATTATTAGCCCTCACCAATCGGGCTTTTACGGGCAGCCCGACTCCCACCCAACTTCTTTTCTTCAGCCGAGTTTTGAGGTGGGAGTTTTACTGCCCACAAATAGCTGGATAAATTAAGACTAAATCTTACTCTTGTTCAAAAACTGCTCAATTTCTTTTATTACATGTTTTGCGCCTTCTATACTAACAGTAATGTTTCCATTTGCTAATGAAATATTTTGGTCTGAAACATCACCTGTTATTTGACAAGCATTGTAAGGTTGATATTTTTGTAAAATGACTTTGTCTTCTTCTACAAAAATTTCAAGTGGTGATTTGATTTGTATTCCTAATACATCTCGTAATTCTTTAGGAATAACTATCCGTCCCAATTCATCTACTTTTCGAATAATTCCTGTTGCTTTCATGTTACTCCCCCCTTACTCTCTATTATTTTTTTCACCTCGCTATTTTCATTTTATCACTATACATTTGGTAATGCCTTACTCTTTTTAGAAAATATAGTACAAAAGTTAAAAAAACACATTTAACGAATATTCAATCTTTCTTTCAATTGTTTTAAATAACGCGATCTTATAATTAAGAAGTATACAACTTGAATACCTACGAAAATACTTAATACAATTGTATTTTCTTTAAACAGTGAGTACTCAAACATTTGTCCTAACGCAGTTAATGCTACTGCCCCGTGTAATGTTGCAACTCCAACTGGAACGAAGAATAAAAGCGCTAAGCGGATTGTGACTACTTTCGATAATTCCCCTCTCGTCAATCCAACTTTTCGAATCATTTCAAATAAACGAGTATCGTCCTCCAAATCTGAAAATAAACGGAAGTAAAGGAAGCTTCCTGCACAAACGAAAAATACAATACCAATAAAGAAACCTACAAATAAAATGGGTCCTGCGATTTGTAGACTTTGATTTTGATCGTACTCTTCTGCACTAAACGTTGAATGTTCTTCATAAGGCTTCATCTGAAGCGTAAGTTCCTTACCGACCTCAATTTCATCTTTCGCGGATTGTGTTTTATACATATAATCTTTTTCTTCTTTAAATCCATCTTGTAATGAATCATATTGATTTTTAGAGATTACATACACATTACCTCTTAGTATTTTACTTAATGAAGAAGTATTAACTTTTTTCACATTTAAAGGTTCATTCATATTTGGTAAAGTAATTTCTTTTCTTTCTTTCATCGGTGGTCCGGGTATTTCGACTGACAAAAATAAAGCCTCTTTATTTGATACACTATTAAATGGTTCTCCTGTTAACTTTGCATATTCTTTATAATCTAATTCTTTTATAAAAATGGCGCTTCTTAACGACTGCTCCTCCGTTTTCTTCGATGAAATATTTATTTTTGAAGCTGCTATATTATGTTTCTTTAATCCTTCGTCAATGATTTTCAGATGCTGTGACTCATTGCTATTACCTTGCTTAGACTGATAGTGAAACGCAATTGGTCTGTCCATAATTTCTTTCGTCATCGAAGCAAACCCAACTAATGTACCTATTGCTGAAAATGCTACAGTTGAAATAATCGTTACAATAAAGAACATCCTTGCATTATCTCTCATACGGTATGCTAAATCTGACAAAGTAATAATATTTGTCTGTGTCCAATAGAAACGTTTACTTTTTTTACATAATCGAATAATAAAGACACTCAACTGCTTGTACAGCAAATACGTACCAATAATGACTACCGTTGTAACAGGAATCATCATTATAAATACCATTGCACCATGTGACATAAGAGCTCCTGCATAACCAGCACTAAGCAATACTACTGCTAATATAGAAGAAATTATAGATGCCTTCGGTTCTGGCTTCGCCTCTGCTGATCCTCTAAACAATTTCATAATTTTATTTTTACGAACCATTCCTGCACTAAACAATGAAATGATCATAAATAATACGAAAAACATAATACTCGTTACCACAATCGCTTTCATCGGTATGTAATAGGATAAAGAGATATCTAGTTTTAATATCATCGGAGCTACAAATATTAATATCCCTGAAAACAACATACCTGAAAGAATCCCAAAAATTATTGCCCCTATTCCAATCATTATATTTTCAAAGAAGATAAGACGCTTTAATTGATATTTCGTCATACCTAGCATCATTAAAATTCCTAGTTCACGCTTTCTCGTTTTTAAAAACATTCCCATTGAATATAAAATAAAGAAGAATGTAAATAAGTAAATAATAGACTGCGCAAAAGACATACTTACGAATACGTACTGTCCTAATTCTCCAGCACTTAATGCCGGATGAAACGCAAAAAATGAATACACAAAAAAGGCCATAATTGCAAATGCACTACTCAAAAAATAAGCTGAGTATGTTCGTCTATTTCGCGTTACATTTCGAAATGCGAGTTCTCTAATGTTCATACTACTTCTCCGCCCTTCTACTAACTATACTTTTATATTAGTAAAGTTCGGAAATACCTTCCATCGATTCAAATGACAAAAACCTTACATTATTGAAAGGTTTTAAACAATTGCTTATATAAAACAGTTTCATTATAATGACTACATTCATACACGCATCCTATTGTATATTCGTTAGTTTTGCGAAATAATAAAGGATAGAAGTATGTACCAATATACATATAAACTTATTTACCGCTTTAATATGAATAGGAGGAAAACATAATGACATTACAAGAACAAATTATGAAAGCATTACATGTTCAGCCTGTAATTGATCCGAAAGTAGAAATTCGTAAACGAATTGATTTCTTAAAAGATTATTTAAAAACTACAGGTGCAAAAGGATTTGTACTTGGAATTAGCGGCGGACAAGACTCTACACTGGCAGGACGTTTAGCACAGCTTGCAGTCGAAGAAGTTCGTAATGAAGGTGGTAACGCAACGTTTATCTCCGTACGTCTTCCATACAAAGTACAAAAAGATGAAGATGATGCACAATTAGCATTACAATTTATTCAAGCTGATCAGTCTGTTGCTTTCGATATCGCTTCAACAGTTGATGCTTTCTCAAATCAATACGAAAACTTATTAGACGAATCATTAACAGATTTCAATAAAGGGAACGTTAAAGCGCGTATCCGTATGGTTACACAATACGCAATCGGCGGACAACAAGGGCTACTCGTTATCGGAACTGATCATGCTGCTGAAGCTGTAACAGGTTTCTTCACAAAATTCGGAGATGGCGGTGCAGATTTATTACCATTAACGGGATTAACGAAACGCCAAGGACGTGATTTATTACAAGAATTAGGTGCAGACGAGCGACTTTACTTAAAAATGCCAACAGCTGATTTATTAGATGAAAAACCAGGTCAAGCTGATGAAACAGAGCTAGGCATTACTTACGATCAATTAGATGACTATTTAGAAGGTAAATCCGTTCCAGCTGACGTTGCTGAAAAGATCGAGAAGCGTTACAAAGTGAGTGAACATAAAAGACAAGTACCAGCGTCAATGTTTGATGATTGGTGGAAATAGAACATAAAAAAGAAGCTAATCTCATTTAGCTTCTTTTTTATACGTTAACGATATACCCCTACTCTTTTCTCTAATAAATCCTGCAAGCAATCTTCATGTTGTTTATTAAACAATGGCGGCATTTTGTCTAAAGGGAAAAACTGCAAATCTAACGTTTCATCACCGTCTATTTTTGTATTCCCTCCAACGATTGAAAACTTAAAGAATATTACAATTGCCTGTGCCTGATCTCCATTCGGATATGTTTGAAAATATTTCGTATACACACCAATGAGCTCATCAATTTCCACATCATATCCTGTTTCTTCTTTTATTTCTCGAATCGCAGTTTCTGCCGCAGATTCCCCGACTTCCATTGCACCGCCCGGAAATCCCCAGGCATTAAAGTCTCCTCTTTTTTGTAGAAGCACTTCACCAAATTCATTAAATACACAACCACCTGCAAAATTCAAAATAACATAATCATGCCCTATTTTTTCACGTAATTCCTTTATATAATTCGCCATCTGCTTCTCCTTTTTATCCATCTTCCATTATTCTTTTTTATCTTTTTCAAGCAATTCAATAATCCGATCTAACTTCTGATTCATATTAATCACATGTTGTTTTTTCATAGTGTTTTTTTGCAATAATCTTTTAATGAATAGAGTAAATGATACAAAAAACAAAACGATAAGCCCGATTACTAGACAAAAATATATCAATGCAAATATATTATTTTCGAACAAATTCATTCAGCTATCACATCCTCTATTTTCAATTATTTTATCACGCAATTCTAAATAGTCAACGATATTATAAATCAAACACAAAAAGAGCACCTTTTAAAGATGCTCTTTTTCATTAATACGTAAATGTAATTGTCGCTAATGAATAACCTGCCATTGCACTATATGGCGCAACTTGATAAGATACACGCTTTGCACCTTTTGGCCAAGCTATTTCATCTAGTACTTTCTTTATATCTTGCATCGTTCCATCCATTGACTGCTTATATCGTACTTCTACTTTTTCTGGCCTGGAAGCAAATTGTTGCTGTAATTTTTTCTTAAACTCATTGTAATTTTCCGCTCCGTATTGTGCAGATAAATACTTTAAATTTGTTTCTTTTAACATTTGTTCATATACAGCAGTTTTTGAACTACCGGCTTTTATTTTGCTTGTTAATTCGTTGAAGTAGCTTGTAGTTGCCGCTGGATATTCACTACGATCCCATTCATGGTCTTTGCTTAATTGTTCATCAGACATATTAAAATATGAATATGTTACGCGCCCAGCTTTATCAGGTACTGGATCATCGAATGTAGTATCTAGATGGTACCACCTGTTATCAATGTTCACTAAATTCCATGCGTGAGCTTGTCCATTCCCTGTACCTGTTACAATATGATTTTGAATACCTGCTTCTTGCAATAATTGATATGTTAATAATGTATATCCTTGGCAAACTGCAGAACGATTCGCTAACGCTTCATACGCTGTATACGCTTGATAAGACGTATCATAAGATACATATTTTACAACGTAATCATGAATAGCTTTTACTTTCTCATGTTCATCCATACCTTGTTTAATGATAGAATTTACAATTGCTTTCGCCTGAGACTTTACATACTGTGTTTGCTCTTTTGATTCACGATACTCCACTTGTAATGTAAACGTATAATTCCCTGGCATCCCTTTTATAGAATACCTAGTAGATGCTACATTATATTTTACATACTCATCAGCATCTACCATTTTATTAAACTCGCCGTACAATTGGTCCATAATCTTTCTAGCATCTCTATCTTTTGTTTTATATGCGATTGTAATATTTTCTTCACGATTATCAATCTGTTTTTTTAATTCTTTTCTGAAATCATTTAACAACTTTGCATCTGATTGTGTTGTCACTGTAGTCGGATTCGTAGCCGCATAAGATACAGATGACGCTTGTAAGCCTCCCATTACTATAGTTGAACAAAGTGCGGCAGCTGTCACATACTTACTTGTCTTTCCCATCTTGTCACTCCTTACATTCTATAACTATACGAAAAAGTATCGTATAGTTTCAGAGTATACAATACTTTTCAAAATAGGTCATATGAGATTATGCATATTTAACATTGTAAAAAGGTTGTTCTTTTTACAAGAACAACCTTCTTCATTAACAAGTTTGTAACACACAACATGTATTTTCAAAACGTCGATTTTTCAAATCTTCATTACCAATACAGAAATATAGCATTCCTAATTCTCCCCAAACCATATTACAATTTTTATGATCTGAATCAATTTGGAATAAAAGCGTCATTTGCTGTGGATCTATCCCCATATATTGTCCAGTCTCGTACAATACCTCATCTTGTACAGAGAATGGTTCTCCAAACATTTGATGATTATCATAGTTGTCTGGGATTAGCTCTTCAAGTAATTGCAAGAAACGATCTGAATCCGCCTCATCTTCAATGAAAAGCTCCGGTAATTTATACGTCAGTTCAAAAGTAATTGCACACTGGTTATATTTCGCTTGTATTTCATCTGCTCTACGTAATTGCTCTACAGGGATATCATAATAAAGTACACGTCCAGCTTCGGTTGGATCCACATCTTCTTCAAAGTAATTTTCAATACTAAAGAAATATAACATCCCTGTCTTAGGAAGATTATGATCCATACCAACGTTTTGTAAATCACTTAAATTAAATTGTGCGATAAAACGTAACGGATTCTCTTTGTATGTTGGATATTCAAATGTATTTGGCAAATCAGGAACTCCGCCCATTTTCGAACTGCCTATCGCAATTATTTCCTGTTGTTTTGGCACAACTTTTACACAAGGAAATACAGTATTAATAAGTTCCTGTTTCAAATGTGTTAGTTCATATTTATCAATTAATATTTCAATTTTCTGTTCCATAAATTCTCCTTACATTTACATACTTATTTGTATCATAGCACAAAGATTATACTTCATTCATTGTAAATTCAACAAGCCCTCCAAAAAACGGGCTTATCCCTCGTACGCGAACAAGTTTAAAAAAGCATAGTATACATTGTTCCTACAAACACGATAGTTCTTTATTTCTTCCAGTACATTTTCCCCTCGTTCATTTTTATTTTTAATTTAAGGAGGAATTCCACATGGGTTACGGATATAGTTGCGGCGGTTACGGCGGTAGTTGTGGTGGCGGTTGTGGTTATGGAGGTTTCGCTTTATTAATCGTTTTATTTATCCTTCTAATCATCATCGGAGCTAGCTGTTGGGGCGGCTTTGTAGGCTGCTAGTAAACTTAAAAACTATTGTAAAAAAGCACGTACAATACGTGCTTTTTTTCCATTTTCATTTTTTAGAAAGGAAGTATGTTCAATGAAAATTGATGGTGTTTTTGAAGGAGGCGGTGTACGCGGAATTGCTCATGTAGGGGCAATTTGCGCGTTAGCCGAAAAAGGATATGAATGGGAACGTTTAGCTGGAACATCAGCCGGCGCTATTATTGCAGCTCTTCTAGCAGCAGGATATTCTTGTTCCGAATTAAAGACGATTGTAACAGACATTGATTATGAAAAATTCACTAAAAAAACTTTTCTTGATAGAATCCCCTTTATTGGTAAAGGATTAAGCGCTTGGTCTACTCTAGGTATTTATTCAAATGTATTTCTCGAAGAATGGCTAGAAGACCTGCTTAGAAAAAAAGGAATTCATTTGTTTACAGACTTACCCGATTTGAATAAACTCAAAATTATTGCTTCAGATATAAGCAATGGTAAAATGGTTATTTTTCCCGATGACTTACCAAACTACGGATTTTTAAATTATCGCTTCTCTATCGCTAAAGCAGTAAGAATGAGTAGTACAATCCCTTTCTTCTTTGAGCCAGTGAAATGGAGAACACCAAAATGGAAGCAGCCTTGTTATATGGTTGACGGCGGTATTTTAAGTAATTACCCAATTTGGATTTTCGATTCACCGACTTCTCCTCGCTGGCCTACCTTTGGATTTCATTTTGTAAAAGATGAGATTCAAGCTGATCCCGCCCACTATGACGAACCTATTTCCATGTTCAAAGGATTATTTAAAACGATGATGCAAGCTCATGATTTACGGCATTTAGATAAAGAATCAAAGGCTAGAACTATTACAATTCCAACAGGAAGCATTACCAGTACTAATTTTCAACTAACTAAAGAAGAGAAAGAATGGCTCTATAACTCTGGTTATAATGCAGCTAATAAGTTTTTACAATCTTGGAACTTCAGACAATATGTTGATGAATATAGAAATGGAAATCAAGATCGCAAAACCAATCGATTTTTCCGTCAACTTGACTCATAATACTTTTATTTTCATACGTGAAGACTTGACGCTTTAATAGTAAATAAGCCTAGTAATTTCATATATTACTAGGCTTATTTATCTCCTACGTACCACACACATTACTTAAGGATAAGTTAACCCTTCAGCTTCTTCCGCGGTAATTACTATGTAACGGTTTCCGGTTCTTAATCCTAACAGTTCTGCTTTTTCAATTGCATCCTGTTTTGTTTCCGCATAAGCAGCTAAATACTTATCTCCATCAATCATTTGGCAAATCACATATTGTTTCATGTTTTTCTCCTTTTACCCTTTAATTAATTGCGCGATCTTTTTTATTCCAACTTCAATTTCTTCTACAGTTGCATAGGAATAAGAAAGGCGCAAAAATTGGTTTGCACTTCTATCATACAAAGTACCCGGATTTAATAAAATCTTTTCTTGCAAAGCTTTGTCAAATAAACTACGATTCGAAATTGATAGATTTATATGTAGCCAAATGTAAAAGCTTCCTGCTGGCTCATGCCAAGTTGCAATGCCACTACAATACTTTTCTAAAATACTTATCATAAAATCTCTACGTTTTTTCAATTCACTTCTTACAAACTGTAAATGTTCATCATACAATCTATTTTCAAACCACTCCGCTGCAATCTGCTGGGATATAGAACTTGAACCATAATCAGTTTGCATTTTTATATCTGCTAATCTTTGAATAACTGATTCTGATCCAACAATCCACCCAATTCTTAAACCAGGACTAATGACTTTGGACATACTTCCAATATGTAGCACGATACCATTTTTATCATATGCCTTTAAAGGCTTTGAAACTGGTGCATCGAACCATAAATCTTGATATACCGCGTCCTCAATAATAGGTAATCCAATTTCATTACATATCTCCATCACTTCTTCCCTCTTCTTAGCGTTCATACTAAAATTGGTCGGATTATGAAAAGATGGGATTGTATATAAAATAGATGCGTTAAATTGTTTTTTATATCTTGTAATGTATGAAGTATTTATACCATTCTCATTCATTGGTATTCCAATCAAGCGCATTCCTGCTGATTGAAATACATTAAGCGAATATAAATATGATGGTTTTTCTAATAAAATTGACGCTCCTTTCGGAAGAAGCCCCATAGAAATAAGCTGCAATGCTTGAATTGCCCCTGAAACAATTAAAATAGAGTCAGGAGATACATATACCCCATGCCCTTTTAAATATTCCGCAATTTTTTCTCTTAAATGGAGATTCCCTTTCGGTTCCTCATACCCAAGTGGAACATTTGATTGTAAAATTTTATTAATAATACCCTTCATCTTTTTCTCAGGCAAGAGACTCGGTGAAAGTTCACCTGTTCCTAATCGAATTACATTAGGAGTAAATTCAGCTTGATTAATCTCTTGTACAGCGGGAAGATTCGGATAATGAAGTCCTGTTTCTACGTAAGACTGCCAGTTTGGAGGCGGGGCATATGTTGAAGTATTCTCACTATTTTTTATAACAATTGTTCCCTTCCGTCCATTCCCCTCAATATACCCTTTTGCTATTAACTCATCGAAAGCCATTACAATTGTACTTCGGTTCACTTCAAACGCATGCGCCAAAGCTCTTTGTGAAGGTAATTTAGTTCCAATTGTCCATTCCCCATTAACAATTCTCTCTTTTATATAAGATTCTATTTGTTTATACAAAGGAATAGATGAAGACATATTAGGTTTCCAAACGAGCCTTTCCATTATATCACCTCACATATTTTATGGTTGGTAACCTATCCAACCATATGGATGGATACAAATTTTCATTTCTTCTATACAATATAGACTATCATAATTAATCAAATTAAGTAGGAGGTAATCTGATGAGTGAAGCAATTATTCACGGTATCATCCTTGCATTTGGTCTTATCATTCCATTAGGTGTCCAAAATGTTTTCGTCTTTAACCAAGGCGCTAGTCAACCAAATATTTGGCGAGCTGCTCCTGTAGTCTTGACTGCATCTATATGTGATACATTATTAATATTAATTGCTGTACAAGGTGTCTCCCTTGTCCTCTTAACTTTCTCTTGGTTAACAACCACCTTGTATATGATTGGATTTTTCTTTCTTATGTATATGGGCTGGGTTATTTGGAGAAGCGATCCTTCAAATGATGTAAAACAAGAAAAAAGCATGCCTTTAAAAAATCAAATTATTTTCGCCGCATCAGTTTCATTACTAAATCCACACGCAATTTTAGACACAATTGGTGTAATCGGAACAAACTCTATACAGTACATAGGAAGTGAGAAATGGGCTTTCACTTTTGCAACAATTATAGTTTCTTGGATCTGGTTTATTAGTTTAGCTTTTGCTGGAAAATTTCTTAAAGGATTTGACTCGACAGGAAAAACGATTATAGTATTAAATAAAATTTCAGGGCTAATCATATGGGGAGTCGCACTTTATATGTTAAAACAAGTTATTTTTCCTAACTAATTAAAGAGAATTGCATGTTATGTAATTGGCATGCAATTCTCTTTCGCATTATGAAGTTGGTTCCGGTTTCTGTTTTAACATCATTTTATCTTTTGCTGGTTTAATCCAAATAATTGCTATGACAGCACCAATAGCAGCGAAGATGCTTGTTAAATAAAACACTTCATGGTCTGCCCCTTTCATAAAAAAAGAATACAGGGGTGGTCCAGCTGCTACACCGATAAATCGCATTGAACTATAAAATGACGTAACTGTCCCCCTCTGCTCTTTTTCAATCCCTTGTGTAATAAGAGCATCTAGACATGGTAACGCCATACCAATTCCTCCCCCCATAATAATGAGACAAAGAAGTAGCAAATAGATTCCTTTTAGAAATAAAGGTAAGAAGACAGATGCAGCAGCCAGTAAAAATCCAATATAGATACACTTTTTCATAATATCTTGTTTATCTCCAATTTTTTTACCAGCCATATATGAGCTAAGTGATAGTACAAGTAAAGGAATAGCGAGTACACACCCTTTCCATATACCATGAATATCGTACTTCGACTCCAGTATAGTTGACAGATAAAAAAGTATTCCGAATAAAATAAGCATAATAATTGCACCTAGTATAAAAATGGCAATTAACCATCTTCCCTTTTCTCGAAACGTAGAGATAATAGATTGAATAAATTCTTTAAGTGGTGGGGCTTCTTCTTCTTGTTTCTTCGCCTTTACTAGTACCAGTAGTAAAACAATCGATATTACACATAAAACTGGAATCGCCCAAAATGGTAAGAACCATACAATAGCTGCAAGAGCTGATCCTAATATGGGACTCAATACTTTTCCAAATGTATTTGACGTCTCAATGATTCCTAAACCTGCACTAACCTGTTTTTCATCTTTGTATAAATCACCGACACATGGTATGACAACTGGCATAGCACCAGCAGCACCTATCCCTTGAATTGCTCTTCCGATAAGAATCCAAACATAAGGGTTATCAACTTTCCATGATACCCATCCCGTTATCGCTCCTCCAATAGCTGCAATTAATAAACTTGGAACCATTACCATCTTTCGTCCCCATCTATCTGATAAATAACCAGCGATCGGTATAAGTATAATTGCAATGATAGAATAAATTGTAATTATCATGGATACTTGGAAAGATGAAATATGTAATTTCTTTTCAATGGTTGGCAGGATTGGAATAAGCATTGAATTACCTAGCGTCATAACAAGTGGAACTGATGCAAGTGCAATTAAACAACAGTTTTCTTTTTTTAACATGTTGATTTCGGAACCTTTCATCATATATTTCTTACCATATAATAGCCCTGCTGGAAATTATGTTTACATTCCACCAGGGCTATTTCATCTTTACTACTTTCCATTTACAACAAAAGAAATTGGGTAAAATATAGCATTACTCCTATTCTTTGAATCCTGTTCACAATATATCCATACCAATTAATTGAAAATAAAAAAGAAAGGAAGAATCCTTCCTTTCTCCTATAACCTTCTACATTTAGCGAGTATATCCGCCACCAAGCTGCTGTTCTGCCATCGCTACAAGGCGTTTTGTAATTTCACCGCCTACAGAACCGTTTGCACGTGAAGAAGTATCAGCCCCAAGCTGTACACCAAACTCTTGTGCAATTTCATATTTCATTTGATCTAGAGCTGCTTGTGCTCCATGTGATGCTAATTGATTAGCGTTACGATTTCTAGCCATTACCGATCACCTCCTTATATATATTAAACTGTATCAAATCCGAAATTAAATACATGGTAATTTTTGGTTATTGATAAAAATAAAAAAAGAGTCTCCTAAACGAGACTCTTTCATCATTTCACCTTATGAACTTACTACTTCTAATTTTCTATTCGTTAATACTTTCATTTCTTCTTTCAATATATCTTTCGCATTATGCCCAAACCATTCAAGCGAAGCAAAATGATCAGTATCTCTCACTTCCCGGATGATTTCATCATAGTTTACAATACCTTCAAATAATGGAACCATTCCTACACGACTTCCAGCAGCGGCATATACATTATTTGGTTCAAACACGTGTAAATACTCCGCTGATGATATATTCTTAAAATGGTAATGTTGTATCCACGGCTTTAATCGATGAAAACTATCTACAGGGTCTGCACCAGACTCCCATATATGAAGAAAATCAAGGTTTATTTTTAAATATGGATGATTTACTTCTTCTAACAATTTCAAAGTAGACGGCAAAGTATCCGTTAACGTATTTGGATGTGTTTCTAATAGTATATACATATTATGCGGAGCAAATAGATCACAAATCATGCGAATTCGTTCCACATACTCTTTTCTCTCTTGTTCCGAGAAATCCTCACTACCTTTTTGCCCGGCAAACGTACGAATTTTATTTGTATTAAACCAATTAGCTAGTATTACCAGCTGTTCACATTTTTCCATCGTTTTTTGAAAATCCGCTAATAATGATATGTCCAAGTAATCACTTATCATCGTAACTTCTAAATTTTTATCCTTTAAATAATCTATTTCTCGTTCTGTCGTTTCACGCTCTTGCATATATAAATTTTGTGCATGGGTCCCCCACAACTCAATTCCTTCAAAACCGTTTTCGTATGCAAATTGAACAATATCAGTAAATGAAATTAGTTGATGGCGAAATGAAATTGTACATAGCGAATATTTCATTGGTTTGAACTCCCTTATCTTAAATTCAATGAACTTGTATTAGTTAAGAAAGACTGATTTGTTATCATTTCTTTCCATAACAGAAACTGTTTCTCTAGTTCATCCTTAATTTGCAGTTCAATTGTATTCATTTCATCAAGTTTCTCAACAATTGGTAATAACATATCTTTATTATTTGTCATTGCCATTTTAATAGCACGGTACTGTACATTTGTAAATCCTTGTACAATGTCTTCCACTCGATTACACCAATAATCAAATTCTTGCTCCGAATATTGTAAAGTTTCACGGAAGTATGCAAAGGCATGTTCATAGCTATATTTACGTATTGCCAATACGGGTATTTGCTTTACTGCCGTTACGAGCCCGGAAAGTGAATACCCATCCTCTTCGTTTACCATTTTTATTATTAATTTTTTTAATTCCATTGTTAGTTCATTATCATCTTTTTTGAATGTTTCCATGAAATAACTTTCTACCATCTCTTGTGTTGGCTCCTGAATTCCTTCTATATCAATGAAATAGCCTCCACCAAATGGGTTGTCTTTAACAGAATGGAGCACTTTTTCTCTTTCCATATTCCCTTCCCAGCGAAAATCAGGATCAAGCATGAACCATTCCTCTTCTTTCTCTGTCTTCGATATCATTAAGTAATGCGGAAACGGTTTTTGATGAAACTTATTTTCTCTCTCAGGCAATAAAGACATATCAACCATTACAATTACGTAACGATTTTCCGGCTTATTTTCTACTAATTCTAAAAATGTTTCTACATTGCTACTTTTATCTTTTGAATGATCGTACCATTCGTTCACTTTAATGCCATACAATTTTTCATACCAAAGTAAGTAGTTATCATGATTAATGTTTTCGGAATGATAAGAAATAATCCCGCCTTCTGTTATATCAAAATCTCCATCCCATAATCCGAAATAAAATGGACGGAAATCTATATCGCTACGCCTTTTTATAATTTCACAAAAACAACTCACTAAACAGTGAACTTTAATTGAAGTCATACTCTCATCCACTTTCCTAAAAGGTTAGTTATTCACATTTATTTCGTGTAACGGCTGTAACTCTTCCATAAAGTCAAGCAAAGATCCTACAGTAAGAAACGCCTTTGGGTCTATCTCATCCTCTGGAACGCATAGCTTTAAATCCATTTCTATGTATACTATAAGCTGTAACATCATTACCGAATCTATATATAAGTCTTGATTTAAACGCATCGTTTCTTCTAAATACGTTACATTTTTCAGTTCCATTTTTTCTCTCATAATACTTAAAACTGCTTCTTTTAACATTTCACGACTCATGTTGTTATCTCTCCCATCTCTAATAACTTCCGACTTACTTTCCCTGTTTTATTTTTCGGAATCTCTGCTACATTTTCAATTTCATGTGGCACTTTATAAGACGGTAAATGCTGTATGCACCATTCTCGTATTTGTACTGGTTCAATACGAGCGACTACTTTCGCTTTTACTATTTCTCCCATCACAGGATGCTTGCCCCGGTATACAATCGCCTCCTGAATACCTTCTAATCGAAGTATCGTTTCTTCCACTTCTATAGGAAATACCTTTAGACCGGACACATTAATAACATCATCTATTCGCCCCATGAAATGAAGGCCTTGCTCAGATCTATAACCTAAATCTTTTGTATAAATCTCCTTTTCAGCAATTTTCACTACGATTTCTTCAGGTTCATCTTCATTTGAACCTATGTTAATACTTACATGAGGAAGTGGCTTTCCTAAATCCAAATGTGTTTCCATAGCATGACATATACTAATGCAACCAGCTTCAGAACAGCCGTACTGCTGCATCATGTATTTCGTCATGCCCTTTAACTTATAAAATAGCGTTTCTGGCAAAGGTGATCCTGATGTCATAATTTTATGAAACTGAAAAGTCCCTTGTGGAAAACTCCCCATAATATGTAACATAAGTGGTACTGCGTATATGATATGTTTTTCGGTATTACGAACTATATTTAATGCGAATTTAGGGTTTTTATTTGTAATGATTATAGGCTTACTACCTCTCGTAATTGCTGATAACGTGCCACAAATTAATCCGTATGAATGTGAAACTGGAGCCATTACAATTGGCACTTCGTCTTCTTCACATTTTAAAGCTTCATTGTAAGCAGCAATTTCTGTTTCAATTTCCGTCCATGCTCTACGAATCAGTTTTGGCTCTCCTGTTGTACCTGAACTATACTGCAATAAAGACGGTTCTTCTTGTAATAGATTTGGAACTTCTAATTTTGTAAAGTCGTTACTTTCTCCGTATAAAAGTGCAGTACACTTTGCGCGCTTTGCCATTTCAATAGCTGTATCCTTTGGCGTATCTTCATGAATAAGTAGTACAGATGCTCTTTTTTCTTTTAGGAAAAACACAAGCGTAATAATATCGAATGGATTTTTCAGACAAAGTGCAAATCTATTTCCTTCTGCTTCTTGAAATTGTTCCACTCCCTCGTAACCTTGTAATCTCAATTCAAAATCATATTTGCTAAATTCTTGTTTATTAACGATTAGCATGATTTCCCCCTGTAACAACTGATTTTTGTATTGTAAGTTGCTTTGCTCTATACAATGGATTTGGAACTTCATGAACAAGCGATTCCACATCCATATATAAACGACGCTTCGTTAATTGCTCTGCATGAAATGTAGGTGCATATAATTGTAATGCTTCAAAACGTTCTTTCAAATGCGAAAATCTTTCAAAATGATCTTCTATTTCTTCAACAAGAATGATCCAAAATTGTTCCTCTTTCAACTGATACTCATCTGCCAGCACGAAAGCCAGTTCACCTAGATTGAATAGGAAAAGCGCATCTAAAACCATTTCTTGTAAACATTCAATACGGTCCATTTCAAAGAAATCATTCATTTGACCATTCGCATATGTTTTATGCATTTTAGTAAAGTCTGGACATTTTTCGAGTTCTTTCAAAAATGGACGATAAAACTCCAGTCCTTCATGAAAATCTTTTAGTGCAATACGAACTGGTATTCCCTCTTCATGAACTAAAATCATGTTTTGTCCATGTGATTCTAATGCGACTCCATGCTCTACAACGAGGTGTACAACTGGGATAATTGCTTTTTGAATAAGCAATTGTAACCAGCTTTCTACTCCATATCTCTTTAACCACAAGTCAATAGTTGGTGTCCCATCTTTTCCCTTGGCATATAAACCGTTAAATGGGATTGCCTCTTCTTTCTTATCTAAATATTTGTGAACGCTTTCGCGCCAAATACATCCTAATGAGCCATACGTAGCTTTTTTATTCGCATCGTACGTAACACTCGAAAATTCATTTAACAAAATTAAACGCGATTCATCCCTTAAATAAGGGTCATGATTTACTATATCTTTTAACCAATTCGATATAGCAGGTGCACTCACAACCGAATGTGGTTTTAATGTACGGATAGTTGAAGTATTGAGTAAATTCATTGATAACTTTATATATGGTTTCTCTCGATTCGTAACATTTCTTAATGTCCGCATCGACTGCTGCGCGCAATAATCATCTTCTGATTTCCCTAAATAAATAATATATTTACCCTGTATATGGTCAGTATAATTCGGAATAATAAAGTTCTCCCACTGCCAAGGATGAACAGGTATAAACATGTACTTCTTCGAATCACAGTCCATTGTTCGAATACGATCCATATACTCTTCGATTTTCTTTTCACCAATTTCTTCTTTAAAGGTACAATTATAACTCTCTTCACTTTCATATCCTACAGTCGTATATTTCTCATGAACTGCAATCCATATAATTTTCATTGGTTGCATAAATTCAAATCCATATTGAAAATTATCACGATATTGAAACCCAATGCGTGCTTTATAACTAGGATGATACGGGTGTCCATCTATTAAATGACTTTCAAGCTCATCATAAGATTTCGCAAGATAGTCTTCTTCACAACTTCTCTCATATTGTGCAATCGTATCTTTAAAGATTGTTTGTTCTAATTCTTGAATAAAAGAATCCAATTTTGTTCGATCCACTTGAACAATCCGAAAAATCTCCTGTAAAAATTGTGAAACTGATTGTATTTCTTCTTCCTCATCTTGAACTCTCATTATTAATGAGTCATGTAAACAAATACGCCCAAATGTCATACGTTCTTGCCCATAGCATTGGTACATTACATTTTGATCCTTTTCATCAAGACCTTGTATAATAAAAAGTATTTGCTCTCCCTTTTGTATACGAATCGGCGTAATGATTTCTTCATAAATTAACGATTCTACTAATTGCCGGAATACTCTTCTTCTTACTGAAATGTACTCTTTTGATTGGAGTGCCTTCAATATTTTTATGTGATAAACTTCTTCTTTCATAAATCCCTCCGCTATAATACGGAATATCAAATTCCATTATTTGTATTACGTGAAATTTTAGCACTACTTATGAACGAACAGCCACTTCTCTAACGAGTGGATTATCTACTTGTACATAAATTGCTTGCTCTAAAGGATTTGTCAGTTCATCAACATCGAAAAATCTCGTTAGCAAATTTGCTTTACATGCCAATTTATTTTCTTCCAACAATTCACTTAAAAATGTAGAAGGTTCGCGGTTATATGGAAGGAAAGCTTCAAGTACAGACCTTAATTCCGAAAGAAGAATTTCCTCCTTTATTAATCCTGCTGTACCAAAACCGTTAATTAGTCCAAACATATGATTAAAAATTAAATAGTAACGAAATCTTTCATCTACAATGTAATCGTCATATAAATTCCCAGTACGTTCGCCAATACCCGCTAGTTCATTATCTAGCACTGACTTCATTGAATTGCAGAAATAAAAACCTTGATTATCACGGAAGTAAAACTTAACTGGATAACCATCTTTCAATTGAACAACACTATTTTGTTGATGCGCTTCTAATGCAACGCCATAACGTAAATACATCCATACCATCGGCTTTAAAGAGATATTCATATATCGTCTAAACCACTCTAAACTTACTTCTTCACAGCTTCTACCTTCTAAATTCGCTAAGCGGTGGATAATATTTGCTAAACGAGTTCTTTCACCCGGAATTGCATCTTGTACTAATCCAGCGATAAGCGTTGCATCATTTTCATTTTCACTATAAAATGTGTTTTCTCGAATAATCACTTCAAATCCAGACTCTTGTGCCCCGTATTTTAAAGTAATAAAGGCCGGATCACATATAAAATCAAATCCTGGAAACTTTTCTAGCACCTCTCCAATTTTAGTATTCAATATTTCCTTACCTTCAAGTCCACTCTCAAGTTCCTTCAATTTATTAATACGCATTGAATTCGTGACCTTTACAGGGAATGAAAACTTGAACATATACTTCGAATGAGGATGATATAGCGTTCTAAGTGATGATGTCGCCATATAACACTTACCTACTGGACCGATATATTCAAGTACACCTTGATTCATCCAATTTTGCACATAAGATTGATGTAATAGCCATTCTGCTTGTAGCGGATGGATTGGAATTAATGAATATTCATCTTCTTGACAGTACTCTTCAATAAATTCTTGACCTACCTTTTCATCGTTCTTTAATTCCTTTTTTATCATCGCCGTTGTAGAATCTTGTAACAATGACTTTTCACTTACTATACTTTTATGTGCCCGAAAATAGTGAAGTTGGCACTCCCCTTTTAATTCAGGAGAATACATTGAACTTTTCCAATCCAATATACCTTGTCTACTCTTTGGTGTAGGATGAGTTAAATGTCCAAATAATAAAGATTGCTCCGCCTCTATAAAAGTCGTATGGAAACCATATAATTCAGCTGTATCCTGCTCCCTTCCTTGTATAAACTTCTCAATATTTTGACAACTACAGATAACTCGAAGCATAAGTTCATCAGGATTCGTACCTTCTCCATAGTTAATAGACATTTCCTTTATTAAAAACATAATAACCGTAATATAATCTGCTTTAATAACATTTTTATTTTCGCCAATTTGGTAATAAAATTGTTCTCCAAATAGATGACGGTCCGTTGACGATCTATATATAACTTCCCCATACAAAGTAACGTTTTGTGCCGATAAAGGGCAGCATAAATAAGTGGGGATAGCGTCTCTTTGAAATGAATGGCAGAAAATATTTTCTATCCTTTTATCCTCCGTAATCCATTCTCCACTTCCTGTTTCTCTTAAATAACAATTTAAAAAGCTTTGTATTGTTGCATGTTCCGCGATTTGTTTCGCATGCTGCATACTGCTCCTCCTCTTTTAGACGAACACTATCATTTTTTTGTGAAACTTCTGACAGTTGAATTTTATTATCAACTATGATTTTAATTGATAATGATAATCATTTCAAGATATATTTCAGAATTTTTTTATCTAGCTAAACTTTTCACCTTTTCAAAACATTTAATCCGTCAACAAAAAAATACACCAATATAATAATTGATGTATTTTTTCATTCTCGTAAATTAAGTTTACATAATAACATTATCGTTTTCTAGATTGATAGTGATTTGTATAAACAATCCATATCTCGCCAAGCATATGCTATTTCTTCTACATTTAGTCTTTCTAAAAGTTTCGTGTCAATTTTTTCCGGATTATATTTTTCATAAAACTTTTTAGAAGGGTTATTAGCAACAACCCAAACTAACAGAGATTGCATATTATCTTTTTTACATTCCGATAGCAATGCTTGAAATAATCTTTGTCCTATCTTCATTCCTTGATATTTTTGTAAAATGTATATTGCATATAATTCTCCATCACAATTATATGCACCTGTTCTTTCAACTCCTCCATCGATAAATCCAATTATTTTACCATTTAACGTTTCTGCTAAAAACCTAAATTGATGCCCGTCTTCTTTTTGAAATATACTTTCCCATAGCTTTTCTCGTTGGTCATACGTTATATTGTCTAAAATTTCATTAGAGAATATCCCCTTATACGTCGTTTTCCAGCTTTCCACATGCACTTTCGCAATTGCCGAAATATCAGCTTTCATTGCCTTTCTAATATGTATCTCCACCATACTCATCCCCCTTAGAAAATAATTATAGCAAAATGTTTTGTGTGCATTAAAAAAAGAGTGAATTTTCATCACTCTTTTTATCTACTTTCAACTTCTACTGAAACAACATGATCGATTTCTTTTAAAGAACTATATAATTCAGTTGTATATAAATCTTCTGGAGCTAAAATGACCATTTCCAATTGCTGAGATGCCCCATTATCAATATCTTTAATTTTCACTCGTTTTACTTGCATATTTAAATTTTTAATTTGCTTAAAGATCCCGTCTAACTCTCGATGTTTGTTTACGGTAATTTTTATAGATAAGTCCTTTTGTCTTAATGAATAAGGGCCTGCAATTTTCACAATTTGCGGAAGTACGTTAATCGCTAATATAATTAAAATCATAGCAACCGTCGCTTGTATATAAAACCCTGCACCAATCGCAATACCTAGTGCTGACGCGGCCCATACCATAGAAGCCGTCGTTAATCCTGAAATAACGTCATTATTTCTTCGTAAAATTACCCCTGCTCCAAGAAAACCGATCCCACTAACAATTTGAGCGGCGAGACGCATTGGGTCCATGTTTGTATGACCCGGTACAGAATAAACATTCACTGATTCAATTGAAACCATTGTAATTAAACAACTCGCTACGGAAATAACCATACTTGTTTTCACACCAAGCGGTTTATTCTTTAGCTGCCTATCTATTCCGATGAATAATCCTAAAAAGAGTGCTAAACCTAATTTAAATAAAAATTCATATGACATATTTCATTCTCCTTACTTTACAATGTTTCCCTTGGAACAATCCACTATAACTCTTTTATGATATCAATTCCAGTCTTTTCTATTCATTTAAAGTAAAAAACCGAAAAAACATTTTTGACAATGTTTCCCCGGCTTTTTATTATAATTAAGATCTTTCTTTATTTTTGTTCTTTAATTTTAATTTGTGCATCTTTATAAAATGCTAATTTATTATCATTATACTCTTTTGTATGTTTATTAAATTGTTCTTTCGCCTTTTGCGCTTCCACATTTAACTCATTAACAGTTTTAACTTTTTCACCAATTTCTTTTAACTTCGTTTCTTTTACTTTTAATTTTTCATACAGTTCTTTTTCAGTCGCTAACGCCTTCGTGTAATTCTCATTCATCTTTTGGAAGGCATCATAACGATTTTTATACGATTCTTCTACTGTTTTTGCTTGTTTTTGTAATTTCTTATCTTCGAGTTTTTCAATATTATTTTGAACGGATGTCGTTTCTTTCTGTGCTTTTTCTAACTGTTCCTTCTCGTTTTTCAATACTTTTTCACGCTCGTCTACATTTGCAGTAGCTTGCTCTATTTTCTTTGAAACTGCTTCATTATGCTCTTTACCTTCTTGTAAAATTTGAGAATAAAGTTCTTGTCCTTGCTTTTCTAACTTCTCTAATTTTTTTGTGTCATCTGCTAAAGCTTTTTCCTGTGTAGATGCTGCTTCAAAAGCCGTAAATAAATTTTCTTCTGGCTTTTCACCGAAACAACCTGATAATAATCCTACTGATAATGCTCCAACTACTGCTACTTTTCCATATTTCAACTTCAATTCCTCCATTACATACGGTTATCATGCCAGAGGTTCACGGGGAAGTGATTCTCTTCATGATATGCTTCAAACTCATAACCCTTTTCTTTTAGACCCTTTAATATTGCTGGCACAGCTGCGACTGATTGCGGATGAATATCATGCATTAAAATGACTTCTTGAGGATTTGTTGCACCAGCTAATACATTTTGAGCGATTTGTGCTGCCGCTGCATCGACTGGTACTTTGTTGTATTTCCAGTCTAAAGAATCAATTGTCCAGTCCCATACTTTAAGACCACCCTCTACTACTTTGTTTCGAAGGTCTTCATTTAAACCAGGCTTCGACCCGTATGGTGGACGTGTTAATTGAGGTGATTTTCCAATAATATTTGCGATTAAGCTTTGATCTTCTTTCATTTCATTAACATATTCACCATTTTTATATAACTTCGCAAAATTGTGTGTCATACTATGCATTCCAACATAATGACCCTCTGTATTTTGACGTTTTACTAAATCAGGAAACGCTTTTACATTCGCTCCGATTAAAAAGAATGTCGCCTTCGCATCATGCTGTTTTAACATATTTAATAATTCAGCCGTATATTTTCCTGGCCCATCATCAAATGTAAGATAAGCAACTTTTCTTTCCATTCCGTTAAAACGACTTGGCGCCGTTTTATTCATTTCAACTTTCGATTGTTCACTTGCAAGCTGCACTATATTTTCTTGCTTAGCAACAGCTTTTGCTGGTGAAGTAATAGATTGAAACATGAAATACCCAATAGCTACTATTGCAATCGCTACTGAAACAACTGCAACTCGTTTAATTTTAAAAGCCTTTTCCATTCTATCGAATTCCTCTCCCTATTAATCTTATATATAAATCACCCAATATAATTATACATCTATTTATTTTATTACACTATATAAACAATCTAAAATATGAATTATAATGGGAGTTTTATCAAAATTGTTGTTCCTGCCTCAACAAACTCTTTATTCTTTTCATACCAATTCTTGATTGCACTATGTACAACTTTCAAGAAGATTTGTTTTAACCTGTTTGATCTTCATCTTCTATCAATTCAATTCGCTTTCAACTTACAATGAGATGAATTTATTTTCTCTATTTTAGGAGTTAATTACCAAATTCTTTCCTCTAGTATATCGTACAATTACACCTTTTGTTTATATAAATTAAAATGATTTAACTGTAGACGTGAAAAAACTAGTAGCCCTTCTACTAAAAATAAATGAAGCAATCCATTTCCATAAAAAAAGATTGGCTGGGGCCAACCTTTTTTTATACTTATTCATTTCGAGTTGGTTTTGGTGTAACACCTAAATGCTCATTTAACTTAGTCGAAATATCTTTCACATTTTTTTCGTTTGGAATGTAATAATAAATACCACCAATACGTTTATCCGTTCCTTCTATTTGCATCTTTTCCATTTGCAAATCTGATCCTGCCATATTTTTCGTAATAGCAAGCATATCATCAAACGTTAAGTTTGTTTTCATATTTTTATCAACTGCATCAAGTAGAGAGCCCATTTTACTAATAGATTGAACAGACATTGCTTTTTTCGCAATTGCTTCAATTACAAGTTGTTGTCTTTGACCACGCATTGCGTCACTGTCAATTTTACGCGTTCTCGCAAGTGCAAGGGCTTGTTCACCATTTAAATGTTGGTAACCTTTTTCTAAATGGATCATACCTGCTTGGTCTTTACTATCTTGTTCTGTGAAAGTAACCGGTACATCAATATCAATACCACCAATTGAATCTACAATTTGTACAAATGACTCAAAGTTAAACTTCACATAATAATCAACTGGTACATTTAAAAATCTTTCCACTGTATCTCTTGTACTTTCAACACCACCAAATACGTGTGCGTGTGTAATTTTATCTAATTTCTTTCTAGATGGAATATAAACGCGTGAATCACGCGGAATACTTACTAATTTAACGGATTTATCATCTTTATTAATTGTCGCTAATAAAAGTGCATCTGTCCGAACTGCTTCGCCGTATTGGCTTTTTCTCATTTCACTTCCGTCTACACCCATGATTAAAATCGAAATATTATCCTTTAAAGGTTCCACTTCTTTGTCCCTTTTTGATGACTTATCAATTTTTGCATATGCATCACTTACAACCGCTTTTGCTTTGTTATATATAAACGATCCATATCCTACTCCTCCAAAAATAAGTAGGAAAAATGGAATTAAAATGAACCATTTTATTGACTTTCGTTTAGAACGTTTTTTATTGCTTCTCGTATTTTGTTCTAATTCAGAGCTCATACCCATTCGCCTCTCTTTCTCTTTCCCTAGTATAATGTAAGTCTATTAATCTTCATATTGAATTTCCTTTCAATTACCTTACATTTTTGTAAGGTTACTTCATGAATCCAACATGTATTCCATTTCACATTATACTCTTGTGCTTATTTTTGGCAAGTCACTATTTATCAACTTAAAAAATCCGATACTTCGGAATATTCGAATTTACATATTTATTATTCTGTTATTTGCAGGTAGTAAGATTTTCACCTCACAATTTAGCAAGAATAAAGAGTCAAGTTTGTGCCGTACCATCTTGATTGGTGATGACTAATAATCAGTGAGGGATAAATCCCCCACTGATTAAAGTTTCACTTTATTATTTCTCATTTGGTGTGTATATCATTTGCTTCCCATTATTATTAATTAAAGCTGACTTTGCTTTTATTTTCGTTTTTTCTATTTCTACATCTTTATTTGAGAAATTCACAATGATTTTAATATCTTTTCCATATGAAGTAGATTGTACTAGCTTATCTTCTGACAGATATGCAAAGTTCGTCATTTCTTCTTTTACTGCCTTTTCATGAACTTCATTCCAAACTTTCAGATGCTCTGTAATTTCTTTTTTATGCTTATTCCACTCTACTTCATCTAAATGGTACAACGGAGGAACATTATACAATAACTCATATAACATACGATTTCCAACCTCGTCCTTTACCTTCAAACTTCCCCATTCCCAGTGGTGCGTTGTAATAACCGAATCATTGTATACTAGTTTATATAATGGCACCGAATATACTGGATTTAAATATACTTGCTTATATTCTTCTTTTAACGGTACTTGTTTTGCATATTTTTCTGGAACATTTTGATTTGGTGACCAATATCCACCGACATAATACGGGCTTGTTTTATTTTTTCTCATATCTTCATCGTCCCACTTAATAACTGGTGTTTCAATTCCATGAGCAAATGCAATCGTACTACTTGCAAAATCATTTCCGCCCTCAGAGCCAACTACCATACCTTTTTCTTGTGCAATATAATCCATTCGTTGCAACCTTGCTTGTAAATCTTGTTCTTGTGTCGTTAAATGTTTGGCCGAATAATCATCATAAATTTCGCCCGTCGCGTCACAATCAATAAACCATGAATTATATTTAGGGCCATTTTGTAATATATCGTTCATTCGTTCTTTTACACTAGGAAGTGATAATGTCGGATTTAATTTTCGGCCTCTCCCTAAAAACCCTTGCACTTTCTCACCATTTTTCTTCGTTACAGTGGCTTCTTCATATAACGATGGGTCATTAAAAGAAGCTGTGTTCCAATTTTTATCACCTTTTTCGTGAATAGAATGGTAAGAATCATACGGACCAACTAAATATCCCATTTCCTTAGCTTCTGTAACGAAATTAGGCTGCATAAATCCTTGTTCCCAGTTCGGTAGACCAATCCACGCTTTGTCTATCCCTACTTTTTTCATTTCCTTTATTATATCCGTTCCATCTGCTTTACCCCATTTACTTACTTCTTCAACTGCATCACCGAGTACTGACTTTAATAAATGTTTATTTAAGCTATACAGCTCTGTCTTCGATAAGTGATCTACACCTTTCTTTAATAACACACTAGCTTCCTGATTAACTTTCGGGAAAATATCCTCTTTATACAATTCCTTCATAGATAATACTTCGTTTGTATAGCGTAAAATAACATTTTTTTGGTACTTATCGATAAAGTCTTGTTTACTCACCTGCTCAAATACATTCAATTCCCCAGGCTCTGAACTATTCTTTTGAATAAGGTCTTTTATATGGCTAAACACCGGGCTATTTATTTGCTCTCTTAGCTTCGGCCAATTCACGTTACTTTCTGATAAACCATTTTGATTCCAAAAGTAAAAATGAGCTGCCCCGTAAAGTTTTTCGATTTCTTTATTTTTTCTTGCCTTTTCTTGTAATGTTTTAAATTCACCTTTTCGAGCAATATTATCCTTATACAGTTTAGCAATACTTACTGCATCATTATTTGTCACATATAATTGAAATCCATATGTTTTATTTTTATTTATACTCGGGAATTCATGTGTAAAATCAAACCCTATTTTCGGATCTGAATGAAATTTCAATTCATTATTAAACATATTGTTCGCAATATATACGATCGAATATTTAGAACCATTTAATGCAAAAAACTTCATAGAAAATGATTCAGCAAATGAATATGCATCATCCTTTAAAAACTTCTTCCAATTCTCATCATTACTCGGAATTTGCTTACCTTCCCATAACGGAAGTGTATAATTTTCAGCTTGCACTTTTGGCCATGTAAAACTTTCTGCACCAGTCGATTCCACTTCAATATTTAAGTGGTCTTTTTTCTTTTCTAAATTTACTTTTACTTTTTGATCCGGATATTCCCATGATGTATGATCCTTGTCTTTTTTCAAATTCGAAACCTTCATTTTTGGTAACGGTTGTGATGCCTGTTCTTTTACACCATCATGTTCTACAGTTAACGTAAAAGTCTCAGGATTTACATCGTAAGTAAAATCTTTATACGTCGCTTTCTTTATTTTAGACTCTTGTAAAGCATCATTACCTTTTACATCACACCCGACTAAAGTCGAAAGTGACAATGTTGTAAGAAGACATATCGCTATCATTTTTTTCATCTTCTGCACCTCCACCACTGAATATACAGGAGGTTTGTTACAGGAATATGGCAAAAAATAATAGAGCTAGCATTATGCTAGCTCTATTATGAGCAAAAAAATTTACGTATTACTATAATCTGTTTAAAGAAAATATGTAATACAGGGAGACTTTAATCCTTTTTTTATTCTCACTAATAATTAGATCAAGCAAATCTAAATTCCATCAAGCTTTCCTTAACTGAAAAAGTAACTATATATAATATATCCTAAAACTAGCAATAAAATTAATATCCCTGTACCTTTCCAATTCATACCACCTGTCATATCAGCGTGGCTACCTGATTCCGCCCTGTTGAGTCCATCATTCAAAGAACCGGTAGGATTATTTTTCAATTCACTTTGTCTCATGCGTTCTCTTTTTTCTTCTGGTGACTCTTTTGAACTCATATAATCACCTCTAAAATTAATGTTTATTCCGAAAAATCCCCTTTAAAATAGATTCTCCATAACGTAAAGAAAGCTAGCGATGCTAGCTTTCTTTATAATCCAATATGTTCTTCCTTATTTACAGTAATCCCTTTATGATCAATTTCAAGCTCACATACTTTCATAGCTGCAAATACTCTCGCTAATTGGTCAGCTATTTCTTTACGCTTCTCGTACGGAGTTAAAATAAAAATGGATGGTCCCGCACCACTAAGCGCTGTTCCATATGCTCCGAATTCTTTTGCACATTTACGAATTGATGGTAATAACGGTACAAGTTCTAAACGATATGGCTCGTGGAAATGATCTCTTTCCATCATTTCACCTACAACTTCCCACTTCTTTTGACATAACGCAGCTACTAATACGTTACTTATCGCACTAGCCTTAACCGCTTCATGAAAAGGAAACATCTCTGGTAATACAGATCGACTTTCATCCGTATTTAGCTCTTCATTCGGAATAAGAGAAATTACACCTAATTCCTTACTTTCAATCCTTACAACCGAAACATTTTTTCCATCAAGTGCTCCGATTACAGTTCCACCTAAAATAGAAGCAGCGACATTATCTGGATGTCCTTCAAAGTTTGTAGCAATTTGAACCTTTTGATCAGTTGTTAAATATAAATTTCCAAGTTGATTCGCAAGCTCTATTCCTGCTACAATCGCTGATGCGCTACTTCCTAGCCCTCTTGTCAGCGGAATATTACTAGTAACTTCTATTATATGGGGTGATAAAGAAGGACATACTTTACATGCCGTGCTAACAATTAAATTTTTATCATCTTTTGGAATTGAATCGTCAAAAGAATGTATCACTTGCCACTTATCAGCTTCTTCCTTTACACTTACTTCTAAATATAATGACAAAGCTATTCCAACAGAATCAAATCCTGGTCCAACATTCGCTGTACTAGCAGGAACACGAACTCTTAATGGTATCACGACATAATCACCCCTTTAATATGATCTTTAATTTGTTCTATATCATTTGACACACTTGCAATATCAAATTTATTAGAAGAAATTGCGATATCAGGATCTTTTAAACCATTTCCAGTTAAAACTGCAACAACTGTTTCGCCTTTTTTGATTTTTCCAGATTGAACATGTTTAATTACGCCCGCTAATGAAGCATTTGATCCTGGCTCTGCGAAAACTCCTTCAGTTTTTGCTAACAATCTATACGCATGTAAAATCTCCTCATCTGACACCATATCTATTTCACCATTAGACTGTTCGGCAGCCTCTACTGCATACGACCAACTTGCCGGATTACCGATGCGAATCGCTGTTGCAATCGTTTCAGGTGCCTCAATGACATGTCCTTTTACAATTGCCGCCGCTCCTTCCGCTTCAAAGCCGTGAATTCTGGGCTTCTTATAGCCTTTTTCTTTCTCGTATTCACAGAACCCTTTCCAATATGCTGTAATATTCCCAGCATTTCCAACAGGGATAGCTAGAACATCTGGTGCGTTTTGCAACTGGTCACAAATTTCAAATGCCGCTGTTTTTTGCCCTTCAATTCGGTAAGGATTTACTGAGTTTACTAATGTAATCGGCTCTTCTGCAGCAATATTTCTTACAGCCTTAAGTGCATCATCGAAATTCCCTTCTATTGAAATGATCTCCGCTCCATAAGCAACTGCTTGCGCTAATTTCCCATGCGCAATCTTTCCTTCTGGTATTACGATAATACATTTCATTCCGAGGCGTGCCGCATATGCGGCAGCTGATGCCGATGTATTACCTGTAGATGCACAAATAATTGCCTCTGCCCCTTCTTCTTTCGCCTTTGCAACTGCCATTACCATGCCACGGTCTTTAAAAGAACCTGTTGGATTCGCTCCTTCATATTTCCCGTATAACTGAATTCCTAATTGCTTTGATATATTTAATAATGGAATCAGAGGTGTATTCCCTTCCATTAAGCTGACATCAGGTGTGTTTTCATTCACTGGTAAATAAGAAGCATACTGTTTTAATAGTCCTTTATACATATTGTTTTTCCTCCTCAATAATGTAGTAACTGTTTATTTCACTTGCGACATCTTCTATCGCCCCTAAAACTTGTTCGAATTGATATTTTGAAGTTCGATGCGTCACAACAACGACTTCTGCAAGTTCGCGATTTAAAGGTAATTGAATAACTTCTTTTAAACTTACAGAATAATTAACGAAACATTCCGTTACTTTTCGCAACATCCCTGGCTCATCTCGTAATGAAATACGTAAGAAATATTTCGAAACTACTTCTTCATCTCCTTGTAATTCGTAAGGCTCTGGTTCTTTTAACGCACTTTTATTTTTCGGAACTTGATTCATATTTTTAACGATTGAAATAATATCACTTACTACAGCAGAACCAGTTGGTAACTTCCCAGCTCCAGGTCCGTAAAACATCACTTCCCCTACTGCTTGACCGTGAACATACACCGCATTGAATTCATTATTTACATTCGATAACGGATGATGCCTTGGTAATAAAGTCGGTTCTACACTTAAATGAATGGCTGATCCTTGTTTCTCTGCTTTACCAATTAATTTCATTGTAAATCCTAATTTTTCGGCCATCTCTAAATCTTCTTTTTCAACCTTTCGAATACCTCTAACTTGAACATCATCTAAAGAAACATTCATCGAAAAACCTAAGTTTGCAAGAATTGCTACCTTTCTCGCAGCGTCTAGTCCATCTACATCCGCTGTCGGATCTGATTCTGCAAACCCTAATTTTTGCGCTTCCTGTAAAGCCTCTTCATACGACCATCCATTTTGACTCATCTTTGTTAACATATAATTTGTTGTTCCATTTACGATTCCCATTATTTTTTCAATTTGATCTGAAGCTAGCCCGTCTGATAATCCTCTTAATATTGGAATCCCACCGGCTACACTCGCTTCGTAACATAGGTCACATTCATTTTTATTTGCCAGTTGCAAAAGCTCCGCACCGTATACGGCCATTAAATCTTTATTTGCTGTTACAACATGTTTTTTATTTTGTAAAGCCGTAACAATATGCTGTTTTGCTTCTTCAATTCCGCCCATTACCTCTACTACAATATCAATATTTGAATCATTTAGAACTTCATCTACATTACTTGTTACTACGATTCCATCAATGCAAACATCACGTTCCTTTTCCAAATCACGTACAACGACTGTCTTTACCTTTACTTCATATCCTGTATCAAGAGCGATCTTTCGATAATGTTCTTTCAAAATATGGACAACACCACTTCCGACAGTACCTAATCCTAATACCCCAACATTAATAACGTTATTCATTTTCTAATCTCCTCCTAAATAGTTTAATTGTTACACCTGTGAATCACCTTACTCTGCTTTTTAATCATGCAGATGGTGGTTATTTCCGTACGTACTAATCGTTTCATGTTACCGCACCTCCTTTCAAAGTAATAAAGTGAAACTTTAATCAGTGGGGATTTTGTCCATTCCTCACTGATTATTAGTTGAACCAATCGGGCTTTTACGGACAGTTGATCTCCCGTCTTACTCCCTCGCATCCGCCAAATTTTGAGATGGGAATCTTACTGACCGTTAATGCGGGATAAAAAAACACACTCATCCCTAGGAAAGGGACGAATGTGTTTTCGTGGTTCCACCCTTGTTCCAACCTAGACTTACTTTCTTCTAGATTGCTCAAGTTCAGATAACGGCTGATACCGTCAATAATTACTAGATTACTCGTTCACTATTGAAGTTCAAAGGTGGTAAGATCATTTCTCGTGTTAGGAAGCTCACAGCCTTGGCCTCCCTCTCTGTAAACCGTAAAAATGTTCTCATGTCCTTATCGTTACTTTTTCGCTCATGTTTATTTGTTAACTCATTATACTCGCATAAAAAACAAAATCAATGCTATTTTTTAATTATTTTAAATTTTCAATCTTAAAAACTATAAAAAACACACTCATCCCTAGGAAAGGGACGAATGTGTTTTCGTGGTTCCACCCTTGTTCCAACCTAGACTTACTTTCTTCTAGATTGCTCAAGTTCAGATAACGGCTGATACCGTCAATAATTACTAGATTACTCGTTCACTATTGAAGTTCAAAGGTGGTAAGATCATTTTTCGTGTTAGGAAGCTCACAGCCTTGTCTTCCCTCTCTGTAAACCGTAAAAATCATCTCATGTCCTTATCGTTACTTTTTCGTTCATGTCTATTTGTTAACTTATTATAGTTATCAACTTTTTAAAAAGCAAGCCTATTTTTCTTCACAATTTTTAAGAATATGAATAATTATATTTTAAAATAATAAATCATCTAATACAGATGTATTCTCTTGCACATATATTCATCACATACAAATTAACAATATTCATAGTTAAAGTCTCACTCTAAAACGTTTAGAGTTTCATACTTCAACACTATATTTAAAAAATAATTTTTAATACAATCTTTCCCTATAACTTTCTTCTAAAGAACGTGAAACTTCCTCTTCTGAAGCATTCACTTTCGCATGCTCCATTAACATTTTCGGTGCTGAAGGTAGCTCTGTTTTATTTAACCATGACTCTGGATCCCACATTTTTGAACGAATAAAAGCTTTTGCACAATGAATATAGCATTCTTCTATTTCAACAACAATTCCAAGTAACGGATTGCGTCCATTCGCCTGCATTTCTTTCAAAATTTCTTCATCGTTCGTAATATATGCTTTACCGTTTATTCGGAGTGTTTCCCCAAGACCCGGAATAAAAAAGATTAACCCTACGTGCGAATTTGAAATTATATTTAAAATAGAGTCTATACGACGATTACCCGGTCTTTCTGGGATGATAATTTTATTTTCATTTAATACATATACAAATCCAGGTGCGTCTCCCCTCGGCGAAGCATCACACTCTCCGAATTTATTTGCAGTAGATAATACTAGAAAAGGCGATTTAGACAGGAAATCTACACAATGGTGATCAAGTGATGAAATAACTTTTTTCAAAGCCCGTTCACTTGGTTGCCCCAATATTTGTCGTAATTCTTCCTCAGTTGAAATTATTGATTTTATTTCCTTATTCTCTATCTTCACTAATAATCACTCCTTTTTCTTTATTTTCCCAAAATTCAATACAAATATTGTATAATAAAATTTGCAGAAAGGGGAATTAAAATGACAGAGTGGTTAACAATATTTGATCCTGAAAGAAATACACTTGGAAAGAAATTACGTGATGACGTGCATCGTGACGGTGATTGGCACGAAACATTTCATTGCTGGTTTGTAGAAAAAGATGCTGAGGATATGTTCTTATATTTCCAATTACGCTCTAAAAATAAAAAAGAAGCTCCGAATATATGGGATATTACATCAGCTGGACACATTATGCATGATGAAGATGTACAAATTGGCGGTCTTCGTGAAATTGAAGAAGAATTAGGACTTTTCTTTCAAACTACTGATCTAACATACAAAGGAATCTATAAAATAGATTATGAAATTTCAAATCTTACTGATCGTGAATTTTGTCATATGTATTTTCACAATGTAATAAAGCCACTTCCATTTGCACCAGGTGAAGAAGTAGACGATGTGATGAAAGTACATGCAACTTCTTTTCTACAACTATTAAGAAGAGAGATTTCATCTTTAACGACTAATTCTGTTTTAAACAGTAATCCGATAACGATAACATTTGAAGATATTTATCCTTATGCTCTTGAATACTATGAATTTGTTATAGTGCAAGGACAAGAATTGCTAAACAAAAATAGTTTATAAAAAAATAGGACTCCCAGCTTACTTTATTCGGGAGTCTTATTTTTTTATTGCTCAAGTATCTTTAATTTTTTCTCTACTCGTATAAATAATCGTATAATTAACAACAGCATAACAATCATAATCGCTATCATTGTATGTGGATATCTAAACAGTATACTAATAACACTTCCAATTAACATCATAATGAATCCATTTTGTTTCATCACTTCTGCACTATACTTGTTACCTGCATCCCATAATTCCTTATTTTTCATAGACCGTTTCGTACGGTAACCATATGCTGCGTTAATATCCGTCGGTGGATTTTTTTGAAGAATAAGTGCCGCAAGTATAAATATAATACCAATCAATATGCTCATTCCTACGTTTACTAGTGCATCCATCAATTATATCCCCCCTAACTTACACCTTCATTATACTATACAACTCTTAAAATCCCAATTATTAACATTTTCATTTTCTCTCTTTAGATGTCTGGAACATACTTGGAAGTGTTACAAAACGTGCCCCTTTCGTTTTTAACTGCGGAATGATTTTGTCTAGTGCATCGACAGATCCTTGCAAATGTCCACCTGGAGTCGAATGTTGAAGTATGACACTTCCTGGAAATGAATTCCCTAGCACATTATTTGTAATCGTATCCGCACTTACCCCTTTCCAATCAACTGTATCAACACTCCACTGTACAATCATAAAATTTTGCTCCGTCGCCCACTTCAATTGATTTTCAAGTATTTCACCATACGGTGGACGTATAAATTTAGGAGCATAACCAGCTAAACGATTTAATATTTCTTCCGTTTTTATAATTTGATTACGGTACTCAGCCTCATTTACTTTCGCTAAATTCGGATGATTATACGTATGATTACCAATTACATGCCCTTCATTCGCGATACGCTTTACTACATTCGGAAACTTTTCTGCATTTTCACCAAGTAAGAAAAAAGTAGCTTTTACATTATATTGTTTTAACTTATCTAAAATTTTTGGCGTAAATACTAAATCTGGTCCATCATCAAATGTAAGAGCTACTTCCGCTTTATTGTATGGTCCTGAAAATGCATACGCATATTTTTCAACCCATGAAAAAGGTGTCCATGACCCCCGATTCTCTTCCTTCACTTTGACTTGATCATTTTGCGGAACATTTAATACATACGGCACTGCGTCTATATAGTTTCCATAATAAAATGAATGATATGGCATATAAGCATACGAAATATTGCGTTCTAGCCCCAAAGGAAATGGAACGAACATTTCTGGCGCATAAAAATAATACATGATAAAAACCTCCCTAAAATTTCATATGTGATTCATCTGCACTTTGTTAGAGAATTTCTTATTCATGAACAAAAATAAGACTGTCCGTAATTAGGACAGTCTTACTGCTTTATACAATTAATAAAGTGAAACTTTAATCAGTGGGGGTTTTACTGCCCGTTTATGCGGGATAAATCGATGTACTATCTTTCGGCAAAACTTTCACATGTTTTAAATAGCTTGTCACTTTGTCATCATCATCTTGCGGGTATTGATATCCATATGTGTTAGCAATTTCGTTCGCAACTTCCCTAAATAAATCACCCATTACAAAGAATGACTCCCATATATTTTCATATTCTGCATTTGAAAATGTCTTTCTAAATTGCTCCCACGTATCTTTTTCAACATATTGCTCGAAATGCTTACCAAACTTTCCGGTATTCACTGTAAAATTTGTTTTCATGCCAATATGCCATTCTATCATTACGATTAACATATCTCGCATTGGGCCTTCCAGCATTCCTTTCGCATAAGAAAGTTCCTCTCTCCATAACCCTTTCCCTACATTTGTGCTGCACCACCAAAATTCATTACAGCAATCGAAAAACTCTTTTTCTGTAGGATTTTTTATAACGTAATCTTTATCACTTGCTGGCGGAAATTCTCCAATACAATTGTCTTTATCCAGTAGTAATTCACTTAAACTATCCTGTCCAATAAATTTATTTATTAAATCAACTGGAACTAGCATTAAATCAATTCGATTCCCATCCATGAACTGCATTAAATACGGAAATTTCCCGTCTTTATCAGCTGGAAGTAACGACATTTCTTCCGGCATTTGCACAATCATTATTTCTCCAAATCTATTAATCCAACTATGATTACACGTAAAAGATTGTATATCTTTTACAACATAAATAATATCATAGTCTTGAAAACAATCTTTTTTCACATTTGGATTCACACGTGACCCATTCATGATGACAGCTCGAATTCTTTCATCCTCTTTTGCTGTATTTATAATTAAGTCTAACATTTCTTTTTCAGTTCTCATCTTCTTATAGCCTCCAAGTTTTTAATATATAATATAAAGCTATGTAAATTGGAGGTCCACGAGCTAAATTCGTTGTACAAGATACACGTTATAATTTTTGAAACTTCTTTTTCATCCCTTTTTCCTCCTTACATTACTCTGTTACGACTGCCATTACAAACCCATCGTACCCTTTACTTCCTACAGTTTGAAGCGCAGTAGCACTTACACGCGGCTCAGCAGCTATTAGCTCATAGAAATGGCGTATCCCTTGTACACGAGGGTCATTACTAGTATTGTCAATAACTTCACCTTCACGTACTACGTTATCCCCAATAATTACAGTACCAGGGCGTGATAGTTTCAGTGCCCATTCAAAATAAGCAGGGTTATTTTGTTTATCCGCATCTATGAAAATAAAATCAAATGGTTCATACTTCTCATTTTCTATTTGTTTTAAAGAATCTAACGCTAATCCTAATCGTATTTCAATTTTATCATTCAAATTGGCACGCTCAATATTGCTCCGTGCAATTTCAGCATGCTTTTCACTTGCTTCTAATGTAACAATTCGCCCTCCAGATGGCAATGCTCTTGCAAGCCATATTGTACTATATCCGCCTAGAGTGCCAATTTCTAATATGTTACGAGCTCCTTGGATTTGTACTAATAGTTGTAAAAACTTCCCTTGCGTTGGCGATACATCATGTGCCGGCAAATTAGCTGAAGCATTTGCTTGAAGAACTTCTTCTAATGTAGAGTCTTTCGGTATTAATACATCACTCATATATTGATCAACAGCCGTCCATTTCTCAATCGTACTCATGGAAATACCATCCCCTTCAAGTTTTTCATGCTTTTCTACCATTCACTTCACATTATACCGACAATTCTGCTTTACATACAAAAAAATAAAGAAGGGACACCCATTCCATTACAGAATAGATGTCCCTTCTTTGTTTATAAATTTACCCCTTACGGATTAGTAGACCAAAGTCCTGCTGATTTAATAAATGTACGTTTATTTAATTTCAGCTGCGCTACGATAAACTCTGCAATATCTTCCGCTTGCATTACTTTATCAGGGTTTCCATCAGTTAATCCTAAGTCTACAGCCATGTCAGTTGCTACTGTACTTGGTGTTAAAGCTGTTACACGGATATTATGTTTACGAACTTCCATCGCTAACGATTCTGTTAAACCAAGAACACCAAATTTAGAAGCACTATATGCACTTGTTACAGGTGCACCTTTTTGTCCTGCTGTAGATGAAATATTAATAATATCACCAGATTGTTGTTCAATCATACTTGGTAAAGCTGCACGAGTTGCATAGTATACACCCATTAAGTTTACTTGAATGATTTTTTCCCAATCAGCAACTTCTAATTCTAAAAACTTACCGAATTTAGAAATACCAGCGTTATTAATTAAAATATCGATAGATCCTAAACCGTTTTTTAATGTTTCAATTGCAGTAGTTACCTCTTCATATGAAGATACGTCAGCAGTCGCAATAACAGCTTTTACGCCTTCTGCTTCTACTTCTTTCGCAACTGCTTTTAAGTTTTCTTCTGAACGAGCTAAAAGACCAACATTTACGCCTTCTTTCGCTAATGCGATCGCTACAGCGCGACCAATCCCTCTACCTGCTCCTGTAATTAAAGCATTTTTTCCTTGTAATAATTCTGCCAAGTGTAACACTCCTTAATCTTCTCAGTTGTTTATTATATTAAAAGTGTAGCTATGTTTATGTAAAAAGGCAATGATGCACTTTTATGTGCGTAGGTTACTTATAGGTAACTATAGTAATGGTAAATGCATTTTTCTTCATGATTTGGAATACGCACAATAAATTCTGTACCATTTCCTTCTACACTCTCAACTTTTATTTTTCCTTGATGAAGGTCGAGTACTTTTTTTACAATTGCTAGACCTAATCCACTTCCTCCATAAGCACGGTTTCGTGAAGAATCCGCTTTATAAAAACGTTCAAAAATATGTTGTTTCTGTTCTTCGGATATACCAATTCCCGTATCATGAATACTTACTTCCAGGAATTCTTTATGTTCTTTTAAATGAATTGTAATCGTGCCACCATTTGGTGTGAATTTAATACTGTTATGAATTAAATTAATCCATACTTGGCTCATACTTTCTTTGTCTGCAGTAACACACACTTTATCCATATCCAGATCTAGCTCAAGTCCTTTTTCATCCCAAAGAGGCTCACTATTTAACACAATTTGTTTCAACTGTTGATCTAATCGATAAGTAGCTCTTTCTGGTGAATACTCCTCTGACTCTAAAAGTGTTAGCTTCAATAAATTTTGACTCAATTTAGATAATCGCGTTGTTTCAGTTTCAATAATAGTAAGATAATGTTTTCTTTTTTCAACTGGTAGATTATCATCTTGTAGCGCTCGAGCAAATCCCTTAATAGATGTTAATGGCGACTGTATTTCATGAGAAACATTCGATACAAATTCTTGTCTCATTTTCTCCATTGCATTAAGTTCATCCGTCATATCGTTAATACTTTTTACAAGCACACCAATTTCACCATCATACTTTTCTTCATTCCGTATTTTTACAGAGAAGTCCCCTTTTGCAATTTTTTGTATCGGTTCAATGATCGTCCAAATCATCGCCTCTCGCTTCGGTCTCATTAAAATTCCGATTAATGTCCAAATAAGAACGATAAAAACAAAGCCGACCATATCACTAATTAGAAAAGTAATAAAAGGCGATACGTTTATTTCAAAAGCTTTCATTACACTAGACGATACAAAAAAGGCTATTGACCAAATTATAGTAAGAAAAGCAAAGAGCGCTACTATCGCCCCCATTACTTTTAACATCTTCATCTTACTCATTCTTTCTCTTTTTCTCATTTACTTACCTCTAAGCGATACCCTAAGCCCCTTATCGTCCTTATACTAAACTTTGATAGCTCTTCTTGAAACTTTTCACGCAACCGATTAATATGAACGTCTAGCGTGCGTTCATTCCCTTCAAAATCATATCCCCATACGTCTTCTATTAATTGCTCTCTTGAACAAGTTCTTCCCGCTTTAGATCCTAATGTAAAGAGCAACTCAAATTCTTTTAGCGGCAGCGTCACCGTTTGTTCTCCAACGTTAACTTCAAATGTTTTACGATTTAACAGTACATTCCCAACTTGAATAGATTGCGATACTGTAATTTGGTAACGTTTCAATAATGCCTTCACTCTCACAACTAATTCTAAAGGATCAAATGGTTTTACAAGATAATCATCTGTTCCGAGGTGAAATCCTTTTACTTTTTGAGATGTTTCACCTTTAGCAGTCAGCATAAGAATTGGGATATCATAGTATTTTCTTAATTCATAACATAAATCAAACCCATCCATATTTGGCATCATAATATCAATAATCGCCATTTCGACTTTCACTTCTTCTATTTTTCGAAGAGCATCTAATCCATCAACGGCCTCATATGTTTGAAAACCTTCTCGTTCCAAAAATACAGAAACAAGTTCTCTAATGTGCGGATCATCATCTACAATTAAAATTTTGGGTATCAAGGAATCATATCCTTTCTGCTTAACATACTTTTTAGCACTCTAAAATCAACAAACAGTGAAGTGCCCCTTCACTGTTTGTTTTCATTCTATAATGCTCCTTCTTTAATTTTCAATTGTTGCATTGCAAATTCACGGTACATGTCATGTGTCCGTAATAACTCATCATGTGAGCCACTTCCTGTAAGATTCCCTTTTTCAATAAAGATAATTTTATCTGCATCTACAACAGTAGAAAGTCTATGCGCAATAACTAAAGTTGTTCTACCTTTCATTAAGTTATTTAACGCCTTCTGAACAACCGATTCCGATTTACTATCAAGACTTGAAGTCGCTTCATCTAACATAAGGATTTGCGGATTTCGTAGTAACGCTCGAGCAATCGCAATTCGTTGTCTTTGCCCTCCAGAAAGCTTCACACCACGCTCTCCAACTTCTGTTGCGTATCCACTTGGTAAATCATGAATAAACGCATCAACATACGCCATCGCTGCTACTTTTTCAATTTCTTCATCCGTCACTTCACCCTCAACACCGTAACAAATATTATCACGAATCGTTCCATCAATTAACGGACTATCTTGTGAAACGTAACCAATTTGACGTCGCCATGATTGTAATGAATATGCTGTAATTGGTTCTTTCCCTAATTTTATGAAACCACTAGTTGGCTCATAAAAACGTTCTAACAGCGAGAATAAAGTTGTTTTTCCGCTACCACTTGGTCCTACAATCGCCGTTACTTTTCCAGATTCAATCGTGAAGTCGATATTTTTCAAGATTTTCTCTTCTTCGTTATACTCAAAATGTACATTTTCAATAACGATCGGCTGCTTCGCATTTGTAACATTCATACCTGTTTCATGATCTTCTACTTCATATTCTAAAATCGTATTAATTCTTTCGGTTGCACCAATTGCTTTTTGGAACTGAGTAAAGAACATAGATAACTGACTCATCGGCATAATAATTTGAACTAAATACAAAATAAATGCTACAAGTTCACCTGTTGTTAATGCACCACTAGAAACTCGCATTCCACCATACCCTACGATAATAACAAGCAATGCCATTAAAACAAACGACATAACAGGTGAAATTAATGCTTGCACTTTTCCTTCTTTCAAACCAAATTGCAATAATTTTTGGATACCTGTATTACCTGTTTCATATTCTTTTTTTTCCGTATTTGAAGATTTTACTAAACGAATTTCTGATAGTACTTGTGTTAATACACTAGTAAAAGAAGCCGTTTCATCTTGAAGTGCTTTTGAAATCTTATACATTTTCCGTCCAAGTGGAACTAAAATTAGTACCGATAATGGAATAACCGTTAAAAGTAAAATTGTCATTTTCCAGTCTAAAACAAATAATACAATTAATGACCCAATAATTGAGATACCGCCTGTTAATAAGTTTGACAAATGCTCAGAAATTAATGTTTTAACAACACCTGTATCATTTGTCATACGACTAATTGTATCTCCCGTTCTGTTTTGATCATAATAAGACACTGGTAAAATAAGTACCTTTTTCCACAATCGTTCTCTAAGTCCAGCTACAATTTTTTGTCCAATATAATTCAGTAAATAAATTGACAATCCTGCAGCAATTGTTTGAATAATAAAGAATGCAATTAATCCAAAAATTTGTCCCGTACTAATTGAAGAAAGTGAAAAATTATCAACTAAACCTTTTGTCAGCATTGGAATAAACAAACTCGCTCCAGTAGAAAGTAAGCTCATTATTAATGCAAAAATAAGAATGCCTTTCGGTGGATTTGTATCTTGAATGAGACGTAAAAACTGCCTCCAATTCCCTTTTTTCTTTTCTGTATTCCTAACTTCCATTGTCGTTCATCTCCTCGTTATAAACAAAACTATTCTTTCTAAAACTAGAATACGCTATAAATGTAAACTGAATGTAAACACACTTTTTTCTAATTTTACAAAATATACATATAAACTCATCTTTACAACAAGTATAAATATCTGATATTATTACCTGGTACTTATTATTATTCTATGTAAATTATAGACTACGCATAGAAAATATATAACTAATTTTATTAATTAGCTAATTTAAAACACTATATAAATCTCCAGCATTGAAAGGAGTATCCTTTTTGCAAACAAATAAACATTCCGAAAAGGAAACAATCATTTTTATTCATGGATTAGTTGGAAATCGCCGCGCCTTCAAAAAAGAGCATAAACGATTTTCTGCCTCCTACAACATTATAACTTATGATTTATTAGGTCACGGCGACGATAAAGGAGAAGCTATCGACTTTTCAATACAGCGCCTCGTAGATCAATTATTGAACTTGTATGAAAAAGAGGGAATTAAAAAGGCTCATATTTGTGCTCTAAGCTATGGCTGTTATATCTCTACGACATTTGCACAAATGCATCCAGAAAAAGTATTGAGCATTTGTCATATTGGTGGACATTATAATAACCCTTCTCGTTTATATAATGTTTTTCAGAATTTTTGGGAAAAACGTGGTGATGAATATTCATCTTGGCTTTCTCAGTATGCTAGTACTATTTTTCCAAGTGGAATACTAAGGGCAAATCCGTTCGCTGTTATTTCCCGAAATATTTATTACCGTTTCGGATTACAATTACACTCGTCCATTATTGCTGAGTCATTACGACACCGCTTAGAATTCGACTTAAAATCTAAATTAAAAGCACTTCCCCATCCTATATTATGGGTGATGGGAGAACATGATCATCTCTATAAATCGTGTCTCTTTGATTTGAAGTCCATTCTTCCGAACGTTTTATATAAAGAAATTCCATTAGCAGGTCATGCAGCAAACTTATTCCGTCCAAACTATTTTCATGATTTATATGCTAAGTTTTTGCACGGGAAATTGACATAAAGTCAATCTTTAATGAGTGGGATTATCCACCCCCACTCATTATTTTCCCGAACCCCAATGAACTTTGAAGCGTGATAAACACTACTATACTATTAGTTTATCTAAATATGAAAAAGGCTTCCCAAGTTTCCCTGGAAAGCCTTTTCTCTATACGAAAAGTAGTATATAAACTACTTTTTCTTAGTATGCTTTTGTGTAACCTGTTAGGTGTTTAGCCCAGTAAGAGTTATTAATTGAACTAATTCTTACACCAACATTTTCATTCTCTGCACTAATGAACTGACCGTTTCCTAAGTAAACACCCATGTGAGAAAGACCTGATTTATAAGTGTTAGAGAAGTATACTAAATCACCTGGTTGTGGATTGCTAGTTTTTGTTTTAGAGCTCCAGTATCCAGCAACTGTTTGACGAGCGCCTTTATGACCAGTTTGATTTAATACGTAGTGAATGAATCCACTGCAGTCAAAACCAGCAGGTGTTGTACCACCAAATACATATTTTGAATTGTTTAAAGATCTAGCGAATCCAGCGATTGAAGATGTATCTCCACCTGTTGGTGCTGTTGGTTTTTGTACTTGATTAGTACCTTCGTTACCACCAGTAACTACATTGTTCACTCCGCCTTTTACAAACTTCACAAAGTCTGCACTTACGTAACCTGTACGGCCGTTATGGTTAATTTTATACCAACCATTTTCAGCGCCAGTAACGTTTAATACTGTACCGTTTGTTACCCCACCAATTACAGGGTTATATGTAGCTGGACCTGTACGTACTTTTAAAGCTCCTGTATTAACAACATATGAACCACCAGTTTGAACTGTAGTAGTATTGTTGTTGTTGTTTGTAGTTGGTTGCTGTGTTTCGTTAGATACAGCTGAACCACCTTTTGTTACGAAGTCTTTACTTACGTATCCAGTTCCACCATTGAAGTTAATTTTAAACCAATCTTGAACTTCACCTACAACTTGAACTGTTTTCCCTTTATTTACAGAACCTAAAACAGTATGAGATGCACTTGGGCCTGTACGTACATTTAGTGAAGAAACGTTTACTGTGTAAGTACCTGTTCCTTGTTGAACAGTAGTTCCTTTATTGCCACCAGTTGTTACGAAGTCCCCACTTACATAACCTGTTTGACCATTTACACTAACTTTGAACCAACCGTTTTCTTGTCCAATTACTTGAAGTACTTGACCTGCTTTTACTTTAGAAATAACGTCATGTCCTGTACCAGCACCTGAACGTACATTTAATACATCAGCTGTTACCGTGTATTTTAATTCAGAAGTTGTTTCTACCTTTTTTGTTTCAGTTACAGTCGTTTGAGTTTGAGTTTGAGTTTGAGTTTGTGTTTGTCCATTAATTTCTTTTAGCGCATCATTTGAAACTTGTGCATGAGCAGAATCCATTCCAGGAACTGCTACACCTACTACAGATGCTGCTGCTAAACCTGCGATTACTTTTTTCATAAGTTGTCTTTACTTCCTTTCCCTACTATCCTCTTGAGAAAACTATAAACTTAGTACTTTACAATATTATCAAAGTAAAATATTCATCCAGTTCCATTTTTTAGCAAGAGTTTTATTTTTCACACATCGTTTATTTTAAACGATTGAAGTGAATTTAGTGTGAACTTCATGTGAACTTTATCATTAAACAGTGTGTTTTTGCAACGATTTTTTCAAATTCCTTATGTATTACATCAAAATTTAAAATTTCATACGTTATTTCAATATAGATTTTACACTTTCTATCTAATCTGAAAATTCCATTAATCTAATACATAAACACAATATATTTTTCTAGAAAGTTCTTTTTCATGAGGCACACTCTTATCATGACAAAAAACACTTTATTAATCAATAGTATAATATTTTAAGAAAATGAATTCTCTATACTATGTATGATTTTAAACAACGCGATGATTTGTAAGATTTCACGCCCCCTCGAGAGCACTCCCATCCTAAAAACACAATTGACTATTTCGTTTCTCTACTAAATATGGAATTATTAGGGTTTTATTGATAGAATATGTATAATCACATAAAAAGAGGAGTTGCATTTGTGGAAAAAATAATAGACGATTACATGAATAATAATATCGAACTTTACTCTGCTCTTACTCACTTATTATCGCTTACAACGTTTAAAAAGGTAACAATCATTGAAACAAAGAAAAACGAACTAAAAGAGCAAATGAAAACAATTCAGCATAAAAACTCATACCATGTATAAAAAGGTGAACAGATTATATCTCTGTTCACCTTTTATTTTTTATTTTATTTATAAATTTTCACACGAGTTTCTAATGGCTGATATTCTTTATCTCCTGCAGAAACTACTGGTTTACCAAATGGCATTTGCGCAGTTAACTTCCAGTTTTCAGGTACATCCCATTCTTTTTTTACTTCCTCATCAATCAACGGATTATAATGCTGTAGTGTAGCACCAAAACCTTCAATCTCTAATGCTGTCCAAATCGCAAATTGCAACATTCCAGAAGATTGCTGAGACCATGTAGGAAAATTATCTTTATATAGTGCAAAGTTCTCTTGCAAACTTTCTACTACTTTACTATCTTCGAAATACAAAACTGTTCCATAGCCACTTTTAAATGCATTCATTTTCTCTTCAGTAGGTGCAAAATTATTTTCAGGCACAATTTTTCGTAACGTTTCTTTCGTAACATTCCATAATTTGTCGTGTTGTTCACCTAGTAATACAACAACTCTTGCACTTTGAGAATTAAAAGCCGAAGGTGTATGTTTCACAGCATGATAAATCACTTCTTGAATTCTTTCATCAGAAACTACTTGCTCTTTACTAATCGCGTAAATAGATCTTCTGTCTTCAATTGCTGAGTAAAAATCTTTTGCCATTACAATTCCCTCCAATTTTCATTTGAGGCAGTATCATATGTACGAAGCATATAATGCCTCTCAAACTTATTATTAATAAGTTCTTAACTTAATAATATCAACAAACAAAAACAAACTCAAATGATATCACTTGAGTTTCCCCCCCATACTCCCAAAATTTAAAGAACAGCTTATTATCACCAAAATCAAGGTTCAAATAAACTGTCTGTCTCTTTTTATAGCAATTAACTTAATTCTTCACCTAATTAACCAATTGAAAAGCATAGGACATCAGCTTCTGTGTTTCTGTAAAACGTTTTGTTTTACTTTTTGTCCCCATAACAACTGTAATAATACGATTATCGCCTTGTTTTGCAGTACCTGCAAAACAATACCCTGCGCTATCTGTAAATCCTGTTTTTAATCCGTCTATTCCTTCTATATATAAAGCTTTATTATTTTTGTTTAACATCTCATTTGTGCTTGTAACATTAACATTATTAAATGCTAACTGACTTTGACGTAAGTGAGTCACTTCTAATATCTCTGGATAGTCTTTTATAAGATGATACGCTAATTTTGCTACGTCAGCTGCTGTCATTTTTGTTTCACTTCCGTCGGGCTCCTGCAATCCGGAAGCATTCGCGAATTTAGCTTTATCTGACATTTCTAACTGCTTTGCTTTTTCATTCATAAGTTGAACAAAGTTTTTTTCTGTCTTAGCTACATGTTCCGCTAAAGCGACAGCCGAATTATTAGCCGATTCAATCATTAACGCATGATATAAGTCCTTAACAGTTAATGTATCATTTGCTTGCATCGGGATTTTTGCACCCTCTGTTTGTGCCGACTTTGCACTTATTTTCACTGGATCTTCCCAGTGGACTTTCCCATTATGTATACTCTCTAAAACGAGATATGCTGTCATCATTTTTGACATACTAGCAGGGGCAACAGCTTCATTTTCATTATTTTGATAAATAACTTCTCCATTACTCGCATCGATAATAATAGCTGCTTTTGCATCAATTTCTGGTGGTATATATTTTGGTGGAACTACTTTTTCAGATAGCCCTGTTTTAGGTAGCTCTGCCACTTGTAAAGGCTGAGTATCTACTTTTGTTTCACTCTTTTGAACCCCTTGGAAAAAGAACCAACATATACCCAGAATTACTACTAATAGGATTGTTAATCTTCCCCATTTTAACCGCTTCATTCTAAAACTCCTTTAGCAAACCTTTTATACACTCATGTTTAACCATAACAACAATTACTTTATATCGTCAAGGTAAAAAGTATATTTATTCATCTACAGCAATTATAATTTCAACCTCGTTCTCTTTTTCATATGTGTTACACTAAAAACAACGAAATATAAGAATATTCAATTACATTTAAACACAAAAACACTATATAATAGAAAGGATTTATACAAATGATACTTCCAAAAGCATTAAAATATGGCGATACCATTGGCATCTACTCTCCCTCTTCACCAGTAACCTATACTTCTCCAAAGAGATTTGAGCGCGCAAAATTATACTTACAAAAGAAAGGATTTCATATATTAGAAGGTTCACTAACAGGTCAATATGATTATTATCGTTCCGGGAGCATTAAAGAGCGTGCTGAGGAATTAAATGACTTGATTAGAAACCCTAACGTCTCTTGTATCATGTCGACAATTGGGGGACTGAATTCAAATTCATTATTACCTTATATTGATTATGAGACTTTTCAAAAGAATCCTAAAATAATGATTGGCTATTCAGACACAACAGCATTATTACTAGGTATTTATGCAAAAACAGGAATTCCTACATTTTATGGTCCAGCACTTGTTCCTTCTTTTGGTGAATTTGAGCCTTTCGTAGATTGCACGTACAAATATTTTGCGGATACTTTATTAACTGATCAACACCTTCCTTACAACATAAACCAGCCGTTATTTTGGTCAGATGAATTTATTAATTGGGAAGAAAAAACGAAAGAAAAAGATCTTCGACCGAACAATTGGATTTCAGTAATGGGCGGAAAAACTACTGGACGTATTATTGGTGGGAATTTAAACACTATACAAGGTATTTGGGGTAGCCCCTATATGCCACTTATTCAAGATGGTGACATTCTCTTTATTGAAGATAGCTCAAAAGATGCAGCTACTATCGAAAGAAGTTTTTCATTACTTAAAATTAACGGCGTTTTTGATAAAATTTCAGGTATCATCCTTGGAAAACATGAGCAATTTGATGATTGTGGTACAAATAGAAAACCTTACGAAATATTATTAGAAGTATTACAAAATCAAAAACTTCCTTTTCTAGCCGATTTTGACTGTTGTCATACTCATCCAATGATTACTTTGCCAATAGGTATTCAAGTAGAGATGGATGCAACAAATAAAACGATACAAATTATAGAACAGTGGAAAATCTAACTCTACTAGCTCTATTATTTTCAGCTCTAAAGCTACGCATTGCCTTCTATTGTTTTACATTAGAAGACATGATACTATATATTTTGGAATGTGAAGAAATAAACAAAAATCATTTCAATATGCCTTTTATATATAATAAGAAGCTATTGATTATATACATCGAGTTTACATACGTGTATATAAAGTAAAAGAGAGTGAATATATGAAACCAACTATTAAAAACTATGTATTTTTACATGTGGCCTTCTTGATATATTCTATCATTATGGTTTACATGAAATGGGCATCTCAATTCCCTATTGCATCAATTTCATTTTTTATTGCTTACTTCGGACTTGTTGTACTTTTATTCGGATATGCAATTCTATGGCAACAAGTCATTAAGAACTTTGAAATTTCTAGAGCATATTCACACCGTGGGATTATCATACTATGGTCAATGCTTTGGTCAGTATTCCTGTTTGGAGATACGATACAGTGGAATCACATACTTGGCGCAGCTATTATTATCGTCGGAATTGTGGTGGTGACAAAAGATGAATAGTTATATGTTATTATTGATATTTGGGATAATTTTAGCCAATTACTCACAAATATTATTAAAAAAGGCTACTTTACAACAATACGATTCTAGAATAAAAGAATATGTGAATCCTTATGTTATCATCGGCTACTTTTTATTTGTAATTAATGCCGGATTAAATGTGATCGCCTTAAAGGGCATGGCATTAAAGCAAGCATCTGCATTAGAATCATTAAGTTATATCATCATTTTAATTTTCAGTTGGTACTTCCTAGGGGAGAAAATCACGAAACGAAAAATCATTGGCAACATTATTATTATCATTGGTGTAATCATCTATTGTATACAATAACAAAAAGATCCGTTTATGATAAACGGATCTTTTTGTTATTGCCCTAAATTTTGAACCTTATCTTTCAAATCACGAACTTGTTCTATCGTCTGCATAAGCTCAGAGTTTTTAAACTGCTCTACATTCATTTTCCCTTCCTCTATCTTTGTCATAGATGTATCAATTAATGTATTTAACTTTTCATTATACCCGACGATTTGCTGGTGAAGATCCTTCGCTACATCTGGTGGTGTTAATTCATTAAAAGCTGGTATATCTTGTTTAATTTCAGTAAGTTTCGTTTCTAGTTCTTTCCGGGCTTCCCCATCATTAACGGCCTTTTCTGCTAATGCTGGCGCTTCATTTGCAAATGCACTTATTTCATTTACATAGTCTGTCGCTTTTTGAGCGTAATCTATGGAGTTCTTCCCTTCCTCTACTAGCGAACATCCCATCAAACCAATTGAAACTACAATTGAAAGTAACATTGTTTTTGTAAACTTCATTTTTACCTCCTAAATAATTGCCATACTTTTATTCATTTATAAACACTTTATTTTCTTCTTATACACTTTATCACATCATATCTTATTTTTTTTAACCTTCCTCTTATACATTCTAGAAAAATCATTATTATCCTGTTCAACATGTACCTCGAAACTATCTTCATTTAAATATAAAAACAGACATACTTATTTTAAGTACGTCTGTTTTCCAGGTACGTATAGCTCTCACTAATTAAAGTTTCTCTTTATCCTCTCACATGCCCTATTACTGTTATAATATCTATGTCTATATGTACACTAATAATATCTTCTATAATGTCCGTATATCCTTGACCTAAAGGTGTTCCGTAATGTAATAAAATTTCTTTTTTTTCATAAACTGACTTCGGTACTGTAAAAATAAATTTCCTCATATTCCGCTCATCAGCAGGCTCCAGTATTAAAACAATGCCATCCTCTTCAAACATATAATCACGCCTTCCAACAATCCATTCACTATGGCTCAAGTATTGCCTTGAAAGGATAGGTTTTAAACACCCTTTCTAACAATATATAACCATTTCATGATCAAATAGCTTATACGGCTTATATGATTTCACCACAAATACAAAAAAACACAAACCTTGAACTACCAAGAATTTGTGTTTTTTGGCATTTCATTCTTATATACCTTTATCAAGCTCATATAACCTACGATATTTCTCATTTTCTTTCAGTAGCTGTTCGTGACTACCTTGCATAGCGATTTGGCCACTATCAAGGAAAATAACTTCATCTACATGTTCAATTCCTACAAGATGATGTGTAATCCAAATAACAGTCTTTTCTTCTGTTGCAGAAAACATTGTTTCTATTAAGGCTAATTCCGTTTTAGGGTCTAAACCGATAGTCGGTTCATCAAGTACAATGATTGATGTTTCTTGCATAAGAGTTCTTGCAAATGCTACCCTTTGCCTTTCTCCGCCAGAAAACCTCTTTCCCATTTCATGCATTTTTGTTTGTAATCCATCAGGAAGAGAAGCAATGTGCGGTGCTAGCTGTACTTTCTCTAAAGCTCTCCATATCTCTTCATCATTAGCCTCTGGTTTACCGATCCGCACATTATTTCCAATTGTCGTATCGAATAAATGTGGTTTTTGGTTTAATACAGAAATATATTTTGACAAAAAATCCGTATGAGCTTGTTCACCATTCAATATAATTTGGCCACTTACCGGACGTAATGCCCCAGTTAACAGTTTTAGTAAAGTAGATTTTCCTGTTCCACTTCTACCTAAAATAGCAATTTTCTTTCCTGCCTTTATTTGCAATGATACATCTTTTAATACAGGTTCATTACTATCCGGGTAATTATACGACACATTACTCAGTTCAATATCTATATGTTTTAGTGCAACGTAATCTTTATCTCCAGGTAACTCATTTCCATCTTGCAAAATGCTATCACTTTCTACGCTTTTAAGCCTATGAGCAGATTCTACATAAGATGGAATTCGATCAATAGCATCTGATATAGGGATAAGCGCATTTGTCACAGATAATGTCATTAATACGAACGCTGCAATAACTGTAGGTGCAATCTGTTCACTTGCTGCTTGATTTCCAGTCCACATAATCATTGAAATAACTACAATGCCGACTATTAAATGAATGATACTGTCTCGAATATGGTACCAGCGTTTCACTCTCTTTTCTGTCTTTAACAGCTGGACATTTTGCTCTACATATGCATTAATAAATTCATCTTTTCTACCACTCGCCTGCCAATCAGATAACCCAAATACAGCATCTGTCAATTGTTGATACAAACGATTTCTTCCTCGCTTCAAAGCAACATGATGTCGTTTCATCAAAAGTAGTGATACGAATGGGAGAAGAAAAACAATAACAGCTAACATACAAGCTGCGATAAGTGCAAATACTAAGTCAAATGCACCGATAACAATTACGAAAATGCTATATACAACTAACGCTAATATACTAGGGAATATTGTACGTAAATATAGATTCTGTAAATGTTCTATATCATCAGACAATACACCTAGTACATCACCAGTTTGAAAGCGTGAGCGGAAAAATAACGCCTGTGGTTCTACAATTCTATATAGTTTTGTTCTCATTTTTTCTAAAATTCGTAGAACGACGTCATGCCCTACTAAACGCTCTAAATAATGAAAGACAGCTTGCCCTATACTAAACGCACGCGTTGCAACTATAGGAACATATACAGCCATTACATTTTCTGGTCTGAGAGCAGATTTAGAAATTAAATAACCTGAAATGAAAAGTAGCATCGCACCTGAACTAACTCCAAGAAGCCCGAGGAAAATAGTCAACGTCATTCTACCTTTATTTTGCTGTATATAAGGTTTAATCCAATTACTCATCGCTCTCCCCTCTCTTCCCTATGAAAATGTAATGTCTCATTCTTTAAAAGTTCTTCATATGTTCCACTTTCTTTAATTTCCCCTTTATTTAAAATAAGAATATGATCCATTTGCTTCATCCAATGTAGACGATGCGTTGCAAGAAATACTAACTTACCTTCAAACAGACGTAACATCGATTGCTTTATTTCAAATTCAGTTTCAATATCAAGATGTGCTGTAGGTTCATCTAATAAAATGATTGGCTTTTTACTTAAAAGTGCACGTGCCATAGCGACACGTTGTTCTTGTCCGCCACTAAGCATACGTCCACCTTCTCCAATTCTTTCGTACATCCCATGTGGTAATGATGCAACGAGCGAACGAAGACCAACTTCATTAATAACTCTCTCAACTTCTTCATCAATTGTATTCGTTTCATAGAAACAAATATTATCTTTTAATGAAAGCGGAAAAATATAAGGTTGCTGCGGAATATAAGCAATATTTTTTTGCCAATCTTCTCGAGTAGATTCACCAATTTCCACACCATTTACTAACATCTTCCCACCCGAAGGCGGTAGAAATCCTGCTAACACATCGATTAACGTTGATTTCCCTGCCCCACTTTCACCAATAATGCCTATAGCACCGTTACCTTGCCAAGTAAAATCAATTCCCTCTAATATAGCCTTTTCAGATTCATCATTATTTACCTTTACATCTTGTAATTTCAAACTACTAGAAGAATTCCATACTATATCTACATTTGAATCTTTCTTTTCTATTTCTTTTTGTTTCTGTAAAATTTCTTCTATTTGCTCCATTGCAAGTTGTCCATCTAATGTAGCATGATAATTCGCTCCAACTTGCTTAATCGGCAGAAAATATTCCGGCGCTAAAATTAAAATCGTAAGAGCTGGCAACAGTATAATTGTCCCATCTATTAACCGTATCCCTAATCCAACTGCTACAAATGCAATTGATAAACTCGTAAAGAAATCTAATGCAAAAGAAGAAAGAAAAGCAACTCGCAAAGTACGCATCGTTGCTTTTCTATATCGTTTACTTACTTTTTCAATCTTTTCTTCGTGCTGTTTACTTTTCCCTAAATACTTTAATGTTTCTAATCCTTTTAACGTATCTACAAAATGATTAGAAAGTACACGATATGTCTCATATTGGCTATCCGCCATTTTCTGCGCTGCTAATCCTAGAAGGATCATAAATATGATCACAATTGGAATCGTTACAACTAAAATGATTCCAGACTTAATGTCCAGTGTAAAAACATATAGAACAATTAGCCCCGGTACGATACTACTTCTAATCATTTTAGGAATTGTCAATTCAATATATGTTTTAAATTTCTCAATACCTTCTATCGATAAAGTAACCAGATGACCAGTCCCATTCGTTTGGACAAATCTCGGCCCTAACGTAAAATATGCTTCTATTAACTGTTTACGTAATGCAAATCCTGTTTTTTCAGCGAAACGCTCAACCAATATTTGCGATGTTCGCACTAACATTTGGCGTGCTGCAAACGTGATCCCAAAATAAACAGTTTCATTTAGCACAGCTTGCACTGTTTCTCCATGAAATAAAAATGTGATTGCTCGTGCTAAAAATACTGTCTGCGCAATGATACTACACGCCTCTAAAATGCTAATAAGACTTAAAGTTACATATAAAACTCGGCTACCAGGATACGACGGAAGTCCTCTTTTTCTTTTCATTAGTACTCCAAATCTTTGTCTGACTTAACAGGTTGTCTAAATACATAGAAACTCCATATTTGACTACCGATAACAAACGGTAAAATAGCAAGAGAAAAATAGCTCATCAATTTTAATGCATAAGGTCCTGATGCCGCATTATAAATTGTCAAATCATTTACCGCTCCTAATGAGCTAATCATGACACGCGGGAACATACCGATGAACACACTTGCACTTAACAAAATGATTGTTAAACTCGTCATAAAGAAAGCCCAGCCATCTCTTCTTCTTTTATTTAATAAAGTAGAAACAAATAGCGCTACAAAAGCTCCAATTGGAACCATTAGCCACTCTGAACCATGTGCGGTGAAAATATCTGTTTTCCATAACCCTACAGCTGCAAAAACAAGAAGTGTTATTAATGCAAAAGGTGCAATCTTTGTCGCGGCAATACGTGCGCGTTCTCGTAATTTTCCTGTTGTACGTATAGTAAGGAATTGCAAACCATGAACAATACATAGAAGAAGAAACATAACTCCCCCAAGTAACGCAAATGGGTGAAGTAATTTCATAAATCCGCCTACCATATTTTTACTTCCATCAATTGGTACACCTGTCATAAAGTTTGCGATTGCAACTCCCCAAAGTATAGGAGGTAGCAAACTTCCAATAAACATGCCCCAATCCCAGAAACTCTTCCATTTATGATTTTCTATTTTCGCACGGAATTTAAAGGAAACACCTCTTATAATTAATGCAAGAAGCATAAACACAAATGGAATATAAAACCCACTAAATAAAGTTGCATACCAGTGCGGGAATGCCGCAAACATAGCGCCACCAGCACAAACAAGCCATACTTCATTTGCGTGCCAAAACGGCCCAATTGTATTTAAATATATACGTTTTTCCAAATCGTTTTTCCCTAAAAACCTTGAAACGATTCCTACACCAAAATCGAAACCTTCAAGTACAAAGAAGCCAACGAATAAGGTTGAGATAATTAGAAACCACAACTCATTAAGAGATAACATACTCTTCCTCCTTATCAAATGGATCATGGCTTTGATAATCCTTTTTCGTTTTCTTATTCGCATGTCCTTTAATGATACGAACGAATAAGTAAACAGTAATTCCTCCAACAATTAAATATAGTGATGTGAATGAAACAAGAGAGAATAATACTTCTCCAAATGAAACGTTTGGAGATACAGCATCTTCTGTTTTCATAACACCGAAGACAACCCAAGGCTGACGTCCCATTTCAGTCATAATCCAACCTACTGTATTACCGATAAACGGTAGTGCAATTGCATATACCATTATTTTTAAATACCAAGGGTTTTCAGTTAAGCGATCTTTTCTTGATAAGAACCAGCCGTACATTCCTAAAAGAAGCATGAATGTTCCACTCATTACCATCGCTCTAAAACTCCAGAACATAGTATGTACTGGCGGAATATAATCTCCAGGTCCATATTTTTCTTCATATTGTTTTTGAATTTGATTCATCCCTTCAACTTGACCGCTAAATTTATCGTATGACAATAGACTTAGCATATAAGGGATTTGAATTTCAAACGAATTTTCTTTCTTCTCTGTATCAATTTTTGCAAATACTGTAAATGGAGCTGGATCCTCACTCGTATTCCATAACGCTTCAGCTGCTGCCATTTTCATCGGATGTGTCTTAATTAAATTTTGTGCTTGTGCATGACCGAAAAATAATACTAATGCTGTTGTAATTGTTCCAACAACGATAGAAACTCGGAACGATTTTTTAAACACCGCAGTTTCTTGACCTTTTGATATTTTCCATGCACTTACACCTGCAATAAAGAATGCACCAGTTGCAATTGCCGCTGTAATTGTATGCGGGAATTGCACCCATAATTGTGGATTTTGAATAATCGCCCAAAAATCATTCATCTGTGCACGTCCATCTGCTGCCATTTCATATCCTACTGGGGCATGCATAAATGCACTTGCAGTTAAAATCCAAAATGCTGATAACATTGTTCCTATTGAGAGGAGCCAAATACATAAAAGGTGAACTCGCTTCGGAAGTTTATCCTCACCGAATACCCATAAACCTAGGAATGTAGACTCAATGAAAAATGCTAATAAACCTTCAATTGCAAGTGATGGTCCGAAAACATCACCAACAAAACGTGAATACGTTGACCAGTTCATACCAAACTGAAATTCTTGTAAAATACCTGTTACAACACCTACCGCGAAGTTAACAAGGAATATTTGTGTCCAAAACTTTGTCATCTTCTTATAAATTTCTTGTCCCTTTACCACATACAACGTTTGCATTAACGCAATGATAAAAGCTAAACCTATAGACAGCGGAACGAAAAAGTAATGAAAAATCGTTGTTGATGCAAATTGTATTCGTGCCAATTCGAGCGTTTCCATGCTAAAGTCACTTCCTTCATATTTTTTTATATCGTAATATCGATTGAATTGTATGAATTCACTTCATAACGAACAATTCAATCATTTGGAAATACAAAAAGATAAATTCGTTTATGTACTTTCTGAAAATATAGATTGTCAGTTTTTTAGATAATTACAAAAGAACTTTCTTCATACGATTTACCTTTTCACTATTTCAGTAGTGTTTTATTCGTTAATCGAATTGTATAATATACTTACATAATAAATTCAGGTGATTTTTGACGTATTATTGACAGGATTTTGTCTGAAATATGTCTTTTGTAATTTTTTTGAATTAGATTTCTCACATTTTAAAAACGTACTTTTCAAACATACAACACACTCTTATATCAATTGTTATTATGTTTTTCTCTTCATACGCTTGACTTTCCCTTTGAAAAATGTCCTCGAACCAAACCTAAAAACACGTTACATTTTTGTCAAGAGAAAAATGTATTTCCAAAATTCAAATCAACAATATTGTTATTCACAAATAGAAAAAAACTCCCCTTTCTCTAGACATAAAATTCGTTTTTTTGTCATTTTTCAAACTGACTAAATAAAAAAGTACCGAGAATAGATTATACTCCCGGTACTTTTTTCATTATTTCGTTGTATATTTTCTAACAGCCGGCATAATTTCAGTAGCAATTAATTCAATGTTTTTCTCAATCTTATCAAATGGTACACCGCCAAAATCAATCTGTGCCATAAAACGTTGCTGTCCAAATAATTCATATTGATAAAGCATTTTTTCAATAATTTGTTGCGGGCTACCAATCATTAACGCATCACGGTGATCTACTGCGTTAGTAAATTGTTGTTTTGGATACCCACCACCGCGTAGCGCAAGCATACCAGCATTAATATGAGGATAATATTCACTAAGTGCATCTTGTGAATTTTCTGCTGTATAAAATAAACTTGTTGTCGCAATTGGTAATGTTGCTGGATCAAAACCACTTTGCTCAGCTGCTTCACGATATGCATCAACCGAAACTTTAAAATTAACAGCTGGGCCACCAAGTGTCGTAAGCATCATTGGTACACCTGCGCGTCCTGCCTTAATTGCACTAGCAGGTGGCCCTCCAACAGCACGCCAAATTGGCATATTGTTATTTTTAGCTCTCGGTATAATTGCCGCATGTTCAAGTGGCGTTCTAAACTGCCCTTTCCATGTTACACTTTCTTCTTTATTTATTTTTAATAAAAGATCCATCTTCTCTTCAAATAGTTCTTCATAATAATTTACATCGTAACCAAGTAAACTATATCCCCCAATACGAGATCCACGACCAGCAACGATTTCAGCACGACCATTAGAAATTAAATCAATTGTGGCAAAATCCTCATATACACGAACCGGATCTGACGTGCTTAATACTGTTGCAGAACTCGCGATTTTAATGTTTTTCGTAGCTTGCGCAATAGCTCCTAAAATAACTGTATGAGCTTGCGTTGTAAAATGCGCTTGATGACTTTCACCGACAGCAAACACATCAATTCCAGCTTCATCTGCTAACTTAGCTGTTTCAATTAGTTCATGAATTCTTTTTTCTGCACTTATTTTCGAACCATCATGCGGATTTAAAATATGATCTCCAATTGAATATAATCCAAATTCAATTCCCTTACTTGTATCAATACGGTATTTTTCCATAGTTGCTCTCTCCCTTTTAATAAAGCGGTATTAATTTCTCTTCAATCTCTTTTCTTCTCTCTTCTAAAAATGGTGGTAAATCCAGCTCTTTTCCTAATTCTTCAACTGTTGAATCTACTGTAAATCCTGGGCCATCCGTCGCAATCTCAAATAAAATGCCATTTGACTCACGGAAATATAAACTTTTAAAATAAAAGCGATCGATAATCCCTGTTGATTGGAACCCTTTATCTTTCACCGCTTCATTCCAATAACTCAGTTCTTCATCATTTTTCACACGAATAGCTATATGATGAATACTTCCTTTTCCTGGTCTTTCACTCTCTCCATCTTGCTGTTTCACCAAAATTTCTCCAAAAGATTGACCATCGATAGATTGATAAATCCCCTCATCGTCTGAACGAGATACTTCTTTATAACTAAACAAACCTGTTAATGTTTTTGATAATTTATTTAAACTGCGCACTGTCATTTCAACTGTTCCCATGCCTAAAATACGATGATTCTGCTCTACAGAAGATTCATCCCATGCAGTCCAATATTCAGGCACCTCTTCATCTTTATTATTTAACAGCACTAACCGTAGACCATCTGGATCTTCAAAGTGCAGTGCGTCTCTTCCGGCGTAAGTTGTAATTTCCCCATGCGCCACCTGGAGTGACTCAAAACGTCTCTTCCAAAATGTAAGACTTTCTATTGAAGGTACGAGCAAGCCTATTTGTGTTATTGCATTTGTACCACGGATTGTTCTACCTACATTCGGCATTTCAAAAAATGATAATTCAGTTCCGGCACTCCCTGTTAAATCACCATAAAACAAATGATACATAAATGGATTATCTTGATTGACTGTCTTTTTCACCCGGCGTAATCCTAAAACATCTCGATAAAAATTATTATTCGTTTTCGCATTTTTAGTCACCATAGAAATGTGGTGATGTCCTGGAATTGTATACATAAAACTTCCTCCTCTTTATCACTTGATTAGTCAATTGATTAAGTAAAAAAAATTACTCATTCGGTAATTCTTTTTTTTCACTATGCTTATGAACTTTTGACATCAACTCGTATAGTATTTTCTGCTCTTCTTCATTTAATACATCATCAAAAAATGATGATTGAAATGCAAGTTGCTCTGGCAATGCTCTTTCTAAAGCCGCTTCCCCTTGCTCTGTAAGACTAATTGTTTTCGTTTTCCAATCTTGTTTTCGTATAATATATCCTTCTTTTTCAAGACGTGTTAACATTCGAGAAATACCGCCTTGTGTAACGGTAACCTTTTCTGCTAACTCCATTTGTGTTAATGGCTGATAAGTCCGTATTTGCAAAAGCACATCAAATTGGGCTGTTGTTAAATCAAAACGTTTTAAAAACTCATTTGACATTTGATTACTTTGGTTCGTAAATCGTATTAAACGTAGCCATATTAACGATCCTATCGTATTTTCACGCATGTTTCATCACTTCCTAGCGTTGATCTTACTATCACTTTACCACTCAAGTGATAATAATGCAAGTAGAAATATGTTAAAAATGCCTCCCAAAATCATTATTCTTAACTTTCCATTTCACTCATTGCTATATTTAAAGCTGCCACAGCTTTTGGCCAACCAACGTAAAAAGCCATATGTGTTATTAATGCAACTAATTCATTCTCCATTATCCCATTTTGTTTAGCTAGCTTCAGATGAAATGGTAATTGTTCTGTATTACCAAGACTGATTAGTGCCGACAATGTACATAAGCTTCTTTCTCTTAATGTTAAAGCGGTATCCCGCCACACTTCCTCAAATAATATATCTTCACTATAATGAGAAAATACAGGTGCTACTTCTCTCATTTTCTTTGGAATATAGAATTCAATTGGTTCATTCATCATTTTGCTCCCTTCATTTTTACCAATTGTGCCATCCCTTGACCAAATGACCAGTTTTCAGCAGCTATCTCATGTAATGTAATAAAAATGTCAGTAACTTTCACATTAGAACATGCTGAAATTTCAAAGGATATAGATTGATACAAACCTTTTTTCTGTTGCACTGTTCTTCCAGGTCCACATGTAATAGAAACATGAATCATATTCTCAGTTCTCATTTCTCCTCTTTCCAACAAATAATATGGATTATACAAAAATTGATTTTGTTGATAAGGTAAAAATATTTGAAAATAATCATTTTCAGGGATGTCGAAATGTTCAATTAATGAAAGATGGATACATTCACCTATCTTTTTCAACTCTTCTTTATTTAATATATCTTCATGATAATAAACGTTCACAAAAGGCATAGATTTTCATTCCTTTTTCTTAATTTAGCATTCAACAACATATCCTCGTGAAATATGTAAAATCTCATAAATAGTAACATCGTCCATTACATCTATTTCAGGCTTTTCCTTATAAAAACTGAATTGACTATATCCCCACTTATCCGGATTATAAACTATTACATTCCCTAAACATTTTTCTATGTTTTGCACATTTTCATTTACTTTATTTAATTGCGTCCCAATCAGCGATTTACTTTGAGAAATACTCCCTGCATATTCAACAGCATATCTACTTTTTCTAAAATCATTACTTAAATTAACAACTAATGGAACACCTATATTTATTTGTTGCCACCCAAACGATTGCAAAATATTATCGTAATACCCTTCAAAGATAAATTTATTCATCCCTTCATGACCATTCCAAATATATAAAGGTGCATAACAATTATGGAAACACCCATCCTTACCTGCCTCAGCAATTAAATAAGCCTTAAAATTCAACCCTTGAAAACCATCCGTTTTATAACCATTCTTTTTCACCCTTTCTCTAATAGTCCCCATATCATAATCTTTTGGCAAAATGACCTTATATTGCATACCAATCATGTTTATCACTCACTTTCGATCTTATATATATAATGATAAACCGATGATCGGCTGACGTAAAATAGGTATAAATTATGTTTGATATCATTTATAATGATACCGTATAAGGAGCTGAAATGAATGGAAATAAATGATCTTATCATATTTAAAACTGTAGCTAACGAAGGATCTATTAGTAAAGCCGCTAAAGAGCTAGGCTATGTACAACCAAATGTAACTGAGCGAATCAAAAAATTAGAACAAGAATTAGAAACGCCTTTACTACATAGAGATAACAAAGGTGTCTCCCTGTTACCTTCTGGTGACATTTTATTAGACTACACGAATAAAATATTAGCTCTTTTAGAAGAAGCCAAAGATGAAATTAAAACAAGTGCATCTTCTTATGTAATAGCGACGTCACAATCTATTTTGACTAATTATTTAAGTATGCGTATTAAAGAAAATTTCAGGAATTATCAAATATATATAGAAAGTAGTAGCCATTTACAAAAACTACTACAGCAACAAAAAGTTGATATGGTCATAACTTATGAGGATTATCCCGACGCAGCGTTTAAAAAAGTATTCACCACTTCAATTTCTGTAGGCTTATTAAAAGCGAAAGAACAGTGTAACCTTGACTTTTCAAAAGAACTTTTCTTTGTTAGTAACGATAAAAAGTGCCCTTTTAGAAATATGACAATACAATTTCTAAAAGAAAACAATCTATCTCAGCATCAACTTCAACAGTTAGATTCTTATTCGCTTATTGAAGAGTTTATTGTTGAGGGAAATGGGATAGCTTTTTTACCGATTAGAAATGATAAATTAGTTCCAGTTGAAAATGTCGCGGTTGAAAAACTACCTATTAACTTCTTTACAACTCGAGACTTAGATAAAGTGATTCCAGGTGAACTATTTAATTAATAAAGAGGCTACACTTGTCGTATTTTACGGGTAAATAGATATCCCTTGTCGAATCGCTAATATAACTTCATATACTATCGTACGGCCTAATAAAATAAAAAGGGATGTTACCTAGTTAATATGTTTAACTACTAGGACATCCCTTTCCATCTTGAAGACTTATTTCACACGTTCTGCTCCACCCCTGTGCTCTTCTCCTTCTTGCCCCTTTTAAAATTCTTCAACTTCTTAACTGTTCCAACTAACCCTTTCGGAAAAACTAGAAGCACGATAATGTATAATAAACCAAGAATGATCGTCCATCGTTCAAAAATCGGATATTCCGTCGCTAATTCGGATAAATAATATTTCAATGATTCAATAATCCCAGCTCCAGCGATTGCTCCGATTAAAGTTCCAACTCCCCCAATCATTGTCATCAATAATGCATTTAATGTCATTTCAATTGAAAATACAGTTGTATTAACAAAGCGTAAAGTGATAACAAATAAACCACCGCTAATCGCTGCAACTACTCCTGCAACAACACTAGCAATAATTTTATAATGAAGAACTTTATAGCCAAGTGCTTCAACTCGTTGTTCATTTTGTGAAATCGCCTTTAACACTTTCCCAATTGAAGATTTTGTGAAAAGACGTAACAAAATGAAAATACTGATTAGACATATAAATGTTATATAATAAAATGTAAAACGATCACGGAATATATCTGGTACACGAAATGTAAATCCATCTCCTCCATGAGTCAGTGAACGCCATTTTTCAGCAAGTACAAAAAACAGCTGGGAAATAGCGAGCGTTAACATTGCATAAAAATGACTTTTCAGCCGTAAAGAAAGCAAACCGATTATATAACTAACGATGGCTGATACAATAATTGCGGCTGCTATTCCTATAAAAAAGTTTGTGATAGACACCCCTTGTCGATCAAATAAAAGTGCTACCCCATACGCCCCTATACCAAAGAACATACAATGACCGAATGAAACAATACCTGTATATCCAAGGAGAACATCAAAACTCATAGCGAAAATAGCAAAGATGAAGATTTGAGTGAACAAAATTAACAAGCTCCGTGAATCATTTACGAATGGAAATACACTTAAACAAATGAGCATAAATACTCCGAAGTATACTTTAATTCGATTTGATGTGCTGTTCACCATTTCACCCCTTTTCACCAACAAGTCCCGTTGGCTTCACTATTAAGAAAAATAGTAACATTAACATATTGATTGCAAGAGATAAATCTGGCAAAAAATACGCTGTAAAAGCACCGGCTAATCCGACAATTAAAGATGCTAGCGCTGAACCTTGTACGCTACCTAATCCGCCAATAATAACTACTATAAAAGCTAAAATTGCGTACTGCATACCCATCTCAGCAAAAATAACTCCTGAATATGGTGCTAGTAGAAAACCACCTAACGCCGCCATCCCTGCTCCTAATAAAAAAACAAACGAGAATATCGCTTTTACGTTAATTCCGAGAGCTTGAACCATCTCTTTATCCATTACACCAGCGCGAATCATAAGTCCTATCTTTGTTTTTTTCAGCAGCAATAGTAAAGCGATGTAAATTAGTATCCCAACTAAAATAACGAATAGGCGATATTTTATTAAGATAACTCCTCCAAATGTAAAACTGCCTTGAAGCCATAACGGTAATTTTGCAGCAATTGGATTAGGACCCCAAAATATTTTGATGCACTCGCTAAGAACGAGCATTCCTCCGAGTGTCACGAGTAGCTGCCGCACATGGTTTCCATACACTGGTCTAATAAGAAATCTTTCTAAAATGAAACCGAGGAACATACCCATAGCGACTGCCCCAATTAGCGCTAATAAATAACTATCTGTCATATTAAATAACCAAACGCCTGTAAATGCTCCCCATGCAAATAAACCGCCATGCGCAAAATTTAGTACGCTCATTAAACCGAAAATAAGTGATAGACCAGACGCTAATAAAAAAATAAGCATCCCTGTCGAAACGCCATTTACAAATAAGTTAATTAGCACATCCACGTTCTATCCCCCCGTATCAATGTTAAGAAATACCTAAATATTTATGACATGTTTCCTTATCCTCTCGCAGTTCCTCCATGAAACCGTTATGCACAATGCGCCCATTATCCATAATGTAAAAATAATCACCGATTTGACTAGCCATCATAAAATTTTGTTCAACAAGTAAAACAGTCGTTTTTTCCTTCATTTTCAAAATGGCTATCATTAATTTTTCTATCATAATGGGCGACAAGCCTTTACTCGGCTCATCAATAAGTAATAAACCATCACTATTAATAAATGCTCTTGAAATTGCTAGCATTTGCTTTTGCCCTCCGCTTAAGAGTCCGCTTTTTTTGTGCCAAAATTGCTTTAAATCTGGAAATAATTCAAGCATCCAGTCTATTTTTTCTTCCGCTTCTTCTCCCTTCCCCCTAGCAAGAGCGAATGTTTCTTCTACTGTCAGGTCGTGAAAAATACCTTGATTTTCTGGTACATACCCTATTCCTTTCCTTGAAATTAAATGTGTAGATAATCCATTTACTTGTGTACTATCATAATAAATTTCACCATGTGCGATATGGTGAAATCCCATAACCGAACGTAATGTCGTAGTCTTCCCTGCCCCATTTCTTCCAAACAGTACAGTAATCGTTCCTTTCTCAACAGTAAGAGATACCCCTTGTAAAATATGAAACTGATCTAAATACGTCTCTATATTATTCACTTGTAATAGTGCCACTATATAATCCCCCTAAATAAGCACTTTGTACACGCTCATCTTTCATCATTTCTTCGGGCAAACCTTCAGCCAATAACTCTCCATGGAATAAAACGATAAGATGGTCTGACAAACCTAGTACCATATCCATTTTGTGTTCAATAAGTACAATTGTACTCTCTGGATGTTTCTTAATATTTTCAATCACTTGTAAAATAGCCGGTACCTCCTCAACTGATATACCTGCCGTCGGCTCATCAAGTAGTAACACATCCGTTTTTAAAGCTAATAACATCGCAAGCTCTAACTTTCGTTTTTCCCCATGCGCTAGATCTTTCGCTAATACATGTTCTTTCTCGTGAAGTAATACTGTTTTTAAGAAACGTCTCGCCTCTCCAACTTGTTGCTTAAATTTTGCCGAACTCGGAAAAAAACTATAGTAATCTTGCACAAATGATTGAACACTTAAACGAACATTTTCAAGTACCGTTAACTCTGGGAATATATTTGTAAGTTGAAAAGAACGACCAATTCCTAATCGAGTACGATCCGAAATTGATAAATTTGTAATCTCTTGTCCTTTAAAATATACTTCACCCTTTGTTGGAGAAATTTGTCCACTTAGTAAATTGAATAGCGTTGTCTTTCCAGCACCATTCGGTCCAATTATTGAAATGAGCTTTCCTTTTTTTACCGTTAAATTAACATCCTTAATAACATGATGATCCCCAAAAGATACACAAAGATTTTTTGTCTCTAACAAATGTGTCATAAAATCCCTCCCACTGAAAGCCATGTTTATGAAAGAAACAAGTATAAAGAGGGTATTCCCTCTTTATACAAAGACAACAGAAAATTCAGTCTATTTATTCTGAATTGATGGTTCTGTCTCTTTCATCGTTAATTCTCTCTCTAACACTGGTACTGGATAATCAACACCATCTTGCTTTTTCAGCGTTATAGAATATAGAGTTTGTAATGCTTGATGATCCTTCTCTCTAAATTTCATCTTTCCTTTCGGTGTCTCAAATTCCATTCCTTCCATTTTCTTAATAAGTGTATCTACATCTGTATCGCCCTTCGTTTTCTTTAAAGATTCGACGATAGAAATTGCCGCTGACATTCCTCCTGCTGTAAACAGATCTGGAACAGCACCATTAAAACGTTTTTTATGTTCTTCTACTAGCCAATCGTTCACCTTATTCTTTGGAAGTGAGTGATAATAAACAGAAAACCCTTGCATCCCTATTAGCGCATCCATCGTTTTTAATGCTGGTATATCAGGTGCACCAGTAGAAATTTTAATACCTTGCGCTTCCACATTCATATCTTTCAACTGTTTCCATGGTGAATTCGCACCTGCCCAAACGATAAATAAATAATCTGGCTTTGAGCTAATAATATTTTGAATATTTGCAGTGAAATCAGTTGAATTCGTATCCGCGTATTGCTCGTTTACAATATTCGCACCTAATTTCTTTGCTCCCGCTTTAAATGCTGCAATCCCTTCACGACCGAAAGCATTATCTGGAGCAAACGTCGCAATCTTTACATCTTTTTTAGCAATTGAGGCAGCCCCAGCAATCGCATCTTGCGAAGAGTTTCTTCCTGTTCTAAAAATATATTTATTCCAGTTCTTCCCGGTAATACTATCAGCAACTGCCGGTTCTACAACCATAATTTTTTCATATTCTTCAGCTAGTGGTAAAACTGCTAATGTATCACTTGAACTAGATGATCCGACTAAAAAATCAACCTTCTCTTCTTCTAATAATTTCGTAGCTTTCTTAACCGCTACATCGGCTTTCGTTTCCGTATCTTCTACAACAAACTTAATCTTCTTCCCTTCCACTTTCCCAGTTCCACCAGTTGCATAATCTAACCCTAATTCAAACCCGTTCACTGTTTGTTTTCCATACGATTCCAATGGACCTGTTAACGAAGCAAGAACCCCTACCTTAATCGTTTTTTCATCTTCTGTACTTGTCTTCTTTCCCGAACAAGCTACTGTTACTAATAATGACCCTAAAACACAACCAGTAACCACCGTTCTTAGCCATTTACGTTTTTTTATCGACATTGTGATCCTCCCCATACTTTACTTTCTGATAGAATCAAACACGCCAAATTCCCCTGTCCGTAATCATGACTTTAAAATTGGTAATGGAAAACTCTTGTAGTAACCTCTACATTCGGCACAAATCTATAATCACCTTCCTATTAAATGGAAACGGACATACAATCAATATATATTCCGTTGTTCAAATGAAATTACTGTTTCATTACAGTAATCATCACGCAAAAAGCTGCAAATAATTAACTTAATTCATTAAGTCAATTATTTGCAGCTTACCTAAAAAAATGATTAGAAAAACCGATTAATTATTTTCGACTTTCTCTAACCCCTCAACCAATTGCTTCTTATCTAATCCTTCCCCTATTACTACCAAATTTGTCGGGAAACCGAAGTCTTGTTCCAGTAAAGTTGGTACGCCAAATGAATATTGGAATAAGTGAGGGTATTTATCTCCATGGAATTTCACAAATCCTTTTACACGATAAATACTATCTGGTAAATTCCAAAGCCATTCGTATAATTTATCTTGATCAATCGATTTCGTAAATTGATACGTCATCGTTTGTATATGTAAATGCTGTTTGACATGTAGTGTCTCATGTTCCCCATCATTCGTAAATTCAGCTTCTTCTATGTCTTCTAAAGATATATTACAATATTTTGTTTCAAACAATTTCGCATGATTATTTATTGCTTTCACGTCTTCAAGTACTTTGTTCTTATCCGAATCTGTTAATAAATCTGATTTATTAATAAGAATATGACTTCCATATTTCATTTGCTCATGTAATAGCTGTTGTACATTTGCACTTAATATACTTCGGTTTAACCATCTTACTGCATCTAAAACGACGACAATTGATTTCACTTCAAGGAAAGGAGCTAAAATTGGTGATACACATGCATCTAACACTTCAATTGGATGTGCGACACCTGTTGTTTCTATATAAATTACATCTGGTCTTTCTTGTTGATATAAAGAATGTAATTGAATTTCAAGCTCTTCTTTTAACGTACAACAAATACATCCTTTCAGAAGTTCCCTTAACACATTCTCTTTTCCAATAATATCTGTATCTACCGAGTATTCACCGATTTCATTCATCAAAACTGCAACTTTTCGATTTTTCTTCTTTTCTGCTAATAATAAATTTTGCAGCAATGTTGATTTTCCGCTACCTAAAAAACCACCTAATATATGAATTTCCACTTTACTCATTCGACCGACCATCCATTTCTCTACTTCAAATTTCTTCAAAGCGTAATTATTACGATTTATATTTATCATTTTATTAAAAGAATACCTATTTGTAAACAAAAATGCTAGATTATCGTTTCATTTTCCATTCACTTCATGAGCAACTCTAATTCCAGACTCGATTGCCCCTTGCATCCATCCATGTGTTAATGTCGTATGTTCTCCTGCAAAGTGCACTCTACCCGCTGGCGGCGTAATATATGGAAACAATTCAAGCTCTTGCCCTGGTTCAAAAGCTGTAAATGCTCCGCAAGAATACGGATTTTGACTCCAGCTAAAAGATTCTCCCGCAACATACTCACTATAAACCACATTTCCATATATTTGCGCTAAATTTTTCAACGCATAACGAATACGTTCTCTATTCGAGAGACTATCCCACGTTAACGCCTCATCTGCCCACGTATAACTCACTAAAACGATAGCCGCCCCTGGTGTATGAATGCCGTAGCTCGGATAATATGTAAAGCGGATAGGTAAATCTGTAATTGACTTACCACCATATTGTCCTGCTCTTTCCCAAAATCTACTTTTAAACTCTATCGCAATTTTAGTTGCAGCAATATAATTTAATTCACGAATTGCCCGCCTTTTATAATAAGAGAATAAATGATATGGCTGAACTTCTACAAATCGCAAAGCTGAAAATGGAATTGTGACAATAGCGATGTCACCAGTTACTATAAATGAATTTAACGTTTGTTCATGTGTTACTTGCATCATTACTTTATTATCTTCCTGTATAATTTTTTCTACTTTATACGACATAAAAATATTATCCTTTAGCTCTGGTAAAAATGAATTTGGTAATTTATCCATTCCGCCCGTTATCTCATAATATTTCGTCGTTGAAGTGAAAAAGATCATTTCGCGTAATACTTCAATTAATGACATTCCCATGTATGCTTCCATATCAAGAAGTACTCCGATCATATCTATTGCCCCATCTGAATAATACTCGGTTAAAAATGAACCGAGCGAATATGTTTTATACTTTTTTTCAACAATAATCCAGTTTTTATTAGGATTTTTCTTAATATAATTTAGTATCGGTTCCAATACCTCTAACATTAACCCTTCTGCTGTTTTCCCTCTTTCTTTATCTAAAACTGGATATCCAAGTACACTTGGATCCTTTTCAAACACATCCAATCTCGTTCTTTTGTTATTCGTATAAATTATATCTGAAGAAGTTTTATTAATAAAAAGGTTTAACGGTAGTTTAAATTTATGAATGTAGGCTAAAGTTAAATCATGAGTATCCGGAATACGCATAGGGCCTGCGTTAAAATATAACCCTGCGCTAAATGGTTCACGAATCGTATACACCCTGCCACCTATTCTGTTATTCGCTTCTATAATCGTTACCTCGTGTCCAGCCTCTTTTAATAAAGATGCTGCAACTAATCCAGACATCCCTGCACCGGCAATTGTAATCCGTTTGGGGTTATTTGTTTTGGCAAGCCCTTCATGAATAATTTGAAGCATTTCTTCCATCGATAATGGATTCCCCATGCCAATTCCCCTTTTATGAAGGATTTTACTGAATTATATTCGTTTAACAGGATTCCTATGTTTCATTCAAGTAATTGAGCGGATACATTTTCAATTACTTGAATATCTTTTATAAAATGTAATAAAATAGATATGAAACTATAGAAGTAAGACGTATTATCTTACATAATAAAATTAATGAAATTGCGAGGAATTTTGAAATGAAAAAAGGTATTAACCGTGTTGTATTAGTAGGAACAGGAGCAGTTGGGTGTAGTTATGCTTACTGCATGATTAACCAAGCTGTAGCTGAAGAATTTGTTTTAGTGGATGTAAATGAAGCAAAAGCTGAAGGAGAAGCAATGGACTTAAGCCATGCCGTTCCTTTCGCACCAGCTCCAACAAAAGTTTGGAAAGGTAGTTATGAAGATTGTAAAGACGCAGATCTTGTTGTAATTACAGCTGGATTGCCACAAAAGCCAGGTGAAACACGCTTAGATTTAGTTGAGAAAAACGCTAAAATTTTCAAGCAAATTGTTCGTAGCATTATGGATAGCGGCTTTGATGGCATCTTCTTAATCGCAACAAACCCTGTAGATATTTTAACTTACGTAACTTGGAAAGAATCTGGTTTACCGAAAGAACGCGTAATCGGTTCTGGTACAACTCTTGACTCAGCTCGTTTCCGCTATATGTTAGGTGAGTACTTCGATATTGGACCTCATAACATTCACGCTTATATTATCGGAGAGCATGGTGATACAGAACTGCCTGTGTGGAGTCACGTATCAATTGGTATTCAAAAACTACAAACGCTTCTTGAAAAAGACAACACATATAACCAAAAAGATTTAGATGATATTTTCGTAAACGTTCGTGATGCAGCTTATCACATTATTGAACGAAAAGGTGCTACATACTACGGCATCGGCATGTCACTTTTACGTGTTACGAAAGCAATCTTAAGCAATGAAAACAGCGTATTAACTGTATCAGCATATCTTGAAGGTCAATACGGCCAACAAGATGTTTATATCGGCGTACCTGCTGTTTTAAACCGCGGCGGTGTTCGTGAAATTTTAGAAGTTGAACTAAGTGAAGAGGAAGAATTAAAATTCGATCACTCTGTTCAAGTGTTGAAAGAAACAATGGCTCCTGTTCTTTAATCATATTTTTCAATCAAAAAAGCAATCCGATTTATATTGGATTGCTTTTTTATATTTTTATAGTTCCCCCTCAATTTAAACGGTAATATTATCTATAAAAAGGGGTGATTTCATGAATGATTCTTTGACGATTGCAATCCTCTTGCTAGCTGTAGCATCCTTAATACTTTTCCTCTTCTTAATCATCAGAACGCTATTTCCAACTAAAAAATATGATAAGAATCTCGGATTGATTCTAATTATTTTAAGCTTGTTAGCAATACCGATAAGTATCTTCCTTGTAGGAGGATGGGCAGGTATGGGAGTTAGTGTAATCGCAGTCTTTATTTTTGCTGCTGTTATTATAGCTTTAATTGCAAATACCTTCATTAAACTACCTCCTCCAAAGAAAAAATAATAAATGACCGATGTTTTCATCAAGAGAAAACATCGGTCATTTTCTATCACTTATTATCTTTAATCGGTTCATCATTATTTACATCAAGTACATCTAATAAAAAGATAAAGATTGGAATCCCAATAATAAGCCCCCATATTCCGAGGAAATGCTCTGAAAAGATAAGAATCATAAATGTATAAAAAACAGGTAAATTCGTTTTTGCAGACATAAATTTTGGATTTAATAAATAACTTTCAAGAGCGTGGATTACTGTAATGAACACTAGTATGTAAACAACATACACAACCCCGCCGACGTTATAGGCAATGATACAAAGTGGAAACAAGGAAATAATAACACCAGCAACCGGAATCAAACCGAGTAGAAAGACCATGACAGCCAATACAAGAAGCTGTGGAAATCCTAAAATGACAAGTGCAATTACAGTGAGTACACAATTTACAACCGCAATTAAAAACTGTGCTTCAATCACTTTTCCGAACGATCTCGCAAACCTTTCACCGAAATATGCAATCTCCTCATAAAAAATTTTCAGCTTACTATCTTTAAATTTCGAAGTAAATGCTATAATGCGTTCTTTTTCTAATAGGAAAAATAAGCTTAAAATAAGAGAAAGTAGTATTTGTAAACTGACTTTTCCTATGTTTGCTATCGATTGATAAATGACATCTACACCTTGTTCGATATATTTCGATACTTCCATTCCATTAATTGTCGAAAGTGCATATTTAATTATCTCGTTATCAGGTGGGTTTTGAAAAAACAATTTAAATTGATAAATTAATTGTGAAATTTGTATCGTTAGTACAGGCAAATATTTATATAGTGTAGTTACAATAAACGTCACTAACACAATATATAAACAAGCAATAACCACTTTCCTATTTACTTTCAATTTTTTTGAAATAAACTTTTGAAATCGATCCATCAAAAACGTGAGAATAAACGTAATTAATATTAAATTAATCATACTTTTTAATCCATACAATACAAGCACTAATATTATTAAAACGAGAAACCGTTGAAACCCTCTGCTTCGAAAGAAATTTTTCACTTCATTCATTAAGAATTAACCTCCCCCTTCAATGGATGGAAATTGGATATATTACATTTTATGAACTTCTATAGACAATCTTTCTTACTAATTGGAAAGAATCCTTTTTTTCTTTTTTATTGTCGGATTTTTTTATCTACTACTTTTCTAAAAACTACTTTATCAACTCTATATTTTAGGAGATCGTCTATTTTTAGATTGCTGTTCATACGCATATCCAATATTAAAAAGTTCTTTTTCACCAAACTGTTTCCCAACAAACACTACACCTACCGGCTGACCATCAGAATCATATCCTGCCGGCACTGCTAATTCTGGATAACCAGCCACAGCTGATAGAAGAACTTCATCGTTATTAATCATCACAAGAGCATCCAAACCTTTTTCTACTAAATACCTATCAAGCTCTTTTCTTGCATTTTCTTGACTCGTTTGAACTATTTTTTCAAACTCATCTTTCGTTATAGCAGATTTCTCAGAACCCTCAATTAATGTTTGTCCATACTTTATTCGTCGTTTACTATCCTTTTTATTAAACGCTATAATCTCTTCTAACGATTTTACTGGCACATTTTTTTGCCGTGAAAGATAATCGTTAACATTATGCTTGAACTCATATTCTAATGTTTGCAGATTATCTACACCCTCGCTGTTTAACTGAACATCATCAGTCAATATTGCACCTGCATCTTCAAGGTCCTTTCTAATCTTTTTCGCTACTGCTTTTCTAATTTCATCTTGTTGTTCTATAGAAAAAAGAATCCCTATCTTTTTCCCTTTTAATCCATCTATCGATAACTCCTTCGTATAATCCATTCTATCTCTATCTTTCATTTTTTCTATCATAGCATCTTTTCCATCATAACCTACCATTGAATTAAATAGCGTTGCTGCATCTTTGACCGTTCTTGCCATTGGCCCTGCTGTATCAAGTGTTTCAGCTAACGGGATAATTCCTGTTCTGCTAACCATACCTAAAGACGGACGTAACCCAACTACTGATTGTTGCGTTGCCGGTGCTACTATGGATCCCGTCGTTTCCGTCCCGATTGCAAGCGGTGCAAAATCAGCTGCAACTACTGTAGCAGATCCTGAACTCGATCCTGATGTATCAAATGTAATCGGGCCATATGGATTTAAATTTTGTCCTTTCTTCCCACTATATCCACTTGGCATTGTAAAAGATAAATAATTTGCCCATTCAGACATATTCGCTTTTCCTAAAACAAAAGCACCTTCTTCTTTCAACTTCTTCACGATCGTCGCATCTTCATCTGCAATCCAATCTTTTAATACATAAGTTCCTGCGCTTGTCGGCATCACTTTTTCCGTTTGTATATTATCTTTTACAATGAAAGGAATGCCATATAAGTTCGATTTCTTCTTTAACGCTCTCTCTTTATCTAACTTTCGTGCTACTTCCATCGCATTAGGATTAATCTCTGTAACAGCATTTAATGTCATTCCATTTTGATCATGTTCTTGTATTCTAAAAAGATAAATACTCGTTAATTCTTCATATGATAATTTCCCATCATCAACCATTTTTTGAAGCTCATCCACAGTCGCATTTACAACTTCTTTTTCTTTTATCTTTATATTATCTATGTCGATCCCTTCAAGCTGATTATGTATCGGTTTTAACACTCTGTCTTTATCATATACAATACGCTCAGGTTCCTTTGGAAAATAATTTTTATACACGTAATATCCTCCGGCACACGCCAATAGAACAATACCTCCGGCGATAGACAACGTTATCTTTACCCATTTTTTCATGTTGCTTCCTCCACTCTAAAAGTTGCTCATTTATATAAAAAAGAGAGTTACCTTTTACTTAACTCTCTCCAATCAAAATGCTAAATGAAAAAATGAAAGATTTCAATCTAATTACTTTTTTTTTGCATTTGCTTTGCTAACAATTCCTTCACCTGATTATATGTTAATCCTGAATTTTTATTTAAACGTTTCACTTCATCAACATCAGTACCTACCACTGTATATTTTTTCTCATCATTCATTTTTCTACTTCCTTTCTCACCGGATTATTTCTTATATTTCTTCCCTAAACTCTTATAAATTAACACAAATACAAATAAGGAAACTACACTAAATTCAATAACTAAAAGGAGTTCTGTTGCGTAAGAGGAATAGATAAAAATATGTCGAATTTATATACTTATTGAATTTAAGGACATGGAGGATGCATTTTGAAAACATATGAGTTTAAACATAACATTCCAACATTGGAAGAGTACAAATATTTGTGTGATTCTGTTGGATGGACTAATTATATGAATTTTGAAGTAGCGGATACTTCACTGAAGCATTCTATTCACTGCATCACGGTCAAAGATAATGAAAAAATTGTGGGCATGGGGAGAATTGTTGGTGATGGATCTATCTATTTCTATATTCAAGATATAGTGGTTCATCCGGATTATCAGAAACATGGTATTGGGAAAAAAATAATGCATCTTTTGGTTGCATACTTAAATGAGAATGCCCCTGATAAGGCGTTTGTCGGTTTATTTGCATCACAAAGTAAAGAATCGTTCTATGAAAAATTTGATTTTAAAAATTACTCACCAAACATGACGGGGATGTTTACTGTCATTTCAAAAACATGATAGATTTTTAATTGTAGGGAAAACTTCGATTCATATGAAAGAAATTATTCTTGCAGTAACCTTTTCCACAATCGCATTTAAACATTACATACGAAAGGAGAGTACATATATAGCTATATATGTACTCTCCTTTCATTTATTTAACTCTGTATATATTAAATTTCTTAATAAAATTTCACTACATCTTCAGTAGGTAAGAATGTTCTTTCCCCTGGTTGTTCATTTGGCTCACCAAATGGCATTTGTCCTACTAAACTCCACTCCGCTGGAATATTCCATGTTTCTTTCACTTCAGCATCTACGATTGGATTGTAATGTTGTAATGATGCGCCAATTCCTTCAGCTGATAATAACATCCATACAGTATGTTGTAGCATTGCATTTCCTTGATGAGACCAGAATGGGAACTGATCTTTATATAATGGTGCATTTGCTTGCATTTTTTCTACTGTTGCTTGATCTTCAAAGAATAGAACTGTTCCTACACCTGCATGGAAGCCTTTTAGTCTTTCTACTGTTGCTTCAAAATTTTCTGCTGGCACGCGTGATCTAAGTGTTTCTTTTACGATATCCCAAAACTTTTCATGCTCTCCATCCATTAATACGACCATACGGCCACTTTGCATATTGAAAGAAGTTGGTGCGTGTAAAGCTGTTTTTAAAACTTCTTCAATTCTTTCTTTTGTTATTGTAGCACTTTTTGTTACTTTACGAATTGAACGACGGTTCACGATTGCTTCTTTTAAATTTGTTGTAGTTGCTGACATTTTAATTCCTCCAAATATATGTTTTATTATTTTTATTTAAACAAATAAACTTGAGCCTTTCATGCAAGACGAATTAGCAATATCCATCCGTCTTACATTGCATACCTTCAAATGAATTTGTTTTATCCTTTTCGATTTCTTTATCAATTACTCTTTCTAGCGTTTCTTTACTAGCAAGTCCTTGAATGACTTCATCTCCAATCATGACAGTTGGAACAGCCATAATATTTGCTTCATCATATGCATGCTGAATTGCTTCTTGATGTTTTTCTTTATATTTACGATTTACTAAAGCATCTTTAAATTCAGCTTCAGGAAGCCCTACTTCTACCGCTAATTTCGTTAATACATCAATATCTTCAATGTTTTGCTCTTCTTGAAAAAACGCAGTAAATACTCGGTGATGATACTCATTTCCAAGTCCACGCTCTTTCGCGAATTGGCACCCTTCAAAAGCTAAATGTGTATATGGATGCGGAGAAACGCGTGGCAGACGCATTTCAACCCCTAATTTTTTTGCAGTAGGAAGAATGAAAGAATCCCATGAGCCTAACTTATCTGGCTCGTTCCAAGGATCTATTTTAGAATATGGACTTGGACGCAATTCAAATGGCATCCATTCGATTTCTACATCTTTCTCTTTCGCTACTTCATCTAATGGGCCTTTTGCTAAAAAGCAAAACGGGCATATAAAATCTGAGTACACTTTCATTTTTACAGTCATATCTTTTACACCTTACCTTCTTTTTATTTTTAGATGTAACCAAAACAGTTACAATTTTAAGAAAAAAATATGCATTCTCTTTTAGAGACTTGCAATTATCATATTATGCTTTCATTTTTTGTTGTAAAGATTCAAATAACTGCCCCATCGTAATATTTCTCAACACTTCTTCCATCGCAGATTGCGCCTGAACTAAAATAACCTCTAAAACAGCTTGAATATTCGCCCCAATTGGACAGTCTGGATTCGGTTTTTCATGAATGTGAAATAGTTTGTCTTCTTCCACTACATTCACTGCATGATACACATCTAATAATGTGATTTCATGTAAATCCTTTAATAATCCCGCGCCACCTGGTCCGCGATTTACGTAAACAAATCCAGATTGTTTCAAGTAAGACATTATTTTACGAATGACTACCGGATTTGTATTTACACTTTCGGCCATATAGTCCGAAGTACAAACTGAAGATGGATTGTTTTTCAAAATAGATAAAATATGAACAGCTATAGAAAAGCGGCTACTAATTTTCATTGTGATTACCACCTCGATGTAATCATTATAGTTACAACGTGAATATAAGTCAATCCTTTTTACAAATTTTTTAAAGCAAATAAAAAAGTGCCCCATTACAATATATGAGACACCTCTTCTTATTCTGCAAACAAGTCTTGAAATTCTTCAATAAATAGCTGCACAGCGATTGAAGAATCCTTTAATGAAGGAACAGCTAAAGCAATCTCTCTCCATACTTGTGGTTCCAATTCTCTCGTTTGTATATTCTTTGGTAAACTCGTTAAAGATAACTCAGCCAAAATTGCGATTCCTAATCCTTCTTGAATCATATTTAAAGCTGTTGTAACTGTGGAAATTATATATTCAGCCCGAAGTGGTACGTTCGCTTGTTTAAACATATCGATAATGGGTGGTTCGTACCCACCCTTACATAATATGATTGGTTCATTCTCTAAATCACCTATTGTAATAGAATCGTTCTTACAAAGAGGATGATCCTCTCTTAAGACGACAACCATTTTCCCCTTCGTTAAGGGCACGATCTCCATATCTTTATTAGGCAAAATAACAATTCCTATATCAACAACCCTCGATACTAACCAATCTTCAACTTCTTTAATCGTGCCTTCACAAAGAACGACTTCTAAGTTCGGATACTTCTCCTTAAATAGATTTATCATTTTGGGTAAGAAATGTGCAGAAGCACTCGGAAAACTCCCAATTCGAATCGTCCCAACTTCGTGCCCTTTCTCCATCGCTACTTCTTGTTCAATCTTCTCAACGCCGTTTAAGATTTCTCTAATATGTACAAGAATTCTATTTCCAACATCCGTAACGATTAGCCCTTTTCGTTTATCGCGTATAAGAATGGTAACTCCTAACTCGGACTCAATGCTTGAAATCGCATGACTTACAGCTGGCTGTGTCATATTTAACATCCCAGCAGCCTTCGTAAAACTCCCTAATTCAACCGTTTTAATTAAAACTTGAAGTTGTGTAATGGTCATAACTAATCACTTATACTCCTTATAAAAAATATTCATTTTATTTATCATAGTCGATATCATATCATAGTGAAATGGAATACAACAAGGAGGGATTACAGTGACACAGCTTTCTCGAACTAAGACGGCCATAATCCTTACATTTCTCGTTATTATGTGGGGAATTAATTGGCCGTTATCAAAATTCGCTCTGCATTACACACCACCCCTACTCTTTGCAGGGATTAGAACATTAATAGGAGGATTTATCTTACTTACTTTCGCATTACCGAAATACAAACAATTAAATTTAAAGGCAACTTGGCATTTATACTTTATTTCATCTTTACTCAATATTATTTTGTTTTACGGACTACAAACTGTCGGACTTCAGTATATGCCCGCCGGACTCTTCTCCGCAATCGTATTTCTCCAACCTGTCTTACTCGGCATTTTCTCATGGATTTGGCTTGAAGAATCTATGTACGGCTTGAAAATTTTCGGACTTATTCTTGGATTTATTGGTGTTGGGGTTATTAGCTCTAGTAGTTTAACTGGACATATTTCTATTATCGGTGTACTACTTGCTTTAGGGTGCGCTATCGGCTGGGCACTCGGCACAGTATTTATTAAGAAAACTGGACACCGCGTTAATGCCATTTGGATGGTAACACTTCAGCTTATTATTGGCGGACTTTGCTTAATCGGATTTGGTTCAGAATTTGAGAGCTGGTCTAACATCGCTTGGAGTATACCATTTGTAAGTGTACTACTATTCATCTCGTTCTTTGTTATTGCAATGGGATGGCTCGCTTACTTTACACTTGTAGGAGCTGGTGAGGCAAGTAAAGTTGGGGCTTATACGTTCCTTATCCCACTGATCGCTATTATTGTAAGCTCTATTTTCTTACATGAGGCCATTACAATTAGCTTATTCATCGGACTTTTATTTATTATCGTAAGCATTTGTTTTGTAAATATAAAGCCGAAAGCACTTGCTGTAAGGCAGCAAGTTGAAGTGAAATAAATAGATATGAGAAAGAGTCTACCACTTGTAGGCTCTTTCTTTTTTACCATTTTATGAGTACAGTCACTTAACATCTTAGCAAAAGGAAAATTTTTCTTTTTTATTGTATGATGATAATTAAGTAGAAAATATTATCTCTAATACATATGTATGGACTAACAATTCTAATCATAAGGGGGAATTATATGGTTTTACAGTATAAAGAATTTGGAGATTCAAGCTCTCCACTTATGGTTTTTATTCATGGGGGCGGAGTCAGTGGATGGATGTGGGACAAACAAATTAAACATTTTACTAACTTTCACTGCCTTGTTCCTGATTTACCCGAGCAAGGGAAAAATAGTAGTAAGGATCATTTTTCAATACACTTTAGTGCTGAAAAAATCATTGAATTAGTTGAAGAAAAAGGACAAGGTAAAACTGTTATAGTAATCGGTTTTTCGTTAGGTGCTCAAGTATTAATTGCAATGCTCAGTATGAAACCAAACTTAATTCAATACGCTATGATAAATAGCGCATTAGTTAAACTAATTCCTTTCGCTAAAACATTAATAAGATCCCTTGGCTTAACCTATCCACTTATAAAGAGTAAGACGTTTTCCAAAATACAAGCAAAATCAATGTACATAGATGAAACACAATTTGATAACTATTATCATGAAAGTTGTCAAATAAGTAAAAATACATTTGTGAGGATATTAGAAGAAAATATGTCGTTTACAATACCAAAAGGTTTCGAGAATGCTAGTAGCAATATATTAGTGACTGTTGGAGAAAACGAAAAAAGAATCATGAAAGACTCGATGACTGCAATCCTTGAAAGCAATCCTAATTGCACAGGTATTATCATTCCTAAAATCGGTCATAGAATCCCTTTAGCAAATCCCCAACTATTTAATACTTTAATTGAAAACTGGCTTAAGCATGATAACCTACCAGAAGAAGTAATGACAGTCAATTGAGTTCCTTATCTTAATAAACCATGTTGTATTTGTAGCTCTAATCCCCCTCGAAGCTGCTTAATCTCAAAATTTTATTAACAAAGGTCTCATTACTTTCAATGAGACCTTTCAATGTTCCCTACTTTTTACGACGTACTACAAAAACACACGTACCTACGGAAGATACAATCGCTAAAACTGATAAGACAATTGCTATTGTTTGCATATTACTTGTACCTTCATTTTTTTCCACACTAGATACTTCACCATGTTCTCCTGTTAATGATGTACCTTTTGCAATCGTAGTAAGTGAGTGGGGCTTTTCAGCTTTCTCATCGCCTGTCCATTCAACAATTTCTCCATCTTTATATTGTTGATATGCATTCCAAGCTATTTGTTGCTCTTTATCTGGATTTTTAGCAACGAAAGTAAATCGTTGGAACTGACCAGGTAAAATCCCTTCTCCTGTTGCTTCCCATATTACAGTTTTAACTTTTCCAGCTGCATCTTTTTGTTCTTCCACTTTCCACCCTGGCACTGGCTCGTACTGTTGAAACTCGACTCCAGACGGTATTTTCAGTGTGACTTTTGTTGTTGCCATATTCTTTTCAACAGGTACCTTTATTGTATAAGTCTCCCAAGAGCTAACGTCAGAAGTTGCTGGTTTCACAGTTACGTGAGCACTAACAGGTAACGAAAAAATCCCCATTGCAATTATTGTTGCGATCATTGTTGTTCCTAATTTTTTTATACGTTTCATTTTCTATAAACTCCTTTTCATTTATAACTTCTTTTTTATCTGCCACCTACAATAAATTTATAATCCGTATCGAAACTATCAAGAGATTTTGTTAATCCGTGAACTTGTATATTCCAGTTTCCTGTCATGTTAATATACATACCTTCCGCTTCATATTCTCCCGGTGACACTGCCGAAACTTTAAATGAACCTTTGCCCATATTCATATCTAAAGATTGAGTCGTCAATACAATTTGTTCCATATCAGTAACAGGCTGTCCATTCTCATCCTTCAAAGTAATATGAAATGTATTCTGTCCTACCTTATTAGGACTTACATGTAAAGTAAGTTCATATCCACTATCTAATTGTTTGCTCTCTGTAAAAGGTCCCGTAGGAGGCATCGGCGGCGTTTGTACATTTGTCATAAAAGCTACGATTACGAAAACGATAATTCCAATGATAAACTCTACTTTCACCGTAGCTCCTAACCTTTGCTGCGCTCGCATTCTCCCTTTCACATAATGAATAATTCCCAATATCCCCATACACACGAATAAAAGTATCTTTGCTAATAAGGCCAATCCATACTTCGTATCAAATAAGGAATGGATCGTGGGAATAAAAAATGTACTGTTAAAAAGACCCGTTAATAAAATCACAATGACAGCACCTGTTGCCCATGGCGAAAAACGCTTAATCGCATCCCAATACATAGTCCACTTGTCATCCTCTTTACGTAACAGAAGAACAATCGATGATAGCCCCCCCATCCATAACGAAGCTGCGAATAAATGCAGAAAGTCCATAACGACAGCAATTTCTTTAAACTTTAATCCATATGCATGACTATTGAAGGCTTTCATAACAAGTAACCCAATAAATAATACAATTGGAATGCTCCATACTTTAAACGACGAAAGCCTCTCACTCTTCACTGCAAAATATGTAACAATCATAAGCGTACTAATAAGAGCCATTTGAGTGATCCATACATAACCAAAAACAGATAGCTGTAATGTTTCTTTTAATAATAAAGGATCGAATGCTTCTAGCCATGAAACATCAGCATTTATTTTCGCTTGCAACGGTAAATTGAAAAGTAAACTAATGAATATCCCAAATAATGATATCCATATTATTTTCTTACTCCTCGACTGAACTTGACTTGCACTTCCTTTATAAAGGATAAGATTAAATAATAGAACACCGATAAATAGAGAAAAATTTGTATATAAAATTCCGCGTTCCATAATCATATCGATTTGGGGAACATAGCCCATCTCTTCTACTTTTATATCATCTGTTCCCGCTTCTGCTAATCCAATACGGAATGGAATAACTCCTTGAATCGGATGTCCATCAGCTGAAATAGCTTTCCACTGAATAGAGTAGAGACCATTTTTGAGATTCTCTTTTAACCCAGCCTCTAATATTTTTTTGTTTTTCTTATCAATATGAGCATCTTTTAAATCTACTCTTTTACCTGAGGTGTCTCTTACGAACAATGTATTAAAACTTGAAACTTGTATGTCCTCATCGAATTCAATTTTCACAACAGATGGTGCTTTCTTTAACGTTTCATTTTCAGCAGGATTTGATTTCACAACATACGCATGAGCAGATGCGCTTTTTGGTATCAATATGATAAACACGCACGCTATTAATAGCCATGCCCCTAACCTTCGTATTACTTTCACAATCATTTCACTTCTTTCTTTTTCGTCACTACACTTTCATTACTTTTTACTTCCCAAGTTTTATTTCTTAATAAAATATTAACCTGATTAAGTATAAGGATCTATTTAGTATCACTCTCTATTTATTCCTCACCTCTACACTTCTAACAAAATAGTAGCTACTTATATATATATTACTTATATTTTTAAAGTAGATTATCATTATAGCATAAAATATATTTATGTAAGTTTCTAAAGAAGAAAAGTTATCGTGAATCATTTATGAAGAAAATGTGAAATACATAAAGTGAAACTTTAATCAGTGGGACTTTTACGGGCATTCGATCTCCCACCTAAATCCCTCGCATTCTCCGACTTTTGAAGCGGGAATCTTATTGCCAACAAATAGCGGGATAAATAAAAAAGGTATTACGTTATTACGCAACACCCTTTCTCCATAATACACTTCCTTTACTTCTCTTCCGGATAATCACAGTAATTAATGATCGTGCCCTCTGTATCCGCTAGGTTAAGATAAATTAATCTTCTACCATGCTTATTCATTCGAAGTGTATGCTCTTCCATTCAAATACCTTGTTCTTTAAATATGTTGTGTTTCAACACATTCTTTCCCTATTTTTAAATTTCATTTTCTTTTTTAGGGTTCATTTCAATTATTTTTAACAGCTGTTGTACCCTTTTATCATATGTATGTTCGATTAGCGTTCTCTTCAGCCCTTCCATCGCAATTTTCTTTCTTTGTGCCGGGTTCGATAAATATCTTTCAGCTTTCTCTATAAAATCAACCGCTGAGGTAAATGTCTCAATTTGTACCCCTGGAATATAACACTTTTCTAAATCTGAACGAATATCCGTCATTTGAAAAGAACCTGTACTAGCTATTTCGAATGTACGATTATTAATAGAACAAGCATTTACTTTTACTCTATTTCTATTAAATGTTAAATCCTCTATCGAGCGATGTATATTCATGTTGATTTTACTTTTTTTGTAATATCCTATACTGTTTTCGTAAACCAAAAATGGTAAAAGTAAAATTTTATCTTTCAATAACTCATAACTTTTTAGTCTATCCCAATTACAACCTATAATTAGAGTGTTTTTAGTCACTAAGTACTCTGCAATTGAATCAATAAATGCGAGCCGATTATCAAAAGCAGTCCCTATGAAACTAATATCAAATATGTATTCCTCTTCCCTAAGTATCGGTGTATATACAGGAGGTTCTGCTGCTAAAGGCAAATAATATACATTATCACAACCTAAATCTTTATAAAAATCAATACATCCTGTATCTTGCGTAAACACATAATCATAATCAAGCACTAAGTTTTTCGTCACATCTGTAAAGTAAGGGTCATCTGTAAGCCAGAGTGCAGTTTTAAAGTTGTATTGTTTTAAATCTTGAATTCCCTTAATTATCCCTTCTTCAAAACCATGAAATACAATAATGAGTGCCGGTTTTATCTTTAAAGCCGTTTTCACCAAGTTTTCGTATGTTACCATCGTTACATTACGAATTGCCTTTTTCAAACTATTATATATAGATTCCTCTAGCACCGGAAAATAGACAGGAACACTAGATGTAACAAATAATACATTAAAATTTTCAGCACTATTTGAAATCTCCACAGATAACCACTCTCCAATACATGAAATTCACAATTTATATTATATGTATTGCATAAAATATATAGTTGGTTATAAAGCACTCTTTTTCTTTCATATATTACTGTGCAAAATGAGGATTGCTTACCCTATAGTCGGCTCCATTTGCTCGCAAATACTAAAAAAAATCATGCCCACTCCTACAGGATAGTGGATAGCTTCTCATAATATATATTCAACATTCCGAAATACTTTCGTCGAAATATTGAAAAGTATACAAATAAAAAGGCGTTACATTAGTACGTAACACCTTTCACAAAAATACACTTCCTTTATTTCACTTCCGGATAATCACAATATTCAATAATCGTCCCTTCCGTATCCGCTGGGTTAAGATAAATTAACCTTCTACCATGTTTATTCATTCGAAGCGTATGTTCTAACGTTCGAATACCCTGTTCCTTTAATTCTTCTAAAGCTACATCTAAATCATCTACACGATATGCAACATGATGGACACCTTTCCCTTTTTGCTTTATAAATCGTGCTATTGGAGAAGTTGTGTTATTCGTCGGTGCAAGTAATTCGATTCTATCACCATCAACTTCAAGAATGGCTACTTCGCTTTCAACACCGGGTGCTTCACTTACGTATCGATCTATTAAAGTCCCTGATAAAACCTTTTCATAAAAATGTATCGTACTATCTATATCACGAACTGCGATCCCGATATGGTCAATTGTTTTTTTCATTTTATTTCCCCTACTACTTTATTTTTTCTATTCTTATCAATAGTAACAAAAAAAGTTATAGAATCAAATTCTATAACTTTTTTCATTTAACTTATTTTCTTATTTGCATCAGCTGCTGGTTGCACTCCATTTTTCGTTTTTACAACGCTAATACCATAGCCGATAAATCCACCGATAATCGCTGGGAAGATCCATCCTAATCCTACTTCCTGCATCGGAAGGAATTTAGTGAACACTTGGCTTACTACTTCAATGTTAACTCCAGCTGCACTTAATCCATCGAATAAGCTGATGATAAATGTTACGATTAAGCTCACTTGATAAACTTCAGCTCTACCTTTGAATAACGAGTGGAAGAATGTTAAGAAAATCAGCACGATTGCTAGTGGATAAATTGCTGTTAATACTGGAACAGAAACTGCGATTAATTGTGTTAATCCTACGTTTGCAACAATAGCACTAAACACACATAACGTAATTGCAATTACCTTGTAAGGAACATTTGGGAATAGCTTATGGAAAAATGAAGAACACGCTGATACAAGTCCCACACTTGTTGTTAAACAAGCAACTGTAATCATTAACCCTAATAATACCCCGCCATATGATCCGAAATAGTAGTTAGAAACTTTTGCTAATACTTCTCCGCCGTTTTCTAAATGTCCAAGCTTCGCAACGCTTGAAGCTCCCATATAAGAAAGAGCTGTATAAATAATTGCTAAAATAGATGCAGCGATCAGTGTTGCTTTTGCACAAACAACCATAATTTGTGTTTTCGTTTTCGCACCTTTTTCTTTAATTGCATTAATAATGATGATCCCAAATACGAACGATGCAAGCGTGTCCATTGTTAAGTATCCTTCTTGGAATCCTTTGAAAAATGCATGTGATGTATATCCTTCAACTGGTGCTTGCATTTCTCCAATCGGATGAATAAAAGCAACGATTACTAAAATACCGATGAATGTTAATTTAATTGGCGTTAAAATTTTTCCAACAATATCGACAATTTTCGCAGGATTTAGCGAAAAAAAACAAGTAATACTAAAGAATATAATTGTAAAAAGAATTAACGGTGTAGAACCTAATCCCTCTGGCATAAACGGCTTAAGACCAATTTCATAAGAAACATTTCCCGTTCTTGGTATTGCAAATAACGGACCGATTGCTAAGTATAAAACTGTTGTAAATACAATCCCAAACACTGGGTGAGCACGACTTGCTAATGACTGTAAATCATCTTTACCTGAAAAACCAAATGCTAATACACCTAGTAATGGTAAACCTACTCCTGTTACTAAAAATCCAGCGTTAGCAATCCATACATTCTCTCCTGCCGATTGACCAAGCATCGCTGGGAATATTAAATTTCCTGCTCCAAAAAATAGTGCAAATAACATTAATCCGATAACTACTATGAACGAAAACGGTACTTTATTCGCCATAATATAACCCCCATTCAAATTTCCTTATCTTATTTCCAATTTTAACTAATTGAATTTTCTGAATATTTAATTTAAGTATCAACTATTCTTGAACTCATTATAGTTTGATATATAATATTTTGCAATACTATTTTCAAACTTTTCATTTATTTTATGAATATACATTTTTTAACATGGAAACCAGACTAAAAAACCAACATGGTCATCCATGTTGGTTTTACATTTACTATCATTAATTAAAATTTCGCCGCTACTTTCTTAACGTTCTCTAAACCTTCTTCAACAATTTGCTGTGAGCGATCTGGATATTGATTGTGTCCTTCAATTACAACTGTCTCTGGATTTGCAATTCCCCAGAACCCAAGTACGTTTGTAACGTAATTAACAGCCATTTCCATAGGAGCCATTTGTTCAGAAGAGTAATCTGAACCACGAGCACCTAAAACAACTACTTTCTTATCACCAACTAAACCTTCTGGACCGTTCGCTGTATATTTAAACGTTTTTCCCGCTTGAGAAAGATATGAAATATACGTGATTAATGGTGCTGGTACTGTAAAGTTCCATAATGGGAATGCAAATACTACTTTTTCAGCTTCTAAAAACTGGTTTAAGTACTTATCCACTGTAGCAACTGCCTTCTCTTCTTCAGCTGTTATCTCCATTCCTTGACTACGTTTATATCCACCTGAAATAGCGATATTTCCGTAATACGGAAGATCTAATGCGAATAAATCTAACTCCGTAATTTCTGTATTCGGATTTGCTTCCTTATAAGCACTTACAAATGTTTCATACATTTTTGAACTAATTGCTTGCTCCGCTGGACGATCGTTTGCTTTTACAAATAATACTTTTGACATTGTTTTATTCCCCTCTACTTTTGTATTTTCTTCTTTTTTACCAAATAACGAGCTAAATAATCCCATTTTCTTCACCTAAACTTTCTTATCATATTCATTATTCATCATCATAAAAATTCTTATTCTAATAAAAAGTTCCAATAGATACCTTAACCTAAGTAACTCAAAACTTTTTGTTATTTAATTACCTTATGTAAGTGATTGTAATATATCTACTTACTTTAGTCAAGTAACTTTTAAAAAATAAAAAAATCTTGAATTAAAAACATTTAACATAGATATTTCCTCAGTCAAAATGATTAATTCAAAAACACATAAGGGAAATACCTTGTATAATACAACTAGAGAGGGATATTCATCTATAGAGAGGATTAGTTAATGAGTACTTTAGAAAAGATTCAAACCTTTATCATTCTTGCAGCTGTTATATTCGGGGTTATATTAGGACAATTTAATATGATACATATGTATTCGGAAAAATTTATTGTTCCCTTCTTATTTTTCATGCTTTATGGATTATTCCTCAGCATCCCATTAAAGGAAATAAAAAATGGATTCCGCAACTTAAAATTCGCTGGAACAAGCCTAGGTATTAACTTTATATGGACACCTTTTCTTGCTTGGGGATTAGGCGCGTTATTTCTTTCAGATCACCCAGCACTTTGGGTCGGCTTTATTATGTTAATGGTTACTCCGTGTACAGATTGGTACTTAATCTTTACTGAAATAGCGAAAGGAAATGTAGCACTTTCTACTGCAATTTTACCTGTAAATTTAATATTGCAAGTACTACTCCTTCCCATTTATTTATTTTTATTTGCTGGTGTCATGAAGACTGTAGCGGTTTCTGTTTTAGTGGAAAGCATTGTTATCGTAATCGTCTTACCATTTGTACTTGCACACGCTACAAAATTCATTATGCATAAAATGAAAAAAGTTGAAACACTGGAGAATAAACTCATTCCATTTTTCAGCTCTGCTCAAATTGTATTTTTAAGTTTAGCAATAGTAGCGATGTTTGCCTCACAAGGTAAGTACTTATTACAAAATATGAATGTTGTTTTATTGTTACTTATACCAGTATTACTGTTCTTCATAATTAACTTTATACTAGGACAGTTTGTAGGACGTATGATGCATTTATCTTATGAAGACACTGTAAGCCTAAGCTTAACAACATTAGCGAGAAACTCGCCTGTTGCACTCGCAATTGCTGTAACAGCTTTTCCAGACGAGCCTCTTATCGCACTTGCGTTAGTCATTGGACCTTTAATAGAACTACCAGTACTAGCTTGTGTGTCACAGGTGTTGTTGCTTATTAAGAAAAAACAGCAATACACATAATAAAAAACGTCCTACTTTGGGACGTTTTTTATTTTCGAGAAATTATAGAAGTAACGATAATTATCCGCTCTAAGGATTTTATACATTATAGAAAATTAACTTGTCGTTAGATTAACAAAGCCTTTCTATTTAAACATTATAGGAAAAGTAAATATAACGAAAGCTGCCCAAAGTCCGTAGATTGGCAAATACTTCGTAACGGCATCTTGGATAGCTGTCGGTCCTGATTTGTTTTGTAGAAAACGCATATAGGAGAACATAATCCAAATGAGATTTGCCCAAATCAGTATGTTTACGCCTAAAACAGCAAGTCTATTAGGTGTAATCCCGTAAGAAGAAAGTCTGAATACGATAGCTGATAAAGCCACAGTGTCAATAATAAGCGCAAGAACAATTAAGGCAAAATTGATATAATCTGAAATGTTCTTTCTCTCGTCTGAATCACTCTCAACAATGGAAAATATGGTAACAGCCAATACACCAAGGAGTATTCCGTTGAAGGCCATTAGGAAATTGCGGTCCAAGAACGGATTTTTCCCGACCCATATAACCGTTATAAGATAAATCAACAATGTGATCAGTACGAGAGGACTAAAAATTTTAGATATGTATGGTGTAATATTCTTAGCAAGTTTAAGATTCATTGATGCCAAGTATGCAGCCACAATAGCGAGAGCGGCAGCACCAAATAAAATAACATTACTAAAATAGAAGTCTTCTATATTCAAGTCAACAAACCTAAATAACTGCATGGTTAATGCCGCTAGTATCATTCCGCTCACTGCCATGCTCGCGTAGAGAAGACAATATTCTAAATTAAATTTAATATACGCTAATCTTGTACTGCCTTTTGAATATTCATTTCCTGTAAACGCAAGTCCCAATAAGACCCATAACAATATAGGAAGATGTAAATACGCAAGGATACTGCTGTCTTTATAATTTAATGGCAACATATTAAGATACAACCCGGCAATTAAGAACAACGCTGCAAGAAAATAAATAATACTTTTTTTCGGAGTATTATTGTAAATAAAATAAGCAGCAATAAAGGGAATTACACCAAAAGCCAAGTTAATTGGAGCAATTGCTTCCTGCTCGACAAAGTGGAAAATGATTCTAGTGCTTAGCCCAGCTAGAATAGCTAACATGCCCATGAATAAGAATCCTTTTTGAAACAGCGATATTTTTTCTTTATTTGCCGTCTCCTTGAAATTCAATCTTTCATACCAAGCAGCTAGAAGCTGAGAATCAGGGTTTTCATCCCATGCTTGTGAGAATGACTTTTTAAAAGCATTCGGGTCTTTTCTATACATTCTCTCCAACTCATGAGGGTTATCCATATTTTCAATAATCAAATTGTTAATGTCCATAGTTATACCTCCTCTAATTTTAAAAATAACGTTGTTACCTTTTCAATAAAAAGCATCAAACTTATTTATTCTGTTTTTGATTTTAATATAAATTTTATCGTTTTACAATAAAATTTTATTATTTTGAGCGATATTTTTATTGCGTGTTTTTTATACAAAAGAAATAACACAGATAATATCACCGTCGTATTTAATACTACCTTTTCAAATATTTTTTATCGTTTGTGTAGCTTTAAAATAAAGTTTGATTAAAAAATACCTTTCAATCCCTATTTAATAACAAATAGAAAAACTCCATTTTGAAAAAAGATTAATCAAAATGGAGTTTCTTTTATAACTAGGAGGCAACTAGATACGATTTTTTCATAAAAAAGTTTGATCCAAAACAGCTTGCAAACCAATATGTTACTGTAATTAAAAAAGCATCCATTTAGAAAAAAGTTGATTAAAATGGATACCTTTCCAGCAGGTTTTAATTGGATTTTCATAAAAAAATTTGATCATTTTATACATGTGTATCTTCCTCAATTGCGCCCAATTGTTGAATAATGAAATATGGAAAAATCTTTATAAATAAAATCTCAGTTATTGACGTTAGATAATTCTCTTTCAACTATCCCTCCTTCCTAAAAAAACGTTTAAATATGCTAAACTCTCCTGTAAAAAAGTTTGATGCTTTTCAATACCTCTTCTTTTACACCAACCAATTGCATTAAACGCATCGGTAAAGCGATAAAACGGTAAAACTTCTTGTAAATCAATCAGTGGACGAATGGACTCATAGCCTTTTTTATACGCATCCCATGTTCCAGGATATTTCATTAAAATATCACTATTAATTTTTATAAAATCCATTTCGGTTGCACCAATTCGTGCACTTTCAAAATCAATGATGCCGACTACTCGATTTTCATGAACTAAAATATTACCTGATCGAAAATCCATATGTATATAACTAGGTCCATCTGGAGATGGAAGTAATTTCACTTGACGGTCAAAATGCTTCAATGATTGTTCGTATAAACAGGGATCAATCACTTCTTTTACATCTTCTGCAAAGGAATAAAATTGTCGCTCAATAAACTCAGACCGTTGACCATATACATTGGAAATGGCACTTTTGAAATCCTGCTCATTTGGAATGATTGCATGCAGCATTGCGTGGTGTACTCCGATATCATAAGCTAAAGCTTTATCCACCTTCTCAGTAATTGGCACACCGTTGATTTCGGATAATAATAAAGCTCCAGTGACATCTTCATTACCTTCCCAATAGTCTAATATTTCTGGTACGGGTAGCTCATTGCATAATCGTTTAAGTACAGTATACTCACGTTCAAGTTTCACTTTGGAATAAGGAATTTATATATATACCGTACGATGATCAATTAGCTTGATTTTATATACAATCGAACTAAAAGACTCAGGAACGTTCTCAACTGCTAACACATTCAACTTAAATTTATCTATTACTTGTTGCAACATATCCATTTAAAAAAACCATTTCTGTACAATTTATCCTCTTCACTATCTCTAACAATATAATATATATTCATTATTTTTTGAAGTCTTACTCCATTACATGTCCCGTTTTCGGGGTTCACTTCATAGAACAGTGCGCTTTTCATTTTAAATAATAATTCCATAAAAACATTTAAAAGTTCTTTCATTTGTTGTTTAAAAACAATACTTATGAAAACAAATAAGTTTCTTGTGCCATACCGCTCATTCAAATGTCAATCTCTAATACGACCTCCAATAATTTTTTCACTTTCCGCATCCACATATACACCTATATTTCCCAGGATTTCACTCTTTTTAGATTTATAATTAATTAAGTAAACTTCTTCATTTAAATATGATTTATCTTTTATACCTCTCATCATTTCTTCTGTTAAAACCACCTTATGTATTTCTGCTTTCTTCCATCCTCCTATCACTTCACTTTTTTGAGAATCAGTTAATTGATCCCACACTCTTTTTTTAGTTGAATTTCACTATCATTTGTATCAACATTACATCCAGATAAAATAAATATCACTGCCCCTAAAGTTAAAAATATAAATTTCAATTTTTCCATTTATATCTTCCTTTCTTTTATTCCAATCATACAATATATTTTTACTTTATATACACGCAATTTGATTCTGAATGTTAAAATATTATTAAGAAATATAAGGTGAGTTTTACACCTATATACTTTATCTTAAATTTCAGTTATTATAATATATGAATATATATTTCATTCTATTTTCTTACACTTTATTACAATTTCAGGAGGTTTTTGTGTGAAAAAGATGAAAAAGTTGATTGGTTTTTCTTTGGCATTAATTTCTGCTGCAGCTATCACTCTACCATCCTCTGCTTCGGCGGGCACCCATTTTGGAACATTCGGTTTCAGATTAACAAGCGGAGTTGGAGACTGGGGAAACTCGACTCAGTATTATTGGATTGATAGTTCCGCATCTGGAGAAACATCTAGAATTAACGATTCTATGAGTGCTTGGGTGCATACAGGTCACATTTTGTCTACACCTATTTCATTTAGAAAAACTACTAACAAGCCTTCCAGTGTAATGGATATTTACAAAAGGAATTATTTCCCATATTCAGAACATACACTAGGAATAGCAAGGTTTTACAAAAGCGGGAGTGAAGTTAAACCTTATGAAGAAAACTATTCTTGGACGAAAATATTGATAAATGCACCAAACTATAATGAATTCAATGATTTTTATAAAAGAGGTACTCTTGCACATGAAATGGGACATGCTTTTGGTCTTGCTCATAATAATGCGGAAGGTGACTCTATTATGTGCCAGCTAGATTCTGGTGAACCTGGTGATGCAAAAAGATATGTGAATACACCAGACTTAGGCTCACTGTACGGGATCAACTCATTATATTAATTTTTTTATTATCTTACGGATGGAGATGTATATATGAAAAAGAAAACTATTAGTGCAGGAATAATAACTGCTGTAATAACTTCAGTAGCATTTTATATTTATAGTGGCAATGAAACTAAATTTGAACAGCCAACAATAAAAGCATCCGCCAATACAGTAAAAAATGTTGAGCAAGTTATTACATCTGCTGATTTCGCCAAAGGATTCAGAGATGCAAAAGCATTAACAATAGAGTCTGATGTGATTGTTGAAGGGAAAGTTTTGGATTCCGAATACTTTGACTTTAATACGAATACATTTACTCGTTCGAAAATTCAAGTTTCAAAGAGTTTTAACGATGCTGTTAAAGCTGGAGATATAATTCAAATTGTTGAAATCGGTGGAAAAACAACAAAAGGAAAATTACAAGAGTATGATCCTGAAAAATTAAAAATACCTAAAGATGAATTGAACACAGAAGTTGAAGTTCTATTTGATGGCGCTCCAACTTCTAAAAAGGATGACGAGGTTTTAATATTCGCTAAAGAGGATAAAGAGGACTTTTTTGGTCTTAAGGAAAAAGTATTTATTACTTTAAACTCTTATCAAGGTAAATTTACAATTGATAAAGATAAAAAAGTTAAACGCTATGCTCCAAAACATAATTTGATCCCAATCAAAAACGGAAATAAGAATAATCCTAATAATGCTAGCCCTATAAAAAATGAAGAGTTCAGTTCTTTAGAAACTACATTATCTGACATGGAAAACCAAATTATTAATAATTTAAAGAAATAGGAAGAGTTATTCGAACTCTTTTTCGAAGCTTGTAAATTAGGGTGTTGCAAGACAATAAAAAGTACAAATTAAACACCAACTAACGGTTTGTTTTTAAAATAGAAAGCACTCTATTAATTAGAGTGCTTTTCCAGGCTGTGGAGAAAGCCTTCTCCACAGCCTATTTTTGTGTCTGAACCTCTTTTTATGTGTCAACACTGATAAAAAAGAGGAAAAGGAGAGATTTCTTATGATGGGTGCTTTAAAAAATCATCGCGACGAGCGTGTATCTGTTTCTGTAGAAGAATTGGTTCCACAAGATCATTTCCTTCGTGCGATTGAAGCGACAATTAGTTTTGATTTTATTGAGGAGAAGTTACGCCCTTATTATTGTGAAAACAATGGCCGTCCGTCAATCCATCCTATCGTTTTATTTAAGATGATGTTTATTGGATATTTTTATGGTATTCGTTCTGAGCGTCAATTGGAAAAGGAGATTAAAACGAACATTGCCTACCGTTGGTTTTTAGGGTTCTCTCTATCAGATACAATTCCAGATCATTCTACAATCAGTTGGAATCGCCGTACTCGTTTCGTTCATACAAATATTTTCGAAGAAATTTTTGATGAGATTGTGAGACAAGCGACGGAGCGCCGTATGGTAGGAGGACGTGCGTTGATGACAGATTCCACACACATTAAGGCCAATGCCAATAAAAATAAATTTGTACATAAATATAAAAAAGAAAAGGCAAAGTTCTATATAGATGAACTAGAAGCTGCGGTAATCGAAGATCGTGAGGCGCACGGAAAAAAGAATTAAAACCTAGAAAGGAAAGTGATACCCCTACTAAAAAAACTCGGATAAGTACAACGAATCCAGATAGTGGATTTTTAATGAGAGATGGAAAACCGAACGGTTTTCATTTTTTAGATCATCGTACGACTGATGCGAAGTACAATATTATTACAGATACCTATATAACGGCTGGAAATATGGCAGATTCCGAGCCGTATTTAGCACGTCTACAAGCTCAAGTTGATAAATTCGGATTTGAAGTGGAAGCTGTAGCTCTTGATGCAGGCTATTTTACAGGATATATCTGTAAGAAGTTATCAGAAAGAAATATATTTATGGTGATGGGGTATCGCCGATTTGGAAAGAGAAATAAAGAAGTACCGAAAAGCCAATTTAAATATGTAGAAGAAATGAATGCATTTGCTTGTCCGATGGGATGTATTTTAGAATATGCGACAACGGATCGCGAAGGATATCGTCAATATAAATCGAATCCAGAAGACTGCGCTGTTTGTCCGCTACGTGAGGTATGCTTTTCAAAGAAACAAAAACAAAAAGTTATCACCCATCATATATGGGAGAAATATAAAGATATCGCTAGAAAAAACAAACTAACAGCTACAGGGAAAAAGTTGTATAAAGTACGATGTTCAACTATAGAGCGAAGCTTTGCGGATGCAAAAGAACTACATGGCTATCGATATGCTCGGTTTCGAGGGCTGAAATCTGTCCAAATGCAGGCTTACCTCACCGCCGCTTGTCAAAACATGAAAAAAATAGCCCTCCATCTAACCAAAAAGGGGTTGGTGGAGGGCTATTTTTCTAAATTCTACTATTTTTTGTTGTTTTCTTTCGCTAAAATCAAAAAAGATTCCAGAGTGCTTTTCATATACAATACTAATCCCGTTAAAGCACATTAAAAAAACTTGTCATGGGCAATAAAAGATTTGTTATTTCTTACACAACATTTACCATCCTTGAACATACACGTTCTCATCAATCTTTTTTACAAATCAACAGTTTGCATATAAAATAAAAAAGCATGACATAAAATTGTCATGCTTTTTCTTTTCTATCTATATTTTCAAACCTAATACAGCACATTTTACTCGGGAAAGGGCTTTTTCATTTGTTAAAACCACTTAATTCTCAAACACAAAATTAATCTTATTATCTTTCCACTCTAACTTCGCATCAAACGTTTTCTCGCCTTTTTTAAAGCCTTTAATTAAATCGGTCTTCTCACCTTTTAATAGTTTCGTCATGTTTTTTTGCGAAATAGCTTTGCTTAAAATCTTCTTCGAGATGGTAAAGTCACATTGTGTTGTATTGTAGTTAGAACAACCGTAAAACGTCGACTTATCAATAACATCGCCATCGCATTTTTTACAGTTCCCGACCTTTTTACCTGTTGTAAATTTCGATCCTTTTCGCTCAATCGATTCAACATGTAATCCGGTGAAATCCCATTTCTCCGACATTTCTACCGCGTCTTCAATAATTTTAGCTGATAGCTTTTTCGTTTGCTCCATAAATGTCGCTGGTGAAGCTGTACCTTCTCCAATTTCCGCAAGGCGTTGCTCCCATTTTGCTGTCATTTCTGGTGAAGCTAGTATTTTATCACCGATTGCTGTAATTAATACTTTCCCTTTGTCGGTTGCGTACACTTGGTTTTTCTGTACATCTATATATTTACGGTCTTTCAGCATCGTAATGATACCGGCACGAGTCGCTTCCGTACCTAAACCTTCTGTTTTCTTCAATACTTTCTCAAGCTCTTCATTCTCTAAATACTTACCGGCCGTTTTCATTAACGTAATAAGTTGTCCTTCTGTATAACGTTTCGGTGGTTGTGTTTTCCCCTCTTTCACTTTCACCTTTACAACTTTCCCTTGTTCACCTTCAGCTACAATTGGAAGAATCGTTTCGTCATCTTTATCGTCTTGGAAAATGACTTTACGCCATCCTTCTTGAATTTGTTGTTTTCCTTTCGAAATGAACGCAGCACGTTCGTCTACAAGAGTTGTAATCGTTGTGTAGTCAAAGATTGCTACTTCATAATGCGCCGCAATCAGCCTTCTTACGATCATATCGTAAATTTTCTTTTCATCACCTGATAGTTTGCTTGGATTTGTAACTTGCTCTGTCGGTATAATTGCGTAGTGATCTGTAACTTTCTTTTCATTCACATAACGCTTATTATTCATAATCGATTCAATTGGTGCTGGCAATAAACCTTTATATTCATCAAACTGACTTAACTTCTGTAAAATATCAGGGAACGTCGCTGCCTCTCCTTGTGTAACATAGTTAGAATCCGAACGAGGGTAAGAGACAATCCCTTTTTGATATAGTGCTTGCGTTATATCAAGTGTCTTTTTCGGTGAAAATTTAAAGGCTTTATTCGCCGTTGCTTGCAGTGCTGATAAATTAAATAAAAACGGCGGCTGAAACTCTTTACGCTCCGTTTTCATTTCTTTTACTACAGCCGGTTTGTTTTGACAAAACGCTGCAATTTTATTTGCCAAATCAGGGTCATTTAAGCGGGACTCATTATCTTTCTCCCATTTCCCCTCATATTTCTTTCCTTCTATATTAAAGGTTGCGAACACTTCCCAAAACGGCTCTGACTTAAAGTTCTCTATTTCTTTTTCACGCTTTACAATGAGTGCTAATGTTGGTGTTTGTACACGACCAGCGGAAAACACATCATTCATTCCTTTTTTCTTTAGCAAAATACTAAAGACACGCGATGCATTCATACCAACGACCCAGTCAGCGCAAGATCTTGTATATGCTTCGTAATACGTATTAATCGTATCTGCTTCATCTAGTAAGTTTTTAAATCCTTGATAAATAGCTTGCTTCGTTAAAGATGAAATCCAAAGACGCTTCATTGGCTTTTGCACGTTGCAAAGATTAATAATATTTCTTACAATCAGTTCCCCTTCACGCCCAGCATCGCCCGCGTGAATAATTTCTGTTACCTGTGGATTATGTAACAGCTGTTTCACAACGTTAAATTGCTTATACTTTGACTTTGTTACCTCAAATTGAAAACGCTCTGGAATCATCGGCAATGTATTAAGTGACCATTTCTTCCACTCAGCGTGATAATGTTCTGGATTACATAACTGCGTCAAATGACCAATTGCCCATGTACAGTACGCTCCATTTGGAAATAACTCATTTGCTTCTACTTCTAAATACCCATCTTTCCGGCGATATTTAAACTGTGAAACAAGAGCCAAACCTTGATCTGGTTTCTCGGCAATAATTAATTTCATCTTCTAACTCCCTATCTGTATTCCAGTGTTACTTTCATTGTCTATCTGTTTAGAAGCGATGATAAAACAACCATCTTATTTATCATTCGCGGTTTGCCTCACAAATGAGAGACCTATAATATTATACGCTTATTCTTTATGGCTTCACAATAGAAACTCATTATATAACACTTTCTTTCTCATGCTTATAGACAAAAAAGACGCTCAAAAATCGAACATCTTTTCCATTCACTACTACTTGCTTACATATATTCTTTCAAAATATAAATACAACAATTCTTTATGAAGCATCGTCCACTAAGAGAACCATCATTATTTGAAAATTATATTGAACTTACCTTTTTTAAATTGTGCAGATAATTTGCAGATATATATTAGCATAAGTACTCTCCATTTGAACATATGATGAAGTGAATGATAGGACAGGGAGGTATCATGATGTTCGCTTATACGTTAACTGCCTTAACACTTTGTTGTATCTCGATTATTATTACATCATATATTTCTAAACGTAAGGGTACCCTAATGGAGTATATGGTATTTATTATGTCTTTTAGTATGTGTATCGGTTTAAGTATAGGTTTTTATTTAGGGATTCTCTTCAAAGGAGAATTACTATATTCTACTTTGCTTGCTATTTTGATTAGTGGGTTTATCGGTTTTTTAGTCGGTCTACGTTTTCACCTATATACTGCTTTAGAAGGACTGTTCTCTGGATTAATGGCAAGTATGATGGGAGCTATGATTACAGAAATGTTAAACGCTCAACAAGCCCACAGTATACTGTTCATTAGTCTTTTACTTACTATAACAATAACTATGTCATGTATAATTCAACTTTTATCAGAAACCTTTTCTACTTTTATCCAACGGCGTTTTTTATTATTACTTTCAATTAGTGTGGTAATTATCGTTGCCGTGTTCGTGACATTCCCCGATCATACTCCCCCATCTTCATCCGGGCACGATCAACATATGCATTAACACTTGCAACGAAAATAAATAAGCAGCTATCCATAGGATAACTGCTTCATATTATTCTGGCTTATTAGGAATGTTAGGGTTTGGAACATAATCAGATTTATAATCTGTATATTTCACTTCTGTTACCATCCCCGCTGAAGCATGGTGTAAATCATGACAGTGGAACATCCATTCACCCGGATTGTCTGCTACAAAGGCTACTTCATATTCTTCTCCTGGTTTTAAGTTCAAAGTATCTTTCACAATTGGAGAACCTTCTACCGGTTTTCCATCTTTACTTAACACCTGGAAGAAATGACCGTGTAAATGCATCGGATGATCGTCCACTTTAGAGCGATTTACTAATTTTACTTTTACTAAGTCACCCTTTTTCACTGAAATTGGGTCAATATCTGGGAATACCTTTCCGTTAATTGTATATACCATTTCATTTCCATTCATTTGCGTATTCAAGTCCATATTATATGTGGCAATATACTGTTGATTTAACGTGAAACTACCTGGTTTTTTAGCACCATATTTCGTCATATCTAATTTCGGTAATTTTTCTTTTTCATCTGCTTTGTCTTTCATCTCTTTGCTGCCATCATATTCAATAACAGCTTTCATTCCTTTTGCACCTTTACTTTCTGAATGGTCTTCAACGTACCATTTTCCAGTATTATTAGCAGTAAATTCAATATCATAACGTTCACCCGGTGCGATTGAAATTACTTTGTCTTTTATAACTTTTGGATCGTTAATTGGTTGACCATCTGTCGCAATTACTTTTATATCATGACCGTGAACATGTATATCATGTGATAGATAACCAGCATTAACGAGTCGAAGACGAACTTTATCCCCTTCATTCACTTTTAACAGCTCTACTAAATCTCCGCTTTTACCATTGATTGTGAATAAGTCATACATACTCATATCATGACCTTCCATCTTCATATTTCCATGGTCCATTCCTGCCATATTACTAGAGTCTTTTTTATCACTGTCCATACCGGAATGATCCATACCTTTCATATCATCATTCTTTTTCGTATTTTCATTACCCTTAGATTTATTACCTGTTGGCCCTTTTGTCATTTCTTTTAACTGCTTATTAATTTCTTCTTTATCTGTAACCCATTCATCCAACATTAATGTGTAATCTTTATCATATTTTTCATTAGTATCTTCTACAATGAGAGCACCATATAAACCTCTATCTAGTTGATTCACAGAATCTTGATGCGAATGATACCAATATGTTCCTGGTACGTTCGCTTCAAATTCATAGGTGAAACTCTTTCCAGGTTCAACCGCATCTTGCGTCACACCTGGAATTCCATCCATGTTATTTGGGACAGGATACCCATGCCAATGAATAGATACTGGTGCAGATAATTCATTTTTTAATGTCACTTTAACCTTTTCACCTTTTTTCACTCTGATTTCTGGACCTGGGGATGAGCCATTAAATGTCCAGACTGGAACAATAACACCGTTACTTAGCTTTTGCTTTTCTTCTTTCGCTACTAAAGTAACTTCTGGCCCTTTTACAACTTTCAATGGTTTTGTAGCCGTTTCAGTCTGTGTTGTTTTTTTATCGTCCATATTTTTATGATCATTTGTTGTATTTGTGGTCGCAGAACATGCAGCAATTAAAGATATTACGGAGACTGTAACTGCTGTTAATACAAATCTCTTCATCGAAAACCCCTCCCTTTTCTTTTTCAAAATCATTATAAAAGATGATTTTCAAGAAAATATGGAGATGTGCAATGGATCAAATAAAAAAACGCCCAAAATTGAGCGCCTCTACTAATGATTATTTCGTAACAACTTCATCTTCTTTTACATTCACATTATTTTCACTCATAAACTCTTCAATCTCTTCAACTTCTCTAATAATATCTTTTGACAAGTTTTCATACCCATCTTTTGTTACAAGGATATCATCTTCAATACGAATTCCAATTGATTCTTCTTCAATATAAAGACCAGGTTCGATTGTTATAACCATACCTTCTTCTAACACTCTATCTTTGTATGTTCCTACATCGTGAGTATCTAAACCAAGGAAATGGCTGACGCCATGATAATAGTATTTTGATAACTCTTCATCTTCTTGAATTAAGCCAATTTCTTTACACTCTTCTGCTAGTACCTTTTTTGTATGCTCATTTAATGCAGCAAAATTTAATCCTGGCTTAATAAGCTCCGTTGTTTCTTTCAATGCTTTTAACACGATATTATATATTTGTTTTTGGCGACTAGAGAATGTTCCACTAGCTGGGAATGTATAACTAATATCAGCGTTGTAGTAATCTTTTTGAGCACCTAAATCGAGCAGCACTAAATCACCATTTTGAATTTGTGCATCATTATCTTCATAATGAAGGACTGTAGCATTTTTACCACTCGCCAAAATTGTATTGAATGCATGATGTTTAATTCCAGATGATTTAAGCGTAAAATCAAAATGAGCTTCTAATTCATATTCCATCACATCTGCTTTTGCATGCTTCAGCACGTTATAAATACCCTCTTTAGTTACAGCAATCGCCTCTTTAATGATTTCAATTTCTTCTTCCGTTTTAAACACTCGTAATTCACAAATATGCGGATATACATTACCAATTAAAACGTGTGGATACTGTTCTCTTACATATTTAGCAAACGCTAACGTTTTCGTCTCAGTACCCTTCCACTCACGACGCTCTAAATCTAAATACAGATGCTTCACATTTTCTGTGAAAAGTGTATTTGCCATTGTCTTCTCAAAGCTTTCTATATATACAACTTTTTTTATGCCTGAAATTTGTTCTGCATCTTCTTTAGAAACTGTTTTACCGTCCCATTTTTCCATTACTGGATCTGATTTTTCAATGAAAAGAGTTTCTTCCACACTATTTCCAAACTTTTTCAACATGAAAATAACATTTGGCTCATCGATTCCCGTTAAATAGTAAAAATTTCGATTCGGCACAAATTTATAATGTGCATCGGCTGACATATGAGGTGCTTGCCCAGCAAATAAAATAGTAATAGATTCATCCGGTAATGTGTTTACTAATCGTTCTCTATTTTGAGCAAAAAATGTTGATTTCATAATAATCCCCCTAGCGTTCTATGTATAATTTTGAAACTGATTATCCAATATAATTCATTCTATTATTGTTATAATTTTTCGTCAATTAATAGTACTCATAGAGAAAAGAAAATCTTCATTACTAGGGCCCCTTCCACTCTAAATTATGCATACCACTCCACAATTTCTTGACATTTATTCCATATACTTAAAATCTCATATATATGGAAAGGAGTCTACAAAAGTGAAACATTATGTAGCAACAGGGTTAGCAATTACTTCTTTATTCATAATTTCAGGATGTTCTAGCAATGCTGAAACAGCACCAGCTAAAAAAGAAACCGTGCAATCTCAACCCAAAAATAAGGAAACAGCAAATACGATTCCGCAAAACTTTTATAAAGAAATTACATCTGGAAAAATCGAACACATTCATGGAATTGGCTACGCGGGAAATATGCCTGGGGTTTCTATCGCAACTCACAGTGGTATAAAAGTTTATCAAAATGGTAAATGGTTTGAAACTACTACACAGTTACACGATTATATGGGCTTTCAGACAACAAAAAATGGATTTTTTGCTAGCGGGCATCCTGAACCAGGAGCAAACTTAAAAGACCCTTTAGGATTAATGAAAAGTTCTGATGGTGGTAATACCCTTGAAAAGCTAACCTTTTATGGAGAATCTGATTTTCATAACCTTGCTGTCGGATATAATACGGAAGCAATTTATTTATACAATGAGCGTCCAAATTCTAAATTACAACAAGGTTTTTATTTCAGTACGAACAACGGACAAGATTGGAAAAATAGTAAATTAAACGGTCTTTCAAGTACAATCCATTCCTTTTCAGCACATCCAGATCAATCTAGTGTAGTCGCGGTAAGTGCTAAAGACGGTGTATATTTGTCTACAGATTATGGAAATACATTTGAACTATTTTCTAAACCAGTTGAATCGACCGCAGTTACATTAAGTAATGAAGACATTATCTATGCCTCTATTAATAAGCAAACTGAGCAACTGATTACGAAGAAATCAATTGCTACAAATGAAGAAACAAACTTACAGATTCCATCTTTAGATTCTAAAGATACAATTATGTACATATCACAAAATCCTCAAAATTCAGCTGAAATAGTTTTTGCTACAATGAAAGCAAATGTGTTCCTCTCTACAGATGACGGTAAAACGTGGAAACAGCTTACTAAAAATGGAACTTATCAGGTATTATAAAAGGAAGAAGTTTCTTCTCTACCATCTTCCCTATCAAATTTATACGAAAACAAAATGAAGTCAGCTCATTTTCACTTGGGTTCTTCTTTTCTTTAGCTTTCTGTCCGACTATGTTTGTGCTATTTTTCGGAACGTTAATCCCTTTATCTTTATCATATAATTATGGGTACTTATTTCCGACATTCTTTTCAATAGGAACCGCTCTACCTATCGTTGTACTTATGTTCATCATCTCCTACCTTGGATTAAATGGAGCACTACTTAAAAAGAGCCGAAAAACAGGAAAAAACATTCAGCGTATAGCAGGGGTACTACTCATTTTAATCGGACTTTATGATATATCCTTATATTGGGTATAAATAAAAAAGGCAAGTTCAAGTGAGTCGAACTTACCTTTTTTACAAACATGTTATTATTTTTTCTTTTTTTGTAACTGCGCTAATAAATTCATAGCAAACGTCAGAAACAATGGGTCATTTTCTTTTTTAGGTGACCATTGCATAATAAGTTGTCGTGGAATTTTAATTTCTATCGGTTGCACGATGAAGTCATGAATAATTTGTTTATGAAGTCCTGATAATGGAACGATTGTTATTCCTTTAACTTGTAAAGCCAGTGCTAACGCCGAACTAATTGTCTCTGATTCCATCACTTTATTAACTACTATTTCATTTTTCGTCAAATATGGTTCAAGTACTTCTTTACAACCAGAGAGCGGCATTATAAAAGGATAATTTTTCAACTCTTTCATTGTAAGACCAGATGGAACTGACTTAGAAGAAACCATAACATACGGATCTTCACCAATTACATCATAATGAAATCCTGGTATTAAATTTTCTTTTATAGAAATAGAAAAATCTGCACTTCCAGAAGACAGCCAATCTAACACTTCTTGATAGCTTCCTTCTCGAACTGCAAGCACATACTGACTTTGATCAAAATTACCTAGTTCGATACACTCCGCCAAACAATATACAGTAACTGAAGGATATGTAGCTAATACAATCTTATACAAGTTATTATTTTTTAATTGTAAAGCTGTTTCTTCAAGGTTTTCATACTCCATTAGAAGTCGATCTACACAAACTAAAAATTCCTTTCCATTTTCAGTTAACATCGTTCCTTTTCTAGAGCGATCAAATAAAGTTAAAGCATATCGTTTCTCTAATTTGTTTATGATATGAGTTATAGCCGGCTGTGTCATATGTAATTCTTTCGCTGCTAAACTAATGCTGTTCAACCGAGCCACATTTTTAAAAACTTTAAAATCAAAAACGTTCATTCTGTTCTCCTTATATAAAAGATATTTATATCATCTATAAATAACCTTCATTATATTTATCAAACCACTTCCTATACACTAAGTATACATCATCAATATCACGAAAGAATAAATCTTATAATCATTAGAGGAGTGTTGGTTAAATGAGTACTTACGTTTTAGTACATGGAGCATGGCAAGGCGAATGGGCATGGGAATTTGTAAAACCTCAACTAGAGGCTTTCGGACATACAGTTGTTACACTAGACTTACCTGGAAGTGGAAAAGATATGACTCCATCACAAAATATAACGTTAGATTCTTATGTTAATGTAGTAACAGCTACTATAGATCAACAAAATGAAAAAGTTATTCTTGTTGGACATAGTATGGGTGGAATTGTGATCACTCAAACAGCTGAACTTATACCAAATAAAATCGATAAATTAGTATATCTTTGTGCATTCTTACCACAAAGCGGAGAAAGTCTTGGTAGTAAATTAGATGGTGAAGCTGGTCCACAATTCTCAATTAATGAGAATGACATGACTGCAGAACTTATACCAGAGTTGACTGAACAAACATTTTTAAATGCTACAGAAGATGCAGCTATTAAAGAATCTTCTTTCAAACAAATGCGTCCTCAACCACTAGGACCATTCCAGCAAGAGATAAAAATATCTGAAGAAAACTTTGGAACTATAGATCGTATTTATATCGAAACGACTCTAGATAGAGCAATTCCGATTGATTTTCAGCGCCGAATGAATACAGAAACTCCTTGTGTGAAAATCATTACTTTGGAAGCTGATCATTCTCCATTCTTTTCTAAAACAGCAGAACTTGTTAGTCACTTACATGAATTAAGCTAAACCTTATATTTTCCTTGTAGACACCCACTTACTGTAATACGGGTGTCTACTTTTCTTTTACCCTTCTTGACATATTCATATGAAAAAGTTAAAATAACTATAAATTAGTAAGTAACTAATTTAATTTAAAATAAGAGGTGAACAAAATGCAAAACATTTTATTCCGTATTAACGAATTATCAAAAAAGAAAGAACATCTGGATTAACAGTTGATGAAAAACAAGAACAACAAATGTTGCGTCAAAACTATACAAAAACATTTCGCGGGAGCTTAGATTCCATTTTATTAAACACAAAAATTGTTGATCACAATGGTCTTAATGTTACACCAGTTGCATTACAAGATGCTCAAATACGTTTAAAATTAAGCAAATGAAATCAAAGCTAAAAAAACAATCGTATAAAACATAAAAAGAGCTGAAATTCCTATATAGAAATTCCAGCTCTTTTTATTGTCTTTTCTAATTTAGTAAACGAGCGATACATCGCAATTCTCCACGATACAATCATCGCAAATGCGAGTAAGAAAAACATCCCGCTTAATTGTGCTAAATCAATTGATTGACTTAAATATGATTTTAATGCTACCCGGACAGCTAATAAACCAACTAAAATAAATATGAACGCTTTTGATGGTTTCATATATATGTCTTCGCCTCTTATTTCGAACTTAGATGTTTTAATAAGAAATATAGAGAAAATAAGTCCTACGCTAATTGCCTCTACTATTTCTAAAGACGTTAATCGAAACTCTGGTAAGAAGTACATCATTGCACCAGTGCTCATAAAAATTGGCGGTAATATAATTTTCTTTTTCGTTACCGGTTTTTTCGCTGACTTAAAGCGAAGAAACATAACTCCAACGGCCATACAAACCGCTACTATACTTGATAAAAGTGCTAAACTCATACTCTCCACTCCTATCTATTTAAAAGATTTTTTGAGCAAAATCATAAACCAAACGAGCCCAACACTTATAATGACATGACCTAATCCAGCCATATGGCTTAAACCATTAAAGTCAGTTCCATTCACTTGTAGAATACCTCTAAATACCATTGTAGCGATTGTAAAAATAAGTCCTATGTTATAAACAACAAACCACGCACGAAAACTTTTTGTTTCACGGACATTAAATACTTTAAATAGAGCTAAAGCGATCAAAAAGAATACGAAGCCGAGCACTAATACGTGTGTATGCACTAATTGCAACATAGTGGATCCTTTAATTCCTTGCGCTTTCATATACTCTCTAGCAAATACACCTGATAATAAACCAATAATTAAGTAAATGAATGCTGCATTATATAATTTCTTCATCATATTCCTCCTGCTGTAGAACGACAATTCATATTGTCATTTTCTTTATTCACTGCAATCATTTTACGCAAAGTTTATGAACGGAATATGAACAGATTATTACATTCTATTATTGAAAATAAAAAAGGCCATTCCACAACTATTAATTGTGGAATGGCCTTTTAACTTATTTTAAATCTTCAATTGAAAAGGCACCAGGCAGTAACTGCTCTACAGTCACTTCTTTTTCATCGCCTTTTACATTTGTTAGTAAAACTGGCATTTTCGGATTACAAAATTCAGCAATAACTTGTCTACATGCACCACATGGTGAAATCGGTCCGTCTGTTTCGCCTGTAATGACTAAGTAACTAAAATCGCGCTCACCTTCTGATACTGCTTTAAAGATCGCTGTTCTTTCTGCACAGTTACATAAACCGTAAGAAGCATTTTCTATATTACAACCAGTATAAATTTTACCTTCTTTCGTAACTAATGCTGCGCCAACAGGAAATTTAGAATACGGAATATACGCTTTCGATAACATCTTATTTGCTTCTTCGATATATTTTTTCTTATCCATATTATTTCCTCCTCAAAGTAAATGTAATTATGATTAGTCAGTAATAACTGTATGAACTAATTTAGGAGCCACTGCTGTTTCAGCGATAGAAATGTTCTCATAGATTTTTGCTTTTACATCTTCTACATTTTCGCGATTTGCATAGATCGTTACGAACGGCTCGCCTTCTTTTACTGCATCGCCAACTTTTTTACGTAACATTAATCCTACCGCTAAATCGATTTCATCTTCTTTTGTCGCACGACCTGCACCTAATAACATAGCTGCGATACCGATTTCATCTGCAACAATGTTTGAAATCACACCTGAAGTTTTTGCAGGTACATCAATTACATACTTCGCTTGTGGCATTTTTTCTGGATTGTCTACAATCGAGCTGTCTCCGCCTTGGTTGCTTAAGAACTCTTTAAATTTCTCAGTTGCTTTTCCATTTTTCATCACTTCAATTAGCATTTCACGAGCTTCTTCTAATGTATTTGCTTTTTTCGCAAGTACAACCATTTGGCTACCTAATACAAGTACTAATTCTGTTAAATCTTCTGGACCTTCGCCTTTTAAAGTATCAATTGCTTCCTTCACTTCTAGAGCGTTACCAATCGCAAAACCAAGAGGTTGTGACATATCTGAAATTACTGCCATCGTTTGACGTCCAACATTATTTCCGATACGTACCATTGCATGAGCTAATTCTTTTGCATCTTCTTCTGTTTTCATAAATGCTCCTGCACCTGTTTTTACATCAAGTACGATCGCATCAGCACCAGCTGCTATTTTTTTACTCATAATTGAACTTGCGATTAAAGGAATCGAGTTTACTGTTCCTGTTACATCACGAAGTGCATAGATTTTTTTATCTGCAGGTGTTAAGTTTCCTGTTTGTCCGATAACAGCCACTTTGTCACGGTTTACAATATCAATGAACTGTTCTTTCGTAATTTCAACGTGGAATCCTTCTACCGCTTCTAATTTATCAATTGTCCCGCCCGTATGTCCTAAACCACGACCAGACATTTTTGCTACTGGTACATCTAAAGCAGCGACTAATGGTCCTAATACTAATGTTGTTGTATCACCAACACCGCCAGTTGAATGCTTATCTACTTTAATGCCTTCAATTGCTGATAAGTCAATTGTTTCTCCAGACTCAACCATTGCCATCGTTAAATCTGCACGTTCACGATCCGTCATATCTTTAAAGAAAATTGCCATTGCAAGTGCACTCGCTTGATAGTCAGGAATACTTCCGTCTGTATAACCGTTAATAAAGAAATTAATTTCTTCAGTTGTTAATTCTTTTCCATCACGTTTTTTCGCAATAATATCTACCATTCTCATTACAATCACCATTCCTTTTTATATTATATGAATCTGTTAAAATAATAAGCCAACGATTGTTGCTGATAAGAAACTTACTAACGTTGCACCGAAAAGTAATTTCAAACCAAATCTTGCGACTACATTCCCTTGTTTTTCATTTAAGCTCTTAACTGCCCCAGCAATAATTCCAATTGAGGAGAAGTTTGCAAATGAAACTAAGAATACAGATATAATCGCTGTCGTTCTATCTGAGAAATTAAAGTTTCCTTGTGCTAAATCTGTCATCGCAACAAATTCATTTGATACAAGTTTTGTCGCCATAATATTCCCTGCGTTAACTGCTTCATGCCATGGAACACCCATAATAAATGCAAATGGTGCAAATACATAACCAAGAATTTCTTGGAATGAGATACCGATTACACCTTTAAACACTGCATTAATGAATGCGATAAGGGCAACGAAACCGATTAACATAGCTGCTACTGTAATCGCAACTTTAAATCCATCTATAATGTATTCCCCTAATACTTCAAAGAATGTCTTTTTCTCTTCTTCTTGTACTTCTAACATATCTTCTTCTTCAGTAACTTCATACGGGTTAATGATAGACGCAATAATAAAGCCACCGAATAAGTTAAGCACTAAAGCGGTTACAACATATTGCGGTTTTAATAACACCATATATGATCCAACGATAGACATAGATACCGTAGACATTGCAGATGCACATAATGTATACATTCTTTTCTCTGGCAATAATCCTAGTTGTTTTTTAACTGAAATAAACACTTCAGATTGTCCTAAAATCGCAGAAGCTACCGCGTTATATGATTCGAGTTTCCCCATCCCATTTACTTTACTTAATACTAGACCGATAGATTTCACAATAATAGGTAATACTTTAATGTGTTGCAAAATACCTATTAAAGCTGATATAAATACGATTGGCATTAATACACTTAAAAAGAATGAAAACTCTTTTTGATTTACTAATCCACCAAATACGAAATTCACACCATCAGCGGCATATTTTAATAATTCTCCAAAACCATCTGCTATTCCGCTAATTAATATATTCCCTACACTTGTATTTAATAATAAAAACCCCAAAATGAATTGTAATATAACCATCGTTATGATTGGGCGATATTTGACTTTCTTTCTATCATTACTAGCAAGCCAAGCGATACCTAAAATCAATACGAGGCCTAAAACACCGATTAAGTATTTCATAAGCCTTCTCCTCCCATTCGTATCCGCTTACATTCTTTTCAATTGTTAAAGCAATAGATACACTTTACTTTAAACGTGTATCTATTGCTTTTCACACTTTATTGATTAGTAGTTATCTGTAGCACCTTTTGCATCATTTAATACGATTGCAACACTAGCACTTGCTCCAACGCGAGAAGCTCCAGCCTCTACCATTTTGTCTGCATCTTCACGTGTACGAACGCCGCCAGATGCTTTCACGCCAACGTTTGGTCCAACTGTTTTACGCATTAACGCGATATCTTCAGCAGTTGCTCCGCCAGTTGAGAATCCAGTTGAAGTTTTTACGAAATCAGCGCCAGCTTTTACTGATAATTCACAAGCACGAACTTTTTCTTCATCTGTTAGAAGGCAAGTTTCAATGATTACTTTTACAAGAGCTTTTCCTTTTGCTGCTTGTACTACTTCATAAATGTCTTTTTCAACGAATTCGTTGTCGCCATCTTTTAGAGCACCTACGTTGATTACCATATCAACTTCAGTTGCACCTTTTGCGATAGCATCTTTTGTTTCGAATGCTTTTGTTTCAGTAGTGCTTGCTCCTAATGGGAAACCGATTACAGTACAAACGTCTACATCATGTCCAGCTAATTCTTCAGCAGCTAGCTTTACCCATGTAGGATTAATACAAACTGAAGCAAATTTGTATTGCTTTGCCTCTTCGATTACTTTCATAACATCTTCTTTTGTAGAATTTGGTTTTAAAATTGTATGATCAATTAACTTTGCAATGTTCATTATCTTCACTCCTCATATCTTTTAACAACTTCATTCTAACCCTTAGTTGAACAAATGTAAATACACTTTTGAACTTTTGTTCATTCTTTTTCAGAAGGGAATTTCTTGTAATACATTGAAAGTAGTATACGCTTGTAAATAAAGGATGTGAACCACTTGTTTAAGTCAAAATTCTTTATATTCACATTGCTAGTATGCACCTCACTATCCATATTTATTTTTTATAAAAGGGATGTTATTTTCCAAGAAGGAAACCCAGTTCCATTTGCTTTAGCTATGTCTAAGATGGTTATTCAAGATAAAGAAATGGTGGAAGTAGAACCGATAGATAATCAATACCCCTACTTAGTAAAGCGCGGAAAAATGGAACCTTTTATCGATATGATGGAGCAAGATGGATGGAGTTTTGTAGATAGAGATATTATGGCTAACTCACTAATTTTTGAAAAAGGAGATCAATCAAAGAGCGTTCCTTACAAATACTTTACAAGGTACTACACATTGATTTATTCATACTAAAAATAAAAGGCTTTCTCAAAATTAATATTTTGAGAAAGCCTTTTATTTCTAACCTTTTTGATAATGTAACAATTCTTTCGCTGTATGCTGATCTATAATTAGTACATTTGCATACCCGCCACGTAACGCACCATCAATTGCTTTTATTTTTCTATTACCACCTGCAACTAAAATAGAACGTTTCTTTAATTTAAGTTCCTCTAACTCAATTCCAATTGTACGCTTATTAATTTCTTCACTACTAATATTTCCATCTCCGTCAAAGAAACGTGAACAAATGTCACCGACAGCTTGTTTTTTCAAAATGTTCGTTTCATCCATATCTAAATATCCTAATCGGAATAATAACGCTTCATCACGCACTGTTCCGACAGTAAAAATTGCAATATTCGCTTGTTTTCCCATTTCAATAATGTGATGAATATGTCGATCCTGCTCCACTAATTCTTTTGTCACCGCATTATCAAATATAACTGGAAGAGGTAGATTTCTTGGCGTCGTTTGAAAAGCATCTGCAAATAACGCGATCGTTTCATTCGCATATGTATTTACACTTGAGTGACTAATGCCACCTTTTAACTGGACAACCTCTACACCTTTTACATGTTGCGGTACGATTTTCCTAGCGATTTCATACATCGTCATTCCCCAGCTTACACCAACGATATCACCAGTTTTCACTGTCTTTTCCATATACTCAGCTGCATATTTACTAATATACTCAGTAATCGTTGCATATTCTGGCACTGGAGAAAATACAACATGCGCCTCTAACAAGTTGTACTTTTCTTTAAGTAAGTTCCCGACGTTATCTAAATCAGCAAACGGATCAGCTATACTAATTTGAACAAATCCTTTTTCTTTCGCGTACTTTAATAATCTTGAGATTGTCGGTCTTGAGATATTTAATTTGTTAGCAATTTCTTGCTGACTATAATCTGATTGATAATATAATCTTGCAACTTCAACGCTTAATTGTTGTTTATCTTTTTCCATAGTACCTCATTACAAATCCTTTCCTGTATTTCCCTTTCGTTACAAGCATTATACAGCTTTATGCAAGAAATTTCGACTCCCTTATTTATCAACCTAAACTTCTACTCCACTTAGGATTTACAATGAAACTTTTATTTTTCAGCTTCATACACTCGATACAAATGATCTTGAATCAGATAAAGTGAAACTTTAATCAGTGGGGGTTTTGTCCATCCCCCACTGATTATTTTCCCTCACCAATCGGGCTTTAACGGGCAGTCCAACTCCCACCTAACTTCCTCGCATTCACCGAATTTTGAGGTGGGAGTCTTACTGCCCGCAAATAGCGGGATAAATCGATTCATATTTAATTCATTCTTTTTGTTCTTTCTGTAGTAACAATAACAAAACCCTCCAATAACAAACATTAAATATCGTTTATTGAACTTCCTTAACGTACGGTAAAACCAAGTTTTTTAACATAGAAATTCCTTAGCGTGCGAAATTCACGTTTTGATGGCGAGACTCCATAGCCATCAAGCTAAAATTTTATAGTACCCCCAGAACGAAATTTTGTGCTACTTGTAACAAAAAAGCACATTTTTTCGTTTTGGGGAGCAACCAAATTCTTAACTTGATGGTGATGGGATATTTACTTTTCTGAGCTTGATAGCGATGGACGATATCCCTATTACGTAATGATTGTTAGACGTCCAATTTGATTACACTCTTCAGCGAACCAAAGATCGCCATCCGGACAAAACGTGATACCATGTGGCTCTGCATTATTTGTAGGTATCGTATATTCCTTAATAACTCCTTCAACTGTAATACGGCTGATTTGGTTACCTCCCCATTCTGTGAACCAAAGATCTCTGTTCTTCCCAGGTATTATGGCATGAGGACGAGCGTTCGGCGTCGGTATAACAAATTCTTTGATCTCACCTTCGAACGTAATTCTACCAATTTTATTGCCTATGATTTGCACAAACCATATTGCTCCATCTGGTCCGCTCGCAATTCCAACTGGCCCGGAGTTGGGTGTTGGGATTGGATATTCTTTGACCTCACCTTTAGTGGTTATTCTCCCAATCCTATTGTTCTGATTCTGTGTAAACCATAATGCACCGTCTGATCCCAGAGTAATAAAAGAGGGAAATGATTTGGAGTTAGGCAATTCAAACTCGGTGATTTCCCCTGACTTTGTTATTCTTCCGATCCTACCATTATTCATTTCTGTAAACCATATTGCTCCATCTGGGCCTTCCGTTATGCCAAAAGGTGCAGCGTTCGTTGTAGGGAGTACATATTCTTCAAAAAGACCGTTCATCGACATTTTACCGATCTTGCTTGAGTTATATTCCGTAAACCATAAGTCACCGGTCTGGTCCGAGATAATTGACATAGCTCCTGCATTTGCTGTCGGAATGGGAAAAGAATTTATTTCACCAGTAGCATTTATTCTACCAATTTGATTCCCTTTCTGTTCCGTAAACCACAATGCTCCGTCTTTTCCTACGGTTATTCCATATGGTCCTGAATCTATTTCATTGACCACATATTCTTGTATCGTGATCCTCATATCATTTCCTCCCATTGAAAATTTCGAGTCTTGTTTTTCGGTATAATTTAGTTTTAAAAAGGACATTCCTGGTATTACAGTGGATGCCCTTTTTGCTAAATTATAAGATATTTTGTTAGAATTCAAAGTCTAGAATCATTTTACTGGTTTGACCTGTAAACTTATAATTATAGGACCCTTTCAGGCTTTCTAATTCACCAGTAGCTTTGATGATTGTTGCAGGGGAATCTAGATTTCCTTTATCAAATATCCCTTGCTCTATAGCTGTAAATGTCCCTCGTTTTCCCTTATAAATTCCTTCGAAATGTAAAAATCCAGAAATTTTAGCAGTAGCCAAGTGACCATCATCTATAGTTGATTCTAAATAATATAATAAATATTCAACAAAAGCTTTTCCTTTTAATTCACCGTCAATATCATATTCGACATGGGCAATATTAATAGGGAAATCTTTTCTAGTGTCATTGACTGGCTTTTCATCCCATTTACTTACTGTAAATGTTACTTCCATACGCGTAAACCTCCCTTCATCATTAGATGAGTAATCTACCTCCAGTATATCACCTAAAAAATACCATCAATAATTATATCTCATAGGAGTGTTTCTAAAGTAACGGATGCCGCTGGTAAGACCCTGTTAAGAGCAAAAGACGACTTATTTTTTGTTCTTCTTATATGACATTGAAAGTAAATTTTTATTTAACAGTTTACTTTCATTTTTATTAAAAAAGAACACGTAGAAATTACTACATGTTCTTTATGAGACGGTTCATTTTTAAATATTACGTATCTTCTAGACTTTTCTTATTATATAGTTGTGTCCTTCTATTTCTTTTCCCTCATTTCAACAGCAAAGTTCATGATCTCTTCCTCTGTTAATTTTTCTTCAGTGGTTAAGATCGGACGGATTACTCTATACGTTTCTTAATTATTTCAATTGTACTAGAAATTGTGAATTAAAAAAGAGAGCCGTAGCCCTCACTTTCAATTAATAGCAATTAAGGATGCTTCGAGGGTATTTAATAGCCTACATTTTAAGGAATGTAGGCTAAGTAATATAAGTTAATCTGTTATTAATTTTGAATAAATACTTAGATCAATAAACTTTTCACTAGATTTTTCACACTTTCTCATTGTCCCTTCGAATGTAAAGTTTAACTTTTGTAAGACTTTTATTGAATTGATGTTTTCAGATTCAACTTTTGCTTCTATTCTATTGAATTCTAAAGTACTAAACGCATAATCCATTAAAGAGAGAATGGCTTCTGGCGCATACCCCTTACCCCAAAAAGCTTTACTAATATCGTAACCAATTTCTGCTTTGGCGTTTTTGAAATCAAATGAATTATAACCACAAGAACCGATAATTTCATTTGATTCTAATTCAATTATTGAATAACGAATAGCTCTGTTTTCCCGAGATAACTTATCAAGCATTTTAATCATATCTACCGCTTGGCTTTCATCAGTAAAACTATTGATATTCATAAATTTTGTAACTTCTGGATCCGCCCAAATTGTAAACATGCTAGCTGAGTCTGATACTTTCATTTTTCTTAAAACTAATCTTTCGGTTTGTAGTTCTGTAATCAATATTTTTACCTCCATTATGTTTTTATTTTGGGGTCAAGATATTGATATCTGCGCATAGTTCAGTCCCTTCGTGTTTCAAGATAATATTATTATAAAAGCTATAAAGGATGAACCAATAAATTTCAAAAATTTGGTTATGTCACAGTTTATGCTAACTGCGTAATAAAGAAAAATGAAACAATTGTATTGTGATTTTTTAACATCTTTAATTTTATTCTTATTTACCGTTCGTTGAGAGCAATTATTTTTTAGTTGCTGTATTTCCCATTGCAATAGAAATTCTATTCCAACTGTTGATTTGATTAATTACCAGAACAAGGTCAACATATTGTTTCTCGTCATAGTGTTCACGTACTCGCTTATATAGGTCTTCAGGAACTCTTTTAGTGGGAATTAGAGTAATATGCTCAGATAGTTCAAGAGCAACTTTCTCTTCAGGTGTATAAAAATCACATTCATTCCAAGCATTCAAGCAATAAATTCGTTGTTCGGTTTCACCTATCTTACGGGCATCTGATGTATGCATATCCATGCAGAAAGCACAACCGTTAATTTGAGAGACTCTAATCTTTATAAGTTCTCTAGTAATTCGATTAATTGTAGATTTCTTAGTGTACTTCTCCATATCCATCATAATTTTCATGCCATCAGGTGCAACATCATAGTAGGAAATTCTTTGACTCATAAGGCAAGACCTCCTTTGATTTTAAGATACTTATAATTATACCTTCACACGAACATTAGTGCTATTTTTTTGTTTGTAAGGCATTCGAAATCAAAGAGAATTTCAGTTATAGACAGTGTAATTAGTTGTTTCATGGTACGTAAATATCGCAAATGAGTAAACGTATTTTCCAAACAAATATTTTCACTTTTTAATTACTTTATTATTACCGTCAGAATAAATTGAATAACTTTATTAATTTTTAAATGATTTTATTATAAATGAAACAATTTTATTATCACCAAACAACTACATAATTTTGATCAAACTTTATTCGAAAGCTACAGTGTTTTTATCTTCCTATAGTTATTTATGGGGATTTAGTTAATTTTTTCGTTTTGGAGAACAACTAATTTCTTAGCTTGATAGGCATGTGACGAGACCCCCTGCCCGTCAAGCTAAAGTTTTAATGTACCCCCAAAATAAAAATTTTCTTTCACTACAGTTAATTACTTTGAGAAGTAAGCGAATTTTAACTTAAAAAAGTCGAATTCCTGTACGTTAAGTGAAGTGGCATTTCATTCACATAATCCCTATTATCTGAAGTTAATAAAGTCTGTTACACTCTCTTCTTTAAAAACGTTTCCATAATATCCTTCTTGAATCTTTCATAATCAAGCTGAAAAGCTACATTATGCGCTTTATAGCCTGGATTAGTAGCAAAACGAAAGTCTGCAATACTTTGACCAAATCCTTCTCCTTGATCAGGAATTACTTTAATGGGTACTCTTGAAAGGCCAACAGCCTCTTGATTCAGCAAATACCACACTGTTACAAAATCATGCATAGGGCTTCCACTTATACCAGGATTAGACTTGGAGTAGAATTTATAATAATAGTCTAACATAGGTTTGATGATGAGTCCTGCAAGGTCCTGTGTATTCCGATGAAATGCATCAATTTGCTGGACCATTTCGGGTGTAACAATCGCATGTTGAGTCACATTTAAAGGAATAATTGTCAAGTTCTTTGCATGCTGCAGAATTAAGTTTGCTGCATAAGGGTCTGAGTAAAAGTTAGCTTCAGCCACAGCAGTTACGTTACCTGGATAGAAAAAAGCTCCCCCCATGCAAATGCATTCTCTTACGTTTCGCATTGTTTCTAAATTCAACACAAAAGTCGTAGCTAGCGAAGAAAGTCTTCCTAAATTGATAATTGTAAGATCTTCTAAATTTGATTCTATAATTTGATAAATATCATTTAAAGGATAAACTGGATATGAAATTTCAGGGGGAATGATAGGTCCTAATCCGACTTTTCCATGTACCTCAGGGAAATACTGAATCAATATACCTGTCAACGGTACAGAAGCACCAAGGAATACGGGTATCTCTTCTCTTCCCGCAATGTACTTCAAATAGTTAATATTTCTTATTGCATTTTCTCTGGATACATTTCCATAATCGGCTACAATTCCTACAAGTTGAATGTCTTTACGAAAAAAAGTGTACAGTATAGCAAACGCATCATCAATCCCCAAATCTGTAAACAGGAGAACCTTTTTTTTCATATCTCTTCCTCCAAAATCTATAGAATCCTACTTTCACTAATGATGTAGTGATCAGACTAAGCTTGTATGTATATATTTTATGTATTCTTAAAGAGTGGATTCTATTCACTTGAAATAGCTTTGCTCATCTAAATTTGATATTATGTTCAAGCGTAAGTTTCTGTTCTTAAGTTCATAGGCATGGTGTGCTATCCCATGCCCATCAACTTAAGAATTTTTTAACACCCCAAAACGAAAAAACAAGTTAAATTCTCATAGATAACTATCTTATAATCAATTATATAATTTATTTTTCAGATATAATGATATGAAGATATTACTCTTAAAAGGGGGGATTCAAATTGGTTAAAAACTTACCTTTATACTAATAGTTATTTTAATACTAGATGTAAGTTCTTCTACATTAAGTACGAACGGATACTTTTCTCCAGTTATAGAATGGTCTTTAATGATTATAAGTATTATTTTAAACATTACTGCAGTTATAGGCTTATCACTACACGTCTTTGTATATCAACCTATGAAAAGATTTGAAAAAATTAAAATGAAATCTTCAAATAAAATAATTATATTTGAGGTAACACCACCTCGCCATCGAGTGTTGATTTAGAAAAAAGTTTAATTATAAATATTTTATGATATTCAATAAATTTAACTTATAAAAATATTTTTATTCAACTATCCTGCCCCGTTAGTTTAAGTACATTTCTTCACAATTTTTACAGTGATAGTAACATAAATACCCAACAAAAAATCATCTCACCTCTAGAAATCTATAATGGTAGTTTTAGAATAAGTGAATAAGAGAAATAACCACCATTGATTATTTCTCTTTTCATATACATATTTATTTTTGGAAAAACAATCTAACTCCAAATACTAATAATACTGTGCCAGTAATACCTTCTATTGTACGGTTCACTTTTTCTTTTCTTAAAAAAGTTCTTAATTGACGTATTAGTGAGATATAAAGTAAATACCATATTGCTGTCAAAGTCGTAAATGTGAGTCCTAACAAAAGAAATTGGAAGAGATGACTTTGATTGCTCACAATAAATTGGGGTAGAAAACTTAGGAAAAACACAGCAGTTTTTGGGTTTAAGATTGCCGTGGTAAATCCTTGTCTAAAACTTTTAATCGTTCCAATATCCTTAGAGTTCATTTCCACTGAACCTGACATATCTTCTTTTTTATGTAAGGCACTTTTAATTGACTTTACAGCTAAGTAAATTAAATAAAAAGCTCCAGCATATTTTATAAATGTAAATAACATAGAGAATTTCATTAGGATGGCAGAGAGTCCTAGCGTAGCCATTATTGTATGAATCATCATTCCAGATACCGTTCCTAAGACGGTCTTTATCCCACCATTTTTACCATGCGAGATAGTGTTTTTTGTAACTAAAGCAAAACCGGGACCAGGCATTATTATGATTAGGATTGCTGTAAGGATAAATAACAAATAATTTTCCATGTTCTAGTATTTCCTTTCCAATTTTTAGTTTTGCCTATAGTATAGCTTTTTTACTTAAAATATTAAATATAAAAAGCGTGATCAAGAGTTTATCAAGGTTATTAGTATCAATTTGACCAAACATTATCCTAAAGTTACATTGATAAAATGCACGGCAAACTTATGGGTAAAATTACAAGCTCTCTCTCACAAAAAACGGGATAAAAAATAAACAGCGGAACTAGTCCACTGTTTATTTCGTCACACCCTCATGTAATTTTTCTGTATAATCTTTTACATCCTTCCAGCTATCTTTCGCTGTATTTAAATCTTCTTTTATAAACGTAAATTCTTCTGGACTCATTCCTTTTACGTTTTGTAGTAAATTATTATATTTCGCACCTACCGTATACCACTGATTTGATATGTTTTGCAGTGCTGTAATTGCTGCATCAATTGTTTCTGTCATATTAGTCGTTTTATTTTTCACATCTGTCAAAATTGCCACTTCTGCTTGTGCTCCTGAAATTCTATTCTTTAAACTGGCTATTTCTCGTTCTGCATTTGCAATATCTTTTTTCGCAATCGCAATCATCGGTCCGCCAGCAAGACATGTTATTAGCGCTACGCAAAGTACACCACCAGCGATAACCATATCATTACTCTTTTTAATCGAATCATTATATGTATTTATTTGTTGCTCTAATGCTGGAATACCAGCATTCGTACTTGCCAAAATCGCTGTTAATTGATTTGTATCCTCTTTAAAACTATTTGTGTCTTTCGCCATTCTATCGCGAAAAGCTTTCAAATTCCCTAATAATACATCTACCTCATTTTGATTCTTTAAAATGTCCGCATACAACTTTTCTAAATCCGCTTTTAACTTTACGCTATCTTTTTGATCAATCGCTAATAGCATGTCACTATAGTACGCTTGAAAAGTATTGTTGTAATCAATAATATTTTGATCCGTTTTCATAATTTGAGGCTTCATATTATTTAACCAATATGCCGCATTAATTTTTGCATCTTTTTGATGCTGAATCATATTCCCTCTTAAATTACCATTAATTGAACTTATTTTACTCAAATCAGTCTCTTGTTGATTTTGAATTAATTTTGCATATGAATCCATTGCGAATATGCTCGATGTCGTTTGCCCCATTACATCTTGGAACCCTGCTGGTCCGAGAGAATAATTTTTCGCATTTTCTTGCAATGTTTTTACGTTTTGTTCCGCTGCAAAAGGATGTAAAGGAAGCACATTACTCGTTGCCACTCCAGCAATCATTATTGCTAAAAGACATTTCTTATAAAATCTTTTCTCCATACTTTTCACCTATTCTCTTTAAAGGATATCAAAAGCTCCTGCTCACAACTGAACAGGAGCTTCAACTCATTCATTAATACTTAACGCTCTTACGATTCTTATTCAATTATGCTTTTTTCGTATCTACTACTTTAATATCTTCAGCATAAATCTTTTCTGCATAGTCTTTAATGTTTTTCCAGCTATCTTTAGCTATATTCAAGTCTTCCTTAATGAAAACAAGGTCGTTTGGACTAATAGAGTCTACATTTTGAAGTAATGAATTATATTTCGATCCCATTGTATACCATTGGTTTGAAATATTTTGCAACGCTGTAATTGCTGTATCAATTGTGTTTGTTAAATACTCAGTTTGTGTTTTAATGTTCGTTAGTCCTGCCACTTCTAATTGGGCAGTTGTAACTTGTCCTGTTATCTTTTGAATTTCTGCCTGTGCATTATCAAGCTCTTTCTTCGCTAATACGATTCCAGCTGTTCCACCACCTACAGCTGCTGCACCACCTGCAATTAACGCGACTCCTAGCGGCGTTCCTGCACCTGTAGCAATAACTACTGCACCACCGATAATTGCAATTGGCCCTAGAGCTGTCGCAACTGATGAACCGATAATAATTGCATTATATTTACTAATCGCTTCATTGTACGTTGTAATTTGATTTTGCAGAAGCGGAATTCCAGCATCTTGACTAGCTAATATAGATGTAATTTGATTTGCATCTCCCTTGAAATTTTGAGTATCCGACGTCATTTTATTTCGGAATTTCTTTAAGTCTTCTACTAACTGATCTACTTGCGCTTTATTTTCAGTAATACTACTTGATAATCTAGTTAGACCTTTCGTAAGAGTTGCTTTATCCTTTGCATCAACCGCAGCAACTAAAGTATCATAATAGTTTTGGAATTTCGTATTGTAATTAATAATATTTTGATTCGTTGAAATAAGCTGTGGTTTTAATACATCTAACCATTGCTTCGCATTTCCTCTAGCTGTATCCTGGTGCTGAATCACTTTCCCTTTTAAAGCCGCATCAACAGACGATACATTACCAAAGTTAACATTACCTTGTTTAATAATTGTTAAAGCGTACAGATCCATTACTAAAGCGTTTGAACCTGTTCTTTCCATTGCATCTTTCAGGCCTTCTGGTCCTAATGAATATTCTTCGTAGTCATTATAAGCTTTTGCTACAGCATGAACTGGAGCTTGTTTCACTGTACTTTCAGCTGCATACGTATGGGCCGGCATAATATTCCCTGCTGCAAATACTGCCATAAGTGCTGATAGAGCCATTACTTTATATGGTTTTTTTGTCATTTTTCTTCTCTCCCTATATCGCTAATTATTTTTCTGTTTAATGTACTTCAACGTTTGTAACGTAATCTTCAAATTGATTTGTTTGCTTATTCATTTCATCACTTACTTTTTTAAGTTGATTGAAATGTTTTTGAAGTAAACTACTGTCTGTATACGTGCCTTCTTCAATATTTGTTTGAATTTGGATCATATTATTATTTAAAACTTTCCAATCCGTTAATAACGTTTCTAAAGTTGTAATTTGGCGATCAATTAGTTCTGTAAAGCTGCTTACTTGATCTTCAACAAATGTAATTTGAGTCGCCTCTAATTCAGTTTGTGATAACTTCTGAATTAGCGGTAATAACTCTTTTTGCTTTTGTTGAATACGAAGAGCTGCTTCCCTCGTTTGACTATCTGCAGCATTTACAATTTCATTACTTAAAGTACCGATAGAAACAAAGTCGATTGTTTTCGTTTGTGCAGTTTGATTTGTAATTGTAAATACTTGTTTACCGATATTAATAGAACCTTTAATAATTTCTTGTGGTCTATTCAAAATAGTAGTTAGTTCAGCTTGAATTTCCCCTTGAATTCTTTTTATGTCTTCTCTTAATTTCACAATATCTCCACTTGATCCTTGCAGTGTTTTTATTGCTTCATCAGCTTTAGTTGATAAGTTATTACTATCTTTGTCTAATACCGTTTTAAATCGATTTAACTCTAATAAATCTTGCTCCATACTCTCTTGAATGCTTTGGACTTGCAATTGTAATTTTCCATATGCGTTTGTAAAATCTGCTTTTGCCTGTTCATCTTCATTTACTTTTCCTGCTAGTTCATAGAGCTTACTATAATAGCTATTAAATCTAGTGCTGTATCTCATCATCTCTTGATTTAAGTCGATTAGCTTCGGATTATATTCATCAATCCACTCTCGTACATTCGTTTTTGCAAATTTTTGATGATTCGTTAAACTACTCATAGCGTTTACCTTAATGTCTGGCTGTTGCAAAATAACTAATCCGTATGCTTGTATAAGCGGTGACTGTGATCCTAACATTCTAATTGAATTGGATAATGTATTTGGAGCAATTACATTTTGCGCATATACTGTTTTCACTTCTGTTTGCCCCTCCTTAGCGTAAGCGCTTACAGGAACGAAGCAACTCGTAGATACTGCTGTAACCAATAACCCTGTAATTAAAGTCTTTTTCACTTTAACTCCTCCTATGTATTAGCAACTATTACTATCGCATTTTAGTATTCTATTTTCTTGCAAATGATTTGAGATGGTTAAAAATAGAGAACGTTCTCACCGTGAGTTATGTACGAACCACCTCTCTCAAACTTTATTTCTACAGTACTTACTTATTGTTATAAAACACTTCATAACTTTTCATATGTGCTTAGTATGAATAAAACTGTATAAATTTTCTATTTTATTGCGATTTCCACATTCACACAGTGAATATATTACATGAAAATATTATTCATTTTAAACTAATTAACGTGTGAAAGTATGAAATTTCGTTTTGTTTTCATGTAAGTTTTGTACTGTAAGGTCATTTAAACACAGCTATTTATATAACGTAAAGAAGTATTTTAATTCCCTTTATTTTCAAGCTCTCATGTCCTTATCCCAAAATAAAATTCAATTCACTTTCTCGATTAAACTATCTATATACCACAACAGGAAACACTACATATTCATAGCTATTAAAATTATACTAATATATTTTTTAAATCCATATGCAATTATGCATAGCATATACACAAAAAGGATAACTTCACTTTCGTGAAGTTATCCTTAAAAAATTCCCTTACTTTTTCAAATGATACGGTACTGTCGTAATAACAACATTTCTTTTATAGAGTAAATACGCACGAATGAGTAAACTAGACTGATTATGAAGAATGTTATGCCAACCTTTTTTCGGAATAAACTGTGGTATAACGACCGTAACTCGGTAATTTGATTCACTCGCTTTATATTGCACTGTGTCAATAAATTTTGTAAGCGGCTGAATAATGCTTCTATAATGAGAATGTAATGTAACAAGCCTTACTTCAGGTTGCCACTTCTCCCATTTCTCTTCAAATTTCTTTTCCTCTTCTCTGTCAAAAGCAACATATACAGCGATAACTTGATCTGCAGAAAGAGCCTTAGCATAGTTCAATGAATTTTCTACTACATGAGTCATACCAGCTACTGGAACGACAATTACATTCCCTTTAATCGGAACAAGTGGTTCACAAGTTTTTAAACTTAATTGATCGCCCACTGCATCATAATGCTTCTTAATTCGATGGAACAAGAAGATAATGAAAGGTAAGAAAATAAGGATTGACCAAACTTGTGCGAACTTAGTTAAAAAGAACATGCTCATAACGATAAAACTAATGACTGCACCAATTAAATTAACCGTTAATCTTAAAGCCCATCCTTCAGGCTTTTCACGAAGCCATTTTAGTACCATTCCAGTTTGAGAAAGTGTAAACGGAATAAATACCCCTACTGCATATAGCGGAATCAAGTGTTCTGTTTTCCCCTGAAAAGCTACAATTAAAATAATCGAAGAAATCCCAAGTATAATAATACCGTTTGAATAACCTAGGCGGTCTCCTCTAATCGTAAACATTCTCGGTATGAACTTATCTTTTGCAAGATTAACCGCTAATAGTGGAAATGCAGAATAACCTGTGTTAGCCGCAAGAATTAATATTAAAGCTGTTGTACCTTGTATGAAATAGTACATGAAATTACGTCCAAAAGTTTGTTCAGCAATTTGTGAAACGACTGTTACTTCCTTACTTGGATTAATTCCGTAATAATAAGCTAAAAAGACAATTCCAGAAAATAAAACTGCAAGTAATGCACCCATTGCAAGCAATGTTTTCGCTGCATTGTTAGGTGCAGGATCTTTAAAGTTTGGAATTGCGTTAGATATCGCCTCAACACCCGTTAAAGCAGAGCTTCCTGAAGCAAATGCTCGTAACAGTAAGAACAAACTAATTCCCGCAACTGGTGTTCCAATTGGCGAATGCAGCGTGGGTGAAACGTGACCAGTCAAAATATTATATATTCCTACACCAATTAATATAAATAATGCTACAACGAATAAATAAACCGGATATGCTAAAACGGAAGCTGATTCCGTTACGCCTCTTAAATTTAAGATGGTAATCAATATGACAAATATAATCGCAATGATTACATTATGTGCATGTAAACTAGGAAAAGCTGATGTGAGCGCATCTGTACCTGCGGACACACTTACTGCAACAGTTAAAATGTAATCGACTAATAAAGATCCTCCAGCTATTAATCCCGGATTCATCCCTAAATTTTCTTTTGATACAACATATGCTCCGCCGCCATGAGGGTAAGCAAAAATAATTTGTCGATAAGATAAAATAAGAGCTGTCAATAATACTAATACCCCAACAGCTATCGGAATGGAATACCAATAAGCTATTGCTCCAAGACCTGCTAGTGCAATTAATATTTGCTCTGGTCCGTATGCAACCGATGACAATGCGTCAGAAGATAAAATGGCTAGCGCCTTCGTTTTATTAAGCTTTTGCTCTCCTAACTCAGTTGATTTTAACGGTCTTCCAATTAAAAATCTTTTAATAGATGAAACCAATGCTGTCCACTCTCCAATAATTTTGTACGAACGATTCTGCTAGTTACAGCGATAAACTATTTCTTCAGAAAACAAAAATGTCTACAAGCCATAACGAAATAGACTTGTAGACATTATTTTTTTTGTCGCACAAGCTCCACCTTCCTTCTCAATATAACGCTTACGAGGTTAGCTGTCGGATTCGGGCCTATGAGTAGCCCTACCTTTTTCAAGGATTCACCCCATTGGATTATGTACTAATCCATAAGAACGGGTCCCCCGCACCATGCGGCTTCAGCGATTTAGAAAATTGAAACTGTGGATTATAATACTCCTTTATTTTCAAAAAGTAAACAAAAATTTTAAAAAAGAAAAAAATTAAAACGATTGCGCATAATCCACCGAAAAATATACATAATGAATACTAAAAATCCACAAAGGAGTCCCGTATGTCTAAAGAAAAGAAGCCACTTTTTTCCGATTCCTATTTAGATGCAGTAGCAAATGAAATTAATCAGCTATATGGTAAACGTGAAAGAGAACGAAATACGACAGATAAACCGAAAAGAAACGAATAAATTGTCAAAAAGAAACAAAAAAAGGATAGCAACATTTATATTTTGCTATCCTTTACTCTTTTTCATACCATTTCTTTAGTAAAAATCATTTTTTCATATACCTTTAAATTTTGATACACAACACTTAATAAAGGCACATCTATAGACATTTCCTCTGCTAATTTCAATAAGTATCCTTGTAAATGCTTCCCTTCAATGAGCGAACCTTTTTCCATATCCCGTTGCATCGATGACTTCATGTCATACGAAATTTTATCAATCGTTTTCATATGTTCCTGGGCGATATTGTCCTTAACTGGAGCCCCCATAGATTTCATGATTTGCACTGATTCTTCAAATAAGTTCCTAATAAATTCTCGGCCTCCATCACTCTCACGAATCGGTCCTATCGGCGCACGCATTAATGTTGTCACACCTGACATTACGGTGATAAATAAATATTTATGCCACATATCTTGCACAATATTTTCACTTAAAACAAAACTAGCTTTTGTATCTGCAAATGTTTTAGAAATAAGCTTTATTCTCTCTGAATCTTGAGGCTTAATTTCCCCAAATACAAGTCTGTTGGCAGCACTCGTTTGTACAATTTCTCCCTGATCGTTTAATGTCGTCTCGATAAAGCATAGACCGCCAATTACTTTCTCTTCACCGAATTCCTTTTGTAATAGTGATAAATGAGCGATACCATTTAACAATGGGATTATTACAGTATTTTTACCTACAAACGGCTTTAAATCTATGGTCGCCTCGTGTAAATGATACGCTTTTGTTGAAAATAAAATCACATCAAATGGAGTCGTTCTATCTTCTTTCGTTACCAATTTCGGTTGAAATGAAAAATCTCCATTAACACTACGAATAACAAGGCCTTTTTCTTCTAATTGCTGTTTTCTTTTGCTGCGAACGAGAAATGTAACATCTTCTCCCTTTTCTACTAATCGGCCACCGAAAAATCCGCCAACGCCCCCAGCTCCTAATACTAAAATACGCATACAACATCCCCCTTTTTCTAACACAATTATACTAATTTTAGTATACATAACATTATACATGTCCCTTGTTAAATAAGCTGAATTTTCATTCTTAATCTAATGAACAAGAGAGGTTATTTTCAAGAAAAATTGGGCATGTTGTTTCTATAGCTTATACGGAAAGGAAACAATGTAAATGGAGGCAATACAAACAATCGAGGAAAAAGATGTAACAACAGCTATATTTCAATTTATATTCCCGTTTTCGTTTAAAACTGGATATGAACAAAATATGTTCCCTTTCTTACAAAAAAATGATTTTCGACCTTTTCGACTCGATCATCTTGAAGATGAAAATACATATTACGGGAAATTTCAAGTTTCACATCAAAATATGGAAGCATACTATCTTTCCTTTACAAATAAAATTCTCTTTCCTCATTCAGAACATCAAAAAGGATTACAGCGCTATTCTAAAGACCTTAATTTAAATGGACATTTAACAACTAACCTTATTTCCGTTCCATTCAAGATACATTCTATTGATGTAACACTTTGTCCTTATGAGCTTGGGTTCTTAACAATTCGGACAGAAATAAAAACCGCTCCTAACATGACATTATCAGAAGCAATTGAATTCGCGGCTCGCTTCCGTGTACTTGAAACTAAAAGTGATACGACTGAGACTATTTGTATTGAATGTGATGGAAAAAAATATTCACAAGTAGAAAAACTTATATTCGGTGATTTATTTCATGGTTTAACAGACTTCTTTGAGAACAAGAGATTGCGGAGTTCTTACTTTCAAACATTCCCTTTCTTTGAAGACCAGCGAATGTATGTACAAACTCTATTATCCATAAACAAAGAGTCAGACCTTCATATAATCGATGTATATCGAGCTTCCAGTCTTTCTGGATTATCAGATGATGGTAAGCCATATATTAGTGCAAATAATGTTCCTTATATTCACAATTATTTAACAAAACATTCTTATCAAAGATGGGCTCCTAACCGTTACTTTATTATGGAAGAACATATTTTCACATGTATTACAAATGAAGGTGAACAAGCAGTCACTAAACTTGCTAGCCAAATGTACGGGGAGTTTTATTACGCTTTATTATTAAATTTATTTCATAAAGTTGTTTTATTAAAGATGGCAAACGCCTATGCTGAATTAAATATTGAACAAGATACAAATGAGATAGAGAAATTAATTTATTCAATAAATTCGTTTACAGCTAATTATTTTTCTTTAGAATTAGTATCCCAATCACAAAGTGAAGATATTTTCTTTCGTCTAAGAAAACTTTTTAACATTGAAGTACTGTACACGAACGCGAAACAAAATCTCGATAGTTTATTTAAATATCAAGAAAATGTTGCTTCAAAAAAAGATAGCCTCTTATTATTAATTTTAACGCTCTATTCTGTTGTAGGCCAAATGTTAGGGTTTACTATGATTGACCTTTTAAGAAACACCGATTCAAACAAAATATCATCGCCTTTTGAATTTTTCGCTCTATTAATAGCGATTAGCGGTATAGTCATTTCACTTATTTTAGGTATACAAAGTTTATACCAATGGAGTGTACAACATAAAAGAAGAAAAGCATGGGTAAAACAAACTGTACTTTCTGCTGTGAAAGAGAAGGATAGTACAAAGTAACTAAAAAACAGATGGCAGCACGATAATCTGTACCCTTTGTAAAGGACATTTTTAAAAAAGTTAGGCAACATCAAGAAGATGATTTCTGTATCCAACAGGAGTCATCTTTTTTAAATTCCATTGATATCTATAGTGATTATAGTACGTCATATATTTCTTAATCTCTTGTTTCAACTCAGTAAAAGACTCGCAAGGTTTTATATGTGCTTCATCTTTCAGATGACCAAAAAATGATTCTTGTGGAGCGTTATCCCAACAGTTCCCTCTTCTTGACATAGATTGTCCGAGCTTTAGCTTTTTGACTAATTTTTGGTAGGTAGGGCTTGTGTAGTGGGCTCCTTGATCTGAATGAATATATGCACCTTCAGTCAATCGAATCCTCTTATTCCGTTTTAGTTTATGAAGAGTTGTTGTTACGAGGTCTAATGTCATCTGTTCTGAAACATGGTAAGCTAAAATTTCATTGGTTGAGCCATCTAAAATTGTAGATAAATAAGCTCTTTTATTCTTACCGTAAACTAAATAAGTGATATCTGTAAGAAGCGTTTTTCCTGGGGTGTTTTGTTTAAATTCTCGATTTAATTGATTCGGCACTACTCGATGTTCTTTTGAAGCTTTCAGCATTCTTTTATAAGGATTTGCTTTCCGAATCGGACAGACAATCTCATATTTTTTCATGATTCTACGGATACGCTTTAAATTGTAGACAACTTGAAAATGACCCACCAATGTCATTTTTATTTGACGAGCCCCTTTCTTTCGATTTCTAAATCGAAGTGCTTTTAATATGATTTCTTTCACGATTTCATCTTGATTGTTCTTTTGTTTCCGTTGTTCTTGAGATGAAATGGAAAAATAATTATAGTATCCCGAACGGGATACACCAGCTACTTTACACAAATAATTCACCATATTTCTTAAGTTATATTTTATGATGACAGAACGAATCAGGATATATTTCTGACTAGGTGATAACGTTATTTCCTTCTCATCCTCCCTTCCATAAGTTTGATCTTTTTTAACAATTCATTTTCTGCCTTTAGTAAGTTCCGTTCGGCTTCTAAACGAGCATACTTCTCTTCTAACGTAAGCTCTCTCTCAAGAGTTCTTCCCGCGCCCGCGTTTTGGGTGCGTGTATCTCGCAAACCAAATACACCATTTTTTCTGTAAGCAGCACGCCACCTACTTCCTGATGACATAATTCGTTTCATTCCAATCATATCTATATCAAAACCACATTCTTCAAAAATATTTCGAGGTAGTTTTCCTTTCTCATTTTCCTCAATAAAAATACGCTTAAATTCATCTGTATAAGTGATACCTTTCTGACTTACAGATTTTATGTAGGGGTTATTTGATAGAATTTGAATGTCTCTTTCTGTAAATAGCTTTTTTGTCATTTTGAACTTTCTCCGATCCCAATTTTCTCTCATTATACAAGAAATACCCTATAGAATAGACTTTTTTTTCAGTGTCTATTCTGTAGGGTACATTTTACGATGCTACCATCTGTTTTTTTATTAAGCTAATTTTGCTTACTTACCTGCTTCGATTTTTTCTAATGTAGCAGCTACTTGCTCTTCTGTTAATTCGTGTTGCACGATGTAACGGTTACGTGGGTGTACACGACATTCATGAGAACATGCACGTAAATGTTTTGCTTCACTTTCTTCAGAACATAAAATTTTCTTGTTACATTCAGGGTTTGCACAGTTTACATAGCGCTCACAAGGTTCACCTGTAAAGTGATCTTTACCAACGATAACATGTTCTCTTTGGTTTACTGGTACAGCGATACGCTCATCAAATACGTAACATTGACCATCCCAAAGTTCACCTTGTACTTCTGGATCTTTTCCGTACGTTACAATTCCGCCATGAAGCTGACTTACATCTTCATAACCTTCACGAACTAACCAACCAGAGAACTTCTCACAACGAATTCCCCCTGTACAGTACGTTAAAATCTTTTTACCTTCAAGTGTTTCTTTATTTTCTCTAATCCAATCTGGTAATTCACGGAATGATTCAATATCTGGTTTAATCGCACCTTTGAAGTGTCCTAAATCAAATTCATAATCATTTCGTGCATCAATGATAACTGTATCTTCTTGTTTCATTGCCTCATAAAAATCTTTTGGTTCTAAATACTTCCCGGTAATTTCTTTCGGGTTAATGTCGTCTTCTAGACGAAGTGTAACTAACTCTGAACGAGGACGTACGTGCATTTTCTTGAATGCATGTTCATCCGCCTCATCAATTTTAAACACGATTCCAGCAAAACGTGGGTCATTGTTCATCGCTTCCACGTATTTTTCTGTTTGCTCAACAGTACCAGAACAAGTTCCGTTAATTCCTTCTGTCGCTACAAGAATTCTTCCTTTTAACTCAAGTGATTTACAAAATTCTAAATGCTGTTCAGCAAATTCTTCTGGGTTTTCAATTGTTGTGTACATGTAATATAGTAATACTCTATATGGTTTTGTAGTTGCCAATGTATTTCTACCACCTATCTAAATTTTAAAATCATGTATAAGTTAACGTTCATATCAAAACATATATAATAAGAAAATATATACAAAATTATACGTAGCCTATTTTCTTCTATTTACAATTTTTTCTATAAGTTAACAGAAATAAAAACAAGATTACAGAACAAAACACTACGGTTAGGTTGTAATCCCAATATATTATATATCATACAATTTCATTTCCATCAATTAATATGCTGTAATATAGGCTGTATGTTCACATAAATTTCAAAAACAACCCTATAATTTATTATCTTCTCCCTTATTCAGCAACCATAAACTCCCAAAATATTTTTGTATCGTCACACCATTCATTGCACACAGTCATATAATTTGCATTAAGGAAACTTTTATGTTCAAATGAAATTGCCACATCATATATCTAAACGTATTGAAATAACGAGTAAGAATAAAGTGAAACTTTAATTAAGTTAAGATTTCAAAGGGGAATACTAATATGAATAAAGATATAACAAAAAATGAACAAGTCCCTTCTCAAAGTACAACAGTTCAATCAGCCCATTTAGCGTTAAGTGGACAAACAAAAGGCTTTAAAAGACTGTTACCATTCTTAGGACCTGCTTTCATCGCATCAGTTGCTTATATTGATCCTGGGAACTTCGCTACAAATATCGCAGCTGGATCACAATATGGGTATTTATTGCTTTGGGTAATACTCGCTTCTAATTTAATGGCTGTATTAATTCAAACTTTATCAGCTAAATTAGGAATCGCTACTGGGAGAAATCTTCCTGAAGTAGCTCGCGAAAACTTCCCCAAACCAGTTTCCATCGGTTTATGGATACAAGGGGAACTCGTTATTATGGCTACAGATTTAGCTGAATTTATCGGGGCAGCACTTGGCTTATACTTACTATTTGGAATTCCGATGTTACCAGCTGCTTTAATTACAGCAGTTGGATCATTTATTATTCTTGAATTTCAACGCAGAGGCTTTCGTCCATTAGAAGCTATCATAACAGGTATGATTTTTATCGTTGTTATCGCTTTTGGTATCCAAGTCTTTTACGCAAAACCGGAATTAAGCCCTCTACTCTCCGGACTTTTCACTCCAAAATTCCAAGGTGTAGATAGCATCCTTTTAGCAGCTGGAATTTTAGGTGCGACAGTGATGCCGCACGCGATATATTTACATTCGGCCTTAACGCAGCGCCGTGTAGTCGGAACAAATGATGAACAAAAGAAAAAGATTTTCCGCTTCGAATTCATCGATATTATTATTGCAATGGTTATCGCTGGAGCAATTAATGCAAGTATGTTAATTGTAGCAGCTGCACTATTCTTTAAAAACGGCTTGCACGTTGAAGACCTTGATGTTGCTTTTAACCAGTTCAGTAATTTAGTCGGTCCTGTATCGGCTGCATTATTTGGGATTGGACTTTTATCAGCAGGTTTATCTAGTTCTTCTGTTGGTACGATGTCTGGTGATATTATTATGCAAGGATTCATTCGAATGCATATTCCGTTATACTTACGCCGATTTATAACAATGATTCCGCCTCTCGTTATTATCGCTTTAGGTGTAAATCCAACTTACGCTCTCGTTATGAGTCAAGTTGTCTTATCTTTCGGTATTGCCTTTGCATTAGTACCACTTATTATGTTTACAAGTAATAAGAAGATTATGGGTGCACTCGTCAACCATCGCATTACAACATTTATCGCGTGGTTAATCGCTGCACTTATTATCGTTTTAAATATTTTCTTACTGTATCAAACATTTGTAGGTTAATAAAAAAGGGTATTCCAAATTTGATTTGGAATACCCTTTTTGTATGAAATGATTTCCTTCTACTTACCACTTATGTATGTCCCTCTTTCCGGCATTATCGCACCTTTTTCAGTTCGAAAATAAAGTGGTAAGCCTTCAGTGAAAAACATACTCACCTTGGATGGATCCTGCCTTTGATGATGGATATGTAAATGTGGTTCACTTGAACTTCCTGAGTTACCGACTTGTGTAAGAAACAAAAATACCCCCGATTCATCTAGTCGTAAATAAATATGATTAACAGCCATAGATTCAAAATCATCCTTACCCCTTGAATAATCTTTATTTTCAGATTAAATTATATAATAACAAATACATTCTAGTTTCATAAGAAATGGAGTGAAAGCATGTTTCCTATATTAAAAACCAACCGACTCATTTTACGAGAACTTACCGACGAAGATGCACCGAGTATATTACAGTGCTTTTCTAATACCGATGTCCTGCGCCATTATGGCCAAAAACCATTGCAAAATTTGGATCAAGTAAAACAAATCCTTACTAATTTTAAATTGGGGTACAACGCAAGAAGCGGCATTAAATGGGGAATCGAATTAAAAGACAAGAAAGGGCTCATCGGAACAATTGGTTTTCATGATTGGTCTTCCGAACATAAACGAGCAAATATAAGTTATGCCTTTTTGCCTGAACACTGGGGAAATGGATATGCTACTGAGGCAGTTTCTGAAATTATATCTTATGGCTTCCATACGCTTCATTTAAAACGTATCGGGGCAATTGTATTTCTTGAAAACGAAGCTTCAAATAAAGTGCTATTAAAATTAGGATTTGAAAAAGAAGGGATTCTAAAAAACTATATGTATCAAGATGATATCCCATATGATACGAATTTTTATTCTTTATTAAAATCCGTTTAATAGATATAATTCCAAAAAAGAAACCTCACTTTTAAAAGTAAGGTTTCTTTTTTGATTAATAGTTTTACTTATTATCGATATAAGCATTCTTATAAGTATAAACGCCACCAAATTGATGCTTTTCAATTCCTTTTACATAATCCTTTTGTACATAAGCGGAACCAATATGATAAAGCGGTGCTACCGCAGCGTCCTCTAATATGACCTGCTCAGCTTCTCGCAACGCTTCCCATCTTTTCTTTTGATCTAGTATAAGATCATTTTTAGCTTTTTTATTAGCTCATCGTAATGAGGATTAGAATAATTCATTTTATTATTTGGATTATTTGTCGTAAATAGCTCTAAATAACTAATTGGATCTTTATAATCTGGTCCCCAATTTACCATAGATATATCGTAATCACCTGTTTGTTCTAATTGTAATTTCTGCTTAAATGGCTGTTGTTTAATTTGTATCGTTAATCCATGCAAATTCTTCTCTAAGTCACCTTTTATATATTCCGCCATACGTTTTGCGTTATCTTGTTCAAACGTTAAAAACTCGAGTTTTATTTGTTCTACTCCAAGTTCTTTTTTCGCTTCTTCCCAAATCTTTTTCGCATTTTGCAAATCATATGGAGAAAGATCTCCGTTTTCTTTTCTAAAATCTTTACCAGTCTCTTCATTTACATGACCAACTGGTACAAGTCCACTTGCAGGTTTTGCCCCGTTATTAATAAAGTGAGTAACAAAATCCTTCTTATTTAACGCTAATGAAATAGATTGACGTACTTTCTTATTTGCTAACGCATTATTTTTCTCATTAAAACGTAGCATAGCAATTCCAGGATCGCTTGACATATGTAATTCCTTATTCCCTTTATACTTGTCTACAAATTGCGAATTAATAGGCACTCGATCCAAATCACCAGCTTCGTATAAATTAACAACCGTCATTGTATCTTTTACAATTTGAAAGTTTATTTCGTCTAATTTCACTTTCTTTTGATCCCAATATGTAGCATTCTTCTTTAATTGAAACTCTTGTTCATGCTTCCATTTCTCTAATACAAATGGCCCATTATATATGAGATTACTAGGTTCCAATGCATAATTCTTTCCTTGTTCTTTCAAAAATGATTCATGCTGTGGTAAGTAAATAGGTAGTGCTAACAACTGTAAAAAATAAGGAATTGGCTGTTCGAGTTCCACTTCTAACTTATAATCATTTATAACTTTAACCCCAAGTTCATCAAGAGGCATTGTTCCCTTATTTATCTCTTTCGCATTTTTCACGTAAAAGAGCATGTACGCATATTGAGACGCTGTTTCAGAATTAATTGCACGTTTCCATGCAAACATAAAATCATTTGCTGTCACACTGTCTCCATTTGACCATTTTGCATCTTTACGCAAATCAAATGTATATTTTTTACCATCTTCACTTCTTTTAAACGATTTTGCTACTGCTGGAATAGGCTGATCTTGATCATCTAATACATACAACCCTTCAAATATGTTTTGCATAACATGTGCTGATGTACCATCCATCGTTTTCGCAGTATCAAGAGAAGGAATTTCTTCTGATACTGTTACATTTAATACTTGTTTTTTTGCCTCTGTTTCACTTTTATTCGCTTTATTATTACAAGCTGTTAATAATAAAGCGGTAACAAGTGCCATTACCATTAAACGGCTCTTCTTTCGCTTCATGAGTTGTTCTCCTTAAGTATAAAATATTATAAAGCGTTATATATTATAGCAGAAATATGAATAGAAAGATGCGACATTCTTTTGAATATTTATTCGTTCAAGAAAAAAAGCTATCCTTTTAAAAAAGGATAGCTTTTCCAGGCTGTGGAGAAAGCCTTCTCCACAGCCTATTTTTGTGTCTGAACCTCTTTTTATGTGTCAACACTGATAAAAAAGAGGAAAAGGAGAGATTTCTTATGATGGGTGCTTTAAAAAATCATCGCGACGAGCGTGTATCTGTTTCTGTAGAAGAATTGGTTCCACAAGATCATTTCCTTCGTGCGATTGAAGCGACAATTAGTTTTGATTTTATTGAGGAGAAGTTACGCCCTTATTATTGTGAAAACAATGGCCGTCCGTCAATCCATCCTATCGTTTTATTTAAGATGATGTTTATTGGATATTTTTATGGTATTCGTTCTGAGCGTCAATTGGAAAAGGAGATTAAAACGAACATTGCCTACCGTTGGTTTTTAGGGTTCTCTCTATCAGATACAATTCCAGATCATTCTACAATCAGTTGGAATCGCCGTACTCGTTTCGTTCATACAAATATTTTCGAAGAAATTTTTGATGAGATTGTGAGACAAGCGACGGAGCGCCGTATGGTAGGAGGACGTGCGTTGATGACAGATTCCACACACATTAAGGCCAATGCCAATAAAAATAAATTTGTACATAAATATAAAAAAGAAAAGGCAAAGTTCTATATAGATGAACTAGAAGCTGCGGTAATCGAAGATCGTGAGGCGCACGGAAAAAAGAATTAAAACCTAGAAAGGAAAGTGATACCCCTACTAAAAAAACTCGGATAAGTACAACGGATCCAGATAGTGGATTTTTAATGAGAGATGGAAAACCGAACGGTTTTCATTTTTTAGATCATCGTACGACTGATGCGAAGTACAATATTATTACAGATACCTATATAACGGCTGGAAATATGGCAGATTCCGAGCCGTATTTAGCACGTCTACAAGCTCAAGTTGATAAATTCGGGTTTGAAGTGGAAGCTGTAGCTCTTGATGCAGGCTATTTTACAGGATATATCTGTAAGAAGTTATCAGAAAGAAATATATTTATGGTGATGGGGTATCGCCGATTTGGAAAGAGAAATAAAGAAGTACCGAAAAGCCAATTTAAATATGTAGAAGAAATGAATGCATTTGCTTGTCCGATGGGATGTATTTTAGAATATGCGACAACGGATCGCGAAGGATATCGTCAATATAAATCGAATCCAGAAGACTGCGCTGTTTGTCCGCTACGTGAGGTATGCTTTTCAAAGAAACAAAAACAAAAAGTTATCACCCATCATATATGGGAGAAATATAAAGATATCGCTAGAAAAAACAAACTAACAGCTACAGGGAAAAAGTTGTATAAAGTACGATGTTCAACTATAGAGCGAAGCTTTGCGGATGCAAAAGAACTACATGGCTATCGATATGCTCGGTTTCGAGGGCTGAAATCTGTCCAAATGCAGGCTTACCTCACCGCCGCTTGTCAAAACATGAAAAAAATAGCCCTCCATCTAACCAAAAAGGGGTTGGTGGAGGGCTATTTTTCTAAATTCTACTATTTTTTGTTGTTTTCTTTCGCTAAAATCAAAAAAGATTCCAGAGTGTTGGGAACCCTAAAGGGTTTCCCAACACTCTGAAAAAGCTATCCTTTTAAAAAAGGATAGCTTTTCCTTAATAAAATCAAAACTAATTGTCGCCTTAATTGTATGAAGGAAATGTTCTTTCGGAATTAAATCTTACATAGAAAAAGATACGCTTTCATCACAATGATTTTTAAAGCATCATCCTAAGAAATTTTTCCTTTTCTCTTTTTTATCTGTGTTGACATATAAAAAGTAGTTCGGATAGAAAGTGTTATTTTACAAATCTTATATACTTAAGGATTTTGTAAGGTTCAAGTAAGAAAAACGAGAGCTTTGTTTCGTATAGTCAAAATATGAAGTGAAGGAAAAGAGGTTAAGAGTTTCCAGAGCGATTAAGACAAAGTCAGTACTGTTGGTTTTAGATGAACATATCAATGGTTCAGACGTTTTTACACCAGAACCCTAATTACCATACCTGTTTTTTACCATCACATATTGGAGATTAAAACATGAATAAAAAAAAGAAAATACAAAAATCAGTACTTACCTTTACCCTACTCTTTTCTTTAGGTGTTTCATCTTTCCCGCTTACAACAGCTATTCACGCAGATACATGCGAGGAGCAATCTGCAGAAAAGAAACGAATCTCTTTAACGGAGCGTACATCATTATTTTTTGAATATCTCCAGCAAGGTAAGTATGCAGAGGCACTTCAGTTGACGTCTGCTGCTTTTCAATCCAAGTTTACAGCAAGCACATTACAAAACTGGTGGAAACTAAGTGACTGGAGCGGGATAAAAAGCATGGGAACCCCGGTGATAAAAGAACGAAACTTGGTCCATCAGACGGTGGAAATTCCAGGAACTACCCAAGGAACTACGATACCGTTACTCCTTAAATTCACACCTGGCGGGAAAGTAGATGAAGTTGGGGTAAGGATGCCTCCGGAACCTTATATTATCCCGCATCCTAGCTATGATCAACCTACTTCCTATCAAGAACGTGAAATCGTCATTGGAAATTCTACCTATCCGTTACCAGCCACATTAACGGTTCCGAAACATAAGCCTGGTGAAAAGGTACCCGTAGTTGTTCTTGTTCATGGTGCTGGCATCCATGATCGCGATAGTACATATCTCGGGACAAAAATCTTACGAGACATTGCGGCGGGCCTTTCGTCCAACAGAATTGCGGTGTTACGCTATGAAAAACGCACCTTTGAACACGCATTAAAGATGAGTACAGAACCTGTTACGTTAGACCGTGATACTACAGATGATGCCATATATGCAGCAAAATCAGCAGCGCAGCAGGAAGGCATTGATCCAAATAATATTTTCATTCTGGGACATAGCCTAGGAGCTGGCACAATGCCTCGTATACTGAGCAAAGCGCCTTCCTCACTTGTCCGAGGAAGTATCTTGCTTGCACCACCTGCTCGCCCTTTGACTGACATTGCCATTGATCAGTATCAATACCTTGGGGCGTCAAAGGAAGAAATCGATGAACTAAAAAGACAGGTCGCTTTTATCCAGGATCCTACGTTCAATCCTGACCATCCTCCAGCTGGCTACAATTTTGGGTCGCCTCATTTTATGTATGATGTTTCTAGGTGGCGTCCAGTTGAAGAGGCAAAATCACGAAAAGAGCCTTTACTCATTCTGCAAGGAGCACGCGATTATCAAGTAACAGTAAAAGATGAATATACTAAATGGCAGGAAGGACTTTCAAACCGCAAGAATGTCCAGTTCAAAGAATACCCGAAATTGAATCATTTTTTCACCGAGGGTGATGGGGAATCAAGTCTTCCTAGTGAATACGAAATCCCTGCTAATGTTCCCGAGTATGTCATCCGGGACATTATTACATGGGTCAATGAGACAAGAAAATAAGAAAACATCAAAATCCTTCATGCAATAATGATTGCATGAAGGATTTTTTGAAACTAGTGATTTTATCTAAACCATTCTCTTCTGTTTTATTAATCAACACTAATAAAAAATCTCTCCTTCTCCTCTTTTTATCAGTGTTGACACATAAAAAAGATTCAGACACAAAAATAGGCTGTGGAGAAGACTTTCTCCACAGCCTGAAATTACCTATCTTTGTAAACCTCGTTTATAACGACTTGCTTCAAATATAATACGCTCTTCATCTAACGTTTTACATTCACCATTCCAAACGACACGTTTACCATTAATAATTACATCGCTTATATCTTTTCCACTAGCTGCATACACAAGATGTGATAACACTTCATCTGCCGGTTGTAAATGTGGCTTATTAGATGGATCAATCGTAATAAAATCAGCACACTTACCAACCTCAAGTGATCCCGTTTGTTTCATACCAATTACTTCCGCAGCTCCTTTTGTCGCAAGAGAAAGAGCTGTTTCAACTGGTAATGCTGTTGCATCTTGATGAATACCTTTTTGTAATAATGTTGCAATGCGCATTTCTTCAAACATATCTAAATTGTTGTTAGACGCCACACTATCTGTTGCAATTCCTACTTTCATCCCTGCTTCTAGCATCGCTTTTACATTCGCTATACCAGAACCTAGTTTTAAATTACTATTTGGGTTATGTGCTACTCGAACATCATGTTCTGCTAAAAATGCACGCTCATTTTCATTTAATACTACACCGTGTGCAATAACCGTTGGACGTTTAAACAATCCACAACTTGCTGCATATTCTACTGGACGCTTCCCATACTGTGCTTCAATATCACGTACTTCACGCTCTGTTTCAGAAAGATGAATATGAACCATCGTTTGATTTTCTACTGCAATACGAGCACACTCTTCTAACAGTTCTGTGGAACATGTATATGGACTATGCGGCGCAACCATCGTAGTTAACATACCACTTTCTTTATAGTAGCGCTTCACATATTTCTCAGCTTCTTCTATCGCTTTCTTTTCATCGTCTTTCGTTCCGAAGCTAAATAAAGTTCTTGAAACAGCAGCACGCATTCCACTCCTTGATACCGTTTCCATAATTGCATCTTGGTCTACTCCAATAGGATTAAACATATCAGAGAATGATGTTGTACCACTTTTCACCATTTCAAGTAATCCTAATTCCGTGCTAGCGACCGCAAGCTCTGGCGTAAACTGACTTTCAAGTGGCCAAATTCTCGTCTCAAGCCATGGCTGCAATAACATATCATCGCCAATACCTCTTAAGAGACTCATTACAACGTGTGTATGTGTATTGACAAGCCCTGGTAAAACCCACTTTCCTTCCATGTCAATTACTTCATCTACTTCAAAATCGTTAGCGAATTCTCCGCTATTTATATCTATAATTTGATCATTTTCTACAATGATATATCCATTTTCTATCACTTCATTTTGTTCATTCATCGTTGCAATTGTAGCGTTTACATAAGTTGTTTTCAAAAGTATTTCCCCTTTCAACTCTATGAAGTTCCCTTTAATTAGTTACCACCATTATAGTAACTTATTGAAGATTAAGAGTCAAAAGATAATTTTAATTCTTTCGTTGTCTTTTCCTTCAAAATGCTATATTGTTTTTCATTTGTATCTGCAAATGCTTCTTCACGGCTCGACTTCATGTCCATATAGTTTAATGTTTCATGAAATTGGGTCCTAGTAAAATCATACCTTTTCCCATCTACTTTATTGTAGAAATGCCATACTTCCCCTATCTTCGTCTTTATTATCTCTCCCCCACACAATTCTTGGACAATAAGGGCCGTTACACCACATTGTCCCTTTGCTGGGCTTTCGCTCGTCCACTTAGAACTCGTTTCTATTGACCAAGATTTTCTTAATGCTTCATATAGTTGTTTAATCTTTATGCTATCCATATTCAGCATCTCCTGACATTAGCAATTTCACACATCATATTATAAAAGCGGTAAAAGGCAATCTTTAAAAATCATTACTATTTGTAACACCGTTCAATATATTGAACGGTGTTACAAATGATTTAATTCACCTTTGCTCCATAACATCTCGCAACTGCAACCGCCTGCGCTATATCTAATTTCACGTTTTTTAAATCAAAAGCTTTAAAATCAACTCTATCAACTACAGCTCCTCTTAAATCCGCACCACTAAGTTTCACCTTACCTAATTGTGCGCCCGTTAAATCCGCTTCACGCAAATCTGCTTTTTCTAAATTACATTCATATAGGTCAGCTTCAATTAAACGAATACCGATACGATAAACTTAACTAAATCTATACAATTCAATCAAATTTACACAAGTTAGTGCTTCAAAGTGTTCTCGCAACCCCGAAGGGACGAGGGGTATAACACTCCACACGAGGCAGTATCGTTACCTCCTATTATCAAGCATTTATTTTGCCCATCTTGATAAATTTATCGCAGCATTTAAATCCCTCTCGTGATGGCTATTGCACCCAACACAACACCACTCACGTATTTTTAAACTCCACTGCCCTTCTGGTTGAACTGAATGGTCGTATTTAACGCCACAACATGAGCAAATCTTGCTTGAGGCGAACCATTTATCAGCTTTTACATACTCAATGCCATACTTATCGCACTTGTATGATAAACATTGAAAGAAGAAGTTTAATTTTTGAAATGAAAATGCTTTCGATAGTTTTTTGTTTTTTAACAGGTTTGAGATAGGTAAGTCTTCCACAACGACCCTCATTGGTTTGGTTTTCACCAATTTAGCTGTTGCTTGATGGATATGGTTATTTCGGATATTCGTAATTTCCCTAGATAACCGCAGGTGCTCAGTTTTAGCTTTTTCATATCCGGCAGACTGAATTTTTACACCTTTTTTAAATCTCCTAGACATATCTCTTTGTGCTGACTTTTTCCTTTTCAAAAGCTTTTTAACCTTGGCATCTTTGTTTATATTTCGTTCTTTCGTACCATTAGAAGCTACAAACAACTCTTTTAAACCAACGTCCACACCAATCGACTCATTGGTTAGTTCTGGTGGTTCGAATTCTTCTTTGAACCCTACACTAATCCACCAGTGACGACCATCAAATGTAACTCTTGGATTTGATGGTTTTTTGTTTCTTGGTAGTTGTTGGCTTGTTTTCACTTCTCCAATAGACTGAATATCAACTACTTTCTTTCCTATAATCAGTCTTTCATAATTGGTATAAAATCCTTGGATTAAATCTTTTTTGGTTTTATAAGAAGTGTGATAGCCATTTTTGTACTTTTTGAACGAATTTTTTCGCGCCTTGTCAAAATCTTTTGAAGCCTGTTTTGGAACTTATGCGTTGATGTCATTTAACCACTCATATCGCTTTCGCTTCTTGATCTTTGTAAATCGTTTCTGTAAAGCTAACTGTGAAACAGATTTTCCAAATAGCTTATAGTATCTATCACTCATTCTTTTACAATAGTTATAAGCGAATCTTGAAGCTCCAGCATGGTTTCTAAGCACTTTTTCTTGTTCAGACGTTGGAATCAATCTGACTTTCTTCGCCAATATCATCAGAAATCAACTCCTTGATTATCTGTTTGGTCTTTTTAGAGCGCTTGCCTTGAAGTTTACAACTAAATACTGTAATGATCTGAACAAGGTCTTCTACGACCTCCTGTTCTTCTGTCTTAGTAGTATTGTCAATTACTTCAATCGCTGTTCCGTGTAGTTGACAAATCTTTTCAACCAACTCATGACCGAACCTCACAAGTCTATCTTTGTGCATGACAACAATTTTTCAACCTCATTGTTCTCAATGCGTTCAATTAACTTGTTAAAGCCTTTTTTCTTATAGTTGATTCCAGAACCAATATCTTCGATAATTTCAAATTGATAACCTCGCGCGATAAGATATTGCTTCATTCTATCGACTTGTCTTTCTAGGTCGTTTTTTTGACTCGAAGAACTGACTCTACAATAGCCAATTACTGTGCGATTATTTGGGCGCTCCCCTTTTAGATAATGAAAGATTTGCTCTTCTGAATAGTAGCGTGTCCCACCAGCAGTCACCTTTTCAGGTACTAATTCACCGCTTTTGTGCATTCTCCTAAGACTACTAGGATGCAAACCTGTTAATTCCGATACTTGACTAACTCGTAAAAATTTCATTATTATTCTCACCTCATTGAATCCGCAATAGTACATACATTCGATAGATTCAATGAAGTTTGATAGATTTAATTAGATTTATCTTGTTCAACTAAGGGCGCAATTCCTTAGCCAGTTCTCTTATGAACTTCTCATGTTTTCACATGAGCGCAGACTATATGTTTATCTACTTAGAGATAAAGGATTTTTCCACCACCATAGGCTTGTGATGTACTCTCGTCAGTTATACGAGATAGTCGTTGAACGTTCATCTTATCAATTTTAACTTAGATGATTCGATGCGGAAGACCCATTGTTCTAATGTTTAGGATTTAACCTTGCACCATCTGATTGATTTTTTCTGCTTTCGCAACATTCACGCTCACCATTTCTAGCCACGTTGTAGTTCAATCAGCTTTAGGGATTGCCCGCAGTTAACCCTCACTACTAGCCAATCACTTGACTAGCAGGGCTTACTGATATATTTAATTAACTTTAGTTATAATTGGTTAAATAAATCGTAACAGTTAGTTACCCTTTAACATTTGTTTACTTAAGTTCGCAAACCTTAAATTCGTATATGACCAATCGCCTGATATAATTGTTATTCCGTCTAAATTCGCCTCTTCGAAATCCGAACCAGTCATTTTACATTCTTCAAACTTAGATACAAATAAATTCGCACCAAAAAACCTACAATTAGCAAACGTAGTTCCTTGATGGATAGAAGCATTAAAAAGAGTACCAGTAAAATCACATTCTATGAAATTACAGTTTTCGGTAAAAACTTCTGATGCATCTATCCCTCTAAAACGGCATTTTATGAAGGTACAATTTTTCAATTCCTCTTCTTTTATCCAGACATCTTGAAAATCTATTTCTACATATTCTTTATTTACAAATTCACTCATAATCAATCCTCCAATTTTTCAAAAAACCTCACTTCAGCATGAAGTGAGGTTTCTTCTTATACAATATGCTCATCTAACCATGAAATCAAATCTTGAAATACATCTTCTCTATTCACTTCATGGAACATTTCATGTCTACCATTTTCATATAAGCGAAGTGTTACATCTTTCACACCACATTTTTTATAGTTTTCGTATACTTCTTTTACACCTTTCCCCATATCCCCAACAGGATCACGATCACCAGAGAATATATGTATTGGAAGATTTTTTGGTGTCTTCTTGTATTCTTCTATTTTATTTACTTCTAGAACTCCATGAAACAATTCTCGGTAAAAACTAGTCGTGCAAATAAATCCACATAACGGATCCGCAATATATTTATCAACTTGATTAATATCTGAAGATAACCAATCAAATTTCGTACGATTTGGCTTAAAGTGCGAGTTGAAGTTTCCGAAAGATAAGAAGTTCAGCATCGGACTTTTCGTTTTGGGCCCGCGTAGTTTCATCTCAATTGTGGCTACTTTATGACCGATACTTCCTAAAAGCCCTGGATTTCCACCAGTTCCTGAAATAAGGAATCCATCATATAATTCACCTTTAAATTGTACAGCACGTCTTGATAAAAAAGAACCCATACTATGTCCAAGTAAAAATAACGGGCATGTCTGCTCTTCTTTTATCATTTCCGAAACAAAGATAACATCAGACACAGCCTGATTCCAACCTACATTTGGTTCAAAATGACCATAGTCTTCTTCTCTTTTTACTGTTTTTCCATGCCCTTTATGATCATGAGCATAAACACCATATCCTGCTTCTAATAAGGCATCAATAAATTCTGTATAAACACCTGCATGTTCTGTCATACCATGTGCAATTTGAACAATTCCCCGCGGATTTCCTTCTGGTAACCATTTACGCAAGTAAATTTCCGATTTATCCAATGCCGTAACGAAATTTTCCTGTATGCTCATTCCGACAGCCTCCAAATCTATTATGTATATCTTTTTTTATAATGAATAAACATTCATTATTCTTATTATGTATTATATGCAATTGCTTTCATTATGACAAATGATCTATTTTTCCGATTACATATTAAACTATTATCTTGACGAATTTAAAATAAAATTATATAGTTACTTACATAAAGTAATTAATATATTTTTAGGAGGTTTTAATCATGATGCCCTCACTATTTTTAGCACATGGATCACCTATGCTTGCTATTCAAGATACAGACTATACACGCTTTTTAAAGACACTTGGAGAAACATATAAACCGAAAGCTATTGTTATTTTTACCGCTCACTGGGAAAGTGAAGTATTAACGATCTCCTCTTCAGATGAAGTATATGAAACAATTTATGACTTTGGAGGTTTTCCTCCTGAGTTATACGAAATCAAATATCATGCGAAAGGCTCTTCTAGCATTGCGTCTATGCTAGAAACAAAATTTAAAAACAAAGGCATTCCAGTCCATCATAATATGACGAGAGGTTTAGATCATGGCTCATGGACACTCCTGCATCGTATGTACCCAGAAGCCAATATTCCTGTCGTACAAATATCAGTAAATCCATTCCTTCCTGCAAAAGAACAATTTGAAATTGGAGAAGCACTAAAAGGACTTGGACAAGAAGATATTTTAGTAATCGGCAGCGGAGTTACTGTTCATAATTTACGAGCATTAAAATGGAATGAAACAACTCCGGAACAATGGGCGATTGAATTTGATGATTGGATTATAAATCATATGCATACTAGCGATAAAGATGCATTGTTTAACTGGGAAAGAAATGCTCCTCATGCACAATTAGCTGTACCAAGAGCGGAACATTTTGTTCCTCTATTTATCGCGATGGGTAGTGGTGAGAACGACGGTACGGTCATTCACCGTAGCTACGAGCTTGGTACATTAAGTTATCTTTGCCTTCAATTTTAATGAAAAAGGATGAAGCAATATTGCTTCATCCTTTTTCTGTTTTTCATTCACATAGTTAACTAACTTCCAAATGTCGTTTCTCTGATACCTCTTCGTTCTTACTATGAAAATAAACCCAAATGCACGCAATAAATAATAGTGATGATGTAGAGAAGAAAACATATTGGAAGCCTGCATGAGCTGCAATTTGTCCACCAAGTACTGGCCCAATCATATTTCCTAAAAACTGAAATGATTGATTATATCCAAATATTCGTCCCGTTACATGGGTTGGCGTATGTTGTTTTAGTAGAGTTTGTACGGAAGGTAATAGTCCTGCTTGTGCAATACCTAATAAAAAGCGAAGAATTAATAGTTGCCAAGCTGAGGTTACAAATGCTTGCGGAATAAAAATAATTCCTGCAGCAAACAACGCTACAACTAACGTTTTTTGAGGTCCAATATGATCTGATAATCTTCCTAGCTTAGGAGCTGCTAAAATAACTGCTAATCCTGTCGCAGACATGACTGCACCTGCAAGCATTTCAATATGATCTGTTCCTGGTCCTGCCAAATGCTTTACGTACAACGTAATAATAGGTTGAATCGACATATTTGCAAGCTGAATAATAAACGTTGCTACAAATAAACTTATTATTAAATGTTTTGCAGGGACCATCGTCCATACTTTTTTCGGCTGTGCCTTTTTTTCTTTAGCAGAATGTTTCTCCTCATGTAAGAAGAAAAAGACGATAAGAAAGGACAGGAATAAGAAAGCTCCTGTAACTAGAAAAACATGGCGCATTCCGATTAACTCTGACAAATAACCTCCGAGTATCGGCCCAAGTAACGAACCGCTCACGCCTCCAGTTGAGATTGTAGAAATTGCCCAACCTGAATGTTCTTGCGGAGTTTCTGCAGCAATAAGTGTCATCGCTGTAGAAAGGAAACCTGATACCGATCCCATTAAAAACCGAAGTGCGACTAATTGATACACATCTGTCACAAACCCCATAAGCGTCATAATTATCGCCATACCAAGGCTAGCACGTATAAGCATCAATTTCCGTCCATGTATATCACCGAGCTTTCCCCATATCGGTGATACAATCGCACCCATTAAAAATGTTACACCAAATGCAAGTCCCGACCACTGTGCAATACTAGAAGTGCCGGTCACCCCTAATTCCTCAATATAAAAAGATAAAAAAGGAATTACTAAACTCATACCGGCTGCAGTGGTAAAACAACCTAGCCAACAAATCATTAAATTTCGTTTCCAGCTGGCCATTTTCACACCTTCTTTCATTAGATACCCATTCTACACCGTTTCCTGGAAAAAGTTTAGTAATTTGATTTATACATAATTAACTCTATCCCTTTGTATTCTTTGCAAAGGGATAGAGTTAATTATCTCCTATGGGTATTAAACGTGCATTACAGCACCTCTCATAAAACTCAATCGGACCTGCTTGTCCTATAATTGCATACTCATATCCGCTTTTCTTCATGTTATATAAACAATGATTCAATACCGTCTTCCCAACACCGTTCACACGATTATGTTTCGCTGTACCCATCGGGCCAAACAACCCTTTTTTTCCTCTCACAACATCGTAACAAGCGAAACCAATGATTGCTCCTTCCTGCTCAGCAATAAAAATAGGTAACTCCTCTTTATATGTCCGAAATCCATAATCTAAAGATTTTAACCAACGTTCACCAAATTCATCCTTAACAAAACGTGCCAACTTTTCAAAATCAGAAAAGACAGCTCTTCTAACATTAAAATTAAAATTATTATAAATAGGATTAAATCTTTTTAAATCAACGGTTAAGTCTCTTGACTCAGATGTAATACTCAACAGCTCTTTTTGCACGTTTTTACTTATAACCTTTTCAATAACTGTATCCCCTTGAAAAATTGCATATAAAACATGCCCTTCATTTATTACTATTTGCTGAAAACGTTCCATCCGTTTCTTCGCTACTTTTAAAACTTCTATCGTCTTATTTGAAACTTTAAACTCCCCAACATTTATGTATTCTATTTCATTTGCATAATATTGTTGGAGTAACGATATCTTTGCTAAAAAATCCATACCCACCGTGTGAAATAAATACATATGTAACTCCGCGCAAACTCCAGTACCTTCCTTACAAGCTCCTATAAATAGATGAACTGGATGGATAATACCTTTACTACACTCAGCCTCTTCTGCTGCAATCTCCAATATTTTATATGCACGTTTTGTAAATTGGAATTCCATCATCTATATCCCTTCCCCTAATGACTTATTATCAAACCATAACCGTATATAATAGAAACAATTACTCCAACCATTAATATGCCTGGAAGTAAATTTGCCACTTTAATTTTAATAAATCCAAGTAAGTTTAATCCGATTGCGAATATCATAATACCGCCAGTAGCCGTCATTTCCACTATAAATTGATTCATTAATTCTTTTGGAACAAAACTATTAATTTGTGTTGCAAAAACTGCAATACCTCCCTCATATAAAATCACTGGAATCGCTGAAAATACTACGCCAATTCCTAGAGTTGTCGTTAATATAATAGAAATGAATCCATCGATAATCGCCTTTGTAAATAAAATATCATGATTTCCGCGAATCCCACTGTCCAATGCACCAAGTATCCCCATCGCTCCGATTGCAAAAATAAGCGTGGCTGTTACAAAGCCTTCTGATATGCTCCCTTTCCCTTTCGATCCAACTTTATTTTCTAGCCAATCCCCTAACAGTTTTAACCTTTCTTCTAATTGTAGCCATTCTCCGATTACCGTACCAATAACTAAACTTAGTATGACAACAAGAAAATTTTCACTTTTTAATGCCATTTGAAGTCCAAGTACAGTAACCGCTAAACCAATTGCATGCATAATTGTTCCCTTCATACTTTCTGGAATCGCACTAAATAATTTACCAAGTAAAGTACCAAATATAATACAAATCCCATTTACAACTGCTCCTAATATAACCATTTCTCATTCTTCACCCTTCGAATTCTTTATTTCTATATTTTGGTTTATACATTGATTTACAGGTTACCTATATGTTAACGTAATATTGTGAATATTAACAAACGTTTTTCACTACATAACCCGCTATTTTTTTGTAACTATACAAAGACCGATTGCCTTTAGTAGATTCATTGTTAATCTAATTGCGGGATAAACTCAAAAGGGAAGGTATTTATGAAAACTTTACTAAAACGATTTCTGTTAATAGCCTTTTTCATTACACCAATTGTTTTATTAATCAACTACTCTTTTATTTCAAAAGCGAAAGACAAACCTGATATGCAAAACAAATCTAGTAAAACAGCTTCAAAAAGCGAAAAGAAAACCGAAGACCCTGAAATCACACTCACCTTCTCTGGTGATACAATGTTCGATTGGCAATTACGTCCCGTAATCGAAAAAAATGGGGCTGATTATCCATTCCAACACGTAAAAGAAGAAATAACGAAAGCTGATATTTCTTTTGTTAATTTAGAGTCAGCATTTACAACGAGAGAAAAAAAAGTACCTGGGCAACAATTTTGGATTAAAAGTGATCCATCCACACTACAAGCCATTAAAAACACCGGATATGACATCGTGAACATTGGCAATAACCATACGCTTGATTATGGGCAAGATGGACTACTAGACACCATTTCTCACGTCGAAAAATTAAAACTACCTTACACTGGAGCCGGAAAAAATGCTGAAGATGCTTATACTGCTCGTGAACTAACTGTAAAAGGAAAAAAGTTTAAATTTCTTTCCTTTGTACGCTTTATGCCCAACTTTAATTGGGTAGCTGGTGACAATAAACCCGGCGTTGCAAACGGATATGACCTAGATCTTGTAACAAAAACGATTCAAGAGCAAAAGAAAGATGCTGATTATGTAATCGTCTATATGCATTGGGGCGTCGAAAAATCTAATCGCCCAATAGAATACCAGAAACAATATGTTCCGAAAATGGTAGAGGCGGGTGCTGATGCAATCGTTGGAAGTCACCCGCATTGGTTACAAGGATTTGAGTATTACAATAAAGTTCCTATCGCATACTCGTTAGGAAACTTTTTATTCCCGAATTATGTAAATGGAAAGAGTGCCGAAACAGGCGTATTAACTTTAACCTTTAAAGGTAAGGATGTCCAAATGTCATTCAATCCTTACATCATTCGCAACAACCAAGTTTCTCCTGTAAATGAAGAAGAAAAGAAAAAAGCACTGCAATATTTACAAACGGTTTCAACTGATGTAGAAATTGATGACACTGGGAAAATAATAAACAAACGCAACTAAACAGCACGAGATTCATTTCTCTGTAACATACATTACGGGATAGGTGATGAATATGCTGAAAAACTTATTAGAAAATATAAGTCTGTTAGAAAACGTGTATAAAATATCTATAGCGATCCTGCTTTTATGTTCATTTTTTTCTGTTAGACTTCTAAGAAAAATAAAGCGAGAGAGAAAACTTACTCCCTTTGAATTTACAATGTATGTAATCATTCGTATTGCAATACTTTTTTGGTTAACTAGCTTTATCCTACTTGAATATGGAACGTATTTCGTTTAACTTTCAAAGAATAAAAAAGATAGAACAAGCAGGATTTCCCTCCTGTATCTATCTTTTTTATTTCAAGTAGAATTGTATGTTAACTCTTTTCTTTTATTAAATAAGTAAATCAAACAGCACAGGATTTTTATTAAGCTCCACGAATTGAATGTTATTTTCTTGAAAACGAGTAATTAAAGCTTCATAGTCTTCCTTATGCTTTAATTCTACCCCCACTAAAGCTGGACCATTTTCTTTATTATGTTTCTTAATATACTCAAAGCGAGTAATATCATCTTCCGGTCCTAATCCTTTATCAAGAAACTCTCGTAGTGCTCCTGAACGTTGCGGAAATTCAATGATGAAATAGTGCTTTAATCCTTCATGAATAAGGGATCGTTCTTTCATTTCTTGCATTCTATCAATATCATTATTTCCACCACTTAACATGCATACAACTGTTTTTCCCTTTATTTCATCTCTGTATAGATCAAGTGCCGCAATAGAAAGCGCACCAGCTGGCTCTGCTACAATCGCATTTTTCTTATACAGTTCTAAAATCGTTGTACAAACCTTTCCCTCCGGTACTAAAACAATATCATCAATTACATCTTTACATGTTTCAAAAGTTAACTTTCCTACCTTCTTAACAGCTGCTCCATCAACAAAACTATCAATCTTTTCTAATGCAACATTTTCATTTTGAAGAAAAGCTTCTTTCATAGATGCAGCTCCCATCGGTTCTACACCGATTACCTTTGTAGTAGGACTAACCCCCTTTACATATGTACCAATACCAGATGCTAATCCACCACCGCCAATTGCTGTAAATATATAATCAACTGGTTTCTCCATATCATGCATAATTTCAACAGCGACTGTTCCTTGACCAGCAACGACATACGGATCATCAAACGGATGTACAAATGTCATCCTATTTTCTACACAATAGCGCTGCGCCTCTTGGAAAGAACTATCAAATGTATCACCAACTAATACAATGTCTGCGAAATCACCACCGAAAAATTCAACTTGTGATACTTTTTGCTTAGGTGTCGTTGTCGGCATGAAAATTTTTGACGGAATCTTCAATAAATTACACGTATAAGCAACTCCTTGTGCATGATTACCAGCACTTGCACAAACAACACCATTTTGTAACTTTTCTTTCGGTAAACTTTGAATTAAATTATACGCACCACGAATTTTGAAAGAACGAATAACTTGTAAATCTTCTCGCTTAACATATACGTCACATTCATATTTCTCAGATAAAACTGAATCTCGTTGTAACGGTGTTTTAATAACGATATCTTTCATGCAATTATGAGCCATTAAGATATCTTCAATTTTCACTCTCTCCTTTACATTTTGCACCATTTTATATCATCCTTATCTCTTTTTATATTGGCTCAATCAAAATTCGGGATTTTCAGAACTGCACCTGTATTCGCCGATGTTACCATTTGTGCATAACGTCCAAGCCACCCAGTTTTCACTTTTGGTTCTGGTCGTTTCCACCCTTTTTTACGCTTCTCTAATTCCTCATCACTAACTCTCACTTCTAACAAGCGTTCCTCAACATCAATACATACAATATCTCCTTGTTCAAGAAGTGCAATCGTTCCGCCAGCTGCTGCTTCTGGTGAAATATGCCCTACCGAAATACCACGTGAAGCACCAGAGAAGCGACCATCAGTTAAAAGTGCAACATCTGCTCCTAATCCCATACCAGCAATTGCTGATGTTGGTGCTAACATTTCCGGCATACCAGGTCCGCCTCTTGGTCCTTCATAGCGAATAACAACTACATCTCCTTTCTTAACTTTCCCAAGCATAATGCCGGCAATCGCCTCATCTTGTGAATTAAAAATAACGCAAGGTCCTTCAAATCGTTTTACTTCTGTTGCTCCGCTTTTAATAACCGCTCCGTCTTTCGCAAGGTTTCCTTTTAATATACGTAATCCTCCTTCTTCACTATGAGGATTTTCTAGAGAATGAATAACTTCCTTATCTTGAATCTCTGCATGAGCAATGTTTTCTCTTAATGTTTGCCCAGTAGCAGTTATACGATCAAGGTGAAGTACCCCTTCTTTTCGGCTCATCTCTTTCAAAATTGCACTAATCCCGCCTGCGCGATCGATATCTTCCATATGCCAATTAGAAGCTGGACTTACTTTACATAAATGCGGTACACGTCTTGAAACTGCATCAATGCGGTTCATATCGTAATCTAACCCCGCCTCTTGTGCGAGTGCTAACGTGTGTAATACTGTATTCGTTGATCCACCCATCGCCATATCAAGTGCAAACGCATCATCAATTGCTTCTTCTGTTACAATGTCGCGTGGTTTAATATCTCTTTCAATTAAAATTTTTAATTTTTCTGCTGCTTGTTTAATTAACTCCTCACGTCTTGGATCAATCGCTAAAATACTCCCGTTACCAGGAAGAGCTAAACCTAACACTTCACATAAACAGTTCATAGAGTTCGCTGTAAACATACCGGAACAAGAACCACAAGATGGACAGCCATGATCTTCAATATCCTTTAATTCTTCTTCTGAAATTTTCCCAGATTGATAGGCTCCTACCCCTTCAAAAACAGAACTTAAATCGACAACTTCCCCTTTAGATGTTTTCCCCGCTGCCATCGGACCACCTGAAACGAAAACAGTTGGAATGTTTATTCGAAGTGCAGCCATCATCATACCTGGTGTAATTTTGTCACAGTTTGGAATACAAATCATTCCATCAAACCAGTGTGCATTTACAACCGTTTCTACTGAATCTGCAATGATTTCACGACTCGGAAGCGAATAACGCATACCGATATGACCCATCGCAATACCGTCATCTACTCCAATTGTATTAAATTCAAATGGCACCATGCCTGCCGCACGAACGGCTTCTTTTACAAGTTTCCCAAACTCGTTCAAGTGCTTATGCCCTGGAATAATTTCAATAAAAGAATTACAAATTGCTATGAATGGTTTATCAAAATCTTCATCTTTTAAACCAGTTGCTTTTAATAAACTACGATGCGGAGCTTTATCAAAACCTTTTTTAATCATGTCACTTCTCATCTTGTCAAATCCCTTCTTACACATTTTTTCTCTTACTTAATCTATTTTTTAAAATAAAAACTCTCACCTCAGCAATCAACTACTACTTAATAGTAGCTTTGATTGCTGAGGCGAGAGTTTCGCGTTACCACTCAGCTTCCTTACACTTCTCACGAAATATAAGCTTTGTAGGTCCAACCAGACCCCCGTCCTTTTACCGGAGACGATACCGCCGCCCTCTACTCAGTTTCCCTTTCGCAAGCGATGCTCCGAGGTGATATTCAATGATTCGATGCTTACTACTCTCGCAGCCTTGGAGTAGCTCTCTGAAACGATCATAATCATCTACTTTCCTCTTCTTTGCATATATATAATATAAAGTCTGAAAATTCATAATTGGCTTTTATTTGTTAAACGTATTATAGGACTTTGTTCTTTTCATTGTCAACATTTTTTTAAAAATTCATTTTTAAAGTTCAATTCATACACCAAAAGGTTGTTTATTTTTCTCAAAACAAAATTGGAATGAACTTCTTACACGTACTCATATATTACTTAAGTATGTTTGCTTTTCTACATAAAGAAAAACAACTTAAAACATATAAAAATTTCATGAGGAGATGAGAGAACTATGTTAAAAGGTAAAATAGCATTAGTTACTGGAGCAAGCCGAGGAATTGGACGTGCTATCGCAAAACGTTTAGCAAACGATGGTGCATTAGTTGCTGTTCATTATGGTAACCGAAAAGAAGATGCTGAAGAAACTGTTCATGAAATTCAATCAAATGGCGGATCAGCTTTTTCTATCGGTGCAAATCTTGAATCTTTACACGGTGTAGAAAACCTATATAATTCTTTAGATACTGAATTGCAAAAGCGAACTGGTGGAACGGAATTTGATATTTTAATAAACAACGCTGGAATTGGACCTGGTGCTTTTATTGAAGAAACGACTGAACAATTTTTTGATAGAATCGTTTCAGTAAATGCAAAAGCACCATTCTTCATCATCCAACAAGCTCTACCGCGTTTACGTGACAATAGCCGGATTGTTAATATCTCATCAGCCGCAACTCGCATTTCTTTACCTGATTTCGTTGCATATAGTATGACGAAAGGTGCAATTAACACAATGACTTTCACTCTAGCAAAACAACTTGGCGCACGAGGTATTACTGTAAATGCAATACTTCCAGGCTTCATTAAAACAGATATGAATGCGGAACTCTTGAGCGATCCAATGATGAAACAATATGCTACTAACATTTCAGCTTTCAATCGATTAGGTGAAGTAGAAGACATTGCCGACACTGCTGCATTTCTCGCTTCTCCTGATAGTCGCTGGGTTACTGGACAATTGATTGATGTTAGCGGAGGATCTTGTTTGTAAATTCATTTACAATAAAAAAGCCAGCAAAAATGCTGGCTTTTTTATTAGTGTGTAAAACGATATCCTACTCCCCAAATTGTTTCAATGTATGATTTATCAAATGGATCGAGTTCAATTTTTTGACGAATATTTTTCACATGTACAGCAACCGTTGCTGCATCACCAATTACATCCATCCCCCATACAGTTTCAAAGAGACGATCTTTACTAAATACTTGGTTTGGATGTTCCGCCATACAAGTTAATAAATCAAATTCTTTTCCTGTTAACATGACCTCAGTTCCATTTATAAATACACGTCGTGCCGATTTATAAATAAGCAATCCTCGAATACGAATTTCATCTTTTATTTTTTCTCGCTTCCCTGTTAAACGATCATAACGGGCTAGATGAGCGTTTACACGCGCCACCATTTCACTTGGGCTAAATGGTTTTATAATATAATCATCTGCTCCAAAACCTAACCCTTTAATTTTATCGATTTCCTCTTGTTTTGCGGACACCATAAGTATTGGTATGTCCTTTTTCAATCGAACTTGTTTACAAATTTCATATCCATCTATTCCCGGTAACATTATGTCTAAAATTAACAAGTCATAATCCTCCAGAAGAACTCTTTGTAAACCTTTTTCGCCAGAGTAATCAATATCTACTGTATACCCCGCAACCTCTAAATAATCCTTTTCTAACTCTGCTATAATAGCTTCATCTTCAATAATTAAAATTCTTTTCAAGATGCTCTCCTTTTTCTAATTGATTTTTTGTAATGTAAATGCCAGCGTCGTTCCTTTACCTTTTTTGCTTTCTACCCAAATATCACCACCATGTTGTGTGATAATCTGATGTGCAATTGACAAACCAAGTCCGCTTCCACCCGTTTTAGAATTTCTAGAATGATCTGCACGATAAAATCTTTCAAATATATAAGGCATCGCCTTCTCCTCTATTCCTATCCCATTATCTTTTATGTAAATCGTTACATAATCAATAGATTCGGTCATGCGAATTCCTATATATCTTTCTTCTTTATCCATATACTTCACACTATTCCAAATGATATTTGTAATAACACGACGTAATTTTTCACGATCACCTTTTACCAAAATAGAAGTATCCTTTTGAGCATCCCAACTCACTGCAATTCCCTTATCTTGCAATTCAAGCTGTAGTTCTTCTATACAATCAGATAAGTATTGATTAATTTCAACCTCTTCAAATTGAAACGGTTCCTCTTTCAAATCAAGTTTTGAAAAGAGAAAAAGCTCGTCAATTAATTGATCCATATCAAACACTTTATGATAAATAATCGTTAAATATTTATCTAATTGTTCTGGAGTTCGAGCGATACCTTCTTTAATTCCTTGTACATAACCTTTAATAGCCGTTATCGGCGTCCGTAAATCATGAGAAATATTTGAAAGCAACTCTTTACGATTCTTTTCATATTGCATTTGCAACTCGACCGATTCCTTCAACCTGCCACGCATCTCTTCAAACGATAAACTTAATTCACCTATTTCATCTTTCGCAAGCGGCTTTACTTGAAAATCTAAATCACCCTTTTGAATTCTTTCCGTTGCCTGCTTTAATGAATGTAAGGGTTTAATAATACTCCGTGATATAAAATATGTTAATATTCCATTCGTAATAATTAACCCCAGTATTAAAGAGCATACGAAATACGGGAAAAATTCTCTAATCATTTCTTCTAAAGGATTTACATACTCAAATACAAAAATACTAACCTTATCCTTCTCTTCATCGTAGTAATCAAATTGCTTATAGTAAAAAGAATTACCCTCTATTTTCACATCCATTCCCTTTCTTTGTCCTTCCGTTTCAAATGCGGGTAGGTATTTATCAAACGAAGAGATTTTAAAATATGGGGATGAATATTTAAGCTCATCATTTTTTCGAATTAGTAATCCTGCTTGATTATCGTTTAATTCTTTATCAGTTTCCTTTAAAAAATTTATATCCTCCAATTTATCTGGAGCATACGATGAAAGAATTTTCAACCTACTAAAAATATCATCTTCATCTTCTTTTGTACGAATAGCTCCCTCCTGCTCTTTATCAATGAGAGAATGACTATTTTGATTAAGACCAATGATTGCTTTTGCAATACGAATATCACCAAATAAAGTAACACTAATTAACATAACTGCTATACCGCAAAAAACGATTGGAATAATTACCATCGCAACATACGACAACAGCAATCTAATACGGATTGACATTACAGAACTCCTATGAACATTATAATTTTAGCTTGTTACAGAATTCACCGGAAACGAAACTTGACTCATCCAAATACCAGCTAATAATACGAGTATAGCTAGAACAATTTCTAAGAGCAATAAACGGCGATTAACTGTTCCGATATCGTTACCCCATGTTTTCGTTTGTCTCCATGCTACAATTGTAATTATACATACAGTAAGAATCTTTATATTTAAAAGGTTCGTCCATATTGAATTAAAATTAAAAAGTACCCAATTCCTTGTCTGTAAAAACACAATTAATTCCCCAGAAAGAAATGCTAGAATAAATGAAATACCAGCAATAATGCTAAAATGCTTACGGAAACTCTTTTGATCAAATGTAATTTTGTATAATGTTGTCCACACTATAACAAGAGCTAAATAAATAAGTGCTCCTAGCCACACTGCAATACTCATAACGTGGACCATTCTAATTATAACTGCTGCCCAATTTGGATTAGTAATCCATACATGACCTGTGAAAGAAAAACTCGCAACAAGAAATCCCCAAATTAGCGCATACCATTCGTTCCCCATATGCCGCAAAGACATAAGAACTAATAATAGCAGTTGAATCATAATAATAACTGAAAATGGCGAATGAATAAGTAAACTTCCCTTCGGAATAACTGACTTATATACTATTAATTCGGCTATTAATCCTACTACAAGTATAGAGAAAAAAATCTTTTTCATATTCTTCATTCTTTGCAATATGGAAGGTAATCTATAACGCTTTACAAACATATCGAGCCACTTTACTCCTGCTCCAATTAAAATCATTCCCTCAACAATATAGCGTAGTGTTACTATCATAACATCTGAAAATACTGAGCCACTCCCACTCGCATTTTCCTCTACCACTACATTAGTTTGTACTTCTTCTCCAATTGAAAAGGGATAGCCTCCCTCACTCGGATGTCCGTCTGCAGAAATCATAGACCACCTTACTGTGTAAGTACCATTATTTAAGTTTGGTATTTTCACTTTTATTTTTGCTGGGTTATCTAATATTTCAACCTTTGATACTTGCACTCTCTTTGCACTTGCATCTAGCAATTCAATATTAACTACATTTCCCGCAACTGGTTCACTAAATTCAAGAATAATCTGTTCCGGTTGTACTGTAAGAACCTCACCCTCTTTAGGGGTGGCTCCTACAACACTTGTATGAGCAAATACACTACTATGAGAAAATAAAAATATACTTGTACTTATTACAATAAATACTATCATTCTATAAAGCATGAAAACCTCCGTATTATTATTCTGGATGATTACCCGCGTGATTTCCTGTAGAAAACGGAGTAGTTACCCCCTCATAATTCATCATCGTATGCATTCCTTTTTCCGCATGAACGAGATGATGACAATGAACCATCCATAGTCCACTATTATTTGCCTCTAGAGCAATTTCATATTCTTCTCCCGGAAAAACATTAACTGTATCTAAGTAAATCGGACTTCCCTCCATTGGTTTACCATTTTTAGAAATAACCTGGAATGTGTGTCCATGCAAATGCATTGGATGAATTTCTTCCCCCTTATTTTTAAATCGAATCTTAACTTTATCCCCTTTCTCTACTTTAATTGGTGGAATGTCAGGTGATGTCTTTCCATTAATCGTATACACCCATTTTTCTTGTCCATTTACATCTTTCACACCTTCTGCCAAATCCATATCATAGACTTTTGTAAACTTTGAATCTATCGTAAACTTGCCAACTTCTTTTTCTCCATATTTCGTAAAGTCAAACCATGGATAACTCTTTATATCAACAGGTTTTTTCGGAAAAGAACCGTTCCCAATAGTCGTCGTTAACATTCGATTCATTTTCTTAGATGGATCAACATTAATAAGTTTTACACTCGTTGTTTCTGGCATTTTAAAAACAAGGTCATAACGTTGTGCAGCACCCATCGGAAGAATTGCTTTATCTAGCTCGTCCCCACCTTTTATGTCACGACCATCTAATGCAATAATTTGAAATGGCGCCCCAACTAATGTCATTAAATGCGTATTATTCCCAGCATTAATTAAGCGAAGGCGTACTGTTTCACCTGGTTTTGCATCCAATCGTAGTCCCTCACTTGTATCATTTAATGTAAATACATCGTAATCATCTCCATCAGATAAATCTTTGAGTTGATCATTACTTGGCATCATTAACGGTCCTTCTAAAGTTTGCGCCTTTTCATTTCGAATATGATTGCTAGGATAGCTATCCCAATTTTTATCTTGTTCGCCATTATGCTTACGGGTTTTTATGGCTCCTGTTTTCCATTCATGGATCGCCACTGTATAATCCTTTTCATATTTTACAGCTGGTTTATTCGGTTCAATAACAATGGTTCCAAATAGTCCCCGTTCCGTTTGTATTGCACTTTTTTGATGTGAATGATACCAATATGTTCCTACCTGATCAGCATTAAATGCGTATGTATATGTTTCACCTGGTTTTATAGCATTTTGCGTAACACCTGGAACACCATCTACCGCCGCAGGAACATCTAATCCGTGCCAATGGATTGTAACCGGTTCTGGTAATTCATTTTTCAAATTTACAACAATACGTTCACCTTGTTTAACTCGAATTTGAGTACCCGGTGATGTTCCATCAAAGGTCCATGCATCTACCTTTTTCCCATTCCCCAAATCTAAACTTGCTACTTTCGCCGTAATATTAAAAGTTTTTGTAACCCTATTTTCTGCATCTGAATTCGTAAGAGATGTAATTGATTCTGAAGTAGATGTTACGTCTCTTAACTTCTTTTTTTCATTTGTACCTGGGTAATTATTAATTAAAAAATATCCGAAAATAACTAACCCTAATAGTAAGCATGCCGCAATCAATATATTTCTTAAATCACTTTGTATAAATTCCTTTTTCATATTAGTCTCTCTTTCATTTTTTGTTGTAAACTATTAATTTTCATACGTGGATTCATTGCCTATCACCTCACATATTCACTTCGATTTACATCATAACACTCAGAAAAAAGAAACTTTGAAGGAATTTTAAAGACTTTATAAAGAAATATATTTCAATTTTTATTCACTTCTAAATCTTTTTTATTGCGCAATAAAACATTTTATATAATACTGTATAAAACATATATATTTAGGAGGATTACAGCAATGTCTGAAAAAACATACGAACTCGCAACCTTCGCAGGCGGTTGCTTTTGGTGCATGGTAAAGCCATTTGATGAACTTCCTGGTATTCATAAAATACTTTCTGGCTATGCAGGTGGTCATGTAGAAAACCCAACATACGAACAAGTAAAGACTGGAACATCTGGACATTTAGAAGTTGTACAAATTACATTCGATCCTTCTATTTTTCCTTATCAAAAATTACTAGATTTATATTGGCCACAAATTGATCCAACTGATGACGGCGGACAATTTTTCGATCGTGGTCCATCTTACCGCACAGCAATTTTTTATCATAATGAAACACAAAAAGAGCTTGCAGAAAAATCAAAGCAAACTCTAGCAGAAAGCGGTATGTTTAAAGATCCTATCGTGACTGAAATTCGCTCAGCTGCACCTTTTTATGAAGCAGAGGAATACCACCAACATTTCTATAAAAAGAATCCAGAGAAATATGCTACTGAGCAAAAAGAATCTGGCCGTGAAGACTTTATAAAAGAAAATTGGCAAAAATAATAATAAAAATGCATCGTACCTTTTAAGTACGATGCATTTTTATCTTTGAAAAAAGTACCATACAATGATGAGAACAACCGCTGTTAATGTCCAAAGTGCTATTTCATTTTTCACTCTACTCTTTTTCTTAGTCATTTCCTCTCCTCCTAATAGCAATACAACGTATTCAAGATTTCCTCTGTTTAATTGTCCACCTTATATACGTGAATACATCCTTACAAATTCTTATAACAAAACCACCGACGATTCCGATTGCAATTGAAATTACTAACATCTGTACAAAACTAAGAGTAGTTGTGTATGTTATGTAGATAACAATGCATACAAGTAAAACATCCGGTAAAGAAAGCAAAAACTTTTTAAGCATTTCTTCAGCTCTCCTATGCTTTATTTGTAATTTATACTTTCTACTGTAGCTTTGAAATAAAGTTTGTTCAAAAATTCCATTTAGACACTCATTTTATGGAAAAAGAATAAGAACCTCTTTTAAAAAGGGATTCTTATCTACATATCCTATTCCATAATTACTCCTAAACTAGAATAATATTACTAGTGATTTGTTGTGAATTAACTATTTGCCAGGCAATCGGATGTTACGCCAGCTACCTACATCGCATTGACCGTATGTATTATCACCTACTGCTACCACCGTGCCATCTAATTTAAGTCCGACCGTATGCGCACAACCTGCCGCTATCGCTACAATATCACGCCAATCACTTACATTACATTGGCCATACTCATTCCAGCCGACTGCCACCACGGTACCATCTGATTTCAGAGCGATTGTATGATTACTCCCTACCGCTATCGCCACAATATCGCGCCAATCGCTTACATCACATTGGTCATGTTTATTATTACCCACAGCCGTCACCATACCGTCAGATTTAAGACCAACTGTATGAAGATATCCCGCCGCTATCGCCACAATACCACGCCATCCACTTACATTGCATTGGCCATATCGATTATTCCCCACAGTGGTCACTGTGCCGTCCATTTTAAGACCGACTGTATGCCAGTCACCCGCCGTGACCACCACAATATCTCTCCAGCTACTTATATTACATTCTCCTTCTTTATTTCGCCCCACTGCTATTACTGTGCCATCCGGTTTAAGGCCAATGGTACGACGCCACCCTGCCGCAACCGCTACAACATTATGCCAATCATTTACATCACATTGTTCATGCTTATTCCAACCCACCGCTTCCACAGTATTATCACTTTTAAGAGCGATTGTATGAGCGTTCCCAGTGTTCGTCGCCATATGAACATTGCCCGCAGCGACTGCTTCAATATCACGCCAGCCGCTTACATTGCATTCACCTTCTTTATTTCGCCCCACTGCTACCACCGTACCATCCGATTTTAGAGCAACTGTATGTCCACGACCTGCCGCTATCATATCTTTAGGCCACCGTTTCACTTTTAACATTTCTTCTTTCGGTGAAATGTAATTCATGTTTTACCTCCTTCAAAATAAGCAACTGTATCCAAATAGATATTTTTATCAAATTTCATTATAAATGACCTGACTTTTTTTATAAATCTACAGCTACAAAAGAAGCCTATTATTACTTCTTCAAAAAATAAAAACCTCCAGTTTAAATACTAGAGGTTTCTTCTTTATTTCTTCAATCGTTCAATAAAATCGTTCAATTTATCAAGCGATTTCATATTATGATTACAAGCTACACCATCTTTGCAAATATAGTTTCCCTTTCTAACGAAAGTTCCTGGTACATCACCTTTAATTTCAACTAAAAACATACCTACTTCTTCATGCCCATGACATAATGAACAAATGCTTTTTTTATTTAAACTTTGAAATGTTCCTTGCAGACCAACAAACTTATTTTTATCATTTTTCGCTACAATAAATTTCCTACTTGATCCTTTGTCAATCCAACTTAAATAAGATAATTCTTTCATGTCCAGTTCTTCCATATCAGGCAGTTTTAATTTTTTTGCTTTAGGAAATAATTTTTTTAATGTTTGTGCTGTAACTTCCTGAAACGGAATGACATACGGATTTATTTTCATTAAAAACGATTCTGCATCTTCTCTATTTTGAACTGTTAATACCGTATCAATTAACTCTTTCTGTTCATCCGTTAAATTCTCAAATACATGTATTATCTTTTCAATTGCAAGTGATTTTAACGCTTGAATTACACCTCTATCATTTGCCGTTGCATGCCCATTTGCTAAAATATAAGCTTGTGACTTTATAAAATTGTATTGATCACTTCTAATAAAAGCTTCCATCTTTATCACTCCATACAAATTGTTGATCTAGTCTTACCCCGCATTAACGGGCAGTAAGACTCCCACCTTAAAATTCGGCTGAAGCAAAGAAGTTAGGCGGGAGATCGAATGCCCGTAAACGCCCGATTGGTTCAACTAATAATCAGTGGGATGAACAAAACCCCCACTGATTAAAGTTTCACTTTATTGTATACAATGATTCAGTTTTTTGATATGTAAAAGATAGTTTAGAAATGAAAATTACATAACTACATCGGTTATTTTCTACCGATTCATCTCCTGACAAAAGAATCCATCATCTGTTTTCCATTCCGCATATAGTACGTCCTCAAATTTAGTAATCCCTTTTTGCTTTATTTGTTTATAAAGCCATCCTTCATCAAATCCTGCTTCCCTCAAATTATCCTTAACTACTTTCCCATCACTAATTAATGAAATCGGTAAGTATACAGGTTTATGTTTTAAACTTAAATCATTTATAGTAGGAGATTCATATTTGCTTTTCTTCAGAACACTTATGTTTCCATTAGGTTCCAAAATCATATATTCAACTTCTCGGATTGAAAATATATCTTTTTGTTGTCTTAGCATTTGTTGTAGTTGATTAATATCCAAATGATTTGAACTTAGTTGTTCCCGGTCAATATATCCATTACGGATAATGATTGAAGGAGAGCCTTCAAAAAAACTTCTCGTCCCCCTAAATTTTTGCGTTATCACTTCTATTGTATAAATTAACACTACCCATACAAGTACTGCATATAAAATAGACCATACTTTTATTTCCGGATCATATATAGTATTTCCTACTAATTCTCCGAGAACTATGGCAGAAATAAAATCAAATGGCGTTAACTGAGATATTTGTGTCTTCCCTAATATTTTAGTAGCAATCAATAGCACAAAAAAACCAAAAAATAGTTCTATCGTTATTTGTCCTAGATGATTCATATATGCTCACCTTTCTGCTTTTCACTCAAATGCTCTATATTCTATTTAGTAAAAAGCCGGCACATTTTTTCTATTATCTTGCCCATTCATATCCAATAGATACAAAACAAAAAGAGTCTAGTTCAATTTAATAATTGAACTAGACTCTTTTATTTTCATTTAGAATACACAATCTTTTTAATCGTTTCTCCGGAAAGAAAATGCTCCTCCGCAAGTTGATGAATGGAAATTCCACTTTTAAACGCTTCTTTAATAGCTTTGTTTCTTTCATCTAGTTGTTTTCTTCCTCCAGATTGTGTACCCCATTTACAATGTTTTGTTTCTTGTTTTGGAATGTAAATTGTTTCACCTTGTATATACTTTTGAATTTCAGCAATTAAACTTTCTGGTAAAACCGTCGCAGCTTTAACGTATTTCATTTCTGCTCGCCCCTTATTTTTTATGGTTCATTTCAATAAGGTGCAAAGCCAAATATAAAAAATGATACGAGCTCATTTAGGCGATTGTATATTACTTGTCTACCCCACGCAAAGTATCGCCATTTCCATACTTGGCTTTGCATGAGACGCTGCAGTGTCTGGCAATTGAATTATAATCGCCATATAAACACCTCCTAATATACCTTTTGCATTTTATTATATGATAAATTTCTTCCCCTTGCATCCACATCCTTTTTAAAGCACGAAGTTACTTAGTTTGATATAATACTTTTTAGTCCAATCCAAAAGTATAGTGAGGTTGCGTTATGAAAAAGAATATAATCATTACAATCGTTACATTATTCATTATTACTGTAGCATTATTCGGAACATACAAATTGATGAACGCAAGAAGTTTTCAATTGTTTGGAGGTTTAACAAACCGAGTAGAAACAAATGAAAAAGTGATTGCTTTAACTTTTGATGATGGTCCTACTAACAATGTAAAACAAATATTACCGCTACTAGATCGATACAATGCAAAAGCTACTTTCTTTTTAATCGGAAATGAACTAGAGAAAAACCTATCGTTAGGAGAAGATATCGTACAATCTGGACACCAAATTGGAAACCATACATACTCTCATAACAGAATGGTTTTCAAAACTCCTTCTTTTATTAAAGAAGAAATAGAAAAAACGAACTCGATAATCCGTCAAACAGGATATACAGATGAAATTGATTTTAGACCACCTAACGGTAAAAAGCTAATTGGTCTGCCCTATTATTTAAATAAAAACAATATCGAAACAATCACATGGGACCTTGAACCTGATACTTTTTATACATCTACAGCTGATAAAATTGAATATGTTAGTAAAAATGTAAAACCAGGTTCTATCATTTTATTACACTCTATGTATGATGAGTCTAATGAAAATTTACAGACCATTGAAGGTATTTTAGACTCTTTATCTAAGAAGGGCTATCAGTTCGTAACAGTAAACGAATTACAAAAAAGAGCAAAATAAAGTGAAACTTTAATCAGTGGGGGCTTTGTCCAGCCCCCACTGATTATTAGTTGAACCAATCGGGCTTTTACGGGATAAAAAGGTAGCGTATCATAGAGCGATACGCTACCTTTCTTTTTATATAATTCCAAGTACATTTAGGAATACGATAATAATCGCAATTGGTGCAATATAGCGAAGTAAGAATAACCATAATACGAACAGTTTATAGCCTTTATTTTTACTTACACCAAGTTCTTTCATTAATACATCTTTCTTCATTTTTAAAGGGACAAAGATGGAAACTAATAAAACACCAAGTGGCATTAGTATGTTACTAACCGCATAGTCTGCTAAATCAAAAATTGTTTTCCCAAATGGTTTCACATCACTTAACAAACCGAATGATAAGGCTGATGGAACCCCTACAACAAAGATTAACAACCCAACAATTAAAGCCATTTTTTCACGTTTCCCTTTACTTTTACCTTTAGTTGTTAAAGACGCAACACTAATTTCTAACATCGAAATTGCTGATGTAATAGTAGCAAAGAAGAATAGTAATAAGAAAACAATGAAGAATAATTTCCCGAATGCCATTTTACTGAAAATAGCTGGCAGTACGATAAACAATAGCCCCGGCCCTTGAGATGGTTCCATTCCAAATGCGAATACAACAGGGAAAATCGCTAGCCCTGCAAGTAATGTAATAACAAGTGTTAAAGCTACGATAGAAAATGCTGAACGCGGTAAACTTTCTTCTTTCGGTAAGTATGAGCTATACGTTACCATAACGGCTACACCGACAGATAGCGAGAAGAACGATTGCCCCATTGCATATAAAATGATTTCTGACGTTACGTTTGAGAAATCAGGTTGTAAGAAGAATCGAACTCCTTCTCCAGCACCGTCTAAAGTAAGTGCACGAACAATTAGTACAAAGAATAATACGAATAATGCTGGCATGAAATATTTATTTACTTTTTCAACACCATTTTGTACACCTTTACTTACGATAAAAATAGTAATAAGGATGAATAATAGCTGTGATCCAACTGCTAAATATGGATTGGAAATGATTTCACCAAACGTAGCTTCGTATGCCCCATTTCCTTCCCATAGTCTACCTGTAATTGCATTCCATAAATATAGTAAAATCCATCCCCCTACAACACTGTAGAAAGAAAGTAGTATGAAACAAGTTACAATCCCTAATTTACCTAACCAAGGCCATAGTGTTTTTGGTGCGATTTCGCTATACGCCTCAACGGCCTCTTTTTGTGTACTTCTTCCGATAACGAATTCAGCTAATAATAGCGGTAAACCAATTAATAATGTGAAACCGATGAAAATAAGGAAGAACGCGCCGCCTCCTCCAATTCCGGCCATATACGGGAACTTCCAAATCGCTCCAAGACCAATCGCTGAACCTGCTGCAGCTAATACGAAACCTAATTTCGATGTCCATTGCTGTGAATTCATTTGTTAATCTCCTCTCTTTATCTTTATCTTTTTCTGTTTTACAATCCGGTATTTATATTGTTCTATCCATACTCTTTTCTAATACGTTCACTTCCTCCCTAATAAAAAACGTCCCTACGTAAATACGTAGGGACGACAAAAATATCGCGGTACCACCCTAGTTGTGAAGATACACCAAAGTTAGGACCTAAATAAAAAACGTCCCTACGCAAATACGTAGGGACGATAAAATATCGCGGTACCACCCTAGTTATGAAGCCACACCAAAATTAGGACCTAAATAAAAAACGTCCCTACGTAAATACGTAGGGACGATAAATATCGCGGTACCACCCTAGTTGTGAAACAATCTTCACCACTTTATTTGATAACGGTATAAACTACCGTCTTTCATTTCCTCATAATGTGAGATTTATGAAAGATGCTCCAGGACGAACTTCATGAATAATCTATATACTGATTCACACCAACCATCAGCTCTCTGAAATAGGGAGATATTCACTACTATACCCTTTCATTGCCCAAATATTATTTTCCGAATTGATTACTATCATTTTTATCATACATTAAAAATAGTGTCAACTTATATTTTGAAATTTTATGCATTACATTCTATTTAAAGATTCAAAATATGACTTTTGTATGAATAGTATTAGAACATTTATGGTTTATACTGTATTAACTTCTCTAGCAGGTTTATAGTAGTATACGATAAATGCAAGACAGCACGAGTAGGAGGAAAGAATTTTGTCTACTTCAAAAGTTTTAAAAGGTACCGCTTTATTAAGTGGTGCAACAATGATTTCACGAATTTTAGGTTTTATATACTTTTTCCCCTTTCAATTATTAGTTGGAACGCAAGGGGTCGCTTTATATGGATACGCATACTCTTGGTACGGTATTTTATTAAGCTTTTCAACAGCTGGTATTCCTATTGCCGTCTCAAAATTTGTTGCAAAACATAATGCACTTGGTGATTATAGTACAAGTAAAAAATTGTATAACTCGAGCGTAAAATTAATGATGTTTATGGGCTTTTTAGGATTTTTAACTTTATTTATTGGAGCACCGTACATATCACAATTTATTATTCGCTCGAAAACACCAGATCCACAATTTATCGCAGACGTAACACTTACAATGCGAGCATTAAGCTTCGCGCTTATTATCGTACCAGCTATGAGTGTTACACGTGGTTATTTCCAAGGTTTTCAACATATGAAACCAAGTGCTGTTTCTCAAGTCGTAGAACAAATCGCACGTGTCGTTTTCATTTTAGTTGGTAGTTTTATCGTCTCAAAACTATTAGGAGGTTCAGTAGCTTCTTCTGTTGCAGTTGCTACGTTTGGCGCTGTTATCGGGGCACTTGCAAGCGTCTCTATTTTAATGATGTACTGGAAAAAATATAATGGATTAAAACCTCCTGAAGGTGAGCTGAAAACGAGATCATCAAACATTCCGTTAAGAAGTATTTATATGGAGTTACTACGTTATGCAATTCCAATTGTATTTGTAGGCATTGCAATCCCGCTCTATACGTTAGTAGATCAATATACCGTAGCTGATGTCCTTAGAGCGATGGGAGAACCTTTAGAAACCGCGAATGCAGTTTTCGCTTATATAACGAACTATGCCCAAAAGTTAATTATGATTCCGGCTTCACTTGCAACTGGATTCTCATTAACAATTATTCCGGCTATAACGAAATCATTTACAAGCGGGAAACTAGAAGAATTACAAGAACAAATTTCAAAGATATTTCAAGTATTGTTATTCTTCACTATCCCAGCCGCATTCGGTCTTGCTAGTATCGCTTACGATGCATTCCGCATGGTTTATGTAAATCCTGAAATTGCACTTGGTGGATCACAATATTTAATTTCATTTGCACCTTCTGCTGTATTAAGTGCAATTTTCACAGTTTCAGCCGCTATATTACAAGGAATTGATTATCAAAGAAAAACAATGATTGCATTCTCAGCCGGTATTCTCGTTAAAATTGTGGTGAACACACCGCTCTTACATTTATTCGGTGGACATGGTGCTGTACTTGGAACAATTCTTGGATATCTCGTTTCAAATATTATTATGTTGTACTGCATCGTTAAGTTTGCGAAATTTAAAATTGGCGAAACAGCAAAAACAGTATTTCTAATTACGATTTACTCCGCAGCAATGTCTGCTGTTGTAATTGCATTAAGAGCAATTATAAGCTGGATTATTCCTGGACAATCTTATATAGAATCACTGATCATTGTGTTTACATGCGCCGCAGCAGGAGGACTTGTTTATCTTTTATTCGTATTAACAAGTGGACTTGCTTCGCATATTCTCGGTGATAGGATTCAACGATTACCTGTATTAGGTAAGTTAGTAAAATAAAAAAACAAGAGATGTAACGCGTTGTTACATCTCTTGTTTTTTTACTTCGCATATTGAATACGCTTTTGTTGTTCAGCGATATTTAACTCCGGAGCATATTGTTCTACTAAATGTAATACCTCTTCAAGTAGCACTTCTAACTCCTGTACACTATACTCCGGTTTCCCTATCAACGTATTCGCCATACGCTCATATAAATTTTCAGGTTTAATACTCATTCGTCCCACATTATATGGCATCCATTTAAACGCAGGATGGTGCACGTACATTCTATTCAAACCGAATAAAACACCAAATAAATCCCTTTGTACTTCACAAATAACATCATAAAGCATAAGCCAGTCTTTTCGTTTTCAAAGCGCCTCTCGATTATGCCAACGATTACTAAACCAAAGTTTTTCTGAAATCATCCTTTTCGCCAGTTCTTCTGGATATGCTTCGACTCTAGCTTTTAGAGCATGTACTTTTCCTTCTCCATACAAACTCCCACCATCATGAACTGATGACACAATACATTGTTTCTCATAATTTATATCATACTGCTCTATAACTTCTGAAATAATTTTTTCTACTGTCAATGTTAAAAAGTTACTAATCTCTAGTTTAATTCCTTCTTTCGTCAAATACGTTTCCGACCATTCTTCGTCCTCGTAAGGATGATATGACAAAATCGTTCCACCAATATTATTAATTGGACCTAGACGCTCTTCATCCTCTGGTGGTTCTGACCATAAAATATGTAATTCAATATCTGAATGTTCATCTTCTAACTTTCTCGCTACAGATCCTGCTAAAATAATAGCTTCGACTTTGTGGTTTTGCCTATAAATCTCCGACATCTCTATCGCTTTCTCTTTTAATCCCATTGCATTTCCCCCTAAAACTGCAGTACTCCCCTTACTTTTCATTTATCTATTTCGATATTAAACATTATATTACCTTTTCAAATTTCCACTAAATCATATTTCTACCCAATAACGCTGAACAATTTCGCCAGAATTAGAAGAAACTACTTCATTTTCTAGCACACCGCCAACCTTTTGAATCGTTTTAGCCGAACCAATATTAGCTTTATCACAAGTTATTAGCACTTTCTTCAACCCTAACTTTTGCGCTTCACTTAATGCAAGTTTCAATTGTTTTGTCGCGTAACCTAGGCGACGTTTATTCAGATGGATACTATAACCGATATGACCGCTTTCCAGCAATAATTCTGGATTTAATCGATGTCTAATATTCACAAAACCTATTATTTTTCCATTCTCAACACTAAAAAACTGACTAGATGGCACTCGATTAGATGGTAAATTTCCCCCTTCTTTTTGTGTACTTACTTTTTCAAACCATTCACCAATAGAATCGAAATTTTGTAAAGAACAACTACCGTGCGGTTCTTCTCCTGAATGTAAAAACGCCTGCCTATACTCCATAATTTGTTCGCTATATTCGTATGTTGGTTTCAATAGCTTCATTGTCATTCTCCCCACTCACCCATTATCTATTTTTCAAAAAGAAACACCTTAATAGCGGATTTTCATCCTTACTATTAAGGTGCTTCTATCACTTTTATTCAAATAGCCCCATACTTAAATAGCGCTCCCCTGTATCAGGTGCAATACATAAAACCTTTTTACCAGCACCTAAACGCTTCGCTATCATAATTGCGGCGTAAACAGAAGCTCCTGAAGATGGCCCTACTAGTAATCCTTCTTGTCTTGCTAAGTTCCTCATTGTAGTTAATGCCTCTTCATCTGCAATTTGAATAATTTCGTTATACACTTCTGTATTTAAGTTTTTTGGAATAAAACCAGGACTTGTTCCGACTAGTTTATGAGGGCCTGGAACACCACCAGATAACACTGGTGATCCTTTCGGTTCTACTACTGCAATATATAAGTTTGGTAGTTTTTCTTTTAACGTTTCACCGGTCCCTGTAATTGTTCCACCAGTTCCCGCAGTTGCTACAAATGCATCAAGCTCTCCATCCATTTGTTCATAAATTTCGAGCGCAGTCGTATAACGGTGAATATTTGGATTTGCTGGATTTTCAAATTGCTGCGGAATAAAACTATTTGGAATTTCTTTTTGTAACTCTATCGCCTTCGCAATTGCTCCTGGCATTCTTTGTTCCGCTGGTGTTAAAACTACTTCTGCTCCGTATGCTTTCAATAAATTAATACGCTCTTTGGACATATTGTCTGGCATAATTAAAATAGCTTTATATCCTTTAGCTGCTGCATTCATCGCTAAACCAATTCCTGTATTGCCACTCGTCGGTTCAATAATTGTATCCCCCGGCTTAATGAGGCCGTGTTCCTCGGCAATATGAATTAAATTATAAGCAGCACGATCTTTCACACTGCGTGACGGATTAAACATTTCCAGTTTTACATACACATCCGCTGCGCATTCTGGAATAAATTTAGATAATCGAACGACAGGTGTATCTCCTATTAATTCTGTAACGTTTTCACATAATTTCATAGCGCATCTCCTATTCTATTGTTTTCTTATCATTTGGCAGTAACAATGAAGTCAGTCCAATTAATGGTAAACAACTACATAATAGCATAATAAACTGAAGACTATACATATCAGCTAATTTCCCAAGGACTACAGCACCTAATGCTCCAAGGCCAAAAGCAAGGCCAACAATTAACCCTGATACCATCCCTACTTTTCCAGGAACAAGCTCTTGTGCATATACAACAATTACACTAAAACTACTAGAACTAATAAAACCAATACATAAAAATAATGGTACAACCCACACGAGCGAAACGTGAGGTAGTAAAAGTGCAAGCGGTGCTGAACCGAGCATTGAAAATACAATTATCTTTTTCTTACCGAATTTATCTGCTAACGGACCACCAAAGAAAGTACCTAATACACCAGCAATCATAAAAGCGAAGACGAAATACTGTGCATTTTTTATAGATAAACCGTAATGCTCTATTAAATAAAATTGATAGAAATTCCCGATACCAGCACCGTACCAAGAACGTACGAATGTTAGAAAAACAAGAAGTATAATAACAAATTTAATGTGCGTACTTACAATCGCATTTTCAGCCTCAAGTGCAGCCCTCTTTTTCCTTCTTACAGCACCAGTGGCTAATTCATTTTTATACCAATTTGATACGAAAATTAGTAATACAATTCCTACTGCTGCAAAGGCTGTAAAACCTAAAGAACCAATTTGACCGAGCGGAACGAAAATTAATGCTGTAAAAATAGGTGCTAGAGAATTCCCTGTATTTCCCCCCACTTGATAAATCGCTTGTGCTAAACCTCGTTTTGCACCGGCTGCCATGTAAGCAACACGAGCGCCCTCCGGATGAAAGACCGCGGAACCTAATCCAATAAATAAAACAGAAATAATAACAACTATAAAGTTCGGTGCAAATGCGAGTCCAATCATCCCAAGCATACTCGAAAACATACCGAGCGGTAATAAAAATGGTGACGGCTTCTTATCTGAATACATCCCAAAAACCGGCTGCATAATCGATGACGTCATATTTAACGCAAACGCAATCCACCCTACTTGCATATAGGATAAATTCATCGTTTTTTCCAAAATAGGAAACAACGCTGGCACAACTGCTTGCATCGAATCATTCAAAAAATGTCCGAAACTAATCGCAAATAATATTCGATATATTGTCGGTGTTTCTACTGTATTTTTTTGTGAAACTGCCTGCATATGTGTATTTCTCCTTCCTGTACAAAATATATATTTATTACAGTTAGTGTAATAAATTTAGACTTTAATCAGAATAAATTCTGAGTTTTGAAACATTTCTATTCTATACTGGTTTCATTTCTTTTTCCAGAAATTCAACTTCTAAAAAAATATATTTTTTCTATGTGCTTTGTCGGATTTATTTATATGAACTCTTTGTATTTTCTTTTATACTAAGGCAGGACGAAAGGAAGGCTTGCAACTATGAAGAAAAAGACGATCCTAAAACATATTAGGATCGCCTTTTTTTATTAAATAGAAAAACGCTTATATTTCTCATAATCACTCGTCTTACATTCTAGTGCCATTTTCGTACCTTCGTTTTCATAACTCGTAGATAAAACGTGTGCATGATTGTTGAAATACGAAACTACCTGTCCTTGATCATACGGAATTAACATTTCACACTTCGTATACTCTTTATAAATGTGTGAACGAACTACTTCTACAAGCTCTTCAATTCCAACATGTTTCTTCGCAGATAGATAAACGCGATCTTCTTGCACTTTCGGAATTTCAACATCTACCAAATCTGATTTGTTGTATGCATAAATCGTCGGGATATTTTCCACGCCAATTTTCTTTAACGTTTCATTTGTAATATCAATTAATTGCTCATAATTGGGATTTGAGTAATCTACAACGTGAATAAGTAAATCTGCTTCCGCCACTTCCTCTAGCGTTGAACGGAATGCTTTCACAAGGTGATGCGGTAACTTACTTACAAATCCAACAGTATCCGTTAATAAAAATGATTTATTATCCGGCAAATCAATATTTCGTACAGATGTCTCTAACGTCGCAAATAACATATCTTTTTCAAATACTTGTTTCTCTACAGTACCATTAAAAATTTCAAGCATTGTATTCATTATCGTTGATTTACCTGCATTCGTATATCCTACTAACGACACAACTGGAATTTCATTTTTCTTACGTTGTTTACGCTGCGTTTGGCGCTGTGCAACAAGTGCTTCTAATTCTTTATTTAGGGCCGCAATTTGTTCTTCAATTTTACGACGATCTAATTCCAACTTCTTCTCACCGACACCTTTATTTTTCGTGCCAACTCCCCCGCTTTGTCTTCCTAAAGATTCACGAAGACCGATTAAACGAGGCATCATGTACTGAAGATGGGCCACTTCTACTTGCAACTGCGCTTCTTTCGTTTTCGCACGTTGCGCAAAGATATCTAAAATTAAAATGGTACGATCAATTACTTTACAATCTAAATCCTCTTCTAAATTTCGAATTTGTGAAGGAGATAATTCGTCATTAAAGATGACCATATTTGCATCTGCTTCTTTCACATACGCTGCTACTTCTTCAATCTTCCCTTTTCCAATATAATGCGACGGATTTACTCGTTGTAAATTTTGCGTCACTTGACCGATTACTTCCACATCACAAGCTTCCGTAAGATTTGCTAACTCTTCCATCGAATATGCAAAATCAGCTTCCTTACCTAAATTTACTCCAACTAATATTGCTCTTTGTAATAATTCTTCCATATATTTATTCCTCCATTTCGATTACGCAAAATAAAAAACACAGGTCACTGCCTGTATTTTCGTAAACGGATAAGGGTTCACCAAAGAAATAGAAGAAAGCAGTGCTTTCGTCCTATACATGGTCAAAAAGTCCCAAGATAGTATACGTATCCAACAAGTGTTCACCTATACTATCCCATTCTATTTATAAAGGCAAAACAAAAAGAGGGCGTATTCGTCCCTCCCTCTTTTTCACATATAAGCTTAATAAAGGGTTCCTTTAAAATAGGCAGACCAATCCCGTTCACTCTGTACACAGACAGAGCCTTTGAGCGCTATTCAATTATCGGCACAAAGTATTGAGACGTAATCTGATTAAGATCAAAGGAAGCCCCTCCGTTCATTTTAAGTTACATAAAGTGTAGCATAAGTAATTCGCTTTCACAAGATTAAACCACCTATAGAAACAGAAAGAAAATCTTTATATTTTTACTTTAATCGTCATTTTTTGCGAATTCTTTTCACAATAAAAATAACCACAGCTACAATGAATAATACACCTATAACAATAACCACAACTTGCCACAAACTTAAGCCGCTCACCATATCCCCTTTTAAATTCACTTTCTTCGTTGGAACAGACTCTTTTGTAAATTGACTTAAAGCCACTTTGTCCGCCCCTGCCTCATCTAATCTCTTCGTTCTACTACAACTATGTGTGTGTAATTGTTTTTCTGATCCTCTTTGAGAAGAATATACTAAGTACTCTCCTCCCTCTACAAAGTGAAACACACAATCACCACCATTTGTATATACAATAATTTGCGAAGAACTTGTCCCTTTCCAAATATTCTTCACTTCAAATAAAACTTCAGTTCCAATCCCTTCTTTCCTTCCAACCTCAATTACTTTCCCCTCAAACACCACATCATTTTTTTGAAATGCATCCTCTGGAGATTTTTTAATACAGTCACAAGCATAAGATTTATCTGGAAAAACAATAAGAATAAAGCTACAAATAATGACAACAGGCAACATGCGCAAAATTCTTTTCAAGGAGCCCCACTCCCTTCATTATCAATTTCAAAAGCTTCTCGTATATTATTTTTACGCTACTCGCCAAATTCCTCCAGAGTAAATTAAACATTATCGTTTCCATACAATAAAAGTCTTTATTGACACTTTTATAACCTGATATTAGTATCAGGTTATAAAATAAAAATTAGGAGATGTCCCTATGAATTCTAAATCTCGTATTACCACAATTGGTACTTATGTTCCAGATCAAGTATTGTCTAATAACGATTTAGAAAAGATGGTCCATACGAATGATGAATGGATTGTACAAAGAACAGGCATGAAAGAAAGAAGAATTGCTAACGAAGACGAATACTCCTCACACTTAGCCATTAAAGCCATCGAAAATTTATGTACAACATATAAGAAAAACTTAGAAGATATTGACTGTATCATCGTCGCTACAACTACTGCTGATTATGTTTTTCCTAGTGTCGCTTGCCAAATACAACAATACTTCAACATACCTCATACACTAGCTTTTGATTTAAATGCAACTTGCGCTGGTTTCACATACGGACTGCATGTCGGTAATAGCTTAATCACTTCTGGATCACATCAAAAAGTACTCGTCATAGCGACAGAGACATTATCTAAAGTTACTGATTACACCGATAGAACGACCTGTATTTTGTTCGGTGATGGCGCTGGAGCTATTTTATTAGAAAGAGATGAAAACAAACCAAGCTTTATCGCTGCTCACATGGGAACAAACGGTGACGGTGGCATTCATCTATACAGAACAAACTTATCTACTACTATGAATGGCACACCACTACAAACAAGTGAAAAAATCGTTCAAAATGGAAGAAAAGTATATAAATGGGCTGTACGAACAGTACCATACGGCATAAAAGAACTATTACATACTGCAAATTTGCAAATAGATGATATAGACTGGTTCATACCACATAGTGCTAACTTAAGAATGATTGAATCTATTTGCGAAAAATCAAAAATATCTATTCAAAAAACATTAACGAGTGTGGAAGATATGGGGAATACATCTTCCGTCTCTATTCCACTCGCTTTAGATTTAGCTAGAAAAGAAGGAAGATTAAATAACGGAGACACACTTTTGCTATACGGATTTGGCGGTGGACTTACGCATTTAGGGCTTATTGTGGAGTGGGATTTAAGTTAAACGAATTAAAAAGAGGTTCTAGGAAATAACTAGAACCTCTTTTTAATTTCATGAATTTTTTTTACCTAACCGAGACCACATCACAACTGGAATAAGCAGTAAGGCTATAGCCCCTCCCGCTAATGATAATGCCGCATAACTTGAATTAGCTACTACCATACCTGACATCGCTCCACCAGAAGCTCCAGCTAACGCAACAAATACATCTATTTTTCCTTGTGTTTTTGCACGTGTAGAAGGTATAGTTGCATCAACAATTTGAGCTGTACCACTTATTAAACCGAGGTTCCACCCTAACCCAAGTAAAGACAGAGCAACAATTAATAATAGTAAAGAATCACTCGGCGCTATCGCAGCTATGACACCCGCCGCTAGTAAAATTACTCCACCAGCTATACTCATCGTAGTTCGGCCGATTTTATCAATTAACATTCCTGTAACGAGAGACGGAAGATACATTGCACCTACATGAAAACCAATTACAAGCCCTATTGCACTTAAACCATGACCATGATGCCCCATATGAACTGGCGTCATCGTCATAATCGCAACCATCACTATTTGAGTAAGTATCATAACGATTGCTCCAACCGTAATACCTCGTTTGTTTTCTTTCGCTTCTTCTGTTACTGGTTGCCCTTTATATGTATGTTCTCGCTTATATGTTTCTATTATGTTAGCAATAATTAACGGGTCTGGACGAAGCATAATAAAAAGAACAAGACCCGCAAGTATAAATGCCGCTGCTGATAATATGAACGGACCTGCAAGGTTAGGAATTCCAATTGAATGGGCAAAATTCCCCATTACACCTACTAAATTCGGACCAGCTACCGCACCAAAAGTCGTCATAACCATCGTAATACTAATAGCAGTTGCTCGCTGCTTCTTATCTGCTAAATCGGTACCAGCATAACGAGCTTGTAGATTCGTCGCTGTACCTGCACCGTATATGAGTAAAGAAACTAGTAAAAGAATAATACTATTTGTTAACGCAGCCAATACAACTCCAATAGCCCCTAGCCCCCCTACTATAAACCCTGTTGCAAGTCCTATTCGGCGACCATATTTTTGCGATAACTTCCCAACAAAGAAAGCCGCTACCGCAGATCCCATTGTAAACATAGCAGCCGGTAACCCTGCATACGCATCTGTTCCAAGCATTTGCTGTGCAAGTAGTGCCCCCACTGTAATTCCAGCAGCTAACCCCGCCCCACCAAACATTTGTGAAATACTTACGATTATTAACGTTCGTTTATATAATTTTTGTTGCTCTTCTTCTGTATACATGTGGTTACTTATTGAAGCATCCGCTTTATTTAACATTTTCTCACCTACTTAATAAAATACATTACTCTTATTAATGTACTATATTTTCATATCTAATGATAATTGTATTCGTTAATTTATCATAGTCATAAGTTGAATGAACTTAACTCAGATCTTCCTTCCATACTAGTGTAAAGAAAACCAGGCTAATATATTAGCCTGGTTTTCTTTACACTTCCTCTACTACTCTTTCCCTTCTCCTCTTACTTAAAGCTTTCTCTTCCCAAAACAACAAACTTACTAAAGCACAAACTAAAATAATTGGTACACTCGCTTTATATAAATCTGTAAAACTCATAGCCATCTGATTCTGAGTATAATGATTCACGTCATTTGAAAATACGAGTATTTCTTTCTTTATATTCTCTTCTTGTTTTTCAACTTCTTTTGTTACTCGATTCGTAACTTCTTCTCTTTTTATATTTCTATATTCTACTGGTACTCCACTTAATACCTCATCCACCTTTTGGTGAATTAATTCATCTTTTTTCTCTTTACTTAACCCCACAAATGTTTCATTTTGTTTCTTTTCTACATTTGTTTCTATACTTTTCTTCTCTATTTTTTCTTTTGTTACTTGTAATATCTCAGTTTGCTGAGCACTATCCACATGAATATTACGCACTTTTTCTTCTGCATAACGATATACATTCTCTTTATTTACAGATAAGTTGTGTGTTAAGTTAGATACAAATATCGCTACCGCTAATACAATACCTACTTGACGTAACATCGAGACAACACTTTGAGAAGCAGTTAATAATTCCCCTTCAAACGAAGATGCACTTAAAACTGTAATTGGACCTACTACTAAACCATATCCAACGCCTAATATCATACATGGGATAATAATTTCTGTATTTGTTGAATTGACGTCAATCATTTGCAGCCAATAGTAGGATAGCCCCATAATAAGAAACCCTGACAAAATAATAGTTACTTTTCCAAATTTTTTAATTAAAGTTGCTGCAACCGGTGAGACAAAAAATATCATCGCTGAAATAGGTGTCACTAAAAAAGCAGCTTCAATTTCCGTTCGGTATTGTATTTTTGTCAAGAATGTTGGAAGCAACACAGTTACTCCAATTAAAAACAAATTACTTAATATAACAACGATAGACGCTCCTACAAACATTCGATCTTTAAATAATTTTAAATTCACCATCGGATTATGAATCTTTCGTTCCACTAAAACAAATAGAATAAGAGAAATAGTGCTAATTGCATAACAGGACAAAGCGATATTACTTTGCCATCCCCACGTATTACCTTTCACTAATACGAGGGTAAAAGAAAAAATCGCTAAACTACTTAATATGAGTCCAATCCAATCAATTTTTGAAATAATACGTTCTTCATTTTTTACTTGTAACATAATACAGCATAAAATGATTCCAAGAATACAAATCGGAACATTGACGAAGAACACCCATCTCCATCCTACATTTTGCGTAATAATTCCGCCTATTACCGGACCAAGTGCAGCTGACAATCCTTGCGTTACTCCTAAAATAGCAAGTGCAACATGCCTCTTTGCTAACGGCATAGCTGATACACCAATTACCATACTTGTCGGAAATAAAATTGCTGCTCCAACACTTTGTATAAAACGAGAAAAAATAAGGAAGTCACCTGTATTAGCAAAAGCACAAAGTACTGACCCACCACCAAAAATCACCAAACCAAGAATATACATCTTTGCTTTTCCAAAAATATCAGCTATCCGTCCTAGCGGAATTGCGAGTACTGCAATAGTCATTGTATATACATTTAATACCCAAGACATCTTTTCTAACGAAGTATTTACACTTGATTGTATTGCCGGTAAAGCTATATTCATAATTGTCGTATCAATCATACAAAGAAAAATACCTAAGCACATTAGAAAGACGATTTTCAGTCCCCTTGCTTGCTCCATGTTCATCTACCCCTTTATTTATTTTGAACACATTTTCATTCTTCTGTTTTATTATTGTCTTTCGCTTCTAACTGCTCTAACTTTCTCTTCAGCGTTTCTACTTGCGCACTATATGTTGCAATACCTACATCAAGTGAAATTTCCTCAACGAAAGTAATACCTTCCCTCCATTTTTCATATTTCAATCGAAGATCCGCAATGTATGCTTCTTTCCGTTGAATTTCGTCTTCAATCCATTTTTTTATCGCCCTATCATCACTATAATTACCAAAATACAGCCTCATTAAAAAATCTGAACGTAAAACATCTTTCTCTACATCCGTTTGCATGTATTGATAAAACTCTTCACGCCCTTCATCTGTAATAAAGTACATTTTCTTATTTGGTTTCCCTTCTTGCATGATAACCTCTTTTTTTATTTTCCCCTCTTTTTCCAACTGACGTAATGTTGGGTAAATCATTCCAAAGCTTCCATCAAAAAAATGAGTAAATACGTCTTCAAAAACGATTTTAATATCATAACCAGATAATTCTTTTTGCATTAATAAGCCTAAAACAACATCTCTTCCCTTCAAATTAAGACCCCCGTATAGTATATAATCAACAATCATATTAACAATGTTAATATGATTGTTGATTATATACCTTTTTCAAAAATTGTAAAATGTTTCTAAATAAAAACTACCTGGTAATTCAATTAACACAAATTACCAAGTAGTCCCTATACAAACTTTACTTTTTAACCTTTACTTCTTGCACAGATTCAATTTTCTTTTTCTTTCCTTCTTTTATTTCATTATAATAAGAAGGTAATTCTATATTATGCTCTAAGAAATAATCCTCAATTAATGAAATAATTACTTTCAATGTTTTCAAACGGGCGTATAATTTATCATTACTCGCGATAATATGCCATTTTGCATTCGGCTTATTTGTATTTTCAAACATGTCTTCTATTGCTTCGACATACTCATCCCATTTTTCACGATTTCGCCAGTCTTCATCTGTAATTTTCCACCTTTTAAGAGGGTTGTTCTCTCTTTCTGTAAATCTCTTTAACTGCTCATCTTTACTAATATGATAGAAAAACTTTCCTATTATGTAATGATCATCTGTTAATAGTTTTTCGAAATCATTAATTTCACCATACGCTCTCGTCCACTCTTCGTTTGTAGCAAATCCTTCAACACGTTCAACTAATACACGCCCATACCATGAACGGTCGAATATAGTAATTTGCCCGTACTGAGGCAGTTTCCGCCAAAAACGTTGCAAATAATGATACCGTTTTTCATGAGGAGCAGGCGCTCCAATTGGATTTACTTGGAATCCGCGTGGATCAAGATGTTCAGTCACTCGCTTAATTGCTCCGCCTTTACCTGCCGCATCCCAACCTTCCATAACGAGCATAACAGCTATGTTTTCTTCTTTTAAAATCTGCTGTAGTGCCAATAAGCGCATTTGATATTTTTCAAGTTTCTTATTGTACTTAGATTTTGATTCAATTCTTTTCGTTAAATCTACTTTAGCAATATGCTCTTTTTCCATCAAACGAATCCCCCTTGTTATATGACAATGTTATTTTAACATATTTATTGGTAATATTTTCATATTAATATCTCTTTTAACTAATACTCGTACCCCTCCACCTATATCTATCTTTTATAAGTTGGACGCTACTTTATATTAATAAATTAATCCCCCTGATATGCTTTTTCGTATCCTTTAGCAAGCATTTATTATTAATCAAAAAAAACAAAATAAGGAAACTATGCCGAAAAATCTTTACATAGTTTCCTTGTTTTTTTAATGTGCGTGTGACATACTTGGGAAGATTAATAACGAAAAGATAGAAGCTCTATCGATTCACTTATACTACAAACGAATTACAGGCGGAATATCTCCTTCTCGTAAAAAGTAAGCAATCACTGTAAATCCAATAATTAATATTGAAAATAATGTTATTATAATTCCACCTGGTAGTGTTAGAAAAATAGTATTCAAGCTACTCTTCATAGAGAAAGCAATCGAGTATATTCCTAGCAGAAGACTGATTATAGCAATAGCCACATAAACCACTACCGCATACCATGGATTGAGTTCCAATAAAACAACAGAAATAAATATATACAAAAATAACAGTTGTAGAAACATGCTGCTTCCCATACTTACTAATTCTTTCAATATACCCTCCCCTAAACTACATGGTATATTATCTTAAAAAGAGAAGATAATAACAAATAAATCCATTAAAGAATGGGAGCTCTCTAAAGATGAAACGAAAAATATTTTCTCTCTTTGCACTAATCTGCTTAGCACTACCAATACAAGCTAGTGCATACACATTTCAATCACTACCAATTGCATCAAAGTCTAAACAGTGGTATATCGAAATTGACAAATCTCATAACTCAAACAAGCAAGCAGTGCAGCCAAAACAAGGTGTATATGATACGTATAGTTTACTCTTAAAAAATATTGGTAATGATGTATCAAATGTATCCGTAGAAATACTTGATAACACACCTACATCTAAAGCAACTTTTAGTCCTACTACATTAAATAACAACGTTTCAAAAAGTCATACAAGCTTTAACTACATGGTATTCCCGTTAGACTTTAATAGCCATAATTTTAAAGTCGTCATTACTTGGGAAGAAAAGAATTTCTCTTACAACGGCCATCCAGTACATGAGAGTAAAAAAATGAAACAAACATTTGTGTTTAATGAAGAGTAAGTCCTAATTTGATTAGGGCTTACTTTTCATTTACAAAACCAGATTGAATTGCTTCTGTCACTTCTTTTGCAATGTGTATTTTTGTAGCGTCTACACAGATTTTTTTGTCCCAAACATGTACGGAAGGCTCTTCATTAGACAAATGCTTAATTAAGATGAATCGATTATATGTCATTTTATTTTCTATAGGAGTAGCAATATACACCGTAAAATTCTTTGCTTCAAATACCTTTTCTCCCAAAACGTATTTACATCCCAACTCATGTACTAGTAAATCATGTAGGTTTTCTATATTCATATACCATATCCCCCCTTTTAGCCTACATAATCAATCGAACCGCCGAATACTTGGTACAGACAATGCCATTCCAATTGTTATGATTACTAAAATAGCTAGCATTATGATTGTTATCTTTCCACCTATTACAGTAGCTAACCAGCCTACAACCACATACCCTAATGGCAATAAAGCAAATGAACCTAACATATCAAGACTTGCCACTCTCCCAAATGCTTCTTCTGGTACAAGCTCTTGTAAACTTGTTTCCCAAATGAGCCCAAATATCATAATACCGAATCCTTCAATTGCCATTAATCCAATTAAGGCAGGTGCCCAAGAAACGAAAGGCATAATTAATAACGCCATTCCACTTATTAAAACACCACCATACGCAAGTAATCCTCTCTTATGCCACCGCTGCCTCCCACCAAAAATTAGTGCTGCGATTACAGCTCCAGCACCAGAAGAAGCCATACCTAAGCCATATACGTAAGCTTCAAAATGATGATGAACATTAAACAACCATGGAATTAATACAACGATAACGCCTGCATAACAAATATTAACGAAAGAAAAGACTAGAATGGTAATCCACAACCACGGATGACTTTTTAAAACTAAAATACCTTCCATAAACTCTTGTTTGTAATCGATCTTACTCTTTTCAATGGATTTTATTTTTTTAAACTTAATTTCTTTTAAAAATAATAAACATAAAAATGATAATAAATACGTTGCTGCATCTAGTCCGAAGCCTATCCCTGCAGATGTAACTGATACTATCAACCCTCCAAGAGCCGGTCCAATTAATCGTATACCCTGATTACTCATTTGCGTTAATGCGTTAGCTGCATTTCGAATTTCCGGTACAAATACTTTCGCTCTTACAGCTGAATATGCCGGCTGAAATATCCCTTCCATAAGTCCATATAACGCTACGAGTACATATAGAAGTGGAATTGTTAGAACGTCCATAAATATAAGTGTTGCAAATAAGAGCATTAATATGCAGCGGATTATATCTGTAAATAACATCAATTTCACCCGGTCAATACGATCCACGACTAATCCAGCAAACGGTAACGCTAGAATATTAGGAAGCATGTACATTCCCATAGTCATTCCCATTACAACTGTTGAACCAGTTAATGAATACACAACGACTGGCAGAATAACCATCGTTATCGAACTACCTAAAGTCGAAAGTAATTGTCCAATCCATAAAAACTTAAAGTGTGGTGACATTTTAACTGGCAATAACAATTTACCGACATAACCTGAATTTTTCTCTGTTGGTATTTCTCCTTGCACATCTCTCTCCTCTTTTCAAATTAAGTTAATACCCAAGAATAAATACAGAAAATTCAATCTTTAATGGCTTTAATTATATATGAAACTGTTAGATTATTGGTAAAAATATAAAAAAGAATATCATAATGAATCTACAAATATTACATGTTGAATATAAATAAAAAAGGTGTTTTCATATATGAAAACACCTTTCCACTTTATAATTTTAAGTTCTTCTTCAATGTCCAATATTTTTCTGGAGCATTTTCAAGTGAGAATTCTACCCAGCCATTTGGATCTTCGCGATATACATTTACTTTTGTACCATTTTCTAATTTTCCAACTTCATTTTGTGTAACGTTTGGTACACTCTTAATTGGATTGTTAAACGGGAATGGAACTTGATAGTAAGATCCTACAGTTTGAACAGTAGCTTTCGCATCTTTTGCATAATCTTTATATGGAATTGTTTCGCCTAATGCCTCTACATTTAATGTATTAGGGTTTTTCGGCAATCGGTTTATATTTTGATAATCTTTGTTATTGAAAGGCTTAATACGTTCCATAATATTAGCGATTTTGCCAGCCCATTCTTTATCAGTTGAATACATTACATTCATCGCAGGTAATGTGTAACCTTTGAAATACTTAGCACCTTGTTCTAAGTAATTCTTTCTCACATAATCAGCATTGTATGAAATACTTAATCCATAAGATGGTAAATATTTTGCATGTGCGAATGGATCCCAATCATACGCTCGTAGTCCAAATAAATTATGTTTACGATATGCAATTTCTGATTTCCCGTATCCAGATTCTAAGATTGCATGTGCTGCTAAATATAAAGAGTTCACGCCATACTCGTTTTGCGCTTTAATAAAGTCTTGTCCAACTCCAACAAGCGGACTATCGGGATGATATCTTTTAATATAATTATCAATCTCTTGAGCTGTTACATTAGAAGGTAATGTTACATCTAAATCGATATATGATGCCATGGCGTTATATAAAAATTGTGCATATTCTTCACGTGTTAAAACACCTGTTGGATTAAATGCACCTGCTCCATTACCTGCAGCAACACCGTTAGACTCTAATGCACTAATCGCTTCATTTGCCCAATGATCTTTCGGAACATCATTAAATGTATGATTAGCTTTTACTTTTAGTTTAAAGGCTTTCTGTAAAATTACAGCCATTTCAGCACGAGTTAAAGATTCTTTCGGTCTAAATGTTCCTTTACCATCACCTACGAAAATCCCCATATCTGTTAAAGCTAAAATTTCTTTTTGGAACATTGTTGTCCCTTCGTTAATATCAGAGTATGGATTTTTATATTCGCTTTTCACTTCTGCCTTTAACGCGCGATACATTAATGCGGCTACTTGCTCACGAGTTACAACATCCCCGAATCCAAACTTACCATTATCATATCCTGCAATAATTTCTTTTGACGTTAAATTAGTAATTGCTTTATACGACCAATGACCTTTTGGAACGTCTGGAAAATCTTTTTCAGCTGCAAATGAAGTTGCCGGAGCCATCACTACTTGAAGTGCGACTGTCACTGCTAACACATTAGAAATAATTTTTTTCATATTTTTTAACACGTTATGTATATGCTTGTCCCGTGTTAACTTGCCTCCCTTTATAATAAAATTTTCCCTATCAAACTAACAAACTCTTAATTAGTCAACACTAAAAGTATACGTGATACAAATAAACTAATCTACCATTATTTTATTTATAATCAGCATAATACGATATATCTTTTTATTTTGATACAAAATTATATAAACTCATATAAAAAGTCCATCATCTCTATATAGATGATGGACTTAACAATTAATATTTTTTATTTAGCTAAACGATATTTTGAAACATCGAAACCTTTCCACTCATAATAATCTAAAATCCCAGCATAAACTGCCTCTTGCAGCAATTTGTCTTCCTGATTCAGTAGCTAATTTGCCATTATCTATATTATTATCAATAAAGGCAAGCTCTGTTAAAACTGCTGGTACTGTATTTTTATTTACTACATAAAATGAATGATCATCTTTTATATCTCTATCTCTTGTATGTAGTGCCTCTACTACTCGCTTTTGAATTTTTTTCGCTAATACTTCGCTATCCTTTTCAATCTGTGTCTCTTCTCCACGCTTGGATTTTTTATAATAATATGTTTCCGTTCCATAACCATCATGATTTTGAGAAGAGTTTGCATGAATGCTTACAAATATATCTGCATTGTTCTCTTGACCAAATTTCACTCGATTCACAAGAGACTCATTCTTGTTACTTCCTGGATTCCCGTTCTCTTCACGTGTTAACAAAGCTTTTAAAGGTGTATTTTTTTCTAACAATTGCTGTAATCTTAAAGATATATCAAATACAATTTCACTTTCCTCTACACCTTGCCCTGGATTCCCTGGATCAAATCCTCCATGACCAGGATCAATAATAACTACCTTTTCCACTAATGGATTTCCAACTTGAATTGAGTCAGCCTTTGTAATAAATTGAGCTGCTTCTGCTTTAGTTAGAGTTTTTTCAGGCTCCCATTTGTTACCAGTACCAACAGAAATCCCTAATTCAACTAGGATGTTAGCTTTTGCTTTCCCCCAGCTTTTTTCTAAATCACTGAATTTAGTTACTGGAGTACCGTTTACTTTAGAATCTAATTTGTAAGCTTCTACAAGTAGAGATGCCATTGAAACGCGGTCGATTTTTCCGTCTGGATCGAATGTGCCGTTATCTTTACCTTTAACAACGCCAGCTTTTTCTACAGCTGCGATGATTGGAGTAGCCCAGTGTTTTTGAGCATCAGCGTAAGATGGTTTAGCACCTGAATCGATTGGTAAGTTTAAGATTTTAGCCATCATTGTAGCTGCTTCTGCACGAGTGATTTCTTTTTCAGGCTCGAACATTCCTTTATCATTACCTTTAACTGCACCTTTCTCTACTAAATAGTAAATAGAATCTTCTGCCCAATGTTTAGCTGGGACATCTGGAAACGTTTTTGTTTGTGCAAAACTACTAGATGAATAAGATAATATACTAGCTGCAATTACTCCTGCTGCGATTATTCTATTTTTCATAGAATATATTCCCCTCTCAAGTACAATGTTTTATGTAACAGAATAATTATAGTTCTGAAAATTAGTAATAGTCAATTGCATTTTGTATAATTTTGTATTATTATTGTATTTTTTGTCATAAATAACTATAGTAAAAAACTATAAGATTTTATAAAAGGAGATATTCGTATGAGCAAGAATTGGAAAGATATAGAACACCGTATTTATACAATGTGTATGATTCAGCATAATAATGAAGTATTACTAATACAACGCCCCGATCATCTAGGCTTCCCTGGTTACATCGCTCCGGGCGGAAAAGTAGATTTCCCAGAAAGTATCGTTCAAGCTGCTAAACGAGAAGTAAAAGAAGAAACTGGATTACTTGTTTCAAATTTAACTTTTAAGGGATTAGATGAATATGTAAATCCAAAAGAACAGGTTCGCTATATGGTTTTCAATTATTGGACAAATTCATTTGAAGGTAACCTTCTCCCTCACCCTCCAGAAGGAGAATTAGTATGGGTTCCAATTGACTCTGCGTTACAGCTTCCCATGCAAGGGTGGTTTAAAGAAAGATTCCCATTATTTTTTGAAAAAAGCACTTTCGAAATTCAACGTGTTTGGGATCGTGACTTAGATAAACAAGTTGCTATGACAATTACCCATACATAAAAAGCTTGGAATCTCTCCAAGCTTCTCTTACTTCTCCTCTATTTTCTTAATCTCATAATCAATTTCTAAAAACTTGACTCCGAATATCCACATTCTATGGTGAGCTGTTAACATTTGGTTCGCGCTCTCTTTAATGATAAATGTCTCTGCTAATGGTAAACGTATTGTAAAGAAACGAGTATATAAATAAATCCCCTCATCTCCCTTACCATTTCTTCTCAACTTACTAGTAATGATTAAATCTTTATTCTTATTACATAATTTCAAAATCCCCGTCATATTCGAATATGGTAAAGGTAATCCGATATTCATGTATTTCTCATCCTCATGGGTATGTTTTGAGTAAAGAGCTACAAAAATAGATTCTCCTGCTTCATTTTTTCTTAGCCAAGCCCTTACATTCTCTCTTCCATCCTTCTCATCTATTACCCCAATGATAGAGCCATGCATCGTTTCCCACTTACCGCCCATTCCTAAATGTATTTGTCCTACACGCTTACTCATTTTCTCATAGCAAAATGCAAGCGGGCGGAACCAACGATTCCATTTTATATGCGATTGTAACTCATACTCTTTTGTATTTTCATAGAAACGAGTAATACTTAAAGGAATCTTCGTCACGTCAAATGCCTCACTATGAAAATCATTCATTTTATCAACTAAACCTTTGTATTCCTTGCTATCTATTAAATTTCTATTATGTAAAAATGCTTCACCAACTGTCGCATTTCCTCTTAACCTGCTCATTGTTTTCCCGTAATATTTATAATTCGGAGTACTCTTTTCAATCATCCAACCAAGAAAAGCTGGTAACGCTACTCCAATTCCATTTACAACACCGTGAATCCAGACCATTTGTGCAATTGTAATCGTCATTACTTGTTTGAAATTCCCGTATGAATATATGAGTGAAAACATTATTGTTACCATAAGTATACTGGATGAAAGAGTAAGGAGAATCTTTGCACTTATAGCATTGAATTTCGTTCTCCATACGTAAATCCCATATCCATAAATGGCACATAAATATATGAACACTGCAAAAAATTCAAACACCCTCGAATACGTAATTCCTATTGCAACTGTCATTGGAGAAATGACGATGATAAACATAATAGAGTCATATAACTTACTTCCCCGCTCTCTTTTCCTTCCAAGTAAACCAGCTGATAACGGCAATAGAAATGCCGAGTAATGAAAGTGTGCCGCTGTAAGTAAAACAATGTCAGAACTAAAGTGCATAATTGAAACCTTTGCTACTGAAGCAAAAAACCAAAAACCACCTAAAAACAAATAAATAAACGCACTATCGATAGCCGTCTCTTCTATCGGTTTCCATCCTCTTTCTAACAATCTACTTACACCAAATAACGCAACGATTCCTGTATATGCAAACCAAAGTAGCGCAAAGAAATAGTGATTTGTTACGAAAGCTAGCATCGCACTGATTGCTGCGATTGGATATAAAAACGATACAAATTTATAAAATAATACATACGATCCATTTCTTTTTTTCTTATCAATAATGCAAAATGACATCGGTATAAATAACAAAATAGATAACAATATGATTGCTTCAACAGGATTTACATTCGACCACTCGCATATTAGAAATATAATATAACAAGCAAACCCAAATAGTATATTCTTCATCTCGTTTATTTCCTTTCCACAAATGTTCCCTTATATGAAAATAACGAACCAATTAACGGATTCCGTACTTGTACATGAATTCGAAAACATTGCAGTGCATCATCATAACTTTCAACAATTTTTGCCTCTCCATATAAAAATTTTGGTAACGGGAGTTTTCTACCAAACATATAAAACCATTGTTTCTTTGAGGAAATATGTATCCCGCCTTTTTCATCAATATAGAAATTCAATGTAGAAACGAGTATATGTGGCTCGCCAAAATAATCTACAATTTCATTATTCTCTTCATCCAACTTCATAACAGCGTTAAAATATCTTTTCTTATTATGAAAATAAAAAGTACGATTCCACCGTACAAATTCTTTCCCCTGTCCATCCCGCTCAGCGGTATTATGTATCACAAACGGAACTTTTTGCCCTCGCTCAGAGAAAAACATACGGAACTTCGATGTAATTTTTAATATTAATTTAACGAAAAAAGATCCTCCATAAATTTCATCCATTTCCCCTTCCCCAATAAAGCTATTTTCCTTTGTTATCGCATATCGTTCCTGCAATTTTGGATGAAGCCTTTTATAAGAATCCCCTAATAATCTTTCATAAATATTAACCATATACTTATCCCTTTCTCGTCCTCTTGCAATTTTTTGCGCTTGGCAAATTAGTGCTATTTATATAACCGACAATCGATAACCCTATTAGAAGAAAATTTAATGTAATCGGATTAAACGGTTGCGTAAAACTTGTGATATTCGTAATTCCTGCCGCAATTGTTAAGGCGATTAACATAATAATATGCCCTATAAATAATTTTCGTTTTGGAAGTGGCAATAGCCATATCACACCCAATATTATTTCTAGAAATCCAACTATTTTAAGCATAAAAATACTATTTTCATTCGATCCGATTAGTACAGAAAGCATCTTCACTTCTTCTGGATGAGTAAACATCACTTTCGGTACAATCCCTTGATATAACCATACGAAAGCAAATAAAAAGCAAACTAGCCAATACGTCATCGTTCTTCTAATTAGCAACTTAGGATGAAGTCCCTTTTCTAACCATAATTTTAAAGCATCAAAACTCCATGCAGTTGCCCAACCTAATAGTGGACGAAAAATATATAAATCCATCACATTTCCTATACGACCAAACCTTGTATCATAATCATATTGCGTTTCAAAATGAATATGTTCTCCATTCGAGGTATACTTCCAATAACCACGCCCAATTTGTATAAGTGATAATTGATTGTCTGTCCAAAATTTCAAAGAGGAAATGCGCTCCCCAGTTTCTTTTCTTATTTCACCTATCGATTCCCCTTCTCCGGCTATTTCAAGACCAAATCCGATCTTTGTTTTATATAAAAACTTCTGTGGTTCTCCCTCTTTTTTTTCTAAATACGAAATTTCAGTAAAACGAGCATCCCATTCTGTATGTATATCAGGCTCTTGTGTATATGCCCATAGTTTCTCCATTGTTGTGTTCATTTCTGTTGCTACATAAATAGGCTTTTTCTTCCCCATCCTTCCACCTCCCATGCGCTATATTTTCAATGTACATGCAATGAATTTATTTTGCTACATTTTTCACAAACTAATTTAATAAAAAGATAGAATTTCAAAAAAATACAAAAAACACTTGATTCCCTGAAAAATTTAAATTATTATAAAACAAATGTTACCAACAACTTCATAAATCATACACTCTCGCCTAAAACGTGAGATAGAGGTTGCAACGCTTATAAGTATTCTAAAGGAGACACAGAGATGTCTATGAATTTAGAGGAAAGGAAGTGTTGCCGAAATTGATAAATTTCTCTGCATTTATCAATTGGGGCTGTTTTCGAATAGAAACAGAACTGTCATATGTACAGACGTGTACGTATGAAGAGCTATCTACAAAAAAGAGATATCATTTTTATGATATTCCTTTTTTGGCGGTTTTTTTATTAGCTCCGTTTTCTGTTTCCCTTTTCCTGTAACAGCACCATCCTCACTTATTTGAGATGGTGTTTTTTGTTTTTCTCTCTGGTAACTATAGGAATATTGGGATTTGTATATGTCCTAACCTATTCTTAAAAATGGACGAAAGAAGGAATTCGTAATGGAAACGATTGTACAAAAATTTGGCGGTACCTCTGTCGGAAGCGTCGAGCGCATTCAACATGTAGCAAATTTAATTATTGAAGAATATGAACGAGGACATAGTATTGTCTCTGTCGTTTCAGCAATGGGAAAAAGTACGGATAAACTTGTAGCACTTGCTAACGCTATTACTGAAAATCCAAGTAAACGTGAAATGGATATGCTCCTATCTACAGGAGAACAAGTAACTATTTCATTATTAACAATGGCACTACAAACAAAAGGTTATAACGCAATTTCATTAACAGGATGGCAAGCTGGTATTACGACAGAATCTGTACATAGTAGTGCACGGATTACTGACATTAACACCACTCGTATTCAGTCTCACCTTACTGAAGGCACGATTGTTATAGTAGCTGGTTTCCAAGGAATAAGTGAAGAAAATGAAATTACCACACTTGGTCGCGGTGGCTCTGATACGACTGCTGTCGCATTAGCTGCTGCACTAAAAGCAAAAAAATGTGATATTTATACGGATGTGACCGGCGTATATACGACTGATCCACGAGTTGTACAAGATGCTTATAAATTAGATGAAATTTCTTATGACGAAATGTTAGAGCTTGCCAACCTCGGTGCTGGCGTATTACACCCACGCGCTGTTGAATTTGCTAAAAATCATAATGTAATTTTAGAAGTTCGCTCAAGTATGGAACAAGAAAACGGAACAATTGTAAGGGGAGAATGTAACATGGAACAACAATCAATCGTTAAAGGTATTGCATTTGAGGATAATATTACACGCGTCACAATTAAAGGATTAGAACAAGGTGCACTTTCAACAGTTTTCTCTACATTAGCAGCAGCACATATTAATGTAGATATTATTATTCAAAGTATTACAAATGAAGGAACTGTTCACCTCTCCTTCTCAATCCATTCTAATGATTTAAGAGAAACATTAGAAGTATTGGAACAAAATCAAGAAGCACTTCACTACGAATCTGTAGAACATGAAAATCATTTAGCAAAAGTATCAATTGTAGGATCTGGTATGGTATCTAACCCAGGAGTTGCTGCGAATATGTTCACTACTTTAAAAGAAGAAGATATTCATATTAAAATGGTAAGTACATCAGAAATTAAAGTATCTGTCGTTATTGACCGTCTTCATTTAGTAACGGGTGTTGAAGCACTTCATCAATCATTTATGGCGAAAATTGAACCTTTAGTGCAAATGATTTAATTTCCACCAGTAAAACTTACAACAAATTATATGAATCTATTTCCTTCCTATATAAATAGAAAGCTGTTTGCATAGTGGAAAGTGAGAAAAAGGTTATTTAGTTTAAAATAAAGTCGTTTGAAGAACAATAAAATTGTTAAAAAACGGAAGCAAGTCATTATATTCAACAATCGGGCAGTTATCTCCCACCTAACTTCCTCGCATTCGCCGAATTTTGAGGTGGGAGTCTTATTGCCCGCAAATAGCGGGATAAATTTTTACACATAAGGAGATAAAGACTATGGCAAACAACAGATTACTAAGAATGGACAATGTCAGCATCGTTGTAGAATCTCTTGATAACGCAATCTCTTTCTTCAAGGAGATTGGATTAAAACTCGAAGGGCGAGCTACTGTCGAAGGTGAATGGGCTGGTCGCGTAACTGGACTCGGTTCTCAGTGCGTAGAGATTGCTATGATGGTTACGCCAGATGGTCACAGCCGAATTGAACTTTCGCGATTTCTCACCCCACCTACTATAGCAGATCACCGGACAGCTCCTGTAAACGCCCTCGGTTATCTGCGCGTCATGTTCACCGTTGAAGACATTGACGAAATGGTATCCAGACTTACTAAGCATGGTGCTCAGCTCGTTGGAGAAGTAGTTCAGTATGAGAACTCGTATCGACTCTGCTACATTCGTGGAACCGAAGGAATTCTAATCGGTTTGGCGGAAGAAATCGGTAACAAATAATTAAGTAATTTTTTATAAAAAGTTATTGGCTTTGCCAAACAGAATTTCATTATCAATTAAACCATATTTTTAACCACGTCCTAACTTTAGAACGTGGTTATGCTTGTTTGAGCTTTTAAAAATGCATTTTCATTTTACACATAGATTTCAAGACTCTATCCAAATCGTTCTTTAACATATTATCAACATCCCAAAATCATTATAAAATAATTTAATTATTCATTTTATCCTTTCCTAGGAAATATAACTGACTCTTCTCATTTTATATCTTATCGCTCTTTCCCATGAAAAAACGCTCTATATTCATTCAAAATAACTTTCTTCACATCCGAGTAAAATACCATCATGAATAGTGCAACTCCTAATACAACCACCTGTATTTTTTCATAATCAATGAATGCAATTATAATTAGCAAACCAAATCCAATATAAAAGGAGACGAAAAAGAAACCATTAGTAAAACTCACTTTAAACTATTCGTTTACAAAATAAAAAAGAAAGAATAGCTCTATGTTTGAGCTATTCTCTCTCACTTCTATTAAAACAAATGAATGTTTTCTTTCTTGCAAGCTTCACGTAAATCATCAGGCCATACAGAAGATTGAACTTCACCGATATGTGCTTTACGTAAGAAGTACATACACATTCTTGATTGGCCGATACCACCACCAATTGTTAATGGTAGTACGTCTTCTAAAATACCTTTATGGAAATCATATTCACGTTTGAAGTCTTCACCAGTTTTCGTTAATTGCTCATCAAGTGCTTTACTATCAACACGAATTCCCATTGATGATAATTCGAACGAAGCTTGTAGTACTGGGTGCCAGAATAAAATGTCACCGTTTAATTTCCAATCATCATAATCGGACGCGCGTCCATCGTGCTTTTCACCTGAACGGAGTGCATCACCAATTCCAATAATAAAGACTGCACCGTGTTCTTTCGCAATTGCATGTTCACGATCTTTCGGTGTTAATTCTGGATATTTATCTTCCAGTTCTTGAGAAGTAATGAAAACAATTTCTTCTGGTAAATACTTTCCAAGGAACGGATACTTTTCAAATAAGTGACCTTCCAATTCTTTGAATATTCCATAAATTGTTTGTACTGTTTTTTGTAAGTAATCGATAGTACGCCATTCTTTTTGAACGATTTTTTCCCAATCCCATTGGTCAACATAAATGGAATGCGTTGCATCAAGTTCTTCATCACGACGAATCGCGTTCATGTTTGTATATAAACCTTCACCAGCTTCATATCCGTATTCATGTAATGCGAATCTTTTCCACTTCGCTAGTGAATGCACAATTTCTAATTCTTCTCCTGAATGTAACATATCAAATTCAATTGGACGTTCTACACCGTTTAAGTGATCGTTTAATCCTGATTTTTTCGTTACGAATAATGGTGCAGATACGCGGAATAGTTCAAGACGTTTTGCTAATTGATCCTCGAAAAATGTTTTAACTTCCTTAATTGCGATTTGAGTCTCTCTTACTGTCATTAATGATTGATACATGGTGGTTTCCTCCTAAAATGTTTGGATGTTGTGAAAAGAAGCCAACAAAAAAAGCCCTTCTTTCCCAAAAAACTGGGACGAAAGACTTTGGTTCCGCGGTACCACCCAAATTAGCAACAGAGGTTGCTCACTTATACAGTACGGAGATTAAAAAATCTCGATACTGTTCTTCTTGTAACGGCGAAGTTCCCGGCTAAGTCTACTTTCCTATAAAGGATTTCGGTTAGCGACTCCAGGAGGTTCTTCATAATAGGCTTCGTATCAGGCTCACACCGCCCCTGACTCGCTTAAACTACATCCTACTACTACTCGTCCTTTCATAGTCGTTTTATTGTCACATCTCTGAAACATTTTATTAATGATTATTCTATACAAAAAATCGATAAAGTCAACAAAAAGTTTTAAAAAATTTTTCAATTCTTTATTTTATGCCTTTACCGATTGTTCTTAATATAACATTTTTATTTCCTTTGTCTCTTCAATCCAAAAAACATTTCACTAATTGAAACTAACATATATACAACAACTAGTGTGATTGTTCGAAATATAGAATCCGCAGTATTTCTTATTATTTTCATTTTCTTTATAATTCCTTTCAGTTTACTCGCAATTTCATGATATACTATAGCACTCAAGCAGTTTGTTTTTATTTAAAGCAAGCATAGTCATTTATCGATAGTATTTTTCTAAAACATTGGCTATTATCAAATCAGATTTTTTATATAACGGAGTGATCATATGAGTAAAACGAAAGCAAAACCGAAAAAAGGTGTAGGACAAGGTACAGGAAGTAAAGGATGGAACCGTTGGCAATCAAGTGCGAAAAAGAAAGCTGCAAAACCATACAAAAGTAAAGGTACAAAGAAATAAAATAAATAGTGGGAGACGAACAACTCCCACTATTTAAAGTTTCACTTTATCTCTTTACTTTGTACAAAACAAAATATAATTATTACAACAAAAAAGCTATGCTTTCATCTCTATGAAAGCATAGCTTTTTCTATATTAAATCATAAGAATATCGCGGATTTCTTCCTCCGTAATAGAAGATAACTTCTCTTCTCCCGGCTCGATAATTTCAGCGATTAAATTTTTCTTACTCTCTTGTAACTCGTGCATTTTTTCTTCAATTGTTCCATGTGCTACTAACTTAATCACTTGCACTGTATTTTTTTGTCCCATTCGATACGCTCTATCCGCAGCTTGTTGTTCAACAGCTGGATTCCACCACAAGTCGTACAATATAACTGTATCTGCACCTGTTAAATTTAGTCCTGTGCCACCAGCTTTTAACGAAATAAGAAATAGATCCCCTTCTCCTTCGTTAAACCGATTGCATAGCTCTACACGTTCTTGCGCTGGTGTACTCCCGTCTAAATAAAAGTATGGAACTGCTTGACGATTTAATTCACGTCCGATTATCGAAAGCATCTTCGTAAATTGGGAAAAGATAAGAATTCTCTTCCCTGTACTTCTGCATTCCTCCAAAATTTCTAGCAGCTGATCAAATTTAGCTGAACTACCTTTATAGTCATCAACAAACAAAGCAGGATGACAACAAATTTGCCGTAGTCTCGTTAAACCAGCTAAAACCCGAATTTTATTTTTACGTAACGTATCTTTATCCAAATGTTTTAACGTTTCTTCTCTTAACTTTGCTAAATAAGCTGCGTAAAGCCTCTTTTGATCTGGTAAAAGTTCTGATGATTGTAAGTGCTCAATTTTTTCTGGGAGTTCGTGTAATACATCACCCTTTAACCTTCTTAACACGAATGGTTTTACCCGCTTCGCAATATCTTCTCGTCTTAAATCACCGAACTCTTTTCTTCCCGGTAATAATTCTGGGAAGACAACGTGGAAGATAGACCATAGCTCTTCTAATGAATTTTCTACAGGTGTTCCTGTTAATCCAAAACGGTACTCCGCCTGCACTGTTTTTACCGCTCTTGCAGTTTGCGTCGTATGATTTTTAAATGCTTGTGCTTCATCAAGAAATAGCGTATGAAATGGCTGCGCATATAACCTTATATCTCTTCTCAGTAAAGGATATGACGTAATTACTACATCAAATTTCGTTATATCTTTTAAAATTTTTCGGCGCTCTGCTTGATTTCCATCGGCAATAACTGCTCTAATATGTGGAGCGAATTTTTTTAACTCGCTAAGCCAGTTGTAAACGAGGGACGACGGAGAAACAACTAATATAGGCAGTTTCTTCTCTCGAATTTCCGGCAAAACAGAGTCTATAAAAGCAATACTTTGCAACGTTTTCCCCAGTCCCATATCATCAGCTAAAATGCCGCCAAAACGATAATAGGCAAGTGTTTTCATCCAATGGAATCCGTATGTTTGATACTCTCTCATTATCGCATCTAAGCCAATTGGCACCGCAAACTTAAGCTTTTTAGGGTTTTGAATGTTCTCTACCAATTCTTGAACAGACTCATCTAAACTTAATACGTTTCCTTCTTGCAGTGAATTCATCCATTTCACACTACGAATAAGAGGGACATCTATTTCTTCGCCCTTTAAAAATTCTTTTCGAATACTAGATTCTTTTATAAACTGATTAATATCATTAAACTCTTTACTCTCAAGTGATAGTAGAGCACCACTTGCTAAACGATAATATTTTCGTTTCTCCTCAAGAGCGACTAATACCCCTTTAATTTCTGCCTCCGGAATACCTTTTATATCAAAGCGGAATGACAACCAATCAATTCTCTCTTTCCTTCTAACTCTTATAAGAGGAGCTGTGTCTCCCTTATGAATTCGTAATTTGATTGCTGACGTCGCATAAATATCAACTAAACCTTTTAACGTTGGAACAGCATGATATAAAAAGTTATACTCAGCTTCTTCATTATGCATAAAATAACCGCCTTCCGTTTTCGCGAAGGCACTTTCACTCATAATGTCTAAAATCTCTTTTTCCTTTTTCTCATCACGATTAAAAACAGATGGCTGCCCATCCTCTTCTAACGGATTAATCACGACGTTTCCATAATGAAATTCGAGACCTGCTAACAAACGATTTTTCACTCGATCTAAATACAATTTTGCTTTTAGCGAAGGCGTTTCCACACGATCTGATATTACTTCATCAATTCGCACAGTACCAAGCTTCATTAACCCTGGTACAACTTTTGCTACAAAGTGCTCCATCTTATCTGCTGGAATATACAATTGGTTACTACTAGAACGATTCATCATTTTTTGTAATTCGATAAGCCGCTTACAATCCTCAGCGTTCAACTGATACAGTTTCCCTCCAAATAGAGCATAACTATACGTATCCATTACTTCTACTTGTTGTAAGCCGTCAATATAAAGTGTAAACCCACCGTTACTCCCTTTATTAAACTCAAAATGTAAAGGAAGTAGCCCTTTTGAAATTTGTAAACCGTGAAAAGATTTTCCATCTTGATTAAGTCCCACAAACTCAACTTTAGAAAGTAAAGATAGCATATCCTTCCATGAAGCTGGCGGTATTAAAATCATACTATCATCTTGTTTTGCATGTACTTCCAGTGTATCCTCATACATTTTTTCATTATGATAAATTTTAATGAGCTGCTGAATAATCGCATCCGTTTCTCGCTTAAAGCTATGTACATCCGGTGTATATGTAAATTCATTCGAGCAATTATAGGACTCTCTTTTCTCCACATTGGAAAGAAATTCTCTAATATGATTTACAAAATACATCTTGGCGAGTTTAAACTGAATACCTAGCAGTGCCCCACCATTTTTCGTAACTACTGGCGTACATATAAATTCAACATGAAGTATTTCACGTGTATCAAAACGGTGTTGTTTACTTTTTGGTCTTAATGGTTTTTCTGCAAATAAATGAAACATCCCGCTTGTTAATTGTTCATTTCCGCTCATGTTTCCGCTACTAATAGGCACCATTCCACCGGTTTGCTGATTATAATTTATTTGTATCAATACTGCCGCAACATGTTGACAGTATGTTTGAAAAGACGCTAACGAAGGACAACTACATTTCGCAACAACATCACCTTTTTTAGCTTTTTCTACTGTAACATGAAAATCTTCATTCCCTTTTACCGTTGCCTCGCAAATTTCTTTATTTTCATCATAATGATTTATTATTACTTTATTTGCTTTATAATAAGCTTCACCTCTTTTATATGAGGTCTCTCCGCATACTTCTTTAATAATCGATTTATTTAATGTAAAACTCATTTTTTGACACTTCCTTACTGTAAAACCATTTTCTCTTACTTAACATTTTACATGCTTCACGAGTAAATATAAAATGTTGGTTTAACAAAAAAGATACTTATTTATAAACACCTCAGACTGTAAGCAAATAGAGTTTCAGTACTTGTTAAAACTGCCTATTATGCAGGCGATTCTGAAAGCTTCCAGCGTAGTATTTAAATATCTTCTACATTATTCATGTAAAAGTTTTACCGGCCATCGCATCAATAATTTAAAAGATATGATTTTATGAAGAAGAGTAATAAAAGTTTTTCACACACACCATTGAGATGGATGTGAAAATTTTGATACAAGGGGCTTACTGTCTATAAAAGGAGGATAAAGTACGTAATTTACATATTTTCATGCGTGCCCTTATATAAGACTGTTATTGCGGCTACTATAAGGATGATCCCCATACAAGCAGGTGCGGCATGCCCAAGTGAAACATAAATTTGCCCTCCAATGATTGGCCCAATCATTCTTGCTAAAGCTTGAACAGATTGACTACCTCCTTGAATCCTTCCTTGTTCACTAGAATCGACAGACTTCGAGAGCATCCCATTGAATGAAGGTCCAAAGATGGAATCACCAAAACCAAATATAAACATTCCAGCGATAAGAAACGGATAAAATGAGAACAAAGCTGATGCTGCAATAAGACTATAACCTATAATCTCCGAAACCATTCCGAGAATTGCTATCTGTTTATCAGTAAGTTTTGTCAAAAGTTTTGGCATTATGAAACTTTGTGAAATGATATCTTGGAATCCCATAATTGAAAACATAAGTCCGATTAACGCAGGCTTCCAACTAAAAGTATCCATTGTAAATTGTGAAAAAATTGCCTGTAAAGATCCATTTGGTATCCAAAGTAAAAATGCTGAGACAAGTAGCCATTTTAAATTTTTCATGGAAAGTATATTTGCAAGCTGTGTAAATGGATTCAATCTTACAAAGGTAATCTCTTTCAATCTATTATTTTTGTCAAGGCTCTCAGGCATATATAAGATTCCATAAACAACATTTAATAAAGTTATTATTGCTCCAAAATACATAGGTACAGAATAACCAAACTTGGCAAGATATCCACCTATAGTTGGTCCAATTACAGTACCTACTCCTACAACCGCACTTACCCATCCGAAGTATTTCGTTCTTTGTTCTGGAGGAATAATATCTGCAAAATATGCGAAGATAGTGCTTATGCTCCCTCCTGTTATACCTTCTATTATGCGCCCAGCAAATAGTATCCATAGAGCTCCTCCTATGCCAAAAACTAAGTACCCGATTGCGGAACCGAAAAGGCATACTAAAAGTAATGGACGACGACCATATTTATCACTCAAAGCTCCAAGTGCGGGAGCCGCAAAAAATACGCAGACTGCATAAACAGAAGTTAATAGCGTAACGACGACCGCTTGTTCTGCCGAATTACTTGTATATGGCTGCACTAAAAATGGAACGACAGGTATTATAATACTGAATCCTATTCCGCAAAGAAACACAGAGATGAGACCGAATAGTAAGGCGTGTTTATCTATGACTCGTTCCGTATTATGTTCATTATGTGATCTGAATTTGGACATTTACATTCTCACCCCAACAGTTATTTTTGTTTCCTTATCAACAAAACAATAACTCCATTTCGTTTCCCTGTCAACAAAATTACAACAATAAAAAAGGCGGTCCATCCTTGGACTGCCTGCCGTTTCATTTTTATTTTTTGAATAGATTACGACTTAATATGTACACCTTGTTTCTTTATTTCTGTATCCAAATGTCTACTATACTTTTCCACGAAGCTAAGTATACTATCAAATTCTTCCTCGGTTACTTGATCAAACACAACTTTATCCCGTTCTTCAAACTCTTTGTGCAGATCCTCATGTATTTTATAAATTACTTTCCCTTGTTCAGTAAGCCTAAAATAGATTTCTTTCTTATTATCCGACTTCTGATAACTTTCGATAAGGCCTTTTTTTATAAGTTTTTTAGTTATTCTACTTATGGCACCGCGAGTCATATAAAAGGCCTCCGCAAGTTTTGTCACGTTAGAATCTACATTTTTTTCAATGTATTCGATACAATGTACTTCAGAAGAATTATAACCCTTAAGACTGTCTTCCATCTTATCCTTATTAAGCCAAACAATCTTATTGTATAAGTCCCTGAAACCCACTATGACCTTTTCTTCTTTATTCATGTCCTGTCCTCCTCCCCGTTGGTGCATTAACAATATTATATTTATTTTTTGTTTCTATTCCAACTCTAATTAAAAAAGAGAGTCAAAAGCATGTTAAGCACCAAGAAACTCAATGTCACTTGAACAAGACTTTGTCTACAATCTGAAACACTTATCTCTTTTCACTCTATCTCCATCAACCGTTTTGCCTCAAAATACAACACTTGAATAAACTTCTTCGTATTAATTCGTATATGGCCAGAAGTTGCTACTTCATCCTTTGTCATTTCTGTCATTCGTTTTCTAACTACAGTGAAATCAAAAAATTTCGGAGCATAGCTTTCAAATTTCGGATTTGAAAAGTCTGTTAATCCAAGGGAAGCTAAGTGATTTAACGATTGATAAATCGCTCTACGTACCCTTTGTTCAGATGCTTTTCTCTCCTTATCTATATCTGCATCTGAAGCTATATTCTCTAATTTCCTTATAGTTATATGGTGAAAGATATCTTTTAGCGCAGGAAATCCAAATTCAAATGTTTGCTCTTTTTCTTGTCCATATAAATATTCCAACATACTAAGTAAATCTTTACTTCCATTCTCTCCTGCAATACCGAGTTCTGATAATAAATAGCGCCCTGAATCTGCTATTCTTTTTCCTTCTTGCATTGGCTCATTTCGAACTTGCGGCTGTTCCCACTTAAAAACGTTATTCAATGATTTTTGAATATCATGTATAGAGCGCTCTAAACGAATACGTTCCATTACTTTACGTACAACAGATACAACCTCAATTTTATTTAATGGTTTCGTAATATAATATTCAACACCAAGTGTATACGCCTCACCAATAAGCTGTTTCGATTCAACTTGAGAAATCATAATGATTTTCCCTGTAAAGGAGGATGCAATATGGCGAACTGTTTCAATCCCATCTCGCATTGGCATTAATAAATCAATAAATAAAATATCTACTTTTTTAAAATTTAATTGATCCGCTTCAATAAAAGCTCCATCTTCCGACTCTCCAATTACTTCCCCAAGATCGCCATCTTCAATAATTTGTGAAAGCATGGAGCGGAAAACTTCATCATCATCTACGATATAATAAAACAACTTCATTCTCCTTCCCGCTTTAAACTGCACTCTGGTAAACAAACGATAAACTTACACCCTCCGCCAGTTTCTCGGTCTTCTAATCTCACTTCTCCACCTAGCTCTGTTACCATTTCGTTTATGTAAGAAAGTCCAATACCTGTTGAAGGTGTTCCCGTTTGATCATACTTTGAAGTAAATCCTGGCTTAAATACTAATTTCTTATACTTCTGTGCAATACCAGGACCATCGTCAATTACTTCAAAGAATATATGTTTATCTCGTTTATATAGCTTAATAATAATGAGACCTCTACCCTCAATTGCTTCAACTGCATTTGCAACTAAGTTATTAAAAATGGATAAGACCGTGTACACATGATATTCTGCATGCTCACCTTCTATATGTTCCGAAAAACGTATATCTTTTTCTAACATTTCAGCATACTTCTCATTAATTCTTACAATCATTTCCGCTAATTCATGTCCTTCTACATACTCAGCCACATTTTTATCTAATAACAGTTTAGATAGTCCTGCAAAAATTCTTTGATTATCCTTTTTGATTTCATGCACTTCTCCTGCTATTTTTAATGCTGTTTTGCTATTTAAATCATCGTTCGCTTGTAAGTTTCGATATAGTTGATATGCTTCTTGTGTAATTAACTCAGCATTTTGTAACGTTTTTTTCAAATGGACAGATTCCACATATAAATTAGAGAGGTACATTAACATATTTTCATTTTCTTTTCGAACTTGTGATTCTTTTAACTTCGTTTCATACAAGTTCATCATATTTAAAAAACCAAGCGCAAAGAAACTACGAAAAATAGCAATAATAATTAGTTTATTCACTTCAGAAACTGTTATCGTTGTCCCAAGCACTAACATATGATAAAACGCAAGTTCAGACATACTTGCGATAATTTCAATTGTAATTCCAAGACATCCTATCACAATTGGCTTCTGATGAAACTTATTCACCCTACAAAGCGAAAAAAGACTTCCATAAATAAAATAATAAAAGAACACAGGATAACGCAAATAAAATGATTCTGTCATATGGAATGAACCTTGCAATACCCAGTCAAGACATACACGAAATAAGACTACAGATATACCTACAAGAATACCTGCAGCTGCTGCTGGCACTCTTCTTAAAAATAGTAATAAAAAGAAGAAAAGCGGTGTCCCGAAACTAACACGAAACATATCATTAAAAGGATGAAAATTCAGCTCTCCAGCAATCGGAACAACAACCATTAATATAATTAAAAGATACATATCTTTCTTCCATAATTGATTCCAATTCAAAGGTGCCACTTCCTATGCTTTTTTTCAATTGTAAAAGTGAAAGCCCGCTTATAATTATAAACGGGCTTTATTTCTATATTCTAACCTTTTCTACCGCTTTTATTTGGCGATACTCCGGTTCCCATATTGCTTCTTTTACTGCAATCTTAATATCGTCATCACTTAAGTTCTCTCTAGCAACACCTTCTGCAACTGCGACTTTCGCTACTTCAATCGCAACCAGTTCAGAGATATTACGTAACTCTTCAACTTCTGGCAAAATAGGCGCTCCTGGCTGACTTGTATCTACCATACTTGCAACTGCTTCTGCTGCTGCTGCGAACATTCCATCCGTCATGACGCTTGCACGAACAACAATTGTACCAAGACCTAGTCCTGGGAAAATAAGTGCGTTATTTGACTGTCCAATCACATACGTTACACCGTTATATGTAACCGGTTCAAACGGACTTCCTGTTGCAACTAATGCTTTTCCTTCTGTCCACTCGATTAAATCTGCTGGTTTCGCTTCAGCAAGTGGCGTTGGATTCGACATTGGTAAAATGATTGGTCTTTCTACGTGAGAAGCCATTTCTTTAATAATTTCCTCTTTAAATGCGCCTGCAACAGTAGATGTACCAATTAAAATTGTCGGTTTTACATGTTTCACAACTTCAGCAAGTCCGATAGCATCATTTTGTTTCCAATCACTTACTTCAGCTTCTTTTCTTGCATATGGAATTTGGAAATCAAGAAGATCTTCCATATTATCTGTAACCAACCCATTACGGTCAATACACCAGAAACGATTATGTGATTCTTCGTCTGATAAGCCGACACGAACCATTGCATCTCTTACTTGATCTGCGATACCGATTCCAGCCGTACCAGCACCAAACACAACAACGCGGTGTTCACTTAACGGTACACCAGAAGCTTTTACTGCCGATAATACAGCAGCAAGTGAAACTGCCCCTGTACCTTGAATATCATCATTAAATGTACAAACGTCATGACGATATTTATCTAAAATTTTCCGTGCATTTCGAGAACTGAAGTCTTCCCAATGTAGAAGTGCTTTCGGGAATTGTTTATTTACCGCTTGAACAAACGTATCAATAAATTCATCATAAGCTTCACCTGTTATACGAGGGTGACGATTTCCAATATAAAATGGATTGTTTAATAATTCCTCACGATTTGTACCTACATCTAAAATTACCGGTAATACACGGCTAGGATCGATTCCAACTGCGGCCGTATATACAGCCAATTTCCCGATTGCGATGTTAATTCCACCAACACCCCAATCACCAATTCCTAATATACCTTCTCCATCCGTTACAACGACTAAATCAATGTTTTCAGCTGTTGCACCGATATTTGCAAATGCATCTTCAATGCCTGATGGATCGTTAATTGATAAATAAATGCCACGTGGTTTACGGTATTCATGACTATATCTTTGAATTGCTACACCTACAGTTGGTGTATATACAATCGGTAACATTTCACGTAAATGCTCTGTTAAAATACGATAAAATAACACTTCATTTCGATCATGTAACGCTGTTAAGTATACATTCTTTAATAAATCATCCGGCTGAGAACTAAATTGTTCATATGCTCGGCGTGCTTGTTCTTCTAACGTTAAAACCGCTGGCGGTAATAACCCTTTTAAACCTAACTCTTCTCTTTCCTCTTGTGTGAAAGCTACCCCTTTATTTAAAAGTGGTGTTGATAATACTTCTGCTCCTCTTAATGTTGTTTCTAATGCACCATTAGAAGCCACTGTAAACTTACTCATAACATCCCTACCTCTATTCATATATAGCATTTCTATATTGTAAACAAAAAAGAGGGGATTGTCCCCCTCTTCTTTTAATTTTTCTTTAAAAGAGTTGCTCCTGCAATCCCTGGGTGTGTCATTTCGAATGGATCTAGAATTAACTCTAATTCTTCTTGTGACAATACACCATTTTTCACACATAGTTCTCGAACGGATTGCCCTGTCGCAATTGCTTCTTTCGCAACGCGAGCTGCTGCTTCATAGCCGATATGAGGGTTCACGGCTGTAATAATTCCTACACTCTTCTCAACGTACTCTTTTAAGCGATCTTCATTCGCTTCAATTCCTTTTAAGCAATTATCTGTAAAGGCACGGAAACCGTTATTCATAATGCTAATAGATTGAAGTAAGTTGAAAACAAGTACTGGTTCCATAACATTTAATTCTAATTGTCCTGCTTCTGAAGCAAGGCAAATTGTATGGTCGTTACCAATTACTTGGAACGCAATTTGATTAATTACTTCTGGCATAACAGGGTTTACTTTCCCTGGCATAATAGATGAACCTGGTTGACGAGCTGGTAGCATAATTTCCGCTAATCCAACGCGTGGACCTGATGCCATTAGACGAAGGTCGTTCGCAATTTTAGACATGTTCATCATACATACTTTAAGTGCTGCAGATACTTCAGTGTACGCATCCGTATTTTGAGTTGCATCTACTAAATCTTCTGCACCAACAAGTGGTAGTTCACTAATTGTAGCTAAATGTTTTACAACTGCTTCAATATATTCTGGATCTGCATTTAAGCCTGTACCAACTGCAGTTGCTCCCATATTTACTTCATATAAATGTTGACGTGATTGCTTGATACGTTTCATGTCACGTTCAAGTACGCGGGAGTATGCTTTAAATTCTTGTCCAAGACGAATTGGCACAGCATCTTGTAAATGTGTACGACCCATTTTAATAACATGATCGAACTGTTCTGCTTTTAATTCAAATACATCATGCATATAACCCATTGTTTGTAATAAGCCTTCTAATGCATTTAATGTTGCAATATGAATCGCTGTTGGGAATGCATCGTTTGTTGATTGTGCCATATTTACATGACTGTTTGGACTAATATAATCATAGTCTCCCTTTTCCATTCCTAATAATTCAAGGGCACGATTGGCAATGACTTCATTTGCGTTCATATTCATTGAAGTTCCTGCACCGCCCTGAATTGGATCAACGATGAAATGATCATGCCATTTCCCCTCAAGGATTTCTTGTGATGCTTCTACGATAGCACCACCCTTTTTCAATTCCAATCTTCCTACATCTGCATTAGCAAGTGCTGCCGCTTTTTTTACAATTGCTAACGCTTTAATTAAACCTTCATGAACTTTGTATCCTGTAATCGGGAAATTCTCTACTGCACGCATTGTTTGTACACCGTAGTACGCATAATTTGGTACTTCTTTTTCACCTAAAAAATCTTTTTCAATTCGTACTCCATTTTTAACTTCAGTTAATGTTGCCATGATTACTCACTCCTTAACAATCTCTTACGCTGCTTTTGTTTGTTTGACCGTTTCTACATATTGTTTTGCTTTCTCATCATCGAATTCGCCTTCCCACTTCGACATAACAATGGCAGCTAATGCATTTCCTAATACATTGACAGCTGAGCGAATCATATCTAAAATGCGGTCAATTCCCGCAATTAATGCGATGCCTTCTAGCGGTAAGCCCATTGATCCTAACGTCGCTAATACAACAACGAATGATGCACCCGGAACTCCCGCCATACCTTTGGATGTTAACATGAGAACGAATAATAGCGTTATTTGCTCCGTCAGTGACATGTGTACACCGTACATTTGTGCAACAAACAATGCCGCTAACGCTTGATAAATAGCTGATCCAGTCAAGTTAAATGTATAACCTGTCGGAATTACGAAAGAGGCAACTGCCTTTGGACAACCGAACTCTTCCATTTTTCTCATTATATTAGGTAAAACAGCTTCTGAACTTGCTGTCGTAAATGAAAGAATAAGTTCTTCTTTTAAAATTTTCATTAATGTAAAAATATTTACTCCAACCATTCGCGCATTAATACCTAATACAATCACAACGAATAGTATAACAGTTACGTATACAGCTAGCACTAGTTTTCCTAAAGGAAGTAGTGTTGCTACACCAAATTTTGCAACCGTAACAGCAATTAATGCGAATACACCAAATGGTGCGAATTTCATCACTTGATTTGTAACCCAGAACATCGCTTCGAGCACACCTTCAAAAAAGTTAAAAACAGGCTTTCCTTTTTCTCCGATTGCTGCAACTCCTAAACCGAATAGTACTGAGAAGAATATAATCGGTAATAAGTCACCTTGTGTAATAGACTCAAATATATTTTTCGGTACAATATGAACAATCGTTTCTGCAAAGCCTTTCTTCTCTGTTGCATCTGCTGTTTGTTTATAAGAAGAAATATCACTTTGCTGTAAATTACTCATATCAACGCCAGTACCTGGTTGGAATATATTTGCTGCAAGTAATCCCATTAAAATAGCAATCGTCGTAATAATTTCGAAATAAAGAATTGTCTTACCGCCCAGTTTCCCAAGCTTTTTCATATCACCTACACCAGCTACCGCAACAATTAATGCTGAAATAACAATCGGTACTACAATCATCTTAATTAAATGAATAAATATATCCCCAACTGGTGTGATATAAGAAATCGCCGTTTTATTGCCATAAAAGATTGCCCCTACTACAATCCCTAAAACAAGTGCGACAAAAATTTGTGTTGCCAATCCGAATTTTTTCATTTATGTTCATCCCCTTTTATGCGAACGCTTTCATTTAGTATTTATAAAAGCTTACTCACACATCATATAGGCGAACCTACAAAATCATACAAAAACCTACAAGTTCGTCACAAAAAATTCAAATTTATTTCTTATAATATTCATTGACACTTTTTTATAAAAAGAAATAAAATAACCTTGATAAAACATCAGATTATTTCGTATAATCTAAAAGATATACGTATTCTAAATAAATGGGGATGAAAAGGAGTGGATGTTATGAAAAATCACGTGAAGAAGTTCATCATATCTATTTCTTTTCTATTTCATTTTCTTACGAAGGAACAAAGGCATTCGCCTTTGTTCCTTTTTTATTGCAATCTATATAGGGGGAATTGTTATGAAACCATATAAACGCGTCTTAATTAAACTAAGTGGCGGCGCACTTGCTGATCAATCTGGAAATAGCTTTAACTCCAAACGATTAGAACATATCGCAAACGAAATAATATCCATTATTGACCTAGATATCGAAGTATCCATTGTCATCGGTGGCGGTAACATTTTCAGAGGTCATCTAGCTGAAGAATGGGGAATTGATCGTGTAGAAGCTGATAATATCGGTACGCTAGGTACGATTATTAACAGCTTAATGCTTCGCGGCGTTTTAACAAGTAAAACAGATAGAGAAGTACGCGTTATGACTTCCATCCCTTTTAATGCAGTAGCTGAACCATATATTCGCCTACGTGCAGTACATCATTTAGATAACGGTTATGTTGTCATATTCGGTGGTGGTAACGGGCAACCATTCGTTACAACAGATTACCCAAGTGTACAAAGAGCCATTGAAATGAATAGCGACGCCATTTTAGTCGCAAAACAAGGAGTAGACGGTGTCTTTACAAGTGATCCGAAACATAACAAATCAGCGAAAATGTACAGTAAACTGAACTATAACGATATTGTTAGGCAAAACATACAAGTAATGGATCAAGCAGCTTTATTACTTGCTCGGGACTACAATTTACCAGCACACGTCTTTAACTTTGATGAGCCTGGGGTGATGAAAAGAATTTGTTTAGGTGAGCATGTTGGGACGTTGATTAATGATGATGTTTCGATGCTTGTGCATGAATAATAGTTATTCCCATCAAAAAAGGGTGTCCTTTATAGACACCCTTTCTTCCTTAATTATTATAAATAAAAATCAACTAATCCCGCCAACTTCTCCTTACAACGCTCCCAAAAAGATAAGTTATCAAAAAACTCTTTCTTCATTTCTTTCGAATCATTAAAATCCTCTATTAACGCCTTATTTACTTGCGCTACGATAGGACCACCATGAATATACAAATTCATCTCATCATTTATATAGAAGCTACGCGCAGTAAAGTTTGTTGTACCAATAACGGTTAATTCATTATCAATCAGCATTAACTTTCCATGAAACATACCTTTTTTATAACCGTATACAGTAATCCCATTATTAACAGCTTGACGTATGTATGGATATGCCGCCTCTTTAATGAGAGGAATGTCTGGTTTATATGACCAAAGTATTTTTACTGTAACACCACGTTTCTGCGCCGCGATTAAAGCGTTCATTAACCCTTTATTTTTCGCTATAAAATATGGCGTCGTAATGACAATCGAATGCTTCGCTTGTTTTATTAACTCTACATATTTTTCAGCGACGTGATGCCCATTGTAACTAGCCATTGTATGTAACGTATTCCCTTTACTAGCCTTATTCGTACTCCTCTTTATATCCTCTTTCGTGTCTCGTTTCCAATCTAAAGCAAACTGCTCTTCTAAATCTTTCGCTCCTTCTCCTCTGAGTCGTACATGATAATCACGCCAGTATCCAAATTTCTTATCTTTCCCTAAATATTCATCTCCTATATTAAAGCCACCCGTATAGCCAATCTCCCCATCAATCGTCGTAATACGACGATGATTACGATGGTGAATTGAATAAAATCCGAATGGCAATTCTTGTTTTCTACTGTATGTAAAATGAACACCACTTTCTTGTAATTCTTTTTTCATCTTTCTTTCAAATGATAAATCATTAATTAAATCAACCGATAAATATACGTTTACTCCTTCTTTCGCTTTCTCTTTTAATAAGTTTAAAAAAGTATGGCTACTTTTATCATCCGACAAAATGAAAAAATAAGTGTAAATGGAACTTTTCGCTTCCCTTATATCAGTAAATAACTGTTTATAAAACGACTTCCCTTCTACATATAATTGAAAATCACTATAATGAGACGCATACTCTGTCGGCATGTTTTTCCCAGCTTCCATCTTCCTTCCGAGAGTAACGTCAATATGCATCCAAATTAAAATAACAACGAAAATAGCAATAATAATAGAAGTAACTCGCAATATCTTTTTAATCATTTTGATTTCCTTCCGATCATATTACTTACTATTTCGTAGTGTTTCATTAAATTACTTTTTCATACGAAATGTATTCCTTACTTTTAATTACGAACAAAAAAGGCGTGGCATTTACGCCACACCCTTTTTCATTAAACAAAGTTCCTCGCATCATTATTTCTTCCAAACTTATAAATAGCAATTAAGAAGAATGCTATCGCGAAAGCGAATAAAATTAAAATATTTAAATACAACTCAGAAAATGGAATGCCTTGCTGTAGTTTTGAAATCGTATCTAGTAACCAACGCTGTGGAAGGAAATCCGCTACTTTTTGTACTGCTTTCGGCATAATGTCGTACGGGAAATAACATCCAGCAAGTAAACATGTTGGTACTATTACTATATTTTGCATTGCATTTGAAGCAGTTGAACTTTTTGAAAAAGACACAATGACTAATGATAAACCAATTGCAATTAAAGCGAATATCATAAGTACACCAATCATCACTAGGAAAGGCATATTGATATTTGTGTGAAAAACATTCGTCATAAATAAGACTGCAATGACAATTTGTATTGTTAATATCATCATATTTACTGCAACATTAGATAATATAAATTTCTTCCCATCTATCGGCGTTGATAATAATCTAAAGTACGTTCTATTCTCTTTTTCTTTTAAGATAAATCCTGATAAGTTCGCTGCTGAAAATAACATAAACATAATAAGATAACCCATCGTTTGATTTGTCATATCTTTATTTTTTGAAGTATCTTCAAGTGTCTCAGACTTTACTTTAAATGAACTTTTTTGATAACCAGCGTACATACTATTAAACGTACTTTGATCGGCCCCTGCCACTTTACTAATCGCAGCGATGTTATCAACATAGTTATATAAATACGATTTTATAAATCCTGTTACTTGATCGCCTTTAATCGATGAAATCTCAATATGACTCGGTTTCCCTTCTCGAACACTTTCAGAAAAACCCGACTGTAATGTAATAACACCATCAAGTTTTTTTGAAGTGAGTTTATCTTCCACTTCAGATTCCTTAATTTTACTAACATTTACATGATTGAGTCCTTCTAAAAATTTCACTGTATCATTTGCGATAGGTTGATTTTCTTTATTTATAACCCCAATATTTAACGTTCCTTGCCCTACATTCCCATATATCGAAAAGGAAATGAGCGTTCCTATTATCGGCAAGCTAATAATAATGAGTAGCCCCTTTTTATTTTTCAGAAGCACAGATAACGTTTTTTGTATGAGCCATAAAATATCTTTCATACTATAGCCCCTCCCGTCTACGTAATGCAATAATCGCAATTAATAAGAAGATTGCTGAAATCCCAAGATTTAAAGATATTACCGGTAGTGCCGCTCCTACATCATTTGCATAAATAATTTTCATAATAGCTGTGTTTGCCCACGTTAATGGTGATAAATTCGTAACGGAATTTTCTTCCACTACGAAATACGCACCACCAAAAATAGACGCTAATTGCACAACAACCATAATAATCGCTCTAGATGCCTCACCTGTTTTTGTAATATATCCGATTCCTAAACCGAAGCTAATTGCTAAAAAGACTTCTGTTAGTAAAATAATAAATATGATTCCAATATGGTCGCCCCAATTCGCTTGAAAAACAAATTTACTAAATAAAACGACAAGTAATAGACAAAGTGCATTCGCTACAAGACTACCGAGCACTTTCCCAACGAAAATCTCAGCTTTACTTATAGGTGCTGCAATTAAGCGATCTCCTGTTTTACGTATTCGTTCTCCTCGAATTAAAAAACTCGCCCCCATTGCAGCGTACAGTGCAATCATCGTCGTCATTACAACCGCATAGTAATCCATAGAACCTGGTTTTTTAGCAGCTTGTAAAGATGTTTCTTTAATATAATCATTATGATTTCCGTTTGAAATAACTGCGCTAACCTTACTCGGATCTACTTTTGCAACTTCGGCCACTACGTTGTACTTATCAACAAATGTTGTAAGCATGCCTTCCACAATACTTCCCTCAATACTACTTTTGTCACTTCCGTAAAATTTTGCACCATCTTTATTTAACTCTACATAAGCAGCATATTTATTTTGCTTCACTTCTTCTTTCCCATCTATACCTTCGGAAACTTTTTTAAAATGAATACCTGATTTATCGACTTCTTTCGTAAACGCTTCAAACGATTGAGAAAACGTGCTACTCGCTTCATCTTTATATAGCACTTGTATATCCTTAATCGCTTGACTATCGCTATTAAATGCGTTACTTAACGCTGTTCCTAATACAAGCATAAGTACAATCGGAAATGCTAACATAAAAACTAAAGTTCTTACGTCCCTGAAATCTCTTTTAATGTGCATCACTGCAATGTTAAAGATGTTCAATTGATGAACCTCCCTTTACCTTTTCTTCATTTACCTTTATTTATCTCGTAAGTTTCTTCCAGTTAACGTAAGAAATACTGTTTCTAAGTTTGGAGCCTGCTCCTCTAACGAACGAATTTCAATGTCATGATTAATGAAATGCTGAATAATTTTATTTAAATTATTTAATCCTGCATCCGAGTTTACCTTGATTACGTTCTCTTCAATTTGAACAGCTTTCACACCATTTATCTCTTTTAAATTTTCTACATCTAAATTTTCTACTGACTTTACTTCAATCCAAATATCTTTCGTATCTGTAATAATCGCTTTTAACTGTTCTTTCGTTCCTTCTGCAATTACTTTACCGTGATCGACAATTGCTATTTTCGTACAAATCTCTTCTACTTCTTCCATGTAGTGACTCGTATAAATAATCGTACTTCCCATTTCATTTAATTTTCGGACAGACTGAAGAATGTAGTTCCTTGACTGCGGATCAATTCCAACTGTCGGTTCATCCATAATAATTAACTTCGGTCTATGAGCGATTGCACAAGCGATATTCAGTCTTCGTTTCATCCCGCCAGAAAAGTTTTTCGGATAACTTTTATGTTTATCACTAAGGCCTACAAATTGAAGTGCTTCCTCTACTCTCGCTTTTAGCTCGGCTCCTCGTAATCCATACAATCCAGCAAAGAATTTCACATTTTCATAGGCAGTTAACTCTTCATAAATCGCAATATCTTGCGGAACGATACCGATATTCATTTTCGCAAATCGATTATGTTTCTTTATATTTTTTCCTAGTATGCTAATTTCACCTTCATTACTTCTTAACAAACCAGCAATCATATTAATCGTTGTACTTTTACCAGCACCATTTGATCCTAAAAAGCCAAATATCTCTCCTTCTTTAATAGATAAAGACATATTATCTACTGCGATGAAGTCACCAAATTTTTTCGTTAAATTTTTAATTTCCAATGTGTTCATCATTTCACCCCTATTTCGGTTTCTCTGCTTTTATTATAAACAAAAAGAATGAACCTGCTCAGTGCAGAAGTTCACCCTTTTCACATGAGATTATTCACTTTTTTCATATGAGATGATTCATCCTCGTCTCATCCTCTTATATCGGCAATAACATTGTTACTGAAAAACCACTTGTTCCATCTACAATAATTTTTCCGTTTACAGACGCTGTTCGCTCCTCCATCCCCATAATACCGAGACCTTTCTTAACAAGAGCTGCACCTTTACCATTATCCTTCACTTGTACTTTCACCATCTTGTTCAGTACATGAATATCGATTGAAATGACTGTCGCATCAGCGTATTTCATCGCATTTGTTAACGCCTCTGTAACGTTTTCACCGATAATTTTCCACTGAATGGGAGAAATCATATCTAAGTTACCTTTATAAACGAAAGGAATATTCATATCATGCTTACCGGCAAATTCCTCTATGAATAATTTCATACGATGAATGCCAATTTGCTCAGTTGGTGGCTTCATATTTTTTAATGTAATCCGAATGCTTTCAATGCCATCTTTTGAAATATGAATGGCATTTTGTAATAACTCAGCAGATTTCACTTTATCTATTTCCATTAATCTCTTCGCTGCTTCCATTTGAATTAGTGCACCTGTCATTGAGTGACCGATTTTATCATGAATTTCTTGAGATAGTCGATTTCTTTCCTCTAATTTAAATGTGTATTCAGATTGCCTTATGTAATCTTTATTTTCATTTAAGCTTTTCGTAAGTCTTTGTATGTCTTTTCTCATTTTATCATTTTGCATTTCTAGTTTTAATAATCGTGCTATATAGCGGTGAGCTATCGTTAAGGAAAAAAACAAAATGCACTAATAAGTCCATACGTCATCTGAATACCTTCACCTATAAAAATAATAGGAAGAATCATAATGAAAAAGATTAACCATTTCTTTTTTATGTAATAATTTGCAATTTCATATAAGTTCAAAGGTAAAAACAAAATAAAAAACGGATGAATCTTCCATGCAAATAACATAACTACGCCAATTGACACACAAGTTAATATGTTTTTGTACGTATCTTTTTTAAATATAGAGATCAACACGTTTACAGAAAGATATAAAAGCAAAGTAAGTATAATCCATGGTAAGTTCGTAACATTTAAATGAATGTAGCTAAACACTATATATAAAAAGACAATAAGTTTACTTACAGTTAACCAAAATTCCATAACATTAATCTACTTTCCCTGTTAAGTAATAAATCGCAATTTGCGTGCGATGTTCTAGTCCAGTTTTCCCTAAAACTGATGTAATATAATTTGCAATCGTTCCTTCAGATATGAAAAGTTGCTTCGAAATTTCTTTATTTGAGAAACCTTTCGCAATTAATGCGATAATACTAAGCTCTCTTTCTGTGAAAAGGCTCTTATCAATTTTAGATTCTTCCTCTTTACTTTCCATTAAATTAGACTTAATTTTATCAAGCACTACATCTTGCATAACAGTTTGACCGTTATAAACTCCTTTTATCGCATCACGAATACGCTCCGGATCATTATTTTTTAATAAATAACCTTTCGCTCCGTTTTTTACTGCGTCCAAAATATATTCATCATCATCAAATGTCGTTAAAATGAGAGGCTTCGTTTTTGTCTCTTCACAAATTAACTTCGTCGCCTCTACCCCGTTCATGTTTGGCATACGAACATCTAAAAGCGCAATATCAACTTCATACTTTTTACAATACGCTACAGCTTCTTTTCCATCATTTACGGTATCTAATACTTCAAACTCTTCATATGTATTTAAAATAATTTTCATACCTTCTCTAATAAAAGAATTATCATCGGCTATTAATATTTTAATTTTCATGTTTGTTAGTATGGACCTTATCCTACTAACATTCACATCCTTTCTCCATGTAGCATTTCCTCTTTGCTCATTATATACTTCTCTTTACCATTTTTTCACACCTTTTTCATATAGCCCTCCTGCTAAAAATATATTATTCTTTTTTTATAACATGTGTAGGGTGACTTATCATTTCTTACGTCTATATAATAGAATGCGTCAAAAAGGAGGGAGAGACCGATTGAGGAAAAACAATTAGTTGAAAAAGCACAACAAGGAAGCGAACATGCTTTTCGTATCCTTGTACAAACATATCGTCATTATATTTTTCAAGTTATCTTTTCTATTTTAAGACATGAAGAAGATGCTAAAGATGTTACACAAGAAGTATTCGTAAAAATTCACGCCTCTCTCCCAAATTATCAATTTCGCGGATTAAAAACGTGGATGGCACGTATTGCCACCAATCACGCTATTGATTATAAGAGAAAAAAAGCTAGAGAAAACGAAGAACTCTCCTTATGTAAAGAAACTGCGGAAAATATAAAATCCTCTCATAATATCGAGGCATTATTATTGACGAAAGAGCAAAAATTACTCATTGCTCAAAAACTGCGAGAACTTCCCGACAATTACCGTGACGTCGTTCTCGCACATTACTTAGAAGAAAAAAGTTATCAAGAAATTGCTTTGCAAGAAAATATTGAAGTGAAAACAGTCGAAATGAAACTGTATCGGGCAAGAAAATGGATTAAAAAACATTGGAAGGAGGAAGAGTTTCTATGATGCATTATTCAAAAGAAGATTGGCGCAATTATACATTAGATGTTATATCAAACAATGAACGTGAATCTATGGAAGAACATCTTTATGAATGTGATCATTGTTTAGCACTTTATATGGAAAGTATTGATGAACAACATGAAAACCTTCCAATGATAAATGATGATTCATTTACGAACGAAGTTATGACGCAAATTAATTTTGAAACGTTACAGCCTAATGAAAATATAAAAACAAACTCACTAAAGCGCACAATTATTCACTACATAATTGCGACTGCGGCTACAATTATTTTTATGGTAAGTGGTTTATTCCAGTATATTTTCACAGCGACATCAAATTTCGAGAAATCTTCAAAACATAACGAGTCTTCTATCTCACAACAAATTGTAAACAAATCGGTAGACACATCAAAAAAGGACGGAGGTTCAAAGCATGAATAAAAATCCCTTTTTAGCACTTGTGTTAGGGCTAATTCCTGGGCTTGGACATTTATATTTAAAAAAGATAGGACGGTTTATTTTATATAGCGGAGGGGCTTTATTTCTATTTATCTTTGCAGCATTTTGTACAATAGCATTAGGAGCGCGTGATATTGCTTTTCTTTCTCTATTTTTACTAGTCGTGTTATGGGCGATCAATTTATTAGATTTAGTTATCACTATTATTAACCAATCGAAAAAACAAGCAGCCGGAGAATTTACAGAGTCCTCTAAAGAAAGCGAACGATTTTATATCATTCTTCTATCAATCATTCCTGGGCTTGGTCATTTTCAATTAGGACTTATGCAACGCGGACTTACATTTTTAGTCGCTTGCACAGGAATCGGAAGTATGATTATATTCGTTGCACTCTTAACATCTCAAGGAAGTTTCCTTATCTTCCTTATTACGTTACCTGTTTTATGGATTTATAACTTCTTCGACGTTGTTCAACAACTACAGAAAAAAGAACGCGGAGAGCAATTAGTTGATCGGACTATTTTTGAAGAATTTGAAGAGCACCGAGAACAAGGAAAGAAAAATAAAACATTCGCTTCCATTTTAGCAATGTTTCCTGGAGCAGGACATATGTATTTAGGCTTACAGCGCCGTGGTCTCCAGCTTATGGCAGCCTTTTTACTATCTATTTATTTGCTCGACTTATTAAGACTTTCTGCGTTTTTATTTTTAGTACCAATTATTTGGTTCTATAGCTTTTTTGATGCGTTACAGCAAACTGCAAAATACGGAAAAGAACGTGTTAATGACGAACCTATCATAGATTATTTTATAAATCATCAAAGATGGATCGGTATCGGATTAATTACACTCGGTGGTTATTATTTATTAGATCAAACAGTCCTTCCTATTTTGAATGACTACTTTGCAACTATATTTAATATTCATCTTAGCGAACTATATTATCGCTATTTCCAAACATCTATCGTTGCTCTCTTTTTAATTGGTGGCGGCTTTAAATTGTTACTTGGAAATAAAGAAAACAAAGGTGGTACAAAAGAATGAGAACATGGCGCGTTGGAACATTCTCGATGGGGATTTCAATTATTTTATTAGGTTGCTTTTTACTATTTTCAGTCGTAAAAGGCGTTCAAGCATTAGATACATTAACAGCCTGGTGGCCTGTTTTACTTATCATACTTGGCGCTGAAGTTTTACTATACCTTCTATTTTCTAAGAAGGAACATTCATTTATTAAATATGATATTTTTAGTATTTTCTTTATCGGAGTTTTAGGAAGCGTTGGAATTGCTTTTTACTGTTTATTATCAACTGGATTACTAGAAGAAGTTCGTCATTCTATTAACACAACTAGGCAAACGAGTAATATTCCAGACGGACAACTTGATATACCTGAATCTATCAAAAAAATTGTAGTGGATGCGGGGCATCACCCTCTAACGATAGAGGGAAATAATACAAATCAAATTCATCTTCTTGGAACATATGAAATGACGACGAAAGCAAATGAAAAACTCAATTTAAAACAAGAGGATTTCCTTTCAGTTCAAACAGCTGGAGAAACGATGTATATAACTTTAAAATCATTACCGGTTCAGCATACGTTATTTAACTCAACACCACAGATGAAACAAACACTCGTTCTTCCGCAAAATAAAAATGTAGAGATCCGCGCTTCAAATAACGAACTATCTCTTTATCCAGGTCAATTACAAAATAATTGGTTTGTACAAGAAAGTTCAAATGTATCTGTTCATTTAGTAAAAGAAAGTGATGTATCTTTAATCGCCATAACAAACAAAAAAGAAACTCACGGGAACACACCTTGGGAACAAGTAGAAGATTTAACGAAAAAAGAAAATAATTCTTCAGAAGAAAATCCAGAATTAAACGGGCAAGAACATTGGTATAAAAACTCGATAAAAACAGGAAATGGGACGTACAAATTAAATATCGAGAAAGCTTATAATATAAATATGAGTGTTATCGAAAAATAAGAAACCTTCCACAATTGTGGAAGGTTTTTCTCATATAATCGCTTTTATTCCTTCTAAAACTAATCCAATCATAAAACCACAAACAGCCCCGTTCACACGAATCCACTGCAAATCTTTACCGACATTATTTTCAATCATTTCGATTAATGTTTTATCATCTAACTTATCAAGGTTTTCTTGCACAAGCTTTCCAATTTTCGAATGATTCTTTTCAACAATAGTAACAACTTGTTTTTGTAACCAATCTTCTATTTTTTGAACAGTCAGTTCGTCTTCTTTTATTTTATTCATTTGTGTTTGTAAGAATGGAACAACATATTTATCAGCAAATTCTTCATTCTTCACAAAAGTAACTGCCCTACTCTGTACTTGCTCTAGCATCTCTTTTATTTTGTCAGTAGCATCCCAATTTGCAATCCATTTTTCTTTCCACTTCTCTAATTCCTGTAATAAAGATTCATTTTCTTTTACATTTATAATCTCTTGACGAATTTTCGCTAATATAAGTTGCCTTGTGCTATTATCTGCATCTTGTAAGCTGTTAATATTGCTAATGATAAACTTCTGCAAAATGCCGCCGATTTTATCCTCATCAACAATATTCATAAACGATTTCAAAGTAAACTGTAGGAATCCATCTACTTTTATGTTTTCCATCGCCTTCATGCCTAAGCTTCCGAGCTGATAACGTGCTTCATCTTGAGCTGTCCAATCTTTCACTTTTACTAATATGTAATCAAGTGTTTTTTCATCATATTCTTGCACTACTAATTGATCCACGAGAACTTGTAATATGTTACTTGTATTAATTGTATGCAAATACGTTTTTAATTCTTTTTCAATAATAACTGCTAATTTTTCCGTATCTATTTGAAGAATCGCTTTCTCAGCAATTGTTACAATCCCTTTTTTCACAGCATCAGACTGTAACTCTTTCTCAGCAATTTGCAGTACCATTTGCGCTAGCTGTATTTCTTTTACTTTACTTGTAATACTTTCTTTCGTCAGCCATTCATTTTCTAACGTAGAAACGAGTCCCTTTGTTACCCGCTTACGATTTTTCGGTAATAATGCTGTATGTGGAATTGGGATTCCCAACGGATGACGGAATAAAGCTGTAACCGCAAACCAATCCGCAAGTCCACCAACTAACCCGGCTTCAAATCCACCTTGTATAATTTCTCCAGCTACCGTTCCTTGAAAAGGGATTGAAGCCGCAAAACCTACGCCCATAACCCCAAGCGAAATACCCGCTATATATTTAGTCTGTAATGACATCGTATACACATCCTCTTATTATGTAAAATAAAGCTTTTTTGTTATATTTATTCGATATTAGCAATCCTTTATATCTATACTATAATGAACTAATGCGAAAATAACAAAGAATTTTATGCACATGAAAAAAATGAGGCTGTAAATAGCCTCATTTTTATTTTAACGTTAATTCCAAACCTTTCTTATAATACCCATTCATCACGTCTTCCGGAACCATACTCCCACCAGTTCCCCACACAATATGAGTACCTTTCTTCACCTTCTCTGTTAACTGTTGTTTTTGTAAATACTCATTTTCAGCTTTACATACATTCAACGGCCCTATCATACCCGCTAATGCAGAAGGCTCTAAATAAATATTTTCAGTATCAGCCAGTTCTTTTAATAATCTATATAACTCCTCATCACTTACTGTGTAATTTCCACTCAAAAATGGTTCCATCGTTTTACCGACAAATCCAGATGGTCTTCCTACCGCAAGTCCATCCGCATCGGTTACATTATCAATTCCGATATCTTGAACGGCAATTTTATCGTGAAGCCCTGTCATTAAACCGAGTAACATACACGGAGAGTGCGTAGGCTCAGCAAAGAAACAATGCACATTGTCTTTGTACAATAACTTTAAGCCGAATGCTACTCCACCAGGCCCACCACCTACCCCGCACGGAAGATAAACGAATAAAGGGTATTCTTCATCTACTACAATCTCTAACTCTTCTAATTGTTTTTGTAAACGTGACGCTGCTACTGCGTATCCTAAAAATAAATCATGTGAGTTTTCATCATCAACAAAATAACAGCTAGGATCTGCATCTGCTTGCAGTCTTCCTTCTTCTACTGCTTTACTATAATCAGCTTCATATTCAATAACGTTTACACCTTTACTTCTTAATAAATCTTTTTTCCATTCTTTTGCGTCTGCCGACATATGAACAGTCACATTAAAACCTAATTTCGCACTCATAATACCGATGCTAAGCCCTAAATTCCCAGTAGAACCTACTGCAATTGAATACTTCGCAAAAAAACCTCTAAATCTATCACTATCTAAAATTGAATAATCATCTTCCCCTGTTAACATTCCATGCTGAAGTGCCAGTTGCTCTGCATGTTTCAGCACTTCGTATATTCCGCCTCTAGCTTTTATTGATCCTGATATCGGAAGCCCGCTATCACATTTTAATAGTAATTCCCCTAAAATAGGTTGCCCATAACTTTTCTCTAAAGATTGTTTCATAGAAGGTATTTTCACTAAAGGTGATTCTATAATACCGCCTGTTTCCTTCGTTTCAGGAAATACTTTCGCAATGTATGGTGCAAAACGCTTTAATCTCTCTTCCGCGTCTTTTACATGTTCTTCATTAAGTGGCGAATTTTTTATTGCTGTTTCATACTTTTCCATATTCGGGTTTATCCAAAATACTTCTTCTGTTGTGATTAAGTTATTTACTAGTGGATATTGCTCTTTTAATGCCTCTATCTCCTTCATTCCTCTTCCTCCTCATATCCTTGTAGCTAGCCATATAATAAATTATAATTAAATTAATTTTAATATAGTTTAACATAAATAATTCATTTTAGTTAATTTCAATTTAATTTATTTAAATATAATTTAATAATTATTAAGGAGCATTTATTATGGAAAATATAGATATTGGTAAAAAGATTGAAAAACAAAGAAAAGAAAAAGGATTAACTAGTAAAGAATTAGCAAAGATGGCCGAAATCACACCATCAATGCTTAGTCAAATTGAACGTGGTTCTGCTAACCCTTCTATTCAAACATTAAAGGTACTTGCAAAAGCTCTTGATGTTCCAACATTTAGTTTTTTACTTGAAGAAAATAATACAGACGATTTAATTGTACGTTCTCATAAAAGAAAAAAAATGATTATCGATAATTTATCATATGAATTGTTATCACCTGATTTCACAGGAAATTTAGCAACAGCAATTATGACTATCCCACCAAATACTGCTTCATCAGAAAATGTTCTAGAACATAAAGGTGAAGAATTAGCATTTGTATTAGACGGAAAAATCACATTGCACTTAAATGAAGAAGAATACACATTAGAAACTGGTGATAGCGTAAAAATACCAGCTTATTTAAAACATAAATGGGTAAATCAATTCGAGAAAAATGCGATTGTTTTATTTTCTGTTACTCCGCCGATTTTTTAATTCATATGATGATACAAAAATAGCCATGCTCTCCGTGCATGGCTACTTTTATTTTTTTGGTACTAACAAAATCCCTAAACTAATAACACAAAAACTGATTATTTGCTGTATTGAAAGACCAACTAGAACTGAATTTTGTTCACTAATAAGTGAAATAATGATATGAGCAATTCCCTCGCAAATTAGAAAAAAGCTTATATTCTTTCCATTTCCTAATCTTTCATTTTTAATCCATAACGAGCCAATTATACCGAGTGCGAGTATAATCTCATACATGAAAATAGGATGATACAAAAATTTTGATTCATATATTTTCATCCCCCACGGCAGTGTCGTTTGTGCACCTACTTCTTGATGGAATATAAAATAAAAGATTATACTCATGCAAAATCCAAAAGGTAATGTATCAAGTAAAATCCGAAGAGAAAATTGCTCTTTTTTACTTTTCCAAACAATATATATACTCGCAATTACGCACCCTACTATAATATGCTGAATACTTCCTACAGCTAATAATGCTGGCATTGGCGCCCCAATGGCCCATACCGGATTTAAAATTGCCGGTGCGAATTTCCATACTAATACAATGATAAGAAAGCCATTCGTTACTGCATCCATCATTTTTTCATATTGAATATTTTGCTTTTTCATCCTTAGTTTCATTAGAGTAAATCCAAATAAACTTCCTATTATAAGAGAAACGGGTTGTAACCTCACCATCCACTCCATCACTATGAAATCCCCTCTTAATTCTCAATTATTTTCTTAAACTTCTCTTCTAATTGATCTGGAGGTAATACACCTCGTGCATGATCTACAATAATTCCATCTTTATTAACAAAAAATGTCGTTGGTAAAGAAAATACTTTATAATCTATTCCAGCTACTCCGTCCATATCTAATAGAACAGGAAATTTAAATCCGTGACGATCTGCAAATGCGCTCGCTTCTTGTACTGGATCCCCGATTGTTGCATTTACCGCAAAGATTTCAACATCCTCCTTATATTTATCATACAAACGAACTAGATCAGGAGCCTCCATTTCACATGGACCACACCATGATGCCCAAAAATTAATAACATATGGTTTTCCCTTTGCATCATTTAACGAATAAAGCTTCCCATCTAATCCTTTTAATGTTATGTTCGGCGCTTTAAATCCCACTTGTGGTAATACTTCCTTCTCTTGTAACTCCGCTTGTTTCGCTTTTCTTTCTTTTTCTTCTTTCTTAGTATTATAAAAGTTAACTCCGGCCCAAATTAGTGCCCCAGCTAGTATAATAGCAATTAGTTTCTTCACTTTTCTTCCTCCTCATTTCTAAAATCCCGTAAATCCGCCGAATAGACGAATAAAGAACGCTGTAATTTTCGTCATTTGATTTGTATATAATAAAACCCCTGTTAAAATCATCATTCCACCGCCGATTTTCATCATGACATTGGCATAAGTAACAATCCATTTTACCTTTCCAATAAAAAATGCCATCACGAAAAACGGAACTGCAAAGCCAAGAGTATATGCCGTAATATAAAGAAGCGCACTTTCCGGATTGGTCGCCCCGAGCATAAGCACTGCAGAAAATATCGGACCAACACACGGTGTCCATCCTGCTGCATATGTCATGCCGACCAAAACTGAGCGAATATATCCTGTCGATTTACTTCTATACTGCACTTTTTTCTCTGCCATAAGCCACTTAGGCTGAAACAATCCAGTCATAAATAACCCCATCAAAACAATAAAAACCCCACCAATTTGCTGAATCAATCTTTGATTAGATGAAAAAGTAATCCCAATCCAACTCACCGATAAACCTAACGCATAAAATATAACCGAGAAACCGATCATAAAAAATACTGTATGTATAATCGCTGACTTTTGCATAATCCCACGATTTTCTTTTAAATCTTGAATAGACACACCTGTAATATATGATAAATAAGATGGATATAGCGGTAAAGAACATGGTGATATAAATGAAAGTATCCCAGCCCCTACTACTAGCCAAATTGTTAAATCCGCTGCATTCATTTTATCCCTCCTAAATACACTACAATGCGTAGTGTTAATTATTAAAAAAAGAGGCTATATGCACTCTCCGACAATAAGTACAATCGACATACAAAATAGCCCTAACGTTACATATACTGAATTTGTATGTAATGGTATATTCAGCTTAACAACTTTCTCATTCAACACTTGCTCAATTCGTAAATTAATTGCGGTTTTCGCAAACGACGCTGTAATACATTGATTTTCCATCGTCTTTATTTTAATTAACTTTAATAATGCACTACCTAGCTCAAATGAAGATTTCATTTTTTGCATCGCATATTTATCTGCTGATAGCTCTTGATATACATGATAACGCTGCAACATCCCTTTTAATATAGGAATATACATCATTCCCTCAGCTAACAATGTAAAGAAAAATAACTTTAATGGATCTCGATTTTTTTGATGATATTCCTCATGTAATACAATCGCATCAATTTCTTCCTCAGAAAATGCCCGAAACATTCCTTCTGAAATGACAATTTTCGGTCGAAATAATCCAATTGTAAATGCCGTAATCTGTAACGTTGATAATACGTACACTTGCTTTCCTTTTCTAGTAATAGACACGAGATTTCTTTTCAATCTTTTACTATAAAAAAATTGCTTCCAAATTCTTTTACTCATAATGATTACAGTAAATAACAGTAATCCGGCTATCATTATACGAAGTATTGATAGTTCCCTCATATGTTTTTGTAATTCAAATAAACAAAATTGAGAAAGGAAAAATGCTTTATTTTGAAAAAGAAATGGGTATGTAACGTAGTATACTAACATGCTTAAAAAAAGCACACTAATAGTCACTGCTAACAAAACGATTTTACGCATTTGCCACTTCATTTTATCGGTCCTCTTTTTTTAGCCGACTTAATTTCTCTTCTAATTTTTTTATTAAAGATGGATCAGCTTGTTCTAACTCATCTATCATATGGTTCACAACAAGATCTCCAAATTCACCCATTAATTCCTGTGTCATTTTCTTCGTTTGATTAGATAAAAATTCTTCCTTCGTTTGTGTAGTACGATACATACCACTTCTTTTCACAATATGCTTTTCTAAATGCGCTTTCTCTACTAATCTGTTCATAACTGTCATTACAGTATTAAAATTCACCGGGGATTCTTCACTTAATCTCTGTTGCACATTTTTAATGGTAATACCCTCAGTAGCCCAAACAATTTCCATTATTTTCGCTTCAAGCGGTCCGAAAAAGTGATTTAACCCTTGCTCATTTAACTTGTAGTTTTGAGTAAACATCGTATGGCCCCTTTCACACTACAGATTGTAGTATAAAATATATAGAAGGTCAAACATAAATGATATTAACTGATACTTAAATGAATCCTAATCTCCACTAATTAGTTATCTGTACCACGTTCGATTCATTGTAAACCTAACTTCTCTCCAAATGTATCATAGAGATAATATTCTAATATTTGCACACTAAATTTCTCATTACGCCCAAGTGCAAATAATTCCCGATCTTTAGCTACGATAGTATCTAATGGAATCACCACATTATCCACTATTTTTGTAATTTCAATTATATTACTTTCTACGTTTACTTCTGTTTTAAATTCAATATTTTCCAATACTATATGTGAACGTCTTCCTGATGCAAAAAAAGTAAAGTTAGGGTTTTTAAAAATTCCAATTTCACTCTCTAACGGATATAAATATTTATAAATTATATCTCTGTGTCCATCTTTTATTATTTTTTCATCTTTTTCATCATCTAAATATTCTTTCACCTTCGCTGCGAACTCAAATCGAAAATCCACTCTTTCACGCTCCCTCTCTTTAGTCTACGCTAATAAATATATTAATATAATTTAACTATATTATAAAATAAGTTCCTATAAAAAGTAAAAAACACTTTTGTAAAACTTTTGGTATTCCCTGTACTTTTTAAATATAAATACTCTTTCAACATTCATTAGTACGTCGTTATATTCATTTAAACATATTGTTCCCATATTTTGAAACAATATTTTCCAGTATTATATATCAATAAAGTGAAACTTTAATCAATGGGGATTTTGTTCATCCCCCATTGATTATTAGCCCACACCAATCGGGTGTTTACGGGCAGCAGGGCTCCCACCTAACTGCTTTGCTCCAATCGAATTTTGAGGCGGGAGTTTACTGCCCGCAAATAGCGGGATAAACTGCTTCTAATTCCTTTCTATCCACAGCTATCGACTCCTTATGCTATTTCAATATATTGTTCACTTTATTTCCCCTTATTCATTAAATCACAGAAGGAATGTAACTCCCCACTATCGAATTTTTACATAACAAATATTATTAGGTGGTGCTTTACTATGAAATTAGCTGTCATTGGTGGCGGTGATTTACAAGATCCAAATCACTTGCATATTAATGAACGACTTATAGAATTAACGAATAAACAATACCCAAAAGTATTATTCATTCCTACAGCTAGTCGTGATGATGAAGGATATATAAAGTTATTTTTAGCAACATTTGAAAAGCAATTACATTGTGAGGTTCAAATTTTACGCATTTCAACCGAAACACCTACTAAATATGAAATAGATGAGATGATTCATTCTGCCGATTTAATTTACCTTGGCGGTGGAAATTACGTTCACATGCTTGAACAATGGAAAGAACATAAACTAGATGAAAAGTTACTATTTGCTTTAAAACGTGGAACACTTATTGCAGGATATAGTGCCGGTGCTATGTGCTGGTTCACATCTAGCATTCGTTCAGATTATGAAGGTTCCGGTTATATAGAAAGTAGTGGCTGGGGTATTGTTAACAAAAGGTTTTGCCCCCATTACAATCAATTAAATAGAATGAATGCCTTCCATACGTTTTTACAAACTCACCAAGGTAATATAGAAGGTATTGCATTAGAAGATAATTGCGCTTTATATATTACAGAAGGTTCATTTGAAATTATCGGTGAGCCAGATACAGCTTGGGAGTTTTATATGAATAATGGAGAACTCATTAGACAACATTTTGACATAACTTTAAAAAGTTATTTATAAACATTCATAAAAAAATGTCCCTAAGTATAATGACTTAGGGACATTTTCATCTTTTAACTCACTAATCGTGTAATTCGTTTCTTCTGCCATGAAAGCTTATAATATGCATACTGTAATATTAAGCTGACGATGAATGCAGCTGGATACCCAATCCATATCCCTTCTATTCTAAGGCTCGTATGGTAAGAAAGATAATACGCCACAGGTACTTCAACAAGCCAAATTGATACAACACTGATTACAGTTGGCCATAGTACAGTACCACTTGCTCGCATTGTCGCACTAATAATTTGTGCATGACCGAAAATTAAGTAGCTCCATAATGTAATCATGATTAGACTATGAGCAATGTCAATTGTATTTTGACTTGTTAAAAATAGTGCTAAAATATCTCTTGAGAACAAGTAAATAAGAGATATTAATACACCACCAATGATATAATTCATAATAATTCCGGCCTTAACAACTTTCTGTAATCGATCAAATTGGTTCGCACCAATTGATTGCGCTGCAAAAATTGATACTGTAATACCGAGGCTAACCGCTGGCATTTGTACATAACTTGCAACTTGGTTCACAACGCCATACGCCGCTGTTGCATCTGAACCGTACCGATTTACAAATGCGATTACCGCGATCTCTGATAATGAAACTAATATCATATTAATACTCGCTGGAATACCGAGGCGTAACAATAATTTTAATAACTCCCAGTCCATACGAAGATATTTTCTTACTGTCCCGTCTAATTGTAGTGGATGATTTTTCTTCTTTAAATACACTAGCATGACAATAAACGTAATAACTGTAGATATAACTGAAGCATAGGCTGCTCCGTAAACATCTAATTTCGGAGCTCCTAACCAGCCAAAAATAAGAATTGGTAATAAAATCATATTTAGCGCTGTACTTACGATTAAAAAGTAAAATGGCGTTTTTGAATCTCCTGTACCTCTCATAAATGTTGTGTATGCAAAATATAAAAATAATACTGGCATAGATATAAATAAAATTCTTGCGTAATGCACACTTATTTCAATAATATTTTCTGGCGTTCCCATAAGACGCATAATATCCATCGCAAAAATACTACCTATTATCGCCAACACGACTCCTATAATAAAAGTAAACGTAAGCGTCGTACCAACGATAGCTTTTAAGCGCTCCTCATTTTTAGCACCAAATGCCTGACCAATTAAAATTGAACTACCAGAACCAATTCCAATTACAAATGAAACGAGTAGGAAAAATAACGGGAAAAATGCCGATATAGCTGCTAGATCATTTACGCCAAGCCATCTTCCTACTACTACCATTCCAAATAACTGTCCAACTGATTGTAATACATTACTTAAAAGTAACGGCACTAAAAACATGGACATCGATTTCCATATCGGCTTATGTTCTGTTTCTGACTTCTGTGACTCTACACCTTCTTTATCGTTATCTGTAGGTGGTTTCAAATTTCATTTCTCCTTTTATTTAAAATCTGCACGGTTAAATCCGTGCTCAAATAGTTGTAATTACTCCAACCATTTCTATACTGTTTGCTCGTCAAAGTAATTGCTTCTTCCACTCACTATTTTCAAATTCATCATAGAACTTTAACATATTTTTCGTATCTGTAATCCTCTATCTCTTTGTATAGTTGTTTTTATTATGTGCATCTATTCATTTTCTTCTCTTCATTCTTATAACTTCACCCAATATTGGCTTCCATCAGCTGTTCTATCTAAAAAACCATATTCGATTAAATATCTTCTCAAAGTTACAAAATCCGGATATATATTTTCTAAAACTATATTTACTTCTTTTTCAGTATACTTTTTATTACTATCGAATTTCTTCACTAAATGACGTAATATAATCAATTTCCGCTTTTGCTTTTTCGGAAATTTAGAAAGCGGTCCATCCAAACCTTCTGTAAAATGCGCTGTTAAAACTTCAGCATTTTCTTCCTCTGTAATATTGTATCTATCATCCACCATCGTAGCTGTTCTATGAATCGGTACAAATTTAGTTTGAACTTTTGATTTTTCTTCTGACAATTCCATTAACGCTAAAAATACTTTCGCTTGCTTCATTTTCTCGCGCAATGTAAATCGATGATTGCGAATCGTCGATGTGCTCCCGCCATCCATTTCTTTTACAATCTCTTTATCGTTAAGTCCCATATGGAAAAACTGAACCATTTTCTTTTGCAAATCAGTTAAGCCTGTAAACTTTTTATCAAGATTTAATAAATATTCAAACATAGATGTATGCTCATTTTGAATATGCAACTGTACAAACTTCTCTGCTTCATACAAAACTTGATTTTCTTGATAAATAACTCCTTTAATAAACGTTTCTCCACAAGCTAAACAAACATACTCCTCTGCTTCCTCGTCAAATACATACCCTTTCTTCAATTCCTCTATCGACGCATCCCAAAACTTCTCTGAAATATCACTCATACTAAACATTCCTCCAAAAAGTTTATTAAAACCATAAACAAATTACGATATCGTTTATTACCACTCCATCATCTTACCATATAAAAAGCAAACAATTCAATGTTTCGTTTGCCTATTTTACAAACTTTTATAAAAATATCTATTTATACGTTATAAAAAGGACTTATCCCAACAAACAGCGAATGTGTTTTTAGAAACGACTTATTATTAAAATGTGAAATATGCTGTTCAATATTTAAGTGATACAAACCTAATTCAACATGGAACCGGCATTCACACATTCCAAAACTTCAGCATTCAATTTTAACTACAAAAAAGGTGTTTCCATATACGAAAACACCTTTTACCTTTTATATATTTTATAAACAACCTCTACTAAAACTTTACTTGCTTTTACAAATACATGTTTTCGATTTCCATCCTCAACGAATCTATTTGAGCAGCCACTCATAATCAGCATACAACTAATTATGACTAGCACTACACTTCTATTCTTGTTAGTCACTTTATGCCACTCCACTACTAAAAACTTCATTTAAATTTATCCTATCAAAAAATTTTACACGAATAATAAACCGAAAGAATATGCAATTCTGCATATTCTTTCGGTTTATTACGATGTTATGATTTAATTTAGTTAATGAACACGTATAACGAGGTGACTAACTTGAAGTTTAAAGCGAAAAAAAATCCATTTCACGTCATTTTCATTACATTATTTATAATTTTTTTTTCATTTCGCTATTCTTCCAAAATGAAAATTCTATTTTTTTCACTCTTATGATGCTGTTAAATATCGTGAATCTCTCTTCATTCTATTTCTCTCACTACAACATAACGGAATCTTCTCTTATTGTAAAACACGGTTTCATATTACGTACTGAAATTCCATTTGAAAATATCCGTCACATTAAATACTCTGGCAAAACACTCCGTTCAGAAAAATGGACTAGGCAGCAATTAGAAATTGATTATAATTTATTTGACTCAGTGACAACTTTCGTACCACAAGAAGAAGAAAAATTCATTTTACTCTTAAAAGAGAACTGCCCACATATGAAAGTAATGAATACGTCTGCTAACAAATAATATCTTTTGAAGCTTGCAATAGTACAAGTGGAGGAAGCATAAAAATGAATATACAAAAAAAGCCAAGATTCTATACTAAGAACCTTGGCTTCTTCTATTATTCTTTCGGAGCAATCATTTTTTTCGGATCTACAATCTCATCAAATTGCTCTTCTGTTAGTAGTCCAGATTGCAATGCTGCTTCTTTTAAAGTTAACCCTTCTTTATGGGCATGCTTTGCAATTTTCGCGGCATTTTCATACCCGATATGTGGGTTTAGCGCTGTTACAAGCATTAATGAACGATTTACATTTTCATTAATTACTTCTTCATCTGCTTCAATACCAACTACACATTTATCATTAAACGAAACGGTTGCATCCGCTAATAAGTGAGCAGATTGCAGGAAGTTGTAAGCAATAACTGGTTTGAATACGTTTAGCTCAAAATTACCTTGGCTCGCAGCAAATCCGATTGTTGTGTCATTCCCCATAACTTGTGCTACAACCATTGTTAATGCTTCACTTTGCGTTGGATTTACTTTACCTGGCATAATAGAGCTTCCTGGTTCATTTGCAGGGATAATAATTTCCCCAAGACCACTTCGTGGACCACTTGCAAGCCAGCGCACATCGTTAGCTATCTTCATTAAATCAGCAGCTAATGCTTTTAATGCTCCATGTGCAAATACAACTTCATCATGGCTCGTTAACGCATGGAATTTATTTGGTGCAGAAACAAATTGTTTACCTGTAAACAGACTAATTTCTTCCGCTACCATCTCACCAAATTTAGGGTGCGCATTAATTCCAGTTCCAACCGCAGTACCACCAATTGCTAATTCTTTCATATATGTATTGCTATCTGCAATCATACGCTCTGTTTTTTCAAGCATACGGTGCCATCCGCTAATTTCTTGTCCTAACGTTAAAGGTGTTGCATCTTGTAAATGCGTACGACCGATTTTAATAATATGTTCAAATGCAGTTACTTTTTCTGCTAATGTTTCTTTTAATTTCGTAATAGCTGGCAATACATGATTTTCTACCGCAATTACACACGCTACATGAAGTGCTGTTGGGAACGTATCATTTGAACTTTGAGACATGTTCACGTCATCATTCGGATGAATATGTACGTCAGATCCCTTTTCTTTCAAAATTTGATTACCGCGGTTTGCAATTACTTCATTTACATTCATATTCGATTGTGTACCACTACCGGTTTGCCATACAACAAGTGGAAAATGTTCATTCCATTTTTCTGCGATAACTTCATCAGCAGCTTCCACAATTGCTTGTGTCTTCTCTTCTGATAGCTTTCCTAATTTTTGATTACTAAGCGCTGCACTCTTCTTTAAAATCGCAAATGCTTTTACAATTTCAAGCGGCATATGCTCTGTTCCAATCGGAAAATTTTCCTTACTACGCTGCGTTTGTGCTGCCCATAATTTATCAGCTGGAACTTTCATTTCTCCTAATGTATCTCTTTCAATTCTGTACTCCATTTTTTCATCCCCTTGAAAATAAAATACCTACATCTTTTATTTTAACAGACTTTCTATCAAATGATAAGAATTCTCATTGATTCATATAAAAAAAATCACCTTCTGCCACCACAGAAGGTAATTTTTTTATGATGCTTGCTTTCCTTTATCCGCATCATCTACATACCAAATGAACTTGCCTGTATATCCATAAATAACTGCTAAAATGAGTGATACGAAGCTTAGCCACATAAATGGAACGTATGATAATGTTGATACACCTAAAATACCAGCCATAAAAATACCATTATCAGACCATGGAACCATACCAGAAGTCAAAGTTCCACCTACTTCTGAGTTACGTGCTAATACGCGGCGATCTATTTTTAATTTATCATAGCTTTCTTCCATAATTTTTGGTGTTAAAATAAGTGATACGTACATCGCACAACCAAATATGTTAGCTAAAAACGCAACGATTAATGTAGACAATGTTACATTACCTGCAGAATTTAATTTCTTCTCAAATTTCGATACGATTACCTTTAGAACACCTAACTTTTCAAGTAATCCACCAAAACCTAATCCGAAAATAATAACAGCTACTGAACCAAGCATACCATTAATTCCACCACGGTTTAATAACTTATCGACAAACTCGACACCAGATTGAATTGAGAATCCGTTATATGCTGTTCCAATTGCCTCTCCAAAGTTCATTCCTTGGAAAAGTGTTGCCCAAATTGCACCAATTAAAGCTCCCATAGCAATTGTTGGCATAGATGGTTTCTTCATCGCCAATAGCATAATAACAATTACCGCTGGAACAAGCATCCATATTTTAATATCAAAGTGCTTTAATAAAGATTCTTTTAAAAACTCAACTCTATTTAAATCTACATTATCCCCGCCATACATCCATCCAGCAACAGTAAACATAATGCTGGTAATAATATAAGCTGGAACGTCTAATACGAGCATAGCTCGAACGTGAGCGATAACATCTACTTTCGCCATAGAAGCTGCAAGAACTGTGCTATCAGAAAGTGGTGATAATTTGTCTCCGAAATAAGCTCCTGAAAGGACTGCACCCGCAACAAGCGGAAGTGGTAATCCAAGCCCTTCACCTATCGCCATCATAGCAATACCTGCAGTTCCAACTGTTCCCCATGATGTTCCTGTCGCGATAGAAGTGATTGAACAAATAATTAAAGTTGCCAATAAGAATATGCTAGGGTGAATGAATTCTAATCCATAATAAATTAATGTAGGTACAACCCCACCAGCAATCCACGTTCCAATTAAAGCCCCAACTGCAACTAAAATAAGAATTGCTTCTAATCCATTAGAAATCCCTTTCGTAATTGCATCTTGCAATTCTTGATAACGAAATCCTAATCTTAATCCAAGCGCAATAACTAAAAACCATGAAATAAATAGCGCTAATTGAATTGGGAGATCAAAAATCGTTTGGAAGGAAAAGACGACAGCAAGAAATAGGCATAAAAGAATAATAATTTCTAGCATCGATGGTAATCTTACACTTTTCATTTTCTTCTCTCCTTACAAGTCGATAACATGATGTATGTAGTCTTACGTGTATGTAGTATACAATTAGCGAAGACAAAACAAAATTTTCATATTATTTCGATTTATTTTTTCAGTATAATATATTCACAACCCTTTCTATTGTAAAAGTAGATTGCGCTTTTCGCAATGAAAAATATAAAAAATGTTGTATTTTTATTTATTTAGATAAAAACACCTAATGAAATAAAACTTTAATCAATGAGGGTTTTATCCATCCCCACTAATTATTAACCCATAATAACCTTTTTAATATTTGCCTCAACAAAACTTTTTACTACCGCTTTCATCTCATATGTAATAATATATTTCCACATAAAAAAAGAGCACACATCATTTAATCGATGCATGCCCCTCTTTTATTTATACATATTTTGTATCTCTTCTTTATTTTTAAGTATTTCCGAAAACTTATCGCTACAACCTTTCGGAAATAAAACTCCGAGTCCATATGAATGCCCAAACTGAAAATGAGGGTATTTCACCTTGACCTCATCCCAAAACTTATACACACCGAAATCACCGTTTTTAACTTCAATATCATGAAATAATACAATACCGTTTTTCGCAACTTTAGGTAACCATGTTTTATAATCATGAGAAACAGCTTCATACGTATGATAGCCATCAATATGCAAAAGATTTATCGTTTCATCTTGAAACTCATCCAGAGCATCATCAAAAGTAGACCGAATTAAATTCCCTATATTCAGGTAGTTATCCCTCACCACTTTTTCTACTATTTGAAAAACCCCTTCTCCATATGGACCTGTATGCCCATCTCCAGCCCAAGTATCTACAGCAAAACATTTTGTGGCTAACCCACCATCTTTTACCCCCTGGCAAAAACTAAAAAAGGAAGCACCTAAATGCGTACCTAACTCAACTAAAGTTGCTGGTTCTTCAAATCTTACTAAATCATATGCGAAATCTAAATGCCCACTCCACGCAGATTGTGACCGAATAATAGGACTAAAATTTTCAAATTCAAACGATGGTTTATGAGTAACCCAGTTCATCACGTATCTCCTTATACACATATTTTTAACAAACCAAATTACTCTTATCTTTATTTTTTTGGCGTCGCGATTATGATTATATTTCATAAAAAGATGATCGTTCTTAATAAAATGAAACTTTAATCAGTGGGGGTTTTTCCATCCTCCACTGATTATTAGCCCTCACCACTTGGACTTTTACGAGCAGCACGACTCCCACCTAACTTCCTCGCATTCGCCGAATTTCAAGGTGGGAGTCTTACTGCCCGTTAATGCGGGATAAACAATTTTATTTTTAATTAGAAATTTCAGTTTATTGATATTCCATTCTGTGATATATTGCATATTGTATCCAATATATTTTTTTAAAAAAGAGGACTTATATATTTTATGGATTCAAATCGTTTAAAAGGAATTATTATGGTTGTAATCGGTGCTTGTTTATGGGGCTTATCCGGAACAGCTGCGCAACAACTTTTTCAATATGAAAACGTTTCTACTGAATGGTTAGTTACAATCCGTTTGCTTATATCCGGTGCTATTTTACTCATTATGTCATCATTCGGAGCGAACAAAAAAGAAATATTTGGGATTTGGAAACAAAAGTCTGATGCAAATAAGATAATTTTGTTCGGTCTTTTAGGCATGCTTGCTGTACAGTACACGTACTTCGCTTCTATTAAAGAAGGAAACGCTGCTGTTGCAACTTTGTTACAATATTTAGCCCCTATATTTATCACTGTATACTTACTTTTCAAATGGAGCGTTCGTCCATCAAAAATTGATTATATTTCAATTACCCTCTCATTAGTAGGGACTTTTCTCCTATTAACAAACGGTTCTGTTCATAACTTAGCTGTATCTACACCTGCTATCATTTGGGGCATTTTATCTGGACTATCTCTTGCATTTTATAGTTTGTATTCAAAAGAATTGTTAGAAAAGTGGTCTTCATCTGTTATCGTTGGATGGGGGATGATCATTGGGGGGATTGGCGTAACGATTTTACACTTTATTTCCACAAACGAATTCATTTTATTATCAACTATGAAATATGTAAAACTAAGTACCCTCCCGCTCATTACATTTGTCGTCATTTTCGGGACACTCATCGCATTTTATTTATACTTAGATAGCATAAGATACCTTACGCCTAAAGAAACAACATTATTTGGCTGTACAGAACCACTCGCAGCTATTATTTCTTCTGTGCTTATTTTGCACGTACCCTTTCAATCTTTTCAGTTATTAGGTGCTTTTTGTGTAATTGTAATGGTGCTCATATTAAGCCAAAAACCGGATAAAGGAAAACCAAAATTAAAGCTTGTTAATACGAAAAAGAAACATATACAATGAAAGGATTGAATTCACTATGCCTGTCCCTCAAAATTATAAAAAACCAGGAAGAGTTTCAGCAAAGTCACTCGTTTTAAATCAACTGCAAGATTGGATTATAGAAGGTGTTTTACGACCTGATGAAAAAATAAATGATGGGGAATTGGCAGAAGCACTAGGAGTAAGCAGAACACCTGTTAGAGAAGCTTTACAAATTTTAGAGATTTCTGGATTAGTTGAAATGGTACCTGGGCAAAAAACGAAAATCGCGCCTATTAAGCTAGACGACGTATCTATCATTTATGAGACGATAGCTGGTCTTCACTCAATTATAGGAAAGCAAGCACTTCAAAAAGTTACAGACGCTGATATTAAACTACTTTCCGAGATAAATGATGCTTTTCAACAATCTATACATGAAAAAGATTCAAAAAAAGCTTTAGAACTAGATATACGATTTCACAATACAATTACTTCTATTGCTAAAAACCGATATATTGAACCTTTTCTAGAAAATATGCAACTTCACATTTTACGCCTTGAATATTTATTTTTCCAAAACTTCGTGCCTGCAAGTCAATCTATTAAAGAACATCACTCTATAATTCAAGCACTACAAAAGCAGGACGAAAAACGAATGGAACAAATGATGTCTCAAAACTGGCTCCGTCCAATGAAAGAAATACAAAAAATAATTTCTGTGAAATAATAAAGCTGGTTACGCAATGTAACCAGCTCCTTCTTTAATAATCTATATGCTATGCCTGAATATTTGCGTAATCTTCAATATGCTCGTACTCTTTTTCCAATTCCTCTAAAGACAGCTCGTATAATTGTCGGTCGCGAATCTTAAACACCCCTGCTCCAATTAACTCATCAATTAAATGTCTCTTACGATTTTCAACAGCAAAACGGAGTTGACTACTCATCTTTTAAAAAACTCCTTTCTACGATCATTGAAAATGATAATCTTTATCAATTACCACTTTTGATTATAAAAGATGATTCTTAATAAGTAAAGTAATCTTATGAAATATTTACCTTACAAAGTATTTGTGGCCACATTATATATATGTATGCCACGCGAAAAATGTTATGACATTTTTTCATACCCTTTTTCTTTCATACTTTGCAAGTTGTCTCATTATGGTTAAATTCACCTTCTATTTCAACTTGAATGGTGACATGTTCTACATGAAATTTCCCCTTTAATACATCCGTTGCTTCTTTCAATACGCTTTGCGTTTCATTACCTTCGATAATAAGATGACAAGTTAATACTTGAAAATCTGATGTTACAGACCATATATGTAAATCATGAACTTCTTTTACAATAGTAATATTTAATAATGTATTTTTCACCTCTTCAGCATCTATGTGCTGCGGTGCACCTTCCATTAATATATGAACTGTATCACGTGTTACACGCCATCCACTTATAATGACTAAAATAGACACAAGAATACTAGCAACCGCATCTGCAGCAGTCCATCCAAAAAATTTGATAAGTAACGCAGCAATAATCGCTCCAACTGAACCTAATAAATCCCCTAGTACATGTAAGAATGCACTTCTTAAATTTAAATTACCTTTCACATCTCCGCCTCTCATTAATATCCAAGCTGATACAATATTAATAAGCAGACCAAGCACAGCAATAATGAGCATTCCATTACTAACGATTTCAACTGGTTCCTTAAAACGACGAATTGCTTCAATAAAAATATATACTGAAATGACAATAAGAACGACACCATTACATAATGCCGCTAACATTTCGACTCGCTTATACCCATATGTTTTCGCGGCCGTTGCCGTTTTTTCCCCAAGCTTGAACGCAAGTAAACTTAAAGCTAAGGATACTGCATCACTTAACATATGCCCTGCGTCAGACAATAGTGCTAAGCTATTCGTTACAAATCCGCCAATAACTTCAGCAATCATAAAGCTTGTTGTTAATAGGAAGGCAATTAATAACGCCTTTTTATTTTTTGAATGACCGTGATCATGTGAATGTCCCATACAAATACTCCTTTAAGTGCAATATCTGTATGTTAGTATGAAACACATTCCCTATCTTTATCCCCCATTAACGCCCGATAGTGAATGCTACTAATCCGTAGAAGATGAACAATACCCCACTGATTAAAGTTTCACTTTATCCCGCTTCCTCTGTATACAAACTTCGCTACTTTTCAAACAAGTCCTTTTTCTCAACTAAAAACAAGACTACTTCTTTTTTATTTTCATATTGTTTACTAATGAAAGAATTTTTAAGGGGGTTACAAAATTGAAACGACTATTTCTCTGCATGGAGCGTGAACTTGTTGTAGTAAAAGAACAATATGGTAACTATGAAACCACATATCATTTACAAAATATGCAACCTACCTGTATTGTGGTTGATCCATTCCAAACAAATCGTGTATATTGCGGGACATTTGGACGAGGTTTATGGCTAAGTGACGATGGCGGGGATTCGTGGAGACCAATTGGAGATTCATATCGTTACTTTGATTTCCCTAAAGAGGATGGTATTTTACATTCTTCGATTACTTCCATTACGATAAGCCCTAATGAACAAGTTAACGGATATGGTGTCGTTTATGTAGGTACAGAGCCTAGTGCTTTATTCCGTTCAGAAAATGGTGGTGAAACGTGGACTGAACTTAAAAATATGAAATCATTATTATCTTCTTATACGTGGGCTTTTCCGCCTAGACCTTTCACCCATCACGTTCGCTGGATTACAGTTGATCCAAACACTCCAAATACAATCCATGTTTCAATTGAAGCTGGTGCTGTTATTCAAAGTAATGATAAAGGGCATACATGGATTGATAAAAAATTCGGTGCTCCTATCGATGCTCATCAATTACTCATGCACCCTGAAGCCCCAAATCGCCTTTATGCATCATGTGGTGACGGATTTATGGGCGGACCTGATCGTGCATATCTTGAAAGTTATAACAGTGGAAACAGCTGGATCTCATGTAGTGAAGGACTTGAACATCATTATTTATACAGCATGGCTATCAATCCAGCTGATTGTGATACGATTCTCGTTTCTGCTGCACCGAGTGCTGATCTTGCTCATCACCGTATTCCTTATGAATCTTATATATATCGAAAAACGAAAGATACTCCTTTCCAGCAAGTACAGCAAGGACTACCATCTGCAATTGGTACAGTCATTTCAATGTTTGCAACAAACGAAGCAGAACCACATACATTTTACACTTTAAATAACAATGGCGTCTTTCAATCCACTGATAGCGGTGAAACGTGGGAACAACTAAATATTCCGTGGAAAGATGAGTATAAAACGCAGCATCCGCATGCGTTACTCGTTACTAGTTTTTAACGAAAAAGAGACTGCCTTCATTTAAGGCAGTCTCTTTATTTATTTCTTTAAATCAATGACAATATCATCTAACACAATACCCTTATTACCACCCAGTTTTCGAGACACGAAACTCTCCTTTACTTGTCCTCCAACTATTGTTACCGAACCATAATTTTCAGGAGTGTGAATTCTTAAATTAACGTGAGGCGTTATTATTAGCTTGGTTGCATTCTCATTGAGTTGTTGGAATGTTTTACTCCAATTAAAATTATAAGAATCCTCACCTGAGCCTCCATTTCCTTCCCCAGAATACTGATTACCTAAATCATCCCTCACTTCTAAATCGATATCCACTCCATCCCATACATCCCTTATTTCTTGAGATACTTCTTGGTTGTAGTATAAAATAAACGACATTGGTGTTATTTCCATTCTCTCCATATTTACTTTTACACCATCTTTTTCTGTACTACCTCTAATCAATTGCTCTTTATTTTCTATTCCTCTTAGATTAATCTTAAAATTCCAATCCCCCTTTATCGTTTCTTCTGTTTCTAAAATATCTATACTTTTTATACTCCATTCAATGTTCACTGTAGTTTCTTTACTACTAACTAGATCGCTACTTGTTTTTATTACACCTGTATATTTTCTATCAGCGACTTTAGTAATTTTATTGCTTCCTGATTGGGCACCTGCTCCTTTAATAGTTAAAAAATCTAATGTACTTGGATTTTTGCCTAAATCTCTGTTACTTTCTATAGAATAGTTTATTGCTACTGTCTTCCCATCGAAAGTCGCATCATTTATCGTTATCTTAATTCCATTGCTTTCTTTTATCATATTTAGTACTATTGCGTATTGTTTATAATTATAATGAAGCTCCGTTGTCTTCTCTACATCAGTTTTATAATTTTCATATAGCCCTGTTCTACCATTATCTAAAAACCGGAATATATCACCTACTATTGGTAATCCTCCAGCGTATGTAGGAAATCCGATGCCCAGCATGGCAACCGATAATCCTACTAAAATAGATGCAGCAGCAACACCTTTTTTCCAACTTTTCATCTTTTTCTTCGTACGTATCGATTGTTTTACATTGCGTTTTACTTTTTCTTTTTCAATTTCAGAAGCCTCAATTTCCTCAAGTTCTTTTTCATCTATATCAATGTCATTTAATAGTTCATAAATGTCTTTCATATTGCACTACCTCCAAAACTAATATTCGTAGCATTTTGTTGTAGTTTCTTTTTCCCCCGGTACACACGATTATCGATCGCCGCCCTGGTTAATCCTAACTTGTCACCGATTTCCTCTGTCTTCATACCGAGAAGATATTTCATAATGAACACCTTTTGATCTAACGGTTCTAATTGATTAATAAGCTTCAATAACTCTTCCCTATCTTCCATAAGAATTAATTCGTCTTCTGCCGATTTTTCCGTACTTATATGAAACTCATCTGAAATAATTTCTACTTTTTTAGTCGCTTTCCGGTAATAATCAATCGCCTTAAACTTTGCAATCGCCGCTATCCATTTTTTAAAGTCACTCGGCTCTCCATGAAATTTATTTGCGTTATTCCAAATGGAAAGAAATATATCGTTTACACATTCCTCTATGAGTCCATCATTTTGAACTGGAAGAAGAACTTTGTGCGTGATTCCTTTTATAAGTGGTAAATATGTACCGACAACGAATTCTAGCGCATCTTCTTTTTGCCGTTGTAATCTTTTTATAAAATTTTTCTCATTTGATTTCATGTAGCGATTCCCCTTATTTTTTTGTAAAAGCTTTTACACCCTATATAACGTCTAAAAAAATATTTTCTCTCATCTTTTTTATTTTTTGTATGTAATGGAATACTTTTCCTTAGTCATTGTCTCATATAAATATAGGCTTGAAGAAAATTTTCTCAAGTCTGTAATTCAATTAGTGTAGTACACTATTTATGCAGACACTCTTTAACCTGGTGTACATTTCATTTAATTAATCTACTTTTATAATTTTAAATTAGGAGATGAGATTTATATGTGTGGAATTACAGGTTGGGTAGATTGGAAGAAAGATCTTTCAAATGAACATGTTATTTTAGAAAAGATGGCGAATAGTATTCAGCATCGCGGTCCTGATGCTGAAGGATTTTGGTTTTCACCTCATGCGGCTTTTGCACACCGACGTTTAATTGTTATTGACCCAGAAGGCGGGACGCAGCCAAAAACATTCCGTGCCGGTGATTATACGTATGCTCTTACTTATAATGGAGAAATTTATAATTTTCGTGAGCTGAGAGAACAGCTTCAAAAATGTGGGCATGCATTTGAAACTCATTCAGATACAGAAGTGTTACTACATGCTTATTTAGAATGGAAAGAAGACTGCGTACAACATTTAAACGGAATTTTCGCTTTCGCCTTATGGGATGATCAGAAGCAACAACTGTTTTTAGCACGTGATCATTTAGGCGTAAAGCCACTCTTTTATACAGAAAGAAATGACAGTATTATTTTCGGATCTGAAATAAAAGCATTATTAGCTCATCCATCTGTTCCTGCTGAAATTGATGCGGACGGCATAAATGAAATATTTGGATTAGGCTTATTTCGAACTCCAGGATGTGGCGTCTTTAAACATATTCAAGAAGTTCGTGCTGGACATTCTATAACATTCACACGTGATAAAAAAGTAGTTAAGAAGTATTGGAATTTAGAAAGTAAGATTCATACAGATTCTACTGAAGATACATCATCACATATTTTATCTATTTTACAAGATACAGTAAAAAGACAATTAATTGCCGATGTTCCTCTCGTTTGTATGTTATCAGGCGGATTAGATTCTAGTGGTATTACTGCACTGGCAGGTAAAGAATTTAGAGAGGAACACAAAACACTTCACACATATTCAATCGACTTTTTAAATAGCGCGAAAGATTTCGAACTGACATTTGCTCGCACTGGTCTAGATGCTCCTTGGGTAAAACGTGTTTCTGAACATGTAGGAACATCGCATCATGACATTATTGTGAATGCTGAAGAGTTAGCAAATCACTTATTCGTTCCCCTTCACGCGAAAGATTTACCCAGTGCTGGCGAAATGGAAACTTCACTTTATTTACTATTTTGCGAAATGAAAAAAGATGCAACCGTAGCTTTATCTGGAGAATCTGCTGATGAAGTATTCGGGGGATATCCTTGGTTTCATCAAGAAGAACTATTATATGTAGATAAGTTTCCGTGGTTAACAAACTGGAAAAACACATCTTCTCTATTATTAAACGACGTAACAACTCAATGTAATCCTGAGCAGTATATTAATAAACGATTCCATGAAGCTGCTCTTGAAGTACCTACTCTTGAAGGTGAAAGTAAAAAATCCGCGAAACAACGTCAAATGTTTTATTTATTTTTAACACGATTCCTTCCGTTCTTACTCGACCGTAAAGACCGTATGAGTATGGCTGTAGGATTTGAAGTTCGTGTACCGTTTTGCGATTATAGACTAGTTGAATATTTATGGAATGTTCCTTTCAACATAAAAAGTATTGATAATATTGAAAAGGGAATTTTACGTAGAGCGCTGAAACCGGCTTTACCTGATGATGTGCGAAATAGAAGAAAAAGCGCTTACCCTACTTCACAGGATCCACACTATTTACAAACAATCCGCAATTTAACGCTTGATATGTGCAGCAATAAAAACAATCCTGTTTTCTCACTCATTAACCATTCCATATTACTTGCAATTGCTGATCAAAGTAACAAAAAGATTACCAATTTTGAAGCAAGAAGTGCTATGGAGTATATGCTACAAGTAAATGAATGGTTAAAAACGTATCATATTCATATTGCTTAACAAAAAGGAGTTCAAGGACAAAAACCCTTGAACTCCCTTTCATTTATTAATTGGCACATTGTCTATTTTCAGTATCGATGGACCATCCAATAATAGTGGCACAATCTCTACCTTTCCACTGAAGTACATTTGTTAATACAGGCTCAATCTGTAAACAAGATCCGTCGTGTAATATTTCTACTAAAGATTGATCATCATCAAACTTTAGTTTATCACACTCTAAAATACCATCCGTTGCCATTACAATGTGATTCTGACCTTTTTCTAATCCCCTTACCCCTGATGTAAAACAAGGTGTATTCGCTGCAAAAACATTTTTTCTTCCTATATACTCATAGTTCTTACGCTTATTTAGCCTACCTTTTCCATTTTTCGTTTGCTCTGAATGGAATAAATACGCGAAGCAATCACCAACTGATAGCCAATATAAGAACTCGCCTTTTCGTAAACAAATTAAACATGCAAGTTCCTCATCATCTTGGTCACATTTCTCGATAAAGAGCTCATCTGTAAATAACGCTAATAAATACATATGTGTATGATGAAAAGCTAAATGGATTGGGTATGAAAATAACTCTTTTAGTTTTTCTTCTCTTTCTGAAATCGCTTCTATTATATAATGTATATTTTTCGTTTTATGATGTGTATCAAAAATCATAACAAATTCAAATTCTAATTTCGGATCCCACCAAGCTAGCACTGCATCTCCTCTTTCATATGCATCACTCTCTTGATTTCCTCCATATACGCCGACTGAAAGAGGACCACATTTTTCAACATGTATTTGATCTACATACATCTTTTCATGACTAATCCATTTAAATGTATTCACAGCTATCATCCTCTCTCTTGCTAAATGTATACCTTTACACATAGATTACCTTATATTTCAATAAAAATAAACTTTTTCAACATTTTTAATGAAAATAAAAGGATTTTACTTCTGGATCAACGAATATATCTTACTATACGATATAAAAATAGGAGGATTTATCATTATGAAAGACATTAATCAACATTGGGAAAGTATTTATTATCACTTACGATATGAATATGAAGACAACCTTTCTCACCAAGCTATTCGTATTTTACAAATCGTTTCTCGTGAGAAAGATATAACAATTGGAAAAGTTGCTACTGAGCTTAGTCTCTCTCATAACACAGCATCTGAACACGTAAAGCGCCTTATTCAAAAAGGATTTATTATAAAAGAAAGAAACAAACACGATGAAAGGGTTGTAAACCTTACTTTAACGAAAGAAGGCATTGAAGTATTAGAAAAGCATACTTTACTAGATAAAGAAAAGATAAAAATATTAGAATCACAGTTATCAAAAGAAGAACAACAATTAATTGAAAAAGCCTTTTCGTTATTAGCGAAGGAGGCAAAATATGCATTTCCTCGTTAAAGTAATCGTTTCGGCACTTATTATCGGCGTTATTACTGAAGTCGCTAAACATTATAGTACGATAGGCGGCTTTATCGCTGCCCTTCCACTCGTTAGTTTACTAAGCCTATTTTGGATTTCTTTCGAAGGTGGGAGTAAACAAGAATTAAGTCAATTCGCTTTAGGCGTATTATATGGATTTCCTGCATCCGCACTACTATTATTTATTGTTTATATCGGTTTAAAGAACTCCTTTTCACTTAGTACATCTATACTCTTCGGCATATGTGCCTGGTGTATCGTCTTTACTTGCCAAAAAGTATTTCAAGCTTAGGGGGAATTACTATTAATAGATCAATAGAGATATTTGGACAAACTGTAGAAGTATATATAAGAGGTAACAGTAAACAAACTGTAGTCATTCAAACAGGAATGACTTGATCATTTTATGATTGGCTCCCTATTATAGAAGAGCTTTCACAACACTTTACAGTTGTTTCATACCATCGCCCAGGTTACGGAAAAAGTGAGCTAGGAAATACTCCACGTACAGCAAGGCAAGTTACAAAGGAACTACATATGTTACTAAACAAACTCCATATTCACAAGCCAATCATTCTAATCGGCCATTCCTATGGAGGGTTATGTGCACAACATTTTGCAATGTTACATGAAGATAGGCTGCAAGCACTTCTTTTAGTTGATTCTACTTCCATGAACTTACACCGATTAGATGAGCTTCATTTACCAGTTTCTGATCAAACTGATTCTGATGATATGTGGCTACAAAAATATCATACCTACTCCAACATGGATGCAGACGCGCTTTATACTGAACTAAAACCTATGCTCGTCAATACAACAAAACAGCATATCAAATTTTCTACATCTCCTTCCTTATATAAAGCGACAGCTTCTGAACTGTCCGAGTGGAAAAATTGTGCTCGCTCAATAAAAAAACAACATAAAACATTAGAAATACCATTAATCGTTATCGGTAGAGATCCTCAATATTCTATTGCTCAATTGATTGAGGGCGGTATGCCAAAAGAAGAAGCTACACAACTTGAAGATATGTGGCAAGAACTTATTCGTGAACAATTAAATCTCTCAATAAACAGCCAATACATTTTGGCTGAACATGCTAGTCACGGGATAGAAAACGATCGTCCAGATGCTATCATTGAAGCCATTCACTTATTGTAAATAAAAAAAGGAAGCAACTAAAGCTGCTTCCTTACTTATCTATTCATAGTCTTCTTCATCATCGACTTCTTCATAATACGAACTCCCATTGCTTACATATATAGGACCGTTCGCAACATCAATACGTAGTACCCATGCCCACGGCACAGCTAAACGTTTATGTATTGCTCTCCAAAAGTTCATTGATTTTCTTTCGTACTCCTGGAACTCCTGAAGTAACTCTTTATAGGAGGAACCGTCTAACTGAATATTTGCTTCTAATAAACGAGAATGGGCATAGTACTGTAACTCCAGTTCAGCAGCAATCTCCATTTCTTCTTCCGTTGCCATACCTATAATTGCTCCATCTGCTGGTGCGATTTCATATACGTTGTGAACTTCAATAAGCCCTTCTTTCTCTTTCTCAAACATGTAAACAGCCTCCTTTAACCAATATTTTTTATGTTACAAAGTCATACTTCTACAATACCTTCTCCCTTTCCTCTTTTTTTGATAAACTTTTACAAATTATTTATCTGATAATCTGTAGACTGTATTCTTTCAGCAGAACTGAAACAATTATTATCAAAAGTTAATTTATACACATCAGGCATATGAAGGGTTTTCCAAAACTGAAAACCATATTTCGAATCAAAATAATTCATTAGTAATACCATAATATTCCCATGAGTACCTATTACAATATTCTTACCTTTATATTTTTTTAATATACTTTGCATACATATTACAGCGCGTCTTTGCGCTACATCATTTGATTCTCCGCCTTCGTATGCAAAAGTCCAGTCTTCCCATACCTTCTGAATAGCATCGTTAAAATCTGTTACTGGCTCTTTACTTAATAACCTTTCCCGTAAATCTTCTTCCAGTTGTATTGATAAATTATATGTATTCGCAATTCCTTGCACGGTTTGAATCGCCCTTTTATACGGGCTAGAAATAACAACATCAATTTTTTTATCCTTTAACAAACTTGTTACATTACCTGCATCAATCTCTCCTTCTTCAGATAAGGGACGTTCCCTTTCTTCCTTTGTATATGTAGAGTGAGCGTGGCGAACGAAATATACTGTAGTCATTATTCAACTGCCTTTCTTAGTTTCAATCTATATTCCATGCAGTAAATAGGAAATCCTGTATCATGAATAGAAAAGAGCGCCTTTTAAAAAGCGCTCTTTTGTTTACATAATAAAATTATTCCATTATAACTTTTTTCTGAATTCTTCATCTGTTATAGCATCTTGAATAAAATAATCTATATTATTTCTCAGCTTTTGATATGCAACTTGATCTTCTATATCGTTAAACATAATTACAACTTCTACCTTATTCCCTTTCTTATCTGTAGTATACAAACTTTTTGTCAATACGAATGCGGTAGAACCACCTTTTTGACCAGCATATTCCAACTTACTATTTTCAACTGTTCCTTTAAAAACATTATCAATTTCATCTTGCATTGATTTTGGAAAATAATTTCTACTATTTATCTTTTCCATTAAACTCAAATAATCTTTAGCATTTGCACTCACTAATCGATCTGACCAAATACGCTGGAATTCCATATCTATTTTTAATGGTATATCACGTTTCTTCCATTCACCTTCATCTTTCATCCATTCATGTATTTGTAACACGTGTTTATTATATTCATCATTAGACATGTTACGTATCATTTCTAACGATTGATTTTCTGGCTCATTAAGCTCCTTTTCTACATACCCTCTCATATATAGTGAAGCAGTATACGAAGAGAACTTGTCATGACTAGTAAGTTCTAACTCTTTTAAGCTATCATTTACTCTTTCTATTCTAAGCTTATCTAACAAATACGTTGTATTCGCATTAGAACTATAATGAATCATCCCTTTAGCCACTTCTTCTAAAGTAATCTGTCCATTTTGCACTAACTCTCTTACTTTTGAATCTTCTAACCAGTCAGGATGCGCTCCACCATCAGTGTTTTTAACATAATATTTTTCTAAATCCTGCAATGAAATTTGTTCATCTCGACTTATTTTTCCTTCTGACACTTGCTTAGCAAATTCAACTGCTATGACGATTTTTGCCGTACTCGCTAATGGCAATTTTACATTTTCATTTATAGATGTTAATACTTCCCCATTTTTTCTAATTAGTAATGAACACGTTTCATCACCTTTATGTTCTTTTATGTAGTTTAATACGTAATCAGGATCCTCTTTTGACAAATAGTACTTCATAATAAAAAAGAAAGCTATAACGGCTACTATAATGACTCCTGCAACAATTCCTATAATCTTTAATATGTTCACAATATGCCCCCTCTATAAATTCCCTTCTATATAATAATTATAACGAATAAAAATACAAAATTATACAAAACAGAGTAACTCTTCCTAAAAAAAGAAAGAGTTACTCTATTTCACATGATGTTATTTGTCCATTTAACGTAACAACTATATTTGAGTCGTCACTTTCTTTAACGCTATTTAGTCGATTTGAGTTAGGAGGACCAATTACAACTGACTCCTTAATTGGCGAAAGGTCCTTTCCTAATTTTTCTGCACTTACACCGTATGCAGCTTGAAATACTTCTGGCGGTGTTAATCTAAGTATGTCTGACCCCTCTGCTGTTTCAAACTGATCGTTATTGAAGAACAAATGTAATTGTACTTCTTCTGTTACCGCTGTAATCCAATGCCACCATCCCATTGGAATAAAGACAGTTTGCCCCGCTTTCACATGATAATTTTGCAATTGATTCGTTTCGGGATTTAAAATGGATGTAACTGCTTCTCCTGATACAACAACATCTAATTCCCACGCATTCGGATGCCAATGTGGTTCCCGCATATGCCCTTTTGTCATAAACAAATCAACAAACGCCCCTCCTATCATCGCAGGTAACTGCGTTGAGGTAACTTCATATGCAACGTTTTTCTCATCTCTTTTAAAAAAGACATTTTTTCTCGAATCAAAGAAAAGGTTTGGAGTTCCTGAGCTTTTCTTTAAATTTTTATTATCTGGAACATAGCCTGAACTACTCATTTTATCCCTCTTTTCCACTCCGAACATTTCTACTTTCACACTGTATCGTATGGAAAAAATGTATGAATGTGCCTATCATTCACATAACAAAAAAACATGCCTTCATGATGAGAGCATGTTTTGTGATTTTTTTCACATTATTTAGTTAAAAAATAAACTTTTTACTTACCATGATGTAACATTAAATCACTAAGTTCTTCTTCAATGTGATTTAATTTCGCAACTCCTTCTTTCCACTTATGAATATAACGCGATACCCCGACAATAAATAAAACAATAATTGTAGAAAGAATAATACCATATACGATTGTTACAGTACTCATAGTTACACTTCCTTATAATTAGTAATGTTGTTATTAGTTATATTTTTATTATAAACCTTTTTCTTTTAAAATACTTCGATTTCAACTTTTTGTAACAAAATTGATTTTTCTAATATTTCGTTCATAAAAATGGAATATTTTTCACAAATTATACAAAACTTCACCATATGTACTATTGCCACATGAGTTATATTGTTAAATAGGATAAAGTGAAATTTTAGTCAGTACGGGGTATCTATCCCACACTGATTATTAGCCCGCACCAACCAGGATTTTACGGACCGTTACTGTGAGATAAAGGGGATGAAATACTATGACGACTTGGTTTATTGTAATGTTAGTTGTATTTGGAGCATTTAAAATTATTGTTTCTAGCCTTCCTAACTCTGCTATTGAATCCATTATTAGCAAGTACGAAACACATCCACAACTTGAAGAAGAGAATGTGACTGTTACAATCAATGGAAATAACTTAAAAGGCGAAAAGAAATCCAAAATTATTCATGATTTTAACGAAGGATTATTTTTAGATCGCTATTATGCACCACCACACAATGAAGGCACTCCTTTAATTATCAATGCAAAACGTGGCAAAAAAGATTTTACATTTTATATTTATAGTCATGAAGAGCATGTTGATGTAGTAAAACAACATAAAAAGAAGGTAGTTGCTTATAGTTTACGCTCTAAAAACCTTCAAAATAATGATATGTTCGTGTCAGCTGATTTAGCTTAATACTCATATATTAGAAGAAGGAATCCATGGCACATGGATTCCTTCTTTCCTATTTACTGAAAAATAAGCTCTGTCTTCAAACTATCTTTCGGTAACAACCATCCTTTTTTCTCTATACTCGCCATTAATAATTCTCTTTGTTTTGTCGCGATACTTTCCTCATTTGTTTTAAACGACACTTCTATTACGAAGTCATCTTCTATTTTCCCGGTATTACTTAATGGCCAAATTTCAATATTCGTTTTTATATTTTCAAATTCACCTGTATACCGTTTCATTAATACAGGACCATAAATACGAGAATTCTTGAGCATTTCTTCTCCCCAATTCGTATACAACCATTTGTTCATTTTCCCTGGCAACTTTTCTATTAACATGTTTTGAGCAACTCGTTCGTTTGGTAAATCAAGTACTCCATATCCTTTAGCACTGTAACTTTTCTTATTTGAAATACTTAACGTTTTCTTCTCAAATCCCCAATCTATTTCCGCCTCATAATTATCAGTTTTACTATCAAATCCATCCTTTTTAGCCACTTCTAGTGCTTCTTGAATTACACCATTTTGAATAGGATATCTTTTTTTATATGTTAGTTCAAAATCTTTACTAAATTCTTTCTTTCGAATTCTCGCAAACCAACCTTCATTACTTAAATTTTTATTTGCTGTATCTAAAAATTGCACCTGTATTCTTTCATAATTTGTACCAGCCTGGAAATGTTCTAGTACCTCTTGCTTCATCTCTTTGTTATAACCTAATACTTGTTCTGGCTTTAATAATAACTTCACTTCAAAACTAGGTTTCATTGGACTAGCAGCAAACCCTTCCTTAACATGATAAAGGAAACAACAAAAGAAAATACTTACGAATACAAATACCTTTTTCATATACCGATCTCCTTTACATTTTAAATTACTTCTATACGTTCCAGAGTAAGCGAATACACATTTTCATATCCTGCTGTGCTTAGCTTTTGTTGTAATCGATCCGTATCCTCTTTCAAAGCATGTACTAACACCGTATGTTCTGGTAATAGTGTATTTAACATTTCCTTAACGTCACTTATACTTTGATGAACTTTATATGGAACTCGCTTCACCCTACATTCTTTACCTACACGTTCCTTCAAAACTTTTTCTGCAAAACTTCCTTTAGCAATATGTCCAGTAAAGATAATCGAATTTCGTTCTTCATGCCGAAGTTGTTCATAATACAACTGTGCTCGTTTCGTTTGCATATTCGCATCACTCATTACAACTATTCCGTAACTATTTTGCATACAAATTTCCTTATCCATAACTATTATGTTTCTTTTTAAATCCTCCACAACCCGTTCAAGTTTTTCATTATTTTTTAGCCAATCTTTATATATGAACATTTCTTCAAAACCAACCAAAATTTCTTTATCTACTATAAGCGGAAACTCTTTATATCGTTCATATAAATACAATACTATATCTTGCGCCCTACCAAGTGAGGGCAGTGGTAGTAATGCCGTTCCTTTATTTTGAGCAACTCTTTCAATTTCTGCACATAATTCGTCTACTCGTTCCTTTTGTGAAACATCATCAGTGTGATAAGCGGCATCTACAATTGCAATTTTTATATCGCTTCGCAAATTTTCAGGTAAATTAGCTCGTAGTATATTAGATTCTGCTGAATAATCACCAGAATAAAATACGTATGTATTACACATATCCACTAAAAACCAAACAGCTCCTAATACATGCCCACTATACCCCCATTGAAACCGCAACGTTGGTGTAATCTGTATCCATTCATTTGGATTACTAATCTCATCAATACATACATAATTTAGATCTTTAATATTTTGATCGTTATAAGGTAAATTCCACCCTTTTGAAAGATTGTAGTTTCCCCATTTTTCAAAATAAGCTGGAAGTTGCTCCTTCGTATAACGAGTCGTCCAAATTTTTTTCTTATATCCATACTTCGTCAATAAAGGTAAACCCATCGTATGGTCTTCATGAATATGTGATAAAAATACTGCATCCAAACATGGAACAACTTCTCTTTCTATTTTAGGATAACTATCCTCATATGATCGATTAATACCACAATCAAATACTATTTTTGTCTCTTTATTTTTTACAAAATAGCAGGAACGACCGTATTCTCCCGCTCCTCCCCATACTTCCATCCTCATCATGCTACCCCTTTTCGTTTTTGCTCCATATGTTGCAGAAGTAATAAGCACATTGTTGTAAGCCCAACAGAAACAACAGCCATTGCCATTCCTATAGATACTTCTCCTTGTTCAAATTGAGCAAAAATAAACGTTGCTGACGTTTCTACTGATGGAGGTAGTACGAGAAGCGATGCTACTAACTCTCTTATCGAAATCGTAAATGTCATCGCCCATCCAGCAAGAATTCCTGGAATAATAAGCGGCAATATTATTTTTCTAAAAATATAAATATAATTCCTAGAAAAAATACTTCCTGCCTGTACAAGAGAATCATCAATTTGTCCGAGCGATGCTTTTACATACTGCACCGTATAAGGTAAAAAGAGAACAACATACGTTACGATAACCATGACTGGTGTATTGTAAATTGACATAGGCATATAGGGTGAATTCCAAAATAAAATAAGCCCTACAACCATCACTATTCCTGGTACCATATTCGGTAACATGCCGCACATATCAAGCCATTTTTCAGAGGACTTTTTCCCCTTTCGAATCATAAGCGCCAAAAATACGCCAATAATTACAGCAACAATCGCCGTTACGAGTGAAAAAAGAAAACTGTTCCATAAAGCTTCTAATCCCGGAGAACCAATTGTAAATAATGCTTCATAATGGCTTGTTGTAAAGTTATTAAAATGTAAGCCACCGCCTCTTAACTTCGACAAAGAAGCAATAAGTATAGAAAAGTATGGGATTCCAATTGCTACTATTAGTAAGCCAATTACATAAACCCATGCTATAACGCGCGCAAATATAGACAAAGTATACCTTTTAGATTTCACACCTTTTCCACTAACCATTGCATATGTATACTTTCGATTCAATACATTTTGCATATACCAAATGAGCATACACGCACTAAGTAATAAAGAAGATAGTGCTGTGGCACTGCCAAAATCAATCGGCCAACTAGAGATAAATTTATGAATCTCAGATGTTAACACATGGAATCCTATTCTACGTCCGAATGTAGCTGGTGTTCCAAATTCAGCAATCGTCTTTACGAAAATGAGTAAAGCACCCATTACATAACTTGATAACAATAACGGTAGTATTATTTTTCTTAAACGATAGAAAAAACTTCCACCATGAACTGCTGCCGCTTCTTCTTTACTACTCCCAATATGAAGTAACGTGTTTTTCAACATGAAGTAAAGGAATGGGAATAAATGCAGACTCATAATTAAAACCATACCGCCTAAACTAAAAAACGATGATGAAATCGGCTTTAAAGCCGGAAAAAATTGTTCAAAATAACCGTTAGGTTGCATGAACAAAATCCAGCCCATCGATCCGATATAGGGCGGGGTCATAAATGGGATCATAAAAACAATATCTAACTTACTATACTTTCCTACATCTGTTTTGCTCATAATGAACGCCAATGGAAACGCAAATATTGTAGCTCCTATTACAACGAGTACACCTAGAAGCATCGAATTTAGAAAAATCCCAGCTAATCCACCACTCTGCATGACTTCAAAAGGCTTTAAAAAATTCCAACTGCTATTTTCATATACACTAGAAAATAAAATGAGAAAAAGCGGAATGACGATTAACATCGCCACAAGTAACAACGCTACTGTCATTCCAACTTGTCTTACTGATACGAATCGATTTACCATGTAATCACCATCTTATTGAAATACTTTCTTAAATTGTTTTGCTATTTCATCTTGTTCTTTCTCAACTGTTTTCCAATCAATATTTAATACTGGAATCTCTTCTACATTCGGTCTATTTTCAACTTTTATATCTTTTCTACCTGGCAACAAATACGCTTTAGAAACTTGTTTTTGCACATCATCTGATAATAAATAATCAATAAACTCTTTTGCACCTTCTACATTTTTACTATCCTTCATAATGCCTGCTGCACGTGGACTAATGACTGTTCCGCTTTTTGGATATACGATATCAACCGGTTCACCCTTTGCTTTTGCACTGTACGTCATATAGTCAACACCCGCAATTACCATATCTTTCGCACCTGTTACAACTGGGTCTAACGCTTCTTGGTTTGCCCCAGCTACTGTAACTTCATTTTTCTTAAGCTGTTCAAATAAATTCCATCCATCTTGTCCATTCTTTTTCACATATCCTGTTACAAAGTCTAAAGCTGAACCTGAAAGTGCTGGATCTGGAAGATTCACTTTCCCTTTCCATTCTCCTTTCGTTATATCGCTCCAATCTTCAGGTGCTGTCTTCACATTTTTTGTGTTATACACAATTCCTAATGCTGAAGCACTATATCCAAAATAATGTCCTTTATCATCCGACCATTCAGAACGAAGCTTATCAGCTTGTTTTGCTTCTTTATAAGCTAACGTTTGCCCATCTTTTTTTAATCCTTCCATCGCTGGTAAAGAAGCAAGTACGACAACGTCAACGACTGGATTTTTCTTTTCAGCCTCCATTCTTGCTAAAATCTTACCTGTTGTTCCTTGAAACATTTCTACTTTTATCCCTGTTTTCTTTTCAAAGTCCTTTTGAATTTTTTCTGCTAATCCTTTTGGTCCTGCACTATATACAACGATTTTCTTTTCATTAGCGTTTTTATTTTTTGCATCTACACTGCCTGTCTTTGAGCTACAACCTGTTACTACAGCAGAAAATAGTAAAGTACATACAAATAAAGACTTAAGCGAACTGAATTTCTTCATACGATTCTCCCCCTATATGATGAATACATTTTTTTGGTACATATAACGATACCGGTTTACCAACGCTTAGCTTACTATTGTGATAAGCTGTCCATACACCGAGTGTCCCCATGTTTACTTTCACTTCATAACGTTCTCCTACATATGTAACGTGCTGAACTTCACCTGTATACATTTCGCACAAGTCATTTTTTGTCCAGCTCACATGCTCTGGACGAATCATTTTTTTCCCCTCTACAAGCCAATTTGCCTTACCAATAAATTTTGCAACAAATTCATGAGACGGTTTCACATAAATGTCTTCTGGTGTTCCTTTTTGTAATACTTCACCCTGCTTCATGACAATAATTTGGTCTGACATTGACATAGCTTCTGTTTGATCATGTGTTACATACAATGCCGTTAAACCAATTGAATGAACGATGTCCATAAGTTCTAATCGCATTTCTTCTCGCAAAATTGCATCGAGTGCACTTAACGGTTCATCGAACAAAATAAAATGAGGTTTCGTTACAATTGCTCTAGCAAATGCGACACGTTGCTGCTGTCCACCGGAGAGTTCATGCGGATATCTTTTCTCCATACCTTGCAAACGAACTCGCTTTATCGCATCTTCTACCTTTTCTCTTAAGTGATTCGTTTGCTTTGTAGCCCTTAAACCAAATGCAACATTTTCAAATACAGTCATATGCGGCCATAAAGCAAAATCTTGAAATACCATGCCGATATTCCGCTCATGAGGAGATGTTTTTATCTTTTTAGCAGAAGAATACATGCACTTATCTCCAAAATATATTTCACCTTTATCCGGTTCCTCAAGCCCTGCAATCATTCTAAGTAAAGTCGTTTTCCCGCATCCTGAAGGTCCTAAAAGTGTGGTGAATTCCCCTTTTTTCATTACAATCTGTAACGGCTTTAACGCCTGTGTTTTCCCAAATGCCTTTTCTAATCCATGAATTTTAATATCCATCGTTTCACATCTCTCCCCTCATTCTTAACCTGCTTTCATTCTATCTGGAAGTTTTATACTGAATGTTAATGTACTGTAAAGATTAAATTAAAAAATCTCTAATAAACTATTTATTTCTATAGATTTTTTCTATAGTTAGAAGAAAAAGGGGCCAACTTATCATGAATCTCTTAAAATTAGAAATTGTAGTGCTTATTAAGAAATATAAAAAGCTTACTATCGTTGCAGAAAAACTTGGCGTTAAACAACCTACTATTACGTTTCATATAAAAAGCTTAGAAGAGGAACTTGGTGTGCCTTTATTTGAATTACGTTCCGGAAGGTATTTCTTAACAGAAGCTGGTGAGGCATTGCATCATTATGCTTGTAAAATAGATGCACTTATGAAAGAAGCTAGGCGGGTCACACAAGAGTTTAAAGATTTTAATAAAGGCGCTATAACAATTGGTGCTAGTTATGTACCCGCGACTTATCTTTTACCAGAAGTTGTTCACCAATTTCAATGCGAATTTCCAAATATAAAAATAACACTCATAGTAAAAACAGCTCCTGAAATTCGAACGATGCTACAAAATCATGAAATTGATCTCGGGGTAATTTCTGCGGCACCGTTTGACGAACCACTTCTAAAACAAATGAATGTAATGCCTGATACACTTGTTCTTGCCTTTTCCAAAGAACATCATCTTTCTAAAAGAACAAATGTATCATTACAAGATATCGAAAAAGAACGTATATTATTGCATCGTAACCCATCTACAACGAGAGATTTACTTACACAATGGACGTTAGCACATAACATTACATTCCAATCAGAAATTGAACTAGATTCATTAGAAACGATGAAACAAATTTTAAAACATGGTAATGGGGTTGCCTTTATTTCAAAACTTGCTATTGAGCAAGAAGTACAACGAAATGAGCTATGCTATATACCGATCCCTGATTTTGAATTTCAGCGTAATATTTATACCATTCATCATGAGGACAGATGGAATTCTAAAATAATTTCTTTTTTACTACATAGCATTACTTCTTTTGCAGAAAAAAATTAAAAGGCTGTCGTTATACACGACAGCCTTTTAAACTATAACTCTATTTGTTTTTCTTATCCTCAATTTTTGCTTGTGCCTCTTCAGCCTTATCTAATGCTTCTGAAACTTTTTTCTCTTTTTCTTTTACATCATCTATACTATCAACAGCTTTAATTAATTTATCGATTCCTTCTTCATTTACCTTTTTTCGTTTCGCTACTCTTTCATTTACTTTCTCTTCCACATCTTTTGCTTTTTGAAGCATATTCTCTGCATTTGATGTCACAGCTTTTTCAAGTGCATCATCTTTTTTCTTTTGTAACACTTCATTTGCAATATCTTTCGTTTCTAAATACTTACCGTCTTTTAATGCTGTCGCACCGCGATCTAGTAACTGAGCGACTTCTTTATATGCCTTCGCTTCATTTCCTGATTTCTCTTTTTCCGCTTTTTCAAACCACATAATCGCATCACTATATTTTTCATTTTTCAATGATTGCATACCTGTTTCAATATACGTGTCATAATTACTACATCCAGTCATTACGACTAACAGAAAAAGCATTACAAAACTTAATTTTCTCATGATGTTTTCTCCTTTTCTTTGCCTGCTCACTTTACTGTAACATACATGAAAAGGAGTTTCAAAAACTAAAATACTAATATGGTCATTTTTATATTGTTAAAATTTTCTTTTAAACCGATACATCCACTTGTTTTTTCGCCATATGCTGCTTTACTCCAACTAATACAACTAACAATAATCCTCCACCTAATGTCATCATAACAATGCTAGTCGGTAACATATCTAATAATAATCCATATACAATCATTCCAAGCGGTGCGATTGCAGTAGAAATTGTTTCAAGTAGACCGAATACACGTCCTAAATAGTTTGGATCTGTCGTCTTTTGCATATGTACTTGCATCGGGATATTTACAACCATCATTGATATACCGGTTAAAATCATAAAAGTGATATAGTAAATAAAACTTGCTACTTTCGGAATGATAACTAACAACGGAAAGACTGTGCATAAACTCAAGCCCGCAAATAAAAACAGTCCAATATAAACAGAACGAAACGGATTATTCACTTCTTTACGTACTGATAAAACAATTGCACCAATTAGCATCCCGACTGCTAACATTCCCTCTACAACACCGAGTTGCTTCGAGGATAAATGCAAATTTTTAATAATAATATATGGAAGCGAAACGAAAAGTGCACTCGCAAAAAAGTTTACCCCTACTGCAATTTTCATTAAACCATATATTTCATGCTGTCGTTTCACATATGAAAAACCTTCTTTTATACTCGTCAAGAAATGCTCTTTACTTTCGGCCAATTCTTTTTTATATAAATCAAATACGATGAATAATTGTACAATAACTGCTAAAAAGAATGTAATACTATTTAACAGGAAAAATGTTTTGATTGAAAAGAAACCAAATACAACTCCTCCAATAATCGGCGCTAAAATATTCGATAAAGATGATGCCGTCTGATTTAAAGCACTCGCTTTTTGAATACGCTCCTCATCTACTAAATTAGGAATAGACGAAGTTAATGAAACAGAATAAAAACTTGCACAAATTGATAATAATGCCGCTGATACATAAATAAACAGAAGTGATGGTCCAAATATAGTAGCAAGAATAAACATAATAAGCATTGTTAAGCTACTTAATAAATCAGTGCCAATTACAAGCCATCTTCGGTTCACACGGTCAGCTACAGCACCTGCAATTGGGCCACAGATCATTCTTGGTATTGATCCGCAAATAAGAGTAGTTGCAAACCCCATTCCTGAACCAGTTGTCTTTAATACGTATAATCCCATTGCAAACGTATAAATACCCGCCCCTAACAAGGACGTCATTTTTCCAATCATCATTAAAATAATATTTCTCGTTGCAATCTTCATTTTCCAATCATTTTGACCTATACTTACATCCCCCATTATGACACTCTCCCTTTAAAAGTTAAATTGTGCTAAACTTATTATATATACAACTTTCCAATTTTTACAACGAAAAGTTTAATTACATTTAACTTTTTGATTATAAAGGAGCATATGATGGCTACTCTCGGCGAGAAAATTAAAACGTTACGAAAAGAAAAAAAGCTTACTCAAACTGAATTAGCAGGTTCAGAACTGACAAAAAGTATGTTAAGTCAAATTGAAAATGGAAAAGCTACACCTTCTATGAAAACATTACAATATATCGCTAATAAACTTGGATGTGAAATGAGTTTTTTACTAGAAGATGATGATGATGGAGAAATTGTAGAACTCATTCAAAAAATGGAGGAACTAATAAAGACAAATAAATGCGATGAAGTATATGATACTTTACTACCTATCGTTCAAAAAGAGCTACCTTCTACTTTAAATACGGCTCGTATATATAAACAGTTCATAACTGGAGCAGCTATTATGAACGATTATAATATTGAATATTACGTCGAAACCGCTATTTCTATATTTGAAAAATATACTTTATATCGAGAAAGCACTGAAACGAAACTACTGTTTTACTATATGCTCTTCAAACGTAAAAAATATAAAGAATGTTTACAGATGATTACCATTATTCGTGATGAATATAAAACGAAGAATTTAGAAATGGATCTTATTACGCATATACAATTATACTTAAAAGAAGCAATTATTTTACTCGCATATGGTGATTATGAAAAATGTGAAAAAGTCATTTTTGATGCACTTGCATTTTCAAAAAAACATCAAGTGTATTATAAAACAGATGATTTTTATCGTATTTTATCTTATCAAAAAATCATTACAGCTGATAAAGAACGATATTTATATTACATAAAAAAATCTGAGCAATTTGCTATATTTACAGAAGATACTTTATCCATTGCAAATATAGATATATTAAAAGCTTATTACTACAACACCGTTACGAATGAATATACAATCGCATTAGAGCATCTAGAGCACTTTCGAGAAAAACTAAAAAACGAGCCAATTTTTCAAGACAATGGACTGTATTATCTTGAAAAAGGAAAATCTTTATATGGTTTAAAACGTTACGAGGAAGCTTCGGAAACATTACAACGTGCTATCATACCAAATTATATGAGCCATCCACTTGATCAATCATGGTTATTAACAGCTGGATCTTATCGTGCCCTTTGCTATATAGAACTTCAAGATAAAAAATCTGCTCTGAAAGAAGCAAAAGAAGCAGTTCAAGCGATAGATGACTATCCTGATTCCATCTTCTCTTCATTTATTAAAGAAACATTACAAATAATACAAAAACTTTAAAAATGTCTCGAAATGGTATATTATTCCTCCTTTTTTGCAAAGATAATAATGATGGGAGGAATATAAATGAATATACAACGCGCAAAAGAGCTTTCCGAGTCATCTGAAGAAGCCAATGTCAGTTTTCAAGGCATGCCTGTTATGATTCAACACGTTGACGAAAGCAACGAAACCGCCCGCATATATGAAGTAACAAATCCAAAACGCGAATTAACTGTTCCAGTTAATAGCTTAGAGGAAATATAAAAAATGCCACTTCTTTTTTTTGAAGTGGCATTTTTCTTACTTTAGATTACTTAATATAAATCCCTTCTATCCTCTGTTTTACAACACCTAAAAAAATAAGAATCTTCTACTTCTTTTTTTAACCTGCTAAAATACAAACTATGAATTAATTATTCGAACTATACATTAAGGGGGAAAATAATGAAATATGATTTAGAAAAAACCAAGCCCTATTATGCAGTTATATTCACTTCTAACCTTTCAAATGATAAAACAGATTATAGTACCGTTGCCGAAAAAATGGAGGAACTTGCGAAACAGCAACCTGGATTTTTAGGTGTAGAAAGCGCACGTGATCATTCCGGACTCGGAATTACAATTTCTTATTGGGAGTCACTTGAAGCAATTGAAAATTGGAAAAGGAACGCCTTACATAAAGAAGCGAAAAAAAGAGGCCGTGAGCAATGGTATGAAAACTTCCACCTGCGTATCTGCCTTGTTGAGAAAGAATATAAGTTTCAGAGAGAAATCTTGTAAAGGAGTTTCATATGCCACTAACATTACTATTACTCATATTCATAATAATTCCCTTCATTTCAGCATTAGCTCTCATTTTTATGACGGTTAAAAAAGGAAATTTTCTAAACCGACCATACTTACAATCATTCATCGTATGTGCTCTATTTTTTACGAATTGGATATTATATTTAACAAATTTTTATTCATTTCTGCCTGAGAAAGTTAGTCGATTTATATTCCTACCCATTTGGTTTTTCCTTTGCGTTTTAGGATTTATCGTTTTCGCACGCGAATGGAAGAACAATCGTATTTTTTCCATATCTATCGGTTTTCTTTCTTTTATTAGTTTTCTATTTGGATTATTGTTGTTAGTTCTTTCGGGAATGTGACTGTGAAATGGTAGTAAAAACAAACAGTTCCACACACTGTCTAAAGGAAGTGTATATATCAACGGGAGCGCATATGTATATTCTACTGATGGAGGAGCTATGGGACCTTACGATGTAAAATATACTCTGTACAGATCTGCATGGGGTTCGGACCCTAGTTATGGAACAGTTAATGGCGGCATAAATAAATCTTTCTCTAGTGCATACAATGTTGATACAAATTCAAATGAATACTACTTATTTATTTGGAAAACAAATGACGATGGACAGAATGTAAAAGGGAACGGAAAAATATCTAATTAAAATATTGCTACTAAACTATGATGTCTAATAATAGACATCATAGTTTAAATATGAAAATATGAGGGATTTTAAACATGCTAATTGACTTTGATGGTTTTATTCTTATTGGAGCATTTATTATATGGTTATTTTTACTCCTCTTTTTTAAGTTACACCTAAAAAAGAGGAACATGTACTTACTATTTTTTTCAATATTTTATTTGTACCTTTGTGTAGTACTTAATTATACCCAATTCCCAATTATTATAGATGAAAATATGAAAAAAGAAATTGGACAAAATGTTTGGAGAGATGCTAATTTTATACCATTCAACACGGAGCATTTCGCTATAACAACATCATTACTTAATATACTACTAACAATTCCTTTTGGCTTTGGTTTTCCTTACATAAAAAAGACGAATTTCAAACAAGTTGTTTTATCAGGAATTGTCTTAGGGTTCTTGTTAGAAAATCTACAACTTTTATCCGCACTTTATGCCGGATTCACTTTTCGATATGTCGATATAAACGATGTAATTTTTAATTGTATGGGTGTCATTTTAGGGTATGGTATATCAAAAGGCTTTACCCTTGTGTATAGAACATTTATACACAAACTTGATATTAAATTGAATTCCTTTTTAAGATATATTTATGAAACGAACAATTCCTCAACATGACTTCCCTTTTACATTAGCATGTTCTATAACGTTTTATAGAACATTATAAAGCAAGAAAAATAGAAGAAAGAAAAGCCTTCGTTCAACTTTTCTTCCTTCTATTTTTACCTTTAGATTTTATTGTCATAGTTTCACAAGGTGTGTAATAAATTTGAGGTGTCGCCTTATCAACCACCATCAAAAACGTAATAAAACCGATAATAAAGAAAATGAATACCGTGAATAAAATAGCACCTATCGTTAAAAGTATCATAACACCACCCCTATATATTTCATGTTATTACACCTTTCGCTATTATATGAGCTGAATCCTTTTTAGAAAAATAAACGTAACAAAATAATTACAATGACTCCTGTTAATACTGTTCCTAATAAACTACGAGTATATATCGCTACGAAAAATGTAGGAATTGCCGCAATGATATAATCCCACTGCACTGTCTCATGCATAAATAATACTTGTGCTAAAAGTGCTGCTAATATCGCAATTGGTATGTAATTTAACCATTTTAAACCCCAGTCTGGAATTTGTAGTTTACTAAATACGAGAAGAGGTAAAATACGTGGTACGAGTGTGACAGCTCCTGCTGCTAGTAAAAGGAATAATACGTCCAATCTTACTTCCATTTTTCAATCACCACCCCGATTGTCGCAGCTAAAAGTGTTGCGATAATAACTGCTATACTATCTGGCATAAATAAGTGTGAAACGTATGCGATAATAATCGCTACAATTGCAACACTTAGATGAATGGCTAGTTTCGGTTTACTACTTATTAGCTGAAGTACAAATAATCCGATAAACATCGCTGGTAACGCATAATCCATTCCGTACGTATGAGGATCTGGTATCCACTCTCCAAAAAGCCCTCCGAGAACTGTAGCTAAAATCCAATTTAAATATGCTGTTACATTAAGTCCCATCATCCATTTCTCGCCTAAATGGCCTTTTTGTGCTGCTTGTTGCACTGCAACGCCGAAAGTTTCATCTGTAATTTGCGAACCAATTATTAAATTTTTAAAAAGAGGTATCTTGGTGAAGTAAGGTGCGAGTGCAGCACTCATTAATAAGTGACGTAAATTAACAAAGAACACAGTAAAAATAATTGCCGAGGCTGGGGCACCCGCTGCATACATACCCGCTAATATAAATTGAGCAGAACCTGCGTAAATTAAAGTGGACATAAAAGCAATTTCAATGATGGAGAAACCAGCTGTTTTCGCAATAACACCAGCCGCTATACCAATGCTCAAATATCCAAATACAGTTGGTAAACAATCCTTTACACCTTGTTGAAATGTATCATCACTCTGCAATGTCATATGTGCCTGAGCTTTATTCACCATTCTCTCCCTCCATTTCTTCCATACTACGTTTGCCTGTTACGACATGAACTAAATCTATGTTTTCACGCCATAATGTATCTAATTTATCAGCTCCAAACTCCTTCGTAATCTCTTCCACCATAATGTCGTGCCGCACATACTCCGTAGCAACGAGAACTAGAGCTGGATCATACGTTGTAACGGCCCATGAAGTGCTATCATTTGAGAAGTTAGCAATTAATACTTCTTCCCCATCACGCGCGATAACAGTTAAATGACCTCCCATTCTTTTTTCAACGACGTGAGGTGTCATATAATTATGATGAAATGTCGCTCCTATTTTTGTTTCTGGAGCACCAAATAAAATGGAAAATATATGTACGCCTTCCTCTTCCTTTTGATGAATGAACGGCTCAATCTCGTGCACTTGATCTTCCCATACAGAAATCCATAGCTCTTCTTTTGCTCTATTAATTATATTGCATATTTCTTTTAAAACACGATCATTTGAGCGAATATGCGAAATTACATCAATTTGCCGCTCTTGTTCTAAACAATTTAATTTCTGGTCTAAAAATGCAAAGGACTTTTCAAAATCTTTTCGCATTCGATCCATTAATTCCGTAGCTGGCACTGGTACATATTTCACTGGTTCAGAAGGAACGATATGCACCGCTCCTTTATCCATCAACTTGCCAAGTACTTCATAAATCATCGAACGAGGTACCCCTGTTTGTTTACTCACTTCATAACCTGTTACTGGATAATGTTTTAATAGTCCAATATACGCTTTACATTCATACTGGGAAAAACCTAACTTTTGTAACTCTTTTATTATTTCATCCATCGGTAACCCCTCATAATCTACATAGCTCTCATTTGAAAACGATGCATTCATTTTATATTAGTAGTTATTACTATACCTACTAATATAAAAAAAGAAGACCCCTAAAGTCAATTGATAATTCTGAAATTTTGACAAAAAAGAAAAAGCCTTCTTATGAAAGACCTTTTCTACATACTATTCCACTTATTTTAACAGCAAAGTATTTGATAAAGTCCCCTCTAAATGTTCACGCAAGGTTGAACCTGTATACTCTTCTCTAAATACACCTGCTCTCACGAATAAAGGAATCACTTCACTAAAGAATAGATCCAATGATTTAGGAGGTCCGCCTGGAATTGCAATGAATCCATCTAGTGCCCCTGCTTCAAATCTTTCTATAATTTGTTTGAAAACGTCTTGTGGTGTGCCAATAGCGACCCAATGAGCAGAACCAACAACTTCTGGTCGTTCTAGTATTTGCTCAACAGTTGGTTCATTTTTAATGATGAAATTCCGCAATAATTCGGCATGTGTTTTACTGCGTACAGTTTGATTCCTACTCGGCAGCATATGTTCAGTAACCTTACTTTCTAATGGTATCCCTCTAGCGTCTAATCCGAGAACCATTTCGAGTAAAGCACATCTCTTCTCCCTCGTAAGATGTTGATGAGCTTGCCTATGCATTTCAAGTGCTTCTTCATATGTATCACCAATAAAGAAATATAAACCAGGCAATACACGTATATCATCTTGCTTTCGGCCATGCTTTTCTGCTCTTCTTCTTAAATCTTGACGAAGTTCGATTCCTGACTCTACATCTGGCATCGCGGCGAAAATTGCATCCGCAACAGAAGCAGCAAAATTCCGGCCAGACTCTGAAGCACCCGCTTGAAATAAAGGCATTTCCCCAGAAATATGTTGCGGAACATTAAGTGGACCTTTCACCTCAAAATGTTCACCACGATGCTCAATTGGCTGTACCATTTCTCTAATTACATCTGCGTTGTCTTCTTTTAAAACTTCATAAGGATGGCTCCTCCAAAGTTTTCTAACTAAATCTGTACATTCTGCCGCTTTCGCGTATCGCTCTTCAGATGGTGGCATCCCTGTCTCACCAAAGTTTTCAGCACCATCAATTGATGTGACAATGTTCCATCCTACTCGGCCGTTACTAATCCAATTTAAAGATTGTAGTTGCCTCGCTAGTATATATGGTGGATAAAATGATGTTGAAGCGGTCGTAACGACTCCAATTTTCTCTGTCGCATAAGCAATAGCGGTAAAAAGTAATGTTGGATCTAAAATTACATTCCCCTTATTACGTGCAATTAAATCTGGATGTGTCACTAAATAATCCGCTTTAAAAACAAAATCTAACTTAGCCTTCTCTGCCAGTCTTGCTAACTCTACTTGTTCATCGATTCCTGAATCAAACTTATTCTCTTGTTCTTTCTTTCTAGAAATCAAACATAACCCAATGCAAAGCTGTTTTTTGGTAGACATATGTACACACCTTCCCCTTAGTTTTTAATTCACCTAGTTAAGCAAAGACTGATACAATCACAACCTCCATTCTTTTTAAAGAATAACAATAACGATATTGATAATCATTATCATTTTATGATGTTACTGAAATAAATGCAACAACAAAAAAGACTCCCGCTAATGGGAGTCCTTTATCCCGCATTAACGGGCAGTACGGCTCCTAGCTCAAAACCAGAAGTTAGGCGGGGAATAACTGCCCGTAAATGCCCGATTGGTTCAACTAATAATCAGTGGGGGATGCCCCCCACTGATTAAAGTTTCACTTTATCTCAATATTTCATTCGCTTCTTTTTCATAAATTTTATCAAACGAAGTCATGATGCGCTGCGATGCTTGAATCATTTTTTGATTCGTCATTAAATCTGCCATCTCTTTCGTCATATCTACATTTGAATTTTCTAGCATATGATTTTTCACAATCCCTGTTCCATTCGGTAAATCAGCGATGTTACCTTCTGCTAGTGTAAAACTTTTATTTTCTCGTTGCACAAGGCGAGCGTTCGTTTCTGCATCGACTGTTTTCGTTTGCAATTGTGCAATTACTATTCTCTTAATATCTGGTTTTTGCAGCGTTCCTTCGTTAATTTCTCTATAAATTTCTCCATTATTAGATACGAAGAAATCTACATTTTCTGGAATACGAATACGTTCATTATTTACATCCATAACATAAGCACCTGAAGATGTTTGTAAATAACGGTCACTATTTAATGTAAAACTACCGTCTCTCGTTAAAAATGTTTCATCATTTTTAGATGTAACGAAAAATGATGATGTGCCAGCCGCACCGTCGTCTAAAAAGAAATCTGTAGCACTATTTGTCATTTGTACATTTCCTTGTACTAAGTTCACATGCGTCGCAGCTGGTACGACAGCGTAATCGACCGAACCGATATTTGTCGCCGATCCGTCTCCGCGGCGATATGTGTCTTGCACATCAAATACTTTAGACGTCATGTTTTCTGCTTTAAATCCTGTCGTTTGGGCATTTGCGACGTTATTCGAATGAACATTAATATGCTGCATGTAATTCATCATACCCATAGAACCTATATAAAGACCGTTCATACTCATTTGAATAAGGCAAGCGCCTTATTCTTCACCTCTTTTCTTACGATGTTTGTAACATTTGTTTTGCTAAATGTTCAGCTGTAGCGATATGTATATGTTGCTTCACGTCTTGTCCGTCTGTCATTAATACAATTGGAGCTGATGATACTGCTGGAATTTTCAACAATTCACCACTACTTGCTGTTTCATCAAATTTCGTAAACACGATACCATCAATATGAATATCTTTAAAGTTCGTAATGATTTCAATCATGTCTTTACTTTTCATAGAAGCTGATAACGTTAAACAAATATAATCTGGCTCTACTTGCCCCATCGTCTCAATCATTTCTTCAACCGTTTCTGACGTACGATAATTTTTTCCGGCTGTATCTATTAAAATATAATCGACGCGCGCTTCTTCTTTAAAATAAGTAAGCGCCCGTGCCATTGCGGCTTCATCCCGCACAGCGATAACTTCTGATCCAATTGTTTTCACGTAATCTTGCAGTTGCTGTACCGTTCCGATGCGAGAGTGATCTGTTGTAATAAAACCAACCGTTTTTTTCTTACCGTGAAACTGCCATGCCATTTTCGCAAGTGTCGTCGTTTTTCCAACGCCAGTTGGACCGATTAATGCAATTGTTTGTACCTCTTTTTCAAATACGTTTTCAGTATTGAAATGAGATCTCATATCTTCCAATATGTATCCGATGACTTCTTCTTCTGTAATCATCGTTGCATTCTCAAACTTCACTTTTAATTTTTCAGCATATGCATGAATGAAATATTGTTCCACATCGTTTTGTTCTAACATCCGAATTACTTTTTGAATAATAAATGGTACAGATTCCTGTTTTTCTTTTTTTATAACTACTTCTTCTTTCTTTACAGGAATAGCTTGTTTCACAACAGGCTGTTTTTTAGCTACTTTCGTCTCTTCTGTATGTTTCACAACGACAATACCTTTTTCAAACAGTTGTAATAGTTTCTCTTTTTTTCTTGCCCATTCTTCACTATTTCCTGTTTGCATCGCTGCGTACGACATAGAAGTCGTTACGTTTTCTAAATTGTGCAAGACTGATTGAATTCCATTCACCTTCACGATTTCTTCTGAAGGTTCACCTACAACATCCATTAATTGCTCATGAAATTGAGTTGTTCCTTCGCTATTTTCAGCCTGTTTATCTTCAGGAAAAGCGACTAACATTTCATAATTCTTTTTCCAAAAAAACGGAATGTTTCGTTTTACACTTTCATCGACAACGTAGTAATAATCTGTACCATATTGGTCAAATAACTTTCGATACAATTCATTTTTCGAAGCTGCTTTTATTCGCATTAACGCTTCTTTTTTTTCTGTACTTTCCATTACTTCACCTCCTACTATTCAATATAAGCAATTTGATCTACAACAATTTCTGGTGCCAATTCACTAATACATAATACTTTAGCTTCTATTTGATAACGTTCAAGAAGTCTCACAATCGCAAACCTGAAATCTTTTCTACGCGTTAATAATACTGGCTCTCGTCCCATTAAACGAGCTTGTTTGAAAACGCGCTGTACTTGTTCTACTACACGCGTTTCTAAATCTAAATCCCAGTTTAATAAATAACCTTGGTATGAATTATTAACAACATCTGCATCTAACTCAAGCGAATCAGCGAAAAGTGCTGCATAAATTTTCCCATCAGGATTTTTCGCACTCTCACAAATAACTTTTGAAATACATTCACGTACAAATGCAGTGACACCATCAACATGGTTTTGATAAATTTCTTTCCCATCAATAATACCTTCAATAATCGTTGGTAAATCACGGATTGAAATTCCTTCTTTCAGCAGTTGTTTAATAACATTTTGAACGAGTGATAAATCAATTTCTTTCTTCTTAATCTCTTCTAATAAAACGCCATTATCATTTTCAAGCGAGTGAATCAAGTCTTTCACATGTTGACGCTGAATTAACTCATGAAGGTTACGTCTAACGACTACATCTAAATGCGTAATTAATATGCTAAGCGGCTCTAACACTTGATACCCTTTCATTTGTGCATCTTGTACCATATGCTCCAAAATCCAATATCCATCTTCACCAAAAATTGGATCTTTCGCTGGTTCTGCATCTAAATCAGCCATTACGTTCGGTGTTTTCAGTGCTAATAAATAACCTGATTTTAAAACACCTTCAGCAGCTTTCGCACCTTTAATACGAATAATGTAGCGTCCACGTGGTCTAAAACTCGTATTATCTTTAAAGTTAATTCCAGGAACGTTAATACCAAGATCAGTAATAATTGATTTCCTCATTAGAACAACTTTATCACGAGCTGTTTCCCCGTTAATTTTCTGCTTTACAAGTGCCGCTAAATCTAAACCGAGTTCTACAATAATCGGATATTTATCTGTAAAGACGCCGAATGAATCTTCCACTTGCTGTAATTGCTCATCCTCGCCTTGAATCATTTCTAATTCTTTTTGAAGCTCGTCTTCTTTTTCTTTCTTTATTCGCTTTTTATTACGAACTCCTAAGAAAACAATCGTGCCTCCAACGAGAGCAAAGGGTAGAAATGGTAACGGTGTAAAAACACCCATTGCGATAAATAAACCACCGAGTGCATATACAACAACTTCATGCGCTAATAACTCTTTAAAGATTCCTTCAGTTACTGTATCAGCTGAACCGTCAAATACACGCGTTACGATAATACCTGTTGAAATCGCAAGCATTAACGAACCGATTTGGTTTACAATTCCGTCACCGACAGTTAACTGTGTATAGTGAATAGCCGCATCTGCAAAGCTCATTCCTTGCTGCATCATACCAACAATTAAGCCGAAAATAATGTTTACGAATAAAATGACAATCCCGAAAATAACGTCCCCTTTAATGAACTTTCCGGCACCATCCATCGCTCCGTAAAACTCTGTTTCCATATTTAATTTTTTTCGTTTCGCCTGTGCATCTTTTTCTGTAATAAGACGCTGATTCAAGTCAGCATCGATAGACATTTGTTTCCCTGGTAAAGAATCAAGTGTAAAACGAGCTGCTACTTCAGCTGTACGAGACGCACCGTTTGCAACGATAAACTGGAATATGATTAATACTATAAAAATAACGATACCAATTAATAAGTTTCCGCCAATTACGAACTGGCCGAACTCTTCAATAACATGACCCGCATTTCCGTCTGTTAAAATCGCTCGCGTCGTCGAAACGTTAATCGATACGCGGAAAATCCCGATTAATAACAACATCGTCGGAAATGACTTTAATTCATCCCACTCGTTAATACTTGTAGCTCGCATATAAATAAGCACTGACATACTTAGTAGAAAAACGATAACGATATCAAGTATAAATGGTGGAAGTGGAATTAAGAGCGCCACAACGAATGACGCTGCTAAAAAGATAGAAAAATAGGTTCTTGCAGAATCCATCTTAAACAAAGAGATCCCCTCCAAACGCGCTATTATACTTCAAGTTCTTTCGTTTGAATTAAATAGCGCATAACTTCAATTACAGCTACATATAAATCTTCTGGAATCGTCTCATCTTCCTCGACTTGATAATATAAAGAACGAGCGAGCGGACGGTTCTCTACCATTGGTATTTCTTGTTCACGGGCAAGCGTTCGTATATATAATGCGAGCTCATCTTCCCCTTTTGCAACGACAATTGGCGCCGCATCAATTTGTTTATTGTAACGAAGCACAACTGAAATGTGCGTCGGGTTGTTCACAATAAACGTTGCGCCATCCATCTTCTTCGCGATTGTCCCTTGCAAGATGGCATGCATAAAGTTTTTTCGTTTCCCCTTTACTTGCGGGTCCCCTTCATTATCTTTATGCTCCCTTTTCACTTCTTCTTTTTTCATCTTAATATCTTGTTCGTACTCCCATTTTTGATAAATGAAATCAATAATTGAAAGAATGATTAAAATAATTAAAATGGCTAGAAAGATAAATTTAATTTGGCTAATAATTTCAGTAAGTGACGCTGTCCAGTTAAATCCAATCATACTAACAATCTTCTCTAAATTCTTTTTAAAGAGAACGTAAGAAACGTAACCGATTAATCCCATATAAAATAGTGATTTCAAAATATCTACTAAACTTTTACGACTAAACAATCTCGTAAAATAGTTTTTCGGATTAATACGTGATGCTTTCGGCTTAAGTACTTTAGAAGAAAATAAGAAACCAACTTGAATCATATAATTGAACAAATGAAAAGCATATACAAGTATTAATATAGGAGCCGATACTTTCAGAAGTAATATGCCCATTAAATAAAAATACTCGGTCGAATCTGTATTTTTTCCAATTTGATCAAACAGTACCGCTACGGAATGTGCGATCTCATAACCGAGCCAATCTCCGAAAAAGTAAACGACAACTGCTAATACAAGAATGGAAAATAAATTATTTAAATCTTTACTCCGGGCGATATTCCCTTCTTCACGCGATTTTTTACGCTTCTGCGGGGTGGCCTTTTCTGTTTTATTATCCTTTGCCATGCGCGTCCCCCTACTTCGTTAAGAAAAAGTTAAATAGTTTCGTATACTCTTCCAGTAATACGTCTGTCATATTTTTAAACACATAACCGAGCATCGGTACACTCATCGCAATAAACAAAATACCACACGTTATTTTAATTACGTACGCATTCATAAAAACGTTTAATTGCGGTGCATTTTTTGCGATTAAAATAAGGACGAAATTAATAATGAATAGACTGCCCATAAGTGGCAAAGCAATTTCAACCGCTGATGTAATTGCAAATAATAACGTTGCGAGTAGACTATCTAAAAAACTAGTCGTCAACAATTTTGAAATCGCCTCTGTATATTGAAACGACTTTAAAATCGTGGCAACGAAATAGTTAATGCCGCCAAGTGAAATAAAAATAATAAGAAAAAATATATCAAAAATTGTTGATAGCAAAGTGGACTGTGACCCTGCATTTACATCAAATAAACTCGCCTGTGATAAACCGATATCAAAGTCTAAAATATGCCCTGCCATTTTCGGAATGTTCCACAGCATCTCTACAATTTTTGAAAGTGATAACCCAATTACAATTTGCGTTCCTGCATAAGCTGCTACATCCCAAACTGTCTTTATGTGAGAGACATCCACTTGATCTGCCACTGTAATCGAAAGAGCGAGTCCAAATGTAACCTTTGCCATCGCCGGAATTGATCGGCCTGAGAAAAACGGTAGAAAATATAAAAATGAAGTAATGCGACAAAACGCAAAAAACGTCGCCGCCCATAATTCCATATTCATTTCAGTTCACCTATCTTAGTACGAACGCAATAGCGATGGGATTTTATCAAATAAATCTAAAATAAGCATCGTTAACTCTTGAAACATCCACGGACCTAAAATGATAATAACGAGCACAATACTCGCCATTTTCGGTAAAAACGTCAACGTTTGCTCTTGAATTTGCATCATCGCCATAATAACGGCGATAATAATAACGACAATCATACTTACAACGGCAATCGGCATTAAAATCATAACCCCTTTATAAAAAAAGGTTTGGAAAATATCTATAATTGGTGACGTATTCATTTATATGACTCCTATCACATAGCATCAAACGTTTCAGGCGACCGTTTTAAACATAATATCGACGATTTTTGTATATCCACCTAAATATACGAAAACAAGTATTTTAAATGGTAAACTTAAAATCATCGGCGGTACCATCATCATCCCAAGGTACATTAAAAGTGTACTAATAATTAAATCAATAAAGACAAACGCTAAATAAATGAACATCCCTGTAAGTAACCCTTTTTGAATTTGCGTTAACGTAAAGGATGGCACAAGCGTAAACAATGAAAGATCCTTTAAATCTTTCGGCAACTCTTCTCCACGCACTTTCAGCATCATTTTCAAATCATGCTTATACGTATGCTTCGACATATAATCTTTCATAATCGGAGCTGTCGTTTCCGCAGCTTGACTTACTGTTATTTTTTCTTTCGTCATCGGGTCCCACACATCACTCTTTAATTGACCAAGCACTGGCTGCATTGTAAACAGCGATAAAAATAATGCGAGTCCAACAAGCACTTGGTTCGGTGGTAAATTCATAACCCCAAGCCCTTGACGAGTAATCCCAAGAACAATCATAAAATAAGTAAAATGCGTAAATAAAAGAACGATAGAAGAAGATAATGATAGAAGGGTAACGAGCGCGAATAGTTGTACACTTGAATTACTCGTAAACTCTTTTCCATTTTCGAAATTAATAAAGCCGTTCGGGGCTGCATACGCTGGATTTACAAAAACAAATGAAAAAATAATAGAAAATGCGAAAATAACGGCAAATAACGATAACTGTTTCTTTATTCTCATGATGGATCCTCTACTTTTTTCGTTTCACTCTTCACCGCGTCTTCTAGCGCTTGTTGAAACTGATTTCCTGTTCCTGTTAATTGTACTGATTGTACACCGTTATTACTTATAACAGTAAAAACTTGCTTCCCATCCACTTCAAATAAAAAGGCGCTCGTTTGATGATTTAAATAAACACCATCTTTCACTTGAATATGGCCGTTTTCACCTTGCTTAAAAAACTGCTGTTTGCGCGTCTTTTTCGTCATATAATATGCACCATAGCCGAGCGCACCAAACAGTAAAACGACTTGAAATAAGGTCGTCATATACGACATATGACTCCTCCTCTACTCTTTATCTTGCATTTGATTTTGCGCCTTCATAAGCGCCGCGTGTTTCTTGTCAGCTTCAATTTCAGAAATAATAATGCCAAACTTCTCGTCCATTACTATAGCTTCACCAATACCGACCTTCATATCACTTAAATATACATCTACTTTATGTCCTAAATTTTTCTCTACTTCAAGAACATCGCCAACTTTTAATTGTTTCACATCGCCAAGCTGAATCGATGACTTCCCAAGCTTTACACCAAGTTCAATCGAAATATCCGAAACGGTATCAATATGCGCTTTACCTGCTTCATTTCGCTTCCCTGCAAATTCTTCTAATCCCATTAATGACACAGGAGATACTTCATGCTTCATATGGATCCTCCTACTCTATAAAACTTTTAAATAGGAGCGCCTTACGCGTTCCATCTTTCCCGATAAAACAATTAAATTTATGTTTTCCATCTACATAACCACGTAGTTGGTCTGAAACCTTTGTATGAAGCGGAATAATATCGCCTTCTTCAATTTTCTCAATCTCACCAATCGTCATCTTTTGCTCACCAATCGCAACGTGAACAGGTTTGTACACTTGATTTACTTTCACTTCTACTTCAGACGTATACTTTTTACGCTTATCCGAAGAATGTTCGACAATATTTTCAGACGTTAACTTATCCATAATTTCTTCAACAGATAAGAACGGAATACCGATACGAACTGTCGTATTCCAAAACTCTGTTTTCATATTTACATTCAGTAATGAAATAATATCGCTTGGCGTTGTAATCTTCAGCGCATTCGGATCTGTCTCCGTCGTTACAAACTTCGGTTCAATCGCAACAACGCTTTCAAATGATTGCTCTAAATTTTTACAAAGAAGCAAGAATATATTATCAAGCGTTAAAAATTCAAACGCCGTTAGCGGTCTACGCATCGTAAAGTTACGCTTACTATCTCCACCAAGCCAGCATTCATGAATATAAATGACGAACGCTAAATCAATCTCAATAACAATTTCTCCAAGCTCTGGTAAACCTAGATCTATCACGCAATATAAATAATAATCTTTCGGCATTTTCTCTACATACTCACTCGTAAATGGAACTTGCTCAACAGTAGAAGGCTCGAGTTCAATTGGAATACGCATACGCGCTGACAACGTCTGTGACGTCTGCTTTCCAAATGTAGACGCAATCGCCTGCAAACTACGTAAATGTTCAACACCAAACTTCTCTGGTCTATTAAAATCATACTCTTGAAATTTATCTTGCTTCCCTGCTTCTTGTGCGAAAGCTGGCATTTCCTCGCCTTCATTCACCGCCTTCAGCAGGGCATCAATTTGCTCTTGGCTTAATTTTTCGCCACTCATGACAATCCCCTTCCCTACCTTTTCAATTCAACGATTTCAACGTACATTTTCCCATTCTTCGTCAAAATCTTTCCGGTTCCAATCTCTTCATTCTCAAGCATAAGACGCACCGTATTTTTCGTTGAATTTTCAAGACGATACAATGTACCTTTCGTAATATGAAGCAGATCTTCAATTTTCTTTTTCGTATTTCCGATTTCAAAATAAATTGTTAACGGAATATCATCTTGTAATTTCAAATCTAGCCAACTCCCATATCATGTTCACGAAAATTTCATGTTCTCTCTATATATGAAATTTTCTATTTCGAAACGTCGATATTTAATATTTTTTTAATATATCCTTGCGTTTCTTTAAATGGTGGTACGCCTCCGTACTTTCTCACATTACCAGGACCAGCATTATAAGAAGCAAGCGCCAATACGAGATCACCGTTATTTTTCTTTAAATAACCGCTTAACTCTTTCACACCGCCCTCAATACTTTCAGCTGGTGAAAATGGATTTTTTATACCCATCTCTTTCACATTCGCTGGCATAAGCTGCATCAGCCCCATCGCCCCTGCATGTGACACCGTTTTTGGATTAAAATTAGACTCTACTTCAATCATTTTTTGAATTAACGTTTTCGGAATTCTATATGTATTACTTACGCGATCAATAATATCCTCATACTTACCTTCATTTGAAGAACGTATTTTCTGAATATTATATTTATTCGTTAATCCCCACGTATCAGCAGGCTCATTTTTCGTTTCTGAGAAACGTCGCTCAAACTCTTTTTGTGCAACTTGCACTTCATCTACTTTCTTCGTTTCAGCTTTCTCCGTCTCCTCAGGCTTACTCGCTTCCTCTACTTTATTAATAGATTGTTCCGGTTTATTAACAACCGTTTCTATTTTCGTAGATTGTACCGGCTGACTCATATCTTCTACTTTTGCCGGCTCTTTAGCAACTTTCGTCTCCTTCGCAGATTCACTCTGCAATTGATCTTGAAAACGGCTACTAACGAACGCTTGCGGACTACTTAACTTTTGCTGAATTTGTCCTTTTTTATATGCAAGAACTTCTTTTACTATATTTCCAACTACCATAATATCACCTTTTCGGTAAACAAAGATAATCTAATATTAGAGTTTTTTTAAAAAGTTTGCAATAATCCTTTTAATAATATTTTAATAAAAAAATGAATAGATTGTTAAACTGTTATTTTTTTATATTCATTAATTCGAATTTTTAGTTGACACCCGTTGTAGCAAGGCTTACAATAAATCTCGAAATCGATTTTTTCGCATATTACCGTTTTTCAATTTGCAGAAAAGTCAATATAAAAAAATGGGGGTTCTTAACATGAGAATTAATACAAACATTAATAGCATGCGTACTCAAGAGTACATGCGCCAAAACCAAGCAAAAATGAGCAACGCTATGGACCGTTTATCAAGCGGTAAACGTATCAACAACGCTTCTGACGATGCAGCAGGTCTTGCAATCGCAACTCGTATGCGTGCTCGTGAAAGCGGATTAGGTGTTGCAGCTAACAACACACAAGATGGTATGTCATTAATCCGTACAGCTGATTCAGCTTTAAACTCTGTATCTAACATCTTACTTCGTATGCGTGACATCGCTAACCAATCTGCAAACGGTACGAACACTGGTGACAACCAAAAAGCATTAGATAAAGAATTTTCTGCATTAAAAGAACAAATCGATTACATTTCTAAAAACACAGAGTTTAATGATAAGAAATTATTAAATGGCGAAAACACTTCAATCGCTATTCAAACTCTTGACAGTGCTGACACAGCTAAACAGATTAACATTAACTTAGCTGATTCTTCTACTTCTTCGCTATTAATTGATAAATTAAGTATCTCTGGTGCTGGTGCTGGTACAGCATTAGCTGGTGTTGCTACTGGTGACATTAGTGCTGCAGGTACTAAACAAGCAGCTCTATCTGGTCTTACTGGCACAAAAACTACAGATGAGTTAAACGATGCTGTGAATGAGTTTAAAACAGAATTTGATAAAGTTAAATCTGGTCTAAGCGCTGAAAATGCTGATAAAATTACTGCTGCCATGGATAAATACACAAACAACAAAACTCTAGACAACGCTAAAGCGATTGGTGACCTTTATAAAACTATGGCACCAGCAGATAGCACTGTTGTTGGTACTGCTGGTACTAAGGGTCAAGCATTAATTGATTTAAATGCTACTGCTACTGGTGATACAGCTACCAAAAGACAAGTTGCTGTAGATGCATTTAAGACTGATTTCGATAAAATCAAAGGTGGTCTAAACGCACAAGATGCAGCTAAAGTTACAGCAGCACTTGATAAATTCAATAAAGCTGACGGTTCTGGAAATACTTTGGAGAACGCACAAGAAATCGGTAAAGTATTTGCAGAAGTTGCAGCAGGTTCTACAAAATCTAATGCTTCAGATGCAATTAAATCGATTGATAAAGCCCTTGAAACAATTGCATCTAACCGTGCAACTTTAGGCGCTACATTAAACCGTCTTGACTTTAACGTAAACAACCTGAAGAGCCAATCTTCTTCTATGGCTTCAGCTGCTTCTCAAATCGAAGACGCTGACATGGCGAAAGAAATGTCTGAAATGACTAAGTTCAAAATCTTGAACGAAGCTGGTATCAGCATGCTTTCTCAAGCAAACCAAACTCCACAAATGGTTTCTAAATTATTACAATAAGCCATTTGATTTAGCTTCATGAATGAACCTCTCTACTTGCGGAGAGGTTCATTTTTTCTATATAGATGAATTATTTGTAAAACCTTTCTTTTTTTAGGTGGAGGAGAGCATAGGTCCCTTTTCTTTTCATAACCGTTTTTGGGCATTAAGACCATATATAAATAAGGAGTGTCTATTATGCGTATTGATACAAATGTTTTGAGTATGAATGCTAGGCAGTCGTTGTATGAGAATGCGAAGCGTATGAATGTTGCCATGGAGCATTTAGCGACTGGTAAAAAGTTGAATGATGCTTCTGATAATCCGGCGAACATTGCAATTGTAACTCGTATGCATGCGAGAGCAAGTGGTATGCATGTGGCGATTCGTAATAATGAGGATGCGATATCGATGCTTCGCATGGCAGAAGCTGCCCTTCAAACTGTGACGAATATTTTACAGCGTATGCGTGATTTAGCTGTTCAATCTGCGAACGGTACAAATTCAAATACAAACCGTAATTCGCTGAATAAAGAGTTTCACTCTTTAACAGAACAAATTGGCTATATCGGTGAGACAACTGAGTTTAATGATTTATCCGTATTTGACAATCAAAACCGTCCTATTACGTTAGATGATATCGGTCATACGGTACATATCACGAAACATATTCCCCCTTCCCCTACACAACATGACATCAAGATTTCAACAGAACAAGAAGCAAGAGCGGCGATTCGTAAAATTGAAGAGGCTTTACAAAATGTATCACTTCATCGTGCTGATCTCGGTGCGATGATGAATCGTTTACAGTTTAATATTGAAAATTTAAATAGTCAAAGTATGGCCTTAACAGATGCTTCTTCTCGAATTGAAGACGCGGATATGGCGCAGGAAATGAGCGATTTTTTAAAGTTTAAGTTATTAACTGAAGTTGCACTTACTATGGTTTCACAGGCTAATCAAATTCCGCAAATGGTTTCTAAGTTACTACAATCTTAAATATAACCTTTAAAACTATTGAAATAACTCTATAAAAAATAAAAAGCGGGATACATACGTGTATGTATCCCACTTTTATATCAACTTATCCGTTATAAATTAAATCCTCCGCTAAAGAAGTAAAAATCTCCCCAACAAGCGAGTCTTCATCATACACACATGAGCCCTTATTTTCTTCACGTTTTGCAAAAGGTATTTGGGCGATTACTTCTGTTTGCAGTTGTTCTGCTAACATTTCACCACCGCCTTTTCCGAAGAGATAGTTTCTTGAGCCATCTTGTTCTTCGTAATATGCCATATTTTCAACAATACCTAAAATATCGTGTTTCGTATGTTTTGCCATTACTCCTACTCTAGACGCGACAAATGAAGCTACACTATGAGGAGTTGTAACGATTATTTCCTTCGCTTGTGGAATCATTGCAGCCACATCTATCGCAACGTCTCCTGTTCCAGGTGGTAAATCAAGAAGTAGATAGTCTAATTCTCCCCAGTGCGTGTTCGCAAGGAAGTTTTGAATCCATTTGTTTAACATTGGTCCTCGCCACATTACTGGGTTATTACCATCTGTGAAGAATCCCATCGACATAATTTTAACACCGTGACTAACGACTGGAATTGCCGTTTGATCGATCATCGTTGGCTTTTCTTTCGTTTCCATCATCGCTGGGATACTAAATCCATATATATCTGCATCTAAAATCCCAACCTTTTTGCCCATACGAGCTAAAGCAGTAGCAAGGTTACTCGTCACAGTTGATTTTCCAACTCCGCCTTTTCCGCTTGTTATAGTAATAAAACGCACCCCTGAATCAGATCGAAGCATACTAGGCATACCTGTTTCTGTTCTAGCCTCTTTCTTTAAAGATGCTGTTAATGTTGCTCGTTCTTCTGGCGTCATTGAACCGAATGTTAAAGAAACTTTTGATGCCCCAATATTTCGAAGAGATTCTTCAATATCTTGTTGAATTTTTGCTTTCAACGGACAACCTTGTATCGTTAAAACTACTTCTAGCCCAACTTCTGTACCATCTATTTTTATATTTCTAACCATATTTAGTTCCACAATACTTTTGTGTAACTCTGGATCTTCGACATGGCTTAACGCGTTCATAATCTGTTCGTGAGTAATCATCATACACATTCCTTCCATTGTAATTATTTTACCTAGTGAAAAAAGTCTCCGCTTTTCCCACCCGTTTTTTGAACTAAATATGTTTCTTTCATGACCATCGTTTTATCAACAGCTTTACACATATCGTAAAAAGTAAGGGCGGCGATTGATACGGCCGTTAATGCTTCCATTTCTACACCTGTTTTACCGCTGCATGTTACTGTCGCTCGTATGATTAATTCATAGCCATCAGTTTTCTTTTCATAATGAAACGTAAAGTCTGTTCCTTGGATTAATATCGGGTGACACATCGGGATTATATCCGCTGTTTTTTTAGCACCAATTATGCCAGCAACTTGTGCTACTTGAAGCGGGTCTCCTTTTTTCAACCCACCACTTTGAATTGCTTCAAATAATTCATTTGATAAAGAAATTGTACTTTGCGCAACAGCTGTGCGTGTTGAAATGTCCTTTTGAGAAATATCAACCATTTTAGCTCTTCCCTCTTCATTCCAGTGCGAAAATTCACTCATAATGATCCTCCTTAACGTATGAAAATTTTGATACTCGAATAGAAAAAATTAACCTCCACTTACAGGCGGGATAAACGCGACAGTATCTCCAGCTTTTACAATATTTTCGTCCGTTACAAATTCTTCATTAATTGCCACCATAACTGTATCCAGCGTCTGTAATTGAAAGTAATCTTTTAGCCATTTTTTCAATTGCTGAACATTCATCTCTCGTTTTTCTATTATTACTAATCTCTCTAAACCAACTTCTTCTCGTAAATTTGCGAACAGTAAAATTGTAATCATCTTCTCATTCTTCTTTCTCTGGTTTTCCTTCTGGATATGGAGTATTTTCAAGTTGCTCTCCAATCCATTTCGTTCCATCTTCCCAAAATTCTTTTTTCCAAATTGGGACGATTCTCTTTATACGTTCAATTGCGTATTCATTCGCATCGTACGCTACTTTACGATGCGGCGACGATACTGCAATGACAACGGCAATATCCATTATTTCTAGTCTTCCTACTCGGTGCGTAATTGCTATTTTTGCATCTGGCCACTGTTTCTTAATTTCTTCTCCAATTTCAGTAAGCTTTTTTACTGCCATCGGTTTATATGCTTCATAATCAAGATGTAACGTTCGTTTTCCTTTCGTTAATTCTCTAACCGTTCCAATAAAAGTTGTAATTGCTCCCGCTTCGCGTCTTGCTACTTTATTCGTTACTTCTTCAACTACAATCGGATTATCGACAATTTCAAATCGTGCTTGTCCCATCAAAACCTCTCCCCACTTTACGGAATGTCCAAGGCCATTCACTACCTTCGTTATCTTCTAATAAAAGAATGTCTACAAACATCCCTTTCTTATATCCTCTCGTTCCGCCCTGTAGGACGATAAAAATGTTTGATTCTGCTAATGAAGAAACGGAACTAGATTTATCAAATCCTGATGGATAAGCGATTAGTTGTCCTTCGTTATACTGAAGCTTACCTCGTACAAACCTTGTAAATGGATTAGGTTTTAGAAAGTCTTCTCCGAGCATTGCTTTTTCTCGTTTTACATGTGGTTTTTCGCTAAACATATACGCACGAATGCTAGGTTTTACGAATAATTCAAAACCTACATAGCAAGCAGATGGATTACCTGATAATCCAAATAATAATTTTCCGTTTAATTGCGCTACAGTCGTGACGCTACCCGGCCGCATGGCTACTTTATTAAAAAGAACTGATGCGCCTAACCTTTCGTATATAGCTGGCAAATAGTCATAGTCGCCTACCGAAACACCACCAGTTGTAATTAACATGTCAACTTCGCTTAACGCTCTTTTCACTGCTTCGTAGCACGTATTAAAATCGTCACTAAACTTCCCGAAGTATTTTACTCTTCCACCTGCTCTTCGAATTTGAGACGATATCATATACGTATTACTATTTCGGATTTTCCCAGGTTGTAGTTCTTCATTTACATCGAGAAGTTCACTCCCAGTCGCTAATAGTCCAATTATGGGCTTTTTCGCTACTGGAACTTCGCTATAACCGAATGTAGCAAGAAGAGCTGAAATACCTGGATTAATGTAACTACCTCTTTTTGCGAGAACGGTTCCTTTACGTGCGTCTTCACCTTGAAAGGATATATTGTCCCCTTCTTTAAATGAGCGTCTCACTTCCATATAGCTTTTTCCGATATTGTTATATTGACGATGACGAGTCAGTTCTAGCATGACGACCGCGTTACATCCTTTCGGAATTTGTGCCCCTGTCATAATTCGAACTGCTTGAAGCGCTCCTACTTCTGTAGGAAATACGGAACCTGCTCCAATTTCACCAATTACTTCAAATACGATCGGATTCTCACGACTTGCTCGCGAAGTATCTTCTGCCCTAATAGCAAATCCATCATATGGCGAGCGATTGAAAGAAGGCACATCGTGATCCGCCACTAAATCTTCTGCTAACGTACGTCCGTATGCTAATTCCAGTGGTACTAGTTCTTTTACACCACAATTAGCAAATTCCATCACTTTACGAACAGCCTCTTCAACTGTAATCGGTACCCTTCTTTCCATCATTACCAATCCCTTTCTATTAGCCTAATAACCGATAGTATAGTTGTTTTGCTTTTTGAATTTCATTCATGCCATGAATGAATACACGACCATCATGAAAAATGACGATGCGATACTCTTCTAATTGGCAAGAGAGCAAATACGGATTCCGATCAACTTTCCCGTGATTCTTTAATACTTTTTCTAACTCATCAAAGTTGTAATGTCTATTATGCGCTGGTCTAATTTGAACTGTACTTCTTCCACATAACACAGCTGTCTTCGTTTGATTTTCGTATGATAAATAAGGATAAGTTCTATTTGTTCCGCACGAAGGACAGTCTTCCGTTTTGATTTTTCCTAGTTTGATAGAATGATATTGATTACTCCATATATCAAACATTAAAAAAGTTTTCCGAACTGCTTCATAGTCTTCTACTAAAATTTTGAATGCTTCTGCCACTTGGTACGCTGCAACGATTTGAACAGCTGGACTAATAATTCCAACTGTGTCACACGTCGCCCCTGTGACAGGAACACTTTTCAACACACAATGTAAGCACGGTGTTTTCTTCGGAATAATTGTATAGCTCATGCCATAACTTCCGACACAAGAACCGTAAATCCAAGGGATATTATGTTTTTGTGATATATCATTGATTACAAACCGAATATCGAAATTATCTGTGGCATCAATAATGACATCGACACCACCTAATAAAGCTTCCATATTATCTACTTTTGCATCCATTACTAGCGCTTGCATTTGCACGTCTGAATTAATTTGTTTGAGACGATTCTGCGCTGCGATTGCTTTTGGCAACTTTTCTATCGCATCTTGTTCAGCGTAAAGTTGTTGCCGCTGTAAATTGCTCCATTCTACGTAATCGCGATCAATAATCGTTAATTTCCCGATACCTGCACGTACAAACGCCTCTGCACTTGCACTTCCTAACGCACCTGCCCCTATTATTAATACATGCTTATTTCTAATCTTCTCTTGCCCTTCTTTTCCAATAGGAGTGAACAGCTGTTGTCGTGAATACCGCTCTATCATGAGGTGCCTTCCTTTCATATACTGTTATTTTTTCAATACATCTTCTTCGGTAGCACTTTGTTTCTGATAACAAGAAAAATAAGCGAATCCAACAAATCCAGCTCCGCCAATTACATTTCCGATAAAGACAGGCACAAAGTTTTTCGCAAGATCCATCCACGTAAGGTGACCCGCAAAAATCACGGCTGAAATGACAAACATATTTGCTACTACTTGCTGAAACCCAATTACGACAAACGCCATAATCGGAATCCAAATCCCAACAATCTTTCCGATTAAATCGTTCGTTCCGTATGCTAACCAAATTGCAAGGCAAACGAGCCAGTTACAGCCAATTGCCAAAATTAAAGTTCTCCCGAAAGATTCATGTAACTTATCTTGAGCTATCGCTATCGTTTTATTTAAATAGGCACCTTCAGTTAACCCGCCAAGATGACCGAAACAATACGCTACGAAAAGCGCACCTGCGAAGTTCGTTAAAGTGATCCACGTCCAATTGTTTAACACATGTTTCAATGAAATTTTCCGTGCATACAGTGCCATGGCCATCGACATCATGTTTCCCGTAATTAATTCTCCTCCTGCTAAAACAACGAGCATAAGTCCTATAGGAAAAACTGCTCCTCCTATAAAATTGACTAAACTTCCCCACTGCTCTGGTACATTACCTAGAACACGAATATTAAGTAAAAATCCTAACGAAATGAATGCTCCTCCTAAAAAACCAAGAATAAGCATCGCTGATAGCGGTTGCCTCACCTTTTGAACACCGGATTCAATCACAAGCGCAGCAATTTGTTCCGGTTTATGAAATGCCATAACCAATTCCTCCATTTTTCTCATCTAAAAAAAGCAGCACCAAAAACCCTTATCATCGTAAGGATTTTTGAATGCTGCTTAATCTCTCTGCATATCTCTTACAGAAATATCAATCATCATTTTTACTATACTCATAGAAAGTGTACAAAACTTGCACATTTCCCACTATTTACGTTAACAAAGAGAATCTACATTCTTAGTAGCTTCTCAGCCACCGATATGCGACATTTCAATTTTCGGCATTGCTTTTTTATTCGTATTGCTTAACCGTTCATCTGAATAACGGTCTGAACGATTATTCCAAATGTCACGAATAACATTAGTAATCTCCTCATCCGTATATCCAAAGCGAAGTAATTCTTTAAGATTGTTTCCTTTGGACGCAAACAAACATGTATACAATTTTCCTTCTGCTGAAATACGCGCTCTTGTACATGATGAACAGAACGAATCCGTTACAGATGAAATAATTCCTATTTCTTCATCACTACCGATATAGCGATAACGTGTCGCAACTTCACCAGGATAGTTCGCCTCAATACGTTCAAGCGGCATCACTTTATGAATCATCTCTACTATTTCTTGCTTAGAAACTACTTCGCCTAATTCCCAGCCGTTAAAATTTCCGACATCCATATATTCAATGAACCGAAGGATATGCTTATTCTCTTTAAAGTACTCTGCCATCTGAACGATGTCTTGTTCATTTTTCCCTTTTTGAACAACCATGTTCATTTTAATTTTCATTCCGGCTTCCGCTGCAGCCTGTATTCCCGCAAGAACCGTTTTTACTTTACTTCTATTCCCATTTAAATAAGAGAATCGTTCTTCATTTAACGAGTCTAAACTAACTGTCACACGAGATAAACCCGCCTTATATAAATCTGGAGCAAACTTTTTAAGTAATGATCCATTTGTCGTTAAACCAATATCCTCTACTCCTTCAATTTCGTTTAACCGCTGTATGAGTTCAGGTAAGTCTTTTCGAAGTAAAGGCTCTCCCCCGGTAATACGTAGCTTTCTTACACCTAAAGAAACGAAAATACGTGTAATCCTTTCAATTTCATCAAAAGATAAAATTTTATCATTAGACAAAAAAGAATAATCACGACCAAATATTTCTTCTGGCATACAATATCGACAGCGAAAATTACAGCGATCAGTAACAGAAATACGTAAATCCTTTAAAGGACGATCTAATTTGTCTAATGTAACAGATTTCATGATTATTGCCTCGTTTCTACTTATTTTATATTTATAATCCGCTCTGGATGCGTATATACATTTAAAGATTTATTACGAATGAAGCCTATTGTAGTAATCCCTAACTGCTCCGCTAGTTCTAACGCTAACTCAGTTGGAGCTGATTTTGACAATATTACTTCACAGCCAATTTTCGCAACTTTTAATAGAATTTCAGAAGAGATACGTCCACTAAAAACAATAATTTTATCACCAATCGAAATGTTATTTTTTAAACAATAGCCGTAAATTTTGTCTAAAGCGTTATGTCTTCCTATATCCATGCGGCTTAAAACAATTCCACTCACATTACATAAAGCTGCATTATGAACGCCGCCTGTATGTTGAAACGTAGACGCAGATTGCTGCATATCATTCATTAACCGAAAACAATCCTCGGCAGAGATCTGTACGCGAATATCATTCATTTCTTTCGCAGTCAGCGCATCGTTCGCAAAAACAAACCCTTGCCTACTCATTCCACAGCACGAAGTAATATAACGTTTGTTTTGTATGTCACGATAATAAGGATTGATTTTCGTCGTTTTTACATGTACATAGCCTTCTTTTTCTTGCATCCATATTTCATCAATATCTTCATACTTTCGGATAATGCCTTCAGAGGCTAAAAAGCCAATTACCATATCTTCAATATACTCTGGAGTACTAACCATTGTAACAAATTCCTGGCCGTTAATTTTAACCGTAACAGGAAACTCTGTTACAATGCTGTCCTCTATATGTTTAAATTCCCCTTGCTCATATTTAAAAATTTTCCGTTCCACCTGAATCGATTTCACGATGAGCATCCTTCTCTCACGTTATATTTTTATCAAAAACAAACACGGAAACTGCAATATCTTCATCTACTTTCATATCAGAAAACAGATGAACTAACTTCGCACCAACAAGTTCTTCTAAATGTTCATGAGGATTAGCCACATACACTTCTTGAATCATTTTCGTTCGAGCCATATGAACCATTTCCGCCCCATCCGTAGTTCCCGAAATAAATTTCTCAGTAGGTGTTAAATTCCCATAAAGTGTTGCAATCGCCATGTTCTCGGTAAATACAGTATGAATTCTTTCCGGCCCTTTCCCGAACAACTCTTTTCGAAGCTTTCGGATCATATCATTAAATTCATGTACCATTTTTGACATACTCTCATTCCTTCCTAGTTATTCCATCACAACTATTTTAACAAAATGATCATTTCGTCTAAACTATTTAATAATGAGACGAAATGGATCATCTTTTACAATTACCTCAAGTACGCAAACAACATATGAAATACTATTATTGTTGCTTATCTATTCTTCTTTTAACCCTTTACCCATACCTTTTAAGAAATGAAGACCAAATCCGATAGCACGATTAATATCTGGATCCTTCAGTACTTTCATAAGGTCTAATATTCCTACTTTTTTATTGCTTTGCAAATGCTGGTTTCCTTCATCCATACCTGTCAATACGCTACCTATAAGCTTTTTCGTAAGTTCCGGATCAAGTTCTGTTAAAGCTCCTGCAGCGCCCATCATATTATTAATTAAATTTGTAACTGGTTCACGAGTGACTTGGCCTAGAACGATTTTTGCGATTGGTTCTTTCGCTTTCAGCATAGAATTTGCTGCTTCCAGCACCCCAATGTCATTTAATTCACCTACTATATTAAACATTTGATTTAAGGCATCTTCATTATTAGCTAGCAGTTCTTTTAAGTCTTCGAGTTTTTGTTGTTTTATGTCTTCCTCAGTTAGCTCCTGCTTCTGGACCGCTTGAATAGGTGCTGCCATATTCTTTTCTCCCCCTTAGTTATCCGTTAAATGTACGTATCCTGGACGAGCCCACTTACGATTTACCTCAATTCCGTTTTGAGGATGACGCTTTTTATTACGTGGGTTCGTTTTTGGCATCGGATTTTCGCCATCAACTTCTAACACTTCCATACGTACTTTCGTTTGCTTATATGCCGGCGTGTTTGTACGCAAGTCAACGGCAGGACCTGTTAAGAAATTAATTGCCGATTCTTTATCCGTCGAGTTCATCGGTAAATACAGTTCATTCGCTTTTACACGATCCGTTACAAGTGCACGTAATTTAAGTGCCCCCAATGGAGAAACAAGGCGTACTAACGAACCAGTTTTCACTCCGCGTTCCCTTGCAAGTTCTGGAGAAACTTCGACGAAAACACCTGGTACTTTCGATTGAATACCAGTTGATTTATTTGTCATGTTCCCTTCATGGAAATGTTCAAGCATACGGCCGTTATTAATGTGAAGATCGTATTCTGCTGGGAATGCAGCAGGACGTACCCAATCAGCTATCGCAAAACGAGCCTTTTTGTCTGGGAAGTTAAATCCATCTTGGAAAAGAAGCGGTGTATTCGTTCCATCAAAACTTCCCCAGTGGAAACTGTTCCACCCTTCAAGCACTTCATAGTTTGCGTGTGCAAATAGTGGTGATAAGCTTGCCATTTCCGCAAAGATTTCACTTGGGTGATTATAGCTCCAGTCTGCACCTAATTTATTAGCAATTGCCTGCACAATCCACCAGTCTGGTTTCGCATCTCCTAGCGTTGGAAGCACTTGATATAATCTTTGTACACGACGCTCTGTATTTGTAAAAGTACCTTCTTTTTCAAGAGATGGCGCTGCTGGTAATACTACATCAGCGTATTGAGCTGTTTTAGAAAGGAACACATCTTGAACGACAAAAAATTCAAGGCTTGATAACACTTCATGTACGTGATTTGCGTTAGAGTCTACAAGAGCCATATCTTCTCCAACAAGGTACATAGCTTTCATTTTTCCTTCATCAATTGCGTGAAGCATTTCAATGTTATTAAGACCTGGTTTGTTATCAATTTTTACTCCGTAAGCTATTTCAAATTTCGCACGTTCTACATCGTCAGTAACGTGCTGATATCCTGGAAGCCAACCTGGAAGTGTTCCCATATCACAAGCACCTTGTACGTTATTATGACCTCGAAGCGGATATGCACCAGCACCTGGACGGCGATAGTTTCCTGTTGCAAGAAGTAAGTTTGAAATCGCAGCGGAAGTATCTGAACCACCTGTATTTTGCGTTACGCCCATTCCCCAAAGAATACACGTACCGTCTGCATCACGAATCATTTCTGCCATTTTAACGAGCGTTTCTTTTGAAATACCTGTAATCTCTTCTGCATATTCAAGCGTATATTCCGCGAGACTATCTTTGAAATCATCAAAGAAGTTTACATTCTCATCGATGAACTGCTGATCGTGCCAACCTTGATCAATCATATATTTCGTAACAGCCATTAACCATACTTGGTCCGTTCCTTGCTTTGGACTAATAAAGATATCCGAACGCTCTGCCATTTCAGTTTTACGAAGATCTGCAACAATTAGTTTTTGACCGTGAAGTTTATGCGCACGTTTCACACGAGTTGCTAGCACAGGATGACCTTCTGTTGGATTACAACCGACGATAATAACAAGACCTGATTGCGCAATATCTTTAATCGTTCCTGCATCCCCGCCCATTCCAATAGTGCGGAACAATCCATCTGTCGCTGGTGATTGACAATAACGTGAGCAGTTATCAACATTATTCGTTTCGAACACTTGACGCGCTAATTTTTGAATAACATAATTATCTTCATTCGTAATTTTAGAAGAAGAAATAAAGCCGATAGAGCCTTTACCGTACTCTTCTTTAATAGAGCCCAATTTATTCGCCACTACATGAAGCGCTTCTTCCCAAGTCGATTCAACGAACACTCCATTTTTACGAATTAAAGGTTTCGTAAGTCGTTTTTCAGAATTAACGAAATCCCAACCGAATTTTCCTTTTACACAAGTAGAAATTGCATTAACTGGTGCCTCAGAAGTTGGTTGCACCTTTAAAATTTTGCGCCCTTTCGTCCATACTTCAAATGAACAACCTACACCACAAAACGTACATACTGTTTTCGTCTTCTTCGTACGAGTGTCGCGCATCGCAGCTTCTACTTCTGACACAGCGAAAATACCGCTATATCCAGGTTCAACCTCTTTAATAAGATCGACCATAGGTTCAAGAATATCCGGCTTCAGCCCAGTCATAAATCCAGCTTCACCAAGCATCGATTTCTCCATTAAAGCATTACAAGGACAAATCGTTACACATTGACCGCAGCTTACACATGAAGAATCGTTAATATCTACTCCTTCATCCCAAATAACACGCGGGCGCTCTGCCTCCCAATCAATAGATAACGTTTCATTAACTTGTAAGTTTTGACACACCTCTACACATTGACCGCACGCGATACATTGATTCGGATCATAGCGATAAAATGGATGAGACATATCAACTTCGCTTGCATCAACTTTTGGCTCATAAGGATATTTTTGATGCTCAATTTCCATTAATTCTGCCGTATTATGCAGTTTACAATTCCCGTTATTGTTGTCACAAACCGTACAGTACAGTAAATGATTTTCTAGTAAACGGTCCATCGCCTCATGTTGTGCTGCCTTCGCACTAGTAGAGGACAACTCAATATTCATACCGCTCGTCACTACAGTAGAACAGGATCGCACAAGCTTTCCGTTCACTTCTACAATACAAGTATCACACGTTTGAATAGGATCCACTTCCGGCACGTAACAAATTTGTGGATGTTCAATTCCGTTCTCATTAATAATGCCCAGTATAGTTGAACCAGGCTCAGCAATATACTCTTTGCCGTTAATTGTAATATGAACCATGCTGTCGTTCATGGTTACTCCCCCTTTTTGAGAATAAAAAAACTCCACCACGAAAATATACGCACCACATTTTTGGCACGTTATCATCATGGTGGAGTAGTTTATTAGCACATCTTGCTAAAATACCAATCCATTTATTCATAAATAAAATGATAGATTCATAACAGGTCATATCACGATTCCATCTTTAACACTGTAATTATAGCGTTAAATCGAAAAATACACAATATAATTATCATTACAAAGGACAAAGCACATAATGCTCTGACCTTTGTATTACATTTTAGGATTATTCTGAGATGACTTACTTCCCGGTGCAAACCAACCAATGAGTGCGATGGCAACTAATACTCCGTAGAAGATTAAAGTCCAAGTTGTACTGTGTGGAAAATCATGATCTAAAATACCTATATCCTCATGGGCAAGTGTAATTACAGCAAGTTTGACGCCGACCCAGGCAACAATTGCATATGCTGTTGTTTCTAGTGCTGGACGTTTCTCCAGTAATTGTACAAACCAAGTTGCCGCAAATTTAATTAAAATAAGTCCAGCTATCCCTCCAAGAAGTACAACAATGAACTGTCCTCCATCCATACCTCCGAAATCATCAAGCGGAGAATCTGGAAGCCCCAGAGCAAGAGCAACTGCGGCTAATATTGAATCAATCGCAAAGGCAAGGTCCGCTAATGCAATCTTTCCTACTGTGAACCAGTAACTTTTTCCTGCTGCTTCCTTTTCATCTTCCTTGTGAATATTTTGATTATTTTTTCCGAATTGCGCCTGAATGACATGCTTTAATCCTAAGTAAAGAAGATAAGCTGCTCCTATCGCCTGTATTTGCCAAACATTTGCAATAAATGAAATCGCAAACAGGGCTGCAAATCGAAAAACAAAGGCCATAATAATTCCGTAATTTATAGCTCTTTTTTTCTCTTCTTCGGGTAAATGCTTGGCTATAACTGCTAGTACAAGGGCATTGTCAGCCGATAACAATCCTTCTAATCCGATTAAAATTAATAATGCCCAAGCATACTCTAGCCATATTGAATCCATCCGCTTCTCTCCTTTCTAAAAAAAAATGAGGTAAAGACTTTTCTAACAATAGAATTTCCCATTAAGTAAAATCAAATCCTAAAAATGATGGATACAATATTTTAACAGTTACTTTACTGTCCTTTATTTGTTATAAATTGAAATCATTTAATAATCCCATTTTCTAAAATTTTCACGACGGGTGTTACTGTGACACTTGCTTCTGAGAATGCATTTGGCCAATCATTTTCGACTTTTTTCCAATGCTTATATTGAAAAGCACGTGCATAGTCACCAAATCCAAATGGATCTAATTTCTCACTTTGTATTTTATGTATAAGATTATTGAAATCTTTATTCAATTGTTTCGTAATAAGTGCAGCTAGTTCTCCTTTATCTTTCCTCATATTTGCATCGAATGTTCGCTCAGCAATAGATATATTGAGATCCAGCTTTATATTGAAAACAAAATGATTTCTATCGTAACGAGTTGAAAGATCCCGCTTTATATCTTGAACGTTTATCGTTATAAAGTCCTTCCCTCTTGAATTTTTAAGAGAGCTGTCAGTTTCCACTCTTTTAGCATAAATAGGCATTGTAAGAGAGACTGGCGGATTCACTTTATTTTTCAGCATAAGAAGTAGTGCACTTTCATGACGATTTAAAGATATCTTATACAATCCACGGCTCGTTAAAAGCGCAGAACCAGTAACTATGATTTCATTTTCTCCTTCTTTTATTTCTGAAATTGCAGGTGTTATTCCCTTATTAAACGTTTGTTGATGGAATTCATGAAATGTAGCAACAGCTGTACGATTGTACAACTTATTCGTCTCAATTAAATCAGTCAAATATTCAGGAATAGTTGGCTTATCTTTGAAATCATTATGTATTATAGAAGAAACTGTGCCTTTTACGGCGACAATACGCATATTTCCTGTATTTTTCGGATCACGATACCATACATCAAAGTAAGGCATCGCCCCTTCTTGTTGTAAAAACTTTTGACTTAATAATATTAATTGTAATTTTTCAGTAGAAACTAACCCTTTACTGGAGCTATTAAACTTTTCTTTCGCTTCCCTTGGTGTATTCACTCGCGCTTCATGCACTTCATACTTTTTTTCAACATCTTCATTAAAGTTAGGCGTTAAGTCGTAAACAATCATTTTTCCTTGTTCATCCATATCAAAACCGTAAACTAACGATATGGACTGTTTTTCTAAGTCAAGCCGATCCCCACAACCTGTCATAAATATTAATAGAAAAGTGATCATCGTAAACTTAGTAAACCGCAGCATTTAATTCTTCCTCCTTTTCCACCGCTGATAGGCAGTTATGTACAAGAGAAATACGACTGGAAAAAGAACAGCAACGAAATAACTAGTTGTCCCCCACAATTCCCTTAACCTATCTATTTGATAAGACGACGGTGTATAGAAGACCCAAAACAAAACACATGCACAAAGTAGCATCAAAATAAACATTGATCCCTCTTTTTTATGAAACAGTTGCTTCACTCCATCCGTCGCGGTAAAAATGTATGGAATACAAGAATCGAAAACAATAAAAAGATAAAACGACAAAAATATTATTTCAACCCGTTCAAGAAATGAGAAATAAAGCGGTGTAATTAGCGAAAGGGTTGGCCATAAAAATTTCGTTATCCCGTCTGGACCAAAATAAACGAAACAAATGAGAGTAACTTGAAGATATATTAACAACGTAATAACATTAGCTATAACAATACCTTTCCCGGCCGATTGTTTATCATTTAAATAAGGATAAAGAACAAATGCAAATTCAAATCCGAGAAAAGCAAGAATCGTTGATTTAACAGTGTGAAAAACTGGCATCCACCCTTCCTTTAAAAATGGCAATAGATAAATCCCATGGCTATCTTTAAGGGGAATAAATAATAAAAGCGGCATCCAAAGCGTAAAGAAAAAATGAAAGACCGCGTAGCGGCTTATAATTCGTGCCCCTCCACGAGCCAACATATACATAGGAATGGTTAATAAAATCAAAATTAAATAACTAGGGGTTCTTGGCAAAATCCAAATACGAATAACATATAAAAGGGAAAATACTAAAGAAATAGCTGCAAGCAATGAATATAAAATCCAAATTATCATCCCTATTTTCCCTAGCCATTTCCCTAAATAGCGTGTCAGCACATTAAGTAAAGTATCTCCTGGATGTTTAGCCATAATTTTTACAATACAAAGACTCACCACTGTCGTTATCGCCCATCCGATAATAACTGAAATCCAACCATCCGTCCCTGCTCCTTGTGCTACTTCCCTTGGAAGTGTCAGCAAACCAAATCCGACTTGCACACCGCTAATCGTTAAAATGTATTGTAGTAAAGATATCTCCTGTTTTATACCTGTCTTCACTTCTTGTCCCCTCTTTCTCTCATATCTCCTTGCTGATTTACTTGTTTAGGCTGAAGGGATAACGGTCGGTTCTTTATCATCTTTAGCGGGAAGCGAATAAATGCGTCTTTCAAATCAGAAATACGTAGTGGGGACACAGGGCTACTATACGGAACACCGAGTGACTCTAAAGAAAGTAAATGAATTATAATTATAGTCATCCCTACCATAATCCCAATGATGCCGAATATAGAAGAGATAACCATCATTGGAAATCGAATTAGACGAACTCCTGCTGACATTTCTAAATTAGGGATGATGAAAGATGCGATTGCTGTAATTGCGACGACGATTACCATAACATTACTTACAATCCCTGCTTGTACTGCCGCTTGCCCAATTACAATCCCGCCGACAACACCTATCGTTTGCCCTATCGGACCAGGAAGCCGAATAGCCGCTTCGCGGAGCATTTCAAGAACTAATTCCATTAATAATGCTTCTAAAATAGGCGGAAACGGAATTTTGGCACGGGATTCTCCAATCGTTAATAGCAATTTGAGAGGAAGCACTTCATAATGAAAGGAAATCATAGCGATATATAGAGCCGGAGCAAAAATTGCAATAAATAATCCTGTGAGGCGAAGTAGCCGTGTAAATGAGGCTATAGCTGGCCTTAAACTATAATCATCTATCGTTTGAAAAAATGACGAAAAAGTCATCGGACCAATTAACACACCTGGCGAGCGATCTACAACAATTGCAATTCGCCCCTCCAAAATATGATGTGAAGTCGTATCTGGGCGTTCTGTTATAGAAAACTGCGGAAATAGTGTATAAGAATTATCTTCAACAAGCCCCTCTAATGTACCGGTACTAAGAATAGCATCTATGTTGATTGATTTTATACGACTCGTCATTTCTCGAATGACTGTTTCATTTGAAACATCCGCTAAATACAACATAAACACCTTGGAAGTTGCCCGCTCTCCAACAGTAAACTCTTTCACCTTCAATTCACGATTTGGAATATATCGTCGGATGAGGGCAATACTCTCGCTAGCTACTTCAGTAAATCCTTCGTGTGAACTTTTCAATGCAGTTTCTGTTGTTGGTTCCTGAATCCCCCTCTTAGGTGCCCCCTGCGTGTCTAGCTCTAACACTGTTAACTGGCCATCAATAAACAAAATGCTTTTACCATGTAAAATAGCCTGCTCAATTTCTAACCATTTTTCAACCTTCTTGATTTTTCCGATAGAAATGGACGACTCCCAAAACTCTTGTTCATTCCACTCTTGAAATAAGAGCGGTCGTAAAACATCCGTATTGATAACAGCCTTATCTACTAATCCCTCCATATACACTAGAGCGGCCTCTTGTCCATTTTTTAATGGAAAGTTTCTAATTACTAACTCTGGAATTCCGCTAAATAGTTTAGATAATTGCTCTAAGTTTGTAGATACAGAAGAAGAAGAAACCGTACTGTTTAATATATCGTCAGCTTGGCCCTGCGAAGAAAAAGATTTTTCACCTCGTAACCATTTATGAAAAGAGTCCATACATTCACCTTTTTCGTTGTTGTGTTTCATATGGGTTATTATGGATATCTACTGAAAGACATATACTCTTTTCTTTTTATGAAGCATTAATTAATCCAGCTTACAGGCCACGTTTTGAACACATGAATGATTATCTAAAGTTATCGTCTACAAAACAAAAGGGAAATACATATACACTATGTATCTCCCTTTTATTTTGTACCCAAATTTTTTATTGCGTTACGGTCATAACCTGTCCACTACGATCGACCATAATTTTCATTTTACCGTCTTGTGCGTTATATAACCCTAGCTTATGCAGATCTTGTTTGCACTCTTTTACGAAGTAAGGCAATGTGCGAATTTGATCGATATCCGAGCTCGTCATGAAATGAATTAAATGATGCGTCATTTCTTTAATATCATGAACGAGCTCTGCCTTCTCTCGTTTTAATCTTTCATTTTCAGCTCGTAATGAATGTAATTCGCCTTCAAGACCACGTGCGTTCTTCTCATCCTTCGAACGCTCTGCAGCCATGCTAGAAAGCTTATAGATTCCCTCCATGAACTGATGCAATTCGTGTTCTCTCTTTTCACTACATTGACTAATTGTTTCAAAGTTATCTACGATGCCAGATATAACTGTTACGAGGCTTTTTTCATCTTCTTCATTTACTTCCTGCTTGCTTTCTTGTTTTGTCTCAGCAATTGTCTCTTTTACAGGTGCATATTTACGTTTTCGCCCCGGTTTTTGTTTTTCAATATTTTCAAACGGGATTTCTTGTTTTTTTAATTTATAATACGTGTTTTGCAATTGGCTTTCCGTTTTCGGAAAAAGATTCAGTTCATTTTTACTAACATATTTTGAAATATTTGCGATGTTTAAGCCGTGACGTTGACAAAATTGATATACTTCATACAATAGTTCTAGTTCAGACTTCAACCAAGTAATCGCTGATTTTTCATATTCTCGCATACCGCCATTTTTTTCTATATCTATTTGAAATAATACCATTCTATTATATAAATCGATTAGCTCTTCATACCCGATTTGGAATTGTTTCTCTATTTTTTTAAATTCCGCCTCTAATTTCATATCGTTCGTTTTATTATTTGACATGTTTTGTAAAAGACTTAATACATTGATTGCTGTGTGGTGATACATAATATGTGTCACTCCCCCTCATCCTTTCACAATTCTCATCTGACTCCCATGTCTTTTAAGAAAATAGAAATTCCCACATATCCATATTATAACATTTCGAAATTATCTGTCAAATAATTAACATACAAAAAGGTATAAAAAGTATGTAAATAATAGAAAATATTAAAAAAATCTAACAAGATACTATATCAATAAAATGTATTTAATTATATTATATGGTATTTTCAATATAATTTCACCGAAAAATTTTGCGCTATCACGAAATATTACTAACACAATCCAAGAATACATTCTCTTATATTTTTAAATGAAAAAAGCCTACTACTTATTAAATAAACCAAACAATAACCCTTAAATAAAAACAGCTAAATTCACGAAAGAGACTATTAATACATACAGTCATAAACACTCCAGAAGCGTTTGATTTTTCTGCCTGTACAAAGCATAGAATACTAAAAAGGAACTAACCAGTACTATACATGGCTAGTTCCTCTATTCCAACTAAAAAAATGTGTTTTAAACCGGTTCTTCACACCCTCACTCGGAGGCTCACTTCTTTCACTTACCTAATAGTTCTCCATATCTCTGGTCTTACATCGCATGGAGAACTATTAGGCACTGACCGCTTCCTCACTTGGCTAGTTCCTCTATTCCAACTAAAAAGCGTGTTTTAAACCGGTTCTTCACACCCTCACTCGAAAGCCTACTTCTTCGACTTACCTAAAAACACTCCATATCTCTGGTCTTTCACATCGCATGGACCTCTATTAGGCACTGACCGCTCCCATACTTGGCTCGTTCCTCTCTTCCAGCTAAATAAAAGCTTTTAAAGCACTAACTTATCAACTAAACCAATTAACTCTTGAATATCAGGCTTACTCACCTGAGCATTCGCTCCAACTGCCTCACCTTTATGGAACAACTCATTTGTAATTAATGAAGAGAAAATAATGACTGGTAATTGATTCATTACTTCACTATCTTTAATTACTTTCGTTAAATGGTGTCCATCCATTTTCGGCATTTCAATATCTGTAATAAGCAGGTTAATATGTTCATACATTTTTTCACCTTGCTCTTTTGCTAATTTTTCAATTTGAGCTAATGCTTCTGCACCATTGCTGAAGAAGTTCATTTTCGTATATCCAGCTGATGATAATGTTTCTTCTAGTATTTGACGAAGCATCGCTGAATCTTCTGCAATATAAATAACTTTTTCAGCTCGATCTGTTTTTTGCTCTAATCCTGAAAGTGATTTATTGTCATAGCCAGTACCGCTAATTTCACATACAATTTTTTCATAATCTAATAATAAGATGATTTTCCCATCTAGCTTTACAATTCCAGATGTCGTTTCTTCTAGTCCCATAGATAATGAAGCTGGTTCATCAATTTGTTCCCATGAAATACGTTGAATACGATGCACTTCATCAACACGGAAAATAACTTTCATTTGGTTTAATTCTGAAATGATAAATTTCGTTTGATCAAGTGGTTTTATAGATTTTAAATTAAGAGCCGTTGCTAAGTTAATAACAGGTAAAATTTCACCACGTACTTGAACAACACCTTCAACTGCATGATGAGATTCTGGCACAGTTGTAACAGGGAATGGATTAATAATTTCACGCACTTTCATTACATTGATGCTAAATAAATTTTCACCAACAGTATAAGTTACGATTTCTAATTCGTTTGTTCCACTTTCTAATAAAATACTTTGTGCTTGTGACATAAAGGTGTCGCTCCCCTTTCATTAATTCCGTATATTTAATTATTAAGCTTTATTAAACCCAAAAAGTCAACTACCTATATGAAAAATATAGATAGTTGAGTGATCCTCACAGTTTTAAAGTAGAAATACTAACAGTAAAACTTAATCTTGTATAAACGAAGCAAGTGCCTCTAGTAACACTTCTTGTGCTCCTACAATTTCTGTCGGCATCGCTTCCCATTTTTTTGAAAGCTCTGTTTCCACTCTCATTCTTAGCTCTGGACCCATTTCTCCTAGCACATATTCTTTCGTCGCTATATCAACATCAAGGAGTGCAAGTGCATATAATTCCGGATCGTTTATTTTTTTAAATAATTGTTTCAATACCGCCGGTGCTATATGTTTTAACTTTTCAATGTGAATTTCCTTATCCGAAAATAGTAACTCATATTGAATAAACGTAACATTTTCTTTAATAACTTTAAAATAGCAATTATTTTTTTATCATTTACAAAATAACCGTTCGGATCTGCAATAATACTCTCTACTTGACGTATTAAATTAGGTAAACTACTCGCCGCCATTACAGTACGTTGCTCAACCTCACTTGGCGAAATGAATGTAACGCGATACTTATTCTGCGCCATCCTCCTCACCTCTCCTTTTATATAAACTTAGTCTAATTGTACAATATAGCACAACTATCTTAAATTAATCTAACTCTATTTCAAATCATTGCTCCTAGAATCAGAGAAATCCTCTCTCCAAAAAGTGAAGAGGCACCACCTAAACACTTGGATTACAGCCTCTCCAACTACCTTAGAACTACTCCATATCTCTACAACATGCGAGCCACTCATAAGCACTGTCGCTACTACAATCCGGTGAGCCTACCAATCTCATTCATGGCTCCCAGCCTCTTCAACTAACCTAGAACCACTCCATATCTCTGGTATTACAACATGCGAGACACTCCATATGCACTGACCGCTACTAAACATCGCTGGGCCCTCTCTCAAAACCTAAAAGAAAGCTTTTAAGCCCCTTTCAACAACTCAATGTTATTGAACCAAAAAGCAAGCTGCTGATCCGTAATATCCGGCAACATAACGAAAAACTCACGGCACTTCATCTCATCTTTAAACAGCTGATACTTCCAAATACTATCACTGCCCACACTCACAAAATAAAACTCATGAATGCGGCCAATAATTGCCTGTTTCTCACCAAATGCATATGGGGGCACTTGCTTAATTTCGAATTGATCCGGTAAATATACATGCTCTTCTCGTTCTATTTTTAACACTTGCTCAGCAAGCTCACGTTTATTTTCGAAAAAAGGCAATTGTAAAATTCGCTCTTGTCTTGTCATACGAATAAAAAACCCTCTCTACTACGTTACAATTTTTCTTTACGATTTATTATCGAATTAAGTTTACAACTTCATTTAATACTTCATCGGAAACTTTAATTACTTTCGCATTTCCTTGGAATCCGCGTTGGTATAGCATTAAGTCGACGAATTCTACGGATAAATCTACGTTTGCGCCTTCTTGTGCACCACCACGTACTTTTCCTGCACCGTTTTGACCAGATGCACCTAACGCTAAAATACCTGTTGTATTCGTCGCTGTATAGTTACCATTTCCCGTTTTCATTAGGCCACCTTCGTTTGGGAACATCGCAACAGCTAATTGACCCGCAGACTTCATACTACCATCAGAATATTTTACCATTACATATCCACCGTCAGCAATAAAGCAATCTTTAACAGTTGCTGCTGCTCTACCATCTACATCTGTTACTGACAATGTTTTATCTGTTGGATGATTCGTTAAATGACTTAAGTCTAACTTTATAGAGCCACCATCAAATGGAATATTGGCCCCTTGCTCTTTCGGATTTGGATTTCCAACAGCATCAAATGTCATATTACCACCTGCACCTGGAACATCCTCAAACTTTGTATCCTTTTTCGAGTCATTACGCATCTGTACTTTATATGTATAATTGTGTTCGCTTGTTTGTGTAAATTCTACACGCATTGTCCATGTATTACCGGCATTATCGTATACAGGTAAGTCTTGCGTAATTTGTTTTTCACCAGTTGGAATATTCCCTTTAATTGTCCCTTGCGATGTTCGAATACCACCAATTGCCGTCCCCATTGGAATTTGCAATGGGCCTGGAATACCAGATAAATCAACTTCACCAGTCGCCTCATTAGCAGGGTATGCGAATACGTATTGACCTTCTGTGTTCGTAATATAATAATCTGAAGATATTCCAAACGTACCTTTACGCGTAAATTCCATGTTTCCGCCTTTTGAATCACCTACAACGAAGAAACCATTACCTTCCATTGCAGCTTGTGTTTTGCCACCTGTTAACGTAATTGTACCATCGCTATAATCCGTAACCGTACCACTCATTTTCACACCGTTACCGATACTTTTCGGATTCGTTCCTGCGTATTTACCGTCACCTTTTGCACCAATCGAATTGTTATATAGTAAATCATCAAACATTGCTTTTTGTTTTTTATAACCAACCGTTTGTGCATTGGCAATATTATTTGAAGTTACACTTAATGCATTTTGTGTTGCGTTCATTCCTGTAATACTTGTATATAACGCTTTAATCATAATGTATGTACACTCCTTATGAATTTGTAGTTTTTACTTCTTCAGTTACTTTTTGATCGTCTTTCTTTGCATCTTCTGGATTCGTTTCTCCAATCGGTTTATCAGACACTCTTTCAACGAAACGAAGAGATACTACCTTATTATTAATAACGAGCTGTACATCGTTATTTTCTGCAAGGCGAACTGTCTCTACTTGACCAGTTACTTTGTTCCCTTCACCGTCAATACCTCTTACGTATTTCCCTAAAAATTTCATTCCACCATCAAGCGCTGTCGAATACATCGTCGTTCTTAAAGAGTCAACTGCTTTTGTCATATTCTGCACTTGTTCCATAAGAGATAACTGCGCTGTCTGATTCATCATTTGATTCATATCCATCGCATTGAACGGATCTTGGTGCTGGAAACTCGATAAAAATAATTTTAGAAAATCGTCTTTCCCCATTACACCAGGAGTTTTTTGAGCACTTTCTGATACTCCGTTTGTTTGTTGAACTGGCGATTGTACACCATTAACAGGTGCATTACTTTTTTGCGCTCCTGCCTGCAATGGAATATGATTTGTACTCGTTGTGTTTAATCCAACTGTTGGCACGCTTTATTCCTCCAATAATCCTGCAAATTCTTTCGATTCTTGTTTCTCTTGCTTCGTACTTACTAATTTTTGTTTTTGTCTTTGCTCTTGTTCTCGCTGTTCTTTACGTTGTTCATCTTTTTCTGAATAACTTATTTGAATATTAATTTCTTTTTCTTTTAATTTCAGCTTCAATTCGTCAAAAATTATTTCAACACGCTTTTTCGCATCGTGTTTTTCCATTTCTACATGCACTTCAATTTGATCTCCATGCTTTTTCATAAATACAGTTAATGAACCAAGTTTCTCTGGATTTAGCTGGAATAAGACACGTTCTTGTTTCACTACAAACTTTTGCAGAGCCTCTACTTGTGCTTCCATTTTCTTGCCTAAGTCAGGTAATGTAACCTTCTCAGCTCCACTATTTTGTTTTCCTATTTGATCAGTCCCCGTTGCCTTATTTAATAATTCAGCTCCGGCCGAACTTGAATCGTTTAATTGATCGACTTCTGGTAACTCTAACGTCACATCATCGCTTTCAGCTTTCTGGAGTTCTACTTCCTTGGACTCCTCTTGTTTCTTTGCGATATTACAAGTTTCTGTTTCTACGACTTTTAATACTTGCAACGTTTGCTCTGGCATCGTCACCTTGTCTAGCACCATTTGCATTGTATCTTCTAAACATATGGCATTTTTAATATTCATGTTTGAAAGGAGCTCTTGTAATTGCTGTAATTCAGCTGCGGGCAATTCGTTCAGTTTAATATTTCCGTATTCTTTATATAACGCCTGTATTTTTTGTATGTATTGATATAACAATTCTGGCTGCACACGCAATTGCTCAATTGCAACCATCTGCTCAGATACAGCTAACAATAACTGTTCTGTCTCTTTCTTTTCTTCTTTCTTTACAATCGGCTCTTCTTTCGTTACCGTTTTTTTTGCGAGAATATATTCTTTCTTCTCTTCTTCTGGTGCTTCTTCTCGTTTCGGTTTCTCCGTTTTCGGCTGTTTTTTATTTTCAATTCTCATTGTATTATTGAATGAAGAATTTTCATTTTCCGATTGTATTTCTAGCCCTTTTTCTTTTTGCGGAGGTAAACTTTGCTGCACCGGTAATACAAACTGTATCACTACATCCACCTCATCCGTTCATACACATTTTTAAATCAAGAAGCATTTTTTCTTCCAGCTTTTCTTTTACTTTCGCAAGCTTCTTACAATCTTCTTGATACATTTCATCAATGACACGTTCTTTTTCTTTTATTTGCTCTAAAAGGCTTTCATTTTTTTGAATAAAACCTTCTGTTTTTTTAATTTTTCGATTCCATTCTTCTATTCTTTCAGGTGAAAATGTATGTGAAGAAAGCATACCAGCCATAATACGTTGTCCCGTTTGTACAACCTTATTGCGTGATTTCACAACATATAGATCATATTCTTTTTTTTGTTCTATTTTTCTTTTTTCAGCTGTTAGTTCGTACACTTCTTTCAAGATATGTTCTTTCTCTTGATTAATCTGCAATTTAATCGTGTCGTACTGCTGTTTATTCACCTGTTTTCATATCCCCTTCCTATTATAACGTTACCTTTTTCTATTATATAGTTTTTTTACAAAAAAATCTGTGAAATATTAAAAAACAAAAAAATAAGACCCCAAGGCATGAGGTCTTATACAATATGGTGCATCGCTTGGACAATATCTTCAAAATGAAAACTATCCGTTCGACCTTGTTTTAAAAACGTATTTATACCTTCTACTTTATTTTTACATTCAAAAATATAGGCATTTTCTTCATTCTCTTGAATTGTTCCTAATTTGAAATACAATTCATTTTCTTTATAAATAGATAAAATTTTTCTCATTTCATTTGCAACCTGCCAATGGTTCGGCGATACGATTTCTTCCATAATCCTACTTACCGAATCTAGTACAGAGATTGCAGGGTAATGACTAAGCGTTGCAAGCTCACGCTTTAATACAATATGTCCATCTAAAATACCACGCGCCAAATCTGGTACAGGACCATTTAAATCGTCACCATCAACGAGTACTGTATAAATACCTGTTATGGATCCTTTTTGTGTTTTTCCTGACCTCTCTAATAACTTCTTCATATAACTTTCCATTAACAGTGTTTTACCACCGATTGGTAATTCCTTTACTGCAATATCAACACTTCGGCGTGCGTCAGCAAAGCGTGTAACAGAATCCATCATAAGTAGTACGTTATTACCTTGATCGCGGAAATATTCGGCAATTGATGTTGCAAGCTTTGCAGCGCGAAGTTGCATAAGATGACTTTCATCTGACGTCGCTACAACAACGACACTTTTTTTCATACCTTCTTCGCCTAATTCTTTTCGAATAAAGTCTTTTACTTCTCGGCCACGTTCTCCTACTAAACTAATAACGTTAATATCAGCTTTTGCGTTTTTCGCAATCATTCCAAGCAAGGTAGATTTACCAACACCCGATCCGGCGAAAATACCAATCTTTTGACCAATCCCAATCGTTAACATGGAATCAATCGATTTAATTCCCGTTTCAAATACATCTGTAATTTCTTCACGCTCAAATGCATGAATCGGCGGTGCATCTAATTTTATTTTTTGTAGTGGAATGTTTTCAGTGTTCTCATTTAACACTTCACCATTCGCACTTAACACTTTCCCAAGTAAATGATTACCACGAGGTACAACAACATCTTCTTCAATTAATGTAACTGCATCTCCGTAACATACTTTTTCTGTCTGTCCAAATGGAAGTAGCATATTATTTTCTTTTTCAATCGCAATAACTTCACATAAGACGCTATGCTCTCCAACGAGACAAACATCTCCAATCTTCGCTTTTGGGCCTTTCGCTACAAAAAACTGCTCTTGTACACTATGAACTTTGCCAACTTTCGTATAAAACGGTGTTTCAATAAATGTATTCCATTTATTATGCTCATTCATTAGCTCGTTGTTCATACGTTTTGCTCCTCAAACAACTTCTCTTCTTCCCATTTATGACGAAGCTTCGCAAATATCGGTGCAAATTTAAATTCAAAAAACTCTTTCTCTTCTTCCAGAACAAATTCGCCAAACTGTAAAGAAAAATCATACTTCCATTCTACTAATTGTAGTAGCCAATACTCTTTCGTATTTTCTTTCTCTTCTTGTATACGCTCAAATGTTTCTGGATGAACCGTTATAATTAATTTTTCAAATGAAGTAGGCAATGTTTGCACGATGCCTGTTAAAATCGGCAAAACGTCTAATAAGCGCGAATCTACCGCTTGATTCACTACTTTTTCTGCTAACTGAAAAGATTGATTCCATAATAACTCTGTCCATTCGTATGCTGTTTCTTGTTGTTCTTTTTGAAACTGTATACGCGCTGCTTCCATCTGTTCCATTTGTTCATGAATATGCATTTGAAACTGTTCTTTATCTTGCAACAACTGCTGACGCTCTCGTTCTAGCATTTGCTGCTGCTGCCTTAGCTGATTCATTTCAATATGTAATGCATCTTGCTGTGCAAGAAGTTCTGCATGATCCACTTGTATCTCTTCTTCAATGTGAACTGATACTGGTTTCGGAAATTGTAATTCATACGTTTCTTCAGAAAAAGAAACAGAATTCTTCGGAATTCTGTTTTTAAATAAGGACATCATCTTCACCTCTTTGAACGATAATTCTTCCTTCTTTTTCTAACTTTTTCACCGTACCTGTAATCGTTTGTTGTGCTTTTTCAGCATCCGTCATCTTAAGCGGTCCTAAGCCATCTAACTCTTCAAGAATCATCTCTCTACGGTTTGAAGACATACATGTAAATAGTTTCTCTTTAATTTCTTCTTTTGCAATTTTAAGTGCTTTCGCGATAACACCGTTATCTGTAATTTCCTCTAATACACGGCGAAGCGCAAGATCCTCAAGACCAAGTAAGTCTTCAAAGACAAACATATTTTCTTTAATTTTCTCAGATAACGCATAATCGACTTCATCGAGCTTTTGAAAGACTGTTTTTTCAACACCTCGTGAAACATTATTTAAAATGTTCACTATTGTTTTCAATCCATCTGTTTTATTAATAGCACTAAATGCCATATTATTTAATTTTGCTTTTAATAACTCACCAATTTGATTAATTAATTCACCATCTACTTGTTCAAGCTTTGCAATACCCATTACCGTCTCTACACGTTTATGATCTGGTAATCTCTCAATTAATTGAGAAGCAAGTTGCGGCTTAATATAAGAAGCAATAATCGCTATCGTTTGTGGCGATTCATCATTAAGCACTGTAAGAAGTGGCTCTAAATCTGTAAGTGAATTTAAGAATTCAAATGGATTATCTTTGTTGTACCAAAGGTCTTCTAATAATTTTTCCAAATCGTCTTCTGGCATATTTTTAAATATACGACGAATGTATTCTTTATCTGGAGTTACTAAATTCAACTCTTTTACATTTAGTTCGTACAAAAACTCCCCTAGTACATTTTCTAACGTTTCTGGTTTATATACACGAAACTTCGCGATTTCGCGAAGTAACACTTCTTTTTCCTCAGCCGTCATATATTCAATGACTTTTGCTGCCACCTCTTCGTTTAATGTACGAATGAGGATGGCAGCTTTCTCTTTGGAGGAGATTTCATCTAACATTGTTTTTCCTCCCTTACTGTCCGTTTAACCATTTTTTAATTACTTTTGCAGTACCTTCTACATGCTCTTTCGTAGCTTCCTGCACTTGATCATCTAATGTAGGTTCTGATGGTTCTACCGGTTCTGGCTTTGGCTCTGGTACTATTTTTTCTTCAGGAATTTCCAGGATACTTTCATTACTTGCAGCAATTTCTTCTTCTGCTAAGTATTCTTCATATTCCTCTTCCTCTCTCTTTTTCTTACGTCTTGCTAAGAAGAACCCTACTAGGCCAATTAGTGCTAGCAAGCCAGCTGTAATTCCACCGAATAACCACCAGTTCATACCACTTTTTTCTGGCTCTTTCTCTTTTTCAACTTTCGGCTGGTCGAACTGAACAGTTACAACGTTAACTTGACCGTTTGTAAAGTTTCCATTCGGATCAGCTTGCAGCCCAGCTGCTGTGCCAATCGCTTCTTTAAATGTTGTCATATCAATTTTTCGTTTTACTAACGTATCGTTATCTACCCATACAACAACATTTGTTTTTGTTAATTCCGGATGTTTCTTAATTGTTTCAACTGTTTTATCTATTTCATAGTTTTCAATTTTGTTACCATTTTTATTATCGTAGACAACTTTACCGTTTTGATTATTGTTCGTACCGTAGTTCGGCACTTCACCGTTCGCTGTAATACCCGCACCTTGCTTCGTATCTGCTCCTTCTTGCGCAGTAGAACTTTCCTCTTGCTCTTGTTTACTGCGAAGTACACCTTTATCGCCATATTTTTCTGACTGACGTGTAACTTCATCGTAGTTTACAGACACTTTCGTATTCACTTTATATTCATTTGATTTAAACATCGTCATTAACGTTGCGTCAATATCTTGCTTTAATTTACCTTCAATTTGATGCTGCATCTCTACTTCTTTTTCATAAGAAGAGGAACTGTTAGAATGTGCTTCATCTGTTCCTTTTGAGATGATACCTTTTTTGCTATCAATAACACTTACTTCTTCTGCTTTCACGCCAGGAACTGCCGCACTAATCATTTGCTGTATACCAGCAACTTGATCAGCTGTTAATAATTGTCCACGCTTCACACCAACAGTTATCGCCGCTGTTCCTTTTGCTTTTTCTTCATCAAAAATTGTTTCTTTTTCAGGTAATGTAATTTGCACATTTGCCGTTTCAACTGTCGCGAAGTTTCGTACAATATCTTGCTCCAATTGCTTTTTCGTGCCGACAATCTGCTTCATTTTCTTATCTTGTTCACTTGAACCGAGTGAGCTTTCTAATAGAATTTCCTCACCGCTTTTTGAATTAAACGGCAAGCCCATTCCATTCATTTCTTTTCGAACCCATGGAGCATCGTTCTTTTGCACTCGAATCGAACCATCGGCTGCTAATTGGTAATCAACACCTAGCTTCGATAATTCTGCTGTAATCTCTTGCTTATCTGTATCATTTAAATTTTGATATACAACAACATATTTATCTGGCAAGGTGAAGTATAAAAGTGCTCCTGTTGCAATCGCTAACAGCGCAGCACCAATCACTAACTTATGCCACGTTTTCAACGATTGGAAAACATTTTTTATCTTTTCCATTTAAATACACCCGTCCATTTTCCTAAATTTGCATATTAATTAGTGACTTATAATTTTCAATAAGATTATCGCGTACGAGAGCAGCTGTTTTCATTTGTGATTCAGCTTTCTTCTGCTGAATTAAAACGTCATGCGTTTCTCCTACCCCTTTTGTCAGTAAATCATATACTGCTGTTTGGGCATTATTTTGCGTTTGATTCATATCTTCCAATAAATCAATAAACTTTTTGCCTTCAACTACAGATGTTTCTGAAGTTTTCTGTGTGCCAATCGGCTGAATCGCTCCAAATGGCTGTGTATTTAACATTGGTTGAATTTTCATATTTCCCCTCTTCCCTCTTATCCTCGGCCGATTTCTAAATCTTTATCGAGCATTTTTTTGTTCGCATTTAATACGCTTGTATTTGCTTCATACATTTTTTGAGCAACCATTACATTCGTCATCTCAGCTGTCACATCAATGTTCGGATAACGTACATATCCTTCTTCATTTGCATGCGGATGCGTCGGATCATACACAAGATTTTCATTTCGATCCGTTTCAATACTTTTTATTTTCACTCCGTTAGTAGGAGCTCCATCTAGCATACTTGCAAAACTATTATTTGATTCCAACACCACACTTCGGCGGTGATACGGCTCTGCACCTGGTGCTCCCGTCGTATTTGCATTTACGATATTGTTAGAAGTAACTTCCATCCATTTCCTCGCTGTAGTTAGCCCTGAGCCACTTGCATTAATTGCCTGAAACATCTTTGTCTCTCCTTTTACTATTAACGTCCACGTGCTGCTTGGTTAATAGCGTATTGCGTATTAATTGCATTAATTGAAACACCGTATAATTGGTTTGTTTTCATTAAATCTAGCATTTCTGTCGTTACATCAACACTGTTTCCATCTTTATTCGTTTGCATTGATTTCGTTTGAATCTTTGCGTATGTATTTTTCGTATTTGCTGTCGGTAAGTGCATTACATTCGTTTGATATAAATCTGGATTACTCTTTAAATCCGCAGTATTTTTTTTATATAATGCACTGCTCATATTCATTTGCTCAGCAAATGTTACATCTTGTGCTTTATAGCCAGGTGTATTCGCATTTGCAATATTACTAGAAACGGTATTTCGCTTCGTTACTAAATAGTTCATATAATGACTTACATCACTAACTAAATCTGGCATATTCCACACCCTTCCTTTTCCATCATGCTCGTTTAGCGCATGATCATTCACTGATGGAAGTTTCACTTTATTATTCATTTTCCTATATGTATTTATTTATTAAAATATTATCTATTATGTACCCTTACATATTTTATTCCATTTTTCCATTGTTGTCTTTAGAAAAATACAAAAATATAAAAAAGAATATAAAAAACTGTATACGCGTAGTAATCCATGTAACATTTTGATATATAAACAATAAAAAAAGAGCTTCCATACACTTCTCTCTATAAAATAAAGACATCTTATTTTTCATTGTTTGGATTATTACCATTCTTTTTATTACAGTCATAAAGTGAAACCTCAATCAGCGGAACGCCTTATTCAAACAATGGAATGGATCCCCTTTTAAAAGGGGTATCCATTTCCATAATTCCCTATTAAAATTTACCGTAAAACGAATTCGCTTTCATTCGTCCATCATTTGTCATAATCATTTCTTCCAAAATCTTTTGCTTATCTCGAATATGCTGTGCTGCCTTAATTATGAATGGACTCACTTCCGCTGCAACATCTGCGCGCGTCTCTTCATCCAATGTCATCATCCAGCGATTTAACATTGCACTCTTCTCAGCAAATTCCCCATCTGATACTTGCAATTCTCCGATTTCATTAAAACAGCCGACAAACGCTCGATAAATATCATTGTTCATTTTCAAGTGCTCCGCGGTAACCGTCTATTAAATCTTGTAACACTTGCACAATCGCATCCATATCGTTCGCTTCACGAGTTACTTTCATCGTCTGAATTTGAATGCTAATCCAATCGTATAAACCAAATAGACTATCGTATAAATCTTTCGTAATCTCAGGGTTTAATTGAAGCTTTAACTCTTCAAAGATACGTTCTAATTTTTCAAGAAGCGCGTCCCCTTCTTGTAATTTAAAACTATTTAAAAGTTCTTCTAAATTACGAAACTCAACGATACATCTTTCATAAATAAAAATTGTATTTTTAATTGGATTACTCGTCATAATATCATTTTGCATATAACGTTGCCATGCTTGCATACAATCACTTCCTTAACTTTCATTAATCATCACTTTTTTGTTTTGTCATTGCTTTAATTGTTTTTAGTTGGCTATCTAGCGCCGCTAATGTACTTTCTAGTCTTTGATACTTCTTCACAATTTCATCTTGTTTTTGCAGATTTTGTGTTTCAATATCTTTAATCTTTTTATCTAAATCACTTACACGAGAATCGATGTTTTTTACTCGCTCTCCAACTACACCTTTATCACCAAATAGTTTATCAAGTGGCTCTTCCATCATCTTCCCTAAACCGTTAGAACCAAAGAAAAATTGCTTCGCTGCATCCGGCTTGTCTTTTAACGCTTTTGTTAATTGTTCATCATTAACTTCCATCGTCCCGTCTTGCTTTAATTGAATTCCAAATGAAAACAAATAATTACCGTCTTGAGAAAATGTTACGACATTATTCATCGCTTGACGTACACTTTGCATAATAGCTTGACCTTGGAAAGCTCCACCTTTTCCAGCAAAAATATCTATTGTAGAAACTGCTTTATTATAATCCGCTACCATCTTTTTAATAATATTTGATGCGTCTGTTACATTTGAATCACTTACTGTAAATTTTAATTCTACACCTTTTGCTTTTGGATCTGTTGTTGTACCCGCATCTGGTGTTCCTTCTACTTTCGGCTCAGTCACCTTTAACAATTCAATTTTCACGCCCGGAAGAGCCTCAATTGTATTTGTAAAACTTTCAGCTCCAATACCATTAATACTATATTTGGCATTTTGCGCTTCATTAATTGTATTGACTGCTGTCCCATCCGCCTTAGCTAAACCAATATCTTGAAACAGTGTAGATGTGTTCCCTGAAAAATCAATTTCCCCATCTGTTCCTTCTTTTTTCGAGGACATAAAAATTTTATCTCCAAGTGTATAAGCCGATACGCCATAATCTCCATCATTAATTTTATTTATTAAATCTTTATATGTCATATCAGTTGTTACTTTTAGAACTTTATCGCCTAGTTTTAATGTTTCATCTTTAGGAAGTTTTGCATTTATATCAGTAATAGGATTAGAAGCTATTTGATGACGCTGTGCAAGCTGTGTAATCGTCATATTAAAAGTTCCTGCAATCGCTCCACCATCAGCTTTTACATTAATATAACCGTCTTGTGATGTTGTAACTTTTTTCTCATTCCCTTTAAAAGCCGCCAAGTTTTTAAAAGTTTGTGTGAAAGAACTAAATTCTGATTTTAAGCTTGTATATAATAGTTTATCTTGTGAAAGTTGGTTCTTTTCATTAGTATATGGTGTTTTTCTCATATCTAACGCTTGCATTTCTAATTCTACAAAGTTAGAAGTATCGATCATATTATTTCCGAGGTTCCAAATCTGTTGTCTACCACCAATACCTGTTAACGTCCCTGCCATATTTCTCACTCCTTATTGTTTACATGTAATCTAAAATGCTCGTTTTACTCATCGTACTAACTGCTTTAAGCGTTGCTTCATAAGTTGCATTAATATACGCTAGGTCAGAAATTGCTACCGCTAAATCAACATCTTCAATTTCTTTACGATTTTCTTGAAGCGCTAAATTTTGCTCGCTTAAAATCGTTTTAAACGTCTCCATCGTGTTCATAGTTGAACCAACTTCAGTTGTACGGTTAATGACGCTATCTAAGTTTTTCTTATTTTCTCCTAATAACGGTTGCAAAGATTTTTGATCACCGTTATTCAGTGCTTCACTCATCTGTTTTAACGTTTTTATAACTGGGGATAATAATTCTTCTCCGTTACGAAATGCTTTTAATTGATAACCGTCATTTAGTTGCCAGTTCACATCATTTTTTCCACCTTGATACGTACCATCTTCTGTAAATGGAGCTTGTTCAGCACTATCCCCACCGAAAATATAACGGCCTTGCTCTTTCGTATTCGCTAAATATACAACTTGTTTTAAAATTTGATCAATCTCTGCACCGATTGCCTTCAATTCTTTTTCGCTATTCGTTCCATTTAACGCTTGCACTGTTAATTGATCCGCTCTTGTTAAAGATTTAAAAACACCTTGTAAAGTATTTTCAGTTTGTGTTAATACATTTTTCGAATCCGCTAAATCTTTTTGCATTTGTTCAATATTTGCTAACGAATGCTGAATCGCAAATGATTTACTTGCCGCAAGTGGGTCTTCGCTCATAAAAAGATTTTTTTTCCCAGAAGTTACTTGATTTCGATGATATTGCTGCTGCACATTCAAATCCATCATCTGATTCTTTGCCCAGTTTGCATTTTGAAATGTAGATACTCTCATCTTTACCTTCTCCTTTATCTATATTTGAATTGGCGCGAAGAAGAAACCTCACCTATATACAGCTATCCTCTTCCCTCATAAAAAAACTTTTTCGTTTTCATTTAATTTACATGGGGGAGGACGCTTGCTAAACATGGCTATTCTCCCCCTTAACTCCCCATTCAACCATCTCATATCTCTGGTCTAACATGGGTTGGTCCACTAAAAGGCTCTGTCCGCTTCTACCCTGCGCCGGATCCTCTCTTCCATCACAAAAAAAGCTTTTTCGATCCTTCTACATGTTATCTAATAATCGAAAACAAACTATCAAACACTTCATTCATCGTCGTAATAGCTTTAGAGTTTGCGACAAAATATTTTTGGAAAGCCATTAAATTAACCATTTCTTCTTCCATATTTACGCCTTCAATACTCATTTTTTCTTGTTGAATACCTTCTAATAAATCTTTATGAATATTTTGATAAGCATTCACTGCACTTTTATCAGAAGCTACACCAACTATAAATTGGTCTAATGCTTGTTTATAAGAAAGACCTTCTTTATAATCTCCATCCGTAATTCCTGCTAGTTTATTTGCTGTTTCAGCGGAGATTTTCATTTTCGAAACATCTTTTGCGAATTCAGGGTTTAACTGAATATCTTTCGCATGATCTCCAACGAAGAAATCTTTTCCCATCACTGTATTCACTTGACCTTTTACAGAACTCATTAATTCTTCAAGGTTTTTCTTATAACTAGCAATCTTCGCTTTCGTATCTATCGCTGATTGAATTGCTCCACCATTTAAAGGAATATCCGATCCATAAATCGCAACAGACATTGGTTCTTTTTCTTTATTTAATTGAAGTGGATATGTATCTTGTCCATTTACTGTTAAAACACCATTCATTCTAACACTCGCGATATTAGGATTCATAGATTCATAAGATACTTCGATATTGGCATACTTAGACATCTCTGTAACGATGCGATCACGTTCGTCTAATAGTTGATTAGGTACTTGTGTCCCCGCTTGTCCAATTTTTTTATTCGCCTCTGCTAAACTAGCACCAAGACGATTAAATTCATTCACATGTGCTTCAATATCTTCTGTCGTCTGTGCTTCTGCTGTATCTAAGTTTTTCGCAAGACGATTTATCTGACTTGTGAACTTCCCAGTTTCAGAAACTAATGTATCGTAGTAGTTTGGTTGTTCTGGATTTTTTGCAACTTCACGAAAAGCATTGAAGAATCCATCCATTAAACTAGATAATGAATTTTTCCCTGTCGTTCCTACCATAGACTCTACTCGTGATAAAGTAGAATTCATATATGCGTAGTAAGAGAACTGTGACAACTGATCATTAAATTGCTTCGTTTTCACTTCATCTGTAATACGGTCAACTCCTAATGTTTGTACACCATAACCGATTCTCTGTTCAGGCGTATGACCGTTACTTGCTCCAACAGATCCGTAATTTACCATTTGACGAACATAACCCGGCGTATGAATGTTAGATAAGTTTTGTTTTGTCGTTTGTAATCCCATTTGGGCCGCTAGCATACCAGATAGCGGCGTATTATAATCAGATAATCTCATAATGCTTCACTTCTCCTTTACAATAGTTCATTCATAAAGATTTGCGAATTATTGTTTTTCTCCAAATTGTATTCAGAAACGGAATCCACAATACTTTCTGTAGTTTTTAATAGTACGTTTAAGTAATATTGATTTTTCAAAAGAATCATTTTTACATTTTCTTCTAATTCATTTAAACTTTTTTGTAATTCTTCCATTTTTTCATTTTCTTCCTGTGAAAAATACGAAAATAGCGAACGCATACGCAACGGTTCAACTTGTTTTTCTTTACAAAGCTGAACAACCATTTCCTCAAAAGATCGCGATAATCCTTTAACACCTTCTATGTACTGCAATTGCTCTACTTGCAACTTTTGAACTGCATTTACATTTTTATTTTTTAAATTCTCATATATTTGTTCCCCAAGCGTTTGAATATTTTCATATGCCTTTTGAATAATAACGAGCTTTTCATATAATTGTATGTACATATAGCTTCCTTTCCTTTACAAGACTAAATTTACAATTAAACCATGAATTTCTCCAATTTGATTTAACATTTCTAAATGCCCTGTTTTCGTATTAATTAAATTCATAACATCTTCTAACTCAGTTAATCCCATTTCAGCTTGTTTTACGATCGTCATTTTCTGCGAATATCCGTAACGCGGATGACGAGACATAACATCTTTATACTGCAATACGTTATCAACGTAAAAATTCAAAAATGATTTTACAGTATTTTTGTATTCCATTACATTATCGAGCGTTAACTCTAATTCGATTTTCTCTTTAATTTCTCCAATGTTATCAACAAGTGCTTCCATTTGTTCTAACAATTTATCTTTTTTCGGATCTGCATGCAAATTATCCGAAAAAGCAAGTCCTGTCCTGACATTTGCTTCTTTCGGCATTTGAGTAGCAGGCGGTATATGCGATAAAATTGGATTATGCGAGATAGAACGCAGCATATATATCACCTATTTATTTTTTTATTTCCTTCTAAACTTAATCGTAAAATCTAGTTATTTATAATTATACTCTGTACAATGATATTTTGCAGTTATTTTTTATAGAAGATATGTTACAATTTAGCATGAGGTGGCACAAATCTATGAATATTTTTCTTTGTGGTTCAAATCAATTAACAGCATTAGATCAGGAAGAAATAAAAAAATTTTTAATTGACTATGCTCACAAACATAAAATTTACATATTATGTTATAAATCTATTGAAAATGAGGTTCTTCGTTTTTTCATTGAAAATGAAAGGCTCGCTCAAAATTTATGCCTTTACACACTGCAACCGTTACATGTATTAACAGACGAATTTCAAGAAGTCGTTGATTATTTAAAAAAACACGGAGCAGAGTATATTGCTTTTGATCATCCTTCCGACTCCATTTATCGATCAGATTATATGTTTTTTGTAAAGCAAATTATCGAAGATACCGATTTAGTTCTCTGTTTTTATAACGGCGATAAACATACGTCTGTTATTCCCGTTGACGTTGCAAAAGAAGCAGGAATTGATGCTGTTATTTATGATTTACCAGGCTTACATGAAAAGCAGATGAAAAAAAGCTTTGAACAAAAAATTCGTATGATGTAAAGGGGGAGGCACAATATCGTTATTGTGCCTATTGTAAATATGATAACTGAACAAGATTATAATCAATTTGTCGTAAGTTTTAAACAGCACTTTAATATGGATATCGCTTCCTATAAGCAAGATAGAATGCGCCGAAGAATCGACGCTTTCATTTCGAGAAAAGGTTTTGAAAATTACACAAATTTTTTAAATAATTTACGCACCGATCAAACGTTATTTTTAAGTTTTATTGACTACATTACAATTAACGTATCAGAGTTTTTCAGAAATAAAGAGCGCTGGCAAACGTTAGAGACGAAAGCTCTACCAAAGCTACTTGAACAAAATAACGGTAAATTAAAAATTTGGAGTGCTGCTTGCGCTGCCGGTGAAGAACCGTATACACTTTCTTTAATATTATCGAAGCATCTAGCTCCGTTTCGTTATGATATTCAAGCAACGGATCTTGATTTTCACGTTTTAGAAACTGCAAAACGCGGTCAATATACAGAACGCTCTTTAAAAGAATTACCTAATGATTTGAAACAGCGTCATTTCACAAAAGAAGATGATACATATATATTGCACCAAAACATTAAACAACAAGTCACATTCAAACAACACGATTTATTAATGCAGTCATTTGATACGAACTACGATTTAATCATTTGTCGTAATGTAATGATTTACTTTACAGAAGAAGCAAGAGTAAAGCTCTATGAAAAGTTTAGTCGTTCATTACGAAAGGGCGGCGTACTATTCGTTGGTAGCACTGAACAAATTTTAACACCTGAACGCTACAATCTTCAGCGCTTTGATACCTTCTTTTACGAAAAAGTATAAAAGAAGGTCGTCATAATTAAAATGACGACCTTTTTTTATTATATAATACGAATCAATATGATACCTATAACCCACATGAAGAGAAATAGAGCCGTAACAGACCATTTATGCTCTTGAATCGTATGTTTCAACGCATGAGATAATTGCGTCATATTCATTTCTGCAAGTGCTCTCCACACGCTCACATCACGTTCTTTAGAAATACGATCTGTACCGCTAATTAAGATTGTTTCATTAGACAATTTCGTCATGTAAGCTGTAATAACCGTTATCATTAAATTTATATTTCCTTCTGAAGAATCACTTTCCACTCTAGAAATGAGAGCACTTACGTCAAGTAAAGGAATATGTACTTTTCGCCCGAATGAAAGCTGTACTTCAGCGAAATCATACGTCCCATCGAGTAACGGAATATCTTTTATATACGCTTGCTTAATAATCCCTTGTAAACTTCTAACAATTTGTTCATATATTTTTTCAGATTCCTTTCCTTCCTCGGACAACATATGTAACTTTGAAAACAACTGCAACACCGTATCCATTTCCTTAGAAAGCATTTCTTTTACAATCTTTCCATCACCTAAACTTGCAAGCAACATCCCTATTTCATTGTTTTTCGAAATGATTTTGGGCTGCCCAGTAAACACAAGGTTACTCCGCTTTCGTTCTTTCTGAATTTCATGTTCTGAAATAGCTGCAGGCTGTTTTAATGGTTGTAGCGTCTTATTTTCAATTGTCGTACGTTTAATTTCCATTTAAGCGCCTCCACTACTATCAAATTATTAGCCCCATTCTTTATTACTCTTTAAAACTAAAAACAGTACAAATAATCCTGACATAACAGCAAACACATTAGAAGCTTGTACTCCCTGCTCACTTTTTTCCTCTTTCTTTTCTTGTTGTTCTTCTATTTTCTCTTTCTTTTTAGAAACGACTTGATTGTCATTTTCGCTTTTTTTCTCCTTATGAACTTTCACATTATTTACTTCCTTGTTGTCTGTTAACGACTCTTTTATAACGTAGTTGATTTCCTCTTTTTCTTTCAACGGCTCTTTTATATAAGAGTTCACTTTCTCTTCTTGCTTTGGAATTTGAACAACTGGAAGTTTTTCTTCTGGAAGAGAAATCTCTATTTTCGGATCTTCCTGCTTCTCAATTTCTTTCTTATCTTCTACTTCCTTTTGATTCTCTTGCTCTTCTATCTTCTCATCATCTTTCACTTTTTGTTCGATAATAGAAACGATATATTCACTCTCTGTCACAAGTTTGTTACCTGCCCCATCTGTTACTTCCACAATAAGTTGATGCGGCCCAACAGGTAAAGCTTCTGTTATTTCAAATATTTTGTGCCAATCCATGTCGTGTTTATTATAGTCTAATAAAAAAGTAATATCGTTACCGTCTTCTTTTCCTTTTAATATAACGCGCACTTCTTTAACAACCGATTCTATATCTACCGTTTGTACTCGTATATGAACGGATTCTCCCTTTTTCCGTTCAATTAAGTTCCCTTTTACCTCATCAATAGTAACCTTCTCTAACTTTGGCAATTCTTTATCTATAGTTGGTGCTTCATTGTTTATACGAATGAGCGGGACATTTAATTCGTTCTCTATTACTTCTTCCTTCTCATCTTCTTTATAGCTTTCAACGAGCCTAAGGTTCCAATCACCTTGTAAATCATATATTCCGGCCTTATAATTAGCGATCCATCGCTTCGTTTTTTCTTCATACTCAAAAGATATTATTCTCTCTTGTCTGTACTGCTCACCATTTTTTTGTAATTGTAATATACCTTTTACACTTTGAATGTTTTTTTCATTTGGTTCTACAGCAATCCACACTTCTTCGCCAACCTTTAGCTCCTGCTTATTAACTGTAATAACCCCTCGGTCTGTTTCTATCGTTCTTTCTTCTTTTTGTTCTTTCACTTGCTCATTTTCTACTACTTTTTTTTCATCTTCAACCGAGGGCATTTCCACTTGTTCCGGCTGTTCCTGAATCTCTTTATTTTTTCCCTCTTGGTCATTCATTTCGCTTATATTTTGATCTTGTACACTATTTTCTTCTGCCTGCCCTTGTGATGGTAAAAATATGCATATATGTAAGAATAGCCAACTAACTAGAAAAAACTTTACGTTTTTCATTTATTTGTTCAAACTCCTATTTTGACGCCTTATAGCGATTTCGTCACTTTTACTCCGAAAAATCCATCTACATTTACAAGTTCTCCATACGCCACTAATACATCGTTCACATAAATTTGAATCGGTTCATCAATATCTTCATCAAGTACGACCGCTTCATTTTCTTGTAGACTTAAAATATCTTGAATTGTTCTCACTGTACTTCCAAATACAAATTTAACATTCATTTCTACATTTTGTAGAATAGATGCATCCATATATACTGGCTCAACTTGCTTGACTTCTTTATATTCAATTGGCTGTACGACTGGTGCAGGAATTTCTTCCTCCTCAACAACTTCCTCAACTATTTCTTCTTGCTCTTCCACCATCGGATATAGAAGTCTTCTAACCATTTCTTTCGCTTCTAATATCGGTAGTATTTGATACATCTTTGATTGAAGGAGATCACCAATTTCAAGATTAAAAGTAATTTGAACGAGTTCGTCAACTGCCATCGACTCTCCCAAATATTCCATTTCTTCTTTTAAAGAAACAAATTTAACGTCTGGTGGTGTCATATCCATTTTTTCTTTAAACATTTCTGACATCGCTGTTGCAGCATGCCCCATCATTTGGTTCATAATTTCTTTAATGCCACTTAACTCTAATTCACTTAGTTCTTTCTCCGGATCAATTTCACCCGTTCCCATCATCATTAAATCTACCATTGTTAAAGCAACATCTTTCGTAAATACGAATACATTCTCATTTTTTAGTCCTTCAACAAAATCGACATTTAAAATAACAAACGGAACCGGTACTCCTTCATAATGACGAACATTAATCGCCTCTACATTTGGTGTACTAATAGTGACAGGCTGATTTAAAAGCGTCGATAGTACTGTTGAAGCCGAACCGATTGAAATATTCGCAATTTCACCAAGCACATCTTTCTCTTCTTGTGTTAATTGCTCTTTTTCTACATGCTCTTCTACAATCTCAGTTTCCTGCACTTCCGCCTGCTCATCTATTTCTTCTTCCACACCACCAGATAATTGTAACAATTTATTTATCATTCGCTTCGCATGTTCAACTGAAACAACCTGTACAAGCTGAGAATTTACAAGATTATCTATTTTTAATTCAAACGATACTTTAACAACCATATTATTCCCATTAATACCAGAAATCTTCTCCATCTCTTCTGTAAGTTGCACAACTTTAATTGTTGGCGGAGACATGTCTACCGTATCTTGGAAGAATTCTGACATAGCTGTTGCTGCGAATCCCATCATTTGATTCATAGCTTCTTGTACTGCACTTAGCTCTAATTCACCAAGCTCTTTTCCCTCTTCAACTTCACCTGTTCCCATCATCATTAAATCAGCAATAGATAAAGCAACATCTTGCTTTAAGACAAGAAGATTTTCCATATCTAATCCTTTTGTGAAATGGATATTTAATACAACATGTGGAATTTCAACATCACTTGTATCATATAAATCTACCAGTTCTACTTGAGGAGCAGTAATACTTACTTGCCTATTTAAAATTGTTGATAATACAGTCGAAGCTGAACCGAATGATATATTAGCGATTTCACCAAGAATATCGCATTCTTGAGGCGTTAAATGTTCATTTTCTTTTTCTAGCACAATTGTGCCAGTATCCCCTTTTGTGTGTTGCTCAGGCATTTTTCCTGCCTCCTCATTTTTGTTTTTCTATCAAATGATTTAAACTCTCTATTACACTCGTTATATTTTACCAAACTTATCATCCGAATTGTGAACATGTATTTATTTCCACAATATGTGTAAACGACGGTTTTCATATACTTATATTATTAGTTCTACCCAAAAAGCTCCCCAATTGTATACAAGTGGGGAGCTTCCTTCATTCCTATTATAAACCTTCTGGGTTTAAAATGAGGACCACTCGTCCATCACCGAGAATTGTCGCACCAGAGAAATAGTTAGAGCTCTCTGCAAAGAAATCACCTAATGACTTTAAAACTATTTCTCTTTGACCAATAATTGTGTTTACGATAAGTCCATAGCTACGATGTGTATTACGAACAATTAACACAGGAACCATTTGACTATCATATGATGCGAACGCCTCATCTACTGTTTTTTCACCAAATACAGTACTTAAATGTTTCACTTCAATAATTTGATTGCGATAGTTTAAAACGTCTTTCCCTTGTAACGATTGTATGTCTTCTTTCTTAATTCGAATGGCTTCAGCAATATTGCCAAGAGGCAAGGCATAACGCTTATCATTTGTTTGAACAAGCATTGATTGAATAATAGACAATGTTAAAGGAAGTTCAATTCTGAATGTACTTCCTTTTCCTTCTTCAGAATCAATAATTAAATGCCCACCTAAACTATGAATCGTATGTTTAACAACATCTAATCCAACCCCACGTCCAGAAAGGTCAGATACAACTTCCGCTGTACTAAATCCCGGTTGGAAGATAAGATCAAACACTTCACGATCCGTTAATTTATTTGCCTCTGATTCCGTTACAACACCATTTTTTATCGCTTTTTCTAATACTTTTCCTTTATGAATACCATTTCCATCATCAGTAATTTGAATTACGACATGATTTCCACTATGAAACGCCTCTAATTTAATAGTACCGGTCTCATTTTTCCCGGCATCACGTCGGTTTTCGACAGTTTCAATACCATGATCAATTGCATTACGAATTAAATGAACGAGTGGATCACCAATTTCGTCAATAACAATTTTATCAACTTCAGTATCTTCACCTTTAATTTGTAAATCGATTTTTTTACCTAAATCTTTCGCTAACATGCGTACCATACGCGGAAAACGATTGAAGACCGTTTCAATCGGTACCATACGCATATTTAACAATACATTTTGGATATCTTTTGAAATATCACCTAATCTATTTAAATGCTCGATTAACTCTTTATTTTGAATCGTTTCTGCTAATTCATCAATTCGTCCACGCTCAATTACACTTTCTTCAAACATATTCATTAATCTTTCGATTTTTTCTAACTGAACACGAATAGAACGATTCTCTACTTTAGCATTTTTCGTTTTTGTATTACTTTTAGCCGGTGTAGTACTAGCTGTTGGAGTTCGTGCCTCTAGAGATGGATCCAGCTGCGTTGCTGCAATAGATTGTACGATTCCTTCTTCAGCTATATTTCCTTGCTTCACTTCTACTTTCTCAATTTCAGAAACGTGAAGCACCACCTGTTTCAATTCTTCAACACTACGATCAGTATCCATATATACTGTAAACTCAAATCCAAAAGCATCCGCTTCGATTTCTTCAATGCTTGGAACCGTTTTTTGTATATCCCCTATATTTTGTAATGCTTCAATACACATAATGGCACGTACTGCTTTTAAAATGGCTTGTTGTTCGACGGTTATATATACTTCATGTGAAACTGTATCATCATTGTTTATACTACTTTGCTCTACTTGTTCCATAGAAACTTCTACATTCCCATTTAATAATGCTTCTAATTTATGCTTTGTAGATACAACATCAATATTACCCATTCCGCCCTGCTGCACATCTGTAACCATCTTTTCTAAATTATCAATGCACTCAAAAATAACATCAATAATATTAGCATTCACCATCATATTTCCATGACGGATTTCGTCTAAAACATTTTCCATCTTATGAGTTAAATCTGCCATTTCCGCAAATTCCATACTCGCAGACATACCTTTAAATGTATGAGCTGAACGGAATATTTCCCCTACAACACCCATATCGGCAGGATTCTGTTCTAAATTTAGCACATTTTCATTTAGCGACTGTAAATGTTCTTCTGCTTCTTCAAAAAATATATTTAATAGATCTGTTTGCATTTTAATCCCCTACCTGTCTAACAAACATTTCATTCATGTATAACAATTTAGTGTTTTATAACGAGAAAAAAGGGGGCCACACGTCTATCCGCTATCATTGATTTGATTCTTTGTGGCACCCCTTCTATATTAGCTATTTGCTACTTTTGTTAAAGCTTCGATAACACGATCGGCTTGGAATGGCTTTACAATAAAGTCTTTTGCCCCGCCTTTAATTGCATCTAATACCATACCTTGTTGTCCCATTGCAGAACAAATAACAACCTTTGCACTCGAATCAATTTTCATAATTTCTTTTAATGCTTCAAGTCCGTCCATTTCTGGCATAGTAATATCTAGTGTTACAATATCAGGTTGAAGTTCTTTATACTTTTGAATCGCTTCTACCCCATTCTCTGCTTCACCGATAACTTCAAATTCAGAATTACTTTTTAATAAGTTTTTAATCATTGTTCGCATAAACATCGCATCGTCTACAACTAAAATTTTATGTGCCATTCTTTTCGGTTCTCTCCTTTTATGTATAAATATATCTTAATATTTCACCTTATCATTCTCACTCATTATACAAAATAAAACGAGAAAATTTAATATTTTTTTAAAAGAATTTCTGTATTTTTATTATTTTATTAATAAAATAGAAATATATTATTCTTTAATATATATTACAACGCGCCGATTTTTCTCCCAATTTTGCGGTGAATCATTTGATGCTACTGGTTTTGTGTCCGCATATCCTACCGCTGCTAATCGTTTATCATCTACATTATACACTTCAATTAAGTGGTGAATCATATTAGCTGCTCGTGCTGAAGATAATTCCCAGTTGGAAGGAAATTTTTCATTATGAATCGGTCTACTATCTGTATGTCCTTCTACAACAATTGGGTTTGGTACCGATTGAAAGAACCCTACTAATTGACTAATTACTTCTTTTGCTTCCGGCTTAACATTCGCATCACCTGTATCGAATATTAAGTTATCTACTATAACGATGCTAACACCTGTATCTTCTCGATATACATTCACTTGACTAACACCATTATTATCTACATATGCTTTTAACTTTTTATACAATTCATCCATTCGTTTTTTTGAAACCGCTTTTTCATCATTTTTTTCATGTGAAATATCTGGTATTGTACCTTCCATTACTTTCGCATCCACTTGTTCTGCATCACTAAACTTTTCAAGCATCTTCGATAATTTTACTGTATCTTGTTTTGATGTAGCAACTAATAGTACAAAAAAAGTCAATAACAACATCGTTAAATCAGTAAAAGTCGTCATCCAACGAGGCGATCCTTTTTGCGGTCGTTTTATCATCACCATACCACTCCTTGAAATATTAGGCTGCTCGTTTTTCTTTTTTTATCTTCGTTTCATATACGTATGTATCAAGTTTTAACTTTAACTTAGAAGGAATTTGTCCTCGGTAAAGCTCTGTGATTGCTTCTATTACAAACTTCTTCTCTGTATACAAATCTTCAATGCCACGATACACTTTTTCAGATAACGGTATTGCAATCATGTTTGCAATAACAGATCCATACAATGTCGTCAACATAGCAACTGCCATTCCTGTACCAATTTGCGATGTATCTTGCAAGTTTTGAAGCATAATAATAAGACCAATTAAAGTTCCTATCATACCCCACGCTGGAGCGAAATCACCAATCTTATCTAATAATGTTGCTCCTTTTCTTAACTCATATACTTCTGTTTCAACATCTCTCATTAATACTTCTTTTAATTCTGCTTCATCATATCCACTTAACATTAAACGAATCCCCTTTTGAATAAAAGGATTGTCTACTTGCTCTCCATCAACTTCTAACGAGAGTAAACCATGTTTTTTAGACTTCTTTGAAAAATCAACGAACAAATCCGTTAACTGTTCTAGATTTTCCTCTCTTCTATGTAAAACAGTAAAAATACTTTTCGTATATTTTTTTATTTCTCCAAATCTATATGCCACAATAATTGTCGCTGTTGTTCCCCCTATAACGATCAAAATAGATGAAACATCTAAGAAATTTTTAAAAGCTTTTATTCCACCACCGCCAAGCATGATCGCTGCAATTAAAATAACGAAACCTACTACAATGCCAAAGGGGCTAGAAATATCAAACTTCCTTTTTTTCCTTTGCGGTCTAGCTAATCCTTGATTTTCGTCTCCCATATTCCTGCCCTTCCTTTTTCGTTTTCGTAAAACATTTTTTTATTTTAATAATGCGTTTTCACATATAACAATCATTATACGCGTATCATCTATTTATCGCAATATACTCATTAAATTGACACATTTCATTTCTATATTAAAATTATAGTATGGAAATATGAGGAGGATCACGATGGAACATAACATTTTACAAGTCATTGCATTAGCAGAAAAACTAAAATATGAAATGCGACATAGTTGGCTTTCTAACGGACGTCAAGAAAGTGTTGCTGAACATACGTGGCGTATGTCCCTAATGGCTATCTTAGTTGAGCCTTATTTGGATCAAAAAGTAAATATAGAAAAATCACTTAAAATGGTTATTATTCATGACCTTGTCGAAGCAGAAGCTGGTGACATCCCCGCCTTCGACACGATGAATAGCCGTGAATTACAATTACAAAAACAGAAAAATGAGCTAGAGGCCATTTTAAATATTAAACGTACATTAAAAGGTCCTCTCGGCGTGGAATTATACGATTTATGGATGGAGTTCGAAGCGAAAGAAACGTATGAAGCAAAAGTTGCTAACGCACTTGATAAACTTGAAGTGAAAATTCAGCATAACGAAGCTGATATTGATACTTGGCTACCAATTGAGCATAAAATGACTTTCCAAGTTGGTAAACATACAGATTTTGACTCTTTCTTATCTAAATTACAAAAAATCATTGAACAAGACGGAGAAAAAAAATTACTCGCTGCCGGCATTGACGTTGAAGCATGCAAACAGTAACCATTTAATTATGAAATAAGACACTCAAAATGAGTGTCTTATTTCATAATTGTTGATATTGCCTGCTTATAAATAAGTTGTTGTTTTCCATCTACTAATATTAATACTGTAAATCTATCTACTCCAACTACTTCCCCTACTATTCTTACTCCGCTCTTTAAAAATATAGTAACTGCACCTTTTTCTTCTTTTATTTGTTTATACAACTCTTCTTGTAAGTGTTCCATAACTGTTTTCCCCTTTACAAATAAATAATCCTAATATAAAAAAATAAAGATTAATCACTTACATACTTTGTCTTTTATATTCATAAACTTATTAATTAGTATATCTAAATCTCGACTAAATAACAAAACTTTATTATGATCTAATCCATGCCTAGCAACAAGTTGAATTAACTCTTTCTTTTTGTGTTCTATTTTATTGTGTAATTGTCCCATCTCCATCTCTATACTAAAACTCCCTTTTCCCATAATATTACTTGTAAAATTATAGTACATTTCCACTCATAAAAAAATAAAAAAATGGTTTTTTTTACAAATTTTATATTTATGAAAAGAAATTTTAATGTAATTGTAAGTTACATACCCCTTTCATTTACAATACATTCACCTAGTATACACTTCCATATTGTTTTACCATTTTAAAAAAAGCGCTATGAAACAAAGTAAATATCACATTTAAATCCGATCACAGGCTCTTGTCTAATTAGAAGTAAGACTTGCTCCTTTTCTAAATAAAAACATATCTTATAAAGTAATCCATTAGTTATATAGATTAATTTCCTAAAAAGGAGGAAAAAACATGAGCTTTGGTGGTAGTTGCGCTGGTTTCGGCGGTGGATTTGCTTTACTCATCGTGCTATTCATCCTTCTAATCATTATCGGATGTAGCTGTTGGGGTGGCGGCGGAGGGTTTTAAATATAATATGTATCCTTTTCGCTAAACTCTAAATGAATGAAATATGTTGACTAAAAACTATACGAAAACAGCTCATATTTGAGCTGTTTTTTCATACTTTCGTATGAATTTATGTCCATCTTTTTTGTGATTTCAACTAACAAGAAATCGTTTACTATGGAATAAGAAACATTTTTACTAAGGAGGATTATAATGATTAAAGGTCTTTATGAAGCACATTTACCTGTCTGTAATTTAGAAATTTCGATACCTTTTTATGAATCACTGGGGTTAAAATTATATAAAAGTGACAACGATATCGCCTTCTTTTGGATTGTAGAAAATGAAAGTTGGATTGGTCTTTGGGAAGGAAAAGAATACAAAGTCAATTATCATCCATCCTTACGACATATCGCTTTCCAAGTAAGCTTACACGATTTAGAAAACGCAATACACTGGCTCAAACAGAAAGGAATTCCAGCACGAAAAGACTTTGGAATGGAGCCAATTGAGCCAATCGTTTTTCCAGAATTAGCACACGCCTCCGTATATTTTAACGATCCTGATGGAAATAGTTTAGAATTCATTGCACAATTACCTGTTGGACTACCTAAAGCAGAGAAAATGTATTTAAGTGAATGGAAAAAACATGTACAGGCATCACTTATAGATAAGGTTTAATTTCTCATGTCAATTTCTTATTAAAGGCTTCTTAAAACAAATACAAACTTCAAAAGACTATTTTTTGGTCAAACATTAAGTGTACTTGGGGATTGGTTTCATACTGTCGCTTTATTAACACTCGTCTATAGCATAACAGAATCTTCATTTATGTTAGCACTCACCTTTATGAGCAAAGGGTTACCTCAACTTTTTCTGAGCCCATTCATAGGCGGAATTGTAGACCGTTTTTCAAAAAAGAAAATTATGATTTTTACCGATATTTTACGAGGAATTATCGTCCTCACTTATTTATTAGCATTCTACAAGATTGAAATTATTTTCGTTTCTAATATATGTTTAGCGGTACTCTCTTGCTTATTCGAGCCTGCTAAGCAATCAACCCTAAAAAATATCGTACATCAAAAGCATTTCGTAACCGCTAACTCTCTTTCTAGTACAATCAATGGTTTTATGTCTATTATGGGAGCCTCTTTAGGTGGGCTCATTGCACAATCTTTAAGTATCGAGATTGCCTTTTTTATTAATAGCCTATCATACTTTATTTCAGCCTATATTATTTATAAAATAAAGATCCCTTCTCGTGACACTTTTAGCAAGAAAAAAGCGTTTTTCACTGATATAAAAGATGGTTATACATATTACAAAGCAAAATTATTTTAACATTAATTCTTGTCGGCATTTCATGGGGCATTATTGGAGGTGCCTATCAGTTACTTCTAACAATCTATGCCGAAAGAATCTTCCACACTAACATTGGTATTTTATATGCGGTTCAAGGGGCTGGACTTATGATTGGCAGTCTCCTCGTTAATCTTTATATGTCTAAAAATGAAGACAAAATGAAAAGAGCATTTGGCTTGGCCTATTTACTACAAGGAATTTTCTTTCTCGGATTCATTCTATCCGATCAACTTATTATCGGTATCATTACATTACTCTGTATGCGTATAGCAGGAGGAATCATCGTTCCACTTGATACGACATTACTACAAACGTATACGCAAGAAAACATGATTGGTAAAGTTTTTTCATTTCATTATTCCATCTACGGATCGCTTATTCAGCTATCTATGTTTATTACAGGATGGTTTTTAGAAATCCTTTCTCCTCAAGTGATTGGTAGCTTGTTAGCTATATGCTGTATTTTTGTTAGTTTTATATGGCTTTTCTTGTTTTATCGCGGTGAGCTTGGTGAAGAATCTACTGATAATCAATAGATTCTTCACCAAATTTTATTTGATTTCATTTATTAGCGCTGCGTAACAATACAATTATTTGAAAATGGCAACCATATTCGTTAATGGGCCCTATACGTGAACGCTATTTGAGAAGAAACTAATTATTTATGTTAAAATATAAATAAGTTTGTGAAGGATTGCACTTAAATTTTAGACTTAAAATATTTATTGAATTTGATTAAATAGGAGGGCTATTTTGGGAATCACTTTAATTTTCATATGTATTATATTAGTAGCTTCTATTTTACAAACAAGTACAGGTTTTGGCTTTTCTATTATGGCAACACCTTTCTTACTCATGTTATTTCTACCACAAGAAGCTATACAAATAAATATCATTTTATCATTAATTATTTCCATATCACTCATTTGGAAAATAAGAATGGACATTGATTTTATTCTACTGAAAAGATTAATTTTCGGAAGTATAGTTGGTGTTCCTTTTGGTATTTTAATTTTCATTTCCATTAACATCAACACATTTAAATTAGCAATTAGCATCCTGCTCTTACTATTAACATTGATGCTAATATGCAACTTTAAGGTTAAATCAACACCATTTAGAGATTTTATAGTTGGTGGATTATCAGGGCTTTTAACGACAAGTATCGGTATGCCAGGACCACCCCTGTTACTTTACTTTACAGGAACTGATACGAAAAAAGAGAAGTTGAGAGCAACTACTTTAGCTTTTTATCTGTTTATATATTTCATTAGTCTCATAACTCAAATACTCTTTACTGGAACGAACAAAACAATTTGGGAATCAAGTTTTTATGCAATTCCAATTGTATTTTTAGGTTTGTTCATAGGTCAAATTATTTTCAAATGGCTTAATCAACGGATTTTCAAAATATTTACATATATCCTTTTGAGTTGCACGGGTATTTATCTCCTTATTGAAAGTTTGAACTTGTTATAGAGGGTGCTTTAGATAGTGCACAATAATAGATAGGTTCAAACGAAAGTATTGCTGTATTTTCAAGTGCGATGGGGCATTCTATATCAAAACTTAAATAACTTTATTGGCGGTTTACAATTAGCAATAATCGTTCTTTCATAAGACAAATATTTCAAATCGAATACTAAACAAAACGATAAAAAGCGGCTATTATGCCGCTTTTTACATTAAATATTTTATAAAGCAAAGACCTGCACTTACTATCACGAATATATTAAAAAATAAGAAAAACCCTTTTTCAAAATCTGTATACTTTTCTACTTTTACTCCGCGTTTTTTTAACTCCATAACTATCATTGCAACTTCACGTGCATACTTAATACTTCCAAATTGTATATGAGTGTTATTATATTTAATCTCAAAGAAATTTTTCATTTTTTTATGTTGCGAAATGGATTGTATATCCTCTATTGGCATCCTATGTTCATTTGTTTTTTTAAAATAGCAATCTAATCCTTTCATGATTACTCTTTTATTTGTTAAAACGATATAATAATAGAAAGTAGCTCCTACGTAATATATATTTGGTATTACTTTATTATTTGCCATATACCCTTCGTCTACTAACAGTGCCTTCTTAATTTCTTCATCAGCTTGTAATTCACTTCGAATTGACTCTTCTAACATTTGTAAAGTTAATTTTTTTAGCAGTTCACCATTTCTCACATAATACTTATCTATATTTATAGAATCATTCGCTTCTTTCTCTAAACGTGTAATTTCTTCTTCTGAATATTGGAGCTCATTTAACATCGATAATAATCTTTTATCCATATTACACACTCCCTTTCCACAGTTTTTGAAGTTTTTTCTTTCCACGAGAAATTCGATTGTATATATAGTCAGCCGTTACTTTTAATTCTTTCGCAATATCGTCAATGGAATACCCATCAATATACCTCTTTAAAAAGATATACCGATCCTTTGTATTTAAATCTTGTACGAGTTCCATAATCTCTTCTTCTTGTTCTATTTCATACCTATCATGGATACTTGTATCTATTTCTACGTCTTTATCGATTTTATTCTCTTTATATACTTTCTTTTTATATTCCAATGCCTTTAATTTAGTAATACCAATCATCCAAGATTTTAAGTTTCCCTTTTCTATATCAAATTGTTCGATATGAAACCAAATGACAGTAAATACATCATTATAACAATCATCTATATATTGTTTTTCAATAGGGGTACTTAATGATTTATGAATAATGTACAAAATTAATTTTCCATATTGATCAATTACTTCTTTCAAAGCATCTTGATCGCGTTTTTTCATAGCTATAATTAAATCCTCTTCAGAATCAAAAATCATAAAGATCTTCCTTCCTCAGTTCCCCTTTAGCAGCTGCTTTTACTTACTATTGGCATTTCATTCTCATTTTCTATCACTTTTGTAAAAATTTATTAATTTTTATTTCTATGTATATGATAGCAAAAAAAATACATTTCTCCTCCAAAAAAGACAAACCCGCATTACAGGTTTGCCTTTTTACTTATTTCTTATTTAATCCTTTTTCATTTAAAAACTCTTTCATATGCATTCTTTTCTCTTTGGACATAAATGAACTCATTGATTCTGTCCATGTTATGTTTTTTTGATTTGATGATCTTTCTTTGTAATACGCACTCATCGTTTCATCATATTCGTTTAATAATTCATCATATTTCTTTTCATCGTATCCATTTTCATGAAGAATTGCTGCTACCGGTAATCGTGGTTTTACTCCATGCTCTTCATCTGGTACGCCGACCGTCATTCCGAATACCGGATATACTTTATCCGGTAAATGAAGCAATTCACTCACTTCTTTCGGGTTATTACGAATTCCGCCAATATAACAAATACCGTATCCTAAAGATTCAGCTGCAAGTGCTAAGTTTTGTGCAAATAATGAGGCATCTACTGTTGCTACAATAAAGTCCTCTACTCCCTCATGTTTAATCTCTGTTCCATGTTTTTCACATGCCATTTCAAGTCGCTTTAAGTCTGCACAACAAACAAAGAATGCTGCGCAGTCTTTCACGTGACGATTCCCGGATAACTCAGCTAGTTTACCCTTGAGTTGTTGATCTGTTACATATATAAGAGAATACGCCTGTACAAAATGTGAGGAAGCCGCATGTTGTGCAGCTTGCACCATTCTTTCTACTATCTCTTTTGAAATTGGTTCTTCTTTATATTTACGAACTGAAACGTGTTGCTCCATTTTATGTATCATCTCATTCATGAAAATCACTCCTTTTTTCTCTTCATAATGAAAAATTACCATATCTTTTTCATTATTCACAACTTATAAGCACAAAAAGAGCAATTCTTTTCGAATTGCTCTTTTTTAATGTTTATTAATACGATATATGAAATTATATCGACGTTTTGGCAAATAACGACGAATTTATATGCTGTTATGCAATGCTTGTTAAGCTGCTTTCAACACTTTAATACCTTTTACGATATTCCAAATGAAGTAATAAATCCCTACAAGAATGAACACTGCATATGTGATCATCATTCCAATTCCAGCACCATCAGATTGATTGAAGCTTAAACCGTATACGCCCGACACTGCTAATCCTCCAAATAAAATTGCGTATGGGAAAACATGTGACCAAAATGCTTTTTTTGCGTGGTATTTCACTTCATCTTCCGCAACGAAGTACACGATAATTGGTAGTAAAAATGGTGCAAAAAAGATACTAAAGTAACATAGCGAAGATAAAATATTATTTCCTTTCAACCGAATCACCTCTAAAGTTTTTTGTTACCTTCATTATGTCAGGAAACCTTTCCAGAAACTATCGCTTTACCTTTCATGAACATGACATTTTTGTAAGATTTTCCTCGAAATAAATCCCGCCTCAAATTTCGGGCGGGATTACTTTAACTATATTCGATTCATAAACCAATATTGCGTAATCGCTAAATATTCTCGTACATTCGATGGAATGATAATTGGCTTCGGTGTTTTGGCCGGAAGCCCTTCTAATTGCAAACCTTGTTTTGCAGCTATTTTTTTCGCTCTAAACATATGGAAATCGTTTGTTACGATCATACCTTTTTTCATATTGGCCGGAATTAACGGTTTTGAGAATTTAATATTTTCATCTGTGCTCGTCGACTTATCTTCCATTATAATGCGGTCTTCTGCAATATTTTGTTTCATTAATCCTTGTTTCATCGCTAATGCTTCTGTAATATCTTCACCTTTTCCTTGGCCTCCAGATACAATAGCAATTGTTTTATCGTGTAATTTTAAATACTCAGCTGCTTTATCAATACGATATTGCAATGAATAAGAAGGTTTTGTTCCATTTACTTTCGATCCTAGTACAATTATATAATCCGCATCATCAATTGCTTTCATATGCCCATGCTTATAAATGTTATATTGTAAAAACCCCGCATATACGGCGCAAATCATTATAACAACTAAAATATACTTGATTATTTTCTTCTTTCTCATATCCATATACCCCTATTCCCTTTACTTCCTTCATCATAATATCCAATTATTCGTTTGTATACAGACAAATTCCAATTAAGCCTAATTTATCCTCCAAAAGGTAATATTTCTATTAATTTCGGGAATAGTAAGTACAACTTCGCACGAAGGAGTGTCCCTATTGCTTCTCTTTTTATGTAACGTATCATTCTTTTTTATCTTATTTTTACTATCACTTAAGCTACTTGGTAAATCTGCATTAGCACAACTAACTCCTCATGATTTTGGGGCTATTATCTTTTTATCTTATTTAGCTTTTCAAGCCATACCAGTCGCTGGTGCTTTACAAGCATTTCTCGGTATGGTCGTTATTACATGTTTGCATTTGCTTCTTACAAAATTAAGCCTACTCAACAAACTAAACCGTTTTATTCTCGGCCACCCCATTATTTTAATTAAACATGGTGATATTATTTTTGAGAACTTACAAAAAAGTAGATATCCGATCCCTGAATTGCTTTCTAACCTTCGCGTCGCAGGATATCCAAGTGTTCATGAAATTGAGTATGCGATATTAGAAGCGAATGGAGCTATTAGTATTTTACCAAAAAGAGAACTTGTGCCTCTGACTCCAAAAGATTTGAATATAAATGTTAAGTATGCAGGCTTACCAATTGCTCTTATCGTTGATTCACAAATTCAATACGATAACTTAAAATTAATCCATAAAAATGAAAAGTGGTTACATGCAGAGTTAATGGAGAAAGGCGTTACAAATATTAAAAATGTGGCTTTCGCTTCTGTGCAGGAGACAGATGGATCTTTTGCGATTAGTTTAAAAGAATGAAAAAAAAATCCCCTTACTTGTTCAAGGGGATTTTCTTCACTATATTGCTTTTTTCTCTCTCGCCATGTTTAACGGAACAGGATGTTTCATACGATTCATCGTAAATATGATAATTGCTGTCAATACTTCCGCTACTGGCATAACGAGCCAAATTCCGTTTATACCAAATACTTTTGGCATAATCCATAACAATGGGATAACAAATAGTAAACCTCGGCTCATTATTATAAGTACTGATTTTTTCGTTTGTCGCACTGATTGGAAATACTCTCCATACACAATGTTATAGCCTAAAAATACATATTGAATAAAGAATAAACTAATACCTGTTAACGTTAACTCCAGTAGTTCTGGCGATTGAACATTAAATAAACCTATAATATATTTCCCGAAGAATAAACCGACAACAATTGCAATACCTCCGAGTACAAGCGCAATTTTTACAGCAAACTGCAATCCTTCACGCAATCTTTCTGATAAATTTGCACCGTAATGGAAACTAGCGATTGGTTGTAACGCTGCTCCAACACCGAAGAATAATAGTAATGTCATTGCATGAATACTATTCACCATCGCATAAGAAGCTACACCTAGTTCTCCTGCATATTGAACGAACGCAATATTAAAACCGATCGTTACGATTGCAACTGTACTTTCTGCTGTAAAGCTTGGGAAACCGATCACCATAATTTGTTTAACCGTATCCCATTCAAAGTGGAATTTCGTCCATTTTAAAATACTACTTTTTCTAAAGAAGTGAGTTAATAATACAAGGAAACCAATTGCTGCCGAAAGAATAGTCGCTGAAGCAGCACCAGTTACACCCCATCCAAAGATGAAAATAAAAATATAGTCGAACACTATATTTAATACAGCCGTTACAACAAGACCTGCCATTGCTAAATTAGGATTTCCGTCATTTCGTATAAATGTACTTAAAATATTTTCTAAAACGTATATCATTCCAAATGTTAATAACACCTGTAAATAGTCTAATGCGTATGGTAAAATCACTTCATTCGCACCAAATAAATATGCTAAATCTTCTATTCTCCATAAGCAAATAGCCGCTAAAACGCCAACGATAACAACTGCTACTGTCATAGATTGAGTAAAGATAGACCTTGCTCTTTCCAGTTTATTTTCACCTAGTGCAATGGAATATAGCGTTGCTCCGCCCATTCCAATCCATAATGAAATAGAGAAGAAAATTGAAAATGCTGGAATAGCTACGTTTACTCCGGCTAAACCGTTCGCTCCAACTCCTCTACTAATCATGACTGCATCAATCACAATATTAACCGACATTAATACCATCCCAAGAACAGCTGGTATTAAATACGTAATAAATAAACTTTTAATTGGTTTTTCTCTTAATTTTTCTGTTGTTTCCATCATATAAATGCTCCTTTTTCAATCCTCTGTTCACAGTTTAAACCTTCAAGTTACTTGAAGGTCAATAGAGAATCGAAAAATATATAAGCCTATTTTTTAACAACAGGTATTTGAATTTCCGTTACTTGCTCCTTCGGATTTTCTGTTACGGACCAATCAATTAATGCAAGTTCCAGTGCATCTCCGCACACTTCATATCCTTCGTTATCAATGTGCTTTAATAATTCCGTATACGTTGCATCTGTTTCTTCATATGGTCCATGGTGATAAGAACAGGCAAATATCCCTTCTTTTATTTCATCTGAAGTATGCGCTTCAAAAGGCATGTAATCCAATAAAATAAACACACTGTTATATGCTTGAAACTCATTTTGCATTAATGCTTTTTTTGAAACTGTTACACCGATATCACCTGAAAATAAACTATTATCAATTTGCTTCATATTTTTTTGCAACGAATGGATATAATATTCAAACATATCATCCGTTGTATTTGGTGCAACTGCAATTGCTGTAATTTTTCGTTTCGGTATCTTTTTATAAATAATTTGATTTGCTTCAGATTTCGTCGCTTTCTTCATTAAATGGATTTTATGTTCCATTTTTGCCAAAGCATACTCGATTTCTCTTTGTTTTTTCAGCATCATTTCTTGTTGTTTTTCAAGTAAATTCAGCGCATAAGATGGATTTCGTTCATCAATATATTTCTTTATTTCCTTTAACGGGATGTTCAATTGGCGTAAAAATTTAATCGTATCTAATAGTGAAAACTGATCAATTGTGTAATAACGATAATTGGTTTGAGGGTCAACAATTGACGGATGAAAAATCCCTTTTTCATCATAATAACGTAATGTAGATTCCGCTATATTATGCATTTTCGCCATTTCCCCAATTGTAAAACGTTGATTTAATAACATTTTTCTTTCTCCATTCATTATATGTAAACTTTATTACTTCCTATTATATATCTATATCCCCCGTTTCTAAAACGAATCCTCTCATGAAAATCTGCTATTTTTTCATTGATTTTTAATAAATTTTATTATATATTAATTACAGGTTCAAATTACAAGTTCAAAAGAACTCGTAAATAGACCCTTTGTTTAATGGATCTTTACATATTATCATTAGGCAAATTCCGAGAAATCGTATGATAAAAATAAAAAATGATGAGGAGAGGATCAAATGGAATTCGAATTTTTCTTTCAGATTGCACTTATTTTATTAAGTACAAAGCTCGCTGGTGACCTTAGTGTTAGATTAGGTCAACCTTCTGTACTCGGTAAATTAATTGTTGGTATCGTTATCGGTCCAGCTATATTCGGATGGATTGAAAATTCAGAGCTTCTAACACAATTAAGTAATGTCGGAGTTATTCTTTTAATGTTTATGGCAGGACTTGAAACAGACTTAGAAGAATTAAACGCAAATCGTAATTCTTCTTTAGCTGTTGCACTTGGAGGTATCGTTCTTCCATTCGTAGGTGGTTACGTTGCCGGTCTTGTTGTCGGTATGGAACAAGGGAATGCTGTCTTTTTAGGATTACTTCTATGTGCAACAAGTGTTAGTATTTCCGTTCAAACACTTCGTGATTTAGGTAAAATGAAAACACGTGAAAGTACGACGATGCTTGGAGCCGCTGTATTTGATGACATTCTTGTTGTTATTTTATTAGCATTTGCAATGAGCTTCTTAGGCACAGATGACGTTAACTTAACAATGATTATCTTGAAGAAAGTAGTATTCTTTGCTTCTATCATTTTAATTGGTTGGAAAGGTGTTCCAACAATCATGCGTTGGTTATCACCGCTTCGCGTATCTGAGTCTATCGTAAGTGCTGCGCTTATCATCTGTTTCTCATTCGCATACTTCGGCGAACTATTAGGAATTGCTGGTATTATCGGTGCTTTCGCAGCTGGTATCGCTATTTCTCAAACGAACTACAAACATGAAGTAGAAAAGAAAGTAGAACCAATTGCTTACGCTATGTTCGTTCCAGTATTCTTTGTTAGTATCGGTATGAATATTACATTTGACGGTATTGGCGATCAAATTTGGTTCATCTTAGCATTAACAGTTATCGCTGTATTCACAAAACTAATCGGTTGTGGATTCGGTGCACGAATGACTGGATTTGATGCAAAGTCTTCTGCAATTATCGGTGCTGGTATGGTTTCTCGTGGTGAAGTTGCACTTATCATCGCAGGAACAGGACTTTCTTCTGGCCTATTAGCACAAGATTACTTTACAGCAATCGTTATCGTAGTTATTTTAACAACGATGATTACACCACCAATGTTAAAATACACTTTTGGTGCAAAAGATAAAGCAATGAAAGCAAGTAAATAAGCTTACTATAATAAAAGGAGATTGCTATCTTAAAAGATAGCAATCTCCTTTTTCATTTTCTCTTTAAACAATTCCATTCGTTTTTAACCATTTTTCAAAAATGGAGCGTGCTTCTTCATCATCGATATCATCATGAAATGAATAGACTTTAATGCCGTAATCATCTATATATTCACCTAGCTTCATTTTCTCCACCTTTTTATAGAAATTGTCTGCCTCATATCGTGGAATATAAGCATCCCAAACTGGTTCTTTTATTCTTTTGTAAGCTGTTATTTCTAAATCATACCCGTCTTCATAATATCCGATGTGATAATGTTTGTTAGGATCATATATCCTCATTTATATTCCCCTTTTATTAAAAATTACTGCTCTTCCAAATTCAGGTTAACATATTTAATCTCATAAACAAAAGCGAGCCTTATATTACAGCTCGCTCCTCTCGTTCTATTTATTAAATACGTTCCATCGCTGTCTTCAACGTTCCAACAATAAAAGCAATTTCTTCACCTGAAATAACGAGCGGTGGCGCTAATGTTAATACGTTATTATACCCTGCTGTTGTCATACCGTTACGCCCAATAATAAGTCCTTTTTCTTTACAAGCATTTACAACACTTGCAATTTTGTCGTTATCAATTGGTTCTTTCGTCACTTTATCATTTACTAGTTCGATTCCAACCAATAACCCTTTCCCTCTAATATTACCAACAAGCGGATGTTCCCCAATTTCTTCTTTTAATTGATTTAATAAAAGCGAACCCATTTGTGCAGAGCGCTCAATTAAATTTTCATTTTCCATAATCTCTAAGTTTTTAAGCGCTAATGCACAAGCCGCTGGATTTCCACCAAATGTATTAATATGGCGGAAGAATTCATATTCTCCTGTTCCTTTAAATGCCTCATAAATTTCTTTTTTTACAGCTGTTGCTGATAATGGTAAATATGCGCTCGTAATACCTTTTGCCATCGTAACGATATCAGGCTTAACGTCATAGTTCATAAACCCAAATGCTTTTCCTGTACGCCCGAAACCACAAATAACTTCATCACTTATAAGTAGTGCTCCATGTTTTTGACACGTTTCGTGAATTGCTTTCATATAGTCTTGTGGTGGCATTAAAATACCTCCGCCTGTAATAATTGGCTCCATAATAAATGCTGCTATCGTTTCACTTAATTCCCATGTCATAACACGATCTACTTCTTTCACACACTCTACATCATAAATATTTTGCGATTCCATTTCTGGCATGCGGTAACAATCTGGAGGCGTTACATGTAAAAAACCTGAAGCAAATGGCTCATATTGATATCTACGTTGTGCTTGGCCAGTTGCCGCCATCGTTGCCATTGTGTTTCCGTGATAACCACGATAACGCGACATAAATTTATAACGATGCGGTTCACCTTTTTGAGCATAATATTGTCTTGCTATTTTAAAAGCTGTTTCATTCGCTTCTGATCCACTATTAGAGAAGAAAATAACATACTCTCCACCAAGCCACTCGTTTAACTTTTCAGCGAGCTTAATTGCTGGTTCATGTGATTGTGACATCGGAAAGTACGATAATGTTTGCAATTGCTTATAAGCTGCCTCTGCGAGCTCTTTTCTTCCATACCCACTATTTACGCACCAAAGGCCACTCATACCGTCTAAGTATCTTTTCCCCTGTATATCTTCAACCCAGCACCCTTCTGCTTTCGCCCCTACCATTGTACTACTCGGGCTAAAGGGACGCATTCCGTGCCACACATATTGCTCATCTTTTGCTAATAATTCATCGGTTTGTTTTGTCTTCATCATTTCTTCCACCTTCCATAACAACTTATTTTTCACAAAGCTGCGCTGGTGCCATGATGAGTTAAATTTCTCCCTGCCTATTTTCATTCCACAAATACAAGACAAATCCTACCAAAATCAAAGTAATATTTATCCCGCTATTTGCGAGCAGTAAAACTCCCACCCAAAAATTCAGCTGGAGCAAAGAAGTTAGGTGGGAGATTAACTGCCCATAAACGCCCGATTGGTGAGGGCTAATAATCAGTGTGGGGGGATGAACAATCCCCCACACTGATTAAATTATAAGAAAATGTCAAAAAAAAGAGGAGCTTTTCTTATATTTCGAAAAGCTCCTCTTTTTTTAATGCGAAGATGCATCACTAATACCATGACCAGTATTAGATTTCACAAGAATTTCATCAAATTTCGCTGCATCTTCTTTCTTACTAGAGAAAACAGTTCCTAAATATGCTGCAAGAAACCCGAGCGGGATCGAAATAATTCCAGGTGTCGTATATGGGAATATCGCTTCTCCAACAAAAATAGCTTTTCCAACTACTGGGTTCCAAACATTTGGACTTAACGCTACAAGAACAATCGCTGATACAAGTCCAACAATCATACCAGAAATTGCTCCTGTTGTATTAAAACGCTTCCAATAGATTGTAAATAATATAACCGGTAAATTTGCACTCGCTGCAACTGCAAATGCTAGTGATACTAAAAATGCTACGTTTAATGTTTGAGCAAATAAAGCAAGTATAATAGATACTATCGCCACCCCAATAGACGCATAACGCGCCATTGACACTTGCTCTTTTTCCGTTGATTTTCCTTTACGGATAATCTCATTATAAAAATCATGCGCGAATGCTGATGCTGCTGTTAACACAAGTCCTGCTACTACAGCTAAAATAGTTGCAAAAGCAATTGCTGATACGAAAGCAAATAAGAAATCTCCGCCTAATGCTTTTGCTAATAAAGGTGCTGCCATATTACCAGCAGGGTTTGCTTTAATAATCGCCTCATTTCCTACAAATGCTGCTGCTCCAAACCCTAAGAAAATTGTCATAATATAAAACGCGCCAATTAACCACGTCGCATATACAACAGATTGACGTGCAGTTTTTGCATCACGTACTGTAAAAAAGCGGACAAGAATATGTGGTAATCCCGCTGTACCAAGGACTAGTCCTAAATTTAAAGAAAGTGTATCAAGACCATCCTTATACTTTACTCCTGGATTTAAAAACGAATCTTTTAATGGAGTAGCTGTTTTCATGTGAGCGAACATTTCAGTCACACTGAAATTAAATTTGGAGAAAACGATAACAGAAATAATAAATGTCCCTGCCATAAGTAGTACAGCCTTTACAATTTGAACCCAGCTCGTAGCTGTCATTCCTCCAAAAATAACATACACAGTCATAAGTGTACCTACGATTAATACAGATGTTGTATATTCAATACCTAATAATAGTTTAATAAGTGCACCCGCACCAACTAATTGTGCAATCATATAAAAAATTGAAATCGTCATCGTATTAAGCGCTGCTATACCACGAACTTTTTTCGCATCAAAACGTGCCGCAATCATATCCGCTAACGTGTACTTCCCTAAATTTCTAAGCGGTTCTGCGACAAGATATAGAACAACTAAATAAGCAACTAAAAAACCGATACTATAAAAGAACCCATCAAACCCAGTTAACGCTATCGCTCCGGCTATACCAAGAAATGACGCAGCAGACATGTAATCCCCAGCAATAGCCAGACCATTTTGCCAGCCAGTTAATCCCCCTCCAGCCGTATAAAATTCACTCGCATTTTTCGTTTTTTTTGATGCAAAATAGGTTATGACGAGCGTACCAAGGACAATAATTAAAAATAGTGCAAACGCAGTAGTATTCAAATTCAGCCCCTCCCTTTTTGCATATCTTGCAGAATTTTTTGCGAAATTTCATCAAAGGATTCGGCTTTCTTGCTGTAAATCATACATAATGACCATGTCATAATAAATTGCGCAAAAGCAAATACCCATGCCCATGTCACATCACCAAACGCCGGTGTATTAAGCACCTTTGAATACGATGTTAAAATAGGTAGTGCTATAAAAAAACTTAAAAAGAAAATACTCATCGGAATGATAAACTTCTTTTTCGTATTTAATAACAATTGAAACTCTTCAGACTGAACAACTTCTGTATAATTCACCTCATTTTTTAACTTACGTGCTGACGTATCATCTCGTTTCATTCTCTGATCCCCTCTCTTAACTTAAAATACAATTCACCTTGCATACACAAAGACTAAATTTTATAAATATTCAGAAACTTATTTTCATTTTAGACAATCCGTACATTCCTGCAAAGATTTTTCGATAGACATTTTTCGTCATTTTCTCCTAAATTTTCAATATACTTTTTTAACATAAAATTTGATTGATTCGATTAAACTTTTATTCCCATTAAAATAGAAGAAAGAAGTAGTGCTTATCGCACTACTTCTTTCTCAGGCTGTGGAGAAAGCCTTCTCCACAGCCTATTTTTGTGTCTGAACCTCTTTTTATGTGTCAACACTGATAAAAAAGAGGAAAAGGAGAGATTTCTTATGATGGGTGCTTTAAAAAATCATCGCGACGAGCGTGTATCTGTTTCTGTAGAAGAATTGGTTCCACAAGATCATTTCCTTCGTGCGATTGAAGCGACAATTAGTTTTGATTTTATTGAGGAGAAGTTACGCCCTTATTATTGTGAAAACAATGGCCGTCCGTCAATCCATCCTATCGTTTTATTTAAGATGATGTTTATTGGATATTTTTATGGTATTCGTTCTGAGCGTCAATTGGAAAAGGAGATTAAAACGAACATTGCCTACCGTTGGTTTTTAGGGTTCTCTCTATCAGATACAATTCCAGATCATTCTACAATCAGTTGGAATCGCCGTACTCGTTTCGTTCATACAAATATTTTCGAAGAAATTTTTGATGAGATTGTGAGACAAGCGACGGAGCGCCGTATGGTAGGAGGACGTGCGTTGATGACAGATTCCACACACATTAAGGCCAATGCCAATAAAAATAAATTTGTACATAAATATAAAAAAGAAAAGGCAAAGTTCTATATAGATGAACTAGAAGCTGCGGTAATCGAAGATCGTGAGGCGTACGGAAAAAAGAATTAAAACCTAGAAAGGAAAGTGATACCCCTACTAAAAAAACTCGGATAAGTACAACGGATCCAGATAGTGGATTTTTAATGAGAGATGGAAAACCGAACGGTTTTCATTTTTTAGATCATCGTACGACTGATGCGAAGTACAATATTATTACAGATACCTATATAACGGCTGGAAATATGGCAGATTCCGAGCCGTATTTAGCACGTCTACAAGCTCAAGTTGATAAATTCGGATTTGAAGTGGAAGCTGTAGCTCTTGATGCAGGCTATTTTACAGGATATATCTGTAAGAAGTTATCAGAAAGAAATATATTTATGGTGATGGGGTATCGCCGATTTGGAAAGAGAAATAAAGAAGTACCGAAAAGCCAATTTAAATATGTAGAAGAAATGAATGCATTTGCTTGTCCGATGGGATGTATTTTAGAATATGCGACAACGGATCGCGAAGGATATCGTCAATATAAATCGAATCCAGAAGACTGCGCTGTTTGTCCGCTACGTGAGGTATGCTTTTCAAAGAAACAAAAACAAAAAGTTATCACCCATCATATATGGGAGAAATATAAAGATATCGCTAGAAAAAACAAACTAACAGCTACAGGGAAAAAGTTGTATAAAGTACGATGTTCAACTATAGAGCGAAGCTTTGCGGATGCAAAAGAACTACATGGCTATCGATATGCTCGGTTTCGAGGGCTGAAATCTGTCCAAATGCAGGCTTACCTCACCGCCGCTTGTCAAAACATGAAAAAAATAGCCCTCCATCTAACCAAAAAGGGGTTGGTGGAGGGCTATTTTTCTAAATTCTACTATTTTTTGTTGTTTTCTTTCGCTAAAATCAAAAAAGATTCCAGAGTGTTGGGAACCCTAAAGGGTTTCCCAACACTCTGAGAAAGAAGTAGTGCTTATCGCACTACTTCTTTCTTTGTCTCCTTTTCTAAATTACGAGCTGTTTCACTTAATTCAACGTCTTTTCCATCTTTAAGTGTTCTAAATATAAAATCGAATACTGGATTTGAAACTCCGAACCAAAACTTTTCATTTTTATAATGGTGTAATATGTGCTGTTTTTTTAGCCATCTTCCAAACTTAGTGAAGGGACGAATCGGTTTATGTGCAATATAATGTTTCCATTCATAAACGAGGAGCATGATAATCATTCCGATTCCGAATGAAAGTGTAACAGTAACACTTTTTGTAATACCATACGTTATAAGTAAATATATAGTAAAGCTAGGTATACTAAACCATACAGGCAAAAATAAAAGTTTTAAATCATCTGGATATACGTGATGATCATAATGTAATCTTCTTAACATTTTTAATAAAAATGCGTTTTTAGGCGGCTTTAAATGGAATAAAAAACGGTGCGTCATATATTCGTTAAACGTATAAAAAACAATCCCAAACATACACGCTAACATACCAATCCATGTAAAAAATTGCATTTTTAAAATAATAATAAAAATTAATAGAACACTATACATAATAACAATATCATGTTGTAAAAAAAACTCTTTCACCACTCTCTTCATCTTACTTCCCCCTTTTCCACAAAAACAGCCGCAACATATCGTTACGACCATTTTTTTCTATTTCATTCTTATTCTATTCACTTTACAAATTTGCCTGCTGTTCTATTGTCGAGAAAAAAGTGTTCGGACCAAATATATTTTGCTTCGGAATAATGTGTTCTACTGCAAACACTGTTACTTCTCCTCTTTGTACTTCTCCAATAATGAGACCAAATACTTCATGATTTACCGCAAACGTTGGTTGTTTCGTTTGCAGTAACCTTGCTGCATTTTTAAATACCGCTTCATATAGTGGATTCCTATCAGTAATTTCTTTTCGGATTTTTGGTGCTAAAGTGATGATAATTTCTTTTCCGTCAATAGTGGTTCGATACATAAAAATCTCCCCTTCAATCTTATATGAACAACTGTAAAGCTTTGTATGCAAAATGGATAGAATATCCTACTAAAATAATACCTGCTCCGGCTGTAATATAGCCAAGTGCTTTTTTCTTTAATAAAGTTCTTCCAAAATGTACAGAAAAAGCAATATTTAAATTCCACAAAATAATACCAACAATAATACAAAGACTGTACAAAAAAGCTTCTTGTTTCGTTACCTTTGTAAGCAACGAGCTAAGTGTACTTCCATATATACCAAACCAAAAAACGAGATTTAATGGATTGGATATCGCAATTAGAAATCCTGCCATAAAAGATTGTTTAAGTCCACCTATCTCTTCTTGTTTATATTCCATATTAGAGTGAGAAATTCCTTGTTTTACACTTTGAAACCCTAAATAAAACAACAAGAAAAAACCAGCGCAATACATAAAAGCTTGTACATATGTATACATAAACACAGAAGATAAACCAAAATAAATAAGCAGCATAAACAAAATATCAGCAGTCATTCCTCCGATTCCAACAATCCACGCATGCCAAAATCCACGTTCAATTCCTCGTTTTAACATTTCAATATTAATCGGACCTACAGGTGCAGCTAATGAAATACCTAATACTATTTGTTGTATAATTGCTCCAAACATCACTCTATCCTTTCTACTTCTTTTACTATTAAGTAATGATGCAAATAAAGAAAATAGACTAGCTTTCATAAAAATTATTCACTAATACAATACCCTTTTTTATCCAAAATATGCAAAAGAGCCATCCAGTTGATGGCTCTTATTTCTCTACCCTATGATGAAAAGGACATTTACCTTTAATCGGCTCAATATCATCCCCTATGAAATATTGTTTCCATTCACGATGATTAGGATCGCCGTAGTGACTAATGTTAGGGTGCTTCGGCAACTGATCCCACTTTTCAACTCGTTCACGGACCATTTGTCTTGAATATGAGCCTTTAGGACGATCTCCTTCTAATCCCTCGAAAATAGTTCGTGGCTGGAATCCAATAACGAGAGAATTTCCTAAATGCCTAGTCTTTCGCTGTTTATAAGCTGGCGCATTCCCAAATGCAAATATTGGTTCACCACCAAATGAAAATTCCCATAAATGATGGTCTGGATTTTTCGGGATTTTCTTTGGCCATAATTGATTATCTTGTTCATGCAAATATTGTAGTACTTTCCAAAAATAATCTCGATAATATTCGATTGATTTTTCTTCACATTCCGGTTCCACAAAAAGAAAAAATCCTCTTCTTACAATTGGCCGTTCTTTCATTAACTCCAAAAAAGATAACATTGTATTGGGTAAATGCCCCCAATCATTATGAGAGAGAAATGAATAACGAAGTTCATTCTTCTTCAAAGCCGTTAAACCGAAATAACACGGAAAAGTTGGTTCTAGCACGACATTCGAAAAATCATGAAATTCCTTTGCAACCCAATTCGGTATGTCGACTCTATTTTTCATCCCTTCATTATCTAATAAATAAGACTCATCCATTCTTTCACCTCATTATGTACAGCATTCACTTAAGAATATTACATACTCGGCTTGTCCTATACCTTTTTAAAAATTCGAAAAAAAATTAATTCAAAATACAAAATTTTAAAAACGCTTACTTGACTAAATTCTACCAATTCATGTATATTTAAATTAATCATTTGGCAGAATATTCGAGAATATAGCATTTTTTATTTATATTATTTTTTGATGAATTTCACTAAATGAAAAAAGGAATCGTTTTTAGGAGGAATTGTGACATGCAAGGAAAAGTAAAATGGTTTAACAATGAAAAAGGTTTTGGATTTATCGAAATGGAAGGCTCTGAAGATGTATTCGTACATTTCTCTGCTATTCAAAGCGACGGCTACAAAGCTTTAGAGGAAGGTCAAGAAGTATCTTTCGACATTACTGAAGGAAACCATGGACCTCAAGCTGCTAACGTAGCAAAACTTTAATCCCACATATGACAGGAGGTTACCTTACTTGGTAACCTCCTTTGTTATTCCTGTGTATATTTCCGTTTTACAGAGCAAAAACTATGTGGAATGCGCAAAATACAAAGGAGGCAATAACAATGGGGTCACATGTAAATGATTTTGAAGAAGTAAAATTCCGTGTAGAAACTGCACAAAAAATGGTAGGTTCTGCAACAATTTCAATGGATCCAGACACATTAGAGCATGCCACTACTGCAGTAGAATCGGCTCGTTCTCAGCTTGAAATCATGAAATCCGTTGCAACGGATTTAGATGAGCCATTTCTAATGAATGAAGAAAAAAAATTAAGTAAATGCGAGCATCAATTACATGAAGCGAAGCACTAAAAAACATCCAGAGAAAATTCTCTGGATGTTTTTTTATGACAATTGCTCCCCATACTTTTTCAACTTCTCTCCAACCGTACATTGCCGTATACAAAAAGAATGGGCATAGTATTTACTATGATTTTTCCGATTATGTTCCTGCAGGAAACACCCTCCGCAATACGTTTCTAATAAGTCATTTACCTCTGTAATGAGTTGCTTCTTCTTCACGTGTGCACCTCTCTATTCGGTTATTTCTTTATGACTATCAATTGTCGTCCCTTCCAATGCTTGCGCTGCTAATTGATGTGCCTCTTTATTTTGTTTTCTAGATATCGGTTCACAAATAAGCTTTAATTTCATTTGCTTCGCTTTTTGTTCAATTTGATCTAAGTAATGATTTAAATGTTCATCATAGCAAGGCCATTCACCAGCTAATTGCTGCAGTACAACTTGAGAATCTCCACGAAGTGTAACTGCTTCATATTTAATTCCTAATTCCTCGAGTGTATTCATCCCGTATAATAATGCTGCATACTCCGCTTCGTTATTATCATATATGCCTTCTATGTATGCATTGCGACGAATTCGGTAATTTGTATTTCCTTTTTTATAGTATACACATATACCAACCCCAGCTTCTTTCGTCTGTACATCATAACCACCATCAAAATAAACTTGAATTTCTTGCGGATCTTCCTCCACTTGCTTACTCAGCTTTTTCATTTCCTTTAATGACCATTCTGCATCCATTTCATCATAAAATGATAGTTCTTTCACTCTTCCTGTTTTCTCAAAATCCTCTGCAAATTGCAGTACATCTTCTATGTTCATATAATCTGTCGTTAATTCCGTCTGCAAACCGCGCTTCGTTTTATACAACCAATGAATTTTATATTTCATACTAGATTCCCCTTTTATAAGACTTCTTATATGTAGCCAGCTAATGAAAGCCTCACTTTATTTTATTATATTGTATCAAGAGTCACAGCATTATATTCAATGTGATTACATACAAAAAGAGCTATCCCTATAGGAATAGCTCTTTCATCTATTGCATAAATCTTTCAAATTGCACTCGCTTATTAATCCAGTACATTACAGGCATACCAATTGCCATTACAACAAATTCACCAACTGCACAAGTTAGCCATGTCAATAAAAATGGCAGATCAAACGCAAGATGAAGTTCAATTGCAATCATAAACATTGTGACTGTAAAAATAACTGTATTAAAAATCATACGAGCCCAAACACCTTTAATGAAGCGCATAGAAATAATAGTTGCAAGTAATGCAAGAATGGATTGCCCTACTCCAAATACTAAATCATAAGCGATCATAGGTGAGAAAAAGAGATTCGTTAAAAATACACCTAATACAATCCCGTAAATTGCTTTCTTATTGAATACAACGAGATGATTAAACATCTCTGAAATACGAAACTGTACACTGGTAAAGCCAAATGGCTGAATAAGCATAGAAACAGCAATATATAATGCCGCTAAAATACCATTACCGACTAATGTCCTTATATTCATGACAAAATCTCCTTAGTTTTTTTACGTGGGATGGTTTCGAACCACGTTATTCGTTTTTTAAGCAACAAGAATATATTCTACGCAATAGACACTCTCTCGTCAATAGATTCCTATCATTAACTACCTTTTTTCTTTTGGACAACGTATAATAAAACATATGAAAGTTTTAGGAGGTTTCACTTCATGACAGCAACAATTCAAAATGAAAAAGTGATCGTTTCCATTTCTGACAAAGGTGCAGAATTACAAAGCGTTCGCTTAAAAGAAGATAACACTGAATACTTATGGCAAGGCGATTCTACTTATTGGGGGCGCCGCGCACCAATTTTATTCCCAATTGTCGGCCGATTAGTAGATAATACATACTACGTAGATGGTAAACCGTATTCTTTAACACAACACGGCTTTGCTCGTGATCTTACATTCTCTGTAAAAGAACAAAGTGAAACGAATATTACTTATATTGTTACTAGTAATGAAGAAACATTAAAAAAATACCCATACGAATTCGAATTACTCGTTTCTTATGAGCTAGATGGACAAATCGTTCATGTAACATATGAAGTAAATAACCCTACTTCAAAAGAGATGTTCTTCTCAATCGGAGCACATCCTGGTTTCAACTTCCCCTTATTAGAGGGCGAATCATTTACAGATTATCATTTATCATTTAATGGTTCTGAACGCTTAGAAACAAGCGTATTAGAAGGACCTTATCTTTCAAGTAAAAAGCAATTAATCGCTGAAAATACGAATGAATTACCACTTACATACGATTTATTCAAAAATGATGCACTTATTTTTGAAAATATGAATACGGATGAAATCTCTATTCGTTCTCATAAACATAATAAATTTGTAAAAATAGAATTTGACGGATTCCCATTTGTCGGTGTATGGACACCAGGCGAGAACGCACCTTTCTTATGTATTGAACCTTGGTACGGGATTGCTGATGAAGTAAATCCGGCAAAAGATTTCAAGGAAAAAAAAGGAATTCAATCTTTACAAACGAATGAAACATTTACATGTCGTTATAGTATTACAATCGGCTAAGTTACTCTATCCCCTACTTCAAAGAAACATATAAGTAGGGGATCATCTTATAATTTGGAGGTTTCTCATTTTGATTGAAGTATATATTGATGGTGCATCAAAAGGAAATCCTGGTCCTTCTGGTGCAGGAGTGTTTATTAAAGGGGTGCAACCAGCTGTACAATTATCATTGCCCCTTGGGACAATGTCCAATCATGAAGCAGAATACCACGCCTTACTTGCGGCATTAAAATATTGCACGGAGCATAATTATAACATTGTCTCTTTTCGTACAGATTCACAACTTGTCGAGCGAGCTGTTGAAAAAGAATACGCAAAAAATAAAATGTTTGCACCACTATTAGAGGAAGCATTGCAGTACATAAAAAGTTTCGATCTCTTTTTTATTAAGTGGATTCCAAGTAGTCAAAATAAAGTTGCTGATGAATTGGCTAGGAAAGCTATCTTACAAAATTAACGGGGGTATGAGTGTGAAAAAGGATTGGATTGCTCCTCTTGCTTTATTATTTGTCTCTTTTATTTGGGGAGCTACGTTTGTTGTCGTCCAAAATGCTATGTCTTTCGTTGGTCCATTTACTTTTAATGGGATTCGCTTTTTATTCGCTGGAATTATTTTATTATTCGTTCAAATGATTTTCTCAAAAAAAGCTTCAAAACAAGATATAAAACAGAGTAGTCTCGCTGGATTGATTGTTGGATTCTTTTTATGTGTTGGCTATTTATTACAAACATTCGGCTTACTTTATACAACTTCTTCAAAAGCTGGTTTCTTAACTGGACTTAGCATCGTGATGGTTCCAATCCTATCTTTTATCTTTTTAAAACAGCGGGCTACCATTTTCATCGTACTTGGCATTGCTGTAGCAACAGCAGGTTTATACTTATTAACGGCTGGTGATTCTTTTCAATTAAACATTGGAGATATACTCGTTCTCGGTTGTGCAGTTGCTTTTGCTGCCCATATTCTTGTTAACGGTTTCTTTTCTAAGAAAATATCACCTTTATTACTAAGCACCTCTCAAGTATTAGCTGTCGGTATATTTTCTTCTATTTGCGCTTTTTTGTTTGAAGATTGGGAAAAATTATTTTCAGTTTCACTATGGACGAATCAATCCTTTTTATTCGCTCTATTTCTAACTTCCCTATTTGCGACATCCATTGCTTTTTTCATTCAAACATCGGCACAAAAACATACTTCTCCAACAAGAGTAGCAATTATTTTCGCAATGGAGCCCGTTTTTGCTGCATTAACAGGCGTTCTAGTTGCAAATGAACAGCTTTCTATTTCTGCTATTATTGGATGTCTATGTATTTTCCTAGGTATGGTTTTTGTTGAATTACCTTCCAAAACAAAAAAAGAAGCGCAGGCTGCGTGAAGTTACGCTTGTAACTTCCGCATAAAAGCCTTAGCGCTTTTTTTATCTGTAATTTCTTCTTCTTTCAAGCGTTCTAATAACGCAACAAAATAACTGCCATCAAACTGTAATTGATGTTTAATCGTCGCTTCTATTGCTACGTTCACAATCCCATCAGATGCACCAGTATATCCTTGTCCGAACATAATAAATCCTTGTGCTTCCTCTGATAATTTAAATCCTTTCGTATGTAAGAATGAAAGATAATCTTCTACTGTTTGCATGATATTCCCACCTACTCAAAAATTCTCCACTTCTTATCATACATGTTTTTATACTCTATGAGAATGAAATTTATTTGACAACTTTGTAAATCTATCGTCTACTTCTTAGAAAAAAGAGGAGTTCCTTACAATATAAAAGAATATGTAAAGTGGAATTTATTTTATATTAAAGGGGATATCGAATGAAACAAGCACTATTAATTATCGATGCTCAGCAAGAATTAATGGATGGAAATGAACAAGAAAATGAAGTTTTTCGTAAAAACGAGCTATTATCTACACTAAATACAGCCGTACAGAAAGCAATAGATGCAAATGCCCTTACTGTTTTCGTAAGAGATATCGATGTTGCTTCTGGTAGCGGAGAAGGATTTGAAGTACATAATCAAATTAAAGTACCTCAGTCTGCAATCCTTATTAATAAAGCAGCAACAAACTCATTCTATGGCACTTCTTTACTTGAACTTTTAAAAGAAGAAAAAATTAATCATATTGTTATAGGTGGATGTAAAACAGAACATTGCATTGACACCGCAGTTAGAACAGCTACTGTACAAGGATTTGACGTTACATTAATTAAAAATGGTCATTCCACAACTGATTCTGACGTATTGTCTGCAGAGCAAATTATTGGTCATCATAATAAAACTCTACACGGTCATTATAATGTTGATCATTTTTCTATGGTGAGAGATGTCGAGGAAGACCTTTTTCAACCTATTCATGATCAATATCGCGATTAATTTGGCTATAAAAAAGAATCCTTTTCACAAAAGGATTCTTTTTTATCCAAAAATTTGCGCTGCAATACTGTATAGTTCTCCATTTCTTTTCAAAAATTGATCACTATTTTTTATCATAATTGGTGGGGTATTAACCTTTTGAAAACCAGTAATCTCTAATTCTTTCATGAAACCTTTCTTTCCTTCTGGTACATCAATTCTTAATTTACCATGATGCTCTCTTGCTAAATAATGTACCATTCTCATTGCCATCGCATCATTTTTAGCAACGACTGGTCCTATTATTTTATTTTCTGGCGTTTGTATACTTAAACCGTAACCTAATACATTTTGTTGTGCATCCTTTGTAACAATACATTGTTCACTTTGTATCATTCGATACTTTAAAAACTCTTCTCTATTTGTTCCAAATGCATCTTTATCTATTTGTATTATTTCTTCTAAATCACGTTCTTCATAATTCACAATATACTCTTCATTTCCTACACAATGGTAATTCGCATTGTACGAGTTACATATGTATTTAGAAACATAACTAACAGCCCTGAATCCTAGCTTTTCATATAAGACTTTTCCCTCGTCCGTAGCAATAAGCATAATGGGAGTTTGAGTTAATACGCTTTTAACGCATGAATCCGTTATTATCTTTCCAATCCCTCTCCCCTTATAATCCGGATGTACAATTACCATTCCAACAGACGCTAGCGCCTCTCCGTATAATATAATTGCCGCACTAGCAATAAGCTCCTTTCTCTCATTCCACACACCGTATACAATACCTGAGTTGAAAATCGTCTCAATTTCTTCTGTATTATAATCCCACCCAATATAAGAAGATAATGCAACAATATCCCCTATTTTTTCTTTTCTAAGACGCTCCACTCTAATTTCCAATTCAATCATTCCCCATCTCCTTATATAGACATTTAAATCATTCTTACTAAATCAACTTGTACATGTTTCCCTTTATTTGCCACACACATATCCTATTTTGACCAAGACTATAATATAAATGAGGTGACAACATGCCCATTACGAATCGATTTTCTACCACCACTAACGGTGCACTCGCTATTACAGGAAACACTTTAGGCTTAAGTAAAATTAGTAATCAAAACCGTGCTGGTACAATCGGGGCAATTGGTGCATTCGTAACTACGAATACCGCTTTACAAGTAACTACTTTTCCTGCTGGTACAACGTTAAACTATACACAAAATAGTTCTACCGCTATTTTGAATATCCCTGCTGGCAGTACTATTCTTTACGCAGAACTCGTTTGGGGCGGAAACTACTTATCTCGTGATCAAAACATTACGAGTGTATTAGGAAACCCCGTTTCTTTTACAACACCTGTGTCAACATACTCAATTACCCCTTCAGCTGTTACAGCTTCAAATCAAACATTCGTTTCTGGATCTGTCACATTTGGATTTTATACACGATCAGCAGACGTAACAACTCTTATTCAAGCTGGAGGTTCTGGTTCTTATACTACGGGAGCTGTCCCTGGACTTGTAGATCCCATAGATGCTTCTAATGGAACAATTAATTCGGCTGGATGGACGCTTATCGTCGCTTACCAAAACGGGACATTACCTGCAAGAAACTTAACAATTTATGTAGCTGGTAACCGTGTTTCTGCAGAAACTGGTAGTGCCGATGTATCTGTTTCAGGATTTTTAACACCTTCAGGAGGACCTGTAAGCGGGAGATTATTTTTAAGTTCTACAGAAGGAGATGCTGATTTAACCGGGGATCAAGCTTTATTTGGACCAAATTTCAGTTCATTAAATGCTTTATCTGGACCAAACAATGCTATAAATAATTTCTTCGGTTCTCAAATTAATAATGCCGCAGGAAACTTAGATACAACAGGGACATTTGGAACGCGAAATCAGAGTGCCTCTACAAGTACAAATATCTCCGCTGGAAGACAAGGATGGGACATTACTTCCATTGATATTTCTCCTTATTTAACAAATTCCCAAGTATCTGCCTCAATTCGTTTAACTACTAACGGGGATGCATATATGTTAAATACAGTCGGTTTACAAATCAATATAAACTCACCTAATATACAAGCAACTAAAAGCGTGAATAAAAGTGTCGCTACAATTGGAGATATTCTAACCTATACAGTTACTGTTCCTAACACCGGGCTTCTTCCTGCAAATAACGTTACTTTTACAGATGTTCTCCCTAACGGTACTTCCTTTATACCTGGAAGCGTAACGATAGATAACGTACCACAAACAAACGCAAATCCGGTCGCCGGTATATCTCTGGGGACAATTAATAATGGCTCTTCTCGTACAGTAGCTTTCCAAGCGACTGTCGTTTCTCTTCCAAGTCAAAATCCTATCTCTAACACTGCGAATATTACATTTCAATATACACCGATTGCCGGAGGAACGACTTTTAACGGTCTTGCAACAAGTAACTCTGCAGGAACACAAATTAACCTCGCAGATATTAATGGCACAAAATCAGTTAACAAACTTTTTACCGATATTGGTGAAACATTAACTTACAGTATTGCCTTAGCTAATATAGGAAATATCGCTGCAACTAATGTTATATATACAGATCCGATTCCTAGCGGGACTACTTTCATTCCAGGGAGTGTAACTGTTAACGGAGTTACTCAAGCTGGAGCAAATCCCGCTAATGGTATATCAATTGGATCTATTGCTGCAAATTCTACTACTACTATTTCCTTTCAAGTATTCGTTCCTTCTATCCCCCAAACAAATCCAATATTAAATAGTGGTACAACAACATATCAATACATTCCTGTACCAAATCAGCCGGCAGTAAGTGGAACTGATACGACAAATATTGTCTCCACTCAAGTGAATAATGCTACTGTAACAATGACAAAAGCAGTAGATAAAAACTATGCAGATATTGGCGATACACTGACTTACACTGTTGCCTTTACAGGAACAGGTAATACGAATGCGAACAATGTTATTTTTACAGATGTCATTCCTACAGGAACAACTTTTGTCCTAAACAGTTTAACAATAGATGGTATGACACAAGTTGGAGCAAATCCGGCTAACGGTGTGAACATAGGATCCATCCCAACTGGTACGACTAAAAACGTTTCATTTCAAGTAGTAGTAAGCACAATACCCGCGTCAAATGTCGTATCTAATGGATCAAGCGCTTCTTATCAGTACACCGTCAATCCTAGCCAATCACCCGTTACGAAAAACATTTCTTCTAATCTCGCTTCCACTCAAATTAACAATGCGAATTTAACATTAACAAAATCTACAAATAAACAATTTGCCACAATTGGCGAAACTATAAGTTATACAATCCTTATTACAAACAGTGGAAATACGGCCGCTAATAATGTTCAACTAACAGATCCACTTCCAAATGGAACAATCTTAACATTAGGTTCTGTAACGCTCAACGGCGTTTTGCAAAATGTAGATTCTCTCGTTGCCTTACCTATCGGCACAATTCCTAGCGGAGCTACTTTCACCTTATCCTTCCAAGTTACAGTCATTAACATTACTGCACAAAACCCTATCATTAATAACGCTTTTTCCTCTTATATTTACACTGTAAATCCAAGCCTGCCACCAACTTCAAAAACAGCAAATTCTAATTCTGTTACATCAACAATTAGACTAGCAAATCTTCATGCTAGTAAATCTGTAAGTCAAACGTTTGCGGAAGTTGGAGATGTATTAACTTACACCTTTGCTCTTACAAACGATGGAAATGTTGCGGCGAACAATGTATTACTATCCGATTCCATTGCGAATGGCACTTCCTTTGTACCGAACAGTGTTATAGTTAACGGTGTTACTCAACCGGGCGCAACACCAGCTAGCATCAATATTGGTAGCATCAATGCTAATACTACAATTACAGCTTCATTCCAAATATTAATAACTAGTATTCCAAATCCTAATCCTATTTTGAATAGCGCTTCCATCTCCTATAACTTTATCGTTGATCCAAACGCTTCTCCTGTAAGTACAAACACAACTACAAACACTACATTTATCCAAGTTAATGATGCAAATGTAATTTCGGCAAAAACAGTGGATCGAGTGTTCGCTACTGTTGGAGATATATTAACTTATACCGTTTCTTTAACTAATACAGGAAGCGTTTCTGCTGATAATCCTACTTTCATAGATATAAATCCAGATGGTACTACCTTTATTCCAAATACTTTTCTTATTAATGGCGTTTTGCAAAACAATGCAGATCCAAATATCGGTGTCCTGTTACCTTCTATTCCTGCTAGCGGATTAATTACCGTTTCTTATCAAGTAACTGTCACTGCTTTACCAGCCCAAAATCCAACAACTAATTCATCGAGTACACAGTATAGTTTCGTTTTAAATCCAGGTGATCCACCAATTATAGAAACATCTTTAAGTAATACTGTAAGTACACAAATTAATTTAGCAAATGTAGTTATTGTCAAAGAGGTAGATTTAACTATTGCCGATGTCGGGCAACCAATCACATATACAATTTCCTTAGCTAACCTTGGCAATACTACAGCAAACAATGTTGTTGTTACCGATATAATCCCTTCCGGCACCACTATCGTACCAAATAGTATTTTTATAGGTGGCGCTTTACAGCTAGGTGCAGACCCAAGTAACGGCCTTCAAGTCGGCTCCATTCCTACTGGTGGTTTTACAACGATTGTTTTTCAAATAAGTGCAAATGGGCTACCTTTACCAAATCCAATTCAAAATAGCGCTGCACTTCAATATAGCTTTATCGCCGATCCGAGTTTACCTGCTGTTATTAGAAACGCTGCTAGCAATATAGTAACTACACAAATTAATACTGCTAATATTGTTGCTACAAAACTAACAAGCACAAATTTCGCTGATGTTGGTGATGTCATATTATATGCGACTATTTTAACAAATAACGGGAATATCCCTGCTTCTAATGTAACGTTTACAGATATCATTCCAGCGGGTACCCTCTTCATTCCTAATACTGTAACGATTAACAATGTCCCTATAGCAAATGCAAATCCTGCTAACGGTATTTTGATCGGTACGATCGGGGCGAATTCATCACGTACCGTTTCATTCCAGGTTTTTGTACCAAATATCCCTGCGGTAAATCCGATTACAAATCAATCAAGCACTACATTCCAATACACGTACGATCCATCCAAACCAACCGTAATGCAGATGGTGGCCTCTAACACTGTACAGACAACTATTAATAACGCCTCAATTGCCGCTACAAAATCTGCAGATAAACAGTTTGCTAACGTAAATGATATTATTACGTACACGACTACTTTAACGAATAGTGGGAACATCCTTGCATCAAATGTAATATTTACAGATGTAATTCCAAATGGGACATCGTTTATTCCTAATAGTGTAACAGTAAATGGCAATACACTCCCTAATGTAAATCCAGCAAACGGAATTGCAATTGATCCAATCAATCCGAATGCAAATACGATAATTTCGTTCCAAGTTCAAGTAAATTCTATCCCGAATCCGAATCCAATCCCGAATCAAAGTAATACAGCGTACCAATATGTCGTAAATCCTAACTTACCTCCAGCATCCGCCAGTGCGCTAAGTAATCTAATAACAACTCAAATTAATAACGCTACAATTGTTGCTACTAAGTCAGTGAATACACCAACAGCTGCAATTGGAGACATCGTTACCTATACGATTGCAGTAACAAATACAGGAAACATCCCTGCTAGTGCAACTGTTTTAACGGATGGACTTGGACCAGGTGCATCCTTCGTCCCAAATTCCGTTACGATAAATAACGTTTCACAACCTGGATTAGACCCTTCATTAGGTATTCATTTAGACGATATTTCACCAGGAGGAACTACTTTTATTACATTCCAAGTAAAAATTCTTGAGATTCCTCCTAGCGGTACTTTAACGAATAACGCCCTTGTAAATTATGAATATACAGTGAATCCAAACCAAACACCTGCTGTTGGAAGCACTGTAACAAACACGACTGCTACCCCTATTATTGACGCTACTCTAGTTTTAAATAAAAATGCGAGTACAACTTTCGCTACGATTGGTGATACGATTACATTCACTTCATCTGTTACAAACACAGGAAACACTACTGCGAACAACATTGTTTTTACAGATACAATTCCAAACGGTACTGCCTTTGTCCCAAATAGCTTTAAAATAAACGGTGTAACCGTCCCGAATGCAAATCCACAAAACGGTATCAATATTGGTAACTTGAATTCAAATGCATCGATTACACTCAGTTTTCAAGTAAACATTACAACGCTTCCAAACCCTAATCCAATTCCGAACAAATCATCGCTTCAATATAGTTTTATTGTTGATATAAATGAACCACCTGTTTCACGAACAGTTCAATCTAATAAAACCTTTACACAAGTAAATACGGCTTCCGTTATCGCAACAAAAACTGCAAGCAGTGCATTTGCTGCTGTCGGAGATACACTTACGTATACAACTACTCTCACTAATAGCGGAAATACTACCGCAAACACACCTATTTTTATCGATATATTACCACCTGAACTTTCATTCGTGCCTGATAGCGTACAAATTAATACCATCCCACAACTTGGATTTAGGCCAGATAGCGGGATTCCTTTAGACCCAATTCCAGTTGGAGGAACGACAACAATTAGCTTTCAAGCTATCGTTGGCTCAATTCCAGCTATAAATCCAACATTGAACCAATCTAGCACAACATACTCTATCATTGTTGATCCTACCCAGCCGCCAGTGACAGAAACAGCTACAAGTAATCCAACTTTAGTTCAAATTAACGAAGCGATTATTCAAGCAACGAAAAGTGTGGATCGAATATTTTCTGACGTAGCACCTGGAAATTCATTTTTAACGTATACTGTTTTATTAGAAAATATAGGGAACACGACTGCTACTAATATCATTTTTACAGATCCAATTCCGAATAATACAGTCTTTATAGAAGATAGCGTTCGAGTAGGTGGCGTTTTATTACCTGGAGTAAATCCAGCGAATGGGATACCAATTGGAGATATTATTGCAGGAGATTTTATAAACGTCACCTTCCGCGTGCAAGTAGTTAGTATTCCAAATCCAATTTTCACAATTGGGCCTGGGGGACCAAACTCACCGGTTGTAAACGGTGCTTCCATCGATTACCAATTTATGACAGGACCTAATTTACCACTCGTTTCACGAAGTACAACATCCAATTCTGTTTCGACACAAATAAATTCCGGGGAAATTGCACTTGTTAAATCTGTAGATAAAACTTTCGCAACAATCGGGGATACAATCTCTTATACAATTACATTAAATAACCCTGGAAATGTCACTTCACAAAATATAATTTTCACGGATATTTTGCCTGATGGAACGACATTTATTTCCGGGACTCTTACAAGCGATTCTGGTACACAGCAAATTGGAAATCCAGCTAGCGGGATACAGATTGAAAATATAAATCCAGGTGGAACGGCCGTTATTACTCTCAACGTACTTGTTACAAACATTCCAAGTATAAATCCAATTTCTAATTTTAGTTCTGTACAATTTGCACATGTGGTCGATCCTAGTCAACCTGCCGTATCACAAACGAATGTATCTAATGCGGTTTCGACAACTATTAACAGTGCGATATTAACAACCCAAAAAAGTGTTGATAAATCTATTATTTCCGTCGGTGATACACTTACGTATACAACGACTATTACGAATACAGGAAATACACCCGCTACAAATATAACTTTTACAAGCGCGATTCCTCCTAGTACTACTTTTGTACCAGATTCGGTCACAATAAATGGCATCCAGCAGCCCGGTGCGCAACCAGCACTTGGAGTAAATATACCAAATATCGCCCCTGGCGAAACAGTAACTGTTACTTTCCAAGTAAATGTTATTTCTGTTCCCCCTTCAAGTTCAATTATGGGTAATGACACAATTTTATACTCTTATACTATTGATCCAAACGGAACTCCTGCGACAACTTCTACTTCAACGAATATTGTTACAAACCCTGTACTAGATGCTATGATAACGATGGTAAAATCGGTCGATCAAACGCTCGTAACGCTAGGTGATACCATAACCTATACGACAATTTTAACGAATAACGGTAATACAAATGCGACAAATATCACCTTTACTGATCTCATACCAGATGGTACAACGTTTATTACTGATAGCGTTACAATAAATGGCACCACACAAATTGGTCTTAATCCTAATACAGGTATAACGATTGGATCAATTGCTCCTAACAGCTCAATATCTATAGCATTTCAAGTGACCGCTACTTCTACACCAGTTCAAAATCCTATTGCAAATTCCGCTACTGCTTCGTACACATTCATCGCTGATCCAAATGCACCGATTGTTTCAAGAAATGTTACTTCAAATACAACGTTTACTACAATTAATACAGCTACCATTCTTTCATTAAAACAAGTCGATAAGTCCTTTAGTCGTATTGGAGACACCCTCACCTATACTGTCGCTTTAACAAACAACGGAAACTCATCCGCACAAAATGTTATTTTCACAGATACAATGCCGAGCGGAACTACATTTATTGCAAACACATTTTCTATTAATGGAATTCCTCAAAGTGGTGCGGATCCAACGAACGGTGTAAATATTGGACCTATAACAGCTGGGACTACAGTAAATGTTTCATTCCAAGTGACCGTGACGTCATTACCAACCGAAAACCCAATTGTAAATTTCTCATCGACATCGTATCAATTGGTCTCACCACCTGAGGCAGAAACTTCGATTAGTAACCCTGTTTCAACGCTAATTAGAGAAGCCATATTATCTATGACGAAAAACGAAAGTGTATCCTATGCAGATATCGGGCAAACTGCTTTTTACACTACTTCTATTGCGAATGTAGGCAATACGGATGCAGCTAACATTGTATTCACAGATGTATTACCAAGTGGAATCACGTTTGTTCCTAACACATTAACTGTCGATGGCATTTTACAAACTGACGCGAATCCGAATACAGGTGTGTTACTTGCAGCACTTCCGCCAAATGAAATATATAGTATCGTCTTTCAAGTTACGGTTAACAGCATCCCACCTTTTAATCCCACACCGAATACAGCATCAACGACGTATGAGTTTACTGTTGATCCAAATAATCCTCCTGTTTCAAATACAGCTAATTCTAACACTACGCTTCTTCAAATAAACAACGCGACTATTATTAGTACAAAAACAGCGAATCTTACTTTTGCGGATATTGGTAATATAATAACATTTACACTTAACCTTCCTAATACAGGGAATGTGGCTGCAACTGATGTAACGATTATCGATATTCTTGATAGCAATTTAAGTTTCGTTCCAAACAGTTTCACAGTTAATGGGCAAACCATTCCAAACGCTGATTTATCTACTGGTGTAAATATTGGTTCAATTAGTGGTGGTAATACGGCAATCGTTACATTCCAAGCAACTGTTACTACACTTCCAACACTTAATCCAATTTCTAATTTTGCTTCTACCACATATCATTATGTCGTTGATCCTAGCCAGTCACCTATTACAACTTCCAATCAATCGAATACAACGACAACTCAAATTAATAGTGCTATCCTTACTGCACAAAAAAATTCAAATGCGGAAACGGTAGATATCGGGCAAGATATCGTCTACTCCGTTACAATTACAAATAGCGGCAATGTTAGTGCAACGAATGTTATTTTTACCGACCTTATTCCAGCTGGAACTTCCTTTGAACCGAATAGTTTTACACTTAACGGAATTAGCATCCCAAATGCAAATATAATTACAGGTGTTCCAATTGGTGATATCGCGCCAAACGAATCTGTCATCGTAGCATTTCATATTAATGCCAATGAAATTCCGCCTATAAATCCAATTACCAATCAAGCTAGCGTTAGTTTTCAACATATCGTTAATCCAGCTAATCCTCCAGTTTCAAAAAACATTACTTCTAATAGCGTTTCAACACAAATTGAAAGTGCTATTTTAAACACTATTAAAATAGGAGATAAAGCATTTGCAACTATTGGTGATACAATTACGTATACAACGACTATTACGAATACAGGAAATATCCCCGCTAACAATGTTGTTTTCTCAGACCCTATACCATCGTGGACACAATTTGTTGCAGGATCAGTTATTGTTGATGGAACTCCATTACCATCCGCTTCTATCATTGATGGTGTTGGCATAAATACAATAACTCCAAATCAAATCGTAACAATTGTATTCCAAGTTCAAATTGTAAGCAACCCAACAACGTTCACACCTGAACTCCAAAACTTAGGATTTGTTAACTTCCAATATAACGTAGGCAATTCATTACAGGCTCAGCCTGGCAATGTGGAAACGAACGTCTTCGTTACTTCTATTAATTCAGCAATACTTTCGGCCGTAAAAACTGCTAATACAGCCTTTGCAAATATCGGAGACACGATCACTTATACAGTTTTGATTCAAAATAGCGGCAATACAAACGCTACAAATTTAAATTTCTCAGACATTATTCCAGCTGGAACGACTTTTGTTGAAAATAGTTTTACTGTAAATGGAAGTACCATTCCAGGGGCAAATCCAAATAATGGAGTTAATATCGGAACCGTTAACGCAGACAGTTCATTAGCTGTTACGTTCCAAGTCATAGTTACAACTACTCCACCTTCAAACCCAATTACAAACGTTGCATCTATTCAATACTCATTCATTGTTGATCCGGCAGCTCCTCCTGTTACAAGCACAATAAATTCTAATAGCGCTTCAACACAAATTAATAACGCTACTGTTACAACTGTTTTAGAAGCAAATCGTTCAATTGTATCTATCGTAGATGTAATTACGTATACAGCAACATTAACGAATACTGGAAACTTCCCTGCAAATTCTGTATTACTCATTAACGGTGTTCCTGAAGGAGCATTATTCGTTCCAAATAGTGTTACGCTAAACGGGATTTCACTTCCAGATGCCAGTCCAACTCTCGGTATTCCAGTTGGTATTATCGCACCAGGTGATTCTGCTACTATTACGTTCCAATTTCTTGCAAGTTCTATTCCACCGCAAGGGGCGATTATAAATCAAGCCATTACAAGTTACACGTATATTGTCGATCCAAGTCAACCTCCAGTTACAGCAACATCCTCATCTAATACGGTTAATACAGCTGTCGTTGATGCATCGTTATCCGTAATTAAAAATACAGATTCTCTCGTACAATCTACCGAAGGTACAATCACTTACACAGTAGGCGTTCAAAATAACGGCAATACAACTGCAAATACAGTTACTTTAACAGATTTGGTCCCAGAAGGAACTGCATTTATTCCGAATAGCGTGACCATTAATGGAGTTTCAGTTCCAGGTGCCGATCCAAACGTAGGAATACCATTAAACTCCGTTGCGCCGTCAGAAATTGTCACCGTCACATTCCAAGTTATCGTTCAATCCATTCCAAGCGTGAATCCAATTTCTAATATAGCCCGTATTGACTATACTTTTATCGCCGATCCAACTGCTCCTATCATCTCTCGAACAATTACGTCTAATCCAGCTTTCACACAAATTTCGGATGCGAATGTTCTTTCTTTAAAAGCAGTCAATGCACAACAAGCAACAACAGGTGATATTTTGACTTATACGATAACACTAGAAAATACCGGAAATATTCCAGCTACTAATCTCATATTTTCAGATACTATTCCAGAAGGGACTACATTCGTAGAAAATAGTTTTACACTTAACGGAACAGCTATACTTGGTGCCAATCCAAACATAGGTGTTACTTTGCCTAACCTAGTAGCAAACGCTACTCACCTTATTTCGTTCCAAATTCTTATTAACGATTCATTCTCGCAAGATTCTATTACAAATCAATCCAATACAACATATACAATTCAACCAGATCCAAGCCAGCCGCCTATTACTGAAACATCTACAAGTAATATTGTCATTACAAATTTTGTGCAAGCACAATTGACAATTACAAAAACGTCCAATCCAATAACTGTAGATATTGGCGGAACTATACTTTATATTTCTGAAGTGAAAAATATCGGCAATGTTGACGCAATAAATATTATTTTTACAGATTCCATTCCAGCTGGGACTACATTCGTTCCCGATAGTGTCACAATTAACGGTGTCCTGCAACCAGGTGAAAATCCAGAAAATGGAATACCAATTGGAACGATTCCAGCAAACAGTTCCAAAACAATACTATTTCAAGTGCAAACAAACAATCCACCTACTGAAACCGAAATTGTAAATCAATCTTCTGTAAATTACCAATATGTAAGTATTCCTACAGCTCCACCGGTGAATCGCTCTGCAAATTCTAACATTGTTACAACATCACTTCAAAATGCAAATATTATTTCTGTTAAAAGCGCGGATGTAACTTTCGTATCAATTGGGCAAATTATTACCTACACAAATACACTACAAAATATAGGAACCATTCCAGCTAACAATACCGTGTTTATTGATAACATTCCAGAAGGTACTATATTCATTGAAGATAGCTTATCAATAAATAATGTGATTCAGCCTGGCGCGAATCCTGAAAACGGAGTAACTCTCAGCACGATACAACCAAATGAAACAGTCACTATTTCATTCCAAGTACAACTTACAAATATACCGTCCGGCAATAAAGTCATTAATATTTCAGACACTTCGTACGAATACCAAATTGACCCTAGCTCTCCGATTATTCAGCGTAGATCGTTATCAAATGCAGTAAACACGGAAGTGCGGACGGCAAATGTTAGTACAATTAAATCCGCCAATAGATCCATTACACGCATCGGTCAAATCATCACATATACAGTCGCCGTTACAAACGCTGGTACAGTACCTATTACAAATACTCTCCTAATTGACGCAATTGCAGCTGGCACCACATTCGTTCCAAATAGCATCCTTGTAGATGGCATACCAAGACCTAACGAAAATCCAATTACCGGAATCACCCTTGATATTATCCTTCCAAATAATACGATTATTGTTACGTTCCAAGTAAATGTAGTCTCTATACCTTCTCAAAATAATATTAATAATATCGCTGTTATTCACTATGAATATCAACCGGATCCAAGCTCACCACCAATTTCAGAAACGACCTCTTCCAATACTACAAATATACAATTTATTGATGCTATTCTTATCGCTACAAAATCCGCTAATAAAGTATTAGCTAACATTGATGAAACCATTGAATATACAGTATTAATCCAAAATAACGGATCGACTACAACTAACTCCATCTTTTTTACAGATACTATCGAGGATGGAACAGTATTTATTCCTGGAAGTGTAATAGTTAACAATACTATAATTCCTGCAGCAGATCCGAATATCGGCTTTTCCATTCCTAATATCGCGTCAGGTCAATCGACAACAATAACATTCCAAGTTTCCGTTACGAATTTATCTGCTGTAAATCCAACACCTAATACTGCAAACATCGTCTATGACTTTATTTTCAACCCTGACTTTGCACCAATTCAAAAATCTACTACTTCCAATACTACTTTCGTTCAAATTAATGACGCTGATATCATTTCACTGAAAACTGTTGATTTAACTTCTGTAACGATTGGTGACATTTTAACTTATACAACAACTTTAACGAATACAGGGAATACGGATGCTACTGCTGTTGTATTTACAGACAATATTCCTGATGGAACAACCTTTATAGACGGTAGCGTTTTAGTAAATAACATTCCGCAGCTTAACGCCAATCCAAGTACCGGTATACTTGTAGGAACGATTGCTCCTGATATTTCTATCCCAGTCACATTTTCTGCTACCGTCGTAGCTCTTCCAGCTAGCGGCCATGTTCAAAATCAATCAACTTCTCGTTATACAATAAATGGGGAAGAACAAATATCGACTAGTAATATTACCTTCACTGAAGTTATTTCTGCTAATGTAATTGCGACAAAAACAACACCAATCCAATACGCTGACCTACAAACTATTATCCCTTATACAATTTCCATCATAAATAACGGAAATATACAAGTGGAAAACATTATTGTTACAGATATCATTCCAGCAAATACGAGCTTTATAGAGAATAGTGTTATTGTGAATGGCAACGCTCGGCCAAATGACAATCCACTTAGCGGTATACCAATTGATAACATTCCACCTAATACGACAGCAACTATTCTATTCCAAGTCCGGGTTACTTCCATTCCGCAAACAAATCCAATCTCTAACACGAGTACAATTGAATATGAATACACGGTACCAGATAGGCCACCTATTACCGAAACTATTATTTCATCAGCTGCCGTAACAGAAATTCATCACGCGAATTTAAATAGCAATAAAGCTGTTGACCTTGCATTTGCAACGGTCGGTGATACGTTAACGTATACGATTACACTAAATCAAACTGGTAATGTTTCAGCAGATGATGTAATCATTCAAGATATTATTCCTCAAGGTACTACGTTTATAGAAAATAGTGTCATTGTAAACGGAGAAACTGTTCCGGGAGTTAATCCAGTAAGCGGCATACCAATTGGTACTATAATTGTAGGTGGAGATGCCATCGCTTCCTTCCAAGTAACTGTGACTTCTATTCCAACACCAAATGAACTCAGCAACAAAGCAATTACTACTTTTAACTATATAGTCAACCCAAATAACTTACCTGTTACAAATACGACTACAACAAATACTGTCACAACAACTGTCCAAAATGATAATGTCGTTGCCATAAAATCTGTTAATGCCACGAATGCATTACCTAGTCAAACTTTAACGTATACAATTACAATTACTAATAGCGGTAATGTAACGATTGAAGACCTTCTTGCCATAGACACCGTACCAGTAGATACAATTTTCATTACTGGCAGTGTTACGATTAACGGGATCAATCAGCCTAATGCGAATCCTGAAAATGGTATTCCATTAGGAAACCTTGCTCCTAATGAATCTGTTGTCATTACGTTCCAAGTAACAATATCTTCTTCGACTCTTCAAACTGCTATCAATAACGACGCTTCTGTTTCCTATACTGTTACCATTGATCCGAATGAACCACCTATTACAATTACAAAGCAAACAAATACCGTTACAACAACGATCGTTGATCCAATGGTGCGCATTGAGAAAAACGCTGACAAATCTTCTGTCGTTATAGGAGATATTATTACATTCACATTAGAGGTATTTAATCATTCCCCAATTCCTACAGTAAGTACTTCCGTTTTAGATATGATTCCAGCTGGTACAACATTTATAGAAAACAGTGTAACAATTAACGGTACTCCGGTTCCAAATATTCGACCAGACACTGGTATTAATATCGGTGCTTTACCTGCAGATGGAGTAGCAACTATAACATTTAAAGTTCTCGTAACTTCTATTCCTTCAAACAGTGCTATTATCAATTCTGCAACCGTTACAGCTGCTTTCCAATTGACACCACAGGATCCAATTATTATTTTCATTGTCAATTCGAATATTGTTCGTATACCAGTTCAATTTATAACGGCAGCAGTGATAAAAAATGCTTCCGTCAGCTCTGCTTATTTAAACCAATATTTTGATTATACAGTGCGTATTACGAATACTTCCGAGATTTCACTTTCAAATATTTCATTACAAGACACCATTCCAGCAGGTTTACAATTTATGAACGGTACGGTCTTCATTAATGGGGAACGCTCTCCACTAGCGAATCCGAATATCGGTTTCCTAGTCGCTACTAATTTGGAACCGAACGAAACAATTATCGTGTTATTCACAGTACAAGTGATAAGTCCACCTATTAATAATGAATTTAAAAACACGGCAAACGTTTCTTTACAACTTCAAGTCTCTCCTACCGATCCACCAATCACAGTAACTATTACAAGTAACGAAAACATCGTCACCTTCATTCCAGAAAATCCAGATGAAACACTTCCAAATTTAAATTGTTTCTTTGACGGTGAACGTTTCATACGCATTACTCCTCGAAATATACGAAATTACTTTTGGACTTGGATTTGGTGGCGTTAATCAAAAAAGAAAAAGCTTGTAGTTCGGATAATATCCAAACTACAAGCTTTTTTCATAAACAAAATTATCAATTGCTAGCAGCACTATATGCTACATGTCGTTTCTCAATCCGTTCTTCAATTTCTTTCATATTCTCTTTATTAGTTAGTAGGGATTGTTTATTTTCTATTAATAATTGTTTAAAGGATTTTCTCACTTTTTTTCGCATGTTTATTTTCCTCCTTGGGGGATGGTTTATATAAAAGATAAAGAATTATCTGTGTGTCCTTATAATAATTGATTGTTGTGAATTCCATTTGAACTTCAGATGAAAATTCCATTTATTTTCTGACAACTTTGTGAACAAAAAAAGAAAGGTTAATCAAAAATATATTTGATCAACCTTTCCATGCTCTTTAAAGCATATTAATTAATATTTCAGGTCTTCCCCAATTCATTTCGTTACAAACAAAGCGTAGTTTTTCTTCGTCCATTGTGTGTAACCCTTCTTCTAATAAGCATGAAATTGGAACTTCACAATGAATTTGCGCTAATTGTAAAGAGATATTTAAATTCTCTAAATCACTTTCAATTTTTGTGCGCTGCGCTTTCGTTAATGATGCTATATTTTCTAGCACTGCCGATACTGTCCCGTATTCTTGAATCAGCTTATACGCTGTTTTTTCACCAATACCTTTTACACCCGGATAATTATCACTTGTATCTCCCATGAAAGCTTTCGCATGAACAATTTGCCAAGGTTCTACACCTTTCTCTTCCATGATTTTTTCCGGTGTGTAATACTCGTAATTTCCAATTCCTTTACGAAGAAGCATAACTGTAACATTCGTATCAACAAGTTGAAGTAAATCTGTATCACCTGTCAAAATATAAACTTCCGCTTCATTGCAATATTGTTTTGCAAGCGTACCGATACAATCATCCGCTTCATAACCTTTCATACCGATTACAGGCATAGATAATTTCGCAGTCATTTCTTGCACTAAATCAAATTGCGGAATTAATTCTTCCGGCGGTGCTGCACGATTTGCTTTATAATTCGAGAAAGATTCCGTTCTAAATGTCGTACTTCCCATATCCCAGCACGTTACAATGTGCGTTGGTTCGATTGCTTGTGTTGCTGTTAATAAATGCTTCATATAACCATGAATCCCATTCGTCGGGGTACCATCTTGTCGTTTCATAAATTGTCCATATACACTTGTTGCGTAAAAAGCACGAAATAATAGTGCCATACCATCAACTAATAATACTTTTTTCATAATTCCTCTCCTACTAACAAAAAATAATAACCTCACGTTATCACGTAAGGTTATATATAGATTACCATTCTACGTTTTTGTTCAACTTTGTCTATTATACATTGTTTTTGTATATTTAGCATCATTAACACATTAAGACATTCTACCGCAGCAAGTATGAAGTATTCCTGAATACGTATTTTTACCTGTCGAAACAACTACAGCCTTTGCATTTCCGTCAACAATATACGTACCTTTGAAACATACATTTTCAAGTTCAAGTGGATTATAGTCTTTCATCCGTTTTAATGGAATAAATCGTTTACGTTCAAGATGATAGCAACTTTCAAATTTCTCAATACTAGCATCGTTTCCTGTCAGCATAGATTCATTTACTAATAAATCATTTGCATAAATAATACGTACATCTGCTGGCACTGTATCGCCCTCTGCAAGAAAAATCATATCTCCAGGTACAAGCTCTTGTACTGGTAATTTCATCATTTTTAGTTCACTGTTTAGCCCTGTTACGCTACAGCCAGCTACTCTAGAAACAGTAACTGTTTCACATTGTAATTCATCACCCATATTTTGTTTTGAAAGACCTGGGATCATTCCACTTAGCTTCATCATTACTTCCGCAATACGCGCTCTTTTTGAAGTTAATTCATTTCGTCCGTATACTTGAATACGCTTTTGTGCCTCTTTCATAGATAGTCCGTCTCTTGTTGTTTTAAAATACGCAAATACAGATTTTACATCTCTTGTTGCGATTTCAATTAATAAATCTTTATTTTTTTGAAGCATTGTTTGTTCTTTCATTGCTTTTTTACTTAATTTATACGAAGTGTTACCCACACTTTTATTTACATATAACATATTATCGTCTCCTCCTTTACAACATAGGAAGAAACGCTTTGTTTCTCAATTTATCCACTTTACTGTGAAAGTGTCTAGCGCTTAAATACTCGAATAAACGCTACATTATGATAAATATAGAGGGAGGAACAAGTCGTTTCCTGCCTACATCATATATTTTTGATTTGAAGTATATGGGTAACGGAACCGAGTCAGAATTTGACATGCTCCTCACCTCCTCTTTAATTTTTTAGTTATAATCTATACTATGAAATTACTCATAGTTTGCTAACAAAAAAGACCCTTACTCATAAGAGAGCAAAGGTCATTGCATACACAAATAAGCGATTCCTAATATAATACAATTAGAAATCTATGGACCTCTCCCTCGCCGAGTTTTAGCACTGTATAGCATAGGTTCATTACCAGCTACGTTAAGAAAAACCTTAATTCGATCATTCCTGTTGACCCATTGGCGTCTCTCGACATTTTTGGGCAGTAGCATTTCTCTATACAGGAGCCTCACCTAACAGAGACTTATTATAATTACATAGAAAATGTTACTCTTATTTAAAATAGATGTCAACACTTTGTATGGAAACTTTTCCTTATTACAATAACTATCTCAAGTTTAGTACACTAATACGCATCCTGCTCAGCGTTCGGCTACATAAATTAATTGAACACATATTGCAAAAAATTAGCAAATGAAAAATAAAACCCTTACGTTAAAATGTAAGGGTTTTAATACGTTACACAACCAGCAATTACAATTCCGATGGAAAGTGATAAAAACATAAGGAAAAGACCAACTGCTTGATTATCTTCTTCAAGACTTTTATTAATATTAAAACGTGGTGTAAGCCATTCCGCTAAATAAAAGACAATAATTTGAGCTAAGATCCCAACAGCTCCCCATGAAACCATATCAAGAATTGAAATAGAATTAGCAGCCGTTGAATATAAAACGATAGCAAGACCAAGTAGTCTTCCTCCAAGTACATAGCTTACCGCTTTATTCCCTTGAGCCATTAACTTAAATTCCTTAACTTTCGTTGTCACTTCCATAAGAAAAAGACCGATACACAAAAGTACAAGTGATACTGCTAAATATAGTAAAAAATTAATCATTTATTTTCCTCCTTCTTAATACCTACCGGTAAATAATACGATTCATTTCCCGTAATTTTTTCTCCGGCACGTATACCGATGCTGCTCGCTTTTCCAGCAATTAAAAAAGCCCCAAACACGTACGACAGCTTCTCAATTCCTTTTTCAGTTTCCAAAAATACAACTGGAAGCTCTGTATATTTCTGAAATATAGGCAGTGACGATTTATACGTTTCATGTGCATTTCGAATCATAATATTTGTATCCTTATCACGAATCATAATCGTGTCACCTTCCCTACCGAACGAAGGTTTTTGAACGAACGGACTTTTCCCAAAAAATAAATCTGGCTCTAAATATGTAGGAAGCATATATTCTTTAATCCACTTTTGTTCCTCACTTGTGTAAAAAGCACCTTCTTCTGCTAATCCCCAAATAAGACATTGAATTGATTTCGGCTGAAGTAAAAAAGCCGACAAAGGATTTATAATAAAAAGCTTTCCTTCTTTTACAAGTTGCAAAAGTTCTACTCCCACCAAATCCCCCGTTTCGGGATCTTGATCTTCAATTAAGTCTTCAATTGGATATGTTTGGCGATACAAAACATCAATTGGTACACCATCTCTATCTACTAAAGCATCATCTGTAATTCTAAGTTCTGTCATTGGCATTACTTTATTTTCAACATGACATAGCCTACTCAAATACATAGTCGTATTCCAATCTTCTATATGTTCAGGATGAGCTGTGAAAACAACATTTGGATCTTCCATTCCTTTTGTAAACTCCATTACGGCTTTTGTAATACCAGAAGAAAGTAAGCGCTCTTGATTTGCATTTGGATCATCATAGTCAAGTTCTTCACAAACTTTTCCATTCATTTGAAAGCATTCCACAATAAAAGTTGGAGTATCACTATTAAACTCAAGCATTTTAATACGATTATCCTCTGTTAAAGCAAAATCAAATCGTGAAATAACAGATTCAGGATACATCCCTTTCAGTCTAATAAAAGGCAAGCTTGCAGTTGGAAAACCGAGTTCAAGAAACTGTTCATTAGATAAATTCCGAAGAATTCTAGCAGTCTTAAAAAATATTTTCCCCATTCGTTCAGTTGCTACTTGTAATTGTTTCATCGTTTGCTCTGTTATCGGGAAAACATGAAACAAACTATACTCACATTCATATAAATCCGGCCAGAAATGAGGATAATTCGAATAAAATTCTTTTCTTTTCTTTATGTATTGCGACATATTTTAACCTCCAAATCCACCTTTTGAACCGCTTCCAATTCCACCTTTAAATTCGGCCGAAGATTGATAAGTTTTAAACTCTGATGAATTTTTGAAGGTGGATTTATTTTGATAGTATGTACCACCATAAAAGTAATGTCCACGATAACCTGAACTACTATCATCACACTGCCAAACACCAAGCTCATCATCCCAATCCCAATCAGAACAACTATTATCATTCGGTTCGGGGGGAATATCTTGCGCGCAGCCAAATAAAGTGCCCGTCATTAAAGATGTTAGGACACCACCTACTAGCCATTTCGTTTTTGTCACCTTTGCACTCCCCTTTTTAAATTATATTTCTATTATATAAGATGTCATGATAAAGTAGAAGAAAAAGGAAGAAGAGGGATAAAATGCGATTGGAATATCGGCTCAATGATGAAACAAACGGGTATCCAGCTTTATGGAACTACGCAAATATTTCTAATTCTGAAATTGTCGCGCGCATGACTTGTGAATATTTTATAAAAGATGGAAATACATATATCGTTACTGCAACTTCAGTAGATCCAGACGGAACAGCAGTGTTATATATACAAAAAGAAGTTTTTTCTAACGACCCTTCAGATCCTACATACTCGCACATAGGTTTTGAAATTAGAGAACTAAAGGAAACCTGCTCAATTATGATAGAAAGTAAAGATATTTGGAATTACGAGGATATCTTACCCTCTCTCCATTCAGATATTATATATATTCAACGGGATGGAATACATTTGGAATTCACCCTCGATTCAAGAGAAATTGATGAAGACCGTAAGTGCTATATTTATTATGGGAACTTTACAGGTAAATCGAGATAACATGAGTATATTTATTCAACAAAAAAACCTTACGTATAAAACGTAAGGTTTTTTATATAGTCCCACATATGCCGTTATCTATAGATGTCCATAAACCTGCTCTCACAGGTGGATGTTCTCACAAATGTTTGTAACTTCTTTCTTAAAAAGATGGCCTGCTATCTACATTTAAATATTGAACTTCCGCATTATACTTATTGGTTTAAGACATACACAAGCTACGTACACCGTAGGAATTTTATATACTATTAGTTGAAATAAGACCCCCGCAAGTGCCGTCTCTCGTAAATGTCCAAAAACCCGCTACTCGCAGGTGGATGCCCTCACAGTTACCGTATATCTTCCTCCACAAGGAAGGCTTGATAATGGTCACTAAATATTGAGCTTCCGTAAAACTAACATCGGTTTTAGACATAAATAAGTTACGCACACCGCAGGATGTATTATTTACTTGTCGTTATATTATCACATTGTTTCCAATGTGTAAAATATAATTTTTTTGAAGCAATCTCTTGCTTGTGACCTTATTTTAATACAAATTATTTTTGCATGCAAGTGATTAATCTTCTTCTTTTGCAATTTGATTTTCTGGATAAGAAATCCAATCACTCCAGCTACCTGTATACAATTTAACATTTTGAAAACCAGCTAATTTTAATGCAACTATGTTCGGACACGCTGTAACACCAGAACCACAATATACGATTGTTTCCTTCTCTTTATCAAGATTTTGGAAACGCCCTTGCTGTTCCTCTTCGTTTTTAAAGTGTCCCGATTCTAAAATCCCATCTTTCCAAAAATAGTTTACTGCCGTCGGAATATGCCCTGCCTTCGAATCAACGAGCTCTTCCGCACCAGCATAACGTTTTGGTTCCCTAGAATCAATTAATGTCATATTTGCACCTGCACGAATATTCTCTCTCACCGTTTCCATCGTTACAAGCATATGATCTTGTACATTTACTTTGAATGTTTTTCGTATAGCAACAGGAGCTTCCGTTGTTATCGGTAGTCCATTCTCTTTCCAAGCTGGAAATCCGCCATCTAATATATATACTTTCTCATGTCCTACATAGTTTAATAACCACCAGAGACGAGAAGCATTTGCACCCGCTTGACTGTCATATGCAATTACTGTCGTATGTTCACCAATACCAGCTTGTGAAAGCTTGTCTGCAAACTCCTCAATATTCGGCAATGGATGGCGGCCACCATGTTCTGTTACAGGACTTGATAAATCTAAATTCAAATCAAAATATAACGCATGAAGAATATGTTCTTCCTCATACTTTTCTCTACCCCAATTAGGATTCGCTAAATCAAAACGACAATCGATTATACGGACATTCTCATCTTCTATATGCTCACGTAACCATTCGACTGTAACTATCATCTTTAACGACCTTCTTTCTCTTGCAAACGACTTACATACTCCATAACCATTTCTTCTGTAACAAATTTACGCTGCAGTGTAACACCATTTTTTGCAAGATCATTAATTTGCTTTGTTACAACATTAATGATATCAACCGAAAATTCTTTCCCCTTTGACGCAAGAGATACGGCTGCTTCAATAGCTGCTTCACGCTGCGCATCTAATTGTAAACATGCTTTTACACTTTCATTTTGTTTACGAGAATGTGCTGTAATTGCTTTATGTACTTCCATCTTCTCTTCCCCCTAAATAAGTTATACGTTCTTATTCAATTCCATTGCAAGCCGAATCATATCGCGACATACAATCCCATTTTCAATAATCTCTTCTTCATAATGCTTTGAAAAGTAATCAAAATCAATAGAAAAAATACGAAATCCACATTTTTGATATAAAGCAAGTTGTGAAACACTAGAATTGCCTGTACCAACTTCAAGTTTTGACATACCATATCCTTTAGCAGTTTCTACGGCATGACTTAATAGCTGCTTTCCAATCCCTTTTCCTTGCAAATGCTCTACAACCGCAATATTCATAATTTCCATTGTCCTTGGTCTTGTTTCCAAAAGCACATATACACCAATGATTCTTTCTTCTTGTTTAGCTATATACGTAAACCCTCTCTGTACATATGCATCAATTTGGCTTTCACTTGGATCAGCAAGAAGTAATAAAGATTTCGGTATAGCTTCTTTCGAAATACGCTCTATGACAACAGACATAAAAATTCCCCCTCCTCTATTGTTCTAAACCCCCCTTGTCTACCATAGATAATAGAAAGGAGGGATTCACCATGGACAACAATGAGAAAAAATGCAACGTCATCTCTATTGATGGAAAGAAAAAGAAGAGCGACACATATTCCTATCCAAAATTAGTAGTAGAAAACAAAACGTATGAGTTTTCTTCATTCGTCTTATGCGGTGAAACACCAGACGGCAGACGCTTAGTTCTTACCCATATGATTTCTACTGATGAGTTTGCAGGGTTTGTAAAATCTTTAGATACTGTACTACAAAAGAAAATTGAACGAATCTTTTTTTCATAACAGCTATTTAATATAAATTTCTTTTTCAATTTCTACTAACTGCTTTTGTAGCTCTTCTTTACTTTGTTCGTATAGCGATACATCAATTGTTTCAGCTAAAGCGAATAATATACTTTCATAATAATTCTCAACGTCTTGCTGCATCACTTTTTGGAATAGGTTCCATTTTGCATCCCACTCTTGCTTATAATGATGAACGAATAAATCTTCTTCATCAACTACATAGTTTGATACGAAAGGTTCTAATACTCCTTTAGCGTCTTCTTGCATAAAAGCTTTATCATTTTTTTCAAAAAAGCTTTTCTCATTTTTAAAATGTGCTAGTGCCTTTTTAAAATCTTTTATTTCTATTGAAGGAAACGGCTCTTTATGTGTAATAATTTTATATTCATAATCCACTGTTCCACCCATAGAAATCGATTCATTTTCCACTTTGCAATTCACAACAATTTCATCCTTTGCACGCTTCATCGCTTCATCTATCCATTTTTCAAGACGTAATGATGTCGCACGCATTTCTTGTAATAAATCATGTTGAATAAATGAAACTAATTCCATTACACATTGCTGCAACTGCATTTTCACATTCCCATCTGTTCGTAACGACGCCGGATTAATAAATTCAGTAAACACATCGTTATAGCGTAAAAATAGACGTTGGTGTACATAATAAAGCAATTCTTTCACTTCATTTTGCATTGCTTGCTCTTCAGCAAGTACACTATATGATGAAATAATATGAAGTAGCTGATTACGCTCTGCTTCATATTTTTTTGTTTGCTTCTCTTTCTCATCATTTCCCTGCTTTGCGCCATTTATCATATTTACAAGAAGCTGATTCGCTCCTTGCAATGCACCATATAAAGCATGCACAGATACAAGCATTAAATCCCTCATCATAAAGGACGTAAATGATTCTTCAAACTTAGTAATCCCGGAGTTTTGTAAAATACCATACTTTTCTTTATCAATACTTTTCCCTTGCTTTTCTTCAAGCGCACATAAACTTGAAATTGCAAATAAACGTGGACTTCTAATACCGTATTGCAGGAGCTGATCGGCAATATAACCTTTTACCATTTCAAGTTCTTCTTCAGATTGTGCTAAATCGGCAGCATTTATTAAGAAGAACATTTTATCAAGTGCAAATGTATCCTTTACACGACCGAGCTGAATTAAAAATTCACGATCCGCACGAGAGAAAACATGATTATAGTATGTTACGAATAAAATAGCATCTGCGTTTTTAATATACTGGAATGCAACATCCGTATGGCGCGCGTTAATAGAATCCGCCCCTGGTGTATCTACAAGAGCTACTCCTTGCCTTGTTAAAGCACAATCATAATAAAGCTCCATATACTCAACAAAGCATGATTTTTCTTCATTAGCTACATAATCAGAGAACTCCTCTAACGTAACTCGTAATTGTTCCCCTAAATGATTAGCAACTGCCTCATATCCTTTTTGTACCGCTCGCAAAAAGCTAAATGTTGTTTTTTGCTTCCCGCTTGGTGAAGGGTATTTCATAATTTGATCAATTTTCGTTAACGCTTCTTCCAATGTAGCAATTTCATAGTGAAACATTTTATAAACAGCTTTCATATCTTCTAACAGCGCTTGCTCTGACTTAAACTGAACAATTACCGTTCCATGTGTTTTATCTTCTGTAACTGGCAAAATTTGATTTATTGTTGCTGTCGTTGGGTTTGGCGATACAGGAAGTACCTTTTCACCGAGCAATGCGTTAGCAAATGATGATTTCCCAGCACTAAAAGCTCCAAATAACGCTACTGTAAATTGCTTCGTTTCTACACGCTGTCTTTTTCCAACTACTTCTTGCTGTAGATGTTTCAGTGTAGGCAATGGATCTAATATCGTTTCAGCTTTCTTCACTTTTTCTAATATACGCTGAATATTTAAAGCTTTCGTTCCTTTAATCTCTTCTTCACTAGCCGCTACGTTATCATTTACAATTTCTTGCTCTTGTAGTGTAAACTTCTCACCAACAACTTGTTTTTTACTTTGTAATATTTCGTCTATTTGCAATCCATCTGGTATAGAAACATTTTCATTCCAAATATCTCCTAAATAGCTCTCATATTCCTCATACGTCTTAATGTACTGTAATTTTGTTTCTTTTGCTGTTTGTAACATCGTGTATTTTTCAATTTCTTCTTCAATACGAGCAATCTCTATCTTCACTTTCTTCTGCAATATACCCGTACTTTTCCCAAAGATTTGCTGAGATTTCATAAAGTATCTTTTCTTTAACTCATTTGCAACGTCAGCAGTATAAAGAAGTAAGTAATCACCGGTAAATCCAGCCCCCTGTTTAATTGTTTCAGCCAACACTTCCGGTCCGAAAGCAATTTCTAACGCATATATGTCTTTCCCTATTTCCTCTGTAAATAACCCTTCTTCTTTTAAGAAGGCTACAATAAATTCTTTCACATGAAAATCAAGTTGCGTTTCAACAGTCTTTTGAAGAGCAGAATAAAAAGCATCTACACGTCTCTGTTTTTCTTGCTCCGTCTTTCCTTTCGCAAATAACAAGCCAACTTTAAACTTCGTTAATTTCGTTTCTAAATATTTATTTGCCAATTCTCTCATTTCAAATGGCATTAAATACGCGTTATCTAATATGGCTTGTAAACCTTTTATAAATTCATTTCTCACATCAGATTCTTTACTAGCCACCCGATTTTTATTTTCAGTTAACTCTTCCTTTTTTTCAACTATCTCTGAAAGTGACAGTGGTGATGTTAATTCTTCTTCATATTTCATGAGATGTTTTTCATTTTCAGAAAGAATAAACGAACAATGTTCTTGCAGTAAATACTCTGCTTCTCGCTCCATTCCCTTTCTTACATACTGCTCTTTTTCTTTCATGATAGAAAAGATTAATGCTTCTAAACTTTGAATTTCATTGTATGGATGATTCATCATTCGCAATGATGTATAGAAAATACCATCTACTTCAATATCCCAGTTAGAAAAAGACTGTTTTACACTATCTCTATACTCTTCAAACGATAACTCATTTGCTTTATGTTTATCTATTTGGTTTACAACGAGATAAACCGTTTTATTACGTTGTTTCAATTCTTTAACAAACTGTAAGTTAACCTCTGATTGGACATGGTTATAATCCATCATATAGAAAATAACATCTGCTAGATGCAGTGTTGATTCCGTCGCTAATTGGTGGGCATCATCCGTAGAATCAATTCCGGGCGTATCAACTAACATAACCCCATCAGGAATTGGCGCATCATTTCGATAAATATGAACACCAATTACTTCATCACCGTCTTTACATATTTGTTTTAATTCTTCTGCTGAATATGCGCCGTCATATTCATACTGTTCTCCAGACTTAATCGTTACAACAACACGATCAGATCCTCTTTCAATTTTAACAACGTTAGCACTCGTTGGAATCGGACTTGTCGGTAATAATTGCGCTTTATATAGGTGATTCATCATTGTCGATTTCCCAGCAGAAAAATGACCACAAAAAGCTAGCATAAGCTGCTCTTGTTTATATTTTTGAATCACTTCAAACAACTTCAAACTATTCTCTACATCGCCGTTTTTTTGCCACTCTTCATAAAAACAAACAAGTTTTTTCATACCGTTTGTCTGTACTATGTTTGTCATCCCCTTGTTCCCCTTTATCCAAGATGTATATACTTTATCCCGCTATTTGTGGGCAGTAAAAACCCGTTTCGTGCGGGCTAGTAATCAGTGAGGGATAGACATCCCCGCTGATTAAAGTTTCACTTTATTATCATACTAAATTTTCAGCATATTCACATCAAAAATAAAAAATCCCTTTCATTCTTTTTACAAATGAAAGGGATTTTATGTAATATTATTCATTTTGTTGTTCCTACTCCATTTAATACATACTTTGTAACACCAACATATATAGCAATCGTTCCTACAACAAGTGCATACACCATATTAACACACCAACCTTTTTTGATAATGATTATCACTTTTGAATACATTTTATCATTAAAGAGAATCATTATCAACAAATTTCTAAAAAAAGAAAGCTCCTTCGGGAAAAGGAGCTTTACTGCCTGTTTTAAAGAAGTTTAAAACTTGCTGTGCACTCTTATTATATCTCATAATACACATCTTAGCAGTTTTAAAAATTGGAAATAACCTATATACCCTCCTCTTTACATTTTGTATAATAGAGTGAAACTGTAATTAGTGGGGATATTTCCCATCCCCACTAATTATTAGTTGAACCAATCGGGCTTTTACAAGCAGCCCGACTCCCACCTAACTTCCTCGTATTCACTGAATTTTGAGGTGGGAGTCTTACTGCTTGTTAATGCGGGATAAAAGGGAATTACTTAATAAGGAGGAAAATAATGACACAAAATATTTCACAAGGCGAGAGGATACATTCCATCGATATTATTAGAGGAATAGCTGTACTAGGTATTTTTCTTGTTAACTGGCCAGTTATCGCTGGTGTTGATTCTCGAGATATTTCCGGCGTTTATGATGGATTAGACAGCTATATTCGCTTATTTTATGACATGTTTATTCAAACGAAGTTTTATACTATTTTTTCATTTTTATTCGGATTAGGTTTTTATATCTTTATGAATCGTGCTGAGGCGAAAACAGATCGTCCGAAAACTTTATTTGTTCGCCGCTTGCTTATTTTATTATTATTTGGGTTCTTGCATTACGTTCTTTTATGGGACGGAGACATCTTACATAGTTATGCCATCGCTGGATTTTTCTTATTGTTATTTTATAAGAGAGAGCCTCGTACTATTTTAATATGGGCATTAGTTTTACTAAGTATTTTTCAATTTTTCATACTAATCGCTAGTATAGTGGTTGCCTTAGTACCAAAGGCAGAGTTAGGGTTTTCCTTACCGATCATGCCACTTGAAGACTGGGTGTCACAAATACAAAATCGTTTCCATGCATTTTATTCTGAAGGAATTGGACTAAATATATTCATGCTCCCAGAAACAGTTGGACTATTTTTACTTGGTTTATACGCCGGCAAAAAAGATATTTTCCGCCGCACGAAAGAGTTAGATCCAAAGCTTAAAAAATGGCAAATCATTATGTTCATTTTGACATTACCAATGTGGTTCTTCATGGTCCGTTACTTCTTATCAAAACCATCTTATGAACCATTTTATATGCAGGCCTTTACAATGTTTAGTGGAAAAACATTATTCATATTCTACATTTTCACGCTCATGCGTTTATTACAAAAAGAAAGATGGCAAACATTATTACGTCCGTTCCAATATGTCGGACGAATGGCGTTAACAAATTACATCACACATACGATTGTTACGTTACTTGTATTCGGCCTATTTTTCAAAAATTATTATCCCGCTCCATTATGGGTGGGACCACTATTTTGCATCGGCTTTTATACGTTACAAATCTTTATTAGCCACTGGTGGCTTTCACGTTACCAATATGGGCCACTTGAGTACATTTGGCGTCTTGGTACGTACGGGAAAATGATGCCACTTAAAAAGAAAAGCAAGGTCTCATAATGAGACCTTGCTTTTTTTACGCTTCTCTTACTGCACTTTGCATAGACACTGGCTCTTCTTTTACTTTACGCTGCGGCACCATATTAAATACAATATTTAAAAGTACTGCTGATGCACTTCCAAGTACAATTCCGTTATCTGTCAAAATACGAATGTTTTCCGGAAGCTGTGAAAATAACGTTGGAACAACTGTAACTCCAAGTCCGATTCCGACAGAACATGCAACAATTAATAAATTTTCTTGTTTTCCAAAATCAACACTGCTTAACATTTTAATACCATATGCCATAACCATGCCGAACATTGCTAGCATTGCACCGCCAAGTACTGATTTCGGAATAATTGTTGTAATGGCTGCGATTTTAGGAATAAACCCAAGAGCAATTAACATACCACCACAAGTATAGATAATGACGCGATTTCTTACTCCAGTTAATTGAACAAGTCCTACGTTTTGAGAATATGTTGTGTATGGAAATGCGTTAAAAATACCACCTAGAACCATTGCTAATCCTTCTGCGCGATAACCTTTTGTTAATTCTTTTTCACCGATCTTTTTATTACAAATATCAGATAATGCAAAATATACCCCTGTTGCTTCCACAATTCCTACGCAAGCAACGAGAATCATCGTAATAATTGGCGTTAATTCAAATGTTGGTGTACCGAAGTAAAATGGCTGAATACCGTGGAACCAATCCGCTTCTCCAACCGCTTGCAAACTTACTTTCCCCATAAATGCTGCAACGATTGTACCGAACAATAGACCTAGTAAAATAGAGATTGAACGAATAAATCCGTCAAAGAAACGATACATAATAATGATAAATAATAAAACACCAAATGCTAACGCTAAATTTTCTAGACTTCCGAAATCTTTACTTCCAACTCCTCCAGCCATATCATTAATAGCTGCTGGAACAAGTGTAACCCCAATAACTGTAACGACAGATCCTGTTACAACAGGAGGAAACAGTTTTACAAGCTTCCCAAATAATTTCGCGAAAATAACAACAAATAATCCCGCAGCAATAATTGCTCCATATATAGAGGACACGCCGTATTGTTTACCAATTGCAATCATCGGTCCAACCGCTGTAAATGTACAACCAAGTACAACCGGAAGCCCAATACCGAAAAAACGATTTGATAATGCTTGTAAAATCGTTGCTACGCCGCACATTAATAAGTCAATCGATACTAAATACGTTAATTCTTGTTGATTTAAACCAAGTCCCCCGCCGACAATAAGAGGAACAATAATTGCGCCAGCGTACATGGCAAGCATGTGCTGAATACCAAGCGATGCGATTTTAAATGGGTGCTGCTTCATCGTTAGTTCACCTCCGCAGTTTCTTGCTGTACAAATGTAACTGTGCCGTTATCAAGTGATGCAATTTCTGCTAGTGATTCAACACGAACACCCTGTTCACGCAGCTTCTTTCCTCCATCTTGAAATGCTTTTTCAATAACAATGCCAATTCCCGCAATACTTGCCCCGGCTTGCTCTACTAAACTCATTAAACCTAAAGCAGCCTGACCATTTGCTAAAAAGTCATCAATAATTAATACATGATCATTTTCATCAATATGATTTCGAGATAATGAAATCTCGTTCGTTTCTTGTTTTGTAAATGAATATACGTTTGCAACATACATATTATCTTGTAACGTTAACGATTTACGCTTTCTTGCAAAAACTACTTTTACACCAAGCTCTAAAGCAGCCATAACCGCTGGTGCAATGCCTGAAGATTCAATCGTCACGATTTTTGTAATGTTCTCTTCTTTAAAACGCTTAGCGAATTCTTTTCCGATTTCTTGCATAAGTACTGGATCAATTTGATGATTTAAAAATGCATCTACCTTTAATACATCACCAGATAAAACCTTTCCTTCGTTCAAAATCTTTTCTTGTAATACTTTCATGTTAGTTCCTCCTCTTATGCAAATAAAAAACTCCAAAAGCCGCCACCACTCGTTACAAGTGAGAGACGTGCTTTTGGAGTTTCGCAAAAAAGAATGCTAAACAAGCAAATATATTCGTCCTCACTCATAGTCAAAGTATTTACGGTACTTCGGTAGAAACTTGCAGGCCATATCCCCGCGATTATATGAGTGTAGCTAACTTATTTATTTATAGAAGGATTATAACGCACTTTTTTCACTTTGAAAAGCATTTATCGAAAAAACACGTACGAATTTTATGAAAATACTATTTTCGTTCGAGTTTTGCAAACTCTTACATTTCATATTTAAGCGTCGTTAAAATGATAGGACCATCCTTCGTAATCGCAATTGTATGCTCATATTGAGCTGATAATTTACCGTCCATCGTTCTTGCAGTCCACCCATTTAAATCTACTTTAGAATATCGCATACCTACATTTACTATGGGCTCAATTGTAATTACCATTCCTTTTTGTAACTTAGGCCCTTGTCCTTGTTTACCAAAATGAAAAATCGCTGGTTCTTCATGAATCTCTTTACCGATCCCGTGTCCCGTAAAGTCTCTTGCAACAGAAAACCCTTCAGAGGCTACATAACTTTCAATTGCGTATCCAATATCTCCAACATGGTTACCACTTATTGCTTGCTCAATCCCTTTATATAAAGCACTCTCTGCTACTAACAATAACCTTTTTGCTTCATCAGAAATATCTCCAACTATATACGTCCATGCAGAATCCGAGAGCGCACCATTTAAGTTTACTACCATATCAATTGTCACAATATCTCCTTCCTGTAAAGGTACATCACTAGGGAAACCGTGACACATTTCATCGTTTACAGATGCACATATCGCATATGGATACCCATTGTAACCTTTCTGTTCAGATATTGCACCATGCTTTTCTAAATACGCTTCAACAAACGTATCAATTTCTTGTGTCGTTATTCCTGGTTTCATCATTTTTGCAATTTCTCTATGACAAGAAGCTAGTAACTTCCCAGATTCATGCATCAAATCTATTTCATTTTTCGTTTTAATTGTAATCATACTACCTCTCCTTACTAAACTTGCTATTTGCTACTAAACTTCAATCATACACATCCTCTTCCAAAATTTCAAAACTTCTAATTACAACAAGTACAAAAACAAACATCATTTATTTCTACATCAAAATAAAAAAACAGAAGCTCTCCTCTGTTTTTTAAACATTTTTACATATATAATTCATTTTCAAAAACTCAAAACAACTACCATTTGTTTTCTGTATAAACGTTCCAACAGCTTCGAATCCTGCTCTTTTATACACGTTAATCGCTCTTTCATTAAATGTCGCTACTGATAGCGTTATATAATTGCATCCGTATTTTTCTTTACTAAAAGCTAGTCCAGCTTTTACGAACTGTAGACCAAATCCATTCCCAGTTATATCAGGTCTCATTCCGAGACCTATATCAACCGTTTGATTATTTATGTTACTAAAACTAAAGAAACCAATGAGAGTACCATTTTCCTCCACAGAAAATGTATGATTCCCTCTACTCTCATCCTCTAAAAACTCAGCTAAATCTTCTTCATCTGCCTCTATATCATAAAAGGAATACTCCCCTTCATAATGCCAGTTATATGCAATTTCTTCTGCTTCCGCTTGCGACATTACTGTAAACATATAACCCATTTCTCTCACTCCCTCATAAAAAAAAGCTGCAATTAAGCAGCTCCTGTTTTATAACTCATAAATCTCTTTATATTTAGCTTCTAAATAATCAGCTAAGTAGTTTGCATTTAAACCTTCACCTGTCACATCTTTTAAAATTTCAAGTGGTTTTTTCGTTTTGCCATATTGGTGAATATTTTCTGTTAACCATTCACGAATTGGTGTCACGTTTCCTTCTTCTAATAATACATCAAAGTTTGGAATATCCTTTAGCATCCTATGTTTAAATTGCGCTGCATACATATAACCAAGCGCATAAGATGGGAAGTATCCAAATGAACCACCAGCCCAGTGAACATCTTGCAATACACCTTGTGCATCGTTTTCCGGACGAATTCCTAAATATGCTTCCATCTTATCATTCCAAGCCGCTGGCAAATCCTTCACTTGTAATGTACCATCAAATAATTCTTTCTCAAGTTCATAACGAACCATGACGTGAAGCGGATATGTAAGCTCATCTGCTTCTATACGAATAAACGATGGCTTCGATTCGTTAATCGCATCATAAAACTCATCTACTGATATATCATTGAATTGACCATCGCTATACTCTTTTAATAAATCATAATTTTTCTTCCAGAATGATTTATTACGACCGATAAAGTTCTCAAAGAATAATGATTGTGACTCATGAATACCCATAGAAGTTCCACTACATAGCGGTGTACCTTCAAATTCCTCCGCAATATTTTGTTCATATACAGCATGGCCACATTCATGAATTGTTCCAAACACTGCCATACGGAAATCTTTTTCATCGTAACGAGTCGTAATACGAACATCCCCTCTATTTAATGTAATTTCAAAAGGATGTACCGTTTCATCAAGACGACCCGCTTCAAAGTTATAGTTCAATTGTTTTAATAACTCTAAAGTAAAATTCTTTTGTTTTTCTTTTGAAAAATGTTCAGCTAAGGCATTTGTTTTTAATTCTTTTTTAGACTCAGAAATTTCTTTCACAAGCGGAACGATACGTTCACGTAGTTGACCAAATACATGATCTAACACTTCTACTGTGATTCCCGGCTCATACATGTCTAATAGCGTGTTATATTTGTACGTTTCGTAACCCCAATATGTAATAAACTTCTTTTTGAATTCAACAATTTTTTCTAAATACGGACGGAACATTTCGAAGTCAGATTTTTCGCGAGCTTCTTCCCATACACTTTCCGCTTTCGCTTCTAATTTCACATACGCTTCATATTCCGCTTGTGGAATTTTCTTATTTCTATCATATTCTTTACGACACTCTTCAACCATTTTCTTTGTCGTTTCAGAAAGTTTATTTTCAACAATTAAAGATTCTAGTTCAGTTAAATAGTTCCCCATCTCATCTGAAGTCGACATCGCAAACACTTCGGATGAAAGCATTCCAATTACTTCTGAACGCTGGTCTACTCCTTGCTTTGGTGCACCTGTTCTTAAATCCCAAAACATTAAGCTTAATGCCTCTCCGTAATTCTCTATCTTCTTGACATATGTTAAAAATTGTTTTTCCACTTCATATGTAGCAACTGTCATAGTATAAAAAACCTCCTTTTTCTACCTCAAACTTATTTCGACACTGAAACATAAATTCCTTTTCTAATAGAAAAAAAGCTTGGCAAATGCCAAACTTTTCCCTACAACATTTTTTCGCTTAAAGTACTTTTCCTTCTACCGGAAGTACTTTCTTCACTGCTTCTATCACTTTTTCATCTTCATTATCTGATAAGAATAATGATATAGCACCTTTATCTTCACTTGTACGAATTAAACGTCCAATTCCTTGGCGAAGACGTAAAATCATATAAGGCACATCTACGTCCCAGAATGGATCATTCACATGTTTACGCTTCGCCTCAAACACAGGATCGTTTGGAGGGAATGGTAATGACCAAATAATAACATGTGATAATGATGAACCTGGAATGTCTAAACCTTCCCATAAATGAACGGCACAAAGTACAGTCTCTTCTTCATTTTGGAAACGAGAAACGAGCTGACTAATTTCTTGATCTCCTTCATATAGGAACGGAACTGACATTTGCTCTTTACTTACATATTCTTTAAACGCTGCAAGTTCTTGCGTTGTACGGAATAATACGAGTGTACGTCCATTTGTTTTTTGTATATTTTCAAGTGTATATTGACACTTTCTTTCCCATTCATTTTCTTTCGTATACGGAAGTAAGTTTACTGTCATTTGCTCTTCATAATCAAACGGCGAAGCAACTGAGAATGATAAGTAATCTTTTACCCCTAGACTATTTGCAGTAAATGCGAACGAATCATTGTCAGATAATGTCGCAGAAGAGAAAATATATGGAATCTTCTTCGAGAATACTTTTTCTTGTAACACTTCTTCAACTGCACGCGGCATAATAACTAACGTGAAAGCACCATCGCCTTCTTCACCCCACGTAATTACATTTTTCTCGTGCATGAAAAGACGAAGTGAATGCTCTAACACATCTAAATGCTCATCAACAATATTTAAATCGTATGTGTTTACTGTATGCATTTCACTTTCAAATACTAATGCATCACCGACTTCACCGATTTTCGCATAAAGTCTTTTCGCTTCTGCAGTTACCTTTTCTGTCACAGTAATTTCTAAACGATCAGAACCTTCAATTTCCTTTTTATTCTCTTGTAGTACCCCAAAGAATTGTTCAGTTTGCCAAATTGTTTCTTCTACTAAATGTGCGAACTCTTCACGAATATCATTTTGTAATAATCTCGTTAAAAGTTGCTCCATCATCGTTTGTTTTAAACGGTACGTTAAAGCTTTTTGAGCTGCATATTCTACAAGATGCCCTTCATCGAATACAACGCAGCTACTTTCTGGTAATAACGGAATTTGTCCTTCACGTTTGCGAGCTTCGTACGTCCAAATATGATCCATATAGAAATCTTGAGAACAAATGATTAAATCTGCCGCTTTACGATAATGCTCGCGCGAAAGAGTTTGACCACAACGATGACGAGAATCACAAGTGAAGCAATCTTGGAAGTAATCCCAGTTTACCTTTGACCATTCCTCGTCATTTAACAGTGGAAATTCTTTTCGATCACCATAGTGAGTAAAGTTCTGCATCGTACCATGATCGAATACGAACTGAGGTAATTCGTAATATACATCTTCAATTACTTCTGGAGCTCGTCCACTCATAACATCTTCTAGTTTACGTAAACATAAATAATTATCCATTGACTTCGCAAGTCTAACATCAACAGATAGCCCTAATGCTTCAGATAACTTAGCAATGTCTCCTTCTTCTTTCACAAGCTGCTCAATTAACGTTTCATCTGCACAAGCGATAATAGCCGGCTTCCCTGTATAACGTGCATAACAAATTGCATATAAAAGATATACAATTGTTTTCCCTGTTCCTACACCTGCTTCTGCAAACATAACTTTCTTCTCTTGGAAAGCGCGCTCTAACTGAAACGCCATAAAAATCTGTTCATCACGCTCTTCAAAGCCTTTTTCCGGAAGAATGTCGTAAAACACATCTCCAATCCACTCATTCAACTTATCATAAAAATTATCTTGTTTTCCTACTTCAAATGGTAACCTATTCTCAGTAAACATCCTTAGCCTCCAACCAAACAGTTTTTCTATAAAAAGATATAGCAACTGCTACTCACATATGTGCAGCCACTTTCCCCTGTTACAATACATAGAAATACACGAAAAAAAATTTCCCTTTCGAAAAAGGAAAATTTTTTTCTATATTAATGACCTTAAATAACGTTTATCAATCGCTGTTTCATGTGAAAGAGCTGACAAATATTCTTCCTGCGCTTTTTGTATTCCATCTACAATTGCACCTTGACTATCCACTTCTTTTCCGAGCTCATCATACGTACGGTGAATAGCTTTTTGAATCATCGATAATTGGAAACTATCCATATCACTTCCTCCTTTACGCATTACATAATAGCCAGTATATGCGTGCTGGAGGAGTTTTATACTATGAATTACGCGGTGGACGCTTTCCGAAGTATTGATAGTAATCTGTACGGATAAATCCGTTAAACAGTTTACGCTTTTTCGATGCATCTTTCCCATAACATTTCTCAAATGCTTCATAACTTGTTAATAAATACATTGACCACGTATCTAATGGGCGGAATACCTCTCCCATTTCTTTATATAATTTTTCAACAAGCGCTCTTTCACTTAAACGTTCTCCGTATGGAGGATTCGTTACAACATAGCCATATTCCTCTTTTGTCGTGAAATCTTTTACTTGCATTTGTTTAAATGATATAAGATCCCCTAATCCAACTTCTTCTGCGTTATCTTGGGCAACTCTTATCATACGGTGATCGATATCTGATCCAATGATTTGCAATGGTTGATTATAATTAGCTAAATCTTCAGCTTCTTGACGAGCTTCGCGCCAATTTTGTTTACCAACCCAGCCCCATTCATCCGATGCAAAGCCTCGGTTAAATCCTGGTGCGATATTTTGTCCAATTAATGCAGCTTCAATTGGAATTGTACCAGATCCACAGAAAGGATCAACGAAAGGACGATCCGCCTTCCAGTTTGTTAACTTAATTAAAGACGCAGCTAATGTTTCTTTTAAAGGCGCTTCACCTTGCTCAAGACGGTATCCACGTTTATGAAGACCTACACCACTCGCATCGATTGTTAACGTCGCAATATCCTTGAGCATTGCAATTTCAATACGGAATAACGGTCCATCTTCTTCAAACCAAGTTGTGCGTCTATACGTTGTTTTTAATTTCTCAACAACAGCCTTTTTAACGATACGTTGGCAGTCTGAAACGCTAAATAATGTTGATTTCAAAGATTTCCCAATAACAGGGAATTCTCCGTTCTCTGGAATATAATCTCCCCAGTTTAACGCTTTTGTTTTTTCAAATAACTCATCGAATGTCGTTGCTTTAAATTCGCCGACTTTAATTTTCACACGGTCTGCAGTACGTAACCATAAATTCGTACGACAAATCGCTTTTTCATCCGCTTCAAACGTTACCTTTCCGTTTTCCACTTCACATTCATAACCAAGATCGCGAACTTCTCGGGCAACTAACGCTTCAATACCCATTGCCGCTGTTGCAATTAAAGTAACTTTTCCCATTTGCATTCACCTCTTATGTATAATCAAACAATAATTAATAACATGTTGTCCTATTAATTATCACATATTACGAAGAATATTCTCACTTACCATTTTAACTCACAACTTATAACTTCATACAAATAAAAAGCCCTCCTCTAACAAAGGAGAGCTGAGTTATTTCATAGTTGGTTCATAACGTTCTGTAAGCCATGTTCTGTTCCTTTGTACTGCAAACGGCCCACGCCTCGTACTCCGGTGGTAATCATCTATCTACAGGTTACGAAAACCTGTCCTTTTCCGTCGTTCATTTCCTTGGAAAAGATTCCCCTACCATTATTTGGGTTTCTCGCTCGTGGGGTTTACCTCGTTCCACTCCTATCATTTCTTCAAGGACTTCGTCACTGTGGCACTTTAAAGGTAGTCAAACCATATCCGAAAGGACTTAGGTTTTTTCCCTGCCGTTAAACCAGCCTTGCAGCCAGAATACCCTAGCTTATGACTTGGCTAGGCACGAACACTACAGCCATCTCAGGCCGTGCGAGCATGGACTTTCCTCTACAACGTTGGCGTTGCAGCGATTACCCAAACGTTATGACAAACATTAGTATAGTGGAAACAAAAAGATTTTGCAATGTTTTTTTCTATGTAAAATGCTTTAACCTTTTTGTTACCTTAATTTATTCGTATAACTTACTTCCAAATACAGCTTTTTCTAAATTAGATAGACGTTTTAAAATATCCGTATTCGTATTGTTATACACTGGTTGTGCAACTGGTGTTTGTACCGGTTGTTGCGGAACTTGTGTTGCCGCTACTTTTTGTTCTTCTAATTCACGTTTCAAACGAGCATTTTGTTGTTTTAATTGATCAAATTCCTTATGAAAAGCTTCATAATCTTTAATAATCATATCAAGAAACTTATCTACTTCTTCTTGTTGATAACCTCTCATACCTGTTTTAAATTCTTTTTCTAAAATATCTTTCGCTGTTAATTTAATTTTATCCGAAATCATTTTCTTCACCTCAAATTTTTGCCAAAGCTTTCATTAACTAAATTTTTTCAGAAACAACGCCTTTTGTCAATCAAATATACGAGTACTATATTACATATTACTCTGCATTATTCCACTGTTCCTCTTCCATTATATCTTGTAAATCAGAAAAAAGAATGAAATAACTGTGATAATTTTCTATTTCTCCTTTTTTCTTAGCTGCTTCTACAATATATTTAGGGCTCCCAGACTTTTCTTCATCATATACAGCTAAAAGTGCATCGCTTTTTTCAATAAAAAATTGATTCTTTAATTTAAATTGCTCTGGGCTTTCGTACTTCCGTTTCGTAATACTATCAATATGATCTGCTTGTGAAAGAATAAATTCGTAATATTCACGGTTATCTTCCTTCCAATTTTCCTCTTGTTCTAAAAAAGGAGTAAATACAGCTAATTTTAAATTTGGATATTCTACTTGAATTTCAAAAACAACTTCAGCAGCCCATAGCTCTACTCCTAACTGACCACTTATAATAACCCACTCCAAACCTTCTTCTACAAAAACAGTTAATTTACGACGCAGCGCCTTTTTTATACACTCTACTCCTGGGTGATCATTTTTAAATATTCCAAGTTCAAACGGCTTATATCCTGTTACAGCAACAACCTTCATATCAACACTCCAATTACAAAAAAAGAACTAGCATTTCGCTAGTTCTAACATATCATTTACTTTTTAAACATTCCACCAACGTTTGGTCCGATATTTGGTCCAAATGGTGATACATTCGGTCCTGGTCCAAATGGTGACACGTTCGGTCCTGGTCCAAATGGTGACACATTCGGTCCTGGTCCAAATGGTGATACTTGATGCCCATGGTGATGATGACCATGACCACATGGTCCACATCCGCCGCCAAATCCACCAACAGATCCTGGATCACCAGGGTCTACAACATTTACGTTCGAGTTTGTTTGTGGGAAGAAGTTTTGATTTTTAATTTGTTGATGATGTACATGTGTTGTATGCGTTGGGAAAATGTGTGGCACCACCGTTGTTGAAAAAGAATGTGTTACGCATTGTTTCGTTGGATGAATGACAGGAGCTGTCGTACAAATAGGTCCTACAGGCTTATGCCCTCCAAAGCAAGGATGACAATGATGCATAGTTTTTCTCTCCTCTCTCATTAAAAAAATCTGACTACACTTTACAATATGAGTGAGGGGCTAAAGCCGCTTGTTATATATACCCATTTATTTCATGGAAATTTGTCTAGTATCCAATTTCATACGTAATACCTATTATAGACAACCCCCTACTATTATTTACCAAAAAAGCCCCCGACTTGCTTAACAATCCCTGTTACTTGATTCATCGCGTTCATCATTTGTCCAGCCGTGTTCATCATTTTATTTACATCGTAGTTACCATCTGATGATTTAAATTGTGAAACAAAACTAGAAAACTGACTTGGTTGCTGTTGCTGTTGCTTTTGTTTATTCATCGTTGGATATGGTTGTTTTGGTGGATAAAACATAGCTTGTTGATTTACATATTGAGCTGGCGACATGTAGTTTTGTGAATTCATATACGCTTGCTGTGGTTGATTCGTATACATTTGCTGCGGCTGATTCATATGCGGTTGTTGTGACTGATCCATGTGCGGTTGTTGCGGTTGATTCATATACGCTTGTTGCGACTGATTCATGTGCGGTTGTTGCGGTTGATTCATATGCGCTTGCTGTGGTTGATTCGTATATGCTTGTTGCGGCTGATTCATATGCGCTTGCTGCGGTTGATTCCCAAACGACACTTCAAATGGTTGATAATAATTTTGGTTTCCATAATGAGGCTCGAAAGGATACATATTATATCGTAAATATGTATCCTCATTATATTGATACATATTTTGCTGTGCATATGGATTTGTTTGCTGATATACATTAGGTTGTTGAAACATGCATTCTCTCCTCCTTGACATAAGTTTCTACATATAGAATATGTACCTATAAAATAAAATGTGTGACGGAGTACCTGTCTGTTTTTGTCGGAAGTTTAAATTTTTAAAAAAATTAGAAAGTAAACCCTTCCATGCTATGATAATAAGGAAGAAGATTCTCATGGGGAGGAATCAACATGGTATTAGGGGATTTAAAACAAGCGTTTTCTCAAAAAAAGGGGTATTACACAGAAAATTCGAATGAACTGTTAGACTTTGCAAGACATTGTTATCTTGAAGGAAAAGTATGCATATCAGATTACCGAACATTAATACGAGAGTTAGAAATAAACGGTGCAACAAAACCTACAACAGTGACAGAGGCATAAAGTGAAACTTTAATCAGTGGGGGTTTTGTTCATCCCCCACTGATTATTAGCCTTCACCAATCGGGCTTTTACGGGCAGTTGATCTCCCACCTAACTTCATTGTTTCAGCCGAGTTTTGAGGTGGGAGTCTTACTGCCCGTTAACGCGGGATAAAAAAACAAGAGGGTTTTCCCTCTTGTTATTTACATTGATCTACGATATTTTGCAAAGTATACGAAATAGCTTGATGAGTTTCAAAGAAACGTTTGCCTTTTCCCTTATTAACAAAACATTGTAGCACATTAGTTTGTAAATTATCATACACTTGATCAATTTGTTGTACATGTATATACTTAGGTCGTTCTTCCTTTATCCACCTATAAGCTAATTCTTTCCACATCTCTAACTCCGCATCTACAATATCAACAAATGGCTTCATATCCTTATAAAAATCATATTCAGCCATCTCTCTTTTTTTCACATTCGCTTCATCATTATACTGCATTAACTTCTCCGAAGACTGGATTAATGCTTCATGTCCCATTTTGTTCCCACCTTATTATGCACTCACTACGACGTTTTGAAATGTCTTTACCCAGCTCCCTTTTTCTTCGTGATGCACTAATTTATTTTCCATATGTTCTATATGCATTTCTGTTATTTCTATCTTATTGCGTATTTTTTCACCTTTATCCTTCAATGCATGATTCATTCTAATCCCAATCTTCATTTCCAGCAAATCGAGAGAACTTAACATTTGATCCATTTTTTTCATAACATCTTCCTTCTGAACCATCGCCATATTTAAAACGCCCCCTTCTTTGCCTTTCCTTTGTCATGTAATTTCGCCGATTGATTAATTACTCCTTCTCACATGACAAAACTAGTTGATATTCGTCAAAGAAATCATTTAGTATGCCATTATTAGAAATGGTAACAATACAAAAAGGAGGTGTATTACGATGGCAAAAAATAAAAACGAAAAAAAGAAAAAGCAAAACAAACAACAAAACAAACCTGAGACTGGTAATCCAAAGCTTGATGGTCCAAATTTCCCCGCTACATAAAGTGAAACTTTAATCAGTCGGGTTTTGTTCATCCCCCACTGATTATTAGCCCGCACCAATCGGGTGTTTACGGACAGCAGGGCTTCCACCTACCTTCTTTGCTCCAGCCAAATTTTGAGGTGGGAGTTTTACTGTCCGCAAATAGCGGGATAAAATGACACTTTAACCAAAGTGGCTTTTACAAACAACTATTTTCTAGTCTACCTTACCTCTTCGCTTTCGATAAGTGTTGAAGTTAAAGTCGTACTGCCGGCAAATAGCCGATTAGAAAGTAACTTGTTGTAGAGCATATTACTTTTAATAAAGAAGTCCCGCCCTCATTTAAGAAGGCGGGACTTCTTTATTATATCATGAACTCATCTATTCTTTTAACAAAACTACTTAATATAGAAAGAGTATGTATTTGCTCCCTCTTCTTTCTATACCATTCTGTTATATTAATTTCCCCCTTAGGTTTTTCAAGTAAAAATAATGAATCTATTTCCAACCCTTCACTAAACCAATCTTTTTCAATTAATTTTTCATGAGTGACAATAGAATACACATCCCGAAGAGCCGGCGTACGTGATTTTCTAATGCCCCTTATATTACATTCATAATCCATTCTTGACCCTGTATGCCTAGTTTGCACTGCAAATTTATAAAAAGAAGACTTATACTTTGAATGAAATAATAACCAAGCTAATTGCTTCCCCAGTTCTATACGTTTTTGCAACGTTTCAAATTGATAAACTGAAAATCCATACATTCCCCCTTCCACCGTTGGAAAAATAACTGCACTAACATGAAATATTTCTTGAAATTTGAACAGTGCAGTATCAAATACATATTTTTGAAAGTATGCATTCTCAATTACTGGTTTTTGAATTTTATTTTGTTCATTAATAATAAGTGCCGTCATAAGCCTATTTATATCTTTTTTCTCCCAAAACGCGCCCCATTCTTTTTCCATAAAAATTGATATGTTGAAAAATTGTAACAAATGGAAGAGCGGCGCACATCTCTTTTTACTTTCCTCATACAATAATAGTTGAGGAAATGCATCTAAGAAAATGAGCCAATTAGCTTTCTCATACAAAAGAAATAATCGTCTCTTAACTGTTTGAGATAAAAGATTAGAATAATATTCTCCTTCTAAATCTGTCATGTTCCATCCCCCATTCCTTGAAACCATACTCGCTAAAAAAGACCATCTAATTTCTCTATTTCTCAAATAATATTCTTGGTAAGTTTGTGTACGTGAAATATTATCTACGTTAGCTACATCCGTTCTCTTCTTAATATTAAGAACTATAACTTTTTCCTCTTCTGTACAAAAAATATCATTACGGTTCTGTTTAATTTTTTCATAATCATTCCATCGAAACATGAGTAAGTCACCATACCTTTCTTGAAAAAGGTCACATCTTTTTTCATTTTTTGATATAATCACCTTTGTAAGTAATTCTTATCAAGTTGGGAGTGGACAAAACATGACCATTCGTTACCCAAATGGAAAAAGGTACGATCAAGCTTCACAACCTCATAAAACACCAATAAAAAAACATACTTACAGTAATAGAGGTATGTCCCTTGAAGAGGAATTGAATGAAACCAATCAATATTACTTAACCCATAATATTGCATGCGTACATAAAAAACCTACACCTCTTCAAATTGTAAAAGTAGATTACCCCGCTCGAAGTGCTGCAGTGGTAAAAGAAGCGTATTTCAAACAACCTTCTACAACAGATTACAACGGTGTATACAAAGGGAAATACATCGATTTTGAAGCGAAAGAAACTAAAAATAAAACCAGTTTTCCACTTCAAAACTTCCACCTTCATCAAATTGAACATATGAAGCAAGTAGTCGCTCATAATGGAATTGCATTTGTTATTATTAAATTTACACTTTTTGATGAATTTTATTTATTAGATGCAAAACATATTATTGCATTTTGGAATCGTCAAAATACTGGTGGACGTAAATCGATTACAAAACAAGAAATAGAAGAGCATGGGTCTTTATTATCATGCGGTTATCACCCTCGAATTGATTATATCCGCGTACTAGACACGGTTTATTTTTCGTGATAGAGTCATCACTAAGGCTCTTTTTTCGACTTTTGGGGGAGAGAATGAAAGGTAGGAGAAAGTATAATGTCAGATAATTATCGTTCTCGTACAGAACGAAATCATGTGAAAAATCAAACGAAAGAAACAAATAATAAAGAAGAAAAACCAAAGAAAAAAGGTTCCTTTTTCAAGAGATTTCTTATAGGTTGTCTACTTCTTGGTATCGTCGGTCTCGTAGCTGGCGTTTCGGCCTTCTTTGTTATGGTAAAGGACGCTCCAAAACTAGACAAATCAAAGCTAGTCAATCCTTTATCAACAAAATTCCTTGATAAAAACGGGAATTTCTTCTATGAATACGGTGCTGAAAAACGAACCCATGTTACATACGATCAAATTCCAAAAGTAATTGAAAGTGCATTCCTTGCGACTGAGGATGCTCGTTTCTACGATCATAATGGAATTGATTTTAGACGTACTGGAATGGCAGTCATGGAAAATGTCACTGGTGGTTTTGGATCACAAGGCGGTAGTACGATTACACAGCAAGTAGTTAAAAACTATTTTCTAACGATGGACAAAACTGCAAAAAGAAAAGTGCAGGAATGGTACCTATCTTATAAGTTAGAGCAACAGTACTCAAAACATGAAATTTTAGAAATGTACTTAAATAAGATTAACTTAGGTAATCGCTCTTATGGTATTTCCACAGCTGCCAAAAAATATTACGGCAAAGATTTAAAAGACATACAACTACACGAAGCTGCAATGCTCGCTGGTTTACCCCAAGGTCCTAACATTTATGATCCAACAAAACCAGATAACGTCGATAGAGCAACGAAACGTCGTAATATCGTATTAACATTAATGAATCGACACGGGTATATAACGAAACAAGAAATGAATGATGCGATGCAAATCCCTGTAATACAAGGACTTCTTCCATCTTCAGAAGTGACTGAAATGAAGTATCAAGCATTTATAGATGCTGTTGTAAAGGAAGTTGAAAAAGAATACCCTGATGTAAATATCGGTTCAGATGGTTTAACGATTCATACAACACTTGATCAAGATGCTCAAGATTACGCTGAGAAAATTATGGATGGCAATCTCATTAAGTATCCAAACGATCAGTTCCAAGGATCATTTGTATTTATGGATACACAGTCTGGAGAAGTTCGAGCAATTGGTGCTGGGCGTAAAGAAAGTAAGTCTACTTTCAAAGGTCATAATATGGCAGTTGATTTAAAACGCCAAGTTGGTTCAACAATGAAACCAATTTTCGACTATGGTCCAGCAATTGAGAATCTTCAATGGTCTACTTATCATCAATTAAATGACTCTGAATATACTTACTCTAATGGCACAAAGATTAAAAATGCTACAGGTAATTTTAAAGGTGACGTTTCACTTCGTGAAGCATTGAAGAAGTCATTAAACATCCCGGCTTTAAAAACAGCTCAAGCAGTCGGTATTCCTAAGTCACAAGAGTTTGCTGAAGGTTTAGGAATGACGTTTAAAGATGGGAAAGCATATGAATCTACTGCAATCGGTAGTAATGAAGGCTCTCCGTTAGATGTCGCTGGAGCTTATGCAGCATTTGGAAATGACGGTGTATACAATAAACCTCATTTCGTTAAAGAAGTTATTTTCCCAGATGGAAAAAAGAAAAGCTTTAAACCGAAAGAACAGCGTGCAATGCACGACTATACAGCTTACATGGTTACTGACGTTCTTCGTGACGTAGTAAAACCTGGTTCTGGCGGTACAGGGCCAACAGCATATGTTTCTGGATTCGACGTTGCTGGTAAAACAGGAACACAAAACTTTGATAAATCTGTTATTAAAAAATACGGTATTCCAGCAGATGCCAACAGAGATAGTTGGTTCGCAGGATATACACCACAATATACAATGGCTGTATGGACTGGTTATGAAAAAGATAGCCCAGAAAATTACATTAGCGATCGTTATACTAAAATTGCACAACAAATGTTCCAAGTAATGATGAGCAAATTCGCTACGGATAAATCTCGTTTCGAGCGCCCTTCTTCTGTACAAGAATTAAATGGAGAACTGTACATTAAAGGTGCGAAAAAAGATGCAGTTAAAGAAATTAAAGTAGATCCACCTAGTGGCCTTAATGTCGCTTTCGATGGCGCTAGCACAGTGACACTGAACTGGTCTGGACCATCATCAAATGTTGATGCATACGCAGCAAGCTATAAAGCTACTGACGGTTCTAGTGGTAGCTTATCAGTAAGCGGTACGACAGCTACTCTTGGTGGTATTAAACCAGGTGTTACTTACAGTTTCTCTGTAGTAGCGAAAAAGGGTACTGGAACAAGCCCTGCAGTTGGTGCATCCTTCACTGCCCCTGGCGGAACTCCAGATGCGAAAAAAGCTGACGAAGAAGCTAAGAAAAAAGCTGACGAAGAAGCCCTGAAAAAGACCAATGAAGATAAACTAAAACAAGAAGAAGCTAAGAAAAAAGCTGATGAAGATCAGCGTAAACAGCAAGAACAACAGCAACAACAAGAACAACAACGTAAACAACAAGAACAACAGCAGCAACAAGAACAACAACGTAAACAGCAAGAAGAAGCTCAAAAGAAAGCCGCTGACGAAGAGGCTAAGAAGAAAGCTGACGAAGAAGCTAAGAGAAAAGCCGACGAAGAAGCTAAAAGAAAAGCTGACGAAGAAGCTAGAAAAAAAGCTGAAGAGCAACAACAGCAACAAAATACCGGAGGAGATATACCTCACGCGGACGGAAATGTTGTTACAACAGAGTCTTAATAAACAAAAAAAGAAGTCGGTTTCTCTTAATGAGAAATCGACTTCTTTTTTGTTATCATTTTCTTTACATATAGCTTTTCTATTTCGATATACAACTGTACTAATTGAATATACGAATGGTAATTACTCGGTTTCTTTATAATAAATGAATATCGCTCCATAAAATTAACAGGTTGTACTTCCAATTTATTCGTATTTACTTGCATCTCATTCAAACTATGAACAGGCTGCTCATTTAACCAATATATAACCGATAGAAAGTGCGCTGCAAAAAGAATCATCGGACCCTCAGCTTCTTGTTTTTTTCTGTTCCGAAATAGTATAGCAATTTCTTCATGCTTGCTTTTCCATATATTTAACACCGCTGGAATACTTGTTTCAATTTCATTCCATGGCTCATATTTTCTTTCAATATCAAATATAAAGTAAGTATTTTGTATTATCTCTTCAAAAGATTGGTCTGTGTGATACGTAATCGAATTTGCACTCTCTTTAAAAAATGGTACGCACCGAAACTCTTTCGGTATTTCTATAACTCGCTCCATCCTTTATTTCCCCTTCATTCGTTTCTTTCCTTCGCGACATATTTCTAGTAATCGACACTCTTCACATTGTGGTCGCTGCGCCTTACAGTAATAACGTCCGAAGAAAATCATACGGTGGTGTGTAACTCCCCACTCATCCATTGGAATCTTCTTCATCAATGTCTTTTCCACTTCTAACACAGAATCTTTCCATCTACAAATTGCTAACCGCTTACTCACTCTCTCTACATGCGTATCAACAGCAATCGCTGGAATCCCAAATGCTACCGAAACAACTACATTCGCTGTCTTTCTCCCTACTCCTGGTAATTTCGTCAACTCATCACGGTCTTCTGGAATTTTCCCATTATAATCTTCTAGTAACATCCGGCACAATTTTTGAATATTTTTCGCCTTATTTCTAAACAATCCAATGGAACGTATATCTTGTTGTAATTCTTCTAAAGACACACTTAAATAATCTTCTGGTGTTTTATATTTTTGAAATAAGTTTTTCGTCACTTTATTCACAAGTACATCTGTGCATTGTGCAGATAATGCCACTGCGATTACAAGTTCAAATGGATTATCATGAATTAATTCACAATGCGCTTCTGGATACATATCCGCCATTGTATCTAAACAATAACGAATTTGCGTTTTGTTCAACATATCTTTCCTCCTACACTACTGCTCCAACCAATTATAAAAAGGCACTTTTCCAGTAAATTTCGTCTCTTGTTTTGTCGTTTGTTGTGTGCGTTGTTGATTCGCTCTAAATTTCTGGCCTTGATTTTGCGCTTGATCTACCGTTTTAATTCCGTTCTTTTTCCACTCAAACAAAATACGATCAATATACCGGAAATTAAGTTTACCACTCATAACAGCTTCACGAAGAGCCGCTTGAATTAAATTCGGATGGTGTTGATCTTGATCTTCCCACATCCCTAATGTTTCACATTCAAATGGCGAAAGCGGTCTTCCGAATTCTTTTTCAAATACTGTATATAAATTTACTTGAATTTGTTTTTGTTCTTTTTGCTCTTCCTCTATAGATTCATTCATTAAAAAGTGCAATATTTTTTCCCACAGTGGTTGTAAAGAATAACTTTCACACATCATCGCTTCAGATCTTCGTCCACCTTCTAGTGCTAAAAAACCTTTTTGGATTAAAGTCTGAATCACTTCCATGCATTTCATTTCTGTTATCGTCATCCGTTCTGAAATCTCTGAAGGAGTCGGGAACGAATTACCTGATTCTAAAAATGTGTGTACATGAAGTACTACCATAAATTCCGTCTCATTTAAACCTAGCTTTTTATAATGCATCATAAGCAATTTAGGAATCGCTATGCTTCCCTGTTCAAACCATTGTAACATCATTTTCTTTTTCATCACCAAACACCTCGTTCTCTAGTATAACACACCTTTAGCCATTTCTTTTTGCCACAATTCGTCAAAAAAACCTCCCTATATATAGGGAGGTTTTTTGCCATTTACTACAAGAAACAGACGATTAAGCCTGTACTTTACTTTTCATGAACGTATGAATTCGTTCTAATGCTTTCTCAACTTGCTCAAGAGATGTCGCATACGATAATCGAACGTTATTTGGTGCACCAAATCCTGTACCTGGAACAAGAGCCACCTTTTCTTCTTCTAATAATGCTTTTGCCCACTCATCAACTGTATCATACCCAGCTAACGCTACGGCTTCTTTTACATTTGGGAATAAGTAAAAAGCACCTTGTGGCTTAATGCAAGTGAAACCAGGAATTTGAATTAATTTATCATAAATAATGTTCAATCTTTCTTCAAACGCTTGACGCATTGTTTCTACAGGTTCTTGTGAGCCTGCATACGCAGCAATTGCACCATATTGAGCAATTGAAGTAGGGTTTGACGTACTATGACTCGCTAAGTTCGTCATCGCTTTAATAAGCTGCTTATTTCCTGCTGCATATCCAATACGCCAACCTGTCATAGAATGCGATTTAGATACACCATTAATAATAAGTGTTTGTTCTTTTAATACATTAGAAAGCTGGGCAATTGAAGTATATTCCGCGTCACCATAAATCAATTTTTCATAAATCTCATCTGAAACGATTAAGATATCATGCTCTAAACATACTTCTCCAAGCTGTTGTAATTCTTCTTTGCTGTAAATCATCCCTGTTGGATTGCTCGGTGAATTAATAATAACAGCTTTCGTTTTCTCTGTAATTGCCTCACGCAGCTGCTTTGCTGTAATTTTGTACTCATTGCCTTCTAGACCTTCTACATAAACTGGCTTACCACCAGCAAGCTTTACTTGCTCAGGATAACTTACCCAATAAGGAGTTGGGATGATAACTTCATCTCCTTCATCAAGTAACACTTGGAATAATGTATATAATGCATGCTTGGCACCATTACATACAATAATTTCAGATGGATCATACGCAATTCCTTGATCACGAGTAAACTTCTTCACAATTTCTTGTTTTAACGCTTGTAATCCACCTGTTGGTGTATATTTCGTATGTCCTTCTAACATCGCTTTATGCGCAGCATCCATAATATGTTTTGGCGTATTAAAGTCAGGTTCTCCTGCTCCTAATCCAATTACATCATGACCTTCTGCTTTTAATGCTTGTGCCTTTGCTGTAATTTCTAAAGTTGCAGATGGTGTTAAAGCAGCTACTCGCTTTGCTAATTTCATTTGTAAGTTCCCCCTACATCTATTTTTCAATGCTGTATCGTCTTAAAAAGTTCCCATCTTTAAATTCAAGATAGTAGTAACTATAACGATTGTCATCATCAATATATGTAACTTCCCATAATGGTATATTATTTTCAAAGCCTAATTTTGCTTTTAAAATTTCTTTCGGCTTACTTTTGGGTTCTTTACTTTCATCTCCGACTTGTTCAATCGTTCTTTGTAAAGCATCTTTTTCAGAAATACCTTCGCTCTTTTTCCTTACTATAGTTTCCCCTTTTTTCTCAGGCACCCAAACGATAAGTTGTTCTCCTTTTTCATCTGTACCTTGTACGACTGTATATGAAGATTTTCCATTATAATAATCAACAGTATTTACCTTTGTAAGCTTTGCCTTTTCTTTCGCAATTTCTACAGACTTTGACTCTTTTGGAATTTTCTTTTCCATCGCTTTATTATAAACATATGCCCCATATATTCCGCTAGCAACGATAACGATAATGATTGTAAAGATCCACTTTTTCATTGTATCACTACGTTCTGTAAATCGTAAATACAGCTGTTTCTTTATCTTTTTCGTCTAATGCTAATCCGAACATGAGGTCCTGCTCTTTTAACGTACGATTCAAACCATCAACAATTTTATACAAGTCAGACGAATATTTAATACGCGTCGTTGATAGGACTTCGATTTTCTTATCCATGAAAAAACTCCTCCGTTACACAAAAATTTCTAATTATAGAAGAACGCAATGCGGTTACAATAAGAGTACATTCTTTACAACCCCTGCTTCATCACCCATCTATTATAGCAGGACATGTACAGCAAAAAAAGGTTTCAAATCGAAAAGCAATATATTTTGTATACAAGAAGTAAGAAAAATAAAATTCCTCCTACCCACATTTTTTACGCCTGAAGTTTAAATGTACTTCAGGCGTATTTTTCTTCCAATTTTATTCATTTGACGATTCTTCTAACTGTACTAACAATTCTTCTAACGGTCCTTCATAGAGCGGTACAGTTGGGATTGATTGTAAAAATCGTTTTCCATAGGAAGAACTTGTCAAACGACGATCTAATACAAATACAGTTCCCGTATCTGTATTTGTTCTAATAAGACGACCAAACCCTTGTTTGAAACGCAAGATTGCTTGCGGGAGCGCCAACTTATCGAATACGTCTTCTCCTTGATTTTTTAACCACTCTCCTTTTGCTTCCATCATCGGCTGATGAGGAGGGGTAAAAGGCAGACGGACAATGACAAGACAGCTTAGGGCATCTCCAGGTATATCTATCCCTTCCCAAAAACTACTTGTTCCTAACAAAATCGATTTGTCGAACTCCTGGAATTTGCGGATTAGACGACTTCGGCTCTTATTATTCACACTTTGCGTTAATAATAAATATCCTTCTAATGTCTCATCATTTTTCAAATTCGTATACGCTTCTTTCAACATTTCATACGAAGTGAATAAAACGAGCATTCTACCTTTTGTAGATTTCGCTATTTTCGCAATATGTGCCGATATAGACTCAATATATTCTTCATTACTTGCTTTCTTAATAAAAGGTACATCCGTTGAAACCATTAATTTCATTTGCTCTTCAAAACGGAATGGTGATGGAACCTTTAATGTATTGGGAGCAAAATCATGTAAACCTAGCTCCTCTTTTATATAGTCGAATGAATCATTAACTGTTAACGTTGCTGATGTGAAAATAACACTCTTTTTCTGGGTTAAAAATTCATCAGCAAATCTTTCACCAATATGAACAGGCTGCGCATATAGAACTGTTGAATGAATCGTTCCCTTCGTTTCAGTCTCCATCCATGTCACGTATGAATTTTTTTCTAAAATGAGTAATTGTAAAGATTGTGCCATCTTTCTCAACAACTCAATTAAATGCATAAATTCACCTGTAACGACATGCATCTCCCATTCTAATTTACTTTGCAATATTTCAGCTTGCTTCTCAAGTGTAGTCAATAACTTTCTTACATCATACACAAATCGATTTGTTAACTCGGTAATGCTATCCCATAACTTACCTTTCTCTACTTCCGTGTTATATCGATAAATGAGTGGCATATTGCTCATCCCTTGTTCCTGCTTTGTTTGTTTAAATACGAAAGTCCGTAACATTTGAAATAGTTCATCCGCATCAAATTTCAATTCCTTCAAACTATGACTCACCATACGGAAAGTCGAACGCGATGCTTGCTCTGATTTTTTCATCATTTTATATACTTTAGAAAGTACATCATCTGTTTCTAGCGTACCAAGACGAGATAAAGCTAATTGAAAATACATGCATGAGAACTGTTCACCTAATGTTCTACTCGCCGCTTCCTCGATATGATGAGCTTCATCAAAAATAATATGTTCACATGAAGCAAACAGTGGTTCTTCACTTGAAAAATCTTGAAATAATAACGCATGATTTGTAATAACGATATCTGCAAATAATGCTTTATTCTTTGCTCTTTGATAAAAACAACGACTATACCAGTTGCTTTGCATCCCGCCTGGACTATGTACATCACTACAAATACGGTTCCAAAGTAACTTGCCGCCCTCAGGAATATTCAATTCATCACGATCGCCAGTTTCCGTTTGCAATAACCACACTAAAATTTTTGCCTTTGTGAGCGCCATATCATAATTTTTCTCTTCCTCTTGCAAAGCATATTCAAATTTGTGTAGACAAAGGTAATGCTTTCTTCCTTTCAGAAGAGCTACTTCAAATGAAAATGGCATTATTTTCTTTAATAAAGGAATTTCTTTTTCTAGTATTTGTTGTTGCAATTGTACAGTTTGTGTACTTATAATGACAGGTTCTTCTTTTTTCTTTGCGAAATAAATACTTGGAAGTAAATATGCAAGCGTCTTCCCCGTACCTGTTCCTGCTTCAATCAGTGAAAACCTAGAATCTCTTAGCGCTGTATATATTTCCTTCATCATAATCTGTTGGCTTTCTCTTTTTTCAAACTTTGGCATATTCAATTCAAGTTTATCGATTGTCTTATGTAAGAAAGCATCAAATTTAGATGAGTATGTTTCACTGAGGCTTAAAGAATAATTCCGCTTTCGAAGCGCAATATTTCGATACACCTCACACTCCTCTGCCTCTTCTTTACCATGCATCATTTTCTTTAAAATATTTTCAGAAAGTACATCAGCTATATCACTTTGGAAAACATCACTTAATTCATAAAGCGATTGTAATGTGACAAGTGGTAACTTTTCAATTTCACTTAAAAATTGTAAAAACAACTCCGCTGTTGCAAGAGCATCACTATCCGCACGATGTGGTTGATCGTGCTCTAGTTCATGCTGCTTAGCTAAATCACGTAATTTATAACTATCAGCTGTCGGCAAAAGAATTTGCGCCAATTCAACTGTATCAATTTTAGGACAATGTACTTCTGTATATCCAGCCTGCCTTAATTCTTCATTTAAAAAATTCCAATCAAAGTGAACGTTATGTGCAACAAAAGCCGCACCTTGTAATAGCTCAACAATCATCGGGGCTACATCTCGAAATAACGGGGCTTGTTTTACAAGATTTTCATCAATCCCAGTTAATTCTGTAATAAATAGGGGAATCTCTCTCTTCGGATTAATAAAAGATGAAAAAATCTCTAATATCTCTCCATCTTCCACTACAACAGCTGCAATTTGGGTGATTTTATCCTTCCCATCCTTCCAGGAGTTCCCTGTCGTCTCTAAATCAACAACGACATAACGCTTACTCATATATGTAACACCTCAATTTCTTACCTATCAAACACAAAAATTATATAATGTTACTATACCACGTTTTACCTCATCTTAATGAAAAGATGCACAAAAAAGCTATCTCCTTAATTAGAGATAGCCTTCCTACTTATAATATCGTGCCAGCTTTTTCAGCACCTAACATTTCAATAATTTGATTATCATCGTCTAATACTGCAATTTTCGGCTCTTGTTTATGAATATTTTCTTCTGCCACTAAACCATAGCAAATAATAATAACTTTATCCCCCGGTTGTACAAGCCTTGCAGCTGCACCATTTAAACACACAACACCGCTACCGCGCTCTCCTTTAATAACATATGTCTCTAAGCGAGCTCCATTGTTGTTATTTACAATTTGTACTTTTTCATTTTCTACAATATTTACCGCATCCATTAAATCTTCATCAATTGTAATACTACCTACATAATTTAAATTTGCTTCTGTTACAGTTGCACGATGTAACTTCGCTCTCATCATTGTGCGAAACATAGATGCTCCCCCTTATTTCCCCATTAATGTTATATTGTCAATTAATCGTACATTTTCAAACTTAACTGCAATCGCTAAAATGATTCTTCCTTCAATTTTATTTATTGCTTTTAATGAAGGATATGCATATAAATCAGCATAATCTACAGTGCCTTTCGTATACTTCTCAATATGCTCTTTCACAAGATTCATAATGATTTCCGGATTACGTTCGCCTGCCTCAATTCGTTCTTTCGCTATACATAGACTGCCGTATAAATGAGGAGCCTCTTCACGTTCTTCTAGTGATAAATACACATTACGAGAACTTTTCGCTAATCCATCTTCTTCCCTTACAATATCAACTGGTACGATCGTAACGGGAATATTAAAATCAGTTACGAATCCTTCAATTACAGCTACTTGCTGTGCATCTTTCATACCGAAATAAGCACGCGTTGGCAATGTAATATTAAATAGTTTCATTAGTACAGTCGCAACACCAGCGAAATGACCAGGTCTTTGTTTGCCACATAATACGTCGGTACGCTTCACAACTGCTACTGTTGTCGTTTGTTCTGCTGGATACATCTCTTCTACACTCGGATAAAATAAATAATCAACACCATTTTCTTTTGCTACATTTTCATCTCTATCAATATCACGTGGGTATCGATCTAAATCTTCATTTGGTCCAAATTGTAGTGGATTTACAAATACACTTAAAACTACAATTTCATTTTCTTCCCTTGCCTTACGTAGTAACGTAGCATGCCCTTCGTGTAAATACCCCATCGTTGGAACAAAACCGATACTTTTTCCACTTGCATGCAGTTCGTTTGTAATTTGCTGCATCTCTTGCACTGTAGTTATGATTTTCATTATTGTTTTCCTCCGTATAACGCTAAGCACTCTTCCTCTTTCATTGTGAATGAATGTTTTTCTTCAGGAAATTGCCCTGTCTTTACTTCAGTAACGTATTGCGAAATCCCTCGCACAATCTCCTCTTGAACAGACGTATATTGCTTAACAAATTTCGGAACACGATTTACGCCGTACGAGATAAGATCGTGGTATACAAGAACTTGCCCATCTACTTTTTGTCCTGCTCCAATTCCGATTGTAGGAATTGTTAACTGCTCTGAAATAATTTCTGCTAATTGCATTGGCACACATTCTAGCACAAGTGCTATCGCACCAGCTTCCTCACATTTCTTTGCATCTTCTATTAATTTTTTTGCACTTTCAGCATCTTTCCCTTGTACTTTATACCCACCTAGCACTCCTACAGATTGAGGAGTTAAACCTAAATGCGCCACAACGGGAATTCCCGCATTCGTTAAGTAGTGAATAGTTGATATAACTTCTCCAGCACCTTCTACCTTTAATGCATGTGCCCCGCTCTCTTGAACAATGCGACGTGCATTAATCATCGTATCTTGCGATGAGACATGATAAGACATAAATGGCATATCAGTTACAATAAACGTCTCTTTCGCTCCGCGGCGTACAGCTTTCGTATGATGAATCATATCCTCTACTGTTACTGGAACTGTTGAATCATACCCAAGTACAACCATTCCTAGAGAATCACCCACTAAAATCATATCGACTTTAGCTTCTTCTGCTAATTTAGCAGATGGATAATCATACGCCGTTAGCATTGTAATCGGCTCACCTTGCTCTTTCATTTTCAAAAAATCTGTTTTTGTTTTCAAAAACTACTCCTCCTTTATGCAGGAGAGAGGAGATGGCCGAAATCATATAAAAAAACCCCTCTGGCCATAAAAGGGCAGAAGGGTTGTGTGTTAGTCGGCATTATTCATCCCTCTGTCCCAGTCCGTTATTGGATCAAGGCAGAATCCAAATTATTATTTTTTCATACTGCGTAAAATAATGGTGCAGTTCGCTTTGATACTGCCCATATTCGAAATAATTATAGCAAACTCTGAAAAGGAATTGCTACATTTTTTCGAAAAAATAATTTTTTATCCCTATTACGGTATGTGAAATTTATTAGTATCTAAATGACAAAAAGAAGCTCCAAAATAGGAACTTCTTTTACTTAATTTCTATATCAGCAGAATGAATGTGGTGCACTTGTCCTTGATGATCCTCAAGTAACAATACACCATCCTCCGTAATTCCTTTTGCTAGCCCATTAATAGTTTCCTTCATCGTTCGAGCTGTAATTTCTTTTCCGATACTTACTGCGTAACTTTCCCAAAGAATTTTAATAACAGAGAAGCCATTTTTTAAATACTCTTCATACAATTTCTCTAGTTGCAAGAAAATTTGTTGCATAAGTTCCGCACGAACAATCGGCTTACCAGATTCAATTGCTAATGAAGTTGCAATTTGCTGAATTTCCTCATCAAAATGTTCTTGTTTCTGATTTGCATTAATGCCAATTCCCATAATAACAGCATTAATTTTATCTGGATCAGCTTGCATCTCCGTTAGTATACCGACAGCTTTTTTACCTTGAATTAAAATATCATTCGGCCATTTAATCCCTACGTTTACACCGGTACATTTTTCAATTGCTTGCGCTACGCTAACAGCTGCTAATAAAGTGAGCTGTGGTGCATGATGAACTGGAATCGAGGGACGCAAAATAATACTCATCCAAATTCCTGTTCCTTTTGGGGAATACCATTTTCTACTTAAACGTCCTCTACCTGCTGTTTGTTCTTCAGCAACGACAATTGTTCCCTCTTCTGCGCCTTCATAAGCAAGTCTCGCTGCAATATGCTGAGTAGACTCAACCGATTCTTCAAAATAAACCGTTCTACCGATACGCTCTGTTTGTAATCCTAATTGAATCTCATTCGCAGTTACTTTATCTGGTTTACTAGCAATTCGGTACCCTAAGCGGCGTACAGCTTCTAGTTCATACCCTTCATTACGAAGGTCCTCCATATGCTTCCATACAGCGGTTCTCGAACAACCAAGTTTGTCACTAAGTATTTGACCAGATACAAATGCACCATCTGCTTCAGAAAAAACTTGTAATAACTGCTTTCTTATAGTAGATTGCATCTTTGTAGCCACTCCCTTATATCCTCTTTCTTATTAACTAAATCTCCTTGTACGATTGCTTCTTCAATATTTTGAAGCATTTCGGCAACCCACGGACCTGGCTTTTTATCTGTCCAGCTTAATAAATCATTACCAGTCACATTCATTTCTTGACGATTTTTTATCGGCAATGCATGAAATAATGATTGTACTTGCTTAACAGACGCACTATTATAACTTTCTATTATCGCTTCATATACTCTTTCCGCCATCTCAGCGATGCGAATCCCAGTTTTATAAAGAAGGATTGTATCCCACTCCTTCTCCTTTCTAGAACGAATTGCTAATAAAACCGCTACGATATCTTTAATCTTTTTATTCGAGAACTTCCATTGACGCAAAAAGACAGATGGATGCTCTTCTCCGATACAATATAAGAAAAATGCCCACGCCTCAACGTCTGTTTCGAAAGAATCCCATTTATACTGCGTAGCTTTCAAGAGTCTTTCTTCTGACATTTGCAAATATGGCAGATGAGAAAATAGCTTAGTTTCTACTAACTCTTGAAGACCATTCACACAATATGTACCGGTCAACAATTTTTCAAATTCAACTGTAATTCTTTCAATCGCTATATGTTCGAGCAAATGCCCATACGTTTCAATTGCTTGTTTCGTCTTTATTTCCAAAGAGAAACCTAACGTACTTACGAACCGAATACCACGCATCATTCGCAGTGCATCTTCTTGAAAACGGTCTGCAGCATCTCCAACCGTTGTAATTTCCTTCAGACGAATCGCTTCTTTCCCAGCAAATAAATCAACCATTTCGCCTTCCTCTGTCATTGCAATTGCATTCATCGTGAAATCACGTCGTTTTAAATCCTCTTCTAATGAACGGACAAATTGAACACTACTAGGTCTTCGAAAATCTTCATATTCGCTTTCTGTTCGAAAAGTAGTTACCTCATACGGTTCACCATTTTCTACAACAATTACAGTTCCATGCTCAAGACCAACCGGAACATGTCTTGGGAAAATAGCCATTACTTCTTCTGGTAAAGCAGATGTTGCGATATCGATATCTCCAATCGGTCTATCGATAATAAGATCGCGTACACTTCCACCAACGAAGTAAGCCTCATGTCCGTGCTGTTTTAACATCTCAATAATTGAACTAGCTTTTTTAAATCTTTCCATTCTTGTCATCCCTTAGTATGTCATAATAAATCGCCTCATACTGTGAAACGATTTTTTCCGAACGAAACTGCTCATATACAGATTTCATCGCTCGCTCTCCCATATTACGGTGAAGTTCTTCATTTTCTAGTAGCTGAATTGCTTGCTTAGCTATTCCGTCTGTATCTCCAACTTCACATATATATCCTGTTTCACCATGTTGAATGACCTCTGGAATGCCCCCAACCCTCGTTCCGATACTAGGCACACCACACGCCATCGCTTCTAATATAACAAGACCAAAACTTTCCTTTTCTGATAAAAGTAGCATTAAATCACTCATCGCAAGAAGCTCTGCAACATTATCTTGCTTTCCTAGGAATAAGACACGTTCCTCAATATGTAAACTTTTCACCAATTGTAAAATAGTACAGAACTCTGGTCCATCACCAACAAGAAGCAATTTTGCATCTACTTCCTTTACAATTTTGGCAAATGACTGCACAACATCCTGTACACGCTTAACCTTTCGGAAATTTGAAATATGAATCAACACTTTTTCATTTTCTCGTATACCATATTCTTTTTTTAATTGAGACATATCACGTTTGAAATAAACACGTTCATCTACAAAATTGTATACCGTCTCAATTTCTTTATCTGGTTTTACAAGTTCATTTGTTTCTTCAATTAACGAATGTGACACAGCTGTAACAACATCAGATTGTTCAATACCAAAGCGAATTAAATTATTTAACGAAGGGTCGGAACCTAACACAGTAATATCCGTTCCATGTAAGGTCGTAACAATTTTAATACGCTCCCCAATCATTTGTTTTGCTAAATATGCACAAATAGCATGAGGGATTGCATAATGCACATGTAAAATATCAAGGTTTTCTCTTTGAGCAACCTCTGCCATTTTACTCGCTAATGCTAAATCGTAAGGTGGATATTGAAAAACAGAATATTGATTTACTGTTACTTCGTGAAAATAAATGTTCGGGTACACTTTATTCAACCGAAATGGTACACCCGATGTAATAAAATGAATTTCATGCCCGCGTTCCGCCAATTGCTTTCCTAACTCTGTCCCAACAACCCCAGAACCACCTACAGAAGGATAACATGTAATACCTATTTTCAATTTCATTTACATCCCCCTATTAAATCAGCATGTAATAAAACCGGTTTCTTACTCATAAATCCTTCGGCATACAGCACTCCAACTTCTTTCCCAAACATCTTCTCCCGAGCGATTACAGTTTCAACGTATCCTTCGGTTAATGGCGTCTTAACACCATCACTCCCTGTTGAAAACTGACTTTCATACGCTTCTAACGCTTCCACCTTTTTAGAAAGGTATTCACTAATATCTATACAAAAATTCGGTTTATGAAAACCATTAATCATATAATTATAAAAAGACTCTACACGGTGCGGCGGAAGTTCAGGCATATATTTAAGAATTCCCGCTGAAAAGATAGCTTCTTCCACAAGTTTCGCGCAATTAGCATGGTCTGGATGACGATCTTCGTAATATGGTGCGAAAATTAGTGTTGGTTTATATGTACGAATAATCTTTACAATTTCACGTATATATTCTTCTTTCATATACAAGCCACGGTCTGGCATTGCTAAATTAATTCTCGTTTTTACTCCCATAATACGAGCTGCAGCCTTTGCTTCTTCTTTTCTTAGTTCTACCGTTCCATTTGAAGAAAGATCAGCTTCTGTTAAATCGCAAATGCCTACTTCATATCCTTGCTTCGTATACTTTGCAATGGTACCTGCCATGCCGATTTCAACATCATCGGCATGAGCACCAAACGCTAATATATGTAATCCACTCATAATTGTTCCCCTCATTTTCTTAACTTTCGGTAATCTAAATCTCCCCGCTCTAATGCATGCATTAGCATTTCAGCACTTGCCATATTTGTTGCTAATGGGATGGCGTATACATCACATAAACGAAGTAACGCATTAACATCTGGTTCATGCGGCTGGGCTGTTAGTGGATCCCGGAAAAAAATCACCATATCCATCTCATTTTTTGCAATCATTGCACCAATTTCTTGATCGCCACCTAGAGGACCGGATTGATATCTTGTTACAACTAAACCAGTTGCCTCCATAATACGAAGTCCTGTCGTTCCAGTTGCAAAAAGTTCATGTTTTTCAAAAATTGGTTTATATGCGTATGCGAACGAAACCATATCATCTTTCTTTTTGTCATGTGCGATTAAGGCAATTTTCATCCGTTGTCTCTCCCTTTAGTCGATAATATTTTCTAAACCGTACACAAGATGATCAAGGTTCATTACTGTTTCAATTGATAGTTTTACACCTGACATAAATGATGCACGGTTGAATGAATCATGACGAACTGTTAACATTTGTCCATCTCCGCCGAACATTACTTCTTGGTGTGCAATAAGCCCTGGTAGACGTACGCTATGAATGTGAATACCGTCTACATTTGCACCACGTGCCCCTTCTAATTGTTCCGTTTCATTAGGGTGCCCTTGCTCTTTTGGTACACGATTTTGACGGATTAATTCTACTGTTTTTACAGCTGTACCAGATGGTGCGTCTAATTTTTGATCATGGTGTAATTCAATTACTTCAACATCTTGGAAGTACTTCGCTGCCATTTGTGAAAATTTCATCATAAGAACTGCACCAATCGCAAAATTTGGAGCGATAATTGTTCCTACTTCTTTTTCTTTTGCATTTTCTGTTAATTGCTTTAGTTCTTCTTCAGTAAATCCAGTTGTACCAATAACTGATCGAAGTCCACGTTCAACTGCAAGTGTCACATGTTTCTTTCCAATTTCTGGTGTTGTTAAATCTAACAATACATCTGCTTCTACTTCATCTAAACAAGTATGTAAATCCGCGTAAATAGGTGCATCTAGCGCTGGCATTCCCGGTAAATCAGAAATTTTTTCTCCGCCATGCTTATAATCAATTGCTGCTACTAAATTGAAATGCGCTGTTCTTTCCATAAGAAGGACTGCTTCATATCCCATGCGTCCTCGTGGTCCAGCGATAATTACTTTAATTTCTTTCATGCGTCTTTCTCTCCCTCATCAATACGTGTCCAACGATCTTTATCACGTGTATTAAATTTATTCATTACAATGTTATGCGCTGTTTCTAAATCAATATTTAAACTATTTGCCATACAAATCATAACAAATAAAACATCTCCAAGCTCTTCCTCAACACTTCGTTCTTTCTCAGTCGTTTTCTTTGGTTTCTCACCATAATAATGATTAACCTCTCTTGCAAGCTCTCCCATTTCTTCAGTTAAACGAGCCATCATTGCAAGCGGACTAAAATAACCTTCTTTAAATTGACCGATATATGCATCTACTTCTTTCTGCATATCTTTCATCGTTTTTGCTTCCATACTAGTCACCTCTTATTCCTTCCTCTTTCATGTTAGCCAATTCATCGCGATTTGACAAATATTATTCCCTCATATCACTATTTACGACTCTTTTTAGGATAGACTATAATAAAGTGAAACTTTCTTTTGCGGTTTTTTGCAAAAGATCAGCCTGAACCAATCGGGTCCCTGCGGCTGGTTCGACCTTTTCTTCTTCGCTTTTCCCTCTACCAGCCGTTGGGACGGGATAAAGTGAAACTTTCTTTTGCAGTTTTTCCGCACAATATCAGGCTGAACTAATTAAGCTCTTATACCATTCTCTATTTTTACTATCAACTAGAAATAACTTATTATTATGTTCTATCGTTTAAGAGGAGTAATGCAATCATTACATAATTAGGGGGATTTCTAAATGACATCAAATTTGAAGATTCGGAATATCATTTTTATTTTAATCGGTTCCGCTATTTTTTCTTTCGGTATTGTGAATATCAATATTGAAAACCATCTTGCAGAGGGTGGATTTACCGGCATTACGCTATTATTATATTTTAAATTTTCACTTGATCCTTCCTATACAAACTTAATTTTAAACGTCCCTCTATTTTTCATTGGCTGGAAATTACTCGGCCGAACAACATTTTTATACACATTAATCGGTACATTTAGCGTCTCTTTATTCCTTTGGGTGTTTCAGCGCTACGAGGTTCTCAACTTACATTTAAACTTGCAAAATGATATGACACTGGCTGCTTTATTCGCTGGGGCATTTATCGGCATAGGACTTGGAATTATATTCAAATACGGCGGGACTACTGGCGGTGTTGATATTATCGCAAGGCTAGCTCACAAATATGTTGGCTGGAGTATGGGAAAAACGATGTTTATGTTTGATGCGGTCGTTATCATTATCTCTATTCTTACATATTTATCATATCGCGAGGGCATGTATACGTTAGTTGCTGTTTTTATCGGGGCCAAGGTTATTGATTTCATGCAAGAAGGTGCTTATGCAGCAAAAGGAGCAACTATTATTTCTGATAAAAACGATGAAATTGCTTCAAAAATTTTATCAGAAATGGAGCGCGGAGCAACCTTTTTAAAAGCAGTTGGATCCTATACAAAAATAGAACGTAATGTACTATATTGTGTTGTTGCTAAAAATGAAATCGTAAAATTAAAAAATATCATTATTTCAGTAGATCCACATGCCTTTGTCGCTGTAAGTGATGTACACGATGTTGTTGGTGAAGGATTTACATTAGATGAAAATAAAAAACCGTTACATAATTAAAGTCAGCTAGAAAAGCTCTGTAGCTTTTCTAGTTTTTTATTATAAATCTTTTAAGTTTCTCCAAATCCTCATAAATAAGCTCCAACAAACTCCGATTATAGAAAATAGAAGCTGGATGAAAGGTCGGAAAAATATGATATTCTTTTTCTGACCAAATAAATTCTGTACTGCTGCTATCTTTCAATCGCTGCACAGGTTGCTTTAACAATTCTCCATGAACATCCGTAATTTTATTATTTTTACCAACTAAACGCTGTAATGCAATATTACCAAGTGTGACAATAACCGGCTGCTGTATAAATTCCAGTTCATAATCTAGCAAAGGTGCATGGGCAAGTATCTCACCTTGATTCGGTGTTCTATTGTACTTCTTCTGTATTATTTCGCCATTTCGTTCCCTTTTCTCTCTCCATTTATAAGGTCTACTCCGGACCGCACTCGTAATATATACTTCTTCCCTTGTAACGTGAATACGTTCTAAAAATTCCATTAAATGTTTTCCCGCTCTCCCACTAAATGGAATCCCATTATGAATTTCTGTTTCACCAGGTGCTTCTCCAACAAGCATTAATTTCGGGTTTTTAGGGCCCTGTCCACTTAAAAAACCTTCTAATTGGTATATAGCACTACGCTCCTTCACTTGTTTAACTAAATGATATGGATATTCTATGTCCGTCACCTTCTTTCATCATTCCATACTTATCTTTATTTTAACTAGTTCTATACCCCATATTCTCTCTATTATTTCCATTTGTAACATATTATAAGATTCAATCCACAAAACAAAAAAAGACTATCAAAATTGATAGTCTTTAATCGTCGCTACGCTGCATACCAGTATAAATTAATACGAGACGTAATAATTCAAATACTGCTACAGCAGCTGCTGCTACATATGTTAATGCTGCCGCATTTAATACTTTACGAGCTTGACCGTACTCATCTGTTGATACGATACCAAGTGCTTCAATTTGTTGCATTGCGCGTTTTGATGCATCAAACTCAACTGGTAATGTAACAAGTTGGAAAATAACACCTGCTGCCATTAAAATAATTCCTAGTAACAACAAACCAGACATTTGTGCAAATACACCAATTAGGACAAAAACCCATGACATGTTTGAACCAAAATTAGCAACTGGCACTAACGAATGGCGTACACGCATAAAGTTATAATCTTTCGCATCTTGAATTGCGTGTCCTACTTCATGTGCTGCTACAGCTGTACCAGCAACTGAATGACCATAATAGTTATCTGTCGATAATCTAACCGTCTTTACACGCGGGTCATAATGATCTGACAAATGACCTGGCGTTTCTTCTACGGCTACATTGTACAATCCATTTTCATCTAAAATTTTTCGAGCCACTTCCGCTCCTGTCATACCTGATGTTGAATAAACTTGTGAATACTTGCTATAGGCACTACGTACTTTTGACTGTGCATACAACGGTATGATCAAAATGATCGCGAAGTAAATTAAATAAAACATCATAAACCTCCATTGAAGTTTTAATTATAGTACTTCTCATTCTATTTTTTTCTTCCACCGTTGTCAATAAATAAACCTTACAATCCGTATCTTTATTTATGCGTATTATCTATCTTTAGAATGCAAGTTGCTTCTCCGCTTCTCTCTCTCCCCTTTATACTTTCTCCATCCAACATACGTTAAAGTGAACAAAATAAGTCCTCCAGTAATTGTCATAAACCAAATGAGAGAGGGAGCAATCTCATCTTTTTTTACTGTATGAAATATTTTTTGCAAATCACCTTTAATAATCCCTAGTTGCATTTGTCCACCTTTCGTTTTTAACATAACGTTACGAAATTCATCCAAATAAGATAAATGTGCATTTACACGCTGCGCTTCGTTTTCTGGCAGAGCAATCATTAAACTAGGATAAATAATATTAAATTCATTTAAAAATGTATTTAGCGTCTGTTGGAACTGTCCATCATCTTCTTTTTCCATCGCCTTTTCTACTTGAGAAAAAGCATTCATTATCTTTCTTTCTCTTTCCATCCAAAGTGGCTGATATTTAGATACTTGTGCATCAACAGCAAGTTGTAACGCTAACATATTATCCACTTTAACTTGCCTATCTGAATCTTCCGCGAGAGATTGTTTCGCCTTATCGTATGCTAAAGAAACGACTCTAATTTGTCCCGGAGTTACTTTTGAATTATTTTCATTCTCCTTTGATAGAAATTGCTCTGAGAAATGGTACAGTACTTGTATTGCCTTTTCATCTTCTTTTTTCTTCACTAACTGCAAAGAGTCATCTAGCAATCCAGTTAGTTCACTCCACTCTTCAGCATATATACGTACTGGAAACATTATAATTAGAAATGCTATCAGTCCAATTAATGTTCTCTTCATCCCGGTCCCCCCTATAACTACTAGTACAAAATATGTGGAATTGGACAAGAATAGAACAGAACAAAACCAAAAAATATATTATCTCTATGAAAACAAAAAAATTCTCTTTAAACAGAGAATTTTTTCTTTGAAACCCTTTTCTTTTTCACTAAATATTTATACACACCGTAACAAAGCATGCTACCACCTAAAATCAATAATAAAATAATACATGCAGCATGCATAAAGAATTCTTCCGGTAACATTAAAATAACCGGATCTGTTTCAATATCAAACATCCAATAATCATTGCTAAATAAAAGCTTATGAAATAATACGAAACTCTTTTCAAAATTAATAGCAATTGGTAACGTAAGAGCTATTGGAAAAATAATTGTAAGAATCGCTCCGTGAAGTAAAAACTTTTCCTTTTTCTTTTTTAATAAATACGCTCCTCCTAATACAGCAATTACAATCGTTCCATACATTATATATTGAATCTTGACTACAATATTTTTAACATCTACAAAATGAATGCGTCCATTTGTGGACATATCTAATGTCGGCAATTGTAATGCACCTTCATAAAACGGCGATAAATATGTAATAAGCACATCATAGTTTCTCTTAATTTCATCTTTCGTCATATCCGCTAAATCTGGAATATTTAAAAAATCAATTTCAAAATAATACAACCATTTTCCATATATAACTACCGTTGTCGCGAGAGCGAAAACAGAAAATGCTATGCTATAGGAAACTACTAAAGTGATCAATCGATCCAATATGTTTATACCGCTCTTATTTTTCTTCATTTTCTCCCCCTAAATGTTCTCACCATCATAAAGAAAACTGTTTTCGGTTCTCACGTAAGCAATAATAATATGTAATACACAGTACAGCAATACTTAACCAAAACGTAAAATAACCAATTTTCTCTACAAATAAATGCATAATCCCATATCTCGGCATTTGCCAAAATAAATAATCAATTGCATCATTATGTAATGTCCATATGCCAGCTACAGTGAAGTGCCATTTTTTTATCCGATAAAACGGAGCATATAACATTCCCTGCACTGCCATCGCAAAATGAGATAACATTAACATATATCCCATAAGGCCAATAGGGCCTTTTACATAAATCATAATTGCATTTACAACAACAGCCCAAACACCATATTTTATTAAAGTAACTATCGCTAGCGCTTCTATTAACCCCCAGTTCTTCTTCATCAAGAAAGCAATTAAAACAAAGACAAAAAAGAGAGTCGCCATAGGGCTATCTGGTACAAACGGCCAAAATATAGGTGAGGTTTCTTTTAATTGATTTCCATACCATATGAATCCGTAAATTGTACCTAATATGTTAACAACCAATAAAAATAATAGTACCGAACGTTGCCTTAACATTGCATACAAGTAAGCCAATCTGTATGTCCAACACCTTTCAAACAAAGTAATTCTTTCATCGAACTCTACTCTATTATATAGCAAACTTTCCGTCATCGTAGAGTAGAAAACTGAAACAGATTAAATTTTCTTTAGGGATGGCTTTGCTATCCCTTTTCTGTTTCAGCTTCCCCTCATCAAACCGTACGTGAGGTTTTCCCTCATACGGCTTTCCGATGCTCTTCCTTCTTTAGCTTTCAGTTTGTTCTAGCTTCCTACTTTCACGAGTGTGTATGTTATTTTCTTCATCAAGTCCTTGATACGACCATGTTTCTTTCGAACATTTCTTTTCTTATTCCAAAAAAGGTTAAGCCGTTCTAAGACGTACCAATCTATTTTACCGAGCCACTTCTGTCCAATTGAAGATAGGCTATAATAATTTTTGAATCCTTGTAGAATTCTATTTAAACCTTTCACCATCAAACAGTGCCCAACTTAGCTGGGCACGCAAAATAAAAAGCTGACTACAGATTTTGTAGTCAGCTTTTCTATTATTTTTTATTATACTTTGCAACGAATTCCGAAAGCTTTTTCAGTTCCTCATCTGTACCTTTAAATACACCTTTAGGCATTGAACCTTTTCCATCTTTCGCAATTTTAGCGATTTCTTCTGGTTTTAAAGTTAAGTTTTGTAAAGCCGGTGCTGCCGCTCCGCCCTGTAAATTGTCACCATGACATGTTAAACAAGTATTTTTTTGCATCAACTTGTAGCCGTCATCATTTTTATCAACTGGTGCTGTTTTTACAATTGCTCCTTGTTTTTTTGCAGCTTCCCAATCGTGGTGTGCTACAGATTCCCAAGTTAAAAAAATAATCGATGCAATTGCTAAAAGCATAAACCCCGTTGCTACAGGACGCTTCAATGGTGCTCTTTCTGGGCCTCGATCTAGAAACGGAGCTAATAGTAACGCTCCAAACGCAATCCCCGGCATAATAAACGCACCAATTACAGTAAATGAGCCTGAAGCATACGAATACTTTAATAACTGATACAAGAATAAGAAATACCAATCTGGAAGTGGTATATATCCTGCATCTGTAGGATCCGCCATTCTCTCAAGCGGTGACGGATGCGCCACTGTTAAACATAAATAACCGACTAAAAAAACTGCACCAACCATCCATTCTTTTAACAAGAAATTCGGCCAAAACGCTTCTGTTTTCCCTGGATATTCAGAATAATCTTTTGGAATATTTGGTTTCCGGGCTACTGGTACCCGAGAATCTCCTACAAACTTCATCCCTTTGCCGCGATGCATAATCTCCCTCCTTTTGTTCTTTCCCCTTTAATTTAGCAATCTCTTATAGCGGACCGGAAATACCTTGTTTGCGAATCATGATGAAGTGGAAGGCCATTAAACCTAGAAGTGCTGCTGGTAAGAAGAAGACGTGAATAGCAAAGAAGCGAGTTAATGTTTGAGCGCCAACGATTTCGGAATGACCAGCGAGTAATGTTTTAATATAAGGACCAATGAGCGGCGTTTGCTCTGCAATTTGAATCCCTACTTTCGTAGCAAATAACGCTTTCATATCCCACGGTAATAAATATCCGGTAAAACCAAGACCTAACATAACAAAGAAAATAAGAACACCAACAATCCAGTTTAACTCACGAGGCTTTTTATACGCACCTTGGAAGAAAACTCTGAGTGTATGTAAAAACATCATTACAATTACGAGACTAGCACCCCAGTGATGCATACCACGAACAATTTGCCCGTAAGCTACTTCATTTTGTAAATAATAAACCGACTCCCAAGCATTTTTAATATCCGGCACATAATACATCGTCAAAAACATTCCGGACAAAATTTGAATTACTGTAACGAAAAAGGTAAGTCCTCCAAAGCAATAGACGAATGCAGAAAAGTGATGTGCCGGGTTAACATGCTCAGGTACTTCATGATCAGCGATATCACGCCATATCGGTGTAATATCTAAACGTTCGTCCACCCAATCATAAATTTTATTTAGCATCTACTTTGCACCCCCTCTTGGCTTCGCTTTTCCTAAATACAGCGTTCCATCTTTCACTTTAGACTCGTACACATCAAGCGGAGCAAGAGGCGGTGTGCCTTTAATGTTCATCCCATCTTTTGTGTAACGTCCCCCGTGACACGGGCAAAAGAATTGATTAGGATGTGCTTTGTCCGAATTCCAGTTCACTGTGCAACCTAAATGTTTACATACTGGAGAAAACGCAACAATTTCTCCACTTTCATCTTTATGCACCCAAGCAGATTTTGGCTCTTCAGACTTGTACCACCCGTCAACCTGCTTCACCTTAAAATCGAAGCGCTTCGGCTCTGTTGTAATATCCTTTACTTGTCCAACAGCAACCATATCTGTTCCCGCTTCTTTTCTTAACACCGGATCAAGCGCAAACCTCGTCATCGGCATTAAAATACCCGCCGCCATAAAGCCTCCTACCCCTGTAAGTGTGTAATTTAAAAACTGTCTTCTTGACACACGATGTTCTTTCTCGCTCACGAAAATTTCCCCCCTCTATCAGAAATTGTCCCCTCGTGAAAAAATTATATAAAAAATAAAAACTAGGACACTATCATGATATAATACCCTCTTGTATAGGTCAATATCATACTACTCATAATAATAAGAACTTTCTGTTTATTATTATTTTATCCATCTTTCTTCCAACATTTCCATAATATTTTTTATGTGTGCACGAATAACTTCCCTTTTCGCTTGGTCACTAAATTGCTCTAATGATAACGATGGAAACCAAAATAAATCACCCTGCACATCTCTCATATCTTCTTTCCATGAAAAGTCACTTGTCACATAGGCAATATGCTTAAAACCTTGCCTTTGCAAATGATCTGTCCATTCTTGCAAACGGTCTTTTTCATTCTTTTGGCTCTCTACCAAATACGTAAATGCGGGCAGTAAAAGCACTCTTCCTTTATACTCCCTTTCCAACTCCATACTCAAAGCCTCAATAAATTCACCTTGCTCTACAACCATTTTCATCCCTTTTGCTGCCGAAATAGACAAAAGGGGTATAATCCCTGTATCTACATACTCCCTCGCTTGCTCAAACTGTTCTACATCTTTTACAATCCATTTCACCTTTTCTCCCCTCCTCCATTTTAAATAACAGAACTTTCACTTTATATATATTAAACCATACTAAAAGAGGTAAAAAAAGAAAAACTACCTATTATTAAGTAGTTTTTCTTAAAAAGTCTGAATTTCGTAAAGATTACATAATCAAAATGAATTCTATAAAATTTTCAACTCTGCTGTTAACCTATGAAATGCTTCCTTATCTTGCTTATCCAAAGCTTCATCAATTTGTTTCAAAAGACGTTCTCTTCTAAATGAGAATACACTTTCTTCTAAAAATCGTTCTGCAAGCAATCGATCTTTTTCATTCACTTCAATATGCTTTGGCAAATATGGGTTTTCTTCTAATACAGCTACATAGTTTGCATTTTGGAACGATGATTTAAAATTAAGCTGAATATAAATATCCTCATCTCGATTCAAACGAATATCATGAAACGATTTTTCTGCATCTGTTGTCATTACATTTTGTTTAAAAAAGTGAAACGGTGTGTCTTTCACACAATTTGCTGACATTACTAAGCCACGCGGACAATATTTTGCATGTTCTACGAAGTGGACTTTATGCATTAATTGATCGTGACTCATTAAATAATTCAAAATCCATACACATTCACGCTGTTTCAGTTGGTAATTATTCAAAAACCATTTTACAAAATCCTTCTTCTCGTTTACAGAAACAGGGGTATTCATAGCGATTAAGTCCCTCCTCTGTCTTTCTCTTTTCTTTTTAGATTCAAGAAGCGGCATTCAGTTTCCTTCCAACTTATGAAAAATCCTCTAAATTATATAACAATTCTTCAATATGAATTTGTGTCGGGTCTAGTTGTATTAACTGCGTAAATACTTCTTTCGCCTCTTTTCGCATTCCTTCTTCTAATAAGAAATAACCGTACTCTTCCAAGAAATCTGGATGATTCTTAAAAGAAGTATATGCACTTTCATAGTGTTTTAATGCATCCGAATACATTTCTAATTGTTTTTTTGCAAATGCAAGATCCCAAAGTAGTTGTGTATCTGGTTCTCCACTGTCAATTGCACGCTCTACAACTGCAATTAGCTCTTCGTATTTCTCTTGTTCTTTTAAAATATACGCATATTTTAATATCGCACCTAAATGTCCCGGATCTAGCTCCAGCGCTTTTTGAAGCACTTCTTCTGCCTCCGCTATTTTACCTAATTTCGCCGCAATATTCGCTAATTCTACATAGAAAGGAACAGACAGCTCATCTACTTTAATTCCTTCTTGAAGTGTTTCATAGCTTTCTTGAAGCATACCTTCTTTTTCATAGCTTTTCGCTAAATACATGTATAACGATGCGTATTCAGGATCTAATTCTTTTAATTCTTGCCAAGCACCAATTGCTCTTTGATATTCTTCTCCTTGGTATAATGTGAAGGCATATCCAAATAATGAGTGAATATCTTTTTGCTCTTCTAACCCGGCTTCATAGTAAGAGATTGCCTCTTCCCAGTTTCCAATAGCACTTAAAGTTTCTGCTAGACGAAGCGCAATGACAACACCACCCATAACTTTATGTTCTGCTAGTAACGATTCATAATAAGTGATCGCCTTTTGCTCTTCACCTTTACTACTATATAATTCTGCTAACCCAAACGTAATAACAGGTTCGTCTGGCATCATTTCTTTCGCCTTTAATAGTTTTTGTTCTGCTACATCATCAAAACCTTGCATTTGGAATAAATCCGCTACAAGTAATAACGATTGAACATATAAATCATCGTTTTCTGGAATATCATGAAGCACTTCAATCGCTTCATCTTCTTTATCTAAATCAATATATAATTCTGCTAAAAATACCGTAAATTCACTTTCTTCCGGATATAGCAAGCGTAAGTCTTCAGTAATTGCTAACGCCTCATCCATAAACCCAAGTGTATGATAGTAACGAGCGATATCATACTTCTCTTCATCATTAGCAACTCGTAGTTGTTCTTTTAATAATTGTAATCCTTTTTCTGCTTCACCGTTTTCAATATAAGAAACAGCCTGTTCAAACTTTTGCATAAACGTCTCCTTTAATTCAAAAAATATTCTCTTCTGTTCATTTATCATAAGCAACTAGGTGTAAGAACGCAACCTTTTGAGTGAACTACCTCTTCCTATACTTTCTCTCATAGCGCAGCTAATTGTTCGAAAAATTCCGGATACGATACAGCGACCGCATCACTATTCTCTATTTTCACTTCTCCATCTATAATACACGATGCGATTGCAAGCATCATCCCAATACGATGATCGCCGTGACTATTAACAGTATTTCCTTTTAAACTTTGTTTACCATATATAATCATACCATCTGGTGTAGCTTCAATCTTCGCACCTAATTTGCCTAATTCATCTACAACCGTATCGATACGATTTGTTTCTTTTACTTTTAACTCCTCAGCGTTTTTAATAACAGTAATTCCTTCTGCCTGCGTTGCCAATAAAGCAATTACAGGAATTTCATCAATTAATCTTGGAATAAGGGGTCCACCAATTTCTATTCCTTTTAGTTTAGATGTTTCAATCGTAATATCCCCGCACGGTTCAAACTCTTCATTTCTAATATGATCGATAGAAATAAGTGCACCCATCTTTGTTAATACATCTAAAACCCCTGTTCTCGTCGGATTTAAACCAACGTTTTCCAATACAAGCTTACTATTTTGGACAATTGCACCAGCTACTAAGAAAAATGCCGCCGAAGAAATATCTCCTGGAACTTCTATGTCTGCACCTTTAAGTTGTTGTCCACCTTGTAATGAAACAGTCCGTCCATTAACATCTACGGTACAACCGAATGCACGCAACATTCTTTCCGTATGATCACGAGATTGCATGGGCTCTGTTACCGTAGTAATCCCTTCCCCTTGCAAACCCGCAAGTAAAACTGCTGACTTCACTTGTGCGCTTGCTACTGGTGAATGGTAATGCATACCTTTTACCTTACCACCGCGAATAGATAAAGGTGTATATTGTCCGTTTTCTCTACCATCAATTTGAGCATTCATCTTACTAAGCGGGTCTGTAACACGTTTCATAGGACGTTTTCCAATTGATGCATCACCAATTATCGTACTATGGAACGGCGTATTTGCTAAAATCCCAAGCATAAGACGAATAGTCGTCCCTGAATTCCCCACATCTAATACTTCTTTCGGTTCTTGTAAATTATGTAATCCTTTACCGTAAATCGTGACATCGTTACCAAACTGTTCAATCTGGACACCTAGTTTTTGAAAACATGCAATTGTACTTAAACAATCTTCTCCTAATAAAAAATTTGATACTTTCGTCGTCCCTTCCGCTATCGCTCCAAACATAACAGAGCGATGCGAAATAGATTTATCTCCTGGAACAACAATTTTCCCATTCAAACTATTTTTTCGTCCTACTAGTTTCAAACTGTATCCTCCTCACATTTTAAATAAGTTATATGTACAATAGTTCTTCTTATACGTCTACTTCTATTGTAACGTTTTCTTTCTTGAACGTGCAAACAACTCCCCTTATTGCAGTTCAAATGAAAAAGGCTCCTGTAACAGGAGCCTCCACCATTTCTTAAGAATACGTTTCTTCTTTCTTCACTTGTTCTTTTACAAATTCCGTAAGTAATTCAATAATCTCATCATTTTCTTCTTTTAATCCAACAGTAATACGAATACCATCATGCATACCAAATGCTGCACCAGAACGAACGATATATCCTTTTTTCATTAATCGTTCGAAAGCTTCATTACCAGGTATACCAAGTTTCAAGAAAATGAAATTCGTTTGAGATGGATAGTAGAATACGTTATATTTCTTACAAAATGCATAATATTGATTTAATCCTCCGGCATTTTTCTTCACACACTCTTGTAAAAACTGTTGATCCTCTATTGCCGCTAATGCTACCGCTTGGGCGATAGTTGATGTGTTAAATGGTAGTCTTGCTACCTCTAGCTGCCCAATAAGCTTTGCATCACCAATCGCATATCCAATACGAAAAGCAGCTAATCCATATGCTTTTGAGAATGTGCGTAGCACCATAAGATTTTCGTACTTTTCAAGAAGAGGTAATGTTTGCGGATAATCTTCTGCCCCAGCATATTCATAATATGCTTCGTCCATAATAACGAGCGCTGACTTTGGAACTGATTCTAAAAATGAAAGTAATTTTTGTTTTTCTACATATGTACCTGTCGGATTATTCGGATTACAAATCCATACAATCTTCGTTTTCTCATCTACTTGTTGTAACATTGCATCTAAATCGTGAATGCCATCTTTAAGTGGTACTTCACGAACTTCTGCTCCTTCAATAACAGCATGGTGATGGTATTGCGAGAACGTAGGATTCGCCATTACAACATTTGTTCCATTATGTAGCAAAGCACGACTAATCATTTGAATGACTTCATCTAGCCCACTACCAAATAAAAGTTGTTCCGCTTTTACACCTAAATGCTCTGCTACTTTCTCACGAAGCTCAAATGCCGCCCCGTCCGGATAAAGTGCATATTGATTAGCTAACGAAGTTAATGCTTCTGTCACACGCGCAGAGCAGCCAAACGGATTTTCATTCGATGCTAATTTTACAATTTTCGACAATCCGTATTCTCTTTTTACTTCCTCAATATTTTTCCCAGGTACATATGCTCTCAAAGTTAACAATTGCTCTTTTACTCTCACTTTTCTTCCCCCAGTCATTGATATGATTTATAATGTCTTACTGTCATCTTTAATCATAACCGTCACCATTACGAGAATACCTTTAAATATGCATTTCATACCTATTCTACAACTTTTTCACACCATATCCTTTTGAAATGCTTCTAACGCAATATGAACAGTCTCATCTGAAATAGATACGACATTCACTACCCCATATTCCTGCATAAGCACCATATGAATTGTTCCAGCATTTGCTTTTTTATCTTGTTTCATCAACTGAACGAGACGTTCTATATTCAAGTCACTTGGCATTTTTGGATAACCGTATTTCAAGAACCACTGCTTCATTTCTTCATAAGAAAGATCAACTTTGTACACTTTCTCACTTAAAAACATGGCAAATAGCATGCCAACCGCTACTCCATCACCGTGAGTAATATTCCCATATCCTAACTCTTTTTCAAGAGCATGTCCTAACGTATGCCCAAAATTCAAATGGGCACGTACACCTTTTTCTGTTTCGTCTTGCGACACAATATTCGCTTTCACAGGAATCGCCTTCGTTAATATATGAATTAACTTTTCATCACGAAGATCCGTTAACGTTTGCACTTCTTCTTTTAACCAATGATATAGCTCTACATCACCAATAAGAGCATGCTTTATCACTTCTGCATAACCTGATCGCCACTCTTTTTCAGGAAGTGAATGTAAAAATGGCGTATGATATACAACAGCTTCTGGCTGATGAAACGCTCCAATCATATTTTTTCCTAGTGGATGGTTAATTGCTACTTTCCCGCCTACTGCGCTATCGTGAGCTAATAAAGTCGTTGGAACTTGGACAAAGCGAATACCACGCATAAACGACGCGGCAACAAATCCAGCCAAATCTCCAATCATTCCGCCTCCAAGTGCGATGATTAAAGAATTTCTATCTAATTTATTTTCAAGAGCCGAAGTGTGAGCCTCATAGAAATTTTCAAAAGACTTCTCTTTTTCGCCACTCGGTACAACAAACGAAAATACTTTTTGCTCTACTTGCAATGCATCAACAACTGTCTGTAAATGCAGTGATGCAACAGCTTCATCAGAAATGATCATTATGTTAGATACTGCAGGATTCATTTTTTGAATAAGCGTTGTTAAGTGTGACAACGCCTCCCTTCCAACATGTACATCATATTCTTTTGATTTCGTTTGAATATGTATGTTCTCCATTAAAATCCCCTCGCATATTCATTATGTTTCTCAATATTTTCACGTATAAGATCGATACGATCTAATCCAAATTGTTCAATTAAAGCTGTTGCGAGCTCCCAAGCCACAACTGCTTCAGCCACAACGCTAGCTGCTGGCACTGCACAACTATCTGAACGTTCAATACTCGCTGTAAAAGGTTCTTTCGTATCAATATCAACACTTTGAAGCGGTTTATATAATGTCGGTATCGGTTTCATAACACCGCGCACAACAACCGGCATACCAGTTGTCATGCCACCTTCTAATCCACCTGCATTGTTCGTTTTTCTTCTGTACCCTTGCACTTCATCCCATAGGATTTCATCATGCACTTCACTTCCAGGTCTATGCGCTGCTTCAAAACCAATTCCAATTTCAACACCTTTAAAAGCGTTAATACTCATAATTGCCGCTGCTAATTTTGCATCTAATTTTCTATCATAATGTACATAGCTACCTACTCCAATTGGCATTCCTTCTACAACTACTTCAACAATACCACCGATAGAATCACCATTTGCCTTCGCATCATCAATTGCTTGCATCATCTTTTTACCGGCCTCTTCATCTAAACAACGTACAGGAGATGCTTCTGTAGTACTTTGTAATTCCACAATAGAGTTATATTTAATATTTGCTGCCTGTACACCACCAATCTCGATAACATGTCCCGCTACTTGTATACCTAATTCCGCTAATATTTTTTTTGCAACTGCACCAGCTGCAACACGAACTGTCGTTTCACGTGCTGAAGAACGCTCTAATACATTCCTCATATCTCTATGACCATATTTAATCGCACCATTTAAATCTGCGTGTCCAGGTCTAGGTTTCGTAACTTGCCTTTTCATTTCTTTCTCTTCCTGCTCAGTTAACGGCTCTGCACCCATAACCTTTGTCCAATGTGTAAAATCACGATTTTCAACAACAAGTGCAATCGGTGACCCCATCGTCTCCCCATGCCTAACACCACTTACAATTTGCACTTGGTCTTTCTCAATTTGCATGCGTCTACCGCGTCCATATCCTTTTTGTCTTCTAGCTAATTCTTCATTTATATCATTCGCTACTAAAGATAACCCTGCCGGAACACCTTCTAAAATTGTCGTAAGTTGCGGACCGTGGGATTCACCAGCTGTAATATATCGCATACGTTATTCCTCTTTTCGCATATGTATTTATCCCGCTACATAAAGCAGCTATATTATCTTCCATCACTCTTTAAAATACAAAGAAATTATATAGTAAATCGAATGTTTGCTTTCCCTACTTGTAATTGTTCGATTATTTTCATAATAGTAGACCTTTTACTTTACATACCAATATATCATAACAGCCCTAACTTCGTAACTGATCGAAATAAAAAAGTGCAAGAAGAATACCCCTATTCTTCTCACACTTTTTACTATTATCACAGTTATTAAAGCGTTTACAAATTATTTCAAAATAATTAGTAAATCCATTGATTCATTAATTTTGAGTAGTCTACTAATTCTTCTTCCTTAAAGAAAATAGCAATCTCGCGTTCTGCACTTTCTAAAGAATCCGAACCGTGGATAATGTTTTTCGCAACAGTTACACCGAAATCTCCACGAATTGTTCCAGGAGCAGCTTCATGTGGTCGTGTTTTACCCATCATATTGCGTGCTGTATCTACTACACCTTCACCTTGCCATACCATTGCGAATACAGGACCAGATGTAATAAAGTCTACTAATTCACCAAAGAAAGGTCTTTCTTTATGCTCACCGTAGTGTTGTTCAGCAATTTCCGGAGTAACTTGCATTAATTTTGCACCAACTAATTGAAAGCCCTTTTTCTCAAAACGAGCTACAATTTCCCCAATGAAGGCACGTTGTACACCGTCTGGTTTTACCATTAGAAATGTTTTTTCCATAAAAAATCTCTCCACTTCTTAATTATGTATGTAATTGTATATCCCCACACACATATTAACACCCTTATCACAATTGCGCAATAGTTTTGAAATAGAGAGATTATTTTATTTTTTAGACAAAACACTAAAATTTTCGTTTTCCAATATACTTTGCGACATTTTGCAACGCATACTTCGCCTGTCCACGAGGGAGTGGTTTTATTATTTCTAATGCTTTATGTAAATAACGTTCACTAAACGAAAATGCTTTATCAATAGCTTCGCTCGCTTTAATATCATCAATAATTTCTTTCATTTCACTTGCTGTTGTATTTTCATGCACAGATGTAATTTTTTGACGAAGAACTGGATCTTCCATGGCATACAAAACAGGTAATGTAATGTTACCTTGTAATAAATCACCACCAGCAGGCTTTCCAAGCTTCTCTTCTGTCGATACGAAATCTAAAATATCATCAATAATTTGATAAGACATACCAACAAAATATCCGTACCAAAATAGACGATTTACAGTATCACGATTAGCACCAGCAGCAATCGCTCCCAACTGACAACTTGCGGCGATTAACAATGCTGTTTTTCGTTTTATCCTTCTTAAATACGTTCTTAAATTTTGATCATAGTTATACTTATCTTTAATTTGTTCGATTTCACCTTTACAAACTTCTAAAATTGTATGAGACAACGCTTGATGTGCATCTGGAAGTTCTATATTTGTTATACATTCAAGAGACTTCGCAAACAAGTAGTCTCCTGTATACATTGCAATACGATCTCCCCATTTCGCATTCACTGTTGCGCTACCGCGTCGTAAAAACGCAGCATCAATGACATCATCGTGAACAAGCGAAGCCATATGAATTAGTTCTAATGCAACCGCAACATGCTTAATTGCATCTAACTTATAATCCCCAAATTTCCCTGCAAGCAAAACAAAAACAGGGCGAATCCGCTTCCCACCTGCTTCAATAAGCTGTAATGCCGCTTCTTCTACTAACGGCTGCTCAGAAGCAACTGTCTTCTTCAATTCTTTTTCTATAACATTAATATCCGATCGTAAAAAAGAGTACATAAGTTGTAACTTCATATTGTTCACCTTAACCTAAAACGTCTTTTTTCTATTTTCTATTTTGATTCTGGTTTAATACCTAAATGCATAGCTGCTACACCAAAAGTAAATGGTTTCACTTGCACATTCTTAAGCCCAGCTTCTTCAAACATACGTGCTAACTCTTTCATCCCTGGGAATGTACTAGCAGATTCCTGAAGCCATGAATATTCTTTATAACTTTTCGCAAACATCTTTCCAAATAACGGCATGATATATTTAAAGTATAAGACATATCCTTGACGAAAACCTATCATCGTTGGTTGAGATGTTTCTAGGCAAATTACTTTTCCACCAGGCTTTACTACACGCGTCATTTCTTTTAATACTTGCATGTAATCCGGAACGTTACGTAACCCAAAACCAATCGTTACATAATCAAACGTATTATCTTCATAAGGAAGTTCCATTGCATTTCCATGCATAAGTTCTACTTGCTTTAATTCTAAAGCTTCTACCTTTTGTTTACCGACAGCTAGCATATTTTCGCTAAAGTCTAAACCGTAAACCTTCCCATCTTCACCTACAGCTCCCGCTAGTGCAATTGTCCAATCTGCCGTCCCGCAGCATACATCAAGTGCCTTACTCCCGGGTTTCACATCCATAATTCGCATCGTTTCTTTGCGCCATGCCTTATGCCTTTGAAAACTAATTACAGAATTCATCACATCGTATTTATCAGAAATTTTCTCAAATACGTCATGTACTCTTTCTTCTTTTGATTGTTGCATGCTCGTACCTTCTTCCAATGTAAAGTTGCTTATGTCCTTGATTTATCTCTTAACATAGAAATTATCTCATTAACTTCTGTATGATTCTCTAAAAAATTTTCTTCTTGCTTTCTCATTTCCATAAGCCATTCATTAATAACTGTTTCCAAATTTTTATCATCATCCAATGAGATTTTTTGGACTGCTTGAAAAACAGGTGAATTTTGTTTATCAGCATACAATTGACACTCTTTTTGAAGACGATTTTTTCCTAACACATAAGTTATATATGGTTTCCAATTAGATAACTGAAAATGATCACATGTTTTTTGCAAAAGCGCAGATTCAATTATTACTACACTTTCCATTATGTCTTGAATCGTCACATGTGCTTTTTGATACAGCATAATTTTATGTTCATTAATCTCCTTAATTCCTTCAGCAAGTGCACGAATTAAGATAATATCACAATTCATTGACAATAAGTAATAGTATAGACCACTATAATAATCCCCTGCAAGAACTGTCAATTGACGACGCTTATGGAATCCACTCGTCTCTTCGTTTGCTTTATTTGATACTTTTTCATGTGTATCAAGAGCAATTTGTACAAGCATAATCGTTACGACATAATGATCAATTTGTTCTTTATGTATATTTGCACTTTTTAATGCACCGTATAACAGCGCTATTTTTTCTTCATCAATAAATGGTTCTTCAATATAGTTTATAAAATAAGGATGGCGTAATTTCTCCATCAATTTCTCTTTAATACCCGCATACCCTCCGTAGATGTCACACACAAAAAATCACCCTTGTTTTCTAATTCATAAAATTTATTATAACACATACATTCTATTTTCTATAATCAAAACTTGGCTACTTCTGCCAAACTGCCACCGAATAAAGCCTCAACTTTTATTCATACAAGTTATCTTCGTCTCTAACAACTACAAACATTCATTTACACAAAAGGCAGAAGTAATTTTCAACCTTTATATTCTTGCTCTTTAACATTAAAACTATATCATTTTTTTGTATATAAAAAAAAGAAAAGCAGTTTCCCGCTCTTCTTTAATTCGTCTTAATAAACGATAAAATTTCACTACGTGCTGCTGCATCATTTTCTAACACGCCGCGCACTGCAGTCGTTACTGTTTTCGCACCAGGCTTTTTCACACCACGCATCGTCATACACATATGCTCTGCTTCTACTACTACCATTACACCATGCGGCTCTAGTACTTCCATAATAGAGTTAGCTACTGTTGATGTAATACGTTCTTGTAGTTGCGGACGACGCGCAATTGTGTCTACAGTACGAGCTAATTTACTTAGTCCCGTTACTTTTCCACCTTGCGGAATATATGCAACGTGAGCAACTCCATAAAACGGAACAAGATGATGCTCACACATCGAATAGAATGGTATATCTTTTACTAGCACAAGCTCTTCGTGGTCTTCTCCGAATACTTTGTGTAAATGCTCTTTCGGATCCTCATGCATTCCTGAGAATACTTCTGCGTACATTTTCGCAACACGTTTCGGTGTATCAAGTACTCCCTCGCGATTTGGGTCATCTCCGATTGCCTCTAAAATAAGACGTACTGCATGTTCAATTTGTTCTAAATTAACTTTTGCCATCCGCTAGCCCTCCCGAAAAACCTAAAAGTGATACGAACACATTCTAGCATATTTATGTTTTTAAAAGCAAAAAGAAGAGTTTCCAAAAAGGAAACTCTTCTTCCCTGTTAATATGTAAGGATTATTTAACCGCATCTTTTAACGCTTTACCAGGTTTGAATGCAGGTACTTTACTTGCAGCGATTTCAATCTCCTCACCTGTTTGTGGGTTACGACCTTTACGAGCCGCACGCTCACGAACTTCGAAGTTACCGAATCCGATTAGTTGTACTTTATCACCTTGTTTTAAAGCTTCTAAGATAGAATCAAAAACAGCGTCCACTGCTTTTGTTGCGTCCTTTTTAGAAAGGGAACTTGCTTCTGCAACAGCATTGATTAAATCTGTCTTGTTCATGCCATTCACCTCCTCCCAAAGATAAGACTGTATAATGATCATAAAATGAGTCTTACTTTCATTTGTAGGCAATTTTTACAAATTCTATACTACAAAGATGTAGATAAATCATTATCAACGCCTATATTATACGATTCTCCTTTATAATTCAATATTTTTAAGGAAATTGTTACTCTAAAAATGTGAAATTCTGATGAAACTTGACAATTTACAACAAAATATTAGATAATGACTGTTTATTTTTCTATTACGTACTCAAAAAGAAAAAAATCCCTCTGCAATTAGAGGGATTTTTTTCTTATAATATAATCGCAATTAATCCGCCAGATCCTTCATTAATAATTCTTTCTAGCGTTTCTTTTAATTTATAACGAGCGTTTTCTGGCATTAGAGATAACTTCGCTTGAATTCCTTCTCTAACAATAGAGCTAAGAGAGCGCCCAAATATATCAGAATTCCAAATTGATAGCGGGTCATCTTCAAAATCTTGCATCAAGTAACGAACTAGTTCTTCACTTTGTTTTTCAGTACCGATAATTGGTTCAAATGTTGATTCTACATCCACTTTAATCATATGAATAGACGGCGCAACCGCTTTTAATTTAACACCGAACCTTGAGCCGTGACGAATAATTTCCGGTTCATCTAAGCTCATATCAGCTAATGCAGGCGCTGCTACTCCATATCCGGTTTGTTTTACCATCCGCAGGGCATCCGCCACTTGGTCATACTCTGTTTTCGCATGAGATAAATCGAGCATAAGCTTTAATAAATGATCTTTCCCTCGAATCTCTACTCCTACTACTTCTTTTAAAATTTGATCATACAATTCATCTGGCGCATATAAATCAATCTCTGCCACACCTTGCCCCATATCGATGCCAGCTAGACTTGCTCGATCAATAAATTCATATTGACTAAACTGCCAAACGACACGGTCCACATCACGAAGACGTTTTATATCCTTTACAGTCTCTTGAACCGCTTCCTGATAACTTTGGCGTAACCAATGCCCTTCATTTAGCACCATTACCCAGCTCGGAAGGTTTACATTCACTTCTAAAACCGGGAACTCGAATAATGCTTCTCGCAGTACGTTATACACATCTGTTTCTCTTAAACTCTCTACACTCATCGCAATTACTGGGATATCATATTCTTCTGATAAACTTTGACGTAACTGCTCCGTATCTGGATGGTATGGCTGTACAGTATTGATAATCATAATGAAAGGCTTTCCTACTTCTTTTAACTCATTTACAACGCGTTCTTCTGCCTCTATATAATCTCTTCTTGGAATTTCACCAATTGTTCCATCTGTTGTAATAACGACACCAATTGTTGAATGCTCTTGAATTACTTTACGTGTTCCGATTTCTGCAGCTTCATGGAATGGAATAGGCTCTTCATACCAAGGAGTATTAATCATGCGCGGACCATTCTCATCTTCATAGCCTTTTGCTCCTGGAACCGTATATCCAACACAATCTACTAATCGAATATTCACTTCAAGACCTTCATCTACTTCGATAGAAACCGCTTGGTTTGGAACAAACTTCGGTTCCGTCGTCATTATTGTACGACCAGCAGCACTTTGAGGCAGTTCATCCTGCGCTCTTTGACGGTCTGACTCATTTTCAATATTGGGAATAACAACAAGTTCCATAAATTTTTTAATAAATGTTGATTTCCCTGTTCGAACAGCTCCTACAACTCCAAAATAAATATCACCGCCTGTGCGTTCCGCAATATCTTTAAAAATATCTACCTTTTCCAAGTGATTCCCTCCCTCAATATTTTTGGGAATAATTCCACGTTTATAGTCAACTAATACCTTCTCTAATGTTGCCTATAATATCTGATATAATATAATGGTATTCTAGAAGTTCGGACAATATATCATATAATTTTGTCCAATTTCATATGACTATTTAAAAATACCTTTTGTTTGCATCGCAAGTTGTATAACATAAAAAACCTTTCTTCTAGAACTTATTCACTAAAAGAAAGGTTCATGACTTATGATTTTAAAAAAATTGGTTCTCCATTTTTTACTGTGTACGGCAAAGAATATGCAGGAACAAACGGGGAATCCTTCGATAGTATACTCCGGATATCTTCACCTTCTTTAAATTGTCCTTCATTTTTTTTCAACGCTTCATATAAGTCGATTCTATAATCAACAAACAATTCTCCTTTTTCATTAATTACAAGAGGGAGACCTTTTCCTGAGTACGGACTTGTCACTTGTGGTACATCTTTATATCCTAGTTTTTTGAAGTCTAATTCATAAACACCATCTGTAATCACTTTTTTAAAAGGTGGATATTGATGTTCATCACGATACATCCTTAGCTTCAATGCCACTTCTTGAATTTGTTCCGCCATTCTCACATCAATTAACTTTACTGTCGGATTTTTTTCAACATCTATTAATACATATTGATATACCCCACCACTTTCATACGCATTCCCTGGCGCCTCTTGTATGTACCTTGGAGCAATTTTTTGAAAATCAATTGGATACTTCTGATAAATCGGCGTACTCATATCACGCGTCTTAATTGGTAATAAACCATCCGTTTGCTCCTTATATGTATTAATGGCTTTTTGCACAACTTGCAACTGGTCTTCATAAGGAATAGCACTTTGTTTCATATTTTCTCTTGGATACATACACCCTGTTAAAATGCTCATGCAACAAAATATTAAAATAATATGGATTTTTTTCACTGACAATCACCTTTTCATGCTAGTATGGACTGTTGCTTTTGTAACATTTACCGACTACACATCCTTTATTGCTCAATAGGGCCACTAAATACAACAAGGAAAATAACAATTCCCGATACAATCATGAGGGTGTACGCTACTAAAGCTGTAATCCCTTTCAAAAATTTATTCTTCATTTTATGCCTACTCAATAAAATAAAACTTACTGCAAGAAACATAAATCCAATTGCCCCTAAAGCAAACCACATTTTCATAAGTCCTTCCGACATATATACACCCCTTTACTTTCAATCTATTTTTATACTATTTTAACAAATTAAAATCTTTAAACAAATAAAAATCATCATTTTTCCGTGAATTGATGATTTTTATTTAAAATAATAAAACCGAAGCACGAAATGATGCGCTTCGGTTGACCAAATATGCCCTTAACAGCTCTATTCCCATTCTTTCATAACTATCATATGCATTCTCTAAACTCTTTGTTTCTCATAATTTATTTTTTAAACATTTTACTTAACGAACCAAAATCCGCCGGCATATTATTGTTAATAATCGCTTTTACAATTTGATCCTCTTGCTCTTTCGGCACTTCGCGTCCTGCCATTAGAGCAACTTGATGAATCAATTGGCGAAGCACTGTCTCATCACGTAAGTTCGCATTTTGAACAGACGACGCTAATTTAAAAATATCTTCTTTGTTCACTTTCGCTTCTTTTTCAATGTTATTAAAAATGTTGTTATCCATTCTTTTCACCCTCTCCTCAAGTTACTCTTCATCCTATGCAGAGATGAAAAATTGGTGAAAAGACCCATAAAAAATAAAAAACGGTAGAAGTACGAAATGTACTTCTACCGCTTTCTTTATAACAAATCAGGTATCGCTTCAACTTCATGTTTTCGAACACGTCCCATCAATGAGCCTACTGCATCTTTCACATTATTCCCATTGAACAGCACGTCATATAAAGCAGCTGTAATCGGCATTTCAACTTCCATTTTCTCTGCCAATTCATGAGCAGCTTTCGTTGTTCTTACACCTTCTACAACCATACCCATACTTTCTAGCACTTCTTCTAAAGAGTGCCCTTTTCCAAGCATATTTCCAGCGCGCCAATTTCGGCTATGCACACTTGTACAAGTTACAATTAAGTCTCCCATACCAGTTAGACCAGCAAACGTTAACGGATTTCCGCCCATTTTTCTTCCTAAACGAGCAATCTCTGTTAAACCACGTGTCATTAATGCCGCTTTCGCATTATCACCTAATCCAAGCCCGTCAGATATCCCCGCAGCTAGTGCAATAATATTTTTTAAAGCACCACCAAGTTCAACTCCAACGATATCTGGGTTTGTATATACACGGAAATAGCTATTCATAAACAAATCTTGTACTCCCTCAGCCGCTTCCATACGCTTTGCTGCAGACGTAACAGTTGTCGCTTGACGCAATCCAACTTCTTCAGCGTGACTCGGCCCAGATAGTACAACAACATCCTTAATCAAGCTCTCTGGAATTTCTTCCTCAATCACTTCCGAAATACGTTTTGACGTACCTGGTTCGATTCCTTTACTTGCATGAATCCAAGTAATTGGCTCTGTAACAATTTCTTTCATCTCTTGCAATACGTCTCGGTACGCTTTCGTCGGTACTACTAGCAGTACTGTATTTACATCTACTAATGCTTCTTCTAAAGAAGAGTAGGCTACGATTGTGCTTGGCAATGTAATCCCTGGAAGATATCTACTGTTCTCACGCTTCGTATTAATTTCATTCATGAGTTCAGGACGGTTTCCCCAAATACGTACATCATGCCCATTGTCAGCTAATACCATCGCTAACGCTGTTCCCCAGCTACCTGCTCCTATTACTGTGATTTTTGTCATAAAATCACATCCTCTCCATTAGTCTCTTGCTCTAGCGATAATGTGAATCGGCGTTCCTACAAAACCGAACGCTTCACGTAAACGGTTCTTTAAGAAGCGCTCATATGAAAAGTGCATTAATTCTGTATCGTTTACAAATATAACAAATGTTGGTGGTTTTACCGCAACCTGTGTCGCATAGAAGATTTTCAGACGGCTACCATTATGTGTCGGCGTTGGATTCATCGCTACCGCATCCATAATTACATCATTTAATACATTCGTTTGTACACGGATGCTATGGCTTTCATTTACCTCATTGATAACCGGTAATAACGTTTGTGTACGCTTTTTCGTTTTCGCAGATAAGAATACAATCGGTGCATACTCTAAAAATTGGAAATGAGCACGGATGTTTTCTTCAAATGCTTTCATTGTTTTTTCATCTTTTTTCACTGCATCCCATTTGTTTACAACGATAATAACAGCTCGTCCTGAATCATGAGCATATCCAGCGATTTTTTTATCTTGCTCAATAATTCCTTCTTCTCCGTCTAAAACGACTAAAACAACGTCAGAACGTTCAATCGCTCTAAGTGCACGAAGTACACTATACTTTTCTGTACTTTCGTATACTTTCCCTTTTTTACGCATACCAGCTGTATCGATGATTACATAATCTTGATCATCTTTACTATATGGTGTATCAACAGCATCACGTGTCGTTCCCGCTATATTACTTACAATTACACGTTCTTGACCAAGAAGTGCATTTACAAGTGATGATTTCCCTACGTTTGGACGTCCAATTAAAGAGAAACGGATTGTTTCATCGTCATACGCTTCTTCTTCAATCTTTGGAAAATGATTTGCAGCTTCATCTAACAAATCACCAAGTCCTAAACCGTGTGTACCTGAAATCGGGAATGGCTCGCCAAATCCTAATGCATAAAAATCATAAATATCACTACGCATGTCGGGATTATCAACCTTATTTACCGCAAGTACAATTGGTTTTTTAGAACGGTATAAAATTTTAGCAACTTCTTCATCTGCTGCAGTTACACCATCGCGACCATTCGTCATAAAAATGATAACATCTGCTTCATCAATCGCTACTTCCGCCTGTTGACGAATTTGTGTCAAGAACGGCTCGTCTCCAATATCAATTCCACCTGTATCAATAATGTTAAACTCATGATTTAACCATTCTCCCGCACTATAAATACGGTCTCGCGTTATACCTGGTATATCTTCTACGATTGAAACTCTTTCTCCAACAATTCTATTGAAAATAGTAGATTTCCCTACGTTCGGGCGGCCTACTATCGCTATTACTGGTTTCGGCATATACTTTCATCCTTTCAACTTGCTTCTGTTTATTATGTAAAAAACCCTTCTTTGTGCAAGAAGGGATTTGCATTCCAGAATATTTCTCAACGTATCAAAACACCTCACATTATACCACACGTTACTAATGTTTCACAATAATATATACATTATCTTGTAAGCGATGTGCAATACCATCTAAAATAGCCTCTAAATTATTTGCAACAAATTCCAGTTCCTCTGTCGACTCGCAAATAAATAAAGGGGCACCACCTGCAAATTTCTCTGGCGTTGTTGTAATGACTGCGAGAATAACACTTTCTAACATCATCTCTTATCTCCCCTTCCTTTCGGAGCTTCTGATGACATATGAACAGCACTCTCTAATGTTGGTACATTTCCGATTACCCCTATCGCTTTTTCTGCATCTTGATCTTGCGGCAGAACAAAAATCCCAACTCTCCCATCCTCTAAATCACGCTTCGCTAACGGTACAAGTGCCGGCGTTCCAGAATCTCTATATATTCCTAAAGCAACCGAAACATCATGTAAAATAGCTTGCCGTTGTCCTAAGTTTGAGATTGTAACCATCGCATCTATCGATTTCGGTTTTAAAATAAATCCCATTCCATATTTCATAATTTCTTCTTGCCTTGCTGGCAATCCAATATTCATAATGTAAATATTATCAATATAAAGTCCCGCTCCTTCAAAACGAAGTGGAACGTGCTCTATTTCTACAAGGTCATGAAGTCTTTTACCTGACATTAATTTTTTCGCAACGAAAAAACTTACTATACTAGTAATTACCCCGGCAATCCATGAATCGAATCCTATATACGCAAACGTTGTTACAAACGACGTTAACATCGCCAAGTAGTTACGACTTTCAAATACTAATGCAATTCCTTCAATGTATGTATTACCACGTGGTACGAGCTCATATCCATCTAATTGTTGAAGTGTATTTCTTTCCATATTGCGCACATCACGAAATTGCGTCGCTGCTAACGTAAGAAATGTAATTGCAGAGAAATCTTTTTTCAAAACAGACGGAATCGCAATTGCTCCTAAGGCAGCCGCAATTAATCCCATCGCGATATGAATAATTTTCCCGTGAAGCCTCGTCGGATATTGCCTCGTATCGGTACGAAGCATTAACAACCTAGTTATTGTACCTGCAATTACGCCACATAAAATAGCTGGTGTATATTCAGTCATGTATTACCCTCGCCTTTCTTTTACGTGTTTTCCTCTTAAATTGTTCCATATATACCGATGCCTTTGTAATCCAAAGTAAAATCGCCATAAATAAAGTGGAAACAGCAGCAACATCTAAAAAAGCTAAACTGCCGTATTCATAAGGAAAATGTAATTTACGAAAAATCAGCGTCACCAATAATTCTCCTTGTAACATCCCTATATATAAGGAGCATAATCGTAATATGCGATCCCCGTGCAATAAAACCGATGCATACACAAGTGCACCACTTAACAGCAACAACCTATCAACCACAATCCAAATTGGATCATATACTTCTAACAAATGAAAGCTTGTATATAACATTGCAATAATAAGTGCCGAAAGTAAGGTATATAATTTTTTCCAAATAGAATATAACGCGATACCTACAAAAGAAATAATACAAAGCAAAAGGGCATTTACCGATATTGCGAAAGAAGCAATCGTCACATTTAACGGAGAACAAATAATAAGAATTAATATACAAGCACTTATCTTCCAACGAATAGATTCCTTTTTCATAAAAAAGGTCACGACAATCCACCCTATCCAAGCAACAAAATAAAAAGTACTCCCATCCATCATTTCACCTCCTATGATTTCCATTATGGGAACTTTTTATGAAAGTTAATCCTCCTTTTCTTTGTGCATAGTTTTTCTCATAACAGCAAAACTTTTAATAAGGAGGTGTAACTCACAATGGGTAAAGATCGCCAAGAACGAAAGCTAAGAGAATCACGCCGCGTTGAATCTGATCGCGACCAATCACTTCAATATCCCGGTGCAACAAGTCTTGATACACCGGAGCAAGCTCGAAAGCAGAATCAGCATTAAATAAAGTGAAACTTCAGTGGGGGATTATTAGCCCACACCAATCAAGCTGCCCTCAAATAGGCAATACAAAAAGACGGTTTCGATATTGTACGAAACCGTCTTTTTACACAATTATTTTATTTATTTCTACTCGTAATATAATTTTTTTGTTTTCGCATTATAAACCCTATCACTCAACGAGGCATCAATCGTAACTACACCTGTTGGTTTTTTAGAATATGTAATAACATAATACGTATGTAGAGAAGGATCTTTACTCTTTACCTCTACACGTACATAATCCGTCTCTCCTATCTCATTTAACTTTCGCTCAACCTCTTTTTCCGCACCTACAATATCTTCTTTTTCTCCTTTAATTTCCCTACTCACAATGGTATTTCCTTGGTCAGAAAGCAATACTACTTCAGCATTACTTAAACTCACTTCATTTGGTATATTAAAATAATAAATTACATGCGAATCTTCCGATGGATTTTTGTCTTCTCCTAATTCCCTTGGCAAAATTAGTGCTTCTATTCCACTTCCTGCATTCACCGTTGGATTCCTATACAATTTATTCCCGACTGCGATTGCAATATTCGCCGTTTTAATTGCTGATTGCGCTGTTGTTGAACTAGAATCTCCTTCTCTTACATTTGAAGTTAATGAAATTTCAACCTTTTTATTATATCCAGAAACCGCTGTATCTTCTCTTATATTTCGTACATGGATGTTAAAATATTCACTATTATATGTAATGCGTCCTATTGAATTTTTACTATTTGAAGATACATTATCTCCTTTTTTATTAACATCCTCATCCCCAAAATTATCGTAAATTTTCCCTTGTTTCTTTTGACTCTTAAATAGCAATCTCTTATCTTGTTTTATCGCTAACCAGCTATATAGAGAGGAATACTTTCTTACTTTTGCCATGTTTCTCTCCACAAACATGGCAAAAGTGAGAATCCTCCAATAATTCAGCAACATATTTTCTACATTTCTTCATTTTTATAACCCCTTTTTTTCAATTTTAGCTTTTCTGTATGATATTTATATATACTTTTATCATAATGAAAACTCTCTCTTTTTCCATTTATAGAATTATATAGAATGAAAATTTCTCGCCTTCCCTCTTCATTTTACGAAAATAAAACGCAAAAAAATCAACCGGATGGTTGATTTTTTATCGCCTACTATAATGTCCAGTGTCAATCCCTCGCTGCGCTAACCAATGATACGTTTCACCTTTTACAACAAGAGGTACAGATTGTAACTCTTCTATCGTCTTCACGCCAAGAGCTGTCATAATAAATTTTAAATCTGTATGTAAAAGATCAATTTCATCCACTAAATTCTCAACACCATCTTGCATTAAAATACATAAAAAGTATCCAGCAAACGCAGTTGTATTAGCCCCTAATGCGATTGCCTTCGCCACGTCAAGTGCTGTTTGTATACCCCCAGATGCAATAAAAGAGAGGTTATTATTTGTAGAGGTTGCTTCAATAATCGAGGTAGCTGTTTGTATGCCCCAGTTATTAAAATAAGAAAGCATTCGCTGTCTTCTTTCATTTTCAACAGCAGCAAAATTCGTACCACCTTGTCCGCCAATATCAATTGCTGTTATACCTATATTCGCTAACTGTTGTACTGTTTCCTTACTCATTCCAAAACCGACTTCTTTTACGATGACAGGTACTTTACTTTTTGAAACTATTTTCTCAATCCGCTGAAGTACACCAGTAAAATCACGGTCTCCTTCTGGCATCGTTAACTCCTGTATGACATTTAAATGAATTTGCAGTGCATTCGCCTCAATCATATCAACGGCACGCTCTGCCTGTTCGACAGTTGCCTCACTTCCTAAGTTTGCGAAAAAAATCCCATTCGGATTTACTTTCCTAACAACTTTATACGAAGCCGCTTCACTTTCATCTTTTAAAGCTGCCATTTGCGAACCTACAGCCATAGCAAGGTTATGATGTTTCGCTACATATGCTAATTGCTCATTAATATGTAATGTTTGCTCTCCTCCACCACCAGTCATCGCATTGATAAAAATCGGCGAACTTAGTGAAAGTTCGCCGATTTTTGTTTCACATGTTATAGTGTCATAACTTGAATTTGGCAAGCTTTGATGCACAAAATCAATATCATGAAAGCCATGCGTACGAGACTGACCAGTAGAAAGAGCATATTCAATATGATCTAATTTACGTTTTGCCCTTACCACTTGTACCCCTCTTTATTTCTTTAATTTTTTCAGTTGTTCACCAATAATATCACTTAACTGGAAAGTAGCCGAATCAGCATTTGGCTCATATTGGCTATAATCTTCTGTTACATTATTTTCTTCAAGCGTTTCTTTTATGCTTAAAGAAATACGTTTTTCTGCTACATGGACTTCAAGTACTTTCACTTTTACTTCTTGTCCCATTTCCAATACTTCATTTGGATTTTTCACGTGACGATTTGCAATTTGAGATACATGTACAAGCCCTTCAACACCAGGTAAAATTTCAACAAACGCACCGAATGTAACAAGGCGTTTTACTACTCCCTCACGAATATCTCCAGCTTTTATTTCGCCAGCAACATTTTCCCAAGGTCCTGGCTGAGCTGCTTTAATTGATAAAGAAATACGTTGCGTATCAGCATCAACAGATAACACTTTTACCTTTACCTTTTGACCTTGCTCTAATACCTCAGAAGGTTGCTCTACACGTTCGTGTGAAATTTGTGAAATGTGAACTAAACCGTCCACACCACCAACGTTAACGAAAGCACCAAAATCCGTTAATCGTTGTACTGTTCCTTCAACAATATCCCCTTCTTTTAACGAAGAGATTGCTTCTTTTTTCTTAGAATCCAGTTCTAGTTCTACTACCGCTTTATGTGAAAGAATAACACGATTTTTTTCACGGTCTAATTCAACAATTTTCACCGCTAATGTTTTTCCTTTATAGTCAGCAAAGTCTTCTACATAATGTACTTCTACAAGTGAAGCTGGGATAAAACCACGAACACCAAGGTCCACAACTAACCCACCATTCACGATATCTTTTACAGTAACATCAAATACATGACCAGAATTAAATTTTCCTTGTAATTCTACCCACGCTTTTTCTGCGTCAACAGCTCTCTTAGATAAAACAAGATCATCATCTTCTAATTTAATAATTTTCAATTCAAGTGTTTGATCTAATTCTACAACATCGCTTGCTTTTTCAATATGAACGTTAGCTAATTCACTAATCGGAATTACGCCATCTGTTTTGTATCCAACATTTACAAGAACTTGTTTCTCTTCAACTTTCGTTACAGAACCTGTAACAACGTCACCAACTTGTAATTCTTTTGAATTCATAACTTCTTCATTCATTTTCTCTACCATGGAAATACCTCCCTACAGAATTGACAAAGCATTTTTATGTATATACGAAATGAAAACAAATGTTTTCATTTGCATGTTTAAGAATTTATCATCACATATTCTGTTTCAATACAGTTCACAAGAAACTATATTAAATCTATATAAATAGTATACAGCAAAATCATCTTGAAGAAAGTATGATTTGAAATATAATAGCGAATATATTCTGACAGTTTTTTCCCTCTGTAACTAACTTCTTACAAATTAGCCCATTTGTCAAGAAAAGAGACTTATAATTCACTTATCCTTTACATTTCAAAAAAAAAAAAAGAAAGAGGATAGTCCTCTTTCTTTATTTCGCAAATACTCCTGAAACAATACCCATAATTTTTTGGACAACTTCTTCAATTGATAAAGAAGTTGTATCTAATTCCAATGCATCATCAGCTTTTTTCAAAGGAGAAACTTCGCGTTCTGAATCTAATTTATCACGCCTAGCAATTTCTTCTCTTAACTGCTCTAAATTAGAATCGAAACCTTTATTCATATTTTCTAAATGTCTTCTTTCCGCTCTTTCTTCTACAGAAGCAAGCATAAAGATTTTCACTTCAGCATCTGGTAGTACATGTGTACCAATATCACGGCCATCCATTACTACGCCGCCTTTTTTAGCTAATCCTTGTTGACGACGTACCATTTCTTCACGAACAAGACGATGCTTTGCTACAATAGATACACGATTCGTCACATCTGGCGTACGAATCACTTCAGAAACATCTTGTCCATTTAAAAATACAAGTTGTGTATTTTCCCCTTGCTGAAATTTAATATTTACATTTTTTACAACTTCCATTAACTTTTCTTCATTTTCAATATCCACTTTTTGTTCAAGGGCTGCATATGTAATAGTACGGTACATTGCGCCTGTATCAATGTAAACATATGAAAGTTTTTTTGCAACAACTTTTGCCACTGTACTTTTCCCAGCAGCCGCTGGACCATCTATAGCAATCGAAATTCGTTTATCCATTGTAACACCTCATTTTCCACTTATAAAACAAAACGAAAAGCAGGTATTTTCCCCCTGCTTCTTCTCATTTGCCCCACATCATTAAATCCTCAATAATTGTAGCATAATCCATCATAGAAGAAAATGAAAACTACTTATTCACCTGTAAGATTTCCGCCTTATTTTTCGTGACGACACCTTCGTAATAAACAATTTTCGATAAATATTTCACTGAAGATTTATGTATAAAAAGCAGTTGGACGACAGAAAGAAAAATAAATTGAATCAGTAATATACGAATTATAATTTTCTCCACTTTTTTCAAAAAAACTCACTCCTTCCCTCTCTACACTTACACATCTACTCTCATAAATTTCCATAAATAAAACCTAACCTAATAACCACTTACCGGAGCACACTTAAAGTAATTTATTTTATTGTCATTTTCTAAGCCTACTTTTATACATTTTCATTGTCGAATTTACTCAAAACATGTTATGTTCTAAATGTATTTTTCAACTTGAAAGGGGTATAAGCATTGAAAAGAATCCTAGTTTTACACACAGGTGGAACAATTGCAATGGAGGAAGATAAAGAAACTGGGGTCGTACAACCAGGTAAAAAGAATCCTCTTTTAAAATTTATTCCTGATTTAGAAGGCGATGTTGATTTAATTGTCGAAGATGTGTTCCATCTTCCATCTCCTCACATGACTCCTAGCGAAATGCTACAATTGCAAGTCATCATTGACGAAAGAGTAAAACAAGACGATATTCACGGCGTAGTCATCACGCATGGTACCGATACATTAGAAGAGACAGCTTATTTTCTTGATTTAACAGTTCAAGCAACTATCCCAATCGTTGTGACAGGGGCAATGCGTTCTAGTAATGAATTAGGTGCCGATGGTCTATATAATTTCTTATCAGCTGTAAAAGTTGCTAGTAGTAATGAAGCTGCTGAAAAAGGCGTTCTAGTCGTATTAAATGACGAAATACATTGTGCTACAAATGTAACAAAAACGCACACAAGTAATGTCGCGACATTCCAAAGTCCACAGTACGGACCAATTGGCATGGTAACAAAACGTGGTGTTGTTTTCCATCATGCTTTAGTGCATCACGAAACATGCACAGTACGACAGATTTCTAAAAACGTTGTCGTTCTAAAAGCATACGCAGGTATGGATAATACATTATTATCAGCAATCGAAACACTACCAGTAGACGGGATTGTTATTGAAGCACTTGGACAAGGTAATTTACCTCCAAGAACACTTCCTAGTCTAGGGCGATTAATAGAAAAAGGCATTCCAATTGTATTAGTTTCACGCTGCTTTAACGGTATCGTTCAAGACGTATACTCTTATGAAGGTGGCGGAAAACAATTAAAAGATATGGGCATTGTTTTCACCTACGGTTTAAACGCTCAAAAGGCGCGAATTAAATTACTAGTCGCACTAGAAAACACAAACTCTCACGAAACAATCCAACATATGTTTATGCACGATTAAAAAAGAAGCTGTCGAAGATTTTGCAGTGACCCCTGTCAAGTAGACAGTATTAAAAAAGCGCAACTAAGCAACCTGAGTTCTATATTTATATGGACTCAGGTTATTTAATTTCTTTTGAAATCTTTGATGATTATAAAAGTGCATATATTTACGCACGGCAAGTTTGACCTCATTCGCTTTATGGAAGGAGTGTAAATGAAAACACTCTGCCTTAAAGTGACTGAAGAAGTTTTCCATACAAGCATTATCCCAACAGTTGCCTCTTCGAGACATACTTGCCTTCATCTGATATTTTTTAAGTAATTGATTATATTGACGAGATGTATACTGGGACCCTTGATCACTATGTAAGAGGATTCCCTTCATATTTCGTTTTTTCTTTGCCTTTTTAAGTGTATCTAACACAAGTTTTAAGTCGTTTCTACGACTGGTTTCATAGGCAACAATCTCATTATTGTATAAATCCTTAATAGCGGATAAGTACAAGCGCTGTCCATTGAAAATCAAATAGGTAATATCGGTTACCCATTTCTCATTCGGTTTTGAAGCTTGAAACTCCCTATTTAGATGGTTCTCTGAAATCACATAAGCTTCTTTTTTCCGTAATAAGGTCGTTTTTTCCTAATTACGGCTTTGATACCTAGTTCACTCATCAATCTTTGGATGCGTTTATGATTCAAATGAAGGTTATATGTGGCTTTCAGCCACACTTGTATTCTTCTATATCCATAAATTCCTCTTAATTTTTTATGACACTCCAATATCTTTTTCTTAATTTCGATATCCTCTGATTGTTTTTTTGAAGGCGTCGTATGCCGTTTTATCCATTTGTAGTACCCACTTCTGGTTACACCAGCAATATCGCATAGAATGGTCACTGTATAACCTGTTTTTGTCATTTCATGGATGACTTCGAATTTTTTCGTTTTGGATACGACTTTCATTCCTCCTTTTACATTCCTAAGAGCTTTTTTAACATTTCATTTTCCGCTTCTAATCGTCGGATCTTAGCTTCAGGATCTTCGGGTCTAACCCTTGGTCTACCTAAACCTGGTCCTTTCGCTTTACCGCGTTTTTCTTCTAGTCCTTTGATTCCTTCAGCTTCAAAGTATTTCACCCAACGACTTACAACCGAGTGATGAATACCCAATTCTTTCGCAATGGTTTTATAGCTCATGCCTTCTTTTAAGTATAAATCTATAGCTTTTTTCTTAAATTCTACATCGTAAGTGACTCTAATTTTTCCCATAAAAAAATCCCCTCCATAGTAAACAGGTTAATGTGCTTTCTTTTTCCTGTCTACTATAAGGGGATCATATCATTTCGACAGCTTCTTTTTATTCTTCTCTTGATGCAATGGTTTGCGCAATCGCATCTCCATGGAATCTACCGTTCTCGATAAATATTTCATTTGCGTTATTCCCCGCAGCAATTACACCTGCAATAAAAATATTTTCAGCGTTTGTTTCCATACTACCCTCTATATAAATCGGGCGCCCTGTTTCTTCATCAATCCGAACTCCCATTTTTGTTAAGAAGCTGTGGTCTGGATGGTAACCCGTCATAGCAAATACAAAATCGTTTTGAATTGTATTTGCCTCACCATCTACTGTATACGTCAACGTATGCTCAGTGATTTCTTTTACATGCGCATGGAAATGCATTTGAATTGTCCCATTTCGTACTAACGCCTCAAATTCCGGCAAAATCCACGGCTTAATACTTGGCGAGTATTCCCCACCACGGTATAGAACTGTTACACGTGCACCCGATTTAACAAGCTCTAATGCTGCATCTATACTTGAATTTTTACCACCTATTACAACGACATCTCGATCAAAATAAGGGTGTCCTTCTTTGAAATAATGAGCTACTTTCTCAAGTTTCTCACCAGGTACATTCATATAATTCGGATTATCATAATATCCAGTTGCGACAACAATGTATTTCGCAACATATATTTCTTTGTTTCCGTCACGCTTCGTCGTTTCAACTTTAAAAACATCACCATCTTTTTGAACTTGTTCCACTCGTTCAAATGCATTTACACGTATAGATTTACGCTTTACTACTTCACGATAATACGCAAGCGCCTGATTACGAAATGGCTTACGATTTTCTGTAATAAAAGCAACTTCACCAATTTCTAATTTTTCACTAGAGGAGAAAAATGTTTGATGAGTTGGATAATTATAAATTGCATTTACAATGTTTCCTTTTTCGATTACTAACGGATTTAACCCCACTTTTTGCAACGAAATCGCCGCTGCTAATCCGCATGGACCGCCTCCGATAATAATAACTGTTTCTTTTTGCATACTTAGTTCACTCCTAGTCTTCTACCTCTGCTCTATTTATATAAACAAGAAAAAACCTACTTACAGCAGTAGGCATCTATCTTTATTGTATTCATTTTTCATATATTTGTCATCTAAACGAAACATACATCCGATAGACATCTGCTAAAAACTGCTGAAATTTAATTCCTTGTTGCCCTAATACATTCTCAGGATCGATTTTCCGAGTAGGATCCAACGTTTTGTGTGACACAATAGCCTTTTTAGGATTTAAACCGAAATTTTGACATAAATAAGCGTGATACCACGTAAAACGAGTATACGCCTCCCAAAAGTTTACGTCGCCACCATAGCAAAGTTCAACCCCAATTGCAGCCTTATTCGCATCATAACCGAATAACTCATTATCCGTTGGCACATTGTATCGAACATGGTACGCAACTTCATTTATAGGGACAATTTCTAATATTGTTTTATCATCAATAAATGTATGCGCTGAAGCTTTCGGTTGTATTTCATTAAAGTAATCCCGATTTCCTATCGCATTGCTACCAGGGTTCCCCGTGTCATGACTTACAATAAATCTTACTTTTGAAAGAGGAATTCCTGGTCGTGAATTTCCATACCCAATATAGTTACGCTCTATAGGGAACATCGCCATTACTACCAACTCCCGCTCTAAAAAATTACCTTACTTCCTTATATATGTATTCGGTGGCAATGTCCTTATGGCATATTTCTTATGCGAAGAGAACATCGAAAATATTTGATGTGAATACCATAAATAATACAATACTTACAGCCACTCCGTAAAAACCGTAAAACCAAATACAATCTTCTTTCGTATCTAAACCGAAAAATTTATTTACCGATTGTAATAATGTGCCACGCTTGCTTTGTTTGTTTCGTAATACTTCCACTCGTTCTACAACATCTGCTGGCATCATAAATCTTTGGTCTACTGTCATTTTCATCATTTATCTCTCCTTAAAATCATTTCCGTTTTGCTTATCTAAGGAAAGTATAGCACGTTCGTTCGTACAGAACAAGCGTTCTTTTTTATTTTTTATTCTATTTTTCACCAAACCAAGTAATAATTGTGAATATAAACGCGATAATTGTTCCAACTACAACTGCCCCAAATATTAAAAACAATACTCCTTCGCCGAACAGCCGAACGACACTTGTTTTTCGGGCTCTCTTAGCTCTTGCAAGTTCACCCTCTAACACCTTAACCTTTTCTTCTAATTGGTCTACTCGTTCCATTATTTCATTCCCCATATACAACACCTCATTTAATACTTCAACAAAAAAACGCGATTCCCTCGAAAGGAAATCACGTTTTCTCAAAACATTATATATTATACCCAACCTCTGAAGCGACTAGCCTCAGCCATTTTACGAACACCAATCATGTATGCAGCTAAGCGCATGTTCACTTTACGAACTTGTGATGTTTCATAAATTGAATCGAATGATTTTACCATTACTTTTTCTAAACGTTGTTCTACTTCTTCCTCAGTCCAGTAGTAACCTTGGTTATTTTGTACCCACTCAAAGTAAGATACCGTAACGCCACCAGCACTTGCTAATACGTCTGGAACAAGTAAGATACCACGATCTGTTAAGATTTTTGTTGCTTCTAATGTAGTTGGACCATTTGCAGCTTCAACCACAATTTTCGCTTTAATCTTATCAGCATTTTCTTCTGTAATTTGGTTCTCAATTGCAGCAGGAACTAAAATGTCGCAATCAAGTTCTAACAGTTCTGTATTTGAAATTGTATTATTAAATAGTTTTGTTACAGTACCAAAGCTATCGCGACGATCTAGTAAGTAGTCAATATCTAATCCATTCGGATCATGTAATGCACCGTAAGCATCTGAAATTGCAATTACTTTCGCGCCTGCATCATGCATAAATTTAGCTAAGAAGCTACCCGCATTACCAAATCCTTGAACAACAACGCGTGCACCTTTAATATCAATGTCACGTTTTTTCGCAGCTTCACGAATACAAATTGTTACACCTTTTGCAGTCGCTGTTTCACGTCCGTGTGATCCACCTAATACAAGTGGTTTACCTGTAATAAATCCTGGTGAATTAAATTCATCGATACGGCTATACTCATCCATCATCCATGCCATAATTTGTGAGTTTGTAAATACATCTGGAGCCGGAATATCTTTTGTCGGACCAACAATTTGGCTAATTGCTCGTACATAACCGCGGCTTAATCTTTCTAATTCACGGAAAGACATCTCACGTGGGTCACAAATGATTCCACCTTTACCTCCACCATATGGTAAATCAACAATACCACATTTTAAACTCATCCAAATAGAAAGTGCTTTCACTTCATTTTCTGTTACGTTTGGATGGAAGCGAATTCCACCTTTCGTTGGACCAACAGCATCATTATGTTGTGCACGATATCCTGTAAATATTTTAACAGTCCCGTCATCCATACGAACTGGAATTTTCACTGTCATCATACGAATTGGCTCTTTTAATAATTCATATACTTCGTTTGGATAACCCAATTTTTCTAATGCTTCATTAATTACAATTTGTGTTGAATTTAACAATTCAAAATGTTGTTCCCCTTGTTGTTGTATTTTCGTTTGAGTTCCCTTTTCGGCTACCATAGTAAGTAAACCCCCTGTAATTTCACTTGTTTAGTAAACCTTCATTGCCTAGTATACACCGTTAAATTTGGAATGCAATAGAAAACGCTAACAAATATATACAAACTATTTTGTATTGCAAGCGTTTTCACTATTATTATAGTCCTTTTATCGCTTTTAGAAAAGTAAAATACTTAAATATTTAAATATTTTTTATTTTCATCAAAATACATTCGATAAAACAATTATTTCATCAAGAAATACTGATTACATTTTAACATACAGATTGGCTAGTCTTGTTACCTACACTTCGTTTTATAGATTTTAGATTTTCAGCTGAATAAAAATAAAACCTCAAGCTACGTTACATTAGCTGAGGTTTTGTTTTTTCACAAAGTAATTGTATATTTGTTCAATCGCTTGAGAATCCATTAATTCTTTACCATATTCCATTACGCGGTAAATTGTTGCTGTTGACGGATTACCGTACTCCGCTAAAATAGCTATAAAATCCGCCTTCAATAATTGAAATTGCTCTTCTTCTTCTATCCAAAGATAAAAACGATCATCCCACGTATACAACTTCCCATCAGTTACACCAAGGTTATATAAGCGATTTGACAAATTGATTACATCATCTAATGTAGCAAACTCGTAAAGTATATGTTCACTTTCATCAAGAGTCACTTGCATTTCAATAAACTCGTCACGGAACTCATCTTCTGTGTCCACTTCGTGATTTTCTTTTGTTACAATTACAACCATACCTTGAGCTTGTAGAGAAAATACTTCAACAGCAATCGGTCCATCCGCTTCAAACCCTAATTCTGTATTTGCTTCTTGCATCATATCACGGAATAGTTGCTGTACTTTCGGTGCATTTCTCCACAAATCTTCTTTCGTTAATCCTCGTTCAGATAAATCATCAAATGTTAGGAAAATTTTAATCTTATTATAATTTAAACGTTCCAGTCTCATCTCATACCCTCCCTACGTAACCATTGCATCTAATTTTTATTATATGAAATAGAAAATAGATGGTTCTTTTCGAACGACTATTCCGACATCTTTAACCATCCATCCCATTCTTCTTTCGTGTTACCAATTAGGATATTTTGAAGATTTAATTGATCTCCAATGCCTTTTCTTCCTATAAAACCACCAGAGATGTTTTCATTTTTTCTTGCAACAAGTCAATAAATTCTACTGCCTCTTCAAGTTCTCGTTCATCATCAAAAGATATAAACAAATATTTAGGTTGTAATTGTTCAATAGCTAGTAAAATACCTTCTTCATCTAAACTTGTCCCCATATACATTGTTTGATATCCTTTTAGTCGTAAATACGTCGCGAAAATAAATCCTTTTAATATATTATTTTCTAAAACGAAAACTTTGTTAACGGAAGAATACACCGACGCATTATGATAGATCATTCCTAAACGTGTTTGTAAGAATGATACAACATATTTGAATTGCGACATTGTAATCTCATTATTACTTTTTAAAGTTAACAACTTGTTTGCCACTTGAAGAATGATGCTCGCAACAACCTTTTCCGTTGAATATATACTAAAAACCTCGTTTAATAATGCAGAAATTGTAATTTCATCAAATTCTAACAAAGCTTGTAGTATATCGTCCACTAAAACAACTTCTGTATCAGTAATTTTTTCTTTTTGAACGTTGTTCTGCAACCGATTCCCTTCTAATAACTGAACTGCTTGTCCAATCATCATCCCCTCAGAAACTTTGTTCATTAACCATTTCAAAATATGAATATGCTCTTCTGTATATAAACGATGCCCCGCACGATTTCTCTTTGGGGCAATAATATGATAGCGTCTTTCCCATGCGCGAAGTGTACTCGGTTGAATTCCGAGTATATTTGAGACAGCTTTTATATTATATTTTCCATTTAAATTCGGCATTATTTCCCTCCGCATAACGTAATGATATGTGTTTGGGAAGGTGCCCGAAAACGAAGAGGGAACAATGTTGTTCCATACCCATTACTAACAAAGAGAGTCGTATTAGAATGCTTATATACGCCACCCTTTAAATACTTTTCAGATGGAAACAACCGAATCTGACCTCCATGTGTATGTCCACTTAATACGAGCGAAATTTGTTCATTACCAGACATTTTCTTTATTATATCTGGGTTGTGACTAATTAAAATGCGAAAACCTTCTTCTTTACAATCAGACAACGCTAAATCTAAACGATCTCGTTCTAATCCAACATCATCGATACCGAGCAAGCAAATTTTCTCTCCTAATTCAGACTCAAATACAACTCTTGTATTATCTAATACCTTCACATTATTTTCTATTAATAAAGCATCTAATTCGTGATATTCAATTTCATAGTCATTATTTCCCCATACAAAATATACAGGGGCTATTTCTCTTAACTTTTGAATATTTAAAGAGATTTGCGATAAAGGTACTCCTTTTTCAGCTAAATCACCGCCAATAATTACGATATCTGCTTTTCCTTTCACTCGTTCAATTAGCGAGCTAGAAATGATCCTTCTATGAATATCCGAAATAAAAAAAACTTTAACTTTTTGAAAACTTTCCGGAAATTCTTCGAATACTAAAGTATGTTCCAACACTGTATTACGCATCGCTTCTTTATACATTCCAAGAAGACATACAAAACCAATGCATATGAGAGTACATAATAATATAATCCATGACATATATTTTTTACTCTCCCTCCTCGTAAAGTATAGTCCTTAATTTTATGTGGAGCTATATATCACTCATTTAGCTAGCTCTCATACTTCGTGGACTTATCTTTTATAGGAATTTTCAATTCTTGTCCTACCTTCACTTCGTCTTCTTGTAAATCATTATACTTTTTTATTATTTCTATCCCATCTTCATCTGAGAAATATTGCTTCGCTATACTTTCTAAAGTTTCTCCATCTTTCACAACATGAGTTGCTACTTTCTCAGGCTGCTTCTTTGATTCAGTCTTAGCGGAATCAAAGAAAATTACTTCAAACGCACTTTTCTCAGCATTATTACTATCACCTTTTACCTGTATATACTTATCCGTATACCATAGGATACTAATAGGTAACAATATGAACAAAAATGTTAACACTCGGACGAAAATGTGATTCATTTTAAACTTTGGTTTGTTCTCTTTATTTCTATGAATTTCACTACGCGGCGGTAAACTTTCATCTTCTTCCACTTGCTCAACTTCTAACTCCTCTTCAAAATCAGGAATTCGTTTTCTCATGTTGTTCACCACCACCTTCCATTTATTTTCTTAATTGGAGCCCCATTATAAAATCAACAAGAAAGTGTGCAAAGATTGTTATAAACAAATTTCCCGTCCACTCGAATACATAACCAAAAACAAAACTAATAAAGCAGACGAAACAAAACAAAAAAGGCTTCGTTATATACCGAATATGTAACACAGCAAAAATTAAACTCGCTATTACAATTCCGAAATGAGTCTGCACTACACCTCTAAATAAAAACTCTTCCGCAAAGCCAATAATAAACGTGATAACGAGTAAATGCATGACAGAAATCCCTTGAAACATTCTATCGTTAATGCCACCATCATCAAACCAAGATTCTGGAAACACTCGCATTGCAACATAATCTAATAACACAATACAAATCGCTAACAAGCTACCTATTAAAAGTATAGAAACCGGTTCCCATTTCCATAAACTATAAACTTCTCTTTTATCTTGAAATAATATATATGCTAGTAAACAACCGATACCAATAATGATTAGTTGTGTTATGTAGAGATTCAGTCTTATTTCTCTCGGACTCATATCTTCAACATTATGCCTTTGAATGTTCATCATTCCTCCATCTTTCCTAGGCCGAAAAGCTTTTGTAACTCTGTTTCCCAATTATAGTCGAAAACTAACTGTTGCGCTCGTCTTTTTTTATAATCCGTTTTTGTAATACCACAGTAATCACAACAGTTTTCTATCTCTTTTTCTTTTCTATAACCGAATTGTTGTAATAAATATTCACGTCTACATCCTTGAACTTGTATCCATGACTTCATATTTTCTAGCTCACTATATTTATTACGCATTCTCACTTCCACTTCCGCTATTAATCTGTGCATTATTTCATCTGACAAGCTCTCTAGCATGAGATTTCGCTGTTGTATGATTCCAAGATGCTCGAGATGATAACGTGTAAAGCGCCAATACTGTTCATTAAATCTTGCTGCATTATAACAAATTTCTTCTACATCTTCTAATGGTAATACTTTCGTTTGAAACATTCTTTCTTGTAGTAACGAAAATAAAAATTGTATTTGCGATTTACTTGGTAATTCATCTTCAATGATTGAAATTGGCAAATCGTGATCCAATGGACTACATAATAAAATGGCTATACTCAATTCTCCATCTCTTCCCGCTCTTCCAATTTCTTGTAAATAGGAAGCTACATTTGTCGGATATTGAAAATGAATAATATATCTTGTATTCGCCTTATTTACCCCCATCCCAAAAGCACTTGTACATATTACAATTTGCAACTGGTCATTCATAAACTGTTGTTGAATTAACATACGCTCTTCATGTTCCATACCACCATGATAAAAAGCTACACCTGTAATTCCTTTTCCTCTTAAATACTCGGTTAAACGCTCTGTCCAGGCCCTACTTGAACAATAAACAATACCAGGCCCTTGCAAATACATTACATGCTCAAAAAGCGCCTCTTTTTTTTCTTCTATTGTTTCCACAAATTGCACTTCCATCGCAATATTTGGACGATCAATTGAGTACACATGCTCAGCAATATTTTTTAGATTTAAACTTTCCGCTATATCTCGCAGTACATCCTTTGTCGCAGTTGCTGTTAATGCTAGTACTGTCGGAGATCCGATACTCTCAATTACTTTATCTAATTTTTTATAATCTGGCCGAAAATCATAGCCCCATTGTGAAATACAATGCGCTTCATCTACGACAAATAATGAAATATGAATTTTTTTCAATTCTCTTATTAGAAGTTCCGACTGCAACATCTCTGGTGATACGAAAACAAATTTATAAAAAGATAGCTTTTTCATTGCTTCTCTTTTTTCAATTAACGTCCGAAAACTATTCAATGCAATAACTCGATTTTTCACGACATACTTTAATTGCGTAACTTGGTCTTCCATTAAAGATAATAATGGTGATACAACAAGCACCGTACCCTCTTGCAGAAGCCCCGGAAGTTGATAACACATTGACTTTCCCCTTCCAGTCGGAAGCATTGCTACAACATCTTTTCCTTCCAATAAGTCCGTAATAACTCCTTTTTGCCCCGGACGAAATTCAGAATATCCAAACCACTTATATAAATATTCCTCAAGCTTCATTTATACCCTCCATCCGTGCCAATACAAGACGTACTTCAAAATAAGAGATTTCCTCTCCAACCGCTTGCTTCAACACACGCAATTTACGTGTTTGTAATGCTTCAATTACTTTTGTTACTTTTTCCATTTTTTCTTTTTCCATAAACATTTCAATAGAAAATTCTTTTTCTCGTAAAGCAATTTCTACAAAATGGTCTTCTATCGTGGCAACCTTCAAATTCCGAATTGTTGCTATTTCTTCTAAAGAGCGTCCTTTTCTCCAAAGATTATATGTTTTTTTCGTTGATAAACTAAATAAATCAGCTTTCTCATTTGGATAAGATATAATTTCAGCTAATAATGGAAACTCATTTTCTTTATTGCGAACTTCTTGAATAAGGAAATGAATTGTACCCCAAAATAAAAAATACACTCGAAATATATCTTGTTTCGTAATTTCCGCTAATTGTTGTAAAGTACACCCAATACGTTTATACCCAGTTAACCGATATATTACGATTGTCGCCTCTACTGGATTATTTTTTTGTAAAAGAGTATGCATTTCCTTCCATAATCTTTTAGCCAATTCACTTCTCATATACGGTATTCCAGTGAGAAAACGTTTCACCCACATCATTATTTCTGTATCCTGTTGAATTGGAATAAATTTCGTATTCGCCTGTTGTAAATTCGAAATGGTTTGAACGATCAATGATAATCTCTTCCAAAACGTTTCACCTATTTCACCATAGTGTAAACCATTTAAATATGTCGGAAAGGCAAAGTCACCTTCCCATTTGTTTAATTGCACGTTACCAGCAGTCGTTAACACATATGTATTATCATGTATACCTTGAACTAAATCCGTTTGTAACAACTTTGCAACTTCTTGATCATAATCAGCTCTATTTAATGACTTATAAATCCCAAACAAAAAAGAAATTTGAAACATATTCCCATCTTGTAATGTTTGCGACGATCTCTTTCCTTTTAATAAATAATAAATCGAAGAAACGGTTCTTTCACCATTCAATTGTTTTAAACAATATAATAAAGTATATTGTAGCTGCATTACCGCTTCCACCTCTCAGTCTAACTTCATTCCTTTTTCAATACGATTGCACATTAACTGCTATTCATTTAACTTATCATATTCACACTACATGCTTGTATATATTCTATTGTATCAAACGAAATAACATTTAAGTATTTTGAAAATCTTATGAAATAATTCAAAAATAAGTTGACACTCTAATTGATAAGCATTATCATTATAATTTTATGTTGAAAAGTTTTTAAAACCGTTTTACAATAAGATTATAATTTTTTGGCGAACTTTTCACATACATATTATCAGGAGGGAAAAAATATGGCAAAATATACAATCGTTGACAAAGATACTTGTATTGCATGCGGTGCTTGTGGTGCTGCTGCACCAGACATTTATGACTATGATGATGAAGGCATTGCATTTGTAACATTAGACGATAACCAAGGTATCGTTGAAATTCCAGATGTATTAATTGAAGATATGATGGATGCATTCGAAGGTTGTCCAACTGACTCAATTAAAGTTGCTGACGAATCATTTGATGGCGACTCTTTAAAATTCGAATAGTCTTTTATTAACTTCAAAAAATCCCCCTCATAAGTATGAGGGGGATTTTTTGCACTCTTTTTCATTCTCACTAACAAAAAAACCATTAGCAGTTACGCTGCCAATGGTTTAATATTTTTAAGCATTTTTCATTTTTGCAAATACCCATACTTTCAAGCGTGAAAATAATGCTACAAATACAATTGTTACAACAATTCCTTTAATTACATTAAACGGTAATATTGCCGTTACAATAGTTTGTCGCATAATATCACTAGACATAGCTGGTGAATTTAAAAACCAAGTGTACGCTGGTAAAATAATAAAGTAGTTTAACACACTCATAATAACTGTCATAGTAATTGTACCTAGCATTAATCCTGTCGTTAAACTTTTTACTGTGCGATACTTTCGGAATAAGAATGCTGCTGGACCAATAAATAAACATCCCGCTATAAAGTTTGCTACTTCTCCTACTGGTACTCCCGTTAAACTTCCTTGAATTCCGTAATGCAAAATATTTTTTATCGCTTCTACAATTACACCTGCAATTGGACTAAAAATTATCGCCGCAATTAAAGCTGGCACATCACTAAAATCAATTTTTAAAAATGGCGGAAGCCCTGGGAATGGAAAATCCAACATCATTAGTAAATACGCAATACTACTTAGCATCGCTACACTCACCATCTGCACTACACTGTTTTTTTGTTTCATCTTTCTCTCTCCTTTTCCATCGATCTTCTCATGGAAAGTGGAAAGGTTCTGCTATGCCTATTTTTTCATAGAACGAAAAAACCCTTTGTGATTTACACAAAGGGAGAATTTTAAGGCACATCAAACAGACGTTCAAATACTTATCTTTTTTGAACGCTTGAACCTCCATCTTCTCCCATCCAGACTGTACTGTCGGCTTTGGAATCACACCAAATCCTGCCTTAACGGCTCGCGGGCTTAGAACGAAATTATAAAATGTTCATCACCGCCGGTCGGGATTTTCACCCTGCCCCGAAGATAGACCGATATTCTATTTTCCACTTCATTATACAACAACATGATCGTATTGTGAACAAAAAAAGTGTAACTTACTAAAAATAAGTTATTGATTTTATATAATTAAAGAAACGATCACTATATTTTACAATACAACCCATATTTTTTATAATTCGGTATTTCTCTTATGAATCCCCCTAGTCATATGTCGTCAAAAGTGATAAGATGTTGAATTGTTAAGATAAGAACATTTTCTGAGTTATGGAGGAAATGTCATGAAGAAAGATAAAAGACACTCTATTCGAGAAGCAATGAAAAAGAACTTAAGAAAAGAATACTTTTATTTGAAAAAAGAATTACTTTTCTACTGTCCAATTGATCTAGGCACATTCTCAAGAGAGACATACTACGCTACTTTTGACCAAGATGGCATAAGTATTTATCAGTATGATAAAAAAACAGAAAGTAAATTAAAATTGTGTGAGCGTCATCCATGGAAGAGTTGGAATAAGGTAAAAGTTGATCACTATTTAACAACTTCTCAATTTATTTTCCAAGGTGAGCGAAACTGGATTTTATCCCTTTTCCAAAAAGGAAAAGAAGCTCAAAAAATAATTGAAGAACATACATCTTTACAAACGGAAGTTGTTTCCCGTCCGTTTTCCAAGAAACTTCCTGGTTTCCGTTCTGATACACCATTGAATAAATACATCGGTTGCATTTGTTACACTGCACTTATTGCATTTTTATTAAAATGGATGATTCCATTTCAAGCACCACAAATCGCCCTGTATTCTCTTTCAATTGGCTTTATGCTTCTTGGTTTACTTTGTCTTACAATTGGTCTAATCGAACCAACTATCGTACTATTTCGGACAAAAGAAAAAAGAAGAACAAAAGTCTTTTACTTATATAGCTACTTAGCTATTACTGGATTTATATGTGTCTTTATTTTTTGGTAAAAGAAGCCGTCCCAAAAGATCTTTTGGGACGGTTTTTCGTTAGGAATAGGTTGCTCTTACTGTCGCATTTTATTGTTAGTCGACATTTCTTGTCGAAATGTCGATATAATAATAGCTATGTTCGATATAAATTTGCGTCGATATAATTTCATTTACTATCGCAATCTTAAATAAGAAAAAAATAACTTTATTCAAAAGTTATGCTTTTGAGACGTTACCTTTACTTGACGTATAGTTGTTGGTTCGGATAGATTTGCTCTTGTCGCAATCCATTCCTCACTTTAATTTCCTCAACTGTCATACTAAATTTCCGGGCGATACCAACTAAAGTATCACCTTTTTGTACAATATATAGTGATGATGACACAACTTGATTTTTTTGTTCATTTAAAACAAGCAACGGATTCATCGCATTCCTTTTCTCCATCGTCCATCTCCCTTGATGCACTTCTAAATGTAAATGCGCTCCTCGCGATTCTCCTGTATTCCCTACCTCTCCAATTAGCTCTCCTTTTGAAATGTTATCACCTTGAACTACATATCTCTTATTTAAATGCGCATAAACAGCCTCATATTCTCCATGTTTAATAAACACAACATTTCCATAACTACTTGAAAAATAAGACTTTGTCACCTTACCATTTTGAATAGCTGCAACAGGCGTTCCAATAGGCGCAGCTATATCAATACCATAGTGTTTCCCATGTCTTGTCCCAAAATAATCACTTATCTGCCCATCAACAGGCCATATCCACTGATTCCCTTCAGCGTAAACATGTAATTGAGATAAAAATAATACACTCAATATCACCACGCCACATTTTAACGCTTTCATATACATCCTCCGTTTTCTAATAACCGTCATACCTTCTCTATTGTGGGATATTACAGAAAAAAGTATACAAAAAAAGAAAGTGGATTACTCCACTTCCTTCTCTTCTTTATTACGAAAAACAAGTGCACTGCGGTTATACTCCACATCTTTCACTTGTAAACGCGCATTTATTACTCTAGCAAGCGCAAATAAATAATCAGATAACCTATTTATATACTTTAGAACAATTTCATTGGTTTCTCCTTCTTTTTGCAATGACACTATACAACGTTCTGCTCTTCTTATAACTGTACGTGCAATGTGTAGTGCAGCCGATATCTCGCTACCGCCTGGTAAAATAAAACGCTCTAAAGGCGGCGCTTCTTCTGTATACGAATCAATTCGTCTCTCTAAATACTCGACCATCTCTATCGTTACTTTATAAGGGATTTTCTTCTCTACTATTGCTAAATCCCCTCCACAATCAAATAGTTCATGTTGAATATTTTCAAGTTCGTTATAAATGTTACGAAAACATTCCTCTTGTAATTTAGACATGGCATATCCGATATGAGAATTCGCCTCATCAATTGTTCCATAAGCTTCTACACGTATATGATCTTTATCCACTCGGCCACCTATGACACTCGTTTCCCCTTTATCACCTGTTTTTGTATAAAGTTTCATTTCATTATGACACCTCTCTTTTTATTTTCATTCTGATTATTAAAGAAAAAAAACTCTACCATTCTTTATTTAATTGCACTTACAAAAAAATAAAAAAACAGTAAAGCTTTTATTCATGATCAACTTTTAAAAAACATATATATCTAAATTATACGATTTGGTAAATATACAGAGAATGTAGTTCCTTCTCCAACGACACTTGATACAGAAATTTTCCCGTCATGACCTTGAACAATATTTTTAGCAATCGCAAGCCCGAGTCCTGTTCCAACTTTTTTCCCTCGCGTTCTTGCTTTATCAGCTTTATAGAATCGATCGAACAAGAACGGAATATCTTCTTCTGGAATACCAGCACCTGAATCTTGCACTTCGAAAGTAAGGCCACTATTTTTCGTATTAATTACAAGTGTAACATGTCCACCTGCATTTGTATGACGGATTGCATTATCAATTAAATTCGTCAGTACCTGTTCCATACGGTCTGCATCAAACGGATATTGTTCAATTGGACTTTGGAAATCCACTGTTAATTGGACTTCTTTATCCTTTGCAATCCCCTGGAATTTACGGCCAATTTTTTCGACAAATGGATGAATATCTACTTCACCTATATGTAACTCTACATGTCCACTTTCCATACGGGCTAAATCTAATAACTCATTTACAAGTTTACCTAAACGAACAGATTCATCATAAATAATTTGAACAAACTCATTAATTTCTTCTTTCGTTTGCACAATATCATCTAAAATTGCTTCACTATATCCTTGAAGCATTACCATCGGTGTACGAAGTTCATGTGATACATTCGCAATAAAGTCTTGACGCATTTTCTCAAGACGACGCTCCTCCGTCATATCTCGCAATACTGCTACAGCTCCACGAATTTTTGTTTGATTGTAAAGCGGTGTCATAAGAACTACGTAGTTACCTTTTTGCAAATTAATTTCAACAACTTGTTGTTGCTCACTTTCTACAACGAGATGGAATAGTTCAACAAGTTCAGAAGGCAGTTTTTTAATTAACTCTACTTCTTTTTCTTCTTGCCAAACTTGTAAGAAGTGTTCTGCCGGTGGGTTGATAACAACGACTTCACCTTCTTGATTTAACGTAACAACACCATCTGCCATACTACTCAAAATGCTAGCTAACTGCTCTTTTTCTTGCTGCAGGGCATTCATATTAAACTTCAACTGTTTTCCCATTTGATTTAAAGCAGTTGCAAGCTCACCAATTTCGTCCTGCGACACCATAGGGGCTTTCGTATCAAATTTCCCGCGCGCTACCTCAAATGCAACCTCACGCATTTTACGAAGTGGTGCCGTAATTCGAGTAGATAAGAAAAATGCAAAGAAAGTCGTTAAAATAATCGCAATCCCGGCTGATAAGAAAATAAAATCAGTCGTTCTCTCCATACCTTGTATTGGAACTTGCAATGATTCATATACAAACACTGCACTTTGATTTTTTGACTGTACTGGTTTCCCGACGATCATAATATCATTTTCAGTATTTTTATTCTTCCTACTATTAGAAGCTTTTCTAATATTATTCTTAATATCCTTTTTATCTGTAAAAACAGCTGCTAATTCTTTATCATTTTTCAAATCATCTATTGTAAGAGTAACTAATCCTTCTTGTTTCGGCGAAGAAGAAATTTCCTTACCGTCTTCTACAATGATAATCCTTGAAAGTGGATCAGAAAATTTGTAAGCAATATCCTCAATTGTTTTTACATCGGCACCTTCTTCAATTAATTCCGTGACACTTGTTGCAACTTTCTGAAGCCTAGCTTCACTCATATCAACATAATACGTTCTAAAAAACTGTGAAAGTAAAATAGCAACAAATCCAAGAACAAACGAAACGAGAAGTAATATGGTCATCCATAACTTCCCTACTACACTTCTCCAAAGCATCAGTCGTTCACAACCTCAAACTTGTAACCTACGCCCCAAACGGTAACAATCATTTTCGCTGCATCTGGTGATTGTTTACTTAACTTTTCACGTAAACGCTTTACATGCGTATCAACTGTACGTAAATCTCCGAAGAACTCATATTGCCATACTTCTTTTAACAATTGCTCACGATCAAAAACTTTATCCGGGGATTTCGCTAAGAATAATAGTAATTCATATTCTTTCGGTGTTAAGTTTACTTCATTACCATCCGCTGTAACGCGGTGCGCATCATTATCAATTGTTAAATGAGGGAAAACAGTAACATCTTTCGTCGTTGTATCTTGTGTAAAGAATGTCGTTGGTACAGCGCGGCGTAATACCGCTTTCACACGAAGTACTACTTCACGCGGGCTAAACGGCTTCACAATATAATCATCAGTTCCAACTTCAAACCCTTGTACCCTATTTACTTCTTCACCTTTTGCTGTCAGCATAATAATTGGCGTCGCTTTCTTCTCACGAATCCCTTTACACACTTCGATACCATCTTTACCAGGCATCATAATATCCAGTAGGATTAAATCATAATCATTTTGTAACGCCATTTCTAAAGCTGTATCACCATTATCCGCTTCTTCAATTGTGTATTGCTCTCTTTCTAAATACATCTTTAATAAACGACGAATACGATCCTCATCGTCTACAATTAAAATTCTTGATTCATTTTCCATTTCTACCCGCTGCGTACTTTTACCACAACGGTTTACACCTACCCTTCTACAATATAATGTTGCACCTATCCTCGTTTAATTAAGCATTTTTTAACGTTCCACTTCCCATATTATGCTTCACAAGAATAATAAAGTTTGTTCATTTTTTTTCCAAAACTATGTATTTTTTTTGAACAGTATATTTGGTCCTCGACATCATTTTACAGAATCAACCGCTACTTTGTCATGTTTTTCTCAAAAAAGAAGAAAATTTGACAAAAATAAAATAGGAAAGTGACATACACTCTCCTATTTTATTTCTCTATGCATATGAATGTAAACCCGCAATAATTAAGTTTACTACAATAAAGTTAAACATAATGATTGCAAAACCAATCACTGCAAGCCAGGCGGATTTTTCTCCATGCCATCCTTTAGATAAACGTAAATGTAATACCGCAGCATAAAAGAGCCAAGTAATAAGCGCCCAAACTTCTTTTGGATCCCAACCCCAAAAGCGCGTCCAAGCGATTTGAGCCCAAATCATGGCGAAAATTAATGCACCTAATGTGAAAACTGGGAATCCAATTGCAATAGAGCGATATCCAATTTCATCTAACAAATCACTATTCGTATTTTTCACTAACGGCTGAAGCGCCGCTGATACTCGTTTACGTAATGTAAGCCTTAATACGACATATAGCAATGTTCCGACTAACACAGACCAAATTACTGTATTTAATTTTTTCGCATTTACAATCGCCGGAACTTCAACTGTCGGCTCTAATTTATTTTCTGACAATAACTTTCCTTCGTGCGGTCCCACTAAAGCCGGAAGATTGTACTTCATTTCCACTTGTTGTTCATTTTTATCAACCCATTGAAACTTCGCTTCATATTTCATACTAGAAAATACCGTTGTCACTCCAATAAAACCAACTGTACAAACAAGTGTGAACACTACCGTTTCTAACCAAAATGTACGTTTGCTTCTCGTTGATTGATCTACATTCTTCAATAAATACATAACGCCCGTAATAAAACTAATTGCTAAAATTGCTTGTCCTGCTGCTGCAGTCGTCACGTGAATATGTAACCAATTACTTTTTAAAGATGGAATAAGCGGAGATATTTCCCTCGGAAACATACTCGCATATGCAATTAATAAAAGCGCAACTGGTAATGCAAAGAGTCCAATTATACTTACGCGGTACATAAAATACATGACAATAAATGCTCCAACAAGCATCATGCCGAAAAACGTACCGAATTCAAAAAAGTTACTAACTGGTGCATGTCCTGATGCAATCCATCTTGTAACAAAATATACTGTTTGTGCAATAAACCCTAAAATTGTAATCGTTATTCCTATATTTGCCCATTTATGACCTTTTTCTTTAATTGCTCCCCCGAAAAATAGAGTTGCAATTAAATATAAAATAAATGCGGTAAAGAGAAAGTTACTACTTATTTGCACCATATCGTTTCCCCACCTTAACTAATTTTTTTATCCACTACTTTATCGCTTGGCTGCGGAATTGCTGTACCTTCTAGTACTCTTTCAATATCTTTCTTTAAACCGAACCAATTTTTATTCGTATGTCCTGCAATCCACCATTCATCATTAACGCGTTGTATCCAAATACGGCGATGATTCCAATACATCCCTTGAATCACACCAACCATAAATATAAATCCTCCAATACCGAGAATCCAAAGCGTTAAATCTTTCCTTACAGTAAGTGCTGTTGCATTTTGCATTTCCACACCTGCAAAGGACATTTTATATTTGTTATTCCCATCTGGTTCTATATTTTGCTGAATACCGACAAAACTCACTTCACCATCTGGTGTTTCAGGCGTAAACATTTTAAACACAAATGCAGGGTTGTTTGGTAATTTCGTTTTCGTATTTGGTCTTCCATTCTCGTCAAAATAAAAATCTGGAAAATAGCTTAATAGTTCTAAAGAATAACCATTTCCTAAATCAAATTTTTCTGTAGGATTCGTTAAATCTACTTTAATCGGTCCCCACTTTTGATTATTTTCTTTGTTTTGCAAATGGAATGACATGCTTTTAAATTCACTTTCTTTGTAATCCACTTGATATACAGCAAATTGATCAAATTTCAGCGGTTCATTCACTCGAATTTCCGCTTCTTTTACTTTTTCTAATTTCGGTTTTTGTCCTGCTATATTTTCGCCGACCGCTTTATATAATACAGCATTCGTTTGGAAGTTTTTCGCAATCATTTTATCGCCTACACGATCAATCGCTTCATCAAAAACTTCCTTGTCCTTACTTTTATCATAAACTTCCTTAATAAATTTCTCGTTTTTTAAATAGTATTGACCATCCGTTCCTGGTATTTCTTTCGTTTCACCGTCACGTAACCAAAGGGCTTCGTCTACGTACATACTCGGTAAAAAACGGAGCATTGCACCGAATAAAAAGATAATGAGACCAATATGATTCACATATGGACCCCAGCGTGAAAACCGTCCCTTTTCAGCTAAAATGTTACCGTTTTCCACTTTCACATTATAATTACGTTTCTTTAAATTAATTTGAACTCGTTCTAAGTCACCTTCATGCGGCGTACCAGTCCCGTGCACTCTCTGTCTTTTCAAAAAACTTGGGTGTCTTTTCACCCCTTGTTTTTTTAAAGCTTTATAAAGAGGAATGACACGGTCTAAACTACATATAACAAGTGAAATACCAATGGAAGCAATTAAAATCATGTACCACCATGATCCATATAAATTATTAAATCCTAATTGATAGTATAATTGTCCTAAAAATCCATACTCGGTCTTATAATATTCAGCTGGTTCGATTCCTGGAGTTATGTACATTTCTTGGGGAAAGATAGTTCCTATTGCCGATGCAGCTAAAGTTATTACGATTAACCATACACCTACTTTTACAGAAGAGAAAAAACTCCAAATTTTATCGACTATCGTTTTTGTATGTGTGAGAGATCTCCGAGCACTCCCCTCATATCTCATATCCAATAATTTTATATTTTCATTACTTTCAAATGGTTTCCCACATGCTTCACAAAAAATGGTTCCTATCGGATTAACATGTCCACATTCACACTTAATTTCTTTCAACACTCTCACCGCCCCTATATCTATATGTACTATTGTATATTCTAACCTCAAGTTACCGCAATACTCAGAATTTTTAAATCAGAGGCACTATAAGGATGCACCTCATATGTAAAGGCTTTCTTTATTACGGAGTAATTTTCTTTAAATATCCTTCTAACTGTTCTTTCGTTTGTTCACCTATAATTTGTTCGACTACTATTCCATCTTTATCAATCAAAAAGCTTGTCGGTAATGGTCCTACCCCATATGTGCTTATGATTTTTGTTCCTTTATCAATAGCAACTGGGAATTTCAAATCATATTGTTTCACAAAGTTCTTAACAGCAATATCTGTTTCATCTGCATCTAACGCAATAATTTCAACGCCTTTTTCTTTATACTTTGGATATAATTCGTTCATATAAGGCATTTCTTTTTCACACGGTTTACACCAAGTGCCCCAAAAGTTTAAAAATACACCTTTTCCCTTTAAATCTTTCAGTTCAATTTTCTTTCCTTCTAAATCTGTCACAACAAAGTTAGGTGCTTCTTTTCCAATTTGCATTTTCTCTTTATCAGCAAAAAATCCTTGATAAAGTGTAAATCCTACAGCACCGCATAAAATGAGTAGAATAATAACACGAAATAATAAGCGATTTTTTTTCATATTGTCTCCCCTCTCTTCGACGAGTGATGAATATATGTATTTTTTAATAAATCACCAGCGGAGCATTCCACTGGTGAAAGTTTCACACTATCGATTAGCGCGGCTTTGTAGAAGCCAATGCACGTAATTGTTTCACCTCATGTGGTGACAATTCTCTCGCATCACCAGGTCGCAAGCTACCTACTTCTAAAAAGGCGTAGCGTTCACGCTTTAGTTTCACTACTTTACAATCTAACGCTTCAAACATGCGGCGTACTTGACGATTACGTCCTTCATGAATCGTTAATTGTACAATCGCAGTCTCTTTACGCTTGTCCCAAGAAATAATTTTCACTTGTGCTGGTGCTGTTTTCCCATCTTCTAATGCAACACCTCGTTCTAACATGCGAATTTTCTCACCTGTTAATGGCCCTTTAATTTTTGCAACATACGTTTTTTCAACTTTATATCTCGGATGCATTAATACATTTGCAAATTCACCATCATTTGTCATCAATAATACGCCAGACGTATCATAATCTAAGCGTCCGATTGGGAATAAACGTTGTCTAATTTCAGGGAAAAAGTCTGTTACAACATTTCTTCCTTTATCATCTGATACACTTGAAATTACACCAGTTGGTTTATATAGTAAAAAATAAACAGGTTCTTCTTTTTCAAGAGGGATGTTATTTACTTCCACTTTATCTTGAGGAGTTACTTTTGTTCCTAACTCCTTCACTATTTTCCCATTAACTTTCACTTTCCCTTGCTGAATTAATTCCTCAGCCTTTCTTCTCGATGCAATACCTGCTTGCGCAATCACTTTTTGTAATCGTTCCATTTCTTTTTTTCACCTCAAATTTATCTTACCTTACATTAGAAAGACTTGGCAACCGCCTAAGCTTTATGCCATTTACTTCGCCTATCTTTAACAACATAGCAATGATGATAAACGTCTAAAGGCATATCACGTTTTCACCCTTTATTATTGTTTACACTTTTTCATGTTGTCCACGCTAAAAGTTCATCATTTTGTCAAAAACACCGCATAAAAAAACCACTATTAAACTACACGTTAATAGTGGTCGTATACGTATTATAAGCTAAATAGCGCAAAAAATGAATAGCATTACCGAAACAATAGGGAAACAAACACAATTGAACAAATAATTCCGATTAAATCTGCAAAAAGTCCTACCTTTAATGCATCTCCCATTTTTCTAATACCGACAGCCCCAAAGTATACTGTTAATATATAAAAAGTCGTATCTGTGCTACCTTGCATCGTTGAAGCTAACCTACCAATAAACGAGTCTGGCCCATATGTAGCGATTAAGTCGGTCGTAATACTTAAACCAGCAGATCCCGAAATCGGACGTATAAGTGCAAGTGGAACGATTTCGGCTGGTACATGAATAAAGTCTAACATCGGCTTCATTACCGATATCATCGCATCTAAAGCACCTGATGCCCGGAAAATAGAAATAGATACAAGCATTCCAACCATAAACGGCAAAATGGAAACCGCAATTTGAATCCCTTCTTTTCCGCCCTCAACGAACGATTCGTACGTTGGAACTTTCTTTATCGTGCCATACAAAAGGATAAAACCAATTACACAAGGAATTACCCATAATGAAATTGTATTTACAATACTCATTTTTTCCGCCCCTTTCTACTCCTTCTCCGGTAAAAATAGCGGTCAATCCAAATCGCTCCAATCATCGATAACACTTGTGCTATAAATGTTACGCCAACGATTTCAGTAGGGTTTGCTGATTCATAAGTCATTCGAATCGAAATGACAGTAGTCGGAATTAATGTAATCGCTGAAGTATTTAATGCTAGAAACGTCACCATAGAACGACTTGCTGAATCCTTTCCACCATTTAACTCTTTCAGTTGTTCCATTGCTTTAATACCTAAAGGTGTTGCTGCATTACCTAACCCAAAAAAGTTCGCCATCATATTTGATAAAATGAATCCCATTGACGGGTGATCCTTCGGTATTTCTGGAAATAATCTTTTTACTATCGGCATAAAAAGTGATACTAACTTCTTTAACAATCCAGCTTCCTCAGCAATTTTCATTAAACCGAGCCAAAATACTAAAACACTAATAAGTCCAATACAAATCGTTACAGCATCTTTTGACCCTTCAAACACTGCTTTGGTCACTTCTTCCATCGTTCCATTTATCATGGCATACACAATCCCTATAACTGCCATCGCTGCCCATACGAGATTAACCATCTATCCCAACACCTATCATGTAAGAGAAGATTTCTTTCACGTTATTCCAATACATTCCCGTTGTAGCTACTAACTTTCGTTTACTGTAAAACAAATTTCTTTCTCCAACTTTCTCGTTCCCTACATAAATTTCTGTCTTCCCAATCTTTACTCCATCCGTAAGTTTTGCACTTTTATCGAGCTCAACTTTCAATAACACGCTCTTTCTTTCCTCTTCAGTTAAAGGTACAGAAAAACTATTTTTCGTATAAACATGATTGGCATATTTCTTTTCATTTATTTCAGCGAGTGCGCCTTGTCCTAAAACTTTCGCTTGCTTATAACGTTCAAAGCCTTTATCAAACAAATTCATATGATCATCCCAGTCACTAGAAGCACTCAAAGTTACGACAATTAAATCTAGTCCATCTTTTGAAGCTGTTGTGACAAGCGTCCGTCCTGCTTTCTTCGTAAAACCTGTCTTTCCCCCTGTTGCAAATTCATAATAAGATGTCACAAGCTTATGTTTATTTTTCCACGGATAATCCCAAGAATCTGATTTATACGTTTTTGTTCCAAAAATTTTCTTAAAGGTCTCGTTCCCCATTGCATATTTCGTTAATAATGCCATGTCATAAGCCGACGAATAATGCGATCCATCCCCATCCAAGCCATGCGGGTTTGAGAAATGCGTATCTTTCATTCCGATTTCTTTCGCCTTTTCATTCATTAAATATACAAATCCTTCTATACTCCCTCCCACATTTTCAGCAATTACTTGTGCTGCATCATTACCAGATCTAAGCATTAATCCGTAAACTAAATCTTCTAACTTAACTTTTTGTCCAGGTTTTAAATAAATTGCCGATCCTTCTACTCGTACCGCTTCATTACTAACCGCTACTAATTCTTTCATTTTTCCTGATTCAGCAGCTAATAATGCTGTCATAATTTTTGTTATACTAGCAATTTTTTGTGGCTCATGTTCTAATTTCCCATATAGCACACGACCGGATTGTTGTTCCATTAAGACTGCGTTACGAGCACTGACACCACCGTTCATTTTTGCATATGCAGGAATTGGCATAACGCTTGCGTACATTATAATTAGCGTAATTATTATACAAATTCGTCTCATATTTCCCCCCCACGTCCTTTTGGCACTTTTTGTACAAGTGTATGCTTGGCCTTTTAAAATATGAACGAAATCTTCCTTCCACCTCCACTAAAAAAGACGCATGAGATATGCGTCTAATACGGTGTCCATTCAATTTGCTTCGCACTTTCAAATCTCTTTTCTACATCTGGCCAATTTACAACATTCCACCAATTTTTAATATATTCATCTTTTCGATTTTGATATTGTAAATAATACGCATGTTCCCATACATCCAGTACAAGGAGTGGTATCGTATCCCACTGTGTAAACAATTGATGAAGCGTGCTTTGCAAAATTTCTAACCTTCCTGAACGGGGTACCCATACAAGAATTGCCCATCCTGAACCTTCCACTTTAGAAGCGGCTTCCGTGAAATGCTTTTGAAAACGTAAAAAACTTCCGAAATCTTGCTCAATTTGTTGTGAAAAAGCCCCTCTCGGACTTCCACCACCATCTTTTTTCATGTTATTCCAAAATATCGTGTGTAAGTAATGACCTGATCCATGAAAAGCCGCTTCTCTTTCCCAATGCTTAATTAAATCAAATTGATTTGTTTTTCTCGCTTCTTCCATCATCTTCTCTGCTTTATTTAATCCTTCCACGTAACTACGATGGTGTTTATCATGGTGTAACATCATAATTTCTCGTGAAATGTACGGTTCTAGCGCATTATATGGATAAGGTAATGGCGGAAGGGTATGCCCCCCAATCGGAACAGCTCGTTCGCTATCCCCTCTTTCACATAGTTCATATTCCTCTCCTTCTTGCATAAATACTTCCTGTAAATGGTGTTGAATATGTTCTACATCATCACTTATTTCATACATAAACTCGGCATCTGTGTCGTATTCATGCTCTTTCATACGCTCTAATAACGTTTGAATTTTATAAGCAAGCATATGGACATCATACACTTCCATTGCACGGCTATCTAATACTTGAAGAACACTTTCACACCAGCTTTCTACTTCATGAAAGTAATCTGTAAATACACCTTGCTGACTCATGTCACACCTCCTTGATGCTATCCACTTTAACTATATTCAATTAAAATCCCTTATATAACTGGACAAAAGGAAAAGAAGCTAAGTATCCTTAGCTTCTTTTCCTTAATTAATATTTGTGCAACATTTTTGTTTGGTAATCTGTCTCATAATATTCTAGTTCTTCACGCATCAATTGAAATTTCCCTTCTAAATCCTTCATCATTCGTTCTATAGATCCAGGGGGGATTTGCTGAAAAACAATAGAATTTTTCCCTGTATAAGCAGAACGACTATTTTCATACCAATGATCATTCTTTGGCGAAAAAAACTCTGCAATTACTTGATGGTAAATCTTATATAAAACTGTTTCAGCTGCGGTCTTTCGAAATGGTTGGCTATTCAACAAAACAAAACATGCATCAAGTCCTTCTTCACAAAAAACAAGAAGTCTTCTTATTGATGCTAATATCCCTTTATAGTATTGCTCGTTTCCTGTTGGTGTCTCCTCCAATAAAGAAGGTAACGTATGATAATTTACATAATTAGTTATCAAGGAAATTACATCTTCTAAAAATATAGAAACTTGTTCTGTTTGATTTTCAACCATCAAATTAGACATGGCTTCTCTCTCCTTTGCCGTTTTACGCTATTTCTACTCTTTTATTTTTATGTAATTCAGCTAATATTTCTTGTACTTTCACCACTGTTCCCTCGTCAAAGTATCGTTGAAAGTCTGTTACTTCATTGAGATACAATCGCTTCTGTGCGCGTAGCTCTTTATCTTTCACTAAACAAGCGATCGCTACAATATCTCGTAAATATACGTCTTGTTCTTCTACTTTATAAACTGGATTTCCTTCAAAAGGGGTAATTTCTTGTAAAATTTCTTCAAAATATCGAACATATAAGACAGAAAAGGTTTTCTCTTGATTATTTAATATATATGTTACTTCAGATCTATTAAAAAAATCTTCTGATGTATTCGGTTTTGCTTTTTCTAACTCATATCCTGCATAACCTATTATAATCATCTACTTCCCCTCTCTTCCTTCTTTAACCTTATATTAACTCAATTTTCTAATAAACGAAATATTCTTTTAAATATAACCTATATAAAAAATAGCTTCCCTATACAGGAATTTACCTTTTTATTTTTCTTGAAGTTTGTCATAATAATATTATTGTCTCAGTTTTCTTACACAAGGAGAGTTGTATTTATGTCGTTTTCATGGAAACGTTTCTTACAAATCGGGAAAATAATCTTCCCATTTGTTGTCTTAACAATTGTTTTCTTTCAAGCTAAAAAAGAATTAGCAGGCATTTCTTTTTTAGAAGCAATTGAAACAATTAAAAACATTCCAACTGGTGGGGTATTTTTAGCGATTACACTCGGTGCATTTGCCGTTTCAACAATGTTCTTTTATGACTTTGTTATGCTTCGTTACTTAAAAGCAGATATACCTGTACAAAAGATCTTCCGCATCTCATGGATTGCCAACACTTTAAATGGATTTATCGGTTTTGGTGGTCTTGTTGGTGCCGGTGTACGTACAATGCTATATCGTCCGCATATAAAAGATAATGGAAAACTTATTAAAAGTATTGCTTGGATGACAACCGCTTTTATTAACGGATTAGCCATTCTGTCATTCCTCGGCCTTATTGGAATATTAGACACTAGTTTTATTCTGCACGAAAAACCGTGGTTATGGCCTGTTCTTATCTTCTTTGCTCTTTTCGTTCCTATATATATTGGGTTTTCTAAAATTAAAAATAGAAAAACAAAACAGCTAGACGGACAAGAGGAAGAAGAAGAGAAAAATCCAACTGTTTTATATTCATTAGTTTCATTAGTCGAGTGGGTATCTGCCGGTATCGTTATGTACGTCATTTTAATATTGTTTGGAATTGATATCGAATTTCAAAAGTTTTTAGGTGTTTACGTAATTGCTGCTTTAGCTGGTGTCGTAAGTCTTGTTCCTGGTGGCCTTGGTTCATTTGACCTTGTTTTCTTAACTGGACTAGGACAATACGGCGTTGATACAGGCGTATTACTACCTGCTATGTTATTATACCGACTTGTCTATTACATCTTACCATTCTGCCTAGGTCTCATTTTTGCAGCCTTTGAAATGACAGGAGCTGCCATAAAAAAAATTGAAGATAAACCATTTATTGCACCTGCGTTAGAAACAACTGGTGTAATTTGGACTTTACAACGTGATTTTTTAGGGAAATTAGGTTCATGGGCATCCGCCGCTTTAACAGTATTCGCTGGCTTAATGGTTATTCTATCAACAATTTTACCGACTAGTATAAATCGAGCTCACGCCTTACATATTTTAGCTCCAAAGCACCTTATTCAATTTTCTTTTAGCTTATCATTAACATTCGGTATTCTCCTCCTGATTCTTTCGCGAGGCATATATTATGGAACAAAGCGTTCTTACTATATGACGATTGTTTCTTTAATTGGAGCAGCAATCTTTAATACCTTAAAAGGAATTGACATTGAAGAAACCTTTATTTTATTAATCGTACTTGCTGTGTTGTATATGCTTCGTAAAAGATTTATACGCGAGAAAATGGAAGTCTCACTTTCTGATATCGTAAAAGTATTTATCTTCTTATTACTTACGCTATATTTATATAAAAACTTAGGTATTTTATTTGCGGGTGCAAAAGAAGCGTTCCAACCTGATTTTGTCGTTCGAAATATTACACAAGTTAAACGAAGTGCATTAGCAGCAGCCTTTTTCGTTCCTACTTTTTTACTTATCGGCTCACTAATTGCCAATCGTTACCGTAGTCAATTTCCCGGGCAACCAGCTAATGATAAAAGGTTAGAAAACTTCTTAGATGAACATGGCGGGAATGTACTTAGTCATTTAGGTTTTTTAGGAGATAAACAGTTCTTCTTCAGTAGTGACGGAAAAGCACTTCTTCTCTTTTCAATTACTGGAAAACGTCTTGTTGTACTAGGTGATCCAATTGGTGATCCATCCTCCTACCGCACTGTATTGCAAGAATTTTTGACTGAAGCTGATCGATTTGGGTATATTTGCGTATTCTATCAAATTGAAAGCAAATGGATGAGCTTATACCACGATTTTGGCTACAATTTCTTTAAACTTGGTGAAGAGGCTGTCGTTGATTTAAATACGTTTACAATAACAGGAAAGAAACGTGCTGGTATGCGAGCCACTTTCAACCGTTTTGAACGAGAAGGTTATACATTCTCTATTCATGAGCCACCATTCTCAGACGAATTATACGAGGAATTAAAGATAGTGTCTGATGCTTGGCTCGGCGGAAAAAAAGAGAAAGGATTTTCACTTGGGTACTTCGATCGTGAGTATATTAGTCGTGCCCCTATCGCTACATTATCTGATGCAGAAGGAAAAATCATTGCATTCACAACCTTTATGCCAGTATATCAAAGTGGCATATTATCTGTTGATTTAATGCGTTATTATCCAGATGCCCCTAGCGGAATTATGGATGCAATTTTTATCCACTTATTCCACTGGGCAAAAGAAAATGAATACCATTCCTTTAATATTGGTATGGCACCACTCTCAAATGTCGGTGTATCAACGCAATCGTTTTGGTCTGAACGAGTTGCTGCTGCAATATTTAATAACGTTCGTTACACATATAGCTTCAGCGGTTTACGACATTTCAAAGAAAAATATAAACCTGCATGGAGTGGAAAATATTTAGCATTTCGAAAGAATCATTCTTTACCAATTACAATGCTCTCTGTAACAAAATTAATAGGAAAACGAAAAAACAGCTAAGTACTTAGCTGTTTTTTCGTTTTTGCACTTGTATACTAAACTCCTTTTCATACTTCTTACCATTTATATAGAAATCCCCCCATATTTTATATGTTCCTTCTTCTGGAAATGTAATACGATATTGTAATTGCTCATCCGTATCAACAGGAACGGCATATAAAAAATGTCCACTCGTTTCATCAACGATATATAGCGCGTTGACTTCGCCTCTCCCTGAATTTAATTTCAGCTTTTCTCCCTTTTTCGCTTGAAACTGAAATGTTAATGTCGTTGCCTCATTCGGATGTAATGCACCAAATAAAAGAGACACTTGATGCTCTCCTATATTTTTTGTAAGTACAGTATCGACAGGTAGTTTCTTTTTATTCTTGTCCTTGTTTGTCTCCTTTTTTTCTTCACCAAAATCTTTCTTAGCAAATGATTCCAGGGACTTGTTTTCATTTTCATACAAAAATATCGTGTACCTTTCACCTTTTGCTACATCTGAAGATAGCTTATACGATCCATTTCCAGCAAATATAGGCTTCGTTTGTTGTATGTTTTTCAAATTCCCATCCACTATCACTGCTCGAATTTGATCGTTCACACCACGAACTTCATTATTCATTTTATTTAGCAATTGAAACGAAATATCGACTTTTTCATTTCCTTCTTTATTCTTCACCTCCCATTTCACTTCTTGAACATCTCCGGTCGTTTCTACAGTTTCTTGATATTTTTTTATGTAAAATCCTCCTGCCACAATAAGTATTAGTGCAATAAGCCCAATGACAAGATTTTTCAAAATATCACCTACCATTTTTATTTTCTTTATCCATGCAAAACCTCTTAAATATATATTCTAGATTATGATTTATGAAATCCTCCTCTTTTGCACATATTACAAATAAAAAAGATTTTAATTGAAAGGAGTCGTAGTGTATAATGCAAATGATATTGATTTCTATCAATACATTAATAAGGAGGATTTTTCATGAGTGTACATATTGAAGCAAAACAAGGCGAAATTGCTGAATCTATTTTATTACCTGGTGATCCATTACGTGCAAAATATATTGCTGAAACATTTTTAGAGGATGTTACTTGTTATAATAACGTGCGTGGCATGTTAGGTTTCACTGGAACTTACAAAGGAAAGCGTGTATCTGTTCAAGGTACAGGCATGGGTGTTCCTTCTATTTCTATTTATGTAAACGAATTAATTCAAAGCTACGGAGTGAAAAATTTAATTCGTGTTGGGACATGTGGTGCAATTCAAAAAGATGTTAAGGTACGTGACGTTATTATTGCGATGACGGCTTGTACAGATTCTAATATGAATCGCTTAACATTCCCGGGTTTTGATTTTGCTCCTGCTGCAAACTTTGATCTTTTAAAGAAAGCCTACGATGCTGGAACAGAAAAAGGATTACACGTTCGTGTTGGTAACGTATTAACAGCAGATGTATTTTATCGTGAGAGCATGGACATGGTTAAAAAACTTGCAGATTACGGTGTATTAGCAGTAGAGATGGAGACGACTGCTCTTTACACATTAGCAGCTAAATATGGTGTAAATGCATTATCTGTATTAACAGTAAGCGACCATATCTTCACTGGTGAAGAAACTACATCTGAAGAGCGTCAAACTACATTTAACGAAATGATTGAAATCGCTTTAGATGCAGCAATTCAGCAATAGTACACTAAAGAACTCGTCATACGTCTGGCGAGTTCTTTTTTATGCTAAAATACTTCTATAGTCACTGCACCTTCTCTTTATGTGACTTTCTATAAAAAACTACTTTAGAGAGAGACAGATTTATCTCCTCTACTTTTTTGTAACCTTTGTTATAATTAAGAAATCATTTGTATTACAGTATTTTTCATACGAGGTGAAACAGTGAAGAACAGAAGCATCGTCTTTAAACTATTTTTATTAACATCAACTTTATTTACAATCATATTTCTCCTTTTTTTCCTTGGACAATCTCTATTTTTAGAGAAGTTTTATATTAATAAAAAAATAAAAACCGTTCAAACGGCTTTTGAAAAATTCGTAGATAATTATGAAAAAAGCGACAAAAGTTTTGAGGAAATCAGAAAGCTAAAACAAGAATTTCACGATAAAACGAATGCTGAAATGCAATTTTTAGATTCTAACGGCATTATTAAAAGTGAAAACAATTACTACATTGAGGTAATTAACCCTAATAACAATAAAACCTATTCCATCCCACTTAATAATCTTTTAACACCCGAAGAATATAATAAATTCGAAAATTTAGGCTTAAAAAAAGAGGGCATGATTCACGTAGAGGGATTTTTACAAGATAATATAATAACGCCACTAGAACTGACGACTAATTATAATCGATGGCGAAATGAAAATGGCAATTCTGATTTTCAATCAATTAGTGGTAACCCCTCTAAAAATAGACTCACAAATCGATATAAAACTACGTCTCAGATCAGTTTTACCGGTGTGATATCTAAATTACATATCCCTTCCAAATCTGAGGTTCGCCTTGCAAATGATTTTGAAACATTACAAGCTGTTGAATATTTTGCAAGTACTATTAGACAAGGTACTTCTAATTCAAATCAATTAAACACGTATATTTTAGATAGTGGGGAAAATATAAAAAACAGTGTCTTTGTAAAGCCTATTATGGAAAACGGAAAAATTAAGGATTACGCTTTTGTGATAGCATCTTTACAACCTGTTAATGAAGCGATGCTCGTTTTGAAAGATTATTATGTCTATGCCTTAATTATCGTGTTTCTCGTTATTATTTTGTTATCCTTCTACTACTCAAAAATCATTGTTAAACCATTAATTAAGATAAATCGTGTTACAAAAAAAATGGCAAACTTTGATTTTAGCGAGAAGTTACCTGTTACGGCAGACGATGAAATTGGCGGGTTATCAAGTGGTATTAATACACTCTCTGTAAATTTAAAAGATCGAATCGACCGATTAAATGTTGCCAATACAAAATTACAACAAGATATTGAACGCGAACGTCAATTGGAAAAAACGAGAAAAGAATTCATTTCTGGTGTATCTCATGAATTAAAAACACCACTTAGTGTTATTCGTAGCTTCGCTGAAGGTATTCAAGATGGCGTAAGTAAAGATACGACATATTATACAAATGTTATTTTGGAAGAGACAGATAATATGAACAGGCTCATTGTTGAAATGTTAGAATTAGCAAAACTAGAATCAGGTACGTACAAACTAGAAATGTCGACATTCTCGATCGGTGAATTAATTCAACAAGTCTATACAAAATTATTATTTAGCATGGAGGAAAAACATTTACAAGTAGACATCCATGCTGACTCTTCTCTATTTGTTAAAGCAAATCGTAGCCGTATTGAGCAAGTCGTTGTAAACTTACTTAGCAATGCAATTCGATATACTCCAGATGGTGAAAAAATACACGTCTCTGTTATAGAAACGGAAGATACAGTGAAAATCAAAATTGAAAACACAGGTAATCCTATTCCAGAAGAAAGCCTTGAAAAAATTTGGGATCGCTTCTACCGTTTAGACGCTTCTCGTAGCCGTCATACTGGAGGTACTGGCCTTGGGTTATCCATTGTGAAAAACATTTTAGATCTCCATCACGCTGAATACGGCGTGTATAATACCACTAATAGCGTTGTATTTTATTTTAATTTACAAAAAGTAAAAGAAGTCAAATAATTTGTCTTAATTTCACTAGGAGTTCACATGAAATTCACACTCTCCCTTTATAGTAAGAAACAAGTTAATCCTTTCCTTTACACATATAAAAGAGGAGAGTGCGTGAAATGAAACAAGCAGGACAACCTATTCAAAATGAAAAACAATTAGAAACTATCAAAAATATACTTTTACAATCTTCGAAACGTGATGGCTTATTATTCGTATTAGCTGTAAATTCTGGCTTAAAAGTAAGTGAAATCTTACAATTAAAAGTTAGTGATGTAATCGATGAAGACGAAAATGTTCGCCATTCCATTTTATTTTACAATGAAAAAGTAAAGAAACATAAATGGTTTGCTGTAAATGAAGACTTACAGCACGCAATCGAAGACTACATGAAAGAACGTAAAACTTGGAAACGTAATGAACCATTATTAAAGTCTCAAAAAGGAACAAAGTCTATTACGAGACAACATGCATGGTACATTTTAAACAAAGCTGCAAAAGAAGTTGGATTAGAAGGGATTAGCTCACATACACTTCGAAAAACTTGGGGCTATTGTGCATACAAATCAGGTGTTGATATTGCATTTTTACAACACTTCTTTGATCACAGTACTCCATCCAAAACTTTAAAGTATATCGGTATTGCTTAATAACTCTTATACATAAAAAGGTTACCATTTGTAAATTTGGTAACCTTTTTTATGTTTCATATTCTCTTTTCTTGTCTTGTCTCTCCTATACTGTAGTGGTACTCTAATAGTAAGGGGGAGAAATTATGAACACATTAACAATTGAATTACCGAAAGAAACGGCTGAAAAACTTGATTTATTAAAGAAATCTTATGAAAAGAAAACAGGTGCTACAATTTCTGAAAGCACTCTCGTTCAAACACTTATCTCAAAGGAATTTATCCAAGCGATAACTCCTTTTGATTTACAACAAATCATCAATGGAAAAGAACAGCAGTAATTGAAGTGACCCCTAAAAGTTAGACACGGTTATTTCATTAGGCTACTTGATCCAAATGAGTCCGGTATTGTACCGGGCTCATTTTTAATTTTGCCTTAATCCGTTTCTTATTATAATAATCTATATATTTTTCTAATTCTATTTTAAAATGCTCTATGCATTCAAATTCTTTTATATAGAGGAACTCCGACTTCATAATCCCAAAGAAATTCTCTATTACTGCGTTGTCGTAACAGTTTCCTTTTCGAGACATACTCTGTACGATAGCTCTTGATTCAAGTGTACGGACGTACTGTCTCATTTGATAATGCCATCCTTGATCCGAATGCATCAGTAGCTGGTGGTTTTCAGGTAAACGTTCTAATGCTTTCTCTAACATCTCTGAAACAAGTGAATACGCCGGTCTAGAACCAATTGTATAGGTAATAATCTCACCATTATACAAGTCTAATACAGGTGATACATACAGTTTTTCTCCAAATAATTTAAACTCTGTGATGTCTGTTACCCATTTTTGATTCGGTGCATCTGCATAAAAATTACGCTCTAAAATATTGGGTGCAATTTTACCGACTTTCCCTTTATAGGATTTATATTTCTTCATACGCACAACACACTTTAATCCAAGCTCTTTCATAATACGTTGCACCTTTTTGTGATTCACTTTCTGACCACGATTCGCTAACTCATCACGAATGCGACGGTAGCCATAACGACCTTCATTCTCCTCATAAATCACTTTAATCTCAGCTTTCAAATCGGCATCTACATCTGGGCGATTCATTTTCTTTACTAAATCATAATACGTGCTTCGTGGAATAGTAGCTAACTCCACGAGTGCCTTCACCGAATATTTATGCCTTAATTCATAGACTACTTGCGCTTTGTCTTGTTTAGTGACTTTTCCTTGTTTTGAACTAAGGCATTCAACTTTTTTAAGTACTCATTTTCCATTTCAAGCTGTTTAATACGTGCTTCAAGTGCTTCGACTGACCCTTCAGCTAAAGCTTGTTTTACTTGTTTATTTGACTCTTTTTTCATAGATGGACGCCCCTTTTTTTTAGATTGAAGGGCATCAATTCCTTGTGTTTCGAGTTGTTTTTTCCAAACAGAAATCGTTGAAGGGGCAGGAATGTTAAAGATAGCTGCCGTCTCAAATAAGGACATACCGTTTTCAATCATAAAGTTTAGTACGTCTAGTTTAAATTGTTGTGTGTAATTTGTACATCGTTTTAGAAAAGCTTCCACACCATTCTGCTTATATTGGTTTACCCAATTCAGAATGATTGTGCCACTTATACCGATCGCTCTACCCATTTCTCGATAACTTTCATTTCCGTTCAAATAACGTAGAACGATTTGTATTTTTTCATCAGCTGTAAATTTAGCCATAGAAAAACTGCACCTCCAATTGTTAGACTGTGTCTAACAATTGGGGTGCAGTTCATAATTGCTGTTCTTTTTTTATTACTATTTAAAATATAAAGTGAAACTTTAATCAGTGGGGGTTTTGTTCATCCCCCACTGATTATTAGCCTTCACCAATCGGGCGTTTACGGGCAGCAGGGCTCCCACCTAACTTCTTTGCTCCAGCCGAATTTTGAGGTAGGAGTTTTACTGCCGCAAATAGCGGGATAAAAAGTTTTTTACTTATTTTCCGAAAAACCATTGACAATGATAATGATAACCATTATCATTTATTATGAAGCCAACAATTGATGAATCAACCAAACGCTCAGTAACATTGTTACCCCTCTTTTTCATATAGAAAGGCACTGTACATTCCCCCTGTTTGTACAGTGCCTTTCTTGTTTATCATCATTCAAACAAATTTAATTGCTCAGGCTTCGGCTCACCATATGTAATGTTCATCATTTTCATAAGCTGTTTCGCATTATCCGCTGCATCTCCGCCCGAATTATTATTAAACAATACAAATATATCCTTCGTCTTCTTTTTCAATCGCTCTAATCGGTCTACCCATTCCGCCAATTCTTTACTATTATAACGATATAAACAGCGAACCGCTCTCCAATTTTCTCCTTTATCCAGCCAACCATGAACATTTCGGCCATGAAAACGTATTAACGCCATGTCCGAGTTTGTTGCCTCTAATATAAGCGGTACTGATCCTATTCCAGCCTGAGGCTCATCGCAAATTGTATGAATCCAGTTTTCTTTTTCTAAAAACTGTAACGTCTTATCTCTCATTTCTGGATAAAACCATGTTTGATTTCGAAATTCTATTGCACATGGTAAATCTTCCATTTTTTCTTTCGTGTATCGAAGTAAATCTACATTTTTCACTTTACAATCAAACCATGGTGGATATTGAAATAAAATCATTTTTAATTTATTTGCTTCTATTAAAGGAAGAATGGATTGTTTATACACATCAAACATCTCATCGAACGTAGAAAAAGGGATTTCCCCTTTCATATGTCCTGTCATTCCTTGATAGGCTTTTACTATAAAAGAAAAATCTTTCGGCGTTTCCATCGCCCATTTTGTATAATTCCGCGCAGGTTGTATCGCATAAAATGAACTATCTACTTCCACAATGGGAAAATGTTCACTATAAGTTCGCAATTTATTTCTATTTTCATAGGGATTTATATATAAAGAATCATGATCTCCCCACCCTGTCACTCCAATGAAAAGCAAATATATCCCTCCCTTTTTAACTTCACCTTCTATCCATTCTACTCACTTCCCGGACATTTCAGCTAATCAATTTCATTAAGTAGCCCCTTCTTTAAGAGTATCCGTATAAAAATATGATATACTAAATGGAAGAATTTTTAAATTGAGGGGTTATTTATTTATGCTTCCAAACGATGATATTGTATCTCATGAAAAACGAATAGAAGAACTAGAAAATAAAGTGCGGTTATATGAAGAGCTTGTGAATCAATTACCACATCATTTCACATACAAGAATCCACATATTGGTTTACAAATAAAGAAAACGAGAACGACTCATTCCATTCAAAACATACAAAAAGAGAATAAAAAGGCTGATTTTCAACTTACTTGCGATTCATTATTTTTATTTGAACAACTTGAAACATACTTTGTTCATATTTTTGATGCTTTTTCACATCATGTCACCTTTGTTGATAGTAAAGGAAATATAACTTTATGTAATCAAGCTGCAGCAGATGATTTTGGTGTAGTACGAAATGATATAATTGGAAAGCCAATTCAACAATTACTAAACTTGCCAGAAGAACAAATTAAAGCGATTGAAACATTAAGAACAGGAACAGAAATATATAATGAAGAAGTGTTAGACAAAAACTATGGTATTTTAAACAATCGAATTATTCGGGATTATAACGGAGAGATTTTTAGAGTTATTAGTGTCTTCCATTATTTAAACACAGAACGTGATGCAGAAAAATTTTCATTAGCAGGACGAATCGCAGCTGGGATTGCTCATGAAGTACGAAATCCCCTTACAACGGTACGTGGATACTTGCAATTTCTACAAGATAACGTTTCTCCATCCAATAAAGAATTGTTTAAAAGTCTACTCATTCCTGAACTAGATCGTGCAAATAGTATTATCACAAAATTTTTAGCCATTTCAAAAACGCGTGAATTTACTAGAGAACCTTTTCCCATCAATACGTTTTTACGCGAATATATTCAACAACTACTTGCTAGTGAAGTTTTTTTACACAACATTTCTATTGACTATGAATTTTCTACGGAATTAGATGGTGTACTTGTCAATATCGATCGTCATGAACTTGTGCAAGTTTTTTTAAATTTATTTCAAAATGCTATCGATGCTCGAGGCGGAAGACCTCTTTCCATTCAAATCTCTAGTTATCGCCTAGATAACTTTGTTCGGATTACTTTCACAGATAACGGAACTGGGGTTCCTCCAGCTATTCAAGAATATATCTTTGATCCATTCTTCTCAACAAAAGATTCAGGAACAGGACTGGGCTTGTCAGTAACGAAGAAAATTATTCAAAATCATAACGGTACATTAAAAATGTCTAGTAATCAAAACGGTACAACTTTCACTATTTCTATTCCAATTTTACCTAAAGCGAACTATGAACGAATTAATCATTAGGTCCGGCTGGTGCTACTGGCGCTACTGGACCGTCGGGCACACCACTCCCTGTAACTATAGCAGCAATAGGAAATTCTAATCCACAAACTATATCACCTGGAACGAATATCCAATTTAATCAAGTTTTCGAACTAAATAATCTCATTTTTAATGACACTTCAGATACTTTAACTATTTTAGAAACAGGAGTATACGATATTAGTTTCTCAGCATCTACAACCTTCCCGGGTTCTTCACCATTTGGATTCGGTATTTCATTCAACGGTCAATCACCTACTCGTAATTTTTCAACTAACGTTATCGGTAGTGCGGTTTCTTTCTCCACAATTGTTACTTTAACAGCTGGTACAACAATCTCTGTACAACCTACAGTAAATACTATTTCCATCCCTAACACTGGTGACACAACAGCTACACTATCAGTCTTCCGAATTTACTAATTTTAGTTTTCATTTTATTTTCGAACGACCAAGAATGTTTGATTTATAGTAATTTGTATTATTTTGATTGTATGTTAAATCTTTCTTTTAATAAAAAGGAGCACTTATTTTGGAGGATAAGTGCTCCTTCTTTACGTTTCTTTACTTCAAATTTACTCTAGCTTAATCCTCTTTTTGTATGATGAATAGTGAAGACAAAGACATGAAAGAGGGATGACAATGCGAATTATATCACTGACACGTTTTTGGTTTGTTCTTATGGTATGCATAATTTTATGTATAGGGTTTCTTTTAACTCTAAACTATTCAAATGTTTCAAAAGCAGAAAGAAAAACAATTCCATACGAACTTCTGTATACAAAACAAAACAACATCCCGTATTCCTCTTCCACACAAAATGAAAAAAAAGTTATAAAAGGAATGCTTATTACAGAAGCTTCTAGTTATGAAAACCTACTTCAAATCGCTGAAACGATTAAAGATCAATATAAAAATAAAGACGTTGATGAAATAACACTCTCTATCCATAATGAAAATACTGGAAATTTCGAAGAGGAATTGCCATATGAACCTATTAGTAAAGGAATAATAACCGTCACGTATGATTCTCAATCCTTCGGTAGGACCAATGTTACGCTAAATAAATAAACTGAAGCTTTAATCCGTGGCGCTTTTCCCATCCCCACGGATTATTAAGTTAAACCCATCAAATTTTTATAGGCAGCTCGATTCTCACCTAACTTCTTTTCTGTTGCCACATTTTGAACCGAGATAAAACCGCTCATTTCTCATAAAAAAGAGGCGAACTCGTTATTCGCCTCTTTTTTTACCAAAATGGAATCCACTCTTTCACTTTATCTATCCATTCATTTTGCTGTTCTTTTCTTTGTTGTTCCTCTTCTTTTCGTTTTTTCTCTTCTTCTTTCCTTCGTTTTTCTTCCTCAATCGTTTTTAATTGTTTTGTATAATCCGCCTCAGGTATTAATGATAACTGAAATGCCTTTTGAGTTGGATTTCCATTCGCTTTCTTCATAATATCCCGGAACATTGTCGTTGTAATTTGGCTGCCTCCTGGCACATAATGCTCACTATCCGTTTTATCATACCCTACCCAAATTGCACCTACTAAATCCGGTGTGTATCCAACAAACCACGAATCCTTCGCACCAGTGCTTGGTCCATTTACAAGCTGGGTAGTCCCTGTCTTGCCTGCGGTATCGATATTATTAACTTTCGCTTTTTCACCTGTTCCCCTTTCAATAACACCTTTTAATAAGTATGTCATCTTTTGGGCAACTTTCTCGTTCGTCACACGAGTTTCTTTCTTATACCATTTTCCAATTGTTTTCCCTTCAGCATTTTGGATTTCTCTAATGGCATGAGCTTCTACTTGGACACCATCATTTGCAAGTGCGCTATACGCTTGAGCCATTACAAATGGTGAAGTCCCTACATGCATACCTCCTAAAGCAATTGGATACGTATGGTCTTCAGGCTCTAATGGAATACCAAACCGCTCTAAAGATTTCAATCCTTTATCTAATCCAATTTTCTCTAATAGCCAAACTGCTGAAACATTATATGACTTTGCCACCGCTTCATACATCGTCACATTACCATGGAACGTATGATCACTATTTTGTGGTGCATATTCTTTAATATTAAACGGTTCATCTTTTAAGACATCGTATACTTCATATCCTTGTTCTAACGCTGGTACATACACTGCAAGAGGCTTTAACGTTGAACCTGGCTGTCTTTTTAATTGTGTTGCATGATTAAACTGTAAAAATTGATAAGGACCTCTGCCTCCAACTAAAGCCGGAACACCGCCAGTTTTTGGATTCATAAGGACCACTCCAGTTTGCATAAGCTGATCTGAGCCACTATCTTTAAAATAACTATCATTATTCACAACATCTTCAACCGCTTGTTGTTTTTTCGAGTCAAGTTCCGTATAAATACGATAGCCACCTGCTAAAATTTCATTTTGTGTTAATTCATACTTGTCCATCGCTTCTCTAACAATATAATCTACGTATTGAGAATATTTCCCCTTATATTTATCGTCAACACCACGTCGTAATACAAGACCTGATTCTTTCTCCTGATTATATTGTTCTTCAGAAATATATCCTTGCTCCTTCATTAAACCTAATACGACATTACGTCTTTCAATTGATTTATTAAAGTTTTTATACGGCGAATACGCAGATGGCGCTTTAATTAATCCTGCAATCGTTGCAGCTTCTGAAATCGTTAAGTCTTTTACTTCTTTATCAAAATAAGATTTAGCTGCTCTTTTTATCCCCCAAGCACCTTCACCAAAATAAATTTGATTCATATACATTTCAACAATGTCATCTTTCGTATAAGTACGTTCTATTTTTTTCGTTAGAAAGTATTCCTTTATTTTACGCGAGAATGTACGGTCTTGCGTTAAAAATACATTTTTCGCAAGTTGTTGTGTAATTGTACTACCACCTGCCACAACTTCACCGGCTGTAATGTTCTTAAATACAGCACTTATAATTCCACTATAGTAAATACCATGATGACTAAAAAATTCCTTATCTTCTACTGCAACAATTGCTTGAACCATAATATCAGGAATATCTTTCCTTTTGACCCCTTCTGTTTTAGAAGAAGCTAATTTAGTCGCAACTTCATTATTTGCATCATAAATTAAAGTCGGTTGTGGAACAGCTTGTTTTAATTCAGATATATCTTGAATGGAAATTATTATATTTACAACAATAAATAGAGTAGCAAGTAAACTTCCCAATACAATTAATGAATTGCGTAGTTTCTTCCTCTTATTGAACCACTCAAGCGTTTTTTTAAAGTGAGTGTTCTTCAATTTCATTGGTTCACTTCCTTCATTTGTTTACACTCTTTTTTTAAAAGGAAGAATATACCTCCTTTTAAATTTATTATAATAACGTAGTCGTTCCTATAGTGTAAAGCTTTTCTTTCACATTCATACTTTTTGCAAGAAAAGGACATTCTACAAGTAAGATATTCATTGTTGAGTATTAATATTATTAATACAACAATGAGAGTTTTGTTAAGTTTTTGTAAACTTTTCGATAAAATGTTTTAAAAAACGACAGTTTTTTGTTAGAATTGATTAGCCAATATATTTTACATATATTACTTTTGTGGGGGTAACAATAATGGTCTTTAAATCAAAAAAAGATAAATTTTCTGAAATGCTTATGAACGTTTCCGAAAATTTAAAAGAAGGCGCGCAGTTTTTCGTGGAGTATAAAATTAAAAATGCTAGCGATTTAAAAGAGTTTTCTATGCGCATGAAAGAGTATGAGTCAAAAGGTGACTCATTCATTCACGAAATCATTATGGAGCTAAACAAAGCGTTTATTACTCCTATTGAACGTGAAGACATCCTACAACTTGCAATGAGTATGGATGATGTATTAGACGGATTAGATCACAGTGCTGGTCTATTCGAAATGTATTCTATTACAGAAGCTGATGAATACATGATTAAATTCGTTGAAGCAATTAATCAATGTGCGATTGAGATTGCAAATTCTGTTGAACTACTTTCTAAAAAGAAATTAGTCGATATTCGTACAAATGCGATCAAGATTAAGGATTACGAGTCACAATGTGATGATATTCGCCGTCATGCGATTAAGCACTTATTCTCTCGTGAGAAAGATCCGATTAAGATTATTCAATTTAAAGAGATTTACGAAGAGCTTGAAGAAGTAGCTGATAGCTGTCAAAGCGTTGCAAACGTATTAGAAACAATCATTATGAAGAACGCGTAAGGAGTTTGATCATGGATACACTCTTGATACTGACCGTTTTAGTAGTCATTTGCGCTTTAGCTTTTGACTTTATCAATGGATTTCACGATACAGCAAACGCTATTGCAACGGCTGTTTCAACGAAAGCTCTAAAGCCTAGACATGCAATTGTTATGGCAGCTATTATGAACTTTTTAGGTGCGATGACATTTACAGGTGTAGCAAAAACGATTACAAAAGATATTGTTGACCCGTTTGCTTTGCAAAATGGTTCTCTTGTAATTTTAGCTGCTTTGCTTGCGGCAATAGTCTGGAATTTGATCACTTGGTACTATGGCATTCCAAGTAGTTCTTCGCATGCAATCATTGGCGCAATCGCTGGTGCAGCAATTGCTGCTGCTGGTATTAGCGCATTAAACTATAAAGGGTTTATAAAAATTCTTGAAGCTTTAATCATTTCACCGATCATCGCTTTTGTTATTGGTTACATCGTATATAGTATTTTTAAAGTGGTATTTAAAAACTTTAACTTAACGAAAACGAACAAGAACTTCCGTATATTCCAGATTTTCACCGCTGCATTGCAAGCTTATACGCACGGTACAAATGATGCACAAAAAGCAATGGGAATCATTACGATGGCTCTTATGGCCAATAACTATCATACTTCTGGCGATATCCCTTTCTGGGTACAATTATCTTGTGCAATCGCAATGGGTCTTGGTACTTCTGTCGGTGGTTGGAAAATTATTAAAACTGTCGGTGGACAAATTATGAAAATTCGTCCTGTAAATGGTGTAGCTGCCGATTTATCATCATCACTTGTTATTTTCGGCGCAACATTTATTCACTTACCGGTTAGTACGACGCACGTTATCTCTTCTTCTATTTTAGGAGTTGGTGCTTCACATCGCGTGAAAGGTGTAAAATGGGGAACTGCAAAACGCATGTTAATTACATGGGTTATTACACTTCCTATTTCAGCTTCTTTAGCTGCATTATTTTACTACTTATTACACTTAATCTTTTAATCAAAAGTCGTCTTCCTTATTTTTCTAGGAAGACGACTTTTTTGTGAACAAGCCTATTTCTTATTAAAAAGCGTGTATAATGATTGATGGATAAGTTATATAGAGGAGTTGGCAATTTTGGAATACATCATGTTACTTTTCATCGGATTAATCGCCGGGACAGTCGGGAGCCTAGTCGGACTTGGAGGCGGAATTATTATCGTTCCGTTATTAATTGGATTACACAGTTTATCACCACAACTCGCAGTAGGAACTTCTATGGTAACAGTCGTTTTTACAGGGCTGGCTTCTACCCTTACTTATATGAAACATAAACGGGTAGATTATAAAAGTGGACTTATTTTATTTATCGGGAGTGGCCCTGGTGGTATTATCGGATCATGGGCAAACAAATTTTTAAACCAAGATACATTTTCTTTATACTTTGGGATTTTTCTTATATTCGTCTCCATTCTTCTTATACTACGAGACAAATTGAAACCTCTTTCCCTATCAAATATGACTGTAATTAAGCGATCTTTTACAGATAACGAAGGAAATACTGTAGACTATCAATTCCCACCATTTCTCGCTATCTTTATTGCCTTTATAGTTGGATTTATATCCGGATTATTTGGAATTGGTGGTGGTGCCTTACTTGTGCCAGTGATGATGCTCCTTTTTGCGTTCCCAGCACACATTGCTGTAGCAACTTCAATGTTTATCGTATTTCTCTCAGCAATTGTAAGTTCTTTAACTCACATCTCTCTAGGAAATGTCAGCTGGGCTTATGCATTAATTCTTATTCCTGGTGCATGGATTGGCGGAAAAATCGGGGCTTATATTAACACAAAATTAAGCGGTAATGCAGTAATTAATTTATTACGTATCACATTAATTATTCTTGGAACTAGATTAATCATTACTTCATTTTTATAACGCGTTCTTTCTAGAATGCGTTTTTTCTTATACACATGAATATAAAAAGGCTCCTAGGAGAACAAATAAAACTAAACAAACACTTAATAGCATAAAATTTGAAATATGTAATTTCTTCAAGTTGATCACTCCTATAGCTATGACTGTTATCTTTATGATAGCGAAAAAACAGTTATCTTACAGTTACAAAGCGCTAACAATGCAAAATCATTTATTACAAATTTTATCCTTATATTTCATTTCTTTGTATAATCTATCGATTCAATAAAAAAAGATGTCATATTGACATCTTTTTAGTGAAGAAGTGACCATCCCATAAAGTCTTCATGTACCTGGCACGCCCTCTTATCGCTTCGATCATATAATTCAGCATAACTATCTGTTTCTTCATCATAAGCCATCGTATAAATAATTTGGCCGTCTATTTCAACGGATAAAACGACTCCACCTTTCATCTCTTCTACATGAATGATAGCATTCGCCGGAATTCTCATATCCGTCATCTTCATCGCATCTAACAATATACTAAACCCCCTACAGCGTATTCATTGCTAGTACTATTACACACTAAATAGTATACTACTGTAATAGCATACATTTCGTCAATGAAATTGCTGTTTAAAAAGCATATTGTCTTTATACATATACGCTAAAATATAAGAAATAGAAATGTTTTAATGGGGGGCTAACATTGATTCTACATAAGGGAGATGTATTATTCCGTCAAGGTGAGGACGGTCCATTATATTTTATAAAAACAGGTTTATTAAAAGTTATTCGGTTAGAAGAAGACGGAACACCATTTTTATTTAATATTATCGTTCCTGGTGAAACGATACCTCACCATTCTTTAATTTCACCGAAGGAATATCACGGTACAGCTATTGCTTTAATGAAAACAGAAGTGGAGCCTATAATTAGCAATGAATGGTACGACAAACTTCAGGCAAATCCTGCATCATATGAAAATATCGCTATACAATTACAATCGAAGTTAAGAATGATGCAACAGCGTATCGATCAATTGACAACTGTCTCTCCTAAAGAGCGCCTTCATCGTTTACAAGAGTGGTTCACCTTATATTTAGGTGACATCCCTATTTATGAAATATTAACACAAACTGAAATTGGTCAGCTCATAGGTGTACGCCGCGAAACAGTTAATCGCTTATTAAGAGAACAAGCAAAAAACGAGGTAAAATAATACCTCGTTTTTTGCTTGGCAACATTAATCTATTGTAAGCTTGCTGCGGGACCGAAAAATTCATAATGAATGTTCTCTTGTTTAACACCCAAATCAATTAATGCAGCATTTATATGCTTCATAAATGGTACTGGACCGCAAAAATAAAATTCTGCTTCAGTTGTTGGAATAATAGTTTGTAACCATTCACGTTCAATGAATCCTTCTTGATCAAAATTCTTCATTTCCACATCTTGCTCTGTCGGTGAAGAATAGCAAGTATATGCTTTAACTTGTTCATACTCTTTTTCTACTGTCTCAACATGCTCTTTCATCGCATGTGTATTACTATTTATCGCCGCATGAACAAAGCATACATTACGCTTTGATTCTTGTTCAATTAACGTATTTAACATACTCATCATCGGTGTAATACCTACTCCACCACTAATTAGTACAACAGGTAATGTTGACTCCATATTTAATACGAAATCTCCCGCTGGTGCACTTACTGGTAAGACATCCCCTTCCCCTACATGATCATGTAAGTAATTAGATACTTTACCATCTGGTGTATCTACACCTTTTTCTTTCTTTACACTAATACGATAATATTCTTTTCCTGGAGCATCAGACAAGCTATATTGACGATTATGTGTATATGTCTCACCTTTAATATTTATTTGAATCGTTACATATTGTCCTGGGATGAATGAAGAAACTTTCCCGCCATCTTCAGGTTTTAAATAAAATGATGTAACAACGTCGCTTTCCTTCACTTTTTTAACAATCACAAAGTTGCGGAAATCTTTCCATCCACCTTCTTTATGTGCAGCTTCTTCATACATACCCGCTTCAATGCTAATGAATGCATCAGCAATGACGCCATACGCTTCTCCCCATGCATTTAAAACTTCATCAGGTGCGCCTGCAACCTCTTTAATCGCTCGTAGTAAGCATGTACCTACTATTGGATAATGCTCTGCTTTAATACCTAAACTTCTATGCTTATGACCAATTTGTTTTACAACTGGAATAATAGCTTCTAAATTATCAATGTACATTGCAGCTGCATAAACAGCATTTGCTAATGCTTGTTGTTGTCTTCCTTTTTTCTGGTTCGTATGGTTGAAAATATTCAATAACTCCGGATGTTCCGAAAATAAAATTTGATAAAATCTCGTTGTAATCTCAACGCCTTTTTCTTGTAATAACGGTACTGTTGACTTTACGATTTCAATTGTTTTTGCACTTAACATTGTATCCCACTCCTCTATTTCCTTAACTGTTTTTAGTTTAACTGAATTGTATAATTCATATTGTGATTTTAATCACTATTAACATGGTGTTTTTGTGAAAAATATATGAACAATGCACATATTAAGTAAATTTTAATTAGCCCTCATTAATTATGCTCAAAAAAAGCTAACTAGAATTCTAGCTAGCCTACTACTTCGTTTGTATTGCTTGTTCAATTACTTGTATATGCTGCCCATCTCCAAACTCGGTATACCCCCATACATTCGTCTCACCTTTATATTTATTTACAAGTATATCCAAGTCATGATATACGCGATGAGCATAGATTACATACTCCATATTCTGAAGCTCCACACCTTTTTTTACAATTTCATAACTTCTATTCACATCGCGTTTTATTTTTTCATTTTTTATTTCTTTATGTATATTTTTTAAAGAAGCTTCTTGCTCTTGAAACCATTGTTTAAAATGTTTCCAATCCCCATCTGTATATTTCTCTGCCTTGCCATAATTCAAGAAATCATTATAACTTTCATGTGTCGTACGAACAAAATCGAGTGTCTTCTTCTTCTCTTGCACCTCTTCTATTTGTGCTACTGTATTTACTCCAGCAGACTTATTCGCATAATATAATAGTACTTTCATAAGACTATAGCTCGCTATTGCCATCACAGTAATAGTTACCAATACACTTAACAATTTCTTCATATACAGAACCCCTTTTCTACTATGAATATTACAATATACTGTTACACTTGTAACATTCTCTCGTAGAAATGTAATTCCTGTTTAAATCCTCCTTTTCATTTCGACACTATTTTTCTACAAACTTCTCCTTGGTAAATGCTCTTGTAAAACAACATAACCTTCATAAGCTGTATAACCGAGTATAGCCATTAATCCGATATAACAAGCAAATACTGTCCATTTCGTTTTCGTATCGACTTTATAATAATTTTCTTGTTGTTCCTTTTCTGTTTCCCATTCATTTAATTTTCTTTCTGACATTTCAAATGCTTCTCTTATATGAATTGTATGCATTTCTTTTTCATCTTCATATGGGACATAATTAAGTGGCTCAAATTTTGGTAAAAGGTACTCTAGCACTTCAATCTTTTGAAGTTCTCCTGTTTTTAATTCTTTTTCACGTTCTCTTTGTCTTAATACATTCATTTCATGGTGAATCATATAAATCGTTCGATGCACCGCACCAGTTTCTTTTAATTCCTCTTCAAGCCTAGCAACATATTCTTTCATTCCATCGATTTTATATCCTAATTCCTTAATCGGCTCATCTCTCTTTATTACTCTATATAGTTCCATACAGCCGATAATAAAAATAAATCCTCCTAAAATACTCTTGAAGTAAATAGAATAGCCGAGTAGTAAAACTAGCCCTGCTCCCCAAATTTTCGTGCTTACAACTGAAATTATTCGTCCACCATCTAATGGAGAAACTGGAATTAAGTTAAAGAAATTAATCATACTTCCAAGTAAAATAATAAGCGCCCAAAACGGCTCTTTCGTGATTATATACAGTGGGATCGCGGGTAAAAATGAAAGCAATCCGAAAAGAGGTCCCATATATGCAATGTAAGCTTCATCTTTTGCATTTTTCGGCATCTCTTTCATCCCAATAAGAGCTCCCATAAATGGTATGAAGATTGCTGGCGATGTTGGTATCCCTTTCTTTCTCGCTGCCCATAAATGCCCCATCTCATGTACAAACAATAAATATACGAGTGCTACCCCAAACTTCCAACCATATATGACTGCGTATGCACCAAGCGATAAAAACATACTAAATACTGTTGAAAATTTTGCTAACTTAAAAATTGCAAATATCCATTTTAACTTAGATAGTAAAAATAACCCTATTGCAACGATAACTCCCCATAATCCTTTTTTATTATTTTTCATATTCCTCTCCTTTATCTCGCTTTATTGAGCCATATACACTCATCAAAACTTATTCTTTTTCTCTATTATGACATATTTTTTTCTATTGTTAGAAATAATGTTTATTCCATCCATTTTTAGCCAAAAATAAAAATAAAAGGAGGTAAATACAAATGAAATTACAATCTCTTATGATAGGCGCTCTATCGTTTTTAGCTTCAACTCTTATTTTTTATACCGTCAGCTACGTATTATTATTAGATTGGTTGCCAAATCACTTATTTATAGCCCTTATTATTCTTTCTGCTCTTATGATTTCCTTTCTAATTACACGAAAATCAATGAATGAGCCATCTGCAAAAGCAAAATAATAGAGGGGATCTTTCCCCTCTATTATCATTTCCTAGGAAAGGCCATATAGACTTTATGATTCTTACTGCCCGCTATTTACGGACAGTAAGAATCCCACCTCAAAATTCGGCTGGAGCAAAGAATTTAGGTAGGAGTCGTGCTAATAATCAGCGGGGGATGCCCCCCCTGATTAAAATTTCACTTTATCTTTGTAAATTCATTTTTTCACCATACTCTTTAACAATTTGAATAATGTTTTGAAATGCTCCTACTTTTTCTTTCTTACTATTTAATATTTGTAAATCGTGATTATCATAATAGGTTTCTAGTGATTTTAATTGTGATTCTGAAGCATCTTTTATCGGAACAGTAACATTCAACTCATACTGTTTATACCCTTCCTTTACTTTTTCAGCTGAAATTATTTCACTCTCTTTTGCGCCAATTAATTTTTGGACCTTTTCCGGGAAAATTAATTGCAAATAATATTCTTGTTCCTTTGCTAACTTATTATATAGTGATTGTGAAATCGTATAACGTACTGTATAATTCATTTTTTGATCACCAGCTTTAATATGAAACGCAGTAATCTGCATGTCTTTTTTTGTTACTTCCGTTAAAGTGCCTACCTGCATCTCATCTTCTTTTTGTTCTGGAATCTTTGGAAAGATAGCCAAAAGCTTTTCCGTATCTTTTTCGTTAAGCATATACATATCTTTCTTATATTGAATCCATCCTCGGCGATCTTCTCCTCTTAACCATGCATAATATGTTTCTTTTTTTCCATCACTACTAATTTGTATTTCATATTCCGGTTCACCAAAACTACCCGTTACTTCTTGTTTTTCCGCTTTGTTTATAATATCCACCACCAACTCCGCATCCATTTTCTTTAAATTTTTTTCTTCTTTACCTTTTTGCATAACAGTTACTTGTAATGGTTCTCTCATTTCATTCACTGTCTCCTCTACTTGTTTCGGTTCTTTCTTTTGCTCGGATTGACCACACGACGCGAGTAAAATAACACATAAAAATATTAAATATTTCCCTTTCAAATCGATTCTCCTTTTCCAATAAGAAATTCTTATAATCCTCATGCATAAAACAAAAACGTTACATTATATAGAATGAGCTATACTATAAACTGAAGGGAGGATTTTACAATGTCCATTAATTTTCATGATGCAAATAATAAGTATACGTATGCAAATCGTAACGCACATATTTCATGGCAGGAAACAATAAACAATATTGTAGATGTGCAAAATAAACAAGTAATTGATATAGGTTGTGGTGGCGGCATTTACACGAAAGAACTTGCTCTTATGGGAGCCAAAAGTGTTGTTGGGCTTGATTTTTCAAAAGAAATATTACAAGCTGCAAAAGAAAATTGTAACGACTTCCCAAACATTTCATTCATTCACGGTGATGCACATAATATCTCATTCCCTAATGAAACATTCGACCTTGTCATTTCTCGTGCAGTCATTCATCATTTGCATGATATTCCCACATTTATACGAGAGGCTTCTCGCATATTAAAAAAAGACGGTATACTTATTTTACAAGACCGGACCATTGAAGATTGTATAATCCCAGGAAGTCCTGAACACCTTCGTGGATATTTTTTCTCTGTCTTTCCAAAACTCATTGAAACAGAAGCGAAAAGAAGACCAAAAACCACTACTATTCAGCAAGAATTACAACAATATTCTCTTCAAGCGTTCCCCATACAAACACAATGGGAAGTACGAAAAGTACATGATTCTGTAGAGGCTTTGCTACAAGATTTATCTCCTCGAACAGGCCGATCCATTCTATATGAACTAACAGATAATGAACTTTCTCAACTTCTACATCATATCCAAACGGCATTACAAAACGTCTCTCCTATCATCGAAAGAGATCGTTGGACAATTTGGAGCGCAAAAAAATTGTAAGGAAGGAAGCCTCACAAAGTAATGTGAGGCTTCCTTCTTTCATAATCTAATTTTGCAACACTCTTGATATCCTCCACTCCTGGCCTGTGCACTTCCACACTTCGGACATACTAAATATCTAGACTGATTTGTCAACAAACTACCTTTTTGAAAGAGTAAAACTTCTGCTTGTTTAAACGAACGCGAATAATATAACCACATAAAACCAATTATAGCAATAATGCCAAATAATACTCCCATCGCAAGCATTTCAGTCACCTCTTTTGGTTTGTTCTTTCCAGCAAGTGGATTGTTGTATTATTCTCTGCAAATTCAAACAATTCCTTCCTTACTCCTATAAATATCGATTTTCTCCATAAACTTTACAATTCTCTATAATGTTTTACAGCATTTTTACAAATAGTATTAACCCTTATATTCTCAGCTATATTTCTACAGGAAAGTGTATTTCCCAAAAAATATGTTGACTTTCTAAAAAAAACGTGTGAAAAATACTGTCAGAATACTTGAATTAAAATTCATTGACGAGAACGAGTACGTTATAGGACTGTTCCCCAGAGAGTTGGCGATTTGCTGAAAGCCAACGTTCAGTGCTTAACCGAAAATCATCTCCGAGAAGTAGAACCGAATGCTAAAGTAAGTTCTTACCGGATGTCCCCCGTTACAAGGAACACGTATCATGTTGTACGTTGCAAAGCCGTATACATATAGATTTATTTCTACATGTATAAATTAGGGTGGTATCGCGGGTAAATATAACTCGTCCCTTTCTTTAGGGACGAGTTTTTTGTGTTCTTACAATGAATTTACAAAAAAGGAGGAAAAACAATGAACACTGTATCAAAAAAACATGTTTTTTTCACAGGCCTTATGCTATTTTCTTTATTTTTTGGGGCAGGAAATTTAATTTTCCCTCCAATGCTTGGACAAAATGCTGGTGAAAACTTTTGGCCAGCAATGATTGGTTTTTTACTAACAGGAGTCGGCTTACCACTACTTACTGTTATCGCTATTTCTCTATCAGGAAATGGAATGCAACAACTTGCAAGTCATGTTCACCCATTATTCGGAATATTCTTTACGGTAGTTGTATACATTGCAATCGGTCCATCTATGGGCATCCCACGTGTTGCTAATGTCGCTTATGAAATGGGGGTTAGTTCTTTCTTACCAGAAACTATTCGCTCTAGCAGCCTAGTGCTATTTTTATACACAGTCATCTTCTTTTCTATCGTATTTTGGCTTAGTTTAAACCCTTCTAAGCTCGTCGATCGTATCGGAAGTGTATTAACACCTATTTTATTACTCTCTATTTTTTTATTATTCGTTAAGAGTGTATTTACACCACTTGGGCAATCTGGACCAGCCATGCAAGAGTATCAAACTTCTCCAATTTTCAAAGGTTTTATGGAAGGATACTTAACGATGGATACCATTTCAGCACTTGCATTTGGGATTATCGTTGTAAATGCAATTCGCTCAAAAGGTGTGAGTGATCGTAAATCAATTGCCATCGCTACAGCAAAAGCAGGACTTATTGCCGCTACTGGTCTCGTACTTGTATATGGTGCACTTGGCTGGCTCGGTACAACTAGTGTCTCTCTCGGATACGCAAAAAATGGAGGACAGCTACTTACCGTTATCGTACAACAATTATTCGGTCCATATGGTCTAATTCTATTATCTCTTATCGTTACACTTGCTTGCTTAACAACATGCGTTGGACTTGTATCTGCGTGCAGTCAATACTTCTCAACATTATTGACAAAATTTTCATACAAAATGTTAGCAAGTGTCATTTGCTTGTTAGGATTATTAGTTGCCAACTTAGGTTTAACAAAAATTATCGCCATCTCTGTTCCTATTTTACTTGTTGTATATCCAGTTGCAATTGTACTCGTGTTATTATCATTACTTCATAAATATTTCGGTGGCTATCGATCTGTTTATGTATGTGCTTTAATCGGAACAGCAGTTGTTAGCGTTTTTGACGGATTAAAACAAGGGAATATTCCTGTTTCATTTATCACATCTTATTTTGAGTTTATTCCATTATATAATGAAGGAATTGGCTGGTTAGTACCAGCATTAGTTGGGGCTATTATCGGTTTTGCTATCGCAAAATTAAGTGGCGCCAAAGCAGTACCATTAACGGATCATTCACCTGAATCGAAAGTATCATAAAAAAACTCCCATTTCGGGAGTTTTTTACATTTGATAAGAAGTATGATTAAAGCTACTTACTTTATAAGCTTTCGTATAGTAATCAATATTCGTATCCACTGTTTCTACTTTTACAACATCATAGCAATCTTCTTGCTTCACTAGAAATAAATAATATTCTTCTGTTGCCTCAATAATTGCAATACGATCTGTTTCAATATCATATTGTTCACAAAGTGCTTGCAACGCATTCACATAGTTACCTAATTTTTTCGTTTCATCCATTCCAAATATCGTTTGAACTAACATACACTCTCTCCCCTTTGTATGTACTGTTAACACCTTAATGATAACGCTTACATAAATAACCGTCAATAAAAAGCTTTGACCATATATAGTCAAAGCTTCCTTCTCATTTCGTCAATTGGTGTCTAAACGCATAAATAACCGCCTGTGTCCGGTCACTTACATTTAGCTTATTTAATATATTACTCACATGTGTCTTTACTGTTTTAAGGGCAATAAACAACTCATCTGCAATCTCTTGATTACTTTTCCCCTCTGCAATTAATAACAAAATTTCAGACTCTCTTTCTGTTAACTCCTCATGCAAAGGTTGTTCTTTCTTCTGACGCATACGAGACATCATTTTGCCAGTAACTTTCGGCTCTAATACCGTTTCCCCATCATAAGTAGCTCTTACAGCATCTGCAATATCACTCGCTCTTGATGTTTTTAATAAATAACTTGTCGCCCCCGCCTCAATAACAGGATATAACTTTTCATCATCTAAAAAGCTCGTGACAACTACAATTTTCGCTTCTGGCCATTCTTGAATAATAGCACGTGTCGCTTCAACCCCATCCATCTCATCCATAACAAGGTCCATTAAAATAATATCCGGTCTTAATTGCAAAGCTAACTCTGAACCTTTTCTTCCATTTTCAGCTTCTCCAACTACTTCAATATCTGGCTGCGTTGATAAATATGCTGATACACCCATTCGAACCATTTCATGATCATCAACTAGTAATACTTTTATCATGATTCTCCCCCTCTCTCAATCATAATAGGTACTTTCACTTCTATTTGCGTACCTTTATTCGGAAAACTAAGAACTTTTAATGTACCACCAATTTCATGAACTCGCTCTTGCATTGACCTTAAACCGTATGAACCAGCCTTATTAACACCAACTTTAAACCCAACACCGTCATCAATAATTTTCAAAATCGCATATTGATCAATTTTCCGAAGGCGTACTTCGGTTTTCTTTGCCTTCGCATGCCGTAAAGTATTAGACAGCGCCTCTTGTACAATACGGAATAAATGATCCTCTACACCTTTTTTTAATTGAATCGGTTCAATTAACCATTCAATTTTCATATGTTGCTTTCTAGACAGTTCTGTTAATAATTCTTCTATACCCTCTGTTAGTTTCTTACCTTCTAACTGCACTGGGCGTAAATGAAGGAGCAATGCTCTCATTTCTGATTGTGCATTTACAACCATATTCTCAACAAGCTGCAACTGTTTTTTCGTCGTGTCTGGAATTTCAGCTGCTTGCTCATTAATGGCTGACATCATCATCGACATTGCAAAAAGCTGCTGACTTACAGAATCATGTAGCTCTCTCGCTAATCGATGCCTTTCTTGAGAAATCGCTTCTTGTCTCATCTCTTCATTCCAATGGGCTCGTTCATTCGTTACTTTTTGAAATAGCCCAGCTTGCTCCTCTAAGCGACGAGCAAGACCAATTACTTTTCGTTCCACTTCATGAAATTCATCGTCCGCAGTAAATGAAACATCACTCGGAAAATTCCCTCGCTCTACTTCAAATAGAAAAGTATTTAATCCTTGTATACGCTGTTCTATATAATAACCGATTGCATATCCTACAATTCCTCCGATAAGAAGACTCGTACTCATAATAAACAAGCCAATTGGAACAGAAGCAATGGATTCTTTCCAGAGTAAATCATAAACTTGTTGCTCGCTTTTCCATACATATACAATTGTACAAATAAGTGCGATACTAACAGAGGACAACATAGAATAACGAATATACATCCACGAAATATTCCTTTGTTTTTTCATTATACTTTCCTCACTTCCGTATCGCCTACGACAAGCGAAGAAATAATTTTAATACGACGAGGGGCTTCTTTATACTGTTCTGTTCTAAACGTAACATTACGGTTAAATCCAGTTTCTTCGTGTCCTGGCAGGAGCACTCGCCCAACAATAACAGAATGATTTAAAGACAATTCAATATCATATGGTACATATAAGCGAATATTACCAATAACGCCCCTAATCACAATAACCGTTTCTCCCTCTGGAATCATAGCAGTTGTTAAATCAATCTCGACGTCACAAGCACCATATTGGACGTTAATATCCTCTATTTCATAAATATGATCCATCATTCGTACATTACCTACAAACATATTTTTTATATACGGTTCTGTACGATATATTTGTTTTTCTTCATTTATATATCCCTTTTCTTTAATTTCAACTTTCATTGCTTTTTGCCGATGTCCTTGTTGAATAAGTTGATAACCAATTAAAGCTAAACAAGCAAACACAACAAGTACGAATGCCGCTGATGAAAATAAGAAGAATAAGAAGACAATACCACCGACAAATAAAAATACATTCCCTCTTACATAACGGTTCTTCTTTCGATAATGTCTTCCAAACATAATCATAATAAATGCAAATATTAGACCACCTGGTTCAAAATGTCCAAGTATCATATCAAGAAAAAGACCGAATCCAAATATGATGAGGAGCATCCCCATAAATTGTGTTTTTGAAAATTGCTTCTTCATTTCAGCTCCCCCCTCCTTGTCACATATACATAGAAGAAAAGGCATTGCTTTCCAACACCTTTTCTCCTATCACTATATCATAAGCCTGTTTTATTATATACTACAATTATTTTGTTACTTCTTTCGTTAACGATACTTCATTTTTCTCTTTCATTTCACTCTCTAGTTTTGCAATTTTCATATCAAATGTATCACGCTCATGCTCTTCATTTATACGAAGCTCTATGTCACGAATGTGATCTTCAATTTCTTCGAATCGTAAGAACGGATTATTTTCATCCATTTTATGCATAGCAGTATTCATACGGCGGTTTGCATGCGCCATATTTTCGCGTGCCATTAATTCCATACGCTTTGCGTTCATTTCTTTTAATTTATTTTTCATTTCTGAAAGACGACGCTCTAACTCATCAATTTGCTCTACAACACCAGCATACATTTCTTCTAAGCGAGTTACTTGCCCTTCATAATACGCTACTTCTTCTAATGCACGTTCATGCAATTGCAATTCGCCTGCTTCTTGTGCCATGATAGCTTGCTTTGATCTTTTATTAACGAAATAACGTGCTTGCTCAAGCTCACGAGCGAAGTTAGATTTTAATGTTTTATGACGCTGAATTAACTTCTCAATTTTTGTTATTTCACGCTCACTATCGCGTAAATATTGGTTTAACATAGCAATTGGATTTTTTCTTTCTTTCTCATCTAACACATTATGAAAATCAGCTAAAATTGCATCGCGTACACGTCCGAATAAAGATTGTTTCATTATAATCTTCCTCTCTTCTACTTTATAATTTGATTTATTTTACATTAGTTTTTCATTAACTTGTTCCACTCATCTTCAAAGTTGCTATATGGTTTAGCACTTTCTGGAGCAGAATCAACAACTACATTTTTTCCTTTTTTCCACTCACGGTATCCGTAGTATAAAACTACTAATGCTGCGATACCGATTAATGCTGGGGAATGAGAAAGTGCAATGGACAAACCGATTAAACCAACAATACCCCAAGCTAACTTTCCAAAGAATGATTTAGCTCGCACAAATGATTTATAGCTCCAGTACACAACTCCTGCTCCAATGGCGAATCCTACAATACCAGCAAGACTACCAAGAGCAATTAAAGCCAAAATACCGGCTGCGATAAACGCTAGAAATTGTTTCATCTTGTGCTTGCCTCCCTTCGATTTGATACTCTTATCTTAACTATTTTTTCATTTTTTCATAACGAGCTTAAGAACCGTTTTTAACTCAGACTTAAGACTGAGTTAAATTCAGCCTTTTGCAAAACGAACATGTATGCGATGCGTATAGATACAGAAAAATTCTTATTCAATAACGGATGAAAATCTCAACTTGCGCGTCCAAAAAATTAGCAATACATACAAACGTTTATTAAATTACATTAAATATATTATTAAGAAAATTATGTTAAAATAAATCAGAAGGCTACATTTAAATTAAAGGGGATATATCATGAATTTACACATTACGAAAGAAATCAATACCGCCGCTAAAAACTATATAAACAATCAGCTTTATGAATATAATTTAAAGCACTTTCCATCTGATTTAAGAGACAGATACTTAGAGATTCATTTATTTCTTAAAGATGAAAATGGTAAAATATGCGGGGGAATATTAGGTGAAGTCTGTTGGAATTGGTTAGAGATTCACTCTTTTATCATCGATGAAGATATACGTGCATTAGGGTATGGAACTAAACTGTTATTAGAAGTAGAAAAAATCGCTTTAGAAAGAAATTGTGATTTTATAAAAGTTGACACTTTAAGCTTTCAAGCATTAGATTTCTATAAAAAATATGGTTATAAAGAGTATGGTATCCTCGATAATGTAGGAAGAGATTATAAACACTACTATTTGAAAAAGGATTTATAAATAATAAAAAACGCTCAGAGAATGTTCTCCGAACGTTTTCAACTGCTAATAATAAATGTCTCTTTATGTTATGCAGTTTTATGATACTCTTTTTTTTCCGCCACTTTAGAAAATCTCGGGAAACCAATTAATATAGAAATGATTCCACATACTCCAACTAAAATTGGATAAAATGCATATGGTAACAATTCGACCGGAGATAACGCAGCAAATCCTGCCGCTGTTAACATTTGAGCACCATATGGGATTAACCCCTGTACACAGCAAGAGAAAAGATCCAGTACACTCGCTGATTTACGGGGATCAATTTCATACTGATCCGCAATATTTTTCGCAAGCGGACCTGTAAAAATGATAGAGATTGTATTGTTTGCTGTACACACATTCGTCATACTCACTAAGCCAGCAATACCAAACTCCGCTCCTTTTTTCGAACGAATATTACGTGTTAAAAGATTCATTAAATATTGAATGCCACCATTATACTGGATAAGTTCAACCATACCACCGATTAAAATGGCAAGTAACACTAACTCCATCATACCGCCCATTCCAGTCGTTACACTTTTAAAGAAACTCTCTAACGTATAACTTCCATCTATAAGGCCGATAGCACCTGATAATATTGTTCCACCAGTTAACACAATAAGTACATTCCAGCCAAGTAGTGCTGTAATAAGTACTCCTGCATACGGTAAAATCTTTATCCAGTCAAAACTATGGGCTTTAACTTGTGTATCACTTCCTAAAGTAATTATTACTAATAGTACAATTGTAATAATAGCGGCTGGTAATACAATTAAAAAGTTCGTTTTAAACTTATCTTTCATTTCTGTTCCTTGTGAACGAACAGCAGCAATTGTTGTATCTGAAATAAATGATAAATTATCACCAAACATCGCTCCGCCCACAACAGTAGCCATCGTAAGCGCAATTGAGATATCAGTTTGCCCACTAATACCTACAGCAATCGGTGCTAATGCAGCAATTGTTCCCATTGAAGTTCCCATCGCTAATGAAATAAATGCCCCTATAACAAAAATTCCAGCAACGATAAATCCTGGTGGCAAAATGGATAACGCTAAGTTAACAGTGGAATCAACTCCGCCCATTCCTTTTGCTGTTTCAGAAAACGCCCCTGCAAGTACAAAAATTAATACCATAATCATAATATCAGGGTTTCCTGCACCTTTAGCAAATCGTTCTACTTTCACATTAAAGCTTTCCTTACGATTCATCACTAAAGCAATTCCTACAGCAATTGAAATTGCTACAAGTATCGGCAATTTATAGAAATCACCTGTAATAATTCCAGAACCAATAAATAGCGCCAAAAATATTCCAAGTGGTAATAACGCTACACCATTTCCTCTCGTTTCTTTCAAAGTATCATCTCTCCCTAGTTTTCAACCTTTTCTAATGAACAACAAAAGACCTCTTCCAATGAGAAGAGGTCTTATACATCTATAAGAAACACTCTTCTCATCTTTCAAGCACATGCTTGCTGGATTTGGCACAGCACTCTGAAATCGAGTCCGCTGCCGAGGCATCGTAGGGCCAGTCCCTCCGCCTCTCTTTATAAGAAGGTTTCATATTTATTTTTTAATAATAATTTCTTTCCTAACTTTACTCGCTTACAAAACAAAAGTCAATTATTTTTTGTATAGATTTTTTTGGTAATTATACAAAAATATGAATAAACCAATCATTTTAACTTTTCGATTTCTTTATCCAATATTGAGATCCAATAAAATTTTCTATTTTTTATCGTCGCGATAATCCATTTTGTTGTATTCCATGCTAACTCATATTCTTCTTTTGTAACATCACCAATTTTATAGGCATCCTCTAACTCGTCTTCATCCAGTACATAGATCTCACCGTTCGGTAACAATACTACATCTAAATATAAATCATCAAAATAAGGTAAACCACGCTCGTCTATTTTATATTCTTTCGTCACGTCGATATAATATTGTACTAATTGTTTTTGATTGTCTAACATAGCTGTAATTGCAAAGTTTTTTCCGTTTATAAAATATTGCATCCATGTATACCCATCACCTGCAATGCAAAGATTTTTACCATTGTATTCTTTATGACTAGGTTCTCTCACTTTTTTTATGTCCAGTATCCCTAACATTCCATCCTCTACTTGCTTAACCCTATAATCCTTCTCTATTAGTCGCTTCCACGAAGAACCGTCACCATATTTACGTTTCATTACGTCCGCTCCTCTTCTATATATAGAAAAGCCCCCACATATTATGTGAGAGCTTGTTCATATTATAATTAAGCCGCTTGACCCTTTTCAGATATCTCTTTTAAATAGGCTTGTCCTTTTTCAGCGTCATATTGACCTTCCCACTTAGACATAACTACAGCCGCTAAAGAGTTACCTACAACGTTAACTGCTGTACGAGCCATATCAAGAATACGGTCAATACCTGCAATAAACGCTAAACCTTCAGCTGGAATACCTACTGTACCAAGTGTTGCTAATAATACAACGAATGATACGCCCGGTACACCTGCGATACCTTTTGATGTAACCATTAATACAAGTAATAACGTAATTTGTTGTGTAATGGATAATTCAATACCGTACATCTGTGCTAAGAAAATTGCCGCAATTGCTTGATATAAAGTTGATCCATCTAAGTTAAATGAATAACCTGTTGGAATAACGAAAGATGTAATTGCTTTCGGACAACCGAATTTCTCCATTTTCTCCATAATTTTCGGTAAAACCGTTTCTGAACTTGCTGTAGAATACGCTAAGATCAGCTCGTCTTTTAAAATCTTAAAGAATTGGAAAATGTTTATTCCAAATATTTTCGCTGTAAGTCCTAATACAACTACAACGAAGAAGATCATTGCTCCGTATACTACAATGAGTAATTTCCCTAATGGAATTAATGAAGCTAATCCGAATGTAGAAACTGTAACACCAATTAATGCGAATACACCAAATGGTGCAAACTTCATAACTTGGTTCGTTACATAAAACATTGCATCTGCTACACCTTGGAAAAATTGTAGAACTGGTTTACCACGCTCACCAATTGCTGCTACACCTAAACCAAATAATACTGAGAAGAAGATAATAGCAAGCATATCACCTTCAGCTAATGATTTCATAATGTTCGTCGGAACAATATTTACAAACGTATCCGCGAACGAATGACTTTGTACTTGCTCTGTCGTAGCTGTATATTTTGAAATATCAGTCTTTGTTAACTTATCCATATCAACGCCTTTTCCAGGTTGGAAAATGTTCGCTATTAATAGACCAACAACAATTGCAAGTGTTGTAATAATTTCAAAGTAAATAATTGTTTTTCCGCCTAGTCGGCCTAACTTCTTAACATCGCCAACACCAGCAACACCAACAACGATACTTGCTACAACAATCGGTACAACGATCATTTTAATTAATCGGATGAAAATATCACCAATTGGTTGTAAGTACTTCACCACTTCCGGATTGCCAAAGAAAATCGCCCCAACTGTAATACCAAGCGCAAGTCCTATTAAAATTTGCCATGCAAGTCCTATTCTTTTCATACTTGTGGTAACCCCCTCTTCGATGTGTCACTCTATCTCTCATTCTATCTCTATAAAACATGAAATTAAGAGTATTACATATTATTCGACAATTCACTACATTTTGTCCCTGTTAAAAATCATAAATCAAAATTTAAAATCTGACAACAAAATAAGTTTGCACGAATGCAAATAATTTTCTTGACAAAAACAAACTTCATGTCAGAAAACCTCACATGAAATCGATTCCTTACTAGTGATTGCTAGGTTTTTAAAATACTGTTTCATTATGGAAAACTCCATCATTTCCCATGTTTTTTAAAAAAAATATAGAAATTGATATCTTTTTCTATACATTCAAGAATTTTAAATTTATGACAAACACTACGAAAAGATACTAAATTCCGACAAAAATTAGCAAAATTATAAAATTTTCTTTACATTATGATTACAACGATAGACACTCTTCTTCTTATGATATATAACATTCATAGGGAAAGGAGCAAGACAACCATGAAAAAGAAATTTGCAGCATTTAGTGTTTTAGCAGCTGGAACGATTTTCGTTTCCCCGTTACTTTCACCCGTATACGCTGAAACGAATGAGAATAAATTATCTAATATTCAATCCGAATTAGAAGGCAAACAAAATGACTTACAAAATAAATCAGCTGAGAAAGAACAAATAGAAAAAGAAATCCAGGAATTACAAAAGAAAATCGACGAATTAACTACTTCTATTAATAAAAACGAAACTGAATTAAACGATACAAAAAAAGAAATTAGCAACACACAGCAAGTTATTACTGAAAAAAAGAAACATATAGAGCAATTACAAACGAACATAGATACACGGCAGGAAGTTATTAAACAACGACTACAATCTATGCAAGAAAAGCCTCGTACGAGTATCATTACAGAAGTAATAACAAGTTCTGCAAATATTGCCGATCTTGTTGATAATATGTATTCTGTAAGTTTAATTTTAAATAACGATACAGATATTGTGAAAAAGCAAACAAGTGATCAGAATGCTGTGACGACAGAAAAAGAAGCTGTTGAGAAAAAAGAGCAACAATTGAAAGAATCCGAGCAACAATTAGTACAAAAACAACAAGAGTTACAAAGTAATCAACAGCAGCAACAAACTCTTATTAAAGATCTACATACGAAAGTATCAAAAGTAGATTCCGAGATTGAAGGATTAGAAGAGTCACAAGGTATTTTAGAAAACCAACGTCAAGCTGTTCAAAAAGCAATTGAAGAAGAAAAACGTGCGGAAGAAGCTCGGAAAGCTGAAGAGGCACGCAAGGCTGAGGAAGCAAAAAAGCAAGCCGCTGCTGCTAAAGAAAGCACACAATCCGCACCAACACCGCAAGATACGAACAAAGGTGGATTTATTAAGCCAGCCGCTGGATCAAAAACTTCTGGATTCGGCGCACGTTCTTTAGATAACCATAAAGGAATCGATATCGCAGCTTCGGGAACAGTTCCAATTATTTCCGCTGCAGATGGCGTTGTTATCCGTTCAGAATTATCCTCTAGTTACGGAAACGTTGTTTACTTATCTCACCGTGTTAATGGAAAAACATATACGACAGTGTATGCACATATGAATAGCCGCTCTGTATCAAATGGACAAACTGTAAAACAAGGCGATCAACTTGGCTTTATGGGAAATACCGGTCAATCTTACGGACAACATTTACACTTCGAACTTCATATCGGGGAATGGAATGTTGGTAAGACAAACGCAGTTGATCCGTCTCCTTATATCGGATTATAAAAAATCTCGGTGCATACCGAGTTTTTTTACTACTTCACACTTTTTAGGCGTTTTACATAAACTACAGCTAAATGCCTATATTTTGCGAGGTGATAAATATGAATACACAATTACAAGAAGAAATAGAAGAAGCTAGAGAAACATACATCGGCCGTTTATTTACATTCGGCGGCTCCGCGTTATTTTTAATTGGATCATTTATCGCAGTTGTCACAGCTTATAAAGCATATAATCGCTTATTAAATACTGCTACAACACAATAAAAAGACGGAGAAATCTCCGTCTTTTTATTATGCAAACATTTTAAATACGCCTATCGCATTTAAAAATACGATAATTACAGTTACCGGAATAACATAACGAAGTAAGAAGAACCAAATGTTAAATAATGTTTTCCCTTTCGTTTCCGTAACTTCTAATTCTTTCATTAATAACTCTTTACTCATTTTATTTGGTACGAATAGCGAAATGGCTAGCACTCCGAGTGGCAGTAATACATTACTTACCGAAAAATCGACGAAATCAAAGAATGTCTTACCAAATATTTTCACATCACTCATAATTCCAAACGATAACGCTGATGGAATACCAACTGCAAAAATAAGAATACCAATTAATAACGAAGCTGACGGACGCTTCTTCTCATTATCTTTCGCAACAGATGCTACTACAATTTCAAGCATTGAAATCGCAGATGTTAAAGTCGCAAAGAAGAATAAAACTAAAAACATAATGAAGAAAAATTGTCCAAATGGAATTTTTGCAAAGACAGCAGGAAGAACGATAAACAGTAGCCCTGGTCCTTCTGTCGGTTTAACTCCTAATGCGAAAATCGCCGGAAAAATCGCTAATCCTGCAAGTACTGTAATAAATACAGTTAAACTTACAATAGATGTTGCTGATTTAGCTAAATGCTCTTCTTTCTTTAAATACGAACTATACGTTACCATTACCGAGGCACCTACCGTTAGTGAGAAGAAAGATTGCCCCATCGCATATAAAATAGTATCTGCTGTAAGCTTTGAAAAATCTGGTTTTAAGAAGAACTCTACCCCAGCCATAGCACCATCAAGTGTTAACGCACGAATAATGATAGCAATAAATAAAATGAATAATAACGGCATCATGTACTTACTTGCTTTTTCTATGCCTTTTTCCACACCTTTACTAACAACAAAAATGGTACAAAGCATAAAGATGAATTGCGCCCCAATCGCACTTACTGGATTTGAAATTGTTTCAGCAAACAATTGTCCATAATCGACTACTCCGTTCCAGAAACTACCTGTGACACTATAGTATAAATAAAGTAAAATCCATCCACCTACAACACTATAAAAAGATAGTACGCTAAAACAAGTAACAACCCCCATACGACCAATCCAAGGATATAACTTGCTATTCGGTACTAATACTTTATAAGCTGTAACGGCCTCTTTTTGAGTACTACGGCCAATAACAAATTCAGCTAAAAGAAGAGGCATACCAATAAATAAAGTTAATAGTAAGAATACAAGGAAGAATGCGCCTCCCCCACCATTACCTGCAACATATGGAAACTTCCATATTGCACCAAGACCTACTGCGGCTCCGGCTGCTGCGAGTACAAAGCCAATTTTCGACGACCATTGCTGTGTTTCTTTCATCATAAATTCTCCTTTTCTGAATATTATAACTTTTATCAATTATACACTTTCATTTCATACTCGCACACCTCCTTTAGAAAATAAAAAAGTCCCCTACACGCAAATATGCATGTAGAGGACGATATATGTAATAGAATACCGTGGTACCACCTCAATTGGATCAATAAATCCCACTTGTTCAGGTACAGGAAAATTCCGATACCCTATCCTTTTAACGGCGGAACCCGGGTTGCCTACTGCAATGTTCAGCATACCTCTCGCAAGCCCATTCTGTATATTTTATCGTACCGGGCTCACACCTTACCCCAGCTCTCTGAACGCATCAAATATACGTACTCTTCTTGCTCATCGATTTCATCTTTTGAAGTTACTTGTGATTATAAATTATATTTTTATATTTGTAAAGCACAATTCGCTCACTATCCTATATAAATTCCCCTCTCTAATTCTTGTAAAAAAAGCTCTCTTTTTTGTTCACTTTGAACATATATCGACTTTAATACTTCTTGTAACAATATATTTTTTTGCCTTTTCTCTACTTGTAATTCTTTCACTTTTAGTCTAACTTCATATAAAAAATCAAGATACGATTCATACTTCTCATCATATTTATTTGCGATATCATCACGAATTTTTTTTGCAAGTTTCGGACTTGCCCCTCCAGTAGAAACAGCTACATTAAGCAATCCACGATGAATTGCCGCCGGAAAATGAACATTTCCACTTTCCGGATTCGTAATAACATTTACCAATTGATTCACTGCGGCATCTTCAGCAATTTGTTCATTTAGTACCGAATCACTAGTCGCTGCAACTACTAAAAAAGCATCTTTAATATCACTTTTCTCATACTCTCTTTGATACCAACGAATTTGCTTTTCTTCTACAAGTTTCACTAAATTTGCATCTAATTCTGTACTTACTACAACAATATCCGCACCTTGTTTTAGTAAAGGAATAATTTTAAACCCCGCTACTTTCCCTCCACCAATGACAACAACACGTTTCTTATCAACTCGCACTGTAAGTGGATACATATTGATCTCCCTTCAATATTTCCTCTGTTTTCTGAATTAACATCTCTCGAAACGCTACATTCTTTCCTAAATAGGGACTTATTTTTATCTCTTCCGACTCATATTGACGCACTTCTTTCTCAACATGTTTCATGAGTAAGCCTGTAAATAATAAGTAAGGTAACACAACAATGTTCCGTTCTTTTTGTTCTACAATTTCTTTCAACCTCTCATCAAACTTCGGCTCCGCGGCTGCTAAATAACAAACTTCCACCTCTTTAATGTTCTCTTCTTTTTGAAATAAAGAAGAAATCCACTTTATGTCTTGTAAAGTTTCCGGATCACTACTCCCTCTTGCAACGAGCAAAAGTGTTACTTCTTCTTTATAGTCTTTAATACCACTTCCGTTATATACCGCTTTTACAAGCACTTCTGATACACCAAATGGATTACCATACACTATTTTGATATCCGGATATTCCTCGTTTAACTTTCGTAATTCAAACGGAATATCTTTCTTTACATGTCCTGCCGCTAATAAAAAAACAGGAATAGCGACAATCTCTGTAGCACCACGCTTCACACATGTACGAAATCCTTCTTCAATAGAAGGATTCGCTAGCTCTAAAAAACAAATTTCTTGAATATTTGCCTCTACACGGTTCATACATGACGTAATAAATGCAACCGCTTCTTCTTTTGCTGCTTTCAAACGGCTTCCATGACATATATATATAACAGCCTTCATTTTACAATACTCCGCTTACTTGATATGCATTTTCCGTTTGTTTCTCAAACCAATGTATCTTTTCTCTAAAACGGACAACTTCTCCAATAACAATCATACTCGGATTTTGAATTCGTTCTTTTTTGGCAACATCTACAATTGTTCCTAACGTCGCTGTAACAGTACGCTGCATAGATGTCGTTCCCCACTCAATGATAGCGGCAGGTGTACTTTGATCTTTTCCATGTTTTATTAGTTGTTCACATATGTAAGGTAAATTACTAACCCCCATATAGACCGCTAATGTATCTACACCTTTCGCTAAACTTTCCCACTTCACTTCCTCTTCAGCCCCTTCTTTCCGGTGCCCTGTCACAACAGCAAAACTTGCACTTGCATCGCGATGCGTTACTGGAATTCCAGCATAAGCAGGAGCAGCTATACCAGCTGAAATACCAGGAATAATTTCAAATGGGATACTTTGCTTCGCTAACGCTTCAGCTTCTTCTCCACCTCTTCCAAATACAAATGGATCTCCGCCCTTAAGTCTCGTTACAACTTTTCCTTTTTTCGCATATTTAATAAGAAATGTGTTAATTGTCTCTTGCTTCATCGTGTGATAATTTGGAAGTTTCCCGCAATAAATTAAATCCGCTTCAGGCTTTGCATGAGAAAGCAATTCTTTATTTACGAGACGGTCGTACAATATAACATCAGCCTTCTCGATGCATCTCAACCCTTTAACAGTAATTAAATCCGGATCACCAGGACCCGCCCCGACGATATAAACCTTCCCCATAATCTCTCCTCATTTCTACTATAAAATGAAACTTCCACTCTTAATCACGAATGGAAGTTACTATTATTTCGTATTACATGTTCTCTACTCATGAATAACAAATGCCGCCCCTTTTCGAATCTTCTTTTTTTCAAACAAAGAAATCTCTTTCACTTCTGGTAACGGTAAAAAATGTTTTTCAAGCTCAATTTCCGCAAGCTTAAATGCCTGTTCTTCACTCTGAGCAACGACAACAATTGGAACAATACTATTTACTAATACAGCTTCAAATCGATATAAGTCCATATTGCCCCTCCTAAGATGCTATTACTTCTTCTAATACACGATTTAGTACAATTTGTAATTCTTCCACTCCAACACGTCCTACGAAATCATAAAACGTTTCGGCTAGTAATTTATTCTTTTGGAAATAACTTAAAAAGGACACGAGAACATCCGGCAAATCTTCTCCATCTATTTTCCCTTTTAACTTTTCGTTATATGCTCCTCCGTCTAATAGTGTTCCGCCCACATATATTTCAAACGCCTCAACGATTCCCTTTTCCTTCGTTTTCAGTTTTATCCCTTGCAAACCAATATCAGCAATTTGACGTTGACCACATGAGTTCGGGCATCCTACCATATGAATTCGAACTGGAACATCGAGTGCAATTTGTGTATCTAAGTACTCTGCGATTTTGCGTAATCTTTCTTTCGTTTCTACTAACGCAAGATTGCAATACTCAATGCCAGTACATGAAACCGCATGACCGATAAACGATTTCGGATTTGCTGAAATTGCTTCAAACAACGGTTCACTTAATAATCCTGCAACATTTTCTGGCAGAACATTCGGAATAATGAAGTTTTGTGAGTTACAAGTTCGAATTTGCCCGTTTCCATATTGCTTTGCAATTCTTGCAATCTCAAACATTTCCTTTGCGTGTAAACGCCCTACTGGTACATTAAAGCCGACATACTTTAATCCTGCTTGTTTTTGATCTTGAACGCCATAAAAGTATCCTGCATTCCAGCCTTTGAGAGCACTTTCCCCTTTACTTTGCAATGGGCCTGTGTATTCTACTAGTTTCTCTTTAAATTTCTCAGCGCCCCAGTCAGCGACAAGAAATTTCAAACGTGCTAAGTGGCGTTTTTCACGATATCCAAAATCACGGAATATAGTAGCAATTGCAATCGACACTGCCTTCACTTCTTCTGGTAAAACGAATACATCTAATTCTTCCGCTAAGTATGGACGAGCTGATAATCCTCCGCCTATTTTTATATGAAACCCAACCTTTTCCTCACCATTTATTTCTTTCGTAGCAGGTGTAAACGCCACACAGTTAATCTCTGCATTTGCTGAATTATAAATGTTAGAACTAATAGACATTTTGAATTTACGTGGTAGATTAGAAAACTCTTCATTATGTTGGAAGTAATCGTATATTTCTTTAACAATCGATGTTGTATCAAATAATTCATTCGCATCAATTCCAGCAAGTGGATTACCTGTAATATTACGCGTAATATCACCGCATGCCCCTGCTGAAGATAAACCAACTCTAGCTAACCTCTTAAAAATATCCGGAATTTGCCCAATTTCTAACCAATGAAACTGAATCGCCTGTCTTGTCGTAATATCTAACACATCACGCCCATAATCTTCAGCAATGGAAGCCAACACCTCTGCCTGCGCATTTGTAATAATTCCAGAAGGAATGTTGACACGCATCATAAAATAGCCCGCTTCTTTCGGCCTTTGCAAATACAATCCCGCCCATTTAAAAGCGTCCCACTCTTCTTTCGGAATAGATTCAAATCCATTCTCCGCATAGTAAGGAATATCATTAAAGATTTCTAATCCGTCTTTCTCTAATTTCTTTTTCTCTGTTTGATTTAATTTTTCATTATTAGCCCACACTTTTTCATAACTCATCTTTTATCCCCCTATATGAAACTACGCTCTTGCAAGTACTTCACAATTTGCTCTGCACATTCTTCAATAGAATACTTGTGCGTTTCTACAATTAATTCTGCTTGTTTTGGTTCCTCATACGGTGAATCAACACCAGTAAACTCTTTAATATCACCTTGTCTCGCTTTTTTGTATAACCCTTTTGGATCACGTTTTTCACACTCTTCAATTGGACATTTTACAAACACTTCTATAAACTCATCTGCCGCTAATAAATCCCTAACTTGTTTTCGATCTACTTGAAATGGTGAAATAAACGCTGTAAGGACAACAGTACCTTGATCTACAAATAGCTTCGCCACTTCGCCAATACGTCTTATATTTTCCATACGATCACTTTCAGAAAAACCTAAGTCTTTATTTAAACCGTGCCGAATGTTATCCCCATCTAGCACATAATTTCCGATATTCTTTTCAAATAGTTTACGAGCAACCGCATTCGCTACTGTAGATTTGCCCGAAGCTGATAAACCAGTAAACCAAACTACAAAACTGTGATGCCCATTCTTCACTCTTCTCTCATTTTTTGAAACAGAAGCTGTATGCCAAGTAATATTCGTATCCATCTCATTCTCTCCCTATTCTGTTACTACTTCTTTTTTCAAACCTTTAATTAGCACTTCCACTACTTCTTTACGACTAAATGTACTTGGCGGAATCTCACCATTCCTTAACATTTCTCGTACTTTCGTACCCGATAAGATGACACGGTCTTCTTTTCCATGCGGACATGTTTTCGTTGAAGCCATTGCTTCACATTTCGTGCAGTAAAAACTATGTTCAAAAAATAACGGCGTAATCCCTAACTCTTCTACTGTAAAATTCGTAAAGATTTCCTGCGCTTCATATGTTCCGTAATAGTCCCCTACCCCAGCATGATCACGCCCTACAATAAAGTGGGTACAACCAAAATTCTTTCTTACTAGTGCATGAAATATCGCTTCCCTTGGTCCTGCGTAACGCATTGCTGCAGGAAATACACCTAAAAAGACACGATCTTTCGGATAATAGTTTTGAAGTAATACTTCATAGCTTTCCATCCTTACATCAGCAGGAATATCATCTGACTTCGTTTCCCCAACGAGCGGATTTAAAAAGAGACCATCTACAATTTCAAGGGCAGATTTTTGAATATACTCATGGGCACGATGTACTGGGTTTCTCGTTTGAAATCCAACTACTGTTTTCCAACCGCGTTTTTTAAATTCTTCTCTCGTTTCAATTGGATCTAAATGATAAGAAGGAAACGGATTATTTCCAAAGCGTTTTGTAAGAATAATAGCTCCTCCAACGTAAACGTTTGGTCGCTCATATAATTTTTTCACACCTGGATGTGCTTCATCCGTCGTTTTATATACAAGTAACGCTTCTTTTTCTTTATCTGGTACAAAAATATCTTCTATTTGAATAACACCATATACATTTCCGGCGTTGACAAGTTTTACTTCCTCTCCAGCCTGCAGTTTCTCGGCTACTTCTTCTGTTACCGGTAGTGTAATCGGTATACTCCATACGCTACCATTTGCTAAACGAAGCGTTTCTACTACTGAATCATAATCTCTCTTCCCTAAAAATCCTGTAAGAGGGCTATATCCTCCTGTCGCCAAAAGTTCTAAATCACTAAGTGCAATTTTGTCTATCTCGATTTCCTTTACAATGTTCGATATTTCATATGTTTCATCAATGCGGTTTACTAATTCATTTGTTGTACTCATCTTCTTATATCCCTTCTTAGCTTTATTTCAAAATCTATCTCATTGAAAGTGAAGGCCACATTCCGTCTTCATTTTCCCAGCCCATCTTCCATCTCTTGAGTTGCCACCATCACCTACAGGTAATGTACATTTCTCACACCCAATACTCGGATAGCCAACATCATGCAATGGGTTATACGGCAAACTATGTTTATATACATATCGCCAAACTTCTTTCCAAGTCCAATGAATGAGCGGACAAACTTTAATAGATTGAAAACGACGATCTTGATTTATAAACTGTGTATGCTTACGCGTTTCTGATTGTTCCCTTCTTAAGCCTGATATCCACGCTTTTTCCGCTGCTAATGATTTTTCTAACGGTAAAATTTTTCTAATACTACAGCAAAGATTCGGATTACTTTCCCATAACTTCTCTCCATGAAGCTTCGCTTGTTCATCGAGTGTAAGTTCTGGCTGTTTTTCTATAATATTTAATGAAGGAAATCTCTCGCGTACCTTCTTAATTAATTCGTACGTTTCTTGAAAATGAACATTTGTATCCAAAAATACAACTTTAGCAGATGGATTTACTTGGTTTATAAGATGCAATAAAACCATTCCCTCCACCCCAAAGCTACATGCATATACAATTTCATCTTTATATTCGTTATAAGCCCAACTTAATACTGATAGCGCGCCTTTCGTTTCATCTTCTTCAGAAAATGAAACACTATTTTCTTTCCACGTTTCGTACGTCAACATGTTTTTTCCCCCTGTAAAAGCAAAAAGACGGCTTTAACCTATTAAAAATAGATTAAAACCGCCTCTAGTTTTTCTAGTCAGCGCTTTTTACTTTAAACGAACCTTTTTACTTTAAACGAACCTTTTCACTTTTTTCTAATTGAATCACTTTTCCATCTTGCACAACAATTGTAATGGAACCATATTTCATATCAGCAAGCATCGCTTGAATTTTCTCAGATACTTCATCAAAATGCTCCCGTACGCTCACGCAAACAGCCCCCCTTTTTATTCATAAAAAAAATCTTTCCCATTTCGAAAAGACTGTTCGGTAATATATTTTACCTTATCTTTCAAAATGGATTCCATTTTGCTGGATTTAGCACCTTGCTTTCTATAAGCAGGTTGCAGAGCTTCGTAGGGCCAGTTCCCTCAGCTTCTCTTGATAAGCTTTGTATTTGTATTTTATCACAATTCTGATTTTTTTCAATCCTAGTTTTCCGATATATTTAATTATTTTTCTTTTTTAAAAGGAGTTGCCTTTACTAGACAACTCCTTCTTTCTCATTCACACCAGCTCTTTAATACGTATGCGATCGTTCCCAATGATATTTTCATATGTTTCACGTTCTACGACAATTTGTGACGTCCCGCTTTTTGCAAAGACGACAGCTGGTCTACGAATACGATTATAATTATTCGCCATCGAGTACCCATATGCCCCCGTACAAGAAATTGCTAGTAAATCAGAAGAAGCAACTTGCGGTAAGTTAATATCCCAAATCAGCATATCTCCACTTTCACAGCATTTCCCAGCAATCGAAACGAGTTCCTCATTCTCATCATTCCCTCGATTCGCCAACATCGCCTCATAACGGGCTCCGTATAGAGCTGGTCTTAAATTATCTGTCATTCCACCATCGACTGAAACATATTTCCGAATGCCAGGAATCTCTTTCACCGCTCCGACTGTATAAAGTGTTGTTCCAGCATCACCTACAATACTACGACCTGGTTCAATCCATATTTCTGGAAGCGGATATTCACATAATGTAAATTGTTCTCTTATCGTACGTGTTACAGCGTGCACATACGTTTCAAGTGTTAACGGTGTATCTGAATCCGTATAACGTATACCGAAACCTCCGCCCACATTTAATACTTTCATCACATAATGTGTTCGCTCTCTCACTTCTTCTAAAAATTGGCGGAGTACTTCAATTGCTCGAACAAATCCAGCCGTTTCAAATATTTGTGATCCGATGTGCGAGTGAATTCCTAGCACATTATAATTTGATTTTTGCAAGGCAAGCTCAATTGCTTGCATCGCTTGACCATTTGAAACACCAAATCCAAATTTCGAATCCTCTTGACCTGTTGTTATATATTCGTGTGTATGTGCCTCTACTCCAGGCGTTACACGGATTAATATGTTCACAAATTTCCCATGTTGCATTGCTAAATCATGTAAAATTTCTAATTCTAAGAAATTATCTACTACAAAACAACCGATATTCGCCTGAAGAGCCATAATCATTTCTTCTTCTGTTTTATTATTTCCGTGAAAATGAATACGCGATGCCGGAAAACCAGCTTGGAGCGCAGTATATAATTCTCCTCCAGAAACAACATCTAAAGACATATTCTCTTCACGAGCTACTCGGCACATCTCCATGCACAAGAACGCCTTGCTTGCATATGCTACTTGATAAGAGAAGCCACTTTCTTTAAAAGCACGATGAAACGCGCGGCACTTTCCTCGAATAGACTCTTCATCGTATACATAAAGTGGTGTTCCGTATTGTTTTGCTAGCTGCGTCGTATCGCACCCACCAATTTCTAAGTGTCCTTGCCCATTGATTCGGCTTGTGCCGTGTAAATACATTTGAATTCCTCCCTTATTTCCTCTAAAACTCATAACCCCAATCTTCTATTCATTGCAGCACGCTTTTAGATAGACAAAAAACGCGCGGAACAATGTTCACACGCGTTTCTTATTAGGAAAAATATATATTGAAAAAATAAACGAGTTGTTATCTCCTCAAAATAAGAAACCGCATCAACATCTCCAAATAGCTCTTCATAAAATAAATCTTATGACAGTACTACATTTATTCAATGCAGTCCCAATATATGAATAAGATGGTTATTCTTATATTTCGGCAATAGTCCCTTTCAACCTATGATCACAGATTCCATTAAATCTCCCATAGCTTACTCTTTCCTATCGCGGCCTCTACCTTTGAGAGTAGATGAGGTAAGTCTATTTAATTTTCAAACATCTAATTGTTGCTATTAACAATACCAAAGGACCATTTTATTTGTCAAACAATTTTTTATATTGTTTTTTTACAGTTTAATTTTGTATCATTTGGTAAGCGCTTTACTGAAACCTTTGTCACTTCCCATTCGCCCTCTTCGTTATTAAATGTAATCGTTACCTTCTCAAATGGTGGAACAATTTTCCCACCAACCTGTTCATACTTCGTTACTTCAATACTCGCTTGAAATAAATATGTACCACTATACACTTTTTTTAAACTAATAATTTTAGGACATTGATAAGGCTTCAAGCTCCCATATTGTTTTTCAATTGCCTTATTTATTTTTGGAAATAAAACAGAATAAAGGGCATCTTCCATAAGGGGTGCATCATATTGTGCTACCGACACACTCGGTGAAGCAAAAAGTATAACACTACTGCATACTATAAAATATAATAATTTTCGCATTATAACCTCCGTTTTATTACTCGATTCTTTTTGCGCACGATAATTATCATACATAGAAACTCCGTTTTATTGTCTCCCACTGCCCTTTTTCTACTCAATTATTATAAAAAAGCCCACAACTCTCTTTTATTTTCGTATAATGATACTCATAGTATAATAAACATAATAACAAAGGACTGTTCGTATATATAAAATGAGGCGCTAATCAAACCGGCTCACAAGAACCGTCATGCTTTTAGGAGAGGAGTATATTATGCTACAAAATCTGTTTCCAAAACTGCGATTTGCACTAGTTGCAGTCGTTTTATTATGGATAAAAACATATATTGTGTACAAGCTAGCATTTGATATTAGAATTGATAACTTCTTTGAAGAGTTTATGCTTTTTATTAACCCACTAGCTTCGTTACTTTTATTTTTTGGTTTCGCTTTACTTGCATCTAAGTACCGAAACCGAATTATTATTGTAATTAGTTTTATACTGTCATTTATTTTATTTGGAAATGCAATGTTTTACGGGTTCTATAACGATTTTGTTACTTTCCCTGTTTTATTCCAAACAAATAATATGGCTGACTTAGGGACGAGTATAAAAGAACTCTTTACGTATAAAACATTACTTTTATTTGCAGACGCAATTATTTTAATGTTTATTTCGCGTAAATTCCCATCATTTGGTGATAAAACACCCCTTTCTCGCTCTGAGAAGCGAACTTTCTTTAGCGGTGTAACAGTATTATTAGCACTACAAATTGTTGTTTCAGTTATATATAAACCACAAATGTTCTCACGCTCATTTGATCGTCAAACTGTCGTGAAAAATTTAGGGTTATACACATATCATCTATTTGATATTACACTTCAATCTAAGTCTTCAGCTGAGCGTGTATTTGCAAGTGGAGACGGGTTCTCTGAAATTAAAAACTATACAGACTCAAAAGATAAACAAGTTGATAAAAACCTATTTGGAGCTGCAAAGGGTAAAAATGTAATTTTAATTTCAATGGAATCTACACAAAGTTTTGTTATTAATAAAAAAATAAATGGAAAAGAGATTACTCCATTTTTAAATGAGTTTATTAAAGATAGTTTTTATTTCGATAACTTCTATCATCAAACGGGACAAGGTAAAACTTCTGATGCTGAATTTATCGTTGAAAATTCCCTTTATCCGTTAGACCGTGGTTCTGTATTCTTTACTCATGCAACAAATGAATACACTGCCACACCAGAACAATTAAAGAAATACGGATATTCTTCTGCTGTCTTCCATTCAAACGATAAAACGTTTTGGAATCGTGACGTAATGTATCCTGCGCTTGGATATGATCGTTACTTTAATTTAAATGATTACGTAGGAACGGAACAAATGTCTGTCGGTTGGGGATTAAAAGATAAAGAGTTCTTTGAGCAATCTATTCCAAAGTTAAAATCTTTACCACAACCGTTCTATACAAAATTTATTACGTTAACAAACCATTTTCCATTTCTTCTAAATCCAGAAGATCAATATGTTGATGAATTTAATTCCGAAAGTGGTGTTTTAAATCGCTACTTCCCAACCGTTCGTTACACGGATGAAGCTCTTAAATTATTTATTAAACAATTGAAAGACGAAGGACTATATGATAATTCCGTTATTGTCATTTATGGTGATCATTACGGCATTTCTGAAAACCATAATGCAGCTATGGCTCAGTTCCTTGGGAAAGACGCTATTACACCGTTTGATTCTATGCAATTACAACGCGTCCCTCTCATTATTCATGTGCCTGGCCAAGAAGGAAAAGTCATCTCTAAAGTATCTGGTCAAATTGATATTAAACCAACGTTACTTCATTTACTTGGTATTAAAACAAATCAATCCGTAGAATTTGGAACAGACTTATTTACGAAAGAAAAAGACCCTCTTATGGTAATGCGGGACGGCAGTTTTGTTTCGGAAGATTATGTTTATACAAAAAATATGTGCTATAAAAGAAGCACAGGTGAAGAAGCTGATTTAACACTATGTCAGCCTTATATTGAAAAAGCAAAAACAGAATTAAAATTATCCGACAAACTCATTTATGGAGATTTATTAAGATTTGATCCTAACAATCGATATAAAACCGGAACGATGACAACGAAATTTGAATAGTGTAGGAAGCAACTTTACAAAAGTTGCTTCCTTTTTTTACTTATTTTTCAAATTTCTCTTCTATACAATCTTTCACAAATTGGGAATTTTTTTCGTATGAGAAAGAAATTTATGGTATGATAAAATAAGTAAACTTTCATACACTAATTAAGAATTTATAACAGAAAGCAAGGGATCAGATTTTGTATAGAGCAGCTATTCCAAACTTATTTACGCTCGGGAATTTATATAGCGGATTTTTGTCAATCGGCTATGCATCTTTAGGATATTATAAATCAGCTGCTATTTTAGTACTGATCGGGATGATGTTAGATAGTCTTGATGGTCGTGTCGCTCGTTTATTACGCGTTGATTCACAAATGGGAAAAGAGCTTGATTCACTCGCGGATGTTGTAACATTTGGCGCAGCACCTGCTGTTTTAATGTATTACACATCTTTTTCCAACTATGGAATCATTGGACTATACATAGCGGGATTATTCCCTCTGTTCGGAGCATATCGCTTAGCACGATTTAATGTAACACCATCTTCTACTTCTATGAAATATTTCACTGGAGTTCCGATTACTGCAGCAGGAGGGCTTGTTGCTTTCTTAACATTATTTTCACATACCATTCCAAAAATTGTTCTCATTACCGTATTTGTAACGTTCGCATTTTTAATGGTGAGCCGTGTTCGTATCCCAAGTTTAAAAGATGTACCAATTCCACGATATAGCATAATTATTACACTATTTTTAGTTGGAATTATTATCACAATGTACCAAACAAGTTTTGGCAACATTTCTGTTTTCTTATTCATTGCCATTCCACTATACATTTTGTATATGTTATCTCAATTTATTAGACAAAGACCTTCTAAAAAAGCGAATAAAGAAAAATAAAAAAACCTTCCGTATTTCGGAAGGTTTCTTTTTTATTTTGTAACTAATACCTTTTGATTTACAGGTGTTACAGGTTCTTCACCATTTAATACAGCTAAAATATTTCTTACTGCCATTTCAGCCATTGCATCACGTGTTTCGAATGTTGCATTTCCTACGTGAGGAGCAAGTACTACATTCTTTAATCCTTTTAGCTCTTCTGTAATTTTCGGTTCAAATTCAAATACGTCAAGAGCTGCACCTTCAATTTCATTCGTTTTTAGTGCATGAGCAAGTGCTGATTCATTCATAATTGGTCCACGTGAAGCATTTATAATATATGCTGTTTTCTTCATCATTTTAAACTGTTCTTCATCAATCATATGATGTAATTTCGGATTATAAGCACAGTTAATTGTAATAAAGTCCGCTGTTTGTAATAATTCTTCCAACGTTACGTATGTCGCTTCCAGTTCACTTTCAGCTTCAGGCTTTCGATTTGGTCCTGTATATAAAACATTCATTCCAAATGCTCTCGCACGCTTTGCAACTGCCTTCCCGATTTCTCCAAGGCCAATAATTCCGATTGTCTTACCGTGTACTTCGCGGCCCAAGAAGAATAACGGTGCCCATCCGTTAAATCCAGTTGTACGACATAACGTATCACCTTCAGGAATTCTACGTGCAGCTGCTAAAAGAAGTGCAAATGTTAATTCTGCTGTCGCTTCAGTTGATACTTTCGGTGTATTTGTAACAGCAATACCCTTTTCTCCTGCATATGTGTAATCAATATTATCGTAACCAGCACCATAATTTGCGATAATTTTCAAGTTTGGTGCTGCGTCAATAACCTCTTTCGATACCTTCGTAGAAAGTAAGCTTAAAAGTGCATCTTTATCTTTTACACGTTCTGCTAACTCTTCTACACTAATTAATTCTTCTTTATTGTACATTTCTACATCATGATTTTTCAATAATTTTAATCCGATTTCTGGAATTTTCCCTGCTACTAATATTTTCGCCACTACTAACACCTCTTCTATACAAAATATGATATCTCTTATATTTCATTGTAAGAAATCTACATATAAAAACCAAGGGATTTGATTATAGTTTTGAAAATCGACACTTTTCCATAAAAAAAGAGGAGATGCAACTCTCCCCTCTTTTTACGCTTTTTCTTGCGATTCTTTCCCAAGCTTCGCATCGATTGTTCCTTCTGCAACTGTATCGCTAATTTGTTCCTCAATAACTGAGTTAGCAGTATTATTTGTTTCAGAAGTATAGGCTTGATCTGCCGCTTGTACGTTTTGTTTATTTTGTTGTTTCACCATTTTTCATCCTCCTTTTCATTCTTTCTTATTTTGAACAAAAAGGGTGATTTTCATCAAAAAATCGTGTTTCATTTTGAAATTATTACTTCTTCTTCAAGCAATCTCATCGTTCTTACTCGTTTCGTAAATGTAGCTATGTGAGAAATATCATGATTGCGTAATGTCTTTATATTCTCTTCCACATACTTTCCTAAATCATTCGGATAATGGGCATCTGAGGATAGAGTAATCGGAACTCCATGCTTAGCTAATACTTGTAAATAAAGCGGACTTGGGCACATTTCGCGCACAGGATATCGATAGTACAATCCCGCATTTATTTCTGTTGCTGTATTTGTTTCCACTAACGCACGAGCAATTTCCTTATAATAAGAAAGCTGTTCATTCTCATCTAACCGGTAATTAAATACTTTTATGTTATCGAGGTGAGCTATAATATCAAAAAGCTCGGAACGAACAGCACTTTCAACTGTAGCGAAAAACGTGTGATATAAAGTATGTAACTCATGCGTACCAAAATACTCTTTCGTATCTGGATTATCAAATCCCCATCCATCTATAAAATGGACCGAACCGATTACATAATCAAAGTCTCCTAATGCTAGTAAACCTTTTAACTCTTGTTCACCCCCGATAAAATAATCCGCTTCAATTCCAAGTTTGAGCGTTATCCCTCGTTTACTCCATCGCTCTTTTGCCTCTTCAATCGCCTTTGTAAAATCATAAATAGACGTTACTCTTACTTGATCTAACCATTCTTTTTGCAGGCGACCAAGCCTAGAATCACTAATATCTACATACTTTTCATAATATCCTTTCGCTTCATGAAAACGATATAAATGATCGACAATACCAACTTCTTTTATACCTTTTCGCACAGCTTCTTCTAAATATAAATCAATCCATTTCGCTGTAAATGGACCTTCCTTCACACGTCTTTGCAGGCGTTCTTGTGTTTTCATAAGCCATTCCATAGAATGTTTTTCTTCTTTAAGCGGTTCAAAATATTGTAGCGCATCATTTATTTTAGCTAGCCACCCTATTGAATATGGTCCTTCTTCTAAATGAATGTGATAGTCCACTTTCATCCATATTCCCCCTTATAATGTATCTATTTCTCTTCTGTCCCCTACTCGCGAAAGCTTTCCATTTCTTTCTTTCACTTCTTGCATGACATCTTCTAATGGAATATTTTTTTCGGCTAATAGAACAAAACAGTGATAGAACACATCAACCATTTCTTTTACTATTTCTTCTTTATCATTATTTTTAGACGCAATAATTACTTCGGTGCACTCCTCACCAATTTTCTTTAAAATTTTATCTTCACCTTTTGAAAATAAATAATTCGTATATGATTCAGAGAGTGGATTTTTCTTTCGTTCTTCAATTGTTTCAAATAATAACTTAAGGATATCTTCCATATGTATCCCCCTATATAATTTTGTAGTGAAAACACGTTTTTTCTCCCGTATGGCAAGCAGGCCCTACTTGCTTTACGACAACAACGATTGCATCTTGATCACAGTCTAAATAAAGTGATTGCACATATTGGACATTTCCCGATGTACCTCCTTTATTCCATAACGATTGTCTCGAACGGGAATAAAACCATGTTCTTTTCGTTTCCAGCGTCTTGTCATACGCTTCTTCATTCATATAAGCTAACATTAAAACTTCTTTCGTATCTTCCTCGATAACAACAGCTGGTATCAATCCTTTTGCAAAATTAGGTTTCATAACCGCACCTCAACGTTTGCTTCTCTTAATTTTCTCTTTACATCTTGTACAGTCGCTTCACCATAATGAAAGATTGATGCCGCTAATGCTGCATCAACTGTTGTCTTTTGAAATACTTCTATAATGTGATCTACATGACCACATCCACCTGATGCGATTACTGGAACAGAAACGCTGTTTGAAATTGCTCCTGTTAAACGAAGATCATATCCATTTTTTGTTCCATCTGCATCCATACTCGTCAGTAAAATTTCTCCTGCCCCGAGCTTAACAACGCGCTTTGCCCATTCGATTGCATCCATCCCTGTATCGACTCTTCCGCCGTTCACGTATACATTCCATTTATCTTCCTCTACTTTTCTAGCATCAATTGCTACGACAATACATTGTGAGCCAAAATGTTCCGCACCTTCCTGGATTAACTTCGGATTTCTCACTGCCGCTGAGTTTATTGAAACTTTATCTGCTCCAGCTCTTAGTAAATTGTACATATCTTTAACACTTGAAATCCCCCCGCCAACTGTAAGAGGAATAAACACCTTTGAGGCTGTTTGTTCTACAACATCTATAATCGTTTTTCGCCCTTCATGCGTCGCAGTGATGTCTAAAAATACGATTTCATCTGCTCCCGCATCATTATATAATGCGGCTATTTCAACAGGATTACCGACGTCTTGTAACCCTATAAAATTCACACCCTTTACTACCCGCCCTTCTTTCACATCTAGACATGGAATAATTCGTTTTGCTAACATAGTTTTGTTACCTGTAACACTTTTTCTAAATCAATCGTTTTCTCGTAAAGTGCCTTCCCAATAATGACGCCATATATGTTCATATCATTTAATCTTTTCACATCTTGAATAGATGCGACACCTCCAGATGCAATCACACGAATACCCACGCTTTTTTGCAGTAACTCTAATTGCTCAAAATTTGGTCCTGCAAGTGTCCCATCTTTTGAAATGTCCGTAAACACAATCGTTTGAACACCTACACTTTCCATTTGCTTCGCTAAATCGATGTACGAAATTTCAGACACATCTAACCAGCCCCTCGTTGCTACGAAACCATTTTTCGCATCAATTCCAACTATGATTTGCTCCTTATATAGACGAACCGCTTCTTCTAAAAATGATTTATCGTAAAGAGCAGCCGTTCCTAATATCACTTTTTCTACACCTACTGACAACAACTTCTCCACTGCCGCGAGTGACCGAACTCCTCCTCCAATTTGCACCGGAATACGTACCGCCTTGCAAATTTTTTCAATGACAGGTAAATTTACTGACTCCCCAACAATTGCTCCATCTAAATCAACAACGTGTAGTATTTTCGCTCCAAGTTTTTCAAATATGATTGCTTGTGCGACTGGATCTTCATTCATCACCGTTTCTTTACTAAACTCTCCTTGATAAAGCCTGACGCATCGTCCTTCTTTTAAATCGATAGCTGGGAAGATTTCCATGCTTCTACCACCCCTTTGAAATTTTTTAACATTCGCATCCCAATTTCCCCACTTTTTTCAGGATGAAACTGTGCGCCAAATATATTTCCTTTTGCTACAAAACCAGGTACTTTCACTCCATATTCACTTGCCCCATACACAATTTCATTCGGACAATCTGCATAATAAGAGTGGACATAATATACGAAAGAACCGTCCTCTACTCCATTCCAAAGCGATATTTCTCCTTCTTTTTTTAATTCATTCCACCCCATATGTGGAATTTTATAAGGAACTTTTAACTTTCGAATAACACCTGGCAATAAATTTAATCCGTTACAATTTTGTAGTTCCTCACTTTTTTCAAATAAAAGCTGCATTCCTAAGCAAATACCCAGAAGCGGTTTTCCTAAGCTCCCAACTTCTTTTAGCACACATACTAAATCTTTTTCTTCTAAAACGCCCATCGCTTTCGGAAATGTGCCTACTCCTGGTAAAATAACTCCATCACTTCTCAATATTTCTTTTTTATCATCCGTTATGATGTACTCTGTTCCAATATATTTTAATGCTTGTTCCACACTACGAATATTTCCCATTCCATAATCTATAATTGCAATCAATTACAACATCCCTTTCGTTGAATTTACACCATTAATATTGGCATTTTTATCGACTGCCTCTCTAAGCGCTCGACCGAACGCTTTAAATAAAGCTTCAATTTTGTGATGTGTATTGCTTCCGTATAAAATGCGAGCATGTAACGTAATATTTGCAGCATGAGCCACTGCTCTAAAAAATTCTTCCGTTAATTCTGTGTCAAAATCCCCTAGCTTCGGATTTGTTAATTCACCTTGAAATACAATATATGAGCGCCCGCTTATATCAATCGCGACAAATCCTAAAGATTCATCCATCGGTACATACGCTGAGCCGTAACGGTTAATCCCTTCTTTATTTTGCAATGATTCTTTCAAGCAAGTTCCGAGTACAATTCCAACATCTTCAACCGTATGATGAGCATCAACGAATACATCACCTTCAGCTTCAATTTGCAAACCAAATCTTCCGTGTCTAGCAAATAAAGTTAGCATATGATCAAAAAATCCAACTCCTGTTTGCACAGAAACATTCGTACTTTCATCAAGTTGCAAACTTAATTTAATTTTTGTTTCCGTCGTCTCACGTACTTGACTAGACTCGCGCATTATTCTTCCTCCTTAAACCTAATTTGGATTGCTCTTGCGTGTGCATGTAAACCTTCTTTATTTGCAAGTTCTACAATATGATGCTGTACACTTCTTAACGCTTCTTCCGTATACGAAACGAAGCTTGATTTTTTTACGAAATCATCGACGGATAACGGAGAAAAAAATCTTGCCGTTCCACTTGTCGGTAATACGTGATTCGGCCCCGCCAAATAATCTCCGAGCGGTTCAGGTGCATATGGACCAAGAAAAATTGATCCAGCATGCTTTACATAAGCTAGAGCATTCATTGGCTCTTTTATGTGTAACTCTAAATGTTCTGGAGCGATTTCATTTGATAAATGAAACGCCTCTGCTAAAGAAGGGACAATAAAAATTGCTCCATTTCTTTTTATGGATTCACGAGCGATTTCACTTCTAGGCAACGTCTTTAGCTGCCTTTCTATTTCTCTTTCTACTTCTTTAGCAAGCTTTATATTTGTTGTAATACAAATAGCTGTTGCCCTCTCGTCATGTTCTGCCTGTGATAATAAATCAGCAGCAATATATTCGGCATTTCCTGTTTCATCTGCGATAACTACAATTTCTGATGGTCCAGCAATCATATCGATATTGACTATCCCATATACTTCTCTCTTCGCTAGCGCGACATATAAATTCCCTGGCCCAACTATTTTATCTACTTTAGGAATCGATTCCGTTCCATATGCTAGAGCAGCAATTACTTGAGCACCACCGGCCATATATATTTCATCTACACCTGCAAGACTTGCAGCAGCTAAAATATGCGGATCAATTCCTCCTTGCTTCGGCGGTGTTACCATTACAATTTTTTTCACTCCTGCGAGTTTTGCTGGCAATACATTCATTAATACTGATGAAGGATACGAAGCAGTCCCGCCCGGCACATATACACCTACATTTTCTAACGGACGAATAAGCTGCCCTCTAATTACCCCTTCACTCACGCAATCAAACATAGATTGTCTTTTTTGCTTTTCGTGATACGAGATAATATTTTTCTTCGCCTCTTTTAACGCTTCTAAAAAAGCTTGTTCTACAAACTTACTTGCTTGTTTTATTTCTTCCTCACTTACACGAAAATCTTTTGTCTCTACACCATCAAACTTTTTTGTATAGAACGATAAAGCCTCATCTTTACTCTTCCTTACGTTTTGAACAATTTCACTTACACTTCTTTGAACAGTTTCTTCTATTATATTAGCGCTTTCTCGTAGCGATTTTATTTTCGATAAAGCCTCTTGGAAATCTTCAAAAACTATCTCCATTTAAAGTCCCCCTATTTCCCTGACAAAATTTCTTGTTCCATCATATTTATAATACAGAATATTTCGTCTTTTTTAGTTTTCAATGCAGCCTTATTCACAATCATTCGAGCTGATATAGAGCACATTTCCTCAAATACAATTAACCCGTTTTCTTGTAATGTTTTTCCTGTTTCAACAATATCAACAATGGCATCTGCCAAACCTAGAAGTGGAGCAATCTCTACAGATCCTTCTATTTTAATAATTTCTACATCCTCCCCTTTATCATGAAAATATGTAGAAGTAATGTGCGGATATTTCGTAGCAATTCGTTTTTTTCGATAACTCTTCGGATTATACGTAGGAATAGAAGCGACACAAAATTTACACACGCCCACTCCTAAATCGACCATCTCATATATATCTTTCTCAAATTCCATTAATATATCTTTTCCAACGACTCCAATATCAGCTACGCCATGTTCTACATAAGTAGCAACATCTACCGCTTTCACTAAAATAAATGAAATGTTTGTGTTTTTACTTTTAAACACAAGTTTTCTTCCTTTATCTTTGAGCTCTGAACAATCAATTCCAATTTTTTCAAACAGTGGAATAACATGCTTTTCTAATCTTCCTTTCGTTAACGCAATTTGAATGTTACGCATGAAGCCTCCCCTTCTTTCTGGATGATCCATTTCTCTCTCCATACATATTCCACTAGTGACTCACTCTTCGCCTCAACGACTATCATTATTTTATTCTTGTTTGCAAATTGAAAAGTATCGTTTAAATTAGAGAATAAAGATAACTGGGCATTCTTCCCGTCCTTTTGAAGTAAATTTCGTAACCTTTCCGCTTCTGCTAATCTATTTAACTCATAATGAATCATAATATCTATTCTCTTTCGTTTATATGGTTCTTGCTGCTCTTGAAGTGCCTTAACTATTTGATTTACTTGCACCGCGAGCCCAACCGCTGGCATCATCTCTCCAAAATTTCCAATTAACTCATCATATCTTCCGCCACTAACAATCTCTTCTCCAATTTCATATATATACCCTTTGAAAATAACACCCGTATAATAATCCAAATGTTGAACCATACCTAAATCAATTGATATGTAAGAGCCATATCCTAACTGTTCAATTGTTTCATATATTTCTTTCACTCTCGCAATGGCCATTTTCATTTCATTACTTGAGGCGAGTTTTTCTGCTTCCTCAACAACATCTAAACTCCCGAATAACCTTGGTAGTTTCTCAAGTAACCTTACTGTTTCATCACACCGATTTAATTTCTTTTCTTCTATAAAGTGTGAGAGTGCGGCATAATTTTTACTTTCAATATACGTTCTAAGTAACTTCTCTTCTTCATCATTAATGGGGAGCTTTTTTACGATACATTTATATAACTGCACTTGCCCAATCTCAATTGTGAAAGATTGCACCTTTAATTTTTGAAGTGCTTGAATTACGCTTATCACACATTCAATTTCAGCCCTTACATTTTCAATCCCGATAATTTCAATACCACTTTGCACTATTTCATTATATTTCCCAGTAAGGGACTCATTCGCCCGAAATACATTCCCGCTATAAGTTACTTTAAGAGGAATATCTCCTCTCTGTGTTCCAATTACTCTTGCTAAAGGAATTGTCATATCTGGGCGTAAAACGATAATCCGTCCTTTTTCATCGAAAAATTTATACATCTTTTCTTCATCTATCGGCCTGTTTTGAAATGCAAAAACATCATAAAATTCAATTGTAGGTGTCCTTATTTCTTCATAACCTCTCTCTAAAAAGGTCCGTCTTAATTTTTGTTCCACTTCTTCAATTAACGTACATTCTTCGAATAAGTAATCTCTCGTTCCATTCGGATTTGCCCGTTTCCACTTTGTCATCTGAATTCACACACCCTTCCCTCTTTAATTTATGCCCATTACATCCACCCAAACCGAAAATAAAAAGAGCCTTGTAGACAAAATACCTACAAGGCTCTTTAGTAGAGTGTAGGTACAACGGGAATAACCCTTGTGCCTACACGTTTTCACGTTAGGTTCAAGGGTTTCATGTATGATGATGTAGTTTTGTAAGCATTTTAATAGATTGCATGATATTCATAATACTTACTCCCTTTCTCCTCTGATTTTTTACATATTATATAACAGTTAATTCTGAATGTAAATACATTTCGAATATTCTATTTTCAGTTAATGTGAAGCTACTTTTCTTTCATACTCTTCAATTTCTTGTTCATATTGCATTGTAATGCTGATTTCATCTAGACCATTTAATAATTTTTCTTTCCACATTTTCTCGATTGTAAAATGAAACCTGTGCGTATTCGTAATAATTACTTCATTCTCTAAATCAACTTCCATTTGATCTCTCGCATTCGTTTTGGCAAGTTGTTCACGCATCTCTTTATCCATTACAATCGGTAACATACCATTCTTCATACAATTCATATAAAAAATATCTGCAAATCCTCCGGCGATAATAACGCGGAAACCATAATCCGCAAGCGCCCAAGGGGCATGTTCTCTTGAAGAACCACATCCAAAATTATCACCTGTAATTAATATACTTGCTCCTTTTCGTTCTTGTGCATTAAGGGGGAAATTAGGATTTTCATGGCGCTCATTATCGTAACGCCACTCATCAAATAAATATTTTCCAAATCCCGTCCTTTCAATTCTCTTCAAATATTGCTTCGGAATAATTTGATCTGTATCAATGTTATCATTCATAAGTACTGCGGCAGTACCTTTATGAATATGAAATGGTTCCATCGTAACTCTCCTTTCTAATATCAACAAAATGACCATATAACGCAGCTGCTGCAGCCATAGCTGGACTTACTAAATGTGTTCGTGCTCCTTTCCCTTGCCTTCCTTCAAAATTACGATTTGAAGTAGAAGCACAATGTTCTCCTTCAGGTACTTGATCTGGATTCATCCCAAGACACATTGAACATCCAGGCTCTCTCCATTCAAATCCCGCTTCTTCAAATATGCGATGTAAGCCTTTTTGCATCGCCCGCTCTCTCACACTTTTTGATCCTGGTACAACGAGTGCTCGCACACCTTCTTTTACCTTTTTCCCTTTTACAACAGATGCAGCAATTTCTAAATCAGATAAACGTGAATTTGTACAAGAACCAATGAAGACATGCTTAACAGGAATTTCAAACGTACTTTGCCCAGGGCTCAATCCCATATATGAAAATGCTCTTTCATCATTTTCGTTATGCTTCTCTGGTAATTTTTCATCAATAGGAACACCCATACTAGGATTTGTTCCCCAAGTGACATACGGTGCTAAATCCGTAACATCTACCGAAATATGTAAATCATAAATTGCATCTGAATCTGTATAAAGCTCCGACCATTTTCCCGTAAACGTTTCATAGTCTTTCGGTGCATATTCACGCCCTTTTACATAAGAAAATGTTTTCTCATCTGGTGCAATGATGCCAGCTTTCGCTCCCCCTTCAATTGCCATATTGCAAAGTGTCATTCTCTCTTCCATACCCATATCACGAATCGTCTCTCCGTAGAATTCCATTACATGCCCCGTTCCAACCGCTACACCGTACTTTGAGAGAAGATGCAAAATAATATCCTTTGCATAAACGCCTTTCGGTAACTTTCCTTTTAATTCAATCCCCATCGCTTTCGGTTTTCGTTGCCACAGCGTTTGAGTTGCTAATACATGTTCTACTTCACTCGTACCAATACCAAACGCTAAAGCACCGAAAGCACCGTGGGTTGCTGTATGGCTATCACCGCATACAATCGTTTTCCCCGGTTGTGTGAGCCCAAGTTCTGGTCCTATAACGTGAACGATTCCTTGCTCTTCATCACCAATATCGGCTAATCGCACCTTAAATTGTTTACAATTGTCACGAAGTGTATCCAATTGCTGCTTCGCAATGCGATCGGTAATATTCCAAACATCTTTCGTTGGAATATTATGATCCATCGTTGCAAACGTTAATTCCGGTCTCCGAACAGTTCGATTTGCAAGCCGCAAGCCTTCAAAGGCTTGCGGTGACGTTACTTCATGAACGAGATGAAGATCGATATATAATAAATCCAATCCATTTTCATTCGTTACAACTACATGTCTTTCCCAAAGCTTATCTAGTAACCTTTTCCCCATTATCTTCCTCTCCCTACTAGTGCCTGCTCTTCCATTTCTTGAATAACTGCCCTCGTAAATGAAGTTGTCGTCTCATTCCCCCCAATATCAGCTGTACATTTCCCAGATTGAAGAACTGCAGAAATTGCCTCTTCAATCGCATACCCTTCTCTCGTTAATCCAAATGATTGCCCAAGCATCATCGCTACTGAACGCATCATCGCAATTGGATTCGCTTTATTTTTACCTGCAATATCTGGCGCTGATCCGTGAATAGGCTCATATAAAGACGGCCCGTTTTCCGCATGGCTCGCTGATGGAAGCATTCCTAATGACCCTGCTAATACAGAAGCCTCGTCGCTCAAAATATCACCAAATAAATTTTCTGTTACGATAACGTCAAATCTCCTTGGGTTTCGAATTAACTCCATAGCAGCTGCATCTACTAAAATGTGCTCTAATTCAACATTAGGATAACGAAGAGCTACTTCTTCCGTAACAGCTCTCCACAATTTACTAGATTCTAAAACATTCGCTTTATCAATAGAGGTTACTTTTTTCTCTCTCTTACTCGCTAATTGAAAAGCATACGACACGATACGTTCAATTTCATGACGATGGTACGTAAGTGTATCAGTTGCCGATTCTTCCGTTCTTTCTTTCGGATAAGAGAAATAAATACCGCCTGTTAGTTCACGAACGACAACGAAGTCAATTTCATCTGCGTTTTTTAATGGCGATAAATGTGCAGTTGCGCTTTCTACTGTTACAGGACGAACGTTCGCAAATACACCAAGTCCTTTTCTTAAAGCTAATAATCCTTTCTCTGGCCTTTCTTTCGCATCATCCCACCGCGGTCCACCAACCGCTCCAAGTAAAACCGCATCACTCGCTAAACAAGCGGCAAGTGTTCGCTGTGGTAATGGTTGCCCATTTAAATCGATAGCCGCTCCGCCAAAGTACTCATCTTGTAAATGAAAGTGATGTCCATATAGCCTCTCTACCATACGCAATACTTCCTTCGCGCTTTCCATAATTTCCGGACCAACACCATCACCCGCTAAACAAACGATACGTTTTTCCAATTAAAACACTCCTTTTTATCTGAATTTTCAGAAATATATTTTGATAAGTAAGGGACGATCCCCTCACTTATCAAACAGTTACTTCACAAGAGTAATAAAAGATTTTAATTTTCCGGCCGCATGAACATACGCTCTCGCCGATGCTTCTAATACGTCTTGCGCAACACCAAAACCTGATACTTGATGAGTTCCTTCTTTTAATTCAACATGAACATGTGCAAGTGCATCTTGACCTTGCGTTATAGATTGTATGCGATAATCCGCTAAGTCACATTCTAATCCTAAAATTCTTTGAATTGCATTATAGATCGCTTCAATACTTCCAGAACCAGTTGCTGCATCTTCGTACATATTTCCTTCCTCATCTTTTAGTACAACCGTTGCACACTGTGTACTATTTGATACGAAATGTACTTGCAATTGAGTAATGCTATATTGCTGGGCCGCAAATGCTGCTTCACCAAGCATAAGCGCACGTAAATCTTCTTCTGTAATTTCTTTTTTACGGTCAGCCAAGTTTTTAAATGCTTCAAACACCACATCTCGTTCTTCTTTTGTAAACTCATAACCAAGTTCTTTCATTTTTTCAGTAAACGCATGGCGCCCGGAATGCTTTCCTAATACAAATAAATTTTGTGACTCTCCAATCAGTGATGGTTCAATAATTTCATACGTCGTTACTTCTTTTAATACACCGTCTTGATGAATACCTGATTCGTGAGCAAAAGCATTTGCTCCAACAATCGCCTTATTTTTCGGTACAACCATACCCGTTAACCGACTTACTAACGTACTCGTCGCTTTAATTTCTTTTAATGTCATAGAGGATTCTGCTTCATAGAAATCTTTTCTAATATGGAGAGCAACCGCGACTTCTTCTAGCGCCGCATTCCCCGCTCTTTCTCCAATTCCATTAATCGTTCCTTCTACTTGTAACGCTCCGCCTTCAACCGCAGCTAACGAATTCGCTACTGCCATCCCAAGATCATCGTGACAATGACAAGAGAAAATTGCTTTTTCATACGACGGAACGGATTCTTGTAAGTATTTAAAAAGAGAATAATATTCTTCTGGATTCGTATATCCAACTGTATCAGGAATATTGATTACATTCGCTCCTGCGCGAATCGCGACTTCTACTGCTTCAGCTAAAAATGCTCTCGATGTTCTTGTTGCATCTTCTGCTGAAAATTGAACTGTTGGAAATAGTGATTTCCCGAGCGTAACCGAGCGATGTATGCTATCTAATACATCTTCTTTTGACATACAAAGCTTATATTTCATATGAATGTCACTCGTAGCTAAAAATACGTGTAAACGAGGAGAGACAGCGCCTTTCACAGCTTCATAGGCTCTTCGAATATCACTTTCTTTCGCTCTAGCTAAACTCATAACCGTAGCATTTTGAATGGTATTTGCGATACGTTTTACCGATTGAAAATCACCTTCAGAAGCTGCTGCGAATCCAGCTTCCATTACATTAATACCAAGTCTCTCTAGTTGCCTCGCAATCTGTAATTTCTCTTGTTCATTTAAATTAACTCCTGGTGATTGTTCGCCATCACGAAGCGTCGTATCCATGAACAAAATTTGCTTCATATTATTTAATCCCTGCCTTTACTCGCGGCTGTACAAACGGCATCATTTCACGTAATTTACGTCCAACTACTTCAATTTCGTGTTCATTCTCTTTCTCATTTGTCGCATGGAAATTTGGTTTTCCTGCTTTATGCTCTGCAATCCAGCCTCTTGCAAATGTACCATCTTGAATTTCTGCTAGCACTGCACCCATCGCTTTCTTCGTATCTTCCGTTACAACGCGTGGTCCTGATACGAAGTCGCCCCACTGCGCTGTATCTGAAACTGAATATCTCATATTTTCAAGTCCGCCTTCATACATAAGGTCAACGATTAGTTTTAGTTCATGTAAACATTCAAAATATGCAACTTCCGGTTGATAACCAGCATCAACTAACGTTTCAAACCCAGCTTTTACTAGTGCAGTCACTCCGCCGCAAAGTACAGCTTGCTCTCCAAATAAATCTGTTTCTGTTTCTTCTTTAAACGTTGTTTCTAATACACCTGCTCTCGTCGCCCCAATTCCATCTGCATATGAAAGTGCCTTTTCAGTCGCAACTCCTGTTGCATCTTGATATACTGCAAATAATGCAGGAACAGCTCCCCCTTCCGCAAACGTACGACGTACTAGATGTCCTGGACCTTTCGGTGCTACTAGAAATACATCTACATTAGCTGGCGGTTTTACTTGATCAAAGTGAACATTAAATCCATGCGCGAAAACGAGAGAATTGCCACCTTGTAAGTTTGGTGCAATTTCAGCTTCATATACTTCCGGCTGTAATTCATCAGGTAGTAGAATCATTACTACATCTGCTTTTTCTGCTGCTTCCGCTACTTTATATACAGAAAAACCGTCTTCTTTCGCCTTATCCCATGACTTCCCTTTCCTCAGTCCTACTACCACATCAAATCCGTTATCACGTAAGTTTTGCGCATGCGCATGGCCTTGCGATCCATATCCGATGATTGCTACTTTCTTTTCCTTTAATACATTTACCGTTACGTCTTTTTCATAATAAACTTTCGCCATTTTCATTTCCCCCTATTTTTTAAATAATTATTGAATTAACATAACTTGTTTATCTTGTTTTTTCATACTACGTGTAAATGCTGTTACACCTGTTCTAGCAATTTCTTTCAAACCATATGGACGAAGTAATTCAATTAACGCTTCTACTTTCTCCTGGGTACCTGTTACTTGCACCACTATGGAATCCTTCCCAACGTCTATTACAGCGGCTCGGAACGGTTCAATTAAACTATATAATTCTGCTCTTGCTACAGACGTTGCTACTTTAATAAGTGCAAGTTCTCTAGCGATCATCGCTTCTTCTGTAATATCTGATACTTTCAGTACATCGATTTGCTTATGCAGTTGTTTAATTAACTGCTCAACTTGCTGTTCATTTTCAACGTGTACAACAATCGTCATTCTCGAAATATCCGATGATTCCGTATGACCTACTGAAATACTTTCAATATTAAAATGTCTACGTGTCATAACACCTGTAATTCGATTTAACACACCGCTTTGATTTCGAACTGTCGCTGTTACAATTCTCTTCACCTTTTCTCCACTCCCTCCATTTGATGAACGCCTTTTCCTGGGGCAACCATCGGCATTACCTTTTCGGATTGAAGTACGCGGCAATCAATTAAAACAGGCTCTCTTAACTTAATTGCATACTGTAATTGTTGCTTTGCAAGAAGTGGGTCTTCAATACGAACACCTTTTATACCATAAGCATTGGCAAGCGCAACAAAATCTGGTTGGCATGAAAGTATGGAGTGCGAATATCGCCCATTATAAAATTCCTCTTGCCATTGTCTTACCATCCCTAAAGCTTCATTATTTAAAATAAAAACTTTAACTGGTAAAGAATGCTCTTTTAATACACTTAGTTCTTGCAAGGTCATTTGAAATCCAGCATCACCGACAATTGCAATAACTAGTTCTTCAGGCTTTGCGATTTGTGCACCTATTGCTGCTGGAAACCCGAAGCCCATTGTTCCCAACCCCCCAGAGGTTACCCATCTATCTGGGTTTTTCAGCGGATAATATTGAGCTGCCCACATTTGATGTTGCCCAACATCTGTTGTTACAATCGCTTCTCCTTTCGTAATTTCGTATAGCATATCAATTGCATATTGAGGTTTAATACGCTCTGCATGTTCTTTGTAAGAAAGAGGGTATTTTTCTTTTCTACTATTCAATAATGAGAGCCAATCATTGTGATTTATTTCCCCTTCCTTAAAGTTGAGTAGAGCTTCTAATGCTTGCTTCGCACTCGCAACAATAGGGATTTCAGTCGGCACATTTTTCCCAATTTCCGCTGGATCAATATCTATATGTGCGACAATTGCCTCTTTAGCAAAATAAGCTAAATTTCCAGTAAGACGATCATCAAACCTTGCTCCTATATTAATAAGTAAGTCACATTCGTATAACGCCATATTTGCGGTGTATGAACCGTGCATTCCTCCCATCCCTAGAAATAGTTCATCATCTGGCGGAAACCCACCAAGACCAAGTAATGTATGAACAACTGGAATATGATATTTGCGAGCAAAACTTGTTAATTCTTTCGATGCTTTCGCATGCAATACACCTGCTCCAGCTAAAATTAACGGTTTTTTTGAAGTCGCAATCGCTTGTAATAATTTGTTTATTTGTAGTAGATTCGGTTCGTAATTAGGCTGGTATCCTGGTAAATCCATTTGTACATCACTACATCGCTCACCTTTCTCTACTACCATATCTTTCGGAAGGTCAATTACGACTGGGCCTGGTCTTCCTGTTCTAGCGATATGAAATGCTTCTTTAATAATTCGGGGTAAATCCGATGCTTTTCGTACTTGATAATTATGTTTTGTCACCGGCATCGTAAGCCCCATAATATCAGCTTCTTGGAAAGCATCACTCCCGATTAACGTTGTTGCTACTTGCCCTGTAAATACAACAAGTGGCAATGAATCAATCATCGCGTCAGCTAGACCAGTAATAACATTTGTAGCACCCGGTCCACTTGTTGCAATTACCACTCCTGGATTTCCTGTAATTCTTGCATATCCTTCAGCAGCATGAATTGCACCTTGCTCATGCCTCGTTAAAATATGCGGAATTTCACAATCATAAAGCGCATCATATAGAGGTAAAACCGCACCACCTGGATAACCAAAAATCACCTCTACTCCTTCCTTTTCTAGCGCTTCTAACAATAGCTGTGCACCAGTTGCCAGTTTCTCTTCCGTTTTTGAAGACATTTTTCTTATAAGCCCCCTTTTTTAAAACATTTATAAAATAAAAAAATCCTACGTCCACACTCCAGCTATGTGCTGAAGGGACGAAAGATTTCGCGGTACCACCCTTCTTTGCAAGATTACTCTTGCCTCAGTGACTCGGGATATGAGTCTAGCTAATAACGGAGCTACCGTCTAAGCCTAAACAAACGTTTCAGCTTAGCACTCAAGGGTGATGTTCGTCGACGTGAACCATCGGTTTCCAGCAACCACCGACTCTCTGTGAGGCTTCACAGTCAACTACTCCTCCCTATCAACGCTTTATCATGTCATAAGAGCTATTATCCAACTTTATTTTCTTCGTAAATTTTCTCTCCATCTTCTACAACTAATTTACGGAATTCTTCTAATAAACGATTCGTATGTGGCCCTGTTCTACCTAAACCAATCGTTCTTCCATCTACTGTCGTAACAGCAATTACTTCAGCAGCTGTTCCTGTTAAAAACACTTCATCAGCTACATATACATCATGCCTTGTAAATAATTCTTCTCTTACGTCATATCCAAGTTTTTCGCCGATTTCTAAAATCGCGTTTCGTGTAATACCTTCTAACGCTCCAGCAGAACTTGGTGGTGTAATTAATTTATTTCCCTTCACAATAAATACATTATCTCCAGAGCCTTCAGCTACATATCCTTGGTCATTTAACATAAGTGCTTCTTGTACTCCAGCTAATTTCGCCTCAATGCGAACTAAAATATTATTTAAGTAATTTAAAGATTTTACTTGAGGCGATAAAACATCCGGGCGATTGCGACGCGTTGCAACTGTTATAATCGGAATCCCTTTTTCATAATATTCTTGTGGAAATAAAGATAATTGCTCTGCAATTACTACTACATTTGGTTTCGTACAAGAATCGGGATCTAATCCCAAGTCCCCAGGTCCTCTTGATACAACGAGGCGGATATATCCATTAGATAGCTTGTTTTGTCGAATCGTTTCAACAACGATTTTCGTTGCTTCTTCTAACGTATATGGAATTTCTAACATGATGGATTTCGCTGATTCATATAACCGGACAAGATGCTCTCTCAAACGGAAAACATTACCGCTATATACCCTAATTCCTTCGAACACTCCATCGCCATATAAATAGCCATGATCATATACTGAAACCTTTGCTTCGTCTTTTGGAACAAATTCTCCATTTAAGAAAATCCACTGCTCGTTCACTTGAAAGCGCCCCCTATGTTCTATGAGTTTTTTATTGTTTCCTAGTCTACTCTCCTTTTCAAATAAATCAAGTGAATTTTTAGAAAATTTTTAATTTTTAATCGTACGTACATCTTTGTTTATATTGATTTAATAACATTGTTAACGTTTACAAAAAAGTCAAAAAATTTTTTCGTCAAATTCTACTAAAAAAATATTTGTTTAAAAGAAGGGTTTTCGCCAATTGATACGAATCTATTGTATTCAATAAACGGACGTCCGATTTTATAAATCCGGGAATATACAACGACTTTTGGTGAAAAAGGGGGAAAATAACAAAAATAACGCTGTCTAAAAATAACATTCATATTTTTCATTTAGTAATCATAATCCTATTTTTAAAAAACAATTTGTCAAATTGAAGGAGGAAATAACAATGGCGTGTGTACAAATTAAAGGAACGAGACAAGAGGTAGTAGAAATGCTACAACTATTTGATCTAATGGATACGAAAGGATTTTGTAAATTCGATAATTACGTTGAAGTAGAACCAAATAGTAGGAAACATAACAACTACACAGCTTCAATCGATATTCAGTCTAATAACAGTTCAGCACAAGATACATTAAATGATCAATTCGTTAGTCAAATGCTTACTGGTGTATATAACGACTAAACAAATATTCTCTTCCTACCATCTTTTCATAAATATATGCTATGGACTTGAGCATACTAGCAACTAGATGGTAGGAGGTGAAAATTATGGCTAGAATTGGTGTTGAGAACTCTTTAACAGATGTTCAACAAGCTCTTCAGCAACAAGGACATGAAGTCGTTTCACTTAACTCTGAAAATGATGCACATGGGTGTGATTGTTGCGTTGTAACCGGGCAAGATTCTAATATGATGGGCATTGCAGATACATCGATAAAAGGATCTGTAATTAAAGCACATGGTTTAACAACAGATGAAATTTGTCAGCAAGTTGAAAACCGCACTTAATCATTTTTATCACATTATTTGTGAGCTAACATGTAAAGGGAATGGAATGGTCCCACTGATTATAGTTTCAATTTATTTATAGAAAGAGGGCTCCTTTTCAAAAGGAGCCCTCTTTTTTATATTCACCTAACGGGAAAGTAACATATACTGGATGAAAGCCCTACCTCTCTCTCATCATTACGGTTCCACTGACCGCTCCTTGATTCACTAGTATACATATAAAGCTTACATATACAATTTATAGGGTTTGTTCACAAAAGTTGTTGGTAAGACTACCCGATCTTTCGCAAACTTTTCGTATTATATTCATAAGATTTATTTACTTTACACTAGCTTTAACCGAGACACGAATTAAAATTTTAACACCAATACAATAACTTGTCAACATTTTTTACAAATTAAAAACAGACATTAACGGTTTGTCTGTTTTAGAATGGAGCTTTTTCTTTTATTACATATACAACAAAACCGCTTACTAACATACATAAGCCAACTACTAAGTTTTTGATATTAATCATAAATTCCTCTCCCTTATTCCACACATCATATATATTTACAGTTCAATTATTCCGCTCGTCATAAAGCGCACTTTTTCTAATATATCATAATTCCTAAAAAATGCAAGTTCACTTTTGGCGACCATTCACAAATTTATCCACAGTGCTTGGCACAGTATTTAACGCTTTTTCAATTAAATGTGTACTACTATTGAGATGCAACACTTGCACACCGTTAGAACCAACTACTAAAAAAGCAACTGGGCTAATAGAAACCCCAGCCCCGCTTCCGCCTCCGAATGGATGACTTTGCTTGTTCTCTTTATGCTGCCCTTGTCCGCTGTTATGTTTTTCGGAAATAAAATTACCTTTAAAGTCACTTCCACCAGCTCCAAAACCAAAAGCCACTTGAGATACTGTTAATACTACATTTCCATCAGCTGTTGAAACCGGACTTCCAACAATCGTATTTACATCTACCATCTCTTTTAAATTTGTCATTGCTGTTTTCATTAAATTTTCAATTGGATGTTCCATTATGTACTACACCCTTTCCTCATTATTCTTTTTTATACTTTCCAAAATAGAGGAAGTCATACTAAGTTTTCCTATTTCGAAAAAACATTTTCCACTTTCCAATTGGATATTACTCCCTGTACATGCTCGGATAAAGTGAAACTTTAATCAGTGGAGGTTTTGTTCATCCCCCACTGATTATTAGCCCACACCAATCGGGCGTTCACGAGCCGCAGGGCTCCAGCCAAATTTTGAGGTGGGAGTCTTACTGCTCGCAAATAGCGGGATAAAAACAGTAAAGAGATACATACTACTATTGAGCCTTGTTATGAAAGGAGTCCTTACTTTGACTGAGAAATTTGATGAATATAAAAAAAGAGATCGAATAGATAGTGATTATAAAGAAGAATACGCAGCTGAAGTTGCACCACATCGTATCGATTATGATGATAAAGATAACGATGATGTAAGATCGTCTGCAGCTGGATCGACTGCTGGTTTTATTGCTCTTGCCTTAGCAATATTATCATTATTCACATTCCCAACACTATTTGGTCTTGTGTCTGTTCTACTTGGTATTTACGCTTATAATCGCGGGGCTACTGTAACTGGCGGTACCGCTGCCATTGTGGGTGGTATCGCTGCACTCATTGCGATTTTATTCCGAGTGGCGCTTATTGGTTTATTGTTCTCTCTTTTTTAAAAAGAAAAAGGTATCTCGCTTTATGCGGGATACCTTATCCTGTAAATACATCTTCTGATGGATATTTAATTTTTTGTTTTGCTGGTCGTGCCAAAGAGAACACAAGTGTTAACGGTCCGATTAATCCACAAAACATAACAAACATAATAATACATTTTCCAAACGCCGATAGCTTCGCAGTAATCCCCATTGTTAACCCTACTGTACCAAACGCTGAAATTGTCTCAAATAATAACTGAATAAAACTGAAGTCTTCTGTAAGCATTAATACAAATACCGCTGTAAAAATAAGTATTTGACTAGCAACGACAATTGCTAACGCTCTCGTTACTGTCGACATTTTAATCGTACGCTGAAACAAAACAAAATCCTCTTTCTTTCTAAAGAAAGAAAGAACTGATGTAATTAAAATAACGAATGTCGTTAACTTAATTCCACCGCCTGTCGATACACTTCCCGCACCAATAAACATTAATACCATTGTAAATAGTATCGATGACTCTTCCATCCCCCCATAATCTACCGTGTTAAAACCAGCTGTACGAGGTGTAATTCCTTGGAAGAACGAAGCCCATAATTTTTCATTTAAAGGTAAGTGCCCCAAAGTCTTCACATTATTATATTCCAATACAAAAATCACAATCATCGCAATAACATTAAGTGCTATCGTTCCAACAATCATGATTTTGGAGTGCAGTGATAATTTTCGAAAACTACGGCTATACCATATATCAATTAATACCGTAAACCCTAACCCTCCTATTACAATTAAAGAACAAATCCCAATATTAATAATAGGATCTCCTACATATCTTGTTAAATTATCTGGCCAAAGCGCAAAGCCGGCATTATTATATGACGCAATAACGTGAAAAATACTATAGTATAAACCTTTTCCAAAACCAAACTCTGGAATAAAACGAATCGATAAAAAGATAACTCCAATTAGCTCAATACAAATAGAAAAAATAAAAACACGTTTTACTAATTTCACAAGACCACCAATATTTGTTTGATTAAATGCTTCTCCAATTAATAATCGGTGGCGTAAACCAATTTTTTTCCCTAATACCCAAACAATTAAAATGGCTATCGTCATAAGACCGAGACCACCCGTTTGAATTAAAAACATAATAACAATTTCACCAAACATCGTAAACGTACTCGCAGTATCTACAACACCTAAACCGGTTACAGTCGCTGCCGACGTAGCTGTAAAGAAAGCATCTACCCAACTAATATGTACTTTCGTTGCAAACGGTAACTTTAATAACAATCCTCCGACCACAATTAAACAAAAAAAGCCTAATGCTAAAATTTGTGGTGGATTCAATCGTATAAAACGATTATACAACCCTTGTTTTTTTGCTACTTCCATATCACTAACTCCCTTTATCAAGTGAAGCTTTTATCCCCTCATAAATAAAGAATCTTTAAGAGCCTACAAGTAGCGGGATAAACCTTATATTCTTATAATATAGTTGAGCATAATCCTTTTTTTCATAGATTTCAACTTTTATTTATATTCAGACTCCTATCGTTTTACAAAAGAATATTTTCTATTATATCTCCACTTATACTATAACTCTTACAACAACTATTTTATCCCTTTTCAAATTCCCATATCTTTCACTCCAAGTTCACACGAGGGTCACATCTACCTTTTATAGTATATGTATCGAAGCTGTTCCTCCCTAATTTATAAGACATTCCCCAGTGTCTTTGAATAGCTTCCATCCCTAATTAAATTGACATAAATTGTCCCCTTCCCTTGACCATCCTATATGTGATGGTCTTATTTTTTTATTCTTTCTATCTTTTATTTGAAACTCCCTCTCTCTTTCACTCCATGTTCACACGAGGATCACATCCACCTTTTATAATATATGTATCGAAGCTGTTCCTCCCTAATTTATAAGACATTCCCCAGTGTCTTTGAATAGCTTCCATCCCTAATTAAATTGACATAAATTGTCCCCTTCCCTTGACCATCCTATATGTGATGGTCTTATTTTTTATTCTTTCTATCTTTTATTTGAAACTCCCTCTCTCTTTCACTCCATGTTCACACGAGGATCACATCTACCTTTTATAGTATACGTATCGAAGCTGTTCCTCCCTAATTTATAAGACATTCCCCAGTGTCTTGAACAGCTTTCCATCCCTAATTAAATTGACATAAATTGTCCCCTTCCCTAGGCCATCCTATATGTGATGGTCTTATTTTTTTATTCTCTCTTTCTTCTTACTTAAAACTCCCTCTCTATTTCACTCTATGTTCACATCTATCTTTTATAGTATATGTATCGAAGCTGTTCCTCCCTAATTTATAAGACATTCCCCAGTGTCTTTGAATAGCTTCCATCCCTAATTAAATTGATATAAATTGTCCCCTTCCCTAGGCCATCATGTGATGGTCTATTTTTTTTCCAAATACATAAATGTATTCTTTCCACATATTTCAGCAAAACTGGACTATATACATTGAAACAGACAGCTTTATACTAAATATCAAGAAAATATTGTCAAAATAGGTATTTTTTCGGTATAATTAATTTAGAAAGCAATTTTACAAAAACAAAAAGGGGGGGGTATTGAAACAAACAAAGGCAATCTTAATTGCATTATTTCTCGGTCTAGTTGTCGGACTCACTTTAAATTTAGCTGCTCCATCTATTTTTGAGCCATTGAATCAATATGCGTTCAATCCACTTGGTCAACTGTTTATTCGACTTATTAAAATGCTAGTTGTTCCTGTTGTGTTCATTTCTATCGTACTTGGGGCTGCTGGTCTTGGAGATCCGAAACAACTTGGAAGAATTGGTTTAAAATCAATTTCATTCTTTCTCGTAACAACAGCTGTCGCTATCTCTATTGCAGTTACATTTGCACTTATCATAAAACCAGGAGCTGGCGGTAACTTTAAAACAGACGGGCTTAAGTATGAAGGTGCAAAAACTGAAACATCTTTCGTTGATACATTGCTGAATATTGTGCCAGATAATCCAGCAAAAGCGATGGCTGATGGGAACATGCTACAAATTATTGCCTTTGCCGCATTGATCGGACTCGGTTTAGCTGTTTTAGGAAAACGAGTTCAAGGTATCCATTCATTACTTGAACAGGGCAACGAATTAATGATGTATCTTGTTAATCTCGTCATGAAATTAGCTCCAATCGGAACATTCGGGTTGCTCGCTTCGTCCGTTGGTAAAATGGGTCTTGCAGGCGTCGCTGCGATGTTCAAGTATATGATTGTCGTTATGTTGGTACTCATTATTCACGGTGTCTTCGTATACGGCGGCTTATTAAAGGTACTAGCCAAAGAAAGTATTATTCGTTTCTTTAAACATTTCGGTCCGGTAATGGCAATTGGGTTTAGTACATCTAGCTCTAATGCGTCCCTTCCATTTGCCATGAAAACCGCCCAAGAAAAACTTGGAGTTCCAAAAGCGATAAGCTCTTTTGTACAACCACTAGGTGCAACGATTAATATGGATGGTACTGCTATTATGCAAGGGGTAGCAACTGTATTTATCGCTCAAGTATACGGCGTTGAACTTACATTACCACAATTAGCTATGGTCGTATTAACTGCTGTACTAGCTAGTATCGGTACTGCAGGTGTACCAGGTGTTGGACTAGTAATGCTTACGATGGTTTTAAATCAAGTAAATCTACCAGTAGAAGGCATTGCTTTAATTATCGGTATTGACCGCATTCTAGATATGTCTAGAACTGCTGTAAATATTTCCGGTGATGCAATTTGTGCAATGATTGTTGCAAAATCAGAAGAAAAATATAATACGGATCAATCTGCAGCATCTTAAATCAAAAAAGGAGTGAATCATTTCACTCCTTTTTTGATTTACTTCCTTTTTTCGAACGATATTCTTTTCCTTTATTATCATTTCCCGTTTCAAATTCAGTACTAAACTCCTGCTGGAATTGCCCTGATTTTGGTGAACCTTGATTTCCACTTCCTTGACTACCATTACGATTCGTCATATTTCTCCCTCCTTCCTTTATTAGTAGTATGGCGCTCTATCTTTTTTCATACACATTTTATTTTTTATCATCTATTACACACAGAAGAAGACCTTCCATATATGAGGAAGGTCTTCTTTTTCATTAAGTAAGCGTTTTCTTATTTGTAATTATTTAAATAAGTTTTTTAGAAATAGATATCATTATATCCATTTCATCTTCTGAAAGTGCGGAAAATCTTTCTTGTAAATATTTCTTTTTCTCACCTTCCATTTTCGCAACTAACTCTTTCCCTTGTTCTGTAATCTCTAAATATACAACTCGGCGATCTGATGTAGAACGTGAACGAGTTACAAAGCCTTTATTAATTAATTTTTCTGTAACAGCTGTAATATGACTATTCGACACATTTAACTCATTAGCTACACGTGAGACCATTTCTTTATTCGTACGGTTCAATATTCTAAGGACAATGAACTCATTCCACGGTATGTAACCACCAAATATTTTTCCAATATCATTACGCAACGTGCGAAACATTGCAAAAACATTTGTCGATAGTTCTTCCATTAATTGTTCTCGATTTTGAGACAACTTCGACAGCCCCTTTTATTTAATTTAGTTAAATAAAAACCTTATTAATAATTTTACACGAAATCTTACTTTTTGTCACCTTATTTCCCCATAATTCGTAGTTTTTTAATAGATATTTCATGGTACAATGAAATTGATTTTCCAAAAAAAGGAGTTGGGGTAATGAGTGAAGAAGACAAACTTTCTAATCTCAGTCTAAAAGATAAGACTATTATTATTAGTGTTGTTATTCTTATTCTCATTATATTCTTTGCATTTATATTTTTTGTATATGTGGGAATCTTTCATATTACAGGTATAGAATATTCATCAAGAACAGCTCTACTACTCTTTTTTTACTCATTCTTTTATTAGACGGTATTACATATTTTATATTCATTTTCTTTAAAGTGCTCCTACATCCAATGATGACAAGTATGCCCAATTGGCTCTCAATTGCTCTGCTCTCTATAATTGAAATTACGTTAGATTGGTTTGTCATACATACCGCCGATGACTGGATAGAGAGTGTACAAATGCCCAACATAGCTGAATTATGTGTCGCACTATTCCTTTACACACTAAATAAATTATTTAGTGATAAGAAAGAGTAAGAATACAAGCTTTTCTATATAAAAATTGGTACAATAAAAATAAATCATACTAAAGAGGTGTTACTTATGAACTTACTACAATGGGCTGATAAAGGCATGTCCTTTGATACATATGTGAATGAAATGAAAGTAAACCAATACGAGCTACTACACATTTACAATAACTTTTTAATTCCAAATGAATTACTTCCAGTTTTAGAAGAACGTCAAAATGATGGCTGGCGCGTTATCGTATTAACAGCTGACTGGTGCGGCGACGCTCTTTTATGTGTACCTGTTATGAAACGAATTTCTGAAGTTGCAAATATTGATATGCGTTTATTAATTCGCGATGAAAACTTAGAGTTAATGGATCAATACTTAACAAACGAAACAGCACGTGCGATTCCAATCTTTATTTTCATTGATAAAGACGGAAATGAACAAGCCGTCTTTGGACCACGAGCTCCAAAAATACAAGAATTAGTAACTTCAATGCGCGCTACATTACCTGAAAAAGAAGATCCAACATTCGAAGAGAAACAAAAAGAAATGTATGCTAATTTCCGTGCTACATTAGCTGATGATACTTCTCTTTGGGAACATGTAATGGAAAGCATGATTGAGAAAGTAGTAAAATAAAAAAACCTGCCGATTTCGGCAGGTTTTTTTATTACATAATGAAGAAATAGAATACCGCAGCTAAAATGAAACGATAGTAAGCGAACGGTGTTAGTTTTACACGAGCTAATAATTTTAAGAATGAAACGATTGCAAGCAACGCAACAACGAATGCTGTAATAAATCCAGTTGCAAATAACGTTATATCAGCCGAGCTTAATATATCCCAGCTTTTAATTAAATCTAAGCCACTTGCAGCTACCATCATTGGTACCGCTAAAATGAACGTATATTCAGCTGCCGCTGTATGCGAAACGCGAGCTAATAAACCACCACTTATTGTTGATCCAGAACGAGAAAATCCTGGCCAAAGTGCTAAACATTGGAACATTCCAATTGTAAATGCTTGCTTATATGTAATTTCATCTAACGTTCTTGCTGTACTTGGTTTTGAAAACTTCTCAGCAACAATCATTAAAATACCACCAACTACTAAGCTAATAACAACCGGTCCTGGACCGAATAAAACTTCTTTAATTGTACTATGGAATAATACACCAAGAATTCCGGCAGGGATCATCCCGATAATAATATGTAATAAATTTAACGATGGCCCATCTGTTACTTTCCCTATTCCAACCAATGACCATAAACGCTTCCAAAATATAACAACAACTGCTAAAATCGATCCCAACTGAATAACAACTTCGAAAACTTTCGCTCTATCGTCTTCAAATCCAATTAAGTGTCCTGTTAAAATCATATGTCCTGTTGATGATACTGGTAGAAACTCTGTTAAACCTTCAACAGCACCCATGATTAATCCAATTAACCAATCAGCCACAATTAGTGCCTCCTTAATAACGCATATGTAATTTTTTCACACCTTATCATAATACCTTATCCCTTTTCAAAGTGCATCCTTTTTTTATTGATTTCATTTGTTGTATACGCTTATTTCTTTTCTATTTTTTGATTAAATTGTATGATAATAAGAGTTTGTTTTTTACGTTGAAAGGGGATTTTATGAAAGAAATTAATTCATTCTCACAAAAGTTAAAGCAATTTTTATTACTCTTTTTCCCGATTTTTGTAACGCAAATGTCATTATTTGCGATGAGCTTTTTTGATACGACAATGTCAGGACATGCGAGTCCTATTGATTTAGCGGGTGTTGCTATCGGAACAAGTATATGGCTTCCCGTTAGTACCGGCTTAACAGGAATTTTAATGGCTACTACTCCTATTGTTGCACAGCTCGTTGGATCAAAGAAAAAGGAGGACGTTCCCCACATTGTCATACAAGCAGTATATTTAGCAATTTGTGCTAGTTTCGTTGTTATCCTTATCGGATTCTTCGCTGTTTCACCTATTTTAAATGGCATGCAATTAGAAGAACCGGTGGAACGTATTGCAGCACAATTTTTAATTATTATCGCGATTGGAATTATCCCTTTATTTACTTACACCGTCTTACGTGGATTTATTGATGCATTAGGAAAAACTCGAACAACGATGATTATTACATTACTATCATTACCAATTAATGTAGTATTAAATTACTTATTAATTTTTGGTCACTTTGGCTTTCCAAAACTCGGTGGTGTTGGTGCGGCAATCGCTTCTGCAGCAACTTATTGGTGTATTTTAATTATTACGGTTATTATTATTCGTACGAAAGAGCCTTTCGCTTCTTTCAATATCTTTAAACAGTTATACCGCCCTTCCTTTACAATCTGGAAGGAATTCCTGAAACTTGGCGTCCCTATCGGATTTGCTATCTTTTTTGAGACGAGTATTTTCGCTGCGGTAACACTTATGATGAGTAATTTTAGTACGACAACAATAGCAGCACATCAAGCAGCTATGAACTTTGCTTCCTTGTTATATATGACTCCTTTAAGTTTAGCAATGGCAATGACGATAGCCGTTGGATTTGAAGTTGGAGCAAAACGATACAATAATGCGAAACAATATGGGTTTATCGGAATTGGGTTAGCCCTTGCGTTCGCTCTTTTATATTCAATCCTTCTTTATTTCTTTGATGATGAAATTGCTTCTATTTATACGACAAATGCAAATGTCCATCATTTAGCTAAAGAATTTCTTATATTCGCGATTTTATTTCAAATTTCAGATGCGATTGCAACTCCAGTACAAGGAGCACTTCGTGGTTATAAAGACGTAAATGTTGCCTTAATTATGACATTAATAGCTTATTGGGTAATAGGTCTACCTCTTGGCTACATGTTAGCAACTTATACTGACTGGGCAGCAAAAGGTTATTGGATCGGTCTTATTATCGGTCTAGCATTTGGAGCAATCTTCCTGCTTATCCGTCTCTTTCAAGTACAAAGAAAATATACAACACAAAGCAGCCGCTAATGATATAGCGGCTGTTTTCTTCATGCATATTTTTTCTTGTAACGTGTAACATAATGAAAAAGAAAGGTGGATACATATGGACGAAAAACAAAAGAAACAATCATTCGATGAAGAATTCGCCCCTGAAATTTCACCTGGATATCGGCAAGATGTACATAAGCCACCTAAATATAAAAATACTTCTTTTTTAATGGGCATTACCATTTTCGCAGCTGTATTACTCGTGCTCATCATTTTCGTCTATTTTTAAAGAAGGGTGGTCTATTATATGAAGAAACAAGATTCAAATCGTTCAAAAAGAACTGTGAAAACGGAAAAAGGATATGCAGGAGATTCTGTTCATACACTGAAACAAGTTGAGCAAGGAAATTTATACATTGCTCAAAAAGAACTTGGTCAACAAAATGAAAATCTTTAAAGTCCCTCTGCTTCTAGAGGGATTTTTCATTGTACGTACTGTTTTTGATCTAACACCATAAATATATTATTAACCTTTACAATTTTCATGTCATAATTTAATTTCATTTCACTTCTCTTACCATTTTCAATACCAGCAACGTACGCTACAGCATGATAGCGAAAACTCTCATCTGTCTCTTCACGTATCTCTTCGTTTGTAAATTTATACTCTAAATCCCGAAAACGGTTTGGGTAATAATTTTCTATTAACTGTTCATACCCTCTATTTACAAATATTTCTTCACCTTTTCGTTTCACATCTTCTTTATTATTAAACTCAAACACTGATAGTTGCGCTGTCACAAAGTGTTCTCCTATCATTTTTATTTCTTTATCAGTTAAAGTTTCTATACTTTTGTTCTTTAATTCCTTATTTAACTCGTAGCGATCTATCGGTTTAAAGGTAGCAAAAACCTCCTCTTTATATGGCCAAAACAATCCAAAAGCGATACATAGAGAAATGATTAATATTCTTTTCTTCGTAATGCACCCCACCCTCCTCCATAATGATAGTTATATTTTAACATATAGAAAGAAAATTCTGATATCATAAAGTGGAATAACCTACCTTTAACTTAGAAACGAGGAACAATTATGGACTCTTACAAACAATATATAAAAGAAGCTCTACCAGATCTTTCTATACATTCATATATGCAAAATGAAGAAGGGTGGGATAATGTAACGGTTATTATAAATGACGAACTACTATTTCGTTTCCCACGAAAACTTGAATATGCAAACCGAATTCCGTTAGAAAAAGAACTGTGCACAATTCTTTCTCATTCATTACAAGAAATTGCAGTCCCTAAGTATAAACTATTGTATAAGAATAATTGTAATACCGTTCCATTTTGTAGCTATTATCCTCTCATTCACGGTGAACCGTTAACAACCGAAATAGTTACCAAGCTAGAGAAAAAAGAATTGAAAGCAATCATTACACAATTAGCCACTTTCCTTGCGGCTTTACATAGTATTCCTTTAAAACGTACTGAAACGCTAGGGTTCCCTATCGAAAAAACACTTACCTACTGGAAAGAACTACAAACAAAATTAAATCAATATTTTACTAACAATCTTACTTCATTACAGAAATCAGCCTTAAATCGTTTATTCGAGAATTTCTTTACCTGTATAGCTAAATCTACCTTTCAAAATACAATCATCCATGCTGACTTTACACATCATCACATTTTATTTAACAACCTGCACAAAAACATTTCGGGAGTTATTGATTTTGGTGATGCTCAAATTGGCGATCCTGCTTTTGATTTTGCTGGACTATATTATGATTTCGGTCATGAGTTTACTACTTCTGTATATGAACAATACAGTGCACGTATTTCTCACCACGATCCATTACTCATTCACCGCATCACTACCTTTTATCAATACAGCCCTTTACTACATAACCTTATTTATAACATTGAAACAAACAACGAAATAACATTAAAGAAGAATGAAGAACAGCTTAAAGCAATACTACAGGGACGAGATTAAATTCTCTCCCTATACTCTCTCTCCTCATACATCATTAACTTTTTATCCATTTCAACAATAACTTTATACAATTGAAACGCCTGTAAAATTTGCAGTTGAATTCCAAAAGGAGCATTCTGTTCTTTTAACCATTGAAATACTGCCGTTTCATCTTTCATTGATTATTCCTCCTCTTATTAAAATCTGCTACTTATATACCGTAAATGATGAAAAGCTTTTCATGTCAATAACAAAAAAGGATGCAAATTTGCATCCTTTAATGTACTATATTTTTCTTCTGCTTCGCTTCTTTCTTTACTTCTTCCCTTTGGCATTCACTACGAAACGCACAACTCATACACTCAGAACGAAAATGACGCTCTGTATAGTGCTCAGGTTGCTGCAACATTTCTTTCATTCTAAATAAATCATCCATTCCAGTTATAATATCTTCCTGCTTTGGAATGTACTCATACTTAGTTCCTTCTATTAAATTAATAACTTCAATTTTCCCTGGAAGAATACCGAAAGCTTTATAACTGAATACTGTCATTAGCTTCTGACAAAGAGCAAGCATTTCCTCATCCGCATCGATAACATACTTTTTAATTACAAACGATTCAGCACTCCACTCACCAACTTCAAATGTCAATGACATGTGGACACCTAACTCTTCCATATATGTTTGAAACTTCTCATATAAAAATAACGGCGGTGCCTGACTATCATCCCTTTCAACAAACTGTAATAAGTGATCAGTTAGCTTTGCTAAAACAATATAGTACTCCGCCTTTGAAGCAAACATATTAATCCTTACTTTTTTCCAATACTTTTCTATTAATATTAAAAGTACAATTTTCGTTTGTTGGCCCGCAGGTAGCGTGTAATATTCATTAATAATTTGATTCACAATCATTTGTGCTATTTGTTGCCATTCAAATGAAGAAGGTTCTCTTCTTTTTATATGACGGAAATAAAATTTATGCGGACAACGCATAAAATCATACAAATGGTAATCTGTCATCGTTTTGATTGAGATTTTCTCATGCAATTGCTCTTCATCTCCCTTCTGCCATTAAGAAAGGTGTTTTACGAATTCAGCTCCAAACTGTAAACATTTTTCTACATCTTCATCTTCTGGCGTTAATTCTACTTTCAATCCTTCTAACACAACTGCTGCCCCGCGCTCCTGCAGCTTTTCTATTAAAATATCAACCGCTACCCCGTATTTCGGATAAGCCGAATCACAAGAACCGAATGCAGCTGCTTTTTTACCAGTTAAGTTAATAGAATCCATTGCATCATAAAAATCTAAAAAATCATCAGGAAGATCACCATCTCCCCAAGTATAAGCACCTAAAATAATCCCGTCATATTGCTCTAATATAGAAGCTTCTGGTGTATCCATAATATCAATTACTTCAATCTCATTTTCTGTTTCACGAATCGCACCCGCAATATGGTCAGCCATTTCCTCTGTATTTCCACTCATACTTGCAAAAATCATTACTAACTTACTCAACTGAACCTCTCCTTTTACCTTGTATCTCTTTTTCTGTTTGAAGTGTACTCTTCTCACCTACATATTCAGAACGAATTACATTTCGTTGCCATTCAATATGCTTATCAACATCTTTATTTTTTAATTCCCTTCGTAAAAGGTGAAATGTTTTTCTCATTAAGGTTCCTCATCTGTTTCATTGATAATAATTATCAATTTCAATTATACCATTAGATTAATTGAAATTGATTATCAAAGTCAATAACTATTTTTTTAAAAATAGTTAAAATGTACAAGCTTGTCCGTTAGCTATTCATATACTATAAATGAGCATAGTTCTTTCTCAGCCCTCTCTGACGGAAGAAATAAAAGCAACTGCAATAGAGTGCAGTTGCCTTTTTTTATGCTTTATCAGTTTCTAGTAGTCTTATAGTTGTCTCTAAAAATAGTTCCACTCCATTAATTAAAGCCGATTCATCCACATCAAATTTCGGATGATGATGTGGATAACAAGTATCAATATTTTTATTCCCTGTTCCTAATTTAATGAAACAACCAGGTGCTTTTCTTAAATACGCTGAAAAATCTTCTCCTCCCATAGAAGGTTCAAGATGCACAATACGCTGATTTCCGAACAATTTTATCGCACTTTTTTCTACTATTTTCGTAATGTACTCATTATTAACAACTGGATCATATCCGTAACGATACGTATATGTATAATCTCCCCCATGTGCTTCTGTAATTCCTTTTACAATTTGCTCAATTTTCTCTTTTGCTTCCTCTCTTAATGTTTGATTAAAAGATCGAACAGTTCCCATTAAAGCTGCTGCACTAGGAATGATATTATCGGCCATCCCCCCATGAAATTGTGTAACTGACACTACTCTATGCATAAAAGCACTTGTATTTCTTGATACGATATGTTGTAAATTTGTAATAATTTGTGCTCCGATAGCAATAGGATCTATCGTTTCTTCTGGTCGTGCCGCGTGACCACCCTTTCCTAAAATTTCAATTGTAAATACGTCTGGTGCTGCCATCATAGGGCCATATACAATTCCTATCTTTCCACTTTCTAATCCAGACATAACGTGCAAACCTACTACATAATCGACGCCGTCCATAACACCGGCCTCCACCATTTCTTGTCCACCACCGGGATACACTTCCTCTGCGTGCTGAAAGAACAGACGGATTTCGCCTGCAAAATCTTCCTTCATATTTGCTATCGTCTCTGCTGCACTTAATAAAATAGCTGCGTGAGCATCATGCCCGCATGCATGCATTATTCCTTTATGCACAGACGTATAAGGTTTCCTTGTCTCCTCTTGGATTGGTAAAGCATCTATATCAGCTCGAATCGCAACTACTTTCCCTTGTTGCCTTCCTCTTTTAATTGCTAGCACACTGTACTGCGTTGGTCTCGTTATTTCAAAAGAAGAAAATGAGCATAATGTTTCATATATAAATTGCGAAGTTTCTTTTTCATGAAACGATAATTCCGGATACTTATGGAAATGCCGTCTCCATTTAATGATATTTTCCTCTGAAATAAAACTCCTCCACTCTCTTTTCATAATAATTACCTCCTTTTAAAAGGCTCTATACCTTGAAAATGTACTAAGTACCCAGTGATTATTAACCCACTCCAATTCAGGAATAACAAAACAAATATTATATTTTCCCGCCTTCTCACAATCCACTTTTATACATTCACACAATCCACTTCCTATTTACATGTCAAACCCATTACAAATTCATGCTGAATGTAATATAATTGCTAAGTTAGGGATTTTCTTTTTTAGTATTTAGTGCTAATATCAGAAAAGAGCCTTTTGACTTATTTTTACCTAAAATGTGGGATTTTGTTTTTTTCACAATAATGTAGGACATGATACCTACAAAGAGCTATTATTTCATTAAGCGAGGGAAAGACATGGAAAGATTAAAAGAGATATGGTCTCAACCACTCACACAATGGGTTGCAAAGACGGTTTATTACCTTGCAATTTTATTTGCATTGCTTTGGTTGTATGGATTCCATGATACAAACACAAGTACATTTATTTACAACGAATTTTAGGGTGGGAACGTTATGAAGTTATTAGAACAAATTGAAAAGTGGGCTGTAGAAACGCCTGATCAAACCGCTTTTGTTTGGCGAGATGCGAAAATTACGTACAAACAATTAAAGGAAGATTCTGATGCGTTAGCACATTGGATTTCTTCTGAGTATCCAGATGATCGTTCACCAATTATGGTTTATGGCCATATGCAACCTGAAATGATTATTAACTTTTTAGGTTGTGTAAAAGCTGGACATGCTTACATTCCTGTAGATTTATCTATCCCAGCTGATCGCGTACAACGTATCGCTGAAAATTCTGGTGCGAAATTACTTTTATCAGGAACTGAAGTAACTGTAACTGATTTACCAGTTCGCATTGTAAGTGAAGACAACTTAAAAGATATTTTCTTTACTCATAAAGGGAACATTCCAAATCCTGAACATGCGGTAAAAGGTGATGAGAACTTCTACATTATTTACACATCAGGAAGTACAGGTAATCCGAAAGGGGTTCAGATTACTTATAACTGTCTTGTTAGCTTTACAAAATGGGCTGTAGAAGATTTCAACTTACAAACAGGGCAAGTATTCTTAAACCAAGCACCTTTCTCATTCGATTTATCTGTAATGGATATTTACCCATCGTTAGTAACAGGTGGTACACTTTGGGCAATCGATAAAGATATGATTGCACGTCCAAAAGACTTGTTTGCTTCTTTAGAGCAATCGGATATACAAGTATGGACTTCGACACCGTCTTTCGCAGAAATGTGTTTAATGGAAGCCTCTTTCTCTGAAAGTATGCTACCAAACATGAAAACATTCTTATTCTGCGGTGAAGTGTTACCAAATGAAGTAGCTAGAAAATTAATTGAGCGTTTCCCGAAAGCAGCAATTATGAATACGTACGGTCCAACAGAAGCTACTGTTGCTGTAACAGGCATTCACGTTACAGAAGAAGTGCTTGATCAATACAAATCACTTCCAGTTGGCTACTGTAAATCAGACTGTCGCCTTCTTATTATGAAAGAAGATGGTACAATTGCACCTGACGGTGAAAAAGGTGAAATCGTAATTGTCGGTCCAAGCGTAAGCGTTGGCTATTTAGGAAGCCCTGAATTAACAGAAAAAGTATTTACCATGATTGATGGTGAGCGTGCCTATAAAACAGGTGATGCTGGCTATGTAGAAAATGGTCTTCTATTCTATAATGGTCGTCTTGATTTCCAAATTAAGCTTCATGGTTATCGAATGGAATTAGAAGAAATCGAACATCATCTTCGCGCGTGTTCTTACGTAGAAGGTGCAGTTGTTGTTCCAATTAAAAAAGGTGAAAAATATGATTACTTATTAGCGGTTGTTGTTCCTGGAGAGCATTCGTTTGAAAAAGAATTCAAATTAACATCTGCAATCAAAAAAGAACTCAATGAGCGATTACCAAATTACATGATTCCACGTAAATTCATGTATCACTCTTCTATTCCAATGACACCAAATGGAAAGGTAGATCGCAAAAAATTATTGAGTGAGGTTACAGCATGACCGCATATGGATCATTTTATTTTTTCGCTATAGTAGGCATTTTATTAATACCTACTATCATAGCTGGATTAAAAGGTAAAATGTTGCGTAAATATAATGCCGTTTTAACATTAGTAATGCTCGTTATTATCTTCTCTGATAAACCGAAGCAAGCAATCATGTTAGCCGCATTTATTATTTGGCAATATGCCCTTATTAAAGGCTATTTAATTTTAAGAAAACAAAATAATAGTACATTTAGGTTTTATATGGCTGTTATTTTGTCGATTTTACCGCTTGTTTTAGCAAAAATTGCACCGTTTGTACCTGAGCTAAAGTTTGTTGTATTTTTAGGAATGTCCTATGTAACATTTAGAGCAGTACAAATGGTATTTGAAGTTCGTGATAACTTAATTAAAGAACTTTCCTTCTTTAATTTCTGGGAATTCGTTTTATTCTTCCCAGCTATCTCAACGGGACCTATCGATCGTTACCGCAGATTCCAAAAAGATATTCAAAAGCCACCTAGTGTAGAAGAATATCAAAATTTACTATATACAGGGCTAAACCGTATTTTCCAAGGTTTCTTGTATAAATTTATTATTGCTTACTTAATAAAGCAATATTTTATGGATCCGGCATTCGCTCAGCAAGATACAATCCTATCAAATATGATTTACATGTATAGCTATAGCTTATATTTATTCTTTGACTTTGCTGGTTATAGCTCATTTGTAATTGGTGTAAGTTATATGATGGGAATTAAAACTCCAGAAAACTTTAATAAACCATTCATTAGTCGTAACATTAAAGACTTCTGGAACCGCTGGCATATGAGTTTATCATTCTGGTTCCGTGACTTTATTTACATGCGTTTCGTCTTTTTCGCAACGAAGAAAAAGTTAATTAAAAACCGTTACACAATTTCGTATATCGGTGCATTTTTAAACTTTTTCATCATGGGAATATGGCATATTACTGGTGAGCATGTGTATCAATACATTATTTATGGTCTTTATCACGCTGCCTTGTTTATCTTATTCGATATTTTCGAACGAAAAAACAAGAAGCATAAGTTTTGGCCAAACAATAAATTTACACACGTCCTTGCGATTGTAATTACGTTCCACGTTGTATGTTTCGGTTTCCTGATCTTCTCTGGACACCTTAACAGATACTTTTAATGCACCCTTCTTATACTATTAAGAAGTTGCACATATAATATATTTCGGATATAAAGGAGATTTTAAAAATGGCAGAATTCAAAGAGCAAGTATTAGATATTTTAGAAGAAGTATGTGAAAACGATATTGTGAAAGAAAACTTAGATGTTCAATTATTTGAAGAAGGTATTCTTGATTCTTTCGCTGTAGTATCTTTATTAGTAGAATTCCAAGAGCGTTTAGAGATTGAAGTTTCTATTTCTGATTTTGACCGCGATGAGTGGGCTACACCAAATATGGTTATTAAAAAGTTAGAAGAAATCCGATGAACAAAGTGAAATTTGGTCCGATGCTTTTAGCATTGGCCCTTTTTGCTGTATTCTTACTTATTCCTACGCGCTTCCTACTCCCACTTTTAAGTGATGAGAAAGTAGAACAAGCTGCGACTTCTTTAAAAGAAGAAAAGATTCAAAGTATGATTTTACAGCAAAAGATGTTAGCAGACCCGAAATATCTTCCGATGTACGGTTCATCGGAATTCGCACGTATGGATGCTTTCCATCCATCGAATTATTTCAAAGTAAAGCCTGAAGGATTCACACCATTCCTACTTGGGCGCGGTGGAACACAAGACCTTGTACACGTATTAAACTTCACATCTACAATGGATCAATTGAAAGATAAGAAAATGATATTCGTTCTTTCTCCGCAATGGTTTGTACCACAAGGTATTGATGAGACACACTTTGCACCTAACTTTTCAAAACAACAAGGTTACCACTTCATTTTCAACGATGATTTAAAACCTGAAATGAAAAAACAAATTGCAAAACGCTTATTAAACTTTGAGATTGTTAAAAAAGAAACTTTATTAAAAATTTCGCTTGAAGGTATCGCCTACGATGATACAAAGTATAAAGTAAAAGCACTTGCTGCTAAACCTTTCGCTTATATTTATCGTAACATTCTAGATCGTAAAGATTTATTTACAGTTATGTTTAATATTAAGCCGCATAAAGAACAGCTTGATCCATCATTGAAACAAATGAACTGGGAAGAAGCTCGTAAGCATGCTGATCAAACAGGTGCAGTAGAATCAAGCTCCAACGAATATGGTATCGAAGATGATTACTTCAATAGCAAAATTAAGAAGAAATTAAAACAACGTGAAGGTTACTTAAAAAATGATGCTTATGACCAATCACCAGAATATGAAGATTTACAAATTGTACTTGATTTATTAAAACAATCTGGCGCAAAACCGCTCTTCATTTCTGTTCCTGTAAAAGGTCCTTGGTATGATTACGCTGGCTTCCCGAAAGAAAAACGCGAATTATACTACAATAAAGTTCATGAGCAAATTAAGCAAGCTGGCTATCCAATTGCTGATTTCTCAAATCATGAATATGATAAGTACTTCTTAAAAGATCATATGCACTTAGGTTGGAAAGGCTGGGTTTACATCGACGAAGCTATCCAACAATTTTATAAAGCAAACTAACGAAAAGACCGCTTGAATTATTCAAGTGGTCTTTTTTTATATACATCTTGTAATTGTTCAATTACGTTCTCTGCTTCTTTCATGACACGTTTCACTACGTGCTGAGCTGATTCCGTTCGTGCTAATGATGATGCTTGTCCCGCCCAAAGCGACATATACTCTTCCTTATTTTGCTTCGCTGCTTCTTGACGTATTTTTGAAGTTAATACGTTTTGCACTGGATACATCGGTAAATTCTCTTCTCTTCCTTCATGTTTCTCTATAAATTCATTACGAATACCCCGTGCATATTTCCCGGAAAACGCACGGGTTACCGTTGTACTCGTATCTGTACTATGTAAAATCGCCTCTTTATACACGTCATGCGTAATACTTTCTTCACTCGTTAAAAAGGCTGATCCCATTTGAACAGCCTCTGCCCCTAACGCAAATGCCGCAACAAGCCCTTGCCCATTCATTACACCACCTGCTGCAACAATCGGGATATGAGGTACTTCCGCTACTAATTGCGGGATTAATGCAAATGTACCAATCATCGCATCTTGTTCTTTCCCAATAAACGTTCCTCTATGCCCTCCTGCCTCGCTACCTTGCCCGACAATAATATCTACCCCTAACTTAGCAAGTGCTTTCGCTTCCGCTACATGGGTAGCTGTTCCGATAACTTTTATCCCTTCCTTTTTCAAATCATCTATTTCTTCTTTTTCTAACGTTTGAAATGCAAAACTAACGACTGGTACCTTTTCCTCTAATAATACTTGTAATTGTTCTTTATAGCTTTTTGGAAGTTTTAAAGTCTTTTCTTCCTCTATACCTAATTCTCTATTCACTCCACTAAGTAATACTTTCGCCTCGTTTACCTTCTCTTCTTCTATCTGTATCTCTTTCGTTAAAAGTAAATTAACACCGAAAGGCTTATTTGTTAGTTCCCTTATTTTATAAATCGCTTCACGGATTTGTTCTGGGCTCATATACCCTGCTCCAAGCGTACCTAATCCTCCGCTATTACTCACAGCTGCAACAAGTTTTGACGTTGTAATCGCTCCTGCCATACCTGCTTGAATGATCGGATACTTAATTTGTAATATATCTATTACTCGACTTGTAAACATCATTTTCCCTCCTACTTTCCCTATACCTTCTTTATATGACATGCTTTCCCCTTCTTTTACAAGGATTGAACTTTCGCTCAAGCGAATATATTGAAAGAGAAGGAGGCTGAGAACAATGATTTATCCAAATGCTTTGCAAAAAGGTGATACAGTAATGGTTATTGCACCGTCTGGCCCACCAACACTTGAGAATATATTAAAAGGTGTGAAAGTATTACAAGAGATGGGATTATCCGTAATAATTGGAAAGAGTGTTTATGAAAAATATGGATATTTAGCTGGAAGTGATCAAGTTCGTCTTGATGATATACATGAAGCATTTACAAATACTGAGGTCAAAGCAGTCTTTTGTGCACGAGGTGGTTACGGCAGCGCTCGTCTCCTCCCTTACATTCAATATGAAATCATTCAACGGAATCCAAAGATTTTTTGGGGATATAGCGATATTACGGCTTTACATACTGCCTTTTCACGTTATGCGGAGCTGGTTACTTTTCATGGTCCAATGATTGAAGAATTAGGAAAAGGTATAGATTCTCTCTCCTTATCTTCTTTCAATCAACTATTCCATCCGTATTCATCTATCTTATATGCATCAGAATGTATCGTACCTACCTCTCCATGTACAGTTACAGGCACATTGACGGGAGGGAATTTAACTGTGTTAACAAGTATAATTGGCTCGCCCTATGAGATAAATACGTCAAATAAACTTTTATTGCTTGAAGATATTGGTGAAGAACCGTACCGCATTGACCGGATGTTAAATCAACTACTTTTATCTGGACAGTTTAATGAATGCAGCGGCGTTATTTTTACAAGTTGTCACGACTGCAACCCTTCTAAGCCATCTCAATCATTGCAAACAATATTATATGAATATTTCACGCCATATAATATACCTGTGTTATTCGGTTTACCGATTGGACATATAAGTCCAAATATCGGTATTCCCCTCGGAGCTACAGCAACAATAAATACAGCTAACAAAACTGTTTCTATTTCTTCTGGTATAGCCACTCCATGTTCAAATTAAAAAGGAAAAGCTGCTAAGCTTTTCCTTTTACTTATAATAATTAAAGATTCGTCCTGATGCTATCTCTGCAATTTCTTCTGGAATAAATGTTTTACTCATATCTGTTCCAACATTTAATACAGCTGTCGCATCTTTCTCGATGCTACCCAATAATTCTTTTCCACGTATCGTAATAAGGGGTGTACCTTCTGGCAACACATCTTTTACAAATTTCAATTGTGTAAAGAACGGAACGATCCATCTACCCTCTCCTTGGAAATGACGCAAACGAAGTGTTCCTTCCGTTGCCCCGTCTTCTGCTTCAAGTGAACCAGCAACATAAAACTCCGTTGTTAAGAGCAATTCATAAAATTCCTTTTGCTTTTGTTTATCATCTCCTGCTAAAACGAGTACTTCTTCTATTTTCTTTACTGGAATTTGCTCCATATGATGACACCCCTATTTTCAAAATGATTATACTTAGATTATACGAAATATTCTTATTTTTTTCTACATAATTCCACAATTATTTTCTTAAAATAATTTTAAAACACCTTCAGTCGTAACGATTTTGGCAAATTCATCATGTAAGTTTACAAGTGTCATATTGTGAATGTCCTCTGCACTATACTCTGTCCCGTCCAGACCTTTACGATTGAATGTAGCCGTCGCATCGCTCACTAAATACGTTGTAAGCCCTAAATTACCTGCCATCCGTGTTGTAGTCTCCACACAATGATTTGTTGTTAATCCTACAATCACTACCGTATTACATTTTTGTTCTCTTAATTGTTCTTCCAAATTTGTCCCAATGAACGCGCTATTAACGGATTTCTGGATAATTATTTCATCTGGCATTGGTTGCACTTCTTCTTTAAAGTTTACCGTTTCCGCATGTTGATAAAACATCGATTGAACATTTTCTTTATTTACATGTTGAATATGAAAAACTGGTAGTTTTCTTTTTCTCCATTCTTCTAACAAACTTTTCATATTTTCTTCCGCCAAAAGGTTATTCCTCACGCCCCAGTATGGTAAGTTGAATGCTTCCTGTACATCAATGATTATAAGTGCTGCTTGATTAAGCATAATATCCTCCTAATTAATTGGGCTGTAATTGAAACAGAAAACCAAGTTGCTGCGAAGCAGTAATAAAACAAATATAGGCACAAAGCTCTACAATTTCTTTTTCAGTCCAATATTGTTTTAATATATGAAATATATTATCATCTATCGCCTTTTGGTCATGAACAAATGCATGTGCAAAAGTAACGGCTACGCTAATTTCTTCTATTTTTTGTATATCATCCGGCTTTCCCTTTGCCATACAGTACGGACATTCATTCCCAAACGCTAATGTTCTTCTTACTTGCTCCTTTAACTCTATGGAAAGGGCCCCTGTACTATACAGTGTATTCTCTAACGTACTCCACGAATTTAATATATCTGGATTATGACCTAATAATTTTTGAAACTTTGTATCTCCTACATTTGATAATGTAATTCTCTCCATCATTTCCCCTCCTATTTCCTTCTTTTTTATTGTAAAATAAATAAAGTTCACTTTACATTTCATATGAATCTTAATTTTAAATTTTTCTTTACAAAAATTTTCATTTTACTGGAGGTATATTTACAAATGCAATTAGACCGTGTTGATCGAAAAATTTTAAATGAATTATATAATGATAGCCGCCTTTCGATGCGTGAATTAGCAAAACGAGTAAACTTATCGGCTCCGTCTACTACAGAACGTGTACGTAAACTTGAAAGTGAAGGGATTATTCAAAAATACACAATCGATATCAATTATAAAAAAGCAGGACTTGTTTTAGATTGTATTTTAGAAATCACTTTAAAAAATGGTGATACAACACGTATGCAACAGTTTATTCAGTCTTATCCATCTGCAAGTTTTTGTTACCGAGTAACAGGAAGCTTATGCTACATTGTAAAAATCTCTGTTCCTTCACTCGTTGAACTTGAAGAATTTATCAATGATGTTTCTTCATATGCAACGACAGTTTCTCATATCGTATTATCAGAAGTAGCTCTTACTCCGGACATTGAACATATATTCCCAGAAGATTAATTCATCTTTATTCACAAAAAGAGTAAAAACCCCTTACATTAAGAATAAAAATGATATATCATGTATTAAAATACATAAAGTTCGAGAAAGGGGCTTTACATTGAAAATCTGGTTTTATGAAAAAACGGCACAATTAGATGACTTGCTTGGTATTTGGGACAATGTTCCGACCATCCCTCGAATTGGTGAAAAAGTTGAACTTCTAAAAACCGTTCGGATCGTTACAGATATTAAATATGTAAAGAACGGTAATAATTTTCGTGTAGAGATTATTACAAATTAAAAAGTAGCTCTTTAGGAGCTACTTTTTAATTATCTATTATGCGCTTTCTTTATAACAATTTTATCTTCTTCTACAGAAACTATTACATAATCATTTTCTTCTAACCGAAGCTTATTTACAGCTTCATCAGGTAGTTCTACAGCCATCAATCTATCTGTTACTATCACTTGGCTATATATTTCATTTTCTTCTGATGTATTCACTACTTTTTCTTCATTTATGAAACGAATCGGTGGCACACCAACTTCTTTTACTGTACGCCATTGGTTCCAAGTAAAAGGAATGAACCATAATAAACCGATAATCACAAGACCAATGCCGATCCATAAATTACTTTGTGCTTGTAATTCAGTAATCGAGATTGCGTCACTTCCATCTCCACCTACAAATTGCATACTCGTTGCAATCAAATTATTTAGAGCATGCACAGCAATATTCGTCCATATATTTTTTGTCTTTATGTATAGAAGGCACATAATAACACCGAACATGAAAGCACCGATAACATCAAAATGTCCTAGTCCAAAAATAAGAGAGGATATAATAACCGCTCGTTTAATCCCCCATTTGTACGCCATTCGCTGCAAGAAAAAACCTCTAAAAATAACCTCTTCCATTATTGGGGCTAATACACATGCTGAAATGAAAGTAAATATCGTCATGTATATGTTACTCGTATTAATTACATTTCCATCTTCTAACATGGTAACTAAGAAATTAGGTAAAGTATGTGCTAAAATATAAAATTGAATTTGGGATATACCGACTGCAAAAATCATTCCCATGATCGTTGCTAATACAATTAACCCCCAATGTAAACGTCCAGGCTTATCAAAAAAGCTTTTAAAAACAACATTATTTTTACTTGTTTTTAAATATAGCCACAATAGTGGAAATGCAAAAAATATTGATATTTGTGACAGTAACTCTATCGTATTGTCAGAAGCACCTGATAAATTTAATGGAATCATCGTCAGGAACATCCCTATAATCATCCATCCAAAAAAACTACGTAGCCTTATACGTGAAAATGCATGTTGCATATGGAACACCTCCAGAGATGATATAAAGTGAAACTTTATTCAGTATTTTATGGGTAGCCCTTCTCCACAAATGGCCGGATAACTAAATTATAATATGAATATAGTTGAAAATCTTCCTATTTTTCTCACTTTATTCCGAATAATATACGTATTAAATTATATAATAACGATCCTATTTGATATACCATATCAATGTTCTTCAACTTAGTTAGAATTATGTTCCTAAGTAAATATGTATCTGCCACACTTAAAAGCTACATAAATCAAAAAAGCTGGTTAATAAAAATCCCCGTTAACACGGGGATTTTTTCGATTATAATACGTCACGTTTTTGGAATAATACACTTGATGCTACAAGTAATACAGCAAAGTATGCAACTACAAGTAATAATGAAGTTGTAAACGTAAATTCTGCAAATGGTGGTTCCATTCCACCGCTTACCAATTTATTACTGTCGTAAGCTCTTAAATCTAAATGGAAGAATACTACAAACTTCGCTACACCTTTTGCAAACATCATTAGTACCATATTAATTGGTCCTTGTAAGAAAAATAGGAACATCGTAATAATTAATGGTAATACAGAATTTCTAAATACATTAGCTAAGCAAAATGAAAGAGTTGCAAAGAAGAACGGTGAAAGTACTTGATATAAAATGGACTTCATTACGATTCCTAACGTTACTCCTGTTTTACTGCCATCCATTACAATTCCGCCAATAATCATTGCGATTAACGTGCTAGCAAATATGATAAATAATATAGTAAGTAACACTGTAATATATTTAGAGAACAAAACTGTAATTCGTTTTCTCGGACGGATTAATAACTGCTTAATTGTACCTTTTTGGAACTCATCAGTAATTGTACGAGACGCAATCGTAATTCCAAAAATTGTTGCAAATAAGGTAATTAAACCAATCTCTGAACTTACAAAATCTAAATATGATCCTTTAAACTCATTTCCTCCTCCCCATTTCAGCATCGCTAAAACTCCCAAAATCTCCAATGCTGCAATTACACCTATTAAAATGTACATACCTTTTTTCGCATGTAACTTTAAAAATTCATTTTGAATTAATTTAAACATTACGCTTTCACTCCCCCTGTAATCGCTAAGAACTCATCCTCTAACGTTTTATTTTGAACAGTAACACCGTATACGAGTACATCAGCATTCACTAACTGTTTTACAATTTGCGGAATCTCTTCTTTCATTACAGATGCCACAGCTACATTTCCTTGTACTTTACCTTTAATAATTTCGTTCGCTTTTTGAACTTGATCTACTTCAAATGCAACTACAACTGTTTCATCATGCTTCGCTTGTTCATGTAAGTTATACTCTTGTACAAACTCACCTTGCTTTATAATAACTACCCGATCACACATTAATTCAATTTCACTTAATAAATGACTTGATACAATGACTGCAATATTTTCTTCTTTCGCTAATCGTTGTAAATAATCACGAATTTGGCGAATACCAGCTGGATCTAATCCATTTGTCGGTTCATCTAAAATTAAGATTTTCGGCTGATGAAGTAACGCCTGCGCAATTCCCAAACGCTGTTTCATACCAAGTGAGTATGTTTTCACCTTTTTATGAATCGCATGCTCTAATTCAACAAGCTTTACAATTTCAGCGATGCGCTCTTTACTAATTGGGGTAATCGCCATGTTCGCAAAATGCTTTAAATTTTGCATTCCAGTCATATAATCATATAGCTCGGGATTTTCTACAATCGCTCCAATTTGCTCTAGCGCCTTTTCTCGCTCTGTGCGAATACTATGACCACAAATTGTAATATCACCTTCTGTCATAGAAATAAGACCTGTCATCATACGAATTGTCGTCGTCTTACCGCTACCGTTCGGTCCAAGGAATCCGTATACCTCTCCTTCACGAACCTCAAATGATAAGCCCCGAATAATTTCTGTTCTACCGATTTTTTTTCGGATATTTTCTAATTTCACTACTACATTTCCCAATGATGATTCCTCCTTTAAACTTCTAGTTTTTTGTCGATGATGCGCCCTGTAACTACTAATAATATAATTGTTAATAAACAGTTAAAACATAGATTTAAAACTGTAATATCTGTACCAGAATAAAATGATGTATTTAAAAAGCCGTTTTGATCTATAAATCCAATATTATTTATGGCAAACACATACTTTTCTATTTGCTGAAAGATATATGTTATTCCCCCATTAAATGCGATAAAAACAACGAATAAGATTACGCAAACAATCTTACTCATCGATGATTTCACATTGAATAGCTTCGTAATTACTATAATTAAATAAATAGAAACTATCATATTAACAAAATCTAGTCCCCATAAGAAAATAGATAACATATGATGTAATATTCCATAATCATATAAACTGTGGATTGCTTGCTGAACACCTAAATCTGTTTTTCCATTGTAAACATTTAAAGAAAAATAGTATAGAAAAATGATTCCTATTCCTAGCAAAATCATAAAGAGTAGTACACAAAATAAAACATTTGCACATATATACTTTTGTGCTGAAATAGAAGTACAACGTAACATAGAGTTTTTTAGCATTTTTCGAAAAGACGATATACCTGTTAGAAGAATTGCGAATCCATTTATACCTAGTACGATAAAAAATATAATAATGATTATATCTTGCCTACCTGAAATTCTAGCTCCTGAAACTCCTTTCATATTAAATAAAAGAATTAATGAAACTGTAATAAATCCGAAGTAAATAATGGCTATTTTTCTCTTATTACAATTATACAGATAAAGAAAAAGCTGACTCATTTCTCATAGGCCTCCTTAAACAGCTCATGTACTGCTTTCCCCTTTTGAAATCGTAGTTCTTCCACATTTTCATGCAATATTATTTCTCCATCTTTCAAAAAGATTACTTCATCAAATATATTTTCGATTTCTCTTATTAAATGAGTTGATATAAGCAGCGTACAATCTTCACGATAAAATTTAAGGATTAGCTCAAGTACATGCTCCCTAGAAACGAGATCAATCCCGCCAAGCGGTTCATCCAGTACGTATAACTTCGCTTTTCGAGAAAATGTTAAAATGATTTGCAGCTTCTCAATCATCCCTTTTGACAATGCTTTAATTTTTTCTTCTAACGGTATTTTAAATTCCGTAATCGTATCTACCGCTTTTTGAATGTCGAAGTCTTTATAAAAATCTCGATAGAAAAATAAAGAATCTTTTACCGTCATCCAATCATCAAAGACTGGCTTATCAGACATAAATGAAACAATTTCTTTCGTCTCTAACCCTACTTTTTTACCGTTAATTACTATGCTGCCTTCAGAAGGATGCTGCAATCCTGCAATCATTTTTAATAACGTCGTTTTCCCGCTTCCGTTATCTCCAACAAGCCCAACGATTTTTCCTTCTGTAATCTCTATGTTTAACTCACGGATCACTGCTTTTAATCCGTACCGCTTCCATAGATTTTCTATTTTTAATAACTCTGTCATTCGCTCTCCTCCCTTTTCTCATGTAATGAAGAACGAAGGATTGTAAGAATTTCTTCTTCTGAAAAACCTAAATTGTCCATTCCATCTATAAAAGAATGAAGTAATTCTTTCGCCATATCTTTTCGCAGCTCCATAATTTTCTCCCCTTCATTCGTTACATATCGCCCCATTCCTCTACGTGTTACAACAACTCCATCCCTCTCTAACTCTTGAAATGTACGTTGAATCGTATTTGGATTTACTTGTAATTCACTCGCTAATTCACGTACGGAGGGAATTTTATCGCCAGGCAATAAATGACCCGTTACAATTTCTTTCTTTATGTATTCCATTACCTGAATGTAAATTGGTGTATTTGGAGAAAACTCGATTTTCATTTCTCCCCTCCTGTCTTAGTGTGTTAGTTAAATAGTACACCAAGACAAATTATATGTAAATACTTACAATGAAAAATGTAATAAAAAGGCAGTGTAACTTTTCGTTACACTGCCTTCCTGTAATAACATACAGGTAAATCTATTCTAATTATAGTTTCAATCGTTTGAATTCACATATAACCTTATACAAAATTTATTTTACTTTTACTTGAGTTAGCACAGATTTAAACGTATTAATAACTGTATCTACTTCTTCATAACTAATTGTAAGGGATGGTTCAATACGAATTGTTTTTGAGTTAATTAATGTTCCCGCAACAAGAATTCCTTGATCAAACATCGCCTTTGACACTTCATAACCAATCTCGTCTTTATGGAATTCAATCCCAATCATTAAACCTTGACCACGAATTTCAAAGATTTTATCTTCGTGCCCTTCTGCAGCTTGTTTCAATCCATTTAAGAAATACTCCCCAACTTCCATAGCTCGTTCCGGTAATTTCTCTTCCAATAATACATGGATTGTTGCAATTGCAGCAGCACATGCAAGAGGATTTCCTCCAAATGTCGTTGTATGCATAAATGGATTTTCAAACCAACTTTTGAATACTGTTTCTTTCGCAACAATAGCTCCCGCTGGCATTACACCTCCACCAAACGCCTTCGCAAGACAAATAATATCCGGCACGATATCATATAATTCTGCAGCAAACATTTTTCCTGTACGTCCCATTCCAGTTTGTACTTCATCAAAAATAAGGAGTGATCCAAACTCATCACAAAGCTCTCGTACTTGTTTCAAATAATTTTCTGGAGGTAAAATAATACCGCCCTCTCCTTGAATTGGTTCTAAAATAACTGCTGCAACATCTTCTCCCACTAATGCACATGTCTCAAATGTTTTTCTCATCATATCAATATCGCCAAACGGAACATGACGGAAACCCGGAATTAATGGTAAAAATGGCTTACGGAACATTCCTTTTGCCGTCCCAGATAAAGCACCAAGGCTCTTACCATGGAAAGCACGCGTTGTAGCAATGAAAGTTGTTCGTTCACTATACATTTTTGCTAGTTTTAATGCTGCCTCTACGCTTTCTGTTCCACTATTTGTGAAGAAGGCGTATTTCAAATCACCAGGTGTAATATCCGCTAAAATCTTTGCAAGCATTGCTCGAAGTGGATCTAGTAAATCCTGACTGTGCAATGCTTGACGCTTTAATTGATCCGTTACAGCTTTTACCACTTTCGGATTACGGTGACCAACATTATAAATTCCAAATCCACCTAAACAGTCAATATACTTTTTGCCATTAATATCCATGAAGCAAGATCCTTCATCTGACCATTCTACTGCTGCAAATTGTCCATCTTTTGTTACTGTTTTTCTATAAGCAAGAAAACCAGGGTTTACATGCTCTCTAAATCCATCTACTGTTTCTTTTTGAATCCAGTTTGCCTCTTCTTCAGTAACCTTTTCTTTTTCAATTAACTGTAGTACTTTCGTAATATACTCATTTACATTTGATTCTTTCTCATTCAATTTATTTTTCACGTTCGTTTCCATCTAATTCACCTCTACATTTTTTTTATTTGCAAACCAACCAATAGGTTCTACTTCTAGATTTATATTAATCTGCTTAATTTCTTGAAATTCTTCTAAACCAAACGTTCCTAGACTACGACCTATACCACTTTGCTTATATCCGCCCCAAGGCGCCTCATTGTATGTTGGGTGATAGCTATTAATCCACGTAATTCCTGCGCGAAGTTTGCGAATTACGCGCATTGCTTTTGCACCATCGACTGTAAATACTCCTCCAGCCAAACCATAGTCTGTACCGTTTGCCAACTCAATTGCTTCCTGTTCGTCTTTAAACTTTTGAATTACTACAACAGGACCGAAGATTTCTTCCTGGACAATGCGCATATCAGGTTTTACATTGACAAAGACTGTTGGTTCAATAAAGAAACCATCACCTTTTCCATCCTCCATTATTCGTCTACCTCCGCAAGCAACGTTTGCACCTTCGTCTTTCCCAATTTCAATATAGCGTAATACTTTTTCCATATGTTCTTGACTTACAAGTGGCCCCATTTCTGATTCTGGATTATCACCAGGTCCAACGTTAATTTGATGTGCTCGCTCTACAAAACTATTAACAAATTTATCATAAATCTTTTCTTCTACAAGGATTCTTGATCCTGCTGAACATACTTGTCCGCTACCTGCATAAATACCGAATAGAGCATAATCAATAGCGGTCTCAAAATCTGCATCTGCAAAAATAATATTCGGAGATTTCCCTCCAAGTTCTAACGAAATCTTTTTCATATTATCTGCCGCTGTTCTCATAATGTGCTTACCTGTTTTTGTTCCACCTGTAAAGGAAATCATATCCACTTTATTACTCGCTGCAATTTCATTTCCTACTATTGGACCGGCCCCCATTACCATATTGGCAACACCTTTTGGTATCCCTACTTTTTCAAGGATTTCGAATAGCTTTGTTGCAGTGATTGGTGTCACTTCAGAAGGTTTAAACACAATTGTATTTCCAGCTGCTAAAGCAGGTGCAATTTTCCATACACTCATCAATAGCGGATAATTCCATGGAACAATTAATCCACAAACACCGACTGGCTCTCTTACAACCATCGCTTGCATCGGATCGGCTACATGATATGTTTGACCATCTGGCTTTGTAATCAATCCGGCATAATAGCGAAAACAAGCCGCTGCATCTCCAATATCTCCTTCTGCCTCACGGTACGTTTTTCCATTATCCATTGTTTCAAGGTATACTAATTCTTCCATATTTTTATCAATTTCATCTGCTATTTTAAATAAATATGATGCCCTTTCAGCAGTGGATGTCGCTGACCAAATTCCGCTATCGAAAGCCATTCTTGCCACTTCTATCGCGTATTTTGCATCCTCAATCGTTCCCTCAGGTGCATATGCTATACCCTTGCCATTCGCAGGGTTAATAATCGTTCTTTTCTCTTGATTACTAGACTCTCTCCATTCACCGTTTACATACATTTTTAAATCTAGCACTATATTGAATCCCCCTTCATCGATCGTTTATATATTTATAAGCAATTTTCATGCCAATATTTAAAATCCAAAGGAATCATACATAAACTGACTATTTTCTTAAAAACAATAAACAATTTATGCACTCTCGCATACAATATTCCATTTTGCATAAAACGGAATGTTAATCATTTCCGCTACCGCCTTCACCACTCGGGACTTGAATCCCAGAGAATATGTACATGCTGAGCGCACACAAAAAGGAGAAGTCTATGTGACCTTCTCCTTTTTTAGGAATATGAGATGATATCAGCCGCTATCTCTTTTTCACTAACAATCTTTTGATATTTACGACTCACTGAAGATTGGCTGATTCCAAGAGCTTTTGCAGCCTTAGTCGTTGTTTTATACTGCTTCATTGCAAGTAAAATCAATTGTTCTTCTACAGAATGTAGTGCCTCTTGTAATGGTAATACTCTTGTAATAACTGGTTTTGATTTTTTAAAGTCATAACCAGTTGTTAAAAACTTACTAACAAACTCCGCTTCAATTACTGGATCGTCTGCTGATACTACTAAACGTTCAATCATATTTTGTAATTCACGGACATTTCCTGGCCATGAGTAAAACTCTAGTAAGCTAAGCGCATCTGGAGTTAAATGATAATTTTTATTATATTTTTCATTTAACTGTTGCAAGAAATGAAAGGCAAGTACCGGAACATCTTCCATTCGCTCTCGTAGAGGAGGCACTCGCAACGGAATTACATTTAGCCGATAAAACAAATCTTCACGGAATGTTCCAGATTCCACCATCTTTTCAAGACTCTTATTTGTAGCAGCAATAATTTGTACATTTATTTTCGTAGGGATTGTACTTCCAATAGGAATTACTTCTTGTTCTTGCAAGACTCTAAGCAATTTCACTTGCAAATGTAAAGGCATTTCTCCAATTTCATCTAAAAATAAAATACCTTGATCCGCCCGCTTAAAATATCCTTCTTTTCCATTTTTATCAGCTCCTGTAAAAGCACCTTTCGTATAACCAAATAGTTCACTTTCTAGCAAAGTTTCTGGAATTGCACCACAATTTAATTTTAAAAATGGCTTTGAAGATCGGTTTCCAAGTTGATGAATTGCCTGAGCAATTACTTCTTTTCCGACGCCAGATTCTCCAGAAATAAGAACATTGGAAGAAAAATCTGCTATTTTTTTAGCTTGGTTAATAATTTGCTCCATTTTCGGACTACAGTAAATAAGCTTCTTAAGAAAACGATCTTTATTTTTAAAGTCATCTAACTCCTTCTTATATTGCTCTGATATCTTCTTTATTTCATGTAATTCCGTCTTCAATCTCGTTGCTTCGGTAATATCCCTTGAGGCAATAATAATACGATGAAGCTCTCCGTTTTCATTAAATACAGGGTTTCCAACAGCTAATATTTTTCTTCCGCTTTTTGTTTCTTGTACAACTGATACCTTTTTTTGTTTTTCCAACACTAATCGCGTAACAGACGGACTGAATAATCCTTTATTTTCTAATTCTAAAAGATTTTTTCCTAAAAGGTCTTTCAAACTACTCCCCCAAAAATCATTGATAACCGTTTCACTATAACGAATTAATTCCCCTTTATGATTAACAACTAATATTTCATCATAAATACTAGACAAGATTGCATGTAAATCTTTATTTAAATCCTTTATATATTCAATTTCCATCGCCATGTCCTCGACCATCGGCAAATCTTGTACAATTATAACCATCCCTTCAATACTTTGATCAAAGTTTGGAATCGGACTATAGTCAACTAATACACCCATCTCATTTGTGATTTGTAATTGATTCAAGATCGTTTTTCCCGTTGTAAATACGTTATTAATGTGCTCTTCATTAAAAATCAGTTCTGCTGGTACATTCATAACTTTTTCAGGAGTCGATTTAATCATCTTCAAACCAGACTCATTGCAATTTACAATTTTCTTTTCACGATCTACTACAAAAATCCCCATTGGAATAGACGTTAAAATAATTTTCAATATATCAACACTCTGATTTTCTTGTTTAAATAGTTCTGCAAAAACATCCTCTCTTCTTATATATCCTGTTAGCTCATCCACTTCATTTTTTACTATGGCAATCGGCGCTCCAATAATTTGAAAAAGAGCTGTTAAAGAAATATCTTTACTAAGATGACATATTGTATCTAGTGAAACAGCATTTGAAAGTAATAGCTTAGAAGTTAATTCCTTACTATTTGATAGCAGATCCTTCACATGAACGTATGCAAATAATTTCTCTCCTCTTTTTAAAAATAGAAACGATTCTTTTATATTTTTAACATCTATATTCCATTCCTTTTCAGATTGATCGATAGGTAGAGAAACTATGGGTCTAATTTTTGTATGAGCGATGGAAAACATTCTGCTATTCCTCCTTTGAACTATTTAATTTGTATTGTATCATTAAATACAGATTTTTTTAATTAATCTGAAAATAAAACATTTCTTTCTTTATTTAATAAAAAAAGGAAGATGAGTGCCTCCATCTTCCTCATTGTTCTATCATTAATCACTACCACTAACGAAAAGATCTTCTTGAATATAAGCTAATACCATACCTGGAATTACTTTATCCCCAGCCTCTACTTCTAAAGATTGAACTTCTCCACTACATCCCATCTTAATTACTTCCAGTTTACCATTCATATCTTTAATAGAGAATAATGGCTCCCATTCATAAATTCGAGAATCCTTATTAATAGACACTTTTTCAATTATTCCATAACACGGACTCGTAATAATATCATAATACACAATCAATCATCCCTTTCTTTTATTCTATTAATATTGTTCTTCTAACCTTTGTGACTGAAAACACCCCGCTTTTATATTTTTACTAATTGTACAAAGCAATAATTGTGCCAAATGAAAATACTATATTGATCATCATTTATCAGCCATACTCCCTAGACTTGCCCCTCTTCCTTATGAATCGTTGAATGAATTATGCAATACTGCATGGTTGCCCAATCTTCAAAGAAAAAGACATCGGATCCATTCCCGATGTCTTTTTCTTTTTTATCCCGCTATTTGTGGGCAGTAAAACTCCCACCTCAAAATTCAGCTGGAGCAAAGAAGTTAGGTGGGAGCCCCGCTGCCCGTAAACGCCCGATTGGTGAGGGCTAATAATCGGCGGGGGATGAACACCCCCCCCACTGATTATAGTTTCACTTTATATTTCCTGTGCTTCTTCAAAATGCATTTGCGGAGGAGCTGAACGGAACATATTTGTAACATATAGAAGGTACCCAATTCCAATAGCAGCCCAGCAAAGTCCCAAAATAAGTGAATGGATATTGAGATTAAACCATAGTACGGCTACAGTAGCAGCACCCAAAATAGGCATAACTAGGTAATTTAAGAAATCTTTTATCGTCTTATATCTTTTTTGCTTGATTATATAGTAAGAAATTACAGACAAATTAACAAATGTAAATGCAATAAGCGCTCCAAAGTTAATAAGAGATGCTGCTGTTTCTAAATCAATGAATATAGCGAAGAGCGAAATAATTCCTACAAAAATAATATTATATACTGGGGTTCTCCAGCGAGGATGAATGTATCCGAATATTTTCTTCGGAATTACATTATCTCGCCCCATTACGTATAATAACCTGGATACACTTGTATGAGAAGCTAAACCAGACGCAAGTGTCCCCATAAGGGTTCCTACTAAAAAGAAAGCTTGAAATAATTTCCCGCCAACATATAGCGCAATTTCTGGGGATGCTGATTCTTGATTTTTAAATACAGATGTATCTGGAAACATAGATTGTGTAAAATACGTTGTAGTAATGAATAAAACTCCGCCGATTAAAGCAGTAAGAAAAATAGCTCGAGGAATTGTTTTTTTGGCGTTTGGTGTCTCTTCTGAAAATGTAGTTATTGCATCAAAACCTAAAAATGAGAAACAAAGAATTGTCGCACCTGCAACTAACGGTGATATTTGTATATCTGATTGAAAAAATGGCTGAATGGAAAAGATTTCTCCTGTTCCCTCTCCCGCTAATAAGCCTTTTATAACTAGAAAAACAAACACGGCCATTACTAACACCTGAAATATTACTAAGAACGTATTGAAATTAGCAGTAACATTTACGCTAATCATATTTATTAATGTAACCAGGAGAACAAAGCCAATGACCCATACCCAACTAGGAACACTTGGGAAAAATGCTGACATATAAATTCTCGTTAATAGTGCGTTCACCATTGGTAGAAACAAATAATCCAATAACGCGGACCATCCAATAAGAAACCCAAGCCTTGCACTAATTGTCTTCTGTGTATACGTATAAGCAGATCCTGCCGTAGGAAAAACCTTTACCATTTTGCTGTAGCTTGCAGCGGTAAACAACATCCCTGCTAATGCAATAAGATAAGCTCCTGGAACATGACCACCCGTTTTTTCAGAAACGATTCCAAATGTATCAAACCCAACCATCGGTGTCATATACCCGACCCCTAGCATAACAATTGACCAAAGCCCTAATGAACGTTTTAAACCAACTACTTTTCCCACCTATCATTCCTCCTACTTTCTCTATCTAAGTTCCATTTAAAAATCGACAGTTAAAAGGAAGCGTTTTCAAATGACTATATTTCACACCGCATATTACCTCCCTTTCCTTTACTTTTTAAATATTCATGCAATTTTTAAGCCAAAATTTCTAGCATTTAAAAATTCAATAGTAAAAAGAACGTATAGGTGGAGTTGGTCCTCATTTCTTCTCATTTTTTATTCATTTTGACATAAGTTATTCAATCTCTCATACGACTAAATATGAAAAATAAAACTTTAATCCTTGTTTTTTCATTCCCACTTCCTCAAAAATTGGGCTTTTACAAGATTAAAATATTCCCATGAAATAATAACATTATGTAAACTATTCATAGCAAAAAAGCTGTCTTTTCTATAAAGACAGCTTTTTCTATAACACTATATTAAAAATTGAATACGAAGTCATCGTCTGCTAACTTTTCAACATTCGTTGCTTTTACGTAACCATTTCCTTTTACAGAGAAGAAGTCATGGTTTTTCGTATCTGTACGTAAACCATTTAAAACGATTGGATTAATTTCTTCCTCTTCAAACTTCGGCTCAAGCCCTAAGTTCATAAGTCCTTTATTCGCATTGTAACGAACGAAACGATTTACATCCTCTACAAGACCGATAGAAGTGTAAATTTCTTCTGTATATGCCAATTCAATTTCATACAGTTCCATTAATAACTCTTGCGTTTCCGTTTGTACTTCTTGTTGCTCTTCTGCAGAAAGTTCTGTGAAGATTTGTTGTGCTAAAATACCAACGAATACGCCGTGAATTGACTCGTCACGAATTATTAAGTTAATAATCTCACCACTTGCCGTCAATTTACCTTGACCCGCTAAGTAAAGTGGATAGAAGAATCCACTATAGAATAAGTAACTTTCTAAGAACACACTTGCTACCATTGCCATGTATAACTCTTTTTTCGTTACTTCAGGCTTTAATAAACGACGATAGTAACTAGTAACAATACCAGCTTTTTTCTCAAGTAATGGATGGTTATCTACCCATTCAAAAATATCATCAATTTCTTCTTCAGTAGCTAACGTTGTGAAAATATGGCTGTAACTCTTCGCATGTACTTCTTCCATAGCGCCCATGAAAGCTAATACACTTTTCGCTTGTAAATTTTCAAGATGAACAAGTACAAGTGGCATCCCTTCGCCACCTTGTTTCGTATCTAAAAGTGTTAAACCACCTAATACACGCTTATAAGCAATTTGCTCTTCTTTTGATAATTGTGCCCAAGTATTTTTGTCAGAAGACACTGCGATTTCTTCTTCTGTCCAAAACTGAGCGATGTTTTGCTTCCAAAACATTAAACTAAAATCATCTTCTTTTTTGTTCCAGTTTACCGCACGCATTAAATCGCCCCTTCTCTAAATAAACATAAAAAATTGATAACTAAGCATGAGCAGGGTTCAGAAAAACCCTGCTCATAATGTCTCACTTTTTATATTAAACGGTACAAGCCACGCACTCTTCCACGCTTAATTTACGTGTTCTCGTATAATAAAGACTCTTCAAGCCTTTTTTATGTGCATAAATGTAGTAACGTGCTAACTCACGTGTTGAAATATCACTATTAACATAAAGAATTGTACTAATTCCTTGGTCAATATGTTCTTGAACTTCTGCGATTAAATCAATTAATTTAAACTGATTCATATCATAAGAAGATTTATAGTACCAGAACGTATCTTTTGATAAATACGGCATTGGATAATATGTTGTCGCATTCGCATACGTTCTTGATTCAATTTGACTTACGATTGGCATTACGCTTGAAGTTGCATTTTGAACGTAACTGATCGATTGTGTCGGAGCGATTGCAAGACGATATGAGTTGTATAAACCATTCTTCTGTACTTGCTCTTTTAAACTTGTCCAATCTTCTTTTGTTGGAATATGAATTCCTTCAAATAATTGCTGAATTTTTTCAGTTACTGGGCTGTAATCTGTCGTTTCATACTTTTCAAAGTATGTGCCGTTTGCATAATCAGACTTATCGAAGTCTTTAAATGTTTCGCCTTTTTCTTTAGCGATCTCCATACTTTTCTCAATCGAGTAGTAATTTAACATCATAAAGAATGTACGAGCGAATTCTTTCGCTTCAGCACCTTCATAAGCGATTTTATTTTTTGCTAAATATCCATGTAAGTTCATTGCTCCAAGTCCAACTGAATGAAGCTCATCATTTGCTTTTTTCACAGTTGGAGCATTCGGAATGATCGTCATATCAGAAACAGCTGTTAAAGCTTCCATTCCCGCATGAACTGCTTCACGAATTTCTTTATTTTCCATTACGTTTACGATATTTAACGATCCTAAGTTACAGTTAATATCACGGCGGATAATGTCTTCTGTACCGTAATCATTTATTTCAGAAGTTTCTTGTAGCTGGAAGATTTCTGTACATAAGTTCGACATCTTCACAGTTCCAATATCCTTCAGTGGATGCTGGTTATTTGCATTTGATTTAAACATTAAGTATGGGTAACCAGACTCAAGCTGAATCATAGCAATTTTAATAAGCATATCACGCGCACTAATATCTAGTGGCTTCTTCTTCACTTTCGGATTGCTCATTAATTCATCGTACATTTCGTCGATATCTATATCATCTAAATGTTTTCCGTACTCTTTAAATACTGTATAAGGCGCGAAAACATGGAAAGGTTCGTTTTTCTCAGCAAGCTCAAAGAACTTACTTGGAACGATAATTCCGATTGATAGAGACTGAATACGGCTCTTCTCATCGGCATTTATTTTTTTGGTATCAAGGAATTCAATAATATCCCAATGGAAAATGTTTAAGTATACTGCACCTGCACCTTTTCGTTGCATATTGTTACTCCATATCGTCAAAACGTATGGGGGATAGTCATTTCTGCTATCCTCTCTATATCGCTATAGAGTTCAGACCATATCTTCTTCTCGCCAAATTCTTCATTTAACCATTTATCATATGTTTGATGCACATGAATATGGCATAAACTATAATAAATGTATACACCCTTTGAATTTGGTTGTTTTGAGAAGCCAGGTTCGAGCTACTTAGTCACCTACATAGCCACTTGGTCGTTGAACCTTCTCCTTATCTAATAAATTTAGGAGCTCGGCTGCTGATTTCCTGCAATCTTGGATTTTCAGGGTTCGCTACGTAATTTCTTCGTAGTATCCTACCTTGATATACTCAGGCGTTCCAGCAATTGACCTGGTTTTATAGTTGAGCCATAAAGTTAACCCAACTGATTCGCATACGAAAACGAATCTTCAAGTAATTTCATAACAGGTACTACACCACTTGCGGCGTTATCAATACCTTTAATTTGCTCACCACGTGCACGTAGCTTAGATAAGTTTAAAGCTACTCCACCACCGATTTTCGATAATTGCATTGCAGTATTAATGTTAAAGCCGATTGAATTTAAGCTATCATCCATTTCTAACAAGAAACAAGACACCATTTCTCCTCTTCTGCTTCGTCCCGCATTTAAAAAGGTTGGTGTCGCTGGTTGGTAGTTTTGTTTTACAATCATGCTTGCGAAGTGTTTTGCCTTCGCAACATCACCGCGTCCTAAGTATAATGACACAATTGCTACACGATCTTCATAGCTTTCTAAGTATTGTTTTTGATCATTCGTTTTTAACGCATAATCTTTATAGAACTTAGATGCTGCCATATAAGATTGGAACTCGAAGTTTTCACCATAAGCGATGTTATAAACTCCTTCTACTTCCTCCAAGCTATACTCGTCCAGAACATTGTAATAGTAATCATGTTCTTTCATATATTCCATTCGCTCTGCCACGCTATTAAAATGAACGGTATTCTCTCTAGCTTCTTCCATAAAGACTTCTAATGCCTCTTTATCTTTATGAAGCTGATAAAAACCGTCCTGCATTTGCGTGATTTCATTATTCAGTTCAATGTGTCGCAATCTCCCGCACCCTTTCTTTAAAATATTCTACATCATTATTTGTTCCAGATAACTCAAATTTTGATACAATAGGCACTTCATATTTAGTAGAGATTTTGTCAGCACTTGCACCAAACATGTCTCCCCAATTACGATTGCCACTTGCAGATACGCCTTTTAATTTTTCATTATTGCGTTCTAAAAAGTCTAAAACACGTTCCGGTACATTTCCAAAACCTGTTGTATACGTAATAAGAATAAAGTCTTCATCTAATACTAGAGCTTCATCAATTTGAACGGCCGGCATATTTAATTTGTGAATGAAACGCTTCACGTTTCCTGTCATAGAATCATATGCAACTAACATTTCCGACCCTCCCTCTCCAATCTATATTCTCTGTATGTCGTTTCTTGATTTCTCTATATATTGTATTACGTTTCAAAATAAGACACAAGATATATGTATAAATTCTTTCTTTTTTTAAATTTCACTTTTCGACATGACCGTCGATTTTTTTCAATACAAAGACTATGAAACAACATTCTAAAACTCATGTCAATAAAGTGCTTTTCAAAAAAGTTGTCAACGAATTTAACCTTATTTTTAAAAAAGTTACCAATATTTTTTGTCATAAAACAGTAAATGCTGGAGTAATATATTTCTCCAGCATCACGCAAAAAAGAACAGATATTAAACGATAATCTGTTCTAACAAACGATTACATTTATCAATTTTACTTTATTAAATATTATACATATTCTTTCGTTCCTCGTTACATACTAAAAGATAACTATTATAGAAAAAGATTATTATTATGGAACTTCAATTTATTTATGAAAAAAATTATTCAGGGTGCTCAATACGCAAAATATCTCTTACAAATATATGATGTGGATTCTCATCTTTATCGAGCATTGTACATATAGGAGCTTCTTCATCAAAGTATACGATCATTCCTTCTACGTACTGATATGTATGTTGAACTTGTACCGTTACTTTAATTTCTACTGCTTGTTCATACGCCCTTTTTATTTTCCGAAGCATTTTTGCTGAACATTTTCGTTTCTCTGGATACATAACCATTCCCATAAACCTATTCCCAGCTCTATCTTTCCACATATAATCCCAATGTGGCAATATGCCTTGTTTAAAATCTCCCATAATTCTCCTCTCCTTTATCTTCTATTTATGAACGTGGTGTTTCTGAATATGTATAAATTACCTGTCCACCGCGCTGTGCGTTCCCGATAATATGTTTAAAATCTTCTCGATTTACAACAACTTCTCTGAACGTATAAAATACATCTTTCGTCGCAACATACTCCTTTATTTCATCATTTTTCAGCTGATCCAAAATTGTATTTGCTAATTGTTTATCCATGTATTTCACCTCTCTGCAATATTTTATTCTATCGCATCTTCTATAGGTCCACAACGGTAAAATTATCCCGTTACTATTATGTAATTCACTTTCATTATTTTTATATCTATATCACTTTATTATATTCGCACTAAATATCATATACTAACATAGCTACTTCTCTATATCAAACTTTTTGATGCCCTGTATAACAAAGTTCCAAATCACTGTTTGATATTTTATTTTATGCTACAATATATATTTAGAACTAGGAGGGATACTATGATTCGGAAAGCAAAAAAGACAGATGCGGTAGAAGTAGCACCTTTATTGTATAACGCTCTGCACGAAATTGCTGAAAAAATCACAGGTAGCACAATTGAAGCAAAAGTAATACTAGGACTTGAAACATGGTTCATAAAAGAAAATAATCGATTGAGCTATGAAAACTGTTTAGTGGCTGAACAAGATGGAAAAGTAGTTGGGGTTATTGTCGTTTATCACGGTAGTGACGCTGAACAACTTGATGCACCAATCATACACTACTTAAGAGAACTACATGAAGACGAATCCATTACGTTAGAAAAAGAAGCTGAGCTTGATGAGTATTATATTGACACATTGTCAGTTTCAAATATGTACAGTGGACGTGGCATTGGCTCTAAATTAATCGATGCAGCTGAACTTCATGCAACTGAAAAAGGGCATGAAAAAATCGCCTTACTTGTTAATTTAGAAAACAAACGCGCTTTTTCACTATATGAAAAACTTGGTTACAAAGAAGATAAAACCGTTATGCTCGTCGGTGAACCGTATGCCCATCTAATAAAACCATTACGGTCATTGGTTTCTATATCTTAAAAGGACAATTCTTTTTTACTTGTTATGTAGAGAAAGAGGCTGCCAAAGGGACAGCCTCTTTTAAATTAATTTTGTATTTAATACATTTCCATCCATCGCCTCATGAAATGTATACGTTGTACATCCCCATGGCTTCCTATGGAAAATAGGCGAACCAGACCACCCCATTGCCCTCAGTTCAGTCCCAATCATCGCATTAAAATAACTATGACCTACAAGGGCAATATGTCCATGTACGAGCGCATAGCGGTGCAACATATTAGCGGCTTGCCTTGCTCTTTCTCGTACTTCCTTATAAGACTCAACCTCTTTACTATAACCAACTATCCATCGTGTACGTCCAATAAACATCCATACATTCGGTTTACATTTCAACCATTTCGGAGCATAAAAACTCGTTGGAACTTCAGCTTCCCTAAAAAGAGGATTTTGCATAAAAGATAGGGAATCCAATAACTCAGCCGCTGACTGTACAGCGCGCCTTTGATCACTCGTTACAACCAGTTTCGCTGATTCAATCGCCTCAATTGTTTCAATTGGTATAGGAGTTTCTTTTACTGTAGTCCCTAAATCATATTGCTTCATCCATTCACGAAATGAAATAATTGTCATTGGCTCTATAGTACTGTCCAAACGACCATGACGAATAAAAGAAATTCGCATTCTTTCCACTCCCCATTCATCACTTACGAACTATATTACGAACTATATTACGTACTATTTCTTATTGCCATCATACCATGCATAAAAAGAAAGTTATATATCCCCACCACTATCATGTGTTATCGAAGTGTGCACACCATCCAGTCCATCAAAATATGTAGTTGTTTCATGATGACGCACTTTCTTCAACTGTATATATGAAAATAAAAATAATAAAATCGCTATAAAGCTCCCCACAATTTCAAACATCATTTTACCGCCCCTAATTTCTCCCACTTTAGTAGGGTATTGTATCTTTTATTATACTCCCGTATAAAGATGTATGCATTTTCATCATTCCTCTCCTAAACAATATTTTTTACATATTTCCTTACAAAAAGTGAATATTTTTCGAATTTTTACTTTGGAAACATTTACAAAGTAGTAAATATAGTTCAAAATAAGAAGAAATAAAAAAGCCCAAATTATTCTTTTTTTGGGAAAACTGGAACAAGGAGAGTTGCTTATGCAGATCGCAGAAACTGGAGATATCATTGAATTTAAAGGTGGAATGCAAGGCCGTGTTCAAAAGGTAAATCAAAACTCCGTTATTGTTGATATAACAATTATGGAGAATTTTAGAGAACTAGATATGGAACCTCTTACAGTTGTAAGCCATAAAAACTATACTGTCATTAATCAACATGCATAATATAATAGAAAGAAAGGATCTGTATATCATACAGATCCTTTCTTTCTATATTAACGATTATCGATCTTTTCTGGATATAAATCGTGATTCATCATGCGGTAGTCTGCCATTTTCTCATACTTAGTTCCTGGGCGGCCGTAGTTACAGTAAGGATCGATTGAAATACCACCACGTGGTGTAAATTTCCCCCATACCTCAATATAGCGTGGATCCATTAATTTAATTAAATCATTCATAATAACGTTCATGCAATCTTCGTGGAAGTCACCATGATTTCGAAAGCTAAATAAATATAGCTTTAAAGATTTACTCTCTACCATTCTTTGTTCTGGAATGTAGCTAATATAAATTGTTGCAAAATCTGGTTGTCCTGTTTTCGGACATAAACTTGTAAATTCAGGACAATTGAATTTTACAAAGTAATCACGGTTTGGATGGTTATTATCAAATACCTCTAAAATTTCTGGGCTATATTCCAATAAATATTTTGTATTTTGATTTCCTAATAATGTTACATCTTTTAAATCTTCATCTAATCTTCCTGCCATTTTAAACATCCCTTCTCATTATACCCCTCGTTTATTTCCCCATACTAACGCATGAAGCTGAGGCAGTACTTTCGCATCATTCATTTCTTTACAATTCACAGCTTTTTCAATAAGCCACTCATATTTTTCTAATAGTTTTTTTATAAGCACCGCATCATCCACTGTTTTCGTATCATCATTCCCTACTTGTAAGAAAAATGGTACATTCGGATAACGCTCGTGCATCTTAACTGCATATTCGAAATCTTGATCATCGAATACTACTACTTTTAAACTAAAATCTTTCCCTGCTAGTTTATGAATAACAGAATCTAACATCTGAAAATCTGTTTTCATAGTTGAACTTGGTGGTTTTGGAGAAATCGTTACCTCATCAATTTGAAGCAACCAATCTTGCCATTTACTCCCTTGCGTTTCTACCGCTGTTCGCATTCCATTCTCCTTTAATATAGAAAGAAGAAATTGCATATTTTTCAGCAAAACAGGATTTCCACCCGAAATCGTAACATGAGAAAAATTTTCTCCACCAATTTTTACAAGCTCATTCCAAATGTCTTCCGGTGTCATTTGTTTAATTTGATCTTTGGCCGATCCATCCCATGTAAAAGCAGAATCACACCAAGCACAGCTATAATCACAGCCCGCTGTACGGATAAACATTGTCTTTTGTCCTACAACCATCCCTTCTCCTTGAATGGTTGGACCAAATATTTCTAAGACGGGGATTTTACTCATCGAGCATCCACTCCCGTCTTACTTCCGCATAACTAGTCGGCGTCTCAAAAAGACGAACAAATTCAACACGAGCTCCCTTATATTCGTTCGCACGATTATCTTTCGTTAATGCTTCTGCCATCTTTTCATAAATCCAAACGACCATATTTTCAGCAGTCGTATTCATTTCTGGCAATGTTTCGTTTAAATAACGATGATCTAAATAAATTTCTATTTCATTTTTCCAAATCTCTTTTATATCTCCAAAGTCAATTGCAAGGCCTATTTCATTTACATATCCGCTAATTCCAAATACGACTTTATATGTGTGACCATGTAAATTTTTACATTTACCTTCATAGCAGTGTAAATGGTGCGCTGCGTCAAATGTAAATTCCTTGCTGACCATTACTCTTTTATTATGATATTTGAGTTGTTCACGCTGAATATCCTTGTCCATTTTTTGCAAATTTTCTACGATGCGAAATCCAAAAAAGTTATCCATTAGTTGCTCGCTCCTTCGCGTTCTTGTAGATACGTATCTAATCCCGCTTTACGAAGTTGACATGCTGGACATTCACCGCAACCATCACCAATGATTCCGTTATAACATGTTAATGTTTTTTCTCTAACAAACTCAAATGCTCCAAGTTCATCCGATAATTTCCATGTCTCTGCTTTATCAATCCACATAAGTGGTGTATGAATAACAAACGGATAATCCATAGATAAATTTAATGTAACGTTTAATGATTTCACAAACACGTCACGACAATCTGGATAACCACTGAAATCAGTTTCACATACACCCGTTACAATATGACGTGCTCCAACTTGTTTTGCTAATACAGCCGCAAATGATAAAAATAGTAAATTTCGTCCATCTACAAATGTTGATGGCAATTCACCTTCTTCATGTGTAATCTCCATATCCGTTCTCGTTAACGCATTTGGAGCAAGTTGATTTAATAGGCTCATATCTAGTATCGTATGTTTAATTCCTAGCTCTTTCGCAATTTCCACTGCACAATCAATTTCTAATTTATGACGTTGATTGTAGTTAAATGTTACAGCTTCCACTTCTTCAAACTGCTGTATCGCCCAAAATAAACATGTTGTACTATCTTGTCCACCACTAAAAACGACAACTGCTTTTTCTTTTTTCATTTCACTCATTCTCCTTCTCTACTACGAATAAGAAGAAAGAACGTTCTTGAACTGTCACAATAAAAAAACAAAACAATACCTTAGGATATTGTTGTTTCCATAGTTTTTTATAGAGGGAGTTCGCGAACCTCTCCCATGCAGTGCACGGAATTTCTTCTTTCATTGACAAAGATTATTGTAACATATTGTATACTACCAGAAAAAATTTCTGATTTTTTCCGCTATTTCATATTTCATTTCTTTCATTTTATAGTATGATTAATTTAATGTGAGAAGAGAGGAGGCATCCCACTGAAACTCTTTATTATTTATCTCTTTTTAAATATATTATCCATCCTTGTTACAATGCTTGTGTATCATTTATTTTGGAATCAAAAAGGGAAACGCTCTCCTAAATTAAATTCAGCTATGTTTATTGCATTATGTTGCCTCGCTACCATACTATGTATCACTTTCGCAGCAAAAACAAACTATGGATTTCAATTTGATATGCGTCATATCGTATTAATTGTCGGTACATTAACAGGAGGTCCTATTGCCGGTGCTTCCATCTTAGCTGTATTAAACATATACCGCTTCTTATTAGGAGGAATAGGTGTTTTCCCATCCTTTATCGCTTCGGTTCTACTATTCATTGTTCTACTATTAACATACAAACTGTTTAACCGAAGTTCTAATCGTATAAAAATAGCACTCGCTATCTTTTACAGTCTCATATTCGGATTTGGCTGGATACCATTTTTCCTTTCAGAGGTTACAAATACGGCAGATTATATACCACATATCATCGTGTACGAACTATGTACGATACTTGGTACAATCCTTATTTTATATTTGCTACACATATTACAAACGCAAGTTCGTCTCCAAAATGAACTTATGAATGCTGAAAAATTTCATTTAATCGGTGAAATGGCAGCTTCTATCTCTCATGAAATTCGTAATCCTTTAACTGCAACGAAAGGTTTTTTACAACTTTTACAGTCAGATACATGTTCTGAGAAAGAACGAAAATTATATATCGACATAGCCATTAATGGTATCGAACAAGCAAATCACGTTCTTACAGACTACTTAACTTTTGCAAAACCGAGTATTGAAAAAGAACAACAATTACAAGTAGAGGAAGAATTACTTCATGCGTTGTCTTTGATCACACCTCTCGCCAATTTAGCAAATGTTCGTATAAATTATATAAAACAAAGTACATCTTTCTTTATCGCTGGCGAAAAGCAAAAACTGAACCAATGTTTATTAAATATTTTTAAAAATTGTATTGAGGCTATGCCTACAGGTGGCGACCTTATTCTTACATTAGTTCCAGACCATAAACATATACAACTATATATAAAAGATACAGGAGTTGGTATGGATCAAGAACAAATAAAACGCCTTGGATCACCTTTCTACTCAACGAAAGAAAAAGGGACCGGACTCGGAATGATGGTCGTCTTCAGCGTCATTCAAGCAATGGATGGAAAGATTGATATTATAAGCGAAAAGGGTACAGGTACAACTTTCTTATTAACTTTCCCACTCATACAAAAAACGTGATGAACTTCATCACGTTTTTTCTGTTCCTTCAACTAATTCTGCAAAAGCTTTCACTTTCTCATGTGGCTTTTGATTTTCTTTCCGAGCTTTCCAGGCGCGCTCTTCTTCTCTCTTTTTCTTTGACATGCTTTTCAACTCCTTCTTTTCTTTTCTCCATGTAGTATTCCAAAATGAGAAAGAAAACTATGCATGAGTAAAAAAGAAAAGAAGCGGTTCCCCACTTCTTTCATTTTAACGCTGTAAAATTGCATGTTTCGCTTCTTTTAGCTGTGTAAGATGTCTTTGTTCGTGTAAATCTAGAAATTGAACCCATTGATATAAATTCAAATCATTAAAAATAGGATGTTTTAATCCATTTTCAAATAATTCTTTTTCATCTATTACACTATGAAGGGCATGTAATAATTCTTGTCGTGAATGTTCTAGTAATTGAATTCCTTGCAGTTTTTTCATTAATGTTTCTGTTGGTTTCATTTGTTGAGGAGCTTCCCTTTTATGTGTGCGATCAAGCGTAAGTTGGAGGTCTTTAAATGGAGCAAGTTTTCTTTCTTTTTTTTGCAAAGCGTATACAAGGGCAGATGTGACAGACTGTTCAACTAAATGCAAATGATGCAAAATTTGAATAATACTCCATTTATCACGGCGTGGCTTTACATTCACCTCCGTATCATTTAACATTTCAATTTCTGATAACAGCGTGCTTCGTGTAGACTGTAATGAGTGGACTAAAGTTTCTAAACTAACATCCATATTAGATTGAAGCATAGTGCTTTCCCCCCTTTTGTTGGTGAAAAGGGGCGCTCCCCATTAGAAACACCCCTAAAATAATTCTGAATTTTCTTTTATTATCTCATCATTTTTCTATTATGTCGATGTTAAACATAGGAAAAAAGTGCATGTTTTTTTACAATTTTGTGTCGTCAACAGCACGTAACCACGATTCAATTTCTGTAATTACACTTTTTACACACCCTTCAGCGAATGGTGATGTTAAATTTGCAACTTCTACTAATTCTAAGAATGATTTACTTCCACCTTGTTGACAAAGATTCACATAATCTTCCCAAGCCTCTTGTCTATTATCTCTTGCACGTTTCCAAAATTGCAGTGCACAAATTTGAGCTAACGTGTAGTCAATATAATAGAAAGGTGAGCTATAAATATGACCTTGACGTTGCCAGAAACCACCACGCTCTAAATAATCATTATCTTCATAATCACGATGTGGTAAATACTTCTTCTCTATGTTACGCCATGCTGACTTACGTTCTGCTGGCGATGCTTCTGGATTTTCATATACATAATGTTGATATTCATCTACAGATACACCGTACGGTAAAAATAGAAGTGCTGAACTTAAGTGTGAGAAATAATATTTATCCGCATCTTCTTCAAAGAATAACTTCATCCATGGCCATGTAAAGAATTCCATACTCATTGAATGGATTTCACATGCTTCATATGTTGGCCAATTATATTCTGGAATTTCATACTTACGACTTTCATATACTTGGAAAGCATGACCAGCTTCATGTGTTAATACATCAATGTCCCCAGACGTTCCATTAAAGTTTGAGAAGATGAATGGCGCTTTATAATTCTCGATATATGTACAATATCCACCACCAGCTTTTCCTTTTTTCGCAACTAAATCTAATAAATCATTATCGAGCATGAAATTAAAAAACTCATCTGTTTCAGCTGATAATTCTTTATACATCTTTTTCCCGTGATTAATAATCCAATCGGCATCGCCTTTTGGAGTTGGATTACCTGTAGCAAACTCAAAGTTTTCATCATAATAAGCGAGTTTTTCTACACCAATGCGTGCTTTTTGTCTATTTCTTAACTCGGTTGCAACTGGAACGATATAATCTAATACTTGCTGACGATAGTTCGCTACCATTTCAGCATTATAATCTGTACGATACATTCTTGCATATCCTAAATCAACAAAGTTTTTAAAACCAAGTGTTTTTGCGATTTTCGTTCTCACTTTAACAAGCTCATCATAAATACGATCTAACTCTTCCTCGTTCTCAGCTAAAAATCCGTAGTATGCTTCACTTGCTGCTTTACGTTCACTTCTTTCTTTTCCTTGCATAAACGGAATAAGTTGCGATAACGTTCTTTCTTCTCCTGCAAAGTCAATTTTTGCAGATGCTAATAACTGTGTATATTGTGAAGACAATTTATTCTCTAATTGTAAATCTTTCACTACTTCATCTGAATATGTTTTTAAATCACATTCAGCTAGAGCAAATAATTGCTTTCCATAATACGCCTCTAATTCTTCGCGGAATGGAGAATGAATTAACGCATTATAATACTTTGTACCATACCCTTGTACAACTGGAGAGAATTCATCAAAGAAATCCTGCTCATCCTTATAAAAGGCATCTGTCGTATCAACAGAATGACGAATGTAACAAAGGTTACCCATTGTACCAAAGTCATTACGAATTTCGTTAATTGAATTGATAACTTGTTTTTGTTCTTCTACAGTTTTTGCGTTATCAAACTTCTCTAAAGCAACAGTAAATTTTCCTTTTAATTCTTCAATATTTGGCCGTTTATATTCATAGTCTTTAAATGACATGAACGAGCCCCCTCTCCATTATATGCATCATTATTATAATTCAATTCTTACTTACAAATCTCCTCTTATTCTTCAGCAAAATGCGGTAGATGATGTCATAAATACATGCACACAAAAAAGCCTTGGATTTCTTTATCCAAAGCTCCTTTGGAACATATCATCATTTTTCATACTTTCCAATTTTTTTCAATAGCTCGAGTAATTCATCCTTCTCATCCTTCGTTAACATTTCAAAAGACTGATATATAACTTGCTCATGACCTGGAAAAATAGAAGCAATAAAGCTCTCTCCAGACTCCGTTAATTGTGCATAAATAACACGCCTATCATTTGGACATGGAATTCGTTTTACAAGCCCTTTTTTCTCTAGCTTATCTACAACGTATGTAATGCTGCCACTAGCTATTAAAATACGCTCACCGATTTGCTGAAGTGGTTGGCCTCCTTTATGATATAGTAATTCTAATACAGCAAACTCAGTTGGATTTAATCCGTTACTTTGTATGGATTTATTTGTAGTATCCATAACAGAACGATGTACACGGGATAATGCAATAAATACTTTTAAAGATTGAGAAATGTCTTCTCGCTCATTATTTGATGTCATACTATTTCAACCCTTCACTTAAATTCTCCGCAACAAAAAGAAAAGCAACGTAGCACTTCATTACAACTTCCGAATGAATATTCACTCATTCCTTTTCCTTTCCCTAATGTAATGCAAATGATTCTTGAATAAAAACATGACAATTTTAACATAGTTTATATATAATGATAATAAAAAAAGAAGGAGTACCAAATTTGAAAGTCAAATTACAAAGCATAGTTTTTTACATACTGCTTGTTATACTGCCAACGATAGGGATTGGTGCCACATTTTTTTCATATCACACTTATCAAATGAAACAGGCAAACAAACTATCTGCTCACACTGTTCTCTTTTTATATAGAGACTATTTAGACCATCACCTTGGTGAAGCTATATCTGCCTTAGAAATGCTCGCAAAAGTCGTAGGGACCGAAACTGGAAACATCAATGGGATTAAACAGATTGTACATGATACCGATGGAAATGATGAACGTTTTTCCGGTCTATATTACGCTACGACAGATGGGATGATTACACTCGCATCCCAAGGCGATTCGCCGCCTATTGACGTTTCTGACCGCCAATACATCCAAGATGCATTGCAATCTAAGAAAACAACTGTATCATCAGTTATTACAGATCGCGTTCTTGGACATCAAGCTATTATGATTGCGTCTCCAATATTTAATAGACAAAAGGAACTCTCAGGCTTATTATTAGCAAGTTTACGCTTTGACTACATTTCAGCCTCTTTAAATGCTATTAAACCACAATATCATTTCGAAGTGACTGATAAACATGATGTAGTTTTTCTAACCGATGATAATAACGAAACAAGCGATGGGCATTCTAACATGCTTACTACCCCACTCCAAAGATTAAATTGGAAAGTCTCTGTTTCTCCGTTACCTATTCATCAACAAACTTTATACCAGTTAGTTTCAATAGAGTGTATAGCTACTTTATTTTTAATGTCTATTTTATTTTTACTTGCTCAATATATGTTATTAAAACGTCAAACAAAACTAGAAAGACAACAAAATGAACTACAAAAAATTGAATTGGTTGGAACTTTTGCAGCTAGTACAGCTCATGAAATCCGTAACCCTCTTACTGGAATTAAAGGACTCGTTGCTCTGTTAAAAGAGAAATATAAAGATGAACAGGATCAGTTCTACTTTTCCGTAATCGAACAAGAAATAGAACGGATTAATGAAATTGTAAGTGAATTTCTTATTCTTGGAAAACCAACTGCCATCATTGAACAAACATATGATGTAAGAACGATTCTTAATGAGGTAGCATTAATTATCCAATCTGAAGCGAATCTACATAACATTGTATTTCATTTACATTTGCCAGACCATCCTGTTCATATACGTTGCTCAAAAGACCATATGAAACAAGTGGTTTTAAACATTACAAAAAATGCAATTGAAGCTATGGCTTCTAGTGATACATTAACCATTGTAGTAACAAACAACGAAAAACACGCACACTTGCAAATTATTGATACTGGAAAAGGGATTCCTAAACATATTCAAAAACACCTCTTTCATCCGTTCTTTACTAATAAAGATACTGGAACAGGTCTTGGGCTTGTTATATGTAAACGAATTGTAGAGATGTACAATGGGCATATATTTATTGATAGTAAAGAAAACAAAGGAACGACAGTTCATATAGAGATTCCATTACACATAGTATAATTATCCTTATCCTAAAAGGGTAATTATACTTATTTCATAAAACCAGCTACAAACATTCTCCAAAAATTGTTTGATTTCCCTTCATACCCAATTTGAAAAATAGGAACCTTTATAATTGAAAACCATTTCGGTGTTTGTTTTTCTTTGTAACGCTGATACTGTACGATAAGCTTGTCCAATTCTTGACTAACTTGAATTGTCTCCATACTATTTAACCCACTTGTTAATCCTAAATGAATCATTTCTTCACGTTTCATATGAATATCATGCGAAAGCTTTTCTAATGTGTACTTCCTTTTTACAGTAAACATCCATATCCCCCTTATTTTTCTTCCATACTCTCAACGCCTCTTCTACTTTAGCCCTTTAAACACTTAATTCTATTTAAAATTGAAGAATCAGAAAATTTAACATTTTTCCCCTGTAAATTACAAATCTTTACCCTCACTTTGAGAATTATTACAAATTATTCTATCTTTGTAAATACATTCGCAATAATAGACATTTTTTTCATCTTCTTTTTTGTAAATACTCAGTAAACAGTGGATTCTCTATTTTCAATGTACTTTTCTTCGACATTTTTTGTTTAATTTATGTAAAAACGCAAAACATAATGATGATTGATAAAGTGAACTTTAATTAGTGGGGGTTTTGCCCATCCCCCACTAATTATTAGCCTTCACCAATCGGGCGTTTACGGGCAGTGGATTTTCCACCTAACTTCTTTACTCCAGCCAAATTTTGAGGTGGGAGTCTTACTGCCCGCAAATAGCGGGATAAAATAGAAAGGAAATATTTATATGCGCAAATATACTATTACAGTTCTCATCTTCACCCTGTTCATACCAGTCTTCCTCTTTCCTATTCAAGCTAACGCTCATACGAATAAAGTTGCTATTGTCATCGATGATTTCGGCAATAATATGAAAGGCACAGATAAGATGTTATCACTTCCTATTCCACTCACTGTTGCTGTTATGCCATTTCTTCCTTCTACTAAACAAGATGCAATAGCTGCCCATAAAAAAGGGCATGAAGTTATTATACATATGCCAATGGAACCAATTAGAGGAAAAAAAGAGTGGCTTGGACCAAAAGCGATTACAACAGATTTAAGCGATGAAGAAATAAACAACCGACTCGAACAAGCAATTCAAGAAATACCTCATGCAATAGGAATGAACAATCATATGGGATCAAAAGTAACCGCTGATGAAAGGATTGTACGTCTTATACTTTCTGCCTGTAAAAAGCACGGTTTATTTTATTTAGATAGTAAAACAAACCCTAATAGTGTTGTCCCAAAAATCGGTAAAGAATTAGGCGTTCCTATTATTGAAAACCAATTATTTTTTGATGATGTATATACGGTAAGTCACATTTCAAAACAAGCACAATTACTCATAAAAAAAATCCAAGACAAACCCATTATGGTAGCTATCGGACACGTTGGGGCTCCAGGTGAAATTACATCACGTATTATCGAAACTTCTATTCCTAAAATTCGTGAGCATGCAGACTTTATTTTTTTATCTGATTTAGCATTATCTCCACCTTCTGTTTCAAAATAAAATTCATTTCTCGCACTAAAAAAGATACCTATCTACACATAGCAGATAGGTACCTTTCCTTTTCAACTTAAATATAATCTACATGACTCACCCTAAATCCCTTTTTCTCTATCTTGTCAATTAATTGCTTTAATTTTTTTTCATTTAACTCATCCGATATATTTACGATAACACGGCGAATATATTGATCACCGTTATCAAGCGTAAACAGTCCACCGATATTATATGCTTTTAATAATGTCCCAAGCTCTTTAATTGTTCCCTTACAATCTTGTGTTGCAATTGTTAATATATAACCACCCGTCCGCATACCGAACGAATCCTCAATGACATCAAATACATTAGAATGTGTTAAAATGCCGACAAATTCATTATACTCATTTAAAACCGCTAAAAACGGGAGACGACGAATAACGTAAAAAGCTCTAAAAAAAGAATCCTTTTCAAAAATAAACGAATTTGGACTTTCCAGTACATCTTCTGTACTTACATCCTCTAATCTGCTATTACACTTCTTTTCTAAAAGATCTACTTTATAAATAATCCCCGTGAATTCCTTCTCATTTTCTGCTAATACAGGAATTGCGCGAAATCCCGTTTCATTCATAATTTGTAACGCCTTTTCACCAGAATCATTCGTTTTGCAAAATGTCACCTGCTGTTTTGGCAGAAAATGATATTTAACTCGCAAAATATGTTCCTCCTTACATGTCAACATGTAATCTATATATAATAAGGAGACCTATATTTTATGAGTAAAATTTCTTTTTAAAACGCTTTCATTTTTAAGGGATGATAATCTTTGTGAATACATCTTTATATAACAGAACTTTTTGCCCCTTTTATCATTAAAAGCTTTACGTGATAGTTCATTAAATACTCTATACCTTCCAACCATTTTTTCGCTTCTTCTGGAGTTTTCCCCCACACGATCATTCCGTAATTATGAACAAGGACTACTCCTCCACCTTCAATAAAATTCGGAACATTATTTTCTAATAAATTAGCGAATTTCTTTTCATCTTCTACAATTGGAATTGTCATTTCTGTAATACCGTCTTTTCCAAAAACACGTTCCACACTACGTTTTTCGAATGTTACTTCTCCTTCTTTCCCATATAGCTCTGACATTAAATGACTATCTACAGTCTGTACTTGTAAAATGCATTCTGCACTACTTTTTTTATAAATATCCGCATGCATAAATGACTCTATAGCTGGTTTTTCTTCGTTTTCAAATACTGGCTCACACATGCAATTTACGACAATAAAATCTTCTTCAGAAAATACCCCTTTATCTCTTCCCTCTACATTCACTAAAAATGTTAATGGCTCTTTTGACGTACACATAGATAAACTAATTTTCGTACCATAAAACCAATCGCGAAGTGCCAATTCTGCTTTCACATCTTTTAATTCGTTCCATTTTTTCAGAAAAAATAACATTTCGTCACCCCCGGCGTAATATTAATATAATATTCAAATCCTTTCTATATAAAAGGAGTATTTTTTGATTATTCTAAAAATTTAATTGAATTATCACACGAGAATGCCTTTTTGTCAATATGGTTTCAGCACCTATCGGAAAAATAGGCCTATCACATGTAAACACTCCTGTCTATTTAGCATTTGATTTTGTACATATAAAAAATACGTTATTCTTCTTATTAAAGAATAACGTATTTTTCTCATTTATTATTTTTTTATTGCCCTATACAGAAATTGCGCATATTGCTCACGTGTTACGAAATCATCCCCTAAAAAGTTCCCATTCCCGTCACCTTTTGATATATTATTATCCACTAATGCTTTCACATATCCTTCTGCCCAATGACCTGTTGGTACGTCTGTAAAGTTCTCCAAATTATTTTCAGTTTCATTTAACTGAAATACTTTTTGTAATACTACTGACATCTCGTACCTAGTTAATACTCCTTCTGGACGAAACTTACCTGTACCATCTCCTTGCATAATTCCAGCTTGTGCAACTGTAGCAATATCTTGCTCAAACATATGCCCTTTCGTATCAGTAAACATCTCTTTCTGCTCTACTTTATTTTCTAATTTCAAGTACCTTTGTACTAAAGACGCAACTTGTCCACGAGTAATACTATCCCCAAATCCAAATTGTCCATTTCCATATCCCTTGAAAATATTTTCTTTCGCTAAATAATGAATTGCTTCTTCTGACCAATGTCCTTTTGGTACATCTTTAAATTCTACTACCTCTACTTTCTCATCTTCTTTAGAAGTATTGTCTTCTTTAGAATTGTTGTCCCCTTTACTTTCTACTACATTTTGAATTACAGATCCTGTAAAGAAGATTCCTGTATCCGCAAATGGATCTTTCACTCCAAATTCATATACTTTCTCACCTGGTGTACTCCATTTCACTACACCATTACTATACGTACCACCATCACTCTTCAGACGGATTTTTGTAGATACCTCGCCGTCTTTTTCGTATATAGGTACTTTTACTTCTTTATTTACTTCTGTATCCTCTAAAAAGACTTTTTGGTTTTGGACATTAATATAAGCTTTCTTACTTAGTTCTATTACTGGTGTAACATCGCGGATTTCATTTGCAACAAAACTTAAATATACTAACTTATTCAACTTACTAACTGGCGATAAGTCTGAAATATAATTTGCTTCTAAATCAAGTTTTTGTAAGTTTACTAGATTTGATAATGGAGTAATATCCTTTAACTCATTATTAGGTAAATCTAATTCTGTAAGCTGAGTCATTTTAGCAAGTGGTGTCACATCTTCAATTTGATTTTTCCCGATAAATAATTTATTTAATTGATTCATTTGATCAATACCCGATAAATCTTTAACCTTATTACGCGTTAATACTAAGTCCTTTAAAGGTAATGAGTATAACGGTTTAATATCTTCAATTTGATTACCTGCTAAAGTTAAGTATGTTACATTTTTCAATGCGCTTAATGGAGCAACATCCGTAATTTTATTATTTGCTAAATTCAAGTAATCTAGTTGTTCCATTTTCGCTAATGCTGTTACATCTTCTATTTGGTTGCCTGATAGATATAAACTTTTTACATTTTTCATTTCAATTAGTGGTGCAACGTTTGTAATTTTATTATTACTCAAATCAAGAGATTCTAAATTTTCCATCTTAACAAGTGTTGTTACATCTGAAAATTCATTACCACGCAAAGCTAAATGATTTAATTGCTTTAAATTCGCAAAGAACGACGGATCTGTTATCTTCGCATTCGCAACTGTTAAAGATTTTAAATTTGGCATATATTTTAATGCACTATAATCCAGAATCTCATTCGTGTTTAAAAACAAGTCCTTTACTTGTAATAACTCTTCTTTCGTAATTGGTGTATTTAAATCTTTTCTATTAAATACTTTTTTATTAACAAGTTCTCTTAATTTGTTATCTGTTATCATATTTTGATTATCAACTGGATTATCTGTTTCCGTATTGCCTGAATTAGAGTTATCATCTGGTTTCTCTGTTTCTTTTTCACCTACAGTTGGATCTTTAATTTCAAATTGAACTTGATATTTGTGATCATATCCAATAGCCGGAATAAGTATATGCATTTGCATATTGTGCTTCTGCTCAAATTCGCCAATTTTAAATTGGACTACTTTCGTTCCATTTTTTCTTTTATCTTCTGACAGAACTTTCACATCATGAAATACACCAGGTTGATTTCTATCTTCTATTCTAAGATATTGAAAATAATCGCTATCTTGTATTGTTACAGTAACGATTTTTTTCCCATCTTCAATTGCTACTTTAGGATTTTTTATGTACTGAGAAACCATAGATGGCTCATCTTTTTGATCCTTATATATTTTAATCTCAGTATCATACGTGCGATCACTGGCTGCTGCTACCGACTGGTTTGCTTCAATTTTTATTGCTGCTAACGCTGGAGTAGAATACGCAGCAAATGGAATAGCTAATGTTGTTGCTACTACTAGAGCTTTAATATAACTTTTTTTCAAAATAATATCCCCTTATCTTATATATATTTCAATTGATAATTACTATCAATTGCTAACATAATAAATGATAATGAATCTCATTATCATTGTCAACAAGAATATTACATTAAGTTTATATTTCCATAGATAAAAAATAAAAAGCCCTTTACTCAAAGGGCTTTTTTGCCTATCGTATGAAGGATTTCACTTTTTTCTTTTTCATTAATAACACCAATTTTTTGCAAAATGTTTGCATACAATACAAGTTTATTATATATCCGTTCCGACATACTTTCCCTTCTTTCCTTCGACCAACTTTTTTTGTATTGGTAAATTATATGAACGAGATGAGAAAATGTGTCCACTTTTTGCATAAATACAAAGCTTTTATTTTTTTACTTGCTGATAGTAAAACTCCCACCTAAAAATTAGGTGGGAGTTTTAACGTATTCAATTCATTTAGCAAACTGTCCATTGAATATTATGCTTTTTGACTTCTTCTTCAAAACTATAGGGCATTTTCTTATCACAAATAATATGTTGAATACGAGAAAATCCTGCTATTCGGTAGTTCCCTTTGACGCCTACCTTTGTATGATCGCATAAAATATACGTTTTCTCAGCTAATTTCATCATCGCTTCTGACAGTTTCGCCTTTTCTAATTCAAAGCTAGAAACCCCAAAACCTTGCAACAACCCATCAATCGAAACGAATGCTTTATGAAAATGAAATTGATGAATTACTTGCTGTGAAATAGACCCCGACACACGTGAATGTTTTGGAGATACTTTCCCGCCTATAAATAAAACTTCACCGTGAAACATCTTTTTATTAATAGAAGAAATTAATTGTGTTGCTACTGGAAATGAACTTGTTACAATCGTTAAATTTTTACGATGAACAAGATATGGCACCATTTGAAGTGGTGTACTTCCATCATCAATCGCAATAACATCTCCATCTTCCACAAACGTTGCTGCTTTATACCCAATTCTTTTCTTCTCTTCTATATGCAGCATCTCTCGTTCTAACATCGGTGCCTCTATCCCAGCTCCCGGAAGTTGAACGGCTCCACCGTAAACTTTCTTCAATTTTTTTTCACGATCTAATTCTTCTAAATACCGACGAATCGTCTCTGTTGATACTGCGAACTCTCTCGCTAATTCTGAAACTTTTACTTTTCCTTTAAACTCTACCTTCTCAAGAATTGTCCTCTTTCTCTCTTCACCTACTACAGACATAGCCTCACCCCATTTATATCTACCTCATAAACTGTCTTACTTATACAAAGTTATAATTTTCTTTGTAAGTAGAAATCTCTTCATGAATATAAATACCGCGCTTTTCTAGTTCGTCAAAAATAATTTGTGGATTTTCGAAAGCTTCTTCAGGAGTAATAACACCGGCCTTATTAACTACTCCTTTTGCAATTAACTCTGTAGCGATTCCAAATGGGATACCAACATTTCTTGTATAGGCCCTTAATTTCTCCCAACCTACTACAGAACCGTCAGATAGCGGATGTGTATGGTATAACACATGCCTTTGTTTTTGATTATTTTTCATACCTACTACTTCTACATGAAGTGCATAACCATAAAGCTCTGTTGCTTGTCCTTCTTTCGATTTTAATAGATACTTCGAAATACAATCCATAATACCAATTTCTTTACCGTTTATTTCAATTTGATCATTACGCAATATACCATAATCATATAAAGCACGAACGAGCTGCATATTTTGCTCTGGCCAAGTTCCTCTTGTTTCAATAAGCTGTACACCTTTATCTTCCAGTGCCTTTGCTAACGTAATCGTTTCTGAATGCGGGATTATATACTGCATTGTTTTTCCGTAAGGCGCTGGTAATTCAATTTCTCTCGGGCGCGCAAACGGAGGTACTTGCTTAAATTCACTTTCCTCATACACTGTACGCGTTGGCAAATGTGGATCATATTCATATGTCGTTGTCTCTGTAATTGATGCAGAAAAAGCAATTGGACGATACGAGCCATGACTTACTCGAACTGACTCTACAGTATCTAGCTGATTTGCTGCATGCATGGCCATCATTTGCGTTACACCTGGTGTCATACCAAACCCAGGTAAACATGTTGTTCCATGTTGAACAAATTTAGAGTGGGATTCATTTTCTTCACCGAATCCATTTAAGTTCACACCGTGACAGCCGGCATCTGCGATACAGCGAGTAGACAATCCATTTAACTTTATCGTCGTACCATCCATTACAATGTCATAGCCTTTCATTTTTGCGACCGTATCCTCATGATTCGTCACATCGACTTTCACAAAATCAACACGAGGATCATTTAACCACTCTACTACTTTACGGCCCTCTTCTTCGTTAAAATCGGCTACCGTAATCGTCTCAAAAGATGAAAATTGAACTAAATCTAAAATTGCTTCACGACAAATTTTACCTGCTCCACCTAAACAAAATACTTTCATCCTATAACAACTCCTTTAGCAATACTATCAACTAAACGTTTTATATCTTCTTCATGTACATCACCGATATTTCCAATGCGGAACGTATCTACTTTCGAAATTTTGCCTGGATAAATAACAAATCCATATCGCCTCAATTCGTTATACAGCTGCAAAAATTCAAATCCTGCTTCTGGATAAATGAAAGATGTAATAATAGGAGATTGATATTTTTCATCTACTAATGGCTTAAAGCCTATTTCTTTCATTTTGTTCACTAATAATTTTTGATTATTATAATATCTATTATAACGGGCTCTTACCCCGCCTTCTTCTTCTAATTCAAGCAATGCTTGATAGAAGGCGCGTACAATATGGGTTGGTGAAGTAAAGCGCCATTTCCCATTTTGCTCTTCCATCGTTTCCCACTGATCATACAAATCTAATGATAAAGAACGAGCTTGCCCTTTACATTTCAATAGTTCATCACGATTTGCGATGACAAAACCGAATCCGGGAACACCTTGAATACATTTATTCACACTACTAATTAGAAAGTCAATTTGCAACTCAGCGATATCTATTTCAATACCACCGAAACTACTCATTGCGTCAACCAGTGTAACTTTTCCATATTGTTTTCCCAATTTACATACGTCTACAATTGGATTAATAATACCTGTAGTTGTTTCACAATGAACAACTACAATATGCGTAATCTCTTTATCTTGTTGCAATAACTTTTCTACTTCTGCAATATTAGTAGGCTCCCACTCTTCTGTTTGACTGACCATCACATCTATATGTAACATCTCTGCCATTTGTACAATCCGCTTACCGTACGCACCATTTGTACAAACTAGCAGCTTTCCGTTTCTAGGAATAACAGAACCAATTACTGCTTCAACCGCAAACGTACCGCTTCCTTGCATTAAAACTGTTGTGTACTTTTCTTCTTCCTTTGTCGCTAACGATACAAGCCTATTTCTTACATCTTGCACCATCGTGTTATATTCAACATCCCACGTACACCAATCGTATAACATAACTTCTTTTACAGTTTTTGTTGTCGTTAATGGTCCTGGTGTTAATAATAAATAGTGATTTTCATTCATGATCGTGTGCCCCCCTTTATGAAATAATAAGTTCTTATTTCTCGATATGTTCAATTACGTTTTCGAGCTCCTGCATCGTTTCAATTGTAAAATGAGCCCCATTTTCAATGAAACGATTACGAACTACTTCTATTTTTTCACGAAGCTCTAACGGATCCATATTCTCAACTTCCTCTTCCGTTAAACCGAGCTCACTACTACCGAGGATTACACCAACTGTCCACATTCCAGCATTTCTGCCCTCTTTCATATCTGACACGGTGTCTCCAACTTTTATCATATGATTCATTGGGTATACACAGAGTTCCATCGCATTTTTATAACACATCCACGGATATGGACGACCTGCTGGAACATCATTTGGCGTCACAAGAAAATCAGGTTTATACCCTTGTATTTCTGCTTCTTTTGCAACAATGTCCATCATTTCTCTCGTATAACCAGTTGTTGATCCAATTTTAATACCTCTTTCACGTAGTGAAGAAACCACTTCTTTTACCCCATCAATTGGCGTGGCATAGTACGGTAAAATAGCAAAGAGAATTTCTTCAAATTCTTCATACATCTCATGAATGTCTGCTTCTGTTGGTAATTGTCCGAAGACATGCTTCCACTCATTCGCAATACGAGGCATTTCTGTTAGTGCCCTTACATGATCTATTTTTAATAATCCCATTGGCTTACGTGCTTCTTCTACTGTAATTTCAACACCACGTTTATGAAAAATCTTCATGAATACTTCTAATGGTGCAAAACATCCGTAATCAACTGTCGTACCTGCCCAATCAAAAATAACTGCTTCAATTTTCATTCTATCCATCACCCTTCTTACTTATCTTTTTTGCCATTGTGAAGTTCGGTTACGAAGTGCTTTCGTTCCCCATTCGTATAAAACTCTCACTACAATATTGGTAACAACAATAAGTACACTCATCGCAGCTGCTGGTGCTACATTTCCTGCATCATCCATATTTACAATTGATACAGCAGCTAGTTTAAAATCAGCCGCATATAAGAACACTACTGCCGATACAGTCACCATTGAATTTACGAAATAGTACATAACAATTTCTAAAATAGCTGGTAAACACATCGGTACTGTTACTCGAAAGAAAGTTTTATAAAACGGTACGCTCATCGACTGTGAAACAAGTTCAAACTCTCGGTCCAGTTTCTTTAAAGCAGTCGTTGCGGTAACAAACGTTACAGAGTAAAAATGAATGATATTTACTAATACTAAAACAGCAATTGTGCCATATAAGGAATGAAACGGATTTGTTACTGAAAGTCCTAGAATTTGAATTGTTGGTTGACTGAAGAAAAAGACATATCCTAATCCAAGTACTAATCCAGGAATCGCTAACGGTACAATAGAGAAAAAGTAGCCTACTTTTCTGAAAAACCGTAGCTGTTCTATTTTTTCAATCGCATAAGCGAACACAAATGTTAAAATCGCCCCGATAACTGCCGTAATAGCTGAGACAATTACACTATTTTTAAATGCTTCAATTCCGTCTCCTGTCAAACTTGAAAAATTAAAATGCTCAAGTGTAAAACTCATATTATATGGCCATACTTTCACACTTGCAGCAATACCAACTGCCACAAATAAAAGAATGATCATAAACGTGACTACGCTACAATATACGAATGAAATAACATCTCTTTTCTTATTATTTATTATTCTGTAAGGTACTGCTTTTGAAGATAAGAGATTCGCCTGTTTTCTTTGCGTAATACGATCAACTGCAAATGCGAAAATAGCTGGGATCAATAAAATCATTCCGACAGTTGCGCCCATGGACATATTTTGCTGTCCAATTACTTGCTTATATATGTCAGTAGCAAGTACGTTATATTGTCCTCCAACAATTTTAGGTGCCCCAAAATCAGTGAAACTAAGTGTAAATACAACGAACATCGCACTAATTAATCCGTATTTCACACTAGGTAAAGTAACCGTAAGAAACTGTTTCACTTTACTTGCACCCAACATATTAGAAGCTTCATATAAACGATAATCAGAACCTTGGAGAGCAATTAATAAAATAAGGAATGCTTGCGGAAATGTATACATAACTTCAGCCATTACAATTCCTACTGGTCCGTATAACGGTATTTGTATTCCTTCAAATAAACCAAACATCCCTTTTGTTATTAACCCTTGATTACCAAATAAATATGTAAGCGCAATACCGTGCATCATCGTTGGTGCAAATAATGGTAATAATGCTATGTATTGAAATACGCGCTTTCCAAAAACATTTGTACGAGCGATCGCATATGCGTAAGCGAAAGCGAGTGTAACCGAAATAATTGTTGTAGCGCTCGAAATCCATATCGTATTTTGTAGTGATTGAACTAGCGTTGGTGTTGTGAAATATTTACTGAAATTCGCAACACCAACAAAAGCTCCATCTTTATCATAAAAGGCTTGTGTAAACAGTTGTAATAAAGGCAATACAAGCATGATAAAAAATGAAAGAAGCATACCAATAATTAATAGTCTTTGTATCCACTCTTCTTTACCGATACGTCTCTTAATCTTTTTTTTTGTACTTTCTGCCTTAAAGTTTTCTAACATCTCCATCTATACAATGACCTTCTTTCCATATGACAACATATGATTTTCTGAGAAAGAGATTTGAATTGGCTTTCCTTTTCTAATAGCAGTTTCCTCTACTTCTGATGCCAATATATCCACTACAATTTTCTCATTATAAAGGTGTGTTTTCTCTTCTATGACCCGCACTTCCGTCCGGTATACAGAACCGCGAAATTCCATGCTTTCTACAACTGTTTTAATACCATTATTTTGTACAACTGTTACATGTTCAGGACGAATCGCATGTTCTTCGTTATTTTTCGAAAAGAAATTAATAGAACCAATAAAATCTGCCACAAACGGATTGGCTGGTCTTTGATAAATCTCCTCTGGTGTTCCAATCTGCATAATTTCCGCATGATTCATTACAACAATTTTATCAGCCATCGTTAATGCCTCTTCTTGATCATGCGTTACCATAATAGTTGTTACTCCCACTTTTTCTTGTAAATCACGCATTTCTCTGCGCAACTTTTCACGCACTTTTGCATCTAAAGCAGATAACGGCTCATCAAGTAACAAAATATCGGGAGACAGAGCGAGCGCACGTGCAAGTGCTACTCGCTGCTGTTGTCCACCAGAAATTTGAGCAGGATATTTATCTTTTACATTCAGCAAATCAACAAGTTCTAACGCCGATAGCGCTTTTTCTTTTACTTCTGCTTTTCCATATTTTTTTGTTTTTAAGCCGTATTCAATGTTTTCAAGTGCAGTTAAATTCGGAAATAATGCATACGATTGAAAAACCATTCCGAAGTTCCTCTTTCCAGGTGGTAATGCTGTAATATCTTTTCCATTCACAGCAATACTACCTGTTGTTGCCTCTTCTAGCCCCGCTAAAATCCGGAGCAATGTCGTTTTCCCACAACCACTTGGACCCAATAAACAAACAAACTCATTTTTTTTCACAGTAAAAGAAATATCCTTTAACGCTGTAAATGCATCAAACTGTTTTTGAATGTGTTGAATTGATAAATATTCGCTCATTTTTCTCTCTCCCACTCACTTACTTTTTCGGTTCTGCTTTTTGGCCAAACTCTTTTTCCCATTTTTCTAAAATTTTGTCACGATTTTCTGCTGCCCATTTAAAGTCATTCTTTTTATATAACTTTTCTGTCACATCTTTAGGGAATCCATCTGGAAGTTTATAATCATTTTTAATTGTCGCAAATCCATTTTTCTCGAAGTATAACTTCATTACATCATCTGTAATTGCCCAATCTAAAAATGCTTGCGCTAATTTATCATTTTTAGCATTATCTTTCTTAATAAGTGCGTTCGCTTCTACTTCCCAGCCTAATCCTTCTTTCGGCAGTGCAACTTCAACTGGTGCACCTTTTTGTTTCTCTTTCAAAGCACTATAAACCATTGATACACCAACTGGATATTCACCTGCGCCTGCTAATTTCGCTGGTTTTGAACCTGAATGAGTATAAGTTGCCATATTATCATGAAGTTTCTTCATGTAATCCCAGCCCTTATCTTCTCCCATAATTTGTAGCCATGCAGAAACTGTTAAAAATCCTGTTCCAGAAGAAGCCGGATGCGGCATAACTAGCGTTCCTTTATATTCTGGTTTCGTTAAATCTTCATATGATTCTGGCATCGGTAAATTTTTCTTCTTCAATTCTTCTTTATTTACAGCAATCCCCGTCATAAATGCAGTATTTCCTACCCATTTTTCTGGTTTCTTATCGTCTTTAAATTGCGGAAGGACACGATCTGCTCCTTTTGGAGAGTATCCTTTTAACATATCTTTTTTATCTAAAGCTAATAGACTAGACGCTGCAGTTCCCCATACAACATCTGCTTGTGTATTTTTTCCTTCAGCTAGCAATTTCGCTGTAATAACTCCTGTTGAATCACGAACAATGTTCAACTTCACGTCTGGGTACTTCTGTTTAAAAGAATCAAGATAAATCGGTACAAGCTCTTCTTCAATCGCTGTGTAAACAGTTAATGATCCAGATAATTTATCATCTTTTACTTTTGCTCCAGCACTTTCTTCTTTCTTTGCACCACACCCCATTAATAACGAAAATACCATTCCAGTTGCTACAGCTTTAAAGATTGTTTTTTTCACTGTCTCTCTCTCCTTTTACAAATCTTATGTACAACTCTAATATAAACAACTAGTGTAAAAGCAGTATTAAACCAACATTAATCTTTTGTTTGTTGTTTGTTTTTGTGTAATACGTTGCTACTTCTATGTTTTTTCGCATTTTTCTGCTAATATCAAACGTGAAATTTACAAATACTTTAAAAAACCTTTATAATCCCACAAAAAAATGAAGCGTTTGTAAAAAACGCCTCATTTTTGTTTACCTTTTTTTGAATTACGATTTGCATACTTCGCACTATTTTCTCCTTCATACTCTAATGCAAATTCTGCATCTGGTAAGCTTTCTTTCGGAGTTTTATTATTATTAATTGCTGCATTTTGTTTTACTTTTCTTTTTACCAACATATTCACCTGCTCTCACGAAATAACTTTCTATTCTAGTTTGAAACAACTTACAGTAATTATTACTGGGAAGTGTTAACAAGTACATAAGTGCTTATAGATGGAAATACTACATACGAACAAGCCATTACAAAAAGGAGCGATTACTTTGAAAGAAAAAGAAACGATACAATCGCCAATTTTAGACGAGACGCTCCCTCATCAAATGAACTTTCCTTCTTTTAAAGGCACAGGCAAAAAGATGCAACAACCTTTTATAAATCAATATGATGTTGTAATTGGAGATAGTAAATACGATTCCACTAACAGTCCTCTTAATAATTGGAGTGATGAGGTAGATCCTGCCATTATGGCTGGGGAAGAATGGATCCATCCTACAAATGATATCGGATGGATTGCAGAAGAGAATCAAGAATTACTTAAAAACGAAGTTGATAATAAAAATGATGCTTTTATGCATCCCCAATTCGGAATTAACGACTAAAAAAACCATTCTACCTAACGCAGGTAGAATGGTTTCATACTATCCAATAATAATTCGCTCTTTCGGGTACTTATAGCGAGCTGGTTGCTCTCTTCCACCACTAGCTAAAATAAATGTCAAAATACCGACGCGTCCGATAAACATAAGTACAATAAGTACAAGTTTACCAACAGTTGTTAAATCAGGAGTAACACCTGTTGATAGTCCCGTCGTTCCGAAAGCAGAACAAACTTCAACGATTAAGCTCATAAGCGGTACATTTTCCGTAATAGATAAAATGAATAGCGCTGAGGCACATAATAAAATCCCCATCGTCATAACGACAGATGCTTTCAACACGTCCTCTTCATGTAGCTGACGTTTGAAAACTCGGACTGTTCTCCCGCCTCTTGCAAATGTATATAACGATAATATACTAACTGCAAATGTTGTTGTACGTATTCCGCCCCCAACTGAACTTGGAGATGCCCCAATGAACATTAATATACTCATAAATAAAAGCGTTGGTTGTGATAATTCACGTATGTCCATTGTAGCGAGTCCTCCACTTCGCGTCGTCACAGATTGGAATAATGTATAAAATACAGTTTCATGCCATGACTTTCCTACTAAAAAATGATTTCGTTCTAATAGAAAAATCATAATTGTTCCAACAATAACGAGTACAAAAAATGTCGTTGTCGTCAATTTTGTAAATAACGAAAAGCGAAATAGTTGTTGTCGCCTTTTACTAAGGAATTGTTTTACTTCCATTAACACTGGGAAACCAATAGCTCCTAAAATAATAAGCAACATATGAATCATTTGAACAATATAATCTTTTTTGTACGGAATAAGTGATTGTCCTGTTAAATCAAATCCTCCGTTCGTTGTTGCGCTCACAGCGGCAAAGAAACCGTGAAAATAAGCTTCTTGCCAAGTCGGGAAATATAGTAAGAACCTTGTACCTAACAGTATTGCTCCAATGAGTTCTATCGAAATAATTACAATTAAAATAGAACGCATCAATTCTACAAGGCCCGATAAATTCCCTTGGTTATGGTCTGCCATAATTAATCTTCTTCTTTGCAAACCAATCTTTTTCCCCGTTATAATCCAGACGAATGTACCAAGCGCCATAATTCCTAATCCGCCTAATTGTAAAATAAGGGCTAAAACAATAATTCCTGCCGTTGTAAACGTATCTGAAATTGTAACAACAGACAGTCCCGTAACACTTACCGCACTAACAGATGTAAATAGTGCATCGATAAATGTCCATTTCACTTCAGGCTTCGTAACAAATGGTAAACTAAGCAAAATTACCGACACGACTACTGCTAGTAAATAAAATACAACGATAAGTTGTACGGGACGTAACTTTTGTAAAAACTTTTTTATATCTCTCATTCCATCACTTCGCTACCTTTTTTCTATCGATTAAATAAAGAAAAATCATCACTTTCTTCATTTGTAAATAACTGCTGAAATAGTTTCGCAAATACCATTCCGTATACAGTTCCATTTCCCCCATACGGCAGTGCGTAATATAAATTATGTATTTTTTTATCTTCTTTTAAAATAGGAAGACCGTCATGACTGCCACCAAATGCTGCTGCCCAATAGTACTCTGCCCGTATATTTTTATACTGCGGGAACATTTCTTTTACAATGTTAATAAGAAGATCACGCTTATGCAGTAATTTCGTATCGCCGATTTTTTGAATTTTCAGCGCCTCATCTAATCCGCCTATAACAATGCGGTTTTGATACGTTCGACTATACAAATACGGACGTGCTGTTTCCCAAATTAACGATTGCTCATGCCAGCCTTCAAAATAATCTATCTTATTTGTCACAACGGCATAAGACGTTTCTACTGTTGTATTTTTTTCTTTCTTTCCAAAAATTGCTTCATAACCTGTCGCCATAATAATATTCTTTGCTACTATTTTATTTCCTGTATTCGTGTAACAAATTAAATCATTTTGGATTTGTTTAATATGTAATGCCTCTGTATGTTCGTATATAGTAGCGTCCATTTGTTTCGCTTTATGCAAAAGACTATGCGCTAATAAATACGGATTCACTTCTGCATCACCGCTTGTATATAACGCTGCTTGTTTTGCAAATGAATAACGTTTCTTAATATCAGACTCTGTAAAATATTCAACCGGAAATCCATAATGGCGTAACGTATTATATTCTTCTTGTAAAAATGAAACATCCTCATCTCTACTTGCATAATACAAACTATTTCGCGGAATAAAATGGGGATCAATATCGAGAGTTGGCACAACCTTCTCCATTGTTTGCAGCGCTTCATAACAAAGTCTATATGCTCGTACCCCTTTCTCTTCACCAAATGTATGAATAAGAGAGGTTAACGATTTATCATGAACAAATTGTAATAATCCTGTATTTGCAGCTGTGCTACCACATGCAATTGCTCTTTTTTCAATGAGCATAACACGCATTCCAATTTTAGCTAACGAATACGCTATATGAGCACCCGCTTCTCCACTTCCAATTACTAGTACATCACATATCATATCATTTTCTAACGTTGGATAACAAGGTACAGAAACTCCAGAATTCCAAAACAACTTACCAGTCATAAGCTTCATAATTATACTCCTACAATGTATTTTTCTCCTTCCTATGTTTCGTCATTTTCCATAAAAAAATCCAACTAACATAAGCTAGTTGGATTTCTTCTCTTTAATTAGAACGCTCTTCAAGCCAATTTCCAACCGTCGGATATGTTTGCTTTACAGCTGTTCCACCATACACGATAGACATATGTCCTGTCGGTAAACATACATACTGTTTATCTGTGCTAGAAATATGATCAAGTAAAGCTTCTACTTGACATGGCAGAGCGATATGATCACGTTTCGCAGAAATATTTAAGACATTCGCCTTAATATTTGCAAGGTCTACCTTTTGTCCGCGAATAACGAGTTCACCCTTCACTAATTTATTATTTTGATAAAAATCACGAATCCATTGTCTATACGATTCACCTGGGAACGGAATACCATCGCCTACCCACTTTTGAACTAATTTCCAACTTTCGACGAAGCGCTCATTTTCTGAACGATCGACTAAAGCAACATATGGACCGACAAAGTTTGTAATTGGTTTTAACATCTTATTTCCGAAATCAATCATTTCTGGCGGAATATTTCCGAATGTATCAACCGCTTTATCTAAATTGAAATATTTCTCATCTAATAAAGGACCGTATAATCCTGTTTCAGAGAAATCAAAAGGACTTGTCATAAAAATCAAGTTTCGAATTGGCATGTCCGGATGAAGCGCTGCATAAATAGATGTTAACGTTCCACCCATGCAATAACCAAGTAAAGAAATCTCGTCCGATTTTGCAGTTCTCATTACTTTTTTCACTGCTTTTGCAATATAATCGAACACGAAATCATCAAACTTCAAATGACTATCTTCTAAACCGAATGTGCCCCAATCAAGCATATACACATCAAAACCACGATCTACTAAATATTCCACTAAACTATTTCCTGGAGTTAAATCCATAATATACGGTTTATTAATAAGAGCGTATATTAATAAGATTGGAACTCTCTGTGTTTTTTCTTGTTTTGGAATGTAACGATACAGCTTCGTTTTATTCTTCGTCCAAATAACCTCTTTCGGTGTTAAACCAACTTGTGGTTCTGGTTCGCGTAATAAAACTTCGCTCGCTCTTTTCACACGGCGATATGCTTTACGATATTCTTCTGGGTACAACTCCAATTGCTTTTCCCATTCCGTTACGAATGTAGTCATTTTTCCTATCTCCTTTTTGGTCAATTTCTTTCTAAAAAAAGAAGTGCATTCCTGCTATGGATATGCACTTTTTTCCTACTTCATTACATGTATAATCCGCCGTTAATGTTTAATTGCTGACCTGTGATATACGCACCGTCACGGCATAGATATACTACACCTTTTGCAATTTCATCAGCTTGACCAAAACGTTTTTTCGGGATTTTCGCAACGATTTTTTGACGCACTTCTTCTGGTACTTCTGCTACCATTTCAGTATCAATAAATCCTGGGCAAATTGCGTTTACAGTTACATTTGTTCTTGCAAGTTCTAACGCTAATGATTTTGTAAATCCTAGCATACCTGCTTTTGCTGCTGAGTAGTTTGTTTGTCCAAATCCACCAGCTTGGCCAATAATAGAAGAAATACTAATGATTCTTCCTTCTTCTGCTTCCGATATGTATGGAAGTACCGCGCTTGTCGTATTAAATACACTGCTTAAGTTCACGTCAATTACGCGCTCCCAATCTTCACGATTTAATTTTTTGAATGTACGATCTCTTGTAATACCAGCATTATTAACAAGAATATCAACTTGACCAAAATGATTCACAGCTTCTTCTACAAGTCTGTTTGCATCTTCTACTTTAGAAACATCCGCTTGAACTGCATAAACGTCATGTCCTTCTTTTCCTAATTCACTTACTAAGTTTTCAGCTGCTTCTTTACTGCTGTTATAGTTAATAACTACTTTTGCTCCCTCTTCTGCTAATGCTACTGTAATTGCTTTTCCAATTCCTTTTGCCCCACCTGTTACGATTGCTACTTTGCCATTTAATTGAACCATTTCTTTTCCCCCTTAAATGAATTTGTGAACGATTGTTATGAATCATTTTGGTACTCATACTATTGAGTCCATATATTAATTATGTTTCGTTGTTTATACATGAAAAGAGATTCTCCCTCTCTCTTTTACACGTTATAAACAAACGCCATTATCATTTTTTATTTTCTGGCTTATTTACAGGCTTTACTTCTTCTTTTACAGGTACTTGTAGTTTAGCTAGTACTGCATTTTGCTTTTCTAGCAATTCTAAAATTTGATCAACTTTCGTTTCTAACGTGCGCATATCTTGTTTTACTTTCGTAACATCACGCTTTAATGTAGGAGCTTGTCCTAATGAATCCACTTTCTCTTCTAGAATTTCCTCGATGTTATCAACTTTATTTTCTAAGTTAATAACAAGCGTAGCTACTCTAGCGATATCCTCTCTCGTCGGCACATTCACCTGTTCTAAATAATTTTTTGTCGTATCATTTAATGCTTTTTGATAAAACAAATTCAAATCTAGAACGCTGCCCATCCAAGCAGAATATTCTTCTGTTTTAATTGTTTCATTGAGCGCTTTTCCCCAAAATGTTTCGGTTTGTTCATAAGCATTTTTCCATGCTTGCAATGGATCGAATTTTTGATCAATCACTTCGACTACACTCCCTTTTTCGTTTTTGAAACAATTCAACCTATTCACTATTTTCTAATATTCCGAATAAAACTTCAAGTATATATTTTATTTTTCTTTATTTTCTAACAAATGTATTGACATTAAAAACAGATAGGTGTAAATTGCACTTATAAGCAAAAAATTCCATCTAACTGATTCATGAGGTGATGCACAATCATGCTACATAATGAACCAGAACACCCAGAAAGTTTGGAAAAAAACCAAGCGAAACAACCAAACTCCATGCCAAAAAACTTCTTAGTTCCTTTCTTACTTCTCTGTCTAAAAGACTGGAGTCTTCATGGTTACAAACTTATTCAAATGCTAATGGACATCGGCTTTTCTTCTGTTGACCAAGGTAATGTGTATAGGACACTACGCAAATTAGAAAAAGAAAATCTTATTTCTTCTACTTGGGATACAAGCGAAGGCGGGCCAGCGAAACGAATTTATTCTTTAACAGAATATGGAGAGCAATATTTAACAACATGTGCGACTTCTTTTGAACATTATCAAAATATGTTGCGGACGTTTTTCACGTTATACACCAATGCATTCTTTCCATTTTCTACTTCTCCAGAAAAGGATGAAAAGGATTCTTCATCTTCACCTGGTGGTACAGCAGAGTAATCTGCGTTCACAATATGCAAAAAAACATTTGGAGGTCAAACAATGGAAACTAAGCCATACGAATTAGTCGATGCATTTTGGAAAAACTGGTCTCAATCTCTTTCCCTCTTCTCTTCAGCTGGGAAACAATTAGAGCAACTTACTTTAGAAACGTTAAAACAACAACAAGACGCTTTGCATAAATTAACATCAGGAGTAGATGAACTAGAAAAAGAACTACACCAATTCACTGCTCAGTTCAATAACCAATATACAGACTATGTGAAGCAATTAACTGGAAACTCCTTAAATGATCAAATTAACGAGTGGCAAGAAAAGTGGAATGAGCTTTCTAATCAAATGCACCAACTTACTGTTTCGCCTACGAAAACATCTTTGTCTATTCTTACTCAAACTAGCGGCCAATTTGAAGAAACAACAAAACACTTTATCGAACAACAACAGTCGCAACGTGAAGAGGTTCAAAAACAGTTAGAAGTTTTTTTGGGAGAGTTCAAGTCCAAACAACTAGAACTCGCAAAGCAGTTCGAGGAAAACTCAAAAAATCTATTTACTTCCATCAAGTAAGAAAAATGTGGCAACTAACTGCAGCACAAACAAAACTCTTTCTTCCTCCTACTACATCAAGATGGCTTACATTTTTCGATATGGAAAAGAAGGAGGACAAAATGAATCCATTTCAAGAAGCACAAACTGTTCCGGAGCTTCGTTACGATGAGATTCAAGTCGGTGATCAAGCATCACTTACAAAAAAAATTACGGATGAGGACGTTATCAATTTTGCAAAATTGACTGGAGATGTAAATCCTATTCACATTCTAGACTCTTTTGCAAAAACGACAATGTTCAAAGAACGTATTGCCCATGGCATGCTCGTTTCAAGTTTTATTTCTACCATTCTTGGAACGAAACTTCCTGGCAAAAATACGATTTATTTATCACAAAACGTTTCATTCCGTGCTCCTGTCAAAATCGGTGATACACTTCGCGTTGTGGCAGAAGTTATTAAAAAACGGGACGATAAAAAAATTATCACATTGCAAACAAACATATATAATCAATCTGATGATATTGTCGTAGAAGGTACAGCGACAATACTGAAAAAAGAGTAGCAAATTTGCTACTCTTTTTTCTATCCAAGAACTTCTAATCACACCGTTTACTTCCGTGTATGAGTACGTCGTTTACACATAAAATAACATTACCAGATAGCACTTAGCTAAACTGGATTACTCTTTAAGGATGTGTATCAACATGGTGAAAACAAACAAATTACTAGTTCCGGGTGCAGAGCAAGCACTTGAACAATTCAAATATGAAATCGCACAAGAATTCGGTGTAAGCTTAGGATCTAATACAGCATCTCGTTCTAACGGATCAGTTGGCGGTGAAGTAACGAAACGTCTTGTTGCTTTAGCTCAACAACAATTACGCGGATAACTATATAACCTATGGCTTAGAGGCAGATATTCTCTGCCTCTTTCTTTTTAACATACATAATAGTGATTCTTCACATACTAGTAAGAGCAAATCGAAAGGAACGATATGTGAAATGAAACGGATTAACATTAGCATGAGTCCTCCCCGTGTTCTTACTGTATCTTTTATTATGCTATCAATTATCGGTACATGCCTATTGAAATTGCCAATTGCTACAACAACGTCTATTTCATGGCTCGATGCTTTATTTACAACGGTTTCTGCTTGTACGGTTACAGGGCTTGGTGTTGTGGACACTGGTAAAGTATTTACCTTATTTGGCCAATGTGTCATTTTAACACTTATACAAGTTGGCGGGCTTGGCATTATGAGCTTTGCTGTTTTAATCGCAATTATGCTCGGCAGAAAAATCGGCCTTCAAAACCGGATTTTATTACAACAAGCATTAAACCAAACAAATGTCGGCGGAATCATTCGTCTTGCAAAAGCATTATTTTTATTTTCTTTTACTGTAGAATGTATCGCTACTTTACTTCTCTCTTTTGAATGGGTACCAAAATACGGGGTTGCCAAAGGTATATATTATAGCTTTTTTCATTCTATCTCAGCCTTTAACAATGCTGGGTTTTCTGTGTGGAGCGATAATTTAATGTCGCACTCCCATAGCATTCTCGTCAATCTCGTTATTTCTTCCCTCATTATTTTAGGTGGGATTGGTTTTACGGTTATCGTAGATATAAAAAGAAAGAAAAACTTTAAAAACCTTACTTTGCACTCAAAGCTTATGCTCTCTTCTACTCTAATCGTCAATATTATTGCTACAGCTTTTATCTTTATATTTGAGTTCCATAATTCAATTTCCATGAGAGGTTTTACACCATTTGAAGAAGGTATGGCTGCTTATTTTCAAGCGGTTTCAACACGTACTGCCGGGTTTAATACTGTTGATATCTCTGCATTATCAAAACCTTCACTTTTATTAATGATGCTTCTTATGTTTATTGGTGCTGGCAGTGCTTCAACTGGTGGTGGGATTAAGTTAACGACTTTTTTGATTATGTTTTTCGGCGTATTTAAATTTTTGCAAGAACAAGATGATATTGTCGTGTTTAAAAAATCCATTAAAGATACGCTCATTGTCAAATCATTAACGATTACTATTATTTCAATTTCTTTTATTTTTCTTTCCATTTTAATTTTAAGCATCACTGAGAAGGTTCCTTTATTAATGAGTGCTTTTGAAGTATTTTCAGCATTTGGAACTGTCGGCCTTAGCATGAATTTGACGCCACACTTAACAATCATCGGCAAAACAATTATTATCTTTATGATGTTTTTTGGAAAGATGGGGCCTTTAACATTAGCCTTTTCATTTGCACGTAAAAAACAAAGAAAAATAAAATATCCAAACGAAGATATTTTAACAGGTTGACAACCGTATAAATTATCCATATAATGAGAGTACAATAGCATATCTCCAAAGGGGAGTAGCGTCCAAGAACTATTTCTTGGAAACAAAGTCGTCATTACGTAGAACTTAGTTCTTCCGGCTTTGTTGGCATTTTCATTACATATGTCTAGCAAGACCTTTGCCTATCAACGGCAGAGGTCTTTTTTGTTTTCAAATTCCTTCCACCGTTGATACGCAGGAGTATGGGGAAACTAAACAGTGGGGAACTTCTTCACTTGTTTAGTCTTTATAGAAATGAGAGGAGAATGTACATGGATGTATCATTATTATTGGAGTATGGTTGGGTATTACTCATCCTAATTGCACTAGAGGGGATTTTAGCGGCTGATAACGCTCTCGTTCTCGCAATTATGGTAAAACATTTACCAGAAGAAAAACGAAAGAAAGCACTATTTTATGGATTAGCAGGAGCGTTCGTTTTCCGCTTCGGATCACTATTTATGATTTCGTTCCTAGTAGATGTATGGCAAGTGCAAGCAATTGGTGCGATTTATCTTATGTTTATCGCGGGGAATCACTTATTTAAAACGTATGTTAAAAAGAATACACATGAAGAAACAGAAGAAAAAGAAGCAAAGAAAAAACAAGAGAACTTTTGGTGGACTGTATTTAAAGTCGAAGTTGCTGATATCGCCTTCGCAGTTGATTCAATTTTAGCTGCTGTTGCATTAGCAGTGACTTTACCGAAAACAGGATTAGGTACGGTTGGTAGTCTTGATACAGGTCAATTTATCGTTATCTTTACAGGTGGACTTATCGGATTAGTGATAATGCGATTTGCAGCAACTGCTTTCGTACAAATATTAAAACGTAAACCAGGACTTGAAACTGCAGCATTTTTAATTGTAGGTTGGGTTGGTGTGAAATTAACAGTTTATACGCTAGCACACCCTGCTTTAAATGTCCTTCCGCATTCATTCCCAGAATCCACTCCGTGGAAGCTTACATTCTGGATTGTATTAGTTGGAATCGCAGTTTGCGGTTGGTTCTTCTCGAAAGAAGTAGAAGTAAAAGTAGAAAAGAATTTAGACGAAAAAGCGCTGTAATTACAGCGCTTTTTCTTTTTTCTTGTTTCAATTCCCCTCTCTATTTTCAGAAAAAATTCCATTATACTACCTTTTGTAAACGCTTCCTTTCTAGATGTATGTCCTTTTTGTGAAATATTGCACAAACTTATTGAAACTATGAACAAATCCATGTACCTTATTCATATAAGGAGTATTTATAGACGATGTATTAAAGGAGCGTATTACTCATGCTAGAACAAGGATTAGATTACGTTGTAAAACTGGCTAAGAGCAAAAAACAAATGCTAGATATAAATCCAATGCAATATTTCATTCGTGCTGCACTTGCGGGCATTTATATCGGTTTTATTATTGTACTATGTTTTAAATTAGGTAACTTTTTTCATATTGCAGATTCACCAGCAACATATTTAGCTTCCTCCATGTTTTTCGGAATTGCTCTCGTACTTATTATATATGGCGGCGCTGAATTATTTACTGGCAATACAATGTACTTCACAGTGGCAACTTTAAGAAAAGAAACAACGATTTCTGATACACTTCGCAACTGGGTTGCTTGTTATGCAGGTAACTTAGCTGGCGCTTTATTCTTTGCCTTACTATTTTACGCAACTGGAATTTTCGAAGCAATTGATCGCAGTCATTTAATGAATAAAGTTGTTGAAGGAAAGATGAATACACCTACAATGCAATTATTCTTTAAAGCGATTTTATGTAACTGGCTCGTATGTCTTGCCTGCTTCTTACCTTCTCAAGTGAAAGGTGACACAGCAAAAATATTAATGATGATGATGCTCGTTTTCACTTTCTTTTTATCTGGTTATGAGCATAGCATTGCAAACTTATCACTGTTTGCTTTATCTTTAGTATCACCACATCCTGAGACAATTTCTTTTGCGGGCGCTATTCATAACTTAATTCCAGTTACAATCGGTAACATTATTGGCGGATCCGTATTTGTCGGTATGGTATATCATTACTTAACAAAGAAAACACCTGTTGTTGAACAAGAGAAAACTCAATTAGTTGGAGCTCAAACGGAGGAAATTATTCCTTTACAAGCACATATGAAACATTAAAAACTCCAAAGTTTTACTTTGGAGTTTTTAGCTCCCTACATATTTCAAGGCAATATAAGGATTAATTTCCCCGTTTTCCTTCCCTCTCTCTATGCTCTTTTTCATCTGATGCATACCGATGACATCATTTGTATGAAGGTGAATTTCATTAACATATAAACCTTCGTTGCAGAAAGCTTCTACGAAATCTAACCCACTTTTTTGTCGCCATCCCATATTATAATCGAGGGAAATAATATTCACCTCATTATCCCTAACAATTTGCAAGGCAGATTCTACTGTAGTTGCCAAAACATATCCGTATGGGCAACTTCTTTGATCATCCATATATACATTCATTTTCTATCTCCTCTCTATTTTGCATATGTGACCAACACATAACATATTGCTCCTAGGCTAATAAAAGGTCCGAACGGAATTGGAGTTCTTATGTTTATACGTTTTAGCGCTATACCTATCCCGAAAAAACAAAGACTAAAGCAAGATGCTAAAAATAAAGTTATAAAAACCCCTTTCACTCCGACTATACATCCGAGTAACGAAAGTAATTTTACATCACCTCCGCCAAGACCATCTGGATAAATCTTTTGCATGCAATATAACAAAATGAATATAGTTCCACTACCAGCTAAACTATCTATCCAAGTAACTAACGGTACAAAAATACATTCTAAAATAAGCAAAAGCACAAACCAAATTAAAATACGATTAGGTATTAGCATATATACTAAATCTGTAACTGAAATAATTAGAAGTAACGAAAAAAGCGATAAAATGATGATGAGCTCTCTTTCCATTCCAATTACATATACAGTAAGAAAAAATAAACTGCCTGTAACAAATTCAAATACTATGTACAAACTTGAGATTTTGCTCTTACAATTCGTACAACGCCCTTTTTGTATACAAAATGAAATGATTGGAATAAGTTCTTTCGGCTGTAACGTATACTTGCAGTAATGACAGTACGAACGCGGTGTAATAATAGATTCCCCTACTGGAACTCTCATCGCAATCACCATAAAAAAAGAACCAAACACCATACCTATTAACAATGCATATAAATAAGTGAACATCCCTTCCTCTCCTTTCCAAAAAAACATAACAAAAAAAGGAGAGAACTTCTACTTCATATTATCTTTATTCTATTAAAAAAGCAGGCCGTTTTCCGGCCTGCTTTCCCCTATTTTATACGATGAAATATACTGCTTTTAACGGCCCGTGTACTCCGACAACAAGATTCATTTCAATATCCGCAGAGTTACTTGGTCCTGTAATAAAGTTAATACAAGATGCAACTGCTTCACCTTTTTCCACACGAGAGTTCATATGTTGAACTGCTTGTGTAATACGCGGTACAAGTGTTTCACGTGGAATAATAGCAAAGTATACAGTCGGTAAAAAGTGTAAAGAACGCCCTTGTCCTTTATGACTTTGTACAACAATCGTACCAGATTCAGCTAAAGTATAATCACTAAATGCAATACCGATATTCGCTTTTTCCGCTATACGCATATTCTCTTCTTTTTTCTGAGGATCCCATACATTTACCTCAACATTTTGCTTTGGAAGCTCTTCTTTAAATAAAGAAGTCAATCCATAGGAATCAAAACGTTCATCTGCTGATAATATAATAGGTCCTCCGCCGTTTTCAACGATTACTTTTTGAATATCTTCACGTAAGCGGTCGTTTGTCGTTTCCACAACAGTTGTATGAATGTTTGTACATTGCTTTTTAAATACTTCTAACAATTCTTCTTGTGAATAATCTTTTAACGTTTCTACATTCACATTACTTTTCCATGCTGGTCGTTCTACACCTTCTGTTTTACGCGCGCGCCCAAGTTCTTTTGCGATATTATCTAGAAAGGACTCACGGTTTTGAATTAATCCTGTCATTATTTGTCCCCGCCTTTCTTATGATCTTTATACCAATCACGGAATCGTTCTTTACTTGGAGCCGGGAATTCACGAATATCCGTCCAGTTTTTAAGTGGTCCAACACCTTTTGATACACGGTTACCAGATGTAAATGGGCTCATTGCTGCCGGTGCCATTTTCGATCCCATTTTATATAAAGCTGCTGAAGAAGCACCCATACTAAACATTTTCATTGCTAATTTTTCTGCAAGTGGGGCACGACCTTCTTGCTCAACGATAACTTGACGATGTTTTAATAATAAATCATGTAATGGAATTTTTACTGGACAAGCTTCTGTACATGCTCCGCATAAACTAGATGCATAAGGAAGCTCTTTGTAATCGTCATACCCACCTAAAAGTGGTGTTAATACCGCACCGATTGGTCCTGAATAAATAGATCCATACGAATGTCCACCAACGTGACGATATACGGGACATACGTTAACACAAGCGGCACAACGAATACATTGCAATATTGAACGGAATTCCGATCCAAGAATTTGAGAGCGGCCATTATCAACAACGACTAAATGAAACTCTTCTGGTCCATCTACCTCTTCCTCTTGAATTGGTCCTGCTACTGTTACATAACTTGTTAATTTTTGACCTACCGCACTACGACATAGTAAACCAACTAAAACATCTAATTCTTCCATTGTCGGAACCATACGTTCCATACCCATTACTGCAATTTGTGTTTTCGGAATCGACATGACAAGATCGGCATTACCTTCGTTCGTCACTAAACAAAGAGAGCCAGTATTTGCAACAGCGAAGTTACAACCTGTCACACCAATTTCTGCATCCATAAATTTCTCACGAAGTTGTTTACGAACAAACTTTGTCATTTCGTATGGATCATCAGAATTTTCATATCCAAGTTTTTCTTTAAATACATCACGAATTTGCGTTCTGTTTTTATGAAGTGCAGGCGCAATAATATGTGATGGTGGATCGTTATCTACTTGCAAGATATACTCTCCTAAGTCACTCTCTAACACTTCACAACCAATCTCTTCAAGGGCATGATTCATACTAATTTCTTCAGTTACCATTGATTTTGATTTTACAACTTTCTTCGCTTGTTTCTTTTTTGCAACGTCTTGAATATACTTTGCTGCATCCTCTTTCGTTTTCGCAAAGTAAACGTGACCGCCTCTTTTTGATACATTTTCACTTAACTGCATTAAATAATAATCAAGATTTTCTAACGTATGTTGACGAATTTGTTCACCTAGTTCACGCCACTCTTCCCAGTTTCCCAACTCGTCAGCTGCTTTTAATCGATTTGTATATAAACGCGTTTGTGCAGAAGATACCGCTCCGCGCATAAACGAATCTTGAATTCCATCGCCAACGCGATCATTAAATTTTTTCTCACTGATTTTCATAGACATAGCTTATGTTCCCCCTTCATGAGCGACTATTCAAGACCTCAGCAATATGCATTACTTTTACTTCTTTTCCTAAACGCTCAATACGTCCGCCAATGTTTAACAAACACCCACAATCTGCACCGATTAAATAATCAGCACCTGTTTCCATTACACTATCTACTTTTTCATCTACCATTTGCTCAGAAATTGGAGTCATCTTAACTGAAAACGTTCCCCCAAACCCACAACAATTTTGCACGTTCGGCAGTTCTCTCACAATTAATCCTTTTACGCTTGATAATAAAATTCCTGGTGCCTCTTTTACTCCAAGCAGGCGTGTCATATGACAAGATTTATGAATAGTAGCTATCCCTGGTAAACTTGCACCAACATCTGTAACTTTTAAAACATCTACAATAAATTGTGTAAATTCATATGTTTTATCAGCAACCTTTTGTGCACGTTTAGCCCACTTCGGATCATCTTTAAAAACATGCGGATACTCATGAAACATTGTCGCACAAGATCCAGATGGCGTAACGATATATTCTGCATCTTCGAAAGTTTCAATCATATGTTTCATCGCTTCTTTTGCTGCTTCTACATGGCCGCTATTATAAGCAGGCTGACCACAACAAACTTGTGCTTCTGGAAATTCAATTTCACAACCTAAACGCTCCAATACTTCAACTGTTGCTTTACCGACGTTTGTTTCAAACATATCGACTAAACAAGTAACAAATAAAGTAACTTTCATAACTATAATTCCCCCTCATTACAACTCCGCCAAAAATCATATGGTCATCAGATGACTAAGATTAGAAGAAGTAGGCTCAACCATGGCCTATCCTCTCCCCCTTCTAAAGAAAACGCTTACTTAATCTCTCTATTTTATCAGAAAATTAGATTTTTTAAAAGATTAAATTACGCATTTATATCGTACCTGTGACAATATGTTCTACATTTGTTAAATGATCTAGCATCGCTTGCTGCGCTAATTCCACATCTTGCTTTAACACCGCATCATATATAGATTGATGCTCTTCTAAAAGTCGTTCTGATGTTGTTTGTTCACCATATAAAATAATGCGTCTTGATTCACCAATCGTTTCAGCAATCATCTCTGAAACATGATTCATGAGCTCAAGCAAGATGTTATTATGCGAAGATTCTGCAATTCCCATGTGAAATTGAAAGTCTGCTTTTTCGCCAGCCTTCTCATCTCCAATGCTCTTTGCCATTTCATCTAACCACTGCTTCATATTTTGCAAATTAGCTTCCGTACGTTTTGCCGCTGCCGCTCGAACTGCCCCCACTTCGAGCACCTTCCGTACTTCTAATAAATTCAAAATATCCTCTTTCTTCATTAATAACTTGTTATTTAGTGATTTTGTTAATGAAGAAGGATCGAAATTCCTTACATATGTACCTTCTCCTTGTTTCATTTCAATTAAGCCCATTGCTCTTAGCGCACTTAGCGCTTCACGAACAGCAGATCTGCCAACTTGAAACTGCTCAGCTAATTGATGAACAGGAAGTAGTTTGTCACCAGGTTTTAACGTACCATTTTTAATCATTGTTAAAATAGCTTCAGATACTTCTTCGTAAATTTTTTTCGGTTTAATAGATTTGTACTCCAGTTAAATCACCTCAGTATCTTCCAAACAACAATTGTAACGTTTTATAAGAACTTAGCATCCATAACTATTTTAGAACGAATTAGTAAGAAGTACAAATGTTTTGTTCATAAAATAGTCAAATTTTTGATATTCGTTTGATATTAATTAATACATTTACGCGTAACTATTTACCTTCAATATGAAGAGCATATTCCAAAAGTTAGAATATGCTCTCCTCATCTTGTGCTTTTAATTTAATACTAACTGTCGTGCCCTTACCTTTTTCACTTTCTATTCTCCACTCACCGTCATGTATATGAACAATTTGCCTTACAATTGCAAGACCTAAACCTGTTCCACCGTGTTGACGACTTCTCGCTTTATCTACTCGGTAAAAGCGTTCCCCCAGATTTTCTAAATGCTCTCTATCAATACCTATTCCTGTATCTTTTATGTGCAATTCACAATAATCATCGATTTGCTTTAATGTTATTATGATATCCCCGTTTTGATTTGTATAACGTATCGCATTATCTAATACATTATGAAGTACTTGTTGCATACGATCCTCATCAATCATTACGATAATTTCAGGATTTAAATTCGTTGAAATACGAAGGTTTTTTTCTACAAACTGTAACTCGTACGTATTTAGTACATCTTCAATAAGCTGTGAAAAAACGATAGGTTGTTTCTTTAAGGGAAAGTGTTCACCTTCTAGCTGCGCTAGATCTAATAAATCATGAACGAGGCGCTGCATGCGACCTGCTTCTTTATGAATAAGTTGCGTTACTTTTTCCTGCTGCGGCCCCTTCGCTACACCGTCTAAAATAGCTTCACTATATCCTTTAATATAACTAAGCGGTGTTCTAAGTTCATGCGAAACATTAGCTAAAAATTCCTTACGCTTTACATCTTCTGTTTCTAAGGAATTTGCCATTTTATTAAAGGCTTTTCCCAATCGTCCAATTTCATCTTCTGAAGAAATTGTAATCCGCTCTGAGAAATCTCCAGTAGCCAAATGATTTGCAACTCGTTCCATTTGCGAAAGCGGTCTCGTAATGGCGATAATAATTTTTCTACCAATCCATATTGTAATTAAAATCATTGCAAGTGCTAACGGCGCTAAAATAAGACCCATATCAAATATTAAGTCTTTTATACTTTTTAAAGGAATATAAGAGTATACAATACCAACTAATTTTTTATTATCTAAAACAGGGATGACAACACCCATAATATTACGATCAAAATGTTCTTCATACCCTATCTTTGTCACAGTTTTCCCATCTAATAGCGCCTGTCTATCCCCTTCACTTATAAGAGAATGATGGTGAACATCAAAAGGCAAACATGCGCTTAAATCACGCGGATTGTATACGAAAAGGACATTTGAACTAGATATTTGATCATATGCCCTTACTTTCTCTTCAAAAGTGGATACTCCTTCACGTTTATCATATTGCGTGGCAAGGCGTTTCCCTTCCATTACTAATGAATCTTTTAAATTATCAACGTATAACTTTTCATATGAGTATAAAGATACAAAATAAAGAAAGGAAACTGTTACACATACTGCACATACTACTGTAAGCCAAAGCTTTTGTACCATCGTAAACATACGTTACACCTCAAATTTATAACCTACACCCCAAACGGTTTGAATGTAGTTTCCACTTTCTCCTAGCTTTAGACGCATCGTTTTCACATGCGTATCTACCGTTCTTGTACTTCCTGCATAATCATATCCCCACACCTTTTCAAGCAATTGTTCCCGGCTAAATACTTGTCCATTATGTTGGCAAAGAAAATATAGTAAATCGAACTCTTTTACCGTAAGAGGAATCGTCTCACCATTCGTCTCGACCCTCCTACTTTTTTCATTAATAAGAATCGGTCCAAATTGAATCTCTTCTTGCTGTTCTTGCTTTGTATATCGTCTTAAAACAGCTTCCATACGAGCAATTAGTTCCCCGGGACTAAATGGCTTTACAATATAATCATCTGCTCCCATACGTAAGCCGTTCACCCTATTCCACTCTTCACCTTTTGCTGTTAAAAATATAATAGGTACATCCGACGTTTTTCGAATCTCTTTACAAACTGAAAGCCCATCCATCTCAGGCATCATAATATCTAGTACAACGAAATCGTAATGATCCGTCTCTAATTTTCGAAGTGCCTCTTTTCCATTTTCAGCTTCTCCCCACTCGTATCCGAAGTTATCTAAGTACATTCCGACAAGTTGCCTCATATCATTTTCGTCATCTACGACTAGCACGTTATATTTACTCATTGTCCTTCCCCTTCTCTCTCTATGAGTTGAAACGGTCCTTTTCCGACTTTAATTGTTTGTTTTATTTTCATATTCTTCATATCCATTACGCATACTTCATCGCTATCATAACTAGCTACATATCCTTCTGCACCGCTTTTCAAAAATGCAAATGGATTAGATCCTACTTCTGCAAATCCTACCTCTTGATACGTACTTGCATCAAACTTTCTAAGCGTATTTGAACCGTGACTTAGCGCATATACATACTTATCATCCTTTGTTATATTCACAGGCATAAACGGAGCATGTAAAGAACGCATCATCTCTCCGCTCTGTAAAGAATACACTAATACTTTCTCATTCACTTGACTTCCATCACCATGTCCACCAATCCATATTTCTTTCCCATCAGCGCTAACCGTTGCTCCTGTTGATGCTGGTGGAATCATAAAGGACTGTATCACTTCTTTTTTCTTTGTATCAATGGTCGTTAGTTTCGTATCATAAAAGTTGAGTACAGATAACTGGTTATGATGCTCTACCATCGTTATCGGCCCTTTTCCTGTTGAAACACTCCCTGTCTCTTTTCCTTTTATCGTAAAGAACCTTACCTTTTGTTCATTTTGATCGGCAGCAAATAATTGTGTTCCATCATCTGATGCGATAACATTAGCAATTCCTTTTCCAATCTTATATTTGTCCACTTGTCTTCCTTCTGCTAGTGAATATACATACATATATTCTAATTGCTTACCATAAACAAGTATTTCCTCGCCATTTGGAAGTAGCGTAACCCCCGCAATCGGCTCATTTAATTCCCATGTTGTTAATAGCTTCTTTGTTTTTTTATCAATAAAACTAATACTACCTTCCTTTATATTCGTTGTTATAATAACACTTTTATCTTTAGCAATCGGTGTATACGAACTTCCTTGACACCCTACTAATAGAAATAAAAAACAGAGAAGAAAAACATACTTTCTCAAAAGATTCCCTCCATCTTCGGATGATTTCGTTATAATTGTAAAATAACAAATAAATGTGTGGAAAATGTGAAATCTTCCTTTATTAATAAAGTGAAACTTTAATCAGTGGGGGTTTTCTTCATCCCCCACTGATTATTAGTTGAACCAATCGGGCTTTTATGGGCAGTTGATCCCCCATCTAACTTCTTTGCTTTCGCTGAATTTTGAGGTGGGGGTCTTACTGCCCATTAATGCGGGATAAACTTACATCTATAATGTACAACAAATAGAATTTGAGGTGTGTAAATTATGCTTTTTCCTGATTTAGCGAATAAAATTGTACGTGAAGTACGCAGATTAATTACTGAAAACATTATTATTATACAAGGCGTTATTATCGCAAGTACAGATGCGGAAAGAATCGGTCAATTTCATGAAGGTGCACTCCGCTGTGCGAAACAAAAGAAAACTGTCATTATTACAAAAGACGATGAACGACGACTGCAAGGTGTAAAAGCTGGGATGAACCTTCCTTTACTATTCCATGACGAAGTAATCGGCGTGATTGGAATTACAGGAGAACCTGAAAACATTTCACAATACGGAGAAATATTACGTAAGATGACCGAATTATTAATTCATGAAAACTACTTTTTAGAACAATTAGAACTTGAGCACCGGTCTTATGAAGCATTTGTCTTTGATTGGCTTCAAAATACAGACTGGTCTCCAAGTTTTCTCGATCGTGCAAAAACGCTTGGCATTGATTTATATAAGAAGAAACAACTTATTTTATTATCAATCGCCCAAGATAATACGATGCTCCAGCGTAAAATTTGGCAACATATGCGCAACATTTTAGCAAAAGAAAATTTATTTGTTCGCTGGGGAAATGATCGGTTTATTTTGTTTACAACAATCCAATCCAAAGAGCAAACCTTTCAATTTTTAAAACGGTTAAAACAAGACTGTGAAACTTTATTTTCTATTACTTTATATATCGGGATTGGACAAGCAGTTACGCCAAGCAATATGAACTTATCGTACGAACAAGCATTACGCGCCCTTTCAGTATCACTTGAAACGAAAAAAATTGTATTTAATGAAGATTTACGTTTAGAAATGTGCTTACAAGATATTTCTACTGAAACTCGAGAACAGTTTCTAGAGCGTACCATTGAAAACTTAGTATCATCTCCTGAGCTTATGCACACTTTACGTTTATTTATCGATTATAACCAATCTTATAAGCAGACAGCTGAGCAATTACATATACACATTAACACATTGCATTACAGGCTAAAAAAGATTGAAGAACATACAGGACTTGACCCGAAACAATTCAAAGATTTAAATGTTTTATACTTCGCACTCCTCTTATTAGATAATCATACAAAAAATAACGATAAAATTGATTAATCTTTAGATGATTGTACATAGAAAGAATCCTCCAACTTTTTTATCATTATAATGAAAGCACTGTTACAACGTTTTTTATTATGACGAAATACGTTAACAGTTTGAGGGGGATTTCCAATGTTAGAAAAGCAAATTATTGATTCATTCGTATCTATTGTTGGCGAAGATAATGTAGATACATCCAATATGGGGCGTTTAACTTATAGTTATGATGCCACTCCAAACTTCCAAGCGATGCCTGATGCAGTCATTGCTCCTCGTAATACAAATGAAATAGCTGACGTGTTAAAAGTGTGTAACACTCATAAAATCCCCGTATACGTTCGCGGGTCTGGAACAAATCTTTGCGCTGGAACGTGTCCACTTGAAGGTGGTATCGTCCTTATTTTCCGCCATATGAACAATATTTTAGAAATTGACGAAGAGAATTTAACAATTACTGTACAAGCTGGTGTTATTACACTTGATATTATTAAAGCAGTAGAAGAAAAAGGTTTATTTTATCCACCAGATCCAAGCTCTATGAAAATTTCTACAATCGGCGGTAACATTAATGAAAACTCCGGCGGATTACGTGGTTTAAAATATGGCGTAACACGTGATTATGTAATGGGGCTTGAACTTGTCTTACCGAACGGCGATATCATTCGCACTGGTGGTAAATTAGCAAAAGATGTAGCTGGTTATGATTTAACTCGTTTATTTATTGGTTCTGAAGGAACACTTGGTGTTGTTACGGAAGCTATATTAAAACTTGTCCCTATGCCTGAAACGAAGAAAACGATGCTTGCGCTATATGAAGATATTAACGAAGCTGCTCGAGCTGTTTCTGCTATTATTGCAAATAAAATTATTCCGGCGACACTTGAGTTTTTAGACCAACCAACAATTGAAGTTGTAGAAGAGTTTGCACAAATCGGTTTACCAACTGACGTTAAAGCAATTTTATTAATTGAACAAGATGGCCCGCCCGAGGTTGTCAATCGAGATATCGAAAAAATGGCTAACGTTTGCCGTGCTATGAATGCGGTCGATGTTCGCGTTGCAAAAGATGAAGCCGAAGCAGATGCGCTTCGTACAGCACGCCGTAGTGCACTATCAGCACTTGCAAGACTAAAACCGACAACAATATTAGAAGATGCAACTGTACCACGTTCACAAATCGCTCCAATGGTTGAAGCAATTAATGCAATTGCAAAGAAATATAATATTCCTATTTGTACTTTTGGTCATGCTGGTGATGGTAATTTGCATCCGACTTGTATGACAGATGCCCGTAATGAAGACGAAATGCACCGTGCTGAACAGGATTTTGCTGAAATATTTGCGAAAGCGATTGAGCTTGGTGGTACGATTACTGGTGAACATGGTGTTGGCGCAATGAAAGCTCCGTATTTAGAAATGAAATTAGGTAAAGAAGGTATTGCTGCTATGCAAGGGATTAAACAAGCCTTCGACCCAAACAACATTATGAATCCTGGAAAGATGTTCGCGAAAGACTCTCGTAAAAGAGTGGTGGTTGAGCGATGACCACATTAAATAAAGAAAACATTCAAAAGGAATTTAAAGAACGATTAAGTGAAGATGAACTACTAAACTGTATGCGATGCGGCTTTTGTTTACCAACTTGCCCTACTTACATTCAATCTGGGTATAAAGAATCACATTCCCCACGCGGACGTATCGCCTTAATGAAAGCCGTCGTTGATGGTTTAATTGAGCCGGATGAAGATGTTGAAGATACATTAAATGTTTGCCTTGGCTGCCGCGCTTGTGAACCTGTTTGTCCATCTGGTGTGAATTATGGACATTTATTAGAAGAAGCTCGTGATATTATTAATCAAAATAAAAAGTTCTCCATGCCCGTGAGAGCTGTTCGTAAAGTTGTTTTTGAAGGACTATTCCCGCATCAAAACCGAATGCGAACATTAACAGGACTAATCGGATTTTACCAGCGTTCTGGTTTACAAACGCTAACACATAAAACAGGTATTATGAAGTTATTCCCTGAAACACTTGCAACGATGGACCTCGTTTTGCCAAAAGTCCCTAAAATGAAAGCAATGAAAGATCGTCCTGAATTTTTACCTGCTGAGGTGGCAAAGAAGAAACAAGTTGCATTCTTCACAGGTTGTTTAATGGATACGATGTTTTTAGAAACAAATAACGCAACGATGAAACTTCTTCAGTTAGCTGGTTGTGATATCGTTATTCCGAAAACACAAAGTTGCTGCGGGGCATTACATGGGCATGCTGGTGAAAAGAGTGGAGCAAAAGAATTAGCAAAACGAAATATAGAAGCATTCGAAGATTTACAAATCGACTATATCATTACGAATGCAGGTGGTTGCGGAGCTTACCTCGTAGACTATGATTATCTGTTAAAAGATGATCCCAAATGGGCTGAACGCGCAAAGCAATTTGTTTCTAAAATTAAAGATATTACTGCTATACTAGTAGAACTAGATTTCCATAAACGTAATGACTTACGACTCACGCCGCAAATCATTACGTATCAAGACTCTTGTCATTTACGCAATGTTATGCGAACATCTTCGGAACCTCGTATGTTACTAGAGGCCATTCAAGACGCAACATACCGCGAAATGAAAGATGCGGACCGTTGCTGTGGTTCTGCTGGTATTTATAATATTGTCCATTCGGAGTTATCAATGGAATTTCTAGATTACAAAATGGACCGTGTACATGAAACAGATGCAGCGACAATTGTTACTGCAAATCCTGGGTGTCTATTACAAATGAAACTAGGTATTGAACGTGAAGGTCTTTCTCATAAAATGAGAGGAATTCACATTGTTGATCTATTATTAGAAGCAATTGAAACCAACTCGTAATAACTCGTAACATACGTAATAATAGGAAAACGGCTATCTCCTTCGTCTATGTAAAGAGATAGCCGCTTTTTTGTCCGCTACAACATTAAAAATATGTTACTTTATTATAAAAAAGAACAACAGAAACATTACAGTTTTGTAAAAATACATCCAGTATATTCCTCAAAAAAATGCTAAAATCATTGATACAATAGGATTCTTCATTTTTAATATAGGTACATTTATCCAAAAACACCCTCTTAAAACCAAGTATAAAAATGCTACAAATTCCTTTTATACTCTATGTTTCTCTTATTTCATCCCTTTCCTCCTCTTAGGATAAATTAGGAAAATTTTAAGTCTATGAATTTTTTTCCATCTTTTTTCTCGCAAATTGTATGCTACGATGAATTGGTCAGTCAGACAGGCTGTCAAAAACAAATCGTGTGAAAACAAATTAAAACTTTATATAGGGGGACACACATCATGAAAAAGCGTGTTTTATTATCTGTAGCTGCTGCAACAGCTCTTACTTTAGGAGTATCTTCTTTAGATGCACAAGCTGCAACAGTACAACCATCTAACATAAAGGTTCAAAATATTCAGCATTCAAAAATGATGATGAAGCAAATGAGCCAACAAGAATTACAAGCATTCTTACAATCTATGGGAGTTGAATCATTAGCACAATGGAACCAAGGACAATTCCAACAAGATTGCTTCATTCCTGGTCAACAGCCTACTGAAAATGTTGTTACTGAACAACCAACAGCTAAGCCAGAAGCTCAAAAGCCTGCTGAGGAAACTCAAAAACCAGCTGAACAAAAGCCTGCTGAAGAAGTTGCTAAACCAGAAGCTCAAAAACCAGCTGAAAACAACAATACTCAAAACGAAACACAAAAACCAGCTGAGCAAAAGCCTGCTGAAGAAGCAAAATCTTTAAGCGAATTCGAACAACGCGTTGTTGAATTAACAAACGCAGAGCGTACAAAACAAGGCTTATCAGCATTACAAATCGATACTGAATTAAGCAAAGTAGCACGCATTAAGTCTGAAGATATGCAAAAAAACAACTACTTTGATCATAACAGCCCTACATACGGGTCTCCGTTTGATATGATGAAGAAATTTGGTATTTCTTATAAATCTGCAGGTGAAAACATCGCCCAAGGACAACGTACTCCAGAAGAAGTTGTACAAGCTTGGATGAACAGTGCTGGACACCGTGCAAACATCTTAAATAGTGGCTTCACTCATATCGGTGTTGGCTATGTAGAAAGCGGCAACTACTGGACACAACAATTTATTACGAAGTAAATAAAAAGAGAGTCTTCTAGGAGAAGACTCTTTTTTTATGTTTCATAGCTTTCTAATATGTATGCGTATAAAATGTAGAACATAAACAAAATAGACCCGCAGCTTATTACACTAATTAACAAGTAAAATCCCCACTTCAGGCTCAAAAGCAACGAAAATAATATGCTGCATGCCATCACTTGAAAGATTCGCCTACTAACTAAACGGATTTTTTGTAATTTGATCGGTTCTTTCTCTCTATCCTTCACCTTTTTAAACACTTTACTAAACATAAAAAGAAACATACTAATTCCAATCGTTAGTCCTGTCTGAAAAGATATAATACTTCCCAAATTAATAAAGAGAATTAGTATATGGACAAACATCATAAATAAAGTAATACTCTTTATAAATCCATTTATAATGAAATAATCCCCTTCATTAAACTTATATATATTATGTAAAATAACATATACTAATCCATGTAAAATAATAATAAGGACAGGGATAAATAATACGACAACTTGTTTACTCATAAACTCGTTCGCTCCACCATTCTCGTTCCAATGCACTGCCATACGAGTTGGTAAATATGGATAAATACATAGAGTAAGTAAAAGACAAGCGAAAAATATCCCTAGCATATATTTATATTTGATCAAGTAATTCTCACCTCTCTTTTCTCTTAACGGCTTCGCCTCTTTCAGAGAAATCCCTGCAAAAATCTACCTTTTTCAACTTTAAACTTACACTTTACCTATTTTCTCTTTCAAATTTTTTCATTGTATCGTTTAAATTTGTAGGGAAAGGTACGTCAACAACGATCTCTTCTTTCGTAATCGGATGCAAAAAATTAATCTTCATCGCATGTAACGCTTGCCCGGACATATATGTTGTTTGCCCACCATATAATACATCCCCAACTAATGGATTTCCATTATAGCTCATATGAACGCGAATTTGATGCGTTCTACCGGTTTCTAACTGTAACGTTACGAGCGTCGCATTTTGTTTTTTAAAATATTTCTCTACTTTATAATACGTTATAGCTTGGTCTCCCTTTGGAGAAACACGACGCCTTGTAGCATGATGTCGATCTCTTCCGATAGCTGCATCAATTGTCCCCTGCTTCTTTTTTACTTTTCCTTCAACAAGTGCCATATACGTTCTTTTGATTTCCCGTTCCATTAATAAACGATCCATAATTGCACCCGCAATTCTATGTTTTGCGAATACAACACCACCTGTCGTATCTTTATCTAATCTATGGATATGCCGAACCTTCGTCTCTAAACCTTGCATTTGAAAATGAAAAGCAACAAGATTGGCAAGTGTTCCCGTCCCATTTTTTTCAGAAGGATGTGTATCCATTTGCCCCTGCTTATTTACAATGAGTACGTGATCGTCTTCAAACACTACATTTAATTCACCATATTCCGGCTCTACGCCGTACTCCTCCTCCATAAACATATGAACTTGTAACTTATCTCCTTCTTTTAAAAGTTCATTCCATCTCCTTTGTTCTCCGTTAACCGTAACACCTTTTTCCATACGAAGCTGATGTAATAACTTTTTTGGTACTTCCCATTCCATTTTTAACAACGACTCAATACTTATACCATTCCACGTCGCTGGAACTGTAATTTCGCACCATTCGCCCTTTTTCTTTGTTTCCATACTATAATCACCTTATTTCTATTGATTCTCTCATTGTAACGGAAAACATACTTTGATGCACCGTCAAAAATAGAGGACAGTCTTATAATCGACTGTCCCCTCACGCTCTAAGCCTTTTCATCTCCTGCAACACTTCTTCAGCTTTTTGTTCATACAACAAATCTTTAAAGAAATCCGCCAATCGTTTATAGTCGTTGTACGTATCTAATAAGTCATCTATTTTCTCTCCTTTCATAACTTGCTGCTTTTGCTTCATTTTTACTGGATAACGATACCCCGATACTTCTTGTATTTTGTAATACTCATCCTCTACTTGAATAACTTTTACAATTTCCTCTTCTTCCGCATCCATCGTATACCCGTCAAATTCTCTAAGTAGTTCATAAATAATATGAGTCCATTCATCTTTTGGGTAAAACCCTTTTTCTAACCGATAACCGACAATGCGATACATATGCCCATCGTTTTCAGCAAACTGTACTGTATCATTTAGCTTAAACTTAAAATAACGAAACATTGCCTTCACCTACTTGTATGTAATCTTCTTATCACATACTATGCGCAAAATATAGGCCCTGCTATTCATAAAAAAACTCATCTATAAGATGAGTTTTTTTTATGATGATTTTCCTCTTTTCTTTCGAAATGGTAGCCACCAGTTCCAATTCCCAAACAATTTCATTAAACTTGGTACGAGCATGAGACGGATAATTGTTGCATCAAGAAATATTGCTAATGCAACCCCAAGCCCCATCTGCTTTACTGGTAAAATATCAGTAAAGGCGAACGCACCGGTAACAACAATCATAATTAAAGCGGCGGACGTAATAATCCTACTTGTCGAAACAAGCCCTTCTAACGTTGCTTGATCGTTATCTCCTGTTTCTTCATAAAGCTCATGAATACGTGAAATAAGAAATACTTCATAATCCATGCTAAGCCCAAATACGAGGCCGAAAATAAAGATTGGTAATACAAATAAAACTGAACTCTCTTCTAATCCGAAATGACCACCTTCAAATAACCAAATTACAATTCCAATTGTTGCACTTAAACTAAGTACGTTCATAATAATAGCTTTAATTGGAATGAGTATAGAGCGGAATGCGAATAATAAAATGACAAAGGTTGATCCAAATATAACAGACATACCAATTGCAACTTTATCTTTAATTTCATCTTCTAACTCTTGCTGGAACGTCGTCATACCGCCCAAATAATAAGTAACATCATTTTCTTTATAATTCTTTTTGAAATCACGAACCCATTGTTTTGCGGTTTCTGTACTTGGCTTCGTATCCAAAAAGACTTCCATTGTTGTTTTATTCCCTTTCGTATACGCTTCAAATACAGGAGCTATTTTCGCAGCCTCTGGCGACTGTAACATTCCAGCAACTTGATCTGCTTTCATTCCATTTAGCCCGTCATATACACTTTTCATCTTATATACTTGCTTATCGTCTTTTAACTTTTGAACAACAGCTTCTATCTTTTGTAAACTTTCTTTTTCTGTTATATCTTTCTTCGTCTCTACTACTAATGTCACATCAGCGTGTGTTTGGACAATTTTATTAAAGGCTTCTTCATACTTCTCAAATGCAACTCTCGTATCACTCTTTTCAGGTAACGCTTCAACACCAGGAAACTGCAAGTTAGCTGTACGTAGCGGTAATAAACAAATAACAATAAATGTTGTAACAACAATAATCATGACGATTGGATGTTTCATTACAAACTGTGCAAATTTACGCCATACATTGGATGGCGTAGGCGCCGCCTGATTCTTTTTTAATATCCTTTTACCAATTAAAGATAATAGCGCCGGAAGAAGTGTGAGCGAAAACAAAATGCTCATAATAACGACAATCATCCCGCTAATAGCAACAGACTGAATATAATCTATCTTAAAGAAAAATAAGCCTGATAAACCGACGAATACACATAACCCTGAAAATACGATAGCACGCCCTGCCGTTTGATACGTAATCGCTATCGCTTCTTTCACTGTTCTCTTCGCAACTTCCTCTCGAAAACGATTTACAAATAACAGTGCGAAATCAATTGATAATGCGAGTCCAATCATCGGTGCAACATTTAACACGAAAATAGATAGCTCTTTATCACTACCTATAAAATATAAAATCCCCATCGTACTAATGACACTAAGCGCACCATTTACAATCGGTAAAATAGACGCAATCAGACTACCAAATGAGAATAATAGTACGAGAAAAGCAATAGGTAATCCAATCATCTCTGCTACTTTTAAATCATTTTGCGTTCTTTCATTAATCTCTTGATTAATTTTCGGATATCCTGTCGGTGTTACTTTTAATACGCTATTACTTTCCTTCTCGATTTTTCCGGCAAATTGTAATGTCTTTTCCATTCGTTCTTTATTTGTTTTCCCGGAAAATAAAATCGTCGCATAACCGATATCATCTTGTAGCATCTCTTTATTTTGCATTGGATGATGGAAAGATTCGTATTTTTCTTTCTCTTCAATTTGATTTATTATCCCCTCTATACGCTTTTGAAAATCCTCATGCGAAGTATCCTTTTCCTTCTCAAAAACGAGTAAAAGTGTATCTTGAGACTGCTTAAAATCTTTATCTAAAATTTCTTTCGTCTTTTGATAATCCCCTTCTGTTTGGAAACCATCACCGCCCAATACTCCTGGAAGTTTTGGAGCAAAAATTCCGAGCACTATCGCAAGTAGTAGTAATGCTACAATTACTGTATAACGAAATTGATACAAAAAAGTTCCTAACTTCCCCCACTTATCAATTTTATGTACATTTGTCTTCACACAGTTTCACCTACTTTATATAATTCACTTGTCATTTATACTTTATCACATCTCCCCATAAACAAAAAACGTCTAGAAAAACTATAATACTAGTTTTTCTAGACGTTTTTTATCTCTCGTTATTAAGTCCCAATCTCTCGGTAAGTAAACGATGACAATAAATTGCGATGATTAACAAAATGCCACCTGCGCAGTAACCAGCTAAAATATCAGTCGGGTAATGAACATTTAAAATAACTCTACTTAATCCAATCAATATAATTAATATGCCCATCGAAATCGTAATACCACATTTTCCAGCTATGCTTTTCAAATTGGCAGCAATGATATAGGCAAGAAAACCGAATGTTATAATAGATAGCATTGCATGTCCGCTTGGGAAGCTATACCCAAGTGCGTCAAGTGCCTCATTTAATGATGGGCGGTCTCTTTTTGCAATTTCTTTTATTCCCTTATTAACAAGGTGTGTCGTTAATATAGCCATTGGATACACAATCATAGCAGCATAATAACGCTTTTTCCAAAAAACGAGCAAGCTTATAATTAGTGTCGTTATAACTCCAATTGCAGATCCTAGCTTTGTAAAGTATGAGAAGAATGTAAGTGAGCTTTCCGTTTGCAATCCTTTTACCATATCACGTACGTATGTATCCATCATTGTAACACCACCTACATATACCCTCCAAGCGATGATACTAAATAGAACAAATAACAAAATGATACACATTAATTCATACTGATGTAACTTTTTCTTCAATCGATTTCCTCCTACTATGAAAAAATGCGATTTCTACTTTAGAAACCGCATTTTCTTACTTATTTACCTTTTGTTTTCAGCTCTGTCCAGTAGCGATCGTAGTCTTTTAACTTATCGTCTACATCAACAAGCCACTCTGTACGATCTAATTCTTCTTTTGTTAAGAAGATCATGTGATTATCACGATATTCTTTACTATGAAGAGGATGAGCTTTTTCATTTGGATTACTGTAACCAATTGACTCGTAGTTTTTCACACTTACTTTTTCATCTAATAAGTAGTTCATAAACTTCTCTGCAAGTTCTTTATTTTTCGCACCTTTTGGAATTGCTAACGTATCAGCCCAAATTGTGCCGCCTTCTTTTGGTACAACGTATCCTACATCTTTATTGTCTTTCGCAATGAATGCTGCGTCTCCAGACCAAACTGTCCCGATCCAAGCATCTTCTGTAATGAATTTTTGTTTAATGTTATCTGTATCGAATGCTAATAAGTTTGGAAGTAGCTTCTGTAAATCAGCAGACGCTGTCTTTAACTGTGCATCCTCTTTCGTGCTATTAGAGAAACCGTTTTTCTTAAGTCCCATTCCTAATACTTCACGAGAATCGTTTAATAAAGTAACATGTCCTTTATATTTCTCGTTCCATAAATCATTCCAGCTTGTAGGTGTTTCTTTCACATACTTTTTATTGTATGCAATTCCTGTTACACCCCAAGTATATACTAGAGAATACTTATTCTCTGGATCAAACGCAGGTGTTTTAAAGTTAGAAACAAGGTTCTCGATGTTCGGGATATTCTTCTTATCTAAAGGCGCTAATAAGTCCATCTTCGCCATCGTTTTCACCATGTAATCAGATGGCTGAATTAAATCATATGTCGCGCCACCAGCTTGTAATTTCGCAAGCATTTCTTCATTACTTGCATATTTATCGTAGTTAATTTTCACGTTATATTTCTTTTCAAAATCTTTTAAAACTTGCTCATCAAAATTGTCAGCCCAGCTATAAATGTTTAATTCTTCTTTTTTCTCACCACAACCAGCAAGTACACCTGCAGCAAGACTGAAGCTAATTGCTATACCAGCTAATCTCTTCACTAATTTCATCGGTTTATTACCTCCTCGTTCTTTCTATATCATTCGTATTATAAAGGAAGGTGTCCTCCAGAGTTTTCTTCACCGTCTGCACCTTTATTACGGAAGATTTCCGATAGCACCATTAATCCTACAATTACAACAATTAATATTGTAGAAAGAGCATTAATTTCAGGTGATACTCCGCGCTTAACCATACTATAAATGTATAATGGCAATGTTGTTGATCCTGGTCCTGATACGAAGAAACTAATTACAAAATCATCAATCGATAATGTGAATGTTAATAATGCGGCTGAAATAACTCCTGGTGCAATTGCTGGAAACGTTACATAACGAAACGTTTGCCACGGCGTTGCTCCTAAATCGTTTGCAGCCTCTTCTAAATCACGTCCCATACCAGAAAGACGTGCCGCTAAAATAACAACAACAAATGAAATACTGAATGTAATGTGTGCAATAATAATTGTTGTTTTTCCAAGTTCCATACCTAATTGACTAAATAGGATAAGTAAAGATAATCCCATTAAAATATCAGGAATTAAAATTGGTAAATATACAAGACCGTTAATGGCCCCTTCAAAACGATATTTGTAACGGTGTAATGCAATAGCAAAAATCACACCAAGAACTGTCGTCACAATTGTCGTTATAACAGCAATCGTCATACTATTTACAAACGCATCAATAACATCTTGTTTTTGAAATAAATCTGTATACCAATGGAGTGTAAAGCCCTCCCATTCCGCATTAATGCGAGAATCGTTGAAGGAATATACCATTAAAACCATCATTGGAAAATACAAAAACAATAAGATTAACCAAGAATAAGAAACTAAAAACTTCTTCATTTTTGCCTATTCCCCTCCGTTTCCATCATATTTATATACTTTCGTTGCACGATAATATAAGTAAATTAACAGAACAGAGAATAGAACAACAATCATAGATAACGCAGAACCAAACGGCCAGTCACGTGAACCTAAGAATTGGTTTTGAATTACGTTTCCGATTAATGCTACTTTCGATCCACCCATAACGTCTGATACAACAAACATTCCGATAGATGAAACGAATACTAAAATAGAACCAGTTGTAATCCCTGACATCGTCATCGGTACTGTTACATTCCAAAATGCCTTTACTGGTGTTGCTCCTAAATCATAAGCCGCCTCTAGCTTACGCTTATCAAGCTGCTCAATTGCTGCATACACTGGTAAAATCATAAATGGTAATAAAGAATATACCATTCCGAGTATTACAGAAGGCGTATTATATAGCAGATTTAAAGGTTCACTAATAATACCTAGTTTCAATAGCAATGTGTTTACAAGTCCTTGTGAACGTAAAATAACAATCCATGCGTATGAACGCACAAGAAAGTTAATCCAGAACGGAATCGTTGCCAATAATAGAAGGATAGAACGATATTTACGATCAACAATTGTAATTGTATAGGCGAATGGATAACCGATTAATAAACATAGTACTGTCGTAATAACAGCTATCTTCACTGTTTCCCATAACGTCCCCATATATAATGGGTCAAACACACGTGCTATGTTATCTAATGTAAATTTCATTTCCACTGTCCCGTATGCTCCGCGCTGCATGAAGGCAAATGCTAATACGAACAGAAGTGGAATTAGGAAGAAGAGTAACAGCCATACGACTGTAGGTAATGCGAGTAATTTCCCTTTCTTCAATTTAAGGTCACCTCGTCCTCTTGCTCCCAGCCTACATATACATTATCTCCAATGCTCCACTGCGTTGCTTCTTCAGCAGTTTGGTATGCCATTAGTAATTCCGCTGTTTTCTCCTCACGTACATATAGCTTTTCCATATTTCCAACAAATTCAATATCTTCAATATGTCCAAGATGGTATTCTTTTAAAATTGGCTCTTCAACCGAGCGAACTTTTACATTTTCAGGGCGAACTGCTACGTAGTTTTCCCCATTTTTCACGATATTATTTTCACCGATGAACGTCGCAACAAACAATGTTTTCGGCTTATTGTAAATTTCCTTAGGCGTGCCGACTTGTTCGATATGCCCTTTATTCATAACGACAATACGATCACTCATACTCATCGCTTCTTCTTGATCGTGCGTTACATATATGAACGTAATTCCTAAATTACGTTGTAAGTTTTTCAATTCACGTTGCAAATCTTTTCTTAACTTAAAGTCAAGCGCTCCAAGTGGCTCATCTAATAGTAATACACGTGGGTTGTTTACAATTGCTCTTGCAATTGCTACACGCTGCTGCTGTCCACCAGAAAGCTTCGAAGGTTTACGATTACGGAACTCAAGTAACTGCGTTAAACGCATTGCCTCTTCCGCACGTTCTTTCTGCTTTGCTGCTGATACTTTTTGCATTTTCATACCGAAACAAATATTTTTTTCAACATTCATATGTGGGAATAGTGCGTAATGTTGGAACACTAAATTCATATGACGCTTGTATGGCGGCAAATCGTTAATCTTTTCATCATCTAATAAAAGATTTCCTTTAGTTGGCGTTTCAAATCCTGCGATCATACGAAGTAAAGTCGTTTTCCCGCAACCACTCGGTCCTAAAATTGTTAAAAATTCTCCTTCTTTAATATCTAAAGAAAGAGGGGGGATAATCACTTGATTTCCAAAATGTTTTTCTACTGCTTCAACTTTAATAATCTTTTTCATTTTCCCGTCCTATCTACCTTAAATTTTAATTTTTATATTCATGAATAAATATTTATGTTCTATAGACTATTTTTTTGTTTCGATCCAAACAAAAATGGTTGTTTAGCAGCGTTCTCTTCTATTCTTTATGTAGTATGTTTGATTCATTTTCGCATGATACATATGTCGAACAGAAAAACCCCTTCAGTTGCGAAGGGGTTTTTATCATACGGCTAAGCCTACTGATAAACACCATCATCATTTTAACAACTTTCGTATGAATTTTAAAGCACTTTTTGTAGAAGAGTAACGAATTTTCATGTCGAATGCTGTAGATTGGGACAAAATGCTTTTATAATGGGAAAAAGTCCGAAAACTTTGTTCACCATGATAGCTGCCTAATCCACTGCTTCCAACGCCCCCAAAAGGTAAATATGGCGTTGCAAGATGATATACGACATCATTTATACATCCTCCGCCATATGAAATATTACTCGTCACTTTCTTTTGCACTTTTCTATCTTCAGAAAATACATATAGTGCTAACGGCTTTGGATGGTGCTGAATCGTTTCAATTACCTCTTCTATTTTGTCATATTCTATAATTGGTAAAATCGGCCCAAAAATTTCATCTTCCATAACAGCACTTTGCCATGTAACATTCGTTAACACTGTCGGCTCGATGTGTAATGTTTCTTTCGTATAATTCCCGCCAATCACAGGTTTACCGTCTTGTAAAAATGTACATAGACGTTCAAAATGACGCTCACTCACAATTCGCACATAATTGTCATTTTGCAAAGCATCTTTTCCATATTGCTCTGCGATTTCATGTCGTAATGCCTCGATTAACTGCTCTTTCACTGAAGAATGAACGTACATATAATCAGGCGCTACACACGTCTGCCCAGCATTCAAAAACTTCCCCCAAACAATCCGTCTTGCGGTTACATCTAGCTTTGCATCTTTATGTACAATACATGGGCTTTTCCCGCCAAGCTCTAACGTAAGAGGCGTTAATTTTTTCGCCGCTGCTTCCATAACAACTTTTCCGACACCAACACTACCTGTAAAGAAAATATAGTCAAACGGTTCCTTTAAAAGTGCAGTGCTTTCCTGAGCACCGCCTTCTACTACCGATACAAGCTCTTCTGGGAATAATTCACCTAACATTCTCGTAAGCACTTTTGAAACGTTTGGCGTTAACTCTGACGGCTTTAAAACAACTGTATTCCCAGCTGCCAGCGCTCCTACTAGAGGTGCAATTGCTAACTGAAACGGATAGTTCCACGGTGCAATAATAAGCGTCACACCATACGGTTCTGGTACTACCTTCCCCTTCGATCCGAAATGAGTTAGTGCTGTTCGAACTCGCTTCGGTTTACTCCACGATGACATATGTTTCAATTGAAAAGAAATTTCTTTTAATACATACCCCACTTCCGTTGTAAACGACTCATGAACTGACTTATTTAAATCTAATTTCAATGCTTGAAATATCTCTTCTTCAAAACGCTGAATTCCATCACAAAGCTTTTTCAAATTATTTTTTCTTGTTTCTATACTTCTCGTATATCCATTATAAAAATATTGCTTTTGTTTATTTACAATAGAGGAAATACTCATTCACTCACCTTCTCCCACTATGTTTATCCAATTCTTTCATTATTTATATAGACTTCATATGTAACAAATTTCTATTCTTAAAGTTACATTATATATAACTTTTCCCTTTATATAAAATTCATTGCTCACAAAAAACTACCGAAAGAAAATCTCTCGGTAGTTTTACTGTATTAACGGTATAAACGAACAGCACCTGCAGAATTATCATCAGCTTGTCCTACTACTTCAAACTTCAGACCAAGCTTCGGTAAAATACGTCCTGCATCTGGAATCTGTTGATTAATATACGTTTTCGAATCATCAAACTTCGGTACACCAGCTAAGCCATTATACGTATACGTTCCACGCGTTGGAGATACAACTTTCCAAGCTGGCGTTTTGTCGAATGAGAACGCCGCATCAGCGATCTGGAATCGTGTACTACTGTCAATTGTCGGCTTACCATTTAAAGTTCCTACAATTGCTTCTGGATGAGAATCAACTACACCAAGGAAACCGTGTCCTGGATGTAAACCAACCCAGTTATCTGAGTAAGCTGAGTCTGCATACCATACAACCATACCTGAGTTATATTCTGGACCGCGAGCAAATTTCAATGCGCTATCTGATCCAGTATGGTTTCTCCACTCTACATAGTAGTTATGTTTCTTCTTCTCTGTTCCGCTAGAAACAACGAAACCATCTAATTTAAATTGTGATGTACCTTCTGCATCATCTGAGAATGCAACTTTACCATCTACTGTTAATGACGCATTATCAAGTAGGAAACCATTTAATGCTAAACCACCATCTGTAATGTACTCAAATGTTAATTTTACTTTCTTACCTTTGAATTGACTTAAATCATATGATTTGTCAATCCATTTTCCATTTGTCGAATCTGCATTTCCACTATTTGCTTTCTCGCCAAGTCTTTCAATTAACGTTTGTTGTCCATCTTCTGTTACAGCGTGTACTTCAAGGAAATCATACTCAGCTTCAATCTCATATAATGATTTGAAATCGAATTTCGCATTCGTTGCATTTGTTAAATCGAACAGTGGTGTTTCCATTTTCGTGTGAAGATTGTCACCTTTTGTGCTGTAGTAATACTGTTTACCAAATGCTGGAGCAATTGTTTTTACATCCTTATCTGGTAAGTTAACACGAATCATACCTGGTCGGCTAGATTTCGTAACACTTTGGTCTAAATATGTTGCTAGACCGACACCTTTATTTAATTTCTCGTAATCTACTTCTACGATATTTGCCCAGTTACCACCGATTGTTTTTTGGAAAAACTCTTTATTTTGTGGTGAGAAACTCGTTGGCGTTGTTCCTGCGATCTTACCAGCCCAGCTTCCGCCACTCATAACAGACCAAGCTTGAATTGGTTCACCATGACCGGTATAGTCTGTATCATACTCATCTGGAAGACCTAAATCATGACCATATTCATGTGCGAATACACCAACCGCACCATCTTCTGGTTCAATTGTGTAGTCGAATGCTGCCATCTTTCCACCCCAATATGGAACTTTCGCTTGCGTACCTTCAATTGCGAATGGTTTTGGTCCAACTGTCCAGCGATGTGACCAAATTGCATCATCACCTAATTTACCACCGCCAGCTTCTTGTCCAACACCCGCATGAATAATCATTAAGTGGTCAATTAAACCGTCCGGTTGATTTTGATTTCCATCAGCATTTACATCGTATTGATCGAACTGATCAAACTGTGATAAATCAAGACCACTATCTACAGCTGCTTTTAATGCATCTTTTACTAAATCACGTGGTCCTTTTGGTCCTTTATTATCATGACCTGTAGCAGCATCTGCACCGTAATCAGCAGCTTTACCAGGAACTGTTAACCATTTTGTAACTGTTCCGTCCACTGTGTAACTACCACCGGATTGCTCTTCGTAATATTGTTTAAACGTTTCGATTTTGCTTCCATCCTCTAACGCGAATGGCTCATCACCGAATAACATTTTTTCATAGTGTTCTTTGTTAAAGTCTTCCGAATACATATAACCAGGTTCTTTATCGATGTTGTTATGTTTAAAGTCAGCGTACTCTACAAGTAAAACAAGTACCTTATCTTTACGAACATCGCCGTTATATGCTTTTTGTTTTGCTGAAGAAGTTGGTACTTTACCATTTAGTCCGCCTTTAACTGGGCCTGTCGCTGCAGGTGTCCCTGTTGCTGGCTGATTTAGTTTTTCTTTCGTGTCTGCTTTCGCATCTTTCACTTTCTTTAAAAAGTCAGATGCTTCTTTCGTAAGTTGATCCCCATTTGTTGCTTCTTTCCCAGGATTTTCACCCTTTTTGTTCTCTACGTACTTTTCGACAGCTTTCTTTGTTTCTTTCTCTGAAGCTGACGAATCAATTACCCCACGTTTTTTTAGCGCATCTGCTAATCTTTCTTCTGGAATTAAGTGATCATCAACTGGACTTGTAGCTGTCTTGTTCTCCGGCGTTTCAGCATATGTAGGCTGACTTCCAGCACCAAGTGACAAGCCTAGAACAGCTGTCAAAGCAATTGATGATAACACTTTAAACGGTTTCTTTTTCATCCCTTATTTCCTCCCCTAATATAAAATATGTATTACATATTTTATATTATTAAAAATTCAATATATTTTCAATATTTAGTTATATTATGTAATTTTTTTAATATATTTGTAAAAATTTCATAGTTAGTATACGAATATATCACAATTCAACAATGTTTTCAGAAAATATTGAAAATATCTGTCAGAAACTTTATAATCGCCATAGAGGGAATTTAATGGGGATTTTATCTTTGTTGCATCTACAAAATATTTGATGATTCACTATATAAAATACAAAATTCGATTGTATTATCATATATTCTGTAGCAGCAGTTATGACCGATAATTAGGGAGGAATTACAATTGTACAAAGATAAGACGGACACACTGGATCAAGAATGGATTGATTTAATACTTGAAGCTCTAGATGCTGGCATTGCCCTGCAAGATATCGAACACTTTTTCCAACGTATGAAGCCATCAAGTCAAGCTCAATAGCCTTGTTCTTTTTAACGAAGTTTATGTTATAATAATGACATCATAAGACGACGACATATTGATAGAAAGGTGCGCAAATATGATAGGAGAACGTATAAAACGCCTTCGTTTACAAAAAGGCATTTCACTAACAGAACTCGCCGAAAAAGCTGGTGTAGCTAAATCTTACATTAGTTCTATAGAACGGAATTTACAAAAAAACCCTTCCATTCAGTTTCTTGAAAAAATTGCAGCTGTTCTACAAATTCCAGTTGATACTTTACTTCATGATGAAACAACAACGGAAAGTCATCTAGACTCCGAATGGACACAACTCGTTAAAGATGCGATGAGCTCTGGTGTCTCAAAAGAACAGTTTCGTGAATTTCTCGAATTTACACAATGGAAGAAAAATCAACAATAATACATATGAAAGAGTGCTTAAAACGGGCACTTCTTTTTTTCTTTATAAAAAAAAGCGGGGAATCCCCCGCTTTTTTTATTTATTATTTTTCTTCGCCATCTGTTTGGTTAGCATTAAATGTCCATTCTAAGTTCAATGAATCGCCTTGGAATTTGTTTTGATCTTTACCATCATCTTCGAATACAAATTGTACCCATAGATAGTCTTCTGTTCCAGCCTCTAATCCACCTTTTTCTCCCCACTCAGGAGCAAAGATATCTTTTGCTAAAAGATCTGGATCAGCATTTTGTAAATCAGCTAAAGTTGTTTCATATACAGGCTCACTTTGTTTATCCCAGTTCCAAAGGAATTTCACCTTAATGTGCTTACCAAAGTCTTCACCAGCATTATTACCATTTGCATCTTTCACAGTATACTTTGTCGCTAATTTAACGTCTTTAATTGCTAAAGTACCGCTATTCTTTAATAAGAACTCTTTCTTAACAGAATCCCCTGGTTTTAAATCTTTAATATCTACAAGCGTTTTAGGGTCTAATGTAAGATCTAACGTCCCAGCTGCAAATGTATTGTTTGACACTTCTTTATCGCTAAAGAATGCAAATGTTCCTCCACCAATTAAAGATAACCCCAATGCTGCTGATGCAACTCCCATACCTAATTTCTTTTTCAGACTCACAATCAATTCCCCCTAGCTGTTTTTTGTATTTTTATCTCTTATTTCAAAATAAGAGGTGTAACTAAAACTATATTAGCTTAGCTAATATTTGTTCTTTTTTAAAACCTTAAGTTCATTATAACGAACAAAACTATATAAGTACAATATATTTTTTAATTATTTTTATTTCTCAACATTTTTCCTTTTTTCAGAAAATTATTGAGAAATAAGGTGAAACTTTAATCAATGTTTTTCTGCCCATCCCCACTGATTATTAACCTTCACCAAGTGGTGGGCTGCCAACTAACTTCCTCACATTCGTTAAATTTTTAGGTGAAGACCTTATACCTACGAATAGTGAAATAAGAAAAACAAAGCAAATAGGTGAGTAGTAGGGGTCTCTCACCTATTTGTCTTATGATTGTAGTTTATTCCTTCCGAAATGCTGCTGTATTTTACTTACTATTCCTATTTCTTCTGTTCTTCTTGTTTCTTACTTTCTTCTAGCTTTTTTGCTTCTTCCTGTTTCTTACTTTCTTCTAGCTTTTTTGCTTCTTCTTGTTTCTTACTCTCTTCTAGCTTTTTTGCTTCTTCTTGTTTCTTACTCTCTTCTAGCTTTTTCGCCTCTTCTTGCTTCTTACTCTCTTCTAACTTTTTCGCCTCTTCTTGCTTCTTACTCTCTTCTAACTTTTTCGCCTCTTCTTGTTTCTTGCTCTCTTCTAATTTCTTTTGCTTCTCAGCCTCACTCACTTGCTTTGCTGTTTCATCTACTAATAATTTCTCAAAAGCTTGAATTTGTTTATCAATCACCTGTAATTTAACCTCTTTATCAACATACTCACAGTTTTCTTTAACTATATGAAAACCAGCATTCACATACGAGAATACTTGCTTATTAGATTCACTTTCATTTTCCTTTAACTCTTCTTTCGCTTTGTTATACGGACTTTCTATTGATTCATATACTTTTTGTAATAACTCTCTCTCAGCAGCTATTTTCTCACGCCCTTGCTTCCACGTAACAAGCACCTGTTCTAACTCTTGAGTGGAAGTGAAAGTTAATTTCGATTTCATCTCTTCATACTCATGCAAAATAACTTCCTTATGTTGCTTAGCTTGCTTTGTTAACTGATCAACTGTTTTTGGAAAAATACTTGCTGTAGAAATAGTAGCCTGCACTTTCGTCTCATGAATGAAAGCTGCCTCTGTATAAGTCATCATTTGAGAACCTAAATAAAAAGTAATAGAGCACAAACATGGCAATATAAGCATCTTTTTGAATTTGCGAGGTGCCTTCAGCATTTTAATCTCTCCTATCGAACAACTTGTTCTTTATCAAGAACTATACCTTTATTATAATAAAGTGAATTACAAAATGATATAAAAATTATGTTTCTTTTTACATTTCTCTTTTAACACAAAAAGAGACTACCACTTTTGATAGTCTCTTTTTGTTGTCATTATTATTTCGTTTCACCATCGCCTTGCTGTGCATCAAACGTCCAAGTTAATTGTAACTTATCGCCTTGGAATTCATTTTGATCTTTTTTATTATCAACGAATTCAAATTTCACTTTGAATTTATCAGATTTACCTGCAGAAATACCTTTTTCATCCCAGAACCAAGCAGCTAAATCATTATTTACTGCTGTAAGTGTATCACCCTTCAATTTATTTAATGTAGTTTCTTTCACAATCGTCTCATGCTTATCTACATTTTTTAAGAATGTTACTTTAATATGTTGACCAAAATCTTCTTTATTATCTTTCTTCGTATCTTCTACATTATAGTCTGTTTTTAATAGAACCTTTTTAATATTTAAAGAGCCTTTATTTTCTAGTTTAAATTCTTTTTCAATTGTATCACCAGGTTTTAAATTCGATACATTAACAACTGTTGATGGATTTAATGATAAATCAAGCGTACCAGCCGCAAATGTATTATTTGACACTTCTTTATCGCTAAAGAATGCAAATGTTCCTCCACCAACTAATGCTGCTCCTAGTACTGCTGATGCGATACCCATCCCTAATTTTTTCTTTAAAGTCATGTCCAAATCCCCCATAATATATATATTTGTTAATTTCCTCGTAGGAAATAATAACTAAGATAACTAGACGGATTGTTCTACTTTTTTATCTTTCTTTTCTCCGTCGATGCTACGAATAGCGCCAAAAATAGAAATCGCGGAATAGCCAAGTAAAAAGACTCCTGGAATAATAAGAAGTAATGCTGCTCCCGCTTTTGAACTCGCATAATTCAGTCCATAACCAACGTATGGAACTGTAATATCTGCATACTTTCCGATTACATTCTCTGCAAGTACTGGTGCTAAATCTGGTCCGTTGTTGTTATCCCCTTTTGTTTCATACATTACTTTTCCATTTGTATCTTTCACACCGATAATACGGTGAGTGACAATTTTTTCATCTTTCTCTTTAAACGTAATAACATCACCTTTTTGATATTTAGAACCATCTTTCGTTGGCTCTATCGCAATGATTGACCCTGTCAAAAATGTTGGTTCCATCGATCCTGAAAGAACGCTCTTAAATTGATATCCCATCACTGTTGGATCCCCGCCACTCGCTTTTGAAGAAATAACTACAAAAGCTAAACAAACCATTACCGCAAATAAAACAAATGAGATAACGTTGCTAATCACCTTCCAAATTAATTTCATCGTCTCTCTCCCTCTCCGTTGTTTTATGTTATTTGAAGTATACAATATTCATTTAGTTCTCTAACGAGAACACAAGTAAATAATATAACGAACGATTTGGAAATGCAATAAGAAAATTTACAATTATTAGTTAAATCATTTTTGAAATGCATACAAAAAAGACCGTGACAAAATCTCATCACGGTCTACTAGCAATTTATTTTTCTTCTGATTTCATCCCTTGGTTATTTCGGCGCAGCACTACATATAAAATCGCTCCAAATAATAAAATCGCACCTATTCCAACACTTATCACTTTCACATTCGATTCCTTTACTTCAGGTGCAACTGTATCTTTTTTAGGCATCGCAAAAGTAACATCTTCTTTTGAAAGAACATTTATAGTCGCAATCGTTTGATTATTCTTTATAATATCTACCGCACCAACTACTTCACCGCGATGAATTCCTTTTTGATACAAAGATTCTTTATCCACTGAATTAACCCGAAAAGCCGTTTTTATATTTTTTCCTTCATCTTTCTTTAGCATAAGCTCTGCACTTTTTTCCAGCTCAGAATCAACATCTTTATTTAAATACTTTGCCTTTTGGTGCCAACTATGTTTATCTAGTACAGTTTGCTTCGTAAATTGCCCAAAAGAATATTCCGCCATCTGCTTCAAATCTTCATAAATTTCAGGTCTTTGAGAAGCCATTACTACATTTATAATACGATTTCCATCCTTCTCATTTAATAAAACGAGCGTATTGCGTGCTTCATTCGTAAATCCTGTCTTACCACCCATGCTATATGGATTTTCAAAATAAGTAGACTTATTAAAAATAGAAACTGTTTGCGTAGATGTCGTAACCGTCGTTCTTTTCGTATTCATCGCTTGTAAAATTTCAGGATACTTTTGCACACCTCTCGTAATCATGGCCATATCATATGGCGTCGTATAATGATTTGGATCATGCAATCCATTTGGCGTTACAAAATGACTATCTTTAGCCCCTAATTGCTTCGCCCTTTCATTCATCATATTGGCGAAGTTTTCAACACTTCCTCCAATACGCTCCGCAATCGCATACGACACATCATTCGCACTCAGCACCATTAAAATCATAAGTGCAGTATTTCTATTAATAGTCTCACCAGGGTGAAACTCAATTTGATAATTACTCTTCTCTTGATCTAATGCTAATTGTGAAAACGTAAATTGATCCTCTGGCTTCGTATGCTCCATCAGTAAAATCGCCGTTAACACTTTCGTCATACTAGCAGGGAACGCACGATGATGTGCATTTTTGTCGTACAACATATCTCCTGTTTTCGCATCAATCGTAGTCGCAAACTGACTAAAAACATTCGGCCCTTCCGCAGGTGGAGGTGCCACTTGCTCCGGATTTACTCCAATATTCGTCTCAGCATATAACGTCATAGGTGTCAAAAAAAATAAACAAATAACCATAACAAAAACCGAAATTTTCTTAAAATTTACCATATGACTCTCCCTTTTCCCTTTACTTTCACATTCTATAAAATACCTCTACCAACCTATATGTAATTTGTATTAATTTGGAAGAATATTCACTTTTTTTACTATATCACACTTTTACGATTAGGAACATAAATATACAACAAAAAATAAGAAGGAATTACTCTTTCTTATCCTTCTCATCAATCAACGAATCTATTAACTTTTGTCCAGCTTCTTCGGGCGTAATCTCGTCCGTCATACCCATAAACGACCAACCTTTAGAATCGACCCACTCAACGAACTCTTGTAAAAACTCATCATGCGTCACATCCACATCAAGAATCGAACCATCAATCGAAATCGTTCTATTTCTAGACACATGCATCTTAAACGTTTTTCTTACCATTACAATTATTCTCCCTCTACTCCTGAATATTTATAAATATCTGGTACTTCTTTTATACATGATTTCTTGAAAATTGTAAAAAGGATATATTGGCCAATTTGCATATTAAAAATGAAAATCTCTTATTATATAACCCTCACACTACATTCATTTAGTCATAAATTACGGAATACATCCATATAAAAAAACAAACCAACTTATATTCTATCACACTAAATACACTTGACTTTAGTACAATCAAATGGAATATATTAGAAAACACCTTAAAATGAGGAGGAACTCCATGGCGCGTTGTACATATTGTAAAACGAAGTGGAAAGTAAAAGATGTATGGTCGATACTCGTGACATTTGAAAAAGATTGTCCGTATTGCTTCGGAAGGCAATATCTATCAAAGAAAACATTGAACGCTATGCCAGAACTTATAAGCTTATCTTTACACTTCTTATCCCCTTTTCTTGTTGACTTAAGCGATGAAGGTCCTTTGGATTGGTATCGGAAATCATAACAAGTCATCATCTTCTACGTATTAAAAATAAAAACATACATTATAATATAAATTCTAAAATAAACCTTTTTTCCATTACACATCTAATATAAAATATTGTAAAATTTCAGTTAATTATATATAATTGCTTTAGCAGATTTATTAAAGATGCTATTAGATAAGCATTTTTGAAGATCCCGTAGCTCAGCAGGGAGAGCGCCACCTTGACAGGGTGGAGGTCGCTGGTTCGAAGCCAGTCGGGATCATATGAGAAACCCCTTGAATATCAAGGGGTTTTCTTTATGTAGCAAACTTTTGTCTCTTTTTGAAAGATAAACTTTTTGCTGGTTGGTCAAGATTTGGTCAATAACTGTTTCATTTGGTCAACGTCATCCTTCATGTATTTTACAATGTGGCTGTGTTAAATAGTATCATTGATATTGATAAACAAAAAAGGAGCATTAAGGCTACGCATACTTTATTGTCTCGTTATTCGTTGAATGTCTGTTTCTACAGTATACACTCGTCTGTTTAAAACTCATGTCTTGTCATCAACATGTTCTTTAATTTTTTCTTTATAAGTAACAAGGATTTCAATAAAATTCTTTTACAATTGGTTTTGACCTTCTTTTATTTCTGTTAAATCTGTCCGCAAATGGTTCTGACCTTCTTTCGCTTCTGTCATGTCCTTTCGCATCTCTTTTAACTCGTCAAGAAGTTATTTTAACATTTCTTCCATTCCCCATTCCTTCAAGTTCTTTTTCATACATAATCCCCAAATTTCGTTGTATTTTTGTTCCGAATTAACTAACCCTACATCTTAATTTTTGGGAGCTGATTTAATTAAATCAATTTGCTTTGTAACGTACTTTTTCTCATCCCAAGTATATTGAAGTTTTAAGTATCCAATATAACCGCCTTGTACACTATCATCTCGTACAACATAGGCAGGAACAGTTGCGAACAATTTTCCATTTTTAATATTATATTCAATTAACTCAATTGCAAAGAATCGGTTTCGTGGATTTATATAATCATACTTGAAAATATCAATTGTATGCTTCTTTTCACCTATATAAATATTAACAAGATTATCATTTTTTATCGTCATTTTTATAGGTTCTGCTTTAGCTTCATAAAATCTACTATATGGGTCATGTATTTGATTGAGAATATGGAGGTCTTTTAGGGGATTACCAAGACCGGCCTGATCATTATTTAACACAACGATAACGCCTTCTAATGAGTCGCCATTTATATCTTCTTTATAAAGTGCAGGGGCATATTTCCCGTGATACCATTTCGGAAAATAGTATACAGATTTCTCCATATCTTCAATCTATACCATGAAATTTTCATAATCCATCCAGCTTTTTTTCTGCTATTAAGTAAATATTTTGATGCCAAACTTTCGATGGAATACTCAAAAAGACTACTCTTTCACTTGCGTAAGCCTTCTCAAGATTCAAACTTATCATCAATACTATAAAAGCAATCACAAATATATTTTTGCACATTGGCACACCCCTTTTTACTTAGGTTTTCCAAATGGAAATAATAAAATCATAAGTAAAAAGTCGGTTTTATTTGTTCACTTCATATAGAAGACAAACTAAACATTAAATTTTGAAAGACGTAAGCTATCATAAGTGTCCATCATTTCAAATACAAACGATACTATAAGGAATTCTTTAATATTTTACTTTCGTTGCCTCGACTATCTACAAATAGGAACCAAGCGAGGTCATTATCAAGATATTTTATAGCCATACCTTTAAAACGGTATATCCATTATTTCATACGAGAATTTAACAGCCTGAATGTTCCGAAAACAAAAAATCATAATTTCTATTGCATAATTTTAACCACCTATGGTACTTTAATACTGAAGACTATCTGCAACGTCGCAGGCAAAATTAGGAGGGGTCATTTTGAAATACTCATAAAAAAAACAAAAAAATAAATCATAATTTCTATTGCATAATTTTAACCACCTATGGTACTTTAATACCGAAGACTACCTGCAACGTCGCAGACAAAATTAGAGGGGTCATTTTGAAATACTCATAAAAAAACAAAAAAATAAATCATAATTTCTATTGCATAATTTTAACCACCTATGGTACTTTAATACCGAAGACTATCTGCAACGTCGCAGACAAAATTAGGAGGGATCATTTTGAAATACTCATAAAAAAACAAAAAAATAAATCATAATTTCTATTGCATAATTTTAACCACATGTGGTACTTTAATACTGAAGACTACCTGCAACGTCGCAGACGAAATTAGGAGGGGTCGTTTTGAAATACTCATTAATTATTGATACAGTGAAATCACTTCTTGAAGAATTAGCTTTCCCACAAAAAAGCATTACTGATATGACAGCTATTTGTGTCCTAGCCTTATCAGATACAAAAACTCGCGAGAATCTTATTAAAGGGAAAAATTGCTTAGCAGATGGAGCAAGAATTACAGATATATTAAGGTTTGCGGAGAATGATTTAGGAAAAAGTTATGCGGAAAATACTCGTGAAACAATTCGAAAACATAGTTTAAAATACCTTGTCGATAATGGAATGGTGTTAGTTAATGCCGACGATCCAAATCGTCCGACTAACTCTGGATTAACCAATTACACCCTTTCAAATAACTTTGTACTTTCATTGCTTCGACTATCTACAAATAGGAACCAAGCGAGGTAACTATCAAGATATTTTGTAGCCACACCTTTAAAACGATCTATCCATTGTTTCATATATGAATTTAAAAATCCTAATATTTTTAAGGCTGAATATTAATTTCTATTGCATAATTTTAACCACATGTGATATTCTATAACTAAAAACCACCTGCGACGCCGCAGGTGGAATAAGGAGGAGTCATTTTGAAATACTCATTAACTATTGATACAGTGAAATCACTTCTTGAAGAATTAGCTTTCCCACAAAAAAGCATTACTGATATGACAGCTATTTGTGTCCTAGCCTTATCAGATACAAAAACTCGCGAGAATCTTATTAAAGGGAAAAATTGCTTAGCAGATGGAGCAAGAATTACAGATATATTAAGGTTTGCGGAGAATGATTTAGGAAAAAGTTATGCGGAAAATACTCGTGAAACAATTCGAAAACATAGTTTAAAATACCTTGTCGATAATGGAATGGTGTTAGTTAATGCCGACGATCCAAATCGTCCGACTAACTCTGGATTAACCAATTACACCCTTTCAGATAAATTTGAGAAGCTTCTAACAGCATTCCAAAAGGATTCAATGGAATTTAGCCAATTAAAAGGAGAGTTTATTAATATTGAGCTTTCAAATAGAAGGGCTGAACTCAACTCATTAAAAAGACAAGATATTCAGGTTTCTATACCAGGTACAGGCGCAACTCTTACGTTATCACCTGGCGAACATAATGTAATTGAAAAGTTTATTGTAGAGGAATTATTTAAATTAGAATATAAAAACCCTCACCTGGTCTACATTGGCGATACAAAAGACAAGAATAAATTTAATGAACCTGAGCTATGTACACATATAAAGCTTACAATTGATGACCACGCAAAATTACCTGATGTGGTAGGATTTGACGCTGATACAAATACCGTTATTGTTTACGAAGCCGTAGCTTCATCTGGTCCAGTTGATACTTTACGAAAAAAAGAGCTGATTAATCTTTTTAAAGATTGTCCCTTCAATATTAAATTTCACACTGTATTTTTAACTTCTAAGCTGTATCAACGCTATTCTTCTGTAATTGCAGAAGGAACAGTAGTGTATATAATAGAATCTAAACAAAAAATTTCTTATGAAACATATTAGAGAATGAAAAGAAAAAGGGACTCAGTTTTTAAAACTGAAGTCCCCATTTTATTCAAATAAAACTTTATTAATGATTGCATCTATTTCTTCTTGATGTGGTAGTTCAAAATCATAAGTTTCCCCTAAAATTTCTAGATCTTCAACAGCTGGATATTTTAATGACTTTAAATCAGAAACATTTACCTGTGTATTACCGCTAAATGTCCTAAAATAAAAATCAACTAACGAAGAGTTTAAGTAAAGAGATAATCCCTTAGCTAAATTTCTGTTTATTAATCCTTCATTCTTTATATGGTAGTAATTAACCTTATTATCAAATGCAATATTAACTTTACCTATCAATGCACTATCGTACACAGCGGCTACAATTCTTTTTCTTTCTTCTTTTGAGCTCATTCTTTTTACAAGAACATAAATACCTGGTGGTCTTAACCTCTTAATGTTACTTTCATCTTCAATTAAGTATCCAGGCTTCTTTCCCTCAATGGGCCATTGAACTATTCCATTCTTAAAATTCTCAGGATAAATTACAGGGAGCGCCCACAGAGTATTTTCACATGACAATAAGCCTTCCTTTTCTCTAAAATCAACAATCGGTCCTGTAGAAACACTGATATTTAAATCTTCCAACTTACAAGGGAGAGAGTGCATTCTACTCACAACTTCCGTGTCATCTTCCCTTATAATCCGAATTACTTTTTCTGTATCCGTCGGAAAAATAACATCGTCAAATCTCTTTTTTGTTTTGCGTATTTCTGAAAAGTCATCATTAATGCTCTCTGTAATATAAATATTATCTGACAAATGCTGTTTTTTTCTTGCTAGCAGCATTATCAGAGTTTCCTGGAGAACATCATCATAGAATATATCCTTTCTAGATTCAAAAAGATGCAACTTTTCTAACCTGACATTGTTTATCATATCATTCCTAAATGCTTTAAAATATTGTCCATTACAAAAACTACGGGGAACAATACATACCAATTGTGCATTTTTCTCCAATAAGCGATATGATAAGGCCACAAAAGCTGCATAGTAATTTGGAACATCAATGCCTACTTCTAAAGTCAAAGTCTTATGCCAGGAATCCGTATTTAATTTTTTATAAGGCGGATTAAGTATAATAAAATCGAATTTTTTAGAAGTTTTATCCACTTTCAATTCACTTACTGAACTTTCAATAAAATCTTCATTTTTAATTATGATTTCTAATTGAATATCATTTTCACTACATAATTCACTACATAATTCCATATTTCTTCTTAAATCTGGGAATAAAGTTTTATCTATTTCATAGAGTAGCACGTTTATTTTTTTCGGCTTGTGCTCCCATGTGCATATATAAGCTATAAAAGAAGCTGTTAGATTTCCCACACCAGCACCAGCATCCAGAAAATTAATAACAGTTTTTTTTATTGGTTTAAACATTGAACTCATAAAATATGCCACTTGCATTGGAGTAAAAAACTGCTCATTTAAATCCTTATTAATATCTTCTATCCTTCTATTTGTTGTGTCACTTGACTTCTCATTAATATCCCTTAAAAAATCTAACATCATTCAGATACCTCCATAAGTAACATTATATATTATTTAATACTCCCTTTGAATTATTCATATCCTGTAAAATTCAAAAAGGATTGAACAAATACTCCTTTGTTCAATCCTTTTCCTTTAAATTATTTCTTTTAAACAGCATGATTTTTCATACTATACTTTTAAATATTCCTTTTCCTCAGCTGCTTCAATTACTTGGTTTTTAAAACTTTCCATTATAGACAGCACCTGATCATATACTTCTGCAAAATTATATTCTGTATCTTTATAACTTTCACCGTGGACTATTTCATGTCTATATTTTAACATCTCATTATCAATATAATTTTTTTAGTTTCATAGATATTCTGTAACCCTATACTCTTTAATATCTCATCAAACAATTCGAAACTCAAATTGGAATCGGTATTAATTATTCTCTTAAAAGGTTTATCATCATATTTGATATAAAACACTTCTTCCTGAAGACTCTCTAATTTGGATAAAAATTGAGTATGGACTGAGTTTTTCGGGGAATTTCCACTTAATATAACATCTTTTTTAACCTTAAATGCTAAAAAATTCCCCTTTAAGTCTTTATTTTTAATTTTTTGAGTACAAATGTAGACGACATAATAGTTTGCTACACTTCGTATAAATCCTTCCCAATGAGCACATAATAACGCAATCCCACTTCGAACAAGAGTTTTTTTTGAAAGAGCTACATTATTCTTCTCTATGGCCATTTTCAATTGCAATAACTCCATTTTTCTCCAAGAAAAATCTTTATCGATTCTTTCTTCCAAATTTTCCAAATCTCTAATCTTCATTTTTAAATAATTCCCTTGATAACATAGTTAATTCCTGGAATCTTGCAATTGGTCTTCTTCCACGCAGAGTAGCATGTTCAAATTTACTGTCATATGGTATTTGCTTAATCAATTCTATTAATTGTTCCTTATTCTCCCATGGATCTTTACTTTCACTCAATCCAGTTACAAGCGACTCATACAAACTAAGTGAAAATCCGCCTTCAGAATTTTCCTTATCTCTATTATATTTTTTGAAAGCTTTATCTCCTAAAGTTTCATTCAATAACTCTATTGCCTTTATAAATTCTTCAGAATATTGTTCTAAGTTAGCTATATTTAGCTCCATCATATTAATCAATTCTTCTGTTAAATAAATACCAATATCCTGTTGTAAATTTATTTCTTCTAAATTTGCAGAACGAGCTATAATATATCTCACTATTAATTCTTTATCAAACTGCTCTTCCAAACTTTTCGCAGTTAAACATGTTATTGATTTAAATATTGCATTCTCTGCAAGGGTATTTACAGTTTCGAAGTATTTTGGATTAACCATAAGCATTAAACAATTTCTAATTTCTTGATCTGTAAGTTTAGAATTGTTCGTATTTAATCTTTGGAACATTTCATACTTTGCTTTTGGGTTTGCTGTACTATCAATTATAATAAAATCCAACTTACTTCTTTTAATCTTCCTTCTTAAATCAGCACTCAGACTATTAGTCGTATCATCTTTGTTATCCCACCATTTTCCTTCTAATGAAGGTAAAAACTTGGTTTTAGTCATTTGACTAGGTTCATATAGTTCTTCCTGTTGATTTCTTTTCTTTAGAATCCCCATAAACTCTAGTATTGTGCTAATCCTTTGAAGGCCATCGATTACATCCCATTTACCCGAAGCTTCTTGTGCTACAAAAATAGGTGGAATAGGAATTCCTAAAATAATCGATTCTATTAAGTCTGACTTTTGGTTTATATTCCATCTAAAGTATCTTTGATATTCCGGGAATATTTCAATATCTCCCTCGTTGTATAAATTAGCTATTTCTCCAATAGACATCCTATAAGCATCAGTTTTAATTTCATTGATACTAGCTGCAATTTCATTTTCTAGACTCATGATTATCACTCCAATATGTTGAATACTATTATTATCCCAAAAATATGTATATTTTTATATAAAAATATTTTTACAGCGAATATTTTATTAATTCCTACAATTAATAGTGATATAAACAAACTACTTAAGAAAATGATTTCACTTATGTTATTTAGAGAATGTTTATGGTTATTCTAATCCTCTTAACTACACCGATATAACTTTCTCTTAACAATATCAGTGTAGTTAAGAATAACCAATAACTATAACATGTTAAATTGAATAAAAAACCGCGCCTACAGTTCATCCCTATTAATCCTAAACAACATACTATCCCTGACGTTGGTACAAAATTAATTATACGATTTTTAGTCTAAATTAATTTCTATATTATCCTTATCCCCCTCATCAAACAACATCTTTCCAAATTGGATTGCTGTATCTTTCTGCATACTCGGCAATAGGTGACTATATGTATCCAATGTAATCCTAACATCAGCATGTCCCAACCGTTCCGATACAATTTTAGGATTTACTCCCTGTAATAACAACAATGTCGCATGAGTATGTCTCATATCGTGAAATCGAATTTTAGGGATATCTGCTTTTTTAATGATAGATTTAAAGACTCTACGAATATTACTTTTATGAGTAGGTGTACCAAATTCTGTACATACTACTAAATCTAAATTCTTATAAGAACGATTTTTTTCTCTTTCTCCTCTTATAAGTAGCCAATGCTTTTTTAAGGCTGTAACCGTTTCTTCTGGTAAATCAATTGTCCGTGAACCTGATTTTGTTTTTGTATAAGGCAATAGGTCTTTTCCATCACTACTAAGCGTTTGAGTAATACGTACACAGCCATTTTCAAAATCTACATCTTTCCAACGAAGTCCCAATATTTCTCCTTGTCTCATTCCTGTTGTTAAGGCTAGTAAAAATGCTATATAGTATCTTCCGCTCTTTTTGGCATACTTCAAGAACTGCCTTACCTCTTCTACATTCCATACTGTTATCTCTTTCTTTACTGCTTTTGGCCGATCTACAAGAGCAGCAGGGTTACGAGCTATTAATCCCCATCTTTCAGCTTTTTTCAATGAATCGTTAATTAACGTATGTACTTTTTGAATATTTTCATCCGATAAAACCTTTTCTTTCGTTAGTTTGTTATATAACCCTTGTATAATTATCGGATTGAGTTTTGTTAATTCCACATCTCCTATTGCTGGAATGATGTGTTTTTCAACAACCCATCTATATGTATTTAGAGTTTGCTTCTTTACCTTCGTCATTTTATCTTCTAAAAATCGCTCTGACAAATACTCTTTATATAGAATTTTATTTGGCTGTATGTATGTTCCCAATGTTAGTGATTGTTCTAACTCTAGCATCGCTTTCTGAGCTTCTTGTTTTGTTTTAAATCCCCTCTTTTTAAATTGCCTTGGTTTGCCGTCTTCTTTTTTTCCATGTGTTAAAATAAAATACCATTTCTTTGTATTTTGATCTTTCTTTACTGTTCTGCCTGCCATTATCTTCATCCTCCTAAATATACAAATTAAAAAGCAGCGACAATTCCATCGCTGCTTGAAAAATTAATAACTATTTCCCGTGTACTCTTCCATTTTCATGTTTACTTTAGAAAGCACATATTGCTGGATACATACTTTAGGAATTCGATACAATTTTCCAACTTTAAATGATCTAACTTTTCCTGATTGTAATAATTCGTATGCTTTGTTTCGCCCAATGTTTAGCATTTCCATTAAATCTTCTACGTTTACAACATCATCGTAATTCTCAAACATAGCCAATCACCTCTTTTCTTAGCGCTCAAACTTATAATATATATCTAGAAAATCTATCTTTACTTAAATGTTTATGGGAAATTAAATGTAATTATCTTTCGTTATTTGATGTTAAAAAACTTTATTCAATATATTTTCGGAAGCAGATTTATTCCTCATTTTCTTTCTAAAATCCCCTAAATGTATAACCTTGATGTCACCATTCGGATCATTTTTCTCTATAAATTTTCTTAGTTTCTTTGAATTCCCATAATATAACCATAATTTATTTTCGGTATGAACTGCTTGTAATTTAGCAATTGATCTTTTACGCAAACCTCCATCAATTGATATTGCCCACTCAATATCTCCCAACTCATTCATCCATATCACGTCAATATAACCACTTTTGTTCATAGCATAAGTTTCTAGTTTCATCCTTGCTCCTTCATATCCAAATTTCCTCCCTAACCCAATCACATAATTACATAACTTTCTATTCAATTCATCACTGTTTTTCACATCTTTTAACAGTACATTTATTCGTTTAAGCACCATATTTTTAATATATAAAACATCAATCGTATTCAAATTAATCACCTCGTCGTATTCTATAGCTTGCTCCAAATAAAAAAGAGATGTTCTTTCTACAAAGCGTAGAAATCATCTCTTTATCACTCTCATTATTGTGCAACTTTCAAAGGATTTTTTCTAACCATTGTAATCCTTTATTCGTCCACTATAACGTTACACTATTTGTTTTAACAATTTTATCTGTTCCGTCCATCCCATATTCCCTCGTTTTACAAGAAATTAAAAACAACGACTATTTTCCCCCGTTTATTTACCCAAAGATATTCATTTTTTTGCTTATATTCTTCTATCTGAAATTGCACTTTAGTAAGGACATACTCTAGTAATTCGTAAACCCTGTTTCTTTCTATATCTAACATTTCTATTTTCTTTTCAACAGTAACTACATCATCATAATTTTAAAACATATGTTACCCCTACCCCCTTTCTTAAAATTCCAGCATTGTAATGTACGGCTAAAATATTTTAATTTACTATTACTCTATTGTTTATGGTTAATTATTTTTCATTATATTGTATCCTTCTTCTTTATTTTGTTTTATATTTTACATAATAAAATAAATGAAAATATGAAAAATAACATCTAAAAACTTCATATTTTCACATATTTTTGATGAGAGGAGATAATTTTAATGAATAAAAATCAATTAGAACTTTTAAAACTTCCTATTTACTTCCAAAAAATACTTACTGATAATGAATACGGAATAAACGAAGAAGGTGATTTACTCCTTACTAAAAATGAAAAACAAAATAAAGTTTGCAATTTTTTACCGATTTTAACGCAGATTATTTATAAAGAATCAAATGGTGTTTACGAAGAGTATAAGTATATTTTTGAAGGCGTTATAAAAGGAAGAGAAAGACTCCCGAGAATTGAAGTTTTTACGAAAGACCTAAACAATAAAAAATGGATAAAAAATTGGAATCCCTTCTGTAAGCTATATCCCAAAATACAAGAAAATTTCGAATTAATATTAGACTTTGTGTACCTCCTTTCAAAGGAAGTAAATAAGTCAATAGAATTTGATTCAATTGGCTGGAACGTCTATAACAATAAATGGGTATACCTATATTCGAATGGGTCGTATCCATCTATACTAGAAAATAATTTACAAGCCAAGACATCGGTACAAGGATTTGACCTATTAGCTAATCCGAATCTCTCCGAAGAAAAGGCATTCAAACACACCTTGGAAATGCTCGATCTATGTGACCCTAAACTTACTTACTCACTTTTATGTTTCCTGTTAACCTCATTGCTTACAACACCTTTGACTCAGACCAAAGATTTAAGTCCTAACTTTTCCCTCTGGATTTACGGCAGGTCAGGAACTGGGAAAACAAGTATAGCAGAGTTGTTTTCTAAAGTATTCGATAAAACAAATATGTTACGTGTTGATGCATTTAGAAATACTATGAAAAAAGCTAGTTTAGATTATAAAGATTGCGTATTAATCTTGGATGATTTTGGTACATCTAAAAATAAAAATGATGAAAACAATACAATGGCAAAGGTTGAAAATATGATTCGCTCTCTAAGTGATAAGTCCAATTCCTTAGATAATGAAGTGGTTCCCAAAGGGATGATACTGTTTACTGGTGAAAAGTTTATAGATATGAATGAAAAGAATCATTCAACCGCAGCAAGACTCATACGCGTTAAAATGGATAATATTTTCAATTCCACTGAAAATAATTTTGAAAAAGTACGGGTAGAAAAATTTACAGAGTACAAAAATGGTCTTTACTTGCAAACAAGTATAAAAAATTACTTACGATGGTTAGAGACTAAACTAAATAATAATTTATTGGATGATTATCATTACGATTTTATTAAATTGAAGAAAGAATTAGATGTAACTATACACGCTCGAGTAGTTGATAGTATCACTCACATGATTATAGCTTTTAATTTCTATATGACTTATGGAAAGGAAATGGGGTTTATTACACCAGAGCAGTATATAGAACACTGTAACAAAGCTCGAGAAATACTAATGACAGTATTAATAGAACAAAAAAAGGCTGTTCTTCCTCCTCTTGTTGAGCAATTTATAGATGTGCTAAAAAAATTACTGATAGAAAAAAGATTAAGGTTATTGAAACAGTGGATCTTATTTATGGATCCAAATTAAATAACGATAATAACATCTATGGTATATTGGACTTGAATAAAAACAGTTTAAAGCTTCAATGGGCTTCAGTACTACAATTTATGGATGATTATTTAAGCAGGCAGGAAAACTTTGTTCCTCTATTTAGTCATCAAGGCAAGACATTAGGAAAATTATTATCATCACTTGGTTATATTAAGTTTAAAACATATGAAAATACTAACAATGTAACAACACCATATCCAATAATTTCTGATAACAAGGAAGGCAGAAGTAGGGTAATCGATTTTTATGCAGATAAAATACCTGAAATTACGGATATTGTACAAGAATTGAATCCAAAATTGGATTTAGACGCGTTTACTACTGCTTACGATCAAGAAGTTAATGATGAAAGACATTCTAAGAAAAGAAAAAAGAAAAAGGAATTTACCTACATGAATCTTGGGGAAGAAACTACCTTTAAACGATAATCTTTGTAGCACATTCAGCAGCAAGTGGAAAATAAAATCATTCCATGATGAAGATAATCAAAAACACTATTGCTTTACATAAAAAATACAAAGATAGCTCTTAAGCCATCTTTGTATTTTTTAAAATTCTTAGTAACAGTACTTTGACTTAAATAATATACCCCCTCCGCTTACCATGTCTGTACAATACAGCATGCTGCGTTATTGGGGAAATTGAGTGAGGTATTGTTATATGATTGATATGATGTATGTAAGTTATAAACTGACGAAATCCGAGTATAATAACATCTTTAAACAATTGCAAGCTTATTTAAAAAAGTATAAAACCTCTCACCAACTTCGTAAGGATTCTTGGGATAAAGGTGCTTATATTTCTAACGCACTATCCAGATATGGATTTCAAGAAATCCGACTAAGAAGTAATAAGTGGGGATACAGATCCATTGAAATTAGATTACGCCCTCAATTATTGATTGATTCCAACGGTTATTATAGAGTGACGAAGTTATCAGAGTTTAAAACCGTTCAAACTAATTTTAATTATGTGCTTAAAGACATACTATCATTAAACGTCCCCGATTTCTTTGAATGGAAAGCAAAGAGAATTGAAGCAGCAATCGATTTGACTATTGATGAAAGCTTAATCCCTAAATATTTGTTCTTGTTCAAAAAAGGGAACATACCCGATTACTTTCTTGATAATAGACAGACTCAAAAGTATTGGAATTCTAAAACAAATGTGTACTTGATGTCTGCATATAAAGCGGTCAACTGGTATAACAGATACGAGACTCTACTACTTAAAGAACAGCAAAAAAATAAGAGTTTTTTAGATTTTTCAGAGACTAGGGGGATTTTACGCTTCGAGACCCAAGTCAGAGACAGCGATGAATTTGTCATTGATGTGTTGAATCAGCAGCGTTGCAAAAAGGAAATCATGAAGTTTTATAAGCTAATTGTAGGAAAAGGTGGCTATTACACATTGGAGAATGCTATAGAACTGGTAAATCAAAAAGTCGATGATGGACAAATACAAATGTCATTAAAAATGCTGTTAAGATTGATTAATAAATGTGGTAGTGTCGTTAAGGCAAAACACAGTTATATACAACGAAAGGATGTTCATAAGGCAGCAGATACATTTAGCAAACGGATTAACCTATTAAGAGAGTTAGGAATAAATCCAGTTACATTGCCGTCAGACTGGGAGATTTCCTATTTAGAGAACTTATATGACAAAATCGAGGGGAGCTTAGATGAAGAAGAGGAATCTTATATTTCAATCTAATCACTCCTCTCTAATAAAAAGACGATAGCATTCACGAATGAAATAAAAATCACTAGAAAAACAATCGTTATTTTAGTCCTTTCTACATACTCATTTTTTCGCTCTTTCGTGCTGCTATCGTCTACTATTTAATTATTGATTAAAAATTATATTTTTAGTGTTTTAAAATAAAATCTAATGTGAGACTTATTTTTTCACTTGTAATTACAGAAAATACATTTATAAAATGTATAATCACTTATCTTTCTTGCCAACTATGTGTAGAATAACTTTAATTACTTCAATTAAGACCTCACCAGTTTTAGAACTCATCCTTTTCACCTCTACTTTTAATGTTGTATCTTATCAGTAATCCGATAGTAAAAGCATCGTTGCATATTTTCCATTATCTATCATCCACACATTACAGTTAATCACCCCCTTAGAATTTAATTTAAATTTGTATTCTAATTGCAAAGGTGGAGACTCCTGTGTATTACAGACAAGTTGATGTTCATGATTTGATCGCAACTCAAATACTTGCAAGTAGTCCAATCGATCTTCAGCGGCTTTTCGACAATCAATAATAAGCCATAAAAACTGCTGTAATTCTAAAGGAATTATATTCTGTACCGCTTTTGTAGCATAACGTCCCTGATTTACATCAAACATGTATGTCATTTCTCCTTTTATTTAAATAACATGAACAAATTATATTTCTTCTTACATATGCCCTTTTTCTTTAAGTGAAATAAAACTCTCCTCACAAAAAATAAGATGGTCTAACACCTCTATACCTACAACTTTTCCTGCTTCAATGAGTCGTTTTGTAACTTCAAGATCTTCTCTACTTGGAGTAGGATCATTACTAGGATGATTATGCGCAACTATAATTGAAGCAGCATTTGAGATAATCGCTGGCTTCAGCACCTCCCTCGGATGTACAATACTAGAATTTAAACTACCAATATGACAAACGTTGATAGCAGTAGGCTGATTTTTAATATCAAGACAGAGTACAATAAAATACTCTCGATCAGCTCCATCTAGAAACTGCTTAAACAACAAACTTGCATCTTCTGGAGATTTAATTCTTCTTTCTTTGTAAAGAAGACTGCTCTCTTTTACCATTTTTAGTTTTACGATGTCGACTCGTTTTGCTGGTTGATTCGTACCAACAGATGGTTCTAGTACTCCTTGCTTTCCTGCTCTAATCTCACGATATATCACTTTTTACTCCTCCAATCATAAGAAAAGGGTTGCTCTTCATTTGAAAAGCAACCCTTCTTGTATTAATTCATATAAATAATATATATTTATTCGATTAGAGTTTACTTTTCCCAAGATACTAAATTCCTTTATTTTTTATGCATCCCTTTTCAGCACATATAATAAATGAATGAAAAAACACTCCATTCTCAGCATTAGAATAACAATACATCCAATTATTCAAACGTAATATATTACATTCGATATACTTCTACTTTCTTTAAAATACCGTGAAATGCCCAGATACAAGCACCATCATACAGCCACTTCCTCCTTGAAATCCATTATGAGGACTTAACTAAGTTGTGTCCTTATGACTATACTAGCCCCACTTTTCAGTATATTTATATGGTATAATTTGCATAAATTAATACCTACAACCAATGACTTTATCTCTCCAACATCTCCAGATAACTTACTAAAATAGTAAAATAGTAAAATATGCATTAGGAGGATATGGAGCTGGAAGTACAAAAATTGAGTAAGAAACTTGTTAGATTAATCAATTCTAGCTGGTAATCTATTTATAGGATGAAGGAGTGAAAGTACATGGAGCATATTGCTTTAAAATCTGTTAATGAGTTAATCGATGTCGAACATTATTATATACCGTCGTACCAGCGTGGATATCGTTGGACTGCTACACAAGTTAAGAACCTATTAGATGACTTGTATGAGTTTATGGGAAAAAGCTTTGGAAATTCAGAAGCCTTTTATTGCTTACAACCACTAGTTTTACGTAAACGTGAGGATGGCAGTTATGAAGTCATAGATGGACAGCAACGCCTAACAACAATTTCAATTTTATTAACGTTTCTAAAGGAAGATTCTTATGAGTTAGAGTATGCAACTCGTGGAAGTAGTGCTGAGTTTTTAAGAAGTATGGGGCAAGAAGAGTTGGAAGAAGAAGTTCATAACATTGACTTCCATTTTATGCGTGAGGCTTATATCACGGTAGAAGAGTGGTTCAAAAACATTCAAGTCAATCGCCAAACAGTCAAGAAAAAGTTTTCGATTATGCTCGGAGAACAGGTGAAGTTTATTTGGTACGAGGTTGACCCAAAAACAGAAGTACGTGAAATTTTCAGTCGATTAAATATTGGTAAAATCCCACTAACAAACGCGGAATTAATAAAAGCAAGACTGATGTTAGAACTGCCTTATAAAGATCGTGTGGAACTGGCAACACAATGGGATCATGTTGAAAGATTCCTGCAGCGTAGCTCGTTATGGTACTTTCTTGGTGTACAAAAACCATATGAAAATCGAATTGAATTTTTATTTGATATTATTGCAAATAACACATCGAATATCCAAGTCGATCCATATTACACATTTTATGTATTACAAGAACATGACACGAAACAAATCTGGCAAAACATTTTAGCAATAATGGCGATTTTTGAAGAATGGTTCAATGACCGTGAGCTTTACCATTACATAGGCTACCTAACAATCAAAGCTCCGATTACGAAGTATCTCGCTTTATACAACAATGACAAAGTATTGTCGAAGCGCCATTTTAAAGAAGTGCTTCGTCTAGAAATGATAGATAACATTGACATTGAACGTTTAGATGAGCTTGATTATCACAATCACTATGGGCAAATTAAACAAATTTTACTACTCTTTAATGTACTGACAATGCTCAATCAACAACAATCCAATAGTCTGTTCCCGTTTGATAAATATCACCAAATGGATTGGAGTCTAGAGCATATCCATGCAAGAAATACAGAGGGGCTACGAACAAAAGCACAATGGGCGGCGTGGATTGTTGATGCGACTCAGTATTTAGAAAAATACGAGACTTATCAGAAAATAGTTGAGCAACTGAAAGAAGCGGATGTAGAAAAGTTAACAGAGAGTCAATTCGAACAATTATCAATAATAGTACTTGAACAACTCAAAGGCGAACTGGTTTACGAAAGTGATGGTATAGAAAATTTAGTGTTGCTTGATCAAGCGACAAATATTCGCCTAAGTAATCACTTCTACCCTATAAAATATAAACGTCTCATTGCATATGACCAAGAAGGTGGCTTTATACCACTCGCTACACGCAATACTTTTATGAAATATTACAGTGAAGAGGTCGACAATTTTGAAGTTTGGACACAACGAGACCGAGAGGATTACTTAAACGCGATTAAAACGACACTGACGCAGTTTATTGGAAAGGTGGCAACTGTATGAGAACTACATTCATGCAACTATTAAAAAATTACCAAATTAGCATTCCAATGATTCAGCGTGATTACGCGCAAGGAAGACTAGATCCAAAAGCTCAAGCCGTTCGCCATCAACTTGTGCCATCATTGAAAAAGGCATTACAAGGAGAGTCTCTCGACTTTGACTTTATATATGGTACGATCGAGCAACAAGGAGAAGAAATGGTACTACTACCGCTCGATGGACAACAGCGTTTAACGACTTTATGTTTACTACATTGGTATTTAAATATGAAGGAAGAGGGAAATTTAGGCGAGCTTCTGCAACGCTTCTCATATGAAACACGCCTTACAACAAAAGATTTTCTCGATCATTTATTTAAAAGCAACTTTACGTTAGATGACTTTTCAGAAGAACCTTTATCCGATGTTATTCGCAATGAGAAATGGTTCCGTCATCAATGGAAATTTGATCCTAATATTAAAGGGATGCTAGAGATGCTTGATGCGATTCATGCTGAATTGCAGTCACTTTCTCAAGAAGTTTTACACTTGCTTACAAGCGAAGACTGCCCAATTACATTCTCATTTATGGATCTCGATCAGTTCGAATTAGGCGAAGAATTATACATTAAAATGAATGCACGTGGGCGGGCACTATCGTCGTTTGAAAACTTTAAAGCACAATTTGAACAACTTCTTGATTCACTTGGATATCATAAGGAGATGAAAGCTTTCTCATTTAAACTCGATCAGGAATGGACAGATTTATTATGGTCGCATTTAGGAACAGCGAAAACGCTTGATCGTCCGTTTTTAAATATTTTTGCATTTATTTCATCTGCATTACAAGTGAAGAAAAAGGTGACTTCCAATGTGTTTGTGAATAAGCGTTATACAGAGATAGAGGTACTGCGTGAGATTTATAAAGAAAACGAAGCGGTACAGTATTTATTTGCTGTACTAGAAGTATGGTGTAACGTTAATGATAAAAATGAATTATTTTCTAAAATTGTACAAAAAACACCTCTATTCATTGCAGAGCCTAATTTATTTAAAACTGTAATTGAAAATGGAAATATTACGCTTCCAGAACGTATTTATTTCTATACAGTTACACAAGCCCTTCTGCACGATAAAAAAGAGGAGTTGCCATCACTGTTACGCATTATTCGTAATCTTGTACAACGTATTCGTCAAGAGAAGCAAGGCAAATATATATCAAATTTACGTTATGATAGTATCGGTGATATTTTTAGAGCAATTGACCTGTTTATTAAAAGCAACGATGATCCATATAAAACATTGGCTACAATTGAAAAGCTCCCTGGCTTTACACGCGATAGTGTGGAGCAGGAACGTTTTAAAGCCAAGCTACTTGACCAACAGCCAAATTTAAAGGATGCATTATTTAAGTTAGAAGATCTTTCCGAGCTTGCAGGGAATCTTTCCGCACTTCGAGATGCTTTTGAAAAATATGGCGAAGACTTAGTTCCTTTAGTTAGACACATGATAACGCTCGATCAAGGATTAGTAGCACGTGCATTACTTACTTGTGAAGATTATAAGCATCAACTTGGCTCGTCATCACTTGGAGATTTTTTAAATTGTGAGCGATACTTATACGGCGGAAACACTCGAAAAGCGTTTTTATGGACAACACCAAAACTTCAAAAAGTTTGGAGTGAATTTTTCGACAACTATTTTGCAGTAAAAAAATCATCGGTAAAAGAGACGCTCCAATATATAATTGATACAAAAAATTCATGGAACAAAACACATTATGCTTACTATTTTGTAAAGTATCCTATTATATTTAGCGGCCAGCATTTTACTTTTGTGTTTGAATATGAGAAAGAATTGCTTATTGAAAAGATTAATGGTAAAACGGCCCGTTCTTTACATATAAACCCAATTTATGAAGCTGTTATTAATGAAATTCCATATCTTTGTCATAGAAATATGAGCATTGCGAAATCAGCTGACCGTAGTATACTTTTCACAAAATCAGAAAAATCATTATGGCTAGAGAAAGGTAACTGGACAACTAGTGATAAACTTATACCTTTACTTGATGAATATAAAGCACAGCTCCCAAATGATTTAGACCTTGTCGAACAAGGAGTGCAACTTGTACAGATGTTACAGCAAAAAAATATAAAAGTTACGAATATAAATTCATAATTTAAAAAAACGTTGTTAAAAGCAATAGTATTCAATTAAACAGGCTAATAACTTGCCAATATCTATAAATAAACAGTTTAATATCCTCATGATATACTAAAAATGTACATGTTACGAATGGGTGCTATAATATGAAAAAACTCGCTGATTGCCAGCGAGTTTTTGTGTTTTTATACCAATATATATATATCAAAACGATGGTCATTTAGAAAATAAATTTCAGAAAAGTACTTAGAAATGGATCTGGTTCATCTAGCATTGATTCAATTTTAGAGAATATCTCTTCTACTTCCTCTTTTGTTTTAAATTTATGATAAACAGCAGCAAAATCAAATTTGGTTAAAGGATTTCCAGATCAATAGGGCACAATACCTGATTTTATCTTACACATTCTATTTTTAAGAGTTTTAATTGCCCTATAGTTAACCAGTCTATCAAGAATTAATTCATACTTATTATAGACATAGCTTATCATTTCTATTTCATGGGAATATGCAAGTTTCATGTATTGTTCCAATGATTGATACTTTTCATTGAATAACTCTATCTTTTCTCTTAATCTCCACATTTTCCAAGCTAATTTATCGTAAATTTTGGATCCTACACTCTCACTTTCTTTCCACCAAACATTTTCCCCTAATAACTATCTTTCTGTCCCTCCAAAAATAGTACTTAGAACAATTTTATTATATAAACGAGTTATATTTATGAGATTCACAAAGGAAAAATTAAGAAAAAGTATTCGTCCTCTTTTTAATGAATGCTCTCTATTGAAATACTTATCTTCTTCGCTCTGTTAATCTAATTATATAAGCATTTATACTTTCAATTATTTCATTAATATTTAAACCAATCCCACAGATATTCGGCTTCAGTTCAAGCCATTTAGCTTTTTCCGCTAACTGAGAGGATAGCATATGTTTCCCCCCTTATCTAAAATTCGTATGTTTTCTAATTTCTCTATTGCAAAACTAGTATTAATGGAAGATACATAATGCACTTTTGATTCATCAGTATCTATAAGGGACATTGTTCCTATTACTTCAAATGAAAAGCTACCTCTGTTTGACCTTAACTCCATTTCTATCATCTGCGTATCATATTCTTCATCCCAAAACACTGAATACCTAAATTCTCGTTTTTCGCTCATAATTTCCGTTGAATTATCGTATGGGTCAACTACCTTTAAATCTCTTAAACGCCAACGAGGAGGCAACAAAAAATTCCATAAGCCACCGTTACCTCGATTAGATGGTCCTAGTGGCAAGTTTTTATGATTAAATTGAAATCTAACAATATTTGAAGATGAGGTCTGAGTGAAAGTACGTAATTGAGTTTCTATTTTTCTTATTTGACATTGGTCTGAATTATATATCATTGTTCCACCAACTGAAAAATTCGGGCTGCGTCTAAGCCTTTGTGCGTTTGATAAAGATTCTACTATTACATGAGAGTTTAAATCCTTTGGTGTAATATTAAAGTTAGTGAGTTTACCATCTACATTTAAATAATCAATTATCGCAACTTCTAAATACATCTAAACCTCTCCTTCAGAAACCAGTTTTTGCAAATTTCAAAAACTACATTTACTTATGATACAACTCACCATATTTTAACACAACCATTTCTTTAAATTTATAAGAAGCTACGTAAAAAATGGTCAAGATTCTGGTCAAGAAATTTCATTTTTCTACGTTACAGGATTTGCATCCAGAAACATAGAATATTCTATAAAACCTTGATACACCTAGCTTTACGCTCGATATTCCCGAAACGTAAAACATACGTTTCTTATCTTGACAGGGTGGAGGTCGCTGGTTCGAGGCCAGTCGGGATCATATGAGAACCCCTTGATAGTCACGGGGCTTTCTTTATGTAGCAAATCAATATATTATTTTTATAATAATTTTTTATATACTGTTCAAGATTTGATCAATATCTCCCTTTTGGTTAACGATTAATTTTTCATATGAAAATAAACTTATGATTTTAAATCTCTTATTAGATTTGAGTCAATATTTTAGACAAAAAAGCTCAATCTAAGCTAGCTTTATTTTATTTGATTTACTGCTATTTGTAATATCGTTCACCGTGATATAGCAAAGTGCGATTCTAAACTTGTAATAATCAACATGTCTTCAAAAAGCAATAAATATATCCACTTCTTTCAACTTATATTTCGATTGAAACATTGCGTAAGATTCTGTGAAACTTCCAGTTCATCAATCGCTAATATTATATTTATACCATTTCCCCTACTTCTTTTCCTCAATTTTTGAGAAAGATATAAATTATATCACCCATAGCTCTGCGTTGTTCACCAGAACTCAATTCTTCACTCTCTTCTTGGGAGCTTTTTAAAGTTTTCTTTAAAAAATAGCCTAATACAATAATTTATATATAAAAATTATTGTAACAACAAAAAACTACATAGATTAACCATGTAGTTCTTTGTTGTTGTAAAATGAATGGGCCAATCTTATTTTTTCCCTAACTTGATTGCCTTTTTTATATTACTGAATGCACCTTTACCATATAATAATACGCCACCGCGGTAAACACGACTCGTTAAACCAATCATCATACATATTGTTGCTAATAGAATCGCTAATGCAAGCGCAATCTCCCATACTGGGATATTGAGGAATCCAATTCGTACGAGCATAACAATAGGAGTAAAGAAAGGTATATAGCTAGTAATGGTAACAACCGTGCTGCTTGGATTTGACATTCCATAAAGTGCGATATACAAAGCAGCAATTAACATAAATGTCAGCGGCATAACAGCTTGAGAAGATTCCTCTATACGACTAATAACAGAGCCGAGTAGACAAGATAATGAGCCATATAATAAGAATCCTAATGTGAAGAATAGAATCCCATAAAACACTAGAGTAGGAGCAACAGAATTTAAATCAATACTATTTAAAACATCATTTTTCGATTCATTAATTGCTGTTTTATACCCTACAGTTGCGACCAAGCCCCAAATTATTATTTGTGTAATACCTGCCAATAATGTTGAGAAGAGCTTCGCATATAAATGTTTTGTAGGCGAAATACTTGAAACAACTAACTCCATGACACGAGAAGATTTTTCTGTTGCAACATCTGTAGCTAATTGTGCAGCATACATTAATATCATTACATAATTTAGCATGATAAAGGTATTAATTAAAATTCCTACACCCTCTGTATGTTCTCCATCTTTAACCTTATCTGAAACAGTTTTGGTTTGTATTTCTACTGGCGTTGTTAACACCTTTAATTCATCTTGTGATAGATTTAATTGCTGCGCGAAATTAGAAGATTGTATTTGAGATAAAATCGTTTGAACCTTACTAACATCTTGCTGATTTGTATCTGTCTCAGTTATATACGTAGCCTTTAGTTGCTTATTATCCAATTCCTCTACAACGATTGCATATGTATAATCACCATCTTTAACACCTGATTCTGCTTTTTGTTTATCCGTACTATGTTTAACATGTATCTTACTATCGACATTTTTAAACACTTGTTGAATTTTTGTATATAATTCTTCTTTTTCTGTAACGACGACAACTTGCTCTTCCTCGTTACCTACAAAATAGTTATAAATTTTTTCAAAATTCATCATTCCTATAATTAACATAGAAATCATGATTGTAATAACAATATATGATGTAGCTTTTACCTTAGATTTATAGTTTTGTAAAAAAATCGTCCAGAAACTATTCATGCTGTGCACCTACTTTCTCAATAAAGATGTCATTTAATGTAGGCTCTTCTACTGCAAACTTTTTAACATACCCTAACTTCGTTATTTCTTTAAATAAAATATGCGAAACTTCTTCATATGAAATTTTAAGAGTAACTGCATTCTTACGTTTCTTCATACTTTCTACACCTTTTATTTCTTTCAAATGGTCAAAGTCATGATCGCCAACGATTACAACATTCTTTTTACCAAAATCACTTTTAATTTTTGCAATGTCTCCCTGAACAACAGGTACTCCTTTGTGCATGATACAAATGTGTTGACATAACTCTTCCACATGTTCCATACGATGTGAACTAAAAAGAATGGACGACCCTTGTTTTTGCATATCAAGAACGGCTTCTTTTAACATTTCAACATTTACTGGGTCTAAACCACTAAATGGTTCATCTAAAATTAAGAGTTCAGGCTTATGTATAATCGCTGTTATCAGCTGAATTTTTTGCTGATTCCCTTTTGAAAGTTCTCCTACTTTTTTGTTCAGATTCTCAGTTATATTAAAACGCTCCAGCCAATAGTGAAGTTCTTTTTCTGCATCTTTACTTTTCATGTTCTTTAGTTTTGCAAAAAAGTTAACTTGTTCTTTGACAGTCATTTTCGCATAAAGCCCACGTTCTTCGGGTAAATACCCAATCTTATCCGTTACATCATAATTTATAGGCTTACCATTCCATGAAATGGTTCCGCTTGATTTCGATAAAAGGCCAAGTATCATTCGAAATGTAGTCGTTTTACCTGCTCCATTCCCGCCCAAGAATCCAAATATTTCACCTTTTGGTATCTCGATATTCAAATTATTCACTGCAACATGCTCGTCAAATTTCTTTGTTAAATCTTTAATTAGTAAACTCATTATCCACACCCTTAATTCCCAAGATGATTTATTTATACAATTGTATATCCATAGTCAACAACAATATTTTGCCCTCTGATGGCATCACTTTTATCAGACATTGAAAATAAGATGACGTTTGTAACATCTGAACTTCTAACAATTTCCCTATATGGTATTTTTTTCAACAACTTATTTCCTTCAAAAATCATTCATTACCAACAAATGTTATATTTTTCATTATAAGGTTAGCATAAGATTTAGAATAACCAATATGCAATTTTGAATATTTTAATATTTTTATAAGGTATTTCTTTGAAAAAATTTTCGTTATGTACTTTAAAACAACTTATAGGCACATTTAAGCTGCTCAATAGATAAATCATTCGTTTCTATTTTTTCAAACGTTCCTGCTTTCCATTTCATAACGTCACTACTCTCTATTAAAAATTTGTTTCTTCATTATTATAGTACTTGCTTTAACATCGGCCTTACTACTCTACATTTTTCACTCTTAGGTTCTTTTACGAGTATAGGCGGCCTTTCATCCTCTTCTTCTAAAATCATTTCAAATACTTCTGTTTTTTCTTGTAATATGTTGGATTCACTATCTTTAGTAGGCTGTTTGCTCGTTTCAATTTTCTTTGTTACTTCACCAAGTCTTTGTCCGATTTCTTCTGCTTTGGCAGGTTCATTCGTAACGTAGTATTCCTGGCCCTCCCATACTAACATAGGTGGCACTTGTTCTCGTTTGTTACATATTATATAAGTAATACTAGCTATAAGTAGTAGACATGTTAATAAGAAGAAGATAGTTTTTTTGTTCATATACTATTCTCCTTATCTATCATTTTATTGGATTATATAATAGGAAATATAGTCACTAAATAGTTTTTATGGTATTTTTTAGTATTAATTTCAAATAGAAAAACCTTACTATAAAGTAAGGTTCCGTTTTTAAATTCTATAATGTTTTATTAATTAGAACGATCATTACGATAATCGCTATAAACATAACAACTAAACAGCCGATCATTTTATAAAATCCTCGTTTCGTTAACGTTCCGCCTTGAACGTCTTTACGAATAAATAAGAATACCGCTAAAAATAATACAAGCCCCATGCCAAAAGCATACATCATTTGCATATGTTAATCTTCCTTTCTCTTTTACATCTTAATATCTTTTCGATAAAACAACAAACGATATAAAAACTGTACTCATCGTAAGTGCCATTAATATATTCAATAGTTCAACCGAAGATAGCGTAATTACTTTTAAGTTTAAGCCAATAGAGAAAAGAAGATAGTATGCCGTTAGTGCAAAAAAGCTGAAGAACATTCCTTTATAACGAATAAGTTTCATTCGCTCATCTTTTTCTTTAAATTGCGGGTGCAAGTAGCTTAGGCAAAAACACATGATCATCATTGCAAGTACTGTATAGGTTGGAATTGGCGGTGCAGAATGAGTCATTATACCTGCTAATATCATAGTTCCGCTCATAATTAAAAAGATAATCCCCATAATTACAAAGTACTTTTGTGAATAATTCATCCTTTCTCCCCCTCTTCTTTTCCTTCATAAATAAATACATGTTCTATCGTTGTCTGAAATGTTTTTGCTATTTCAAATGCTAATGGAAGTGATGGATCGTATTTCCCTTTTTCAATTGAAATGATGGTTTGTCTGGAAACCCCAAGTTTCTCAGCCAATTTTTCTTGAGATAGTCCAAGTTTTTTTCGGTATTCGACCATTTTATTTTCCAAGGAAATTTCTCCCTCCTCCCTTATACCGAGTATATATGTAAAGGAAACTTTACGTCAAGTTTCCTTTACATTCATTTCGCTTATTTTTCATTCTATTTATATAGAAGAAACTTTTTCAAATTCAGCACGTCTATTTTGAAATGAAACATGGAACAATGTATATAGCCGTTACTATATCTCCTCTCCGTTTTTATGAAAATTTAATATCTCCATATTTGTTTTATCCTTTTAAAATGTTTCATTCTGCTCTTTATCGGGTGAAATGCGCTATTGTTTTTACGTTGTTTTTCGCCATATTTATAGAAACTAACGGTTTATGAAGCATTTTTTATGTATAGCCACTTTTTTTGTAGAAATCCTTCATTTTCCTTTCGATATTTAACACTATCGAGATAAAGTTTATGGTAAATTCATAATTTTTTATTTTTTATACTATATTCCGTTATATTGTTGTATAATATCAATGAAAGCGCTTATTATTCCAATATACATAATTCGAACTAAATTTTATCGAAACATTCTGATAGTTATACTTATATTTAAATGCAACAATTATAGGTATTAATGTAGGTATACCAAATATATCCACCCCGTTTTCCCGTGAAATTACTTTATAACATGAAAGATTAACTTGGGTGATAAGTTATTGTGAATGTTTTTTTACAAAACAGATAAGTAATAGTGTTTGGTATTATGTAAATTATTGTAATAACATAAGAGTAAAGAAAAACATTTACATTGATTATTGGTTCATCAATTATTGAAAAGAGCAAAATGCACCTTTTTGTATGGAAAAAGGATTATATGCATTGGGAGGTTTAAACAAATGACGAGGAAGAATACAACGACAAACCCTTGGGCCAAGTTCCATGGTCCGAACCTTGGTTATGTTATTGAACAGTATGATCTTTACGTAACTGGAGCAGGTTCTGTTGATCCGGAATTACAAGAGCTTTTTGAAATTTTTGGAGCTCCTTCGTTTCAAGATGATGTCGTAACAGGGGACAACACAGCAACACATTTTTCTCCTCAAAACACAGGGAACATTGAAAAGATTCTTAAAGTCGTTCAACTTGTTGAACAGATTCGTTCTTTCGGGCATACATTGGCTCACATTAATCCGATGGAAGATGCTGCAAACGGACAATCTCTTATCGAGAAAACAATGAACGAACTGAGCGATGCTGACTTGAAAGCGATTCCAGCAAAAACAGTATGGCAAGATGCACCAGAGGGTATTCACACTGCACTTGATGTAATTCATAGATTAAAAGACGTTTATACAAAATCTTTAGCTTATGAATTCTCACATATACAAGATAGTGAAGAACGCGCGTGGTTGCATCAAATGGTGGAATCAAATTCATTGCGTCAACCATTATCAAATAAAAAACGAACTGCTCTTTTAAAACGTTTAACTGCTGTTGAAGGTTTCGAGCAATTCTTGCATAAAACATTCGTTGGTCAAAAACGTTTCTCAATAGAGGGCGTTGATATGCTTGTACCTGTACTAGATGAAATTGTTTCAGAAGGTGCTAAAGGCGGCGTTGAAGATGTCATGATTGGTATGGCTCACCGTGGTCGTCTAAGCGTACTCGCTCACGTATTAGAAAAGCCATATAATCACATGTTTGCAGAATTCAAACATGCAAAAATAGAAGGTGCAGTGGCAAATGCTGGCTGGACTGGCGACGTGAAATACCATTTAGGTAGAGAACAAGTCGTTGGTAATGAAGAGGTTAGCACTCGTGTTACATTAGCTAATAATCCGAGTCATCTTGAGTTCGTTAACCCTGTTGTTGAAGGTTTCGCACGCGCAGCTCAAGAGAATCGTAAAAAATCTGGTCTTCCAGAACAAGATACTACAAAATCATTCGTAATTTTAGTTCATGGTGATGCTGCATTCCCTGGTCAAGGTGTTGTGTCTGAGACACTCAACTTAAGTAGATTGAATGCATACCAAACTGGCGGAACTATTCATGTTATCGCAAATAATGCAGTCGGCTTTACGACTGATAGCTATGATTCTCGTTCTACTAAATATTCAAGCGACCTTGCAAAAGGTTTCGATATTCCGATTGTTCACGTGAATGCTGATGATCCGGAAGCTTGTCTTGCTGCTGCAAACCTTGCGATCCAATATCGTACGCTGTTCAAAAAGGACTTCTTAATCGATTTAATCGGTTACCGCCGATATGGTCATAACGAAATGGATGATCCAGCAGTTACGCAACCACAAGTGTACAAAAAAATTAAAAATCACCCAACTGTAAGAGCAATTTATGCAGATCAATTACAATCTGCTGGCGTTCTGAATGCAGATGAGGTTGAAACAATTACTCAGTTTATACAAGAAGAATTAAAGGCTGAATACGCACAAGTGCCACCAGCTGATACGAGTGCTGCAACAATTCACGTTAAAGTTCCAGAAGTTGTTGCAAAAGGAATCCAGCCGATTGACACTGGTGTTTCAATTGAATCACTTCGTGCAATTAATGAAGGACTATTATCTTGGCCTGAAGGCTTTAACGTATATCCAAAAGTGAAGAAAATTCTTGAGCGCCGTAAAGATGCTCTTGAAGAGAACGGTAAAATTGAATGGGCACTTGCTGAATCGTTAGCATTCGCTTCTATTTTGCAAGAAGGTACGCCAATTCGTTTAACTGGTCAAGATTCACAGCGTGGTACATTCGCGCACCGTCATATCGTATTACACGATACTGATACAAACGAAACATATTCACCATTACACCGTTTACCGAACATTAACGCATCATTCTCTGTTCATAACAGTCCGTTATCAGAAGCTGCTGTTGTTGGTTACGAATATGGTTACAACGTATTTGCTCCAGAAACTCTTGTGATGTGGGAAGCTCAATACGGTGACTTCTCAAATACTGCGCAAGCATTATTTGATCAATATGTTTCAGCAGGAAGAGCAAAATGGGGTCAAAAATCTGGTTTAGTTCTTCTATTACCACACGGTTATGAAGGTCAAGGGCCAGAACACTCTAGTGCACGTCCAGAGCGTTTCTTACAATTAGCTGCTGAGAACAACTGGACAGTTGCAAACTTAACGAGCGCGGCACAATACTTCCATATTTTACGTCGTCAAGCATCTATCTTAGGAACAGAAGCTGTTCGACCGTTAGTGCTTATGACACCAAAGAGTTTATTACGTCATCCACTTACGCTTTCAACTGCTAGTCAGTTAAGCGAAGGACGTTTCCAACCTGCTTTAGAACAAGAAAACCTTGGTGCGAAACCAAACAAAGTAAAACGTCTTGTTTTAAGTACAGGTAAAATGGCAATTGACTTAGCAGCAGAAATCGAAAGTGGTAAGCATGAGTACAGCCTAGATGAAGTTCATATGGTTCGTATCGAGCAGTTGTACCCATTCCCTGCTGAAAAAGTTCAATCTATTATTAAACGCTTTAAAAACTTAGAAGAAATCATTTGGGTTCAAGAAGAACCTCGTAATATGGGCGCATGGCATTACATGGCTCCAATTCTATTCGAACTAGCTGGGGATAAAGTGAAAACAGGTTACATTGGACGCCCGGATCGTTCTAGCCCATCTGGTGGCGATCCATTCGCTCACAAAGCTGAGCAAGAATTAATCGTTGCACACGCTTTAGATGTGAAGTACAACTTCCGTCAAGATAAACAAGAAATTGAAGTTTTCAGCAACTGAAAGTAACAATGAGTTTTTCAGGCTTGGCTGTGGCAGATAGTCTGCCACAGCCAGGCTAACAAATGGAGATTACCGAAGATTAAAGAAGATAAAACACACCGTTAGGCAAATAAGGGGAGGACATTTAAAATGATCGAAATTAAAGTACCTGAGCTTGCAGAATCTATTTCAGAAGGAACTATTTCACAATGGCTTATCAACGTAGGCGACAAAGTTGAGAAAGGTGGCAGCGTTGTTGAGCTTGAGACTGACAAAGTCAATGTAGAAATCATTGCAGAGGATTCAGGTATTGTATCGAAGTTACTAGGCGAACCTGGAGATACAGTTGAAGTTGGCGCTACTATCGCAATTTTAGATGCAAACGGCGCAGCGGTTGAAGTAAGCACACCAGCTCCGGCTAATGAGCAACCAAAACAAGAAACTACTGAAGCACCGAAAGCAGCAGCTCCAAGTGCTGAACAAAATAAAGCGTTGCAAGGTTTACCAAATACAAATCGTCCTATCGCATCACCAGCTGCTCGCAAAATGGCTCGTGAATTAGGAATCGATTTAAACGAAGTACGTAGCACAGATCCACTTGGACGTGTGAGACCACATGACGTACAAGCTCACGCTGCAGCGCCAAAAGAAGCACCAGCTGCTCCAAAACAAAGTCCGGCTCCAGTTGCAAAAACTGAATTTGAAAAACCAGTTGAGCGTGTGAAAATGTCCCGCCGCCGTCAAACAATTGCAAAACGTCTTGTAGAAGTTCAACAAACATCTGCAATGTTAACTACATTTAACGAAGTTGATATGAGTGCAATCATGGAATTACGTAAAGAACGCAAAGATGCTTTCGAGAAAAAACATGATGTACGTCTTGGCTTTATGTCATTCTTCACAAAAGCAGTTGTTGCAGCATTAAAACAGTTCCCATTATTAAATGCTGAAATTCAAGGCGATGAGCTTATCATTAAAAAATTCTATGATATCGGTATTGCAGTAGCAGCTCCAGATGGATTAGTTGTTCCAGTTGTACGCGATGCTAACCAATTGAACTTCGCTGAAATTGAAAGCGAGATTCGTAATTTAGGTCTGAAAGCACGCGATAATAAACTTTCATTAAAAGAGCTACAAGGTGGTACATTTACAATTACAAATGGTGGTGTGTTCGGTTCTCTAATGTCGACACCAATCCTAAATAGTCCACAAGTAGGTATTCTAGGGATGCATAAAATCCAAGTACGTCCAGTTGCAATTGATGCTGAGCGTATGGAAAACCGTCCAATGATGTACCTTGCACTATCTTACGATCACCGTATTGTTGATGGTAAAGAAGCAGTTAGCTTCCTTGTTGCTGTTAAAGATATGCTTGAAGATCCAAAATCATTATTATTAGAAGGTTGATAGATTATTAATCTATTAAAGGCTGTAGAATGAATCATTCTACAGCCTTTTTTCATTATGTTCATATGGGACAAATCACACTACATAGACTAATAATGTATGCCTAAAACGTAAGGGGGATAAACATGAATAACCTTCCAGTTCATGCAAAACTTAAAGCAAATAAGGATACTTTCTTCCTCCCCGATTCAAACGGGGGTGTTTACTTTCGAAATAACTCCAGTTCATTCCGTATGGATGGTGATGGAATTTATGACTGGATTGAGAAATTAATGCCTATGTTTAACGGTAATCATTCTTTGACAGAAATAACCGATGGTCTCCCTCTCCCCTATCAAAATCGTGTATTTGAAATTGGAGAGATTTTATATGAAAATGGTTTCATTCGTGATGTAAGCCAAGATGCTCCCCACGAATTAAACAGTGCATTACTCGACAGATATGCTTCGCAAATTGAGTTTTTAGAAGCTGATTCCCATTCAGGCGCTTTAAAATTCGAAACGTACCGCGCAGCAAATGTGCTTATAATTGGTTCTGGCGATATGCTTACTTCCCTAGTTTCTTCTTTATTAGAATCTGGTTTACCTACATTCCATTATCTTGTTACAGATCGTGCTGAAACAAACTACGATCGAATTCATGAACTAAGCGAACGTGCAAATGCAAATGATGACAATGTACTTATTCAAGAAATAGATATTACAATTGATCGCCCTTTACATGAAGTATTCGAGCCTTTCGACTGGATTTTATATGTTTCCCAAAATGGAGATATTGAAAGTTTAAGAGCAATCCATACTATTTGTAGAGAGTTTAAGAAAAATTTCATACCAGCTATTTGCTTATCAAGAATTGGTTTAGCTGGACCCGTCGTAACCGCAGACCGTGAAGAATGCTGGGAATCAGCTTGGCATCGTCTACACGAAACTACTTTACAAAGTGAAAATCCACCTGAATCTTTCTCACCAATTGCATCTGCAATGTTAGCAAATGTTATCGTTTTTGAGTTATTTAAACATGTCGCTGAAGGTTCACATAGGCAGCATAATCCTCAATTCTTTTTATTAAACTTGGAAACACTTGAAGGAAAGTGGCACCCTTTCATAAAACATCTTCTCGCAACCGATGAAATCTTTACAATTGATACGGTGCAAAATCTTCAAGAAAACCTTGCCCATCGTTCCGGACAATATACTTCAACTGAACTTTTTCGTTTTTTTGATACGTTAACTTCTAAAGAAGCTGGCATATTCCACATGTGGGATGAACAAGATTTACACCAATTGCCTTTATCACAGTGCAATATTCAAGTTGCAAATCCATTATCAGACGGACCTACCTCTCCCCTTCCTACTATAACTTGCGGTGGATTAACTCATAATGAAGCACGTCGCGAAGCTGGCTTAACAGGAGTTGAAACATATGTAGCTGAAATGATTCATCGTCTTATCCCCGAACATACTGATATCGGTATTGGTGCTGGGGAAACGATGACAGAAGGTGTATACCGAGCACTCCAAAAACATTTAAATAATAAGTTATATGAACGCCAATCACATATGCTAGAAGAGATTACAGAGCTTTATTTAACCGAAATTCATGATAAACATTGTAGGTTTTACTACGATGCTCTCTCTACAATTCATGAAATACCTAAAGTAGGAATGAGTGAGGGGTTACTTGGTTTTCCTGTCGTTTGGATCGGTATTAATGATAGATGGTATGGTGCGGCAAATATTAATATAACACTCGCATTAAGAAATGCTCTGCAACAAGCACTCCTTCATATTCAAAATGAAGAGATTCCTTATAAAGCTAATATGTTACCGGAATCATCCATTGTTTTATATAGTACGGATCCTGTTAGAGTAGCAATACAAGAAGAGGAAGAAATTCCAGGCGTACAGTCTTTACAAGTTGCTTTGCAAAATTTAACGGAAAACAACTTGTATCCATTCGTTTTTGATTTAGCTATTGAGTCATTTTTAAGAGACAACTTAGACGGTGTATATGGGGTATTAATTGCAAAGGAGGATGACCAATGACTCAAAACATACTACTTATAGGAGATGGCCTACTCACAGACTATGTACATGAGCAATTGTGTAAGCAATATTCACTCATCCGCCAGCATACAATTACAGAAGCTCTCCCTGAAAACATTCATCTTGCTCTCGTTTTACATGACGGGTCTCCTTCTTCCGTACATCATGATGCTGAGCTTATCTTTCGCTCAAATAATATTCCGTGGCTTCGCGCGTTTACTTCGTTTGGTGAAGGTATTATCGGTCCTTACGTGAAGCCTCTTACAACTGGATGTTCCCACTGCGCTGATGGACGCCGGTTTATAGCTGGCTTTGATCAAAAAGAAATGTGGGAACTACAACGAAAATATGCATTAAAAGCAGAGAACGTGACGAGGCGTGATGGACGCGCCACCCAAAATGGAATGTTACAAATGTGCCAGCTCATTCATGCCGAAACAGAGAAAATATTAGCTCATGGATATTCTTCTTTAGAAAACGAACTCATTTTACTGGACTTACAAACGTTACAATGTACCCGGAATTCGTTTCTTCCAGACCCTCTCTGTCCGGTATGCAGCAATTTGCCTGACGATACAGCAGATGCAGCGCAAATTTCTTTACAACCAAGTTTGAAAACGAGTACTGAAACGTATCGCTGTCGTTCCATTCATGAGCTAAACACATTTTTAACGAGAGACTATTTAGATTACCGGACTGGTATTTTAAACGGCCAAATGCAACATTCTTTATTACCGTTTGCTGATGTCATTATAAACATGCCGTTACTGTTTGGAAATGAAGGTGTCGCGGGCCGGACTCATTCATTTTCACTTAGTGAAGCAACCGCTATTTTAGAAGGATTAGAACGCTATTGCGGTATGTCGCCTCGTGGAAAAAAAACAAATGTACATGGCAGTTTTCGTGAGCTAGAAGATATTGCACTGAATCCCCTCACACTTGGTGTACATACAAATGGACACTATAATCGTGATACCTTTCCGTTTAAACCGTTTGATCCTGATTATGAGCAAAACTGGGTATGGGGATATTCTTTATTACAAAGCAGGCCCCTTCTAGTTCCAGAATCAATCGCTTATTATAGCCTTGGTCATAGAGATGCTTTCGTGTATGAAACATCAAATGGATGTGCAATTGGTGGTAGTTTAGAAGAAGCAATTTTTCACGGCATTTTAGAAATTGTAGAGCGTGACGCCTTTTTGCTCACTTGGTATGCCGAGTTACCTCTTCCCCGTCTCGATCTTAGTTCAGCCAATGATACTGAATTGCAACTAATGTTGGAACGCTTACGCACAATTACTGGATATGAATTATACGTTTTCAACGCAACGATGGAACATGGTATTCCGAGCATATGGGTCATTGCGAAAAATACAAGGCAAGATGGTATGAATCTCGTCTGTGCTGGCGGCGCACATATGGAACCAATTCGAGCTGTAAAAAATGCAATTCATGAAATAGCGGGCATGTTACTTATAACAGATGAAGAGCTTGAACAAAAAAGAGAGAAATATGAAAACTGTTTACAAGATCCATATCTTGTTTCGCAAATGGAAGACCATAGTATGCTGTACGGATTGAAAGAAGCTGAAGAGCGTCTTCACTTCCTTTTACGTGAAGATGCTCCAGTGCAAACGTTCCAAGAAATGAATGCATTACAATCATTTGATATGGATTTAACATCTGATCTTCATCAACTTTTAAACAGATTACATCAATCTGGACTTGAAGTAATTGTTGTAGATCAAACGGTCCCCCTTATAGAAAAGAACGGCTTACATTGTGTAAAAGTAATTATTCCAGGCATGTTACCGATGACGTTCGGTCACCATCTCACTCGGGTTACAGGACTGGATAGAGTGTATACCGTACCGATGACACTTGGATATTGGGCTGAGCCTTTAACGAATGAAAGTTTAAATCCACATCCGCATCCGTTTCCATAATTCATAGTGAGGGGGAAATTTGATGCAACCTGATACTTTTTTACATCATCTCCATTTTTCTATTAATGAAATTATGTCGTCCGATAAAGAGATTGACTGGGAAGACGCACCACTTCCTTATAAATTATATCGAAATTTACCAGTAATCCCTCTCTCTTTAGAAATCCCATTAACTTTGCGGAATTCTTCTACTAAACCTAACTTAGAGGAAATCGGTCATTATCTTTGGTACTCATTTGGTTTAACACAATTATGTCAGCCTACTACTAACCTAGAAAATAATAAAACAACAACTCTATTTCGAAGATTCATCCCTTCTGGGGGTGCTTTATATCCGAATGAATTATATATGTATTTAAAAATTGATCATTATCCAGACGGCATTTACCATTACGACGCCGCACATCACCGTCTTATCTTACTTCGCGAAGGAAATTTCGATTCTTATCTTACAGAAGCACTCGGCAATCGTTGTAACATACATTCTTGTTTTGGTGCTGCATTTGTATCCACTATGTTTTGGAAAAACTTCTTTAAATACAATAACTTTTCGTATCGTCTTCAAGGATTAGATAGCGGTGTTCTCATCGGTCAATTACTTGAATGCGCAAAACAATTTGGTTATACAAATGGTGTATATTTTCAGTTTCTAGATCGGGCAATGAATCATTTACTTGGACTGTCAGAAGGTGAAGAAAGTGTGTATGCTGTTATTCCTTTAAGTACAGAACCGAATACAGATTGGTTTCATGATGATCATCGTAAAAATAAAACCGTTACTTCTCATGACTTGTTGCAGCAAATCCCGCCGTTAACACATGAGCATTTCGTTCGTTCAAAACATGTAGATGACTATCCGATGATAAAAAAAATAAACGCGTCATCTATGATTGAATCAACAGAACACTTCCAAACATTTACCAGTGAAGAACGACAACAATATAGTGCACAGGCTGTACAGCTACCTAAAGTGGCACGTTTATCATATGATTTTTTACAACTTTGTAAAAAACGATATTCACCTGATTCTGACTTCAGTTTAACGAAATGGGATGCAGCCGAGCTCGCTACTTTACTACAAGAAGCGAGCCTCTCCTTCCCTTATTACAACGACCTTGATGGCAAATATTTAAATGAAAACGCACGAGTCTCACTATATGGATGTTTTTATAACGTAAAAGACATAGAAAACGGCGCTTACGCTTATAACAGTAGGACACATTCCATACAGCCAATTCGGTACGGAGACCTTCGTTATTCTCTGCAATCCAGTATGACGATGGATAACGTAAACCTTTTTCAAGTACCACTTTGTCTACATGTAATCGGAAATAAAGATTACTATAAAAATAAATTAGGTTATAGAGGATATCGCATTCATCAAATGGAAGCTGGCATGCTCGTTCATAAACTCGTTTTTGCAGCGACTGCGATGGGGATGGGCGGGCATCCGTTACTAAGTTTTGATACAAATTCATGCGATCAATTGTACGGGATTGATGCCGGAAATGAAACTTCACTCATTCAAATTCCTGTTGGGGCTTACAGGGCGCGTAATTGGTTAAAAGGGTCCTTGCATAATTAGAAGCACGCCGATTAATGGCGTGCTTTTTTTAAAGGAGTTAAATTATTAAAAGCGAAATAAATACATATTCTTATATAAAAAATGATATGAAAGAAGTATTTCGCGTCTTAAAACCGAATGGATCCGTTTTACTAGTCGCTGAAACTTTCAAAATCCAATATCATATGGATAAATTTAAGACGACCGAAGAATTAGTAAACCTTTTTTATGAGACGGGATTTACAAGCGTGAAATGTTACGAAGAAAGAGGGTGCCTTTATTTAATAGGAAATAAGTAAAAAAGCAGACCATTAGGGGTCTGCCTTTTTTACTAGATTACTTTAAAAATACTCTTAATTTGTCTTGCAAATAACCAGTTTTTCGTACCGTAGTTATCATTTAGACTATCTAAATTAATAGCTTTCCCGTTAGAAAACTTAAGTTCTAACGTTGTATTTTTGTCATTTGTTTTTAAGTTGCTATTTGTAATGTCATCATACTTTAATTTTTCAATCTCAATATACTCTTCCTTCTCTTCTCCGATAACGACGTGATCTTGGAAGAAGAAGAATACTTCTACTTTCTTACCGAAACAAAATACGTTTTTCGTATAAATTAATGTCGCGTTATCAAGTCCGACACATACTTCTTTCATCTCTTCAACAACGTTTCCTAAGTCTTCTTCGTTTCTTGCATTTGATTCAGCAATCCATTCTTCGATTGTATTCATGTTAATTGCCATACTGTGCCCCCTGGTTCGTTCATTGCTTTATTAAAAAATAAATACTATATGACAATATAAGCGATACGTACTATGTTTTCAAGGGTGAACGGTATATTCAAAATAAAGTGAAACTTTATTTATTCCCCTTTCACAAAAAAATAGCACTTAAAAAAGTGCTATTCCGCTCTCCTTGCTGCTTGTTGAATTGGATCCCAAACGCTGTTATATGGTGGTGCGTAACTTAAGTCGACATCTTCTAAATCGTGAATACTCATTTTATTGAAAAGTGCCATTGCGATAACATCAATACGTTTATCTACACCTTCTTCTCCAATTACTTGTCCGCCTAACAATTGTTTCGTATCGGCGTGATATAGTAATTTCAAGTGAAGTGGCAAAGCACTCGGGTAATAGCCCGCCATATTTGTTGAATCTACTTTGACCGTCTTATACGGGATGTTTAGCCCTTTCGCTTCTTTTTCATTTAAGCCTGTTCTTGCGAGCGTCAGATTCATAAATTTAATAATGCCTGTACCTAACGTACCTTTGAATGCTCTGCGTTTATCAACCATGTTGAGTCCGGCAAGTCGCCCTTGTTTATTCGCAGTCGTTCCGAGCGGGATATGGTCATGAATTTCCTTTATAACATGGTAATGTGTTGCACAATCACCAGCAGCATATACGTCTTTCACATTCGTTTGCATATAAGCATTTACTTCAATTGCACCTTTATGGTTTTTACGTATATTTGTCCCCTCAAGAAAATCAGTATTTGACTGTACACCGACAGATACTAAAACGAGATCAGTTTTATACGTCCCTTTATCCGTCTCTAGTTGTTCTACTCTTTCTTTTCCTTTAAACGCTTTTACATTTTCATTCGTTAAAATTTCAATATTATGTTTATCTGCTTCTTTATGTATATATTCCGCCATATCGGCATCATAAATTGTGCCAATATGATCGTTTCGCTCAATCATTCTTACTTTCTTACCAAGTTCGACGAATGTTTCTGCCATCTCTAGTCCAATTGCACCGCCGCCAATAATAGTTACAGCCTCAACTTTATTCGTTTCTAGCGTTTTTAATATGCGCTCAGCATCCGGAATTGTTTTTAAAAGATGAACGCCTTGCAAATCTCGCCCTTCCCATTCTGGCATAACAGGACGCACTCCAGTCGCAATTAATAAACGGTCATATGGAAATTCAAAAACATCTTTCGTCTCCGTATGCTCTGCGTACACCATTTTCTTTTCCGTATCTACTTTCGTTACTTCATGACGTACTTTCGCATCAATTCCATATTTATCACGAAACGTCTTTACATCGCGTGCAATTAACTTTTCAGTAGAAGCAATAACACCACTAATCACATACGGTAATCCGCACTGAGCGTATGAATAGATTTCACCTTTTTCTAACGTTACAACATTTGCAGTTTCATCGTTTCTAACAATTTGCATTGCTGCACTCATACCTGCTGCATCTCCGCCAATAATGACATAGTTCACTTTACCACTCCTTCTTTTTTACATACTCTTTACGATTTCCATATTTTATAGAAATAACCCCTACTTCCATTGTAAAGAAATAGAATTCTATCTACAAATTTGGTGCACAAACCTATGCATGAATAGGTATCCGTCGTGTCTTATAAACAAGATGTTTAATATGCTATAACAGTAACTATTGAAAGTAGGTGAAACATACATGTGCGCCGGCCTTCTCGCTCAAACTCCAGAGGAACCGCAAGAACCGAAAGCCGCCATGCCACTTGATCAAGAATTTTCTATTAACGTAACATTATACAGCGCTCGTGCTTGGTTATCTAATGATGAGACTTTCGCACAAACGATTTGGAAAGGCTCTCGCTTCTCTTCAGCATCACACGCTGGCAAGTCCATCTTACCAATCGGTACTGTTAAAATTGTAAACTTATCTGATGATACAATAACAGTTACTGCCTCATCAGAAAAAGATGATACTCTCAAAATAGTCGTACCCCCTCGTTCTGAAGGTGTTTTAACATCTAGTGCATTATCTGATGTGCAAGCAAGTACATCAGGAGGAGCAAGCAAAGTCACATTCCTCTTTCATATCTTTTTCTCAAGGGATCCTGGTCCAGCTAAATAACCATAGAAAAGGTACAGCTATGCACTGTACCTTTTTCACGCGTTTATTCTCTTGATTTGATCAATTCAACATTATAAGTTTCAATATCTGTTAGCTTTCCTGTAAAATACGGATTTTCTCTATACCAAGACTGTTTTGAAAAATACGCTTGCATATCTTTCGTTTGAAACATATGTCCATGTCTTGCGTATATTTCGTTTCTTGCTATTTTCAATTGTTCTTTCGATAAATATGTTAAGTCCGTACTCGTTAATTTTCGAATATCACTATCAGGGAAGATGAAACCATTATATACATAATGAGTCGTAGGCGGTGGAGTAACATTGTAAACAACTGTTTTTTCTACACTTTTCTTTTGAAATGGAAGATTATAAGCCGAAAGTGCCGTTACCGTTTCTACCTTTGTCGTTTCCCTTCCGTTTTCTCCATTTCGTTCTAAATAAATCGCCGCACTTCCATCAGTCGCTATCGGCCCCACGTAATTTCTTCTCCAGTCAACGCAGTAACTGGCTTTTGATTCACGTACAATGTTGCACCAGACGCATTCGTTTGAACTGTAATATATTGCCCTTGCAACGTTAAATCTACCGTTACATTATTTTGACTTTGTTTTATAAGTACAACCTTTTCCTCTCGTGATAGTTTTACATAGTCATTTTTATATTCCGCTTGAAACACTTGAGTTCCTGGAAGAAACGGTCCATATTGCTTCTCAAACTTTTTGTCATTTGTCTTATCAATTTCTTTTCCGTTCATTTTTAAAGATGTACCTTTTTCATTTGAAAGCAGCGTCGTATAATACGTCTTCGCTTTCAATTTATACCGATCAAATAAAAAGAAATACTTCCCGTCTTTCGTTAAAGAAAAATCTGCTCTTTCTATTCCATCCCCTTGTTTTTCACCTTGCCTCAAATATTCGTTCAATTCATTCACGTAAGATGGATTTTCTTTTATATATGAAAATAGAGCCGTTACACTCTCTCTTGTGACAATAACGGCTGGATCATCTGCCGTGGTGATCTCAGCTAATTTCTCCCCGTCCCTCTCTTGTAAAACAGTAATAATTCTCTCTACTTGCGATGATTGTGAGTAATATGAAGATCCATACGCATATAATCCGCCCAATACTATAATAAAAAATGTTAAAAGTGTAATTCGAATTATTGTCCCTTTGCTCATTTTCTGCTTCTTTACTACAGGATCCCGCCTCTTCGTCCCGCAGTTTTGACAAAATTGCACACTGTCTTCAAAATGAGTCCCGCACTTTGTGCATACATTCATCCATTCAACCACCTTTTCGTTAGAAGCCTGTTAATCCCCCGATAAAGGTTTGGATTATCGTTTTAATGTAAGACCAAAACACGATAAACGTTGCAATTCCGATTAAAACATTTGCGATAATAAGTGTGTAAACAGGATCTACTCCGCCGTTGTCTAGTTTTAATATAGCTACAATTATACTAATTCCCATATACGTTGTAGCCAGCCCTAATAAGATTGGTAAAAAAAAGATCAATAGAAAACTAAATAGAAAAGAAAGAACTAGTATAGCAATAGCTGGTGTCGCTATCGTCCCCCATATACCGAATGCTTCAAGAAAAGAAAAAGATGATTTCATCATCTTACCACTTACAAAAATAATAAATCCGACAAATAAAGTTAAAATTAATAAAAAGAAAAAGACCATTACAGATTCTCCAAAGAAAGTAGGAGTAGCTATATCTGGCACTAATGTCCTCGTAACAGTCGCCGCTGCGCTCATCATTCTATAAAAAATACATGCTCCTAAAAAGCAAATAAGCACAAGACTTACAATTCCATTTCGCACTTCAATATTTCCACTTTCCATAATGGCCGATGGTGATTTAAAAGCATTTTTAAAGAACTGAAAATAGCCACTTGCAAATTGTTTCACTTGCTCTACCGTTTCATTCGGACGAGTTTCCTTTACTCGTGCCGGGCGTGATAGCTGCCCTTCTTCCTGCCCACCACTCGCTACCACTTCTTCCGTTAACGAATGTCCACAATTTCCGCAAAACCTTGCTTCCGCTGCATTTTCAGTATTACATGCCGGACATTTCATTCTCTCATCCCTCCTTAAGCATATACCTTATAGGGTGTTACAAATTCAATATATGACTTTGTACATAAAACATGACTACAAGAAAAAGAATATGAAATCCTTCTTTTAAACGAAACTATGTGTGCTAGTAATATAGAAAAATAATGTTATTATGAAACAGAGCAGATAAAGTGAAACTTTAATCAGTGGGGATTTTGTCCATTACCCACTGATTATTAGTTGAACCAATCGGGCTTTTACGGGCAGTTATCTCCCACCTAACTTCCTCGCATTCGCCGAATTTTGAGGTGGGAGTCTTACTGCCCGTTAATGCGGGATAAAGTGAAACTTTAAACAGATTGGATGAAGACAGTGGAATTTGTAAACTCGATTTTTCAAACACTCCTTACAAGTGTGATCCAATTATTTTCTTTAATTGGTGTCATCATTGTAATTGGATTTATATTAGGTTATTTAGAATCTCTCACACGAACGTATTGGTCAAGAGCTTTTGGTAGGAAAGGTTTTCTTTTAACCGCGTGGATTGGTGTTCCCGTTCATGAGCTTGGACATGCAATTATGTGTCTATTATTTCGTCATAAAATTGTAGCAACGCAGTTTTTCCCAACAGATACAAGTCAGGGAGCTTTAGGTTACGTACAACATCAATACAATCAAAAAAGTATATACCAACGAATCGGTAATTTCTTTATCGGCATCGGTCCTATTATTTCTGGGATTACTGCCTTAATACTTTTAATGCGCTATTTCGTACCAGATTCATATTCTTTATTTAATACGAATCTGGAAAAAACTGTTACATCGACTTCTATTAGCTTAGACATGATCCAAAACATGCTAATATCGACGTTTGTATTATTGAAAAGCTTATTTACATTTAGCAATTTATTGAATCCTTCATTTTGGTTATTTTTATTTATCGCTATTTGCATTTCCGCACATATCGCTTTAAGTAAACCAGACATTAAAGGATCAATAGACGGTGTTATCGTCATGTTTATCGTATTATTTTTATTCAATATAATAGCGGGACTGTTTCAGTACGATAGTAACCAACTAATCGGTAAAATGATGAAGTATAATATGTATTTCATCGCGTTTTCTAGTGTGGCGCTTCTTTTCTCTTGTATTTCTACACTTGTGAGTTTTGTGTTTTATAAAATAAGAAGAGGGCGTTCATTGTGAACGCCCTCTTCTCATCAATTATTTCTCTTATAATCACAATGCTCAACCGGAACACGAGCGTGCCCTTCTTCATCGGTACACCATGACTGTGACTGAAAGGCAAGAAAAATACCAATCCACTCTTCCTTCTTCTCAAAGTGAATCAATATCCCACCGTCTTGCCATTTGCCATCATCACCTTGCCATTTCTCTACATTCCCTTGATTCATATGAATATCGTGTATACCGTTTCCAGGTGTAAAGTGGAAATACGAATCCGGAACCTTTTCTTCTGGTCCCCACCTTTCACCAAACGCATAAATAATTGCTTTCTCATCTATTGCTCTTTTTATATAATGTTCTATTTTCTCATTTAAATCATTATCAGATCCCGATTTTTCAGCAGGTAAAGGAATCATTTGCTTTGAATCAAATAAATTACCTCTTACATAATCTAAAGCTACTTTCGGCTCATTGTTTTTCACTTCCGTAAAACCGAACGGTAATGTCGGTAAAATATGAATCGCCTCTGATCGAATATTGTTACTCGCAAAATATAAAACTTCCGACGGATAGCTTTGCGATTTCACGTTAATTGCAATGCGATAATTAACTCCTGCTTCGCCTTGTAAATGAACTTGATAATGAGGTGTTTTCCCTTTTCCAATCTTAGATTGTACAACTGTACCTTTTAATACACCGTAGTTTTTTAAGGGCATCTCTTTCATCTCCTATTCATTTAGTAGAAGCTGTTCATACTTTAGGCATTATCCATATAAAAAGAAAATCCTCCTTTCCCAGGAGGATTTCTTATTTTCTCAACATATACCAAACAATAACCTCCACCACTACAAGCAACACCGCACCAAAAATCATTAACGTCGTCTTCTTTAATAGTTCATTTTCACGATAAGGGATATTACATAAATACGCGCCTAGTGTAATCCGTGATGGACAAGCGATTGTGGCTACTGATGATGCGGTGTTTTGGAGCGTTGTGACGTATTGCCACGGGAGTGCTACGTTTTGCGCTGTTTGCATTTGTAGCTTTATAAACATCGCATTTGATCCTGCGTTACTACCTGTTAAAAAGCCTCCGATTCCCCCAATAAACGGAGCAACGAAAACGAAAAACGTGCCAAATGTTTCACCAGCTGTTTTTGCGAGTAATGAATGCATACCAGATGCGCCCATTAGTTCTGAAATGGCGATAAACATCGTCGTTGTAATTGCGAATGGAATCCATTGTCTTATCGTTTGCGAGAGTGATTGTTTCATAATATTGGATGGAATGCGGAAGAAAATAATTGTAAATAAACAAGTCATGGCGAGCCAAAACCCTGGCGAATATAGTAACTCTAGTTTGTAAGAGTATGATTTTAAATCGAGAACTGCATATGACCTAAGAAAATCATGTAATGCTGGAACGAGGCGAGAAAGTAAAATACAAACTGTTAAGAATATATAAGGGCTAATAATTTTTATAATAGATACTTCTCTCTCTACAGCCGCAGCATGTTCTGTTATAAAGTTTTGCTCACTTTTTCCTTTTAATTTAATGATTAGAAAGCCAAATGTAATGGTAACGATAGAACTTAATATCCCTGCAAGTTCAACACTTACGTATGCGTTAGAAAGATAGATTCCGAGAGAAAATAATAGAAAGAATCCTACTCCTTCCTTACACTTTTCTATAACTGCCTGCCAGCCACCGACAACGTATAAAGAAAGGAAGATAAAATATGCGAAAATCGGGATGCTTAATAATGCTGTATTTGTACCAAGAGTTGTGAGCGGCATGTTAATAAGCTGAGAACCGATAATCGTACCCGTTGCCATCGCGCCCCATGAACTTGCAAGTAAACCGATAAACGATAGTAGCACAGCTTGAAACGGTTTATAACCGAGCGAAAGAAAAATAGGTGCTGCGACCATAAAACCAATTCCGAATCCACTTACTGATTCAATAAGTGGACAAATGCCAAAGCACATAAGAAGCATTTGTAGTAAGCGATCGTGCGTAACTTCTTCTAGAAAACGCGCTACTTGATCGATGTACCCCATTTTGTTCATGAGGTGAAATAAAAAAATACCGAAAAATAAAACGTATCCGACAATAAAACAAATTAACCAACCTTTAATCGTTGCGTGCACAGTTTCACTTATCCCTAATTGGAACGTTGGCGAAAGTAAAACGATTCCGACAGAAACGGCATAAGAAATTAATGAAGCCCTTAATGACGTTTGTTTAAACAAAAATAAACAAATAAAAATCATCATAATTGGGATAAGTGCCAACAATATGGCCATGCTATCATCTCTTTTCGTAAAAATTGCAATTTTTAACTATTATATAACAGATGTTATGATTTTCAATTATTTTTATAACAGATTTAAAAAAGGAGCCGCTTGGCTCCTTTTTTGAATAACTAATATTTTATCTTTTATCCTGAAAAACCGTCTGCTGTCCAATCATTTTTTCTAGTACAACAAACACAATATAAGCACATATTACTTGCAATACAATATTCCCAAGTTTTATTAATTCAAATGAATGGATCCATTGGAATAATTCATTTAATAATACAATCGAAACGATACTAAATAGTTCTATACTAACCGAAAATATACATACTTCTAAAATAGATTGCTCTTGTATTCGATTTAATTGGGAAAAGATGAATACATATCCTAAAAACAGAGCCATCAACTCTATTTTCGTCATGCTAATGAGCCAAGCGTATAATGGTACAGTTAAAAAAAGATATAATAGTTTACGTCTTAGCATGCCTTCTCACCCTCTAAGTTGTAAGTATTTTCTGTATATTTTAACATTTATTACACAAAAGAAACAGAAGAGACTTAAGCCTCTTCTGTTTCTTTCACTGCATGTATTAACTCACAAATTTCTTCTCGCTTTTCATTTTCTAACAGCTCAATGACTTTACTTCCAACGACAACGCCGTCACATATTGTAATCATTTCTTCAATTTGCTCTCGTGTTGAAATACCGAATCCTGCGACTACTGGTAAGTGGACGTGTGCTTTTACTTTTTCTAAGTAACTACGAATCTCATCTTTAAAGTTTTGACGTACTCCCGTTACGCCCGCTACTGTAACGGCGTAGACGAATCCTTGTGATTCACTCGTGATTTTTTCGATTCGTTCAATAGGGCTCGTTACGGTAACGAGTGGAATTAAAGCGATATTCGCCACGCGAAGGAGCGGTGCAATAATGTCTTGTTCTTCATACGGTAAGTCTGGAACGATAATACCGTCCACCCCTGCTTCAAGACAGCTCTCAATGAAACGTTCCTTTCCGAATGCGAGTACTGGATTTAAATATGTCATAAGTACAAATGGAATTTGAACTTCTTGCCTCACCTCTATTAATGCTTGAAAAATACCTTTCAATGTTACACCGCTATCTAATGCTCTTTTTCCTGCCCTTTGAATAGTTGGACCGTCTGCGACTGGATCTGAAAATGGGATACCAATTTCAACGATGCTTGCTCCTGCTTCATCAAGAAAACGAATTCTTTCTTTTAACTTTTCAAGTCCACCATCTCCGCCCATTACATACGGAATAAATGCTTTCTTGCCATTTTCAAACGCTGCTATAATTTTTTCTACTCCCATTTTTTACACCTCTTCCATATAACGTTTTATACTCTCTACATCTTTATCACCGCGGCCGGATAAACAAATGACAAGTCCTTCGTCTTTCTTCATTTGCGGCGCTAGTTTTAAAGCGTATGCAACAGCATGTGAACTTTCTAATGCCGGGATAATCCCTTCTTTTTTCGTTAATAATTGAAATGCTTCTAACGCTTCTTCATCTGTAATGGAATGATAAGAAACGCGGCCAATATCTTTTAGCAAGCTATGTTCTGGCCCAACACCTGGGTAATCCAGCCCTGCCGAAATAGAGTGCGCTTCTTGAATTTGCCCTTCTTCATTTTGCAGAAGGTACATCATCGATCCGTGTAAAACACCGACACTTCCTTTCGTTAAAGTGGCTGCGTGCTTTTCTGTGTGAACACCTTTTCCAGCTGCTTCAACACCGTAAAGAGCAACTTCTTCATCGTGTACGAACGGATAAAACATTCCCATTGCATTACTACCACCGCCAATACAAGCAACGACTGCTTCTGGTAATTTCCCTTCTAACGCTTCGTATTGCTTTTTCGTTTCTTTCCCAATTACACTTTGGAAATCACGAACAATTTGCGGGAATGGATGTGGCCCGAGAACTGATCCCATAATGTAGTGCGTATCGTGTACATGTGAAACCCAGTAACGAAGCGCCTCGTTCACCGCATCTTTTAACGTGCCGCTACCTGCCGCAACGCTTTCTACTTTTGCTCCGAGTAATTCCATTCGAAACACGTTTAATTTTTGTCGTCTCACATCTTCTTCTCCCATGAAGATGACGCATTCTAAACCGAAAAGTGCACATACAGTAGCTGTTGCAACTCCGTGTTGTCCTGCTCCTGTTTCAGCGACAACTTTCTTCTTACCCATTCTTACCGCAAGAAGTGCCTGACCGATTGTATTGTTAATTTTATGAGCTCCCGTATGGTTCAAATCTTCACGTTTCAAATAGATTTTTGCTCCGCCGCAATACTTCGTCATATTTTCAGCGAAATAAAGCGGTGTTTCTCTTCCAACATACGTTTGTAAATAATGATCTAATTCCTTTTGAAACGCTTCATCTTGCATCGCTTCTTTATATGCTTCTTCTAATTCTAATACGGATTGCATTAACGTTTCTGGAACGTATCGTCCTCCGTATATACCGTAATGACCTTTTTCATCTGGATATGCGTAGTTCATTTTGAACACTCCTTCGCTTTTTTAATAAATTGTTTTATTTTCTCTATATCTTTCTTTCCTTCTGTCTCTACTCCGCTGCTCACATCGATCATATACGGCTGAACGGTTCGAATTGCTTCTTCTATATTAAGGATGTTTAATCCGCCAGCTAATATCGTTTTCTCTCGCAACTCATTTGGCATATGTGCGAGTAACTCCCATGAGAATGTCTTTCCGTTTCCTCCGTGGAACTTTTCTTTCGGGCTATCAAATAACAGATAATCTGTATCATATTTTTTCGCACATTCAATATCTTTCTCTAAAGCTACTCCTACCGCTTTTATAGACGGAATATTCAATCTCCTAATTTGATGTTTGTCTTCATCCCCATGTAGTTGCACATGCGTTAACCCGCACTCCTCTGCAATTTTCTGGATCACTTCTACTGATTCATTTACGAAAACACCTACCTTGAAAACGTGGACTGGAATTTCCCCAATAATTTCTTTCGCTAGCCCTGGGGTGATTTTCCGCTTACTTTCTGCAAAAACAAATCCAATTGCATCTGCTCCGTATTCGCAAGCATGTTTTGCTGTTTCAACATCAGTGATGCCGCAAATTTTCACTTTCATATGTTCACCTTACAGTCTTCGAAAAAGTTACTTATAGAAGATGATGTCATAAGTGCTTCTCCAACTAATACACCTTTTGCACCAGCACGTTTGACGCGAATAATATCTTCTTTTGAATGAATTCCGCTTTCACTAATCCAAAGTAGGTTTTCCTCATTCAGTCGTTTTCCGAGCTTTTCAGTTTGGCTTAAATCTACTTCAAATGTTTTTAAATTACGGTTGTTAATACCGATAACGTGCGGATTTAATCGGATTGCAATTTCTAATTCCTGTTCATCATGAACTTCAACAATCGCTTCTAATCCTTTTTCTAGCACGTAGTTATAAAGCTCGTTTAATTTCTCTTTTGACAATACTGCAACAATTAATAAAATAAGATCTGCTCCTGCTTCATACGCTCTATCAATTTGGATTTTATCGATTATAAAATCTTTACATAAAAGCGGAATGTTACTTTCTGCTCTTGCCGTTTGTAAGTCGTGAAACGACCCTTTAAAAAATTGACCGTCTGTTAAAACCGAAACTGCTCCAGCACCGCATTCTTCATATGTTTTCACTTGTTTTGGCACATCAACGTGTAAATTAATATCGCCTTTTGATGGAGACGCTCGCTTTACCTCTGCTATTACAGTAAACTGCTCTAAAGCTTTTACAAGTGAGTGTGTTTTCCTTTTTTCTTTCACTGGTGAATATGTTTCATATAACTCCGCAACTTCTACTTTTTTTTGCTCTACAATTTTGTCTAGAATCGTCCTCATTTTAATTCACCCTTTCTAAATTTTCATGGCTTGCTGCAATTAATAAGTTTAGTTTGGCTAATGCTTTTCCAGAGTCAATGCTGTGCGTTGCTAGTGTAATTCCTTCTTCAATCGTTTCTGCTCTTCCATTTGCGAAAAGGGCTAGACCTGCATTTAATAAAACAGTATCGCGATAGACACTCTTTTCTCCGCTTAATACTCCGAGCGTAATCTTTGCATTTTCTTTTGAATTCCCACCTCTAATTTCTTCATTTTTCACTCTTGAAAAACCATACTTTTCTGGATCAATACTCATTTCTACTATTTCATTATCTTTTAAAACGACGACATGATTTTCTCCCTGTAATGATGCTTCATCTAAAAAGCCACTTCCGTTTACGACGAGCGCTTGTTTTCTGCCAAGTTTCTGCAATACTTCCGCTACTGGCAATAACATATCTCGCTTATAAATACCGACAAATTGTGTTTCTAAATTAACCGGATTCGTCAACGGTCCAATTAAGTTAAAGATCGTCGGAACGTTTAATTCTTTTCTTATTTTCATAATGCGTCTTAATGCTGGATGCATCGCTGGTGCGAATAAGAAGGCAATACCTACATTCTCTAATAAATAGTCAATCTCACCCGGCGTACAGCTTATGTTTACACCGAGTTCTTCTAATAAATCAGCACTTCCTGTTTTACTAGAAACAGCGCGGTTTCCATGTTTCGCAACCTTTACACCAGCTCCGGCAAGTACAAATGCCGATGTTGTACTAATATTGAATGTTTGCGCACCGTCACCACCCGTTCCGCAATTGTCCATCGCGCCTTTTATATGATTTGAAAACGGTAATGCCTTTTCGCGAAGAGCACGAACGAGACCGTATATTTCTTCTGCTGTTTCGCCTTTCGCTTTCAGCAATACTAAGAAAGCTGCAACTTCACTTTCCAATATGTTGTCACTTAATAAAAGAAGTCCCGCTTCATACATTTCTTCTTCTGTTAAATGTTGTCCCTCTACTAATTTTCGAAGATAACTGTTCATACTCTCTCCTCCTCTTTCACTTCTGCTAAAAAGGCACGTATTAACTTTCCGCCTTCTTCTGTTGCAATTGATTCTGGGTGAAACTGTAATCCGAAGAGCGGATAATAGTTGTGACGAACTGCCATGATTTCTCCGTCATCCATCGCTGTCGCAAGTATGTCAAAACACTGCGGCAAACTATTTTGCACTGCGACGAGTGAATGGTAACGCATTGCTGTTAGCGGCTGCGTAACGTACGAAAAGATTGACGTTCCGTTATGTTTCACACGCGATGTTTTTCCGTGTTTAATGCGCTCTGCTCTAACAATTTCTCCTCCAAATGCGGATATGATTGCTTGATGGCCAAGGCAAATTCCTAAGATGGGAACGTTCTTATAAAAATGACGAATAACATCGATACAAATTCCAGCATCTTCTGGTTTCCCAGGTCCTGGTGAGAGCACAATTCCTTTCGGCTTCATCTCCTCTAATTGTTCAATTGTTATTTGATCATTTCTTACGACAACAATTTCTTTCTCGTACTCGCCTAATAGTTGATACAAGTTATATGTGAACGAATCATAATTATCGATAAGTACAATCATTTCATAACCTCCAAAAGCGCTCTCGCTTTATTTAATGTTTCTTCATATTCAGCAACCGGGTCTGAATCGTAGACGATACCCGCTCCTGCCTGAACGTACGCTTTCTCGTCTTTTACAACCATCGTTCGAATTGCTAGCGCCATATCAAGGTTTCCTGAGAATGAAATATATCCAACCGCTCCGGCATATACATTTCTTTTTTCATGCTCTAACGTATTAATAATTTCCATCGCCCTTATTTTCGGAGCACCTGATACTGTACCAGCTGGTAAACAATACGCTAATGCATCAAATCCACTCGTTTGTTTTCGCAATGTTCCGTAAACTTCAGATACAATGTGCATAACGTGAGAGTATTTTTCTACTTTCATATATTTATCTATCGTCACAGAGCCAATTTCACTTACTCTGCCAATATCATTTCGTCCTAGGTCCACAAGCATCATATGCTCTGCTCGCTCTTTCTCATTTCCTAACAGTTCTTTTTCGATTTCCTCATCTTCCTGCTTCGTTTTCCCTCTCGGCCTCGTACCAGCAATTGGGTTTGTCATCACTTTATCCTCTCTTACTGATAACAAACTTTCCGGCGAAGAGCCAAGTACAACATAATCTTGAAAATCGATATAGAACATATATGGTGATGGATTTGCAATTCGAAGTTTCCGGTATAATGCAAATGGATCTCCAATACATTCACTTTGCAAACGCTGGGATAATACAACTTGGAAAATATCTCCGGCCCGAATGTATTCTTTCGCTGTTTCTACCATCGTGCAAAATTCTTTTTCTGTTATAGAAGAAGTGAATGATAATGTTGATCTTATTTCAGTTACTTCTGCTTCTTCTCCCTTTAGCACTTCCTCTTTGTATACTTGCAATCTTTCGTATACTTCTTCATAAGAAGCTGAATCGTCTTCCCTGCATACATATACCAATGACAACTTTTGGCGTAAATGATCGTAAACGGTAAACTCACGATATAGTAAAAGGTGTACTTCTGGAATATTTAATGGATCGTGTAAATCTGCTCCAATGTTTTCATACTGCCGAATGACGTCATAGCCAATATATCCAACTGCTCCCCCGCAAAACGGAAATGGACTGTCTACTTGCGCTGGTGCGATTACCTCTTCTAGCATTTGCAGTACGTTACCCTGCAGCTTTTCTTTTTTCCCATACATCATTCGCTCTACTTCTATACCAACGCTTTTCACTTCTCCATAAGGATTACACCCTAAGTAAGAATAGCGCCCTTTATCTTGATGAAGCTGCGAACTTTCTAATAAAAACTTTTTCTTTCCCTTCATACGTCTATATAAAGAAATTGGCGTAATGCTATCTCCTTCTTCTTCAGCAATTACTAAAAATGTATTTCTTTGTTCTTTTTGCTTCATAAATTCCTCTTTTGTCATCATGCCTTTCACCTCACTCTGAAAAATAAAAAAGTCCCCTACATATCGAAATATGTAGAGGACGATAAATTTACCGTGGTACCACCTCAGGTTGGACGCAAAAGCATCCCGCTTTATTCAGGTACAAAATATATACCTTATCCTTGTAACGGCGGAACCCGGGTTGCCTACTGAAAATAATTGTTCAGCATACCTCTCGTAAGCCCATTCCGTATATGGCACCGCACCGGGCTCCCACCTGTCCCCGGCTCTCTGAAACGTCTCCAATATACGTACTCTTCTTACTTAAACGATTTAACATATTTAATTTTTTGTACACAAAAAGGGAGTACTCATCCTATAGAAAGGACGGGTACTCCCGTGGTGCCACCTTAATTCGTTACGAATGTAACGCACTTTGCCGTATCAAAAAATAATACGTGTCTCTTGTATCGATGAGATCATGTCGCCAAAGCCTACTTCTTTCGTTTCGGTTTGGAAGCTCCGAAGCCCATTCCACATCAATCCCATACTGATTCGCACCAACCATCAGCTCTCTGACATGTTCATCATGTGTACTCTTCTTCATCAACGCTTGCATTTTTTTAAGTTGCACTCATTATAGACCTAACTTTTTTCACAAGTCAATACTTTTTTTAAAAAAATTATTTCTCCCTTCTTTCAATATTATATTGACAAAACAACGTGTTTTTATGTAAATATAATAAATACTCTATTAAAATTAAGGTTTTTTCGTCTGAAATTTATATATTTAAAAAGTAAAACGATGTCAAAAAACGCTTACATTTCTGAAAATTCATATTTGTATATGGATTTTTCAGAATAATCATGATAGATTATAAATATGCAAAATGCATCAAAAGACATGACAAAAGGAAGGGGAACTACATGAGTACGCAGATGTTAACTTTAACTTCTATCTCTATTTACATGCTCGGGATGTTAGTAATCGGCTATTTCGCCTACAAACGAACGTCCAACTTAACAGATTATATGCTTGGCGGGCGTACACTAGGCCCCGCAGTAACAGCATTAAGTGCTGGAGCATCTGATATGAGTGGTTGGCTTTTAATGGGATTACCCGGTGCAATGTTTAGCGTTGGATTAAGTAGTAGTTGGATTGCGATCGGCCTAACACTAGGCGCATACGCAAACTGGCTTTATGTCGCTCCTCGCTTACGTACCTACTCTGAAATTGCAAACAACTCTATTACTATTCCAGAATTTTTGGAACACCGTTTCCACGACAAATCTCACATGCTACGCTTAGTATCCGGACTTGTTATTATGATTTTCTTTACTTTCTATGTAGCTTCAGGATTAGTTTCAGGCGCTGTATTATTTGAAAATTCATTTGGTATGAACTATCATGTTGGATTACTCATTGTAGCAGGCGTTGTTGTAGCTTACACATTATTTGGTGGTTTCTTAGCAGTAAGTTGGACAGACTTCGTGCAAGGAATCATTATGGTAGTTGCCCTTATTCTTGTTCCTATCGTAACAATTATGAATACAAACGGACTTGGACCTGCATTTGATACAATTCGATCTGTAGATCCAACACGTCTAGATATTTTTAAAGGTGCCTCTACTTTAGGAATGATTTCTTTATTCGCATGGGGCCTTGGTTATGTTGGACAACCTCATATCATCGTACGCTTTATGGCAATTTCGTCTGTAAAAGAAATTAAAAGCGCGCGAAGAATTGGTATGAGCTGGATGATTTTCTCTGTTGTCGGAGCTATGTTTACTGGTCTTATCGGTATTGCTTACTATTCACAACAAGGTTTGACATTATCTAACCCAGAGACAATTTTCCTTGAACTTGGAAAAATTTTATTCCATCCACTTATTACTGGATTTTTATTAGCCGCTATTTTAGCAGCTATTATGAGCACAATCTCTTCTCAGTTGCTCGTTACCTCAAGTGCAGTAACAGAAGACTTATATCGTACATTCTTTAAGCGTTCTGCTTCTGATAAAGAACTTGTATTTGTCGGTCGTATGGCTGTTCTTGGTATCGCTTTAATTGGATGTGCATTAGCGCTTAAACAAAATGATACGATTTTAGCTCTTGTTGGATATGCTTGGGCTGGATTTGGTTCTTCATTTGGACCAGCCATTTTATTAAGCTTATATTGGAAACGTATGACAAAATGGGGCGCGCTTGCTGGTATGATTTCAGGTGCAGCCACAGTAATTATTTGGACACAGTTTAAGTTCCTAAAAGATTTCTTATATGAAATGATTCCTGGTTTCGCTATTAGTTTAATAGTGATCATAATTGTTAGTTTACTAACTAAGCCTTCAAAAGAAGTTGAAGAGCAATTTGAGAATTTTGAAAAACAACATAGTCATAATCTATAAAAAGAAAGCTCTGCTGTTACGATAACAGCAGAGCTTTCTTTTAACCGCATTTCGACAATATTCTTCTCGAATTTAACAATTTCTTTATGTTTCGTTAAATTTACTATAACATTCTTCCTTTATATTATTAGTATCGACACCTATACAGAAAGGGGACTCCACAATGTTAGCATCTTTACAGCAACAACATATAAGAAAATTTTCACCTATCACAAACACTTCTACTTCTCTTTTAAACATACAACCTAATCCATCCAAAATTTCAATTGCTCCTTCTGTTATATCTGTAATTGGTATTCATATACAGAAAAATAAGCTTAAAATAAAAACCGGACAAAGTGCCGATTTATCAGCCTCCGTTTTGCCAATGCAGGCAAAGAATCAAGAGCTTATTTGGACAAATATGAACTCCGACGTCATCACCATCTATCCGAAAGGTGAGACAGTAACGATTACTGGAAAAAGTGCAGGAAGAGCAGTCGTAATTGTCACAACTGCTGAAGGAAAATTCCGCGACTTATGTATCGTTCACGTACAACCTTATATGACAAATCCAAAGTGACATAAAGAGAGTAGATATGAATCCACTCTCTTACTTTATTTCAATCCCAGGTTTTTTTCTTTTTAACAACAAAATAAATTCTTCTTTATTTCTTGGAGAAATAAGTTCTGTTTCATATGATCCTTAAACAATTTCTAATCGATCGAATGATAGTGCATAGGCGGCTAACGGATTTTTCGTGCTCGAAATTTGTTTTATATCTCGTATAAATATGCACTTTTTAACGAAACCCGATCTAATAGTAATTGTTTCTTCCCCAACAATATATTTTGTTGAAAACCAACTCCAAATAAATAGTATGGCTAAAGGAATTGTAAAAAATAAAAGAAAATATTCTCTCCCTGCAAATATGGGAGCAAAACACGCTCCAATGCCAACGAAAAAAATCGGATATAACCATACATCTTTTTTTGATGGAAATTCCACTAAACTTCCCCTCCCTTGATTTAAGTCAATGAATCTCCTCCTCTTCCCTATTACAATGAAAACAACATTAGAATAGGAGGACGTATTATGACTGAGCGAAATTTTGCCTTATTTGCAGGCACTTCTCTTCTTATCATGGCATTCACTGCATTTTTTTCTTACGGTTTTGTTCACGGAAATCTCGTTGTACCAAGTAATGCGAGCACGACACTCCATAATATTCAAACTTCAAGTTCACTTTTCAAAGCAGAAATTTTCGGATGGATTATCATTTTTATTACGGATATTATCGCCTCGTGGGCTCTTTATTTCTTTCTAAAACCTATCCATACTAGCCTCTCATTGCTAGCTGCCTGTCTTCGTCTTATGTATACAGCTATACTTGGGATTGCTCTATTCAATTTAATATTTGTATTACTTCTTTCAAAAAACATATTTGCTAATTCAGAAGCATATACAATGTTATTTCTAGAAGCTTTTGAATACATTTGGTCTGTAGGATTAATCATTTTCGGCTTACATCTTCTCACCTTAGGATACGTAACCTTTCAATCTAAAAACATACCGAAAACTATTAGTATATTACTGCTCATTGCTGCAATCGGCTATATCATCATTAACGTAATGAATACGATGTTTTCACAATATGATGCGATTATTTCCATTCTTAACGTTGTCTTTCAACTACCGATGATCGCAGGTGAACTAGGATTTAGTATATGGCTATTGCTTAGAGGTGGAAAAAACTCTACTGTTTGAGTCGTTTCTTAATTCTGCTTAATGATTCTGGCGTAATACCTAGATAACTTGCCAATTGATATTGAGGAACACGATCGATTAAATGCGGTCGTTTTTGTAATAATGATTTGTAGCGCTCTTCTGGTGTCGATGCAATAAATAATGTAAGTTCTTCTTGTACTTCACCAAAATTGTATTCAATCATTTGGCGCGTCATTTCTTCTAACTGTGAATATTTCTTATACATGTCCTTTTCACTATACAGATCGCCAACTACAACTAGACAATCTTCTAGGCACGTTAACGTATGTGGGGATAATTTATCTTGTTTATGATGATTGAAATTTGCGATTGCTTGTTCTTCTGTATAAAAATTTGATGTAACTTCTTTTCCAGATTCATCTATACAATGTTGCCTCACGCATCCTTTTAATACAAAATAACATTTAGACGGAACATCTCCTTGCCCTAGGAGCACTGTTCCTTTTTTATACTCTTCAATTTGTAATTCTTCTACGATCATGCGCTGCTGCTCTTCACTTAATGTTGTAAGATTTGTCATGTATTTCATTAAAATCTCTTTCATTTGGTCTCTCCTTCCCCTTCCCCTTCTATATTTGTATGAGAAACGTATGATGTAACTCCACTATATATTATCTTTTTTCATGCTATATGGAGGGGATTCCTCCTATTGATTTGTTTTATTTTCTGCATAGAACAAAAAAAGAGAAGTTACCAATAACTTCTCTTTTCGTATATTAGAATAGGCTCGTTATAATTCCTGTGTATAAGCCGGTTCGTTCACCACATTTTTTGCTGTTCGCTTTTGTTGCTGTAGTAAGAAAACAGATACACCAAACAATACGAGCATGCTACCGATAATTTGCATTGCGTTTAATTTTTCTCCAAGTAAGAAGAACGCTAGTATAGATGCCCCAACTGGTTCTCCTAAAATACTCATTGAAATCGTTGTTGCATTTACGTAATTTAATAACCAATTATTAATGACGTGTGACACTGTCGGTACAATCGCAAGTAAAAGAAAAATACTCCAATCCCACTTCGTATAGCCTGTAAATGGCACTTGAAGTATGACGTTATAAATCGCTATAAATATACCAGCGAAGGCAAATACAGTGAAACTATAAATCCAATGAGATACTTTCTTTACTGTCGTTTGTCCGATAAATAAATAACCGACAACTGCAATTACACTTAAAAAGGATAATATATCCCCATAAATTGCTTGCTCACTTAGCCCTAAATCTCCCCAGCCAATACACATTACGCCTAGTATCGCAATTCCCATCGTCGCAATTGCTGAATAGGTTGTTCTTTCTTTAAATAAGAAAAAACCTCCCACTAAAGATACGATCGGTTGAAGTGCTAAAATAATCGTCGAACTAGCAACTGTCGTATGCTTTAAGGATTCAAACCATAGAAGAAAATGAAGAGCTAAAAAGAAACCAGATCCAATTAAAAATCCCCAATCTTTTATTTGAATCCTACTAAACTCTTCCCGTTTTTTCCAAACGATCGGCAGCATAATAAGTACGATAATCCATAATCGATACATACTTAAAACGGAAGATGGTGCTGAGGACATCTTTGCAAAAACAGCTGCGAATGAAATTGCTATAATGGAAATTGCTAGTGGTAGTGCGATTGATCTTTCTTGTTTCAAATCCTGTCTCCCCTCTCACCTGTAAAAAATCCCACTTCATTATATCCGTTTTCTTTCACAACTTAAATACTAATTTTTTAGATTCTTCGTACCATTATGGTAAAATAGAAATTAAGGCACCTATTAGTGATTATTTCTTTCCTTTTCACTACAAGCGTTGCTCTTACAATCATTACAGTAAATTTTTATTTAGGGGGATATACATGAATCAAACAATAGGGAGAATTGAAGAAATTTCATTTTTTAGTACATCACTTCAAGAGGAGCTTACACTTCTTGTTTATTTACCAGTAAATTACACACCTCTCCATAAGCATACGGTTGTTATTGCACAAGATGGTAGAGATTATTTTCAGCTTGGTAAAGCGCACCGTGTAATTGAGCGTCTTCGTGAAACTGAAGAAATCGACCGCACAATTATTGTCGGTATTCCATATAAAAATGTACACGATCGTAAGGAAAAATATTTCCCAAATGATGTAAAGAATGCTGCTTACATTCGTTTCCTTGCTCATGAGCTTGCTCCATATATTGATGCAAATTATCCAACGTATCAAATGGGTAAAGGACGCGTTTTAATTGGAGATTCTCTCGGCGGTACAGTTTCCTTCATGACCGCACTTATGTATCCGCATACATTTGGTAAGGTCGTTATGCAATCACCATTTGTTGATGAAACAGTCATGAACTTAGCAAAAGATTTCAAAAATCCGGGGGCGCTAGATCTTTATCACGTAATTGGGACCGAAGAAACAGCTGTCAAGCGTACAGACGGACAAGTATCTGATTTCGTAGAACCGAATCGCGAGTTAAATAAACTACTTACAGATAGAAATTTCATCACGCATTATGAAGAGTTTGAAGGGAATCACACATGGAAATATTGGCAAGCAGATTTACCAAAAGCATTTTCTCATATCCTATCAATGAAATAATAGAGAGCGGTATTCAGAATAATTTGATATAATAGATAAAGAGATTTATTCTCAAAATCTAACTAGACTTGCAAAGGGAGGAATTGGAACATGAAATTAGGAATTGTAATTTTCCCATCAAAAATGATTCAAGATAAAGCGAACGGATTACGTAAACGTTATGATCCGCATTACGCATTAGTTCCGCCACATATTACATTGAAAACACCCTTTGAGACGCAAGATGAACAATTAGAATCGATTGTGAATGAGTTACATACAATCGCAAATAAAACGAACCCTTTCACCCTTCATGTTGGGAAAGTCGGTTCATTCGCACCTGTTAATAATGTTCTTTATTTTAAAGTAGAAAAAACACCTGAACTTACTTTCTTAAATGAAGAAATGCATAATGGTTTCTTTACACAAGAGCGCGAGTACTCTTTCGTACCTCATTTAACAATCGGTCAAGACTTATCAGACGCAGAGCACGCTGATGTATTAGGTCGATTACGTATGAAAGATTTCTATTATGAGCAACCAATCGATCGTTTCCACCTTCTATACCAATTAGAAAATGGAACGTGGACTGTACATGAAACATTCCACCTTGGAAAGGAGAACAACTAATTTGCACGCACAAATCGTACAAACGGACGAACAACTAAGAGATGCATTCTCTGTACGTAAGCAAGTATTTGTAAATGAGCAACGTGTTTCTGCAGAAGAAGAGTATGATGAGTTTGAAGAGATTTCAACACACGTTGTTATATATGATAATGATGTTCCAGTTGGTGCTGGTCGCTTCCGCATCGTTGATGGAATAGGAAAAATGGAGCGCATTTGCGTACTAGCTTCACATCGTAAAAAAGGCATTGGTAAAATCATTATGGATGCACTTGAAGCGTATGCGAAGGAAGAGTCTCTACCGAAATTGAAACTCCATGCTCAAACACATGCTGAATTTTTCTATAAAAAGCTAGGATACGTGACGGCTTCTGATGTGTTTATGGAAGCAAATATCCCACACGTCGTAATGATAAAAGAATTATAATTTTGTAGCAGGAGGTAGCCCCTCCTGTTTTTTACATTGCTATTTTCTTTTTCTTCCGCTAAAGTTAAATGTTGATGCTATAGTTTTGAAGGTGAATATATGACACAAGAAAAATTTTCACAAAAACCGTTAACACACGCTGGCATTCCGCAAGCGGCGTATCATATTCCGAAAACATCTACCCATTTAATTATGGAAGAAGATGCAGATGCGGCGTATTTCCGCGCTTTAGAACAGCAAGGTGTTTATTTAAATGAAAAACAGTTAGAAGCAGTGCAAACGACAGAAGGACCTGTCCTTACACTAGCTGGTGCTGGAAGTGGTAAAACATCTGTTTTAACAACTCGCGTTGGTTATTTAGTTAATGTAAAACATGTCCATCCGCGAAATATTTTACTGCTGACGTTTACACAAAAAGCAGCTGAAGAAATTCGAAGCCGTGTAGCGAATTTACCTGGTATGAATCATGCCGCAAGTAGCTATGTCGTTGCTGGTACATTCCACTCTGTCTTTTTAAAATTGCTTCGTAGTCAAGGATATAATCAGCAAATTTTAGCAAATGAAAAACATAAACAAATTATGATAAAGAAAATTTTGAAAGAATTGCGCTTAAAAGACGATTATGATGCCGAAACGATACTCGCTATGATTTCACTTGAGAAAAACAACTTGAATCGTCCGAAAGATGTAAAAGCGAAAACACCGGTTGAACAAGAGTTCAAAGAAGTATACGAACGTTTCGAAGAGGTAAAACAACGACACAATTATATCGATTTTGACGACATCTTATTAGAAATGTATTATATGTTAGAAAATAACGCTCCCCTGCTTACTCAATTACAAGAGCGTTTTCATTACATTGAAGTAGATGAGTTTCAAGATACGTCGTATGCACAATATGAAATTGTAAAATTGTTAGCCACGCCGAGAAATAATTTATTTATCGCAGGTGATGACGATCAAGCGATTTACGGCTGGCGAGGGGCAAGTCACCAAATTATTTTATCTTTTCCAAAGGAATTTGATAATACTACGATTATCGCACTTAATACGAATTATCGATCTAATCCATTTATCGTAGGACTTGGAAATGAAGTTATTAAGCTCAATCAAGAACGTTTTGATAAAGAGCTATATTCTGTTCGTAACGATGGCATACAGCCGTTTTATGCACGACCTGTGACAACTCTTGATGAAGCAAATCAAATTTTGCAACTCATTCAGGAAAAAGTAGATAGTGGTGAACGAAATTATAAAGATTTTTGTTTATTATATCGTACACATTCTGTAAGCCGTTCTTTACTTGATCAGCTTACAATTCATAAGATTCCATTTATTAAACATGGAGCGAGCCAATCGTTCTACGAACATTCTTTAATTAGGCCCGTATTAGATCACTTACGACTCGTGCTTGAACCGTTCCGCCTCGAATCACTTTCAAATATATTACCAACAATGTATATTGGCCGTGATGAGTGCATTTCATTTATTGAACGTGAACAATGGAAATATGGTGAGGGCCGTTTCCCTTCTCTTCTTCATTTTCTATTACTAAACCCAAGCTTGAAACCTTTTCAAGTTAAAAAAGTAAATGAGCGAATCGATTTTATTAAGTTTATAAAAGAACTTGAACCGAAAAAAGCATTGAAAGAAATTATTCATGGTAAAGGAAAGTATTTAGAGTACTTACAAAGTAATGATCGTTCTTCCTTTACGATGCATAAGGACATACAAGAAGAAATGTTAGAAGAATTAATGGAATCAGCAACTCGCTTTACGGATATTCCAGCTTACTTACAATTTATTAACGAGGCCATTCAAGGTCAAAAAGAAATGGAAGCATTAAAAACAATGCCGCAAAAAGATGCTGTATCGCTTATGTCAATTCATAACGCGAAAGGCCTTGAGTTTCCATGCGTCTTTTTACTCGGAGCAAGCGATGGTATATTGCCGCATACTTCTTCATTAAAAGATGCAAATGACCGTGTGACGGAGACTTCTGAAGCATTAGAAGAAGAACGACGATTACTCTATGTCGCCATTACACGCGCAAAAGAAGAACTTTACATTTCCTCCCCGCAATTTTTCAGAGGAAAGAAACTAGATATATCTCGTTTTCTATATACTGCGCAAAAAGATTTACCTGAAAAGACATCCATTAAATAATGGGTGTCTTTTTCCATATCACGATATGTACATCCCCTCTATATAAATTCCCTGTTTCTATCCTGAGAATTAACGTAATATCAACCATATCCCGTTCATATTGTAATAGTGTATGTCAGAACTCACGATAAGGAGTGAACATAATGAGCTGCAATTGTAATGAAGATCATCAACACCATGATTGTGATTTCAACTGTGTATCTAATGTCGTTCGTTTTATACATGAACTACAAGAATGTGCAACCACAACATGTGGATCTGGTTGCGAAGTTCCATTTTTAGGAGCACATAACACTGCATCAGTAGCGAATACACGTCCTTTTATTTTATACACAAAAGCTGGAACACCTTTTGAAGCATTTGCACCATCTGCAAGCCTTACTAGCTGCCAATCTCCAATTTTCCGTGTAGAGAGTATAGATGATGATGACTGTGCTGTATTGCGTGTATTAACTGTAGTTTTAGGTGATGGTACCTCTGTACCACCTGGTGACGATCCAATCTGTACATTTTTAGCTGTACCAAATGCAAGATTAGTATCAACCTCCTCTTGTATTACTGTTGATTTAAGTTGCTTCTGCGCTATTCAATGCTTACGCGATGTTTCTATATAAAACTGAATACTAATTTAAGCATGGATTGGGTGGCAGATGATTCTGCCACCCAATCCATGCTTAAAAGGTATTATTATGTATTTTTTATAAAATTGGGAACTTGTCTAGAACATAGAACCTGTCCTTTTCATTAACTAAAAGTAGAAACAGATAAAGGAGTGAAAAACATGTTCTCTTCTGATTGCGAATTTAATAACATTGATTGTGAGGCGAAACCAGCTAGTACACTACCTGCCTTCGGTTTTGCTTTCAACGCTTCTGCACCTCAGTTCGCTTCACTATTCACACCACTACTATTACCTAGCGTAAGTCCAAACCCAAATATTACTGTTCCTGTAATAAATAATACAGTAAGTGTCGGAGACGGTATTCGAATTCAAGTAGCTGGTATTTATCAAATCAGTTATACATTAACGATCAGTCTTGATAACGTTCCTACTGCACCAGAAGCTGGTCGTTTCTTCTTATCATTAGGTACACCAGCTAACATTATTCCTGGATCAGGTACAGCGGTTCGCTCTAACGTTATTGGTACTGGTGAAGTAGACGTATCCAGTGGTGTTATTCTTATTAACTTAAACCCTGGTGACTTAATTCAAATTGTACCAGTTGAACTGCTTGGAACTGTAGACATCCGTGCTGCAGCATTAACAGTTGCACAAATTAGCTAGTAAAAAGCGGTATTTCTTAATTGAAATACCGCTTTTTATTTTTACAATAAAAAACACTCACCGTAACATGAGTGTTTCATTCTTCATATTGTTTTATTGTATTCTTCTTTTTCCCACAGTTGCATCCCTTTTTTTTCACAAAGCCTTGTTGCTGTAACTGTTCTTGATATGCCTGTTGGTGTGCTTGTTGCTGTTGCTGTATGTTATACCACTGCTGTAGATCATATGAATTTTGCCTTGGATTATTGCTCACAGCAAACATCTCCTCTACTGTCAATTCTGTCTATTTACTATATGAACAACTCTTTATTTCCGTTCCCGCATCCTCTTAAACTCCGCTTTTTCTAACATCGTGAAGATTTATCCCGATTGGTGAGGGCTGATAATTAGCGGGGGATGCCCCACACTGATTAAATTTTCACTTTATTATTCTCCCATAAAATATCCTGTAATTGTTTCAATGATCGCTGCTGCACCTGCAATGGCTAATAATGCTAGTACAGGCTCTGCAACAATAGGAATCCATTTATATAAAACTAATAAAAAAGCACTAACCCACACACCTGTACACCAATAGCAGCTTAATAATTCTCCAATCCACTTTCTTAATCCTTTCCCTTTCACCTTTGTAAAAGTCGATACACTTCCATCAGGCTCTGTAATCTCTAACTCATCAATAAACGGTCTTCGCAAAAAAGCTGTAATTTTATCATAAACAATAAGACGAGTTAACCTAAATGCAGCTAGCGCAAAAATAAAAAATAAAAGCCAGCTTGTAAATAACATAATTCCACCTTCCCTATCCTCTTTAGCCTATTTAAAAAAAAAGGTCTTAAGATTGTGACCAAATCTCCCCCACTCCAATATCTTATTAATGTAAATACAAACAAGAAGATAAGGAGTGACATTAATGAGTTGTAACGAAAATAAACACCATAGCTCTTCTCACTGCGTAGTTGACGTCGTAAAATTCATCAATGAACTACAAGATTGCTCTAGTTCAACATGCGGTTCTGGTTGTGAAATTCCATTTTTAGGAGCACACAATACTGCAGCAGTAGCAAATACACGCCCTTTTATTTTATACACAAAAGCTGGAACGCCATTTGAAGCATTTGCACCATCTTCAAGCCTTACTAGCTGCCAATCTCCAATTTTCCGTGTAGAAAGCGTAGATGACGATAGCTGTGCTGTCCTACGTGTGTTAACTGTAGTATTAGGTGATGGGTCTCCTGTACCACCTGCTGACGATCCAATTTGTACGTTTTTAGCTATACCAAATGCAAGATTAATCTCGACATCTACTTGCATTACTGTTGATTTAAGCTGCTTCTGTGCTATTCAGTGCTTACGCGACGTTTCTATAGTTAAGTAAACTAAAAAACTATTGGGGTGGTAGAAGCTTTCTACCACCTTTACATATTTAAAAGCCGGCCATATCAATCGATTTGATGTCTTCTATAGATAATCGAATATCTCTCATACTATTTGGTGGCATAATGGATACAATGCCATTACGGTAAGATATAATCGATCCTATATATGAGACGGTCGTCGTTCTTATTCTACATCTTACTTTCGGAATGTAATGAGGACGATTTAATAAAAAATGAATTTTTTCTTCATTATTCATATCCTTAAAGGATTTATTGTAAGGGACCGTTCTCACTTGCTCTTGCTCTTCCTCTACTTTTTCTTCCACCTCCACTTGAGGCTCCTCTCGTGGTTCTTGTTTCTCTTGTTCTACCACTTCTTCCACAGCACTACTTACAATACTTTCATTTCTATTACTTTGCTCTTTTTGATCCTCATCTTCGAAATTCGTTAAAATAATTCTTTTTATTTTCGGTGCAGCGAGTTCTAAATTTACTTGTGCAATATATAACAACGGTTTTCCAACTGTTGAACTTTTATTTTTATTCTTCACACTCGTCCCTCCCACTTCCATACGTAGCTGGATAAATCGTGTACTATTATAGTTATATTCATAACGTGGCTAGAACTTTCGTTAAAAATCGTTCTTTCTGGGAACAATTAAAAAGGACAGTCTCAACGTTTAGAGACTGTCCTTTTTAAACTTTAATTCCTATTATATTTATCCTAAAATATGATATCCTGAATCAACATGAATGTTTTCACCTGTTACTCCGCGTGCTAAATCACTGAATAAGAATACTGCTGTATCTCCAACTTCTTCTGGAGTCGTCGCACGACGAAGTGGTGCGCGCTCCTCAATTTCTTTTAAGATTGAGTTAAAGTCGCCTACACCTTTCGCAGATAACGTACGAATTGGTCCTGCAGAAATAGCGTTAACGCGAATACCATGTTGTCCTAAATCGTTCGCTAAATATTTCACGCTTGCTTCTAATGAAGCTTTCGCAACACCCATAACGTTATAGTTTTTCACAACGCGCTCACCGCCAAGGTATGTTAAAGTTAAAATATTTCCGCCTTCTGTCATCACTTTCTTCGCTTCTCTTGCTACAGCTGTTAAAGAGAATGCACTAATATTTTGTGCAAGTAAAAATCCATCGCGAGAAGTATCTACAAATTCGCCTTTTAAATCATCACGATTTGCAAAAGCAATACAGTGTGCAACACCGTGAATTGTACCAACTTCTTGCTTAATAGTTTCAAAGCAAGCTGTAAGTTCTTCATCATTCGTTACATCACAAGGTAATACAAGTGATTCTTGTCCTTCTAATGTTTCCGCTAGTTCACGAACATTTCTTTCTAAACGCTCTCCTGCATATGTGAATATTAATTTTGCACCTGCATTATGCAAAGAGCGAGCAATTCCCCATGCAATACTTCTTTGGTTCGCAACGCCCATAACAACAAATGTTTTCCCTTGTAATAGTTCCATGATATATCCTCCCAGAAATACTTATACTTGTTATTAGTACCTGATACTATAATTATAGTACCATAAAACCTCTTAAAGGCAAACAAAAAAGTCACTAACATAAATTTGTTAATGACTTTTTGTTTCTATAAAAAACCTTTCTAATCCTTCTTCCCAAGTAGGCATTTGTAAAAAACCATTTAATTGTAGCATTTTATGCTGAAAGATCGAATATTTCGGTCTCACTGCCGCCGATCCAAATTCCTCAGTCGACACAGGTAACACATTCACTCTTATTTTTGTATGCGAAAATATTTTTTGAGCAAATTCAAACCAAGAACATGAACCGCGATTTGATACGTGATACGTACCGTATAAGGATGTATGAATGAGCTTATTAATCACAGTAATTAAATCCGCCACGTACGTAGGAGAACCAACTTGATCAGCTACAACAGATATGTTTTCTCTCTCTTTTCCTAATCGTAGCATCGTTTTCACAAAATTATTTCCATACTTACCATACAACCACGATGTACGAACTATAAAATATTTATTATGTAACTCTTTTATGAACTGCTCTCCTGCAAATTTAGAAGCTCCATATATATTTATCGGTGCTGGATTATGAAATTCATGATAGCCATCCGGTTTGTCACCTGGAAATACATAATCGGTACTGACATACACTAACTTAGCCCCTACTAATTGTGAAGCAACCGCTACATTTCGAGCTCCAATCGCATTTATTAAGTAAGCAAGATCCTGTTCTTTCTCAGCACCATCTACCTTCGTATACGCTGCACAATGAACAATTGTATGTGGCTTTATTTCTTGTACCACTTGCTTAATTCGGGATATATTTGTTACATCTAATAACTTTTTATCAAATGGATATATGTCATATTCCTCAGAATTCAACTCTTCTTGTAGTTGCTTCCCTAGCTGACCGTTCGCTCCCGTTATGATAATCCGTTCTTTCATCTACATGCCCCTTACTTTTCTTTTAGTGGTTTCCACCATTCCACATTGTTTTTATACCATTCCACCGTTTCTTTTAATCCTTGTTCGAACGTATACTTCGGTTCCCATTCAAACTCATTCTTCATTTTTTGTGCATCAATCGCATAGCGACGGTCGTGACCTAAACGGTCTGTTACAAATTCAATATCTTTTTTCGTTTTTCCTAAAAGTTTTATAATTTGTTCCACAACATCTACATTTGTTTTTTCGTTATTTCCGCCGATATTATACACCTCTCCTACACATCCCTTATGCAAAACGGTGTCAATTGCACTACAATGATCCGTTACATGCAGCCAATCCCTTACATTCAATCCATCACCATATAATGGTAGTTTCTTTCCTTCAAGAGCATTCGTAACCATTAACGGAATTAATTTCTCAGGATATTGGTACGGTCCGTAGTTATTAGAACAACGCGTTATAATAACCGGTAATTGATACGTTTCATAATAAGATAAGGCTATCATGTCGCTACTCGCTTTACTTGAAGAATATGGGCTATTAGGAGCTAGCGGGGTTTCCTCGGTAAACTTTCCTGTTTTCCCTAAAGAACCGTATACTTCATCTGTTGATACTTGCACGAGTTTAATATGTGAATATTTTTTCACTAACTCCAACAGCGTGACTGTACCTATTACATTCGTATCATAAAAAGGAATTGGGTTTTCAATACTACGATCCACATGTGATTCAGCTGCGAAATTTACAATTACTTGCACGTCACATACCTTAACAACATGTTCCAGCAGCTCTCCATTTTGGATTTTCCCTTTTACAAATGAGTAGTTAGGATTTTCTTGAATAGACTTTACATTATTTAAATTCCCGCTATATGTTAATGCATCGTAATTAATGATTTTATATGTTTCATAGTTTTTTAACATATAGTGAATGAAATTACTTCCAATAAATCCAGCTCCACCTGTAACTAATATATTCATAAACAACTCTCCTACTTAAAAACTATCTTCATATTCCTGAAGTAATGGTAATATTCGATCCTTATCGGACAAGATAGGATTTGTTACCGGCCATGGAATTGATAATTCTTTATCTTCCCAAAGCAAACCGGAATCGTGATCAGCACTATAATACTCATCTACTTTATACATAACAATTGTATGAGGTACAAGTGTACAAAAACCATGAGCAAATCCTTTCGGCACTAATAATTGCCTATGATTATCCGCACTTAAAATATAACCTCTCCACTTTTTAAATGTAGGTGAATCTTTTCGCAAATCAACGATAACATCATATATTGCACCTTGCATAACTTGAATGAGTTTCGTTTGTGCTTTCGGATTTTTTTGAAAGTGTAGCCCTCGAATCGTCCCCGAATGCGCTGAATAAGATACGTTATCTTGCAGAAATGAATGCGTAATCCCTAACGATTCTAGCATCTTCTTATTATAACTTTCAGTAAAAAAACCTCGCTCGTCTTCAAACAATCTCGGTTCTAACAATTTCGCATCGGTAAAATTTGTTTCTACAACTTTCATATTTTCACCTATTCTCCATTAAACTGTTTCCCAAAGTTTATATCCCGCGCTAACGTATTCGCTCTTTGAAGAGAAGCATGCGTTCCCGCATCAGTCCACCAGCCGCTCATTTCATTATAAGTAAGTACTCCTCGTTTTAAATACCAATTATTTATATCTGTAATTTCAAGTTCCCCTCTTGCGGAAGGTTTTAATTCTTTTATATAAGAAAAGACTTTCGAATCATACAAATAAATTCCCGTAACAGCATAAGAACTTTTCGGCTCATTCGGCTTTTCTTCAATTCCAATTATTTTTCGGCCTTGAATATGCGCTACACCAAATCGCTCGGGATCTTCTACAGATTGAAGCAGCACTTTAGCCCCTTCTTTTTGACTTGTAAACTCTTCAACATACGGGCAAATATCATCTGAAAAGATATTATCTCCTAATATAACTACCATCCGATCATTTCCTACGAAATCTTCACAAAGTCCTAGTGCCTGCGCAATCCCACCCGCCTTATCTTGCACACGATACGTAAAGGATACACCAAACTCTTGACCACTTCCTAGAAAGCTCACAACATCTCCCATATGCTCTTTACCGGTAATAATCATAATATCTGTAATTTCACATCGCTTCAGCTTATATACCGCATGATAAATCATCGGATACCGCCCAACGGGAAGTAAATGTTTATTCGTTACTTTCGTTATTGGATATAATCTCGATCCTGTCCCGCCTGCTAAAATAATCCCTTTCATCCTTCATCTCTCCCTTATGATGGAGATAGCACCTCTTTATAATGTTCCACAAAAATTTCCCGGTATTTCTCATATGTATCCGCATCAAACTCATCTCCGTTGTAATGAATACACCATAGATTTGCTTGATTAGGGATACCAATTAAATATCCAGCCTTTTGAAATTCTAAAGACTGTGACACATCATAGAAATGAAATCCTTGAAACAAATCCTCTCGCCACGGAATATCATACTGCGTTGCCATGAGTAAACCATCGATTGCTTGCACTGACATAAAAGATCTATTTCCATAAAACCCCAGATCTAAATTTAATAATTGATAATTCTGTCTTCTGTACTCAATCACTTTCCCTACTAAATTTTTCCCTTCCCACCATATCCCGTTACTCGGTAAAAACTGAGCACCAGCTACTCCAATTAAACCAAGCTTTTCATTTTCTTTAAAAAGAGAAATGAGGGTACAAAACATATCACGATTAATAAGGTAAGTATCTTGATGTATATATACTTTATATTTCGCCGGATATGAAAGTGCTCGATTGTACGCACTTGCCATACTTTTCGCATCTCGTATCGGAAAAATTTGCACTACATAGCCAGGGGGAACAACAATGTTTCTTATTTGCCTTTCGCATTGCTCGAAAAGCTCTTCATTATTTACACAAACAACAACTAATATTGTATGATCTTTCATTTTGTAGCCCTCTATTCTTCCTTATTCACATCTGACATATAGTTCTCTACAAATACTTTTCTATACTTTTCATAGTTCGTCATATTTACATCGAAATGATAATGAATACACCAAGCATCACGCTGCACAGGGACACCGACTGTATACCCAGCTTTTTTAAATTCAAAAGATTGGGATACATCATAAAAATCAAACCCATCAAATAAGTCCTCTCGCCACGGAATATCATATTGTGTCGCCATCAATAAACCGTCAATACATTCCACAGGAATAAATGTTTTCGATTCATGAAATGGTTGCTCTAAACTTGCCATATAAAACAAATCGTTCATATAACCAATGACTTTCCCGACAATCCCACGCCCTTCGTTCCATACACCATTTGGAGGAACATATTGGGATCCAACCATCCCAATCATCCCAAGATGTTCATGCTCCTCAAATAATTGAATTAATCCGTATAGAAAGGCTCCATTTATAATAAAGACATCTTGGTGTAAATACACTTTATACTTCGCTGGATGTGAAATGGCTTGATTGTATCCGCTCGTCATACTTTTTGCATTTCGAATCGGCATAAATTGTATAGTATACCCAGGAGGTACTGCCAATTTCAATATATGTCGCGCACATTGTGCATACAATTTCCGATCATTTATACATGTAACAAATAGTATTGTTTTTTCTGCAGCACTCATAATTGTGATTTTTCTGCTTCAATAATATATTGAAATACAACTGTCTCAGCCATGAAGCCACTTCCAAGACGATACTTTTTACAAATTCCATATAACTCTTCAATAAGTGGCTCATATATTTTATGATCAACATATACACGATCTACTTTACTAATAGAATATCCTGCTTTTAAAAACATTCTTAGCATTTCATTAAAAGTAAAGAAACGAATATGCGTTTTATCTAATAATCCATATTCTGTATACGTCCAATTTCCAGCGAGTAAGGGAGCTAATACTGAAATGTGCGCAACGTTTGGTATGCTAGCTAAAATCACACCATTTTCTTTTATATATGGCTTTACTTTCTTTATAACAGCCCACGGATCAAATAAATGCTCTAATACATCCCCGAATATGACACAATCAAATTGTTCCTTCTCATAAGGAAGATCCATTGTTTCTATATCACCTAAAATAACATGATCTAGTTTTTCTTTCGCTTTTTCGGCAGCCTCTGGGAACGCCTCAATTCCTGATACACGTGCTCCATTTTCTTTTATAGCCGCTCCTAATGCACCGCTCGAGCAACCAATATCAAGAACTTCTTGCCATTCCTTTTTTATATGCTTGAATAAATTAGGGTTTATCGCATTATAATAATGTTCAGATTTTTCTTCGTATAAAGAACTTTTCTCCCGATTCATTTCACACACTCCTTATGCAAATTGAATTTGAAATATAAACAAAAGATATTCTACAAAGGATGCCATCTCTATTGGTTGCATTACCGATAATCTAATATATAGCCATTCTACTATCATTAGAATAGCGACAAGTCATTTCCTAAAAATAGAACAAATTACATTTTATATTGTTTATCATAGATGCCTCTAAAATATTTACGGTTATATTCAATCGCAGCATTATTCGGAACATAAGAAGCTGCCAATTCATTATAATAATAAGCTTTATCTTGATCTCCTAATCTGCTATAACAAATACACATTTGTAAATATGGAATCCACGTATAACTAGCCGGACTGTGAAAAGGACTATCCTCTGCTAGCGGCACTTCAGTTGCTAGCTTAAACCAAAATATCGCTTCATTATACTTTTGTTGTTCCATATATATATATCCTATTCTTGTACAATTCTCTCCTCTAGGAATACCATAACGAAACGACTTCGTACAAGTTTCAACTGCCTTCTCCCAGTCTCCTAACTTCGCATAACAATCTCCTAACTTACCACATGCATAAATTTTCTCTTCATGCCATCCTTCCTCTTGATTAAGAAATGTTTCATACAGAAGAACCGCATCGTCGTATTTTTGATTATCCATAGATTCATTACCGTAATAAAATAAATCTCTCGGGCTTAATTCTTCTCCGGCTGCTACAGCATTTTGAAAAATTTTCAAATTACGATTCGTTATTTCTTTTTCTTTCTTATGTGTAATGGCGACATTACTATTGTAAATCTCACCAGAAACAGCTAAATACTCATGCACCTTTCCAAACCATTGAAATTGTTTTTCACGCTTTACAAGTCGGTATCTTCTTGTGCAATATAAAGGTTTCCCATTAGAATCCATTACAAGATAATAAGGCATAGAAACAGCGTCAACTTTACCATCTAACTCTCGTTTTAATGTTTTCAGTGATTCTTGAGCTTCCTCTAATAACACATCATCAGCATCTAACCATAATATATATTCTTGCGTTGCTTTTGAAAACGCAAAATTTCTAGCTGCCGCAAAATCATCAACCCACGGAAAATCGTGTATGTTAGAAGTGTATTTTGCTACAATTTCCTTCGTTCGATCAGTGGATCCTGTATCAACTACAATAATTTCATCAACAATTTTTTCTACCGCGTCCAAACATCGATCTATTGTATTTTCCTCATCGCGAACAATCATACATAGACTAATTGTAATTCCTTGCTTGTTCAACATAATCACCCTCTTCCAACTCAATCATATGTTATACATACAATAAACTTTCCATTTTTTTAACTTGTTCAAGCTATTTAAGATTTCTTTTTAATAATTCAAATGTCCGTGTCATTTTCTTGCGATTTTGCATCTACTATATAATGAAAGCTTTATGGAGGTGAATTTATGTCAAATAATAATTATTCAGATGGCTTAAATCCTGATGAATTCTTATCAGCTAGTGCATTTGATCCTAATCTTGTAGGTCCAACTTTACCACCAATACCACCGTTTACACTTCCAACCGGGCCAACTGGGCCTACTGGGCCTACTGGACCGACTGGACCTACCGTACCTACTGGGCCTACTGGGCCTACTGGGCCTACTGGACCGACTGGACCTACTGGACCGACTGGACCTACTGGGCCTACTGGGCCTACTGGGCCTACTGGGCCTACTGGGCCTACTGGGCCTACTGGGCCTACTGGGCCTACTGGGCCTACTGGGCCTACTGGGCCTACTGGGCCTACTGGGCCTACTGGGCCTACTGGGCCTACTGGGCCGACTGGAGACACTGGTACAACTGGCGCGACTGGACCGACTGGAGACACTGGCGCAACTGGACCTACTGGGCCTACTGGGCCTACTGGAGACACTGGCGCAACTGGACCTACTGGGCCTACTGGAGACACTGGTGCCACTGGTGCCACTGGACCGACTGGACCGACTGGACCGACTGGGCCATCTGGATTAGGACTTCCAGCAGGATTGTACGCATTTAACTCTGCTACAATTAGCGTAGCTCTTGGAATTAATGAGCCAGTACCATTTAATACTGTTGGATCTCAGTTTGGTACAGCAATTTCTCAATTAGATGCCGATACTTTCATCATAAGTGAAACTGGATTCTACAAAATTACTGTTATCGCATATACTGCATTAGTAAGTGTATTAGGTAGCCTTGCAATTCAAGTTAACGGTGTCAATGTACCAGGTGCCGGAACAAGTTTAATCTCACTTGGAGCACCTCTCGTTATCCAAGCGATTACACAAATTACAATAACTCCATCAATGGTTGAAGCAGTTGTTACAGGACTTGGCTTATCGCTAGCTCTTGGTACTAGTGCATCAATTATTATTGAAAAAATTGCTTAATTTTTTACTTAGCAGTAAAACTGATATCAGTTTTACTGCTTTTTCAATTATGAATTCAATCATGAAACCTTCACTACCTACATAATCATATTGTTGTATGACATTTCGCAGGAGGCATCTATATGGAAAATAAATCTGCTGTCCAGCTTTATCTCGAGTTGTTAAAGAAAACAATTCTGTTTGAAATATGGCTAGAGTATGAGCCATATTTACCTGCTTCGTTACATATATCTAAGGAACTTCCATACGAACCCGTTACAGTTCCACTCCCTTTATTTATTAAACAATATGCAGAAAATCATAATTTAAAAATTATTAAACCTAACGTTTTAAAAAGCGAACGTCAAGACGGAATGGATTGGCCAAGAGCAGCACACAGTATGATCGGCCGGGAACGCATGAATCAATTACATGAAGCATTAGAAACAGTTGTCCGTGAAAATATAGAAGGTGATTTTATTGAAACAGGTGTGTGGCGCGGGGGATCGTGCATTTTTATGAATGGTTTTTTACAAGCAAACAACATTACTGATCGCAATGTATGGGTTGCCGATTCATTTGAGGGCCTCCCAACACCAAATATAGAACAATACCCGAGAGATTTCGGCGATTACTTACACAGCTTTGATTATTTACGTGTTTCTTTAGAACAAGTACAAGAAAACTTTAGAAAATACGATTTATTAAATGACCAGGTAAAGTTTTTAAAAGGTTGGTTTAAAGATACTTTACCCTCAGCACCGATAGAAAAAATTGCGATTGCTCGCCTTGACGGTGATATGTATGAATCAACGATGGATGGTCTCGTAAACTTATACGATAAAGTTTCTAAGGGCGGCTATATAATTATCGATGATTACGGACTACCACCATGCGCTGAGGCTGTGACAGACTTTAGAAATCAAAGAAACTTAAAAGCTCCTATTACTAAAATTGATGTATTCGGGGTTTATTGGCGAAAAGAATAGGGCGAAACTTTATTCAGTTAAGGTTTCTCCATCTCACACTAATTATTGGCCTTCGCCAATAGCATGATAAATAAAAACAAAGGCTCCCATTACTATTTCCAGTTGTTCTAGGGAGCTTTTTACATATCGCAACAGTTCTAATATCGTTTCCCCTCCCACTATAAAATGGTAGCTGCATATTAAAAATGTTGGTTCCCTGTTTACTACAAGGAAGGAGTGAAATTATGAGCGAGCTTGAAAAAAAAATCGCATTAATCCCACCTCCCGAACTCGTCCAATATGTAGGGGGCGACTTTCAAAAGGTTGGAAAAGAATTCATAAAGTATTTTATTCAAATTGGTAGTTTAAAATCCAATGAAACAGTGTTAGATGTAGGTTGTGGTGTCGGCCGAATGGCGGTCCCATTAATGAATTACTTAAGTGATGATGGAGCTTATTATGGATTTGACTTATTTAAAGATGGCATTACATGGTGCAAAAATAATATTTCAGCTGCCCGTAGCAATTTCCATTTTGAACACGTTGATATATATAATCAATTCTACAACCCAGAAGGAAAAGAAGATGCTTCTCAATACAAATTTCCATATGAAGACGATTCATTCGATTTTATTTTTTTAACTTCTGTATTTACCCATCTCCTTCCGAAAGAATTAGAACATTACGTATCTGAGATTGTACGTGTTCTAAAAAAAGATGGGAGATGTTTTATTACCTTCTTTCTCATTAACCCTGAATCATCCTATTACTTAAATTCTGGGCTAAGTACATTAGGTTTTTATCATCAAATTGAAAATTGTTACGTTGTGAATAAAGATATTCCTAATTTCGCAGTTGCCTATCCTGAAGAAGATATCCGCACCTTATTAAATAAACATGGCTTAGAGGTAATTAATAAACCGCATTATGGTTTATGGTGCGGCAGAAATGAGTATACAAGTTATCAAGATATCGTTCTTACAAAAAAAGTTTCTGAAAGGTAGTTTCGTATGAATAATAAAAAAAAGTCACCTCTCGTTTCCATCCTTATTCCCACTTATAATCGACCACATTATTTCAAAATTGCTCTAGAAAGTGCATTAGCACAAACTTATCCAAACATTGAAATTATTATAGGAGACGATAGTACAGATGATGAAACAGAAATCTTAATAAATGAACAGTATTTACCTAATTATAAAAACATAACATACATTCGAAATACCACTACTTTAGGACAATTTCATAACGATCTTATGCTCTTAGAGAAATCTAATGGGGAGTATATAAATTTTTTAATGGACGATGATGTGTTTTATAATCATAAAATACAAAAAATGATGGCTTATTTTGAGCAAGACACAAATAAAAATCTCGCTCTTATAACTTCTTATCGAGTACGTATTGATGATCACGGGAATTTAATTGGAGATGCTCATCCAACACAAAGATTATATAGCGAAGACATTCAATTAAACGGAATATTTTTAGGCGACTGGATGTTAAAAGGTGGACATAACATTATCGGTGAGCCTACAACTATTCTGTTTAGAAAACAGTTACTCACTGAACCTTTCGGCACGCTAAAAGGAAGGCACTATTCTTGTAGTGTCGATATGGCATCATGGATTTCCTTACTTTCTAAAGGAGACGCAGTATACATATCCGAACCTTTAAGCCAATTTCGCTACCATACTGGGCAACAAATACACAGCAAGCTCCTTGAAGGATCTGAGGATTTTACGCACCTCGTTATAACTTCAAAAGAATACGGATTTTTACAAGATAATACAGATTATAGACTAGGTCTAATTAGCGCTTATAAATGGTGTAAAAATTCCTTAGAATATTATAGCCAGCTACCAAACCTCATTCCAGATGCACATGTACGTCTTTCCCATTGTTTGGACATAATTATAAAAGAGCTACATCATTAGTCTATTCTGCGAAAATAAAATGTGTGAGCTTTACGTGAATAATGCGTATAGTTCATACATTCTTTTTAAACTATGTGATGCACCAACTAAAACCCACTAATATAGAGAGCAGTAGAAAGGAATTCATACAGTGAAAGATCCGAACACTCAATATCAAATAGACTACATATTAATATTCATTTTATTTGCCATTGGGATTGTTAGCTGCTTTGCTATCGCAAGTGCACAAGCTTCTTTACCACCATTTTTACAAAACGTAAATTTTGTATTAAAACAAATCCAATGGTATGCCATTGGATTTATCGCCATTGGTGTTATTATGGTTATTGATTTCGATCGATATAAACAAATTGCTTGGTATTTATATAGCTTTGCACTCATACTTCTAATTGGCCTAGAACTTCAAGTTCCTGGCGCCGTTACAATTAAAGGGGCTACCGCATGGTACAGACTTCCAGGCATCGGAAACTTTCAGCCTTCTGAAATCATGAAATTATTTTTGATTATCGTCGTTGGACGAATTATAGCGAATCATAATGAAAAATACCTTTTTCGGACAACTCGTGAAGATTTCATTTTACTTTTAAAAATATTTGCAGCTAGTTTACCTCCACTACTTCTAATCGCAAAAGAACCTGATTTAGGAAACACAATGGTCATTTCAGCGATGCTTGCAACAATGGTTTTAGTTTCTGGTATACGTTGGCGCTTTATCCTCGGATTAACCTCCGGTATTTTCGCCATAGGCTCTACCTTAACATATATTTATTTCACGCATACAGAGTTCTTTAAAGAGCACATTCTAAAAGAATATCAATTAAATCGCTTCTATGGTTGGCTTGCACCTTATGAATATGACGCACAAGGATATCAATTAAGACAAGCATTTTTAGCTACTGGATCAGGAGAGATGCAAGGAAAAGGATGGGAAAATAGACAAGTATATTTTCCAGAGCCACATACAGATTTTATTTTTACAAATATCGCTGAACAATTCGGTTTTTTAGGAGCAAGTGTTATTATTTCATTTTTTTTCTTACTCATTTACCGAATGATCCATATCGCTTTAGAAAGCAATGAACCTTTCGGTAGTTATATTTGCGCTGGTACAATTGGAATGTTTACGTTCCAAGTATTCCAAAATATTGGGATGACAATTGGTTTACTCCCTATTACAGGAATAACGTTACCGCTTATGAGCTACGGCGGGAGTTCACTGCTCACATATATGGTTGCTATTGGATTTATTTTAAACGTACGCTCAAGAACTAAAATCTTTATGTTTAAATGAACCATATCGAAAAACGGTATGGTTTTTTTCTATGTCCATTTTAGATATACTAATGAAAAAATGAGCTGGAGGTTTAAATATGAAATATGACATTATAGGTGATATTCACGGATGCTTCCAAGAGTTTCAAGATTTAACAACGAAACTAGGGTATAGCTGGGATAGTGGTATCCCAATTCATACCGCAAAACGAAGGCTTGCATTCGTTGGTGATATTACAGACCGAGGTCCTCATTCGTTACGGATGATTGAAATTGTATGGGAGCTCGTAATAAATAGAAAAGATGCTTATTATGCTCCAGGGAATCACTGCAATAAACTGTATCGTTTCTTCCTTGGACGTAATGTTACAATCGCTCATGGGCTCGAAACAACTGTTGCAGAATATGAAGCATTGCCTTCTAATAAGCAACAAATAATAAAAGAAAAATTCATTACTCTTTACGAACAATCACCGCTATATCACATACTGGATGAAAAAAAATTAACCGTCTGTCACGCTGGTATTCGGCAAGATTACATAGGAAGACAAGATAAAAAAGTACAAACCTTTGTATTATATGGTGATATTACAGGCGAAAAACACCCTGACGGCTCACCTGTCCGCCAAGATTGGGCGAAAGAGTATAAGGGTGAAACATGGATTGTTTATGGACATACACCTGTCAATGAACCTCGCTTTGTGAATCATACAGTCAATATTGATACTGGTGCTGTATTTGGTGGTAAACTAACTGGACTACGTTACCCTGAGTTGGAGACCGTTTCTGTCCCTTCTTCCCTACCTTTTGTCCCTGAAAAGTTCCGCCCAATTTCATAAAGTGAAACTTTAATCAGTGGGGGTTTTGTTCATCCCCCACTGATTATTAGCCCGCACCAATCGGGATAAATACCTCTACTTAATACAATTCACGATTTGCAGAGGATCATGGTGTTTTCTAGACATATTCCACACTAAAACTAGATAAAGCAATTAAAAAAAGATGCAATAAAGTGCATCTTTTTTTAATTGCACGGCATATACTGTCGCAGGAGGTGACGGAATGAAGAAAAAATCTTCTAAACAAAAAAGAAAATTCCACCCTTTATACCATCCCATGTATGGAATTAACAACTGGTGCAGTATTCGAGCGGCAGCTATAGAAGAAATAGAAGAACAAGAGTCATCAAAAAAAAGCAAACCGAGAGAAAAATATATCTCTTTAGAAAATGCTGTTATGAGGCGAATTATAGATAGCAGGAAAATAAAAGCAAAACAAAAAAAGAAGCTCGCTTCTAATAATGATGAACCTGTGCTTAATTCGGAAAAGATACAAGAAAATATAGAAGAAAACATTCCTGCAGCAATAAAGGAAAAAGTACAACCAGAAATTCCAGCTACTATTATAAATCAAGTAAAAAAAATAAAAGAAGCATTAATCTCGGGCAACGATGTACAAATAGAAAGATTCGCCCCTATTCAGGCTCCTGTACCTACACCTATAAAAAAAGAAAATAACAAAGGAGCTCGTCACGCATATAAAGAAGGACTTCAATCTAAAGCTGATGGAATCGCTTCACATGCAGAAGGGCTTCTTACACATGCAACGGGTCCCTTTTCTCATGCAGAAGGCACAAAAACAAAGGCAACTGGACATAGTTCGCATAGCGAAGGAAGTGAAACGACAGCAGGCGGCTCTTATTCTCATGCAGAAGGAAAACATGCAATTGCTTTGGGCGAAGCAGCACATGCAGAAGGAACCGCAACTATCGCTAACGGATTCTCATCTCATGCGGAAGGAAATCATACATCAACAGCTAATTTTGCAGGCAGCCATATTATGGGGAAATTTGGTACAGCAGAAGAAGCTTATTCCTGGTTTATCGCAAATGGGACAAATGACACTGATTATAATATAGGTGCCAAATGGCTTGCCCATAACGGAGAAATGTATATCGATGGTGCTTCTTACAATGCAGGTGGTACTGATTTTGCACAAATGTTTGAGGCAGCAGATCATAGCCCTATTGATATCGGCTATTTCATTACATTTAGTAGCGAAGAAAAAATTCGAAAAGCTACTTCAAATGATACATTCATATTAGGCATATCCAGCGCTACTCCTGCTCTCATAGGAAATAGCGGTGCTTTAAGTTGGCAAAAACGCTATAAAACAGATAGCTTCGGAAAACGTCAATATACGCGTACGGATACGCAAGAAATACGACCTCTTTTAAATACAGAATGGGATCCAGCTTGTAAGTATATATCAAGAAGAGACCGTACTGAGTGGCTTCCTGTCGGATTAATTGGACAAATGTTAGTACGTGATGACGGCACTTGCGAAACACACGGATATTGTCGTCCGAATGATGACGGCATTGCCACGAAAGCTGAAAGTGGCTTTTTCGTTATAAAACGTACTGGTGAAAATCAAATTTTAATATTATTTCGCTAAAAAAAGGGAACAAAATTCTTTTTATGATAAGAATTTTGTTCCCTTTTAATTGTTATGTAAAGCGTATTGCATATCCTCTGGGATACTTACGGTAAAAGTCATTCCCTTTTCTAAAATAGGATGATAAAACGTCAAAGATGTACTATGCAGCGCTTGACGTTTTATCACATCTCTTTGGCCACCGTATAGATCATCCCCAAGTAGCGGATTTCCTATATATGCCATATGTACACGAATTTGATGTGTTCTTCCTGTCTCGAGCTCAAGCGCTACATGCGTCTTATCGGAAGAACTCTCCATCACTCTAAAATGAGTAACAGCTCTTTGACCATCTTCACAGACAGTTCGCTCGATAATACTATCCGCTTTTCGTCCGATTGGCGCGTCAATCGTTCCTACTTCTTCTAAAATAGTCCCATGAACGATTGCCTCATACGTTCGTTTCACCCCTTTTTGTTGATGCTGCTTCGATAAAAGGTGGTGAACGAATCTATTTTTCGCAATTAACATAAGCCCTGAAGTATCACGGTCTAACCTCGTCACAATGTGCACCGTACTTGCAAGATTTTGTTTATCATAATGATATAAAAGAGCGTTTGCAATACTTCCTGACGGGTGCTCCCTAGACGGAATCGCCGACATATTTGCTTCTTTATTTATAACAAGAACCGCATCATCTTCATATACGATACATAAAGGGATATCTTCCACTTCCATCCCTTCACTTCTTTCCTCCACTGGAAAAAAGATTTGTAACTCTTCACCAGCTTGTAACTTGTGACGAACACTTGTGTGTTGACCGTTTACTTCAATTGCTCCCCCGCGGAACTTTATATCCGTTAAAGCAGCTTTCGAAATCCCTTTTGTTTTCAAAAATTCTCTAACTAAAGTTCCCTCTTCAGCCAGCCCTATATCCCATTTCAATGTAAATCTGTTCAAATATATAAACCCTCTCTATTTATCTGCAACAAACGAGTCACGAACACGTTTCCAGAATGGGAACGGACGGAAACGAACAAATCGTACTTTCTCGTTTGCAACGCGATACTGAATTGATTTCACATCTTGATGAACCATCGTCAAATGATCCACGGTAATTTGCATGTTCATTCCTGCAGCCGGCTTTAAAACGCATGTATGATGCTTCGGCAGTACGAGCGGCGAACCTACCGTACGAAATACACGATTGTTGATAGATGCCATTTCTGCAATTTGAATCGCTTCAATAGAAGGGTGAATAATTGCTCCGCCAAGCGCCTTATTATACGCGGTACTTCCTGAAGGAGTAGAAATACAAAGACCATCTCCGCGAAACGTTTCGAAATACTCTCCGCGTATTTCCACTTCTGTTACTAATGTACCTTCTGCACTTTTTACAGTCGCTTCATTCATCGCCAAATACTGCGACTCTTTACTACCATTCACATAGCGAATAATCACTTCTAAAAGTGGATATTCCACCACTTGGAACGGTGTTTTAGCGATTGCAATCACCAACTTCTCTACTTCCGTCGGTAACCAATCTGCATAGAAACCTAAATGCCCTGTATGTACACCAACAAATGCGGTTTCATCTAATCGATTATAGTAACGATGGAATGCATATAAAAGCGTTCCATCTCCCCCAACAGAAATTACAATATCAGGTTCCTTTTCATCCATTGTAAACCCAAAATCTAACAAGTATTCTTTCATCGTACTTGCTAGTGTATCTGATGATTGATCTCCCTTTGACATAATTGTAAATTTCATCGCCCAACACCCTTTAGTTTATGATTCAGAATCTTTCGTTTCCTGCTTTCGTGAAAAGACCTTTTGCGCTTCTTGAATTTCAAGACGAATGGAAGACATTTCTTCATCTAATAAAAATGCCGCTTCCGCTGCACGTTGTAAGCGTATTTTAATATCTTCAGGAAAACGTCCACTATATTTGTAATTTAAAGAATGCTCAATCGTTGCCCAAAAATTCATTGCTAACGTGCGAATTTGAATTTCAACTAACACTTTTTTCTCCCCCTGTATCGTTTGAACAGGATAACTAATGACAACGTGGTAAGAGCGATAGCCGCTATCTTTCTTTTGCGTTACATAATCACGTTCTTCTACAATGTCAAAATCATTTCGTTTTCGAAGATATTCTACAACAGGCTTAATCTCATCTACGAATTGACACATCATTCGAAGGCCCGCGATGTCCTGCATATCTTCTCTAATTCGGTCTAGCGGTACATTTCTCTTCTCCGCTTTATCAATAATACTTGCAACCGACTTTACCCTTCCTGTTACAAACTCAATTGGAGAATGCTCCGTTAACATTGCAAATTGAGTACGCATTCCTTTTAGTTTCACTTTCAGCTCCGCCACCGCTTGGTGATACGGTGCTAAAAATTCTTCCCAATTACGATTCATTTCAACCACCACCAAAATCAATCCATTTGCTTATAGAAACACTTTTTCTACAGCAGTTACTAGTTCTTCTCCGTAATTTGCATTACCTTCAATATTTTCAACTAAATATTCTACTTCTTCTTTTAATCCTTCTAATTCTATTTCAACATCATTCACGCGAATAAACATCGCTGTATCTTTATTCATCGCTTCATGCACTGCTTCCCAGCATGTATGCGGAATACTTACATAAATGAAAGATGATTCATTTTCTAAGATATATAAAAATGATAAATTGTCTGAGTCTACAAGTACGTGATTACGCGCACTTAACTCCTTTACCTCTATTTCAGTATTTTCCGCACAAAAAATAAGCGCATTCTCTCTCGTTTCTACGCTCTTAACTTGAATTTTATTTTGCATACTCGAACTCCTCCATCTCAACTTCCTGTCTTACTTAACAGTATTATTGTATCATAACATGGACGCAAACAAATAAAACATTGAACCAAATTTGCGAAAAAGCGATAATGTGGAAAGAATTATTTTTCAAAAGGAGCGCATACAATGACACAAGAAATTGAAATTGAATTTAAAAATATGGTTACAGAGAAAGAATTCCAAACATTATGCAAATCTTTTTCTATTGAAGCATTTACAAAACAAGTAAATCACTACTTTGAAACGCCTCACTTCTCTTTAAAAGATACGGGCTCTGCACTTCGTATTCGTCATAAAGATGGAACTTATACATTAACATTAAAACAACCTGCTGAAATTGGTTTATTAGAAACTCATCAGTCTGTAACAGAAAAAGAAGCACAACTTATGATGGAAACAAACACAATCATTCAAGGAACTGTAATGGATCAGCTACACAAATTACAAATTCCCGTTTCCTCTTTAACTTATATGGGTAGTTTAACAACAGAAAGAGCTGAAATATTATTTGAAGGCGGAACGCTTGTCTTTGATCATAGTTTCTATTACAATCACGATGATTATGAAATTGAATACGAAGTGCAAGATGAAAAGACCGGTAAAGCAGCATTTATAAGGTTATTAAAGCAACATAACGTACCAGTTCGTCATACAAACAACAAAGTAAAACGCTTTTTCCTTGCCAAACAAAACGAAGAGCGCTAAAGTAAAATTTCCATCAGTGCAGAAGTGATTTACTGGTGGCTATGTTTCACCTTTTTGAAAAGTAAAAGATTTATTAGCAACATATAGAATAAGCAAAGAATGTTATGAAGGCTGTTTAGTTGCTCTTCATAACATTCCATTGCTACAATAGACATACATTTCATGGAAAAAGGGGTTTATAAAGGATGAGCAAGCAACCGATGACACCATTTGAAGCAATCGGCGGTGAACAATGCATTGCAACATTAGTGGATACATTTTATTCCTATGTCAGTGAACACCCTGACTTATCTCCGATCTTCCCGGATGATTTAACAGAAACTGCTAGGAAGCAGAAACAATTTTTAACACAATATTTAGGTGGTCCTAATTTATACACTGAAGAACATGGGCATCCTATGCTAAGAGCACGCCATCTTCCGTTTGAGATTACTCCAAAACGCGCAGAAGCTTGGCTGTCATGTATGGAGCAAGCAATGGATGATACAGGAGTGCACGGTCATATAAGAGAGTTTGTTTTTGAACGTTTAGCATTAACTGCTCAACATATGGTCAATACTCCAAATGAAACAGGTGAAGTGTAATGGATAAGCAGGAAGCAAAGCATATAAATATGCCTTCTCCTTCCACATGCGAGCATAAATCTGTAGAAGCATATTTATTTATTGATCCACTTTGTAAAGATTGCTGGGATATCGAGCCATTTATTATTAAACTATGGCTTGAGTATGGGAAATACTTCTCTATTCGTCATATAGTAACAGGAAAAGTGGACGGGGCAAACGCTTCCTCACACAAATGGAATAAACCTGCTAATATTCGATTTGTGTGGGAAAAGACAACTAGTTTACAAGGTTTTTCATGTGATGGAAAAGTACATATGCAAGAGGCGTCGTCAACACCGTATTTAGTTTCGATGGCAATTAAGGCGGCGGAGTTGCAAGGCCGAAAAGCAGGTTCGAAGTTTTTGCGAAAACTCCAAGAATACATTTTTCTTGAAAATGTATCAAACCCTGACTGTGAATTATTGCTTACATGTGCTAAAGATAGTGGCATTGATGTAGAGGAATTTAAAAAAGACCTACACTCAGTTAGCGCAAAAAAAGCTTTCCAATGCGACCTAAAATTCACAAATGAGATGCATATTACAGAAATACCTTCCCTCCTATTTTTTCATGCAAATTCAGATGAGGAAGGTATTAAAATCACAGGGATTTATTCCTATGATGTATACGTACAGCTATTAAAAGAACTGGTAAAATGCGAAATTGAACCAGAACCATTACCTCCTTTAGAAGTATTACTAGAAGCAACACAATTTATTTCTTCAAAGGAAATCTCATTTATATATGACTGCCCTCAGCAAGAAATAGAGCGCGAACTAAAAAAATTACAACTAAAACGAAAAGTACAAATGATTGAAGTGAAGTGCGAGCGTTATTGGAAATGGATAGCAAAAGAAAAAGACCTGGTGTAAACACCAGGTCTTTTTCTTTACGGCTTATAAAAATATTAAAGGGGATGGGAGAAATTTTCACGTTCAAACAAAGGGGTATATGTTTGTATGTGAATTCGTTCACGCTTATTATATTACAAGATTCGACGCCAAATGACAACCCCTTTTGTCGAATTTCACATTTTTGTCACATTCTAAACGTTTTCATTCTTGAATAAGCTATAAAAAAAGCAATTTAGGAGGTTTCCTTATGAAAAAATCTCATATTTTTCTTATCTTTCTATGTGTTATTGTTTCTTTTTTCTTGTATATCCTCTCTCTATTACAAGCTTTCCCTAAAATTATTGCCTTTCCTCTTTTATTCGGAGTTATCGTCATCGCTGTCTCTTATTTCAACTATAGAAAACGATTTAAAGGATTTTAATTACAAAAATCAACTGTAAAACTGCCTTCTAATTTAGAAAAAGTAAGGAAACCCTCCTTATTTTATCGACAAATATCGACAAAATACATTTTCAAACAAAAAAGACGAGGATAAAACCCCTCGTCTTTTCTCATTACTTTTCTTCCAATAATAACGCTTCTAATTCATTTAATTTCTCTTCAAATACTTGAAGTGCCTCTTTCACTGGTTCAGGAGATGCCATATCAACTCCTGCTTTTTTCAACACTTCAATTGGATAATCGGAGCTTCCCGCTTTTAAGAATTCGTTAATGTAACGTTCTACTGCTGGTTGCCCTTCTTCTAAAATTTGTTTAGATAAAGCTGTCGCTGCACTAAATCCTGTTGCGTATTGATATACGTAATAGTTGTAATAGAAGTGCGGAATACGAGACCATTCTAAACCGATTTCTTTATCGATTACTAAAGCATCCCCGAAATATTTCTTATTTAAATCGTAGTAAATCTCCGTTAACATATCTGGCGTAACCGCATGTCCTTCTTGTACTTTTTTATGAATGATATGCTCGAACTCTGCAAACATTGTTTGACGGAATACAGTACCACGGAATCCTTCTAAATAATGATTTAATAAATATAGACGCTCTTTTTTATCTTCTGTCGTTTTTAATAAATAATCATTTAGAAGCGCTTCATTACAAGTTGATGCTACCTCTGCAACGAAGATTGAATAATCACCGTATACGTGTGGCTGTGTCTTTCTTGTGTAATAACTATGCACCGAATGACCAAACTCATGAGCAAGTGTATATAAATTATTTACATTATCATGCCAGTTCATTAAAATATACGGATTTGTTCCGTATGCACCAGATGAATATGCTCCGCTTCGTTTGCCTTTATTCTCGTACACATCTACCCAGCGATTTTCATATGCTTCTTTTAAAATTTCAACATATTCATCACCAAGTACGTTTAAAGATTTTAATAACAGGTCTTGCGCTTCTTCATACTTCACATTCATTTTCACTTCTTGTACAAGTGGTGTATATAAATCGTACATATGAAGCTCATCAAGTCCTAGTGCACGCTTACGAATATCAATGTAACGGTGTAATAAATGTAAGTTGTCATTTACCGTTTCAACGAGTTGATCGTATACTGCTTCAGGAATATTATTATTGCTTAATGCTGCTTGGCGAGCAGAGTCATATTTACGAATACGTGCATTGAAATTATTACGTTTCACTGCCCCGCTTAACGTACTTGCAAATGTGTTCTTAAATTTCCCATACGTTTCAAATACAGCTTTGAATGCATCTTCGCGAACACGACGATCATCACTTTCTAAAAACTGAATGTAACGGCCATGTGTTATTTCTACCTCTTCTCCATCCTCACCCTTAATAGATGGGAATTTCAAATCCGCATTATTCAACATACCGAATGTATTACTTGATGCACTCATCACTTCAGATGCTTCTGCTAATAACGCTTCCTCTGCCTCAGATAATACGTGCGGGCGTTGACGTGTAATTTCTTCTAATGCATGCTCATATACACTTAGTTCTCGATTTTCTTGTAAGAATGTTTGCAATGTATCTTCTGAAATAGATAAAATTTCAGGTACGATATACGCTGTGCTACTAGATACTTGTGAGTATAAATTTGTTGCGCGATCATTCAGTGCTTGATACACAGAGTTTGTTGTATCTTGATCGTAACGCATATGTGCATATGTATATAGCTTACCTAATCGCATTGAAATTTCATCTTCATATTGCAATGCCTCAAGCAAATTGTCTGCAGAGTCGCCAAGCTTCCCTTTAAATTCAGTTAACTTTGGCAATAGCTCTTTAATAGCTTGGAATTCTTTTTCCCATTCTGCATCTGTTTGGAAAATATCTTCTAATCGCCATGTGCTTGCTTCTTCAATCTCATTGCGATCTGGTAATGTTTTTGCTTTATTTTGTTCAGACATTCTGTAAGCCCTCCTTTAAATATCTCTACTTAAGTACAATTCTGTTTTTCTTATGTAATTCCTTCACGTTCATTCTTTATTATATCCCCTTTTTCTTCTCTCATGTTGAACTTTGTCTCAAATAGAGATAGCGCATAAGTTAGGCAAATCTCATCATATTTCCTAACTTCCTCCTCCGCCTGTAACATAACTATATTCCTCATTTTTCGGTACGTATAAGTCCCTACTTTATGCAACACGCCTACAAAACATAAAAAAGTCATATATTCAGTAACCGCTACTTTCCATATATGTCGTGAAAAGTACGGAAGTAAGCGCATTTTCGTATTTTTTTTTACATAACTACACACATATTGAAGGGAAATACAATTCCCTACCGCAAGCTCACCTATACACTTCATGTATAGAAAAGCTTGCCATGTAAATGGATTTGTTTGAAAAGCAAACGCAGATGGGAGCGGAACACCGATTTCAGAAGGAAAGCTCGCTGGGGTACATTTATATTGATATAAGAGGCGGAGTAGTGACTTATGATTATAATTCCAGATAGATAGAGCATTTTGCCGAAAATGGTTCTTTTTTCTCTTCCATTCTTGTCCTAATACCTCTTTTTGGAAAGGAACAGAGGAAAAGAGCATGTCAACAGTAGTCGTATCAGTTGGTAAATAAATAGTATGTGAGAAAGATACATTTGTAGAAAACGGAGTGATAAATGCGCATTTCATAAACGATTTTTGTTTCGGACAGAAGAAAATAAGAAATGGCTGAGGATAAGATTGTAAGGAGAAAGCCAGAAGTGAGGAAAATTTCATCCAATATGCAGATTGCTTTTTTAATTGATTTCCACCAATGATCCAGATGACCTGTATACCAGCTTGCCAATACGAGTATGTTCGTTTAGAAAGCTGTTCTATGGAGAGATTGGCGCATTGATATTCAATCGCAATTTCCCTACCTGCTCTCTCTACGAAAACATCTGGTCTTTGCTGGATTTTTGGAAGGTAATGCTCTATATCCACATGAAAATTTTGACGTTTCAGCCATCTATATAACAATTCTTTACCGTGCATATGATACATAGATTCTGCTTCATAAAAGGTAAGACATGAATCCACTTTCTTATGAGCAAAATGCCAGCTCTTTTGTGTTCCTAATTTCATTTGCACTTCTTTTCCGCAAGCTGTACAAAAGAATTTTTCTCGTTTACGCATTTCGCGTAAACGTTCTTCATCCCGGTTATATAATAGATGAATTTTCTCTCCGTTTTCTCTCCTTGCAATAAACATCCACCATCACACCCTTTCAACTTCTTGTATTCTACAATTTACTACAAATTCCTCTCAAAAAAAGAGATGTCCTAAATTAGGACATCTCTTTCTATAATAAAGGTGATAATAACCGATACGTCGATTCAACAATCCGCCTATGAAGACGTCTCTTATGAAATCGGTCAACATGAATTTCACTGGATTCTTCTAAATCGTCTTTAAAATCTTGAACGAGCTTTCGAATGCTACCTGTATCATATAAAAAGGCATTTACTTCAAAGTTTAAATGAAAACTTCTCATATCCATATTAGCTGTCCCAATTGATGCGAGATCAGAATCCACGATGACAACTTTACTATGAAGAAAACCTTTTTCATATTCATATATTTTTACTCCTGCATCTAATAACTCCGGAAAGTACGATCTTGATGCATAAAAGACAGTCCGCTTATCTGGCTTACTTGGCATTAACAAACGAACATCAATACCAGCAAGTGCAGCTACTTTTAATGCAGATAAAATATCATCATCTGGGATAAAGTATGGTGTTGCAATCCAAATCGATTTCCTAGCTGAAGCAATCATTGCAAAATATAAATGTTTAATTGTTTCCCATTTATTATCCGGTCCACCTCCAACAAGTTGGACTCCGCCCCAATGATCACCCTCAACTGCTTCCGCTTGTAAATATTCAGGTGCTAATACCGCCTCACCAGTCATATAAAACCAGTCTTGAAGGAAAATTAGCTGTAAACTTTGAACTGCTTCACCGCGTAAATATAAATGCGTGTCTCGCCAAAAACCGAAATATTTATCCTTCCCTAAATACTCATCACCAATATTTAATCCACCTACAAACCCTTCATTTCCATCTATAATAACGATTTTTCGGTGGTTTCGATAATTAATTTTATCGTTTAAAATTGGAAAGCGCACAGGGAAAAATGGAATCATTTCTACTCCTGCATCATTCAATTCTTCAATATACGAATTTGATAATTTAAAGCTTCCAACCGCGTCGTATAAAAAACGAACGACAACGCCTTCTTTTGATTTTTTTATTAAAATATCTTTAATTTCTGTACCGAGCTTGTCATCACGCACAATGTAATACTCCATATGAATGTGGTGTTTCGCTCGATTTAACCCATCTAAAATTGCCTGAAACGTTTCGTCTCCATTTGTTAATGTCCTCGTTTCAGTTTGAAATGAAATATTTAAAGCACCTAGTCGATCTGCTAAACGAAATAACAATTCTTGATGCTTATGATTTCGTAAAATCCGTTCTTCGTAATCTTCGTGTCCCTTATATTGTAAAAACGCCTGTTCATCGAGTAATGCCTTCTTTTGGAACATTCTTTTTCTACGAAAATTTTGTCCAAATAAAAGATAAGCAAAGAAACCGAACACCGGAAAAATACCTAGTACGATTAACCACGTAAGTGTTTTAGACGGATGGCGGTTTTCTAAGAAAATAACACATCCAATTAAAAATGCGGAAACCGTAAATAAAATACTAATAATACCTAAAATAGAAACATCCTTTATCCCAATGACATCCGAATAAAATGCTACATCAATAAACATGCGTAATGAAACAAATAATGCGAACAATAGTAGAAAAAAGAAAAGTAGTTTTAACGTGTTTTTCATCTCTTACCTCCTTACTAAGAAAGCCTTCCTATTCTTCATAAAAAAAGCCGATTTCATACTATAGAAATCGGCCTACATTTTAGGAGGGAAATTGTTGCGAATTGTCTCAAGCGCACGCTCTTTCACAACCTGTTTCCCATACTCACTTACACGGTGAATCGTTAAAGTAGATTCTTCTCCATATTCTAAAACAATACTTAAAATACGATCAATTTCTTCTTCATCATGTAGCACTTCATCGAATTCCACATATACATAATATCGGTCCTCAAATGAATGTAATTCATCTTTTATATCTTCAAAGATAAGACGATGACTTAATGAAATAACATCTTCAAAATCATTAAACTTAATTAAAAAGCCAAACGTACCATCTTCATTAAAGTTTGTTCCTACTTGTTCTTCTACCTCTTCCACTAATTCTTGCTGGAATAATGATTCGATACCTTCATCTAGAGGAATGTCTATAATTTTGTCTACACCTATTGGTAGCTCCAGCTTTTGTCCATCCTTTGAAAGCTCCGCTTTCGTTACAAGTACTTCAATCCCTTTATCGACTGCTTGCACTTGGATCCATAACGGCCCATCGATAAAGAAATCATCATGATCACGAGCTTCGTCCATCATCTCCCAAAAGAGCTCTTCACTTCGTTCGCGATCATACCAAATTTCTTCACGATTAAACCCTCTGTCCTCTATATCAATGTACGTAATAAAAAATTTCATCGTATGGTCATTAATTCTTTCAATATCCAAAATACAACGCTCCCTTCCTGCTTAGAATTGTTATGAAGGGATTCCCCACTCATATGACAAAACAATAGATTCTTGTACTCTCATTTTATGATAAGATTCTCCAGAAGGGAAATAAAATCGATTTATTTTACAAAAATAGTTATATACCTATCTGTATTCGACTTTTTACATAAAGTGAAACAATAATCAGTATTTTTTTCATCCTCCACTGATTATTAGCTCGCACCAATCGAAATAAATATACCATTATACCAATTCACTGTTCGCAAAAAATTTGGACATACATTCCCATATTCCCTCGTACACTGTAATAAAGTGAAACTTCTATTAGAGGTGATTATTTTGTCCCTGGGAGCGCGGGATCAAAACTAGACAAACTTTCTTCACCACATACATATATTTCGCTTATTAAAACATCATAAATGGAGGCAGACGAATGGACTTAGAGTTTTTAACATCTGTACTAATGATTGTCGGTATCGATGTTGTACTAGGTGGCGATAACGCAATTGTCATCGCACTAGCTAGCCGAAATTTACCTGAAGCAAAACGAAATAAAGCCATTTTGATTGGTACTATGTTAGCAATTGTGCTACGAATTCTCCTCACGATACTAGCTGTCTATTTACTTGATATCCCATTTTTACAACTCACCGGCGGAATTTTACTTACATTAATTGCGGTCAATTTACTCACTGATAATAACAACGATCTTTCTTCTATCAAAGGAAAAACGACTTTATTCCAAGCTGTGCGTACAATTGTATTCGCGGATCTCGTTATGGGGTTTGACAATGTTATTGCCATTGCAGGAGCAGCTCACGGAAGACTTTCACTCGTAATTATCGGTTTATTCATTTCTATCCCGATTATCATTTGGGGAAGCAAACTTATTTTAATACTCATGGAACGCTTTCCATTTCTCATTTATTGCGGAGCAGCAGTTCTCGCCTATACAGCAGGAAAAATGATTACACATGAAGACAGACTTGCAACGTTTTTTCATCATAATCCTAGTTTTGCCACAAGTATCCCTTATTTGTTCATTTTCACCATTTTATGCATAGGCTTTATCGTTCAACAAGTGCGATTACGTAATGTTAAACAGTAAAAAAAAACCTTCTACTCTATAATAGGTAGAAGGTTTTCATATTATTATAATTAATTTACAAGACGCTGTGCTTCACGTAATTGGAACGTTCTTACTGTACGTGGTAAGAAACGACGGATTTCATCTTCGTTGTAACCTACTTGAAGGCGTTTTTCGTCAATCATAATTGGACGACGTAAAATACCTGGATAGTCACGAATCATCTTATATAAATCTTGAAGTGGTAAAGACTCTAAGTTCACATTCAATTCTTGGAAAACTTTTGAACGAGTAGAAATAATCTCATCCGTTCCGCTTTCTGTCATACGTAAAATCTCTTTAATCTCATCAATCGTTAATGGATCTGAGAAAATATTACGTTCTGTATAAGGAATATGATTTTCCTCTAGCCATAATTTCGCCTTTCTACAAGACGTACAGCTTGGAGAACTATATAATGTTACCATACAAAGCTCACTCTCCTTAAAGAGTACAAATTCTGTACTAATTACAGTTTAAATTTCTAACTTCCGCAATTTTTCGCGATAACTTGTCTTATAGCAAAGTAAAAAATCGCAATTCATGTAAGCAACAATAATTACTTTTAATAAGTAACTTCTATAATCATTATACAATAGTTTTTGCAAGAAATATACAGTGAATTTACTGCTAGTTGAGAAAATTTCTCCGTGTACTCCACTGCTATGCAACATGATTATACTCAGTAAAACTGTCCTTTAACAACGGTCTTCAACCCTTTTGATACTTACTTTATACAATACTCTTCACTTGATATACAATTACAGTTTCATAATCTTCCCCATTAAAAAGAGAGCGTTTTCTTACCTTTTCCCAACAAAACAATTGAGAAATGTAAGACTCTAAAGGTTAGAAACAAAAAGGAACATTTGTTCTTATTTTAACAAATCTCTCCGCTCATGTCTATATGCTTTCTAAAGTAAATCGAATATTTTTCTGACATTTCTTTCTTTTTTACCATTTATCTCATACAATAAAAATACAGACAGACAAAGGGGGAATTTGCATATGATCGCTTTTTTTACTGATTTTATCATTGTTGCTACCCTCATCATCGGAATAACAGCATTGATTGGTGTCATTACAAATAGCATCGGTGAAAAACTCTTTGGTGGGAAAGAAAAAATGAAGTTTGTTAACAAAAGTTTAGATGTACAATCTGGCTGGAACCAAGTTGGCGGAAAAGGCATTTATAAAAAACGTACGTACTAAAAAAAGCAGGTAATTACCTGCTTTTTTTTGTTATTTTCCTACTGATGCCCATTTGAAGCTTACTTCCCCGCCGTATTTATGGTTGTACATATCTTTAATTGTTTCTCTTTGTAAATATGCTCTACCACGTTGATATACTGGAACAATCGCAGCGTCATCAAGTAACATTTTTTCTGCTTCAAGTAAGTTTTTCCAACGAGCATTTACGTCGCTTCCATCTTTCTTCGCTTTCATAATAATCTCATCGTACTTCGGATTAGAATACTTCATTTTATTTTGTGCCCCATCAGTTACGAACATATCAAGATATGTAACTGGATCTGGGAAGTCTGCACTCCATCCAGAGAATGACATTACAAAGTCGCCCGCATCTTCTAATTTTAGTTTTTGCGCGAATGGTTGTTGTTTAATTTTCACTGTTAAACCTGGCAAATTCTTTTCTAACTCACCTTTTAAATATTCACCAGTTTTCTTCGATAATTCAACGTCTTCATTTAATAGCTCTAATTCAATTTCGTTTTTACCAAGCTCTTTTTTACCAGCTTCCCAATACTTTTTCGCTTCTTTTACATTTGGTTTTACAATATCTCCATTTTCAACACGGAAATCTTTTTTATCCGGTCCTTTAATGAAATTGTCAGGAATTAATCCCGTCGCTGGCTTAGAACCGTTATTTAATAATGTATCAACGAATGGTTTACGGTCAAAACCAAGAGAAATTGCTTTACGAATATTTTTATTTGCTAAAGCTGGGTCTTTTTGATTTAAGCGAAGGAAGAATACAGATGTATCTTCTACCGTTTTGAAATCTGGTTTTCCTTTATATTTATCGATGAACTCTGCTAATAACGTCGCTCGATCGACTGCGTTTGTTTCATATAAATTAATTGGCGTAGACGTATCTTTTACAATATTAAAGTTTACTTCCTCAAGCTTCACTTCTTTATTGTCCCAATATGATGAGCTCTTTGTCATTTTGAAGCTACGTTCATGTTGCCAATCACTTAATGTAAATGGTCCGTTATAAAGTGTTGTATTTGCTTCTAAACCAAACTTCGTCCCTTGCTCTTTCACATACTTTTCATTAACAGGATAGAAGATCGGATAGACCATTAAATCAACAAGATATGGAATAGAATTATCTAATTCTACTTCTAGTGTATGATCATCAATCGCTTTTACACCTAATTGGTCTGGACTCATCTCTTTTTTATTAATTTTCTCAGCATTTTTTATATCGTACATAATGTACGCCGATTTCGCAGCTGTATCTGGATTAATTGCTCTTTGCCATGCATACACGAAATCTTTCGCCGTTACAGGTTCACCATTTGACCATTTTGCATCTTCACGTAATTTAAATGTATACTTTTTACCGTCTTCTGACTTTTGGAATTCCTTCGCTACACCTGGAACTAATTTATCGTCTTTCCCAAGGCGGTATAGGCCTTCCATCGTATTGTTCATTACTTTTGAAGAAACTGCATCAGCTGATAACGCTGGGTCCATCGTTGGAATTTCTTGTGTTTCAATTAAGTTAATAACTTGCTTCGCACCGCTTTTCCCGCTATCCCCTTTTGCGTTCGCTTGCGGTTCATCTTTTTGGTAGCCACATGCCCCTAAAATCATGCTCATTGCTACTGTTGATGCTACAAAAACTGGTATCTTTTTTTTCATACTTCCACCCTCCAAAAAAAATGTTAGCCCTTTCATTTTCAAACAGAAAGAAATATATATATGTTCTAATAATTCATATTATACACATAAATATATTCTTTGTATATTTATATTTCTATTTTATTAAAATTTTCTGTTAACACAACGTGCCTTTGTAAACGTTTCACACTGCGTTTTTATTGAACTAAAGTGTTAAAAATGATCATTTTTATACTTTTCTAAATTATCAGAGAAAAATAAATTTTATATTCTATAATATCTTACGCATAATTATTCCTCCTTTTTTGTCATAAAATGAAGGTTTATTCATATTGAAAATATGTAGGCTAAAATAAGTGCAAAGGATATGAAAGTGTGTTACGATACACTTTGCTAAAAATAGATATCGGTAAAGAGGGGACGGACATGACAGCAATTCGCTCAAAAAACGGGCCAACAGAGAAATTAAGTTTATTCTTATTAACATGGCCTATTTTTCTAGAAGTTTTTCTTTTTATGCTGATGGGGATCGCTGATACTTTCATGTTAAGTGCATTATCAGACGATGCTGTATCTGGGGTTGGTGCAGCGAATCAATACCTTCATATCGCGATTTTAGTACTAGAAGTCATAGGGAATGGTGCAGCTATCGTTGTATCCCAATACCTCGGTTCTAAACGCTTTATGGAAGCATCAAAAATATCAGCATTAGCCGTCACATTAAATTTAGTGGTCGGACTCATTATAAGCGCTGGTTTTCTTTTATTTTCAAAACATATGATGATGGCAATGAATTTACAAGGCGATGTACTAACGTATGCACAAAGCTATCTATCCATCGTCGGAGGAGCTATTTTCCTTCAAGCTATTATTAACTCATTAGCCGCAATTATCCGCGTTCACGGCTTTACAAAGCAAGCAATGTTTGTTTCGCTTGGAATGAATATTATTCATATCGCCGGAAACTACGTACTTATTTTCGGGAAATTCGGTTTCCCTGAACTTGGTGTGCAAGGAGCCGCGATTTCTTCCGCTGTGAGCCGGTTAATCGCACTTATCGTTTTCTTCTGGTTACTGTACCGCGTTATGGAATACCGTGTGAAATTACAATATTACTTCACTTTATCAAAAGAATACGTTGGCAAAATTTTAAAGATCGGCATTCCATCTGCATTCGAACAAGTCATGTATCAAGCTTGTCAAATTGTCTTCTTATATTACGCAACATACTTAGGTACGGAATCGTTAGCTGCAAGACAATACGCTACTAACATTTCCATGTTCACTTATTTATTCGCCATTGCTATTGGTATGGGAACAGCTATTATCGTTGGACGCCTAGTTGGCGGAAATGAAAAGGATGAAGCTTACACACGCGTATGGAAAAGTGTACAATGGGCGATTGGCGTAACTTTATTTATGGTCATGCTCGTTGTTACATTCCGCACACAATTAATGGGACTATTTACAGATAATCCTCATATTATCGCTCTAGGGGCAAGCGTTCTTTTACTAAGTGTACTACTTGAAACAGGACGGACGATGAACATCGTCATCATTAATTCACTTCGTGCAGCTGGCGATGCAAAATATCCTGTTTTAATCGGCGCATTCTCCATGGTGTTAATGAGCTTACCACTCGGTTACTTTTTCGCCTTCCATTTAGACATGGGGCTCGTTGGTATTTGGCTAGCGATTGCTATCGACGAATGGACGCGAGCAATTATTATGTTCTTCCGCTGGAGAAGTAGATCGTGGGAAAATTATGCACTTGTTAAACCAAATGAGCAAGATGAGAGTGTTTCTGTTCAGGCGCAGTAAAATAAAATTGTTTCTAAATGAAGAAAAAGGCGGCTGGATTTCAGTCGCCTTTTCTTCATTCTTGGAAACTCTTAATTTGCTGTCTTTAAACAGAAAAAGAACTTGGATAAAATCTCTTTATACTAAATTAAGTTTAATTAGTATAAAAAATAGAGCCATCCTTCTGTAATAGAAGAATGGCTCTACTTTATTATTGATAGATTTCTTTATATTTCTTATACTCTGCTTCAGAACATAATACAAAATGTCCTGGGCGAATTTCACGCATTGTTGGTGCTTCCTCACCATATTGATGTTGAGATGGATCGTATACGATACGTTTACGATTGCGCTCATAATCTGGATCTGGAAGTGGAATTGCAGATAGTAGTGATTTTGTATATGGATGCATTGGATTCGCATATAACTCTTCACTTGTTGTCAATTCAACGATTTGACCACGGTACATTACACCAATGCGATCACTAATGTATTTTACCATTGATAAATCATGGGCGATGAATAAGTATGTTAAACCTTTTTCTCTTTGTAACTGTTTCAGTAAGTTTACAACTTGTGCCTGAATCGATACGTCAAGTGCTGAGATTGGTTCATCAGCAATGATAAATTCAGGTTCTACAGCTAGCGCACGAGCGATACCGATACGTTGACGTTGTCCGCCTGAGAATTCATGCGGGAAACGGTTCGCGTGCTCTTTATTTAAACCAACTGTATTTAACAGCTCGTGAACACGGTCCATACGCTCTTTTTTGCCTTTTGCTAGTCCGTGAATATCAATACCTTCTGCGATAATATCCCCTACTGCCATACGAGGATTTAATGATGCATATGGATCTTGGAAAATCATTTGCATTTTACGGTTGAACTTCTTAAGTTCTGCGCGTGATTTTTTCCCATGTACATTTTCACCATCGAACAACACTTCACCGGCAGTTGCATCATATAAACGAATAATCGTTCTTCCAGTTGTCGATTTACCACAACCTGATTCTCCTACAAGACCAAATGTTTCTCCGCGGTAAATATCAAATGAAATATCATTGACCGCTTTGACAACACCACCACTCACGTCGAAGTGCTGCTTTACATTTTTTACTTCAATTAATTTCTCACGTTGTTTAGTCATGTTGTTCACCTGCTTTCATTTGAAGAATACGTTTTTCAACGACTGCCGGTGGTTTTACTTCTGGAGCTTGCTCGTGAAGTAACCAAGTTGCCGCATAATGTGTATCACTTACTTTAAATAAAGGTGGGTCCATTTCAAAATCAATTTTCAATGCCTGCGGGTTACGTGGTGCAAAAGCATCACCCTTTGGCGGTTTTAATAAGTCTGGAGGCGTTCCTGGAATCGCATATAGCTCGTCCTCTGCACCATCTAAGCTTGGCATAGATGCGATTAAGCCCCATGTGTATGGATGTTTTGGATTGTAGAAAATTTCATCAACAGTTCCAATTTCAACAACTTTACCAGCGTACATAACCGCAACTCGGTCTGCAACGTTTGCCACTACACCTAAGTCATGCGTAATGAAAATGATTGCTGCTTCTGTTTTTTGCTGAATGTCCTTCATAAGTTCTAAAATTTGCGCCTGAATTGTAACGTCTAGCGCTGTTGTCGGCTCATCGGCAATTAATAATTTCGGGTTACAAGCTAACGCCATCGCAATAACTACACGCTGTCTCATACCACCTGAGAATTGGTGAGGATATTGTTTTAAGCGCGCTTCTGGATTCGGAATACCTACAAGGTCGATTAATTCTAACGCAACTTTACGTGCATCTGCTTTACTCATCCCTTGGTGTTTAATAAGACCTTCCATAATCTGATTACCAATAGTCATCGTTGGATTTAATGATGTCATTGGATCTTGGAAAATCATCGCAATATCTTTACCGCGTACTTGCTGCATTTCTTTTTCTGTTAGTTTCGTTAAGTCACGACCTTCAAATACGATTTCACCGTTTTTAATACGTCCTGGAGGATTCGGAATTAATCCCATTAACGCTTTAGAAGTAACTGATTTACCAGAACCAGATTCTCCTACAATCGCTAATGTCTCTCCTTTTTTTAAATCAAAAGTAACACCGCGTACAGCTTGTACTTCACCTGCATGTGTATCAAAGGAGACTTGTAAATCTTTTACCTCTAACAATGTTTTCATTTTTACTTCTCCCTCCTCGTTTACTTACGCATTTTTGGATCTAACGCATCGCGTAATCCATCTGCCATTAAGTTGAATGCTAGAATTAACATACTGATGACAACCGCAGGGATGAACATCATGTGTGGATACGTTTGAATTGATTTATATCCATCATTTACAAGAGAACCAAGTGATGCGAATGGTGGCTGAATTCCTAAACCGATGAAGCTTAAGAATGCCTCACCAAACACCGCTGATGGAATTGTAAACATTGTCATTACGATAATTGGTCCCATAACGTTTGGAATTAAGTGTTTCACAATTAATTGTGTATTTGTTGCACCTAATGTACGAGACGCTAATACATACTCTTGGTTTTTTAACTTTAAGATTTGTCCACGAACAATCCGCGACATCCCTATCCAACCTGTAATCGCCATTGCGAGTGTGATTGACCAAATACCAGATCCCATAATGATTACCATTAAAATAACGATGATTAAGTATGGAATACCATTAATAATCTCCATAATACGTTGCATAATATTATCTACTCTACCGCCGTAGAATGCTGAAATACCCCCGTATGCAACCCCAATTACTAGGTCAATTGCTGCTGCTAAAAGAGCGATATATAATGATACGCGTGTACCTTCCCATGTTCTTGTCCATAAGTCACGGCCAAGATCATCTGTACCAAACCAGAAGTACTCTTTAATATCACGTTTTGCATATTGGTCAACACCATATTGATCTGTGCCGTCAAATGGTAACCAATGAATATTTTCAATCACTGGAATTTTCGGTGGCATTTTCGCACGACCTAAATCCTGCTCTTTATAAGAATGTTTACTTACCATCGGTCCAAAAATTGCTAGTAGTACAATAATGCTCAATAATACTAAACCCAACATCGCGCCTTTATGTTGGAACAAGCGTCTTCGTACATCTTGCCAAAACGTTAAGCTTGGACGGGCAATGACTTCATTATCAACATTATTTTGATTGGCTTGTTGAAATAAATCTGGAGATAATTTTTGTACATCTTTCATCATTTTTTCCCTCCCGCTAAACGAATACGAGGATCAATAATTCCGTATAAAATATCGACAATGAAAATAACTACGATGAAGATCGCACTATAGAAAATTGTAGTTCCCATAATAACTGTATAGTCATTCACTGTAATAGATTTAACGAACTGTTCCCCAAGTCCTGGTACAGCATAAATTTGCTCGATAACAAGTGTTCCTGTAATTAATGCAGCAACCATTGGTCCTAAAATTGTTACAACTGGAATTAACGCGTTACGAAGTGCGTGTTTGACAATGATAACGCCTTGACTAATTCCTTTTGCTTTCGCTGTTAAAATATAATCAGACTGCATAACTTCAATTAATTCTGCACGAGAGAAACGTGCGATTGTTGCGATAACTCCCATCGATAATGCAATTGTAGGCATTACTGTAAACTCTGGTCCTTTCCAGAACGCTACTGGGAACCAGCCAAGTTTTACCCCTACGAAATATTGTAGTAATGCGGCGAATACGAACGATGGTACCGACATCCCGAGTACCGAAATAACTGTTGCACTATAATCGACCCACGTATTATTACGAAGTGCCGCAACAATTCCTAAAAGTAAACCGATAAATGTTCCTAATATAATCGCTTGTAAACCAAGTTGTGCTGATGGTCCAATGCGATCCACAATCATGTCTGTTACTGGGCGGTTATCATATTGGAATGATACCCCTAAATCACCTTGCGCTAAGTTACCTAAGTAACGTGCATATTGAACTGGTACTGGATCATTTAATCCATATTTTTCAAGAATGATTTCTTTTTGTGCCGGTGATAGCTTCTCCTGGTTTTTAAGCGGAGAACCCGGTAGTAATTTCATCAAAAAGAAAGTCAGTGTAGTAATTAAAAATAATGTCAAAGCCATGTACACGAAACGTTTTAATACATAACGTCCCATAGTCAAGCACCTCCCCGTTTTTCTCAAAAGCAATAAGATAGTTTAAAATATTCTTACTTTTATTTTTTAAAATAAGAGCATATGCCCATCATAGGCATATACCCTTGTAAACGATGGAAAAAAGATTATTTTTGTTCAACAGATGCCCATTTGTAAGTTAATCTACCACCATAGTTAATTGGGATAATATCTTTTACGGCACCTTTTACCACATATGCTGAACCTTTTTGGAAGATCGGAGTAATAACTGCATCCTCTTTAATTAATATTTTCTCTACTTCTAAAAGGTTGTTCCAGCGAGCTTGTAAATCTTTTGTATCTGTTTTTGCTTTTAGAATTAGCTCATCATATTTCGGATTAGAATATCCTGTTTTATTTTGTGAACCATTCGTAACAAACATATCTAAATATGAGACTGGATCTGGGAAGTCTGGACCCCAAATACCAAACGCCATATCATATTCTTGAGAGTCTTCTAACTTATTTTTTTGTGCGAATGGCTGCTGTTTAATTTTGATCGTTAAACCAGGTAAGTTCTTTTCCATCTCACCTTTTAAGAATTCGCCAATTTTTTTCGCATCTTCATTATCGAAGCTTAAGAATTCTAGTTCAATTTTATCAGTGCCAAGCTCTTTCTTTGCTGTTTCCCAAAGTTTTTTCGCTTCTTTTGAATCCGTTTCAACTAGATTTCCATTTTCAGCACGGAAGTCTTTTTTATTCGGACCTTCAGCGAAATCTTTTCCAACAAATCCGTAAGCACCGATTGCGCCGTTGTTTAAAATAACTTTTGCAATGTTATCACGGTCAAAGGACATTGAAATTGCTTTTCTTAAGTTTTTATTACTCAAATACTTATTATTTTGATTAAATCTTAAGTAGGCAACTCCAGCTTCTTTTCGTGTTTGGAACTCTGGAGTTTGTCTAAATTTATCAACAAATTCCGATGTTAGAGCCGCACGATCAATCGAATTTGTCTCATATAAATTTACATCAGTCGATGTATTTTTCACAATATTGAAATTTATCTCTTCGATTTTAACCGTCTTGTTATCCCAATATGATGGGTTCTTCTTAAATTGGAAGCTTTGTTCATGTTTCCAATCACTCATAACGAATGGCCCGTTATATAATGTTGTATTTGCCTCTAAACCAAACTTATCACCTTGTGATTTCACAAAGTTCTCATTTAGTGGGTAGAACACCGGATAAACCGTTAAATCAATAAAGTAAGGAACGGGATTGTCTAATTCCACTTCTAATGTATAATCATCAATCGCCTTTACACCTAATTGGTCAGCAGGTAATTCTTTTTTATGAATTTTTTCTGCATTTTTAATATCGAACATAATGTATGAATACGTCGCTTTTGTATCTGGATTTACTGCTCTTTTCCATGAATACACAAAGTCTTTCGCTGTTACAGGTTCCCCATTCGACCATTTCGCATCTTTTCTTAACTTAAATATGTATTTCTTCCCATCATCTAGCTTTTGGACATCTTCAGCAATCCCAGGCATTCTCTTTTGATCTTTGCCAGTACGATATAAACCTTCCATCGTATTATTTAATGCTGTTGAAGATGCAGAATCTGATGCTAACGATGCATCCATTGATGGAATTTCAGATAACTCTGTTAAATTAAGAATCTGTTTTCCGTTACTACTACTAGTAGTGTTTTCTTTTCCTTTTGCTTTAGCGTCCTCTTTCTGGTAGCTACACGCGCCAAGCAACATACTTGCCGTTAAAGTTGATGCAAGTAATAACGGTATCTTTTTTCATGTTGTGTTGCCTCCCCTAATTGCACTTACTGTACCCTCACTTGTAGAAAAGTAGAATTGAAAGAATAATCTCCAAGTTTCTACAATTTTCATTATACATATAATATGACGATTGTGAATATAGTTTTTTGTTTTTTTGTTAAAATTTTTAATAAAATGTTTATATTTTAAATTTTTTGTAAAGGGATACGGTAACATTGCTACCATCATCTTGAAATTAGAACCTCAATTGCGTATAATTTTCAAAAAATTATTTATATTACTTATTATAACTTTTATAGTATAATAATTCTAGTAATATTTTGACGGAGGGGAATATTTTGAATAAAGTTTTTTTTCATACTTGTATACTATTTTTGGTTGCGATAATCGCTTCTAGTGTGGGCGCATTCCTCGTTTCATCTCATTTTTTGTTGAATTTTGTCAACATCTCATTCTATATTGCATTGTTTTTTATTCTTATAGGTGGTTTTTTATTCATATTTCAAAACGGATTTTTTAACGTAACAATTTACGCATTCCAAAGAGTATTTGGTACGAATAAAAAAATTGACTCTTTAATTGAAGAAGCAGAGGAACCTATCGATAAGAAAGAACGTATTTATAAAACATATTCATTCAAATGGACGTATCCGATTTGTATTACCGGTATCGTACTTGGGTTGTTCTCGATCCTCATTAGCTTTACTATTTTGATGTAGTTTGCAAACACTATTCCATATGATATAATAATCAGCAAAACATTTTGTTATAAAACTTTAGTCCTTTCATATAAAAGGGCTCAGTTAACAATAAATAAATTTATATGTATGCGATGATAAAGAAGAGTACATATTGGGGCAATTTCAGAGAGCTTGTGGCTGGTGTGAACAAGTAATTGTACAGTATGGAATGGGCTTTTGAGCACCAAACCGAACCGAAAGTAGTAGGCTTTGGCGTTATATCCAGACGTTATTATGGATCTTGAGAGATTTCACAGCTGTGAAATAATTAGGGTGGTACCGCGGTCCATTCGTCCCTATGTAATTTGGGATGAATGGGCTTTTTTGTATGCCTTCTCTTCCCCATCGCACATTCAATTTTAGGAGGAATTACTTATGTCAGTTATCTTTTCTGGTATTCAGCCGAGTGGAACAATTACACTTGGAAACTATTTAGGAGCTATGAAGCAATTTACAGAGCTTCAAAATGAACACGACTGTTATTTCTGTATTGTAAACCAACATGCGATTACAGTACCTCAAGATCCCGTACAACTTCGTAAAAACATTCGCAGTCTTGCTGCACTTTATGTAGCATGTGGCATCGATCCTGAAAAAGCTACTTTATTTGTACAATCAGAAGTACCAGCACACGCTCAACTAGGATGGATTATGCAATCAGTTGCTTACGTTGGAGAATTAGAGCGTATGACGCAATATAAAGATAAATCTTCTGGTAGAGATTCAGTTCCAGCTGGATTACTAACGTATCCACCATTAATGGCTGCTGATATTTTACTTTACAACACTGAAATCGTACCTGTTGGTGATGATCAAAAACAACATATGGAATTAACACGCGACCTAGCAGAGCGTTTCAACAAACGCTTCCGTGAAGTGTTCACTGTTCCTGAAATTCGTATTCCAAAAGTAGGAGCTCGCGTTATGTCATTAACAGAACCTACGAAAAAAATGAGTAAATCTGATCCGAATCCAAAAGCAATGATCAGTATGCTTGATGAACCAAAAACAATTGAAAAGAAAATTAAAAGTGCTGTAACTGATTCTGAAGGTATCGTGAAATTTGATAAAGAAAACAAACCTGGAATCTCTAACTTATTAACAATCTACTCTTCATTCTCTGGAAAAACAGTTGAAGAAATAGAAGCAATGTACGAAGGAAAAGGATACGGAGACTTCAAAGGCGACCTAGCACAAGTAGTCGTAGAAGCAATTCGTCCAATCCAAGAAAAATATAACGAACTAATCAACTCACCAGAACTAGACGAAATTCTAGACAAAGGTGCCGAAAAAGCGAACCGCGTTGCATTCAAACAACTACGTAAAGTAGAAAACGCAATGGGATTAAGTAGAAAGCGTAGGTAACTTATAAAGCGGAGGCAGCTCGTTCAGCTCTGACTGTCTAAGAACCTTTCGCATAGAAGACGCTTTTTGTCTTCTTATGCGGAAGGTTCTTAGACACGAAGAGCTTGCTGCCAGAGCTGGATTACTACAAAAAGCGGAAGCGGCTCGCTCAGAATGTGAGGGGGATGGAGCTCCTGACGTAGAGGCGCTTTTTGCCTCGCAGGAAGGCGCGAAGCCACCAAACATTCTTGCCGCTGGAGCTGGATTTCACAAAAAGCGGAAGCGGCTCGCTCAGAATGTGAGGGGGATGGAGCTCCTGACGTAGAGGCGCTTTTTGCCTCGCAGGAAGACGCGAAGCCACCGAACATTCTTGTCACCTCCATAAAAAAAACCGCCAATTGGCGGTTTTTTTAATTTACCTTCTGCTCATTTTCCATTTCCCATAACTTTTCAAAAAACGGCTGTCCTTTTACAAGGCGCTCACATAATTGCTCGTGCTTCTCAGACCATCCAGTTTTCGCTTCATCATAAAGTTTAGCCCAAACATCTTCAAACTCCATATGTTGGACCATTCCGTACGCTGATGGATCCCACTCTGTGAACCAATAGCGAATTTCAGCTGGATTTTTCGTTGTATGTAATTGATCTAATGCCATAAATAATAATTGTTTTAACTGTCTTTCTTTACGAGTTAGGCCGTTCATAATGAAAGGCGACGGTGATAAAATATGATGTTCTTTTTCAATCTCTTCCACTTGGAACTCATACTTTTCTGCTTGCACATTCTCTACCATCTCATATACCATCTGTTCTTGACGCGGTATAAGCCTACTTTTTCTAATTGGCACATTATAGCCGATTGAATCAATCGCAATAATTCCTTTTCCATCTGTAACTACAAAACAATATTCTTGTTGCAAACGTTCGTGATTTTTACGAATATAAGCCTTATGATATACGTCTTCCAATAATTTTTGCGGAAGCTCTAATAATTCGTTCTCGATGTAATGATATAATGTGGCATCTACTTTTAATAATGGCACTTGATCTAATAGCTCAATCGTATCATCTTTCCGCCATTCGTAAAAATGACAAACGTTATACCCATTCTCTTCACCTTCAAACCAATTTACCCATACATCATGTAGATATAACATTCACTACCCCTCACTTCACTACTGTTTGTACCAATCATTATGTTCAGTTTCGCTTAACTTTATTCCACTTGAGGAAATATATTCTAATTATTATTTTTTCTTCTATAATATAAAAAAAACAGGAGATAGCTCCCCTGTTTTTCATGAAACATGAAATGTATTTGCTTTATTCAATATTTCTTTCGCATCTATAGATAATAAAGAAAGTGTATTTTCTCCTTCAAATGCTACACAATCTTTCACAATATGAAATCCAAGTGCATAGCCAAGCATTTTCGGATACGAGTGCAGTCCATTTAATAAAACATCATGCTCCCTCGTACCTCTCTTTACGCCTATTCGTTCTTGTATTGAATTCCTCCAATAATAAATAGCATCTTCTTTTGAAATGTAAGTAGTCCACGGTGCACATCTTTTTTCTGTATACCTTTCATACACAGCTTGCTCAGCTAACCCTTCCATAATCATCGTATCAAGTAATGTATACTCTGTTTCTTTCGTCTCAATTTGATGTAACCTACATATATGATGGTATTCATGCGTTAATAAAGCTTTTAGTTCCTCTACTGAATTACGTCCACATACGAATAAGAAAATAACGTGACGCATAGATAAGCCAGCCTTCCCGTTATATTCCTCTTGTACAGTTCGATTGTATGAATCTGATAATAAAATAAAGATAGGGACATCTGGACCTTTTAGCCAACCTTTCAATTTTTCATACTCCATGCTAAGTTCTTTCCAAATTTCTTTCTTCTCTAACTCTTTAATTTCCTGCTCCCCCCGCATTACTGGACGATACATACCTTTAGAGATTAAAAAGCGATACAGTCTCTCTTTTGGCAATGGAATATACTTTGTAAATTTCTCACAAAGCTTCTCTGGACGTCCATAATACAGATGTAACCATTCTGCCGTTTCAACAACCCCCAACCTTCATCCCTCCTTTTCTTATGTATATGCAAAAAAGAAAGGAACGTAAAGGTGATTAAAAATAAATAAGGTGTCTTTTCGTAATACTTTACGAAAAGACACCTTATTGTACATATTATTTATATGCTTTAAATACTAATACTGCGTTATGACCACCGAATCCTAATGAATTACTTAATACAGCTCGCACTTCTTGATGCCTCGCTGTATTTGGTACGTAATCTAAATCACATTCTGGATCTGGTGTTTCATAGTTAATCGTCGGAGGAATTACTCCGTCTGTAATTGATTTAATAGAGAAGATCGCTTCAACAGCACCAGCTGCTCCTAATAAATGACCTGTCATTGATTTCGTTGAGCTAATCGCTACTTTATATGCATGCTCACCGAAAGTTTCTTTAATTGCCATCGTTTCATACTTTTCATTTGCATCTGTACTTGTACCATGTGCATTAATGTAATCAATATCTTTTGGCTCTAGACCTGCATCAGCTAAAGCTTGACGCATCGCACGAACTCCGCCTTCACCGCCAGGAGCAGGCATTGTAATATGGAACGCATCACCAGTTGCACCATAACCAGCAATTTCCGCATAAATGTGAGCACCACGTGCTAATGCGTGCTCTAATTCTTCAAGAATAAGAATTCCTGATCCTTCACCCATTACGAAACCGCTACGATTTTTATCGAATGGGCGGCAAGCCGTTGCTGGATCTTCATTGAATGTTAATGCTTTCGCTGAGCTAAACCCAGCGAATGCCATACTTGTTAATGGCGCTTCTGCTCCGCCTGTTATCATCGCATCAGCATCACCGCGCTGGATTACTTTAAACGCATCACCAATTGAGTTTGCTCCAGATGCACAAGCTGTTACAGAGCAAGTATTAATTCCTTTCGCTCCTGTAGCGATTGACACTTGACCTGCTGCCATATCTGGAATCATCATTGGTACGAAGAATGGGCTCACGCGGCGCGGACCTTTTTCAGTAAAAATCTTAAATTGTTCTTCGTATGTTTCCATACCACCAATACCAGAACCAACCCATACACCAATGCGTGGTGCATTTTCTTCTGTAATTTCAAGCTTCGCATCCGCAACTGCCATTTTCGCTGCTGCTACTGCATATTGCGTAAAGCGGTCCATACGGCGCGCTTCTTTTTTATCTATATATTTTTCGACTTCAAAGTCGTTAATTTCTGCTGCTACTTTTGCAGGAATTTGTTCTGAATCTATTCTTGTAAGTCGTCCGATTCCGGATACACCGTTTTTAATGTTTTCCCAAGCTGTTTCAACATCTGTTCCGATCGGTGTAACAGCTCCTAGCCCTGTAATTACGACCCTCTTTTTTTCCATACAAAATACACTCCTTTTTTTCTCTCAGTCCTTATTTACCCCAACGAAGAGCTACTGCTCCCCATGTTAACCCGCCGCCAAAACCGACTAGTATAATTAAATCACCATCTTGAATACGTCCATTTTGCAATTCCTCTACCATTGCAATTGGAATTGAAGAAGCCGATGTATTACCGAACTTTTCAATTGTCATACTCATTTTTTCTTTCGGTAAATTTAATCTTTCTCTTGCAGATTCCATAATACGAATATTCGCTTGATGTGGTACTAAGAAGTCCACATCCTCTTTCGTAAGTCCCGCTTTTTCTAACACGCGAAGACAGGAATCACCAAGTTGGCGAACAGCAAATTTAAAGACTTCTCTGCCGTTCATCATAACATACTCGTCTTGATAAAGATGCTTACCGCCACTTCCGTCCGCTCCTAATTCAAAGGAAAGTACACCTTTCCCTTCCGAAACAGCTCCCATTACGATAGCACCTGCTCCGTCCCCAAATAGTACGGCTGTATTTCGATCGTTCCAGTCTACAATTTTAGATAGTTTGTCACTACCAACTACTAATACATTTTTATAAGTTCCCGTTTGAATAAATTGCTGTGCTGTAATCATTCCGTACATAAAGCCAGCACATGCTGCACTTAAATCCATTGCGGCTGCGTGTTTTGCGCCAATTGCTTCTTGGATTACACAAGCTACTGCTGGGAATGCGCGATCTGGCGTTACTGTTGCCACTAAAATAAGATCGATATCCTCTCCGCTAATCCCGGCATCTTCAAGTGCTTTTTTAGAAGCCTCTACCGCCATATATGAAGTATCTATTGTATCATCGGCAATGCGTCTTTCTGCAATTCCCGTTCTCGTACGAATCCATTCATCAGATGTATCTACGATTTTCTCTAAATCGTGATTTGTGACTACTTTTTCTGGCACATATCTTCCGATCCCTAAAATGCCCACGTTCACATCGCAGCCCTCCGTTTTATATCAATTATTATGACTTGGTACTAATTTTAAAACATAAATGTACTTTTGTCTAGAATATATTTCAGCTAAAAAAATAAGACAGCGTATTACTAACTTTATTTTTCATTAAAAGAAACAGAAAAATCCCTATCCTTTCAAAAGATAAACTTCCCAATACTTTTGACCTTACTCCGCTCGAAACAAAAAAAGCCCTTACCGCTTCTATCCACAGCTCGAGCCTCTCTTCCATCAAAAAAGAAGGTTTTTTTATTCTTTATCTGCTTTCCCTTCAAAACTAAGACCTTCTCCTCATAACCTTCCCCTTTAGCCTCATCATCCCTCAGGCTTCACTCCACTCAAAACAAAAAAAGGCCCCAACCGCTTCTATCCACGGCTCGAGCCTCTCTTCCATCAAAAAAGAAGGTTTTTTTATTCTTTATCTGCTTTCCCAAGCTCATATGCTTCGCCCATTACTTTCATCAATAGCTCTAACACCGGCTGTGCTTTCTCCATATCAAGTGCAATTCCATTAGAATCTAAAATTGCCTTTGCTTCTGGTAAATGCTTCATTGCGATTTGTAAAAATTGCATACTTTTTTCGTTCATGTAATCTCTTCCTCTCCATTAAAGCTTTTCAATCAATTATCCATACAATAGTGTAACACGCATGCTACCCTTCGTATAACTCTTTATATTTTTTCATATGTGCCAATTGTTTATTTAAACCGAATTCTACTGGTGTATTTTTTTGAATAGAAATAACCTCTACAGCTTCATCTCTTACTTCCACATTTTTGTTATTTACTTTATCATCTGCATGTAAAAGACTCATACCCTTTTCCCATAACTCTTCTTTTCCACTAAGTAAATTATATATACCGAGGTGTTTTACATTCATTCCATTTTCCCATAAATATTCACATACATCTTCAACGTAAAGTAAATCACTTCCTTTTTCTCCATTTATACAACGGCACTCTTTTTCATCAAGTTCTGATAAAATAAGCTGATGATACATCATAAACGACGGTTGCCATGGCCCATATAATGTAGGAACTCGATATGCACTATATTGTAATTCGCCTTTTTTCAACCCTTCTTCCACTTTCGAAAATAGATGTTTGTTTTCGGATTCTTCAGTGCTTCCTATTTCAATAGAAGAAATTAGATTTAACTTTACTTTATTTTTTTCACACATCCTTACGATTCGTTTTAAATATTGTAATATGACCCTTTCATTCCGAAATCCACTTTGCTGATTCGGCTCATACAAGCAAAAATAAACTGTATCGAAACTCTCTTCCTCTACCGATCGCCATCCGTCTTCATCCCTTATAGAATAGTACGTAAATAACGCATTCCGCCCAATCAACAATAATTTCTCTTCATTAATTTTTGTCATACTATCAAATTCATCAAAATCAAGACCATATACTTCTACTTCTTCTGCAATCATTTTATTCACAAGGTGATAACCTACAAACGTAAGTGCACCTATAATCAGCACGCGTTTCATACCACCAACCCTTTCCCCTTGAAACAAATAGCTCCTCATTTATGTATATGGGAGCTTCACAATTCTTCTTCATATTTTTTAAAGAAATCAGTCGTTTGTCTAACCATTTTATATTTCACATCTTGCAGATGGAATAAAACAGAAGTATCGCATTGATTGAATTGCCTCATTTTCTCGTATTTACGTAACAATTGTTTTCTTCCTCTTTTTTCCTGTGTTGAGACAAAAACTTTAACAGGTACACAAGATGGCAGAAGCGCAAATGATTTCTTATTTATTTTTGATTCTAATTCTTCTTCTTTGGAATCATACGCCAAACTTAATTCCTTCACTAATCTTTTGTAAAAAAACTTATGCTCTTTCTCAAAATCCACATATTCTGGTAAATCTAAACACGGATTTAACATAACGACAGAACGTATACATTCAGGGTATTTGTTCATCATCTCCAGTGCTACAAGCGCTCCCATACCATCTGCCATAATGTGCATTTTCGCATTCAATGTCTCTTTTCTTAGAACGACATCATACAAACGTTTTGCAAGACGAACAGCTCGATCGTTCCCCCAATGCCTTCCGTATAAGTTAGATGAAAAGACCGTATAACCTTTTTCAATAAGGCCCTGTAAAAAATAAGCTCTCCCTGCATGCTGTGTCCATAAACTTGTACCATTCTCAATAAAATAGTTATAATCTCCTAGGAGCATAACAGAAAATCCATTTGGCTTTTCCGGTAAATAAATTACACATGGTTCTTTTTCTAAGTAAAAAAAACGTTCCGTAATACTCATTTTTCCCCCGCCTTATTTTCTAAACGTATAAAAGTACTCTTTTATAATGTATGAACAGAATGCAAATTTGCGTTGAAAAATCTACAAATATTTTTCTATATTCTTTTTTCAATTGTGTTACAATAAGGACAGATTGAACGAATAGAGGTGTAAAATATGCGTTTCATTTGGGCATTAATTTGGTCGTTCGCACTTGTACATATGATGAGCTATGTAATCGGCTCTATGACTGGCGGTACATACGATTTTAACCAAGCGTCTATTTTCTCAGTTGTTCTTGCGGTATTAGTATTAGCGATTGCAGCTGCGATTCCAAACGAGCCAGTAGAACAACACTAAAAAAAGAGTCCGGATTTTATCCGAACTCTTTTTTTACTTCACACGCACGACTAATTCGTTATTTTCTACATCAACCACTACGTGACTATTGTCAGTAATCGCTCCTGCAATTAATTCTCTCGCTAATTTCGTCTCAACTTGACGCTGTACGTATCGTTTTAACGGACGAGCTCCGTACATCGGATCGAATCCAGCTTCTACAACAAATTCTTTTGCAGATTCCGTCAATTCTAATGATATGTGGCGATCTGCTAAACGCCCTTGTAATTCTTGTACAATCTTATCAACAATACCTTTAATTTCATTCCTTGTAAGAGGTTTGAATAAAATAATTTCATCGACACGGTTTAAGAATTCTGGTCGGAAATGTCCTCTTAATTGTCCCATTACAAGTTCTCTTGACTCTTCTTTAATAGAACCATCTTCTTCTAGCCCTTCTAATAAGTGAGCAGATCCAATATTTGAAGTCATAATAATAACCGTATTTTTAAAGTCTACTGTACGTCCTTGTGAATCTGTAATGCGGCCATCGTCTAACATTTGTAATAAAATGTTGAATACTTCTGGATGTGCTTTTTCGATTTCATCTAACAAAATAACAGAATATGGTTTACGTCTTACTGCTTCTGTTAATTGTCCACCTTCTTCATATCCAACATATCCAGGAGGCGCTCCAATTAAGCGTGACACTGCGTGTTTCTCCATATACTCAGACATATCGATACGAATCATTTGCTCTTCACTGTCAAATAATGTTTGCGCTAACGTTTTTGCAAGCTCAGTTTTACCAACACCTGTAGGGCCTAAGAAAATAAATGAACCAATTGGACGATTCGGATCTTTAATACCAGCGCGAGCACGAAGTACTGCGTCTGATACAAGGCTTACCGCTTCCTCTTGACCGATAACACGCTCTGATAAAATTTGTTCAAGACGTAATAATTTCTCACGTTCACCTTCAACGAGTTTTGCGACAGGAATACCAGTCCACCTTGAAACAATATCTGCAATTTCTTCTTCACTTACTTCCTCGCGTAATAAGCGATTCTCTTGTTTATTATGTGCACCCATCTCTTCCGCTTCTTTTAACTCTTTTTCGATAGCTGGAATTTTCCCGTGGCGAAGTTCAGCTGCTTTATTTAAATCGTAATTTCCTTCTGCTTCTTCTAACTCACGGCGCAAGCGCTCTAAATGCTCACGTAAGTCACGCACTTTGTGAATGTCTTCTTTTTCTTTCTCCCATTTCGCTCTCATACTACTTGCAACTTCTTTTAAATCCGATAATTCACGTTGCAATGTTTTTAGGCGCTCTTGACTACCTAAGTCCTTTTCTTTCCCAAGAGCAGCTTCTTCAATTTCCAGCTGCATAATGCGGCGCGTTACTTCATCTAGTTCTGTTGGCATAGAATCAATTTCTGTTCGAATTGTTGCACAAGCTTCATCAACAAGATCAATTGCTTTATCGGGCAAGAAACGATCCGAAATATATCGATCTGATAAAACAGATGCCGCTACAATCGCGCGGTCATGAATATTTACACCGTGATAAATTTCAAACCGCTCTTTTAAACCACGTAAAATGGAAATTGTATCCTCAACAGTTGGCTCTTCTGCTAACACTTGTTGGAAACGTCTTTCTAACGCTGGATCTTTCTCAATATATTTACGGTATTCATCTAATGTCGTTGCCCCGATACAATGCAGTTCACCACGCGCTAGCATTGGTTTTAACATATTTCCCGCATCCATCGCTCCTTCTGTTTTACCAGCGCCGACGATTGTATGAAGTTCATCAATGAATAATAAAATGCGACCTTCACTCTTTTTAATTTCATTTAATACAGCTTGCAGACGTTCTTCAAACTCACCGCGGAATTTTGCTCCGGCCACAAGTGCACTCATATCTAAAGCGAAAATTGTTCTATCTTTTAATCCTTCTGGGACATCTTTTTTCACAATACGCTGCGCTAATCCTTCAACGATTGCTGTTTTACCAACACCTGGCTCTCCGATTAAAACGGGGTTATTTTTCGTTTTGCGTGAAAGAATGCGGATCACGCGGCGAATTTCACTATCTCTGCCAATTACAGGATCAATTTTCCCCGCTCTTACTTCAGCCACTAAATCACGGCCATATTTTTCTAACGCTTCATAAGTTGCTTCTGGATTTTGATTAGTCACTCTTTGATTCCCCCGAACTGTCATTAAAGACTGTAATAAGTTGTCTTTCGTAATATGAAATTTTGTAAATAATTGATTTATATCGCCTTTTTCTTCAGAAAAAGCAAGTAATACATGTTCGATTGAAATGTAGTCATCTTGCAATTTCTCCGCTTCTTTTCCTGCTCTTACAAGCAGTTGTTGCAAAGCACCTGTTACATATAATTTCCCTGCCTCTGCCCCGCTTCCAGTTACAGAAGGCTTTTTCTTAATTAAACTTTCGGCGCCTTGCTTTAACGCTTCTATATCGACATTCATTTTTTGAAAAATACGTACCGTTAATCCGTCTTGTTGCTCTAATAACGTAAGCAATAGATGAACAGTATCTACTTCTTGATGATGATGAGATACCGCTAAAGATTGAGCACTCATAATCGCTTCCTGTGTTTTCGTTGTCATTTGATTTAAGTCCATCTTTACAGCCCTCCAAATGTTTGACTTTCTTTGACCTTTGATTTGATTATACGCCAACTGACTTTTTTATACAATAATTTTGCTTATGTAGTTCAAACTTATTATTGGAAAAAGAAAAAAGTAACATTCATTTTCCTAATCAAAAAAGCCGCAATAACGATTGCGGCTTCTGTTACGGTTTTCTTTTATATGTCCACTGACGGTTATGATTTGCGTTCTCTGGAAACTTTTCACCGGCAGTTAATTGTACCATTTGCGGATTTTTCACCATACTTCCCGTTTCACCAATTTCTACGTAAATGCCATCATTTGGCGCCTTTTGCCCTGAACGAAACCTGCGATTTTGTCCCATTTCCATTCTCCTTCCATGACGTCTTGCCTCATTAGTATATCCATTTTAAAAGAAAGCTTTTCTGTCATGTTTAGGAAACAAGTACTACGGTTTACCCATGTACATATATATAATTACACAAGCTTAAGCAGGAATTATTGGCATATTTGTTGAAAAAAAAGAAACCAACCTACTTTAGGCCAGTTTCAAAGGAGAGTCAAACATATACGAGAAGATTACATGTTCATTATAAGTCGCATCATTCAAACAATGTAACCCTTTTCACAAATTGTACATAATGAAAGAAACATTGTTTGAACTTTCTAAAAAGATATTGACTTTCCCTAATTTCCAACGAGAAATAGTAGACACCACAGCGCTTCGCGACGTAAGATGGATATATAGTGAAACTTTCATCTACAGTAGTTTTACCCAGTCTAACCTCTTATTTCTGCATCTTAAAAACGGAAATACAGATAGAATCAAAAAATTTATTATAAGAGGTGAAATTATGAACAAACAACATTTAATCGCATTAGACTTAGACGGAACTTTATTAACAGACAACAAAATAATTTCCCCAAGAACGAAAAACACAATTGCAAAAGCAAAAGAACAAGGACATATTGTCGTTATTTCAACAGGACGTCCATTCCGCGCTAGTTACGATTATTATAAAGAACTTAGCCTTAACACACCAATCGTAAACTTTAATGGAGCTTACGTGCATCACCCTCTTGATTCAAGTTGGGGAACACATCACTCTCCTCTTGAACTTTCAACAGCGCAAGAAATCGTCCGAGCTTGCTTTGATTTCGGCGTGAAAAATGTCTATGCTGAAGTCATCGATGATGTGTATGTCCGTGAAATTGATGAAGATAAAAAACATATTTTTGAATTCGGTTCTCCAAGGATTTTCACAGGAGATTTATTAAATATTTTAAACGACCATCCAACTTGCTTATTAATCGATGCACATGACGAGCATTCTGCTGCAATTCGCCAACATTTAACAGATATGCATGCTGAAGTCATCGACCATAGAAAATGGGGTGCACCTTGGCCAATTATTGAAATTGTAAAAAGCGGATTAAATAAAGCTGTCGGATTACAAAAAATTTCAGGCCATTATAATATTCCTAAAGAGCGAATTATCGCTTTTGGTGATGAGGATAACGACTTTGAAATGATCGAATTTGCTGGTCATGGAATCGCAATGGGTAATGCGATTCCTGAATTAAAATCACTTGCAAATCATACGACATTAACGAATGAAGAAGATGGTATCGCTCTATATTTAGAAGAGGTTCTTGGATTGTAATCTAAAAATTCCCTGCTTATAGTTTCTCGCCAAACGCTCATACTATTATTAGACGCAAAAGTCAGCGCGTCAATTGTTTTCAGCTAAATAAAGGGGGTTTTTCGAATGGGTAAAAAGAACAAATCAAAACGTTTTATCCAGCAAGGAGCCGATGCTGTTATGAAGCATGATGCAAGATTCCCGTACAGAGGTACATTAGCTGAGGCAGAAAAAGCGAGAAGTAACTCTTCATTTGGAGGGGTTTAAATGGGGAACTTACTATTCCAACAAGCTAGAGACGCTGTTTCAAGTGCCGTTTCTTGTTCAAGTGGCGCTGAACAACAGGAACTCGTTTATAGAGCAAAAAACTCTTTGCACTCTGCTTATGCAAACTCTTCAACTGCTGAAAAAGTTCAGCTACGTGAAATGCAGGAGCAATTGCAAAACATTACGAATTCGCATTAAAAAAGGAGGACCAGCTTTGGTCCTCCTTAATCTTTTCTAAACAATCCAAACACACCGACCGTTTGCAGTATATTTGTAAATGCACCTGGGTCCACTTGTTTAATAACCCTCTCTAATTCGTACAACTCGTAACGAGTAATAACAATCATTAACATTTCTTTATTTTCATTTGTATAAGCACCTGTTGCTGGTATAGTTGTAATCCCCCTCACTAAGCGAGAGTGAATCGCTTTTCGCACATCTGCCCCGTTCTTTGTAACAATTAATGCCGTAATCTTCACATGACGGGTATGAATCGCATCAATAATTCTCGTTGATACATACAAAGTGACTAAAGTATATAATGCCTTTTCCCATCCATATACGTAGCCAGCAGCGATAATGATAAGTGCATTAAAGAAGAAAAAATACGTGCCGACAGGCTTATCTTTTATTTTTGATAAAATCATAGCAATAATATCTAGACCACCTGTAGAAGCCCCCCACTTTAAAGCAACCCCTACCCCAATCGCTGAAATAATACCACCAAAAATCGCATTCAATATAATATCGTGCGAAACCGCTCTAACTGGGATAATTTCTAAAAACAAAGTCATAAATACAACACAAAGAAAACTAAAAAATGTAAAGGCCTTCCCAACCTTTTTCCACGCTAAAATAACGACAGGAATATTAAACAAACTAAACAATACCCCCGTAGATATATGAATAGATAAAAAGTCACCTAATATTTGTGACAATAATTGAGACAATCCAGCAAAACCACTCGCATACACTTTCGCTGGTGTTAAAAATAAATTCATCCCAATCGCATTTAATAAACCCGCAATAATTACAACGACTAACTTCTTAATAAGTTCAGTATAATTCAGCTTCAAATCCATTTCTAATCCACCTTTAGTATTCATGAATGCACCGCTATACATAGTCTTTACGAAAAAGGAAATGATAAACATACAACGTTTAGAAATGGAGTTGATACATATGCCACATACTAGCGATAACGACAAAAAAGCACGCGACAATAATGCAAAGCGCACTCAAAAAAATGAACAAGAGCAAAAAAATATTCAGCAAGGAAAACGTGCATATTCTAAGAAAACCGATCACCTTTGATTACATCGTACATCAACTTTAATGTTGATGTACTTTTTTTACATTTTACAGGGGAAAAACATTAAAAATTCACTTCATGTTCACTTCTATATTCTACAATAGCGATAACATATTCGGATGAGGTGTTAGCATGAAAGGAAAAAGTACATTCATTATCACTGCACTAATAAGTATATTAATACTATCTGCTTGCGGACAAAAAAATGACTCGGCCACAATCGCTACAACAACAAACTCAACCATTACGAAGAGCGATTTCGAAAAACAATTGAAAGATCGATACGGAAAAGACACGCTATACGAAATGGTAGCACAAGATGTTATTACTAAAAAATATAAAGTATCTGATGATGCAGTAGATAAAGAAGTAGAAAAAGCAAAAGATCAATATGGAGAACAATTCAAAGCAACACTAGAAAATAATCGTTTAAAAGATGAAGAAGATTTCAAAAATCAAATTAAATTTAAACTTGCATTGAATGAAGCGATTAAACAAAGCGTTACAGAAAAAGATGTGAAAGACCACTATAAACCAGAAATTAAAGCTAGTCACATTTTAGTAAGTAACGAAAATGAAGCGAAAGAGATAAAGAAGAAATTAGATACCGGCACTTCATTTGAAGAATTAGCAAAACAAGAATCTCAAGATTTAGCATCAAAAGATAATGGCGGAGACCTCGGATACTTCGGGGCAGGAAAAATGACACCTGAATTTGAAAAAGCTGCCTACAAATTAAAGCCCGGCCAAATTAGCAATCCCGTAAAATCACCAAACGGCTATCACATTATTAAACTAACTGATAAAAAAGATTTACAACCTTACGATAAAGTGAAAGACCCTATACGTAAAGACTTAGAAGAAGAACGTCTTGCCGACCCTTCCTTCGGTCAAAAATTATTACAAGATGAATTAAAAAAGGCAGATATTAAAATAAATGATAGTGACTTAAAAGATACATTTTCTCATCTTTTTGGGAAAGAGAACTAAAATAAAGCACGATCTTATTTTTTTAAATAAGGTCGTGCTTTTTCTTCAGACTTTTATAATGCCAATTGATGTGATCTAGTTCTATCTCCATTTTAATCCGGTGCTTATACCTCTTTCTTTAAAAGATTATATGCATTTCACAATTAACCACGGATACCACAATACCTCTTCTGCCTCAATTTCCCCATTATCAATTAAATGAATAATCTGCTTTGCATCTTCATACTTATCAACAAGTGATAATTCATTTAATTTCTTACCAAAATCCTCTTGTAAATTGTTATGAATAAAAGAATAAAAATCATTGTTACTAAAGCCACATATATCAAATCCTAATATTTCATCGTTTTCAACATCAACAGGTAATGAACTTTCGAGAAAGTCATATATAGAAACTTTAAAGTCATTTTCTTCTCGCTCATTTATTAAAAAATCCGTCCGATACTCTTCTGAAAGATGCAAACTAATAATCTCTAAATTTTCTATCCCTTTTAAATAATTTCGCTTAAAGAATCTCGCATCTTCTAAATTTTTAAAAGCATTCGGCCACGAGAACTTTTCTTCTTCCATTAGTGTATCTAAAAAAGATTGTCCACTTTCATGTTCCTCTTTACTAATCTTCAACCTTCCATTTATCATCTGAGCAATAGGATCATTTTTATTTGAATTACACCAAGGGAAAAACCAATAATCCGGAAATGTAGGCCGAATCCCATTACATATCGTTAAAATCGTTTGTGATAGTCCCTCAATATTGCATTCTTTATAGATAAGTTCCCTATCGTAGGAAATTATGAGGTATCCGGAACTATAATATTTCATTTACATACCTCATTTCTTTTCAATCAAAATTAAATTCAAACTCTCTTTCATATAGATATAACTATCTATCCTTTCTATATTTTTTAAAATATTCCTCTTCCAATGATTCTCTTACTCCCTCTCTCCTTTTATGCCAAACGTAAAAAGAACTACCTCCTCCCTAATAAACTTAGAGAAAAAATAGTTCTTTTTCATTTATCTTATTTCTTAAAGTAAGTCCAACCTTCTTCTTGGTAAATCTTTTCTTCTTTCATCAGTTTACCAAGTGCACGCTTAAATGCAGCCTTACTCATATTGAAACGTTCTTTAATGTCTTCTGGGTTACTCTTATCCCAAAACGGCATTGCTCCGCCTCGTTCTTCCATATATGCATAAAGTACTGCTGCATCATCTTCCATTCCTTCTTCTTTACGAGGAAGAAGTGAAATGTTAATTGTACCGTCGTCTTTCACGTCAATAATACGACCTGTTACGCGCTCACCGATGCGGACTTGTTCTTTTCTTTCTGTATGGTGTAAGAAAGCACGGAAATGCTCGTCAGTTAGTATGAACGAACCAACTTGAAGTGAGCGATACACACGTCCATTTACGTTTTTATTACGCATAGATGGCGTTGCATCTACGATAATTTCTTGCATATCACTGTCTCTTGCCGGAAGGGCAATTAAACGATCACGATTCGTTAATTTTAACGTACAATATAATTCGTCGCCTTCCTGAGGCCATACTGGCATATAAATTGGAAACTCATCAAGTGGAATTAGTATATCTTTTGATACACCAATATCAACAAACACACCTAAACTAGGAATAACTTCTACAACCTTTACCCAATTCCAATCATGCGTTGTAATAATTGGTTCCTTCATTGTTGCTGAAATACGATTTTGGTGATCAAGGTATAAGAATACATCAATCGTATCGCCTTCTGCAATTTCTCCAGCTAATTCGTTTTTATGTAGGAAGATTTCTTCCTCTTCGTTTCCAACCATATATCCGATTTCCGTTTCGCGTAAAACAGTTACCTGTTCAATCGATCCTAATTGCAAATACATATTTTTTAATTCCCTTCTATATATATAAAGTTATCTTTTTTATCATTCCAAACAAAAGTTAATTATAACACGATTTTTCCTTTATTTGTCCAACTGCCCAAAATTCACTATAATTAAATAAAGACTGTATCTATAGGACTATATTCCCCAACGGATGATCCGTCAAAACACTTAAGTTGCAACACTCTATCTAATCGATGTATTTTCCGCTATACTTTAATATGTATATTACATAGCCTATTTAGGTGCATGAAAAGATAGAAATTTATTTGGAGGTGCTAACTATGGCAAAAGAGAGTTCTTTTGACATCGTTTCGAAAGTAGAATTACCTGAAGTAACAAACGCAATTAACATCGCATTAAAGGAAATCCAAAACCGATATGACTTTAAAGGTAGTAAAAGTGATATTAAATTAGAAAAAGAAGTACTTGTTTTAACTTCTGAGGACGAGTTCAAATTAGACCAAGTAAAAGACGTTCTAATTTCTAAACTTGTAAAACGTAACGTTCCAATTAAAAACTTGGACTACGGAAAAGTTGAAACTGCATCTGGTAATACTGTTCGCCAACGTGCAACTCTGCAACAAGGTATCGATAAAGATAACGCGAAAAAAATTAACAACATCATTAAAGAAATGAAATTAAAAGTAAAAACGCAAGTACAAGATGACCAAGTACGCGTAACAGCGAAAAGCCGTGATGACTTACAAGCAGTAATCGCAGCCGTTCGCAGCGTCGACTTACCAATCGACGTACAATTCATTAACTACCGCTAAGAAAAAAAGATCCTCTATCTATACAGAGGATCTTTTCTTTTTAACCGCAATTAAAAAAGCAATAAATAATACGTTCACACCGACTATTAAGGAGATAAACAACCAATTCACACCTGTTTCTTCGCTAACTTTATACACATTCGACTCTTCGCGCTTTAAAACAAGATAAAACTTTCCGTTTTCTTCTCTTATAATTTCGTCTTCTAACAATCCTCTTAACTCTTGTTTTTCACCAATTGCACTTACAGGTAAGGAGACCTTTTGCGTTTCTTTCGTATTATTAATCGCTACTAGTGTTACTTCATCTTTATACTTTCGTTTTAATATACTCATTCCATCTTTATCATATAGAAGTTCAAACGTACCACGTCGTAAAGATGGTCTCGCTTGTCTAAGTTCACCTAGCTTCGTTATGTGCTGCATAAACTTTTCATCAGATTTGAAATCCATTAATCGTCTATTATCTGGAGCATCTCCCCCATCTAATGCGATTTCAGTTCCGTAATAAAAATTCGGTATCCCCGGGGATGTTAACAAGTAAGTGATCGCTAGTTTTAAACGAGACGGTGGGTAATACATATTTTCTTTTGCAATACGTGCAAATCGCTTTGTTTCTTGATTATCTAAAAACGTAGCGAATTCCTCTTCTTTTCCACTCACATCATATAAAGGTTTCACAGACATATCTACTTTTGAAAATGACTCTACTATTTTTTTATAGTACTCATTATCTTCCTTTGTCATAATGTGAAAATCTTTCTTTACCTTCTGCAAATCCTTTTGCACTTCATCCCAAAAAGCACGCGGCTTTTTTTCACTATGTATCACATAACTTCCGTCTAAATCGACTTCTTTTATCCACCATTTCATCGAGTCTATTAATTGTTGTTCATTTTCTTCATACGGAAATTGAAAGACAACTTTCATTCCTTTTTTGTGAGCCTCATTTACAAGTTCTTTCACATCATTTTCTGTTCCGAAATGTTCATTTACTTTTTGAAAATTTCGAACGCTTAATCCGTCATACTTTTCACTTTCAAAAAGCGGCGAAAGCATAATAGTAGTAAATCCCATTTCTTTTATGTAGTCCAATCTTTTTATAATCCCACGTATATCTCCGCCCTGATACCCTCCTAAATTACCAACGTCTAACTGTTTGTCATTTTTCGATTCTCCGTTATTAAAGCGATCAATCATAATGGAATATATAACTTCATCTCGCCATTCCCTTTTTTCTTCCGCAAAAGTATGTACTGGTACAAACAAAATAAAAGCTAAACAAAAACAAATGAATAGTTCCTTAGTCCATATTTTTTTCACACGCATCCCCCAAACTTCCAATTGTAAGAATATTATACCAATTTTTAGAGCAAATCGCATACGTTGATTTTATCCCCCAAAAAATACATCATGTTAGTTTTTCTAACATCAACTGAAAAGTTTTCTGAATTTTTAGTTGATTTTTCTTTTTATTTCGAATATGATATGAAATATAACATATAGATGTTATTTTTTCTAACATCATAGGAGGAGAGAGAATGAATACGGGAGATACAGTTTTTATTTTTGTAACGACAGTAATGGTCATGTTGATGACACCTGGATTGGCACTTTTTTATGGGGGTATGGTTCGCAGTAAAAACGTACTCAGCACGACAATGCACAGTTATAGCGCAATGGCTATCGTTTCGATTCAATGGATTGTTATCGGTTATTCTTTATCATTCGGGTCAGATTGGCACGGACTTATCGGCAATCTCGATTGGTTCGGTCTAAACGGAGTTACCTACGCACCAAACCCAGACTACTCATCTACTATTCCTCACAATTTATTTATGATGTTCCAACTCATGTTCGCTATTTTAACTCCCGCTTTAATTTCAGGGGCATTCGCCGAAAGAATGCGATTTTCTGCCTTTCTTATTTTTATCCTTCTTTGGACAACAATCGTTTACAATCCTGTCGCTCATTGGGTATGGGGCGTTGGCGGATGGTTGAGAGAACTCGGCGCGTTAGACTTCGCTGGTGGTAATGTCGTTCATATCACATCTGGCGTTGCTGGTCTTGTATTAGCTATTTTCCTTGGAAAACGAAAAAACATTAGCGGTACCTCCCCTCATCATTTACCATTTACAATGTTAGGCGCAGGCTTACTCTGGTTCGGCTGGTTCGGTTTCAACGTCGGTAGTGCATTATCTTTAAATGACGTAGCTTTAACTGCATTTATTAATACAAATATAGCCGCCGCTGCCTCAACTCTAACTTGGATGCTTTCTGAATGGTTCTTCCAATCAAAACCGACTGCGATGGGAGCTGCTTCCGGGGTTGTTTCTGGTTTAGTCGCAATTACGCCGGCTTGTGGATTCGTTACACCTTTCTCCGCTCTTCTTATCGGAGCAATCGGCGGTATATTATGCTTCGGAGCTGTCTTCTTCTTAAAAAACAAATTCGGATACGACGATACACTCGATGCATTTGGATGCCACGGCATTGGAGGAACTTGGGGCGGTATTGCAACTGGACTATTTGCTACTACTACTATAAATAGCGATGGTGCTAACGGATTATTTTACGGAAACGCCACTCTCCTTTTCAAACAACTTGTAGCAATCGGAGCAACATATGCATTTACAATAATAATGACGTACGCCATTATTAAGGCTATTAACTTCTTCCTTCCTGTTCGCGTCGATGAGCACGAAGAACAAATGGGGCTTGATATTTCGATGCATGGAGAGAAAGCTTATGAGTATACTGAGCGAGTGAACTAAAAAAAGAGAGGCAATCTATTGGTAGTAGATTGCCTCTCTTTTTATTGCACTTCTCGACATACCCCACCTAGTATTTCTATGAATATATCAACGAATTTTTTAAATATATCGATCGTTTCTTTCAATATATCGACAAAATATGACATAACGAAAGTGAAGAATACCCCCTAACACTACAAGTAAAATAAAAAAGACGACCGTTTAACAGTCGTCTTTTCCTATTTATTTCGGAGTATTCCCTACATATTGCGTAATATCAACATTTAAAGCTTGCGCTAAGCGTATTCCATACTCTTGATCTGCACGGAAGAAATTACAAACAGCTAATAATTTCGTGCGCTCATTTACGTCTTTTAAGTCATTTGTTAAGTTTGCAATTAAGTTATCTTGCTCTTCTTTAGAGAATGAACGGTAACGCTCACCCGCTTGCTTGAAATCATTTGGTTTGTCAATTTTTTCACGAGATACGTAGCCTTCTACTTTCATAGTTGAATCGCGGTAAGTTGGGTCTTCAACTGGATTTTCAGTATGACGGCTCGGTTCGTAGTTTATTGTAGATGGGTTTTGATCCACTTGCATCGCACCATCACGTTGTTGATTACGAACAGCTGCGTATGGGCAGTTTACAGGAATTTGTAAATAGTTTGCACCAAGGCGGTAACGCTGTGTATCTGGGTAAGAGAATAAACGACCTTGCAATAATTTATCTTCAGATGGTTCAATACCATTTACAGTTGCACTTGGAGAGAACGCCACTTGTTCTACTTCCGCAAAGAAGTTTTTCGGGTTACGATTTAACGTCATCGTCCCTACTTCAATTAATGGGAAACGATCTTCTGGCCATACTTTCGTCGGATCTAATGGATCGAAATCTAAAGAATCCGTTTCTTCTAGTTGCATCACTTGTACGTGTAAATCCCACTTCGGATAATTTCCTTTTTCGATTGCATCGAATAAATCACGAGTTGCATGATTGAAGTCTTTCCCTTGCACTTGCTCGACTTCTTTTGCACTTAAGTTACGCACACCTTGCTGTGGCTTCCAATGATATTTAATGTAAACAATTTTACCTTCTGCATTAATCCATTTAAATGAATGTACGCCGAATCCTTCCATTTCACGGTAGTTTGCCGGTGTACCATAATCAGAAAATACCCACGTCATCATATGTGTAGATTCTGGAGTTAACGTCATGAAATCCCAGTAACGATTTGGTGTTTGAACATTTGTATCAGGTGCTGGCTTTAATGAATGCACCATGTCAGGGAATTTAATTGCATCACGAATGAAGAAAACTGGTAAATGGTTACCTACGATATCATAGTTTCCTTCTTCTGTATAAAATTTAACAGCGAACCCACGCGGATCACGAGCTGTCTCTGGAGAACCTTGGCCATGAATAACCGTTGAGAAACGAACGAATACAGGTGTTTCAGTTCCTTCATTTTGTAAAAACGCTGCTTTCGTATATTGCTTCATGCTGTTTTTCGTTACGAATACGCCGTGAGCACCTGCACCACGTGCATGCACAACACGCTCAGGAATACGTTCACGATCAAAGTGAGCAAGTTTTTCTACTAAATGATAGTCTTCTAACAATACTGGTCCACGGCGACCAGCTGTACGAGAATTTTGGTTATCTCCAACTGGAGCACCTTGGTTTGTTGTTAAGCGCTTATTTGGATTCATCAAGGGTGATCCTCCTCTTTCCTTCATAGTAATTATTATTTATTTAAAATTATTATAAACTAATTATTATTCAAAATTAAATCCTTGTCAACTATTTCCTTCATTTTTTGGAAACAATTTCAGCTAAACAAGCAATAAATACAGATTGTGAATTGGGCATATTTAGTCTAAAATATGCGGCATTTAATTCATCAGTTACAACTTTACATTCATAATCGGTGTCATATAAAGTGAAACTTTAATCAGTGGGGGGTGTTCATCCCACACTGATTATTAGTTGAACCAATCGGGCATTTACGGGCAGTTGATCTCCCACCTAACTTCTTTGCTCCAGCTGAATTTTGAGGTGGCAGTTTTACTGCCCGTTAATGCGGGATAAAATTCTTAAATCGAGCAATGTGTTTTAAACCTAAGTAACAAAAAAATTCATACTCTGTAAACATTTTATTCATTGAATCTGTTAATTTATGCGCCTGCTCTTTCATTATTTTCCCAAGCGGTGAAATTCCACCAATTGCTTTATACCGTCCGATTAAATTTTGGAGCGCTTCTTCAGACGGCTTACGCCCGTGACGAATACGAGTATACATCATCTAATGACTCCGGCGTTCCATACGCCATCACAAGCAAACCTATTTTCTTCGTCATCTATATAGCACCTCAATTTTGGAAATGAGAATCCTTTTCAAGAACATTTGTTTCCAATTATAACAAGCAATAATAAGTACGTCAAAATAATAATTCTAAATAAGTATTATTTCTAATATGATTTCGAATTTTATATGACAATCTATTTAAGAAAAAGAGCGGCTCACATAAATATAAGCCGCTCTTTCCCTATTCCTTAATATTCACCCCATACTCTTTAAACCAAACATGAATTTGTGCTAAATGAGCTAAAAGCTGCGGCCCAGTCATTAATTGACCGAACCACGGTTTTTGAAATGCACTGCCGCCAGACTGGATCAATCCGCTCAATTGCTCCTTATCGAACAATTCATGCAAAATTGAGCCTTTATCCGTTAATAAATCTTGGAGCCATACTGTGACTGCTTTCGTATAGTGCGGGTTATGCGTTTTCGGATACGGACTTTTCTTTCTATACAATATATCATTTGGAAGTAATCCTTCTAAAGCCTTACGCAATAGACCTTTTTCGCGGTTTTTATACATTTTCATTTCCCAAGGAATATTCCACGCATATTCGACAAGTCGGTGGTCCGCAAATGGAACGCGTACTTCTAAGCTTGCCCCCATACTCATACGGTCTTTTCTGTCTAATAATGTTGTCATAAACCATACCATGTTTAAATAAAATAATTGTCGTCTCTTCGCTTCTAATGGGCTTTCTCCCTCTAAAATAGGAACTTCTTGAATGGATTCTTCATAGCGTTGTTGTACATATTGTTGTAAATTTAATTTATTTCTCCATTCTTTCTTCAGAAGTTGTTCACGCGCTTCTGTAGAACGCATCCACGGAAATACACTTGATTGTAAATCATCTTCTCTATAAAACCACGGATAACCGCCGAATATTTCATCTGCACATTCTCCAGATAAACCGACGACAAAATCTTGTTTTATTTCACGGCAAAACCATAATAATGAAGAATCAATATCTGCCATACCAGGCAAATCGCGAACGAGTACTGCTTCTGTTAAATACTGTGCTAGTTGTTCATTAGAAATGACGCAGCGATGATGAATTGTTTGAAATGTCTCTGTCATTAAATTAATAAATGGTGCATCTGAATTCGGCTGAAACGCATTCGCTTTAAAATATTTGTCGTTATCTTCATAGTCAACAGAATACGTGTGCAATTGACCTTTCCCTGATCTTTCATACTCTTTCGCGGCAATTGCTGTGATAGCACTTGAATCTACACCTCCTGATAAAAAAGTGCATAGTGGTACGTCAGAAACTAATTGTCTCGTAATCGCATCTTGTAATAAAAAACGAGTTTTCTCTACTGTTTCTTCAAATGAATCTTCATGTTTTTTACTTTCTACATTCCAATATCTCCATATGCATAAACCGTCTTTTGAGAACGTCATTGCATGACCCGGACGCAGTTCTTGAATACCAGCATATACACCGTGACCAGGCGTTCTAGATGGTCCGAGGCCAAATATTTCTGACAACCCTTCTAACGTTACTTCCGCCTTCACATCTGGATGCGCTAGTATCGCTTTTAACTCTGAACCAAATAATAATCGTCCGCTATCATATTTATAAAAAAGCGGTTTTACACCTAATCGATCTCTGGCAATAAAGACTCGTTCATTTTTCTCATCCCATACTGCAAACGCATATATACCGTTTAAATGATCGACACATTCTTCTTTCCATTCAATATAAGATGCCAATAGTACTTCTGTATCGGAATGCCCTTTAAATGTATAACCTCTTCTTAATAACTCTTTGCGAATATCTTCTGTATTGTAGAGCTCTCCGTTATAGCAAATCGCATAACTCGTTTCGTCTTTTAAACAAGTCATGGGTTGTTTACCACCTTCAGGATCTACAACGATTAACCGTTTATGCCCAAATGCGACGTTCCCTTTAATCCAAACTTTATTATCATCTGGACCGCGTTTCGCTAGCGTTTCCGCCATCTTCGTCACGATGTCCCTTTCCCCTTCTAATGAGCGTTTATAATCCACCCATCCTGTAATCCCGCACATAAGAATCATCCTTCCTAATCTAATATCTGTTTCTGAACGTGCAGTAATCCCCACCTTATGAGTGCGGATACATAAAAACAACAAACTTGACGATAACTAACTATCCATATATGGAATAGCAGTTTCACAGTGTAAAGCGTGTTTTATTGTATGCCCATCTATCTTTAGGTGTGTCTAGTTATAAAGAACGTACGAACTGTCCATAACAAGAATAACTATTTCTATAAAAGGAGAAATGAACTATGATACAACGCAAACATATTTTGTATAACCAACCGCGCGCTCATACAGTCGGTAATGTAGAATATATAAACAAAGAATGGGTATTCTTTGATGATGAAAATGATGAGGCTTTTCTATTAGAAGATATTGCTGAAGATGGTTTTGAAATTTTATATAACAACAATTGGCTACCAGCTCGTTTTTATGAACAAGACATATTACAAATTGCAAATGAACAACATTCTCTCCAAAACGGGGAAATGATACGAATTCGAAAAAAATTACTTCTTAGCTATAATGAATGGCTTGAGGAATTACCTGACTCTGTCTTTACATTATTAACCGAATCATTGCAATCACTTAATTACTCTTTATATGATTGCATGTATTGTCATAATTATTTATCCTTCTTGCCAAAAGAGGAAGCATGCGAAGGAGTAAATATTCTTTTATTCGATAACGACGAAATGATTTGTACATTGCAGCATCATTTTGTACGCCACTCTTCCTCTAATAAAAATATTTTGCGATTTACGAAAGTAAACGGAGAAGAGTTGCATATTGATGCGACATAAAGTAAAAAAACACCTTATAATCTCCCAAACATGTGAGATTATAAGGTGGTTTTATTTTTATTTGAATACGTACCAGCCAAGCGGTAATTTTAGTCCTAAGTATAATACCGCTACTAGCGCGACAATAAATAAGCCCCAAACCGCCCCTGTTGGTTTGTTTTTGCTCATTTTCACAAGAACCATTTCCATTCCAGCGATTACTAATATACCAGCTAGCATTTTCATGCCGTACCACATGTGCATGCTACCTGTTGCCGTCTTCACAATACTCATGTACAACATGAAACCTGTCACAATAATGATAATGTACATAAGGCGAAGCCCCATATGTACACCTTTACCTTTTCTTCCTGCTGAATAAAGTGAATACGCAACGAAGAATAAAATTAATCCTAACGCCCATGCTGTAATATGCATATGTACCATCGTATCCCTGCCTCCTCTTTTTCACACTTTTTCACTCTATATGATAACATGTTCATATATTTTCAGGAAATGTTTCGCTTTTTTATATTTAAATGCTATAATATTTAGAGTATTTACAAACTTCTTGTAATAACAAAAGGGGGAACAATCATGATTCAAACTAAGGATATTATCGAACTTACAGACACATACGGGGCAAATAACTACCATCCACTTCCAATCGTTATTTCTAAAGCAGAAGGCGTTTGGGTAGAAGATCCTGAAGGAAACCGCTATATGGACTTATTAAGTGCATATTCTGCAGTAAACCAAGGTCATCGTCATCCAAAAATCATTAACGCTTTAATTGACCAAGCTAATCGAGTGACGTTAACTTCTCGTGCTTTCCATAGCGATCAATTAGGTCCTTGGTACGAAAAAGTTGCGAAACTAACAAATAAAAATATGGTACTTCCTATGAATACAGGCGCAGAGGCTGTTGAAACTGCAATTAAAACAGCTCGTCGCTGGGCTTATGATGTGAAAAAGGTAGAAGCAAACCGTGCAGAAATCATCGTTTGTGAAGATAACTTCCACGGACGTACAATGGGTGCTGTTTCTATGTCATCAAACGAAGAGTACAAGCGCGGCTTCGGTCCAATGCTTCCTGGCATTATTGTAATTCCTTATGGTGATTTAGAAGCGTTAAAAGCTGCGATTACACCAAATACAGCTGCATTCATTTTAGAGCCAATCCAAGGTGAAGCAGGAATTAACATTCCACCAGCTGGTTTCTTACAAGAAGCTTTTGAAGTATGTAAAAAAGAAAACGTTTTATTCGTAGCAGATGAAATCCAAACAGGCTTAGGCCGTACGGGTAAAGTATTTGCTTGCGACTGGGACAATGTAACTCCTGACATGTACATACTTGGTAAAGCACTTGGCGGCGGCGTATTCCCAATCTCTTGTGTTGCAGCAAACAGCGACATTTTAGGTGTATTCGAGCCAGGTTCTCACGGTTCTACATTCGGTGGTAACCCACTTGCATGTGCTGTTTCTATTGCAGCTCTTGAAGTATTAGAAGAAGAAAAATTAACAGAGCGTTCTCTTCAATTAGGAGAAAAACTAGTTGGGCAATTAAAAGAAATTGATAACCCTATGATTACTGACATTCGCGGTAAAGGTTTATTCATCGGTATCGAATTAAACGAGCCAGCTCGTCCTTACTGTGAACAACTAAAAGCAGCTGGTCTATTATGTAAAGAAACACACGAAAACGTAATTCGTATTGCACCACCTCTAGTAATCTCTGAAGAAGATTTAGAGTGGGCGTTCCAAAAAATTAAAGCTGTACTATCTTAATCATAGTGAGGTTGTCCTAAATATAGGACAACCTCTTTCTTTTTTTAGTAGTTTATCGTAAAATAAAATTGAATATTCTGTTTTTCGTTAAAAAGGGGGTAACTGTATGCTATTGAAATACGGTAAACACATTAATAATTTAGCTACAATTTTTATTTCTATGACATTCATCGGCTTCATATTATCTACAACTTTACTCAGTCATTATTCAACTCCTAATACATTCACACTACTCAAAACATCATTTTGGGCTGCTGTTTTCCTTACAATTATCGGTTTTGGCCGTGAGAGAAGCGCACTTGCAGTTATGCTAATTGGAATTTGTACTTTAGCATTAATCGGATTGTATATTTTCGCCATCATAGATTACTCCGTTAATCCACGCCCATAGAAAAGAGCTATCTTTTCACAAGATAGCTCTTTTTTCATTTCACAATATTTCTAAGCGTACCAATTCCCTCTACTGTAATAACAACTTCATCACCAGCATGTAAAAACTTCGGTGGTGTAAAACCTTTACCAACACCAGCTGGTGTCCCTGTTGCAATGATATCTCCTGGCTCTAATGTCATGCCTTTACTTATAGTTGAAATAATTTCTTCTACTGAAAAAATCATTTCTCTCGTATTTGAAGTTTGCCTTACTTCTCCATTTACCACTGTTTCAATGTGTAATGCATTCGGCGTTCTAACCATCGATTTATGAATTAAATACGGTCCCATCGGACAAAATGTATCGAAACTTTTCCCTAGGAAAAATTGTTTATGTTTTCTTTGAATATCCCGAGCAGTTACATCATTTATAACTGTATATCCAAAAACATGATCAAGAGCTTTTTCTATTTTTATTTGTTTCCCTCGCTTACCGATAACGATTGCTAGTTCACCTTCGTAATCAAGTTCATTCGTCGCGTGAGGGTGACCATTAATTTGCTCATCAATTCCAATCACTGTTGTTGGCGCCTTTGTAAAAATCATTATATTTTCAGGGATAGACTCTACTCCGCCCATTTCTACCGCATGCTCACGATAGTTCTTTCCAACACAAAGAATATTTTTTCTCGGCCTTGGAATCGGTGCTAATATTTTCACCTCTGCTAACGGATAATACGCCGATCCCGCATTTTCCTTCGCCCAATTTACAATATCGTACACTTTCTCAAGACATTCGCTTCCTCTTTCAATACACTCTAACATGGTAATTGGGATAGTAACCTTTTCCCCTTTTTGTCTTTGCGCTTCTCTTAAATGTAATACCTTTTCTTCCTCTTCATCCACAATACCTACAAATACTTTTTCTTCTTTCTTCGCCGTTACAAAACGCAACATTTCCACTCTCCATCCTAAAACTCATACCCTATAATTGTATTCGCATCCTTAAGAAAAAAACCTTCTTATACACGCTAATTTTTACAATATTCAACCATTCTTACATTTGTTCCTCATCCGTTATTTGACATAAAATGTAGAAATTATACTTTTTTTAGCGAAGATGTTTCTTTTTTATGGGATTTTTGTATAATATGTACTACATATATACATAAAATTTATTGAGAGATGGAGCCGATTTCAATGTTTGAGCAAGCTATCGAAAAAAAACGCGAAAAAATGATCTATTTTGCTGAACGCTACGGAATGACTTCTCAAAAAACAGTAGATTGTAGCCAGGAATTGGACAGGCTCTTAAATGTTGTTTGGCCTATACATACAGATTGCACACATACTCAAATGTTCGAAACACATACGCAATAACGTATGTGTTTCTTTTATTTCGAAAAAATACACATTTTATTGAAAACGCCCATACAATAGTAGAAAAGAAAATTTTAAAAACGAAAGGTGTTTTTTATGCCAGCTATGGTCGGACATATTCGTATCGTTAACATTGGATCAAGTGGTATTTTTCATATTGGAGATGTATTTGCGATTAGGCCTATTAGTTATTCACGCGCTTTTGCGGGAGCCGGTTCATTTAATGTTGGGGATAACGTCTCTGTCTACAATTATCAAAGCTCAACGACCGTCAATGATTCAGATGTAATTGATCAAGCAATAATTGGTTCGAACTAAAGGGGGCGATTGCATTGAATTTTTATGTGAACCAAAGTATCATCATTAACAGCATTAAAATCGATAGCATTACGACCTCTTCCGTTTTTCAAATTGGAACTGCAGGTAGTATTAAGGCTCTTTCTAAATTCTCAAATTCTGGCGGATTTACAGAACCGCTTCGCCCTTTACATGCGAAAGGACAAATTATTTCCATCAAACCATCAACTAGTTCTTCTTAAGGTATCCTTGTCATAAATATATAGCAGGAATATATTTCCCCTCCCTATTGAAAAGGAGGTTTCACAAATGAATCAAGATATATATACTTACCTACACCAACTTCAACAAGCTCTCCAAATACAGCAGCAAACTATTCTAAATCTTGAAGAGCAAGTTCGCCTACTACAAGAAGAGCTTACTGAGTTAAAAAGTCGTCCCTCCTCTTCTATAGGAAAAGTGGAATATAAATTCGATCAATTAAAAGTAGAAAATTTAAATGGTACTTTAAATATTGGCTTGAATCCATTTTCAACAAAAGGACAACAAATTGAAGATTTTCAAGTAGATACAGAAACATTAAAAGTAAATCCTGAAACAGAAACAAATCCAGACTTTTATCAAGGTATCCTTCAAGAAATGCATCGCTATTTAGATGAAGAAGCATATAGTCGAATTCTCCATTTTGAACAAGAAGAGAGAACACCGCTTGATGAGATGTATCGACAAATGATGGTGGATGACATAAAAAAACAGATGGAACATAGACTTCCGTATTATTTATCACAAGTTCAATCGTATGAGGGGATTTCCTCAGATCCCGATTATTTACGAGACGTCATTATTCAAGCGATGAAACAAGATATTGACAAGGCGTTCCTTTCCTTTATTCAACACATACCGGGCAATTTCCGAAAGGAGTGAGTATGCATGAATTTAAATGTTGTAAACCGCGAGTTAAAAGTAGGCCAGATTAAAATGAACGGGGTTTCTTCTTCCGCATTATTTTTAATTGGAGATGCAAACCTTCTCATCCTTTCTTCTATTCTTGATACGCCATTCGAATCTGTTACAGAGGGACCATTTGTACCATTAGTAACAGATGTCCCTCCGACTCCAGGTTGAGGAGAGGGAAAATTATGCTCCGTCATACTTCAATTGTACAAAATGTTTCTATCGTTTCTATGGGGGTTGCAGCTGTCTTCCAGGCCGGGGATTCTAATCAAATAGAATTAAAAAATAGAGCACTTATCGTTCATCGAGAAATCCCTTGTTATATAAAAGGTGAAGGTCGTTTTGATGCGTTTGAAATCTTTACAGATGAGTACATTACAATTCCAAAGCGAACAACAGATGTAAAACTAAATATTGTAAATGAGTGCCCTTTTATTGAAGTAAATGATGTTCACTTGCGAACCCTTTTAAATTCCGCGTGCTTCCAAATCGGCAATGTTGACTATGTTTTTAATAATTCTCGCACGCTACAAATCCGCCAATTTATTACTGATGAACCTTCCTCTAAATAATTCATATAGTAATTAAAAAGCTTAGCAAAGTAGGTGGATGGTATGCCTTCGGTTGTAGGAAATCTTGTCGTTCAAAACAGTAACGGCTCTTTCAACTTAGGAGATTTTTATAACGTTTCTCCGAAAGAAAATACGAAAGCTTATAATGGCTCTGGGGCTTCCAATGTCGGATTTGTCGTCAACACTTTTAGCGGCGTTAGCGCAACAAATACATTTGATTCGGACGTTGCAGACCAAGATCAAATTGGAACAGCGTAAAAAAGAAACAGCTTTAGCTCTATTTTGTGTAGAGCTAGGGCTGTTTCTTTTAATTTTAACATCTTACATATTTACGTTTGAACCCCAGTCTTCCTCTATCAAGTTCTTTATGAATACTTTCGTAAGCATTTAGAAAACTACTTTTCTTGTTATCCCGTTTTAGTTCTACTATGCCTACTTCCTTTGCGGTTTCAACTGCCTTTTCATGTAGCGGCACATATGAAATCCCCACAGTGTTTAGAAAATTATTCATAGCGGATTTCGTACGTTCTGGCGCATCATGAATTGTATTTTTTACAACTTCTAGCATATTGGCAATCTTACTTTCGGAAAATTCATGGTCTTTTCGATTCCCTAAAAGCCAGCAGTAGCAACTCCATCCCGCTGACATTCTTAGTTCGTCACCACTTGCAATCCATTTATCAGCAACGTCTTGTGCAAAATCTGACTCTGATAAAGTTACTGCTACCACATAATCGGACAGCATATAAAAGTACGCCCCATTCATCCAACGATCAAAATCCGATTCTTTCATAGTTTTTGGATCTGCAATAATGCCTGCAAAGTACATCGCATCATAGTTACCTGTAGCATAGTTACCTGTAGCATAAAGCTCTTCAGCTAAACTTTGATTGATTTTTATTTTCTTCGCGATTGGTTTCATAGCACCTGTAGCTACGCCAAAAAGTGGCTCCTTTGCACCATTGGATATGTATATTTTTTTAGTTCGTTCCTTACTGAGAGTTTCAAGCTCTTGCATTACTGTTTCAAAATCCATCGTGTTGCACTTCCTTCCTTAATATTATAATCAATCCGCTTATATTCTTGATCCATCTTTTAAATCGTTTTGTCCATCGATTTACGATTTTCAAAATGGGATTTCGTTATACGCGTTTATCTAGCTAATTAATACCGATTATAAAAACTAATCATTAATGAAGATGCTACTCCCCGCTAATGATTAGTTTTTTTATTTAAATGATAATCCCTTATCTTCTAAAGCCGCTCTCAATTTAGGTAAAGATGCTGGCCCTATACCGTGCAGTTTCAAAATTTCTTTTTCACTATACTTTGAAAGTTCTGCTTCAGTCGTTATTCCATGGTGCTCTAACGCTCGCCTTGCTGGTGCTGAAAGAAGAGAAAGAAAGCCTTCTTTTGGCTTTCTCTCTTTCTCACAGGTTGGGCAAGTTGGACAATCGCTACTTTTGTAGTACTCGTGTCCTTGATCACAAGTTCTTAACGTCGCCATAATCCATAACCCCTTTCTAAGCTCTATTCGTCAATCTTTACAACATGATTTCCATCAAAGAAATATAAACATTTCTCTTTCACAGGATGTTTTAAGCTTTTCTCGAGTGCCTTTGCATATAGTGAAAGCTGTACTTTGTATCGGTCTTCTAAAATTGGTTTCGCTTGATCAAATCCGCCTGGGAACTTTCCTTCAATCGTATCTGTTTTAAAGTCGATTAAAGTAATTCCGTCTTCCTCTTCGATCATGCAGTCGATAACCCCTTGGACAAGTATTGATTCGCCTTTCTTCCCTTGCCAATCTTGATACGCTTCTTCTGCTGAAAGCATCATCGTAAATGGTACTTCGCGCTCAACACTTTTTGCTGCTAATACCCTTTTACCTAAGTCACTGTCAAAGAATGAAATTACCTTTTCAATCGCTATTTCTTCAGCTTGTTCAAATGTTAATAGTTCTTTATTTACCATTCTTGCAATTTGTTCTTGAAGAACTTCGATCGTAATTGGTTTCTTCAAATCTACATGCTGCATAACGGCATGGACTGCTGTCCCTCGCTCTGCGTATGTTAGCCCTTTTTTCTCCATAAAGCGCGGACGTGTTTTAATTGGTGCACGAAGTTTTTTAATAAAGGCGTTATCGCTACCTTCTTCAGATTGATAATTTCTCTTTATTTCTGTAACAGACTGCTTCGCACGGTGAGATGTCGCGTCCGCATACCCGTATTCCCACATCAATCTGTCGTACACTTCTTCTTTCCGTTCACTTTCTAACGGAACAGCTTTTTTATCACGAAGCGCTTCTAATAACTCTTGTTTCTCTTCTTGAACTGGTTCTGGCGCAAGTAAATCTTTTCCTTCAACAACTTCTACTTTCCAGCTAGCACTATATTCATAAATTTCGCCTGGAATATTTCCTTGTCCTAATTCAAGAAGCCTTTCACTATCACGGTGTCTATATAAGGAAGGTGCAATCCAGTCTAAGTAGCAAGACGCTCCGGCACGAATATGGTCTGGTAATAACCATTCACTATGCTCTCTTGCATCGAGCCATTTTTCCATTTCTTTATTTGCATCTTTAACTGTTCCAATTAAAATCAACTTCTCTTTTGCACGTGTTAACGCTACGTATAGTACGCGCATTTCTTCCGCAATTAATTCCATCTTCATTTTACGCTTAATCGCTAGTTGCGATAATGTCGTATATTTAATTCGTTTACGAGGATCGATAAATTGTGAACCGAAACCGAAATCTTTATGAAGTAAGAAACGCTTCATTAAATCTTGTGTATTAAAACGGCGACCAAGTCCAGCTACAAATACGACTGGGAACTCTAGCCCTTTACTTTTATGAATCGTCATAATGCGAACAACATCTTCTTGTTCTCCGAGGGCTCTCGCCGTTCCCATATCATCTCCGCGTTCTAAAATACGCTCAATAAAGCGCAAGAAGCGGAATAATCCTCTAAACGATGTTGCTTCATATTGTCTTGCACGGTCATATAGTACGCGTAAGTTTGCCTGCCTTTGCTTTCCGGCTGGTAAACCGCCGACAAAGTCGTAATAGCCTGTCTCACCGTACACTTTCCAAATTAAATCAGAAAGAGATTGTTGACGCGCAAATTCACGCCACCCTTGCAGTAAGTTATAAAACCACTCTAATTTATCATGCAATTCTTGTTCTTCTTCAAGCGGCGCTCCCTTTAAGAATGAGCTCATCACTTCATAAAACGAGCCTTTCTTTCCATGAGCACGAAGCGTCGCAAGTTCTTCGTCATTTAGTCCAACGATCGGTGAACGAAGTACAGCTGCAAGCGGAATATCTTGCATCGGGTTATCAATGACGCGGAATACGTTCATCATAATATTTACTTCTGTCGCTTCAAAGTAACCAGTCGCAAGGTCAGCATATACCGGAATTCCTTGTAGTTTTAACTCTTCCATAATTTGCGGCGCCCATGGCATGGAGCGAAGCAAAATAACGAAATCACGATATTGCACTGGGCGCATACTATCAGTTTTACGATCATACACTGCATAGCCTGAATCGACCATTGCTTTAATACGCTGCGCCATAAGACGAGCTTCAAGCTGCGCTTTTTCTACTTCGGCACCTTCTTCACCGTCTTGCACTTCTTCCTCAGTTTGCTGAATACATAATAGCTCTGCCGCTACATCTTCACCTTCTGGATAGCTAGCACCTAGCTTTAATTCAGCGTCAGCATCATAATCGATTTCGCCGACTTCTTCGCCCATAATTTGTTTGAAAATAAAGTTCGTACCTGCTAGCACTTCATGACGGCTACGGAAGTTTTTCGCTAAGTCAATCTTCATTCCGCCGCCCGATCCTTCTTGTGTGAAACGTTTATATTTTCCTAAGAATAAACCAGGCTCTGCTAGTCGGAAACGATAGATTGACTGTTTTACGTCACCAACCATGAACAAGTTTCCTTCACTCTCAGAATCTTTCGTTACGAATTTAATAATTGATTCTTGTACGAAGTTCGTATCTTGATATTCATCAACTAGTACTTCCGCAAATTTATTACGATATTGAAGCGCTACTGCTGACGGCTTCATTTCACCGCCTTCACTTTGCTCGCTTAAAATTTGCAAACAGAAATGCTCTAAATCTGTGAAATCGACCATTCCTTTATCTCGCTTAATCGCTTGGAAACGCTCTGTAAATACTTTTACAAGCTTCACGAGTTTTTCTAATACAGGATGCATATCTTGAAAATCTCGTAAGAAACTTTCGGGTCTGCGGCTAAATAGCTCTTCTTGTAATTTCTTCACTTCATCTTTCGCTTTATTACGAAGAGAATCTACTTGTTTTACAACATCTTCGTTGTAATCACTTTTTTTAATACGCTTTAACGTTTGCCACGATACATTTTGCATCGCTTCATAAACGCTTGTCCACGATCCACTCGCTGCTGAGGATAACGTTCCAAGTAAAGCTAAATCCGCTTGTAAAGTTTCAACGCGAGGCGCTGGACCATCAGGAAGCATTGCGAGTTCAGTCGCCTTACGAATATGCTTTTCCGCTGTTTCAAGCTGAAACTTCACATCTTCTAATAAGTAAGAAGCGTACACTAAATCTTCAATCGTCTTTCCTTCAACGTCGTATGCTTCTACTAATTTATCAAGCCACTTCTCCGGGTTTGGATGCGCTCTTGATTCTGTATGAAGCGCTAAAATCATTCGTTGTAAGTCATCGTCACTACGGTCACTCGTATAACGATCAACTAGTTCAAAGAAAATACTATTATCTTCGATTCCATATTCTTCTTCTAATATGTCATCTAGCACTTCTTCTTTTAATAACTCATTTTCCGTTTGGTTCGCAATACGAAAACGAGGATCGACATCAAGCATGTAATAATATCCTCTAATAACTTGTAAACAAAATGAATGAATTGTAGAAATGGAAGCTTTATTTAATAAGCTAAGCTGCTTTCTTATATGCTGTGAACCTGGCCCATCAATTAATACTTTTTCTAACGCTTCCCCAATTCGATTTTTCATTTCTTGCGCTGCTGCATTCGTAAATGTTACAACGAGCAGGCGGTCGACATCGACTGGATTTTCCTCACTTATAATCTTTTTAATAATACGTTCAACTAATACCGCTGTTTTCCCTGATCCAGCTGCCGCTGCGACTAAAATATCACGTCCGTTCGCTACAACCGCTTTCCACTGGTCATCTGTCCATTGACTACCTTCTGGTTTCTGAGGCCAATTTTCTATCATTCTCCGCCAACCTCCTCTCTAATTTTCTCCATCGCTTCGCTATCTTTCATATCTTTTAACGTACGGAATTGGTTATCTTCAAGTGATTCATCAAATTGACAAACAGATTTGAAGTTACAGAACGTACATGCCGCTTTATTCCCCTTTTTGTAAGGAGCAATATCGATAACACCTTCTGTAATGTCTTTTCCGATATTTTCAAACGAGTGGTGTACATATTTTTGAAGTACGTTAAACTCTTGTTCACTTGCAATGCTAGAACGCGCACTAAAACTACCATCTTTTTTCAGACCAGCAGAAATAATATCAGAGCTTCCTGTTGAAAGTTTATTATCCATTAAACGCACAACGTCAGCATCTCCTAGTACGAGACCTTTCATTTTAAATTTCTTTAAAATTTCTTTCTCAATTTCTTCTTCAGATGCATCGCCTTTCATCTCAACAATCGGGTTATGAATATGGAAATACAATACACCCGCCGGTGATGCAGTACTGCCCTTTTTCATCCACGTATGTGCATTTGAAGTAACAACGTCTAAATACGTTAACATTTGAAGTGCGAGTCCGTAATACACTTCTGTTAAATCTAACGCTTTCGAACTTGATTTATAATCAATAATACGAAGGAACGTACCACTCTCATCTTCCGCCTTATCAACACGGTCAATACGGCCAACTACTTCCATCTTCACACCATTTGGCAACGCAAATTCCATCGGCGGAAGCGATCCAGTCCCGCCCATACCGAACGGTACTTCTAAATCAACTGGTACAAATCCACTCGACTTCGCATGTTCACGAAGAATAAGTGACGTACGGAAAATGATTTGTTGTAGTTTTTGCTTTAAATAGAAATGACGGTTCGAACTTAATAAAATTTGTCTTTGTAATAACGGTGCAATTTCTTCTATTACTAAAGCAGAAAGGTGTTCACACTCTTTTATTGATAAATCCGCCCAAGTCCGATTTTCACGTAATAGCTTGTCTGCAATTCTCTTCAGCGCTGCATGGAATAATTCACCGATATCTGGCGCATCAAGTTTGAAAATATCACGCTCTCTTAGCGATAAACCGTGCTGGGCAAAATGAGCGTACGCACAGCGATTAAATAGTTCCATACGAGAAACGCTTCCCTTAATTGTATCTCCATATAAATCCCTACTTACATCTGTACTTAGTTTCTGTGCACGATTTCGGTAGAATAAACTTGATAACACACGGCTACTTTTTTGCTTCCATTCATCTGAAGTAACGTAGAAGTTATATACGTCCCACCAAAAGTCTAAATTCCCTTCAAATCCGTATCGCTTCCACGTTTGCAGTTGCTGCATGACATAAGACAACGTTACTTCTGGCGTTGCTACATATGAGATTTGTTCCGAACGCGATAAGTCATTTACATCATTCGTAATAAACGATTCTTTCACATCAGGGAACATTCTTTTTATTTTTTTAATAAAACTAGAAGCAAGTAACGTCTTTCCTTCTTCATCCGCAAGTGGACAGGAAATGTATAACTTCTCAGATGCTCTCGTCACCATTTGATACATAACGAACTGTTCTTCTAATAAAGTTTGTCTCGTCGTTGGTGCTAATTCGATACCTGCAGCGGTGAGAACATTTCTTTCCTCATCAGAAAGCATACCTTCATCCATAGGCGCTGCTGGAATCACTCCTTCATTTACTCCAATAATGAACGTCGCTTTAATATCTGATAATCTAGAATGATCAATGTTAGCAACTAACACTTGATCTAGTGACGGCGGAATATTCGCAAATTGAAGTGCCTCAAGACCTGTCGACATAACCTCCGTAAACATTGAAAGGGACATCTTCTCTTCGCCAAGCATCTCAACGAACGTATCAAGAAGATTCATCACTTCTTCCCATACTTGCTCATGGTCTGTCGCAAATAAGAAATCTCCATTTTCTTCTGCACGAACACGTAATTCTTCTAGTTTTTTCGGAACGTCAAGCTCCTCTAAAAATAAATATACCGCTTCGCACATTTGCATAACTGTTCCAGCACGCTTCAGTCTTTTTTGCATACGAATAATTGGCGTTCTTACAACGTCGCGAAGTCGATTTATTCTCTCTTCCATTTCACGCTCACTGTCTGTTATCATTTCGCTCGCATCATCAAGAGAACGATAACGACGATACATCCACGGATCTTCAGAAGTCCATCTCTTCCCTTGTACACCGTACGCTAAACAGTAGTTTTCAAACTCATCCATCTCTTCGCGCATCGCTTCTTTTCTTACATCTAATGGATATAAAAGCTCTGTTTTCACGCAGCGAAATACTGCATCATAACGCCAATTCCCGCTAATAATCTCGAGTGCAGAACGAATACATTCTACTAGCGGATGATGTGACATTGGGCGTTTTTCATCGATGAAATGCGGGATATTATAATCCGTAAATAACGTTCGCATTACGTCGTAATAACTTTCTCCGTTACGAAGAAGGACTGCGATATCTCGGTAACGATAGTCTTCATCCGCCACAAGTCTTCTAATTTCACGAGCTACACCTTCTACTTCAGCTCGTAAATTAGCTGCTGTACTAATTGTTACACTCGCTTCACCATGATACTTTTCATTCGGACGCGCTTCATAATGCGTTTCTAAATGAGCTAATGCTGGAGAATGAAAACGCGGTTGTTCCATAAGTGGAATTGTTTTTTCAATTTCTATTTTCTCTTCACGCGCTACTTGTTTTATTCGTTCATACGTTAACGTCGTTTCATAAAATAAATCTAGTTCATTCACTGGCTGCGCTAACGTTTTTTCATCTATCGTTAATGTTATTGTTACTCTTGTTCCTAATTTCATTAGCCCTCTAACGATTTCTAGCTCTTGAGGAGAAAATGAATGGAATCCATCTATATAAATTTCCGCGCCTTTTACATACTCAGAGTCTGAAAGCTTCTCAATTAATAATTGTAAGTAGTCTTCTGAATCTAAATACTTTCCGATTAAAGCACGTTCAAAATCATCATATAGTAACTGTAAATCATACACTTTATTCGCTAGTAGCTTTTGCTCTGCACTACTGCTATGCGTGTCTAATTGTTGCCACATTTCATATACGTTAGACGGCGTCACATTGTAACGTTTAAACTCAGCAATCATACTACCAAGATGTTCAAAGAAACCGTTTTGCTCCGCTGCTTTTTGAAACACAGATAGTCCATCTTTACGAGATTCTACAATTTTACGAAGCAACATATGTACACCAGCTTCATCAATATGAAGACGACTCGCTCCGCCAACTTCTTGCAGCACCTTCCACGCTAATCGCGAAAAACTAAAAACTTGTGCCCGAATAGAACCTCTTACATCTTCACTCCCAATTAACGCCTGCTGCGTTTGGAATGTCATCTGTTCTGGCACAAGATATAATATTGTTTTCCCTCTTGGGCGCTGTTTTAACTCTTCTTGCACTTCGTGTAAACAAAGTGTACTTTTTCCACTTCCAGCTCTACCAATCACAAATCGAAGTGACATGAAACCCCACCTTTCACTTACATAACGAACGTTAGTTTGCTATCACAATTGTATTATAGGACGATAAAAAAGACAAACATACTCGTTTGTCTTTTCCTTATACTTCATTTTATTATATCAGCCTTTTGAGAAATTCGTTTGTACCTCTTGAATCGGCCAATATCGTAAATCAACTTTACCGACAACTGTATCAGCTTTCACAAAGCCGAAGTGCCTACTATCCCAGCTACCAAGGCGGTTGTCACCAACTACAAAAATAGAACCGGGTGGTACAAACTTTTCTTTCGTTAACTCTTCTAGTTTAAAATCGCCTGTTAATTGCCGTCCATTTGTCTCTTTCTTATACGTCTCTAAATAAGGTTCATCCACGAATTGTCCGTTTATATATAATTTATCATGCTTATATTCGATATGATCCCCAGGTAAACCGATAATTCGCTTTACATAGTCCTCTTTTTTATTCGCATGAAAAACGACGACATCAAATCGATTCAAGTCCCCTACTTGATAACTCACCTTATTTACAACGAGCATATTTCCATCTTGCAATGTCGGCATCATTGACTTCCCCTCTACAACGTACGTTGAAAAGAAAAACGTTCGAAAAAATACAGCTAATAGTACACCAATTAAAATTGTTCTTACCCACTCTAGCCCTTCTTTTTTCAAAGTTTTCTTCATTCGCTTCTCCCCTCGCCCTTTAATGATGAAGCTTGTATTTATAAAGTGAAACTTAATCGGTGGGGGTTTTGTTCATCCCCCACCGATTATTAGCCCGCACCAATCGGGCATTTACGGGCAGTTTGATCTCCCACCTAACTTCTTTACTTCAGTCGAATTTTTTGGTGGGAGTTTTACTGCCCGTTAATGCGGGACAAAGAAGACTTTTCCTAATGTAGTTCTAACTTTACTTCAATTTTTTTACCGACATACCATAAAATAAAAATAACAACGCCCACAATAACCGATTTCACCGGCTTATGAATAAATGACACTAAATCATGACCGATATACGTTAAAATAAAGATCATAACAAGCTTTCCAAATGCTAATGCTAGTCCAAACTGTTTTACACTAATGCGAGATAAACCAGCTACAACATTTATAAGCGCAGATGGTGTGAACGGAAAACAAAATATAACAAAGATTGGCGCGAACCCTTTTCTTTCAATCCATCCCATCGCTTTTCGCACTCTCTCATGCTTATTTACAAAAGAAAAGAAACGACTTCTTCCAAAGCTACGAATAATGAAAAATACAAGCATTGCACCAATTACTGACCCAATCCATGAATAAAGAAAACCGAACCAAAAACCAAATGCAACAGCATTCGCCAACACAAACACAATGAGTGGCAATGCCGGAATAAGCGCCTCTATCATCGGTAAGCCAATACCGAGAAGCGGTCCGAACGCACGATAACTTTCAACAATATGATCCATATTTTCTGGTGAAAAATACTCTTTGATCGTTTGAAAATCCATTCTACACTTTACCCCTTTACTCTAATTACTACCTCTACTGTATCATTGCTTAAATGAAAGAGGAAATGGTAGATACGACATATGGAGATGTATTTATTAAAGTTTCCATATCATTCGCTAGAATTCCTTCATTATTATGCTATGATAATCTTTCAATATTCGACAAGACATGAGAATAATTTAGACACCACGCACAGATTATAACTTAACGGTTATATATTATAAAAAAGAAGAAACTACAGAAAGTGTCAATCTGTAGTTTCAAAAAAACCCTTACTACGCGTAAGGTTATTTCTACCTGTATGGAAATGAGTAATGACAAATAATTGTTATACCTTCAAACAATTATCCTTTTCTAATGACTAGTTCTTACAAGAAACTTTTTTAGTAAGCGTATACTATCAATCACGATAAGTATTAATAAATATAAGAAAGATAGTATTAATACTGTACTTGGAATAGGTAACATTCGAAATTTGTATAAAAACTTATCAATCATATATATATCTTGCTCATTCGTTATAGTAGTAGGAGTGAATATAAGGTGCTCTTGCCAATTATCTATCCAAGTTAAATCAACTGTGGAAAATTGCATTATTCCTAACCACAAGTAAAAAAAAATCGGTATGAGAACCATATATTATAAACTATGTAATATCTTTTTTTCCTTCTTACATTCAATAATTTGAAAGACAATAAGTGTCAGTACGTACACAATCGATAGAAGAAATACTATAGTGACAATTGGTTGAATTGAAAAAGCAAATAGCAATTTATCAATTTCCCTAATTTGACTATATTCTGTTGCATTTTGAGGCGTAAAAATAAAATGTTGTTTATCAGCACCTATCATTAACTGACTGCCAACGAAACCAGTAAACATAAAGGTAAGAAATAATATAGGCAAAACAAGAATATATTGCGCCCAAAATAACATGGTCCTTTTCAACATAACAGCCCCCTTTTTTATATAATAAGGAAAGAACTATCCTGTATACCGCGAATATAAAATGATATATAATCACACTACATTAAGTATATTTAGGGAAATAACCCTTATATTGTAATTATATATCACCTTAAGTTATTAGAGAACGAAAATTCAGGAAATTAACCTTGTTTTATTTATGAATCTTACCGTGCAAATAGTATATATAACAAAATCAAAAAGGATGAGTCTCCCCATCCTTTCCCTCTTACACTTCGCCTTCCTTCACAAAATACACGTTCTCATATGCTGGTGTTAATTTAGATTCTTCATTTTTATCAATCTCTTTAAAGCAAGGATTCCCTTGTTTTTTCTTACGGTCTTCATATTCTGTCCGCAATTTCGCTGTACGATTTTGCTGATTTTCAAAGCTACTTTTTGACATTTCTAGTTTCACAGCGAAACCATTTATAAATCTAATAATAAGATTTCCATCTTTTAATTCTTTATTACCTTCAATATGAAAATGAGATAACCACGCACACTCTTTTCGAGAATAAGAATACGTAGGGAAAAAATAAAGTTGATCTGTCGGACTAATTGCGATAGGAGCTTTATGTGTAATACGAGTTAACTCCTTCGTTCCTTCTTTTCTTCCAAAGAAACTAGAACCATGTTTCCGGCAACTTCTCTCTATAATATCAAGAGGCTTTTGAAATACGAAAAAAGAATCTTCCATTTCAACAATTCGCGTAACAACTTTCTTTTCTCCTAGAACAACAGGAAGTAAGGCCATTGTATTTTTGCTTACAACATAGTTTTCGACATAACGTTCTACTTTACTTTCCATAGTCTACTATCTCCTTTTTTCCATTTATATTAGCAGCTGCATATATAATTTTAGCACCTATGAAAAGGAAATGGTTTACAGATTACGCTTTTTTACAATCTTTTATCATTTATCAAACATTTTATAAATCTCAAAATAATAATATGAAAATAAACACGTTAATGACTATATAAAAATTATTTATACTGTCTACAAATGTTTATAATCGCCCCCTCTTTTCACATCATTACAACAATCAACTTTGCTATAATTAAAATATAAAGTGAAACTTTAATCAGTGGGGGTTTTGTCCATCCCCCACTGATTATTAGCCTTCACCAATCGGGCGTTTACGGGCAGTTGATCTCCCACCTAACTTCTTTGCTCCAGCTGAATTTTGAGGTGGGAGTCTTACTGCCCGTTAATGCGGGATAAATCAAATACACGGAGGTCTCTCATGGAAGAAAAGCAAGATCATCCAACAATTCAAATGAAAAATAGTAGCATTATTATCGTAAAAAATTCTGCAAGTATTATATTCGGTCTATTTTTTATTTTACTGTTCTTCGCGAAGCCTTTTCGTAAATCTAAATGTCCAGAATGTAAGAAACGCGAAAAGAAAAAAGCTGTGAAAGAACACTAAAAGGCTTTCCTTTACGGAAAGCCTTTTTACATATCGATTATCAGTTCATTGTTCTTCATATTCAACAAAAAAAGGATGGCATAAGCCATCCTTTTTTCTATAATAAACTATAAAATTATAGTTTGATTACGTTTTTAGCTTGAGGTCCACGGTTGCCATCTTCGATTTCGAAGCTAACTTTTTGGCCTTCTTCTAAAGATTTGAAACCGTCAGTTTCGATTGCAGAGAAATGTACGAATACATCGTTTTCGCCTGGAACTTCGATGAAACCGAAGCCTTTTTCGTTGTTAAACCATTTTACTTGTCCTGTAACTGTCATAATTATTTCCTCCTACGAAAATACATTTTATTTAGTCTTCATGTATAAAAAAAGAATCCACACATTATCAAATTCGAAACATAAACTAGTTCTCACATACTTTTCCCCGTTTGTTTTCGGCATTTGATAATATATGGATTGCTTAATTTAATTATTCAACTGGTATTATCATAACACACTTAAAATAGAATGTACAATCTTTTTAAAAATAAAATTTCTAAATTTTATTATTTCTTATAAAATATAACCATACCTATTCTAATAAGGAGGCGTGTATGACAGAAATAATCCCTAAAAAAACATTAAAGAGAATTGAAAAAGATATTGAAAATAACAACCTTGGAAAAGCAAGAGATAGATTACACGGATTAATCACTACTTATCCGAATGAATTAGCACTTAGGAAAAAACTCGGTGACATTTACTTTACATTACAATACCCAGAAATGGCTGGACGGTATTGGTATCTTGAAAAAGAGAAAACAGATGTTATGCACGCGGCATGTCTACAGTTTGAAAAATCGATGGGAAACGACTCTTATCATATTGTACGTGCTTTAAAATTCAAAGGAGATCGTAACATTATTACAGGACTACACACCGAACGTCCCTTACAGCCATTGCAGAAAAAAGTGATAGAGGAACTAATTGATGATTATGAAGAAACATGGAAAGACAAACTATTTACATGGGGCTGTCTATCATTATTCGCATTCCTTCTTTTTACTGCTATCGTTGGTATATTCACTATATTGGATTGGATATTTTAAATAGAAGTGAACGTCCCACAATACGACGACAAATAAAATTACATCAACTTTCCGACAAAGTTTAACAATGTCAGCGACGTAATAATAAATAAGAAAAGTGCCCCAAAAATATTTTTTGGGGCACCTACTTATACCTTTATTTCGTAAACTGCTCTTCTTCCGTAGATCCTTTTAAAGCAGTCGTTGATGAAGTACCGCCCGTAATTACTTGTGCTACTTCATCAAAGTATCCTGTTCCTACTTCGCGTTGATGGCGCGTTGCAGAGTAACCATCTTTTTCTGCTGCGAACTCTGCTTGTTGTAATTCAGAGTACGCTGCCATGCCGCGCTCTTTATAACCACGCGCTAATTCAAACATGCCGTAATTTAATGAATGGAATCCAGCAAGCGTTACGAACTGGAATTTATAACCGTATGATGCAATTTCTTTTTGGAAGCTTGCAATTGTTTTTTCATCTAATTTTTGTTTCCAGTTAAAAGAAGGGGAACAGTTGTAAGCAAGTAGCTTCCCTGGATATTTCTTATGAATTGCGTCCGCAAAGCGTTTTGCATCTTCTAAATTTGGCTCCGACGTTTCACACCAAACGAGATCTGCATACGGCGCATACGCTAAACCACGTGCAATTGCTTGATCAAGACCTGCTTTCGTATGATAAAACCCTTCTGGCGTTCTTTCACCTGTAATAAACTCTTGATCAACTGGATCGATATCGCTCGTAATTAAATCTGCCGCATCTGCATCTGTTCTTGCGACGATAATTGTTGGTACACCCATTACATCCGCAGCAAGACGTGCCGAAATTAAATTACGCACCGCTGTTTGCGTCGGTAATAATACTTTTCCGCCTAAATGCCCGCATTTTTTCTCTGAAGATAATTGGTCTTCAAAGTGCACGCCAGATGCACCCGCTTCAATCATCCCTTTCATTAATTCAAATACGTTTAACTGTCCACCAAACCCAGCTTCAGCATCCGCCACAATTGGGACGAAATAATCCGTATCACCGTTACCTTCCATATGCTGAATTTGATCAGCACGTTGAAGTGTTTGGTTAATTCGTTTTACAACAGCTGGCACACTGTTCGCTGGGTATAAGCTTTGGTCAGGATACATATGTCCAGAAAGGTTCGCATCTGCCGCTACTTGCCAACCGCTTAAATAAATTGCTTTTAATCCAGCCTTCACTTGTTGCATCGCTTGGTTTCCTGTTAATGCCCCAAGTGCATTAATATAATCTTCTGTATGAAGTGATTTCCAAAGCTTCTCTGCACCGCAGCGCGCTAACGTATGTTCAATATCAATCGATCCGCGCAGACGAATTACATCTTCAGCTGTATATGGACGTGTTATCCCTTTCCAGCGCGTATCTAATTCCCAGCTTTCCTGCAATTTATCAATTCTTTCGTTTTTCATATGTTCCATCCCCTTTTCTTGTTTCTTATAAAATTTCATAACCCGGTAATGTTAAAAACGGCATGAACTCGTTATTACGAACAAGGTTTGTAAACAGTTTTGTAGCTTCTTCAAATCTCCCCTTATTAAATGCTTCCTTACCAATCTCTCTTTCTATTTTTGCTAGTTCTTCTTCTTTCAATTCTTCCATTAATTTAAAAGTGATATTACGGCCATCACTTAGCTTTCCACCCTCATGACGAATCCACTGCCATACTTGTGCTCTTGATATTTCTGCTGTTGCTGCATCTTCCATTAAGTTATAAATTGGAGCTGCTCCCCGCCCGCTTAACCAAGATGCAATATATTGAATACCGACGTTAATATTCGTGCGAAGACCACCTTCTGTAATCGTTCCCATCGGTACTTCTAATAAATCCTTTTCTGTTACACGTATTCCTTCACGCTTTCTAAAAATTTGATTTGGCGTTTTCATTATGTGATTAAATACTTCCATTGCAACCGGTACAAGTCCCGGGTGGGCAACCCAAGTCCCATCATGACCGTCTAAAGCTTCGCGCTCCTTATCAGCACGCACTTTCTCGAAAGCTGCCTCATTTGCTTCTGGATCATTTTTAATTGGGATTTGCGCCGCCATCCCTCCGATTGCTGGCGCATTACGACGATGACACGTTTGAATAACTTTCAAAGAATACGCGCGCATAAACGGCGCTGTCATCGTGACTTGCGCTCTATCCGGAAGTAAAAATTCATTATGATTACGGAAGCTCTTTAAGAAACTAAATATATAATCCCATCGTCCGCAGTTTAAACCAGCAGAATGATCTCTTAGTTCATACAAAATTTCATCCATTTCAAATGAAGCGTGAATCGTTTCTATTAACACAGTCGCTTTAATCGTTCCGTTCGGAATACCGATATACTTTTGAGCGAATACGAAAACGTCATTCCATAATCTTGCCTCTAAGTAACTTTCCATTTTCGGTAAGTAAAAGTACGGGCCACTTCCTTTTGCTAAAAGCGTCTTCGCATTATGGAAAAAGTACAAACCAAAATCTACTAAACTGCTAGACATGTTCTTGCCGTCAACTTGCATATGTTTTTCTTCTAAATGCCACCCTCTCGGACGCACAATTAATACAGCTGTTTTACTATTTAAACGATATTCTTTTCCGTTTTCATTTTTATGTGAGATCGTTCCCTCACTCGCATCTCGTAAGTTAATTTGACCTTCGACAGCATTTCTCCAAGTTGGTGCATTCGAATCTTCAAAGTCTGCCATAAAAAGATGTGCTCCTGAATTTAAAGCGTTAATGACCATCTTTCTATCCACCGGACCAGTAATCTCCACGCGGCGATCCTCTAAATCTTTCGGAAGCTGGGCGATTGTCCAATCCCCTTCACGTATATGCTTTGTTTCTTCTAAAAACTTAGGAAACTCCCCTGCATCAATTCTTTTTTGTTTCTCCACACGCTTTTGTAAAAGTTCCGTGCGGCGTTCATTGAAATTTTCATGCAGTTCCTTTAAAAAACTAAGCGCCTCAGGTGTCAATATTTCGTTGTACGCTGGTAACATTTCTCCGGCCAGTGTAACCCGTGAAGTTTGCGTCGACATATTAGCATCCCCTTCTTAAACTGTCTTATAACAGATTTTATTTTATGTTTTATATTATATAACAAATCTTCGGAAAAGGAAGTTTTTTTTGAAAATTTAATGATTTTTTTACAAAACTGTGTTTATCTATTATGATTTCAACAAAAAAAGAGTCAGTGTTATATAACACTGACTCTTTTTTTATTTATTCAAAAATTGTCTTAAATAAGAACTGCGCATATTGTTCACGTGTTACTTTCATGTTTGGAGCAAAGTTTCCAGTTCCATCTCCTACAGAAATACCATTTGAACCTACTGCATTAATCGCATTGTATGCCCAATGTCCTTTCGGTACATCTTTAAATCCTTGTGTTCCTTTTACTTCTAACTCATATGCTACTGTAAGCACTTGAGCCATTTCTGCACGTGTTAGTGTATCTTTCGGTCTAAAGTTTCCAGTTCCATCACCGTTAAAGATACCTACCTCTGTTAATACTAAAATTTCTTCTAAGAACATTGTTGATTTTTCATTAATATCTTTGTATGGATTCTCAAGGATATCGCCTTCCTCGAATACTTCACTGAAATCGATAGTACGATAAATCAAAGCAGCTACTTGTTCACGAGTTATGTTATGTCCAAAACCGAACACGCCATTTCCATAACCAAGCATAATTTCTTCTTGTGCTAAAGTTTGAATTGCTTCGTAAGACCAATGTCCTGCTGGTACATCTTTAAAGATAGCCTGACTTGCTTGTTGTGGCTTAGGCTTAGCAGCTACTTCAGCATTCGCTGTAGCGCCTTCAGCACTAAATGCAACTCCACCCATAATTGTTAAAGCTGTTGCTACTTTTAAAATCTTTTTCTTCATTTTGTTCTCTCCCTAAAAAAACATATTTTTTTCTAATATAAAGAATTCATGGAAAAGTAACAATACACTTATCCATATAACATTTGTCTAATTTGTGAACTGTATTTCATATACTTATCTTTATACTTAATGAACAATGAAGTTACTAAATCGCTTTTAAAAAATATAAAAAGTAACTAAAATTAGTATATTTTTCCCATTTAATACTATTCACCAAACTATGAACAGCAGAATAAATATGCAAATAAACAATTTAAAATAAGAAAAAAAGCGCGTTATCTTCGCGCTTTTTTAAAAAATATACTATATTAATATAATTTAAATTTCATGTTATTCATTTTTTAAGTGGAAATTAATAATAGCTTTATATAAAAATGTTGCATATTGCTCACGTGTTACAATTTTATGCGGTTCAAACTTTCCATTTCCTGTTCCTACTATGACATTATTAGATTGCAAGGCACTAATTGCATTTTTCGCCCAGTAATTATTTGGTACATCTTTAAATGTATGCTGTTGCTTCACTTCAAAGGAATATGTCTGTGTAAGAACTTGCGCTACTTCTGCACGTGTTATTGTTTCTCTAGGTCTAAAGTTCCCCTTCTCATCACCTTTAAAAATACCGCGTTCTGTTAATGCTAAAATTTCATTTGGAAACATTGTTGATCTTTCAGAAATATCATTATACGGATTTTTTAACGGTCCTTCATGTTTTATATTAAGTGCGCGATATAGTACTGCGGCCACTTGTTCACGTGTTACGTTATCACCTACACCAAACTTTCCATTTCCATAACCTAGCATAATTTTATTATATACCGCATCTAGAATATAATCATATGCCCAATGGTTTACTGGGACATCGTCAAATACAATCATTTCAGGATATTCTTCTGCTTTTATGTTAGGAACATTTGCACTTACCAATAATCCACCCATAATAGTCGCTGCCGCCATTATACGGAACATTTTTTTCTTCATAGTCCTCGCTCCTTCATTTCCACTTTATTAAAAGTGGAACATAATAGACTAAATTCTTTCCCCATATTACATATGCTGTATTTGCAAGCCCTATGTAATATATTGCATTTTTAACATCTATTATTTTGAAGATTACTAGGAGAGCCAATTCGCTCTCAATTCCAATTGGTATTCTGAATTGCATGCAAATCATTTGAAAAAATATTCTTATCTTTGCGCTCTAGTTTCCCTGTTTGATTTTCAAAAAGGATAAACAAAAGCTTTTGCAAAGATGCTATATATACAATATTCTACTATCTACTAATCAAGTCCTTCACTTATAAAAATTTCACTTTATAGACAAAAAAAGCGCAAATATCATATTTGCGCTTTTTTCGAGCTTCATAGATTAATCGTTTGCGTAGAATCTATGAAGTGCATTATTTAAGAACTTCGCATACTGTTCACGGGTTACAAGTTTTTAAATAAACCATTACCCGTTTCAACTATAGCTTTATTAGACTGTAAGGCGCTAATCAAATCTTTAGCCCAATGATTTTCTGATATGTCATTTCACTTTTCATACAAAAGGTACAAATATGATCTATTTGCACTTTTACTACATAATAATGTAGCTCTTATTTATTCCATTTTCCCTAGCGAATTATCGATTGCCTTTTTTAAGAATTTCGCAAATTGCCCTCGTGTTACAAACATTTCAGGTTCAAATTTCCCAGCGCCTGTTCCTGCTACAACGTTATTAGATTGCAGCGCACTAATCGCATCTCTTGCCCAATAATCCTCTGATACGTCTGTAAATGTATGATATCGTTTTGCTTTCAGATTATATGCTTTTACCAAAATTTGCGCTAGTTCCGCACGAGTTAACGTATCTTTTGGACGGAAGTTCTGATTTTCGTCTCCTTTAAAAATACCGATCTTTGTTAAGTGTAAAATTTCATAAGGAAACATTGTTGATTTCCCGTCAATATCTCCTTATGGATTTTCAATATGTACATTTCGTTTCAAATTTAGTGCGCGATACAGTACTGCTGCTGCTTGTTCACGGGTTACATTATCTTCTACACCAAATTTCCCATTTCCGTAGCCATACATAATCCGGTAATATACTAAATTCATAATTTCATTATAAGCCCAATGATCATTTGCTAAATCATCAAATTCTAGCATAATATCAGGTGGAGGTGGAGATTGGTGAATTCCATCTGTATTTGCTGAAACAATATTACCGCTAACAAATATCCCCCCTATTAAAGTTAATGATGTCGCTATCTTTAATAACTTTTTCATCTCTCTCATCCGCCTCTTCCTTTATTTTCCTACTTTTATATTGTGCAAAAAATAAGAAAATTCTCAATACGTTAGGAGGTAATTTTTCACACTTCATAATACGTATTTTCTTTTACCACCACTTTTTCATCCTTCGTTTTTCGAAAAGTAAACGCCATTCCTACAAATATAAGAATAATCCCTACAATTTGCATACTAGTCGGTCTAAAACCGGTAAAGATCGTATCTAACAAAATGGCAACAGCAGGATCTAAAAACACTAATACAGAAATAAGTCTCGTCGGTAAATCTCTTAAACTGTCAAAAAATAAGTAATATACAAACCCAGTATGTATAAGTCCTGTCGCAGTAATCATCATCCAGTTCATCTCTGTTAATCCTTGAAAATGTCCGAAATCTACGAATGGTAGCAATAAAAATATGCCTAAAAACGTTTGTAAAAAGGTCATCGCATATGCACTCGTATGCTGAATCCCCTTTCCTAGTAACGTGGTAAAAGCATAAAATAAAGCCGCAAGAAGTGCCCATACCATTCCAGATGACATTAATTTCTCAAGCGACATACTACCGTCCACTCCAGCTACTAACACTGTGCCGATAAAACAAATAACAATGGACATAACAGCAAATACTGTTAGCCTCTCTTTAAATACGATACTACCGATCATTAATACGATAATTGGAGCGAGATGATACACTGAAATCGCAATTGTAATCGACATGAGTTCAAACGCTTTAAATAAAAACACCCAGTTAAAAACGAGAAATACGCCACACGCTAATATTTGCACAATTTCTTTTTTATTCCATTTCTCATTTTTATATTGTCCTGTTGCAAACCAACATAGCGTTAAAAATAAAGTCGCACAAATACAACGAATAAATACTAATTCAAAAGATGGTAAACCCGTTTGGACAGAAAAAAATCCAATCGATCCGAAAATAGACATCGAAAGAATCATTTTTATAGCCGGCATTGATTTTGAATGAAACAATTTTCTCCTCCCCCTACAATCATCTCTTTATAAACTAAAAATTCTAAAAACATTACATATCATTATATATCACAATTGAAAAACTGTAAAAAAATAGAATGTAAAAAGTAGAGTTCACACCAAATTTTCATAATAAAAAAATCATCCTTTATTTCTTATAAAGGATGATTTTTTTGCTATTTATTCAGAGGAATTTCACTATATATAAACTTAAATATACTATTTTTGAAGAGTAAATTGTGAAACAATCTGCTTTAATCCTCCTGCTACGCTATGCAGATGCTCAATTGAAACTGAGATTTCTTGAACTGATTTTTCTTGCTGATGAATAGACTCTTTTACCCTATCAGTTCGATCAGATGATCTTTGGGAAATTTGAGCCATGTCTTCTGCAGAAGCAGAAACCTCCTCACTACTCGCTGCAATTTCATCTGTAGACATAGATACAGTTTGAATTTGATTAGATACTTGCTGCACTTTTTCAGTGATTTTTCCAAATACTTTTTCTGTATTCATCACTACTTGTGTACCTGCCTGTACCTCATTATCTACTTTCCCCATCATGTCTACCGTATGGTTCGTTGTTCCCATAACTTGAATAATAAGTTTCTCAATTTGTTTTGCAGAATCACTAGATTGTTCTGCTAATTTTCTTACTTCATCTGCCACAATTGCAAATCCTCTACCACTTTCTCCAGCACGTGCAGCCTCAATTGCTGCATTTAATGCTAATAAGTTAATCTGAGAGGTAATACCTTGCATAACATCAATGATTTTAACAATTTCTTCTGATTGTTCTTTCATAGTCTCTACTTGTTTCACACCGCTATGTACTGAATTTTGGATTGTATCCATCTGTTGAATCATTTGTTTCATTAATTTGTTACCACTCTCTGCATCTAATGCTGATTGAGCAGACAATTCATTTACAGAGGATGATGTATTCACTATGCTCTGCATTCCTTGTGTCAACTCTTCCATCGCACCCGCAGTTTGTTCCATTGCTTGCATTTGGCTCTCTGCGCCATTGGCAACTTCTTCAATATCTATAGTGATTTTCTTTGCTGCACCGCTAGATACTTCTGATGCAGATACTACTCCGTCTGCATGTTGGAATAAAAGCTGAATATTATTCTCTACTTCTTGCATATTTGTTCTTAGCCCTGCAATCATCTCGTTAAAATCACTTACTAATATACCTAATTCATCTTTAGCATTATAATCACCATGTACAGTTAAATCTCCCTCTTTTGCTCTTTCCATCATACGGCTAACCGTTTGTAAAGGAGCAACTATAAGTTTGCTAATAATATAACTTACTATACATATAATGATTGTAGTAACTACTGCAAGAATGATAAAGGTAATAACGGACCGATCTATCATTTTTTGAGAATCTTTAAATACTTGGTCAGCTAAATTTGAAACATACTCTTCTAAATCTACAGCATAAGCAGCTAACTCTACTCCCTTCGGTTTTAAGTCCTTTTGAAATTCGTTTACCATTTGAGATTCATTTGTTCCCTTTGCTTTGTCAAACAACTTCTTATATGTCTCCATATAACTTGGCAAAGATTTCTTCATCTTCTGAAACAGCTCATCCTCTTGCTTACTTAAATTAACGCCATCATCATATTCTTTTAATAAAGAATCATATTTTTTAAGATCCTTTTCAACATTACCAATAATCCCTTCTTTATTTGTCCCCTCATTTTGTGACGTTGTAATTAATTCTAGTAAGTTATATTCTAGTGAATTTTGTGTACGAAGCATTCCTTCTAATAAAACTGCAGAATTTTGATAATCATCTACTACAACCTCTGTATCGTGCTTAATCTTATTAATAGAATTAATTGCTACACAACTCATAATTGCCATGCCCAAAACTGCTAATGAGATAAGTAAGAATAATTTATGTTTCACTTTTAAATTTTGTAAAAAATACATATTTCCACCTTTATTCCTTCATATATAGATTTTTAGAATTTTATAGCTTATTATTTACAAAATCACAATAAAAAGCAATGATAAATATTCCCAATACCAAACTTATATTTCTATAAAAAAGAAGTAGCATAATCGCTACTTCTTGTTTTTTTGTTTTTCATATTGTTCAAATGTATGAATCCTTTCAAAAATTGGCGGATGTGTGTATAAGAAAAATTTCACTAACGCAGGCGGATTCACTTGGCTTAAGCTTGTTTTTGATAAATATTGAAAAGTTTTCACACCAGACTTCCCATCTTTCGTCATATTTAAAGCATATTGATCTGCCGCTCGTTCTTCTATACGTGAAACGTAGTTTGTTGCTGGTTGTGATGCAAAAGATAATAAAGAGGAAATTAAGAAAAATAAAGGTAAAATCGAGAAACATGCCATTTTTGAAATTTTCAGCGTATCTCCCCATTTTCGAATACACAAATTTAAAATTCGACTAATTACATACATACCTATAAACGATAGTAAAATATAACTCCCAACGCCCCAATATATATGTTTCATAACATAATGTCCCATTTCATGAGCCATTATAAATAAAATCTCTTTATCTTTTAATTGCTTAAGCGTTGTATCCCACATTACAATACGCGAGTTAAGGCCAATTCCTGTTACATATGCATTTAACGAATTCGTTTTTTCCGACATATTTACTTCATATACGTGTTTAGCAGGAATGTCAGCTTTGTCTGCCATCGCTAAAATTTTCGTTTCTAACTCTTTATTTTTCAACGTCGAGAAGTCGTTGTAAAGCGGATCAATAATAACAGGCTGTACGAACGTTAAAAAGATTGTAAATGGTACAGAGAGTGCCCATCCTGCTAGCCACCATCTCTTCGGGAATTTACGGATAAGCCATAACAAAACCGTAACAATGAGTAACATAGTCGCATAGTTCACCCAAAAATCGATGACATGATCTTTTATCCAGCTTTGTGTGCTTTGCGTAGATATTCCGTAATCAACGGACACTTTACGCCCGATCCATTGCATCGGTAATGCAAGAACTGTTGTTAGTAGTGATAAATAAAAGAAATAAATCGCAACTTGTAAGACATTTATTTTGGTCGTTTCCTTCGACCATTTCTCAAACTTTTTTGAAATACCGAGCACGAGTACAAATAATAAAATAATCCATTCAAGAGGCGTCGCTAAAAAGAACAGTAAATTTTTCACACGCGAATAATCTTGACTTAGCGTAAGCTCCCTCGCATTCATAAAGGTTTCTGGATCTGCACTCGTTCCTTTATACATGTCCGGAATCAGTTCATGATTCCATCCAAATAAATACCAATATATAAGTAACGCAAACCCAACGTACAAAAAAAGCGACCACCCAATAACTTTCCTCACGCTATTCCCTCCTCTATGCTGCCTGTCTATTATTATTGTAAGTTCGTACTTTCAAAATTAGAACAAGCTAATCGTGATAATTGTTCTAGCTCGTTCAATTTACATAAAAAAACTCTTCTATTACAAGAAGAGTTTCACCGGCTCATAATCTGGTATAAGAAATGTACTTACAAACCAGTGCCTTTTACATATCGTATATATTCATAGTCCTTAAAATCCTTCTTAAGGAAGTACATCTATTAACAAACTAAAATCTTGCAAAGAAAAAGAACTATATTTCATAATACCTTGTACAGTTAAAAGTAAAATAAGACCCATCACACACATATAATTAATACTTTCTTCATGCTTTTTCTCAGCAACTACTCCGCCCGTTATGCATAAAATCCCTAATAAATGGAGCGCTAAATACATAAAAAAGTAAGCTTCCTCCCAGCGAAGAACAACATTTACTGTCGTAATCAATACTAAACTCAGTACAATCAAATAAAAAAACTTATTTGACGATATTGTTTCATTCATATAATTTTATACATCCCTTTCAAATTTCGAATTAATGATGATTTAGTTTTCATAAAGTGAAACTTTAATCAGTGGGGTTTTGTTCATCCCCACTGATTATTAGTTGAACCAATCGGGCATTTATGGACAGTTAATCTCCCACCTAACTTCTTTGCTCCAGTCGAATTTTGAGGTGGGAGTTTTACTGCCCGTTAATGCGGGATAAAATAAAAGTCCCCATCACTTTCTCAAACATTTTATGAGCCCTAACATAATTCACTTCATTTTTTACATACTGTCTGAAGATGCGCTTCATCATTTCTTCTATAATAAAGCTGACTATTATTAATGTCCCTAACACGATAAAAAGAAAAATAATATTTCCTGTATCATTATTGATGGAACAGTACTTATATCTAATAGAAGTACAATAATCTATCATTTCCTTCAATATTTTCTCAAACATCTTCTCTACCTTACTTATCTCCTGCTATACTCGAAAAGCTCTTTTCCTTCTCCGCATATATAACAGGCACTTCTTTACTCCAATATTTGCGATTCACAAATAAAAAGATGAGCACTAAGTTTAATCCTGTCATAAAAATAATTAATCCTGGAAAGAATGTCGTATAGTTCGAAAAATCGGCAAAACTCATTATCTTTTCTCTACTTACTAAAAAAGAAGAACTAAGCACAAGCGCATTGTTTAACATATGAATAGCAATTGGCATGAGTAAGCTTTTCGTACGAATATATACAATTGATAGTACGATGCTAAACACAACTGCACCAAGGAAATCAACATGTAAGCACCCAAATAAAAGTGCTACAACGACCATTGCTATACTAGTACCCCATTTTGCCGCAAAACGCTGCAGTAAAAACCCTCGAAAAACAAACTCTCCGACAATAGGCGCGATAAATACAACCATAATAAATTGAAATACATATCCCCCGGTACTATCTATAATCGGTTCATGCAAGGCATTCATAATAAAATCTGGTGTAATCCATGCAAAGCTGTACATATATAAAATAAGATAGCCGTAACTAAACATACAAAGCATAATCGCGATGTACAAAACTTGCACTAGGTTAAATGTTTCGTTTCTATTAATAAATAATGAAAATGAAACACGATGCTTTCTATATCCGTAAAAAATCCATATTATTGGAAGGATATAAAATATAAGCATATTTATAAAAGATGAATTTTGTATATGAAATGTACTTTCTAGCAATTCATTACTGCTTCGTGCTATTAAAATTAATAGTGCAAATACAATTAAAAAATATCTAGCTCGCATCGTTTGAAACGGATTCACATTCATCTCCTCCCCATGTTACTTTTATCATATCATTTGAATCTTAATTTTTTGTGAAAGAAAACCTTAAAATTTCCTTAAAAATTCCATAAGTTACAAAAAGATGATATGATATTCGAGGAAATTAGGAGGGATTCATATGTATCACGCAAATATTCTACTCATTGATGATGAAACAGCAATTTTACAATTACTAACTACCATTCTTGAAAAAGAAGGTTTTTCTCATATTACAACTGCAACATCTGCGGAAATAGCCTTATCTCTCACCGAGCAAAACAATTACGATTTAATTATTTTAGATGTAATGCTTCCTGGACAATCCGGTTTTGACATTTGTCCAATCATTCGCCAAAAAACGGATTGCCCTATCTTCTTCCTAACAGCAAAAACATCTGATGTAGATAAAATTTCCGGATTTTCATACGGTGCGGATGATTACATTACGAAACCATTTAATCCACTAGAAGTAGTCGCTCGTATGAAAGCTCAACTCCGAAGACATATGAAACAAAACATACAAGAACAAAGAATATACTCCTTTTCTTTTGGGAGATTTGAAATTGATCAACATTCTGCGGAACTAACAGTAGATGGAAACGTTGTCGAATGTTCCGCTCAACTCTTTCAACTACTACTATTCTTTTGTGAGAATCCGAACTACGTATTTTCGAAGGAAGAATTATATGAAAAAGTTTGGGGAGCACCTGCCTATAATGGAGATGATAATACTGTTATGGTTCATATTCGAAAACTACGTGAAAAAATTGAACAAGATCCAAGTAAACCAGAATACATAAAAACAGTTCGTGGACTTGGCTATAAGTTCATTACAAAGTAGGTTAAAGATATGAATTTTAATAAACGACTTATAATCCAGTTTATTTTACAACACGTTTTTGTCTTAGTTACGTTACTTATCGCAGTAATTGCTTCTTTTTCTTATTTAATTTTTCTTCTTAATAGTACTTTATATGAACCTAATATTTCTGATTATGATACCTTTACAATCTCCGAATATATTTCTTCTGAAGACAATAACATTACTTTAAAATCTGAGGTAAAAGATTTAATAACAGAAAAGAGTGATTGGCTTCAAATTGTAGATGAAGATGGAAAGGTCCTTTACAACTTTAATACGCCTAACGATGTTCCGACCTCTTACACAAAGACATCCTTACTTACGTATTTACAGAATAGTAACAACAATATTTATAAATTTAACTATTGGGAAATTAAATTAGAAAAGAAACCAGTGATCGTTATTTACGGTGCCAAACTAAAAAGTAATGCATTACTAAAAACGATACAACAAGGACACCCTTCTTTATCATTAAATGAACAAGAAAAACAATTACTTTCTAAAGAAAAAGCAACACTGCAAATATTTAATAACAATGGCGAAGAAGTTTTTTCCTATCCAACTGGGAAGAAAAAAACATTTTCGGCTATAAAAACGGCTCTTAATGAAAAAGAACCGTGGAATTATAAAGAAAATACATCTAGTTTTTACGATTCAAATAGCGGTCATCTCGTCGTTGTATCCGCCCCAAACGCTCATTATTATCCAGATGATGAATTAGATGATATATTTACCAAGAAACTTCTAATCGGATGCAGCTTAATCCTCCTTATTGTGTTTGTTTATTTAGTCATTCTTTCAATTTGGTATGGAAATAAGTTTGGAAAGCCTTTATTACACACGATGCGCTGGCTTAAAAACATAGCCGGAGGAAAATATGAAGAACCTGTTAGTAAAAAAGGCAAACCTGTTCGGTTTCGGCGCTCCGGTAAAGAAAAATGGTCGTTCCGCATATTTAAAGATGTTACAAACTCACTAGAGCACCTTTCTATTACTTTGAAAAAGAACGATGCAATGAGAAAAGTACTGCAACAAACACGTGAAGAGTGGATTACCGGCCTGACGCATGATCTAAAAACGCCGCTTAGCTCTATATACGGCTATGCATTATTACTAGAATCGAAGCAATATAATTGGACGGATCAAGACATTCAACAATTTGGCCATGTAATGAAAGAAAAATCTCAATATATGACTACATTAATTGACGACTTAAGCTTAACATATCAATTAAAAAATGATACTCTTCCTGCGCAACACATAAATGTTGAAATTAATCAGTTCGTCCGAAAAGTACTATTACAATTTATTAATAACCCGACACTGCAAAATCAAAACATTGAATTCGTGCCAAGTTCAAGCAAAATCCAATATTTTATTGAAGAAAAATGGTTCCAACGTATTATCGAAAACCTACTCGCAAACGCTGTAAAACATAATAATGAAACGACAAACGTAATCGTAAAGCTTTCGCAAAATGCAAATTCATTTACACTATCTATTTCAGATAATGGAAAAGGTATGGATGATAAAACGAAAGAACTTCTATTCGAGCGATATTACAGAGGAACGAATACAGAAGAAAGCAACATCGGAACTGGACTTGGTCTCGCCATTACAAAACAGCTCGTTCATGCCCATAACGGAACGATTTTCATTGATAGTGAACTTGGAAAAGGAACGACGATTATACTTGTGTTTCCGTTTAGTTCGTAGAAAAAGGTGCTTTTATAAAGCACCGTTCTCTTTTCGGAGCAGCGCGCTAGTAAATGAAATTATATCGACTTAACTATAAAATACAACAATAGTAGCAACCTATTAATAAAAGAAGACCGTCCAAAAATACCTTTTGAACGGTCTTTCTTTCTATTATTTCTTCTTCACTGGTATCCAAAGCTCAACTTGAGCAAACTCACTCTTATCTGCATGGCAACGCTCATCGTACTGTTCAAACTCTGTAACTCCGCAATGTTCATATCCTGAATGCGGGAACCATTCTGAGAATACTGCATTCCACGTTTGGTGAATAGACGATACCATTTCTTCATGAGGAACTTTAGGCGTTGTAAATACTGCATACGTTGCGGATGGGAATGTACGCTTTGCAACTGCATTTGGTACATTTTCAAAGTCTGTAACTTCCATTCCGATAATATAAGTGAAGTCCCCTGTTTCTAAATTAAAATCAGTACATAATCCAAGTTCTACCCATTGGCTCGTATCTTTACGATTCGGAATCGTCGTTCCAAGATCTTTTTGTAAATATTCTTGCCAAAATGCTGGAATGTCTTGATGGTTTTTTCCTTCTTTACTTGTCGTCTTCAGCTCATAACCCGCCATTAAAAATTCTGGTTTATTTACAATACGATATTCCATTTGTATGCCCCCTAAATATGGATTTAATTTTCTTTGTTTTACATTCACTCTATAATACATTGGTGTTTCAATTTCTTGTTTTCGATATTCACTTGGTGTCATTTGAAATAATTTTTTAAAGGCTCTCGTGAACGTTTCGTGAGATTGAAAGCCATGCTCAAATGCGATATCAATAACTTTTTCATCCGTATGAGAAAGTTGATAAGCTGCCCGGGCTAACCTCCTCTTTCGAACATACTCCATTACTGTATCGCCTACTAACGCCTGGAATACACGATGAAAATGCGACTCAGAAAAACCTGCAACACGTGCTAAATTACGCAGCGTTTGTTTTTCCATTACATCTTCCTCAATATAATCAATTGACCTTTGAATTTGTGTTTCATAGCTTTCCATCTCTGTTCACCCGCCTTATATGTATTATGATAAAAGAGAATCCTATCCAATTCTTGACGTTTTTTACTATAATTTCGTAAAAATTGTAACTTTTTTATATGTATTTCGTTGTTATGTATGAAGGGAGGGAAATGTAGTGAAACGTAAACAATCATTAGAAGAAATTTACTCAGAGCATATGCAAGATTTATTTCGCTATCTTCTCTCCCTAACCGGAGATTCTCACTATGCTGAAGATCTCATGCAAGAAACATTTTACCGCATGCTCGTCCATATTGACTATTATAAAGGAGAAGAAATTAGGCCGTGGTTATTTACAATCGCCTACAACGCCTTTATCGATTGGTACCGAAAAGAAAAGAAGTATAAAACAACGCAAATTGAAGAATTCCATTTACCAAACGTGCCAAGTACAGAACACTCTTATTTCGTAAAACATGAGATTGCTAGTTGGTTACAAAGTATATCCTCTCTTCCGCTCGAAAGACGAAATGTGTTACTACTACGAGATTACTACGGATTCTCTTATAAGGAAATAGCAGAAATGACGGGGCTCTCGTTAGCGAAAGTGAAAATTGAATTACATCGCGGACGAAAAGAAATGAAAAGCATAAAGGAGTGATACAGATGGGATGTGCAGAGTTTAAAAAACTGTGGGAGAAATATGAAACAGGAATGCTCACACATGATGAACAAGAACAGTTAGAAAGTCATATTGAAACTTGTGAAGAATGTGAAACTCACTTAGATGAACTGTTAACAAAAACAGAGCCAATTAAGAAAAAGTTACCGCCAAAAGATCTTAAAATTCCTTTTTGGAGAATTAAGTGGAAACATCGGTTACAGATGCTTGGTTTTATACTAGTAATTTGTATCGTTATATATATAATCGGCGGGGTATTATCTGCCTTTTATTTTCAAGCTAATAATGATAAAAGGCTAGAAGAAATAAGAAGTGTGCCTTCTCTTGCACTTGAAGCAACTATCCCAAACAGCCGTGTTATGGGAGGCGGAACAAGTGTAGAAGCTTTTTTCCGTACAAACAGCCGCTTTGATTTAGTAAGAACCGTCGGTAAAAAAGAAATGCCACTCGGTACAATAGAAACAAAAAGCTTCTTATCATCTGTAGATGTCACGAAGCAAACTTGGATGAATCCGTTCTATCAACCACAACTCTTCTTTGTTCATCCCAAAACAGAGCAGGGTGATTATTTAAAGGATTCCTCAAAAAAAGTATGGGATACACTTGCAAAAGTACATGATGGAACCGTTGCAGAAGTAGCAATTTCTTTTGATAAAGCTTACACTTTAAAAGAATTAGAACCGCTTTTATATAGCATATTTGAAGCACAAGAACTCCCTCCAACTCCTGTATGGTACGCTTTAGATACAGGACAAGAAAGAAAAAATGTAGATGACTATATCTTACATGGCGGAGAAGCTATAGGATTTCCAGAACATGTAAGATTTCTAGATAGTAACGCAGACAAGTACAAAACGCCAGAAGATCAAGTAATCGAAATGATGCGCGTCCTTTCTATCCATAAAAAAACGGTAAGTAAAATAGCAGCACTTCCTGAGAAAGAACTAAACTTAGATAAACGTTATAAATATGTAAAAGATAACGGCGTAAAAGTATACGGCATTGTCATTACGGGGCCGTCGAAAGAATTATTAAAATTACAAAACTCCCCGCACGTACGTTATGCAACTCTTGGAGATATTGAGATTTGGAATTGGTTTGATCAGTGAAAATGAAAAGGTTGTGTAGAAAATAGCAGCTATTTTCTACACAACCTTTTTAATAATTTAAAACCTATATTTCACTAACAGAATCTGTGAATAAAGCGTGGAATACGTTAACTTCCCCCATACGTAAACATTCCGTTTCTATATCAGGAATTGCAGTTCTAGCAACCTCTCGTTCTACTCTTATAAACCCTTTTGTATTCATTAGTTTTTCAAATTCACAAATGGTATCCATTTCTACATCGGTTGTTTCAAAGGTCCATTCCCTTAACTCTTCATCATATGTTGTTTTTAATACGTATTGACACTCCCACCCCTAAAGGGGCCAGCTGACTAACGTCAGTGGGATTCTTGCTACCAAAGGCGAAGTCCATTTCTGGTATCGCTGACGTGCAAGATTGCGGTGTGCCATCACCACTCCCACAACAGACCATATAGGTTCGTGGGCTACGGTACTGTGACCATACCGTACAGATTGTTCGTTCTCAACTGTTTTTACGTCTTTTGCATGACGACTTAATACATTTTACGGAGTAGAAGAATTGGCTACCCCAACCTCATATGTATTCTGTTTTCAGAGAACAGTCGTTTTAGAGTCTTTTGCATGACTATGAATAAAGTATACCATGTTTCGCTATGCAAAAACGATGCTTTCATCCCACGTCTAAAGACGGACTAAAGTCCTGCGTGGGCTTTCCCGTATCGTAAATTCTGTAAGCTAACAAAAACCCCTAAATCAAGGCGCTCGCCTCTTGATTTTCGTATCCAATCAATATCATCATTTAACATCGGTTCTTTTCCATTTAGTAACACATTATATTCTAGACAATTATATAGGTTTAAATCTGTATAGTCTGACACGTGATAATCACAAAATGTTGACTCGATTAAAGACAAAATTTCCTTTTGAGAGCTTTCGTTTTTTATAAAACTCTCTTTCAAGTCTACAAACTTTTTATGCTCTTTGGACTCCTCGTACAATCCTTCTTCTTTCACAATATTTTTCGGAAAGAATTTGTAAACTGTTTCTTTTAATTCATTCATCATTTCAGGTTTTGCCGTTTTAACCATTCTGTAAATCCTCCTATGCTAAAAAGAATTCTCACCGCAATAAAGAATCATACCCTAAATATGTTATTAATTAACAAATAAATTATATTAAAATAAGCAATATGATTCAATTCTGTTTTTTAAAAATTTTTCTGTTATAATGGCTGATTCCGAACATTTTATTTATCATAATATGAAAATTACAACAAAAAACGACAAAAATCTTTAAATTCCCTTAAAAAATATAACAATCCATATACAAAGAACGAAAGATTCTAAAGCGATTATTGAAAAATATATTATTTTTGTCACATTAAAAATTAGTACTTTTTTCACAAATTATTTTTGATGGAAAACTTTATAAAAAAATTTTTTTACTATAAAAGGTATTTCTCTGGTAAAATATTATAGTCTCGTAAAAATGCAACACATTTTCATACGAACAACCCTTTTCCTATTACAAATAAACTAATTAGAAATCACTTTCACATATATTCCTCTTACCGCTTTTTCATAAGCGATATCGCTCATCTGTCTTATTTTTTCTGATACGGCCGACGACTGAATAATTTTCCCTTCACGAAGTAACGGCGGGTCAATGAGACGCACTTTATTTTTCTGATGTAGATCATACTCATTTCTATCTTCTTTTACTTCTATACTTGGATGAACTTTTCTTAATAAAGCATCTACTTCTTGATCTTTACATAGCTGCAATTTCGATATAAGCTCATGATCTTCAAGAAGAAAATCGTCTGGATGGATTATCTTTTTATGAAGAGCTAACTTTAACGTTTTAACTAACATATCGTTTCCATAAATATTAATTGGTTTCATAAAGAAATCAATTACTTCTTTGTAATACGTCTTCGTAAACCATTCTGCAATTTCAATATTTTGAAGAACCATTTTCCCATCTACTTCGATTAAATCCTCTAAAAAACTATGAACTTCTTCTAAAGAAATATATCCATATGTTAACATATCCCGTAATGTGTAATCCACTCGGTCTGCACATAATTCTGGTGCAGATTTTTCCAGTAACGTCCACTTCGAATCATCTAACAAAATATCTTCATAGTTATAACCATGTTTTGAAAGAATCGCCGGGATTTCCGAGTTTTTCACGACAGAACTAAATATTTCTTCATGATAACTTTCATTTTCGTTATCAAAAACGTAATCGATCACATGGGAAAAAGCAGTATGCGATACATCATGCAGTAAACCAGCAATCTGTTCTTCTACTGAACCACCAAGTTTTTTAATTAACAACATAGTACCAACTGAATGATCAAAACGTGTTACATTCCATTTCTCATTCATTAAGTAACTTGCTCCGGCCTGATGAACCCCTTTCAGCCTTTGCACAGGTTTACTTAAAATTAATTCTTCTAACACTTTATCTACTTTAAACTCACCGTATATGACATCTGATATGATCACTTAAAATCCCCCTTTTCAAGCAGAGTCTTCTTATAGTATCTCTTTTTTCAGAGAGTAAATAAAGAACTTCCCTCGAATATTTTGTACCTTTAAATTAAAAAATAGAGAGCACTCAGCTCTCTATTTCACAATCCTATTCAAATGTAACTTCAACCTGCACAATCTCAGATCTACTTCCCAGTCTAAGCGGTGGTCCCCAGAATCCAAATCCAGAAGAAACAATTGCGTGGAATGCACCTTTTTGTGCGTATCCCCAGTCTAGTTCGTACATTCTTCTCGTCACAATATGGTTCGGCGCCATTTGTCCGCGATGCGTGTGACCGGATAATAATAAATCAACGCCGGCGTCCGCTGCTTGTTTTAATTCAAATGGTTGGTGATCCATTGCGATAACAGGAAGCGATTTATCTACCGTACTCATTAGATTTTCAAAGCTTTGACGATCTCGCTCTGTTTTATCCCTTCTTCCAACGAGATAAAAATCATCTTCAATTGTAATGACTTCATCTAAAAGAATACGAATATCAATCTTATCCATCTCTTGTAAAAACTCAGGAACAGCTCGGCCGTAATATTCATGGTTTCCTAACACACCATATACGCCTAATGGAGCTTTCATCTGTTTCATGATTGGTCCCATATTTTTCTGAATGAACACACCTGGATGATCATCGATAATATCACCCGGCAGTAAAATAATATCGGGTTTCATTTCATTTACATGACGAACGAGTCTCTTTAAATGAGCAACTCCAGACAGTTTACCGAAATGCATATCAGAGGCCATCGCAATGCGTAAACTTTTACGCCCTTCTACTTTTTTCGGTATATGTACATCATACTTTCTTACAACCGGGCTATACGCATTAAATACCCCGTATGCGAAGATAAAGAAAAATACGAGTAAAGTGACTGCTCCTGTCCAAATAATTGCCGTCTCTTTCTCCACTGAAAACTGTAATAATAAGACGGCAATATCGGCTAACGGCAATAACATAAGCGCGTATTGTATAACCGCAAACCAAATTGAACCGACCGTTCGCAGGAAAGGAAGGAATTTAAACACTTGTACGAGAATATACGCATATGAAATGAAGCCAACTACGAAAGCGTAATATCCCCAAGATTCCCAGCCGAACACCGTACTGAGCCAAACCCATCCGTTCCAGCCGATGTAAAACATGAGTAGTGTGTATACAATTAAAATAGTGAATATATTGAAATAACGAAAATTTTTCACTGCTAGCCTCCTTATTGATTTCTTCTATTATATCTTGTTATGTACCAATAACGTAAATATTAAGCGTTCCAAATGGACCGTAATAAGCTGCTTTATCTGCTACAGCACAAAGTTATTTTTACAGGTTTTCTTTATAGTAACCTGCTATTTGTGATCCTCTTGCATTAAATCGGGCATTTTTTTGTAGCTGATATATTAAAACCACCTTTTCTTAGAATTAGTTTTTTTCGGTCTATAATCCGTATATCCTTTTTTATACACCTTATAATATCCATCTACAAAAACCGCCACGTCCGGAATCCATCCTATCCCTCCAACAGCTTTACTACCAGTGAATAGCGCTCCTTTGACCGCTGATTTCGCTATATTTTCACTTAATTATAAGGACTACTTTTCTTTTATAAAATCCCACTGGCTATACCAACACACCTACATAGAAAAACAGTCTGCAAGAACAGTAAGTGGTGAGTAGTTTACTGACGAGAAGATTCATAGTCAAATATAATACATGATAGTATTACCAAAAATACTACACCACTATATTGTATAGCAAGGGGAATACCATTTAAAACAGATGCTAATATGTCTGTAAATGTAACCATAAAAAGTAGTGTAAGTATCGTTAACATAAGTGCAGCTGAAAATAAGAAACCTTGTTTGATACATTTAAAAATCCAGCTGATTCCAATACATATTAAAATTATACGTACTGGATACTTTAAAAGTATCGAAAATAAATTATCTACACTATTAAAATTCATCATCAAATTCACCAAGATCACTTTCTGGATTTTTTATTATTTTAACGCTAGTTTTTATATGTTTGTTTATGTCCTTTGTATACTGCCTATCCAAAACATAAGCATTTTCTATTAATCTAACGCCCACAAATGCTTTGAGACCTAATTTTAACCTGCTTTTCTAGCAGCTTTATTCACATATTCCTTGTTATAGGCTGGCCTATTTTGCTGTTTATAATTATGTTTACCTGTAGAATACCAAAGATAAAACCTGCGTATAAAGACAATCCTTTCTCTTAACATTGCAATTCTCTTTAAACGTTCGCTCACATTTATCCCCTCATGTATTAAGTAACTCAACATAATACAGCGTATCATCCGTCTGAAAATACATAACAGATCCGCGGCTATAATAAGTAACAAATTGAATCGGTTCTCCTAGTTCATTACGAAGATTCATATCATGCACATGATTATTGTTTAAATCATAAACAACCAACTTTTTATCTCGAGTAATGAATACTACTTTATCTTGAACAACCGCAAAACTTTCCGACCATATTTCCATCGTTACATTTATTTCATTCCACAACACATGAAAATTTTTATCTTTCATTTGAACTAAAGGAAATTCTGAATAATAATAGAGCCAAACGTCTCCATCTATAACGTTCATTGCATAACAATCATCTATAGGAGGTACATTAAACCTTTCTACATATTGATCATAATTATTAAAAATCAAGTGACCTGTAGAGTCAAAAGCAACTATACCATTTACTCCAATTGGGCACTCTCCGAAAACCCCTTCATCACAATAACTAACCCATATATCTTCATTCACATCAACCTGACAATCTTGAATCCCTTCTCCGGCATAAAACTTACAATGTTCACTTCCGTCCGAATTATAAATAACCGCATTATCTTCTTCATAATTAAATATAAGTAACCATCTCTCTCCAATTCGTTGCATACATTGGACTGATTCAACATCGATATCTACGTTTAAATTGAAACTCTTTCTATTTACATTATTTTTATCCAAATAAATAATACAAGGTCGATTCTGCTTGTCTTGTACTAGTAACATTACATTTTGTTTATAATCCAAACTCATTTTTTTAAACTGATAGGCTTCAACAATAGACTTAAAACTTATTAACTCTTTACATATAATACCTTTCATATAGATGAAAATCCTCTCATTGATTCTAAACATAAAAATAAGCGTTAAACTTCTATACTTTTAATAAGTTTGACGCTCGCTCTCAATTATTATTTTAAATACTGCCCTTTCATTCTCCTAATCCTAATCCCAGATTGGTGCGGCAGAAAAACCTTCAAGACTCATTTCCATTGAATTTAAAAGTATTTAAAAATGAAGAAAGCTGACTTTTAATACTAAGTATATATTCATAGAATTCATATATATAACAACTTAGCGTGCTATCTCCTTCACCTGAGAAGTCAGTTATAACAATCTTGATGAAATTATCATCCTGCTCGCCTATATGAAAACATTCCATTATTTATACCTCCCTATAATACGTATAACAGCTTGGCTAATAAATAACTAATCTAAAGTATAATTGTGGAAAATTTATATTTATAAGTTCATCTAATCTCTTATTGGTAATGAAGGTGTCTGACCTTTTTTTGCTTTAGAATTATAATGATAGTATAGCGTTTATCCTTATGTTTTTATAGCCAACAAAAATTAATGTGTACAAAGAGAGAAAAATCTACATCAGCTTTTCTCTCTCTCAATCACTTCTCTATTTATTCTCCCTCTTCTAAAATCCCATATTGCTCCCAACAAAATATTCGTTTCCCTTTAACAGCATATATTGTTTGATCCCTTGAAAAAACATACTCAAATTGAATAGGATTTCCATCGCTATCTACTGTTAACAGAGTTGCTAATTTTTTATTTACAAGTGAATATGCATGTATTTGATTGTTATCTACACCAAAGATAATATTATTTTGTACTTTTAAATATAGTGATGTGTGATTCAATGTTGTTTCATACAGAATAACTTGTTCGCATCGTTCTTTATTAATCTGTGTGAATGAATACGTTCCTTGCTCGTTATAGTAAGACATTAAAATATCACCTGTCTTCTGTATATGTATTGCTGTACAATCACAGACAGATCTCTTTATTGAATTATTAAATTCATTAGTAATTAAATCGACATTCTTAGAAAAAATAGCTAATCCGCTCTTTTCAAATTTATTAATATCATATATATTTTCCCAATCTATCGAATCAAACTCTTCATCTGAAATAAACAATTCCTCTACAGAAGTAAATATACCTTCTTCACTATACCCAACCAATAAATGTTCTTCTTCATCAACTTGAAAATACTTTATTCCATTTCCTAAGTAATATGAAGCAACGATGTTTCCTTTTTTATTAAAAATTGTAGCCGTTGTATCTTCCTTTTTCTCAACGAAACTTTTAACCAAAATCCAATTTTCTCCTAAAGGTTGAATGAAGTTAAAATATTGATTATTTTCTATAGTATATTGTTTCAAAACGCCAGATTTCAACGAGTGTATAATTTTATAATAATAAATGTCTGTAACCTTTTTATCCAATACTAAAATTATAATATCTTGTTTGTTTCCCGTTGTAATGCAGAGAATTTCTCCTTCTATATATGAAAAATCCATCCGCTTATTAAATACTAGTTTTTTCATAACTAACAGACCTCCAATAAATCAATAATAATCTAATTTCTATCACTCTTGGAAACCTTCTTTTTATTTATACTTTTACAATCGATACAAGCTGCTTCCCATTACTGAATGTTACTGTTACAAACTTTATTTCTTTTCCATTCTCTACAACTTTAACAATTGTACGGTTTCTAAAATTATCATATGTGCGCAACATTTACTTCTTCCATTTTGTAATGTCGTGTTTAAAACGTTAGCGCAAATGAATTAAAATATTTTCTTATACGAATAAACATCAAACAAGGTGTACTATCTATCTTATTTACGATGAATGAATAATGGAAATACAAGAAATTAAACCCATAAAATAACTTTCCTTCATTACCTATTCCCCTTAATATACCGATCAGCAGCATCAATTTTTCCCTAAAAACCCTTATCCAAAAAACAAAAAAATGCAGCTCCTATACATACTCATATAGGGACTGCACCTTATTATTAAATAACAAAATCCTCCGGAATAAACACCTTCACTTCTCTCGGATGTACGTATACAAACTCACCTGTTTGAATGCCTAGTTGTCTAAACTGTTCTTTACTAATTTCTGCTTCTAAATACTCATCTGTTCCGTCGCGCTTCAATTCTACATATACGACAGGGCCAACTGCATGTGAGTATGTTACTTTCGCCGGGATGGCATCTATACTTTGTTTCGTACGATCGATTGATAGGTGATGTGGTCTTACATATCCCACTCCGTCTACGTTTGAAACGTGCTTATGCTCTGGTGCTTCTAGCTCCACCGATCCTACATTTAGTTTACCTTTATGAACGCGGCCGTGAAATAAATTCACGTTTCCTAAAAAGTCATATACGAACGGACTTGCTGGTTTTTCATACACTTCTTCCGGCGTTCCCATTTGTTCAATGCGTCCTTCATTCATTACAACGATGCGGTCCGCAACGTCTAGCGCTTCTTCTTGGTCATGCGTTACGAATACGCTCGTAATTTGAAATTCGTCATGTAGTTTCCGGAGCCATCTTCGCAATTCTTTCCGTACTTTTGCATCAAGTGCACCAAACGGTTCATCTAGCAATAAAATTTTCGGTTCGACTGCAAGTGCCCGGGCTAGTGCGATACGTTGGCGTTGTCCGCCAGATAATTGCGCTGGATAACGTTTTGCGAAACCATCCATTTTTACTAGTTTCAATAGTTCTGTTACTTTTTCTTTTATTACTTCAGCTGAAGGTCGTAAGTTTTTCTTTCTTACTTTTAAACCGAAAGCGACATTTTCAAATACATTCATATGTTTAAAAAGTGCATAGTGCTGGAAGACGAAACCGACTTGCCGGTTTTTCACGCGAATATCAGTTAAATCTTCTCCATCAAATGAAATGGAGCCTCCATCCGCTTCTTCTAGTCCTGCAATAATTCGTAATAATGTCGTTTTCCCAGAACCTGATGGGCCTAATAAGGCAACAAGTTCTCCTTTTGGAATATCCAAATGAATGTCTGTCAGCGCTTGAAATGTACCATATTGTTTTGATACATTTTGAATTTGAATACTCACCGCACTCACTCCTCATTGTCGTTTTTCCATTCTCCATTCAATCCAGTTTTTTATAACGAGCGTAAAAACTGCGATGAGTGACATTAAAGTCGCCACAGCGAACGCTGCTGAAAATTGATATTCATTGTACAAAATTTCAATGTGAAGCGGCATTGTATTTGTCATGCCGCGCACGTGACCAGACACAACGGAAACTGCTCCGAATTCACCAATGGCCCGGGCGTTACATAAAATCATTCCGTATAATAGACCCCATTTTATATTTGGCAATGTGACGCGCCAAAACATTTTCCATCCGCTTGCGCCAAGTGATAGAGCCGCTTCTTCTTCACTCTTTCCTTGCGCCTGCATAACCGGGATTAATTCACGCGCAACGAACGGAAACGTAACAAATATCGTCGCAATGATAATGCCAGGAACAGAGAAGATGAGCTTTATCCCGTGTTCCATTAACCATCCGCCAAGATTCGCACGAGGTGTGAAAAGTAAAACGAATACTAATCCTGCAATGACTGGTGATACAGCAAACGGCAGTTCAATAAGAGATAATAATACTTGCTTTCCTTTAAACTGAAACTTCGTAATAAGCCAAGCCGCTGCTATTCCGAATATCGTATTCAGCGGCACAACGATTAAAGCAACGAGAAGTGTTAACCTAATTGCCAAAAATGCTTCTTGATCTGTTACTGCGGCAATATATACATCAATTCCTCGTTCGAATGCTTTCATAAAAATTGTCACGAGCGGCAGTAATAGAAAGAGAGATAAAAATAAAACTGTTATCGTAATGAATAGAATGGGTACAAACTTAGATTCTTTTTTAACTGATACGCTTTTTACTATTTTCTTTTCTAATAATGTTGGTTCCATTTTCTCCCCTCCTATTCACTTTTCAGTTCATGCCTTCTGCTCCAAGTTTGAATCATATTAATAAATAGTAGGAAAAGGAGAGAAATAATAAGCATCACAGCCGCTACAGCTGTTGCGCCTGCATAATCATATTGTTCGAGTTTTGTCATAATCATAAGCGGTGCAATTTCTGTTTTCATTGGCATATTACCTGCAATGAACACGACAGATCCATATTCCCCTAACGCCCGAGCAAAGGCGAGTGAAAAACCAGCAAGCAAGGCCGGGAATATTTCTGGCAAAATGATTTTCACAAATATTTGGAAGCGTGACGCCCCTAAACTAGAAGCTGCTTCTTCTACTTCTTTATCAATACTTTGCAGCACTGGTTGCACCATTCGAACGACAAATGGTAAGCCAATAAACGTAAGTGCAACAATAATGCCGAGCTGGGTAAAAGCTACTTTTATATGAAACACACTAAATATTTTTCCAATAAAGCCATTTTCCGCATAAAGCGTCGTAAGTGTAATACCAGCTACAGCAGTCGGAAGAGCGAATGGTAAATCGATTAGTCCGTCTAATAACCGTTTCCCTGGAAATGTGTAGCGAACGAGTACCCAGGCAATTAATAAACCGAAAATGGCATTTACGATTGCCGCTGCAAGTGAAGTTGTGAAACTTACTTGATACGAATGCAACACGCGCTCACTCGTTATAACTTGTGCGAATTTCTTCCAGCCTAGCTGCGAAGTTTGAATAAATACGATAGAAAGTGGTATAAGTACGAATAAGCTCATATATAGCATTGTAAATCCAAGAGATAATCCAAACCCTGGTAAGACACGCTTCTTCCTCATATAACGTCACCTCATCCCCCCTTATTTTTTATACATTTGATCGAATACGCCGCCATCATTAAAATGCTTTTCTTGTGCTTTTTTCCATCCTCCAAATAGTTCATCAACTGTAAATAATTGAACTTTCGGAAATTGTGATGCGTACTTTTCTGCTACTTTTTCATTACGAGGGCGATAAAAGTTTTTCGCCGCAATTTCTTGCCCTTTTTCTGAATACAAATATTCAAGATATCCTTCTGCTACTTTTTTCGTTCCCTTTTTATCAACGACTTTGTCTACAACTGCTACTGGCGGCTCGGCAAGTATACTAATCGAAGGTGTTACAATTTCGAATTTATCTTTTCCAAGTTCTTTTTGTGATAATAACGCTTCATTTTCCCAAGCGATTAACACATCACCCATTCCTTTTTCAACGAAAGTTGTCGTTGCCCCGCGTGCTCCTGAATCTAGTACTTCCACGTTTTTATAAATTTGACCGACAAATTCTTTCGCCTTATCTTCACTATTGTTATATTTCTTCAGTGCATATCCCCACGCCCCTAAATAGTTCCACCGTGCTCCCCCAGATGTTTTTGGGTTTGGTGTAATGACAGACAAACCTTTTTTCGTTAAATCATCCCAATCTTTAATTCCTTTCGGGTTTCCTTTTCTAACAAGAAATACAATCGTTGATGTATACGGAGTAGAATTATCCGCAAGTCGCTTCTGCCAATCTTCTGCTAGTTGTTTCTTCTTACTAATCGCGTCAATATCATAAGCGAGCGCTAGTGTTACAACGTCTGCTTCTAAACCGTCAATAACGGAGCGTGCCTGACTTCCAGATCCCCCGTGTGATTGCTTTACATTTACTGTTTGACCATGCTTCTCTTTCCAATACTTCGCAAAGTCTTTATTGAAATCTTGATATAACTCACGCGTTGGATCATATGAAACATTTAAAAGTTCGACTGTCTTCTTATCTGCACTTCCTTCAGAATTGTTAGTGGATGTTGCCGAACCACACCCTGACAAAAGGACAAATGCTGATAATAAAACACCTGTACTTTTCATTAATGCTGTCTTACTCCACTGTTTCATATATAAAGCCCCCTTAGTTTGTACAATAGAAAAAGGCACACAATCTATTCACAAAAGTGAACGTTGTGCGCCTTCAGTTTCTCTGATGAGCTTCTATTGTATTCTGTTTGATTTCTTTTTATTTTAATTCCGTAATTCACATGTGTCAACTTGGAATTTAGAATTATTATATAAGAAACTTCATACAAGTTAAAAATCAGCGGGAATGGAATCCCACTGATTTTAGTTTCGATTTATTTCTTTAACTTATCAGTCTTCGCAATAAATTGAGCTGCTTCTGCGCGGCTTACCGCTTTATCTGGAGCCCAGCCATTATCTGTTCCAACTGAAATGTTTTCTTGGATTAAAATATTGGCATACTTCGCACCCCAATGATCTTTTAAGTCAGCAAATTCTTTTGGTAGTTTAATATTTTCATTTCTTTCTAATTTATATGCATTCACAAGCATAGAAGCCATCGATGCACGGTTAATTAGCCCGCTCGGATTAAAGTTACCCTTATCATCACCTTTTACAATGCCAGCTTTTTCAACTGCTGCGATGTAAGGTGTAGCCCAATGATTTTGAGCATCGCGGAATGATGGCTTCGCACCTTTATTAATTTCTAACCCTAAAACAGTAGCTAATATTTTTGCTGCTGAACCACGATCGATATTTTCAGCGGGTGCAAATGTACCATCTGGCTTACCGTGTACTGCCTCTTTGTCTACTAAATATTGAACTGACTCTTGTGCCCAAGTCGGTACATCTGAGAACTTAGATTTCTTTTCAATTGCACTCGCATCGATTTCAAACTGCACTTGATATTTATGATCATATTTAATTGCTGGAATTAATATGTGCATTTGCATATTATATTTTTTCGAGAACTCATCAATTTCAAATTGAACAACTTTCGTACCATTATTTGTTTTATCTTCAGAGATCACTTTCACATCATGAAATGTCCCCACTTTATTAGTATCTTCTACTTTAAGATACTGGAAATAGCTACTATCTTGAACTGTTAACGTAACGATTTTTTTATCACCTTGAATTGTTACTTTTACATTTTTTAAATACGTAGAAGCAACAGATGTTTCATTCGTTTGATCTTTATAAGTTTTTAAAATAACGTCATATGTACCATCTGCAAGTTTACTATTTGCTTTCATTTCTACTGCCGCTTCTGCTTTCGCAATCGGTGCCATAATACCACTGAATGGAACTGCTAAAGTTGCTGCTATAACGAACGCATTAACATATTTTTTCTTAATCATTATCAATACGACATCTCCTTTTATATGAATATACCCAACATAACTATCATATTGATAATGATTATCAATGTCAAATAAAATTAATAATACTATTTCCTACATAAGTACGCCTTCCGCTCATTTTTAAAAAGTAAATAATGCGCCGTGTGAACTTTTCTTTCCAAATAATCAATAGAATACGAGCTTGATGGATCAACTAAATCACCTATCGCCCCTGAAAGGTGATCAATTACCTTTTGCAATGTTTCTAAGTTCTTCTTTTCCCTCTCCATATTCATTTCATCCATAATGTCACAAATAAGATATTGCACTTTCCGTAAGCGTAATTCCTTCTGCTCCACGTATATCTCCTCCTTATTAGCAATATTACGTTTTAAATATATGGGCTTATAGCTTAACCAATTCTAAAAAATAACGCGAAACTTTAATCAGTAGGAATTTTGTCCATCCAAACTAATCCAGCTTTTTTGGGACAAAAAGATATCCATCTCTATACATGTAGTCATAGTGATGGATATCTTTATTTTTATACTTGCAATGCCTTCTCTCTCAAAGCTCTTCGTAACAACTTACCAGTTGTATTCTTCGGCAATTCTGTTAAAAACTCAATGCTCTTTGGCACTTTGTATTTCGCTAAATGCAGCGTGCAGTAATGCGTAAGCTCCTCTTCTGTTACGTTCGTTTGCTTCAGAACGACGTAAGCTCGCACTGCTTCTCCTAAGTTTTCATCAGGAACGCCAATTACGACAACTTCAGCTACCGAATCGTGAGTGTATAATACTTCCTCCACTTCACGAGGATATACGTTATAACCACCAACTAAAACAATATCTTTTTTGCGATCGACGATATAGAAGTAACCTTCTTCATCCATTTTCGCTAAGTCTCCTGTATATAGCCAGCCGTCTTTAAGTGTCGCAGCTGTATCTTCTGGCGCATTATAGTAACCCTTCATAACGTTAGGTCCGCGAACAATTAGCTCCCCAACTGCACCGACAGGTACTTCTTCCCCAAGTTCATTCACAATTTTATTTTCTACGTGCCAAATATTTGTACCAATCGAACCTGGTTTACGAGGACGATCTAACGGATTAAAACAAGTAACTGGTGATGCTTCTGATAAGCCGTATCCTTCTGAAACAATCACATCAAAACGTTTTTCAAAGTTTTGCAGAAGGGCAACAGGCATTGACGCACCACCTGAAATACAGAGACGAAGCGTCTTTACATCTTCTGCGCTTGCTTCTTCGAATAAATATAAGTAATTGTACATCGTCGGCACACCTGCAAAAATCGTTGGTTCATACGTACGACAAATACGGAATACTTCTTTCGGACTAAACCTCGGTACCATTAAAATCGTTGCCCCGTTCACAATCGGCGCATTTACTGCAACTGTTAAACAGAACACATGGAACATCGGCAATGCCGCAACGACGCGATCATCCGCAGTATATTGTAAATATGACGCAACATCGCTTGCGTTACTATATAAATTTTTATGTGTTAACATAGCGCCTTTTGGCTTTCCAGTTGTACCTGAAGTGTATAAAATAACAGCTACATCTTCTTCATCTAGTTCAGGACCTTCGTAAGTTATATCTCCAGTTCCTATAAAACTAGTAAACGTTTTCATTTTTTCCGTTTCTGTATGAGTAAAATCTGATGAGGTTTCGCATATGATGATGTTTTCAAGTGAAGGAAGTCTTGTTGTAAGAGATTGTATAACAGGTAGAAGGACGTCGAGTACAATGATTGTTTTTACATCTCCATTTTGTAATATGTAATGTATTTCGTCTGCTGTATAAATTGGATTAATCGGAATGACAGTTGCTCCGGCTTTCATCGTTCCGTATAAACCTACTAAAAAATGTGGTGAATTGCCTACAGCTAATGCGACATTGTCCCCTTTTCCAATGCCCATTTTTGCTAAATTACTAGAAAACCTAGTGACCACTTTGTTTAATTGGTCATAAGAGACCGACTGATCCATAAATATGTACGCCGGTTTATCCCCCTTCTTTTTTGCCGTTTCAGCCAAAGATTGAACGAGATTCACACAAACCCCACCTTTATAAAATTTAGAATATTTAAAAATTCTAAATTAATTATATTAAAAGAAAATTAAAGTAGCAAGTGATATTCCATTAATCGAATATACATAAACCACTTTCTTCCAGAATACTTTAGTAAGATACGAGAATTATATGTGAAAGAAACAGGTACAAACATATAGTTAAACTGTAGCTAAAATCATTGTAGGATAATATGCACTCATCTTTCCCCTAAGTTTTTCACCTTCCTCTTTATTTAAAGCCGTATACTCTCCATACAAATTGAGAGCGTCCGCTCCATTTTCATGCAAGTAGACTGTAACATATAGTCTCGGTAATCCTTTATTGTCTTCATCTATCGACAAGACAACATCTGGCGTTTTACCAACGCTACTAAACGTTTCATTTCTTTTCCATTTCTTATTTTGAAACATAGTTTGTATATCATTTATTTTTTGTTTGTTATTTGTATGCGTATAATATATGACATTATCCTTCGCTGGCTTTCCAATAGACAAAGTCGTACGGTTTGAAGAAGTTTCATCGTTACAAGCTGTCATTCCAATAACGAAGCTGATCAATAATATAAAGTGTATTATCCTTTTCATTTCGATCATCCTCCTTTAATTATATATACTTCCTTTATAATAAAAGAATGTCCTGCTAGTAGATGTTTTTAGGGACGCTTTTAACGGTAAATGAATTCATAATAAAAAAAGCCATCCCAAAAGATATTTTGGGATGGCTTCTTCTTTTAGAAGAATAAATGTAAGAAATCTTCTGTTGTAATATTACCGAAGTAGCGTGCGATATCTACGCCTTCTAAAGCTACAGTGAATGCATCTTTATCAAATTGTGCGCCTGTTAGACGCTCTTCAATGTCATGAACATCTAGTGAGCCGAAGAAGTCACCGAAAATTTTACATTCTGTTACTGTTCCTTTTTTCACTTCAAGACGAACGTCAACTTGTCCAACTGGGAAGCGGTGTGAATGTTGTAAGTTGAACTTCGGAGATTTTCCGTAGTTCCAGTCCCAATTTTGGTAGCGCTCTTCAGAAAGTTTATGGATTTCTTTCCAATCATTTTCTGTTAATTCGTACGTTGGAATTTCTGTCTCACCTTCGAAAATTGTTTCTAGAAGAAGTTGTCTAAACTCTTCTGTCGTCATTTTTTCGTTTAAGAACTCTGTAATGTTCGCAACGCGGCTACGGATTGATTTAATGCCTTTTGATTGAATCTTATCCATTTTCACTTTAAGTGCTGATACGACGTGATCGATTTCAGAGTCAAATAGTAACGTACCATGACTGAACATACGACCTTTCGTTGAGAACTGCGCGTTACCTGAAATTTTTCTACCTTCAGCTAAAATGTCGTTACGACCACTTAGTTCTGCATTTACGCCTAATTTACCAAGCGCTTTCGTTACAGGTTCTGTGAATTTTTTAAAGTTGCTGAAACTATCTCCATCATCTTTCGTAATAAAGCTGAAGTTTAAGTTTCCTAAATCATGATATACTGCGCCTCCGCCTGATAGACGACGAACGACATGAATTCCTTGTTCTTTTACGTAATCTGCATTAATTTCTTCTACTGTGTTTTGGTTTTTACCAATGATAATCGAAGGTTTGTTAATGTAGAACAGTAAATATGTTTCGTTAATATCTAAATTCTTCACACAATATTCTTCAATTGCTAAGTTTATTCTAGGATCTGTAATCCCTTTATTATCAATAAATAACATCGTATCACCTCATGAATTCCATACGTAGCCACTATGCGCTAGCGTAATATGGCCACTGAAAATTTGTTTTGCTTCTGTTACTAAATCAGATGGGTTGCCTGTATGCGGTAAGTGCGTTAATAAAAGTTCTTTTACATTTGCATCTTTCGCAATACTTGCTACTTCTGTACTATTCATATGCCCTGCTTTTGCAGCCTCTTGATGTGCATACATATTACATTCACAAATGAAAAGATCAGCATCTTTTGTGAACGGAATAAATTCAGGAATATAACTTGAATCTGCACTGTATACAACAACATCATCGCCAGCTATAATACGCATCGCAAAGCATGTAACAGGATGAACAGTTTTTAAGAATGAAATGGAGAACGGTCCAATTTGAAGTGTTTCTTCTGGATTGTACGCGATTCCTTTCGTATGCGGTTCATGCGTTAAAGAATGGAATCCATTCTCATCAAACGAATGACCGTATATTGGTAACTCCGGTAGTTGTCCTTTTGTCACACTCGTAATTAATCTTGCATATTGCAGCACCCCAATGTCTGCAACATGATCATGATGATAGTGTGACAGTACAACTGCATCTATATGAGATGGTGTTATATATTTTTGAAGCTGTGCTAGTACACCACTGCCACAGTCTACAAGTAAACGAAAACCATCGTGTTCAAACAAATACCCCGACGTTGCTTCTCCCGCTTCTGGAAAGCCGCCCCAAAAGCCGACAACAGTCATCTTCATATGTATCCATCCTTTCTAAAACCGCGTAGGAATGCCGTTTTTTCCGTACTTGAGAAAGTTTTTTACTTACATCCTACATTGTTAACTATAATCCATTTCCTAAACTTTTTCATTAATTTTCACTTTTGTTATAAAACAGTTGTTGACTTTTGTTATTTGTACTAATACAATGATAGTAAGAAATGGAAATGGAGGGATTGACATGATCGATCAACCAATGGAGTTTTTCCGAAATTTACCGACGAAAACTTGTTCTCATTGCGGAAAGGAAATTGATGAGCAGCACGAAGCATACCATAACAAATGTGACGATTGCGTTCACGAAGAATAGTAGTTTGTAAACATAAAAAAACCTAGCAGACATAGTCTACTAGGCTAATAACATCGTATCCTTCATCGTTGAACCTTTCACCAAGAGCTCCAGTTCAAACTCATACAATTCTTTTTGTCGATAATTTTTCGTATGGATTTTATCCATCATTAAGTCGACAACTTTTCGGGCCATCTCGTCGATTGGTTGTTCAATTGTCGTAATACCTGGCTCTGTAATCTGCGCTAAAATTTGATTATCAAAACCGATCACAGCGAGATCTTCTGGAATACTCCAACCATGGCGTTTCGCCTCTGAGATAATTCCAGCTGCAACCTCGTCGCCTCCTGCCAAAATCGCGGTAGGATTTTTTTTGTCCTTTAATACTTCATTGAATATTCGTTTTCCATCATCCCAAGAGAAAGCGTTTTCAAGAAAATCGATCGCTTCCACTTCTCTACTCTTTTCAGTAATAGCGCGTAAAAAGCCCATTTTTCGCTGTTGGCTCACTACTTTCGTTTCGTTGCCACGGCAAAAAATCAGATTACGATAGCCTTGTTCTAATACATGATTGGCAGCTATGTATGCACCCTGTGCATGATCGAACTTCACTGTTGGAACATTTGCTTCCTCAATATATTCATTACATAACACGATTGGACCGTGTTGCAAGTATGGCTCCACATTCTCCCATGGATTTTCTAGTGAACATAGAATAATCCCATCTACTTGTTTCGTAGATAATAATTGTAAATACTCCATCTCTTTTTCCGGTAAATATCTTGTTTGACAAATAATCAGTTTATATTTATGTTCAGAAGCAGCAATCTCGATTGCTTCAATAAATCTACTAAAAAAAGGATTTGTAATCCTTGGAACAAGCACCGCAATTGTTTCTGTTTTTTGTTTACGAAGCCTTCTCGCCGCAGAATTAGGAACGAAGCCTAAATGCTTCATTGCTAATTGAACCCTTTTCTTCTTCTCATCTGAAACATATGGATGATTATTGATCACCCTAGAAACCGTTGTCCTTGATAACCCCGCTAATTTCGCCACGTCCTCGATAGTCGACACGAAATTTCCCCCTTTGCATGAAAACGTTTTCTTATCCTGATTATATAGTATATTATTGGAAACTGCAATATAGGTTCTTATGATTTTACTATATTAATATTATACATAGGGAAAAGTCTGTTAATGGCAGGGAATTACACACTACTTTTAGAATTTCACAATAAGAATATTTATAAAATAAAGGATGATATTTCATGAATCGGACGGATCGTTTATTAGCTATATTAATTGAATTACAAAGAAAACAAACCGTTACAGCACAAAGCTTAGCTGAAAAATTTGAGACAAGTATACGCACTATTTATCGAGATATGGATGCACTTAGTGAATCTGGTGTCCCGCTTTTCGCAATGCCTGGCCACGGTTATTCATTAATGGATGGTTATTTCTTACCACCCATTCACCTTACGCCTGAAGAGGCTGTTACTCTTTTATTAGGCGGTGATTATATCGAGAAAACTTTCAATTCTTCTTTTTCTGTACATGCGCAATCAGCAAAAGAGAAACTTGAGGTAGTCCTCCCTACTGATCAACAAAAGAAAGCCCGAGAGTTACGAGGAACTTTTCGTTTTCTTTCTCCTATATTTTCAAACCAGCAAGCCGAGCAAGAAAAACTAGAGAGCCAACTTTTCTTGTTACAAGAAGCTATTCAAAGAGAGCAATCTATCTCCTTTTACTATCGTAAACCAAGAGATATTACAAAAATAAAACGGACCGTTCACCCTTACGGTTTAGTCAATATTTCAGGGATTTGGTACATCGTTGCTCATTGTCTACTTCGAAAACAAATACGTAATTTCCGTTTAGATCGTATGGATGAATTGCAACAAGAACAAGAGTTTTTTACAAAACCTAAAGACTTTTCTTTACAAGACTATCAACCTGAAAACAATCGCACTGTTACAATTCATTTATTGTTCGCATCTCATATTGCACATAAAGTTATTGAGTCACGATACTTTTTTATAGATTCCTACGAGTATAAAGATAATGATTTTCATGTCTTTTTGAAGTCCAGAAACATAGACGAAGTATTTCAATGGGTATTAAGCTGGGGGAGCCGAGTGCAAGTACTAGAGCCAAAAATTCTTTCTGAGAAAATCCGTGATGAAGCAAAAAAAATGTTACAACTTTAATTGTTGCATTTCACTACTGACATAATGTTGTCAGTAGCCCTCCTTTATAGTAAGTATCAACAAATACATTTTCATAAAAAGGAGCTAACGATATGAACAGTACTACCACTTTAGAGAAATTTGAAAGTTTAGCAACGTATTACTTAGAGGAATTAGAAAAGTACTCTCTTGAACAATTTAGGACAAAACCTTCTGCTGAAGAATGGTCTCTCGGTCAAATGTATAATCATTTACTTTCGGCTACGTATATGCAATTAGATGCAATCGAGAAATGTAAAACTGAAACATCATTTGTAGCTAACAACAAAACGGATATGGGTGAAAAAGTATATATACTGGGAGCTTTCCCTGACATACAAATAAAGGTACCTGAGCACCCTGGATACACACCTGAAAATCCAACTAACAAAGAAGAAATACAAGAGCGTTTTCTGGAATTAATTACAATCGTGAAAAACGCTGAGCCAACGCTAACTTCTATTCCTAATGATTGTAAAGTAGAGCACCCTGGACTTGGTTACTTAAATGCGGCAGAATGGTTCCAGCTCATTTCTATGCATTTTGCACATCATCTTCGTCAGAAAGAACGATTGGAACTTAAGATTTGCTAAGTGTAAACACTTCTACTAAAAAAAGACTCCCAATATGCAATATTGGGAGTCTTTTCAAAAGGAATGTATACAATGAATCCTATTTTAACAGCTGCAAAACAACTATTACATAAAGGCGAAGTTATTGTATCTACTTTAAGATGGCCACTTACTGACTATATTATTACGAATAAAGTCCCGTATCCAGGCATGTTACTTGCTACTAATAGAAGATTTCTCTTTTTTAGCCAATATAAAAACCCATCAATACGTCGTCTCCATATGATCCATCTTCGTATTTAATTTGCTTTCTTTGCCTTCCTTCTTCTACAAAGCCCATACGTTTATACACTTTAATTGCCCTATCATTAATAGAAACTACACCTAAGCAAATTTTCTCTAAACCTTTCTGCCCTTTAGCCCAACTAATAAGAAATTCAATTAGTTTCGTACCAATGCCTTGATTACAATACGCCTCCCTAATCCCCATTCCCATTGTGCCTGCATGTCGTAACCGTTCTAGTTCATATCGTTTGAAAACCAGAAAGCCAACCACCTTACTATCTACCTCGTAAACTATATAAAGGTTGCCTTTTTCACTACTTGTCTGTATCTTTTCTCTTTCTGAATCAATATCATTTGGTAATTTATTTGGAGATGATATAAAAAACTTTGTAGTAGTTTCTGATAATATAATTTCTTTTCTAATATCCATAATTGATTCCGCATCAACCTCTTTTGCTAATCGTATCATTGAATCACCTCGTACCTTTTTCTTAAAAGACTCATACTGAATCTATCAAACTAAGAACCTCTAAAACTCTCAATATGCAACATTACATATTGAGAACCTTTTCACTTTTGATACAATATCCTTACATCTATATAAAAGGAATGCATAAAATGAATCCAATTTTAACAGCTGCAAAACAACTATTACATAAAGACGAAGTTATTATATCTACTTTAAATTGTTCACTTACTGGCTATATTATTACGTATAAAGTTCCGTATCCGGGCATGCTACTTGCTACTAATAGAAGACTTCTCTTTTTTAGCCAATATAAAAATACATTAATTGCCGAATTTGAGTATAAAAAAATTGTATCTATAGAAACGAAGAGAAGAATTTTTGACAAAAAAATAATATTTTATTATGAAGATGAATATATAACGGTGGGATACATTACAAGTTCAAATATTGAAGAGTTCATAGACTTACTACAAAGAAAAATGCAAGACTAGCGCGGGCTACTAATCGGGCATTTACGGGCTGTTGATCTCCCACCTAGCTTCTTTGCTCCAGCCGCATTTTGAGGTGGGAGTTTTACTGCCCGGCAAATAGCGGGATAAAAGGTGGTTTGTCCATATCCAAACCACCTTTTTCATACAAGCTTATAATTATACTTCCCACCTATCCTTACGCTTTAGATATTTCCTGCATAAACCCAGCCATGCTCGCTAATAAACTAGTGAAAACGAAAAGTACAATAATAAGAGGGATAAGTTTGTCTTTATTTAAATTCGTTATCGTTTTTAAACCTATTCCTAATAAAACGTAATACCAAATATTAAATATATCTATTCTTTGAGCGATTGTATGCAAGATCATATTATCTGTCGCTATTGCACCTAAACCTGTATAAGATATCTCATACCCACTTAGAGAAAATGCAATTAATCCGTTTAAAATCATCCCTAATCTTAATACAAACGAAGCATAAATGATTATCGGGAATGTTTCTTTATAGTTAATATCAACTCCAAAGAAAATCATAATATTCTTATAGAATATAGGTGCAAAAAGTATAGCTATGATTCCGCTGACTGCTGAAATTCCAAATGTGGTAAAGAAAGTTATGTATTTTGGAACAGTAAATCCCGTTTTATCATGAAACATACTGAGTGCAGGATTGTTTAAAGTATTCCAAGACATTAAGGCACTTGAAATTATAATAAGCACAATTAAAAGAGCTAACGGGAAAAATATATTTCTTTGATTCTTCATCCTTTTGAATTGTAGTGTTGGTGAAGTGAATATCCCAATAATCGATGGTTTTCCCGAAATCTCTTCCTGTATAAGACTACTAGCTTGCAAGAAAATCCCCCTTCCTCATTACACTTATAACTCCTCCCACTTCGTCCACACTTCTCTCCCGTTTATATGGTACATATTATCCTCACGATCCATAAATCCATGCACTATGAATTCTCGTCTAATCGTACAAAAATCATCATGATATTGTTTTATGAATGTATTAATTTCTTTTTCCGTATATTGATTTTCAGCGTTTAATTTGCTAATCAAATGCTCTAACAATACTAACTTTTTCTTTTTTTGACCTGGAATCGATTTTAAACGATCCTCTTTATCAAAAAAATTGCGAATGGTCGTATCACGAAATTTCATTTGGCTTTCGGTCATTTTGTTGTCCTCCATCAGTTTTTATGTAATAAAACTTTATTGTTTGTCCTTACTATTTTTCTTCATTCTTTTACTTACAACATCCATAAAGTAATACCCACTAATTAGCACATAGTAAACTACAAGTATTCCTAGTGCATCTTTCATATTTATATATTTTTCTTTATGAAAAAAGATAGGTGAAAGGGCGTAAACAAGAAAGATGATTAGCGGATTTACGATAAAATAATAAGTAAGATTTCCTTTCATCGTATCAACTCCCATGTAATATACTTCTATTCAAATTGTTGCAATTCCTGTTCTTTCATTTAGCCTAAACATGAGATATGGTAAAATTAAGGAGAAGATATTCTTTGGAAAGTAAGAACAATTCTGAGTAATATTCAAAAGACCATACACCAAATATGCAATTTTACATATTTGGTGTATGGTCTTTCTTGCTATAATAATATCCATATAGATTGTATTTTAAATAAAAAAAGGATTATATGCAATGAATCAAATTTTAAAGGATGCAAAACAACTATTACATCATGAAGAAAATATTTTATCCATTTTAAGATGTTCACTTATTGGCAATATTATTACACATAATGTCCCTCGTTCCGGAGTGTTACTTGCCACTAATAGGAGGGTTATTTTTTATGGACAATCATTCAAATGTTGTAAAAATGCATTGATTGTGGAATTTGAATATAAAAAAATTCTATCCATAGAGACGAAAAGAACATTCTTTGATAAAAAACTAATATTTTACTATGAAGACGAATATATAACGGTGGGACAAATTTTAAGCTCAAATATTGAGGGTTTTTTAAATGTAATACAGAGAAAAAGAATTCAATAAAGTGAAACTTTAATCAGTGGTTGATTTTATTCATCCCCCACTGATTATTAGCCTACACCAATCGGGATTTTACGGAATAAAATACTTTTCATCTAAAAGAGAAGTACAGTTCACCTTTCTTACAACTGTATTTCTCTCTCATCCACACTTCTCTTAATTTACTTATCACCATCATTCTTATAACCTATTATTAAAATTAATAAATTCTATATGGAAAATTATGTTACAATTAACTTATACATATTTTGGAGGGAAAATAGTGAAAAAAGCTATTATAGTATTAAGCATCCTATATCTTATTTTAACCGTACATACGGGAGCTGTTCTTTTAGGAAAAGAAGATTATAGAGGTGCTATCAATACATTAAAAGAAACGAAGGAAGTCTCTTCATTTCAATCTGCACAAGACGGTGTGATTTTATTAAAAGGAACATTAACTACCGCGCAACCTATTACAGAGGAAAAACTTCAAAATAAAGAATTTGCACTTCTTGAAATTAATACATATAAACGACGAAAGGCAAATTGGAAAAACATTGATACCGAGCAGCATATTGCAAAGCAGCTCTTACTAAACAATGAGGCTCTTCCTGCATTAAAAGAAATCCGCTTCTCAATGGAACCAATTACACTGTCAGGAAAAGATATTTCCTCCGAAGACTACACACTAAAAAAAGATGATACTCAATTAACAATTAAAGGTAAAGGATACCGATACACAGGAATAGAAAACAAATCAGACACTCTTATTTTTGGTATAAAAAAAGGAGATACACTTGAAGGTTATAGTGGCTCTGAAATTCTAATAGGAAAAACAAAAGAGGACATTTCCAGCAACATGAAACTATATACTTTTGCTGAAAGATATGGTCCATTTGTTTGGATTGTAGCAACAATTATTCTTATAAGTATTGTTATATACTTGTTCCGTAAAAATAGAAAAACAAATGAACTTTCTCAACCAATAAAACAAGACCAATAAAAAAAGGCACCATTTCGGTGCCTTTTTTTATTGGTCTTATTTAAGCTTCAACCGATTGATTCTCAGCAATATTTCTAAACTGGCGCTTATGCATCCAAGTTAATGAAGCAATTGTTCCAAGTGATAATACAACGATAAAGATCATTAATATCCCTATATTTTGCCACATGAAGTTAAAATCACCGCTTGATACGACTGCTTTAAATCCTGATACAGAGTATGTCATCGGTAGCCAAGCGTTAAATGGTTGTAAAAACTTAGGAATCAATTCTAACGGGAATGTTCCAGCGCTAGTTGTAAGCTGTATAATTAATGTTAAGATCGCAATGAAACGGCCCGCATCACCGAATGCTGTTACTAAACATTGAATTAATGCGATGAATGCTAGACTTGTAACGATGCTAAAGAGTATGAAGTATGGAATGCTTTGTACTTCTACACCTAATCCAAACAGTAATATGACATCTGCTACTATTGCTTGAATAATACCGACTGATAATAAAACACCAAACTTACTAATAAACCAGCTGAATCCTGATTTCGGAACGCCGACTGTATCACGTAATGGGTATACGATAGATAATAGTAATGCCCCAACGAATAAACCGAGTGATAAGAAATACGGTGTAAATCCTGTTCCGTAGTTTGGAACTTCCGCTAGTTTCTCTGTCTTCACTTTTACAGGGCTTGCAAACATATCATACGTTTTATCCGTTCCTTTTACTTCACCCGTTTTTTCTGCCCCTTCGCCAAGTTTCTCAGCAAGTTCACCTGAACCATCATTTACTTTTACAAGACCATCTGTTACTTTTCCTGATCCATTTGCTAGTTTATTTACTCCGTCGATTAGCTGGGTTGAGCCAGTGGACATTTTATTTAGGCCACCATTTAGAGTACCTAAGCCAGTTGTTACTTGACTTGAGCCATCTGCTAATTTTGTTACTCCTACAGATAATGTGCCTAAACCGCCGGTTACTTGGCTTGAGCCGTCCGCTAATTGATTTATTCCACCTGCCATTTGGTTTGCTCCTACAGATAATGTACCTAACCCTTCTGTTACCTTTCCAGATCCATCTAATAATTGATTTACCCCATCAATTAATTGCCCTGATCCGTTTTTTAATTTATCTGCACCTACTTTAGCATTACCTAATCCTTCACCTAATCCATGAAACTTACTTACAAATTCGTTTTGCGCATTCGTTAATTTCTTAATACCACTCGTTAAATTTTCCACCTCTTCTGGATTCGGTATTTTGCTTTGCATTCCACTTGTCTTTTCACTGATTTCACCTTTTAATTGTTTTACTTCTTCATTTAATTTGCTCGTTCCGCCTGCTACTCCGGCAGCTTTCTGTTGAACTGTCGCCGTACTTTTTACCGCATTTGTTATAAATGGCTGTAACTGCTCTTGGTATTCTTTCGGTAAACTTTCAATTTGCTTTTGTAAATTCGCTACCTCTTGCGCTGCATTTTTTGCATCTCCTGCTGTTGATTGCGTAAGTTCATTTAACTGATTTACATTCTCTCCAGCTCCATCTATTTTCTCATTTACTGTATTTAATATAGAAGGAACTTTCGACTGCATTTCCCCTAATCCTGCAACAGAGTTTTGTACTTTATTATTTAACTCCTGCAAACCCTTTTGAATCTCTTGAGAACCTTTTTCTAATTGACTTTGTCCCTCAACAAGTTTTTCCATACCATTTGATAGTTCAGTTGTTCCTTTTTTTAATTCACCTGTTTTACTTTCCAATGTATTCAAACCGTTAGTTACTTTCTCAGATCCACTTCGTAATTCGCCAATTCCTTTTTGCATTTCATCCGTTTTTCCATTTAACGTATTTAAACCATTTGTTACTTTTCCAGATCCATCTGCTAATTTCCCTATACCCGTTTTGCTATTTAACGTATTTAAACCTGCTGTCACTTTTCCGGATCCATCTTGTAATTTATTAGATCCATCTGCTAATTTCTGAACTCCATCTTTCATCTCCCCAGATTTCCCTTGAAGTGTATAGAGCCCATCCGTCACTTTATTCGAGCCATCATGCAACTCACTAGCTCCATCATGTAACTTATCTGCTCCATCCGCTCCATCTGCTAATCCTTTTGAGACGTCTTTAATGGAATCAAACATTTTCTCTGCATATGTTTTCGTTAACGTGCTTGATACTTCACCTTTAATTTTTTCAATTGCTGTTCCGCCAATTTGTGAAGATAAGAAGTTTAAACTTTCATTTGGAATGTATTCTAAGTTTAATGGTTTCGGATCGTCTTTTAATAACGTTGTAGCGTTACTTGAGAAGTCATCTGGAATACGTACTAACATGTAATACTTTCTGCCTTCCATTCCCTCTTTCGCTTCTTTTTCACTTACAAATTCCCATTTAAAACTTTTATTATCTTTTAAGTTATCAACGAGCCCTTTCCCGACTTCAATCGGTTTCCCATCAAATACTGCACCTTTATCTAAATTGACTACCGCAACTGGCAAGTCATCTAGCTGTTCATACGGATCCCAAAAGGCCCATAAAAACATACCCGCATATAAAATCGGTACAAATAAAACCGCAATGATTGGGATTAATATTTTTTTACTTTTTATAATTTCAGTAAACTCTTTACGAAGTAACTGATTCCATTTCATCATTTCTCCCCCTTTATTAAAATGACCAAAATGTTCATTTGGTCATTTTTACCCAAACAAAAAGGCTATACTTATTCATACATATGCCTTATCCCCGAATTTATACTATGCAACTGTTCCTTACTATGAAGTAAATATTTCTATTATCCCTCCTAAAATTAACATATGACCACTTTGTTCAATTGGTCACTTTTTATAATAATAAAAGGATTATCTTAGTTTGACAATCCTTTTAATAAATAAAGTTCAAATAATTCTGCGATTTTTTCTTTTTCTAGCGGTTCATGATTTTTTTCCCAATCAAAAATAAGCGATACGTATAGGCGAAGCATAATAAACGCTGTAATTTCTGGATCACATTTGCTAATTTCACCTTTTTCAATTGCAATCTCTAAATAAGATTGAATGACAGAAACGATTTCCACATCTACTTGTTGCATCACTTCTTGTACTTCTTTCGTTCCCATATCGCGCTCTTCTTGAATTAATTTAATCATGAGCTGATGTTCTTTTCTAAATTCTAATATGCTATATAATGCTCTATGTACATTTTCAAAAAATGAAATATCTGAACGAATTGCATTTGCTGCAACTTGCTTCATTTCTGTAATTAAATTAGAGATAATTTCGCCAAATAGTTCTTCTTTATTTTTGAAAAAAGTATAAATTGTTCCTTTTCCTACATTCGCTAACTTCGCAACTTGATCCATCGTCGTCGCCTTATAACCAAATGCTGAAAAAGACTTTGTTGCAGCTTCAATAATAGAACGTTTTCGATCTATCGCCACATCGTCACCTCCAAAAATGACCAATTGGATAATATAGTCAATCAGTACATCTTTGATATTACCACACGCTTACATTCTATACAAGTTCTCTTTTTTAGTTATTCCCAGTTTAAAAAAATTCCAGTCAAGTTATATCATACTGTCCATAGTGTATCAAAAAGTATACTTGTATGGAAAGCAAGAATATATTCATAATAATTGCTGGCTATATCACACTAGAAATCTAATTAAATAGACAGTGTTCTTAAAACCAAAAGTTTAAGAACACTGTCTTTTATTTTGACATAGAAAGTAATATTTTCTCCATCTCTTTCTTAGTTAGCTCATCATCGATTATCTCTTCGTATATCTTTGTATCTCTTGTAAAAATATCATTCACTATAACAATTTGATACTCACTATTCTTACCTTGTGCTGGTACAAACATTTTGACACCTTTTAACTTACCCTCTCCATGAGAAGATTTATTATAGACCATTCCTTTCCCGTCTAAACTATAACTTTCTAGATTATCTTCTCCAGGCATCATGTAGTGTAGTGGATCCTTATTACCACCTACATACATCCTTGACTGATAAATTGTAAAACCATATTTCCCTTTTGTATATTCTGATTTAATAACTAATTCTACATCTCTTCCAAAATATGAGTCAGCCCATTCTCTTTTTAACTCATAACCTTCAGTTATATAAGTCGGCTGCTTAATTTGAAATGGTACATGATCTTTCGCTTCTTCCACAGTATATGTTAAAGACTTCTCCACCTTTTCCGAAAGTGGAATTAATTTCTTCTCAATAATAGCCAGTCTTTCTTGATCCGTTTTATTCAAGCGTTCACGTTTAAATTCCTTTGTATCTCCATCATAATTCTCAGGCACTTTTTTCTTAACCATTGCTTTTTTATGAATTTCTTTAGCTTCCTTAAATAATTGAATATATTGTTCAAATTCTTCTTTTGTAAAATTCTTTTCTGCCAAATACAAAAAATCTGTATCCCTTTTATATGACTTTATTGACATACCCCATTCTCTACTTGCATTCTCTGGTGTACCTAATACTGTTTCTATCGCTTTTTCAAATGCTGCTTTAGATTGCTTTTTTTCTACAACCTTTTCTTTCTGTCTTTCATCTCCCTCAGTTATCGTTGCATTCAATAAGAATCCCCCTGCTATAGCTGCTATAGCAATAATTCCAAGTAAAGAAAGACGATACGATTTTTTTTGGAATTTTTTAATCATAACGATTCTCCTTTTCAGTGTTCGTTTATTTCTACTTAAATTTGCTAGGCTTGGTGCTTGATAGGAATAATGTTCTAAAAGAGTAATAATTGTATGACCGTATGCAATTTGCTCCTCTTTATCTATAAAAGTAAGCGCATATGCATCACAGGCTAATTCTTGATCTTCTCGCATACAGAAATAGGCGTACCAAAGAATCGGATTGAACCAATTTAATAGCAGCAAACTGTACATAATCCAATTTACAGCTACGTCGTTTCTCTTAATATGAGCTAACTCATGGTAAAAGACATATTGTAATTGTTGCTCATTTAATACTTTCATATGTTTTTTTGATAGTAATACTTTCGGACGAAAGAAACTGAAAACAGTTGGGCTCGCAATCTTTCCTGCTAGACGTAATGAAACTGCCTTCTTCATTTTCATAGACTGCTTACAGCGATTAAACACTGTAATGACCTGTTCATCCGTAATATCCGCTTGTTTCTTTATGTAAGAATATAAACGTCTATTTGTAATAAACGTTATGACTGCTAATACGATTACCCCAGCTAGCCAAACATATAGAGCAAGTTTGTATAAAGAAAATGTAGTCTGTTGTTCCGCACTCGCGTTTACTTCAGGTTCACCATTTTTTGTCACAGTTTCAGAATTTGATTCCAATTCCACTGTATGATTGGTTTCTATGTTCACTATACTCTCAGTAGACGACATATTTTTTGGAATAACTTCCGATACACTAGAACTATAGGAAAGTAGCGAATAAATACTATACGAACTATCCGGTGACCATGGCAGAAGAAGTCTTATCATTAGTACGATCCACAGCATATATTGCCATCGGGGCGTTAATTTATTTCTAAATAGAACTTTTATACATAAAATAAATCCAACTAATATGCTAGCCATAAGTGACGTTTCTATAAGCCAATCAAAAAAATGAGGAAGGTATAGATTTATAATCATGTCTATCATTGTTATCTATCCTTCCTCTTATTCTCCTCGGTCTTTTCATCTAAAATGCGTTTCAGTTCGTTAATATCTTCTGAAGACAATTTTTCCTCTTTTAAGAAATTGACAAGTAATGGCTTAAACGCCGCGCCGCAAAAGCGCTTTAGTAAAGATTTCGTTTCAACTTGTAAATAATTATCTTGTGATACTAGCGGAAAATAAGCATACATGCGCCCTTTATCTTGATGGTAAGAAACGGCTTCCTTTTGTACTAACCGGTTAATTAATGTACGGATGGTTTTCGGTTTCCAGTCCATTGTATCTTCCAGTTCTTCTATAATTTTATTCGCTGTTTGTGGAGAATTCGACCACAACACTTTCATAATTTCTAATTCTGCTTCAGATATTTTAGGTAATTTATTTGTCATATTGTTTTCCACCCCTCGTATTACATTTGTAATCCACTTTTAAGATTACAAATGTAATACTTAATTGTCAACCATATTTTAGAAAAAACAACTTTTGTAAGTCTTGTATTGAAACCTTACCTGACAACACTTAAATTTCTCTTTTTCTAATAAACAAATAAAAAAACAAGAAAATCCTTACATTTAATAGTAATATAGAAAGTAGACAGATTTATAAAAATAGTGGAGGCTTTTTCAGTCATGATGCGTGCGCTTCGTTTAAATATAAGACAAGCTTTTTGTAATCGTGTTTCTTTAATTATTATGTTTAGTGGATTAGCTCTTATTTCTATTTATCATTATTATTATGTAATTCGTTATTTAGGAGACGCTGCGAATGGACCTATATCAACGGATATTAAATGGATTGGATTTCGTGGCAATGAAATGGATGTTTATTTGTTATTAATGCCAGTTATTGCGAGCCTTCCCTTTAGTACAAGTTACAACTCGGATAAATCAGATGGTTTTAAACCGTTTGTCAGTAAAGAAATTTCTATATTTCCTTATTCAGTAATGAAATATATCGTTACATTTTTTTGCGGAGGAACTCTTTATACGTTTCCATTCATCTTATCATTATTATTTTGCAAATTAACCATTCCAGACGGAGAACCGACGGCTGGTTCAGGCATTATAAATGATAACGGGATGTTCGCAAACTTATATTACGATACTCCCATCACTTACATTACTGTATATATCGGAATTAATTTTTTATTTGCAGGTTTAATGGCTCTTTTAGGACTTGCTGCATCTGCATGGTCACAAAAAGATTATATGGCGCTTCTATTTCCATTTGCAACTACCGCCATTCCTTACATCCTGCTAAATACGATATTCCCTACAATAGGCGGGGCACCTATTCATTTATATGATCCAAAGCAACCGTTACATGGCATGTCACCGTACATATTAACGATGCAATGTGCCTTCTTCTTCTTCGTTAGCCTATGTATGTATATAAAAGGCGTACAGCGTGATAGAAAACGGTACAAAAGAAGACTACAAAGAAGAGATCGATGTAGAAAAGCGTTTCAAGCATAAAAACCTAATTTCCTCATGTCTTCTTGGAAATTAGGTTTTTTTATTCATTTACGGCGTACCAGCCAATCCCCACAAAATAACAACAGCCGCAAAGTAAATTGCTTTAATAGCTACCACTAAACATAATGAAATAATTGCATATTTACTTAATTCTCTTCTTGCACCTATTAAAGTAAAAATAACCGCCAAACTAAACGTTATATAGGAAGTTGCTGTATTCATTAAGTAATACATACTATCTAGATTCTGTGTAAGCCCTGTTATATCAGCTACAAACTGAAGCATGACGATTATGCTAAAAAAAATTGCAAGCTGATTCATTAATTTCCCGTTTATTCGGGCTACCATATGTCTACACCTCCCTGTATTGAAGAATGAATATTCAATCTATTTTATCATAAAAATTCCTAATAATGTAAAAGAACGCTTAGTATATTTCTAAGCGTTCTTTCTCGACTATTTAAGAAGCCTTCTTCAAATCAATTTGAACAAGTACTGGATCGTGGTCACTTACACGTCCATGTTCTTTCATAATGTTTGAGTTTAAGTGTACAGGGTCTACAATTGTGTGCGGTGCGATGTTATTTGTTACTAAAATATGATCTAGCACTTGTGCGTTACCTTCATGAATGTACGTGTAGCGGTTCTCTTTCGGCACTGTGTTTAACATATCTTTTAATATCCTTCCCTCTAGTGCTTCTAAAGGTTTAGAGAATTCAAAGTCATTCATATCACCTAATACAACAACTGGTGCATTTGTATTCTTTTCTTGAATACCTTGTACGAAATGATTCACTTCTTGTGCTAATTGAACTCGTTTTTCTTCACTCTTTAATACGAGCGGCTGCACTTTTCCAAATGGCGTTGCATCTCCTAGTTTTGAGTTTAAGTGATTTGAAATGACAACAACGTTTTGTCCTTGGAACGTAAATTCTGCAGCTAACGGTTTACGTGTACTTTCAAATAAAGGATTTTCGTCTCCAATACGAACTACATTTTTATCTAGTAACTTCGGTACTGTCGCTAATTTCACACGAGATGGGTTATAGAAGAAACCGACGCGAATATTCGCTCCAGGTGCCCCACCGTCTTGATTGTTGTTCGGCGCAATTTCTACATACTCATACTTCGGTCCACGAATTTCTAATACAGCATCAATGATACGTTTTGCGCTTAAAGATGCATCAGTCGTACCGTCATTGATTGCTCCATTATTATCTTGCATCTCTTGTACACCGATAATATCAGGCATTTTTAAATTATATTTAATAGAATAAGCTAACGCTTTTACTTTTTCATCTGTTGTTTCTTTTTTGTTCGCTGAGAAGTTTTCAATGTTATATGTAGCAACTGTTAACTTATCAAGACGCGGCTGAATATTTGCCCCTACTTGCTTAAATCCGCCGTCCACTACAGATGGTAATTCCGTTACTGGCGAAATGCGGAACGAACCGTAGTCATATCCTACTACGCCTGTTATATCTCCAGTGAACGTATCGCCTACTTTCGCGACATAATCACGAGGTACTTTTACAGAAAGGCGCTCTGGATTTAATTGCTCTTTATCTAATAAAGGTGTACCATACTTCGTTACTATTTTATCTCCGCCATTTTTTACTGTTACATATAGGTTACCATTTTTCTGAGGAGCGATAATTTTTGGCGTTGGCATCGTAACGCGCATGCCTTCTACACTCTCATAAAAATCAATTGCATCTTCGTTCGGATCAAATAGACCAAATCCATCATTATCAATAATTTGATCTGGGATTTTCACTCCGTTTTCTCCTAATACAATCGGCGCTGGTAAAGGTTGATCTTTTGCGATTACAGCAACACGACTCGCCTTAATTTCCGTCGTCGTTAAGTCTGTTTCAAATCGCTCTGCATATCCAGGTCCAACATATTCTTCTACTTCTCCATCAACTTGGACAAGATCTCCCACTGCTAGATTCGCATCTTTTTTGTATACGTAAATACCTTCAGAAGTAGCTGGATCATTATCCGGCTGATTATCTTCTATATAAAAACCATTTTTATCAAGCGCTGTGACAACGCCTTCCACATTGTTTACTTTCTTCCCATTGTAAGGAGAAATATGTGATTTCCCTTGAATATCATGAATACGAACTGGTTCATTTGTTACGATTATAAATGAAAATGTCGAAACTGCTGAAGAAGTAAGCCCTTCTTTTTCAGCGATTGCTTTCACTACACTATTTTCATTCACTACAATTCGTCCGTTATAACGAACGCTTTTATTTGTAGGATTAGAGCCATCTAACGTATAGTAGATTGTTGCTCCTTCTGTATTCGTTGTTAATGTTACTGCTGTTCCTTTTGCGACTTCCCCACCATTTGGTGATGCCACTACATCGCTAACGCGGTTTTGTTCTTCTCCTTGAAACTTATGAGCTGTTACTGATTTTAAACCTGGGCTACCGAAATATAACTCAAGCGTCCCTGTCAACCTAACTTTCTTTCCGATATTTTCAGGATGGTCTTTCACATTTACTGCCGATCTCACATCGCCTTTTGGCAATTGAACAGGCATGATTTTGTCTGGATTCGTTTCGTTTGGCGAATCGGCAATTGCCACGTTTGTGTCGTCAAACTTAGCCGGATCTTTCGTGTATTTAGAAGGACTTTGCGTATACCCAACGATATATCCTTCCACTATCCCCTTCGTTTTCCCTTGCTGCTTAAATACTTGAATTGCTTTTTCTACTGACATAGAAGTAGTTTCTTCCGCCTGCGCTAAAGTTCCAGTAAATGAAAGCAATAACATCCATGATAAAAAGACACTTAATAATTTCTTCACAGCCATTTCCCTCTCCCTAATTCATATTTTCTCAGCATTTCTATCATATCAAATGATTCGTTATATAGAACTATATTTCGACAAGTTTTACACAAAATTTATTTAATTTACAAGTTTTCAAACTATAATACAAAATAATAATTTTACACCTTCTACGAATGCGCTCTATAATGTTAGAGAGAGAAAACAGAAAATATAGAAATTTAATTGGCATGTAAAATAGATTCATTTGAATAGGAGTGATTGGATGGAAGTGCAAATAGAAACATACCGCGCAGCTATGAATGGAACATTAGAACGTCATTTTTCAGATATGATTGCTGTTATACCAACTAAAATTACAATTGAACAGTTAAAACAGCGGCTAGAAACTATCTCTACTAAAGTTGATGAGTTGAAAATTGTTTATAGTGATGAGATAAGCCTTATTGTCGAGTTACATATGGATGAAAAAATCATACCGTATGAACTGCATATTGATGAGGCGAATGACCCAGAAGAATATAAAATGTACAATAGACAAGATTCTACAATCGTAGATCGTAATTTTGAAGATGCTGCTTATGGCACTGAAATTTTCACTCGTACGCTATTTGTAGGCGATGTGCTGGGCTGCTTTTTCCAGCAGTTACAGTTTCTATGGAACCTCGCCCCAGACTTGTTATTTGTAATCGATTCAAGTGCCGCAATGAAAGTGATATCTAGAAGCTATATTGAATATCACGTTGAAAATGAATTATTACCTGACATTCCTGACTTGTATGTTATTCATTCCGTTTATGAAGACGATAAAGAAGATGAGCCTACGCAATATTGGTTTCATACACACGGCCTTTTAAGAGCAGGCGTAACAGAAATAGAATTAATTATTCCAAATCGTATTTCTTCCTATTACGGCATTGGTGATCTCTTTCAAACATTTGCTAATAATGCCGTTGAGAATGGACAAGTCCCTATGAATGAGCCTATCGTTATCGCGCATAGTCAGCAAGGTTCTATACATACAGTAGCTATTCCATGGGAAAAAGGATTATCTTATATTGGGCATAAAACGAGTATGGATCAATTATCTTCAATCGAGGATGAAGAAGTGAAACTACAACCAATAGATGCACAAAACGTATTTCTTGGCGGGATGGATGACCGAGATGAATACCATCAATCTCCATCCGTTCTCTTATTCAAGTTTAATACTTCAGAAGAATATATTGAAAGTTTTTTCAAAGAACACGAGGAGGCTACAGGGCTCATGTTCTATAAAACAAATAGTGAAACTGATCGTATGGCTTACAATGCGAAGAATACTTTCGGGTATTTCAGCAACATTTTTCACATTGAACAATCAAATGAAGATTTTCGTTTCCTCGCTAAGTTTGGTGTCTCCTACGAAGAAGGAAAAAGTGAACATATGTGGTTTGAAATGCAAAACATTACCGAAGATTTCATTCAAGGAATACTCATTAATGAACCATATTTTATAGAAGATATGAGTGAAGGAAATAGTTATCATTTAGATTTTGATAACTTAACAGAGTGGGTTATTTATGCAGGAGATGCCGTTATAAAGCCAAATAACTTATATATGTTTATTGGCGAATAAGTATTTTATATAATAAACAAAACGCCTTCAATATAATTGAAGGCGTTTTGTTTGAAATATTTTAATGTGCGACTAATTTAGTCTCCATTACTTTCTCTAAATGAAATAACACACGTTTCGCCGCTAACTCACCTTGCTCAATACAAGCCGGAAGACCAGAACCAGCGTAAGAACTACCTGCCAAATACACACCTGGCAATTCTTCCTCCATAAATGTTGTGAGCTTTTTCATTCGCTCTTTATGGCCTACTGTATATTGAGGCATGGCTTCTTTCCAGCGGCTTACAATTGTAAACTCTGGATCCTCTGTAATATCCATTGTCTTTTGTAAGTCCTCTAATACGAGCTGTACAATTTCTTCGTCAGTTTGTTCAACAATCGCTTCATCACCTGGGCGTCCGACGTAACAGCGAAGAAGCGTTTTTCCCTCTGGCGTTGTATGTGGCCATTTTTTATGTGTCCACGTACACGCTGTAATTGTATAATCACTATTTCTTGATACGACAAATCCGGTACCATCAATATCACGCTGAATTGCAGACTTTGGGAAAGCAAGTGCCACGTTTGCAACTGATGTAGACGGAATGTTACGGAAGAAACGAAACTGCTTGTACTGCGCAAACATAGACGGCAATACTTTATGCGGCGTCGCAACTACAATCGCGTCTGCTTCCATTTCTTTTCCGTTACTAAGAGTAATCGTATAACTATCACCAAGTTTTGCAACTTTTTCAATACGAGTTCCCTTCATTACCATATCATTAGGAATCTTCACTTCAAGAGATTCTACTATAGATTCTAAACCGGTTTTCACAGTTTTAAATATTCCTTTTTTCAATTCAGCCTTCTCTTGCTTTGGAGCGAGCGTACGCATACCGAGTGAAATACTACGGTGCTCCTGTTCAATTTGATAAATTTGAGGGAATGTTGACATTAAACTCATTTCATCAATATCCCCTGCATAAATACCAGATAATAATGGCTCAATTAAATTTTCAACGACTTCATTTCCAAGACGATGCCTGAAAAACTGCCCGAGTGATTGATCAGAAACTGGTTTTGATCTAGGCATTAACAAGTCAAAACCAGCTCTTAGTTTACCAATTGGGGAGAACAATCCGGAAAATAGAAACGGCGTAATTTGCGTTGGAATTCCCATCATTGAACCGCTCGGCATTTTATGTAACCGATTGTTTACGAGAACGAACGATTGACCAGCCTTATTATTTACAAGTTCAGCATCAAGTCCTAATTCTTTCACTAATTTAGCTGCGCTCTCTTTTCTTGCTAAGAAAGAATCAGGACCGCGTTCAATTGTAAATCCATCTTTTTGAACGGTTTGAATTTTCCCGCCAAGTTTACCAGACGCTTCTATAAGCAATGCATCTATCGGCAAGTTTTTTTCACGAATTTCTTTTTGTAAGTTATACATTGTTGTTAATCCTGTGATGCCACCGCCGATGATCACAACTTTTTTCCTCAAGTAAGCTCCCCCTTTCTACTTACATTACAGATTCTTTTTTCTTTAATACTACATCTGCTAAACAGTCGATAAATGCGTCCGACGCGTTAGGCATTTCGGGACGATAATATTTCGCGCCAATTTCATCCGTTACAACTTTACACTCAAAGTCATTGTCATATAAAACTTCTAAATGTTCCGCAACAAATCCAACTGGTGCATATACGAATGAATTGTAGCCGTACTTTTCATTTAATTCTCTCGTTAAATCTTGTACATCTGGACCAATCCAAGGATCTGGTGTATTTCCGGCACTTTGCCAGCCAACTGCATAATTTGCTACTTCAGCACCACGTGCAATATAGTCAGCTGTTTCGTTTAATTGATCCGGGTATGGATCGCCGAGTGCAATAATTTTTTCTGGTAAGCTATGTGCAGATACGATTAACACTGCTTTTTCACGTTCTGCTTCTGACATACCGTTATATATACCTTTCACTGCATCGACCCAATACTGAATAAATTTCGGTTCTTTATACCAGCTATCGATGCCGTGAATTGTTAAGTTTCCAAGTTTTCCTGCTTCTTCCTGCGCTCGTCCTACATACGACTTCACGCTAAAAGTAGAATAGTGAGGGGCAAGAACGAGTGCAATTGCATCTTCTATTCCATCTTCATGCATAGCTTGTACTGCATCTTCAATGAACGGTTCAATATGTTTTAAACCAAGATACATGTGGTACTCTACTTCATCTTGTATTTCATTTAAACGCGTTTCTAACTTTTTAGCTTGCTCTAATGTAATAGTAGCTAAAGGAGAAATACCACCAATTGCACGGTAACGCTCTGTTAAATCTTCTAGCATTTCAGGACTTGGCTTTCTTCCTCTGCGAATATGTGTATAGTAACGTTCAATATCTTCTTCTTTATATGGCGTTCCGTATGCCATTACAAGCAAACCAATTTTCTTTTTCATACAGACAATCCCCTTTACTTCGCTAACTGTTCTTTAGAGTACTCATGAATAAATGTAGTTAAGCGTTTTAATGTATCTGGATTTACTTCTGGGAATACGCCGTGACCTAAGTTAAAGATATAACCTGGCTGCTTCATCCCTTGATCTAAAATACCTTTTACATGTTCTTCAATAACAGGCCAAGGTGCTAATAAGAATGAAGGATCCATATTTCCTTGTACCGCCTTGTGAACACCACGTGCGCGTGCTTCTTCAATCGGTAAACGCCAATCTAAACCTACTACATCAAGCGGTAAGTCGTGCCATTCATTCACTAAATGTGCAGCTCCTACGCCGTGCATAATCATTGGAACACCCACCTTACGAACTTCTGCAAAAATACGCTCCATCGCTGGTTTAATAAATATACGGTAATCCGCTACATTTACTGCTCCAACCCAAGAATCGAAAATTTGAACCGCTTTTGCTCCTGCATTAATTTGCGCTTTTAAATATGTAATAACCATATCTGCTAGCTTATCCATTAATACGAACCAAGCTTTCGGCTCTGCATACATAAACGCTTTCGTATTATGATAGTTACGAGAAGGACCGCCTTCAATCATATAGCTCGCTAACGTAAATGGAGCTCCTGAAAAACCGATTAACGGTACATCTAACATTTCTTTCGTTAATAAACGAATTGTATCTAGTATGTAAGGTACGTCATCTTCTGGATTGATTTCTCCTAATTTTTCTACGTCTTGTAAAGAACGGATTGGATTATCGATAACTGGACCAATGCCAGATTTAATTTCCACATCAACACCAATTGCAGGTAGTGGTGACATAATATCTTTATAAAGAATTGCTGCGTCTACGTTATATTGATCAACTGGCAACTTTGTAACGTAAGCGCACAACTCTGGATTATGTGTAATTTCAAATAAAGAATATTTCTCTTTTATCTTTCTATATTCCGGCTGTGAACGACCTGCTTGACGCATATACCATGCTGGTACATACTCTGTACGTTCCCCCCTACATGCTTTTAAAAATGTCTCATTTATAGTTCTTACCAAGACCCTAGCTCCCTTCCTTACCAATGCTTTTTCTTTAAATATGCTCTATTCCGATATTTATCTTTTTTTACTATACAGCTTGTAAAAACAAAATGCATAACATTATGTACGTTGTTCATTAAATTGACACAAACGTTCGTAAAAACGTTTACTATTTTCACAACATTCTTATTATAGCACAGAGAAAAACTACGGTTTAGCTACTTTTGACTTTTCTCCTTCACGGTTCGTTTGTGTGTTATATGGCACAACGTAAAAACTTGGTTTTGAGAATATATTAATAAACTTCTCCTCATATTTCCCCGTTCCTTTTGCCGTTCCAACGTGAGTATGAATTCCTTTTTCAACTTTATAAATCCGGTACATAATTCGCTCATCAGGAAGCGGCGTCCAGCTTAGTTTCATTGCAAATAAACCGAAAGGACTAAATGCTAGTTTTGCTTCCACGTTTTGAATCTTATCTAAACGAATTGGCAGTCCAATTGTTTCAACACCTTTTGGCCTATGAAAACTCGCTTTATCTTGTATGTTTGCTTTCGTTAAAATCTTTTTAAATAACATCGTTGCAGATGCATTTCCATCTTGTAATTGATGCTCTTTATCGGTGCGGTCATAGCCAATCCAAACTGCACCTACTAAATTCGGTGTATATCCAACGAACCACATATCACGCGCACTATTGTCATCATTCGGCAATGAAGTTGTGCCTGTTTTTCCAGCTAAAGCTCCATTATATACGCCAGCTTTCGCCGTACCTTCTTTCACAACTCCTTCAAGCATCTTTGTCATATACCATGCCGTTTGCTTCGAAAAGACTTTCGTTTCAGCTTTTGATGATTCTCCAATGACCGCCCCGTGTCTATTTAATACTTTATCGATAACGTGCGGTTCGATAATATTCCCGTTTGCTAAAAAAGATCGGTACATTTTGACAAGATCAAATGGAGACACACCATTTTTTAGCCCGCCAAGTGCTGTGCTTAAACCTGAGTCCGCAATATGAACATTCCCTTTCTCTAAATATTGCTTTCCCTCATCTACCCCTAATTCATTTAATAAAGATACAGCTGGCACATTTGCTGATTCTAATACCGCATCGTACATCGTCATCTCTTTCGTATACTCATGATTATAATTTCGAGGTTCATAACCTTCAAACGAACTTTTTTCATTCGTTAATAAAGAATATGGATTATATTTCTTCGTCTCAAGTGCAGGTCCATATACGATAAGCGGCTTTAAAACAGAACCAGGCTGCCGCTTTGCAAAAACGCGATTAAGCCCTCTCGGAACATACTCTCTTCCGCCAATCGCGGCTTTAATTCCGCCAGTCTGATTATCCATTAATAAAAATGCACCTTGCGCCCCGTTTTCTTTACCAGGGAAATTTCTCGCATCTTGAAACTGGTTATATGCTACCTTTTGAACTTTTTCATCCATCGGTACGACAAACGTATATCCTCCGCGCAGTACTTCTTGATGCGATAAACCATATAAACGCGCCGCTTCATCTATAACCATATCGATATACGGCATATATGCGAGTTCACGTTCATCTGAATTTTTATAAAGAGCGATTGTTTTCCCTTGGTAACGAACACTATCTTCCGCTGTTAAATAGCCTTGTTTATGCATAAGTGACAAAACAAGATCACGGCGCCCTTTACTCTTTTCTAGGGATAAGTACGGTGAATAGCCATTTGGCGCTTTCGGAAGCCCTGCAAGCATAGCTCCCTCTTCCACTGTTAAATCTTCTACATTTTTATTAAAATACAACTTTGCTGCCGCTTGAATACCATATGCCCCATGACCGAAATAAATATGGTTCATATACATTTCAAGAATTTGCTGCTTCGTATATTTTTGCTCTAATTGAAGAGAAATTGCGACCTCTTTCAATTTACGCGTAAATGTTTTTTCGCGAGTTAAAAAGACATTTTTAGCTAGTTGCTGCGTAATCGTACTACCGCCTTCTACCTTCTCTCCAGCTAACGCGTCTTTATAAAGCGCCCGAAATATAGAAGGGTAATCAATTCCTTGATGCTCATAAAAACGAGAATCTTCCACAGCAATAAATGCTTGCTGCACGTACTTTGGAATTTCTTCAATCGGCACGAGCTCTCTATTTTCTACATATAACTTCGTAATTTCTTTTCCTTTCTGGTCAACGATACGTGATGAAGAGTGGAAAACAAGCTGCTTTTCATCCATCATATAGCCACCAGTTAACACAATAAGTTTATAGAGTACAATCGCTACTACGAACGTTGCTACCCCGCCTAATAAAGTCCACTTTGCTTTCTTCATACATCGGCCTTCTTTCCAAATGATGGTACATTTATTATTTGAAAAAGAAGTATCTTTATGTATATAATCTTCGAAGTTTTTTAAGAGAATTGATATAATAGAGACAAACCATAAAGGGGGCATTAAAATGAAGGCTATTATTTCATACGAAACACCTCTAGAACAAGCACATTTCACTGCAAAAAATAACGAAAAAGATATGTTTTATAAAGAAAATACTGAAGAATCTGTAGAATCGACACTTCAGTATGACGTATTAGACGCTGTTGGAGAATTTAAAGGACAATCTGGCTACATCGTTTGTAACAACATTTCTGTAACAGACGAAGGTCGCCCTGTATTTGAAAACCGTTTTAAAAACCGTGCTGGTCTAATCGAAAATGAGCCTGGCTTCCAAGCAATCCGTGTTCTTCGCCCATTAAGTAATGATACATATGTCATCTTAACGATGTGGGAAACTGAGCAAAACTTTAAAGACTGGACAGAATCACGTTCATTCGAAAACGCTCATAAAAAACGCCCTGCACAAGCAGAAGGACAAGCACAAGCGCATCCACATGCAGAACATCAAAAAAGTATTTTCTCGCGCCCGTCGTTCGTGACTACTTTTGATGTGTTAGTTTAAGTTTCTGAGTTTAGAGACCTCGGTACATGAAATTATATTTGCGATTTTTCGAATATATCGACTTATCGACAAATGACGACACACAAAAAGGAAACACTATTACACGGTGTTTCCTTTTTCTTTGTACCAATTATATATGCGAAGCGCGTCTTCTTTTCGCATATGCTTCACTTCATAACCATGTCCCGCCACCGCTACAGCAGCTGTACATAACTCATCTTTCATTTGAAAATGCGACTGATTATATCCTACTACTTGAACATGCCTTCTTCGCATGATTCCTGTATATTTCGCGAGACCTCGGTGCACCATTACTAACTGATTGTCTCGTATCATATATCCACCACTTTTATATCTAGCGTATGCAAGTATTGTAAATACAATAAATAGCGGTATAAGAACGAACAACGCAGTATGTTGTTTAAAATATATACTCGCACCAGCGATTGGCACAGCGAGCACAGCACTTGTAATCCAGCCCATTACGACGTAACAGCGTAATGCAGCCTTCGGTAAATGAACGATTTCCTCTTCTATTTCATATGGCAACTGTAAATAGGCAAGTAGCTGCTGTACATCTTTTTTCTTCATAAAAGGATGTAACATCACTTCATTCCCTGCCGCTTCTATACTTTGAATGACTTCCACTTCGACAGAGCAATAACCGAAAGGCTGGCGGAGAATTCCTTCTTTCACAGTAATTGCTTGAATGCGGTGGAGCTTTAAGACAAACTCTTTCTTATCAAATAACCCTTGCACAATACGAATTTCATTTCCGTTTCGCTCTATTTTAAAGTTCGCATATTTTAGCGCATAACCAGCTGTCGAAACGACCCACGAAACCGCCATTAAAATCGCGGCCATAACGATTAATTCATATACACCGTTATCCATCACATACGCTTCCACTTTATTTATGAGCCATTCTGGAAGAAATTGATTAAACTCTGTGTAAATAAGAAGTAATCCAGAAAACACTAATCCAAATCTACCAGACGTAATGGAAGCTACTAAAATCTCTTTCATCGTTAACTGATAAATCGTCTTACTTTCTTCTGCCATGGGTACTTCTTCACTCGCAGCGCTTCTTTTTTTATTTAATAAGGCAATCAGTTCCTTCGCTTCATCTTCTTTAATACCAGCTAACATCACTTCCGGCTCACTACCGCCGCCCGCTACTTCTATATTTAATTTCGTAAGCCCAAGCATTTGATAAATGACATTAGAAGATGTACTAATGTTTTGCACACGATCTTTATTTAAATAACTTTCCTTCTTTACAAAAACACCGTGTTTTATATGTAAAATATTATTTTCAACCCAGTACACTTTGAAATACCATTTTATAGCTGAGAAAATTGCCATAATAAATAATATAGCCAAAAGAACAAGATGAAAGAAATACCAAGGTTTTACTTCACCATCTGAACGAAATAAAACAAGAAAAATAAAAGGCAACAAAGTCGCAATTCGAATACCTAACAATATCGTGATTGGATGTTGCCTCTTATACATCCTCATCACTCACTTTCGCAAGCTCTCCAATTTGTCTTTTCAACTGCTCTGCTTCTTCTTTCGTTAAGCCTGGAATACTATGCGAAGTTGCCGCTGTTGAAATATGTAATTCTGCTAAATTATACTTTCTCATAATCGGTCCTTGCTCAATCGTTACGTGCTGCACGCGGATCATCGGAATAAGTACGCGTTTTACAACGAACATTCCCTTTTGAATCTCAATCTCTTCTTCATTTAATCTGTAACTATAATAACGTTGACGTAAATTTGGAAATACAAAATAGTCGAGTGGTATGTATATAACTGCTCCTGTCACTAACAATCCAAACAACCAGCCCCACCAGTTAAAGTTAATCATAAAAAAGAAATACGCAATTACGACTGCTAGTATAACTGCCGCCCCAATTAAAGCATGAATTCTCCACACTTTCAGCATATTAGAATGAATCTCCCTCTCTAACGGCTGCATCTCATCACTCCAATTATATGAATTTATTAATTATATATTAGCAGAAAATAAGGCTTTATATACAGTTTTGTAAAATTATAGTTATCACATCGTATCGAGCATTTCTTTAAAATTCCCTTCATTAATGGAATACACTTGGAACTGAATGTAATCTATTTCATTCGTATTAGGACGAGCGTATGGCAAAATGTTAAATTTAGAAGCAGTTCTTCCTAACATATCTATAATCATTAGAGAAACGTCAATATATTCGAAGTCTACACGGAATACTACTGCTTCTCCCGTAAATTCATACTCTTTAATCGCATCATAAGACTTATTCGCACTTATAAGCGTCACTTTTAATAGTTGGTTTAAATTTTCTGGCTTGAAATTAATCATGGACACAACTCCTTTTCTTAATAAAACACTACGAAAATAGTGTAATCTTTTACTTTCATAGCCTCACAAATTCATTATATTAAAAATAAAGCTAGTTTTTTATAATTTTTTTGATATAATTACTTACGGGAAAAGGGAAGACATTTATCTTCCCTTGTGTTTTTATTTGCATCTAGTACTTTTGCTAGATGCTTTTTTTTATGCTAAACAAACTTAAAAAGGTATCCTCAAATACTTTGAGGATACCTTTTTATCGATTTAGTGTATTTCAACAATTGTACCATCTTCAAATACTTTGAATACGCCAGTAAATCCTGGTCCAGCTGCGCCTTCTATTTTATATGTCGTACGCACTCTAATTTGATAATATTTCTTTCCATTTTCTACTTGCGTATTCTCTAGTGTGTAATCATATTCTTCTTTATATTCATTTTTGATATATTCTTTAGCTTTCTCAAAAGTAAATGCATCTTGATTCTTTCCTGTCTCTACTTTTTGGTTCTTTTCTGTCTCTGTTTTTTGGTTCTTTTCTGTTACTACCTTTTGATTTTTTTCTGTCTCTGCTTTTTGATTCTTTTCTGTTACTGCCTTTTGATTTTTTTCTGTCTCTGCTTTTTGGTTCTTTTCTGTCGCTACCTTTTGACTCGTTACTGCATCATTTTTTTGTGCCTTCGCTGCTGTCGTTACACTCTTTGCAGTTTTTTCCTCTTCACCAATTTTAGTGATTAATCCTAAAGCCTTTTTATTATATTCTTCAAGGTTCTTGTTATCTTTTGTTTCTGAAACTAGCTTATTTAATATCTCTTTCGCTTCTGTATAATTTTTCTTACTTATTAACTCTTCACTTTTTGCCAGTTGCTCACTATAATTCTTTTTTTGTTCTAAGATCGCTACTAATGCTGTTCGTTCTTCCGTTGCTTGTTTTATAAGCGCATTACTTCCATTCTTCACGCTCTCTACTTTTTCAAATGACTTGATCGATTCTTCTAGCTTTGCTTCTTCTTTTAGCTTCACTGCTTCAATCATTGCTTTCGTTTGCTCTACAAACACTTTTGCATCTGAATCATCTTTTTTCTCATCTAATGCTCGTTCAAATGATGATAAAGCATTTTTATATTCTTTATTCGTTAACGCGGTCTTCCCTTCATCCATTGCTTTGTCAAAATCCCCATTACTACATCCAGCTAGCATTAAAAACGTAAGTCCAATTACCGTTAATAACTTTCTCATTTTCTCTCCCCCTATATATACCTAAAACAATAACATCATATGTATAAAAGTCTGTGTAGTAATTAGACTGAAAGTAAATATGTACTGTACATTTCATTTACTATCATTACTTAAAACTCCTAAATAGTTGGTAGTTGGTTTTCTTCTTCTTTTAAGACAGAAAGGAATTTTAATAAAGCCCTTACTCAGAATCTTTACTACACACACTCTTATACACATAGAAAAATCATTTTTCGTTTATAGTTTGCTATTTCTTCAGCTTTAAACATTCTCAGCTAATTGGAATACAAACTATAATCTGTAACATACCGAAAAGAAATAGAAAACAAACCGTAACAAAAGTCACGATTCGCAACTCTTTTGTAACACAAATGTAACATAAAGATTTTAAACATACAATAGTTTTTTTACATTATTTTCCCCCTCTACATTTTAAGATCCAATAAGATTCCAACCCTAATTTCATCTCCCACCTACTATTGGACTATCGCTCTTCAAACGCTTTAAGAACGGGACTTATTTCCTAAATCGTTAAAATTAATTACATAGATTGCTCTTTTTTCAACAAAACACTACGAAAACGTATAACCTTTTCCTTCCATACCTTTACACATCAAATATATATAATAAAACTAGTTTTTATACTTTTTTTGAAATAAGCACATTCGTGAAGCGGGAAGACATTTATCTTCCCTTGTGTTTTTTATTTGCAGCTAATTCTTTTGCTAGATGCTTTTTTTTATGCCAAATAAAGATAAAAAAGGTATCCTCAAATACTTTGAGGATACCTTTTCACTTTTATTATCTTTGCTGTTTTCTACCTAATACGAGTAATCCAAAACTCATCATTACAAGAAGTGCTCCCATATATGGTTCCACAAGCATTTTCTGCCCTGTCTTCGGTAATTCTTTTTCAGGTTTCTCTGGATTCGTTGTTCCAGGCTTCTCTGGGTTCGTTGTTCCAGGTTTCTCTGGATCTGTTGTTCCAGGCTTCTCTGGATTCGTTGTTCCAGGTTCCTCTGGATCTGTTGTTCCAGGCTTCTCTGGATTCATTGTTCCAGGTTTCTCTGGATCTGTTGTTCCAGGCTTCTCTGGATCTGTTGTTTCCGGTTTTTCTGGATCTGTTGTTCCAGGCTTCTCTGGATCTGTTGTTCCAGGCTTCTCTGGATCTGGTTTTTCCGGTTTTTCTGGATCTGGTTTTTCCGGTTTCTCTGGATCTGGTTTTTCTGGACCTGGTGGTGCTAAATGACTCAATTCGTTTAATACTTCTAATTGAACTGAATTTATCATTCCTTTTGTGATTTCAAATGGAATTGGATTAGTTAATTTTTCATATCCTTTTGGTGCTTCTACTTCTACAAGTGTGTAGTTACCTACAGATAGATCTGAGACTTTTGCTTTTCCTTCTTTATCTGTTGTTACTCTCGCTACTACTTTACCTTTTTCATCATGAACTTCAAACACAGCTCCTGATAATATATTCTTGCTTTCAGCAGCCATTTTTGTAATTTCTACTGAACCTTTATCTAACTGCTCATTCTCCACTTTCAACGATAGGACTTCTGTCATACCTTTTGTAATTTCAAATGATACTGGTTCTGTTAATTTTTTGTATCCTGGTAAGTTTTCTTTCTCTACTAATTTGTACTTTCCTACAGATAAATCTGAAATTGTTGCTTTTCCTTCTTTATCTGTCGTTACTTCAGTTACTACTTTGCCTTGCTCATCTTGCACTTCAAAAACTACGCCTGCTAATGCTTTTTGGCTCTCTTTATCTACTTTTGTAATTTCTACTGAACCTTTGTCTAATAGTTCATTCTCTACTTTCAATGATAAAACTTTCGTCATACCTTTTGTAATTTCGAATGATACTGGTTCTGTTAGTTCTTTGTAACCTGGTAAGCTTTCTTTCTCTACTAATTTGTACTTTCCTACAGATAAATCTGAAATTGTTGCTTTTCCTTCTTTATCTGTCGTTACTTCTGTTACTACTTTACCTTGCTCATCTTGCACTTCAAAAACTACGCCTGCTAATGCTTTTTGGCTCTCTTTATCTACTTTTGTAATTTCTACTGAACCTTTATCTAACTTTTCGTTCTCTACTTTCAATGATAGGACTTCTGTCATACCTTTTGTAATTTCGAACGATACTGGTTTCGCTAGTTTTTTGTATCCTGGTAAGCTTTCTACCTCTACTAGCTTATATTTCCCTACTGATAAATTTGAAACGTTTGCTTTTCCATCTTTATCTGTTGTTACTTTTGTTACTACTTTATCTTTTTCATCTTGCACTTCGAAAATTACGCCCGCTAATATTGCGCCACTTTCTTTGTCCACTTTTGTAATTTCCACTGAACCTTTATCTAACTGCTCATTCTCTACTTTCAATGATAAGACTTCCGTCATACCTTTTTTGATTTCAAATGATACTGGTTCTGTTAACTTCTTGTAACCTGGTAAGCCTGCTTTTTCTACTAATTTGTACTTTCCTGCAGATAAATCAGCAATTTTTGCTTTTCCATCTTTATCTGTCGTTACTTCTGTTACTACTTTTCCTTGCTCATCTTGTACTTCAAAGACCACGCCTGCTAATACTTTTTGGCTGTCTTTATCTACTTTTGTAATTTCTACTGAACCTTTATCTAACTTTTCGTTCTCTACTTTCAATGATAGGACTTCTGTCATACCTTTTGTAATTTCAAATGATACTGGTTCTGTTAATTTTTTGTATCCTGGTAAGTTTTCTTTCTCTACTAATTTGTACTTACCTACAGATAAATCTGAAATTGTCGCTTTTCCTTCTTTATCTGTCGTTACTTCTGTTACTACTTTTCCTTGCTCATCTTGCACTTCGAAGACTACGCCTTCTAATACTTTTTGACTGTCTTTATCTACTTTTGTAATTTCTACTGAACCTTTATCTAACTTTTCGTTCTCTACTTTCAATGATAGGACTTCTGTCATACCTTTTTTAATTTCGAACGATACTGGTTTCGCTAGTTTTTTGTATCCTGGTAAGCTTTCTACCTCTACTAGCTTATATTTCCCTACTGATAAATTTGAAACGTTTGCTTTTCCATCTTTATCTGTTGTTACTTTTGTTACTACTTTATCTTTTTCATCTTGCACTTCGAAGGTTACGCCCGCTAATATTGCGCCACTTTCTTTGTCCACTTTTTTAATTTCTACTGAACTTTTATCTAACAGTTCGTTCTCTACTTTCAATGATAAAACTTTCGTCATACCTTTTTTAATTTCGAACGATACTGGCTCTGTTAGTTTTTTGTATCCCGGTAAGCCTGCTTTTTCTACTAATTTGTACTTGCCTACAGATAAGTCTGAGACTTTTGCTTTTCCATCTTTATCTGTTGTTACTTCTGTTACTACTTTGCCTGCTTCATCTTGTACTTCAAAGACTACGCCCGCTAATGCTTTTTGGCCTTCTTTATCTACTTTTGTAATTTCTACATTACCCTTGTCTAACATTTCGTTTTCTACTGTTAAAGCAAGAGATTTTGTCATACCTTTTTCAATTTGGAAAGTAATAGGATCTACTAATTGCTTATATCCTTTTGGTGCATTTACCTCTACCAACTTGTATGTTCCAACTGATAAATTAGTAACCTGTGCGTGCCCTTTTTTATCTGTCGTTATTTTAGCGACTACTTGTCCTGCTTCGTCTTGAATCTCAAATACGGCATCAGCTAAAGCATCTTTATTTTCTTTGTCTACTTTTGTAATTTCTACATTTCCTGTATCCACTAATTCATTTTCGACAGTTAATTGTAATGCTGTAACTCTACCTTTTTCAATTTCGAATAAAATTGGTTTTTCTAGTGGTTTGTATCCGGCTGGTGTTTCTACCTCCACCAACTCATACTTTCCAATAGATAAATCTGAAGCATTTGCTTTTCCATCTTTATCCGTTGTTACTTTAGTAACTACTTTCCCGTTTGAATCACGTACTTCAAACACAACACCTTCTAATGGTGCTTTACTATCTTTGTCTATCTTTGTGATTTCTACATTCCCTGTATCTACCATTTCATTTTCTACAGTAAATGTTAAAGACTTCGTCATACCTTTTTTAATTTCAAATGATACTGGTTTTTCTAACTTTTTATAACCAGGTAAACTTTCTACCTCTACTAATTCATACTTTCCTACAGGTAAATCTGAAACATTTGCTTTTCCATCTTTATCTGTCGTTACTTTTTTCACCTCATTGCCCTTTTCATCTTGGACAACAAACGTTACTCCCGCTAACAGTGCCTTATTATCTTTATCTATCTTTGTGATTTCTACATTTCCCGTATCTACCATTTCATTTTCTATTTTTAATGATAGTACCTCGATCATGCCTTTTTTGATTTCAAATGATACTGACTCTGTTAGTTTCTTATAGCCTGGTAAACTTTCTACTTCTACTAGTTTGTACTTTCCTACTGATAGGTCTGCAATTTTTGCTTTTCCACTTTTATCTGTTGTTAATTTCTTTATTATTTTTCCAGCTTCATCTTGCACTTCGAAGACTACACCTTCTAATGCTTTTTGGCTGTCTTTATCTACTTTTATAATTTCTACTGAGCCTTTATCTAACTGCTCATTTTCTACTTTCAGTGATAAGACTTCTGTCATACCTTTTTTTATTTCGAATGATACTGGCTCTGTTAATTTTTTGTAACCTGATAAGCTTTCCGTCTCTACTAATTTGTATTTTCCTACTGATAAGTCTGAGACATTCGCTTTTCCATCTTTATTTGTCGTTACTTTTTTTACCATTTTTCCTTTTTCATCTTGCACTTCGAAGACTACGCCTGCTAATGCTTTTTGGCTGTCTTTATCTACTTTTATAATTTCTACTGAGCCTTTATCTAACTGCTCATTTTCTACTTTCAGTGATAAGACTTCTGTCATACCTTTTTTAATTTCAAATGATACTGATTCTGTTAGTTTCTTGTAACCTGGTAAGCTTTTCGTCTCTACTAATTTGTACTTTCCTACTGATAGATCTGAAACGTTTGCTTTTCCATCTTTATCTGTTACTACTTTTCTTACCACTTTATCTTTCTCATCTTGGACTTCAAATTCGACACCCGCTAATACTGCGCCGCTTTCTTTGTCCACTTTTGTAATTTCTACATTACCTTTGTCTACCATTGCATTTTCTACTGTTATTGGGAATATGCCGTCCCCTGTTACATTTACTTCGAACTCTTTTTCTTTTAATTGGTATCCTTCGGGCGCTTTCGTTTCTTTTAAAATATATTTTCCTGGTGCTAACGGTTTAGAAATTGCCTTACCGTCTTTATCTGTAATAATATGTTCAACTACTACACCGTCTTTTACTACATCAAACTCTGCATTTGCTAACGCTTTACCACCATTTTCCGAATCAATTTTCTTTAATTCAATTTGACCCTTTTGCATGGTATTTTTAATTTCAATTGTTTTTGTTTCTCCAGCTTGAAGCGTAACCTCTACCGGACTTGTTAATTTTTGATATCCCTCAGGTGCTACTTTTTCATAAACTTTATACGTCCCAGGAGCTAAAGTTTGAGGTGCTGAAAAACCTTTTTCGCCTGTTTTCAGTACTGCAACAACCTTATCCTCACTATCTCGAACTTCAAATTCGGCACCTGTTAACTCTTTATTCGGATTCTCAGCATCTATTTTATGAATAGCTACTGTACCGTCTTTTGGAGGTTCAGGCGGCGTAACCGTTACTTCATTTGATGTTAATTTCTTATCATCAAAATGTAATTCTGCTTTATTAGGAATCTTCTTATCTACGTAAGAAGATAAGTCTGCATCAGCTTTAATTTTCGCCTTAATATTCAAGTTAATTATCTGGTCCTCATATGACTTATAGTCAAAACTCTCACCGAACGTAAATATTACTTCACTTTTTTGTTTATCTATCTTTAGTGTTCCTTTAGAAGTAATATCTTGGCCATTTTGATCATACACTTTTGCCTCTAATACTTCTAATACATCTTCTAAATCATCACTAATTACCATAGATGTGTATTTAGGAGGATCGTTTGGTATATGTGTACCAACTTGATATTGAATAGGTTGATCCATTTGCGCTAACTGCTGATTCTCTACAAGCTTACCATTCTCATCAACTATATTCTTTTCAATACTAGGTGGATTATCGTCGCCTGAACCGGTTCCTCCCCCACCACTTACGAATACTTCTCCTACTTTTTCTTCAGTTTTAATATTTTTGCCTTCTAATTTCACTGTATTTTTATGAGGCTTTGCAGCGGGATTGGTAATCTTTGTTTTATATCTTAAAATATAACCTTTTGAACTGTCTGGAAATTCAATTGTAAATCCAGTCTTCGTTGCATTGATTTTAATTTTAGATAAATCTGCTGGCTTAACATTTGTTGGTGCATAACCATCTTCAAATACAGCCTCTTCTAATACTACGCTGTCTGTAATTAACTCATGCCCAGGTCCTAATGTGTCTGTTAATTTAAGATCTTGCATTTCTGTTCCAGTTGCATTTACATATACAAGCCATTCTGCAATTGAAGGGTCTTCTTGATTATAAGAACCCCATTTCAATAGATTATCTGTATTGGGCTGCGGCTGCGGTCTCTCTGTCGTATTACTTACACTTACTTCTTTATTTACGATTTGACCATCAACGTTAAATTCTAATGGGATTTTTTGGACACCATCATATGCTTCTAGACCAAAGTAAAATTCTACGAATAAAGAACCTTTAACGTTATTCTTTCCTTCTACATAATCACCCATAGTACACGTTAATAGACCCTTTTTCATCTCACATGTACCAACTGTTTTGCCTTCAGCATCTTTTAAAGGAAAACTCATATTCATAAGATCTTTTCGAAATTCTTTTGGCATATCAATTGTGAATTGATCTCCACTCTTTATCTGTTCTTTAGCTGACCACTTCACTTCTACTTTCATACCATCTGAAGCCTGATATGGTTCAGATGTTGTGCCATCAGTACGAGAAATGTTAATCTCGTCCACTGGATTTTTTATCACAGCGGCTTGAATAACTGGAGCCCATACATTCAGCACTGAAAATAATACTAGAAAAACTAATGAAACCATTGAAATGTGCCTTTTAGTACTTTTCGTTTGCATAATTTCCTCCTAATTTTTTATATTTATATAACAAAAAAAGACCGTCCGGTTGCATCAAAAATGTGCAACCAGACGATCTTAGTAACCAATATATTACCGTAGACTCTAAGCTTTGCGGCCTATCCTTTCGAATAGTGTGCTAAAAATATTTTTTTATTCTTTTTTTGTTTCATTTTCCTTTTGAACCAAATATTACTATACCGTCTGGACGGTTATAATTCAACACCCTGCAAAATTGTTCTATTATTCTAATAAAAAAATAATTCCCCACCGGATTAAATAAACCAATGGGGAATTATTTTTTATTCTATAGTTTATATATTCTATTTATAGGAAGCATTAATAAGGGTTTGAATCACTTTTTCTCTTAATTCGGGACTTAGTCTTCCGATCCCTAAACATTCCGAATACCATAATCCATCAGCTGCTAATCTAATAATTGTGGCACAAACAGAATCCATTTCATCATTTTCTATTTTAGTTTGCAATTGCTGAAATGCTTGTTGTAATGGCTCAAGTAATTCAGGTTTTAGCATTAATGCTGCCATCATACTACTACACAACTCTTCTGTTCTTTTCTCATTACTTAATCTTTCCTCCACAAAAGAACGAACCCACCTTCCTTTCTTCTCTGTGTCTTCCGTTACCTTATTATGAATAGCACCATGATACTCCTCTGTCCCTTTAAGTATCATGCCTTCTATTAAAGCTTCTTTATTTGAAAAGTGATACAATAACCCACCTTTACTTACACCTGCCTCTTTTGCTACTGCTTCTAAAGTTAACTTAGCTACTCCTTTAAATTGAACAATTTGAGAAGCGGCGGCTAAAATCTTTTGCCGTGTTATGCTCGTGTTCATTCCTTTTTAAACCCTCATTTCTACTAATTCTATCTAAATACGTATTTTATTTTTAATATTGTTCAGTACTACTAGGTATTTTTTTATTCAATATAGGCTTCATTATCTTTGAATTGTTAGTTGCTTCTTCTATTAAAAATTTCCATATCACAATATGATAACATCAAATACACAACGTTGACTATACATCTATACTTTTATGTTCATTCCTAATATATCCATTAATATGAAATAACCTTTTAACAAGTTGATTCTCCTCATACATTTAATCTATAATTTAAAAGAATTTATATTTTTAAAAAAATACCTAACTGAGGCAATCAAAATTTTATAAGGATGATTCCATTGAAAAAATTTTCTATTAGCTATTTAACATGCTTACTAGTTTTCTCTGTCATTGTAAATTTTTTACAGTATACACGAGTTCCCAATTTTGCAGATTCATGGGGACCAATTTGGGTATCAATCATTATGTATATTATTCTTGGCAGTATCCCCGCTCTTATCGGTTGTTTATTAGGTGAATTTTGTTATAAAAAAATAAAAAGAAGTCATGAATTAAAAATCGGCATTCCTTTATTTATACTGCTAGGTATTTCCTACAATCATTTATTCTTTACGTGGTTTAACGACAGAGAGTTTCTATCCTTTAATTTAAATACCTTTCTGGATACTGGCCTTCCTATTACTGTATCATCTTTATTGTTTTATCTTATAAGACGTCGTTAATTCTTTCATCATTGCATAAAAAAATGTTATTACTCTTGTTACATTGAGTAATAACATTTTTATTTAAAGCTATTTAACAAATTTTCTTCCAACTAGCATCCTTCACATCTTCACTAGTCGGCTTTCTAACTGATCCAACGAAACATTCCTCGCAAGCACCAAACGCAATGAAATTTCTCTGCGCTTGTCTTAACGAGGGCTCATTTGCTCCGCCTTCAAAGTCATGATCGTTAAACTGAACAGGATCATCTTCCCAATAACATATACTGCAAATTTCATATGTACCTGGTGGTTCTTCTTCTAATGTTTTATATCCGCAGCATGGACATGTGTATTTCATTTTGTCACTCCATTATTAATTTGTTTTTTCTCCCCTATATTCCGGCCCACAAAGAATGTAACAGCGCAAATCATAGTTATCCCCATGAAAAAAGTATTAGAATCTTCATATGTAGTTGGAATTCCTACCGTTACAAAAACAATACTAAAAGCTAAAAGTAGATATAATAATAAAGATATAATATAGCTTAGTTTAAATTGTAAAATGATACCTCTAAACAATAGCTCACCAAGAAGACATCCACCTAAAATGATAGGTACTCCGAAATACAATGTAAGGACTCCCATTTGCGCAGTAGATTGAATTACCTTTCCAAGTATGGTCGGCGAAGTCATCTCATTAGTTTTTCCCATCCTATCATATAAATCAAGTACCGTTACTGAAATAAAGAAACTTAATATAGAAAAGGAATACGGAATTAAAAATTTACTCAATCTCATTCACCTCACTTTTTCCTTCCATATATATTATTCATTATTTCCTATCATTTTTATATAAAAAAATAACCCTCTATGATAAAACATAGAGGGAATAATTTCTATATAAAAACCTATACCTTATCCTGAAGTGAACCCGAAAACAGAACACATATCAAACCACCTAAACCGTCTGTTCCCTATATTCTTTAGGGGACAAGTGGTTTAGGTGGTTTATTAGAAGGTAGTACCTTCTTTTTTATAATATTCTTTTGAAATCTCTTCATAAAATGCTGCCGATGTCGAGTAGAAATAAGGTGCTAACCATAAGAAACCGATTCCTACAGTAAGAATACTTAAAATGAACCAGCCAAGGAAACTTAAGCATAGTAAAAAGTAATCCATTTTATGTCCATTCATCATACGGCGACTTTCGGTAATTGCTTGATTCGCTGTGTATTCTGGACGATCATTCAAAATAAAATACGTCATAGAATAAGAAAATGATTTAATAATACCCGGAATAATAAGAAGTAATGTCCATAGCATCAAGTATACATACATTAGTAAATATGTTAAAAACGACTTCATAAGCTTACTTCCATCGCTAAACCATCTAAATAAATCACCAATGCGAGCACTAGTCTCACGGATTACATTTAAAACAAGATAGTAGGCGCCTATTGTTAACGGACCAATAACAAGCATTGCAATAATAGTTACTGTAAGCGACTCATTTGCTTCTTCCCAACCCCAAAACATCGAGAAAACACCTGTAATTAGAAGTTCAACAGCTCCAATAAGGATTCCAAGTAATAAGGTTGCCCCTACCGCTAATCCCCATTTTCCTTTTAATGCATCAAGTGCTTCTCTTTTCAACTGACTTATCATATATAACCTCCTAATATTATTTCTATATTAGTATACCATTTATATCAAAAATTTCACGAATTTCCCTGAAATAGAAAGGTACTACTTTTTTTCTGATACGTATTGAGAAATGTGAGCTGTATTTGCACCCATATATGAATCAAACTACTCATTTCTCCATAACAAAAAAGCCTGCCATTCATAATAGGCAAGCTTTTTTAAATTAATCCTCACATATTCTCTTCTTATACCAATCCTGCATTCTCTCCGCATCTTCTACTCTCGTATGCTCTAGTTTATAATTCGATGATGCACTAGAAAACGTATACGTACATAAATCCGCTCGGCGCTGGAAATATGATTGTGTTTTTTCAATTGATTGGACGTGTCTTCTTCTTACAAGTCCTGTATGTTTCCCAATACTACGATGTATAATCGTAATTTGTTCTCCGTTTACACCGTAACCATTTGTTTTAAATGTTGCGTATCCAAGTGTAACGATGAGGATAGCTAGCGGTAACAACGCCCACATGATGAAATACTTTTCAAAGTATATGCTTATCCCAGTAAGCGGGACTGCTAGCATTGCGAAGAAAATGAAACTATCAATTAAATAACGGCGCAAGGCTGCTTTTGGTAATGCAGTAATATTTGTATTCAGTTCATATGGCAATTGTAAATGAGCGAGTAACTCTTGCACACGATCTTTTCGAATAATCGGATGCAGCGTAACTTTGTCTTTCTCTTCTCCCAATCCCTTACTTTGAATGACTTCGACTTGCACAGCACAATAACCGAACATCTGACGGAAAATACCTTCTTTTATCGTAATCCCTTGAATGCGGTGTAACTTTAGTACAAGTTCTTTCCTTTCAAGTAATCCTTGAGAAATACGCACTTCATCGTTTTTTCGATTTACTGTGAAATTACCATGTTTTAACGCGTAACCAATTGTAGATATAATCCACGAAAGGACGAGTAAAATAGCTACCATGTAAATCCAGCCGTATATATCATGATCCATTACATACGACTCTACGCTATTTTTTATCCATTTCGGAATGTACTCATCTACTTGGTGATACACGAAAAAGATTAATGAGAATAATAATCCAAACTGACCAGATGTAACAGATGCTAATAAAATTTCTTTCAAAGTTAATTTGTACTCTGTCGCTTGCTTTTCCTCTGTCATAACTTCTTTTTCTACTACTTCTTCTGATGTTTCTTCTGCTTTTACTTCTGGAGTTGGCTCATTTAGTAAGGAAATAAGCTCCTTCGCCTCATCTTCTGTAATACCAGCTAGGCTTACTTCGGCATCATCGCCTCCGCCAGCTGTTTCGATTTGAATTTTCTTTAAACCGAGCATTTGATATAACACGTTTGAACTTGTATTAATCGTTTGAACACGTTCTTTATTTAAGTAGCTCTCCTTCTTCACAAAGAGCCCTTGTTTCACATGTAATACGTTATTTTCAACCCAGTATGTTGTGTAATACCATTTTTCAAACGCTGAAAAGACGGTGAGTAAACCGAATCCAGCGGGAATTAAATACCAAAATGGAAACTTTCCATTTAAACTAAACATGAAAATAAATAATGGTATAAAGTCTGTTATTTTTAATTCTAATAACATCGTAATGGGATGCTGCCTCTTATACATCCTCATCACTCACTTTCGCTAATTCTGCGATTCTCGTTTTTAACATTTCTGCTTCATACATCGTTAAGCCTGGAATGCTGTGAGAAGTTGCCGCTGTTGAAATATGTAATTCTGCTAATCCATATTTTCTCATAATTGGTCCTTGTTCAATTGTAACGTGCTGTACACGAATCATCGGTACTAATACGCGCTTTACAACGAAAAGACCGTGCTGAATTTCAAGTTCTTCTTCATTTAGTTGGTAGCTATAATAACGCTGACGCAGTTTCGGGAATAGGAAGTACTCAAATGGTGCTAGTGCAACTGTTAACCCGATCAGCACATACAAAATCCACGCCCACCAATCAAACTTTATCATAAGGAACAGGTAAGCTAAAATGACGAGAATACCGATCCCTTCCTCAATTACAGCACGAACTTTCCACACCTTGATCATGTCAGGATGAATTTCATTTTTCAATGGATCCATGTAACCACTCCAAATCTATTAATCTAATATATGAATTGTCTCAATCTATATTTTACATAACTTTACATAAAATTGAAAATTTATTATTTATCCTCTTTTTTCTCAGGAATAAAATACCCGAACCAAAGCAGCCAAACTAAACTAATTAACGCGAACCAACCTTTATCCGCTTGATAAGCTTCAATCATACCTGGGATTTTATAAATTCCAATTAACCCCAGAAAACCGAGCCACCAGTTTTTCTGCATTTTCATTTTTATTCCCCCTCCTTCATTACGTTTTTCACATTTCGAATCCAAATTTCTTTATACTTTAAATCGAATCCTATCAATATGTAATTACTCATATTATCAATAACGAGCGCTAACGTATGCGCGTTTTCTTCAGTTGCATGTTGTGACACAACACCAAGTTCCACACCTTGCTTTAATAAATCGTGGAATCCATTTAAGAAATCTTCTTGTATTTCAAATAAGCGTTTCTGGTACTTTTCATTTCGCGTCGCAGTTACGATGAATTCATTTATAACGCGTAATATGCCTTCTTGACCTCTATACTCCGATAACATATGTAAACCATCTGCGATTAACTTTTCTGCAAAGTTTTCTTTCGTATATTGTTCTTTATCGAAGTAACCCACGAAATAATATCCAGAAAAAATCTCTTCAAATAAAAAATCAACTAGCGCTTCTTTAGACGGAAAATGATAATAAATAGCTGGCTTTGATATGCCTACTTCTTTCGCAATCATTGAAAGACTCATCTTCTCAATGCCATGCTCTGCCATTAGTTTAAATGATGCATCTACAATGTGCTGCGATGTTTGTAAATTTTTTGTCATACTGTACCTCTTCTATTTTTACTTACCGGTCGGTAAGTAAATTGTAAAATGAAAATGAATGATTTGCAAGTTAATTAGAGTTTTAAAAGGAACTTCTTGATGAACCTAGAAAAATATAAAGTAAAAACAATGTATAACGATAAGGAGGATTTTCATATGGGATCTGGCGGTAAAGGTGGTAGCGGCGGTGAAGATGGCAAAGATGGTAAGAGCGGTAGTAGTGGGCTTTTATTAATCATTCTGCTCTTTATCGTATTCATTATAATTGGAGCTAGTTATAGTGTGTTTAGCTTCTAAGAAAAGACACAATTCAGTTAGTTATAGTAGCGTAGAAAACTGAAACAGAGATTAAAATTTTCCTTCTTAAGGTTTCTTCACGAGTAAGGGCACACAAAATAGAAAGCCCCGGTTATATTTAACAGCCAGCGCTTTCTATTTTCAGTATTCTTATAATGCTTCATCTATATTTCCAACTCGCACACGTAAATCATTATTGATCATCCACAATAATATACGCTGTTCTAATTGGCCCATGCACACCTACGACAAGGTTCATTTCAATATCCGCACTATTTGACGGACCAGAAACGAAGTTCACACAAGCCGGCAAGTTTTCTCCCTCTTTACTTTGATTATGAATCAGTTTTGTAGCTTGGGTTAACCTTGGTACGATCGTACTTTTAGGAACGATTGCAATGTATGACTCTGGAAGAAGACTCACATGTCTTCCTTTTAACCCGTCATTAAATAGTACAACGGTTCCTGATTCCGCTAGAGTCATATCACTGAACGTAATGCCAAGGTCAGCAGCTTTCGCAAATTTTATGTCCTCTTCTTTATGATCTAATCCCCATGTACGAAAATGTGTTGTTCCTTCATTGCTGAAACATGGCGTAAGACCATACTCATTAAAGCGCTCATCATTCGAACATATAACAGATTTGATATTCCAATCTTTTATAAAAGACCCCAATGTTTCAACAAGATTTTCCTTTGTTGTTCGCTTTACTTCTGTATGAATGACTTCGCAGTGCTCTATTAACTTTAATACAAGTTCATCTTGCGCCAGTCCGTCAAAAACATCCCACTGCGGGGAAAAAGACCAGTTCGGTTTTTTCACTACTTCTGGACGTTTCCTACCAAGCTTTTCTGATAACTGGAGTAAAAATTCCTCACGATTTTGGATGGCCATCATTGTTCTCCTTTTCGTGTTTTTCAAACCACTCTCGAAACGGTTGTTTTTTCGGAACTGGAAAATCTCTCGCATCCGTCCAAGCTTTTAACGGCCCAATGCCGCGCTCGATCTTATCCCCTTTTGCAAGAGGTTTTAATGCATACGGAGCGCTCTTCGCTGCAAAAGAAAATAGTCTAGGACTCTTCACCGCTTTTTCAAAACCTTTCATAGCCACGTTCCAAGCTACAGGTGATCGTTTTTCTTCTACAATGCGGCTGCGATGTTTAATTAATAAGTCATGTAACGGGATTTTCACTGGACACGCTTCTGTACAAGCACCACAAAGGCTAGATGCGTAAGGTAAATCCTTATATTCATCATATCCCCCTAAAAGCGGTGTCAACACAGCTCCAATTGGTCCTGGATAAATAGAGCCATATGCATGTCCACCAATATGCCTGTATACAGGACACACATTAATACATGCCGCGCAACGAATGCACTGAAGGACACTTTGGAATTCTGTTCCTACAATATCGGAACGGCCATTATCAACAATGACTAAATGAAATTCCTCAGGTCCATCTGTTCCGCCAGGCTCAGTTAATCCTGTAATATAACTTGTTAACTTTTGTCCTACAGAACTTCGGCATAGAAGTGTTACTAAAACATCAAGCTCTTCCCATGTCGGAACAATACGTTCCATCCCCATAACTGTAATCAACGTTTTCGGAAGTGTCGTAGTAAGTCTTGCATTTCCTTCGTTTGCTACGATAGAAATTGATCCCGAATCTGCAACAGCAAAGTTACATCCAGTCACTCCTATATCCGCTGCAAAAAAATCATCCCGTAAATACGATCTTACAAACCTCGCCATTTCCGTAGGATCAGATGTTCCAGTGTAATTTAATTTTGTTTTAAATATTTCACAAATGTGTTCTTTATCTTTGTGAAGGCATGGAACAACAATATGCGAGGGAGGATCGTGGTCATTCACTTGTAGAATAAATTCAGCAAGATCTGTTTCTAATACTTCTGCTCCAGCTTCTTCAATCGCTTCATTTAAACTAATCTCTTCTGTTACCATCGATTTTGATTTCACAATTTTTTTCGCATTTTTCTTTTTTACAATCTCTTTTACATATTCCCTTGCATCTTCTGCAGTCTTTGCAAAATAAACAAAACCACCGTTTTTTTCAATATTTTCACTCAGCTCATATAAATAATAATCAAGGTTTTCTAATGTATGTTTTCGAATTTCTTCTCCTAAAGCTCGCCATTCCTCCCAATTCCCAAGACTCTCAGTAGCTTTTAATTTCTTGATTCTAAGACCATCTTGCGCTTTCCTGACAGCCTGTCGCATAAATTGATCCCCAATGCCTGTTTTAGTACGCTTATGAAAGGGATCGTTCCAAATTTTCATTCCCATCTCTATATCCCCCCTTGTTTTCGATCTTCATTTAATACTTGAGCAATATGTTTTACATCAATTGAATAACCATTGCGTGTTAAACGTCCTTTTATATTCATTAAGCAGCTACAATCCATCCCAATTAACACTTCCGCACCGGTTTCCATAATATGCTTTACTTTTTCCTCAACCATTTGCTCAGAAATTTCTGGCATTTTCACCGAGAATGTCCCTCCAAATCCGCAACAATCATAATTATGCGGCAATGAAACAACTTCCAGTCCCTTTACACACTTTAATAGTTTTTGCGGCGGTTCCTTAATCCCCATTAATCGGCTCATATGACAAGATGTATGAACCGTTGCTTTTTTATGAAGCTCTGCACCTAAGTCTTCTTTCCCTAATACTTCCACAAGAAATTGTGTGAATTCATATGTTTTATTTCCAAGTTCAGTAGCTTTTTTCTTCCAATCCGCTTCACTTTCAGAAAACAAGCTAGAAAACTCGTGAACCATCATAGCGCAAGAGCCCGATGGTGCCACAACATATTCTGAACTGGAGAAGGCTTCAATCATATGTTTTGCAGCTGTTTTTGTTTCTTTAACATACCCGCTATTATAAGCGGGTTGTCCGCAGCAAGTTTGATTTTTAGGAAAATCAACTTCACACCCTAAATCTTCAAGAATTTCCACAACATCTTTCCCTACTTCTGGATAAAAAACATCTGCAACACAAGTAATAAATATTGATACTTTCATATTTTGCACCCCTAAATACAGTAAAGTAAGCTCAAGTAACTTTATTTGTATATTATTGGTAAAAAAATTAAAAATATGAATAAAAATAAAAAAAGCATCCTAAATGTGTAATTTAGGATGCTTTTTGTAAAACAAATTAATTTCTATTAAGCAAGCGCATACGATAACAATTCATCGTCACTTCCCCAAGCCTTTGCAACAATTGATAATTCGCATATGCGCCGACTGGGGCACCGATGATTGGAACGAGTTGAAGCATTTTTGCTAAATCGATATAGTCTCGGTATTCTGTTTGGAACTTTTCCCAGTCCATATGATTTTCTTCTTCTGTATCCCACGTTTCAATCGCTTTCCATACTTCTTTTCGGTGATTGTCACTTGAAAAAGCAAGTTGGAAAACGTGAAGAATAAAAAGACGTTCTTCTTTTTTACTCGTATCAAATCCGTACAATGTTGCTGCATCAAATAAAAATTTTATTTTAATAGTAAGTAATAACGGGAAATCGGCAAGGCCAAGGAGAATACCACCTGCTCCTGTTCCTGCCCCTTCTGCCGCTGCGACTTTTTTGTACTCATCCATTTTTTTACGTACTTCATCATCTCTTCTTTGCAGTGACCAGTTCGTTTCTTTTAGCTTCGGTTTTATGAAGTTTGATCCAGCACTAATTGTTTGTACCATCATCCGAATCGTTTCTGTTAGTACCTTTTGTACTTTCGCGGGTACTAGTTGCTGCACTTTCACCTGCACTTTTTTAGAGAACCGTGTCATCATAGAAGAATCTTTCATGAATGTAGCTTTCCACTGCTCCAATTCTTTTATAACCTTCTCTTCATATGTAATCATAGGTTCATTCCTTTCAGTTTAAACGCTCAATGCGTTTCGCACCGTATTGATAAACGAAACCAATACTAAATAATATGCTTACGACAAATAAAATGCCGGTCATTATGAAATCTTTCGTCGCAAGTGCAAATATAATTGTAAATACAACGCTACCAATGATAAGAATCGCATTTAATAAAGTAAGGAAATCTCTCTTCTTCTCGTCTCCCCCTACCGGATATAAATCCAGCCAAACTTTCATACGGTGATGTTTCCAAAGGGTTAAGAGCTGGTAGCCGATTAAGTATAAGAAAACAAGGCTTACGATAAAACGTCCATATAAAAATGGGATAAAGTAAAGAATAATTCCCCCAAGAACGAGTAAACGCATATATAATCCGAAATAGTTACCCGATCTTAAAAATGTTCTCGTATATAAGTATAAATATGTACGTTTCTCACCGATCATCGAAAGAATGAAATCAAGCCATTTCCTACGTGATACTCTCTCTTTTAACGCTGGTACATCAACGAACATATTCGCAATGCGGTACAGCAGCATCATTTTTTTACCTTCTTCAGAAATTAAATACTCCCAGTTCAGCGGCTTTCCCTTCACCTTTTGATGCATAACAGCAAGGTATAGCGCCATTAAAAAGACAATCACACCGGTAAAAATGACTGAAGTACGTTCTACAAGGACGTACACAAATAAGCCGTTTAAAATAAAACGAATAAACCAATCCGCTCTTTGTACATCTTGATCTGTTAAAAATGATTTTTCCCACGCTACGAATAAATTCCACGCTTTTACAATGACAAACGCGATTACAATCCATATGTAATTGGCACCTGTTTGTTTCATTTGCTGGAAGTATAACGGAGCAAGCGCAGCGGCTACCATTGCGATTATGTATAACTGAATCATAAACGTAAAGAGAAATGCCTTCGTAAAGTAAGGCTTTAACTTTTCTTCAACTGGAAGCAAATACACGAGATCTGCTTCTTTTAATAACGTTTGGACTGACCCAGCTGTTAATACGAGGCCAAGTAAGACTGCCATAACAATCGCTGTCGGAAACGAAGGTGTTAACGTTTGTAACCATTGCTGGTAATAATACGCTCCTGCGCCGATGATAAATACGAAAATAAACTTCAAATGATCATTAAATACGTATTTACTATATGTACGAACTTCTTTTAGAAAGTGCCGAAATCGTTCTTTCCATAACGCTGTGCTATTCATAATCTTCTTCCTTCGTTAACGCAATATAAATATCATCAAGCGTTGCACCAGGCATATTAAACCCGGATTGAAGTTCTGATAATGTTCCCATCGCTCTCACTTCACCTTGATGCAAAATAATGAATGAATCACAATAGCGCTCTGCTGTCGCTAAAATATGTGTACTCATTAAGATGCCCGCACCACTCTTTTTCATTTGATCCATCATTTGAAGAAGTGATTGAATCGCTAAAGGATCAAGCCCAACGAAAGGTTCGTCCACAATGTAAAGTGATGGTTCAACTAAAAATGCACTCATAATCATCACTTTTTGTTTCATCCCTTTTGAGAAATGAGACGGAAACCATTTTAAGCGATTTTTCATGCGAAACTCTTGTAATAGTTGTCCTACGCGTTCTTCATATTGTTTTTCATCTACACCGTACGCCATCGCTGTTAATTTCAAATGCTCTTCTAACGTTAACTCATCATATAATACTGGCGTTTCTGGAATGAAGGAGAAACTAGAACGGTACGCTGTCATATCATCACGAATTGTTTTCCCATTAATTGTGACAGTCCCTTTTTTCGGCTCCATTAAACCGATGATATGTTTAATTGTCGTACTTTTCCCAGCTCCATTTAAACCGATTAAGCCGACAAGTTCGCCTTTATTAACAGAGAACGAAACATTTTGCAGTACAGGTCGTTTCGTATATCCTCCTGTAACATTTTCTACACGCAATAACTCGCTCATACGACACCACTTTCTTCATTTATATTCATTCACTTTTGTAAGAAATGTATATATTCATCTTACCAAAAATCATGGTGCACTACATAGTATCGATGCCTTCAAAAAAAAATTTTAATTTCTTGGCATATATTTTTACGAAAGCGGACATCATAATTAGTGAAGAAGGAACACATTGAAAAAGCAACCACCAATTGATGAGTACAACAACATAGTGAAGTCATCATGAAATGGGGTGTCCAAGTTGGACAATGAAATTTACACATAACCAGATAATTTGTTTCATTTTCGAAACGGGGTGTCTCCGAAAGAGCATATACTGTTTTAAAAAATAAACAATTTCATTTTAAAAAAAGATTGCAATTCATTTCACTTGAAAATGGGGTGTCTACGGCAGAAACTTTAGCCGATTTACCGTGCATTTCTTATATAAATGAGGTGTCTGCGAACCGTAAATTATAAAAAATGCTTTTTCAATCCCTCTTCAGAAAACAGGAAGCTGAGTCAGCTTCCTGTTTTTCGTGTTTGTTCTCCTATGTAATTATGGTAAAATACGGCTAAGACTATTTGAAAGGATGAGATCGATGAATCATACAGCGGACAATTGTATTTTTTGTAAAATCATTGACGGGCAAATCCCTTGCTCAAAAGTATACGAAGATGAGCATGTACTTGCATTTTTAGATATTAGTCAAGTAACAAAAGGACATACTCTTGTTATTCCGAAAATACACAAACAAGACATTTTTGCGTTAACGCCAGAAATCGCATCACATATTTTTGCTGTCGTTCCAAAAATCGCAAATGCAATGAAAGCAGAATTTAATCCAGTTGGTTTCAACCTACTTAACAATAACGGCGAGAAAGCTGGACAAACTGTATTCCACTTCCACCTTCATTTAATTCCACGCTACGGTGAAAACGATGGTTTCGGTGCTGTTTGGAAATCACACCAAAATGAATACACAATGGAAAATTTACAAAACATCGCAAGTACAATTGCAAATAGTGTGAAATAGTGCCACTATAATAAGAAGTAATACATAATAAGCCGATTCCTCTGGCATTTATTGTATGGCTTCTTTCTTCACAAAAAATGCCGGGGGTATGATTTTTTGTGCATAGCATGTACAAGAGAGAAAAGCTCACTTTTCTTCCCCTTGTCTTAAAGGTATGCACACTTTTATACATCATGAATACGAACGAAAAATAAGGAGGTTTCCTTTTATGTCAAAAGCTAAATCCTTTATTACAGGTGTACTTTGCGGCGGAGCAGTTGCTGGACTAGCCGTTCTTTTCTCAACTCCTTCTTCTGGTAAAGCTATGCGCGGTAAGCTGAAAGAAAAAGGAACTGATATTAAAAAGACATTGGCTGATATTACAGCTGATACGAAGTTATTAAAGCGTCAAATCGTTGAAACTGCTTCAGAAGGTAAAGAAGTATTCCAAGAACTAAAAGACGATATGCATGACACGCTTTCTAACTGGAAACAAGATATTTCTCAAAACAAACGACATATTGAAAAAGAAATTTTAGACATTCAAAAGTCAATTGAGAAACTACAAGAAGCCGTTCCAGAAAAAGCGTAAACATATTCCTGCTTAGTTTTTTGCATATAACAAATATTTTTCATACAAATTGACCTTAACACGGCATATCACATAGATATGCCGTGTTTTTATGCATTTACAATATATGTTATCCCTTAACATGTAAAGACAACACATGTATTCTCGACTCATAAAACGCTTCCATAGTTATGCATGATTTGTATAGAATGTTATTTTTCCGAAAAATTTTCACAATTCTCACAAAAAGACTTTATTAATTTTTATTTTACTGGCATAATAGATAATAATGAAAAAAGAATGTTAAAGTGGGTGAGTAAATGAAAAGTGGAGAAAAAAATTACTCGGTAAAAGAAGCGATGATTTTCAGCCAACGTATTGCTCAATTATCGAAAGCGTTATGGAAATGCGTAGAGAAAGATTGGCAACAATGGATTAAACCTTACGATTTAAACATTAATGAGCATCACATTTTAACCATCGCTTATCATTTAAAAGGGGCTTCTATTTCTGAGATTGCTAAGTTTGGAGTTATGCACGTATCAACGGCGTTTAACTTCTCTAAAAAGCTTGAAGAACGCGGCTATCTTATATTCTCAAAAAAAGAAGATGATAAACGAAATACGTACATTGAAATTACAGACAAAGGGGAAGAATTACTGCTTCGCTTAATGGAGGAGTATGATCCTGAAAATAATTCTGTTTTTAATGGAGCACTTGAACTTCGTAATTTTTACGGTAAGTTCCCAGAAAATATCGAACTGATTGCAATCCTGCGTAATATTTACGGACAAGACTTCATCGATATTTTTGAGAAATCATTAGAAGATATTGAGGAGAACTTTACGGAATCTGATCAAAAGTTAGTTAAGAAATAATCTATTTATTTTTTCGCAATCATGCTTAAGAATTCATTCATAAGCGGCTTAAATAAACCTTGTTTTGCTAGCGCTTCCGCAGTTTCGTGTACTTCGAGCTGATGTGGAAGCGCTTTTTCAAATTGATCTAATAGCGCATCAAACAATAGAAGGCCTTCTGCTTTCTCCACTACATATTGTTCGTTCAGTTTTTCACAAAGTTTTAGTATACGTTCAATGTCTTTTTTACGAGCTTTTTTCTTTATGATTAAAGAATAAAATGGACACTTTTCTTCATCAATCATTTTAAATAGTAGGTCTACGTAGTATTCAGCTTGTTCTAGTCTTCTTACAACGTCCATTTTCTCCCTCGCTTCCTAACACAAAGTCTTCTATTTCTGAATTTTGTAACACGAACAAAATATCGTATGATACAATATATAAAGTATATGTATTTTAGCCAAAAGGAGGTCTCGCCTCATGACTCTTATAACCGTTGTTTTTGTTGCATTCGCACTTCTTGTTATATTTTACACGAATTTCATGACACATACACTGTGTGAGCGAAAACAAATATCTGCGAGCCGCCAGCCCGGTGTCTTTCGAGTTATTAATGTATGTATTACCATTCTATTAATTTCTAGTTATGTAGAAATTATATTTCATGGAAAGTGAGGAAGGAAGCCCCTTCCTCATTTTTTTCCTCTATAAGCAAATTATACCTACTATAACTAATAAAATAAACAGTACAAGTAATAAAATAAGTTTTGAATTCATCCCCCATCCCCTCCTCTTTTCTGTATATGCGACATCCGCCCAATATGGTACCCTTTCAAAATCTGACACAAACTGGTTAAAATTTCTTTATCAATAGGAAAACCCGTCGAAATATGATATATTAAATTTTGTACATATTGCTTATACTATGAAATAAACGACACGCATCTAAACTTTATCCTAAAGCCTCGGTAAGCCCTGTTAAGCGTGCTTTTACATATAAAAAAAGCAAAGACATCAGTGAGACTTAATCAGGTTCTTATGAACGAAAATAACCTATCATAAGGCGTTTCTTCATTCGTATGGGATAAATTAAAAATACATAATAGTAGGAGTGTTTATTGAATGAAGAAAGCTATGCTTGCCTTAGCCGCAACAAGTGTAATCGCATTATCAGCATGTGGAACACCATCATCATCAGACAAAATTGTTACATCTAAAGCTGGTGACATCACTAAAGAAGAGTTCTACAATCAAATGAAGACACAAGCTGGTAAACAAGTACTAAATAACATGGTTATGGAAAAAGTACTTATTAAAAACTACAAAGTCGATGAAAAAGAAGTAGACAAAAAGTTCGATGAAATGAAAAAGCAAGTCGGTGACCAATTCGATACACTAATGAAACAACAAGGCCTTAAAGAAGAAACAGTTAAAAATGGCGTTCGCGCTTCATTAGCTCAAGAACAAGCTATCGAGAAAACAATCACTGATAAAGAATTAAAAGATAACTACAAGCCTCAAGTTAAGGCAAGCCACATTCTTGTAAAAGATGAAGCGACTGCTAAAAAGGTTAAAGAAGAACTTGGACAAGGTAAATCTTTCGAAGAGTTAGCGAAACAATACTCTGAAGATACTGCTTCAAAAGAAAAAGGTGGCGACTTAGGATTCTTCGAACATGGTAAAATGGTTAAAGAATTCGAAGATGCTGCTTATAAACTGAAAAAAGATGAAGTAAGCGAGCCTGTAAAAACACAATTTGGTTACCATATCATTAAAGTAACAGACATTAAAGAACCAGAAAAATCATTTGAGCAATCAAAAGCTGACCTGAAAAAAGAGTTAGTTGCGAAGAAAGCACAAGACGGCGAATTCATGAACGATCTTATGATGAAAGAAATCAAAAAAGCTGACGTAAAAGTTGACGATAAAGATTTGAAAGATCTTTTCGAAGAGAAAAAAGCTGACGATAAAAAAGAAGAAAAGAAATAATGAAATAAAAAAAGCTTGGGTAGCCCCAAGCTTTTTTTATTTTCAGGCTGTGGAGAAAGCCTTCTCCACAGCCTATTTTTGTGTCTGAACCTCTTTTTATGTGTCAACACTGATAAAAAAGAGGAAAAGGAGAGATTTCTTATGATGGGTGCTTTAAAAAATCATCGCGACGAGCGTGTATCTGTTTCTGTAGAAGAATTGGTTCCACAAGATCATTTCCTTCGTGCGATTGAAGCGACAATTAGTTTTGATTTTATTGAGGAGAAGTTACGCCCTTATTATTGTGAAAACAATGGCCGTCCGTCAATCCATCCTATCGTTTTATTTAAGATGATGTTTATTGGATATTTTTATGGTATTCGTTCTGAGCGTCAATTGGAAAAGGAGATTAAAACGAACATTGCCTACCGTTGGTTTTTAGGGTTCTCTCTATCAGATACAATTCCAGATCATTCTACAATCAGTTGTAATCGCCGTACTCGTTTCGTTCATACAAATATTTTCGAAGAAATTTTTGATGAGATTGTGAGACAAGCGACGGAGCGCCGTATGGTAGGAGGACGTGCGTTGATGACAGATTCCACACACATTAAGGCCAATGCCAATAAAAATAAATTTGTACATAAATATAAAAAAGAAAAGGCAAAGTTCTATATAGATGAACTAGAAGCTGCGGTAATCGAAGATCGTGAGGCGCACGGAAAAAAGAATTAAAACCTAGAAAGGAAAGTGATACCCCTACTAAAAAAACTCGGATAAGTACAACGGATCCAGATAGTGGATTTTTAATGAGAGATGGAAAACCGAACGGTTTTCATTTTTTAGATCATCGTACGACTGATGCGAAGTACAATATTATTACAGATACCTATATAACGGCTGGAAATATGGCAGATTCCGAGCCGTATTTAGCACGTCTACAAGCTCAAGTTGATAAATTCGGATTTGAAGTGGAAGCTGTAGCTCTTGATGCAGGCTATTTTACAGGATATATCTGTAAGAAGTTATCAGAAAGAAATATATTTATGGTGATGGGGTATCGCCGATTTGGAAAGAGAAATAAAGAAGTACCGAAAAGCCAATTTAAATATGCAGAAGAAATGAATGCATTTGCTTGTCCGATGGGATGTATTTTAGAATATGCGACAACGGATCGCGAAGGATATCGTCAATATAAATCGAATCCAGAAGACTGCGCTGTTTGTCCGCTACGTGAGGTATGCTTTTCAAAGAAACAAAAACAAAAAGTTATCACCCATCATATATGGGAGAAATATAAAGATATCGCTAGAAAAAACAAACTAACAGCTACAGGGAAAAAGTTGTATAAAGTACGATGTTCAACTATAGAGCGAAGCTTTGCGGATGCAAAAGAACTACATGGCTATCGATATGCTCGGTTTCGAGGGCTGAAATCTGTCCAAATGCAGGCTTACCTCACCGCCGCTTGTCAAAACATGAAAAAAATAGCCCTCCATCTAACCAAAAAGGGGTTGGTGGAGGGCTATTTTTCTAAATTCTACTATTTTTTGTTGTTTTCTTTCGCTAAAATCAAAAAAGATTCCAGAGTGTTGGGAACCCTAAAGGGTTTCCCAACACTCTGAAAAAAAGCTTGGGTAGCCCCAAGCTTTTTTTATTTTGTAGTAGTTTTTTACCGATAAATCGATATACTCCCTCACCTTACTCCATTCAACACAAAAAAACCTTGGTTTCGTGCAACACGAAACCAAGGTTTATCTTATTATCATTGATTAAATTAAAAAACTATGGTAAATTAGTACAGAAACGCATTCACTAAAAAACAAAAGAATGTATTTATCCGTATCTTAATTGTACACCAAAACACATCTTCAGTCAACCTCTATTTTTCACTTTTAAAGGAGTGCTTACGTATGAACAAAAAACTTGATCAAGAGCAAAAACGATTGGATACCGTAATAGAAACGATTACGGAGCAAATTGATAAACTGGAAAACGAAACTGGCAGACGCCGGGCGGAAGTAATCCATATTCGTAAACACTTTTGGGATGACGTGAAAGTGAATACTGATACTTTTGATGATTATCTTGAAACAGTTATCAACTTAAGACAACAAGCTCAATCACTAGCTGTCACACAAATTACCCATAAGCACACCTTTAATCGACTTGCCGCATTAAGACGCATGCATAAAGCACCTTATTTCGGACGAATTGATTTCAAAGAAGAAGGAGAATCTGCTGCGGAGAAAATTTATATCGGCGTAGCTACACTTACTGATGCAAGCGGAGAAAACTTTCTTATATACGATTGGCGCGCACCTATTTCAAGTGTTTACTACGATTATCCACCAGGACCGGCTGAGTACAGTACACCAGGAGGCGTAATCCACGGCAATGTGGAGAAAAAATTACAATATATTATTCAGAATGGCGAGATTGATTCTATGTTCGATACGAGCCTCACAATTGGAGATGAAATTCTGCAACAAGCGCTCGGAAAAGGAACAAACAAACATATGCAAAGTATCGTTGCTACTATCCAGCGCGAACAAAATGAAATTATCCGTCACGATGAAGGGCGACTACTTATCGTGCAAGGAGCTGCTGGTAGCGGTAAAACGTCAGCTGCCCTGCAGCGAATCGCCTATTTACTATATAAATATCGCGAATGGCTAAAAGCAGATCAAATCATTCTCTTCTCCCCTAACTCCATGTTCAACAGCTACGTATCTAACGTACTGCCAGAACTCGGTGAAGAAAATATGCAGCAAGTTACATTCCAAGAATATTTAAACCATAGACTAAGTAAGTCATTTGATGTTGAGGATCCTTACGAGCAATTAGAATATATGCTAACTGAAACGAATAGCGCAAATTATAAAACTCGAAATGCGAGCATTCGATTTAAAGCATCTACTCAATTTTTCGAGATGATTAGAGCGTACAGACAATCTCTTGAATCTTCAGGCATGCTATTTAGAGGAATGAAATTTAGAGGGAAATTGATTGCCTCTGCTAAAGAAATTACAGAGCAATTTTATAATACTGATTCCTCCCTCCACTTCCATAATCGAATTGAGAAGTTAACGGATTGGCTAAACAAACAAATAGACACAATTGAAAAAACAGAACTGAAAAAGCCTTGGGTAGAAGAAGAAATTGAACTACTTAGTAAAGATGAGTATCAAAAAGCTTATAAATACTTACAGAAAAAAGGCGAGTTTGATGACAACTCCTTTAATGATTATGAGAAAGAAACGAAAGTACTTGGACGTATGATTGTCCGCAAAAAATTAAAACCGTTGCGTAAAGGCGTTCAAACATTGCGCTTCATCAATTTCACAGGAATATATAAACAACTCTTCACAGATGCATCATGGGTTACTGGAGAAAAGCCTAAAGAATGGGACAAAATTTGCTCATTAACTGTGAACATGCTTGATGAAGGAAAGCTACATTACGAGGATGCGACTCCATTTTTACTTTTAAAAGAATTAATTGAAGGCTTCCAAACGAACAGATCAATTAAACACGTACTCGTAGACGAAGCACAAGATTATTCTCCGTTTCAGTTCGAGTTTTTAAAACGTCTCTTCCCTGCCGCAAAAATGACAGTGCTCGGAGACTTTAACCAAGCAATATTTGCCCATGCGAGTGAAGCAGTGAATTTCAATACACTTACTAGCTTATACGGACCAGATGAAACGAACGGCATTAACTTAACTCGTAGCTATCGTTCAACAAAACCGATAATTGAATTTACACGGGACCTCGTACCTGAAGGAAAGAACATTAATGCATTTGAACGTGACGGTGAAAAGCCTACAGTAACTAAAGTTTCGGATTACAGTGAGCTGCATGAGCGTATCACTTCCAAAGTTGCTGAACTACAAAAACAACAGCACAATACGATCGCAATTATATGTAAATCCGCGGCTGAAAGTGCCGCTGCATACGAGGCACTCAGTCATATCGAGAATATTAAACTTGTGAAAAGTAACTCAGCCGAGTATGAGCAAGGCATCGTCGTTATCCCTGCTTATTTAGCGAAGGGTATCGAATTTGATGCTGTTATTATTTACGATGCTTCTAAAGATGTGTACAGCGATGAGAGCCTACGTAGATTGTTCTACACTGCTTGTACACGCGCAATGCATGAATTGCAGCTTTATAGCGTTGGTGAGGTTAGTCCTTTTGTAACAGGGGCTGATACGGAGAGTTTTAAATGTATAACGAAAACACCTTGATTTTTATCAAGGTGTTTTTTTATGCAAGATTTACACCTTTAAAATAGAATATATCATTTCAGAAAAAATTGTATGAATGCTAAACTATCATAAATATAATGGCAAATCCAACTTACCCAAACACTATTGGATTTTTTCCATACATAATTTAGTGCCAATCTAATTGGAATTATAGTTATTAATAACTGCATTGGCACGAAACCATAAGCTGGAATATGCCACAAAGCGAACAAGACACTACATATGATTGATGCCGTGCCAAATTTCAACCCTAATTTTTGTAATGCAATAATTACATTGGTACAAAGCAACTCTTCGCCCATTAGCATAAATGGTACACGGAATAAAATCATAGAAATACTTATTACTTCTGCAACAGAATTTTTAGTTGCTGGTTCAAAAATGTAATTAAATATAGCGCCGGAAATTACACCTACGATAACTACTAAAGGTAAACCCCAAAGTAATGTCTTAAATTTAAAATGTTTAAATTGCTCTAACGATATTTTCCCTAAAAAATAGTATCCAATAATTCCACATAATACAAGATTCCATGAAGCTTCAAGAATCATTCCTAATAAATGTGGTATAGTACCTCCCAAAACACTTCCTAATAATTGATATGCAATCCCGGTAATCATCAATAACCCCAAAGCTAAAAGAGATTTCGAATCAATTTTCTTCTCTGTTTCTAAAAGCTTTGTTTCCACAATAAGCCCTTCTTTCTTATTATTTCGTTAATTGCGAATATATTATAGCACGATTACCTACTATCAATCCGGAGACTGAATGGGAGAATTTTGAAGATATTATGAATTTTATCGCTAAGTTAGAACCGTTACATTATAGGTATAAAAAAGCTGTGCTAATTCAAGAAAAATAAAACCACCTATCCCCTAAAGAATATAGAGAACGGATGGTTTAGGTGTTTTGATATGCGCCCCGTTTTCAGGATTCACTTCAAATCATCAAATTATTTTTTCATTCTAAATGAAAGATTTTTACGCGATATATACTTAACACGATACCCATAAAGTTGAATCAAGAAAATCTAACAACCTAATTAATAGTTTCTTTCAAGTAAATAGAGCAACCCTCAGCATACCCTTTTCACTTCAAACTCCTTAATTTTCCGGGGTCTGCGAACGTTTTATAAACAAAGCTACAACGACTGCAAGTAGTGCCAAACCAAATCCAATCGTAAAAGCGTTATGCACGCCTGAAACCATCGCTTCAGTCAATTGAGCTGGGTCAGTTGGATTTAGAGATTTATCCAAATATTTCTTTTGTCCGGAAGTCATAATACTGATAAAGAAAGCAACTCCTATCGCACCCGCCACTTGCGATAAGGTATTCAAAATAGCTGTTCCGTGAGGATAAAATTTACGCGGAAGTTGGTTCAAACCATTCGTTTGCGCTGGCATCATGATCATTGAAATGGCTACCATCATACTGACATGTAATATGATGAAAGTTATCTTAGACGTATCTGTCGTCACCTGTGTAAAGAACCACATCACACCTGCTAATAATATCGTCCCAGGAATAATAAGCGCTCTTGGGCCAAATCGGTCAAAGAGCTTCCCTGAAACTGGGGAAAGCATACCATTCAATAGACTACCTGGAAGCATGATAAGACCAGTTGCATAGACGGTTAAGCCTAAAGCACCTTGAAATAGAAATGGTAGTAACGTCATTGTGGAGAACATCGTCATCATCATTATCGTCAATAAAATTGTAGTTAGAGTAAACATCGGATACTTGAATGCACTAAGATCTAGTAATGGCTCTTTCAATTTCAATTGACGCAATACGAAGAAGAAAATTGCTACGAGACCAATTAAGATTATTCCATACACCTGGAAACTATCCCATCCCTCACCTGAGCTACTAAATCCATAAACAATCCCGCCAAATCCAATTGTAGATAAAAGAATGGATAACACATCTACTTTTGGTTTAGTAGGTTCAGAGACATTCTTTAAATAGATAAACGCAAAAATGATGGAAAAAATCGCAAATGGAAGGACGATATAAAATAGCCATCTCCAGTTCAATGTTTCAAGAATAATGCCTGAAAGCGTTGGTCCAATGGCAGGAGCAAACATTATAACAAGCCCAATACTCCCCATTGCCGCTCCTCTCTTCTCTGGAGGATATAGAAGGAGAATCGTATTCATTAATACGGGCATCATTAATCCCGTACCCGCGGCTTGTAACAAGCGACCAATCAATAGTATGGAAAACCCAGGCGCAATTGCACTTACAAGTGTACCTAAAGTAAAGACTACCATAGCACCTATGAATACTTGTCTCGTTGTAAACCATTGTACTAATAAAGCAGAAGCTGGAATTAGTACAGCAACTACAAGCATGTACCCTGTTGAAAGCCATTGAAGAGTCGATGGTGTTACATTCAACTCAATCATCAATTGCGGAAAAGCAACGTTCAATAATGTTTCATTCAAAATGGTAAAAAAAGCTCCAATTATCATCGATATTAAAATTGGGAGTTTTTTCACATTGTCAAACTCCCTTGACTGCGAAGAAACAGACGCAGTTTGAGCATTCATACATAAACCTCCTTGTATTCTTTTATAAGTTTTTATTACCTTTGCTAGTCATATTTAACGTAGAAGCACCCCTACCAAATTGAAGGCGGTACAGCACAACTACAATTATGATCAAGAGTGACATGACGGCAAAAATATTACTATACATATTTGCAGCGTGATTTGCAATAAAAGGATTGAATTGCAGTGAAGTAGAACCACCGTCAAGCAATTTCCCTACTACACTCATGGCCATCGCACCAGATATAAAATTAATCATCGACAGTAATCCCATTCCAACACCTGTCTCCTCCTTTGACAGTGTTTGTGAAATAGTATTAGACATCGAAATCTGCATAAAAGTCTGTCCTACATTTCCGAAAATTAAAATCAATGCAATGACAAAAGCTGAGGTCCCAATAAAAGTAGATAATAATGAGAAAGCAAGGAATATGAATACCGAGGCAATAAAAACGAGCGCAAAGTTGCCCCGAGTGTCAGCCAACCTTCCTCCCTTTCTTCCCATAATTGCGGAAGCAATTGCAGCTGGAACTAAAACAAAGCCAATATTCGAAGGAGTCAATCCATTTACTGCCGATAGAAATTGCGGCGTCATGAATGTCATGCTAAAGCTCATTGCTGTCGTCATAAAAGCAATGAGCAACCCAATCGAAAAGTTCTTATTTTTAAACAGAGTCGGTTTAATAAAAGGTTCCGTAGCTTTTCTAATCCGAAGAATGAAGAAAGCTAACGTAACAATCCCTCCTAGGAATAGCAATACTTGCATCTGCGTAATGGCAAGTAAGAAGAACGTGACTGATACAGCTAATAGCCCTCCGCCAAGAATATCAATACTCCCCACCTTCCCTTTCGCATTGTCTAAATACTTCCTAAAGAAAGGAAGCGTTAGAAGCGGTAGTAAAGAAAGAACAAACATGAGTCTCCAGCTTCCAAAGCTTGTGATTAGTCCTGCAGCAACAGGGCCTAAAGCATTACCAAGTGCTAAACCAACTGCTGAAGTTCCAAGCGCACGCCCTCTTTTCTCTGGTGCAAAGTACCTGACTGGAATAATCATCGCTGTCGCAGGAAGAACAGAAGCTCCCGCTGCCTGAATTACACGCCCCAAAATGATAACCCAATACTCAGTAGCAAGTAGGCCAAGCAAAGAACCTAGAGCGAAAATAAGTAGTCCATACGTTAACAAATCCTTTAGCCGATATTTATCCGCCAGTTTTCCCATCACGATGGAACCAACCGCATAAACGACCATATAACTAGTCATAATCCAGCTAACCTCTGAAGGAACAAGGTTGAATTCTTTACCTATCTCAGGAAGAGCTACATTAAACATCGTACCATTCATAACCGAAAATATTAGCGTAACTACTAAAACTCCTAGCAATTTATCCGCGTTTTGTGATGATTTATCTACCATAGTGTAGACCTCCTTTTCTCTTTCACTTAAATCTATATAAATTTAAATGAGTATCAACATAATGAATATCCTCACTATTTTATTATAATGAGGATATCATTTTTATCGTACAAGCCGAGTTTCAGCCTGCAGTCATTCGAATCTACTAATCTACAATTTACTTTACAGAAGTTCTGTTATTGCTGAAGAATGAACGACCGCAAGAATTAGCGCTAAAATCATAAGCACTGCTGCCGGCATTATTTTTCCGATTGGATCTTTAACACGAATATGGGACAATACAGCTCCTAACATAATACAAGCAATCCATAATGCTGCTAAAACTAGTATTACCTCATTCCAGAAACCAAAAATCAGTCCAACCACTCCTGCTAAAGCGATCCAACCTGTCGCAACTCTGAACCATTGAGGTAAACCTAAATGAGAGAAAGCTTCTACTTGCATTTTTGCTCCTGCGATTTTACTAACACTTGAAAAGAAAAATGCGAAAATTAATAAACATTGAAGTACTAGTGCTACAATAGTCATGTACAATCCTCCGTTATATATGTTTTTAAGGGTATTGCTATTGAATAATGAAACGCTTTGAAATTCCTTACATAGATACACCTCGCTCTATTATCATTTTCTATAGAACCCAGCATCCGTTATAATAGTAATTATCCCGCTATTACACATTATGAGTATACAAGATAATGAAGTTACTCACTAATCGTTTATGATATAAAGAGGATACTCACTAATAATATACAATATATTTATGAAACGTGCAAAAATGAACTATAAAAACACTGAGGAGGTCATTCCATTCATGAAATCAAATTATCCAACTGCAATAGATGTCATCCACACCTTAATGCAATCGACCAACTATGTTCAAAGAGAATTTCAATCTCAATTGTCATCCCTTGACACACCGTATCATCTAACAGGGCCAAGGCTACGCGTTCTATCCACCGTTTCTGAAAACGGCCCCATTCGAATGAATGCATTAGCTGCTAAATTAGGGGTCAAAGCACGTACAGTTACCGATTTTGTCGATGCACTCGAACAAGACAAGCTCCTCATTCGTATACCAGATCCAACTGATCGCCGAGCTACATTAATTCAACTTACTGAACGTGCGCACTCCAATATGGAAAAGGCGCTCGCTTTCCAAGACAAGGTCGCAGACGATATTCTGAAAAACCTCACATTAGAGCAACGCGAACAGTTTTTTGAACTTCTATTACTATTAATAAAAGATAAGCAAATTCCAGATTCATGCGGAGAAGTTGAAAACGGAAAAACTTGTTAAGTGTACAAATAAAACCACCTATGCCCTAAAGAATATAGGGAACGGGTGGTTTGTTTTTTAAGCTGATTTTCTCACTAAAATATCTTTACGGCGATATACACTTAGCACAATCCCCATTATAAATGCGTGAAACAAAGTTGGTATCAAGCCGTAACTAATAAAGGGCAATGATATAGAAACGCGCGGTAATATCCCTAGGATCATGCCAACGTTATAAACGAAATGGAATACGAAAAGAGTTACTCCACCAACGAGAAGCAATTTACCGTATCGATCATTTATTCTATAAGATATAACCATTATTCTTACTACAAAAAGAGAAAGAATCAAGACAAGAACTAGCGCAAGCACATATCCATAATAGTAAGTCAAACTCGCGAATACAAAATCAGTATGGGCAGCAGGGATAGACTTTATATTTCCATATGTACCAAACCAACCTGCTGAAGACATCGCCTCTTTTAAACGTAAATCCCATTGATCATGCGCTGGGTCTAAAAACCCTAAAATTCTAGCTATCCGGTATTCTTTTACGGCAGACCATGAAAGTAAATCCCTAATAATAAAGAAACAAATTGGTAACATTGTAATGAGCCATGCCGTTTTCTTTCCTAACTTACTCCACCAAAGCATAACAAATACCATCGTAATATAAATGAAAATTGGTAAAAGAATTGATGTCGTTAAAAATAGATATAAAGAAAATACGTACAGCATGAAAAGATGTATAAATTTTAATCTACTGTTATTAAAAAATGAAGCCCAGGCTAGAAAAAAGAATGGTATCGTCATTAAACAGTCAATTTTAATGGGACCAATTTTTATGAGCGCTTCCCCATTCACGTAACCACTTGGAAAACATTTTAACGTTAACAGAATAAGTACTCCGATTGTATAAAACAGCCATCCAAGCCTCTCTAGCTTCCGGTAATCAAGTAGCATAATCCCAACAGCTGCTGCAATGCCGAGAATAACAAAAATTACTTTGTTCATTAATAAATCATTCGTATGCCCAAGAGCTATTATTGGCAAAAACCCTAACCCCATAGCAGCCACTAATAAAATAATTAAGAACCAATCAACCTTTGGCTTATGAAGTTTGTTAAGTTCCCTGCCAAGCTTGATCGGACTTCCCATTTGTTCAACAGCCTTACCTTCAGCAATTTCCTCACTTAACCCTTTATCCATCCACATATTCTTCGCCTGTTTTAAGTGAAAATCTAGTTCAGTTGCTACAAAGCTCTTTGCTTCTTTTGATTTAATATGGTTCGTAACTTCGCTTACAAAACGCTCCCCTTTTTTGTTCAATTTTTCCTCACTCCTGTACTAAGCCTTTTAATATAAATCGTGCCTTCGTAGCATTTTTTTCTGCCTTTCGCAGCATCTTGTTTCCTTTATCATTTAATTGATAATATTTAGCTCCTGAATGATCCCAACTTGATTGGATAAAACGATTCTGTTCTAGACGATGTAATACAGTATATAAAAACCCTTCATTCCCTTCGAATTTTCGAATCCCTCTCCCGCGTAGTAGCTGTGACAATTCGTATCCTGTTTTTTCATTACTGAGGAGTTGTAAAATGGCTAACGAGATGTCCTCTTCCTTTTCGTGTGATGCATTGATTTTTTCGCGCACCCGCTTTCGGTGTTGGTCAGAAAAACTCAAATGTTTAAACGTTGTATTCTCCATTGATTTTCGCAGGCCTTTTAATCGATCTTCCATTTGATTATTCCTCCAATCCTTTCTTCAAAAGCTCCTTCGCTTTTTTCAGTCTCGTTTTTATCGTGTTTTCTTTCACTTCTATTACAATAGCAATCTCTTTAATTGATAATTCTTCATAATAAAATAGATAAATGACTTCTCGATATTTTATCGGTAAATTCATTACCGCAGAAGCGAGCTCACGGTCCTCTGCATTTTGAATGACAGTTTGTTCGACACTATCATTTTGAACCCCAATATAAGCAGATTCATCCTCTGACACGATCACCTTTTTGTTATACCAACTTTTTATATAGTCCTTACATTGATTAATCGCGATTCTCCATAACCACGTTTTCACATTCGACTTCCCTTTGTATGTATGAAGAGATTTATAACATTTCACAAATATATCTTGCGTTAAATCCTCAGCGACCTCTTTATTATTCACATATGAATACACAAGTTGTAAGATCTCCTGCCCATACTTGTTCATTATTTCATCGATAAAGAGTTCCTTATCTTCTATTTCAAACGCTTCTACCGTTAATTCATCCACATCATTTCCTCCTTCCCATATATTAGACGACGCACTGTATGGAAAAGTTTTATAAATTCATAAAAAAACGGTTGGAAATGTCCATACCGTTTTTTTCATCCTCTACTATTTAATTTTTTCTAAAACAAAACTTTTAATATTCCCCGCACTTTTTATAGCTTGGGATACGTCTGTTTTATTAAGTTCTTCAAAATAAGGATATCTGACTTCAATCGCATAACTATTTAACTCTGCACAATCATCTATTAAATCATTGAACTCCATATTAAATTCAGCACATCCCTTTACTAACAGCAATAAATTATGCGTTTTAGGCGGATGAGTTCCTTTAAACGTTAAATACCCCTTTAGATATTTCTCAGCACACTGTTGACAATGATAACAGATAATTGCAAAAAGAATAGGCATTAAAGACAATAAATGATTAGAAGCTCTAAGATCTGAATCTGCAATTTCAAACCATAAATTTGCCTCACTGAAATTTTTCATACAATACCTTACCTTCTTCAGCAATCTTGTATTCCATTGTTACAGGATTACCAGAACGCTCATTAAATTCTTCAGAACCGTAAACAAGTAAATCGACCGGTGTTTTCATTACATCGAATATACTTAAATTCAATTTCTTTAAGGCTTCTCTTTTCCTCTTACCAATACCATCAACAACTACACACAAATCAAAATCACTATCCTCATTAGGCATACCGTAAGCATGAGACCCAAATAAAATAATTTTATTAACATCAGAAAGAGAGGAAGTCATTTTATCTACTAATTGATTTAACTCTTTTTGAACATTAGTATTCATTCCATTCACCTCTTTAAATTAATCCTGCTCAATAAATCCTAACTGTAGAAGCAAATTAATAAATTGATTCATTTCAACTCCAATACACTACTACAATTGTTAAGTTATTCAAACGGTATAATAATACTTATTATACCTTTCGTATTCATATCCTGTTAAGCAACAAAAATCTGCACTCAGTTAATTTCAGTACACTCTATACAAGTATAATAAAACAAAAAACCGCACGAGGGCTCTCCCTCACGCGGTTTATTTTTAAGCTAAAGCAGCTGCTTGCTCTTGTTGATCTACAGGAATTACAGCATCTCTTAACGCTTTTTCTAATTCAGCTGTGTATTTCATTTGCTCTTCTTTGCTCCAGCCTAGTTTCGCAGCCATGTAGTTGATTACTGCTTCTTTCCACTCGTATACCCAGTGGATGTTGAAGAATACAGCGCCTCTGCGGCGTACGAAGAAGTCAACTGGTTTCGCTGTCATTTCGTAATCCATTGCGTATACAAGCGGGATTAGAACGTCTAGCGGCATGTTGTATTCTTTCGCTTCGTCTTTATGTTTTTTCGCTAAGTCAAACAGTACGTCAACGTTAGAGCCGTAGAATTTCGCGAATTTTTCCGCTTGTGCTGTCGTTAAACCATATTTCGTACCTTCGCCTGCTTTTTTCGCAACAAATGCCGGGAATCCGTGTGAACCACTTACATGACCACCAGAGATTGGCATATGTTTCGTATCGCTCTTCTTATATGCGCTATGGCCTTCTTTTTGTAATAGATTCGTTACGTAGTCTACTACCATTTCAGCCATTTTGCGGTATCCTGTTAATTTACCGCCCGCGATTGTAATTAAACCAGATTCAGAAGTCCAAATTTCATCTTTACGAGAAATTTCAGATGCATTCTTACCTTCTTCATAAATTAGCGGACGTACACCAGCCCAGCTTGATTCCACATCTTTTTCTGTAATTTTCACGCTTGGGAACATGTAATTAATCGCATTAATGATATATGTGCGATCTTCTGTTGTCATGTGCGGTACAGCTGCGTCTTTATCATAGAACGTATCTGTTGTACCTACGTACGTTTTTCCTTCGCGAGGAATCGCGAACACCATACGTTTATCTGGTGTATCAAAGTAAATTGCTTGCCCTAATGGGAAACGTTTTTGGTCAATTACTAAATGCACACCTTTTGATAACTGAAGTACTTTCCCTTTTTTAGAGTTATCTTTTTCACGAAGTGTATCTACCCAAGGACCAGCTGCGTTTACAATTTTCTTACCGTAAACTTCATACACTTCTCCGTCTAGTAAATCGATTACACGTACACCGCATACTTTTCCATCTTTATATAAGAAACTGTCTACTTTTGCGTAGTTAACAGCTTTCGCACCATGTTCAATCGCTTCTTTCATTACTTCAATTGTAAGACGCGCATCGTCTGTACGATATTCTACGTAGTAACCGCCGCCTTTTAATCCTTCTTGTTTTACAAGAGGCTCTTTATTTAGCGTTTCTTCACGGTTAAACATCTTTCTGCGCTCGCTTCGTTTTACACCTGCTAAGAAGTCGTATACACGAAGACCAATTGATGTACTGAATGACCCGAACGTGCCGCCTGTATGGAACGGAAGTAACATCCACTCCGGTGTTGTTACATGGGGACCGTTCTCATATACGATCGCACGCTCTTTCCCCACCTCTGCTACCATTTTCACTTCAAGTTGTTTTAAATAACGTAAACCGCCGTGTACAAGTTTCGTTGAACGACTTGATGTACCTGCTGCAAAGTCCTGCATTTCAAACACAATCGTTGATAAACCGCGTGTTGCCCCATCTAATGCAATACCAGAACCAGTAATACCTCCACCAATTACGATCACATCTAACTCTTGTTTATTTACTCCATTTAATACGTCTTTACGTTGTTTACTTGAAAATTTCATGGTAATTCCTCCCTTTGATAACGAAAAAAGAGACCACAAGCTCCGCTATAGATTTCGCCTCTATAGCGTGTTGTGGTCTCTCCAAATCTCCTACCGAATTATTAACTTGTCATCATTATAACACTGTTTATGATTATTTGAAAGCTTTAGTTGCTTCAATTGCTTTTTTCCATCCAGCATATAGCTCTTCGCTTGTTTCCGCTTCCATCGTTGGTTCAAAGCGTTTGTCCATATGCCACTGTGCTTTAATTTCATCTTGGTTTTTCCAGTATCCAACCGCAAGACCAGCTAAGTATGCTGCACCTAAAGCTGTCGTTTCATTGATCACTGGACGCTCTACAGGCACGTCTAAAATATCACTTTGGAACTTCATTAAGAAGTTATTCTTAACTGCTCCGCCATCAACGCGTAATGTATTTAGTTCAATACCTGAATCTGCTTCCATTGCGCATAGTACATCTTTCGTTTGGTATGCTAAAGATTCTAGCGTTGCACGAATGAAATGCTCTTTCGTCGTACCGCGTGTTACACCAAACATAGCGCCGCGTACTTCACTATCCCAATACGGTGTACCTAGTCCTACGAATGCCGGTACTATGTATACACCTTCAGTTGATTCAACACGGCTAGCGTACACTTCGCTCTCGCTCGCATCTTTAAACATACGCAGTCCGTCACGTAACCACTGAATTGCAGAACCAGCTACGAAAATACTTCCTTCTAATGCGTAATTCACTTTACCATCTAAACCCCATGCAATTGTTGTTAATAGGCCATGCTCAGAAGCTACTGCTTTTTCGCCTGTGTTCATTAACATAAAGCAACCAGTTCCGTAAGTGTTCTTCGCCATACCTTCACCGAAACAAGCTTGTCCAAATAATGCTGCTTGCTGGTCACCGGCTACACCTGCGATCGGTACATTTTGACCGAAGAAGTGATAATCAATTGTTTCTCCATATATTTCAGATGATTGACGTACTTCTGGAAGCATGCTCTTTGGTACTGTTAACATGTCTAGAAGCTCATCATCCCACTGTAAGTCGTGAATGTTAAACATTAATGTGCGTGATGCATTTGAGTAATCTGTTATGTGCGCTTTACCGCCAGACAATTTCCATACAAGCCATGTATCAATTGTTCCGAATAATAACTCGCCGTTTTCTGCTTTTTCTCTTGCACCTTCAACGTTATCTAAAATCCATTTTACTTTCGTACCAGAGAAGTATGCATCAATTAAAAGACCTGTTTTTTCGCGAACCATCTCGCTATAACCTTTTTCTTTTAACTCATCACAAATTTCAACTGTTTGACGAGATTGCCATACGATTGCGTTATAAATTGGTTTTCCAGTCGTTTTATCCCATACAACCGCTGTTTCACGTTGGTTCGTAATACCGATACCAGCGATTTGTTCTGGCTTCACATCTGCTTCGCTTAAGCAAGTTGCGATAACTGCTAAAATAGATCCCCAAATTTCTTGTGCATTATGCTCAACCCAGCCTGGCTTTGGAAAATGTTGTGTAAACTCTTTTTGAGCTGAATGAACGATTTTTCCTTCTTTATTGAAAAGAATTGCGCGTGAGCTTGTTGTTCCTTGGTCTAATGAAAGAATATATTTTTTCATATCAGTTTCCCCCTATGCTACTTTTCTACTATTTGTAGTAGCTTCACTTTTTTTACTTGTCATATAAGAGATTGTTAGTACAATCACAGTTGTAATAATCACATAAATAAGTGCTGAATTTTGTTTTCCTTCAAATACAACTTGATGGAATAATCCTGCAAGTGATCCACCTAAAATTGGACCAACTACTGGGATCCATGCATACTTCCAGTTTGAACCGCCCTTTCCTGCAATCGGAAGGAAGAAGTGTGCAATACGCGGACCTAAATCACGAGCCGGGTTGATTGCGTATCCTGTTGTTCCACCTAATGATAAACCAATACTTACAATTAAGAAACCTACGATAAATGGATTTAAACCATCTGCAAATTTATTTGCTCCAATTGCTAATATACCAAATACTAAAACGAATGTTCCAATCATTTCACTTAAAAGGTTTGTAAATGTGTTCGGAATTGCTGGACCTGTTGCAAATACACCTAACTTTGTTCCTGGATCTTCTGTTTCTTTCCAGTGTGGTAAGTAATGTAAATATACAAGAACTGCCCCGATAATTGCCCCAATCATTTGTGCTGCGATATACATAGGTACATCACTCCATGGGAACGCTCCCTTAAAAGCAAGTCCTATCGTTAAAGCCGGATTCAAATGTGCCCCACTAATTGATCCAACTGCATACGCTGCCATAGCAACCGCTAGACCCCAACCCATTGTAATTACAATCCAACCAGAATCTTTCGCAAACGATTTCTTTAAACTTACACCAGCGCAAACACCGCCACCAAGTAAGATTAACAATGCAGTCCCTATTAATTCCCCTAAAAATGCTGACATAAAATCCCTCCACAATCAATTTAAATGCTTTCGAAAAGTGATAGAGGTAAAATGAATGGCCATTCGTTTTTTTCAAAAGAAAAAGATCCACAGCTTACATGCTTCTATATAATATATATAGAAACAATAAAATGTGGATCTCTTCTTTTCTCCGTCACGTTTATTAACTTGTCTATAATGTTAACCCTTAATGAAAGCGGTGTCAACAGAATTTTTTCACATTTTCGTCACTTTTTTTGGTAATGTTTCCATAGTTCTTTTTTCGATGTCGTAATTGCTGTCGCACCAGCATTTAACGCTCTTTCAACGTCTTCTACCGTTCGAATAAAACCACCTGCTAAAATTGGTACACCTGTACGCTCTTTCACCTCAGCGATGACACCCGTTAACGCACCAGGAAGCACCTCTATATAATCCGGCTTCGTCTTTTCTAGCAAATTACAGCTCTTTTCCATTGCGCTAGAATCAATTAAAAAGATGCGTTGAATGGAGACGACACCTTTTTGCTTCGCCTTCATAATTACGCTCGCCTTTGTCGATAATAACCCGTACGGTTTATATTCTTGGCATAAAAACTCCGTCGCATGCCCATCACTTTGTAATCCATGGATCAAATCCACATGTAAAAATACTTTTTTATTATGCTGCTTCGCGAGCGACACAACACTCTTCAATTGACCGACATGAATATCTAAAATAACAATATACTCATACGAACTATGTAATAGCTTCTCCAAATCTTTAATTTGCCTCACTGCCGGCAAAATCTTTTGCTCATGAAATTCCATTCTAAACGTCCCCTTCCTATCTATCCTTTATAGTACACAATTTGGGTGAAAAGAACAGCTAGTGTAGGGGATTTCTTACAAATCTTTCTCTTATCTATATATTTTCTTCAACTTATCAGAAACCGTACCACCTATAATCATTAATAGGAGCGGTAAAAAATTCATTACATATGGTGCATCTGCGACAATTGTAATGCTTGCTCCTGCAAACTTATTTAACGCCCATACAACGATTTTTGTAATAAATAAAAATACGCCCATCATAAATAGACTATCGAAAAACACCTTCCATTTCGGATACGCTAATTGCTTACTATCCTCAATTACTTTTTGCGTCAACTCTTCATCACTCCTCAATAACTCATCAATTGTAATACCGAACAGATCACTTAAATGAATAATAATTTCAATGCTCGGATAGTTCTTTCCCGTCTCCCATTTCGAAACAGACTGCCTACTTACATGAATTTTTTCAGCCAAATCATTTTGCGACCAATTTCTTTTTTCCCTTTCTTCTTTTAAACGTTCACTAAAAATCATACTGTGTTTATCACCTCTCTATGTCTAGTATGGTCAAATAAATGATGAAGAGTAAAGCTAGTTATCGTTGCGTAACCTGTGCAACTTGTGCGTTACATCTAAAAATGACGCTATGTATCATGGCGATTTCATATGTTTTTCTTCTATAATAATTTCCCGAACAATAAAAAGAAGAGAAATAAAATCCATTTCTCTTCTTCAAACTTTTTCTATTAAAGCAATACCGAATCTTTATCACTATCCTGATTCCGTTTCTCTCGCTCTTCTTCTAAACGCTTCATATATACTTCGCCTTCTTTTTCGATAAAATCATTATCCATCTCTTGCTCTTTTTTCGAAGTATATAAAACCATGTAGCCACTTAGTACAATCCCAATGATTACAAGATAAATCCACCATGGTAAAGTTTCCACTTTCGTTCATCCCTTTCCTTAGACAAGCCTTATTAGTTTCACTTTATGAGGAAAGAAGTGGATTTATGCTTAAATTTTATTGTGGATTCTTCGCGAAGAACGCTTGTACATATTCCATAAACTCGATTGGTTCCTGGCGAAACGGTGCGTGGTATCCTTTTTCAATGATATGGAACGTACTATTTGCAAATAGCTCATGATACAGTTCACCATTTTTCCAAGAAACACTCTTATCGTGTCGTCCCCATATAATTAAAGTCGGTACCTTAATTTTATCTGCTTCCATCGCAATGCGGCGCTCTCTCATTTTCGTAAGCTGATCATAATGCTCTTTATCATCGCGACTATTTTTCACTTCATTTTTATTATAATCCGTAATCTCTGTTACAGTTTGTAAGTCTGTCGATAGTGGCGGCACTTCATAACTTTCTTTTTGCTGGAAAGACTCTATTCCTGTAGAATCCGCTAAAACGAGATGCGTTACTGTATCCGGATATAAATACGCTAAATTTAGAGACATCTCTCCGCCCATCGAATGACCAAGTACTGCGAATTGATCGTATCCGAGTTTCTTCATTAACTTATAATATAAATTCACTTGCGTGGGAAACGAATACTGAAAATCAATTGGCTTAGAAGAACGCCCAAACCCTAAAATATCAACCGCAATAATCGTATGGTCCTTTACAAGTTCCGGATAAATATCACTAAACCCATCTGAAGAACCACCGAACCCGTGAAGCATAAGTAAAGGCGGTTTCTCCTCACCAATTTGCTTAAAATAAATCGTCTGCCCATCAATCTGCGCCATACTCTCTTTCGTATTCATCCTCATCATCACAGTATCTTTCACTTCTCCAACCTTCGCAATCGGCTTATCAACGAAGTTACATACGATTAACAAAACGAGCACAATACCGCTAATAAAATAAAATTTAAACCGTTTCAAAATTCCCGTCTCCTTTCTCTTGTTGCTATTTAAAGTTTTTACATTATTTGGTTGTTTTATGATTAATTTTAATTGTAACCGCGTTAGTTACAATTATGTTAAAAAAATATTACTCACTGCCATTATTAACTGTTACTTTGTAACCATTATAGTTACACATTTAAAGTAAGTCAATTCTTTTCTCTACATGTCCTAATAACAAAGAAAAGGACTTCATTTTGAAGTCCTTTTCTTTGTTATTAGAGTTGGCTTACTCCGCCGTCTCCTCTATTATCTGCAGGTGCTCCGCCTGTTTCACCAATGTTAACGTACTCTGGTCTTGCTGGTGCTCCGCCCGTGTCTCCTCTATTAAAACTAGCATAGTCTGGTTTTGCTGGTGCTCCACCTGTATCTCCTCTATTTAACGATTGCTCTTGAAATCCAGCAAAAGAATTCAATCCAATTGACAGTGTAACTACTAAACCAGTAATGAACAAACTAGTCTTTTTCATTTATTTTAACGCTCCTTTTTTAAAAATTCTTTTTTGAGCTTGACTACTAATAAAAAAGTACTTACTAGCTTTTTCATGATTTTCTTCCTGATAAAACTTATAAGCTAATATCTCCATGTATTCTTTAACACACTCTAAAAGAGAATGTTCTTCAAAATATAAAATACTTTCTAAAATTACTTTCTCTAATTGACTAGCACTGGATTTAATATTCAGCTCGTTTAAAATTATAAATCGATATTGGAATTCTTTATTTTGTAATTCATTACAAATTCTTAAGCCTAATTCTATTAACTCATTAGCAGTTTCTATCCTACCTAATTTATAATTTTCCTCTGCTTCAGTAAAAATCGCTTTAAAATTTCCAGGCATTTTTTGAGTAACTTCACTTAAATGTCTAATCGCTAAATCAGATAAATCTTGACTACCATATAGCCATCCTAAATTATTTCTAACCATTAAAGTATACTTTTCATGATTAGCTTGTTGGAAAATATTTAATGCATCATTAAAGTTTTCCTCTGCTAATTCAAATTGTCTTAAGTCTATACAACATAACCCTAAAATATTTTCACATAAAGCAAAATTAATCTCGTATCCTTGTTGCTTCGTAAAATCTTCTTTTGCTTTTTTCAAATAATCAATCGCATTGATTTGTTGATAGGAATGATAATAGAAATTCCCCATCCGATAATTAAACTCCGCATGTTCTATCGGATCTGCAATATATTTCAATAACTTCTCAGCTTGTTCGTACTGTTGTTTCGCTTCGTTATAATTTGAAATTAATGTGCAATGAAACCCTTTGAAAAAGTGATAGTAATACGCTAGAAAGCCTTCTTCCGGAATTTCGAAAGATTCCACTTTATCAAAACTATCTTCTCTAATTGAAATCCAATCAACTAATGCATCATATCTAAAATTCAATAATGTATGATAAAGCAATACATCCTGATCCACGTCCAACCCACTAATCGTACTATCAATTTCTTCTTTCATTTCCGTTGCTTTCTCTATGTTTTGCTGCAACATTACACGATACCAATTATCTAAAGAATGTTTCATTTGCTCCTTCGTTACTACATCTGTTCCCATACCTTCGCATCCCCTTTTCTCCAAATTCAAAAAATTAGAATTTTTATACAATTATCCGAATTGTATATTATCACCCCTTTTATATGTATTGAAAAATAATTGTTAGAAAATTTATAATTTAAATGAATTATACCAAATATTTCTATTTAAAAAACTTGAGAAACATTTTTCAGAAAATTTTATAGCCCAAATAAAAAAGCAAGCAATTCCAGCGATTCGCTAAAACTACTTGCTCTTCTACTTATTATTTCTATTTTTACTCTTTAATAAATTCCTTAGTACTTCTCACTGTATCAATCGGACGAACTAATTTTTCGATTTCTTCACGCTTTGGCTCTAAGAACGGAGGTAAAGATAATTTTTCCCCAAGTGTTTCGTATGGCTCATCTCCCATAAAACCAGGACCGTCTGTTGCAAATTCAAATAAAATTTGCGGTGCAACTCTTGCGTATAATGACTCGAAGAAGTGACGATTTACATATCCAGATGACGGAAGACCAACGCTACCTATTCTTTCAATCCACTCTTCTAATACAGCGCGATCCTCTACGCGGAATGCTGCATGATGCACTGTACCAAAACCTTGTTGTGCTTCAGGAAGAACCGTATTATGTTCTACGATGACTGAGGCACCATTTCCACCTTCACCTACTTCAAATAAGTAGAATTCTCCTTCTTGAGCAATCTCTTTAAATAATAGAACTTTTTCTAGTACTTCTTTGAAATAACTGAAATTCGCGATACGGATAAATACAGGTCCTAAGCCAGTAATTGCATATTCTAATGGAACTGGCCCGTCTTGCCAAGGTGTACCTGATTCCACCCCTTTATCAAATTCATCTGAGATTAATTGATAGTGTTGATCATCAAAATCAGCGAAAGAAAGAGTTTTCTTACCAAATTGCTCTTTAATTCCTGTATGTTCCACTTCCAGACGGTCAAAACGTTTCACCCAATACGCTAGTGCTGCATCAGTTGGCACTCGGAATGAAGTTTTTGAAATTTCATTTGTACCGTGTACTCCTTTTGGAACACCTGGAAAGTCAAAGAATGTCATATCTGTTCCTGCACTACCTTTATCATCTGCAAAGAATAAATGATACGTTTGAATATCATCTTGGTTTACTGTTTTTTTAACTAAACGCATTCCTAAAACGTGAGTGAAAAACTCATAGTTCTTTTCTGCACTACTTGTAATTGCTGTAACGTGGTGAATTCCTTTTAATTGGTTCATTTTATATTCCTCCAATGGTTTTAAATTTTATATTTTCTCTTCTATTATTTCTCTTCAATAGGTGCTAATTTCGCTTCAATTTCTGCTCGCTGATCTTCTAAAAACGGCGGTAAATCAAGTTTTCCTCCTAAATGTTCTACATCTCCATCAACTGTAAATCCTGGTCCATCTGTCGCAATTTCAAATAGGATTCCGTTTGATTCACGGAAGTATAAGCTTTTAAAGTAGAAACGGTCGATAATGCCTGAAGAATGGAAACCTTTTTGTATTACCTGTTCTTCCCAGTAAGCAAGCTCTGCATCGTTCTTTATACGAATTGCTAAATGATGGATGCTACCGCGGCCTGGCTTTTCAGTAGGACCATCTAAATATTTCACAACGATTTCTCCGAAGGCTTCTCCTTTAATGGACTGGAAAATCGCTTCTTCGTCGCTTCGGCTAACTTCTGTATAACCAAATATATCTGTTAATGTATTCGCCAGTTTATCAAGTCTACGCACTGTCATTTCCACTGAACCCATTCCTTGAATTTGATGTTCAGCTGGAACTTCTGATTTCTCCCACGTTTCCCAGTGCTCCACTTTTTCTCCGTTTGAAACGAGTAGCACGAGACGAAGACCTTCCGCATCCTCAAATTGCAAAGCAGGACGATTTGCATATGTTGTCATTTCACTATGTTTCACATCAAATTTCTCAAATCGTTCTTTCCAGTAATGTAAGCTTTCCTCTGAAGGAACGAGTAATCCGATTCGCGTAATTGCATTCGTACCACGGTACGTTTTTCCTACTAAAGGCATTTCAAAAAATGATAGTTCTGTACCTGGACTTCCTGTTTTATCTCCGTAAAATAAGTGATACATGGACGGATCATCTTGGTTTACCGTCATTTTCACACGACGTAAACCAAGTACATTTTTATAAAAGTGATTATTTTCATTTGCATTTTTCGTAACCATTGAAATGTGATGATGCCCTTTAATTTCATACATTGTTTATTCCTCTATTTCGTTTTACTAGTCAAGTGATAACTAAAAAAATAACATTTCCCACAAATAATATGGTTTTTAGATTTTCAATTTATGCTCATTATGTTTTTGTAAATTCATCTTAGTTTTTACTGAATAAGTTACTTTGTTTTGTAAATCGAAAGCAAGTGAGTGTATGTTTTTCATATGACTCAATCACTTTCGTTACTATCACTTTACAACTCAAGTGATTGAAAAGCAAGTTATTTATCTCAAATTCGAGATATTTTTTTATTGCATAAAATTTCGGACTAAAAACACAAGAAATTCTTGGTTTGGAGACATTATAAAATTCATAAGTTGATGGATGTAGGATATCGCCAGCATTAAAAAAACACGCTAAGAGTATGCAAGGTTTTATACAGTTTTTCAGCTAATTCAGTAACAAACAGAAATCTTAAAATCCCCTTCAGGAAAGGAATGTATAAAAAAATGTATAGATCCATAGAACGTAAAAAGGAGGTTCCCTTGTGAGAGCAGGGTTCCTCCTTGTCCTTGCTACCGATAATGTTACGTTATATTAACTGAATGCGAATACCATATACATCCGAAAATCATAACAAATCGATTCTCCGAAATGGTACAATTAGGAAAAGGGGGAAAGGATATGTACGATTACAAATTCGTGAAAGTCGAAGTTAATAACTGGAAAGGGGAACCTAAAGAAGATTATAAGCGTATTATTGCCGAACATGCTGAAGACGGTTGGAAATTTGTTCAAATCTTTGCACCATCAATCGCAGGATACGCGCAATATTTTGAGATTATCTTCGAACGAATCAAATAACCCCTTTCGAAAACAAGAGGGATTTGCTTTGAATAACATACAAAAAGAACTGAAATATTTGGGAATCTAATTGTTCTCAATTTAACTTATAAGACAAATAAGCTAATATTAATCAACTTCCAATAACGAGAATTATGTAAATAAGCTGCCCATATGGACAGCTTATTGTATTTTTTCTGAAATGCTGGCGTTACTCAACTAAAAAGTTGATATGCTCCCATTCTAGTGGCAAGATATGTTTTATTAGTTCTTCGTTACACCCATGCGTACTTCTTAACTATTTTATTTCATTTTCAATACAAAAACAGCCTCACTAAGCTCTTAACACTTAATGAGGCCATTCTATTCACAATCTTAATTATGGAAAGTTGGCTTATAGAACGAACGATTATCAAGCGCAAAGACACGTTCTGTGTATTCGCCTGGTTTTGTACGTCCTAATGCGCGGTCCATCATGTTCATTTTTGCATCTAAGTTATCAATGTAGTGCAGAATTTCTGCTTCTTTCACTAATGGTGGTTTTGGGCTACCCCATTCTGCTTTTCCGTGATGGGAAAGGACGATGTGCTGAAGGATTAATACTTCTTCTGCATCGATTTGTAGTTCGTCTGCTGCTTTACCAATTTCGTTCACCATGATAGAAATATGGCCTAGTAAATTTCCTTCTAACGTATACGTTGTAGAAATTGGGCCAGATAGTTCGAATACTTTACCAAGGTCGTGTAAAATAACGCCCGCATATAGTAAGTCTTTATCTAACGATGGGTATAGAGCTGATATAGCTTTCGCTAAATCTAACATTGATACAACATGATAAGCTAGTCCAGATACGAACTCGTGATGGTTCTTTGTCGCTGCTGGATATTCTAAAAATTCATTTTGATGCTTATTTAACAAATGTCTTGTTAGACGCTGTATGTTCGGGTTTCTCATTTCAAATATGTATTGCGTAATTTTCTCAACCATATCTTCTTTTTTTATTGGAGCTTTTTCTACAAAGTCCGAGATGTCCGTTACTTCATTCTCATTCGCAACACGAATTTGTTTCACACGTAATTGAATACGTCCTTTATAGTTTAGAATATCTCCAGCTACTTTAACGATTGTTTCCGCTACATATTGTTTCTCAACTTCTGGCGATACGTCCCATAGCTTTGCTTCAATATCTCCACTTGGATCTTGTAAGATTACTGTTAAAAATGGCTTGCCATTGCTCGCAAGACCTTTTGTCGCTGTTTTAATTAACAAGAAAACATCGACTTGTTCACCAACTTCATATTCTACAATTTTCTTTTTCATTCGAATTCCTCCACCAAATCAGTTACTTTTAGTATAGCATACTACAACTCATTTTCTTTACGCTTACGTGTTAATTTTATAATCTCATTTTCTGTAAAATACGTTAATAAATGCGCATGGCATGTAAAGAAGATAACTTGTCTATCTTTCGCAATTTCTTTTATAAGTTCAATCGTTCGATTCGTCCTTACCGCGTCAAAATGTACGAAGCTATCATCAATAATAAATGGATAGTCATGCTCAAACGTTTTCGCTAGCGCGAATCGCAATGATAAATATAACTGCTCCGCTGTCGCTTGGCTTAGTTCATGACTGTAAAAACGCATACCATCGTTACGTTCGACAATGAAAGGTTCCGCTTCTGACGGTGAGAATATTTTACTATATCTCCCGCCCGTTAAATAAACGAAATACTCTTCGGATTTTTGTAAAATACGCGGAAGATGCACTTCATGATAATATTGCTTCGTTTTCGTTAATACTGTCTTTGCGGCCGCATAAGCAGCCCACTTCTTCACTTGTTCACGCACTTGCGCTTTTTTCATTTCCCACTCATGTAGTAAATCACCATACGTACTGCCTTCTTCTAAATTCGCAATTTCTATTCGATGCTTCGCAATACGCTCTGTCAGTTCTTTCTCTTGCGCCAGACAGTTTTGCGCGGCTGTGATTTCTTGCTTTAATTTTTCATCATAACCGTCAGCCTCATAATGCTCAGCTAATGACAAACTCGTTAAGCGCTGTTCTAACAAATCAATTTGAGGTAATAAACGCCCCACTTGCTTATCCGCGTCTTCACGTTTCTCTTCCAATTTTCCTGCTTCTAAAAACATCTCTTCATCTGTAGATTCTGCGATATGCCATAACCCATCTCGCTCTACTAGTAGTTGTTTTAATTGCTCTTGCATGAACTCATATTCTTCTTGCCATTCCGCCAGCTTCTCTTTCAGCTGCTTACAAGTTTGGCGCTTCTCTTTTTCATTTTGCATACGACTTTGCGCCTCATGCAAATTACTATACTCTTTACTACCGATAACAGTTTCTAGTTTATGCTCAAAGTGCGAAATCATTTCATATAATGAAGATTTCCGCTCGCCTTGTTTATCTAGCTCACGATATAATTGCTGCATTTTTTCAATACGCTCAAACGCTGGCAACATGTGCGCATATGTAAAAAATTCAGGGAACATATAGCGCGTTTTATACGCATCTACTTGTTCTCCTATTTGGAAAGTTTCTCTCTCCCATTCTTCATAAGATGAAACGACTTTATCATAAGCACGTTCCATTTGTTGTAATTTATAAGACTCTCGCTCAAATAACTTTCGAATCTCTTCATCCTTTTCTAACTGATAACGAACGGACATCGCCTCTTCACTTTGACGCCCGCCAGCACTTTGCTGAAGAGTAAGAAGCTCTTCTTGTAATCCACCCGAAGGATCTTTATATAAAACGAGTGCTAAAACAATCCCTACAAAAACAATCACACTAATAAATAACAGCACGCGGTTATCTATAAATAGACTCGTGAATAAAACAAGCGTGTTAATAAGAAGTAACAGAAGACAAATTCTTTGCCACTGTTTTTTCTTTTGCATAGCCGCCCCTGCTTTTTCCTCATACTTGCGCTTCATTCTTTCTGCGCCCATACCTAAAAATGCAGCATCTTGAAATGATTTTTCTTTCTCAACTAACGTATTTCGTTCTTCATCAGCTAACATTTGTTTCTTGATCTGTCTTATATTTTCTTCTTGCTCTTCTAATTGCTCTTGAGCCGTTTTAAAACGTTCATCTAGTTGTGCTTTTTGCGTTTCTAACTCTCTCGCCTTTTGCACAGTTTGTGTAATTAATTCTTTCGTCGCTAAACTTATATCAAACGAAAGAACAGTCTCTTGTTCAAAAGTCGCGCCGATTTGTTGCTGTAGTTCTGCGATTTCTTCTTTTATATTCGCAATACTTCCCGTCATATCACGCATTTCTTGACGTGCATTTTCATAAGACATATGCTGCATGCGTAGTTCTTCTACATAACTTTCTTTTTGTAAAAATGCTTCATCTATTTCTGTGGAATCAATTTTTGATTGCACTGTTTCTATCTTTTTTTGAAGTGAATCTACTTGTACTTGCAGCGGCTCCATCTTTGCCTTTACCGCTTCATAGCGCGCCATCCCGTTTACAGGAAACTGCCCGTTCTCGTTTTCTAACACTTTCTCGTGCGCACTCTTTTCAATAACGAGAGGCTCAAGCGCTGCTAATATTTCATAGTCTTGCTTTCGTCTTTCGGCTGACTCTTTTTCCGCACGAACAAAAGTAAGTTTCTCTTCACTTTCTTTTAACTGCTCGACCTGTTTTTCATACGTGCCAATTTTCCCTTGCCACTCTTTCATCTTTTCCTCAATTTTCTTCATCTCTTGCAGTGACACGTTAATTTCAGGATTACGACCACTCGGCTTAAAACGCTGATTCATTTCTTTTTCTAACTTTTTATCTAACTGCAATAACGCATCACTTCCGACTGCGCTGGCCGAAAATAAATAATTGCCGATATCCGCTTCGCCGAGCTGATGAATATTTTGAAGACCATGCATATCAAATGAAAAAACAGAATCAAATAAGCTTTCATTCACACCGCTTAATATATCGTTTAAAATATCTTCGCCGCCAGTTTTCCCGCCTTCAAAATAAACGGTCACCGCGCCTACTGCCGTCTTTGGCAATCGTTCAATTTTCAAACGGCCGTACTTCTCTATTTGAACAGTCATCGCTCCGCCGTACTTCCCGCCTTCTTTCGGCTCATAACGGCGCTGTCCTCTCGTCGGAAAACCGAATAAAATACTTTTCATAAACGAGCGAATTGTCGATTTCCCCGCTTCATTTTCACCGTACAGTACCGTCAGCAATGACAGATCCATTTCCACATTTTCTAGTTTTCCATAGCCATAAATATGGAGTTTTTCAATTCTCATTTTTTATCCCTCTCTTGCTGGAATAATTGCTCTAAAATAATATTTTCCGCTTCCTTTTGAATCTCTTTCTTCTCTTCTTCCGTAAAAGCTTCAATACTATTACGTGCTACAGGAGATGTCCAAATGGTGCGCAATACTCCGTCCATATTTGTGAAAGCTTCTAACTCTTTCAGCACACTACCGACGAAATGATTTTCTTCTTTCAAACGTTCAATTTCCGCAAAAGAAACCGTCTCATTTTTCCACTTCATCGCATACACAAAGTCTTTTCGCTCTTCGCCAGCTGCTAAAATATGAAAAATCTCTTCCACGCGCTTGTCTTCACGCAAATATGGAGAAAGTGGTCCCTGTCCTGTAAATATGACAGTTAAAAGCGTACCTTCCTCTTCTCTTCTGCATTCATTCATCGCACTTGATGCGCTCGTCATAAGATCATCAACAGTTTCAAGTCCATCGATACTCACTTCTATCTCATCCCATACAACATCCGCCGTATGGAAAAACGAACATTGCGATCCTTGTTTCGTGAGTTCAATAAGATATGCACCTTTCTCGCCGGTCTCCTTACGATGACGTCCTTGTATATTACCTGGATAAATAATGCATGGCTCCTCCGATAAAATTTCACGTTTATGTATATGGCCAAGAGCCCAATAATCAAACTGCTTTTCTTTCAGCTCACGAATTTGAAACGGTGCATAGCGATTATGCTCTGCATCCCCTTCCACACTTCCGTGAAGCATTCCAATATGAAAAGGCGCATCACTCATTTTCGTATACTGCGCTGTCATATTATCCGTTACCGCTTGCTGCAAATAACTAAACCCATAAATAGAAGCTACAAGCTCACCATTTTTATAAAATGATTTTTCTTCTACATAAGGCTCCGTAAACACGTGAACATTTTCCGGAAACTCAATTGCCGCCCAGCTTCCCCCTAAATGATCGTGGTTACCGTGAATAATAAAAACAGGGATATCGTACTGCGACAGTCTCTTCATTTGCTCACGCACAAACACTTGCGCCCTCAAACTTCTCGTCTCCGCATCATACAAATCCCCGGCTAGTAATACGAAATCAACGCGCTCTTGAATCGCTTTATCAACAATACGCTCGAACGATTCAAACGTACTCTGCTTCATTCTCTCCCAAACAGACTGCGCAACATTCATCTCCATCCCTTTAAACGGACTATCCAAATGCAAATCAGCCGCATGTATAAACTTCACTTGTTTCACAAATAACGATCCTTTCTATAGTTCAAAAGTTTCATCTTATCCGCATGAACACAAACAATAAATGCTCAATTGGCGAAAACTAGTAATAAGCAGGAAATAAAAAATCCCCCACTGATTAAAGTTTCACCTTACCCCGTATTAACGGGCAGTAGGCAAAGAAGCCAATCTGAAAGTAAACTGCCCATAAATACCCGATTGGTGAAGGCTAATAACTAGTGGGGATGAAAAGACTCCCCACTAGTTAAAGTTTCACTTTATTGTAACACGCAATGTCATATATTTCTTTGCATATTCTAGTGATTTATGACAAAATAGTTATAAGATTCTGATTTTAATTATTGGAGGGAATTTTCATGGAAGTATACGTTCTAACAGTCTTTGAAAAAGATGGTTCAAAAGCATTAGACGAATCATTCGAGGCAGCAACTGAAAAAGAAGCGAAAGCAAAAGGTGAATCTATTTTACAAGAAAAAGGATTGTACGAAAAAACACATCGCTGCACATCTTCTGCAGGTAAGCTCGTTTTATTCCAGCGCTAAAAAAAGAAGCGTCATCCGCTTCTTTTTCACTCTACTATATCTTCGTCACACCACGTAAACACCACATCTAGAATGCGATTACCGATACGTACGCGTTTATTCCATTTACCTGTTTGGATCTGATGTTGCAATTCCGCTTTCATCTTTTCCGTCCAGTCGTGAATCGTGTCACTACGGTCGTACGGATATACGCCCGGAAACTCTTCCTGCAGAAGATGCAAGCTCTCTGCATCAAAATGAAAATGGAAGAAGTAGTTTGCTGTAAGCGATGGTTCTTGCAATCGTAAAAAATGATCATCAACTTGCTTTCTATTTCTATAGAAAGTAAAGATATTCACTTTACCGCTCGTAATTTGGTCAATTTGAATTTCGTGCTTCTCTATAATCACGTCTTGCCCACCTCGTTATATACTACCCTTAGTATATATGTCTTTTGCAACAAAGTTAACCATTTTCGCGCGAAATTCATTTCCTTCATTATATTACCTGTACCTCCAAGTACAATCAGGACAAATAAACAAAGTTGAAGGGGAGCGATCACATGTATTTCGGAAGCAAAGGTTGGTATGTAAAAGAACTTAAAAAATTAGGGATTCGTACTTACGAAGGTAAAAAACTAGAATCTTATCGTACACATATTTTATCTAGTTTACTTGAGAGAATGAAGAAAGCTTCGGCTTAATAGATGTAGGAAGCGACTACGGTTGCTTCCTTTTTATTTACTAAATAAAAAGGAAATCATCATACCTTAACTTTTTAACTTTACCGTTATACTTCCTTGATAGAAACCGCCCATTATCAACTGAATCTCTAGTACCAAATACTCTTCCAGATAATCATTTGTATATATTTTAAATTCTCCATACTTATTAACCGGTCCGCTTCCAACATACATATCGCCACTCGTTATGACAATTGTTGAATGAGGTTCTGCACGGCCCAATACACAATTATCACCATATTCCACAGAATCTATCGTTATTTTTTGATGCATATTATTAACTGAACCTATACAGTTCTTATTACACAAATTAACATCTCTTTCTTCAGCCCTCGATAGCGCTCGATTCCTACTAGTCTTTTCTGAAGAGAAAGCAACATTCCCCAGCCAACTAAACCTATCAAATGTAGTAATAGGTAGAAACATCTACGTTAACTCCCCCATTCTTCCAATACTTCCATCTCATTTTTTATCAACTAAGGTCTTTTAATGAACTTGCAGCAATACGTTTTATGTTGGGATAAAAGAAAACAGCTTTGATTTTCCATTCAATTTCGCACTGTTAATTTGTACAAAACACATAGAATACTGGTTTTCACCCCAGATGTAATGACAACACTACACAAAAGAAACCACGGTCCATTAAATGTAAATCCACCTTCAAATATATTAATAATAATTATGTTACCAATTATTAAGAGAATCCATGAAATGAAATACTGTTTTCCATTTGTAATATATAAAATTTCATCCTCATAACAGACTGTAATTCCCCCACCTTGCCAAACACCAATAGCGAAAGAAATAAGCGTAACTGCCAGTAACTCTGCTTGTAAATCCCTAGTCATTGGTTGCGGCGCCGTATAAGTAATAATCCCTATCATCATGAGAAAAGTTATAATATCTATCCAGTTTAATTTTCTTTGTTTGCTTTGCAGCCAAATAAAGAAAATTAATACAGGAATTAAAAGCAAAGTTTCCATTTAATTATTCTTCTTCCTTTCCTACATTAGAAACGTCTATAATTGTAATGCAATTAGATTGTTCTTAAATCTCTCATACTTTCTGAAGCATAACATGAGAAAGAAATAAAAAAATCGTACAAAAGGGCAAGCCTATAATGTACGATTGGGCATATATAATGTTTTAAAAATGAATTAACTTCCTTTCAATAGATACAGCTACTGCTTCTGACCGTGAATTAACACCTAATTTATTGTATATATTTGTTAAATATGCTTTTACCGTTCGCTCAGCTATTCCCATATCAAATGCAATTTCTTTATTCTTATATCCGCGCGCAATAGCTTTCAGCACAAACAATTCTTTAACCGTTAAGTTATTTTCTGCAACCTTATCAGCATGTACTTCTTTCCTTTTATACTTCACTATCTTTTCCATAATATTTGGTTGTAGTAAAATCTCACCTCGAATAGCCGCTTCCAATGTTCGAAACAAATTCTCACGATCCGTATCTTTTAGCAAATATCCTTTTGCCCCTAACTCAATTCCCTTTAACATTAATTCATCTTCGTTATAAGTAGTTAATATAATAATCGGCGTATGGTTTTGTTTTTCATTCAAAGCCTCAATTGTTTCTAAACCACTCATTTTAGGCATATTCAAATCCATTAAAATGACATCAGGTTTCTTCTTTTCTATGAAAGAAAGGGCTTCTTCTCCGTTTGCAGCCTCACCTATAATTTGAAATGAATCACTCGTTTCTATTATTAATTTCAGACCTTCTCTTACAACGAAATGATCATCTACAATTAATACGTTATGCTTCATGGCTATCTCCTTCTTTATTTATAGGCACTTGAATATACACTTTCGTACCTTTCATCTTTTCACTCAATATATGTATTTCTCCCTTAATCAATCGAACACGCTCATTTAGACCAATTAAACCATAATGTCCAGGATTCTTACCGATATATCTAGTGTCAAAACCAATTCCATTATCTTCAACTTCAATAGTAAGTTTTTCAAGATCATCGATATATTCAACATTTAAATTTACATCTGCTGCCTGTGAATGTTTTGCGATATTCGTTAAACATTCACTAATTACATATAAACAGTGCTCTTTTACTACGCTTGAAATATACGGTGGACTTTGAATAGTAAGTCTCACATGTATAGACGTAGCTTCAGAAAAACGTTGAACCTCTTCTTTTACTGCTCCATTAAATGAATTAGTAGTATGACGCAAATCATCAATAACCAACCTTGCATCATGTAGAGTTTGTCTCGCTCTTATCATAGTTTGTTTCATAATCTCTTGAGATCGTGCTGTATTCCCTTTTTGCATATGGGCATCTATCGCTTCCAATTGCATAATTAAGCTCGCTAAACCTTGCGCTAACGTATCATGTAAATCTCTTGCCATACGCTGCCTTTCATTAGCTAATGTCAATTCTTCCACTCTCATATATGCAGACTCTAACTCTTGAATATAGCTCTGTATACGATTACGCGCATCAAATTGCTGCTTATTAATATAAGAAAAAGGAATAATAATTGCTAACACTAAAAGAAACATAGAAATAAGAATAGCTAATTTATTCACACCATAATTGATACTAATTGCAGCACAAAATATTGCATACATAAGAGTAAAAACTGCCATTACTTTAAATATATTGTTATAAACATATAGACTTTGGGCAATTAAAATAGGGGTTAATCCAACAAAAATAGCTATTGAACCATTTGGTACAATAAATGCAGCGAGAAACACAATGAAGAGTTGTACAAAAAAGAAGTACAATAATTGCCTATTCTTTAATGAACTCGCATACCAATGAAAAATAGTATGAATAACAATGACTATTGTAAAGAAGAAACTATCCATAGAGAAAATATTATTACGAAATTCTAAAAGCATTGAAGCTATATATACGAGGGTAATCCATAAAACAATAAACCTTCTTGGAATAAATACCGCTTCCAATACATTTGTATCCAAATCTATATTTGAATTTATTTTTTTCATATCCGACCTCCACCATTACATTATACTATACAAGATGCGACTTATATTTTGATAGGTTACTGATTCCTCTTTATCCTCATTACCGAATACAAATATGAAATATTGCATATAGAAATGCATTGATGTATTTGTAAACGCTTACTATAATGAGGGCATAAAGATTCATTACATCTTACTATTAAAAAAAGGAGGCAATCATATGGAAATCGCAATGGCAGTTTTAAAATTCGTAGGTGGAGTAATTCCATTGGTTCAAGAACTTTTAAAAGCATTCATGTAAGGTTATCATTCAGCAATTATCTATAAGAATTATCATGCAAATGATCTGTATATCAAAACAAATTGATACACAGATCATTTGTGTGAGTAAACTTTAAACGAGAGCTATGTATCCTAACAGAACAATAATGATACATCTATCTCAAGTCGGAAAAAGGCGCTCACAAGGGCGTCTTTTTATTATATTACTATGTATTCAGGAAATCGATTTTACAATCCATACAATGCTACATAATTCATGTATCTTTTTGAAATTTGCACAATAAAAATCCCCTCAAAGCATAAACTCCAAGGGTCGAGCCTATTTTTCATTAAATTTTTTAAACACAGCAATACCGTTTTCTACGATTTTATCAAATGTATAAACGAAGACTGTCTGTTCCTCTTTATTTAGTGCTAATGAAATAACCAACCAAACCAAAAATGCTATAATTAACCCAATCAAACTAAGGGGGAACAACTATCTTGCACGGAAAATACATTCAATTTCATGAGTTTGGTAACCCAAAAGATGTATTACAAGTTGAATATAAAAATATAGAACCATTAAAAGATAATGAAGTTTTGGTTCGTATGTTAGTTAGACCGATTAATCCATCTGACTTAATTCCCGTAACCGGAGCGTATGCACATAGAATCCCTTTACCTAACATCCCTGGTTATGAAGGTGTTGGTATTGTAGAAGATGTAGGCGCGGGCGTTACTAGAGACCTTATCGGTAAACGCGTATTACCTTTACGCGGAGATGGTACTTGGCAAGAGTTCGTTACAACATCAGCTGACTTTGTAGTCCCTATTCCTGATTCCATCGATGATTTTACAGCGGCACAAATGTATATTAATCCCCTTACGGCGTGGGTCACATGCACAGAAACGCTAAACTTAAAACAGAATGATATTTTATTAGTAAATGCTTGTGGATCCGCTATTGGTCATCTTTTTGCTCAGTTATCACAAATTTTAAACTTCCGATTAATTGCCGTTACAAGAAATAGTAAACATACAGAGGAATTACTTCAGCTCGGTGCTGAATATGTAATAGATACTTCCACTGCCCCGCTTTATGAAACAGTTATGGAGTTAACAAACGGGCTTGGTGCAGATGCAGCGATTGATTCTATCGGAGGACCGGATGGAAATGAATTAGCGTTCTCCTTACGTCCAAACGGGCACTTTTTAACGATCGGTCTTCTATCAGGCATACAAGTGAACTGGGCAGAGATTGTCACGAAAGCAAAAGTGCACGCGAACATATTTCATTTACGACATTGGAATAAAGAATTATCACCATATAAATGGCAAGAAACGTTTCGTCACTTAATTCGCTTAGTGGAAAATGAGCAATTACGTTTCATGACAGTCCATTCTACATATGACTTAGCAGATGTGAAAAGTGCGGTTGATATTGTGCAGTCTGCTGAGAAAACGAAGGGGAAAGTATTTTTGACGATTTAGTAAATGCTATTGAAAGATCTATTTTGATTGATTTTTTCAAAATAGATTTTTTTATGTCTTATAAATCCTATTTTAGTATCCCCGCTTCAACTACCTAAAAAATAACATTGTCAACAGAACTTAAATTGGTTATCATAAAAGCGAATATAACAGGAGATGAGCAGATGAATATGAACGAAAAGAAATCTTTTTCAAAAGTTTCTCGGCGGAAATTAGTCGATGAAGTGTTGGAACGTCTACAAGAAAAAATCTTTTCTGGCGAGTATGAAGTTGGCGATCGCCTCCCTACAGAGCCGCAATTAATGGAAGAGTTAGGAGTAGGACGTTCAACGCTGCGAGAAAGCATAAAGATATTAGTACATGCTGGCATATTAGAAGTTCGACAAGGACAAGGTACTCGTATTGTCTCACTAAATACAACGCAAGATTCATTTGAAAAACGACTGCAAGCAGCTAATATTAATCATGTGTACGAAGCAAGAAATATGTTAGATAAAGAAGTAGCTATGTTAGCGGCACAGCGCCGAAGTGAAGAGGATCTTTTATACTTAAAAGGACATTTGAATAAAAGAAAACATGCCCTTCAAGAAGGAAATTATGTAGCATACATAGATGCAGACATTCAGTTTCATCTAGCAATTGCAAAGGCGAGCAAAAACGAAGTTCTACTTGATTTGTATCAATCTTTCGTACCTGCCCTTCGCCACATTTTAAGCCAATTAATATTAAATACAGTGAACTATGAAGATAACTCTGAAATTCATGAAAAATTATTCCAAGCTATTTTAAAACAAAATGCCGAAGAGGCACGAACATACGCCGTTCAAAATTTGGAGCTGAAATAAGCTCCTTATATATTACACTTAAACATCAGATGATATACTCAATAACATCTGATGTTTATAAGAGGAGAAAATCAAATTGAAACATCAAGGACGAACTTATTTGTATATACTAGCACTATTTTTTGTTTCCATTAATTTACGTATCGGAATTACATCTATTTCACCTTTATTAGAAACCATCCGACAAGACTTAAATATAAGCAATTTTTCCGTTAGTTTTTTAACAGCTATTCCTGTTTTTTGTATGGGGACATTCGCCTTACTGACTGGGAAGGTAATTAAAAAATATGGGGCAGAAAAAGCAATTATGGCTTGTCTTATTTTAATTGGCTTTGCTACATGTATGAGGGCTTTTACCTCTTCCATTTCCACATTATTCGCGAGCTCTTTATTTATCGGCATTGGAATTGCACTTGCAGGTCCGTTACTATCAGGTTTTATTAAAGAAAAATTCCCTACGAAAATCGGCTTAATGATTGGAATATATTCAGTAGGCATGGGAACTGGCGCTTCTTTAAGTGCAGGATTAACGATTCCTTTACAACATGTATTAAAAGACGATTGGAATATGGCACTCGCTTTTTGGGGTGTACTTACTATAATCGCTATTATATTTTGGTATCCGGTTATGAAACGAAAAAAGAATACGAGCACACAAGATAAAAAGAATAATAGTTTACCTTTAAGAAATAAAAAAGCATGGTTGTTCACAATCTTTTTCGGACTACAATCAGGAATCTTTTACTCCATTACAACTTGGCTTGCGCCCGCAAATCAAAATATGGGTGTCAGTAGCGAACAAGCTGGTACTCTCATAACTGTTTTTACAGTTGTTCAAATGATATGCAGCTTTTTCATTCCAACATTAGCGGATATTTATAAAAACCGAGCACTTTGGTTATTAGGGAGTATATGCTTTGTACTGGTAGGTTTATCGCTTATGATTTACCCACTAACTACACCATGGATCCCTTCTATTTTACTAGGTATCGGGCTCGGCGGCGTATTCCCACTCGCTCTCATGCTACCGCTATATGAAACAAAAACTTCAGAAGATGCGAGTGCATGGACCGCTATGATGCAGTCCGGAGGATACATTATGGGCGGATTCATTCCTGTCCTAGCTGGAATCACTCGTGACTATTTTGATGGTTATACGCAAATTTTTATTATAATGGCACTTTTAAGCCTAATTTTATTCATGTTAACTTTAGTCATGAACAAAAAGAAAAGAAATGCAGAAGATCTTGTCTCCGCTTAAATTTTAAATGTTAATATATGGTATAATTTAATTAAAAACGAAAGGAGCTTCTAACATGTGGTTCATTTCGGCAATCGCGCCTGTTGTAATAGTTGGTGGAATTGTAGTATTTGTAATTAAAAGATTGGAACATAAATATAAGAATGGAAAATTAGGTAAGAAAAAATCTCAAAAAGCTCAACTGTTATTAGATAGTTTAATACCTATGGGAATGCTTGTTGGCTGTATGATTGGTTTGATTTTCGGTATGTTTTTTCCGGATTCCTCACTACTTTCCATTAGTTTAGGATCTGGAATAGGCTATTTATTTGGTTATTTCGCCTATGAAATTTATAGCAAGACAGGTAATGAGTTTTCATAATCCAAAAGAAATAAGTGAGGACAGTACATAGTAGCCATATACAATATGTACTGTCCTTTATTTTTGCATCAACACTATCACCTTTCCTTTCATATCCTATACACCTTTTGTATTGATTTCCCTCTCCTTATCTCAAATAACAATTTTATTATTTATCATAAAGTTAACACTCTCGTTAAACATATATAAAGATTGTTGTATTTCTTACTTTTCTCCTTGAAAACAATATATACTACATTTGAAATAAGCGGGTACGTCTGCTTCTTATCTAAATTCCCGTGCAATACCCCCTCACGAAATGCTAGGAGAAATCCTAGCATTTTTTACAATAACGTTTGACGAAAAAGTTTTGGCACTTTAAACATATGTAAATTATAGTTTCTTTTCAACTTTATCACTTAAACCGTTATATCATTTGAGTGAGCTAGTACATCCGCCCTCATCTTATTTTTTCCACTTATAAAAATCCGTCCACTCTTCTTCATTTTAACTTTAATCACGAAACAAAAAAATCCCCTCAAAGCATAAGCTTCAAGGGGTGAGCCTGTATTTTTACTTACTTATATACGTACAGCTGTACCACTTACAGCAACCATTAACATTCCATCACGAACAACTTCATAATCTACGTCAATACCAACGATAGCGTTCGCACCTTTTTGTTTTGCAAGTTCTTTCATTTCATCCATTGCGATATCACGAGCTTCTTTTAGCTTGCTTTCGTAAGAACCAGCACGACCACCGACAACATCACGAACGGAAGCGAATAAGTCGCGGACAATATTTGCACCCATAATAGCTTCACCATTTACAATATCGATATACTCAATAATTTCTTTACCTTGAATTCCAGACGTTGTTGTTACAATCATGACTGACACTCTCCTAATAAGTTGTAGTTTGAATAAGCTTTCTTATGTCTTTATTATGACATGGAAAAAGTATCTAATCTATTGAATTACCTTACAAGAGTGTGACAATTTTGTAAGAATGAAACGCCTATTATTTTTAATAAAGCGCCTTTACATTCGGATACATAAACGATTCTCTATTTTCTTTCCAATCCTTTTCTACTTCTTTAAAAGTTGGTCGCCCTACTTCTTCCTTGTTTTTCTGTTTACTAAACCACTTCTTCACATACTTCTCTCCATTTTTATTTTGAACCGTACAAAGGAAACTATTACTACTATCCTTTACTATTTTTACAATCACGAAAAGACACCTCTTCCCTTTTCAATAAAGTGAAACTTTAATCAGCCCTCACCAATCGGGCTTTTACGGGCAGCCCGACCCCCACTTAACTTCTTTGCTTTCGCTGAATTTTGAGGTGGGATCTTACTGCCCACAAATAGCGGGATAACAGAATAGAACTTGATCTTTTACTATAAGCCCTTCCTCTCTTATAGTCATACGACTCCTCGGCCGCGCCAAAGTTGTAAGATCAAAAAACGATATTCACTATGTTTACATTTTGCATAATTGATATGTGAAGTAAATATTATTTAAAGAAATCAGAGTTATAGGCATTATGCTTATCAAATATTTTATAGATTTCTAACTTATCATCTAATTTTGCATCTACTAAAATTAATATATTTCCATCGTAAATGTATTCTTCATATTTCTTAGCATGTTCTTCGGGAATTCCTAATCCGATAAATGCTCCTATTAAACTTCCAGCTCCTCCGCCAATACCGGCTCCTCCAATAGCTGCTGCGATAGGTCCCGCTGCTACGATTGGACCGATTCCAGAAACGGCAAGTATACCAAGACCTGTTAATAAACCACCAAGTCCGCCTGCTACTCCTCCTGCCACAAGCCCTGTCGCTGAAAAGATATCCGCTTTATGTGCCGTTTCACTATTTACTTTTTCACCCGATTTTTCTTCCAGATGTTCAATTTCCTTTTGATCCTTCGCAATAGCTGAAATGTTACCCGCCGAGTATCCTTTATCTTTTAATTCATTAATAACGAATGCCGCATCATCAATTGTTCTAAAAATACCTACTATTTTTCTATCTACATCCATAACTATTAACCTCCTAAAGTTTTATATAATGTATCTTTATCTTTCTTCATTTCTGTATACACTAACCTTCTTATTAACATAACCATTTACGAAAAAAGCGAATAGTAACAGCATTACAAGCGAACTACTTAACAAGTAAATTAAATCAAATGTAATATCAATCATCATTTCATTCATGTATACCCGACTCCTTTTTATTTAAAGTAAAAGTATATTTTTATAGACTAGAAATCTTACAATTTATCTTCAGTCAATCTCTTTGTAGTATATGTATACCCTTCGTAACCCTTTCTAAACCTAAAAAACTATAATTATATTTTTTCTTATTTATATGTTTAACATTTTTTAAAACGGGTATGTTTATATTGTTATGCTTACTATACAGAAAGGAATATTTCGATGAATGCAATCCAATCTACTACTATTCTTTATAATGAAACACCTACAATAAAGCAGATTCATCATTTTTATGCTTTAATGACAACATTTCAAACTAATTTATTTATAAGTAAACACGGAACACTTACTTCTATTAAAAGCTTAAGCACATTAATATCCTTTTTCCTTACTGTAAAAAAGAGAGAGCTTGTATTATTTATCTTTGAAGGAATAGATGCAAAAAAAGCTTTAAGCACACTCTTTCCTTCTTAAAAGTTTTATTATCCCCCAATTCCCTCGATTGTTACTTTTCATATATGTTTTTATATTTCAAAATGATTTCCTCTATTCAAAACGAGACCCCCTAATACAATAGGGGGATTTCTAGTTTGGCCTTATGAAAACTGATATAATATATATTACGTTTTTCATTCTTTACAATAGAAAACTTTTAATAATCTTGAAGGTAGGAATTTTTAATGAAATCGAAAGCAAAATTTAGTATTCGCTACAAAATTATGGCTGGTTATTTAATTATGATTTTGTTCTTACTTATTTCTTTCATTATGCTAAACAATGAGATTTCCAATTTACAAAAATCTCGTAATTTTATTATTGATCACGATTTTAAAGTTCTTAATTTAACGAATCAAGTGGAGAAAGAATTGCTAACAATTGAAAATAAAGCGAAAGGATTTATTACTTCTAATAATGCAAATTACGTGCAATCCCTTAACACTGCGGAAAAGGATTACGAAAAACATTATCAAGATCTTTTTGCTCTATTAGAGGATAACCCCTCTCAGCAAGAAAAATTAAAACAGATTAATGAAAACATCAATAGTTGGATTAATAAAGAGATTCACCCATTAATTACAAATCACAATAGTAATAACATACAAGCAATCGACACGGCTCAAATTCAGTCATTACAATCGCAGATAACTAACTTCCGTGGTGTAGAGGAGCAACTAACGAAAAAAAGAGCTGCACAATTAGATACTGAAAATAATAAATTAGAGATTTGGTTATACAGTTTATTGTTCTTACTTTCTTGTATTTCTATTATCATTTCACTCTATATTTCGAATTCCATTACAAAAACGATTAAAAACGTAATTCAAGCTATTAAATCCATTTCTTCTAAAGAAAAAATTACTGAAAGAATTCATGTAAACACGCGGGATGAAATAAAAGATCTTGCTCATACAACGAACCACCTACTAGACGAAATATCTAAAAGAGAGTGGTTACAAACCGAGCTTGCAGAATTAATTTTAATGTATCAAGGTGTACCTTCTATTGAGATGTTAGGTAAAAAAATTCTTAGTGGAGTTATACAAAAAACGCAAACCTCTTGCGGTGCATTCTATGTACGTGAAGAAATTGAAGAAACTGTATACTATGTGAAGAAAGCTTCTTTCGCCGATCAAGGTGCTGATATTGGAAAACAATCCATTAAAATGGGTGAAGGTTTAATTGGGCAATGTGCTTTAGAAAAACAAAGCTTTATCCTTCGAGAAATACCAGAAGAATTTCGTTATGTCACTAGTGGCTTATTAGAAATACGCCCTCAAAACCTACTAGTCATCCCTATCTTATTTGAAGATGAAGTGATTGCAGTAATGGAGTTAGTAAGTGTAACTGAGATTTCAGACTTACATCAAGATTTAATTCAACAAACTGTTGATAACCTAGGTCTAACCATCCATAGTATTATGGGACGTATGCGAATTCAAACGCTTTTACATGAATCACAAGCAATGACGGAGGAGTTACAAGTTCAATCAGAAGAATTGCAAACGCAAGCTGAAGAACTACAAATGCAAGCCGAAGAATTACGAACAACGAATGAACAACTAGAGTCTAGAACTGAAGAGGCTGAACAAAAGACAACTGATTTAGAAATTACTAAATCAGAATTAGAAGAAAAAGCAAGCGAAATATTACGTAGTTCAAAATACAAATCAGAATTCCTAGCAAATATGTCACATGAATTACGCACACCGTTAAATAGTATTTTACTATTATCTGAAATGTTAAGAGAAAATCATGATAATCATTTATCCGATGATGAAATTGAATTAGCAACCGTCATTCATTCATCAGGAAAAGATTTACTTACTTTAATTAATGACATACTAGATTTATCTAAAGTAGAAGCCGGAAAACTAGACGTCATTTTTGAAGCAACGAACATAAGTGACATGGCAGCAAATATGCATCAAAACTTTTTACATATAGCTGCACAAAAAAATGTCGAATTTACTATTGAAGACAGTGATATTATTCCTGATTTATTTTATACAGATGCAAAGCGGATTGAGCAAATTATTAAAAATTTATTATCCAATGCATTTAAATTCACGGAAAAAGGATCCGTCTCTTTACATTTCGATCCGATAGAAACAACCAATTTGAGTAATGAAATGCAGTCTATAAGTAATGATTGGATTACAATTTCAGTAAAAGATACTGGTATTGGTATCGCTACAGAACAGCATCAACTCATTTTCGAAGCCTTTCAACAGGCAGATGGTGCAACGATTCGGAAATATGGTGGTACAGGCTTAGGGTTATCTATTTGTAAAGAGTTTGCTAGATTATTAGGCGGTTGGATTACGTTAGAGAGTAATTTAGGAGAAGGCAGTACTTTCACAGTATATATTCCTAACCTTCCAAATGGGTTAAATGATATACAGTTATCCAATTTAGAAGTCGCAGCAACGATAGAAGATGTTATTCCTGCTGAAGTTATTGAGGAAACTATCGTGACGCCAGAAACAAATAACGTCTTCCAAGAGAAAACTATTTTAATTGTCGATGATGATCATCGAAATATATTTGCATTACAAAACGCATTAGAAAAACAACATGCCAACATTATTACTGCACAAAACGGCATAGAGTGTTTAGAAATACTAAAAAGCAATACAAATATTGACCTTATCTTAATGGATATTATGATGCCGAATATGGACGGTTATGAAACGATGGAACATATCCGAATGAATTTAGGGTTACATGAAATACCTATTATCGCATTAACTGCTAAAGCAATGCCAAATGATAAAGAAAAATGTTTATCTGCTGGCGCTTCAGATTATATAAGTAAACCATTAAATTTACATCAACTCTATTCAGTAATGAGTGTATGGTTAATAAAATAAGTGAGGTTTAGTTTAAGTGGAAAATAAGTATTATAATTTTGATCCATCCGTAGATATGGATAAGCGTACGAACTTAGAAATTGAATTACTATTGGAAGCGGTATTTAAACTGTCAGGATTTGATTTTCGCCAATATGCTCGCACATCTATTTATAGAAGAATTTGTAATAGAATGCAGCTCTCTAATATCCCTACCATTTCAAAATTAATTGAAAAAGTAATTCATGAGGAAGGGTTTCTAGAACAGTTATTAAATGATTTCTCCATTAATGTAACTGAAATGTTCCGTAACCCTACTTTTTTTAAAGCGTTAAGAGAGCATGTTATTCCTGAATTAAAAAAGTATCCTGAAATTAGAATTTGGCATGCTGGATGCGCAACTGGTGAAGAAGTGTTATCAATGTCCATCTTACTTCACGAAGAAGGATTAAGTGAAAAAGCTGTTATTTACGCAACAGATATGAATACAAATGTATTAGAAAAAGCAAAACAAGGCATCCTTCCGTTAAATAAAATGCAAACTTATACGAAAAACTATTTACAAGCTGGAGGTACACAAGCATTTTCTAACTATTATTCAACAGATAATCGTTTTGCTTATTTTAATCCATCCCTTTTACAAAACATTATTTTTGCACAGCATAATTTAGTAACCGATCAATCTTTTAACGAATTTCATATTATACTTTGCCGTAACGTTTTAATTTACTTTACGAGTAAACTTCAAAACCAAGTACAGCAACTATTTTATGAAAGTTTAGGCCACAATGGATTCCTATGTTTAGGAAATAAAGAAACTCTTCGTTTTTCAGATATAATGCCGCATTATATCCAATTTAATCCTAACGAACAAATCTATCAAAAAATACAATAAAAAGCGTATGAAATCCTATGTTTGGATTTCATACGCTTTTTATTTCGCATTCGTTTGTATCATAATTAGACACATATCATCTGATTGTGTTTTCTTCTGTTCTTCCTTATAAAATCCTTCTATCTCTTCTTCTAAATCTCCCCATTTTCTTTCTGTAAAAGTACGCAACTTCTCTTCAGACTCAAATTCATCATTTGCAATTGATTCAAGAACACCATCTGTAAATAATACAATTTGAGCGTTCTTCTCAAAAGGTATGACTGTCTTCTCGACTTTTATTTCATCAAAAAATCCTACCGCACAACTCCCGCGATTTAGTTCCACTACATTCTCTTCATCAACTAAAACGTATCCAGAAGGATGTCCTGCATTTACATATTCAATTGTTCTCTTTTCTGTATCAACTACTAAGTATATTGCTGTAAAATAATATGGAATATTGTCATTCTCATTATGTAAAAGAGTCATATATTTATTTAAGTCTTTAATGACGAGTTCTGGATCGATTAAACATTTAATCGTTTCACGTAATACAGACGAAATAAACATACAAACTAATGAAGCAGATACACCATGTCCCATCACATCTAATAATATAATACCGTAGCGGTTTTCATCGATTTTATACCAATAATACATATCTCCAGCTAGTTTGAATGAAGGTAAGTAACTTGCTTCAATTTTTATATGATCTTCTCTTAATGGGCTACTTAATAAGTTTCTTTGTACTTGTGTAGCTAAATCTAATTCATTACGAAGATTTTCCTCTTGTTCTTTATGCCAATTTAATTCCGATTTCAAGCGTAATGCCACACGCATACGGGCTAACAATTCAACTTTATTTATAGGTTTCGTAATATAATCCATTGCACCTATATCAAGCGCTTCAGCTAATTTATTCGCATCTTCTAAAGCTGTTACAAAAATAATAGGAATATCTTTAAACTTCTCCTCGTTTTGTAATCGCCTACAAACTTCAAGTCCATCAATCTCAGGCATCATGATATCTAATAGTATTAAATCAATTTCATTATGCCTGGAAGAATCTTTTCCAAAATGGGTGTATTCGAAAAGCTCTTGTGCAGAATTAAGCGATACAAGATCCTGATATCCGGCTTGTTTTAAAATTTTTTCAATTACAAAGATGTTAACCGGATTATCATCGACAATTAAAATGGACACAAGTTATTTCCCCTTTTCTTATTTAAAATGTAAATCTATTATCATTCTCTATTTTTCTAGTATTGCATACTCAGTTATAAAATAAAAATTTCCTACTCATACGTATTTATACAGCAAAAGAACAAACCCCCTAGAAATGAGGGTTTGTTCTTTCACTCTATAAAGTGAAACTTTAATCAGTGGGGGTTTTCTTCATCCCCCACTGATTATTAGTTGAACCACTCGGACTTTTATGGGCAGCCCGACCCCCACCTAAATTCTTTGCTTTCGCTGCCTTTTGAGGTGGGGGTCTTACTGCCCATTAAAGTGGGGTAAATTTCCACTTTTAATTTAACACCATTGCTTTGTCATTTAAAAGGCGATCTAATTCTTCCATATGATTTGTTTCATCTGCGATCATATCTTCTAACTTTACAACTAACTCTGTCATATTTAATTTCGCGGCCTGTTCTTTTCTCGTTTCATAACGCTTAATTGTTTCATATTCTGATTGTCTAGCGTATTCTAACATTTCTCTAACATCTTCTACTTGTTTCACTGGTAAAGGGATCGTAGTAGGTGTACCACCTAGCGTCTTAATTTTCTCCGCTAAATATAGGGCATGTCCTTGTTCATCACTAATTTCAAATTCAAAGAAAGGTTTTAACACTTGTCTATATATACCAGAAACCGTAGCTGCATTATGGTTATACATAATAATTGCCGAGTATTCTCCTGCTAAATCTTCATTCAATCCTTCGATTAGTTCTTTCACATCGTGTGACATTTTAATATCTCCTCCTATACTTAATAACTACCCCTTTTTTCATGTTTTAAACATAATTATTTAAAATTTTTATGTATCTAAAAACGCGGCTTGCTTCAATTTACTTATCGCTTGTCTTTTAATACGAGAAACGTGCATTTGTGAAATACCTAACCGTTCTCCTGTATCCTTTTGATTTAAATTTTCTCCAAATATATAATGAATAACACTCTTTTCCGTATCATTTAATACGTTAAAAATATCATCTAAAACGAGACGTCTTTCTGTCTGTTCATATCCTTGCTCTACTTCACCTACAGATTCAATTCTCGCTACCGAACTTCCATCAGATGAATTTTCAACTACATCATCTAAGGAAGATACTTGATAATTATTTTTAGCATCCATAATTTCTAGAACTTCCTCTTCGGATAGTCCTAAATGATTCGCAATCTCTATAATCTTCGGTGAACGTTGTAGGTGATCTGTTAGCTCCTCTATCGCAAGTTTAATTTTCCCGCCTAAATCTTTAATTCGCCTTGGAACATGAACGCCCCAAGTTTTATCACGTAAATATTTCTTTATTTCCCCTACTATCGTAGGTATTGCAAACGGCTCAAAAGCATCCCCTATCGAATAATCATATCTTCTTATTGCGCCTAAGAGCCCTAACATCCCTACTTGTACAATATCTTCATGCATCGGCCCACCTTTTGAATAACGATATGCAATGGAATATACGAGATTTTTATAGTGATTAACCAACCTTTCCTGCGCTTCATCACATTGGTTTTGTTGGAATTCTGCAATTAGTTTAATAACGTCTTCTTTAGTAAGATTTGTAGGTTGAGACTGGATTTCCATCATTCTCCACCTGCTCTCTTTGTATATATTTTGTCATTAAAACTGTCATGCCCTCATCATGCATAATTTGTATATCATCCATTAACGTATTTATTAAATATAAACCTAAACCATTTTCCGGCAAATGTTCTACTGGTTTATTAATATCATACGGACCAACTTTACTTTTTAAGGTGCTAAAATCAAAGCTAACCCCATTATCCGCAACCATAATTTCTAATCGATTTTCATATAGACCAAAGACAATTGTAATTTCTCCAACGTCTTCTTTATATGCATGTTGTACAATGTTTGTACATGCTTCACTAATAGCAATCTTCATATCTTCTATATCGTCATAAGCAAAGCCCATTCGATTCGCAACACCAGCCATTGTTAAACGAATAATAGCCACATATTCTGCTTTTGCAGGAATTTTCATTTCTATCTTTTCAAATTTCTCCATCATCCCTAGTCACCTTCTTTCTACTTTTTCAAAATCTGAATTCAAATTTAATATTTCTGTTAGTCCTGTAATATCGAATAATCTTTTTAACCTTTTAGATACACCAATAAACTCTAGTTTCCCATCATTTTTCTTAATTGCTTTTAATAGCGCTATAAAAACGCCTAAACCTGTACTATCCATATAATCTACCTTATTAAAATCTACTACTATATAAACCTCTTTCTCACTTGCAATAGGCATTACCTTATTTTTCAAATCTGATGCCGTATACGCATCAATCTCACCATTAAGTTGTACTGTATAACCTAAATCATTTTGCAAAATATTTATTGCCAAATTCATCATTTCCGCCCCCTTATCTCAAACTACTACTATTTAATTACCCATAAAAATTAGTTTTAAACATATTTTTTCATTTTAATTATAAAGTGAAACTTTAATCAGTGGGGGTTTTCTTCATCCCCCACTGATTATTAGCCCTCACCAATCGGACTTTTATGGGCAGTTGATTCCCCACCTAAATTCTTTGCTTTCGCTGAATTTTGAGGTGGGGGGCTTACTGCCCATTAAAGCGGGATAAATAAATTTTCTACACCTTTCTCAGCTTAACACTAAAAAAAATACTACCAAATGTTTAAACCTTATAAATTTGTGTATGTATAATGTATAAACATTATTTTTAGGGGGATCTATCTATGGAAGAGCACAGCTTTAAAAAGGGAGATTTTGTTCAATTTTCTTATCGACACGATCATGCTACAAAATTAATTGGTTCCATTATTAACATACTAACGAATACAATTGTAGTTGATATAGGTAATAGCGAGGACTTATCTCATATAGAACCGAGGCAGGTCGTAAGAATAAATAATTGTAAAAAAGTAACGATAGCTTAATATGTAATCTCAATCAGTGGGGCCATCCTCACTGATTCCTATGTAAAATACATTAAAAAAGCATCCAAATTATTTTAATTGGATGCTTTTTTATGTATATTTATTAGTTTATTAACTTTATAGCTATATATAATAAACTTAAGATTACTATTCATTATCATACTTACGCTTTCCGTAGCATTCTAGAAAAGAATGTAACGATTAAAATAAAGACGATTGCACCTAATAAAGCTGGAAGAATAAAGATGCCTCCCCATTCAGGACCCCAGTGACCAAATAACGCACTACCTACCCAAGATCCGATTAATCCGGCAATAACATTACCAACTATACCTAAAGGAAAGTCTTTTCCCGTAATCATTCCAGCTAACATACCAATAAGTCCACCTACAATACACGTAATAATAAGTCCCACAATTAGACCTCCTATATATTTTTATAATGGATTTATCAAGCTTTGGCGTTTAACCAAAGCTTGATAAACATGTATTATTCTTTGTTATCCAATCCATCACTTATCTTTTGTTTCACTTTTCCGACTTTTTCTTTTACAGTTCCCTTCGTCTTCTCCCACTTCCCTTCATTTTTCAACTCTCTATCTTCTGTAACTTCACCAATTCCTTCTTTTACTTGCCCCTTTTTCTTTTCAACTTTACCAGTAATTTGTTCTTTTAGCCCGCTCTCACTCATATTTCCAATCTCCTTTTCGTAATAGATTTGTAGATTTAAAGAGTATGAATTTAAATAGAATACGTGCATCTTCTCTCTTGTAACCATTCACCGACTCTTTCTAAATCCTTAACGAATAACAAGATTTTCCCTTCATCCAGTTTTTCTTCATAAAAGTTAGCTTCTTCCTCATTAAGTCCTAATTCTTGCATCTTATTTCTTAACTGATCTCCTGTTTTTTGAAAAACATTAATAATACTTGTCCCAAGTCCCTCTTCTTTTATTCCAATTGTATTCACGTCTGCATTGTCTGCGATTCTATCTGTCCTTTCTTTCTCATGTGTTAATACGTAAATATCTTTTTGGTCGATTCCTTTCTTCACTAGATCATTCGCTGCATTCATGACCTCTTTCTCCGTAATAAATTCATATACAAAAGGTTTACTATACTTCGTTTCCATCTTTAACTTCCTCCTCTAAAATGAATTATTTGTTATATTATATGTAATACACCCATTTTCGAAATGTTAAACATAAAATATGAAAAAAATTATGTGAATTTTGATTTTGATAGAGAATGAACCGCATATTTTTCATATATACGCTTCATATTATTCATACGAACATCATTAAAACTAGTAAACATGTCTCCCTATGATTTACAAAATTATCTCCTTACAATAACTACCTGAAATAACAGAAAATTGTTATAATTAAACGTAAGGAGGGATACTATGAAAAAAATCATATCTATATGCGCTCTAACCGCTCTATCTTTCACTTTAATAGGTTGTACAAGCACTTCTACTACAAATAATACTCCAACAACTAAGCAAGAAAATACGAAAAATACCATTCAATTAAACTCTGCAGACATTACCAACATTGAGATGCTTAGAACAACAAGTAATACTAGTTCCAAATCTCAAACAGATAACGAGGAAATGATACAATCAATCGCTTCAGCAGTCCAAAAAGGAACACCGAAAACAATCACACTAGATCAAAAAAAGAGGGCATCTGCGCATTCTACTATAACCGTTACATATAAAGATGACTCAAAAGAAGAGTTTCTTGTGTGGGTTGATAATAAGGAACAAATTACGATTGCTAAAGATGAGAAGAAAGATAAAGTAGAAGCTGTAACGGTGAATATTAAAGGCGCTAAGATAATGAAGGATTTTTTTAAAAATGATAAAACATAAAAGGATCCCCATCAACTTAAGGATTCAAAATCAGCACAAAATTTTGTTCAGAAACACTATAAAATTTCAGCCTAATAGGTCAGTGGCGAGACCGTATATTATTAAACTTAAAATGTTTCAAATCGAAGGAAGACACCTTATAAGGTGTCTTTTCTTCATGAAAAAATCCCCGTGCTAAACAAAAAATAAAATAAGCTGCCCATATGGACAGCGCATTTACATAATTATCATTATTGGAAGTGAAAAGCCTCAATTCAAATCCAGTTATCATTGTTCTAATGTTGATTTGGTTACATTAGAACTCAATATGTTATATGGTCGTTTGTCTTTTAGCGAACTAAAATCATAATTTGATTTGGTCCTGTGCGCTTCATTACTCGATACCCTTCACTTGACGCAGTTGCGATACCTTCACTATTAGGTTTACAATATTTCTTTGGCTGACATGTTCCATCATCTCGAACCAGAAGTTTTCCAACAAGACCAACAGGTACCCATTCAGGTCTTTGCAAACGTGGGATATACTCTTGTGAGGAGTCCCATTCAGGATTTAATATAGGTTCGAGTTTTGTAAAGGAGGGGTGAATCACTTTTCCATCGTCATCTTTTTTTTCTGGTACAATAACTTCATGATATTGAGTTCTTCCCCATTCATCTTTTACGAAGAGATTATGCCAACGTAAATCACTTGAATCTGCAATCATTGCTGGAGTTGCACTCACTACCCCTAGAATATAATCATCATTTGCATTCGCTTTTCGTATTTTGTCACCATCTCCATCTAAAGTTACAAAGTATCCAACATCAATCGAGTTTCCATCAACGGTTTCAAACATTTCTGCATAATCCGCAGCAGCAGGAGATAATACAACACCGTCAAGGTAAAGATTTCCTGTTGCTCCTTCAATTACAGCGGAATTTAATGATGGTCCAATACCAACACCATTTGCTAAATGCCAAGAAAAAGGGAATCGTGTAGTTCCATCGTGTCCCATAATATGAGAACCTGGATGAATTATATTTACAATGGTATTTAGACCTTCAGCGTGGGAAAAAAGTCCATTTGCTGTTGTGCTAAATCCTTCGGCATGGGAGGTAGTTGCACTTGCTATTGTGCCACTTCCTTCGGCATGGGAGGCACTTCCGCTTGCTGTTGTGCCAACTCCTTCGGCATGGGAGAAATCTCCACTTGCTGTTGTGCCACTTCCTTCGGCATGGGAGGCAAATCCATTTGCAACAGTACTATTTCCTTCTGCCACAGAACATCCGTTATCGGGGTCAGTTCTAATACAGCTTGTTGCTGTTGGTCCTGTTGGCCCCGTTTCTCCTGTTGGTCCTGTTAATCCTGTTGGTCCCGTTTCTCCTGTTGATCCTATTGGTCCTGTTAATCCTGTTGGCCCCGTTTCTCCTATTGATCCTGTTAATCCTGTTGGCCCCGTTTCTCCTGTTGATCCTGTTGGTCCTATTGGCCCCGTTTCTCCTGTTGGTCCCGTTGCTCCTATTGGTCCTGTTAATCCTGTTGGCCCCGTTTCTCCTGTTGGTCCCGTTTCTCCTGTTGGTCCTGTTGATCCTGTTGGTCCTGTTGGCCCTGTTGGCCCTGTTGGCCCCGTTTCTCCTGTTGGCCCTGTTGGCCCTGTTGGTCCTGTTGGTCCTGTTGGCCCTGTTGGCCCTGTTGGCCCTGTTGGCCCCGTTTCTCCTGTTGGCCCTGTTGGCCCTGTTGGTCCTGTTGGTCCTGTTGGTCCTGTTGGCCCTGTTGGCCCTGTTGGCCCTGTTGGCCCCGTTTCTCCTGTTGGTCCTGTTGGAAATGTAAAAGAAGGAATTGGTGGTAATGTAGGACCAATTAAATTTGGATTTAATGCAGCACCACTCAAAAAATCATCCGGTATTAGATCTTTCCATTTTTTTCATTTAACATATTTCACCCCTAAAAAACTTTTATCATAATTAGTAAATGTATTAGGGGAAAAATGACATCAATAAAAATACGTTAAATCATTTTTATGAAGAATGATATATATAAACAATTTTTCTTTAATAAACTAATTTCATATTTTATATCGCTTTTTATACAATATAAAAAATATTTCTATTTTGGGATTTGTATACTTTATTCATATGAAGTTAACATAACGTCCCATTATCGGTAGCAAAGAAAAAGGAGATTCCCTACTCTCACAAGGAAACTCCTTTTTCTTTTTCTATTACTTTATTGATTATATATATTCCTATCCTGGCATGGTTATAAGTTTTTCATTTGTTACTGGATTAGCCGCAAAGCTGTATAAAACCTTGCATGCTCTTAGCGTGGGGGTTTTCCAAAATGCTGGCGGTACCCCATCGCCAGCAAGTTAAGGGTGCTAAGAGGATATATGAATTATCATAACAACTAAATTAAATATGGTGGATTTTTACATTTTTATATAAGAAATTTTTATTTCTGTCATTTCTCAAAATCCTGAATCTTATTATACTATGGCAAAACATCGCTATAGAGAGAATAGTTAAAAACTCTTGATTTGTAGATACCTAAATCATTGCTACACAGCTCTCATCTATAAAACAAAAAAGTGAGATGGAATTTTTTTTGGTGCACTTCAAAATATTAGATTGATGGGCATGGGATAGCAACAACAAAACGCAAATTCCGTACATTAAGCTCATTTTAGGGTACAGCCGAGATACGTGTAAAAATAGGTCATACACTTACATTTGTTACCATTTCATATAAAAAGCCCAATACCAGCGTTGTTGTAACCAGGGGGAAGTAGCAGATAATGGGGTTTGTGTAGCAATGGAACCAAATCACGCAATAAGCATTAGCGGACATTGTTTATACATAAAAATCACCTTACCAGTATTTTGCTAAAACTATATTCTAAGACGTTTTTCAAACCAAAAACCCTTGATTTTCTACTCAACGTAAATAAAACCCTTGATTTTCTACTCAACGTAAATAAATCAAGGGTTTTATTTATATTCTTTTGATTTCGCTATTTTCGTATAGATTATTGTTATCTGATCAGACTATAAAGAGACTGATATAGTCAGTTGTATAAAATTTAGTTGTTTCACAGTTTCTTTGTATTATGAAACAAACTCACATTTCAAGGTGTTTCGATTTACTATAATATATTTACCTGTTGATTTATTCATTACTTGGGACACTTCCTTGGTATGTGTTACCTCAAACCAATCATTTTGTATATCCACCAGTAATTTTACTTCCACATCACTTTCCCCATATTTTAAACCACTATAAGATAATTTTATCATCGTAAGCATCCCTTTCCTAATGAATAATATTCGTCTGATGAGACATAAGACATATTCTTCTATTTTTGCATTAAATCCAAATAAATTTTTCAGAAGTAACTAATTATTATGTCGTTTGTTAACTTCAATTGTAATGAACTTCGGCAAATAGCTGGGAGTACATCCTTTTGCTACTATTTCATCTTTGTAAAGACCCGTTTTCTCCCCAAGTTCAATACAACGTGCACGATTCTTGTCATCATAAACGCCTATCCAGCCTGCGGTGAAATTCATAGCCCATTGAACTTCCGGTTCTTCTTGCGTAATATTAGCTTCTAATGCAGATAGCAAGTATGCGGTGTTATCAGGCGGTGTTTGTCCAGTCCATCTCAATCGCGCTTGATAATACCAGAAAGCTCGCCTTTGAAGAGCAGAAGGACTATTTTCCCATGACTCCATCAATGCAATTTTCTTCTTGTCTTTGGTGAGCTGATTAGCCATTAACCAATCCATTAAGTTATTTCGCTCATCAAAAGTGTGAGTTTGCATATCCTTATCAAGCTTATTTAGCACATCTTGTGAAAGAAGTTTTTTGTCCATAATTAAGATTGCTAATAGTCTGGGCAAAAACTCTTCGGTTGACCAAAGTTCCATAGCTAGTTCGTGATTTTTTTTAATATCCTTCGCAATTTTTCGTAAGTCGCCTAGCTTAGTTTTACTATTGATCTGAGGTAGAATGTTTTCTGCTTTTGAAAATCGTTCTATTTCTGTACCTTTATTTTCATTCATTTTATACAACTCCTTTATTAAAGCACTGTTCCATAATATGTCCTTGACGGGATATATCAAGAATTTAATTTCGTTATAAGTCTTATTGCAGTGGTGTGCCTCCAAAGTTAATATTCGTATTAAAGTAGACATATAAAACGCTTTGGGGATTATGTGATTGATTTACAAAAAATCTCTCATCCAATAGAAGAAACGATACCCGTATAACCTCAATAGGTCGTGGATGGAAAAAAAGTAAGTATATGCCCTATTTTTACACGTATCTCGGCTGTAACCTTTATTGAAGTGTACCATAAAAGAAGAGCTGTATACCCCTATCTACCTGTGTGACCTACATAAAGCAACATTATCAGTAATCAATGATGCATAAAATTTTCGTTCTGGGGGTAATTAAAAATCTTAGCTTGATGGGCATGGGGTGCCGCCAACAAAACGCGATTTCGTACGCTAAGAAAAAAGCCTTGCTACATAAGTAATGTAGCAAAGCTTTTTTAAGTTGTTTAATTCTCGCTCCACTATCGGCTTTGTTAACTAACACTTTAATTATTTTAACAGCCTTTTGTTTAATTCCCACAAAGCCGTTTTGTTACTATCCCATTTTAAAAGCGTTACGGCTTCCTCAAAGCACAGCCATTTATAATTGAAGTGTTCTTTAGATAATTTAATATTTTTTGTAGGAACTTTAACTCCAAAAGAAAATTCTTTTATTACATAAACATCTTCGCCCCAAAGAAATTCACCAACTACATCCTCTACTGGTAGTGAAGACACAGAATCTAGTTTTATATATGGACTTTCTCTTGTAATACCAGCCTCTTCAAACGCTTCTCGTTTTGCTGATTCAATAGGAGTCTCACCATCTTCTCCACCACCAGCTATTCCTTGCCAATAACCATAATCACTTCGATTAAAAATGGCATATTGAATGGAATCGTCAGTTTTTATATAAGGAAATATCAATACTTGATACGGTGCTCTCATTGCTTAACATCCTTCCGAAAAAATACGAAAAATTTATTCACTAACTTGCTATTTTAGTAAATAAAGTATTTGTATTTAAACTTTATAAAACTCAAATGTATTTTTTTCTAAACGTATTGTTTCATTGGAATTTTTGATAATAATATCAAAACGTTGACTATACTGATGCATAAACACTTCATACTGAATCCGACGTTCTTCATGAGACTTCCTTAAGTAATTAATATCGGCTCCTCTTTCAATAATATCACGGCTAGACCTTCTCATTAATTCTGTTTCTCCATCTGTATAGAAGTAAATTTTCAAATCAAATAAATTTGGATTAATAAATGCGACACTCATTCCTTCTACAATCGTCACCTTATTTTTCGAAGAAATTAACTCACTTTTTATATAATGTGTATCCATTGTATAAAAATCTAAACCAGCTCTTACCATTTGAACATCTCTTTCTAACGCAGACAAATGATGGGCTGATGGATGACAAGCTGTCATTTTATCATAATGATTTTCATTCTGATATGTATAATGGATACTTGTATACTTTCGTACATTTGAACTAACAATGTATGGATCTGTATTAATATAACTCACTTTATTTTGATTTAATTGGTTTATGAGCTTATTGGCGAACGTTGTTTTTCCGGCAGCACCGTGTCCTGAAATGCCAATAACAATCTGTTCATCGGTCATACTGATCCAATTTATAATTTCTTGTAATAACTTTTTCATTATTCTCCCCCTGTTACTAATACATTCTCTTATTTATATTATTTTAATATAGAGTTATCCTACTGTAAAATCATACATGAAGCGAAAAAAATGGTATGATTATCCATAATATCATCTCTATTTTTAAAAAACTATATTAATTTTCAAAGGATTTTATTGTTATTTGGGGTAGTACCACATCGCTATCAAGCTAAGAAATTCATTGTACCCCAAAACGAAAAAAGATGAAAAGATAATAAAAAGCTTATCATTAAGTGCGAAAAGATAAGCTTCTTTGTCTATACTTATTAAATTTTATTGGATTTCTTCCATGCTAATACTGTAATAAGATATTGAACACCAAATAGGAAAGCGAAAAGTATAATGAATCTTGCTATTACTGATAACCATCCAACGAAATCTTCAGGTAAGTTATATTTGTATGTGGTAGCACCTATTGCGACAAAACAAAAAATAAAGGTATTACTCATTTTTTCTTTTAATTTTTCATTTAATTGTTCTTTATTATTAATATCTGTTTCATAAACACCAGTCAGAATAGATTTAATAAAAAAGAATATCATATAAAAAATTATAATGGCTAATGAAGCAGCCCATTCTAGAAATGGACGGTGTAGATATGCTCCTCTTATTATAAAATCAGCAAAAGCTATAAGTAAGACAACAATTCCAGATTGAGCCCAAATTTTCATTTCGATTTGTTGAATTCTTTCATCTGAATGTGTACTGAGTGAAAACCATTTTTTTAGTTTTTCCAATTTAAAGTTCCTCCCAAAATAATTTATCTAAGCTTTTAGCTAATGTTTTAGCTATGTGAATGCAAAGTTTTAAAGAAGGGTTATATTTGTTACTTTCAATAAGACTAATGGTTTGTCGTGTAACATTTACAATATTGGCTAACTCTTGTTGGGTCAGGCCTTTTTCTACTCTTGCAATTTTTATTTTACTTACAGACATTAAATACACCTCATGGGTAAAAATAAACCTTATAACATAAATCTTATATTCTATATATTATGTTGTTTCTAAAATAAATTCAACATATATTTTACATTAAGACATATATAGATTACTAATATCTTTTTTCATTTCTGTTATTTTTTGCATCTAAAACCATCCTACAAATATGAAAATACGATATCCTGTCTGTAGAATCATAGGAAAGAATATCGTATTTTTTCATTTAATGATTAACAAATAACATTAAAATTATTAATTCACTAGATTATTAAAAAAACTGGTTATCTATATAATGTTTTGGTAAAATACAGATATAATTTAAGAAGGTAAAGTTAATATAGATCAACTAAATAACGCAAAGAAAATGTTTTATTGCATAAAAAAAGCTCCATTGCTGGAGCGTTCAAAAATACAATAAGTAAATGAATTAAAACAAATAACAGACAATTTAATTATATAGATTAAACATAAATAAATCTATATATATGTAATATTACATATAAAAACTCTATTTATTGATGCTATAATAAGCTTACTCGATGATTGTTATATATTTTTATGTTTTTTAAGCAATACAATACCTTCTTAACACCAAGTGTACAAGTAAAAGAATAACACAATAAAATTAAGAAGCGGCAAGTCGGAGGAAGGCACCTTAGGGTGTCTTTTTTGTCTTTATGGATTTCTTTAGAAAATATTTGAAATATAATACAATCAATTATATTATTATGTGTGTATGACTTCTGATTTTTAATAATTCCGAAAATTAATAGGGGGAAACAATAATGAAATTAGGAAAATTAGCATTAATTGGGGCGTTAACATTTAGCGGGTTTACTGCAATAGAAATGAGTAAGCCTACCTCACAAGTTGCTGCAGCTTACTCAGATCCATTTAATGATGATTGGGGATTTAAAACCATTGTGGATCTGGAAAGTTCCGTGGAAAGTACATATCAACCTGATTGGATGATTGGGGATTTAATAACTGGTGATACATTTTACTTAACACAGCACTTTGGTAGAGAACATTTTGGTGCGCAAATGAAAATTTTTAAAGTTCACACAAATGGTACCCTAGAACGATTCCAAACAATAGAACCAGAATTTCTTCCTGGAACAGAAATTTGGCAAACCCCTATCACAGATAGCTATACAAGTGGTACTTATGTAGCTGCAATTAAATATCGTGGTGAATTCACGTATTCAAATCAATTTACAATCAATTAAGGATGTAATTAATTAGAAACATGCACTCAAAAGAGGGCTTTTATTATTTCTCAATAACCAAAACTACTTAACGTGGTAAAATAATAATTGGATTGGCATCCGATACCATATTACGATGGTTCAATCGCAGGAAGGCACCTTAGGGTGTCTTTTTTTATTTCATTTCGACAAAATACGACAATATTGTTGTAACCGTTTCTGTTATGATAGTTTCGGAAATCTTACATATTGACCAAAAACTATAAAAAAAAGGCGGATCGAATATGGAAACACTAGCAGTACTGATTTTTCTAGCTTCAATTGTTCTGTTTGTATTATTTATTATTGCTATTTTCAAAAAAAACCCTAAGGCCAAGCTAATTATTAGTTCTATTGTATGCCTTGTGTTAGCAATGATCTTAATACCATCAGAAGATAAAGAAGAAAAACCTAAGGCTAAAGAAACAACTCAACAAGCTTCTACAGCGCCGAAAGAAGAGCCTAAAAAAGAAGAAGTGAAAAAAGAACAGCCTAAAAAGAAAGAAGAACCTAAGAAAGAGGAACCAAAAAAAGAACTTTCTAAAGAAGGGGAGTCTTCTAAAGTTAAAATCGCTGTAGGTTCTGTTGAATCAATAGATTCTGTTGGTGGCGAATATTTAAAAGAAAAAGCTCAAGGTGTGTTTAAGGTAGTTGAAATTTCTATTACAAACAATCAAAAGGATGCTATTACTGTTGATGCGAATAGTTTCAAATTAATGGACAATCAAGACCGCGAATTTACATATTCTACACAAGCTCAGACAGCTTATGATATTGGAAATGGTGGTAAATCTGATTTCTTCTTAAAACAACTTAACCCTGGTTTATCTCAAACAGGTAAAATCATATTTGACGTTCCTGCTGACGCACAAGGTTTAGTATTAAAAGCTCGTGGCGGTATGACGGGTAAAGAAATTAAATTAAAAGTAGAATAAATTTTAAAGGAGAAATTAGAATGAAAAGAACAACTGAATTTGTATTAGGACTTATTGGTGGTATTTTTGGTATTATTAGTGCTTTTATCGCTTTAATGATCGGCGGTATGGGAGCAGCGTTTGAAGCGGAAGGCGCAGACAGCATCATCGGTTTAGGATGGGGAGCTGTCGGTCTATCAATCTTAGGAATTGTTGGCTGCGTAGTAGTTAAAAAGAATGCTAAAGTTGGCGGTATCATGATGACAGTTGCTGCTATTGGCGGATTCATCTGTATCTCTATCGTTTACTTATTACCAGGAGTTTTATTATTGATTGGTGGATTAATGGGTATCTTACGTAAAGATAAAGCTACTGTTTCTGCATAAAATGAGCACTCGAAAGAGTGCTTTTATTTTTTCTCAATGAACAATATAACTTAACATGGTAAAATAATATTTGGATGGGAGTCCAATACATATTATTAAAATTAAAGTGGTTCAAGTCGGAGGAAGGCACCTTAGGGTGTCTTTTTTTATGAATAAGAGATACGTGGGAAAAATAAGTCATAGGAAAGAAATACAGTCTGAAACTTCTAAACTATCTTTTTATTTACTTTCGACATAATATGACAATATAAAGATATTTAATTTGTTATTATTAACGTGGCAATCTTACATTTTACATAATTGGAGGAACAAACGTGGGAAAAATATTTAAGTTTGGATGCCTAGGCATTATAGCTTTATTTGTAATCGGAATAATTGCTATGGTTGCTGGTGGTGGAGATTCAACTGAAAAAACTTCAACAGACACTAAAGCGGTATCAAAAGAAGGTGTATCTTCTGATGTAAAAATCGCTGTAGGATCTATGGAAACAGTAGATTCTGTGGGTAATGAATACTCAAAAGAACAAGCACAAGGTGTCTTTAAGATTTTAGAAGTTACACTTACTAATAATCAAAAAGACGCTATCACTGTTGATACTAACAGCTTTAAATTGGTAGATAACAAAGGTCGTGAATTCACATCTTCAGTACAAGGTCAAACATCTTTTGACTTAGCTAACGGTGGAAAAACTGACTTCTTCTTAAAACAATTAAATCCTGGTCTAACACAGACAGGTAAAATTGTATTTGATATACCAAAAGATGCTGAAGGACTTTTCTTAAAAGCTAGTGGCGGTATGACAGGTAAAGAAATTAAATTAAAAGTAGAATAGTAAAAAGGTACTCGAAAGAGTGCCTTTTTTTCTCAATAACCGACATTACTTAATGCGGTAAAATATTATTTGGATGGGAATCCAATACATATTGTTAAAATTAAGATGGTTCAAGTCGGAGGAAGGCACCTTAGGGTGTCTTTTCTTTTGTACATTAAAAAACCTCACCATCCAACAGAAATGGCGAGATCCTTGTATATTATTTAATATCTTGTTTTCTGTAATACTTTTCTTCTTAGTTAAAAATTTATTTGCGTCATCAACAAATAACCAAAAATTATCACAGAAATTACAAGTCCCATAGCAGCACCTAATAATATTTGCCCATCAGTATCAGTCCAAAATTCTTTTAAATCTGCTTTTGCCTTTTTCCTATTTTCGCCTGTTGAAAATAGATAACGAATAGAATATATAACTAGTAAAAGAAATGACGTGATTATATCTATCATGACTTATGTACCTCCCTAATATATGTGCGCTATTAATTAACCAATAATTGCCTTATACATTATATCAACTAGGGCACATGGAAGTATAACAAATTATTTATATAACTTATTTTACTAATCGACATATTAAAAAAAGACACCAAATAATTCCTTAACGTACGAAATTCGCGTTATGTTGGAGGGACTCCATCGCTATCAAGCTAATAAAAAGAAATGCCCCCTAAAATGAGAAAATACGCTATTCTTTCTGTAGAATCATAGGAAAGGATGGCGTATTTTATGTCTGTTTCTGTGTCTAACGAATTACAACTATTTGCTCAAGAGATTCAAAGTGCCCTATCTCCAAATGCCTTACGAGATCTTGCTAGAGATGTTGGCTTTGTACAACGAACCAGTAAGTACCAAGCAAAAGATTTAGTCGCTTTATGTGTATGGGTGAGCCAAAATGTAGCTATGACTTCTTTAACTCAGTTATCTAGCTGTTTAGAAGCATCAACAGAAGTACTCATCAGCCCTGAGGGCTTGAATCAACGATTTAATAAAGCGGCTGTTCAATTTTTACAACACCTATTAGCTGAACTACTAAACCAAAAACTGACCTAATCTATGCCAATTTCTTATCCATATACTTCTGTTTTCAAGCGTATTCGTATTTTAGATTCAACTGCATTTCAACTTCCGGATATATTTTCATCAATTTATCCTGGTGCGGGAGGATGTAGCCATACAGCGGGAGTAAAGATACAGCTTGAGTATGATTTATTAAGTGGACAATTCCTTCATATTCATACAGGTCCAGGTAAACAACATGATCGAACCTATGGTTCCCTGTGTGCCCCAACTGTAACAGCGAATGATTTATGTATCCGAGATTTAGGTTATTTTCATTTGAAAGATCTTCAACATATACAAGATAAAAAGGCTTATTATATCTCACGTATCAAATCGAATACACGTATTTATCAAAAAAATCTAAACCCTGATTATTTTCAAGATGGCAGAATTAAGAAGGGTACAGAGTATATCCAAATAGATATGGAGGTTTTAATGAACTCTCTTCAGCCAGGACAAACATATGAAATATCCGACGCTTATGTAGGAATGACTGATAAAGTACCAACTCGTGTGATTGTTCATCGACTAACAAAAGAACAACAACAAAAACGATTACACGATCAAACGGTAAGAGAAAAAAAGAAAGGAATGAAGTATTCTGCTCGTAGTAAACGACTTAGCGGTATCAATGTATATATGACAAATACCCCTATAGATATTGTCCCGATGGGACAAGTACATGATTGGTATTCTTTACGTTGGCAAATCGAGATTTTATTTAAAACATGGAAATCATTCTTTCATATTCATCATTGTAAAAAGATAAAACGAGAACGATTGGAATGCCATTTGTATGGGCAACTGATTGCCATTCTACTTTGTTCTTCTACCATGTTTCAAATGCGGCAATTACTTCTTATGAAAAAGAAACGAGAACTGAGTGAATATAAGGCCATATATATGATTAAAGATTACTTTTTTCTTCTTTTCCAGTCGATACAAAAAGACACCCAAGAGCTATCAAAGGTGTTACTTCGCCTGTTCAACCTCCTACAGCAAAACGGGAGAAAATCTCATCGATATGAGAAGAAAACAGTCTTTGATATATTAGGTGTCATTTACAATTGTACCATGCTTGATAATCAAGCGGCTTAAATCAAAAAATTGAAACCCATTAGGGTTTATTTCGTATGCAAATCTTTAAATTCCCTACACGTAGTTTTTTTAAAAAAATAAACAACTTCTACTATAATTAACGTTGTATGGGCTTAGCTTGATAGCGATGGGGTAGTACCACATGCCCATCAAGCTAAGATTTTGAAGTATCCCCAAAACGAAAATTTCATCTTTTCATAGTTGTCCATATAAATTTAGTTCATTTTTTTCATTTTGGGGAAGAATGTATTTCTTAACTTGATAGCGGTGGGATACCATCAGCATTTTTCAAAATAATCTATGCTATGAAAAAATAGAATAAACTGCCCATGTGGACAGCTTATTTACTTAATTATTGTTATAGGCAGTAAATCAATCAAATAAAAAAGGATTAGCATTTTCGCTAGTCTTTTTTTATTACAAATTAATGGTAATCACATTTCTTTCAGAAAGGGGAATTATAGGTTAATTTGCGCCCCTGTTAGATATTGGAGGGCTGTTCATGTAGTCGTGGCTTCGCCACTCCTATAAAGACGTTTCATTTATGTAAAAAACGGGAAAAACAACAAACTGGAATTTGTTGTTTTTGCTAATTCAATAAGCACGAATATCATCACATTCAGTATCTATATAGTTTAACTCTACAAATTCCACATCTTTTTGGCGTTTTAACAATTCTTTTTTATTCATATTGCTCCAATCAAATACTTCTGCATGAGAAACTAAGCACTTCGCTTTCACAGTAGTTGTAATTCTCAGAAGTTGTTCTCTATCCTGCCATGTTGATATAAGACATGGCATCTCTAGCTCAATTAAAACTTTTTCTCCTACGGCAAAAAAATTCATAACACTGGGTGCATCTGATTCAAAAATTTCACATTCTGTTGTTTTTGAAATGACTTCTGCCCAATCATCTAAATAGTCAATCCCTTTTAGCATAATGGGAAGCTGCTCTATCATTTCAACTTTTTGTGTTATAACCTCCAATAATAAGGTTTCAGCTAAAATATCAATCTTTTCTTGTTCCAATATTAAATTCTCTCCTTTTAACATAACGCATTATTATCAGCAGTCAATGTATCTCTAAACCTATAAAAAAAGTCCCTTCAGAAACAGCCTGAATGGACTTTTCGTTCACAAAATTAAGTCTTATGAGATTTTGAAAAAAGACAATCGAGCGGCTGGTTGATTACTACCTGTATTACCTCCTATCGTAATTGACTGCCCACTAACATTATTAAGAGTAATTGTATCCCCAGCAACGACTTGAAGAAATCCAAAAGCAACAACTTCTTGGCCTGCTGCAGTTCCATAATTTACTCCATCCAAGCCTGGAGAAAGATTATTAAGAGATATAGTTACTCCAACAGGTCCTGCTTGATTTGCAGAAGTCATTAGTGCACCAATAAAATAATAAATACCAGGCACTTGAATTGTAAATGTGGAAATTCCATCAAATAAAACATTGTTTAATATAACAGCTCCAGTGCTAAAATTGACTAGAGCAAGATTAGCAAGAGTTTGTGATGTAATTGTTATAACACTAGCACTAGCAGTTGAGAGTGTTCCAGTTGCTCCTGTTTCCCCTGTTGCTCCTGTTGCTCCTGTTGCTCCTGTTTCCCCTGTTGTCCCAGTTGCTCCTGTTTCCCCTGTTGTCCCAGTTGCTCCTGTTGCTCCTGTTGCTCCTGTTGCTCCTATTGCTCCTATTGCTCCAGCTTCCCCAGTTGCTCCTGTTGCTCCTGTTGCTCCTGTTGTTCCTGTTGCTCCTGTTGCTCCTGTTGTTCCTGTTGCTCCTGTTTCCCCTGTTGCTCCTGTTGGTCCGGTAATTCCGGTTGGGCCTGTGATTCCAGGTCCGCCTGTTGGCCCAGTAGGTCCTGTTGTTCCCGTCGGTCCGGTTTCTCCTGTAATCCCAGTCGGACCAGTAGGTAAAGTAAATGGTGGAATAGGTGGTAATGTAGGACCCAGTAAATTTGGATCAAATGCTGCTCCACTCAAAAACTCATTTTTTTCATTCATGTACACACCTCCTTACGATGCTTGTACTTATCATAATTATTAAATGCTCAATACTAGATAAATGATCTTCATATAAGCGGAATTTCTCTTTTTTTATTTTCATTCGACAAAACATAACAAAATAGTTGTAACCACATTTGTTATGTTAGTTCAGGAAATCTAACATTTTACACACTGGGGGATACATATTATGAACAATAAACTATTAAAAACACTTATTTGTTGCGCTTTATTTATGGGATTAGCAGCATGTTCTTCTAACGAGACAAAAAGTTCATTTTTTCGTTTTGGAGTAATTCTAAATTTTTAGCTTGATGGGCATGGGGCACGCTCTATAAAGCAGATTTTTTTGAACGGCGTAACATATCAATATAATTCATACTGTATATCTTATATATTAAGCCAAAAGAATTAGTAAGTGATTATCGTGAAGGAGAAGCCGCAGTGGAAGTGTTTGTGAGGTTTTTTACTAAACTACGCATAGGTAGAAAAGTAGATATATATACTTCTCTACCTACCTTAACGTTACTTGATAAGTACTTGTTTTAATTATATATACAAGGAAATTAAACCGGATATAACAATCAATGGAAGGATTACTGCAAGTTTATTTTTTAGAGGAACACGTTTGTCTGGGACGCCTGGATGGATAACAAAAACAAGTAAAACCACGATTCCTATTAACACAGCAAAAATCTTCTTTTTGTCCATTGCTAATCCTCCAAAATGTAAAATTTCAAAAGTTATCATAACAGATGCAATTATGTTCCGTTATCACATTATGTCGAACTAAAATAATAAAAAAGCATCTGAAATAGATGCTTTTTTCATTATCAATACATAAACGTAATCGTCACCAAAGAATACCCTTCTTTCGCATTATACGGCTCAGCTTTATAAGAAACACGGTTCGCTCCTTGCGGATAACCGATTTCTCCAATTACTTTTTTCACATCTTGCAGTGAACCGTCCATTGATTGCTTATAAAGAATTTCAATCTTTGCTGACTTTGTGCTATAACGCTGCTGCATTTTATTTTTGAATTCATTATAGTTATTTGCGATATATTCATTTCCTAAATAATTTAACTTTGTATCTTTTAATATTTGCTGATATGCAGGTGTTTTCGTACCACCTGTCGCAATTTTATTTGTTAATGTACTATAATAGTTTGTTGTAGCTTGCGGATAATCCCCGCGGTTCCACTCATGATTTCTTGCGATTTGCTCATCTGATAAATTGAAATAGGAATACGTAACGCGACCTTGTTCATCTGGTACAGGATCATCGAATGTTGTATCAAGATGGTACCACTTGTTATCGATTTTCACTAAATTCCAAGCATGAGGCTGACCGTCTCCAGTTCCTACTACAAAATGATTCTCAATTCCAGCTTCTTTTAATAATTGATAGGTTAATAGTGTGTAACCTTGGCAAACGGCAGAACGATTCGCGAGTGCCTCATATGCTGTATACGCTTTATAAGACGTATCGTAAGAGACATGTTTTACTACGTAGTCATGAACCGCCTTCACTTTTTCATGATCATCCATTCCCGTTTGAATAATAGAAGAAACGATCGCTTTCGCTTGTTTCATCACATACTCTGTTTGTTCTTTCGTTTCGCGATATGTAATATTTAGCGTAAATGTATAATTTCCAGGTGATCCAGATAGTGAGTATGAAATATTCGATCTATTATAATTTGTATACTCATTTTTATTTGCGACTTCTTCATATGCGTTAAAAAGTGTATTCATAACTTCTTTTGTATTATTATTTTTCGTTTTATATGGAAGTGTAATGTTCGTTTCATACGTATTAATACGCGTTTGCACTTCATTTTTGAATGCTGCTAATAATGCCGCATCTCCTGTATCTTGCACCGCAACCTCAGGCTTTTTATATTTCAATGCATTATATAAAAACTGTGCATACTGTTCACGCGTTACCGTTTTAGCTGGTTCAAATTTCCCGTCTCCTGTACCAGATGCAATCCCGTTTGACTGCACCGCACTAATCGCATTTTCTGCCCAAAATCCATTTGGAACATCATTAAATGTATGTTTTTGTTTAACTGAAACTTGGAACGCATTTTTAATAATTTGCGCCATTTCTGCACGGCTAACAGAATCTTTCGGTCTAAAACCGCCATTTCCATCACCTTTAAAAATCCCCAATTTCGTTAACGTTAACACCTCTTCTGGAAACATTGTAGAACCTGAGCGAATATCACGATACGGATTATTTAAAGTAGACCCATCTTGTAATACATAACGAGCACCATCATTACTAAACGTACCACCTTGCTTATTCGGTACTAACACGCGATAAATTAAAGCTGCAACTTGCTCCCTCGTCGCAACATCACCAAAACCAAACATCCCATTTCCATAGCCTGAAATAATATTTTTACTCGCTAAGTCTTTAATCGCAGGATAAGACCAGTGCGATGTAGGTACATCCGAAAAAGTACCCGTTTCAGCAGCTTTCACATCACTGCCATTTGTATATAATAAAGCACCACCAATAAGTGATAATGATGTAATTGATTTTAATAGTTTTATGTACATAATGCATTCTCCCAATACGTCTTCTATTTTTGTTATTTTTTGTCGAAAAATCTAAAAGACTATGACAAGAAACATTATACAATTAAAACTTTTCGGAGGATATATTAAATTTAAAAATATGCAAAAACTCATATTTTCATTATGGTTTCCACAATAAAAAGAGAGCTGTCCATAAGTCGGTTTCACCAACTTACGGGGCAGCTCCCTCATAATTTCACCTTATTCTATCGATGAATCCAAACTGCACCTGCAGATTTGTCTTCAGCTTGACCTACTACTTCAAACTTCAATCCTAGTTTCGGCAACTTACGTCCTGCATCTGGAATAGCGCTGTTGATGTACTGCTTAGAATCATCAAATTTTGCAACGCCCGGTAATCCTTTATAGTCAAAGATACCGCGAGTTGGCGAATCTACTCTCCATGCTGGCGCTTGATCAAATGAGAATGCCGCATCGGCAATTTGATAACGCGTACTGCTCTTCACAGTCGGTTGTCCGTTTAATGTACCTACGATTGCCTCTGGATGAGAATCTACTACTCCTAAGAATCCTTCACCTGGATGAACACCTACCCAGTTATCTGTAAAGCTTTGATCCGCATACCATACAACCATTCCTGTATTAAAGACTGGACCACGCGCATGTTGTAACGCCGTGTCAGAACCAGCGTAATTTCTCCACTCTACGTAGTAGTTATTTTTTTTCTGTTCCAATCCGTTAGATACAGTAAATCCTTTTAACGTCATTGCTGGCCCGCCTTCTGCATCATCTGAGAAAACAACTTTTCCATCTACAGTTAATGCAGCATTATCTAACGCAAATCCTTTATAAGCTACTGCAATATCTGTTAAATACTCAAATTGCAGTTTTACTTTTTTCCCTTTGAATTGGCTTAAATCGTATGATTTATCAACCCACTTACCATCAGTTGTATCCACGCCGCCTTTTATATCTTTTTCGCCCATTCTATCAATACGTGTCTTCGTTCCATCTTCTGCAATCGCATATACGTCAAGGAAATCATACTTCGCTTCAAGTTCGTAAAATGCCTTATAATCGAACTTAGCATCCTTGGCATTTGTTAAGTCAAATACTGGTGTCTCAAGTGTTGTATGAATGTCATTTCCTTTTGTGCTGTAATAAAACTTCTTACCAAATGCTGACTCGATATTTTTAATATCTTTGTCTGGCAAGTTAACACGAACGATTCCTGGTCGTTTTGATTTTGTAACACTTTGATCTAAATATGTTGCAACACCGACTCCCGTGCGAAGTTTATCATAATCTACCTCAACGATATTCGCCCAGTTGCCATTCATATTCTTTTGGAAAAACTCTTTATTTTGTGGTGAGAAACTTGTTGGCTCTGTTCCTGCAATTTTTCCAGCCCAGCTGCCGCCACTCATAATAGACCATGACTCAACAGGTTCACCTTGTCCTGAGTACTTCGTATCGTATTCATCTGGTAAGCCTAAATCATGACCATACTCATGCGCAAACACACCAACTGCTCCATCTTCAGGCTCGATTGTATAATCGTATGCAGCCATCTTTCCGCCCCAATTCGAAACAGAAGATTTTGTGCCATCAATCGCATATGGTTTTGATCCAAGTTTTGAACGATGAGACCAAATCGCATCATCTTTCAATTTACCGCCGCCAGCTTCTTGACCAACGCCAGCATGTACAACCATTAAATGATCAATAATGCCATCTGGCTCGTTTTTATTTCCATCACCATTTTGATCGTATTGATCAAATTGATCATAATCTGCTAAATTAATTCCTTTTGCTACCGCTGCTTTTAATGCTTCTTTCACAAAATCACGTGGCCCTAAAGGACCCTTATTATCATGGCCAGTTCCTGCATCCGAACCGTAATCTGAAGCTTTCCCTGGAACAGTAAGCCATTCCGTTACAGTTCCATCAACTGTATAGCTGCCGCCAGATTGTTCTTCATAATATTGTTTAAATGTGTTAATCTTCGATCCATCAAATAACGTAAATGGTTCATCACCAAATAACATTTTTTGATAATGTTCACGATTGAAGTCCTTAGAATACATGTATCCTGGCTCTTGATCAATATTGTTATGCTTAAAATCGCTAAATTCTACAAGTAAAACAAGTACTTTATCTTTTCGAACAGCACCGTTGTACTCTTCTTGCTTCGCTGGTGCAGTAGGTACTTTTCCATTTAATTTACTAGAATTCAATCCTGCACCTTGTCCAGCTACTGGCCCTACTGTTGGCTGCTGCGCCTGTTCATTTTCCTTCATTTTTGCATCTTTTACTTTTTTCATAAAATCAGAAGCTTCTTGCGTAAGACTATCTCCTGTCAAGATTTCTTTACCAGGGTTTTCCCCTTTCTTTTTCTCAACATATTTCTCGACAGCCTTTGACGTCTCAGCTTGTGATGCAGATTGATCAATTACGCCCCGTTGTTTTAGCGCTTCTGCCAAACGCTCCTCCGGTATTAAATGCTCATCTATTGGTAGAGATGATGGCGAATCAGCATACGCTGCATGACTTCCAAAAGCAAAACTACTACTTAGTACTGCTGCTGTTGCTAAAACTGATAATGGTTTTAACTTCTTATTCTTTTTCAATGCATTTCCTCCCCAGTGTCTGCGAATTATCGTTTTTTTTGCCGATAGAAACATAATATTCTCTTTATAGAGAATATTCAATGTTTTTCAACAATTAAATGTTGAGAAATATTTTTTTATGCAGGGTGGGATACATAAGATAAAAAAATACAAACCTTCTACTAGTTTATGTTTTGCACATAACCATAAAGTGGGATCACTCGTTCTTTTGTTTTGATGGCGATAGAGTAGTGCTAGGAAAGGAAAAAAATACAACATAAAAACTGATACTTTTTTTGCTGGTGCAAAAACTCTAAAAACCTTGTAAGTACGCTCCTAAACTTGGACATACTGATACTATTAATTTAGCAAAGGTTTGCACCAAAACCTTATTTTTTAATCAACATTATTTAACTGACTCTACTTGTTTTTCTAATTCTATTCCAAGGAATGTAGCAAGCTCAAGCATACCAAATTGATTCGCTACAGACTCTGCGTCAGAATTATAGTTTGTGTTTGTATTAATATCATACGTATAAATTGTTCCATCCGAACTGCGAATAAATTCAATACCAGCAACGGTAATTTTATTTTCTTTCAAAAACTCTTTGTACTTTTCAATAATTGGCTCTTGGAAGTCCGATATAATTTCAAATTTTGTTGACGACTCTTTCTTACTCTCTTCTCCTACTGGGCAAAAAGCATCTTGAATAGAGCATACATCTGCCGGGCAAAGCTCAAATCCTTCTGATGTATCTACTTTAACTGCATATACAAACTGACCGCCTACAAACTCACAACGTGTAATATATGGTTCTGGCGCTTCAATATATTGCTGGATTAAAGTAATTCCATCAATAGGTTCTTCAAATGTCGGACCATCCAAATATTGTTCTAAAGCATCAATGGAATGAAACAGTTGAACACCAAGGCCTTTACCTGCACGGTTATGCTTTGTAATGAACGGTACTTCCCCTAACTCCTTTGCTGCTTTTACTATATGATCACGGCCAACAGCACCAATTGTTTTCGGCACTTGTATCCCAAATTTTCTTAATGCTGCATATTGATTCAATTTACTTACTTCAAGACGCAATGCTCGAGATCCATTAAATACTGTTCGCCCGTATCCCTCTAACCAAGCAAGAACTCCTTCAGTCAACTCAGGTGCATATCGATGCCCTCTCGTATGTGAAGAAGCACTCATGCGGCTATAAAAAACACCTTGGGGAGGTTCTTGTTCTAACGAAATTGTTCCTTCATCTAAAAACCACTCCTCATAAGGTAACTCCAGTTCTTCCAATCTTTTCACCAAATGATCCGTCCATTCCTTATTCTCATGTAATATGTAAATTTTACTCATTTGTAATCAATTCCTTTCTTTTTGCTTCAACTAATGGCATCACTTTTTCAGAAAATCGTTTCATCTCTTCAAGCTGTGGCGAAAATTGTAAAAGTAATAACGTAACACCCACTTTTTCAAAAGCAAGTATCCTTCCTGCAATTTGTTCTGGTGTTCCGATTAAATTAGGACGTAACCCGCGATTAGATACGGAATAATCATTTAGCTTCACTTGCTGTTCCAAATGCGATTTACTAATAAAATCTTGGTAACCCGCGTAACCTAAAGCATCGTCTTTCACATCCGTTATGCGTCTCCATTCCTCTAACGCCTCTTCTTCTGTATCACGACAAATGACGTAAGCCGCGAGCCCGAATGACTGCAATGGCTCCTCTGTGACTTTCTTTCTACGATTCTTCATATCTTCTATTTTCACAAATACTTCTTCCACTGTTCCGCCATGCATTACATATGCATCCGCGTGATTTACAATTACTTCTTTTCCTCGCTCACTCTCACCACCTGCATAGATCTTAATGCCTTGTTTCTGCACAGGTTTTGGACTTAAATGTGTATGATGAAGCTCATAAAAGTTCCCTTTATAAGAAAACTCTTCTTCTTTCCAAAGCTCTTTCAAAACTGTTACAAATTCCTCTGTGCGATCATACCGTTCATCATGTGCGGTAAATACCCCGCCGTACTGCCTCGCTTCTTCTTCCCACCATGCTGAAACTACATTCAATGTAAAACGACCATTACTTAATTGATCTATATTTGCTGCCATTTTCGCTGCAACTGCTGGATTGTGAAAACCAGGTCTTACAGCTGTCATAATCTCTAATCGATCCGTTACCGCAGCAAGTGCTGCCGCAGTTGTCCATGCTTCTAAACTTGGTGCTGAAACACCTTTTATATCATTTAAGTTTAATTCCGCAATAAGAGTTGTTGAAAAACCTAACTGTTCTGCCGCTTGCGCTGTTTGTTTTGCATACTCAAACGTAGGCGGCATAGATTCATCATCTACATTTCGAAGCCATCCCCCAAAAATCGGTAACCAAAAACCATACTCCACTACCTATTCCCCCTTTAACTTTTAGCCATAAAGTGAAACTTTAATCAGTGGGGGTTTTGTTCATCCCCCACTGATTATTAGTTGAACCAATCGGGCTTTTACGGGCAGTTGATCCCCCACCTAACTTCTTTGCTTCCGCTGAATTTTGAGGTGGGGGTCTTACTGCCCGTTAATGCGGGATAAAAAAAGCTACTCTTATCGAAATAAGAGTAGCCTTCTTGACTAAGTGAACTGCTCTTATCTTTCAGGTGTTTTTTTCACCTGCAGGATTTGGCACCTTTCGTCTAAAACGAGGTTGCCGAAGTTTCATAGGGCCCGTCCCTCCACTTCTCAACATAAGAATTGTTTGTTTTTTATTTATTATAATCATCAGAATAATAAAACTCAATACTTTAATACTTATTTTTCCGATAAACATTAAATGATATATGAAACATCATATTGTTATAGAGATTTATAGGGTATTATGTTGTTTTACTTGCGGATATATAAAGGGCTATGTTGTATCATGTCGAAAACATCATTTATAACCAAGTTGCTTTACTTCTATCTTAAAAACACAGAAAAATAAATATCAATCAAATGAGGTGTTAGTAACATGAAAAATAAACGATGCGCGAATTGTGGTTCTACTACATTTAAAGAAGGAAGGGTTGGATCTGCTTATCATGCATATGTTTGTGAGGATGAATCTAGTAGATTCTTTTCAGGAGGGAAACGTTCCAAACTATTAACCACATTTTGTTTAGAGTGCGGTGAGGTGCAATCATTTAGAGTTGAAAAACCGGAGATATTTAAAGAATAAAATAATACTAATTACATATTTACAGTAGGAGTGATAACAACGGACGATTTCGCTACAACTAGAGTAAATACACCAATCATATTAATAAAAAACAAGAATAAGGTGTCTAAAAGACCCCTATTTTGATCCAATAATGAGACATTATGTTAATCTTAATAGAATCTCTTTATAATATGTATAGTTGCACAAAATTGAGAAACTTAAGGAGACAGATAAATTTTATGAGGAAATTATTCATATTACTTACTTTAATTCTAGTATTAGCCAGTGTTACGGCTGCTTGTACACAAGATAAAAAAGATAGTGCCGTTGAAAATGGTCCAATAGAAGAACCAACCGCAAAAAATGAAAATGAAGAATTAATAAATTTTGAAGAAAAAGAAGATATGAGCCGCTTGGAACAAGGTATTTTATTAGTTGGTGAGAGTGTTAAGGGAGGCTATTACTCGGCCACCGTTCAAAATGCATATTTAAATGCTAACAACGATTCCGTCGTTGTTAATGTCTCTGTAAAAAATGTACGAGGTCAAATGATTGGACTATCAGAATTAAAATATAACTTAAAAGATGAAAAAGACGGAAAGGCCTATGAAGGCAAGGTGCTTGACCAAAACCCTTCTGATATACAAGTTAAACCAAATGAAACGGTAGAATTAAAAATAGCTTTTGAAGTAACAAGTACCGCAGATGAATATATGTTTTATATTGAAAGCTCTTTAGAATCTCTAGGAGCACACTGGAAAATCGATAAGCTGCAATCACAAAAAAACTAAGTCTCAAATACAATTTGATTGAAGAAATCTCTCAAATAAGCAAAAAGCACTGAAAGAAGTCTTCTACATATCAACTATATAAAAGTCCCTCCGCCTTAAGGCAGAGGGACTTTCTAATTACTATTTCAAACTACCCGCAATCTCCGTAAAGATAACCCCAAGCGCATGTGCACCTGCATCTGGATAGCCTAAGCTTCTTTCACCAACTGTACCAGCGCGGCCCATACGAGCTACGATTTCTTTCGTATACTCTGCTCCTTTAACCGCTGCTTCTGCTCCTTTTTCAAAGGCAGTTTTTATGTCTACTTCGTTTGAAGCACTGTCAATCCAAGCATCTACACATGGAGCAAGTGCATCAACAAGTGTTTTATCACCAACTACCGCTCCTCTTCCGAACGATCTTTCACCGATAGATTGTATGCCGTGAAGTGCCGCTTGCAATATTTCAGCGAACTCTTTGGCTGTTAACTCACGTTTTTCGCCTGCTGCTTTACTAGCTGCGCGGAATGCTCCGCCCCAAATTGGACCAGAAGCGCCGCCGCAATGTTCCATAATAATCATTGAACAACCGTCAAGGAATGATCCGATCGTTACATTCTCTTGATCTACAATAGAATGCCACTCACGCTTTAATTGCTTAAATCCTTTTGCAACACTCATTCCGAAGTCGCCGTCACCTGCATGTGTATCTAACTCACAGAACGGTACTTCATTTTTAATAATAATGTCACTCATTTTATCAACGAGATAAATCATGTTATTTAATGTAATGACATTATCTTTAATAACAGCGTGCTCTTCCGCTGTTTCTATTTCGAAGGAAACTTCCTTCTCTTCTACATCTTCAAGCACATTCACGTACTCTACACTTTCAACTGGTCCATCTACTTTAAACGCTGGTGTATTACACTCTTTCGATAACAACGTTTTTAGCTCGTCATCTAACTTCATCACTGTTAAAGACATACCAGCCATATCGATACTCGTCATATAATTACCGACGAATACTCTATTAATTTTAATGTTTCTATCAGCTAATTCTCTCGTAACTGCATTATTAAATAGATATAGTTCTTGCAGTGGTGTTCCGCCAAAACCATTTACTAGAAGTGCAATTTCTTCGCCGTCTTTTACTCCTAAATCTTTCATTAAATCATTTGTCATACGGTTAGCTAATTCATCTGCTGACAACATTTTTTCACGCTTAATTCCTGGTTCACCGTGAATACCTACGCCGTATTCCATTTCATCTTCCGCAAGTGTGAAAGTAGGTGATCCGCTCGCTGGAACTGTACAAGACGTTAACGCTAAACCGATTGTGCGCACGTTAGCCGCTGCTTTTTCCGCTACAGCTTTCACCGCTCCTAAATCCATACCTGCTTCCGCTGCTGCACCGGCAATTTTATGAACGAGAATAACGCCCGCAACGCCGCGGCGTCCTACTGTGTACAGGCTATCTTCTACTGCAATATCATCGTCCACTTTTACGTAATCTACTTCAATTCCATCTTCCGTCGCTAAATGCGCTCCGTTTTTGAAATTCATAATATCGCCGCTGTAATTTTTAATAATTAATAACGTACCTTTTTTACTCGCTGTCTCTTTAATTGCTTGATATACCTGAATTTGTGAAGGCGAAGCAAACACATCTCCGCACACTGCCGCATCTAACATTCCTTTTCCGACTAATCCTGCATGCGCTGGCTCATGACCACTACCACCGCCACTAATTAACGTTACTTTATTTTCATTCATTTCTTTCTTCTTAATGACTTTATATTTTTTCAAAAACTCAAGCTCTGGATGAGCCATCACCATTCCGTTGCACATTTCCATTACTAATGTTTCTGGTTTATTTATAATCTTTTTCATTGTGATTCTCCCTCAATTCCTTTAATATATTGTGATATATTTGAAATCTTCTTCTTACTACTCATGTTAAAATGAAAGCGTTTTATAGTAAACGGACAAAATGGACAATCTGTCTAAAGACACCGCTCTCATTTGTAGGTAGGATTTTCATATTACTAACATTCTAGGGATGATTAAGATGACCTCTTCTATAATTTCTAAAAAGATAATCGCGAATTCATTGAAACATTTAATGGAAACAGAGTCATTTCATAAAATATCAGTGAGCGATATTATGTTACACTGTCAAATGCGTAGGCAAACTTTTTATTATCATTTTAAAGATAAATTTGAACTATTAAGCTGGATTTATAGAGAAGAAACGAAAGAAAACATTATCGACTTTCTTGATTATGAAACATGGGAAAATATTTTTGATTTATTATTTGATTACTTTTACGAAAATCAAAAATTTTACCGAAATGCATTTAAAGTCATTGAGCAAAACTCGTTTAATCACTATTTATTTGAGCATACGAAAAACTTATATATGAAGATTATTGATGAACTATCGATGAGCTGTGGATTCAGCCTTTCGAATGAGACAAAAAATACGATTGCCTCTTTTTATAGTCACGGCTTCGTTGGGACGATAAAAGATTGGATTGAAAGTAAATGTGAAGTAGATCCGTCCATTATGTCTTCTCTCATGAAAAATATGATAAACAATCAATTACTACTATTACTGGAGCAATCAGCAAAGTAATTAAAGGGTGGCAAAAGCAATGAAAAAGATTATGAATGATGTACAAAATATCGTTCAAGATATGCTGCATGGCTTTTATTTTGAACATAACGACAAAGTGAATTACGACGAAACAAATAACATCATTTATGTAAAAGATATCGAAAAACTGAAGCAAGACGTCGCTATTATAAGCGGCGGTGGTAGCGGACACGAACCAGCTGATATTGGCTATGTAGGAAACGGAATGCTTACGGCGGCAGTAAACGGCAGTATCTTCACTCCCCTACAGTCGAACAAATTGTGGCGGCAACTCGCTTAATGCCACAAGATAAAAGTATTTTATTCATTATTAAAAACTTTAAAGATGACGTAGAAAACTTTTTAGCTGCAGAACAAATCGCCAAAGAAGAAGGAAGACAAATTGACCACATCATCGTAAATGACGACGTTTCAATTGAAGATGATGCTTCTTTTAATAAAAGAAAACGCGGCGTAGCTGGCACTGTTTTCGTTCAAAAAATACTTGGTACGGCCGCTCTTGAAGGCCGCTCTTTAGAAGAACTAACAGCACTTGGCCGTTCTGTCATCCAAAACTTACACACATTAGGAGTCGCCCTTTCACCTGCCAATGATCCCATGCAGGGAAAAGCTTCCTTCACATTAAACGACGATGAAGTCTTTTACGGCGTTGGTATTCATGGCGAAAAAGGTTACCGCAAAGAAGCACTATCCTCTTCTGAAATATTAGCGATCGAACTTATGAACAAACTAAAAAGCATTTATCGCTGGAGAAAAGGTGACAACTTCGCCATCCTCATTAACGGACTCGGTGCGACACCATTAATGGAACAATACATTTTCGCAAACGACATTCGCCGTTTATGTGAGCTGGAAGGCTTACATGTGAAGTTCGTAAAGGTTGGTACCCTTCTCACTTCTTTAGATATGAAAGGTGTTTCGCTCAGTTTGCTTAAAATAGAAGATTCGGATTGGGTGAAGTGGTTGAAGGCGGATGTTAGAGCGAGTGGTTGGTAACAATAAACTAAACCTTATGATGATTGAACGTTTAGTAATCAAAAGTACTGACTTATATGAAAAATGTATAAACCTTAGGTATCTGTAAATAAATCGAAGCATACATACTATTTGCAAGTTATCCACCAGTTTCGAAATGCGGTTATCCAGTCGGAGAAAGGCACCTTAATGTGTCTTTTTTTATTTTCAAAAGGACCTGCTCAATTATTGCGTAAAAAACATAAAGTAAATTGAATCCGTTAAAATACATGAGTGACCCCTTGTTTTCCCCTCTTATTAAAGGAGGAACTATTATGGGATTTGGTGGTAGTTGTGGCGGCTGTGGATTTTCTGGCGGCTTTGCTTTATTAGTAGTATTGTTTATTTTATTAATCATAGTTGGAGCTTCTTGCTTCTGCTAAACAAACTATCGGAAAAGACACTCTTATATGGGTGTCTTTTCTTTGTAAACTAAAAAGAATGAGAATGAAAGCCTTTGGTCGTAATTACGACTAAAGGCTTTTTCTATATAAAAAATAAAATACTTACTTAAATTGTTTTTCACTTTACAAACTATATCCAAAAAGTTGGATAGTTCCTTTTACTACTCATATTATTAATAAATAAGGCAATAACTACAATAACAACGGAACCAACTAAAACCGGCGTTACTATATAACTCCAACTATTTGCTCCTAAAATAACGACAATTGGATCAGCCCCTGCCGGAGGATGCGTTGTTCTTGTTAACATCATAATAGCAATCGACACCCCGACTGCTAAAGCAATTGTCCAATATTCATTCCCAAACAAATGATATATTGATAGACCAATGAAAGTTGAAATCAAATGTCCTCCAATAATATTACGCGGCTGAGATAGCGGTGCATTCCAAACTCCAAACGCTAATACACAACTCGCTCCAAATGGAGCCATTAGTAATTCTGTAGAAGTTATACTCGTTAAATATGTTAAGGTGAGAATTGTTAAAAATCCCCCCAGTAGTCCCGTTAAAGAATCCTTTATATTTACTTGTAATGGACTTCTCCCTTTCCCTTTCATTTTTGCAAAATATCGTACACTTATTGGTTGAGCCTCTTTCTGCTTAGCTGCTGTTATATTATCCATCGTTTTCCTCCTTTATCGCGCTATTCGCAGGGATGGACATCCCACTGACTAAAGTTTCACTTTATTTACCAATAATTATAACCCGAATTAACTAACCTGTAAATATTCATTTTAGAGGTTAGTTAAAAGATACAAAAAAAAAGAATCAACTGCTATAAGCTGATTCCTAAACCTCTTCAGATTTTCGAACCTGAAATTTTGCTGCTTTTTTCCGGTTCCCACATATTTTCATAGAACACCATTTTCGTTTTCCACTTTTATCTATAAATAATAAAACACAGTCGGGGTTTGAACACCTTTTAAGAGAAATAAGCTTATTTTCTGCTATTAACGTTAAAGCATCAAATGCAATTAACGATACAAGTACATCCTCAATTTCTCCAGCTGGGATAGGTACTAGACGCTGTTCAATGACTTTATATGTAAATGGTGCCTTCTCAATTTGTTTTTCTAAATACGCAATAAAATCATTAGAAATTTCGTGCAGATCAGCAATTGCCTCAAACTGTTTTCTCAGTACTTCTCTTACCTCTAATATGCTAGATGTAACTTGATTCACTCGCTCTTGAATTCCTATAAGTGTTTTTTCATTCCAAAAAGGAAGATTAGCCTTTATTACATGTAGCCATTCTAATACATCTTCATCTGTTATTAATAAATCATAACGTTGTCCACGCCTAACTAACTCTGTATTCACTAAATCTAATGAGAGATTTCCAGATATAAGCGGGAATTGTTTTGTTTCCTGCATGTACTCATCACCTACTCTTTAACCAATCATATTCTAAAGCAATATGACGGTGCAACTTTTTATAAATTCACATCCAGAAAAAAGCCCTCTTACTAGAACATCTCATCCACATTTAAAGGAATCTACATATACCTTCTTCCCTTAAAATCACTAAAACCCATTTACAAATCTATAAAAGTAGATATAATATCCTTATGGAACCTTTATTAATTTATAAAGCATTGTCAAATGAAACAAGATGTCAAATTTTATCATGGTTGAAAAATCCAGAAAACCATTTCGATGAAAAACCTTATCTAGAACAAGACCTTAACTTTCAAGTTGGCGTATGTGTAGGAGATATCCAGCTTAAAACTGGCTTAGCCCAATCGGTTATTTCTAGTTATTTATTAACTATGAAAAAAGCAGGATTACTAGAGTCTGACCGAATTGGAAAATGGACCTACTATCGTCGAAATGAAAAAACAATACGAGAGTTTTCTGAATACGTCCAAAACGAATTATAAAATGAAAGCTAATAATTAATCAGCATACTAATTGATTATTAGTTTTCACACATTCTGCTTTTTTACAGGTATCCAATGACTTTGTTATAAAATTGTACTGCCTATAAAAGCAAGAAACATCGAAAGGAGAAATTTTTTTAACATATCATATCTAGTTATTTAGATATCTGTTATTGTATTTCGAATTACATAATCCTGATAATATTGGCATCCAATCATACTTGTAATAATGCTTCTTTGTTAATGAATTTACTTTCAAAATACTGATACGAATGGAGAGTTTTCTAAATGAAAAAAGTAAATCCTTTACTTATTCTGACACTCGCAATAGGTGTGTTCGGAATTATTACTACCGAGATGGGTATTGTCGGCGTATTACCACAAATCACTCAAAAATTTGGAATTTCAACTACACAAGCTGGATTTTTAGTAAGTATATTTGCACTAGTTGTTGCTATTTCTGGTCCGTTTTTAATTCTGCTCGTCTCTAGTATTAATCGCAAAATAATTTTATTAACAGCAATTTTTGCATTTGTTATTTCAAATATAATCTACGCTTATACAACACAATTTGAAATCATGCTTATTTTTCGTATTTTACCGGCAGCACTTCACCCACTCTTCTTTTCAATTGCTCTTGTAACAGCTGCTAAACTTGTCCCTCCAGAAAAGAGCGGTCAAGCGGTTACAAAAGTTTTCATGGGAATTACTGTTGGCTTTGCTTTAGGTGTACCACTAACCTCTTACCTTGCAGACCAATTTTCACTCGAAATTGCTTTCTTATTCGGAGCGCTTGTTAACACTCTTGCATTCATTGGAATACTAATCCTACTTCCTTCTATGCCTGTTAAAGAAAAAATGTCTTTCGGCAAACAAATTCGTATACTCGGCAAACCAGGATTATGGTTGAATATTTTAACCGTCACATTCCTTTTTGCAGCCATGTTTTCCGTATACAGTTACTTCGCTGAGTACCTTGCCAAAGTAACTTCCATGAATGGATCTCTCATCAGTATCATGCTATTCATATTTGGCATAGTTATGATTTTAGGCAATCATTTATTTGGTAGTCTCCTGCAAAAAAGTATAGTAAATACAGTAATATTATTCCCTATCCTATATTCTATTGTTTACATATTGGTTTATTATTTAGGTTCCTACCTTGTTCCAATGATTTTTATCGTATTCATTTGGGGAATCGTACATGCTGGTGGATTAATTGTTGGTCAAACATGGTTAATAAGCGAAGCAAAAGAAGCACCTGAATTTGGTAATAGTCTATTCGTTTCGTTCTCCAATCTCGGAATTACTTTAGGAACAACTATTGGAGGCTGGTTCATTTCAAACTTAGGTATTCACCAGCTTATTTGGAGCGGATTCATTTTCACACTACTCTCATTTCTGTTAATTATAATAAAACTAAAATTTTTCAATTCTAATAGCCAAGCTTCATTATCAAGCTAGTACATTTTCAGTTTCAAATTTGATAAAAAAACATTATAAATTCTTCTCATAAGATTTTATAATGTGAAAAGTATAATGATCAAAGCCTTTAGCCATAATTACGACTAAAGGCTTTTTTGTATGAAAGAATAAACAACTATAAATCTAAAAGGAGCTAATTTTATGGAACATAATCAAAATGGAGTACTTGCTTTAATTGTTTTGTTTTTAGGATTAGTATTTTTCGTTAGTGGAATGGTTTATCATTTATGGGGTTCTTATTAATTTCAACTTTTAGAAAGATAAATAATTTAAAAACTAAAACGTATATTGTAATTATCGATATGGCATATTTCCAAAAACAACTTAACATGGTAAAATAATATTCGGACGGGAGTCCAATATTATTAAAATTAAGATGGTTCAAGTCGGAGAAAGGCACCTTAGGGTGTCTTTTCTTTTTTGTTAATTAATAGCTTGTTCTCTTCTAGGTAACTCTTTAAAATATAAATTTTAATAAAAAAGACGCTCATGCAGGATCCTTTCTATCCTCTTCATTATAATCAAGAAGACACTCTTTCATTATTTTTGTATCTCTCGGTAACCTTTTTTCAAACTTTGACCATCCTTCGAAGATCATTTTGTTTGGCAAAGGACACACAAATCCTGTAATATACTCCCAAAAAGCATCCCAGTTTTCCACGTACAAATCAGGAAACTCAAGCTTCTCTTTAAGAAGTAAATGCAATTCTTTTGCATTATAAATGTTGCTTACATCTATGACAATAATTGATTCATGTTCATTACTCAATTATATATATAAATCATACTTAGTTAAATTGGGTTGATTTTATAAGGAGTCAAAAACCTCTAAATGTTTATTTTATAATTATATAAATAATCCCAACATCTTCAAAAATTGATATAATGATACAATTATTTATAGCAATCAGGGAGATGTACAGCATGAACTATACACATATGCCAAAAGAAATAGGAATGATTAAGCGGACTCCATTCGCTTCAATACCGAAGAAATTCATCGGTATTGGTAAGATTGTTAAAAAACAAACAAAAGTGGAGCGCCCTACATTAACCCAAGACAAACAAGAAATTATTGAAAACAAGTTACTATGTTCATTTCTTTCTGAAGAGAAGGTATTGATTACTTATTATAGAGATGGTCATTTACTTACTAGATATGTGACTGTAACTGACATAAATCCGATAAAGAATTTAATAACTTGCACTGATGCATCTTATAACAGAGTTTTCCTTAAATTTATAGATGTAATTGATTTGAGATAAAAAACATACAGTTTTTCAAATATACCCAGGAATAAAAATGAAAGAATCTTGTATTCTAGGTTAAATACAGATAGAGAAAAAGTGTAAGTTCTTGTGAGAATTAGCAAGATAAAGGCTGTTTGTTTAGGTTTTGGACTGTCTGTTATGGTTATCGAATTTACAAATACAAAAGAGGAACAGAACACAATAGAGAAAACTAAAGAAGCATTTAGATAATAGTTGAAAACGCCCGATTAAGGACGGCTTCAACTATTATCTAACTTTGATATATTCATACCACCATTTACCACCTGATCAAGTATCCACCCACCAAGTAATCTTATCTAACTCTGTATTAGGTAGGGCATCGGTTTGGATATAACATAGTCCAGAAAGTGAATCAACATTAACGCTACCTTTTATTCCTCGTTCTACCATAGCTTGAATAGCTTCATCTAAGGAGTTAGTATCGAATCCACCTGACTTAACGTATTGATATCCACATTAGAACCGCCGTTTCCTTCACAATTCCCAACAGTTTGTCCCGTTAGAGCGTATAGTCATACCCCCCTCCTTATGGTAATTCCTTTTGTAAATCTTTTTATTTAAATGTATAATTGTATGAAAAGTTATAAAACTTTGAATCGAGGTGAAAAGCATGAGAAGTTTTGGCTCATTAATGATCTCTACTATCTGCTCAATAATCCTTATAATTTGGAATGCCTATTCCTTCTATGATGGATTCACGATGGGACATACGTATTACTGGGTTAATGGCATCGCAGCTGTTATCTTCTTTCTATTCTTTATCGTAGACATGCGAGAGATCTGCAAGAAAAACTATAGAACCTCAGAACAATAGGAGTTGATACATATGTGGAAAAAAATTAAGAATTATAGATTGAGCTTAAAAGATTTAAAGTTCATGTTATGGCTGTTCGGTATTACATGCTTTATATACAGCTACAATTTCATTGTAGGACTTGCTTTTGTCCACAAATTCCAAGTTTATGATTTAGGTGGTGCTATAGCGACATTCGCCGCATTTATGGATACTAGAAATAGGATTAAAAATAAAAATTATAAAGCAGCTTAATATAAAAAGGATCCTTTGCGGTTTCCTTTTTTCTATGTAAAATAAAAAAGCAGCGAATTCGCTACTTTAATTGTTTGTTGTTTGCTTCTATTTCTTCTTCATTAAATGATTTTTGTACATTTCTTTTTAAATCCAATCCTTTATAAACAAGTTCCTTGAACTCTTTCATAGATAATGGATCATTCAATACTTCCCATAATCCTATCAATTCTGTATATTTAGGTGTCTCCGTAACATACTCGTGTGATTTAACTGTTTCGAAGTGTCTATGGAATTCCCAATGACATTCTTCGCATAAATAGTAGAACCCGGAACACCTGTCATTTACACTCAAACTATTTTCTGTTCTATGGTTTCCTAGCCCCATTGTTATTCCTCGCTTTCTACTTGTAAATTTCTATTTCAATTGAATATGCAATATTTCATATTTCATTATCGTAATATTTCTTTATTAACTATCATTTTCTAGTTCATCATTAATATCCATTGATAAATCAACGTTTGTAATTTAATTCCTTATATTAAACCCCGACAAGATACTTTTAAACACTTTATTCAAATAATTATATTGGAATTTATTGTTCTACACATCTATACGTGTTTTGTGTATTATATAGCAGAAGAGTAAGGTAAGAGTTACTCTTTGCCATTTTAGAAAAGGTTCTGTTGGAGACAACAGGACCTTTTTTGTTCGAATTTCAATAAAACAATTCTTAAATTCCATCTCATTGGAAATAACTATATAATGAAACTGATTAAATATTAGGAGTGCTATTAATGTCTGATATAATCCGTCTCTTAATTATCATGATGATTGCAACCTTTTTATTTTCTTCCATAATAATGGAGTTTAAAAAACCTCAAAAAAGCATGTTTTGGTTCTCAATTGAAGTCTTGTCTCTCCTCGGAGTTTTACTGCTAATAAAGGAATTTTTTATCAATCATATAACATAGATCCCTGAATAAAATTCAATATTCCGTCAATACTGAAGACAACCGATTAAGTTACTTTCTCCTTGTTCCCCCTTGGAGAACCGAGCAGTTAGCTTTTGCTGACTGTTCTTTTGTTTGAAATTAAAATAGCGTTTTTGTTCCAAATGATGCCCTCATTAATTCGGACACATTTACCATTATTTTTACCAAAAAATTCATGATATCGTTAATTAGTCGAGTACGTCATTACTTGACGATTACCCTTAGGAGCCCCGCAGACAACCGGGATTTCTTTTATTTAAAGCCATTTTCTCTTTTAGGGTGATATAGTCCTTAAGATCTTGTTAAACCAGTGCAATTACGGTTGGAACTTCATTCTGTTTGACACATATCCCCAAGCTATCTGGACATGATAAAAGATGAGGTGACTGACATGAAGGATAAAATATTAGAATTAGTACCAGGATCGGTAAAAAAATTACTACAGAAAAAAGTTAAAGATGGAAACCGATGCATCATTGATTTGGTTGTGGATGATGCAACTGCTTATGGATTTGAACCGGAGCAAGTAATCCCCTGTATCATGGCGGGTTATTATGTTTATGAATCTACCACCTATCCCAGTGAAATGGAGGAAGAATTGAAGCTAAACTTGGTTTTTCATGCGGCCAATCGCTCGGCAATGAAGCTTCTGTCTTATGGGAAGTATAAAGCGAAACAATCTGAAAGTGGATGGATGAGATATACAAATCCATAAGGTTTACTTAACATACCCTAACTAGCTTGGTGAGCATGAGGCAACGCCACATGCCCATCGACTTGAGATTTTGAAATACCCCAAAGTATTTTGGTGAAAAAAAGCAACATTTAAGTTCCTTATGACATTTTTCTAATATAAGTTGTAACATTGCCTAAACAACAACTACCTTGTGGATTGTTTACTTCACAACCACATCGATTTTCTCTTATGTTTTCGCGAATATGCTCTACTGGATTAGGAGTAAGTCCATTTTTCACATATTGTTTGATTTTTTCTTTTGTCCAATCAAAACAATAACAAATTGGTGTAGTTACTGAGTCATCTTTTTGATTTACAGCTACCTTTATGTCAGATACAAAGTATTTTTTATTATTCGTATCAAAATAGACTACATCACAATCTTCGTTTGAACAAAAATAGTGATTTTCTTTAGCATTTAATGTTTCTAATGCCGATGGTTTAAGCAATGATTTTAGTGTAATCAACTTTACATTCTTAGCTTTATTTTTACATGATGGACAATGACCATTATTTTCAATTTTTATTCCTTTAAGGTTACTACAACAATCTTCTATTATTCTCCCACCTTTACAATTTATTATTTTTATAAATATTCTTCTACTTTCTTTTCTGAATCTATTAAAGTTTCGATAATAAGATATTGCATCTGTCTCACCTCATATAAAGTATAAACCCTGTGCCATAGTACAGGGTCAAGGAAAGTATTATTTACTATATTATCGATTTACTTTCTTAAAATAAACTGTCATTATTCAATAAGTCTTTTTCAAAAGATATACTCCGATTGCGAAATTCTAAAACTACATTTAGGGCGATTAACCTTTATCACCTCGTAACTCTTTACTACAACGTTTTATAAAAAATGCTGTTATTAAAATAATAATTCCTATACTCAAAACAAGTAATTGATCGAGTGCAATCACATCACGAAAAATCCAACGAGAAACAAAACCGAAGCTAGACATGCACACACATATAAAACCAAAATAATTTAACCATCTATGTACATTTTTCATTCTTCCCCCTCCTTAAACTTGCATTTTATCATTCCATCCTGTTTTTAGGTGTGAGTGCTGGCTAGTCGTGTGGTGATACCCCTATATAGGGCTTTTTCTTTTTTCTCAATGACCAATATTATTAAAATTAAGATGGTTCAAGTCGGAGAAAGGCACCTTAGGGTGTTTTTTCTTTATTTTCAAAAGGACCTGCTCAATTATTGCGTAAAAAACATAAAGTAAATTGAATCCGTTAAAATACATGAGTGACCCCTTGTTTTCCCCTCTTATTAAAGGAGGAACTATTATGGGATTTGGTGGTAGTTGTAGTAGTTGTGGCGGCGGCTTTGCTTTACTAGTTGTATTGTTTATTTTATTGATCATTGTTGGAGCTTCTTGCTTCTGCTAAAAAACTATTGGAAAAGACACTCTTATATGGGTGTCTTTTCTTTGTAATAAAAAGCTCTTCATCACTTTCGGTCTTTAGTGTGACATACAAATAATCCTTCCGCTACACAAAGTTGCTCAACTAACTTTAATTCCTTAGATTCAAAACTTATATAATTAAAACACCCATCACCAATTAATACACCTATTCTTAAATCAGAAAATATTAATATAAGTTTATCAACTTCTCTACTTGGTAAAAACTTTAACACATCATCATTAAATTCAATTATGTTTTTGGTGTACTTGCTATATGTTAACGATTCTACATCATCTAAAACATATATATTCTCATCATATAAATATAACTTGCTTAAAGCTAACACACTTTTGTTCAAAATATTATATTTATTGGGTATCAATACATTATCTTCGAAATCAAAATACTTCTCACTCTTTACTACCGCTGGAAAAGTATCAACAACATAAAAATCGCCTACTTCTTTAAAATAATATTCGTCAAGCATCTTTTGAAACAATCCCTTAATTTCACTCATTATTTTCTAATACCCTTTCCTTCTCATTATTTTCAGCAGGTGATAAATCTTTCAAATCTTCTTTTTCTACTGTTTCAAAATACTAACAGTTTATCAACTGCTGCTTTAATGTATTTAAAACTTTCTTTCTCTCATCATAATCTTCCTCACCGGCTTCTTCCCAAAGTTCAAGATCAGCTCCGCGTTCGATTAATGTAATCGCATTGCTGCGAACCTCATCTTGAATACAACCTTTCTCCAGTTGTATTGCCGCAAGACCGATGAACACTAAAGACATCTCCTCTAAATCTTCATCAATATCGAACTCATCTAAATACTCTTCTAAAACGAGCTTAGTTGCTTCTTCTGCACTGTTTCCTTCATCTAAGTACTCAATAAACTGATCCTTCACATCACAAGTTGTATCATCATCAAATAATCCAGTTCCCCAAGCGCCCATATTCCACAGCCCCTTCTTTGTGCTTTTCTTTTCATTTATATTTCAATTTTAAATATAGTAGAAACTCATTACAAGGCTAGTTATATATACAATTATTATAGATAATATATACCTTTCACCACATGTATCATTCTGAATAATTAAAAACAACTATTGAAAATTCCATATAGACCCATTACTGGTTAAAATGTTATAATTAAACCACCCTACATAGTTACTCATGTTCAGGATGAGAAACTAACGTCTTATTAAGTAATGCGCATAACTTAAATAAACAAGACACTGTAAAGTGTCTTGTTTATTTCAGGCTGTGGAGAAAGCCTTCTCCACAGCCTATTTTTGTGTCTGAACCTCTTTTTATGTGTCAACACTGATAAAAAAGAGGAAAAGGAGAGATTTCTTATGATGGGTGCTTTAAAAAATCATCGCGACGAGCGTGTATCTGTTTCTGTAGAAGAATTGGTTCCACAAGATCATTTCCTTCGTGCGATTGAAGCGACAATTAGTTTTGATTTTATTGAGGAGAAGTTACGCCCTTATTATTGTGAAAACAATGGCCGTCCGTCAATCCATCCTATCGTTTTATTTAAGATGATGTTTATTGGATATTTTTATGGTATTCGTTCTGAGCGTCAATTGGAAAAGGAGATTAAAACGAACATTGCCTACCGTTGGTTTTTAGGGTTCTCTCTATCAGATACAATTCCAGATCATTCTACAATCAGTTGGAATCGCCGTACTCGTTTCGTTCATACAAATATTTTCGAAGAAATTTTTGATGAGATTGTGAGACAAGCGACGGAGCGCCGTATGGTAGGAGGACGTGCGTTGATGACAGATTCCACACACATTAAGGCCAATGCCAATAAAAATAAATTTGTACATAAATATAAAAAAGAAAAGGCAAAGTTCTATATAGATGAACTAGAAGCTGCGGTAATCGAAGATCGTGAGGCGCACGGAAAAAAGAATTAAAACCTAGAAAGGAAAGTGATACCCCTACTAAAAAAACTCGGATAAGTACAACGGATCCAGATAGTGGATTTTTAATGAGAGATGGAAAACCGAACGGTTTTCATTTTTTAGATCATCGTACGACTGATGCGAAGTACAATATTATTACAGATACCTATATAACGGCTGGAAATATGGCAGATTCCGAGCCGTATTTAGCACGTCTACAAGCTCAAGTTGATAAATTCGGGTTTGAAGTGGAAGCTGTAGCTCTTGATGCAGGCTATTTTACAGGATATATCTGTAAGAAGTTATCAGAAAGAAATATATTTATGGTGATGGGGTATCGCCGATTTGGAAAGAGAAATAAAGAAGTACCGAAAAGCCAATTTAAATATGTAGAAGAAATGAATGCATTTGCTTGTCCGATGGGATGTATTTTAGAATATGCGACAACGGATCGCGAAGGATATCGTCAATATAAATCGAATCCAGAAGACTGCGCTGTTTGTCCGCTACGTGAGGTATGCTTTTCAAAGAAACAAAAACAAAAAGTTATCACCCATCATATATGGGAGAAATATAAAGATATCGCTAGAAAAAACAAACTAACAGCTACAGGGAAAAAGTTGTATAAAGTACGATGTTCAACTATAGAGCGAAGCTTTGCGGATGCAAAAGAACTACATGGCTATCGATATGCTCGGTTTCGAGGGCTGAAATCTGTCCAAATGCAGGCTTACCTCACCGCCGCTTGTCAAAACATGAAAAAAATAGCCCTCCATCTAACCAAAAAGGGGTTGGTGGAGGGCTATTTTTCTAAATTCTACTATTTTTTGTTGTTTTCTTTCGCTAAAATCAAAAAAGATTCCAGAGTGTTGGGAACCCTAAAGGGTTTCCCAACACTCTGTCTGTATTAACTACAGTAGACTGTACTTTTTCATTTGTGATTTTGTATAACTCACTATAATAGGATTCCTTAGTTCTTTTGAGAAGATGCTCTCCAATCACGAAAAGATGTTGGAAACCCAGAATGCCCACGTTGCTTTGTAACAACTGGTTTCTCTTGAAGAGTAGTTGATTTCTCTTCAGGAATAGTTGGTTTTTCTTCAAGAATACTCAAAGCTGTTTGCATTTTCTCCAGCTGTTCTTTTAAAGCTTGCTGCTCAATCTTTAAATCCGTAAGTAAACGTAATATCATCTCAGAATTAGCCATAACGATCTCCTTTCCCCCAATGCACAGAATAAAATACCATATGTAATAAGCGGAATACTCGTGACAAAAATAAGTTCGTCAACTCTTTTAAAATACCGAGTACTTTTATTTTTTCAAAAGGACCTGCTCAAGTTTATCCGTAAAAACATAAAGTGATATAAATCCATTAATATATGGACTTTATGGAAGGAGGAGTTAATATGGGCTATGGTGGTAGTTGTGGAGGCTATGGTGGTAGTTGTGGTGGAGGCTGTGGTTTTGGCGGTGGATTCGCCTTACTTGTTGTGCTCTTTATCTTATTAATCATCGTTGGAGCTAGCTGTTGGGGCGGCGGATTCGGCTGCTAATAAGAGGCACTCTTGAGAGTGTCTTTTTTTTATTTCTCAATATCGGGCTAACATATATATGTTACTATCAAAAGGCGAGATTCCCTAAGCGTAATATAGTAGTTTACCAACTATGAAAGCCACTGTCACAAGAAAACAGTAGGCTTTTATTTTGTTATTTAACAAGATTAAAACATGAATTGCCATTTCCCCTCAATAACATTTTAAAATTGACATAGCACTTCATGCACCATATACTGTTAACAACAGTATACTGTCATTAACAGTATATATTCTAATTCATTCTAGGAGGTATATTCATGAAACATACAGGAAGACATACAGGTGCATTTCTTTTGTTATTTTTAGCAGAAGGTGATAACTATGGCGGACAGCTACTTCAGAAATGCGTGGAAGAACTTCCGGTCAATCCAATTGATAGTGCCATCCTTTACCGCACGCTGAAGAAATTAGAAAACGAAGGTGCTATTGAATCTTATGTAAGTACATCAGTTCCAGATAAGCCGAGAAAGATGTACAAAATTACTACGGCCGGAAAAGAACAATTAGCGGATTTTCAAATGGATATTGAGGAAAAAATGAAAAACTTATCATTTTTCTTAGACAAATATAAAGACTTAAAGGAATCTAATCATGATTAATGGCGCTATCCTTTACACTTTGGCCATTATTCTTACGGGGATTTCTTTTATGAAGGATCGGAATAAAACGAAATTTGCCCTATTAAAATCATGGAAAATATTTCAAAACCTTCTCCCTGCCATGCTCTCCATTATGCTTTTCGTTGGACTATCACTTTCTATCTTAACGCCGTCCTTCATCTCTTCCATCATTGGAGAACAGTCTGGATTTTTAGGTATTATTTATTCAGCACTACTCGGATCTGTGGCACTTATCCCAAGCTTTATCGTGTTCCCACTTGGTAATACGTTAGTACAGCACGGCGCAGGTCTTCCTCAAGTTGCGGCACTCATGTCTACACTAATGTCAGTAGGAATTACAACCTTGCCTATGGAACAAAAGATATTCGGACGAAGCTTTGCTTACGCTCGTAATGCATCTGCATTACTCATGTCACTCCTATTCTCATATATCATTTGGGTGGTGATGGTATGAATGAACTAAAAAGATATCGCTTCTTTTTCATTTTGCTGATTGGACTTATCATTCTAACTTTTATAAACCAATCTTTAGGATGGAGCGCATTACAATTAACGGGGAATAGCATTTTAGATATGTTGTTTCTACTCCCCCCTGTCCTAATATTTGTAGGGTTACTTGATCAGTGGGTGAAGAAAGAAACGCTAATGAAATACATGGGAGAAAAGTCCGGCATATATGGAATATTATTCTCCCTATTATTAGGCGGCATTGCAGCTGGTCCCCTCTATGTTGCCTTTCCGATTGCAGCACTACTATTAAAAAAAGGCGCCAGCATTAGGTACATCGTATTTTTCTTAGGCGTTTGGACAACTGCGAAATTACCGATTATGGTGTATGAATTTTCTTCATTCGGAGCTACCTTTACGCTCATTCACATTTGCTTCGGTCTGTTGTTCTTCTACGTAATGGGCATCGTTTTTGAGAAGTTTTATGATCAACGGCAGTTGTTGCAGTATGATATTACGAAAGAAATGTAAAAAGACATCTTTATCTTGTAAAGATGTCTTTTTAATATGAACCTTAATTTTCGTTCTGTAAAACCCTCGCTGCCTTTACTTCCTTTTTCTCTTCTTTTAAGAACAACGATACGATAAAAGCAATAATGATAAAGATTAACCCTAGTGTAAATGCACCTTGGAATCCAGATGTTAAACCATTTAACTTCTCTACTGGATCCATTGGATTTGCTGAGCTTTCCATATACTTAGTTGTTCCTGAAGACATTTTCGAAATAAAGATAGCTGTACCAATTGCGCCAGCTACTTGCTGTAACGTATTAAACAGTGCTGTTCCGTGCGGATATAAATCTGGTGTTAATTGATTTAAACCGTATGTTTGTGCTGTCATTACGAACATGAGTCCAACCATTAATACGCTATGCATGACAATAATTTGTACCATTGATGTGTCAGGAGTAATGCCTTTAAATAAGAACATTGCAATACCCACTAACACAATGCCGGGAACGATAACAACTTTCGGGCTAAATTTATCAAATAGTTTACCTGCGATTGGTCCCATTATGGCGCTAATAACACTTCCCGGAAGCATGATGATTCCTGATTTAAAAGCTGTAACGAGTAAAACTGTTTGTAGGAACATCGGTAATAAAGTCATCGTTGAAAATAACGACATCATCACAATGACGATCAATCCAACTGATATTGTAAACATCGGAACTTTAAATGCTCGTAATTCTAAAATTGGATTCTCAATTTTCAATTGTCGAACGACAAAAATACATAATGAGATAAGCCCAACAATTAAAGTGCCATACACTTTCGCATCAGACCATCCTAAATCACCCGATGCACTAAAGCTATACACAAGCCCTCCAAATCCTAATGTCGATAAAAGGATAGATGGATAATCCACTTTTGGCCTTGTTAACTCTGAAACATTCTGAATGTACTTCATCCCAATCATAATTGAAATGATCACGATAGGAATGACAATATAGAATAACCAGCGCCAATTTAATGAATCAACGATTACTCCAGATAATGTAGGACCAATTGCCGGAGCGGACATCATCACAAGTGCGATTAATCCCATCGTGGCACCGCGCTTTTCAGGTGGACAAATAAGTAAAATCGTATTCATTAATAACGGTGAAATTAACCCTGTCGCTACAGCTTGGACGATACGGCCGATTAATAAAACAGAAAATGTCGGTGCAAATCCCGCAATTAATGTACCGACTAAAAACGTTACCATAGCGATCAAAAACATTTGTCTCGTTGTGAGCCATTGCTGAAGTAACGCTGTAATCGGGACTAAAACCCCAACCACCAACATGTATGCTGTAGAAAGCCATTGGATTGTTGAAGCTGTTACGTCAAATTCTTTCATTAATACAGTTAACGCATTACCAAGTAACGTTTCGTTTAATAATGCAACCATTGTCCCTAAAAGTAATGCGATTAAAATCGGGGTATGTTTCATATTAGAAGTATCAACTTTGCCACTTGTAGGGCTCTTTGTTGTCATATTCATTTACAGATTCTCCTCCTGTTTCTTACTAAAAAAATTTAAATACACCGGAACACATGTAATATAATATACATATGTAGATTAAAAAGAGAGAATCAATTTTCAGCCATTGTATATTTAATCTACAAAAAAGGAGAATTGTAGATGAATGATAATGAAAAACAACTTGATTTACGTATTAGACGTACACATAAATTACTATGGGATTCCTTATTTGAATTAATGACGCAATCAAAACAGAAATATGGTACTATCACGATTAACCAAATATGTGACCGTGCGATGGTACACCGAACAACCTTTTATAAACACTTCGAAGATAAAGATGCTTTATTAGCATTTGGATTTAAACGATACAGCAAGATGATTGCGGGAATACCGGTTTCAGATCGATTAAGTAAACCATTTCAAGTAATGGAACAATTTCTACATCATGAAGAAATCGGTAAAATATTAGAAACGCAAATGTCTGATGAACAATTTATTAACCGGACACAGTATTTAAGTCATGAAACGAGAAAACAAGAAATAGAAGCGTTAAATCAACTGTGTAAAAATCATACGATGTCCAATGATTTAATCATTGAATTTTATTCAGGGGCAATCACCTCATTAAGTGCGTGGTGGTTTAAAAATGAAAGAAGCGTTTCTGCTGCTGAAATGGACCAATATCTTCACCAACTTATTAACCGGGATATTTTTCAGTTTGAAGAAGAATAGTGTTACAAATTTCCGCTCATGTAATCAAATTGACCACAAAATAGGAATATGATATATTTTCCGTAGAATACTATATAAGTGTGACATCGAATAAAATGGCATATAATAAAAAGAAGAGATGCGCTAACATCTCTTCCCTAACTGCTACCGTATAGGGTGGTAGTTATTATAAGTTATTTCTTTTTACGAAACCCACCCTTTTGCTTCCTACGGCGCGGAGTGGGTTTTTTGTTGTCCTTATCCAGAAGTTGCTTCCGCAAAAAATACGCTGAAACTTCACGTACAGTCGCTTTCACAAACTCTTTTACAAGATCGAACAAAAACTCCATATTATCACCTCCTTTCCTTCCAAATAGAAAGAAGGGATAACCACCCACCCTCACAATATGCAGTTAAATATATTTTACCAAACGATTGTAAAGATATTATGTAAACAAAACAAATGAAATTTTACATAGAAAAAAAAACCTTCTAAACTAGGCTTTTATATAAACACTATTATTTACCAATCTTCTTCAAATCCGCACTTTCAATGATTGAACGAGAATATCCATCTTTCCCAACTCACACCATAGCTCTTCCCAACTGCTCAGAAGTTATCACACTGCCGAATCGCTTCAACAGAGGATTAAAGGGCTTCATCACATCATACATTAATTGGTACAGTTTCGTTTTTGATTTCACACCATTTGCCGGAATGATTAATCCTAGTCTAAACATATACGCAGATTTGAAAGGTAAACGTAATAACTCATTTTCCGTTCTCGCCCATATCGTACGTCCTGATTCTGTACTATCTGTGCCGCTACCGGATACGTAAATGAATGTCATGTCTGGATTTAACTTCGCTAATGTTTTTGCGGTAGATAACGTTAAGTCGTACGTAACTATAGAATAAAACGTCGATAAATTTTTGTTCCAAATATTCAGAATTAATATTAAAATAAACAATGGGGATAGGGGTATGGAATCATAAATTATACATAACGAGGGAATAGAAATGAAAATTCAATTAAAAGCTGATTTAATGCTACTACTAGTTACATTTTTTTGGGGTGCATCCATCCTACTTACAAAGCTTGGACTTGATGGCATAGAAGAATATAATTTAATCGCATTACGATTTATTATTGCCTTTCTTTTATCAGGTTTAATATTTTACAAACATTTATTCAAAGTCGATTTAAAAACTGTAAAATATGCCTTTATACTAGCTTCTGTTTTATTTATCGTTTACATTTTTGCGACATTCGGTACAAAGTATACAAGTGTATCTAATGCCGGTTTCTTACTATGTCTCACAGTCATTTTCATTCCAATATTATCAGCTATATTTTTAAAACACATTCCTGAAAAGAAAGTTATATTAGGAATCATTTTAACGATAATAGGAATCGGATTACTAACATTAACTAGTGAATTCAAGATCGGTAACGGTGATATATTTTGCATACTGTCCGCCTTATTTTATGCGATTCACGTCATCATTACTGGAAGCGTAACGAAACATGTAAATTCAATTGCACTTGGGGTCATACAACTCGGTTTCGTCGGCCTATTTAGTCTTATTTTTTCATTAGTGATGGAAACCCCAAAACTTCCCAGCACGATCGACTCATGGCTAATCATATTAGCCTTAAGCATATTTTGTACCGCAGTCGCTTTCATCGTGCAAGTTATCGCCCAGCAATACACGACGCCTACACATACAGGCCTTATCTTTTCATTAGAACCTGTCTTTTCGGCAGGATTTGCCTTCGTTTTCACAGGCGAAACGCTCACAGGAAAAGGGTATTTAGGGGCGACGCTTATATTGTTAAGTGTGTTGATTGCTGAGATGGATTTTAAGAGTTTGTTGAGGCCTAATTATAAGAAGAATATAGAATAGGTAACTACACACATCTGCGGTTCATTAGAAAAAACAAATACCCGACTATTATTTCATATAATAGTCGGGTATTTAGATTTTCAACCTATTATTTTACATAGACTAGATGAATGGCATGTAACAGTTACACGTTATTATGCAGAAACTAGCACTTTCTCTTTACGCAAAATTCCCATTAGCCCGCCAATCAACAGGAGAATAGCCGGTAAAATATAAAAGAAAGAAATACAAATTAATCCACCAACTGCAGCGATTGTCATCATCGCACCGCCAAGCTTGGCTCTATTCTTCACTACAACAGATCCACAAATTCCTAATATAGAGAGAAGAACACTTCCCCATCCTAAACCGATAAGTGTATTCGCTCCATCCGCATCCAAAGCAGAACCAAGCCCACCAATAAATAACGCAATAAATGCGCATAAAATACCGAAAATACCACCAATAAGTCCTAATACAAATTCTGTTGTACGTTTCATTTTCAATACCCGCTCCTTACTTCATTCCTATTTGTGTTTTACCTACAGCAAATTTCCGGCGACATTATCCCATATACTTGCTCCAAAGTCTCCGTTACTATTTTTATCCAACTAGCGACAATCAGTTTCATACTCCAAACGCCACAACCGTATACTCGTATGTATCCCCGCCTTTCCCTGTTACAGAATCACCTGTCTTACTATGACAGACTACTAAACTGAATACCACAGCACTCCCTCAAACAAGTGTCCTTAACTTTTTTATATTCAACTACCTTCCATTACATATAAAGTAAGATTCCCAAGCACATCTTAACAAAATTACGACTCAAATTTTGTCGCATTATGTCACACAAGAAATAAAAAAGAAGCAACACTAAACATTGCTCCCTTTTAATGGGATAAACGCTTCTCCCACTCTTTCACCTTTTCAATTGTTACATCTAATTTCTTAGCTACTTCCTCTATATTCATTCCCTTAAAGAGCATTCCAGCTGCAGAAAGAGCTTTATCTATTTCTTCTTGCTTCTCTTGCTCATATAAAGTGAAACTTTAATCAGTGGGGGTTTTGTTCATCCCCCACTGATTATTAGTTAAACCAATCGGGCGTTTACGGGCAGTTGATCTCCCACCTAACTCCTTTGCTCCAGCCGAATTTTGAGGTGGGAGTTTTACTGCCCACAAATAGCGGGATAAACGACCTACTTTTGTCAACCGTAACCACTCCTTTACCTTTTTATATGCCTTCTTCTATTTTATCATCCAATCTCCACAAACCTTCCAAACTCCTTCAAAAATCTCAGCTTAAAACTGCCCACAGGCCCATTACGATGCTTCGCCACATGGATCTCCGTCATCTCTTTCTGCATCGTTTCCTTATCATAATAATCTTCACGATACATAAGCATAATGACATCCGCATCTTGCTCAATTTGTCCCGTCTCTCTTAAATCTGATAAAAGAGGACGCTTATCTTGCCGTGACTCTACGGAACGAGACAATTGCGACAACGCTATTATACAAACATTTAAATCACGCGCTAATAACTTAAGCTTACGAGAAATCTCACTAATCTCCTGAAATCGATTGCCCTTATGCTTTGGATCGCCCGTAATAAGCTGCAAATAATCCACAATGACTAAAAGCTTTTTATCACTGTGCTTCCGCTTTAACTTACGAGTCTGCATCCAAATATCTTGCATTGTAACACCTGCTTTATCATAAATCTCAAGTGGCAACTCACCAATCTCCGCAAACACCTTACTCACCTTTTCCCAGTCCTCTATCGTAAAACGATGCTTCGGATTTTTCAGCCTACCTCCTGACACTTCGCCCGCGCAAGACGCCATCCTTTTTAACAGTTGCTTACTACTCATCTCTAATGAAAACAGCCCAACTGCCGCTCCAGACTTCGCCGCATGTAGCCCAACATTTAACGCAAACGCAGTCTTCCCCATAGAAGGACGCGCTCCAAGAACGACAAAATCACCTTCCTGCAATCCGCACGTCATCTTATTTAACGATATATAACCAGTCTCAATACCAGTATTCTCTTTCGTATCTTGATGAAGCTCTTCATACAAACCAACTAAAGCATCCTTCAAATCAAACTCACATACATAGTCCTTTTCCTCTAACTCACAAAGTTCCGTAATCGTCTCACCAATAATTTTTTCATTCTTCTCCGCAATAAGACGCTCTCCCATCTTGCGCCCAAGAACACCAGCCTGATACATTTTCCAAGCACCTCGAACAAGCCCCTCATAATAAGAGAAGTTGGCAATTGTAGGTACACCATCCATTAACCCTATAAAATACTCCATTCCCCCGATCCCCTCTAAAAACTTCGGATCTACCCTAGAAATGAACGTCACAAGATCAATCGGTTGCCCCTCTTCTTCCATTTTTCGCATTAACTGAAATATAGACTTGTGCACCGACAGAGAAAAATACTGCTCCGTCAAACGGCACTCCTTAATAAGCTCTCCATCAAGTAATAGAGAACCTAACACCGTCTTTTCCGCCTCCACATTTTGAATACTCATGGACGCTACCCGCGCTCCGCTAAAAAGCGCTGCAACTCTTCCTCTGACGGCGCATTCTTCTCCCACTCCTCACACCTCGCCAAAAACTCCTCCGTCTCCCCCGTACTAACAGACGACTCCTTCTTCCTAAAGCTCGCCGTATCCGCCTCAACCTCAGAAACTTTCGTAAAACCTTTCCTATGCCAATCTCTCAAAATGCCCTTCACATCAGCAACCGTCCGCTTATTATTCTCAAACGCAATTTGAAGAGCCTTCAGCACAAGCTCCTCTGACAAATCTTCCATCCACGCACTCAGTTCCTCTACCGTATGCGGAGACAAACTACCGAAATGCTGTTCATAAAAAGAAAACACGCGATTTCCCGTCTCTTCCTCTATAACATCTTCTTCCTCTGTCTCCTCGCAAACTGGATCAACATCATCCACAGCCAAATCACTCGGCATACCGAAATGCGCTAAAAGCATCGGAACATTCAGCTCCTCCTCCACGCACTTCTGAAGAAACATATGTACAAACTCCTTATTCTTCACACCCTTAAGCTCACGAAGCACACACTTCTCCACATTCGTATTCGTCACCGGATTATAACGAAGCCAATTTAAAATAAATAACTCCCTCGTCTCCGCATCATAAAGAATCTTTCCATAATCAATGAAGCGCTGCACTAACTTATCAACAGTCCCCCTGTTATAACCCGTTTCCATCTCAGCTAACCGCTTCGGAAACGGAAAAATCCCACACTGCGTCGTCTTCGAACAGGTCAACAAATACACATAAAAATACCGCTCCTCCGGCGTCAAATCCAAAACAAAATCATCCTGCCAAAAATTCACCTGCACAGTACGATACACCGCCATCCGAATTCCTCCCGTCTTCATTCAAAAGTAAAAATTTCTTCTTTGTACTATATATAGGAAGGAAGGTCGGGTTTTTGGCGTGTTATTTCAAAAAATTTTTTACGACTACTACGGTCTTTGTTGTTGTTTTTGTTTTGTTGTGTTTTTTCTTAGTGATTTATTACTTGGTAGGGGCTTGTAAGGGGCTCATGAGGGGCTAGTTATCGGTTAGTTTGATTAGGAACGTTCTGTTTTGGAAGGTGCCTCGTTCTTCTTTTTAGTATCTTAAAAGTATTCACTCTCTTAATAATACCTGCAACAATAAATTTATAAGTTAAGTAATCGTACAAATTACCTATTGAATATCCATTAATAAAACCCTAAAACAAGTAGGTGGTTTATTTTGAAATTTAAAAACATCCCTTTAAAACACATTAAACTAGAAGATGAATTCCGAAAGAATTTAGAAGATTTTAGTCTTGCTACAAGCATTAAACAAAATGGATTAATAGAACCACTTATTGTAGAAGAAAAAAATTCTAATTGTTTTATATTAGTCGAGGGTTATCGTCGTTTTGGGCTTTAAAACATTTAAATGTTCCATTCGTAACATGCAAAGTGGAAAAACTCACCTCAAAAGACTCTAGGGTTCTAAAACGTCTCCGTGTTTAATTAAAATCCAAGAAAAAAACAGGCTATGAGCTGGAACGAATGATTAGTTTTTTACTTGATTATGGTTACACAGAAGAAGATATAGCTAAGCAATGTAACATACAAAAAAGGACTGTAAAAAAATACATTAATGGCAAAGATGTTAACACTCACTGGAAAATTAGAGCTGAACAATCTGGAGCTGGAAGACATGGATTAACTGAGATTCACCATTTAACAAATATACATCCTGAAAATAAAGAATACGTAGCAGAGATTTATATTAAACGTAGCATAAATGCTAACAATGTAGAAAGTATAAAAAAACTTACCACGTTAGATGAATTTAATAAATCCTCAAAGGATTTACAAAGAGATTGCATTAACGATATGATCAACGATGAAAATTTAAATAACAAAAGACTTAAAGATATTGTTTTTACAAGATTATTAAAACAACAATACACCCTCTCAGTACATCAGTATGTATTTCATAAGGTTCTTTATCTATTCGATAAATTAATAGATATTTGCTGTCAGAACTTTGTTAATCACCTTACTCCCATACAAAAGAAAGATTTACAAAGAAAAATAAAAATAATTTCTAATAAAATTGGATTACCCGCCCCGCCTCAAAAAATATTTTCCACTTCTATTAAAAAGCATCAAGAACATACAATATTAGTTAACATCCGTAAACCACTTTTCATTTGGGGCTGATGATTCGAATTGACGTTCTAATCGATGAGGAGCTACGACTGGTTCAGCACCATGAATATATTTCTTTTTCTTACGACGCACTTTTGAGAGTATATGATATTATTTCATGATCCGTAATACTTTTTTATGCTTAATACACAGCCACATTTTTCCAAGGGTGGCGGTCACTCTCCGATACCCATACCGTAATTTATGCCTTAGACAGACCTTCTTTACTTTCTAGTCTTTAGGGCGTTCTGTTACCTGTAACCAACGATCAAATGTTGAACGTGGTAATTCTAATACTTTACACAATTCTTGTACGGTTAATTTTATTTTTAATTCATTCCATAGAGTAATAACAGTATGTGGTTTCAGCTCCTTTCGATTTCCAGATACTTTCCCCATACAAGTAATTTTGTTTTAAATGCTTATTTTCTAATCTTAGCTTTTCCAATTCACTTAGCTCTTTTGGCCCTTTTCCATAAGAATACTGTTTTCCTACAGGTTGTTGAAAACGATACGTTTGACCTATACGATACCATTTCATCCATGTCTTAATCTGGGAAACATTTTTAATTCCGAGAGTCTCCCTAATAATACAATTTGAATAACCATCCTTTTTCCTCTCAATTACTTTCCACTTTGTTTCTTCTGGGTAATGAACTCTTGTCTTCAAACGAAAAACACCTCCAAAAGAACTTCTTTAACACTACAGCATATAAAAAAAGATCCACACCACTGAAACGAGCCTATAAAAACCAACAAAAAAACACATTACAATCCAATAAATAAGGCCATATCAAAAATATACTCCAATGCCATTTTGATACAGCCTTATCCTATCCACTAATACTATTATCCCGTAAATCATTTTTAAGCTAGACAAGCATTAAAAATTAAATCTACCTACAAAACATTACTATCCTTTAAATAATCATAAAGCTTATTATCCACCGATTTCTCCATAATCATATTCATCGTAACAACCGGTTTTTTATCTTGCATTTCAGTTTGTTCTACACTTGCTTTGTCAGGTCTCGCTTTTCCTAAATAGTAAAAGTCGGTTCCCTCGTCATCATCTTTTTTTACAAAAATATGGACATCAATATTATTTTCTTTAGCATCAATAATTGGTTGAACTTCCTTTGACTTTAATGTTCTATTACTTCTTGTATACCATTTCAGAACATCTTGATTTAGGAATTCATCACCATAGTTCACACTCGATTCTACCTCATCGTTTTTATGATATGTGACAAATATTGGGCAAGTAGAGTATTTGGTTTTATAGCCATACATAGTTGAAGTCTCATCAACGTGCCAATTTAAAAGTTTACATGCATCTTTTCTTGAGTATTTTTTATATATAGTAAGGTTACTATCACACTCATAGTTTTTGTTCTTTTCTTTCGCACTTTTAATGATGTCCATTACCATATACTTAAAGTATTCATTCTGTTCTAAACTTTCTCGGATTAGATCATTAAACATGTACGTATTATCTTCTTGCAATGCGAGAATTGGCTTTTCACCATATTTTTTCTGGTTATTCTGTGTGAAAAACGATAACTCAAAAACCCGCTGCACAGACGTAATCGTATCATCATCTGTTAAGCAATTAGATTTTTCAAGTTGTTTTAGATATTCATCTTTATCAACTTTTTCTTGCTTTAGTAATAATTCCAACAGAGTAATTTCATTTTTACGTTTTCCATTCAATACTTCCAATGAAAACATTGTCAAAATTTTATTTTCGTACTCTGTTAATGCAGGGACATCCTCTTTCATTTTCAATAGAAACTGATAATAGTTCGAATATCCTTCCACAAGTACAACTGGATCAATAGAATGGTTTACTATAAAGTCATATAAATATGGAATTCTTCCTATTCTATTTTTCAACTCAGCAAAAGCTTCCTTCAATACTTTCATTGCTGTTAAATTACTATTATTAATCGCTTTAAAGATCTGCTTTTTCGCTATCTCTTCAAAGTTAACTGTTGAAATACCTTTAATATAACTCGTATCATTTGTATATCTACGTATATTATCTTTATTTTGTGATCTATCTCCCGAAAGAGCAATTGGAATTAAATAGTTGTTTTTATAATTTCCAATAAAATCAATGATCGTAACAAAATCTTTCGAATCGTGTTTTCGAAGTCCACGCCCCAGTTGCTGTATGAAGATAATACTTGATTGAGTTTGTCTTAACATGACAACTTGATTAACACTTGGAATATCAATTCCTTCATTAAAAATATCTACTGTTAAAATATAATCCAGTATGCCATTTTCTAATTGATTCACCCGCAGTTCTCTTTCCTCTTGGGAATGATCGCCGGTTAATGCAAATGTGCAAAAACCTCTATTATTTAAGGCATATGATAATTGTTCTGCCTCATCTTTTCGGCTGCAAAACATTAATCCTGTTACTTTCTCACCAGAAAAACCATAGTATTTTACTTTTTCAACTATATGATCCACTCGCTCTTCCGTAACAAGCTTAGATAAAACAGTAGTGTCATCTATCTTTTCACCATTATATTCAAAATCAGTAACTCCAAAATAATGAAAAGGACAAAGCATATCTTCTTCAAGTGCTTCTTGCAATCGAATTTCATAAGCAATATTGTAATCGAATAGCTCATAAATATTAAAATTGTCTGTACGTTCAGGTGTAGCGGTCATTCCCATTAAAAATTTCGGTTTAAAATAATCAATAACTCTATGATAAGAACTAGCACCAGCTTTATGAACTTCATCTATTAAAATATAATCAAATAGCCCAGGATCAAATTGATGTAAATTTTCTTCCTTTGAAATAGTCTGGATTGTCGCAAATAAATATTTAGCATTTATTTGCTTATTTGATCCTGATAAAACTCCAAATTCCTCATCGGCTCCACCAAGAACCTTTTGAAAATCTGATTTTGCTTTATTTAATATTTGCTCTCGGTGAACAATAAATAGCATCCGTTTAGGTGCAAAATTTCTTACATCAAATGCTGAAAGATATGTTTTCCCCGTTCCTGTTGCAGAAATAACTAACCCTTTTTCTTTTCCAGCGTCTCGAATAGCTTGTATTTCTTGTAACGCTGCTTGTTGCATTTTATTTGGAGTAATTTTCAAAGCTTCTTCAATTGAATTACGATATTGACCAGGTAATTCTATAACTCGATCTAGCACCTTATTTTCTGCAACTTGCTCATATATTATTTCGTAATTTCCAATCAACTCTTCAGTTAAAACTTGAGAATGCTCCCAGACTTCTTCAAATTGATTTTTAAAATGTTGAACAATCTCTCCATCTTCATGCGATGTTAACTTGACGTTCCATTCATAGTTTACCTTCAAAGCATGTGCAGTAAGATTTGAACTACCGACAATTAATGAACAATGTGTTTTATTATCAAATATGTATCCCTTTGAATGAAAACCAGATAAGTTTGTTAATCTTACTTCTACATTTTCAAGTTTCATTAATTCTCTAAACACTTTTGGTGTATTAAAATTTAAGAATGTAGATGTTAATATACGTCCTTTAACCCCTTTTTGTTTAAGATCAAGGAAATGTGATTTTAAAGTCGCTAGCCCACTTTCCGTAATAAAAGCCACTGAGAAAATAAAAGCTGTACTATTTTCAAGCTCTTCCAACAATGAGCTTAAAACATTTTCATTTTTCTTCGTATTGTTTACTAATAACTTAGGCTTATATATTCCAGGATGATTATGTTTTTGATTAATAAATCCTTTATATAAAGACCCTTCTAACTTTTGAATGAAATTCTCCATATGATCACCATTTATGACAAATTTTTATACTAATTGTATTACTCACTGATTTAAAGTGCAAATTTATTACAATAAAAAAACTATCCGCATAAAACGAATAGTTTTTAATCAAATTACTTTACAATCGATTCTTTTGATAATTTCTCAATAGTTGGGATATCCGCAGGTGCCCACTCTAAAGCTGCTAGTTCATTCGGATATAACCATTTAATTGCTACGTGCTCAGTTAGAACCGGACTTCCTTCAACAAGCTTACAATAAAAAGTTTTCAAATGAACAATACCAAAATCATACTCATAGGCTGTATAATCAATTTGCTCACCAATCTGCACGCTACAATGCATTTCTTCATCAATTTCACGCTTTAACGCCTCTTGAGGTGTTTCCCCCTCTTCTATTTTCCCACCTGGAAATTCCCACATAAGAGGTAGCGATTTAGATGGTCCTCTTTGCGCACATAAAATTTTCTCATCTTGAACAATTACTGCTCCAACAACATAAATATTTTTTTTCATGATGTCCTCCTTAAATCTCACAGAAACTCTATAATTTACGTTTCCACACCTTATAGACTGAAAAATGCCTTTTATATCTTTTAACGACTAATATATTTTTAATCAGTATGCTAGATTTTATCTATCCCTATCTAGCCCTTTTAATGTAATTAGCCTAACACTCTCATCTCTTTTATATTATATAGAAGTAACTACAAAAATAAAGCATGATTGAATACTTCCCAACTGAAATTCTCGCATTAGGCGTAGGTTTCCCGTACGCGCCATAACAGTTGCCATATTCTTCAGAACAACTGCGTTCATTATTTTATGTATAAAGAGTATCCGAATTGAGTCATTATTCTATTTCTATATAGTTGGATGTATCGCGATAAAATTTGTTACTTATTGGCGTATGGCAGAATCTTTGAAGATTGATGCGGAGTTGAGTGACGGAGATGCTTTAGAGAATGGTACTAGTTCGAAATAAAAAATTATGGGGACCCCTTAAAATAGGTGGATCTTTTCTTACTAAATACATAACTCTGCACTATTAATCACTTCATTTGTTTATATTTTTTTATTATTATTAAGATATAAACAAATATATTACAAAGAAAAGAGTGAAACCTAATGCAACAGGAAAAGAAATCTCATAAAACAATTGCCATTTTTCATACTATCTTTATTAATACAATTCAATTTATCCTTACTAAAATTGAATTGTATATACAAAAACAACAGTATCAAAATTTTTATGTACTAACTTGTATGTTTGTTTTTTTAAATATGATTTTAGTTATATTTTTACCGCACATAGTAGGATTCATACCAACCTTAATTTCCACTTTAGTTCTCTTCTATATGGTTATTAGAGCCTTAGCCAATTTATTTAGCCAATGGAAAAACACCAAGGAACTTAAATATTATAATATATTTGATGATACTCCCGATTTAAACGCTAGATTGATAATAATCCAGCAACTTCGTTCTATACTCTGTGGATGTTTATTTATAATAATGGGACTATACATATGGATTAATGTAATACTTCCAGTAAATCATTCCTTTAATAAATTCTATAACTGTACATTTTTAATATTAATACCGCTCATAATTGCTTCGACGGTATATATTTTAAGTTATAAATACACTAGTATTAGAGCAACACTTTTATTTGTTGCTGTTTTACCCATTATAAGCGTATTTCTCAGTTCGACCATCCTTCAAGAATTCATTAAGTTATTTGAACCAGTAACATCAATCGAGGTTAATATAAATTTCTTAAGAAGCAGTTTTTTTATAGGTACGAGTGCCATTGTCATTTCCGTATTAATTCAAATTATTATTGTATTCGTCCGACCACCGTATAAACTAAAAAGCACACATCTTGCATTTATCATTGTTCATATTTTTTATACTATTAGCACACTGATTATATTTATTTTCACAAACGATTTTGCAGTATATATACATGACAAAATGGTATCTGTAAACATATATAGCATACCAACCAATGTAATAGATGAGTGGTTAACAAAAACTATTAAAATCATTTTACTTCCCTATGCCTTAGGGACCGGTATTGGTATAACCTTCATAGCCATTCGACAGCATATTTTTAATAAAAGAGCTGAAAAACTATTTTTAAATATTATGGACACATTTGTACAGAATAATGAGTTACTATTATCCGATATGGAAAGACAAGAACTATTCTCAAAAATAAAGCAATGTTGTTATTTCGGTGGTTTTCAATTTAAAATGCACTTCTTAGGAAATAAAACTTTAAAGATTTTTATAGATGAGATGCATATATCAGCCGAAAAAAGTAATTTATAAATACTTTCTATATATGAAGTACTTCCCTAAATTACTTACTACTAAAAAGACATAGTATAAACTATGTCTTTTTAATTAAATCAATAAAATATTAAGGATTCTTTCTTATATCTCTACCCTAGATTGTTACATTCACATCCCTATATTAACCAACAGTAAAACTCCCACATCAAAATTTGATGTGGGAATCAGGATGCCCGTAAAAAACGATTGGTGCGGGCTAGTAATCAGTTACCCGTGATTACAGTTTTATTTTCTTCTACCACCCTCTTAACCTGCAAAATCCGACTAACCGGTACACTAGCATCATGCATAACTGTTAGTGCCTGCGAGAAGTGTTGTAAGTAGTTTGGATCGTGACTTTTTGGTGATACGATGATCATTTTTCGATTTAGTTCTTCTTCAAATAGGGTGAAGACCTTTTCTTTTCGGCTGTCGTCTAGTGCGCTGTCGTATTCGTCTAGGATGATGTAGCCTGGGGAGGCTTCGATTGTTTGTAGTAAGGCTAGTGCGAATAGTAGAGAGGAAAGGGATTCTTCTCCTCCTGATACGCCGCTTCCTACTTTTCCTCCGCGTCCTTTTGCGCTAATGTCTTCCATTTTGCCGCGATGACCTTTTTTGCGTGCTTTTATATATAAGTAGTAGCGCATATCGCCGTGTTTGTTTGTGTCCATGTTCCATTCTACTTTTCCTTCGAAGTGGAATTGTTCCATGTACTGTTCAAACTTTTTATGGATTTTGTGAGCGTTCATCTGAATCGTCGTTTCTAGACGTTCTCTCATAAGTGCTATATTTTCGCGAAGTTCGTTTAGAATTTGTTCTGCATTATGTAGTTCTGCATTACTTTTTTCATTTTCTTCTTTCATCTTAGCGTAATTTTCCGGCGCAAGTGGATCAACTGTTTCACTTAACGCACCTTCTAACGTAATTTGTGCTTCTTGTTTTTGAGAAATGGCTTTTGCTTCAGACCACTTTTCTATTTGTTTTTCCCAAGCTATTTGTTCTAGCAAGTTTCTGTACGTATCATTTGCGTCCTGGTCTTCCCTTTGTATGCCAATCAACTTTTCTTCTGCCGATATGAAATGCTCTTGAACATATTGTTTTTTCTTCTCTAAACGCTGCATAGATGCACGTAATTCTTCTAAATCTTGTTTCTGTTGTTTTACTTTTTGGTTCGCTTTATTACACTCAATTTCTAGTCTATTACAAGTATCATCAAGCTCGTCTTTTCGTTCTACTATTACCTTAAGCTCGTCCAATAACTTTCTATGAAGCTGCTCCAATTTTTGCATATGTGCAATTTTTTCTTTTTCCTTATGCAGTTCTTCATATATCATTTCATACTGTTCTAACGTTTCAAGACTTTCTCTTAAACGAGATATGCGCGTATGTAATTCTTGATTAATTGCATACAGCCTTTGTATTTCTTGTTCTAATCTTTGCTTCTCTTCTTTTTTTCGTTCTAACTGTTCTATTCTAAATGTACGTTCGGCAGCTTTTTGTAAAACTGCTTCTGCATCTCTTACTTTGTATACAATATCGTGAAGTTTTCTTTCTTTTTCTTGCAGCGTATCAATCTCATTTTTATATTGTATTAACTGCTTTTCATTTTCCTCAATCCACTTCTCTGTCTCTTCTAAGCGTTGCATAATCGCTTTTTCACTTAAAATATATTCTGCCTTTTCTTGTTCACCACGTAATCCTCTTGTATCAATTAAACTACCTTTTTGAATACACGGCTGCTCACCTGTGAAGAATTGTTTTACCCACCATAAAGCTTTCATCGCTACAGAAACGAGTTTTTCATTATCGCCTTCTTTTATTCTTAACTTATACTGTGGTAATGAAATTACACTTTCAGTTGGAACGATTAATGGCAATGGTACGTAATACAAATCATTTGGTGGTGTAAATTCTTTTGAATCTACGAAAATTGCATATTTAATTGTATTTACAATATCTTCATTACGGAATTCTGCGGCTTCTTCTAATTCAATTAAATCTCGAAGCGGATAAGCTTGTAATCCTTGCCTTCTAAAATATCGCAAACCTTCTTCTTGCCTCGGGCTTACGTAACGATTTAACTGTAGTTGCTTTTTCTCTTCATATTTTTGCTGAAGGTCTCTTTTTACCGTTTCAACAAGATCTTTCGTTTGTCTCATCAAGCCTTCTACTTCTTCATGTTTTTCTTGCATATGAAAACTAGACTCATATTGCTCTATATAACTCTTTGCGGAAACGACGGCTTCTTCATCACCATCTACTTGTACTTCTAACTTCGCAACTTCTGACCGTAGCTCATTTAAAGTATCATTCGTTTCGCTAATCCTCTGTTCCGTATATAATTTTTCCTTTTCAGCCTCTTTCAACTGCTGTTCTTTACTACTCTTTTCAGCTCTTACAACGTCTTCACTAATACCTATATTTTTCACACGATCCGTTACATCTTTTATTTCTTCTTTAATCGCGTTCCATTCTCTCTCTTTATCTTTACTTTCCTTTTTACACTGTAATTGGCGTTCTTCGGCAATTTCACGCTCTTTTTCCGCCCCTTGAAAACTTGCTTGTTTCGCGTTTAACTCTGTTTCTAATTGTGTAAAATGTTCTTCTCCTTGCAGAGCTTCTTCATACTTCTCATCAAGAATCTCATTAACATCCTCTAGCTCATCCTTATACTTCATACGTTCTGTAGAATAATGATCTTCTAGTGTACATAATGCGGTTTTATATTGTACAATCCCTTGTTTTATACGGATTTGTTGATTTTCATAACGATTTTTCGCGTCTTTCCATCTCTCAAGCTCGAACTTATACTGAATTTGATTATTACGAGCCGTTTGCAAAATAGCTTCCTTATCACGTTCTTGTTCTTTGAAAGATTCCCAAGACTTTTGAATACTTTCAATCCCTGTCATCTCACTAAAAATACGGAATCTCTCTTCCGGCTTCATAACTGCAAACTGATTTACATCTTGTTGATACCAAATTAAATAGAACGCATCTGGATCAATTTTATATTTTTGAAGAAGCATTCTTTTATACTCTCTAAAGTTAAAGTGCTTGTCCGAAGATGAGAAGCGCGTTTCTTGCTCCCACTCATCTACTTGATCACCTTCTGCAATATAATATTCTTTCTTTAATGGATGACCTGGTTCTTGCTCAAGCACAAGCATAAATCTTACATATTTCGCCGCATCTACGAATCCATCATTCTCATATATGAGCTCAATTTTTGCTCGCCATACTCTATTTTCAGGAAGATTTTTCGAACGAAGTCCTTCCACATTTACTTTCGTAGATGCCATAACAGCTCCCCAGCAAAACGTTAACGTTGATTTTCCGGCACCATTTGCACCTGATATTAAAATATGATCACGTTTTCCCATTAAAGAAATCGTTCTCGGTTTATAATCACGTATACCAGAAAAAGAAATGCGGCATGGAATCATATCGTTTCTCCACCTCCTACGTTATAACGTTTAAAGAATTTTAAAACATCGTCCATATGAAGTTGTTGTGACTGACTAAATTCTGCCGCTCTATGCAAGAACGAGTCTGAAAACATTCTACTTCCAATTGCCGTTAACGCATATGCCTCTTCTTGAGATGGAGAATCATATTTCGTAATTGCTCCAATTTTTACGAGTGGATCTAAATTGGTTTGTACTTTTCTACGTGCTTGCAACGTTTCATGTCCAAGCGCACTAAGTAATTGATTAAATAGCGTAAATTCATTTTGCAACACTTCTTGATGATAAAAAATAAACATAAGTAATCCTAAACTTTCTGAAGATAATACTTCTCTCGCCTGCTTTGCTGGCACTCTCATCATAACAATAACTTGATCACGTCGTTCATCATATACACATTGAAAATAACCACTTAGCGCACCGTTTATTCGTTTTATAAATGACTCAAATCCTTCTGTATCTTCATTATCTAACCCAAGCATTTTCATCACTTCTTTGCGGCGCAATCCAAAATTTGTCGCCCTCATACGCGCTGAAGATGAAAATAAAAGTTGCATAAACGTATGCTCTTCATCACGAGACAATATGTACCGAAGTTCCCCTAATTTCGCGAGCGGATTAATTCCTTTCTCGACTTCGAACTCGTTTTCTTTTATCATCATCACTGCCCCATTCCCATTCTTTTTCTATATTTCTTTCTTTTACATTTTGATTGTCCATAATATCGGCTTTATTATTAGCCGTTAAAGCTGACAGTGCGATTAACGCATTTACCGCATCTCCCCACGTATTAGACCCCACTTCAAGTACAAGTTCTTCCATATCGACTTCTTCTTGTTCCATAAGAAACTCTTCTAATCTTTCCGTTTGAATTTGGTCTTTCGTCATACTCCACTGCTGATTCGCAAGTAACTTCTTCACTTCTGCTTCTGACATTTCTTCTATTTCTTCATATTCTTCCTGAACAACTTCTTCTATATGATCCGTATATGGCTCGTACTCTTCCAAAAATTGAATACCACTAGAAATCGCAGCACTTGATACTGGCGCCGCGAACTGTACTGGCATCCATAGTCCATCTTGCCTCTCACCTTCTCTACGGTCTTGCTCCATAAAACTTAAAATCTCATGCGCATCTGGCAATTCCATATCTTGTTTCGTAAAACAATTTTCAATAAAACGGCGAAGTGCATCATGACGAATACTTGCTCCAACTGTAGACTGTTGAATATGTGTAAAATGTAAAATTTTCTTAATCGTTCCAAGGCTCACTTGTGACCCTTCAAACATAACACCCGTTCCTCTTTTTATAAGAGGCTCTAACACAAGACTCTCCTCAAATGTTTGAAACTTTTGAAATCGCTCTACAAAACGAGCATTTAGTTCTTTCATTAATTGATGAATAATTTGTACTTGCGGCAACGCATAACGATCCGCTAAATATTCCAACTCTCTCTTTGAGCCTTTCTACCGCTTCCTCTACATTTTTAATCATACTTGCTAACTTATTTCCGCCCGATACACCTTTATCATCATACGCTTCACTTAAATCCGCATCACGATTAGCCTGATATAAAGACCTCGTTATCTCATCTTGCATGTAATACGCTAACGAATCGTTTGCTAGCCGAATTAACACATCAATCATTCGCTTCCCAACGTCCATCATCGTAATTTTGCTTTTCCCTTTTGAAATCCACCCATATTTATCTAAAATATTAATGAAATGTTCTAAACGAATCGATGGATCACCACCATACATATTACGGTAACGAAATTTCAACGTACGCACATCTTCAATAGAAGAAGTCAACCCTAGCGCTTCTTCATTTAAAATATTTAATAGTAGTAGAAACTCATACGTTTTCAATGGATCATTAAAATACTCCCCCTGTCCAAGCTCTGAAATAACACCTGATAATTTATTTAAATCTTTCATCGCATTTCGTACTGAAATATGCGACGAATCTGTTTGTAAAATCGAAATTACTGACTGATCCATTCCATCCAAGTATCCACACCTCCTAAACTTTCTTCTTGCTCACTTTCTCTTAAGTAAGTTGATTCCTCAAACTCCTTCTTATCTAACACTCTTCCATCCGCAGAAATCCAGCGCGCATGTCTTTCATATGGTCCTACTAATTCAAATAACGCATCACTAATCACTTCTCCTGCACCATCGTAATCCGTCCAAATCATAATTTTTTTTATAGAATGAGAATGTGCAAGAACGCTTTGTATAAACTTTTTATGCCCACTGCGTAGTTGACCATCCACTCCAACTACGAGACTATCCGTACTCGCTACAAAACCACTCTCCGCTGCCATCCTCGTTAATATCGCTCTATTTTCAACAAGCCATAACACCTTCGCATCTGTTTTATACTCATGACGAAATACAACTAAATCCGTTAATGAACGAACCGTATCACACTCATAATACGTATTACCTTCCTGTAATTTCCCGCAAAAAAATATAGGCGTCACCGTACCTAAGCTAACTAAACCTAAACAATGCGGCGGAGCATCTAACATATCTTCTAACTGATCAAGAAACTCTTTCTTATGTTGATCAAACTTTTTAGAACCACCAATCACTTCATAATACGCCGCGCCAATCTCTTTCCAGTCAAACGTACGCTTCTCACAACTAATTTTATATGTAGCGAGTAGAAACTCTAAAAACAGAACCGTCTTATGAAACGACCAACGTTTTTCATCTATAGGAGGCAAAGTACTCTCGATATCGTTTTCAATGTGCTCCAAAACATTCCATAATCTTTCCGTATACTCATTTGTGTACTTTGGCATAGACTGCTTCTTCTGCATCCATTGATGTAAAATCTCTTCCTCTCTTAACTTTTCTAACTGTCGTTCCTTTTCCATATATGTAAACAAGCCATATCCCATTCGATAAAAAATGTCACGAACCGTTTTACCATCTTTCTCAAAACGAACTTCCTTAATGAAAATCCCTCGTTCTATACAATCTAGCATTTCATATATCGTTAACCACTTTAAAACATCACTTTCTCTTTTCCTTACATTAGGTGAATAAAAGTTTTTTGTAATAGTAGTAGAAACATCTGAAACTTCTTCTTCACTAAAAAGAAGTTCCGCTGTATTCATAATCTTACGTGGGGTCTGCTTTATAATGGGGAGAATTGTTATACCTTGTTCTTTACGTATATATAACTCATCAATCTTTTCAGCACTTTTCATTACATAAAATTGAACAAATTGTATAGCATTCATACTTTCACTTCCTTATTTACGAGCTACTCCCATTGTATCATACGCCCGGAAAACTCTTTCTACCAATGAATACCACACCCTAAAAAAATATATCAACGATTATCCAATTATATCGAACACAACTCCGAATATATCGACTTACCGACAAATTTCGCAAAAACCACCAAGCACCCCGACTCCTACAAAAGAAAAAAGCACTAGGTCCTGAGTGAACCCGAAAGTGGTACATGAAAAAACACCCAGTCTGTCGTTTACATCTACATACGACAGACTGGGTGTTTTATCCTTGTCTCACTTTATTGGGTCACTCCAAATTATGCAAATTCAATGGTAGCATTTTTACTCATGATGGTCGGCCTCATTATCGTTACTGGTTACACTTCCATTAACGCAATTGTAAAAGCCGAACTCTTCCCAACTGAAATTCGCGCACTTGGTGTAGGCTTACCGTATGCACTAACTGTTGCGATATTTGGCGGAACAGCCGAGTTCATCGCATTATGGCTAAAGAGTATTGGAATGGAATCACTATTCTACTTCTACGTAGCTGGATGTATCGCAATAAGCTTTATTACGTATTGGCGTATGGATGAGTCATCGAAGACTTCGCAGATTGAGGCGGAGCTTAATGGTGGAGATAAACTAGCTAATAATAAATCTAGTTAAAATTATGTATTCTATGATCTTCGTTTATCTGAAAAAGCATAATTCACTAATACGCAATTTAAAAACCTCTACTTATATGTAGAGGTTTTTGTATGACGAAAAAACACGTAGTTCCATTGTTATTTTACAAACCCCAAATTCTTCCTCATCTTAAAGTGGAACAAATTTATTACTTAGAGTGTCTAATAAGTGTATTTCTAATATTAGTTGTCCAGATTGGATACAACATATCCCGTTTGACATCTATTTTTATGTATTACAAAAAAAAAGAAAGGACTTATTATTCCCAAAAGTAAAAAATATGTATTGTAATACTACGGTTAAGTATTACAAGTTTAATACTTTCACAGGTGAACCATTACAAGTGAAAACAAAAAAGAAATAACCCAAACCGTGACTTATCAATCATATAAAGTGAAACTTTAATCAGTGGGGGTTTTGTTCATCCCCCGCTGATTATTAGCCCTCACCAATCGGGCTTTTACGGGCAGCCCGACCCCCACCTAACTTCTTTGCTTCCGCTGAATTTTGAGGTGGGGGTCTTACTGCCCACAAATAGCGGGATAAACGTTTTTGATGTCCTTTAACCTGTGAAATTTTAGCTGCAGTAGTATTGTTACCCTATGCCATCTTTAATTGCATTGGTATTTAGAATACCTAGACAAAATCCATATATTCTTGAAAGAGGTTGAAAATTTATGTTCGTTTTAAACAAGTTCTTTAACATTTTACATTACAAAAAGATTGTGCCTGTAGTATTACTTTCATGTGTATCACTTATAGGCTGTTCCAATAGTAACACTCAATCTGAACCACCTAAACAAACGAATCAAGCTAATCAAATTAAACAAGAAAATACAGGTAATCAATCTTTCGCTAAACTTGAAAAAGAATATGATGCTAAGCTTGGTATTTATGCACTGGACACAGGTACAAATCAAACTGTTGCTTATCATTCAGATGATCGTTTTGCATTTGCATCTACATCTAAATCATTAGCTGTGGGCGCTCTTTTACGCAAGAACTCATTAGAAGCTCTTGATCAAAGGATTACGTATACTCATGAAGATCTTTCTAATTATAATCCAATTACTGAAAAGCATGTTGATACGGGAATGACGTTAAAAGAACTTGCAGATGCTTCTGTTCGATATAGTGACAGCACAGCACATAATTTGATTCTTAAACAGTTAGGGGGGCCCTCTGAATTTGAAAAAATCTTGAGAGAAATGGGAGATACTGTTACTACTTCAGAACGATTTGAACCTGAATTAAATGAAGTGCATCCAGGAGAAACACATGATACCAGTACACCAGACGCGATAGCTAAGACACTTCAATCATTTACATTAGGAACTGCACTTCCAATAGAAAAACGTGAACTATTAGTAGATTGGATGAAGAGAAATACAACTGGAGATAAATTGATTCGTGCGGGCGTACCAAAAGGATGGGAAGTAGCTGATAAAACAGGCGCGGGATCTTACGGAACAAGAAATGATATCGCAATTATTTGGCCACCAAATAAAAAGCCGATTGTTCTTGCTATACTTTCTAATCATGATAAAGAAGATGCTAAATACGATGATAAACTTATTGCAGACGCAACCAAAGTCGTGTTAAATACCTTAAAAGCTACAGAATAAATGATAATAGGTTAAAAGTTTTCTATTTTAGGCGGGTGTTTTCATCAACTAAAAAGTTAATAGTGTCCCAAAAACGAAATTTGGTGCTAACTTGTAATAAAAAGCTCATTTTTATTGTTTGGGGATAAATCGTTCTTTAAGCTTAATGGCGATTTCGTGCTATCCCTAAACATCTGGACTTTAATAGCCAACTAAAAAATGCAAACAAAAAGACCTTTAATCAGTCGTTTTGTTTGCATTTCCTTTTTCTAAAACTACCGAAAAGATAAGTACTATAGTTAACACCATAATAAACCTTACTTCACTTCCATCACTTACAAAAAATGAATACAAAGTATAAATTAAAATTAATATTCCATAAATAACTTTGTGCAATGAACTCCCCCCTTTTTGCCGTATATATTTTAGTGTAAAAATTTAATTCAAGCCCTATATCAAAATGAAAATAAAAAGCACCTGTGATATACACAAAGTGCTTTTCTCTTGTCAATTTATCTATTTTCACTATATTTATCTATTTTCTTTTTATAACTCAAATTTCTTCGAATCGTACTTTTCTAGAGTTTGCTGCAATTCATTTTGTTCATATGGAATATGTTTATCTGTCTGTACATCTTCAACATTTTCTCCACCTGTTAATAATCTCCTGTACTTAAAAGAGTGCCCTGTTAATACTGTTGTAATCATTTTGTATTGCCCTCCTTTTGTTTGATTACTTGTATCATAAAACAAGTATCTGAAGTTGATATGTAGTCCATCTAGAGTGTATGTAAATTTAGAAAATCTCTAATAAAATGTTTATGTTGTAACGTTACCACCAAAACTAGTGCTTCCAACACCATGATTTGAAGAGACAGTAACCCCTATTCTAGCTTGAATTCCTCCTATAGTTCTATATTGAGTAAAACTAGTTAATCCCTACAATATAAAAAGAGCACCCCTTTTGGATGCTCTTCGTTATAACTATATATTATTTAATTTCCTTCTTTTGTTGGTACCATTTTTCCTTCTTGAGAGTCTGTGCCCTCTGTTCTTTCAACAGTTTTTGCATGTTCTGGTTTTTCAGGGGCTCCCATTTCAAATCCAGATTGAGAATCTGTACCTTCTTTTGCTGGTACCATTTTTCCTTCTTGAGAACCTGTACCTTCTGTTCTTTCAACAGTTTTTGCATGTTCTGGTTTTTCAGGGGCTCCCATTTCAAATCCAGGTTGAGAATCTGTACCTTCTTTTGTTGGCACCATTTTTCCTTCTTGAGAACCTGTACCTTCTGTTCTTTCAACAGTTTTTGCGTCTCCTTTAGGAGTTGCTGGCACTGCATCTTTAGGTAAATCAAAGTTTTGTGAGAAAGACGTTGTTCCATCTGCACTCTGTGTAATTACTTGATTTGAACTATCTTCATTTGACTTTAAATTGTCCATTTTCGCATCATCTGCACCTACTGCGCCTCCCGCTACCAATCCTGTACTTAAAAGTGCTCCTGCTAATAATGTTTTAATCATTTTTCATTACCTCCTGTTTATTTGTAATATTCATCAAAAAAGTATCTAGAGTTAATGTTTTAGTCATTATCTTTATCTACTTGCTTTTTGATTACATTTAGCATAAGACAAGAATCTATAGTTGATATGGACTGTATCTGGAGATTATGTAAAGAAAAATAGATGATCAATTGTATATCCTAATGGATGCTTAGACAAAATTGAAACTTTATATGAGCTTGAACAATTGAGTTCCCCTTTGTTTTTGGGTGTGAGGTTTTTAGCTGGAGTGAGGTGAGGGACTAACCTTTTCTAATTTGAAAGCAAACTTTTTATTATTAGTTTACTTTCATATTTTCAACTCTTTTATTTTTCTTCTCTTCTTTTTGAATTTCAGATACTGATTTTTCAGGATTTTTTATAAGTTTTCCTAATTTCCCAGAACGCGTAAATTTGTCTTCAAAGTTTTCAGTTGTACTTATACTAGCTATAAAATCTAATTCTTTATTATTATTTATATAACCTTTTATACGAGGAACTCCCATTGGACTTATCTTATTTTCTGTAAATGTAATAGATTTTACATCTTTAATATTATAGTGAATATACTTTTCTACTCGTTCTTTTTGTTCATTCCAAAACTTTTCTTCTTTTTCTTTTTGTTTTAAGTATTCCATAGTAAAATACCCTCCTGCTATGAGCATCACAACAGATACAACCAAAATCATTACTTTCTTCATTGGAAATCCCCTTATATTCAAAGCTAGTTAACATATGCTCTTTCTAAAATAGGGTACAGAAGCCAAGAGTAGTTGCAAGAACTACTCTTGGTTTTTTGCTTTCTCCTCTTTTTCAATTTCGGATACTGACTTATCAGGTTTTTTTATCATTTCATCTAATTCTCCAGAACATCCAAAATCATCTTCAAAACTTTCCGTAGTACCTATACCAGCATCAAACCATAATGCCTTATCACCATTTATATACCCTCTTATATGAGGAACACCCATTGGACTTACCTTATGTTCTCTAAATGTAATCGATTTTACATCTTTAATATTATAGTGAATATACTTTTCTACTCGTTCTTTTTGCTCGTTCCAAAACTTTTCTTCAATTTCTTTTTGTTTTAAATATTCCATAGTAAAATATCCTCCTGCTATGAGCATCACAACAGATACAACCAAAATCATTACTTTCTTCATTGGAAATTCTCCTTATAAAAAACACTTACCAATGCACTTTTCTTAGAATGGGATACAAAAAAAGAGTAGTTCAAAGACTACTCTTGTCTTTTTTCTTTCTCTTCTTTTTCAATTTCAGATACTGATTTTTCAGGTTTTTTTACAAATTCCCCTAATTTTCCAGAACGTGAAAGTTTATCTTCAAAATTCTTCGTAGTACTAATACTAGCTGAGAAATTCAATTCTTTATCATTATTTATATATCCATCCACAGAAGGAACTCCCATCGGATTTACTTCATGTTTTGTGAAAGTAATCGATTGCACATCTTTAATATTATAACGAATATACTTTTCTACTCGTGCTTCCTGTACTTTCCAAAATTGTTCTTCTTTTTCTTTTTCTTTTTGTTTTAAGTATTCCATAGTAAAATATCCTCCTGCTATGAGCATCACAGCAGATACAACTAAAATCATTACTTTCTTCATTGGAAATTCTCCTTATAAAAAACACTTACCAATGCATTTTTCTTAGAATGGGATACAAAAAAAGAGTAGTTCAAAGACTACTCTTGTCTTTTTTCTTTCTCTTCTTTTTCAATTTTGGATACAGACTTTGCTGGTTTTTTTATTAGTTTTCCAAGTTCTCCAGAACGTGTGAAATCATCTTCGAAATTTTCTGTAGTACTTATACTAGCTATAAAATCTAATTCTTTATTATGATTTATATGGCCTTCTAAATAAGGAACGCCCATTGGACTTACATCTTTTTTTGTAAACGTAATAGATTTTACATCTTCAATATTATAACGAATATACTTTTCTATTCGTGCCTCTTGTGCTTTCCAAAACTTTTCTTCTTGTTCTTTTTTCTTTAAGTATTCCATAGTGAAATATCCTCCTGCTATAATACAAATAATGGATAAAACAATTACTAATTTCTTGTTCATTTAAAATCCCCTCGTATTTAAATATAGTTAAAATATACCATGGAGTGAGTTGAGATATATGAATAAATTAAAAAAAATTCAATTGCGACAGATGAAGACTATTTCAAACTATCAGATAAAGTTTATAATCCCAAAGTTTTAAAAAAAGAAAAAGAAATAGAAGGTAGTGACGGGAAAGTATGGAAAGTCATAGAAACATTTAATGCAGATGACACAAAAGTGAAAAATGGATTACAAGCAATCGCTGTAGTACCTGCAGATAAGTATGATCCAGATAAACTAAAGTATGACGATGTAATCATTGCATTCCGTGGTACTGAATTTGATAGATTCGATGGAGATAAAACTACAGATGTAGTTCAAATTACACTTGGACAGAAAAAGAACCTTGGTGTAGCAGGCGGAAAGGTAGCGACATCATTTGATAGTGCATTAGAATTTGCAGAAAAAATTAAGAAAACATATAACCCTACTTCTATTCACACTACCGGACATAGTAAGGGAGCTGCGGAGGCTCAATATGTAGCAGCAGAAATGGATTGTTATGCAACAACATATGCTGCACCAAATATTTATAGATTACTAAGTGATAAAGCAAAAAAACGAGTAGATGAAGGCGTAATGGAAAATAAAGTAGTAGATTATACTCATAAAAAAGATGCTGTAGGAAACTTTGAGCAGTTCGGAGCACCTATGATTGGTAAACAATTTACAACGAAAAGTAATGGAACAGATAGTATCCTCGCAGCGGTATTTATGGGACAACATCCAATGTCAACTTTTCTAGAAATGTTCCACAATAATGGTAGTGTTCGACTAGAATTAGAACCAGATGATATCATTCGTCATGCAAAAGAGATACAAAAAATAAGTGATCTATTATCTGATATTGTTAGAAATATAGAAAAATTTCAACAACAAGAAGAGGAGGAAGTTGCGAAAGTAAAGAGTCAATTGAAGCATGAGACAGGCCCTGGAGGAAAATATCATCTGTTAGAAGAACATGAAGTAGATGAAGCAATTAGAGAGGTTGCGAAAACATCCCAAAACGGAAAAGATTATTTTCATGATGTACAACTAGCAGAAGAACTAATTCATCTTTTACGGAAAAAACAAAAAGAATTGATTCATTTTGGAGATGATATTGCTTATGCAGCTAATTCATTACGAGATAAAGATAATCAATTGGGGACAAATTTTGAAGGACTGGCGGTGAGATAATAAGATGGATTTTATAGGGGAAATTCAAAAAATAGAGAAAGAAATAGAGAAAGCTGCTGTAGGTGCAGTTGGAACTATTATGGATGAGTTGCAAGCTGTTAAAAAGCAATTAGAAAAAGAAATGCAACAATCATTTTTAAAAACTGATGTAGCATTCAAAACAAATAGCATAGTAACAAGTCAAAAACATGCCATTCAAAAAAATAATGAAGCCTTTCATGATGTATGCAAAAGTTTATCTGAACAAGGAATTGAATTAAACAAAAGTTTTGAAAGTAAAACAGGTAGTGCAATAAAAGAAACATTACATAAACATCTCGATCAAATTCGGAATGAAATGATTTCTAAACAATATGATTTAATTAATAGTTGTGGAAAGAAATAAAAAAATAAAGAATTGCTATTATTATTTTAATCTATATGCATACAAAAAAGTCCTCTTATGTAGGACTTTTTTGTATTTGAAAAGTAAACTTTTGAATATTAGTTTACTTTCATTACCGCTAAAGCATTGACTTCTCACTAAATAACCTGAAATCCTCAATTCACGAAACAAAAGTATACATTCAAAACACTGTAAATAAAAGAGTCTAAAATCCATGAACAAAAAAAAGAGGAGTCATCTCCTCTTAATAAATAAACACTATTTAATTTGTTCCTTATACTCATGGTTAACAAGTACATACCATTTTCCTGTATCAAATTTTTCTTTATTAATCACGTAAACTTTATTTTCTCTCTTTACATCCCCTGGCTTTAATTCCTTAGTAATAGTAGAGGTCTCGCCTTTTTCAACCCCATAACTACTAGCTGCCCACACATCACTTTGGTAAGCATTATCATTTTCATCCACTAAATCCACTGATGGTAAAGCGGCTAATTTCATCGATTCGTTTGTGATATTTTTCCCTTCTACTTCTACCACTATAAAGACATGTCCATTTTCAGGTTCTTGGAATCCTATACTTTCTTTACCAACCTTATCTCTTTCTACAACTCTTTTTACAGTTACATCAAATTTAGGTGTATGAAAATCTTTGTTTACAGCATACTCTTTTTCTTTTACTTTTGATTTCTCTTTTGTTTGTTCTGTATTTTTCTGCTTTGCATTCTCTTTCGGTTTCGCCTCATCAGTTGTTTGCACTTTCTTTTCTTCTTGTTTAGAATTGGTTTCTTTAGATTCTGAAGAAGTTTTGTCGGATGTATTGCCGCAACCAGATAAATTGAATACTAAAGCGCCCCCTAAAATACATGTAGTAAATTTTTTCAACATCTCTTTTTATCCCCCAATAACACGATATATAAATTCCTTACTTATCATAGCAAAAAATACCATCTTAAATTGTTGCATCTTGTCGAATGATTAAGAATAATCAATTGTTTTTATTGCATATAAAAAACATGATCTTGATGTAGTACCAAGATCATGTTTTACGTTGATGTTATTTATAAAATACTTTATCCACATTATACTTCGCTTGAAATTCGTTAATCATATATGTTTCGTAAATTTCTCTTTCCATCGGATCTTCTACAATACATACATCAATACAATACACTTCATCACGATGATTTTTAATTGGTGATACATTATCTTCAAAATGCTTTTTAATACGTTGTCTTACTTTACGTGCTTTCCCAACAAAAAGAAGTTCGTCATTAAAATCATAGTTAAAAAATAAGGGGAATTATATGATAGGAGATGCAAATATAGACAGTCGCTGACCATTAGTCTACAACTAATCCCACACCCCCACACAAAAGAAAAAAGCACCAGGTCCCCCCCGATGCTTTCCCCCCTAAAACAAATGACAAGCCACCTCATGTCCCTTCGCAATCTCGACCATCTTCGGTACTTCCTGCGCGCATTTTTCAGTGGCGAATTTGCAGCGCGTTCTGAATTTACAGCCGGATGGTGAGTTTAGTGGGCTTGGTACTTCCCCTTGCAGAATGATCCGTTCTTTGCCTGTGTTTGTTGGATCTGGTTCTGGCATGGATGAGAGTAGTGCTTGTGTGTATGGATGTGCCGGTCTTGTGTATAGGTCTTCGCTGTCGGCAATTTCTACTATGTTTCCTAAGTACATGACTCCGATTCTATCTGATATGTGTCTTACCATGGATAGGTCATGTGCGATGAATAAGTATGTGACTCCTGTTTCTTCTTGGATATCTTGCAGCATGTTTACGACTTGTGCTTGGACTGAGACGTCTAGTGCTGAGATTGGTTCGTCACATAGGATGAAGTCCGGTTTTACAGATAGTGCACGTGCGATGCTAATGCGCTGTCTTTGGCCTCCGCTAAATTCGTGCGGGTAGCGATATAAGTGTTCTTCTTTTAGTCCTACTTTTTTGAGAAGGTCTAGAATGATTTCTTTTCTTTCTTCGGCTGTGTAAGAGCCATGAATGTTCATCGGTTCGCTAATAATTTGGAATACGTTCATTGTCGGGTTTAATGATGCGTATGGGTCTTGGAAAATGATTTGCATTCGTTTTCTGTATTCTTTTAGTTCACTTTCCTTTAGATCCGCGATATCTTTTCCGTCAAATAGGATGTTACCTGACGTTACATCATGTAAACGAATGATACTTCTTCCTGTCGTTGATTTCCCGCAGCCTGATTCTCCTACTAGTCCGAATGTTTCACCCTTTTTAATTGTGAAGCTTAGGTCATCGACTGCTTTTAATTGCTCTGTTTTTCTGCCGAATAGTCCTTTTTTAATAGGAAAATACTTTTTTAAGTTCCGTACTTCAATTAAGTTTTCTTCATGCATGTGAATCACCTACCGCCCTATCGTTTAACCAGCACATAGAGCGTCTTCCGTTTCCGATTTCAAAATATGGCGGACGTTCTTTTTCACAAATGTCCATTTTATGTGGGCAACGCTCTGCGAATGGGCATCCTTTCGGCGGGTGTAGTAAGTTTGGCGTTACACCTTGAATTGGTGCTAGTCTTTCTTTTACTCCGTTCGATATTTTTGGCAGAGAGTTTAATAGCCCTTTCGTATATGGATGGTTCGGCGATTGGAATATATCAAGTACATGCCCTTCTTCCATAATAAGCCCGCCGTACATAACGATGACGCGTGTACAGTTTTGCGCAACAATTCCAAGATCATGCGTAATAAGAAGTAATGACATATTCGTTTCATTCTTTAAGTTTTTCATTAAATCTAGTATTTGCGCTTGTATCGTTACGTCAAGCGCTGTCGTCGGTTCGTCCGCAATGAGAAGGTCTGGATTACAAGACATTGCCATCGCGATCATAACCCGTTGTTTCATTCCGCCGCTTAGTTCATGCGGATATTGTTTTACCCTTTCTTCCGGTGAAGAAAGACCAACTTGTTTTAGCAAATTGACCGCGATATTTTGTGCTTCTTTCTTTTTCACTTTTTGATGCCGAATAATTACTTCCGTCATTTGCTTTCCAATTTTCACAACTGGATTTAGTGCAGACATTGGATCTTGGGATATGAGTGAAATTTGATTCCCTCTAATGGAACGTAATTCTTTCTCCGATTTAGAAAGCACGTTTTCATTTTGAAAAAGAATCTCTCCTGCTTTCACTTTCCCTGGCGACGTAACGAGGGCCATAACCGATTTCGCCATAACGCTCTTTCCGCTTCCCGATTCGCCAACAATCCCAACGACTTCACCCTTTTTCAAGCTAAATGAAACGCCGCGAACCGCTTCTACTTCGCCGTCTTCTATGAAAAAAGAAGTCTTTAAGTTTTTCACTTCTAATAGTTTTTCAGACACGCTTTTCACTCCCCCTCACTTAAAGCATTAGTTCTCATGATGAGCCCCTTTTGGCGCGAAAGCTTTTTTCAACGCTTCACCGATTACGTTAAAACTTAGTACTGTTAATAAAATAAGGAACCCTGGGAAGAGTGTTAAATACCAAGCTTCACCTATATATCCTTGCGCATTATTTAGCATGCTGCCCCAAGAAGAATCTGGTTCTCTAATACCTAATCCTAAGAAGCTAAGTGATGATTCCATTAAAATCGATGTCGCAATTGTTAATGTCGCTGCGATTATAATGGTCGATAAAATGTTAGGGATGATGTGTCTTACAATAATCATGAGTGATTTTTGTCCGGATACTTTTGCATATAAAACGTACTCACGCTCTTTTACAGATAACGTTTCTGCCCTTACGATACGCGCGGTATCCATCCACGTTAATAGTCCGATGATAAGAACAAGCGTTGTAATTCCTGGTTTTAAATACGCATTTAATAACAGCATTAAGAAGAATGATGGAATCGACATAAGAACTTCAACAATTCGCATTAAGAAGTTGTCTAACTTTCCGCCAAAATATCCGCTAATTGTTCCTACTGCGGTCCCGATTGTAATGGAAACAACCATCGCTAGAAAACCAACAGCAAGGGAAACTCGTCCGCCATATAACGCTCTCGTTAAGTAATCCCTTCCGTAATCATCTGTGCCGAACGGATGACTCATACTCGGTTCTTGTAAACGATCTGGAATCGACATTTTACTAGGATCGTACGGTGATACGAATGCGAAAAGAGACGCGATTGTTAAAACACCCAGTATAATAACTCCCATTACTACAAACTTATTTTTTGTAAAACTATTTTTTATCGTTTGAAATCTCCTATTGTTCATTCCAAATCACCCCCTCATTCGAATGCGCGGATCTACAACGCCATATAAAATATCAGCAATTAAATTACCGAGAATTAACATGAACGATGATAATAATGTGATTGCCATAATAATTGGATAATCAAATCTAAAAATAGCATTTACCCCGAGTGAACCAAGTCCCGGCCATGAGAATACTGTTTCCGTAATAAAAGCTCCGCCTACTAAACTCGGAATAGATAATCCGAAAATTGTAATGATCGGTATTAATACGTTTCGAAGTACGTGATTAAATAAAACTGTTTTCTGTGAAGCACCGTACGCATATTGAATTTGTACGTAATCTTCTTCTAATTGCTGAATTGTACTTGAGCGAATATATCTCATATAGACAGAGATGTTTTGGAACGCTAGCACCATGCAAGGTAAAATACCGTGCTGGACAATATCCCAGAAGGAATCTTGACCGACTGTGCGCATACCCATACTCGGAAGCATGTTCAACTTTAAAGAGAATAAGTAGATTAATAGTAACGCGAACCAAAAAACTGGCATTGAGATTCCCACATAGGAGATGAAGTTCACAATGCGGTCAAAGAACGAGTTCTTTTTCACACCTGTAAATAATCCAAGCGGGATTGCGATTACAAATGAGACGAGTAAAGATGATCCCATTAACCCGATTGTTGCGGGTAATCTTTCTGTAATAAGTTCTAAAACAGGACGATGGTTTTGAAGTGAGTATCCAAAATTCCCTGTTAAAATATTTTTTAACCATAAAAAATATTGCACGTAAATCGGCTGATCTAGTCCTAAACTTTTGCGAATACGTTCAACGTCAATCGGACTCATATTCGGCGTTACAAAGTTTCGAACGGGATCGCCCGGCGCTAGTTTTATTAATAGAAAAGAAATAATAGAAATAACAAATAAAAGCGGAATTGCATTTAAAAGCCTCTTTGCAATTACTTTATACACAAACTTCCCCCCTCAAGATAAAGTGAAACTTTAATCAGCCCTACTCCCGCCTAACTTCCTCGCATTCGCCAAGTTTTGAGGTGGGAGTCTTACTGCCCATTAAAGCGGGATAAAGAAGCTGATTTCCACCAGCTTCTTTACTGTTTCTTATTTCACTTCATAGATTTTCGATAGATCTTCAAACATTGTGACAGGAATTGCTTTTGCTTCTTTTAATCCATCAAACTTTTTATCTACTGCAATAACTGCTTTCGGATATGCGATTGGTAGATAAGGTAAGTCTTCTCTAGCTGTCTCTTGAATTTTATGGTATAGTTCTGCGCGTTTCGTTTTATCTGTTTCAACTGCAGCTTCTTCCCATAATTTATCGAAATCAGCGTTTTTATAACGTGCGTAATTGTATTCAGCATTACTTAAGAATAAGCTCTTATATGAATCTGGCTCTGGTCCCATTATGTAACCACCGAATGTAATGTCATATTCTTTATTTTCTTTATCTAAGCTCTTCTCACTTGCCGCACTAGCATCTAATGCATTCAGTTCAACTTCTAAGCCAACTTCTTGTAATTTTTGTTGTGTATAAAGCGCTAAGCTTTCCATAATTTTATTATTCGTTACATACATAACGCGTACTTTTTCTTTATCTTTCACGCCAGCTTTCGCTAATAAATCTTTCGCTTCTTTTTTATCATACTTATAATCTTTAATGTCTTTTGCATAATACATAGCGTCTGGCGTTAAGATTGAATTTGCTGGTTCTGCAAATTGACTAGAAACGAATGCTGAGTTAATCATTTCTTTCTTATCTAACGCATGCGCAATTGCTTGGCGCACTTCTTTTTTCTTCATAAGATCTGTATTTTGGTTATAAGATAAGTAGAATAATCTACCTTCAGGGAATGTCACCATTGAGAAGTTCCCAGTGCTATCTAATTTCTTAAAGTCTTGCGGCTCAATCATCTTCATGTTGATTTGACCATTTTGTAGTGAAACATTTGCTGTATTACGGTCTTTTACAACGCGGTACACGACAGAATCTAATTTCGCTTTACCAGCAAAATAATCATCGAATCGCTCTAACGCAACATATTCATCTGATTTAAACTCTTTTAACTTAAATGGACCTGATCCTACAGGTTGTAGGTTTTTCTTACTCTTCACTAAATCTACTTCACCTTCAAATACATGTTTCGGAATTGGGAAGAAATCGTTCATAACCCCTTCGAAAGATGCACTTACTTGTGGTAAAACGAATTGAGTCGTTAGCTCATCCACTTTTTTCACCTCAAGTGGCTTTCCTTTAAAAATAAAGTTTTCACGGCTTGAACTATTTTGCTTCTCATCTAGAATAGATTTGAATGTAAATACAATATCATCTGATGTAATTTTCTTACCATCATGCCATTTCAAATTATCCTTTAATTTTAAAGTCCATGTTAATTGATCCTCTGAAGGCGTAAAGCTCTCAGCAAGAACAAACTTTTTCTTACCGTCTTCCATATGATACAGCGGTGCATATAAAGCTTGCTGTATTGTTAACGACACACGATCATTCGCATAAAGCGGGTTCATCGTATCTGGATTATCACTAACACCAACTGTTAACGTTCCTCCGTCTTTCGGAGTCCCTGATTTACTAGTGTTCGCTTGCTTCGAAGAATCTTTCTCCCCTGAGCAAGCCGCTAATGCAATAAGTAATAGTAGGACAAATGGTAATGCAAACAACTTCTTCATATTTCGACCCCTCTCGACTATTTACACCTATAAGAAAACTCGGAATTAATACCGAGTTTTCTTATAGGTTTTAAATTACCACTACCCGTATGTATTGTCAAACTTTTTCGCAAAGATAGACAGTTTGAAATCTATTAATGAATTCTTGCGATAAAATATATTTATGCGGAGGGTAAAATAAAAAGACCACGAATAGGTGGCCTAGCAAAATGAGCTAGAAAACTAGCAGTCTACCAGAAATTTCCATAAAATGGTTGTTATATATGATCGAAAATGTAGAATGAGATTAAAGATAAAAACACTTTTAGGAGGTTACCATGACATTTGATGAATTGAAAAAAAACAAACCAACAACCCCATGGGTTGAGCATGATGAAGATGGGGAATTTTTCACTGAAGAAAATATAAGTGCAACAAATAAGGTTCTTGACACTTACATTAACCATCTAGAGCAATTAGGCGAGAATCCAACCGAAGTTGAAGTAATGCAAGTTGTTAAAGAGGTAGTTATTAAACTAAATATCGAACATGACCATTTTATCGAAACAATGGAAAGAGAAGATCTCTATGAATTTATCGATACAGCAGCACGAATAGCTGGCTTAGAATCCGAAGAAGATATAACAGAAGAATGGCGGGAATGGTAAAAAAGCTGCATACTTGGTGTCTAAATTGACTCCTTCATAAAACTTTGTCCCTTATTCTCCAATTGGAAAATAAGGGACAAACAAAGACAACTCCAATAGAATCCAATACTGATATTTTTCTAAGTTCTTCTTCTCTAACTAAAATTAATCTATTTTCCAAACTCATTTCTCTAATCAATTACCAAGGTGTTTTGAACATAAATATCTTATACCCTTTAACATCTGTACATTCAGATTATTAAATAAACAGAAAAATAGCCGACTATTTGTATAAAAGTCGGCTGCTTTCTTATCATTCGGGCTCTCCCTTGCGAAGGAGTTAAACAACTGCTTGTGAATGTCCTTTAACACTAGCTTTTGCATTACATTTGATATGTGTACACGCATTATAAACAAAAAGAACACCACTATCTCAACACACTTTCATATACAAAAATATTTGAATCGCCAAACAAAGTAACTTATCCCCCACCAAAAAAAGACCACCAAAAGGCAGCCTCACAACTGAATCGTAGTACCCACTCCACACTCCACCGCTTTTTCATACAAATACTTCGCAACAATTATATCTACTACTGCTAAACCTACTGATTTGAAAATAGTAATCTCTTCATCATTCTCCCTACCAGCCTTTTCCCTGCTTATAATCTGACCAAGTTCGGCGTGGATGTCGCTCGCTTCAAATAATCCTTCTTTTATAGGAACTTGAAGGTCACCTGTTTCTTCTAGTGCTGCTTCTTTTGATTCGACTACTACTTTGTCAGCGCCCGCGATGGCGTGAGATGGTAGTTCTTGCATGCTCGGTCTAAATGAACCGACGGCGTTTATGTGGACGCCTTTTTTTAGTTTTTCTGAGAAGACTGGTGTGGATGCATTCGTTGTTGTGACGATGATGTCTGCTTCGCTTATTGCTTCATTTGGATCTCTGTAGACGTACGCTGGTTTGCTGAATTTTTCTTGTATATATTGCGCAAATGCATACGCTTTTTCTTCTGTTCGGTTGTATAAATTGATTTTTTCGATGCCCCTAACAGCGAGTACAGCTTCAGCGATTCCTTTCGCCTGTTCACCGGTGCCGATGATGCATAAAGTTTTTGCGTTATGACGAGCTAAATGTTTTGTCGCTACACCTGATAAGGCGCCTGTTCGAATCATCGTTAAGTACGATCCTTCTAAAAGTGCGAGCGGTTCTCCCGTTTGAAAGTCTGATAGCATAACGATCCCGTTTATCGTCTTCTTTCCTATCTTTTTATTATGCGGAGCTACCGTTACTACTTTTAAACCGAGCGCTTCGAGTCCTTCCGCTACTGAAGGCATAATTAATGCGGTATTTTGCTCGTTCGCAAATGGTAATGAGCCACGAATTGGTGTGATCGTTCTTTCTGCTGAAAATTCTTTTAAAGCAAGCGCCGCGCATTCTGATATGATCCCCTTATAGTAGACAGGAAAAAGAAAGCACATTAACCTGTTTACTATGGAGGGGATTTTTTCATGGGAAAAATTAGAGTCACTTACGATGTAGAATTTAAGAAACAAGCTATAGATTTATACTTAATAGAAGGCATGAGCTATAAAACCATTGCGAAAGAATTAGGTATTCATCACTCGGTTGTAAGTCGTTGGGTGAAACACTTTGAAGCTGAAGGAATCAAAGGACTAGAAGAAAAACGCGGTAAAGCGAAAGGACCAGGTTTAGGTAGACCAAGGGTTAGACCCGAAGATCCTGAAGCTAAGATCAGACGATTAGAAGCGGAAAATGAAATGTTAAAAAAGCTCTTAGGGATGTAAAAGGAGGAATGAAAGTCGTATCCAAAATAAAAAAATTCGAAGTCATCCATGAAATGACAAAAACAGGTTATACAGTGACCATTCTATGCGATATTGCTGGTGTAACCAGAAGTGGGTACTACAAATGGATAAAACGGCATACGACGCCTTCAAAAAAACAATCAGAGGATATCGAAATTAAGAAAAAGATATTGAAGTGTCATAAAAAATTAAGAGGAATTTATGGATATAGAAGAATACAAGTTTGGCTGAAAGCCACATATAACCTTCATTTGAATCATAAACGCATCCAAAGATTGATGAGTGAACTAGGTATCAAAGCCGTAATTAGGAAAAAACGACCTTATTACGGAAAAAAAGAAGCTTATGTGATTTCAGAGAACCATCTAAATAGGGAGTTTCAAGCTTCAAAACCGAATGAGAAATGGGTAACCGATATTACCTATTTGATTTTCAATGGACAGCGCTTGTACTTATCCGCTATTAAGGATTTATACAATAATGAAATTGTTGCCTATGAAACCAGTCGTAGAAACGACTTAAAACTTGTGTTAGATACACTTAAAAAGGCAAAGAAAAAACGAAATGTGAAGGGAATCCTCTTACATAGTGATCAAGGGTCCCAGTATACATCTCGTCAATATAATCAATTACTTAAAAAATATCAGATGAAGGCAAGTATGTCTCGAAGAGGCAACTGTTGGGATAATGCTTGTATGGAAAACTTCTTCAGTCACTTTAAGGCAGAGTGTTTTCATTTACACTCCTTCCATAAAGCGAATGAGGTCAAACTTGCCGTGCGTAAATATATGTACTTTTATAATCATCAAAGATTTCAAAAGAAATTAAATAACCTGAGTCCATATAAATATAGAACTCAGGTTGCTTAGTTGCGCTTTTTTAATACTGTCTACTTGACAGGGGTCACTGCATTCAATGACTTCCTTCATATTTACTAAGTTTCGTTGTTCGTTCGCGCTTATGACTAGCATATCTTTCCACCTCCTCCTCTTATCCCACATTAACGAGCAGTAAGACTCCCACCTCAAAATTCAGCTTGAGCAAAGAAGTTAGGCGGGAGATCAACTGCCCGTAAACGCCCGATTGGTGTGGGCTAATAATCAGTGGGGATGGACAACCCCCCCACTGATTAAAGTTTCACTTTATCCTAACAAAAATCCCCGATTCAAATCATCTCTTGGGTCTACAACGAACTGATGAAATCCTGTAATAAATGCATTCCCCGTTACTTTTGGAACGACAGCTGCATATGTATCTACCGCTGTTACTGACAATACTTCTCCCTCAAATTGGCCGTCAGTAATGCATTCGTGGATGAACATCTCTCTTTTTTGTAAGGCATCTTTTTCAAAAAGAGTTGCGATTCTTGCGGATGTTCCTGTACCGCAAGGGGAACGGTCTACTTGCCCATCAGCAAAGATCGTTACATTTCGTAAAGTAGCGTCTTTTCCTTTCGGTTCATCTGAGAAAATAACTCCGTATATTCCTTTTAAATCTTCTTCAAGTGGATGTTTTACTTCCATTTGACTTTCAATGTAGTGTTTAATTTTACCGCCCCACGTTTGAATTGCAGCTAAATCTTTAAAATCGACTTTCAAACCAAACTCTTTACTATCCACTACAGCGTAGAATGCTCCGCCAAACGCGATATCTACTTGAAATTCATAGTCATCTATTTTGATAGGAACGTCTTTTTTGTATACGAACGAAGGAACGTTTTCAAATGATACTGACTCTACTTCGCTCCCGTTATATGTTGCATACGCAATAACTTCCCCGGCAGGGCTATCAATAATGAATTTTTGTTTTTCCCCTATCACTTCAAACATACCTGTTTCAATTCCTACTGTAATAACAGCGATAATCCCGTGACCACACATCGTACTCCAGCCTTCATTGTGCATAAATAACACGCCAAAATCAGCATGAGGACTTGCGGGCGGAGTAATGATACAACCGTACATTCCGTGATGTCCTCTCGGTTCATACATAAGAACCTCGCGAAGATGATCCAAATGTTCCATGCAGTATGCGCGTCTTTCCAGCTGCGTTTCTCCTTTTATTTCTGCTACCCCGCCCGTAATGATTCGAAGTGGTTCCCCAGCTACGTGAGCATCAATTGTTGTGTATATTTTACTAACCTTCATTTCTATCTCTCCCCTATATGTTGATACTATTTTCATTGCAAGTATCATGCCAACGCATAGAGTATAAATCTGTATACATTTTTTGAAAAATACACACTACTGTCTACTTTTTTATACAGTAGACAGTGGGCAATCATTAATCTCCAATCACCCGTACACTCACCAAACCCCAAAACTAAAAAAAATCCCCCGAAACCTCGGGGACCCATCAAACCCTAACCGCCACCACATCCGGCACTTGCTTAGCAATCTCCTCACCAATCCTTATACTTGCCGTTGCGGCCGGGGATGGTGCGTTGCAAATATGCAGAGAATTGATGCCAGAGATAATGCAGAAGTCATCAACCATATTTCCGTTTGATAATATAGCCTGTGCCCTTACACCTGCATGGGTTGGCACGATATCTTTCTCTGTAAGCTCTGGTATTAAGCGCTGCAAGCTTTTTAGGAATGATTGTTTACTGAATGAGCGCACCATTTCTTTTATGCCTTCTTTCATATTTGGCATCGCCATTTTCCAAAATCCTGTGTATGTCATTGTTTCCATGAAGTCTTTTATATCGAAGTCTGTTTTCGTATAGCCTTCGCGTTTGAAGCTTAATACTGCATTTGGTCCTGCATGTACATCCCCGTTTATCATTCTTGTGAAATGAACACCTAAAAACGGGAATTCTGGGTTTGGAACTGGATAAATTAAATGTTTGACGAGATTGCGTTTTTCTGGGACAAGTTCGTAATATTCACCGCGGAACGGAACAATTTTCATATCTGTTAATATACCTGTCTTTTTCGCAATACGATCACTATGTAATCCAGCGCAGTTAATGAGAAATTTCGTTTTAAATACACCTTGATTCGTCTCAATTGTTACAGCGTCTTTCTTCTCAGTAATACGCTCCGCCGCTGTTCCTAAATGTACTTCTCCCCCGCTTTCTTGGATCAAGCGAGCAAATGCATAACTTACGCCTTTATAATCAGCAATCCCGCAAGATGGAACACGGATTGCGCCAAGTCCCTTTACATGAGGTTCGATTTCAGCTAATTCTTCCTTACCTATTTTTTTAATATGTAAATCGTTTTGTAAGCCTCTTTCATATAAGTTATGTAAAAGAGGAAGTTCTTCCTTTTCTGTAGCGACAATTACTTTTCCGCACATGTCATAAGCGATGTCATTTTCTTTACAAAATTGAACCATAGCTGCGTTTCCTTCTTTGGCAAACTTCGCTTTATAACTCCCTGGTTTATAATAAATTCCAGAGTGAATTACTCCGCTATTATGTCCAGTTTGATGATGTGCAAGTTCCTTTTCTTTTTCAATGATCGCGATTTTCGCACGAGGGAATTTTTTCGTTAAAGCCATTCCTGTTGAAAGCCCAACAATTCCTCCGCCAATAATTATAAAGTCATACATCCTACTTCCCCCTTAATATGATGAAAGGCAGGTCTTTTTTAAGACCCCCCGTACAAACTTATTTAGAAAAACAACCACGTTGACGCATTAGTTCTCTATATAAATCTTTATTTTTCTCAAATGCAGCTCTTCCGTGCATCCAAAATAAGTTGTTTAAAAGAACTAAGTCACCAATTGGTAATTTCAATGCATGTGTTGCTGGTGAGTTTTCAACAGAATATGATAAGTATTTCAAATAGTTTGCTTGTTCAATATTATCTGGATAAGCGAACTGATCAATAAAGCAAATACATGGTGCGTTATTCACATCAAAAAACGTTTCACGATAGACGATTTCTTGCGCATTTTTACTTGGTGGTGCTTTATACGTAACCTTAACAGATGCGAGCGAATGATTTCTAAATTTATGAAGGTCTTCCCAATCGTCTAAATGTAGTAAACGGGATTCCCCCCCTACTGCATTTTGCTCTTCAATTTTCATCATAAGAAGCCAATCTGTCGGCTCATCAACGAATGTACCGTCCGTATGCAGTGTAAACAATCGGTACGCTTGACGAAGGTAAGAATCACTACTATCCGTATCTTTCACATTAAATCTAGCATAATACGTTCCTGTCATTGCATCAAAGTTTGGCTCCCCGATTAAATGTGTTAATGCTGTTGCAAATTTCACGTAGTCTGCTGCATCTGACGTTTCACCTTGCACCCCAATTGTAAACCCGCCCGTTTCACGGTCATGAACAATGCCGCGAATGTTATCCATAAATGATTGCCCAAAAATCTTTCTCATTCCATCCGCAAGATTAAACCGAGAATAAGGAATGTATTGTAATGACTGCTCTGAATGCTCTTTTACCTCTTCAAAAAATTGCTTAAGCAATTGCTGGTTTAGCGTAATATGATATAAACGTTTATGCTCTGGATGAGGAACAATCTCATACCCCTCATATTTCTTTGCAAATTTCATCTTTGCATTTTGTTCTGTAATAATCGACATTTCAATTCCTCCCTAATTTAAATATGAAGAACTTATTGACGTTTTGTACAGACAGTTATCCTTATCTTCTTATACTGAGATTCGGTCTTACTGCCCTAACATCGAAAAAGCCAGTTATACGCATCCACGACATAAAATCGTAGAAACGTACAACTGGCTCATAATTACGAGTGTTCTTTAATCTCTTAAAGTACAATAATAATAGACAGTTTGTATGAAAATATTTGTAAAACAGGAAAGCAAGATCGAATATAGAGAAGGCTAATTTCTCGTATGGATCTTATTAATTAAATAATAATTCAAAATATTCTAACTGTCAATTCGTTTTTTATTATTTTCTCTACATACTTTATATGTTTTAAAAATCCCCTTACTTTCTACGCACCCTCTTTTTTTCATCTCTTGTTTTACAACTTACACTTCATTTAACTTTTTCATAGTTCTTGCCTCCTCAATAAAATAAGCCAGTCGTATCTCTTTAAAAGAAATACAACTGGCTCTCGTTTATGGTTGTAAACTAGATAGTTTTTATGGTGTTGTTTCCTCGTACTCTCCCCTGGGCTGTTCATCATTTAAATAACTTACATATTGGCGATGTAAATCTTTCACCGCACTGACGATAGCATTTTGCGCTTTTCCTTGATAATGGTCCGTAATATCTTGAACGATTTCCTCAATACCATCTTGCAAACTATGTCCTCTCAACATTTGAGCGACGAAGTCTCTACCATGCTCTGTCGCAAGCGTACATGACGCTTCAATAATGACATGATATTTATGATCTGCCTCAATTGTAATTGTTAATGTTTCATACATACTGCGAACAGCCATACCTTTCGGAAGTCTCGAATGTCCTGCCATAAAAAAAGTCCCTTTACGCATATTTCATCCTCCATTACTATGTTAAGAGCCAGAAAAACAATGTACACATTTGCATTGAATTTTACTACCCTTATCCTTATAGCTCGTACTTCTGCTAAAGAAGCTCAAGTGGAAAGAAGTTACTCTCTTCATTTTCAAACATAAATCCGGGCTTACAGCGAGGCTAATCACTGTCATCCGATAATAAGTTAATCATAATGAAATTAAACTGAATATTCAATATTAAACTCTGCAAATTTCATGAATAAACAAGAAAATTCTCTCGCCCAGGCACATATACTGTTCAAAAGAAAGAAGGAAGTGGTCTCATGTATTACGGAACGAAAGGCTGGTACGTAGCTGAACTAAAAAAATTAGGTGTTCGCTATCATGAAGGACGAAAACTAGAAAGTTACCGCGCACACGTATTACGCAATTTATTAATCGCACAACAAGAGACAACGAAAGAAGAGTAATTCACTAACAAAACAACTCTCGAGATATATCGTCTATTCAACAAATCCCGTCAAATCTCCCATCTAAACTACCAACTAATCACACATTGATACAAACCCAAAAAAGGTGACCTACACAGGCATGCCCATCAACTTAAGAATTCAGAATCACCACAAAATGAAAAAATAAGCTTTTTTGTCACAAGTGTAGCTTTGTAAAAAAGATTGATTAAAAACATCAAACCTCTATAGATTTCTTAGAGGTTTGATGTTTTCTTGTTGGATATTTATGTTAATCTAACGATAAACATTGTGAAGAAATGTACTTCAACTAACGGGGCAGGTTAGTTGAAGATTGCTTTGACCTTTGTTCAACAATTGAGCCATTTAGTTGAAGATCTCATCAAATAAGTAATGATATTTAAAGGAATAATTCATTCTGATAAAGAACATTAAAAAACGTGATGATAAGGAGGCGATTGTATGGCAAATCATGTAGAAAATCTATATAACTATCATGTATGGGCAAATCAAAGGATTATTGATCATCTTAAGACACTTTCTCCTGAGAAATATCAAAAGGAAATGAAAAGTGTCTTTTCTTCTGTTTCAAAGGTTTTATCTCATCTCTATTTGGTGGAATATGGATGGCTTAGAAACGGAATTTCACACTTTAACATCCCGGTTTAAAACCTTTTTGAACAGACAGGAAGATATGGAAAAGAGAATAATGTTGGATAATCCATGGGCAGGATTAAGAGAAACAAGTATATCTGAAATGGTCTTACACGTTGTGAATCATGGAACCTATCATAGAGGGAATATTTCAGCTATGTTACATCAGTTGGGTGATTCTTCAGTTATGACTGATTATGCTTTTTATTGGTATTCTTGAAATGTTATTCATTAAGGCTCAGTAAAATAATCAAACTTTTTTATGAAAATCTCATACTTAGCTAAAAGGGTAACTCCATTTTGATCAATCTTTATTCAAAATGGAGTTTTTGTATTTGTTGTTAAATAAAAAAGGATAATCAGCCTCATAATGGACTAACTATCCTGTAATTTATTAATTTAATAAACGGGTGACCTTTCTTTCTTATTCACAAACAAGAATTTGTCTAGAAAATGATCCTTTTCTTGTGATACAGCGGTCTGTAATTTCAAATCCTGCTTCATGAATCATGTCGTCCATTGTTTCCATCGTAACAACGACTACCTTTTTTGCAATGCGGCGCGCACTTGAAAGAATGGAGAACTGGTCTTCTGGTGTTGCATGCGTAAATAAGTCGTAGGGCATATCGATAATTGCAACGTCGTAGTTCTCAGTAATTTCCTCGATTGGACCTTTTGTTACTGTTCCTTCAAACCCGAAATGTGCAATGTTTTTTCTCGTTCCAAGCACCACAAGTGGATTTATATCTCTACCAACGATGTTAATTCCCATAGAAAGTGCTTCTACTACTACTGTTCCAATTCCGCAGCACGGGTCAATCGCTCGTACTCCCTCTGGGTTTGGTACAGCGATATTTGCGACAGCTCTAGCAACACGTGTGCTCAGTGATGTCGAATAGCTATGCGGTTTTTTTATGTGATGATACCAAACTGGATCACTTTCTACATAGTGTCCGAAGTACCAGCGTCCTCCAAGAGGAACAATCCCGAATACACGCTCTGGATTACGAACATCCGCTTCTCCTTCAATATGCATACCGAGGTCTCGTTCAATAAGGCGTCTTTCTCCATATTCAATTTTATTTTCTTTACCAAGATCATTGATTTTAACGAAGATAACTTTGAATGTCGCTCCCGCTAAATCAATTTGTTCCACTTGTTTTAAAATGCTTTCTAAGTCGTCCCCTTCATACATAACCTCGACGCGCTCTTTAATAAACGGACTTCTACTCGGAGCAATCTTGACTTCACTTTTTAAAATATTAACGTGAGACTCCATCCCAAAGAACGAGCGCATTTCCAAGTAACATAAGGCACGCTCCTCTTCGCGAAATGCATACGTATATATACATGCAGGTGTTTTACTATGATTACTCAATCTATTATCATCCTTTATCGTTTAAAATTGTTATGATCAAAATTACTCAAATACTTTTTTCATATAAAATTAAATGATATCATATGCCCGAAATAAAGAGAAACCTTTATAATTTGTTTTATAAATAAAAAGAGACTGCCTATGGCAATCTCTTTTATTCATTAACGGAAAGAAGATACGTTGTTACCCATTGCTTCGTAGTAATCTAAAATACCTTGATAAATAGCTTCTGCTGCACTTTGTCTCTGTTCTGGTGTAGCAATTTTATCAGCATCGCTTTTATTATCTACAAATGCTAATTCTGCTAATACAGCTGGCATCGTATTTTCTCTAATTACATATAAATCGCCTTTCTTCACACCGCGATCTTTTGTTCCAAGTGCATCTACAAGACGCTCTTGAATTTTCTTTGCTAATAAACGACTTTCTGATACATTCGGGTTTGTCCCTCTTGCTGTCGCTGATTCATAGTAGAATGTTTCTGTACCTTGTCCTTGTTTACTATCCGTACCATTACCATGAATACTTACAAAAATATCACCTTTATTTGCCTGAGCAAATTCTACACGTTTTTGTAAAGACTCAGCTGCAGTGTTTCCTGGACGTGTATCATTCTCACGAGTTAACAACACAGTAAACGGTGTCTTTTTCTCAAATATTTTCTGTAATCGTAATGATACATCTAATACGGTTTTACTTTCTTTCTCATAATAACCAGGGTTCCCCGAATCAATTCCACCATGACCTGGATCAATAATAATCGCTTTACCTTCTAGGAAGTTACCTTGCTTCACTGGGTTTAATTGATTTTTATCCACCCATTGGAAACCAGCCCCCATACGGATACGAATCCAGCTATCTTTTTCTTCAATAACAGTTACTTGTTGTGCTTTATGTGTGCCTGCCACTGTAGACGTATGTGAAGCTTCTTGATATGTAGTGAATTCTTGATTAATAGACTCTGTTTTTTCTTGTAATGGTGTCCACTTCTCACCTTTACTTGTTACAACCTTTAACCAACCATCCGCTCTTTGCTCTTTCACTTCAAGCATTTGTGGCTTATGTTGAACGTCAGTAATACCAGATGATAACGATGCTTGATGATATGTAATAAAGTTTCTATTCATATACATTCTTTTCGATGTATTTGTTTTATTTTTATCTGCCATCGCGATGAACTGAGCTGCTTCAGCACGACTTACAGTACCATCAGGCTTCCAACCATTTCCTGTACCCATTGAAATCTCTAAAGCTACTAAAATATTAGCTTGTTTCTTACCCCAATGAGGTTCCAAATCTTTAAACTGCGTTGGAAGTTCTCCAATAATTTTCTTATCTAATGAATATGCTTGTACAAGCATAGATGCCATTGATGCACGGTTAATTTGGCTTGATGGATTGAATTTCCCAGTACCATCTCCACTAATTACACCTGCTTTTTCTACCGCAGCAATATATGGTGCTGCCCAATGAGTTTGCGAATCTTTAAAAGATGGTTTCGCTTTTGGATCAATTGGTAAACCAAGAACGACTGCTAATATTTTTGCAGCTGATCCTTTATCTACTGCTTCAGATGGAGAAAAAGTTCCGTCTGGTTTCCCATCAAGCGCTTTTTTCCCTACTAAATAGTCAACCGATTCCTGCGCCCATGTAGGAACATCCGAAAACTTCTTCGCTGCTGCGAAACTACTAATTGGAGACGATAATAAACTTGCGGCTAAAATACCTGCCGCGACTGCACGATACTTCATAAATAATAATACTCCTCTCGAAAACCAACGTTTAAAACGCGTAATCTTAATATATAAATTACATCAAACGACGAACAAAAAAAATTAGTGCGCCTCTATCATTCTATAATACTAGAATTCTATAGTAAACCTACTTTCTTATTATTGTAAAATAAAATACACTTAAAGTATTTTTTATACACAAAAAAGTGGTTGATTCATAGAATCAACCACCCTCTCACTATTCTACTATCATTTCTGATAACACATATGCATAAACAAGTGCTTCTGTATGTGCAATCGAGCTTTCGTGCGTACGCTCAAATGCGTGAGAAGAATCAATACCAGCTCCAATTAACGCATGTTTCACATCAAATCCGGCGCGAATCGCAGCTGATGCGTCTGATCCGTAGTATGGATAAATATCCACTTTATATTCAATAGCGTTCGCTTTCGCCAGTTCAACTAAATGCTTACGTAAAGCGTAATAGTATGGACCGCTAGAGTCTTTCGCACAAATGGATACTGTATATTCATCAGATGCTTGTCCATCACCTAACGCTCCCATATCAACTGCTAAATATTCTACCGTTTCTTCTGGAATATTTGAGTTTCCACCGTATCCAATTTCTTCATTATTAGAAATTAAGAAATGTGTTGTATATGGCAATGTTACCTTTTCATCTTGCAATCTTTTAATTAATTTTAATAGAATTGCTACACTTACTTTATCGTCTAAATGACGTGATTTTATGTATCCACTCTCTGTAATTTGAACGCGTGGATCAAATGAAACGAAGTCTCCTACTTCAATTCCTAACTCACGTACTTCATCTGCTGAAAAGACACGCTCATCAATACGCACTTCAATATTTTTCTCATCGCGCTTCGCTTCCCCTGCATCTTTGTACACATGGACAGAAGTTTGATGCATTAAAATTGTGCCTGTATATTTCTTACCGCTTGACGTTTCAATTTCGCAATATTCCCCTTCTACAGAGTTCCAGCGAAATCCACCAATCATAGATAGACGAAGACGACCGTCAGGCTTAATTTCTTTCACCATCGCACCTAACGTATCAACGTGTGCAGTTAATAAACGATGCTGCTCATCATTCTTTCCTTTAACCGTTAAAATAAGAGCGCCTTTATTATTACGCTTCGTCTCTACATTCCACTCACTTACATAATTTTCAATAAAACTAATAATTTTCGCCGTGTTTCCAGATGGACTTGGAATAGAGACAAGCTCCTTAATAAGTTCCATCGTTTCTTTCGTATGATGTGCCATTGTCGTTTCCTCCTCATTTTCTCTACTATTTAGTATAGCGAAATTACGATAAAACCTCTACTCATATAGTTTAATTTTCTAAATTATAATAAAATTCACTTTATCCTAATCTCAATGACAAAAAAGCACCGCATTATCTCCATTAACACTGTGCTTTTTCTATAAAGTGAAACTTTAATCAGCCCGCATCAATCGGGCTTTTACGGGCAGCCCGACTCCCTCGCATTCGCCGAATTTTGAGTTTGGGGTCTTACTGCCCGCAAATAGCGGGATAAAACTACTCTTCCGAAACGTCCATCAAATAAATCCCTCTTGTAAATCCGCCGCGCTCTTCTTCTTTCTGCTTACGAATAAGCTCTACATCTTCCATTGTTGCACCTTCTGCACGCGCTAATGAAATAATAATTTCAAGTGCATCTGCAAGTGAATCTAGCGCATGTTCACGCTCTTTCATCGAAGCAAATTCACGAATTTCTTCTGTACCAATTTTCGCTAACGCTTGTATGTAAGCTTGCCCTGTTAATTTTTGTGCTGTATATGTTTTTCCAGACATCAAAATTTTCTCCGGGACACGATCTCTTACTAACCTGTTATAAGTTGACATCACTTTTCCTCCCACTTTTAATAACACCCAAGCTCTGCTTTATAGAAAAACCACTCTTTTTTCACACAAGCACTTAACATATCAATTCCTGATCCGTGCGCCTTTACTACCGGAAAGAAGTAATGCTCTGGTTCTTCTTTCTTATCGCCGTATAAGGTTTGGTACTCATCAGGAATCGCCTCTTTTTTCACATCCCGTTCTTTCTTCACTTCACCAGAGAAAGCAACAGCTGGATGTCCCTCAAAGAATAATGCAGTCCGTACCGCAAGAGATGGTGTACTATGCAAAGCATAATATGTAAGTAAAATAATAACGATAACACCGATAATTTTCTTCATTTATTACTCCTAAAAAAAGTGCTAACACAATTATACTAAAATGTGTTAGCACTTTCTTCCCTTTATCTCGAATTAACGGGCAGTAAGACTAATAATCCGCGGGGGATAAACAAATCCCCACGGATTAAAGTTTCACTTTATTCCCCTTTAAATGCTGGTAAACGTTTTTCTAGAAAAGCAGCAATACCTTCTTTATGGTCCGCTGTTTGTCTCATCGCATATTGACCACGCTTTTCGAGCTGAAGCGTTTGTTCTAAATTAGAACGATTTACTTCACATAAAATTTGTTTCGTTTGAATCATTGCCTTGATTGGTTTTTGTAACCATTCATTAATTTTTTGCTTCACAGCCATTTGGAAATCCTCACCGATTACTTCGTCAATTAAACCGATATCTAACGCTTCTGTCGCTGATAATTTCTTCCCTTCCCAAATGATTTTCTTCGTCATATTTTCACCGACACGCTTTTGAAGGAAGAAATGGCCGCCACCATCTGGAATTAAAGCGATTCCAATAAAGTTCATCGCAATAACTGATGATATATCTGCCATGACATAATCAGCTGTTAATGCAATACTTAATCCAAGTCCAGCAGTCGGCCCATGAATTGCACTAATAACAAGCTTTGGCATCGTATATAACGTCACAACGATTTCAGAAATTGTATTCATGATGCCTTCAAACTTACTTTCATCATTACTTGAAAGCATTGATTTAATATCTCCACCCGCAGAAAAACCACGGCCACTTCCGCACAACACAACAACGTGAACAGAACTTTCCGCCACTTCTTTCAACTTTTGTAATAACTCTTTTAACGTTGGTTCATCTAATGCATTTAAAACCTCTGGACGATTGACCATAACCGTTGCTACGCGCCCTTCATATTTCACAACAACAGATTCTGTTTTACTTGTTACTTCCATTATATACCCCTCTTTTCAACATAAAGATTATACTTATATAATTATAGAAAGCATGTTAAAAATCCTTCTTTTTTCTTAATTTTCTGTCTAATATCCTCGTAATTTGTATATATCTCCGTATAAAACATACAATTTCGTTAAAAAATATAGAAATTAAAGTCGGTTTATCCATGCTTTTCATCTATTTACCATTACAATGAAATGGTGTATTCTTAAGTTTGATGCAAAAAAACAAATATTGAAATTCATTCGCCTTATTATGTAAATAAGGCTTTTATCCCCATCTCTTGGGTATTGAACTAAAGGAATGAAGAAATGGAGGAATATATGGTTAATAAGTTGAAACAAACGGATAACTACTTCCCGCATTTCCTATTGCTATTCATTGTGTTTCAACCAATTTTAGATTTATTAACGTCTTTTTCAATCTATGTATTACACATGAGCGCAACAGTTGGAATCGTAGTCCGTTTCGCCTTTATGCTTCTTGCATTAGGTTATCTACTTCTTCATAGAAATCAACATGGAGCGAAAAAGTACATTCTCTATTTATGCCTACTCGGTATCGTACTAGCAATTGGTCTTGCAAATAATATGATGATTAAATCCCCAATTTCATTTGGCGAAGAAGTGAAATTTATTTTAAAGAGCATATATCCAATTGTGCTACTGTTTGGATATATTATCGCCTTTAAAGAGTTAAAAAATAAAGAATATACATTTCATAAAATCATTACATATTTCTTATATGCAACTTTAATTTTAAGCATCACACTAATTGTTGCAATGCAAACTAGTACAGATTTCCCAAGCTACCCTCACTCAAAGATCGGTTCAAGAGGTTGGTTCTTTGCTGGAAATGATTTAAGTTCTATTTTTGCAATTATGTTCCCAATCATAGTGTTATATTCGATTCATAAAACAACTTCTTTCTCGAAAATCTATTACTGGATTCCAACAATACTCGCGATGTATGCAAGTATTATGGTCGGAACGAAAGTAGGATACGGTGCAATTGTTCTAACTCTTGGCGTGGCACTTTTATTCTCATTCATTGAATATATGGTTCATCGTAAAAAAGAAGGAAAAGGATTCACATATCTCGTAAATACAGTTGTTGCCGCTATTATACTAGGAGGTTTAATTGCCCTTACACCGCATACTCCTATCGCAAAAAATATGGGCATCCACATGCAAATATACGAATACAAAAAATCAGTACAAGAAGAAAAGGATAGAAAAGAAGGGAAAATAATTAAAGAAGATCCTGACGCAGAGAAAAAACATGCAAAAGGTGAACTAACAGACTCTGAGGTCAAAAGTTTAATTTACAGTGATCGCGATAAGTTTTTAAAAGTATACAAACAATACTATAAAGACGCACCACTATCACAAAAATTATTCGGAATGGGCTATGCTGGTAACTATACGGTTAAAATTAAATTAATCGAAATGGACTTCCATGACATATTCTTTGCATTCGGAATCATCGGTTCTCTTATTTACTTCATACCATTCCTTTACTTCGGTATTAAATTATTACTCAGCATCATAACAAACTTTAAGAAAATATTAACTGTGAAATATATGCTATTAGCTAGCACCGTTGTACTATCACTTGGAATCGGCTTTATGTCCGGTCACGTATTAACAGCGCCGTCCGTTAGTATTTTCTTCGTCGTTATACTCGCCTACTTAATTGTTGATTTAGAGGTGGAATAAAAGAAGCAGCATCCAAATGGATACTGCTTCTTCTTTTGAAAGTAATACATGAAATTATATTAATGATTCTACAGAAGATATCGATTTACCGACGAAGTTTGATAAAGCAGCAATCTACAAAAAAAGACTAGATCACATTATGATCTAGCTTTTCAAAATTCCCCTATTGAAAAGACGCCCGAATCTCCTCCAACACCTCATCAATATTATCCTTCGTAATAACAATACCGAAGTCTTTCGGGACGTTGCTATCTTCCTCATTTACAACTTTATGCGCAATCAACTTTCCAACTTCCGGTCTGAAATGATGCCCATCCATATAGTTGTCTAAATTCTTTGTGACGGAGTTAAGATACATGAAATGGTGCACTTCTCCAAATACATCTACAGCGTCATGAAGCCATCTTTTATAATCTTCCCATCGCCCTGATTGAATCATCGTACGGAACAGAGGCTCTGAAACAGGCGTTGTAAAAATATAAAACTTCGTGTTCGGATTATGAGCCTTTACTGTTCCTAATATTTCTTTCATATTTTGATACTCATAATTCCCGCCATAAATCTCTTTACTAAACTTATCTACTTGCGCCGCTATTTGCGCATCACGTTCTTCTTTCGTATAATCGCGCATCGATTTTATATTCTCTCGATTGTACCGATCAAGATCCGTACTATGATGAGTGGAATTTGCAATTGTATTCTTTGAATAAGTAATCCCGTCCATACTGACATACGATTTAATCGGATACAATAAACTTTGCGCCTGATTAATATACGCTTCTGGTTTATCAAAACCAATTTCCCTATTTTTGTTCGTTCCAAGGAAATCTAAACCAAGTACAATAGACTCGAGTCCACTACCTTTTTGTTCTTTTGCATATTCAATATATGCATCATACTCACGCGGATCTGTACTGCTTACCGCATAATTAAATGCGTTTAACCCGGTGAAGTCATTCTCGTTAATAAAAGTCGTTCTACTACTTCCAAGTATAACTCCATCATATGTAAACGGACGGTACGTTATATAATTTGTTTTCTGTTGTCTCTCGTTAAACCCGTACTGAACATCATTCCACTTATTTTTATGCGGGAATAACCAAAGTGAATCTATATAGCTATTAAATATCCCGACACCTGCCAGAGGAACAAAAACACATACAAAAACGAAAATAAGCCAATGTTTGTTTTTCATATTCTCCACCTAGAAATTAAAGTATAAAAACTCACTAATACTCGTTAAATGTAACACGCTATATACGAGTAATACTGCAGTAAATAAAGCAGTCCATACATTCGGACGGAATGAATCTTTTAACTGAATTGAATTTTTTAAGAAGAAACTAATACATAACGCTCCGAAAATATATGCTACCATTTTCGGATCTAATAAAGAGACATGGTACCCTTCACTAAATGAAACACCGTACTCTTTTAAAAATTGCAGCTTCTCTATTATAAATGCTGGGAATACGCTATTTGCTAATTCGATTCCATTTAGCCCGAACATTCCTTTTAACACTTTCACCGCATCATGCATAGATGTTGCCCTAAAGAATACCCACGTTATATTAATGAAGAAAAACGTAACGAACCAACCAGCAAAGGCTGGCATGCGCCCTCCTGCTTTACTCCATAGGCGATGAATAACAGAAGCCAAACCGTGCAAGAACCCCCAAAAAACAAATGTCCAACCAGCTCCGTGCCAAAGTCCACTTATTAAAAATACAATCATAATATTTACGTATGTACGCGTAATTCCTTTTCGATTTCCTCCTAGAGAAATGTACACGTACTTCGTTAAAAACTGGCTAAGCGTCATATGCCAACGATGCCAAAACTCTTGTATATTCACTGCTTTATACGGTGAATTAAAGTTTTGAGGTAATTTAATATTAAACATTAAAGCGATTCCAATTGCCATATCACTATATCCACTAAAATCAAAATACAATTGGAACGTAAACGCTAACGACGAAAGCCATGCTTCGACAAATGTTAATGATTGCTGCACATCAAACCCTTCATGTACAAGGGGTGATAATACATCTGCAATACCTACCTTTTTGAAAATACCAACTGCAAATACAAATATACCAAGAACGATATACTTCGATTGCCAGCGCTTTTTACTATTGTCAGCAAACTGCGGCATAATTTGCGCATGATGTACAATCGGTCCTGCAATAAGCTGCGGGAAAAACGTTACAAACAATGCGTAATCAAGAAAATGACATGCCTTCGTTTCACCACGATACGTATCTACTAAAAATGCAATCTTTTGAAACGTATAGAAACTAATCGCAAGCGGTAACGTTAATGATAATAATGTAAAATGAGTTCCAATTAATGCATTAACATTTTGCAAGAAAAAATCATAATACTTGAAATAACTAAGCATTCCTATATTAAATATTAACCCTACCGTTAAAAGAAGTTTACTCTTATGTTTTACGAGCCTCATTCCGATAAAGTAGTTCACAATGAGTGACACTAACATAAGCGGTAAATATTTCACATTCCAATAACTATAGAAAAATAAAGAGGCCGCAACAAGCCAAGCCTTCGCTAATGTAGCATGTCCAAATTTATTTAATAGAAAATATAAAAGAAATGCTATCGGTAAAAATAAAAAAATAAACTCAAATGAGTTAAATAACACACCATCTCTTCCCTTCCAAACAAATCACACCTTATTCATCTTATCTTATCCAAATAGTGAGTGTCAAAAGGATTCCGCTCCCCTTTTCTTCTATTATATATAATAATCATTTTAATCGAATTATTAACATGATAAAATATTAAAGGCGCTTTTATATAAAAGAATATATAATAGAAATGTCGGTTTTTTGCACGAAATGTATTTTTGAAAAAAGTGAGGAGAGTCCTTTGGTATTTAGTAGTTCTGTTTTCTTATTTATCTTTTTACCTCTCGTATTATTTTTCTATTTTATAGTGCGTGCCGAGCTACGTAATTTCGTATTACTTGCATTTAGTTTAATTTTCTATGCATGGGGAGAACCTCGATTCGTCCTCTTAATGCTCTTTTCTATTATATTAAACTACTGCTTCGGCCTACTCGTGCATCATTATGATAAACGAAAAAATATGAAAGTCACATTTTTAATTATGGCTGTGGTCGGAAATATTTTATTACTTTCTTATTTTAAATATATTTCATTTTTCACAGACATTTTAAACAACGCTTTACATTTATCTATCCAGGTGGAACCTATTCCACTACCAATTGGGATTTCATTTTATACATTCCAAGCGATGTCCTATGTCATCGACATATATCGTAAAGACGGGGATGTTCAAAAGAATCCACTTAACTTAGCACTATATATATCAATTTTCCCGCAGCTTATTGCCGGACCAATCGTTCGTTACAATATCGTTGCTGATCAAATTAAAACGCGCATCCATTCTTTTGAACGATTTACAGAAGGTATCCAAATTTTCGTTTTAGGATTAGCGAAAAAAATGTTAATCGCCAATCAAGTTGGATTTGTCGCAGATAAAATCTTTGCCTTACCACCATCTGAAATGAGCGCTGGAACGGCTTGGATTGGTATTATCGCCTATACACTTCAAATCTATTTCGATTTCTCAGGATACTCTGATATGGCAATTGGACTTGGAAAAATGTTCGGATTTGATTTCCCGAAAAACTTCAATTATCCGTACATCTCGAAATCCATTTCAGAATTTTGGAGAAGATGGCATATTACACTAGGCTCTTGGTTCCGCGACTATATATACATTCCGCTCGGCGGAAACCGTGTATCCAAACTAGCAAATTACCGTAACCTCTTCATCGTATGGGGATTAACCGGTTTATGGCACGGGGCAAGCTGGACATTTATCGCCTGGGGATTATATTACGGCTTTATTATCTCGATTGAAAAAGCTGGATTCGAGAAAATATTAAATAAGCTATGGAAGCCGCTGCAACATGCATATGTACTAATCATCGTTATGATTGGTTGGGTCTTCTTCCGAGCTGATAACTTCGCATACTCGTTCCAATATTTAAAAGCGATGTTTGGCATAGGGAGGCAATCTTTCATCGATGACAACACAATGCTCTATATACATGAATACATTGTCATATTTATCATCGCCTTTATCGCAGCGACACCAATTTTGAAACGTGTTAAAAACATATTAGAACTTGCACCACAAACGTATACATTCACGATGCAAGTTGTACGTCCTATATTATTACTAACATTATTTATGATTTCGATTATGTATTTAATTAATTCGACGTATAATCCATTTATTTACTTCAGGTTTTAACTTATCCCGCTATTTTCCGGGCAGTAAGACCCCCACCTCAAAATTCAGCGAAAGCAAAGAAATTAGGTTGGGGTCGGGCTGCCCGGAAAAGCCCGATTGGTTAAGGCTAATAATCAGTGGGGGATGAACAAAAACCCCCCACTGATTAAAGTTTCACTTTATGTAGGAAGGAAAAGTTATTATGAAAAAATTGGGGAACATCGTCCTATTTATCGGTTTTCTCACCATTATCTTTTCATTTGGCATATTATCGCTTCTCAAAACTGACCGAGCAGTTTCGTCCGTTGAAAATCGTCCGCTCGCTCAAAAACCAGCTCTTACAAAAGAAGTTGCCTTAAATGGTAGTTTCTTTAAAGACTTTGAGACATATACAAACGATCAATTAATCGGAAGAGATGATCTCATAAAAAACTATACACTTACCCAAATTAAAATGGGCAAGTCTCTCATTAACGATATTATTCTAACTGATGATAAATGGCTTCTGAAAAACCCTGCTTGGACTACAAAATATAATGAGATTGACCAAGCTATGCCAGCTGTAAACGACTTATCTCAGTTTTTAAAAGAACAAAACATTGAGTTTTACTTTGCCTTACCACCGTCCAAAACGAATGCATTATCATTTAAATTACCTTCTCATATTCACACATATGCGCAGGAAAATTTAAATTATTTTCTAAATAAACTTCCAGCGGACGTAAAGCCAATTAAACTCATGGAACATTTTAAGAAAAACTATACAAATGAAGAAATACAAAGTATGTACTTTAAAACAGACCATCACTGGAATATGGATGGTGCCTTCTTAGGCTATCAATATATAATGAACACAATCGCGCAACAATCTTCTATATATAAAGGAAAAGAAATAAAAAAAGAAGATTACACTCGTACGTGTGCTCCAAATACACATCTAGTCGGAAGCTTTAACAACCAGCTTTACCAACTGATCGATGCGACTGGAGAAAAACTATGCTACTACACACCGAAAGACGGTTTCAACTTTACGAGCGTAGCCGCAAAAGATGTAAATGGCACTGTATATCGCACATTAGATGAACTATACGGCGTAGAAAAACAAAATGATACAACATCATACGCAGGTTATTATGCAAATGACTATCCAGAAATCGTTATCGAAAACAACAATGCACCAAATGATGTACGAGCTTTAGTCCTAAAAGATTCATTCGCAAACGCAATCGTGCCTCACTTAGCACAAAGTTTCAAACACACATCCACCCTCGACCTTCGTCACTATCACGAAAAGGATGTATATCAATACATTAAAGACAACAACATTAACATGGTATTGTTCGTGTATAGTGATTCGAATTTGAGCGGGGATATGTTTAAGTTTAAACAATAACCATATAACACAGCCATAAAGCTTATACATGGCTGTGTTTTTCATTTTAGATTCTCTCTGACTATCCCCCTCAAACTAAAAAATAAAGGCATCTTATCACTAAATAGCTAGTACATTTTGTAAGTACCTCTTAAAATCTAAAAATTTAGATCTCAAATAAAAATTAATAAACCCTACAAAACTTATCTCCTTCCCCTTAAATTTTTTTACATGATTCTACTATTAACGTAAAATAAAAGCCTATGATACTCATAGACTTTCATCTATTTTCTCATAGGCTTTATTAAGCACTTACTATTTAATTATTTTAAATTAGTTTTGTGCAGGCTTTACTTCTTTGATAGAAACTGCTACTCTTACTGCTTTATCAAATTCTACCTTTTGTTCTTTACCTTCTTTTACAACTGTCAGGTTTTTCACGTAGATAGATGTTGCACCTTTTGTACCAACTTTTCCATCTTCAGCTACAACACTTGTGTCAGCAGAAACAAATTCTACTTTAGAAACTGTTGCGTTTGCTTTAGTTGCAGGTACGTTATCAACAGATAGGATCTTTACAAGCTCAGCTTTTAAATCAGCGTTTGCTACTACATCTTTTAGAGATGTGCTTGTGAATTCTACTGCTAATCCTTGAGCAGCCGGTGCTGTGTCAACAACTTTGAATGAGTGAGTTGCGATTAACTTATCATCAGCTAATTTCACAGCTACTTTGTAAGTTTCACCAGCTTTTGCACCTGCTCCAACAGTAATTACACTGTTATTGTCCACAGTTACTTGCTCAGTAGTTGCCACTACTTCTTTACCCTCTTTATTTGTTGTTGTTACTACTAACTTAGCATCTTCTGCACCTTTTAAAACTAGACCATTTGCATCAACTGGAAGAACAGAAACAGTCATAGCATTCTTTTTATTGTCTTTAGTAACATATTTATCTAACTCGTTCTCTAAGCCACGAACTTCAAATTTAGAGAATGTACCTGGAGCTTTTAATTCTAGATTTACTTTAGCTTTTACTTCTTTTTTACCAGAAGTAGCTGTTAATTCTAATACGTATTTTCCAGCTTCTTGCTCATTAGCATTTACTACTAATTCCTTATTTTCGTACTTAGCAGTTACTTTTTGATTTTTTAGCTCTTTACCGTCTTTATCAAGAACTTTTACTTCTACTTTATCAGCAGTAAAGTCTTTACCGTATTGATCTAATACTGGAGCTTTTATTTTTAAGTCTGTTACGTCTTTCGTAGAAAGTGTTAAGTTTGTTTGCTCTAACTTAATTTCTTTTAGAGATTTTTGAGCGAAAGCCTCAATTTCAACTGTTTTTGAAACAAGTACTTTACCGTTTGTATCTTTAACAGTTACTTTTACTGGTGCTTTCCCTGCAGCTAAAACAGTTACTTTACCAGTAGCTTTATCTACTACTGCTACTTCTGTATTTAATGACTCGTATTCAACTGCTCCAGTTGTTACTCCATTAAATTGGTCTTTCAATTCTACTTGAACGTAAGCATTGTCGCCTTCGTAAACTTTATTGTTTTGTTTGAAATCTTTAGAAGTAAAGTCAGCTGTACCTTGTTCTGCAACTGTCCAGTTAGAGATTGAAGCTACTGCAGCACCTTCAGCAGAAACTTTTACTGTTTTACTTTCAGCTACTACTTTACCGTCTTTTTTATAAACAGCTTTTACAGTAGTTGAAGTACCTTTTGCTAAAGTAATTTCACCATTTTTAATTGTTCCCTCAGCAGCTGGAGTTTCAAATTCAATACCAGTTGGTGAAACAACTTCAGTACCGTTTTCATCTGTAACTTTGTATTGTAATTTAGTTGCTGTATTAGCTACTACTGTTTGATCAGCCATTTCAATTGTTTTTGCTTCTAAAGAACCTACAGTTACTTCTGTTTTACCAACTTTATTTACATCTACAGTGTAAGTTTGTTTAGCTGCTAGGTTATCGTATAACTCAACTGTAGCAGATTTTTTATCTTCTGATAAAGTTACGTTTTTAACTAACGCTTTATCGTTGTTAGCTTTGTTTGTTACTTTAACGTCTTCTTTAGTTAATTTTTCAACAGCTTTGTCAAATTTAACTTCTACTTTTTGAGATGTAACTGCTTTTGCAGATTCAACTTTTGCTGCCGCACCGAAATCTTTGTCAGTCTTAGCAATGAATTGAGCTGCTTCTGCTTTAGTTACAGTTTTTGTTGGCTCCCAAGTAGTAGCTGTAGTACCTGCAGAAATTCCTAATTCAACTAGGATGTTAGCTTTCGCTTTACCCCAGCTATCTTCTAAGTCTTTGAATTTAGTTGCTGGAGTACCATTTACTTTAGTATCTAATTTGTAAGCTTCTACAAGCATAGATGCCATTGAAACGCGGTCCATTTTTCCGTTTGGATCGAATGTGCCGTTACCTTTACCTTTAACTACACCAGCTTTTTCTACAGCTGCGATGAATGGAGTAGCCCAGCCCTCTTGAGCGTCAGTATAAGATGGTTTAGCATCTTTATCGATTGGTAAGTTTAAGATTTGAGCCATCATTGTAGCTGCTTCTGCACGAGTTAATTCTTTTCCAGGCTCGAACATTCCTGTGTCAGTACCTTTAATTGCGCCTTTTTCTACTAAGTAGTTAATAGAATCTAATGCCCAGTGATCAGCTGGAACGTCTGGGAATGATTTTCCTGCTGCTGCTACTGGAGATACAACACCTGCTACCATTGCTGCTGTCATTGTGCCAGCGATTAATTTTTTGTAAGAGTTAGTCTTTGCCATTTTATATATTTCCTCCTTCAGGAATGTAATACTAGTTTCATAGCATATGAGATAAATAACAATTTCCTATGTATGATTGAAACTAGTAAGTATAAATTTGATTAAAGTATTACATTATAGAAATGCGAAACCCATTCCATAATATAGAACAATACACATATTACACCATTTTATTGAAAAATAAAATCCCTAAACGCCAAAAAAATAAAAAGATTTACAATTATCCAACTTTATTTTTCGACATCTCATAAAAATTATGTATAGGCTTCATTATCAAGTATGTATTAATTGTGTATCAACATAAGCTTCACACAATCTGTACATAACCACTTACTACTATAGCAGAAAAACGTTTGCAATTTAAATATCTAATTATGAAGATATTACGACATTAATCGACACGACGTTTTTATAACTTTCGACATTATTCTACATTTTTATATTTTTTGTCGACATTTTATTTTTTCTTCCATACGCTTCTCTTTCAAACTTTTACTTACATAGCAAAAAAGAACAGGTGATCCCTGTTCTTTCTTCTACTCAATTATTGAATAAAAAGAGGAATGGCCTCTATTCCATTCCTCTTTTTATAGACTCTTTTGCATGCAAGTCATTAATAATATATTTGGACGCTATGGAAATTTGCTCTCGCAATTCCTCTACCCTTTGTCCTAACGTTTCTTGTACATATTCTGTTTGCTCCAATTGTTTAATCGCCATACTATGTAATGTTTCTGTCGTCCAGTCTCCATCAACATTCCCAATAATCGGCTGATTTACTTGTTGTAAAAACGAATCGATCTTTGGATCATAGGAAATTCCAATCATAGGCGTGTTTGCAACTGCCGATAATATAAGAGCATGCAGTCTCATCCCTATTAAAAGAGAGCACTCTGATAAAATAGAGATTTTCTCATGAATATCCATTTTATAAGGGAGCATGTGCGCTTCTTCTCCCATCAAATTAATGATATCCCTTGATGCATTTTGATCAAATGGTCCATGCATCGGTACAAATAAAATATGGTATCCCTCTTGCTTAAGCTTTTTCAGCGTATCTGCTAACTTCTTCATATAATCTTCTTTTGCATCCCAGTACCTTACACTAACCGCAACGACCTTTCCTTGCAGCGCATGTTTTTGAAGCCAATCGGATTTCTTTTCTTCTGGCTGACAAGCTAATACTGGATCTGGAACAAGTTCGATGTCTTTCTTAATACCAATTTCTTTTAAGTACAAAAAAGAGTCTTCATCACGTACTGATATATATTCAGCCTTTGATACATGCCATTTCACTAATAAACGATTTTGCTTCTTCGTGATAGGCCCGATTCCTTGGGCGTAAATATAATACGGCTTTTTCAAAAAACGGGCAAGCCGCATAATACCCGTATAGTATAAAATACTCTTAATACTCGTCTTATCTTGTAAGAGACTTCCGCCTCCGCTAATTAAACCATTACTTCTCTTTATTTCTCGGTAAATCGCTCTTATATCCCATCGGTTTACTGCTTCTACACCGTACATTTTTCTTGTATAGTCGGGGTCATTTGAAAGTACAACAAGCTCAAGAGTAGGATCCTCTTCATGTAGCGCTTTAATAATTGATTGCAAAATTGCTTCGTCCCCAACATTATAAAAACCATAATATCCTGATAAAACTAACCGCACTCTTAATCTCCTCCAACATTTCGCAATCAACTCTTTTTGTAATTAAACAAATTGTTATCCATTCCTTGCCGAGAAAGGTTTGATAACTTCAAATTGATTTCTTTCACAAACATCTAACAAGTCATGCCCATGTATAATATTGTTCATTTTCTATAATCAACGATTTTATTTACGTAAAAATGGAATTTGTTCTTTCGATATCCAGTTTAGTTTCAATGCACATATGCCATATAACACTGAAGCTATACTTAACGCCACAGCACTATATATCATTGCTAAAATCCTGGAATCTGTCACATTGATTAATGTAGACCCAAAGTATAATGCTATACCTAAAATACTAGATACTCCAATCACAGCCAAAAATTTCCCTATAGCTATTGGATAGGAAAGATCTTTTCTAATATAAATATGATTTACGATACAAATCATTATATAAATAATTAGAGTACTATACGCTGCTCCATTTATACCGAATTGGTTTACTAGCGCTATATTTAATACAATTTTTACAAAACTTACACCGATGACAATCCATGCTGCTTGCATCGAACGATTAATCCCTTGCAAGATTCCTATTGATAATACCATAAGTGATGTGAAATACGAGCTACCAATTAAAATAGCTAACATGCCACTTCCTTTTGTATCTGTAAATAACGCAACATTAAGCGGTACTGCAAGCGCCATAAGCCATATCGTTATCGGCATTGTTAAAACGTGTGCAAACTCATTTGTACGTTTTACTGTCAGTTTAGCTAAAGCTATATCTTTTTTTGTTAAAGCCGCTGTTAATAATGGAATTAGTGGAAATACTATCGCACTTGCAAATACAACGATTAATTGCGTAAATGCAAAACCACGGCTATATATACCAAATTGTTCCTGAATCGTTGTAGAAGATTCATGTAATACATGTGGAATTGTTACAGAATCAACTAAATTTAAAACAGGCATCGATAACGCTCCGATTGCAATAGGAACTGAAACACGGAGTATACTTTTCGCATTTTTCTTAAAGTCTTGTAATGAATATGTTTCACTCTTATAGCGATACGTGCTTTTCACATATTTCATTCGCAAATATATGAGTGACGTAATAACACCAAAACAAGAACCGATCATTGCTCCGCCTGTTATGATATCACTACCTTTATTCCAATATACAAATATATAGGCTATTGTTAGCATAAAGAACACGCGAATCAACTGTTCAATTACTTGCGATACACCAGTAGGTATCATATCTCCAAACCCTTGGAAATATCCACGGTACACTGCCATATACGGTGCGATTAATAAAGCAAACGAAGTAACAATTAATGGTAGCCTCGTCTCTTGTCCACCAAGCATATTTGCAATGCTACTCGATCCAATGATAATAATTAAAAATCCGAGCACCCCAAATATAACACCGATAATAGATGCGGACGTAAACAATTTAGCTATTCCGTCACGATCATTCTTTTCATGAAGATCAGCTACTAACTGTGATATTGCTAGCGGGACTCCCGCTACTGATAAAGTTAAGGCTATCATATATACAGGAAAAACAAGACGGAAAATCCCAAGTACTTCATCCCCTGCTATATTTTGCAATGGAATTTGAAAAAAACTCCCCACTACTTTCGATATAAACGTTGTAACGGTTAAAATCGCAGCGCCTTTTACAAACTTTTTATTCATCTTCTATCTCTTTTCTTTCAATATATAATCTACATAAAATATTAAATCCATATTATTCATTCAACTTGAGAATCATCACTTTATCTCATTTAGTTATCATACCAAATTTCTTATATATTGAATACTCTCTTTCTTTTTATGTTTTAAATATAATATGTGCAAGATACGCGTATTTTTATCCAGTATTTTCTTCAATTTACTACTTCTACTTGTTCAAGATAAACATGTGCTATAATGTAGCTATTGTCAGTAAGAGGAGTGTTTACAACATGCTGAATTCGGTAAAGAAATTGTTAGGAGATTCTCAAAAGAGAAAGCTAAAAAAATATGAACAACTCGTTCAAGATATTAATGATTTGGAAAAACAAATGTCTGATTTACCTGACGAAGAATTACGTCACAAAACTGTCACATTCAAAAGTATGCTTACGGATGGTAAAACAGTTGATGACATAAAAGTAGAAGCATTCGCTGTTGTACGCGAAGCCGCAAAACGTGTGCTCGGATTACGCCATTACGATGTGCAGTTAATCGGAGGACTTGTATTACTAGAAGGTAATATTGCGGAGATGCCAACTGGTGAAGGAAAAACATTAGTTTCCTCTCTCCCAACATATGTACGTGCCCTTGAAGGAAAAGGCGTTCATGTTATTACTGTAAACGATTACTTAGCGAAGCGTGATAAAGAATTAATTGGCCAAGTCCATGAATTTCTAGGCTTACAAGTTGGATTAAATATTCCTCAAATCGATCCTTCTGAAAAGAAACTTGCGTACAAAGCTGATATTACATACGGTATTGGAACAGAGTTTGGCTTTGACTATCTTCGCGATAATATGGCTGCTTCACAAAATGATCAAGTTCAGCGCCCCTATCACTTTGCTATTATCGATGAGATTGATAGCGTTTTAATTGATGAGGCGAAAACGCCACTTATCATTGCTGGGAAGAAATCAGGTAGCTCTGATTTGCATTATTTATGTGCAAAAGTTATTAAATCATTCCAAGATACCCTTCACTATACATACGATGCAGAATCGAAATCAGCTAGTTTTACAGAAGACGGTATTACAAAAATAGAAGATTTATTTGACATCGATAACTTATATGATTTAGAGCATCAAACTCTATACCATTATATGATTCAATCATTACGTGCCAATGTCGCTTTCCAGCTTGACGTTGACTATATTGTGCATGATGAAAAAATACTACTTGTAGATATTTTCACAGGACGTGTTATGGATGGTCGCTCTTTAAGTGACGGCTTACATCAAGCACTAGAAGCAAAAGAAGGTTTAGAAATTACAGAAGAAAATCAAACACAAGCTTCTATTACAATTCAAAACTTCTTCCGTATGTATCCGGCATTATCAGGTATGACAGGTACCGCAAAAACGGAAGAAAAAGAATTCAACCGTGTATATAATATGGAAGTTATTCCAATTCCAACGAACCGTCCTATTCTTCGTGAAGATAAAAATGACGTAGTATATGTAACAGCTGATGATAAATATAAAGCTGTGCGTGAAGAAGTTCTAAAACAGAATAAGCAAGGACGCCCTATTTTAATTGGAACGATGTCTATCTTGCAATCTGAAACTGTTGCTCGTTATTTAGATGAAGCAAACATAAAGTATCAATTATTAAACGCTAAAAGTGCAGAGCAAGAAGCAGACTTAATTGCAACTGCCGGGCAAAAAGGTCAAATTACAATCGCTACAAATATGGCAGGCCGAGGTACTGATATTTTACTAGGTGAAGGTGTCCACGCCCTTGGTGGATTACATGTAATTGGAACAGAACGTCATGAATCTCGCCGCGTTGATAACCAGCTTAAAGGACGAGCTGGTCGCCAAGGTGATCCAGGAAGCTCTCAATTTTTCCTATCTTTAGAAGATGAGATGCTAAAGCGCTTCGCTCACGAAGAAGTAGAAAAGCTGGAGAAATCACTGAAACCTGACAAAACGGGGCTTATTAATACATCTAAAGTTCATGATTTCATTAACCGTACACAATTAATTTGTGAAGGTGGTCATTTCTCAATGCGTGAATATAATTTAAAATTAGATGACGTAATTAATGATCAACGTAATGTTATATACACACTACGTAACAACCTTCTAAAAGAAGAAACAAATATGATAGAACTTGTTATTCCAATGATTGAACACTCTGTGGATGCAATTGCTAAGCAGCACCTTTTCGAAGGAATGCTTCCTGAAGAATGGGATTTCACTAGTTTAACAGCATCTATTAAAGAAGTTTTAGCGGTTGAAACTTTGCCGCCATTATCTGCGAACGACGTACATTCGCCTGAGGATTTACAAATCGTTTTAAAAGATACAATTTCTAGCTATATCGAACGTGTACAAGAATTAAATGACCATGCGGATTTACAACAATCACTGCGCTACGTTGGTTTACACTTCCTAGATCAAAACTGGGTAAATCACTTAGATGCAATGACTCACTTGAAAGAAGGTATTGGCTTAAGACAATATCAACAAGAAGATCCAACTCGCCTTTACCAAAAAGAAGGTTTGGATATTTTCTTATACACTTACGGTAATTTTGAAAAAGAAATGTGCCGATATATCGCGAGACATTTAGCAGTTCCAGAAAACGTACAATCATGAGGTGAAAATTTATGTTATCATTCCTGAAAAAGGCAAAGAAAAAAGGAAAAGATACTACTGTTTCTAGTAATCAATTATTTGGACAAGAAGAAACTACTTCTCAAAACAAAACGGTAAAGCCAGTTCTTTACTTCCATCCTAGCTGGGGTGACGTAGCACAAGAACAAAAATACATTTATCAATTTTTACATAAAGAATTACCACGTTTACAAGAATATCAAATTTCTTTATCAGGAATTGAAATTGAAAAACGTGATGGCGCATACGATGTAGCTGCATTCATTCGCAGCAGTGTCCCAAAACCAATTTCTTTCGAAGAAGTTACATTACTTCTATTAAACAAAGATAAAAAGCTGTGCGCACGTAAAACATTTAACCTATCTGCACTTGGCGATATTCCTGAAAACGTGAATATGCCTTTCGTATTTACATTTGAGCAAGAAACAGTAACGGAAGCTGAACTATCTCAATCAGATTGGGAATTAGCTTTCGAACTTGAAAGTAAGCATCAACTAGATTTAGATCCATCTTGGGAATCTCAGTTACCTGAAGCAAGCAAAGATGCTTTACGTAATTTTGTAGACAATTTAACACCTCCAAATGAAGGTGAAATTAACTTCCTAGGTTTACAAGCCGCACTGAAAGAGAACGGTGATTTACATACAACACTTCTAATTCGTAACGGCTGTAAAGATAACATTCAACTAGAACAACTTCCTCTTCATATTGAAGATGCTTCTGGAGAAGTCGTTGTTAAAGGTGCTTTCACGTTACCGAATCTTGAAATTAAAGCGAATACTACAAAACCGTGGTCATTTGTTTTCCCTGCTTCATCCATCTTGAAACAAAATATGGATTTATCTAGCTGGAAAGCATTTGTACCACAAGACTAATATACAAAAAAGCCTATCCTAAAAGATGGTCATCACACCTTTAGGATAGGCTCTATTTTTTATGTAAAATCTACTTCGTTACTAATAAACGTTCAATATGATACTCAGCTTCTAGTTTACACATTTCATCTACATGCTTTACTTCGCTCTTGTTTAACAACTCTAATTGTTCTTCGCTCGGCTGCTCACTAATAAGTTCATTAATTTTTTCATTTACTTTCATCGCTAATGCTTGATGGAAATCTGGATGTCCTTTCAACTCGTCATCTACTTTATTAATCCAAGTTGATTTTGTGTATAAATATTGTTTCCACTGTTCAACAAATTGCTGCATATCAAATTTTTCTTCATTCCATTCAATTTCTTTCATATATCTCTCAAAAGAAACAACAATTGATCGTGTAATCCCGATCTTCACTCCATGTGGTAACTGTTTGTACATCAAATATTCCCTCCAGCTTAAAGCTCTTCCTTCTGAATATAAAGGAATCTCAAAATTCATATACCTTCTTATAATAGCACATTGCTAATCTAAGATGTTACTATACTGTGTAGAAAATCAATTGTCAACAGACGTATAACATTTAGATATAATGATTTTGTACATAGTAAGCTCATATACAAATAATAAGAACCTTCACACTCTATAACGCAATTCATGTGAAGGTTCTTATTGTTATATTGCCTTAACTTTTAAAAACTGCAGTTTCTCTTTTTGCTCATCATTCGCCATCATTACTATCGTCTTTTCAACATGCGGATGTACATGTTCAAGTGTCACACTCGCTCCTGCTTTATCCGATTGCTCAACAAAGTTTAATAACGCCATAGCTCCTGATACATCCATATAATGTACATCTTTCATACGCAAACTAACTGGTGACTTCACATCTTGTAAAGAAGCAAAAATACGATCTACTGATAGAAATGAAAGTGGTCCCTGAATCGTATACGTCGCTTCTTTTTCTTTTATAATAGAAGCTTTACGTTCTTTACACTTCACCATGTATATAATGAAGGAAAGAATAATGCCAAACGCAACAGCAACCATTAAATCGAATTTCACTGTCACAACCATCGTCACGAACATAACAATCACATCACCTCTTGGTGCTACATGTGCTTTCTTCATGCTTTCCCAATCAAACATCCCTATGCCAGTTAAAATTAAAATACCTGATAATACAGCAAGCGGAATATATTGTACCACTGAACCGAGTCCCATAATGAAAATAAATAATATGACACTATGCATACAAGCCGACAGTGCCGTCTTCCCCCCGCTTCTTATATTGACGATAGATCTAACAGTTGCACCTGCTCCTGCTAATCCACCGAACAAACCACTCGCAATATTGCCAATACCTTGTCCGATTAACTCTTTATTACTTTTATGACGTGTCCCCGTCACATTATCCATTACGACAGACGTTAATAACGAGTCAATTGATCCTAGTAAAGCAATACTAAGTGCCGGTAATACAAGTGCTAACATGCCATTTGCGTCTAAATTCGGTACGTGAAGAGATGGCATCGCCTCTGGAATTGCACCTATTTTTTCAATCATCTTATTTAAAGAAAGAGTTCCTACAACTGGTAAGTTTACCGTAATTCCTTGTAGCATAGAAGAAAATAACGGCAACGTTACTGTAACACCTACTAATGCTACTAAACTTGATGGAATGGCCTTAATCCATTTTCCAGAAACAATCATTACAATGATCGTTAATAACACAAGCAGAAAGCTATTTTGTACATGCTTCATTTCACCTAAAATAATAATCAGTGCAATCCCATTCATAAACCCTGAAACAACAGGATACGGAATGTAACGAACGTAAGAGCCGAGCTTACATACACCGAATAAAATTTGAAATAACCCTGCCATCATAAATGCAATAAAACTTGCTTCTAATCCGTGAGTTGCAATAACGCCTGTTGCAATTACTGTAATCGGCCCAGTAGGACCCGTTACTTGCCCCGGTGTACCGCCAAATAACGCCGCAAACAAACCTGCAAAAATCGCACCATACAATCCGACTAGCGCTCCCTCAGACGTTCCCGTTGCGGCAATACCAAATGCAATCGCTAGCGGCAAAGCAACAATCGCAACAGTAAACCCTGCTAAACATTCCTTTGCTATTTTTTGAAACATATAAATAACCACCTTCTTATAAAGTCCATGTTCCATTGTACATCTAAAACAAATCATTCGTTAGCGTATTTATAAAAAACTCTTTACAGTCTCGTGAAGTAAGCGTCTACATTTACAAATAGCCTTCCCAAGCCGAACTAAAAAACAGCAATATGACGAATCTACCTTTGGAAACAAACTTGACTATGCTATAATGAACAAATTAAATCTTTTACTATATACTTGGAGGCACTATGCTAACTTTTGAAGAAAAATTATCGATTATTGAATCTTTCCCGGAATTAGAAAGAAAGAACGTATCATTAAAACGCGTAAACTTTCACTTTGAAGAAAGTCGTTTAGATAAAAAGAACGTTGTATATCATTTACACCCAAATGGAAACGGATTTGTATATGCATACTTCATTAAAGGTTATAAAACAGATGCTAAAGGTATGATTAACATCCGTGAGTTTTCAGAAGAAGAACTACGTTCATTAATTGAAAAAGTAATTGAACGTCTATCACAGGAGCCAGAGGAAATTGTAGCACCAATGGAACCTACTGCAGAAGAAGAATGGAAGAACGAAGACGGTCATATCCTAACTCTTATTCAAGAGGATGACATGTGGAATGTTTACGCTGGCGTAAACTTAGACGGTACATTCAACTCTTATCCAGAAGCTGCGGAATACCTTGATGAAGAAGGTTTCTCACGCAAGTAATAAAAATGCCTTTCCAAATTTGGAAAGGCATTTTTTCATTATTTTTTCATACCTTTTAACGACTCTCTCAGCACAAATTTTTGCAACTTCCCACTCGCATTACGAGGAAGTTCATCTGCAAATAAGTAATGACGCGGACGTTTATAGTCGGCTAATTCATCACTTTCTTTGCAATACATTTCTAAATCAGCTTCTGAAATATTTTTATCTTTCTTTACAACGACCGCAACAACACGCTCTCCCCATAGTTCGTCTGGCTCACCAAGTACTGCAACATCTAATACACCAGGGTGACTATGAAGAAAATCTTCAATTTCGCGAGGATAAATATTTACGCCACCGCTAATTACCATATCATCAACGCGGTCTGCAACGAATAAATAGCCGTCTTTATCGAAGTATCCTAAATCACCAGAATGATACCAGCCTTTATACATCGATTTTGCATTTGCTTCTTCTCGGTTATGATAACCAGCCATCATGGTTGGACCGCGCAAAATAATTTCCCCTACTTCATAAGGAGGCAACGTATCATCTGGCTCTGCTGGTCCATCTTCGTTCGGTTTCACAATTCGAATTTCATGGCTAAAGCACGGTGTTCCTGCTGAACCAGCTTTCGTAATTTGATCCTCTTCTACGAGAAACGCAACAACTGGTCCCATTTCTGTCATTCCGTAAATTTGAACAAGATCAATATAAAGGCGCTCTTTACATTCCTTCACTAGCGCCGGTGCCATTGCAGCTCCGCCGTATACACCGATTTTCATTGAAGTTAAATCATACTTAGTTAGATCTTTTTGCAGTAACATATTCCACATCGTCGGTGCTGCAAAAAACGTCGTAATCTTCTCTTCTTGAATGGTATGTAATACTCTATCCGTATCAAAATGATGTAAAATAACATTCTTTCCGCCAACTTGAATGCGCGGTATGATTCCAGCATTTAACTCGCCGCAATGATATAAAGGTGCTACCACAAGACCGGCGCTATCCCTGTTATATTTTATGAAATACGTACAAATCATACTATGCTCAGCCATATCACGATGGCGATGTAGTACGCCTTTCGGATGACCAGTCGTCCCGCTCGTATAAAGCATAGAACAAAAATCCATTTCATCGACTACAATATCGACTTTCTCAGCTGATGCTTCATTTACTTTTTCATGGTAAGAACTAGCATAGGAAGGTGCATCGTCTTCCACGTACCAAAAAGACGAATTTGGAAAATCTCGTTCAATCATAGCAACTGTTGATTCGACTGCTTTTTCAAAGACAACTACTTTCGAGGCTGCATCTTGGAGGATATATGATAATTCTTTTGCTTTTAAGCGGAAATTAATTGGATTGAAGATCGCACCAATTTTCGCACAGGCTAAGTAAACGTTTACAAATTCACGACAGTTATATAAGTAAACAGATACAGAGTCTCCTTTTCTTACTCCTTCGTTCAATAGAGCTTGCGCCGTTTTATTTATTTGCTCATCCCACTGTTTATATGTCCAACGAATATTTTTTTCTGGTTCTACTAACGCCTCTTTATTCGGATATTTGCCAACTGCCAAATCAAAAATTCTCCCTATCGTCATGTACATGCCAACAATTTCCCCCTTTTCTCTTTCATAAATCTATCATTTCGTCTATAAGTAGACATTGTCCTCTAATAATCTGACTAATTTTTCTGATTATTATCGACATAGTTTTACATATGGACCGTTTGATGGTAAATGAAATTATATCGGCTATTTTTTGAATATATCGAACGCAACTCAATTTATATCAGCTATTTTTCGAATATATCGACTTACCGACAAAAACTGACAATATAAAAAGAGGCTGTTCCAAATCGGAACAACCCCCTTCTTCTTAAACGAATAGCTCTTCTAAAATTTTCAGTTTATCTTCTGTATATTTCACGAAGCCATCGTTATATGATTTTGGATCTTTCGGATTCGCAAAGTGTGTAATTGCTCCTGTTTGTGGGTGAACAAATTTACTTGATGCCCCGCAACCAAGTCCGATAATCGATTGTACTTCTTCCATAATAACAATATTGTAGATACTTTCTTGCGTCGGTATTGCATACCCAACGTTTTCTAAGTTACCTAAAATATTTTTTTGACGATATAAATAGTATGGCACGTAATTATGGTTCTTCGTCCACTCTTCCGCCTCATGCATCATCGCAGTAATTTCTTCGCGACCTGCTACTTTATATTTACGTTTGTTTTGCGTCATTTCAGAAGCACGTTTAAATGATAACGTATGAACTGTTAACGATTCTGGCATTAACTTTTCTGTTTCATCTAACGTATGCTTAAAGATGTCTAATCCTTCACCAGGAAGACCAATAATTAAATCCATATTAATATTGTTCATTCCCATTTCACGTGCTAAATGATACTTCTCAATCGTTTCTTCTACAGTGTGATGACGTCCAATTGCTTTTAGTGTTTCTTGGTGGTATGACTGCGGATTAATACTAATACGGTCAATGTTCCATTTATTTAACACTTCTAGCTTTGCTGGTGTGATTGTATCTGGGCGACCTGCCTCAACTGTTACTTCACGTACATCTTTCACATCAGGGAAAGCTTGGTACATTTCTTCATACAACATATCCATCTCTTCTGCTGTAATACTCGTCGGTGTACCGCCGCCGTAATAAATCGTCGTAACTGTAACACCTTTTTCTTTTAAAAACTTACCAATTTCACGAACTTCATAATGTAACCCGCCTAAGAACGAATCAACTGATCCTTGGCGTCCGTTAATTGCATAAGCCGGGAACGTACAGTACGCACATTTTGTAGGACAAAACGGAATACCGATGTAAATACTTACTTCTTCTTTCAAACGGTATAAATCCGGAACAACCGCTAATTGGCAATCAACAATACGCTGAAGAAGTTCAATTTTCTCTTCATGAATTAAATAACTTTCACGAAGTTCTTTATGCGCTTCTTCTTTTGACATACCATTTTGAAGCAGTTTGTGAAGAAGTTTCGTTGGGCGTACCCCAGTTAATATTCCCCAGCTCTGTTCAAGTCCAGTTAGCTGTTGAAGTACAGAAAGATATACGTAAGAAACAACATGTTTCACTTGCTTCATACGTTCTTTTTCTTCTGTGAAAGCAGATAAATCTTTTGCGAATGTTTCTTCATATACATTTCCGGTTGCAACATCTGTTAAACGAGCCGATGCTGTCACATTACCTTCTATCTGTATATCAACGATAAGATTTGCTTCTTCTTTCTCAAACCCTATCGTGCTCTCTTCAAAAAATAAACCGCCAATATTTTGTAGCGGACGTAAAAAACGATCATCTTGTAACGTTTTAATTGAAATTAACAACATTATCACCTTTTCATTTGCAAACTCTCTTTAGTTTACTTGAAGGGCGTTTGAAGGTCAATACAGAAGGTTTTACCTTATTTCTTCTATTAAAAACTTAAAGGCATAAGAGATAACATTTCTCTTATGCCTTTTATAAACCTATTAGCTATTTTTAATCATAAATCTTAAACGTATTCCTAATAACACCAGAATTACACCTATAAATGGAAGGTAATCCGTATTATGCCCTGTAGCTGGAAGTTTTTGATTATTAGAACCGCCTTGTTCTTTTTCTGGTAAGTTAGGCTTTTCTACTTCTTCGCCTGGGCTTTCTGTTCCTTCACCTGGCTTTTCTATTCCTTCACCTGGTGTTCCTGTTTCCCCACCTGGTTTTTCTATTCCTCCACCTGGTTTTTCTGTTCCTTCACCTGGCTTTTCTATTCCTTCACCTGGCTTTTCTGTTCCTTCACCTGGTGTTTCTGTTTCTCCACCTGGTTTTTCTGTTCCTTCACCTGGCTTTTCTGTTCCTCCACCTGGTTTTTCTGTTCCTTCACCTGGCTTTTCTGTTCCTTCACCTGGTGTTTCTGTTCCTTCACCTGGCTTTTCTGTCTCTCCACCTGGTGTTTCTGTCTCTCCACCTGGTGTTTCTGTCTCTCCACCTGGTGTTTCTGTCTCTCCACCTGGTTTCTCTGGACCTTTTCCTGTTTCTTTTTCATTGGTAATTTGAAGCTTTATAACTTCTACTTTCTCATTAGAAATCGTAAATTCAATTCCCTTATCAGATAAATTATATCCTTCTGGAGCCTGGACTTCTTTTAAAACGTAATCTCCTGGTTCCAGTTTCTTCGAAGTTGCTTTACCATTTTTATCTGATGTTAATGTGTCTATTTTTATTCCATCTTTCAGAATTTCAAACACTGCACTTTCTAATTTTTTCTCTGTATCATTAGCATCTATCTTTGTAATTTCTACTTGACCTGTGATTTTTTCTTTCACTTTTTCATTCAATACTTCTTGTTTTACTACTTCATTTGCTACAACATTTACTTCCACTTTTAATTCTACCGCTTTGTAGCCTTCCGGCGCTTTCGTTTCTTCTAACGTGTACTTACCTGGCACTAAGTTTTCGAATGTCACAACACCATCTTTATTCGTTGTTTTCGCTTCTCCAACTACTTGACCGTTTTCGTTTTTCAGTCTGAATTCTGCGCCTTCTAGAACTTTTCCACTCTCTGCATCCTTTTTGATTACTTGTAAGCTTCCTAGTTCTTTCGCATTTTCTACTTGTACTTGTACTACTTTGTTTGCTTCCACAACGACTTCAATTTCTTCTTTTAGTAATTTATATCCTTTTGGTGCTTTCGTTTCTTTTAACGTGTATTTTCCTGGTTCTAATTTTCCAGAGATGACTTTACCTGTTTTATCTGTTCGTAACATCTCTACTTTCTTACCATCTTTATACACTTCAAATTCTGCGTCTGATAAAAGCTTCGTTTTATCGTTTGCATCTACTTTTACGATTTCAAATTGACCAAGGCTCTTACTATTCGTTACTTTTACATCAACAACTTTTTCACCGTCGACTGTTACATGAATTACTTGTTTTGTTAACTCATAACCTTCTGGTGCTTTTGTTTCTTCTAACGTATACTCACCCGGTACTAGTCCTTCTACTTTAACCGTTCCAGACTTATCTGTTGTAATTTTTTCTTTTACAACATTTCCTTTAGCATCTTTCAATGTAAATACTGCGCCTGCTAAACGTTCCGCTTGATCTTTATCATCTGTTTTAATAATTTGTAGAGAGCCCAAGAGTTTTTCATTTTCTGCCTCTACTTTTACTACTTCTTTCTCATTTTGAATTGTTACTTTCCATTCTTTATTTGAAATCTTGTAACCTGCTGGTGCTTTCGTTTCTTTCACTGTGTATTCACCTAATGGTAATTTCGGTAACATCGCTTTTCCACTCTCATCAGTTTTCAACTCTGCTACCTTTTTACCATCTTTATACACAGTAAATTCTGCATCTGATAATAGCTTCGTTTTATCATTCGCATCTACTTTTACGATTTCAAATTGACCCAGAACTTTTTCGTTCATTACTTCTTGTTTTACTACTTCATTCGCTACAACATTTACTTCTACTTTTAATTCTACCGCTTTGTAGCCTTCCGGCGCTTTCGTTTCTTCTAACGTGTACTTTCCTGGCACTAAGTTTTCGAATGTAACAACACCATCTCTATTCGTTGTTTTCGCTTCTCCAACTACTTGACCAGTTTCGTTTTTCAGTCTGAATTCCGCGCCTTCTAGAACTTTTCCACTCTCTGCATCCTTTTTGATTACTTGTAAGCTTCCTAGTTCTTTCGTATTTTCTACTTGTACTTGTACTACTTTGTTTGCTTCCACAACGACTTCAATTTCTTCTTTTAACAACTTATATCCTTGTGGTGCTTTCGTTTCTTTTAATGTGTATTTTCCTGGTTCTAATTTCTTAGAGATTACTTTACCTGTTTTATCTGTTCGTAATGTATCTATTTTTTTACCATCTTTATACACTTCAAACTCTGCGTCCGATAATAGCTTCGTTTTATCATTCGCATCTACTTTTACGATTTCAAATTGACCTGTTACTTTTTCAACGATCTTTTTATTCAACACATCTACAGTAACTACTTTATTAGCCTCTACATCAACACGAACTGAGCTAGATGATAGTTCATAACCTTTTGGTGCTTCAACTTCTTTTAATGTATATGTTCCAACTGGAAGTTGTTTTGATAAAGCTGCACCTTTACCATCTGTAATAATTGTTTCAATAACATTTCCATCTTTATCTATAACATCAAATTTTGCACCTGGTAGAAGTTGACCAGATTCACTATCTTTTTTCAATAATTTAAATTGGCCATTCTCTACTTTTTTCGTATTCTTCATAACAATTTCAATTACGTTTGTACTATCAATTGTTACTTTTACTGGTGTATCAACTTTTATATATCCTTCTGGTGCACTTATTTCTTTTACAAAATAGTCACCAAGTGGTAAATCCTTGATTTCAGCAATACCCTTTTCATTCGTTGTAACAGTAGCCACAACATTATTATCTTTGTCTATAACATCAAACTTTGCGTCTTTTAAAACAATATTTTCATCATTTGCATCAACTTTTTTAATTTGTAAGTTTCCTTTTTCAACTACTGGCTTATTCCACTTTGGCCAATTAAATTTAAAGTTATGAACCTCAAATCCATCTCTTTGGTGTAATCCTCCAACATAGGCTTGTCCGTTAATAGAACCACCTTTTGTCTCTACAACAGCATTAGGCGCAAACACACTACCTACTACACCATAACCTTTAGTTGTTATCTTTGTAGCATTAGGGAACACCCAAATGACTTTACTAGCTAACTCAGTAAAAGCTGAATTAGGGTCATATGCTTGAGATGTATTAATTAAGTCTGTTGCCATCCCAGTATTTCTCGTATCGTACAAAATTGCACCGCTACCAAAATTCACTTCTTCTGCGTCTGAATAAATAACAATAAAGTCTTTGTTATTTACATTCGGAAGATAAACATCTTTTACATCAAATATTTTCTTTCCTGTTAAGCCTGAAGAAACGTAAATATTAGGGTTGTTTACATCTTCACCGATTCCAAAGCTCATATTAGGTTTTGGTTTATCAGTATGTAATTGACTCGCATCTCCAATTACACCATCAACGTCTTTTCTAAATTCTTTGAACTTGGCATCAATCTCTGCTTGCTCTTTATAAGAGATACGGTCATAAGATGATTTCATTGCACCTTCTGGGTCGCCATCTTTTGTCATCGCCACTGTTCCATCTTGGATAATTACTTGTCCTGTTCCCGCTTTCGTAAATTGACCACCTAGTAATAATGATGGATATCCTTCATCTTTCCATGTTGCTCCAGCTAAGTTGTTTGCTCCAGTTGCAGCCGCTACGACTGTATAACTTGATGCGCTCATGTTCTTTTGAACAGCCATTGCACCCTCAATATCCGCACTCGTTGCACTATGATCTCCAAAAATGATGGCGTTGTAATAAGATACATCACCTAAACCTTTTAATTCTGTTGTAGCTGCCTCTGCTTTAAATGGTAAATGGATTAAAAAATTCATACATATTAGTAATACAACTATAAAACTACTACTTACTTTTTTAAATTTTTGATTAAATGATTTCCTCAAGAAATTCATTCCCCCTTTTAAACTTCCTAAAACCACAAAAAGAAGTACATTTCGTATGTACCAAGTCTTACTCACATTAACTTAAAATAATCCATTTAAATAAAACAAAGAAACTCTACAACTCATTAATAAAATTACTACAATCCATTTTTGAGATAATACGTGAACTAAACTAACATGCGGAAGTCTTTTTTGCGTTTGGAGCTCAACAAAATTAACCTGGAGAATATTTCATATGGTGTAACTACTTTGGCAACATCATCCACTTTACAACAGTTTCCTAGAGTATTCAAGTAAATTGTATAGATTCCATACACAATTCACAATCTAAAACGTTTTCATTCATTTTAATAAGTTCAACAAAAAAACGTAGCCAAAAAGCTACGTTTTTCTTTCATCGTTTCGGTGTATGCTTATGATTCTTTAAAAAAGGAAGCGGGAATTGCTTACGAAAATGCTCTTTAATCATGTACTCTACGCCGTTCTCAGTATTAGAACGTGTAATCCAGTCCGCCGCTTGCTTTAATTCTACAGGAGCGTTCCCCATTGCTACCCCAAGCCCAACATTTTCAATTACCTCTAAGTCTTCTACGCTATCTCCAATCGCAACCATTTCACTAAGGTTAATATTTAAATGCTCCCCAAGTAATTGTAAACCACGTAGTTTTGATACATTTTGAGGGAGAATTTCTATACGTCTTTCATCACACTCAACGTACTCTACATCTTGAAATGCCTTTCTTAACGTATTCATCCCTCTTTCTTTTTCACCTTTCGTATGGAAAACAATATCAATTTTTGGTGCAGCTACTGGATGATCACGCAGTGCATCCCCTAGCGAATCTACAAATTGAACCGGATAAAATAATGGATCTGCGCTTGATAATACAGTACGCGCAATTAAGTTTGGTGTATTTCTCTCACGATTACCAATTGAATATCGTTCATGAGAAATGCGAACATTACAATCAAAATGCTCTAACACTTGCACAATATTAAAGGTTTTCTCTTCAGATAATCTCCTTTGAGCGAACGGCTTATCTAACGATGCTGAAACGAAGGCACCACCATGTGTAACTAATATAGAATCTAATTTTAACGCCTTCGCTATTTTATGAGCAGATTGAAAATTACGATTCGTAAACAATGTAACGTATACATCTTTTCTTTTCACAAAGTCAATTGTCTCCCTTAACCCTTTTGCGATTTTTCCGTTGTTGTATAGTAGTGTCCCATCTATATTAAGAGCTAGTAAGCGATAAATCATGTCGCACTCCCCCTCTTCGCTGTTGTACTCTATCCATAATTTATGAAATAAATGTAGTAAATAGAACGAGTTAGAATTACTACTGAAAATTTGGTTTACTATATACATATACAACTGGCAAAGGAGATAGTACAATGCAGGCACCTCCTTCTTTTTATGAAGGCGATACGTTAGAGGTCGCAAAGAAGTTACTCGGACATAAACTCGTTCATATTGTAGACGGCATAAAGCGGAGCGGAATTATTGTAGAAGTAGAAGCATACAAAGGTCCAGATGATAAGGCCGCTCATAGTTACGGAGGCAGACGGACTGATCGAACAGAAGTAATGTTCGGCGCACCAGGACATGCTTACGTATATTTAATTTACGGCATGTATCATTGCTTTAACGTAATTACAGCACCAATCGGCACCCCGCAAGGAGTTCTCATTCGTGCTCTTGAACCTGTAGATGGAATCGAAGACATGAAACTAGCGCGCTACAACAAAACCGACATTACGAAAGCTCAGTATAAAAACTTAACAAATGGCCCCGGAAAACTATGCCGCGCGCTCGGAATCACTTTAGAAGAGCGCGGGGTATCATTACAAAGTGATACGTTACATATTGAATTAGTTCCGGAAGAAGAACATTTATTATCCACACATAACATAATAGCTGGCCCTCGTATTAATATTGATTACGCAGAAGAAGCCGTTCACTACCCATGGCGGTTTTATTATGAAAAGCATCCGTTTGTTTCAAAATAAAGAAGCTATCCTGTAAGTAAGTGAAACCAACTTATAGGATAGCTCTTTTTTCATAATTCATCACACGTCGAAAAGCCGAAATCCGGGATCGGATTTCGGTTTTGTTTCTATAAAAGAAACCGTTGTTCCTAAAGCATTGCCAAATACAGTTCATCTCCAAAGAAAAAATCTTAAAAGCATTATTTTTTTAATGTATAATAATTATCTAAATTGAATTTCGACATAATAAAAGTTCCTGTTGGCGTTAAAAGTTGTGACATAGATTGTATGACATGCGGTAATTTCGCTGGCTCAATAGGATGTGATAACAAAATGTACTGAAATTTTTCATCTGTAAATACCTCATGTAGCTTGTCATACGCAGCAGAAGTTGTAGGAGCTATCCTATTTGCAAGAGCTGCTGCTTTTTCATTAATTTCTGCTCCAAATATGGGAACTGCCGGGTAACGCCTTTTCATTTCTAATAAAGTTGCACCACATCCAGCTCCTATATGAAGAATATTCACTTGATCAGGCGCAAATCGATCTACAATTGCTAGTAAATCATAATGAATGTATAAACTTTCACCATAAAATCCCCATTTTTCATACAATTTTATATTATTTGCATGTAAAACTACAGAAAATTTCATACTATCTTCTTTCCATGAGACACTTCCGTAGTGATGAATAAATGTATCTTTACATAAATACAGTTTATATCCTTTTTCAAACATTCTTAGTGACAAATCATCATCTTCATAATTCCCCGGTGTAAATCGTTCATCTAATAATCCAACTTCATCTAACACTGATTTTTTTATAAGCATACAGAATCCGATTAATTTCATACGTTCTTCCCATTTATTTTTATCACTTTGATTATATAAAGTTGCAAACTTCTGCATTCCTTCAATATCTTTATAAAAGGTTGGTATAGCAGTATAGTAAGCGGCATTATTAGTTATGGGCCCTACCGCTCCAGTATCCTTACTTTCATATAAACACCGAATTAAGTTGCTTAGCCAATTTTCAGTTACGACCACATCATTATTCAATAATAGAATATTGTCACCTTTTACCTCTTTAATTCCCTGATTGCATCCCTTTGGAAAACCCATATTCTCCGCATTTTCCACTAGCATAATATCCGATTGTTTTTGTAGCCATTCTACAGTACCATCTGTTGACGCGTTGTCCACAACTATTAACTCATACTCTTGTTCCACTGTATAAGTTCTAATACTTTGGATGCATTCTTTTGTATACTGTAATTGATTATGAGTCAATATAATTATACTTGTGAGCATGAATCAAACTCCTCTCAGCAGCCAAAATGATATCTAGTATTATTAAATATTATTTTTCCGATAAACTATCAAAATATTTTCTATTATATTCAATGCTCGGATTATTAGGTATGAACAGTGCAGCTTGTTCGTTATGATAAATTGCCTTTTCATATTCTTTTATTCGATCATAACAAATACATAGTTGAATATGCGGCAACCATGTATGACACTCTTCTCGGACAAACGGAGAATCCTTTGGCCTTGGCCCGTCAATTGCTGCATGGTACCAATATATTGCTTTAGAATATTCTCCTTGTTGCAAAAATACACGTCCTAAGTGGCAACAAAGTTCTCCTCTAGGCGTGTCATACGTAAATGATTGTAAACAAGACTGTATAGATTTTTTTAAGTCCCCCAATTCTAAATAACATTCGGCTCTTTTTAAACAAGCTTGAATATTATCTTCAACCCAACCCTTTTCTTCATCTAAAAACCTAGAATACCCCTTAACAGCCTTATCAAATAATCTGTGATCCTTACATTCATTTGCATAATAGTACACATCGCGGGGGCTAAACTCTTTTCCACTCTCAAGATGTTTTTCATATATTTTCAAATTACGATTAGTATATGCTTTTTCTTTTTTATGACTTACCCCTACGTCACTATTTATAAGATTTCCATACACCTCTAAATATTCATGAACAAATCCATACCATTGAAAATTTTTACTTCTGTTGACTAATCGATATCTCCTTAAAGAATGTGTTGGATTTCCTTCTATATCAAAAGTTAAATAATATTTCATAGATACTGCATCCGTACTACGATCTAACGTACTTTTTAACTGCAACAATTTCTTTATATCTTCCGTATCTATTATGTCATCTGCGTCTAGCCAAAGAATGTATTCTTTTGTAGCTTTAGAAAACGCAAAGTTTCGTGCCGCTGAAAAATCTTCAATCCATTGAAAATCATAAACTTTCGCGTCGTACTTCTTCACAATTTCTTTTGTAGCATCTGTGGAACCTGTATCTACAATAATAATTTCATCCACAACACCTTTAACCGATTCTAAGCATTTTGATATAGTTTGTTCTTCATCTTTTACAATCATGCATAAACTAATAGTAATGGAGTTTTCCATCATATCCCCCCTATCCTTTTGATGTATATGTTTGGAGAGAAATTTATATTTCTTTTGCTTCAAAATTGAGTTTTCATTTTACAAAAGAAACATAATGAGGCGGTGCAGTGAAATTGGATAGGGGAATTTCACTCGAAGATTGCAAATCAATGAAAAAAACCGAAGCCTGAACAAGACTTCGGTTCTTTATATAGAGAATATATAATTTCGATTCCTTTTTACTCCGCACCTTCCGCGGTCGCAATATCATTCTCTAAGTTTTCTCTTGATAATTCAGCTGCCATAAAATCAGCTGTTTCAGGAAGTGCTAAATGCATATGAGCTTTTTGACAAATTTGGATCGTACAGTTTTCTACAACATAGTCGAAAACATGTCCGCCACCGCTTCTTTCATCATCAATGTAATGTAAGTGGAAACCAGCTACACCAATACCTTGCGCGTAATCTGGTGTCCAAAATCCAGCTAGCGTACCTTCTGTATCTTTAAATGAAAAGATCGGTTGTGATTTCGTCACTTCAACGAGCGGCGTATACGGTTTTTCTTGTCTTGGAACAGTTCTCGTTCTAACTTCACGGAACGTACCGTCCATTCGAATACCATAAAATAAGTTTTTACTTGGCATTAACTCATGTAATAATGCTTCCACTTCTTCACGATTCATCGGACGCTCTACCGTATAACTCATTTCTTTTTCAAAAAACGTTACAGTCGCAAACGGTGTTGTTTCTTCCGGTTCTACTTTTTCCGCTGAACCGTCTGAACGTAAATGGTAAAACTCATTATCAAACGCAATCATTTCACCATCTAATTGATCAAATGTGCCGATGCCAAAATCACCACGTTCTTTCAGTTCCTCAAAGTTAATCACACCATCGTATATACCATCTAATAGCGCAAGCATTGTAGATGTTTGATATACTTCATTACTCGTTTTCGTTCTTTTTACATCAATATCAATTAATTGCGCAACAGTCATCTCACTCATGCCCCCATCAGTTTAATTGGTTTGGTAATAATTTTTCGCTTAATTTAATGTTGTCACGGTAGTCAATTGGAATATCAATAATGACAGGACCTTCTGCTTCTAACGCTTCTCTCAATACACCTTCTAATTCGTCTGGTGTATTGACACGAAGACCTACTGCACCGAAACTTTCTGCATATTTCACAAGATCAACATCGCCAAACTCTGTAGCTGACGTTCTACCGTATTTCATCATTTGTTGGAACGCAACCATATCATATGTACCATCTCTCCAAACGAGGTGGACAACAGGCGCATTTAAACGTACCGCTGTTTCTAATTCCATCGAAGAGAATAAGAAACCACCATCACCTGACACGGAAACAACTTTCTTGCCCGGTTCAACTAAAGTAGCGGCAATTGCCCAAGGAAGTGCAACACCTAACGTTTGCATACCGTTACTAAATAATAGTCTACGTGGTTCATAAGAACGGAAACATCTCGCCATCCAAATAGAATGGGAACCGATGTCACATGTAACGGTTGTATCGTCACTAATTAAAGAACGAAGTGTACGAATGACTTGAAGTGGATGTGTAACACCTTCTGAAGCACGGTTTGGAACTTCTGCTTGCTCTGATAATTTCGAGCGTAATCGTTCTAAAACTGCTTCTGATTTCGTATTTAATACAAGCTTCGGTAATTTTTCCGCAATGCTATTTACAGTTAAAGCGATATCACCAATTAATTCACGCTCTGGTTGGTAATCATGATCGATATCTGCTTGGTGATCATCAAGGTGAATAATTGTTCTATCGCCAAGTTTATTCCAGAATTTCGGATCATACTCAATTGGGTCATAGCCGATAGAAATAACAAGATCCGCTTCTTCTAGTAAAATATCACCTGGTTGGTTACGGAATAATCCAACGCGGCCGAAGAAATGATCTTCTAACTCACGTGAAATTGCACCAGCTGCTTGATATGTTTCAACAACAGGAAGTTCTGTACCAGCAATTAACTCACGAACTGCTTTCGTTACTTCATTGGTGCTTGCTCTCATACCGAGTAAAATAACTGGTAATTTTGCTGATTTTATTTTTTCTACTACGTATTCAATATGATTTGTGGGAGCGATTCCAAGCTGTGGCTTAGAAAGCGCACCGATAGATTCTACTGTCGTTTCCGCAGTCATAACGTCTTGCGGAAGACTTACAAGTGTTGCTCCTGGATTTGTAGAAGTAGCACTTCGAAATGCATTAGTAAGTGCTTCTGGTACATTATCAGGATGCTCGACTTCTACGCTATATTTAGTGATTGGTTCGAATAATGCAGCATTATCCATAGATTGATGCGTACGTTTTAATCGATCTGTACGCGGAACTGCACCAGCTAAAGCAACAACGGGATCACTCTCCGCATTCGCAGTAACAAGACCTGTCGCTAAATTTGATGTCCCTGGTCCTGAAGTTACAAGACATACGCCCGGTTTCCCTGTTAATCTACCAATAGCAGCTGCCATAAATGCTGCATTTTGTTCATGACGACAAACAATTAACTCTGGTCCTCTTTCTTGCAGTACATCAAATACAGAGTCAATCTTCGCTCCTGGAATACCGAAAACATGTGTAACACCTTGTTTAATTAAACAATCAACAACAAGATCTGCTCCTTTTGTTTTTGTTTTCACGTCGTTTGCTTTTACACCTGTACTCAAACTAATCATCCCTTTATTTCATAATGTGTGTAATAAAGATTTTAATTTTATATACTTCACCACATTAATTAACATAGTGTAATATATCTTGTTTATCATTATAGTACAAATGCATTATTTTTCCAACGATATGAATTTGACAGTTTTTTGACAACCTCTAAGGAATACGCTTACAACCCTTTGTTTATCCTAAAATAATATTTTTATATCTCCTCTAAAAATGCACGAAAAAATTACATCTAATCACAGTATTAATAAGATTATAGTACCTTGCAAAGAACATTACTAAATGATATATTTGTAAATATTAGAATACCCAATAATTGGAACGCGCTTTATAATTCGTATCCCCTTTTCAAAAGATAGGATTCTCAGCTTTAATTCATCATTTTATAAAGGAAAGTGATTGTTATGAAGAAAAATGAATTTTTGGAACAACTTAGTTCTTCCCTGCGGAATATGCCTAGTTTAGAAAAGAAAGATATTATCTCAGAGTATGAAACTCATTTTATTAGCGGTAAACAAGATGGGAAATCTGATGAAGAAATTTCTAGAAAACTAGGGAACCCTAAAACTATCGCTAAAGAGCTTAATGTTTCCTATGCAATACATAACGCTGATAATAAACGAAGCTTTAAAAATATGATAACCGCACTATTTTCTGTTATGAGTTTAAGTGCTTTAAACTTTACCTTTATCATTATCGTCTTTTTCGTACTACTCTTTTTATTACCGATTCTTCTAGCACTTATCATTGCTACTCCACTATTAATCATCTCACCTATTTTATTAATAGGGTTAGGATTTTTTAAAGGGTTTCATCAAATCAGTTATTCCGATGTTTACAATGTGTTCATCGCTTTTTGCAGCGGTTTACTCATATCCGTCATATCTTACCAAATGGTAAAACATCTATACGCAACTTTAGTAAAGTATTTGAAATGGAATATAGCTACTTTACAAAGATAATAATGAATATAAAAGGAGATTAAAATGAAGAAGTATACTTTATATCTACTCATGTTACTTACAATTTTATTTCTATCAGCTTGTTCAAACAGTGCACAACCTAAGGAAGAAAACGATGTGCAATCTATTAAAGATGTAACGATAAAAATTCCAGAAACTATATTCACTTCCTCAAAAAAGAATGAAACGATTAACGAAGACGAAATGAAACAAAATATAAAGACGTATTTAAATTATAGCGGAGAGTTAGACGAAAACATCGTTCCACTTTCATCATCTATGTCTGACGAGAATGTCACGGAATCCGACCGAGAGAAATTAAAGCAACTAGTAGATTTAGCAAAACAAAATGATGCGAATTTCCATACTTTTATTAGTAACAATACGATCCCCAATGATTACAAACAGCCTTCGAAGGAAATTCATGATTTTATTTCAGCGTCTACAGCACTTTCAGTAGAACTAGAGCAAGAATTAGACAAAATCGCGCAAGATGGTAACTTATTCAAAACTGATTTTTCTTTTACAAAACGCTTTGAGCAAGTTAATGGTAGGAAGCAAAAAGAAATTGAAAAGTTTTTGAAGGAAAAAAATATTGAAACTGAGTATTTCAACAAATAATGAAATATTCAAAAATTGTAGAATCTATCATAAGCCCATTCAAAATAGTCACTAAAAAAGACTGTTTTGAATGGGCTTTTTTTTCTGGACGGACTATCAAAATGCAATTCATCTATTTCATAAACAAAAAAGACGCCCCTATACCAGGGCGTCTTCCATCATTACGCTTGTTGTTGCGCGCTATATAATTCTTCAAGTGGCTTCATGATAATTTTGTTAACGTCAGTGATAACGATGTTTAAACGTTGCTCAGTTTCCATTAACTTTGTGATTTTAGCATCTTGTTGAATACGAGCTACAACTTCTTGTGCTTTTTGGTTATCTTCTTCAGTGATTTCTTGGCCCTGCATCATTTTTTGTTGTAAGCCAAGTTGCATCGTGCGGAACTCATCGAATAAGTTCTTTGACTCTGCATCTCCTTGTACTGCTGCGTAGCTTGCTTTTAGTGTTTGGAAATCTTCGTTTTCAGCGATTGTTTTTTGTAATTCATATGCAACATCATGAATGTTTTTTGTCATTTTATTTTTCCTCCTTTAGAAGGCTAGCGCTTTTCGCTCGCACTGCCTTTTAAGTGCATTTACATACGCACCTCTTCCTACCATATCAAACTATGCAAGAGATGGGAAGAAATTTCACTTTTATTTCTATGCACCCATCTTTATTACTTAAGGAACAAGAGTAACAAGCCTTGAATAAATCCAATTGTTCCTCCTAATAACGCCCCTAAATATGTAATCATTTTCAACTCATTTTTTGTAATGGACAATACGAGATCTTCTAGTCTCTCTGTTGAAAATGTAGATACTTCTTGCTGGACAATTTCCGCAAGCTGTAGATTTCCCAATATACTTCCCACATTTTCTGTCCCCCACTTCAAGCCTTTCTCTACTGCGCTAGGGACCACTTTTTCAACGATTGTTTCTCGAACTGGCTCACATACTTGCTGAACAGACTGATTTAAAAATCTACTCACTGTTTCCTCTACTTTAACCGCTGACAATATGGAGTTCACAATCATTTCTTTCTCTACGAACGTTTCTAATTCTTTTACGTCTCTTCCTTTTAACTTTTCCCACTCTTTTTGCAGTACATCAGTTAAAAGACGCTCTGTTCCATCTTGTCCTAAAAACTTAATTACTTCCGGCTGCACACGATCAACTAAACTTACATTCCCTAAAAACATACCAACTAAGTTAAGCAGCGTTCCCCTGGAAGCGAAAAAGTCATCAATCATTTTTGAAAGGCGTTCCTTTCCTTCTTCACTTTCCAAAAAGCTAATTCCTCTTTTTAAAATAAAAGATGCTACATTCGGAATCGCATTCTCTACTTTTTCATGAACAGAATGAGGTAACGCCTGTTCCCATGTATATGTATAGTACTCTGCTAAAAATGCATGAATTTTTTCTGTAATAACATGTTCGATTTTCCCGCTCGCCTCTTCTTCTACATGTTCTAAATTCCATTTTTCTAACATATCCCGTAACGACTGTTCATTTGTAATTACTTTATCAACTTCCACTTGTGTCCAGCGAATTAAACTGGTTTGAAACTCTTTATTTGTTAGTTTTTTTCCGATTCCTTCTGGTGTTAACAAATGGTCTACAACCATTTTACCTAATTGAACAGCAAGCTCATCGCGGCGCTTCGGAATTAACCCTGGCGTAAATGGAACCTGAAACTTCCCAATATAAATCGGACGATGAGGACGAAATAACATTTTTATCGCTAAATGATTTGTGTATCCTCCAATAATTGCCCCGAGCCCTGTCGTTATTAACATATTTAACCATATATTCATCACAATCAACCTTTCACTTCTCCAAAACTATAGCATATCATCATACGGACAAAAGTATAATGGTATAAAAACGTATTTGCAATATATAGCTTCGCCTATAATGCAAACATCTTATTACTAAAGGAGTGATTTCGTTGGTTCTTGGTCTTTTAACTTCCGGGCTCCATCACGAGCAAACGTATTACACCGAAATCGCTAAGCGAGCTCGTCTTTATCATAACGTCGTTGCCCAATTCACACCGTTTAGCATTGATTCAAAGACAGATCTTGTTTCTGGTCTTATTTACGATACAGATACAGGAAATTGGATAGATCAAACCTTTCCCATTCCTTCATATATATATGATCGTTGTCATTTCAAAGAGGATGAGGAATTCCAACAAGCAAATGCGATTATTCATTCATTACACAAACGTTCTTCCACTACTTTTTTAAACAACACACTTATTAACCCAAGCGATTTACACAATCTTTTTCTTACTAATAAACGTCTTTCCCCTTACGTACCAAAAATAATAAAAGGAACAGTACAAGGAATTTTTAAATTACTACTAGAAACAAGAGATATTATTATAAGACCAATCAATATACACTCCAATGAAAATTTATATCGGGCCACTTACAAAAATAAAACATTTCATATCGATACAATAAATGAACAACATCATACTTCTACTCAATTCAAACGAACAGATAAATTTATATCATGGTGCAAATCGAACATACACTCATTCCGTTATATGATTCATCCAATGTTACAACCTCCAAATCAACTATCATATCCGATTCATATTCGAACCATTATGCAAAAAAATAAAGAACAGAATTGGAAAGTGCTCGGTCAATTTATACAAAAATCTTCATTCCCAGCACAATTTTTACTTTCAGCAACAGAACGTTCTATGTTACATCCATTTTCTAAAATTAAATATTTACTTTCTCCAATTGGCGTTCAATTATTAAAAGATGCTTTACATGATGTTGTAAATGAAGTGTTTAAAACACTCGATCAGTCTTATTCTTCATTATTTGAACTAGAGCTTTCTACCATTATGGATCAAAAAGGTGCCATTTGGCTTATGTACGTCAATACGATGCCTTCTTACGAAGTTTATACTAGGTACAACGACGAACTGGCTGAACAAATTTTTCATGGTCCATTAAAGTTTAGCCGATTTACACCATAACGAAAGGAGGAAATCCCCGTTGAAAGAGCACATATATACATTAAGTATTTCAGATGAGCATCCAAATAGTATTACTTTACCTTACGTTTTTTCTATTACACCACCAATTACATCCTTTTTCTTTGGCTTACGTTATATTACATGTGAGAATATTAAAATTCATTATTCATTCACGCGAGAAATTATTATTGGCGAACAGATTGCAGCCGATCTTTTACTACCGCATTCAGCAACAATCCATGCCTTCTTACACAATCAAACCATTGTTTTCGGCCCATTAATCGGGATTTTCACAACTGGCTTTAACGATGATTCTAATTCTCCTTTAGGAAGTCGTTCCATCTCTCTCAGTGAGTTATTAACACCACCATTCACATTGCAGCCATTTGTATTTGTCTTTGGCATTCAACATATAAACTGGGAAGAGGAAACAATTGAAGGGTACTTCTTTCAAGAAGGAAAATGGGTAAAAAACACAGTCCCTTTACCAAATGTCATTTACGACCGATTACCAAATCGGCAAGCAGAAAATTATAAGCCTATCGTAAGAGCAAAAAAACGTTTAGAAAGCGACTATGCGATTCCGTGGTTTAATCCGGGATTTTTCAATAAATGGGAAGTGCATCAACTTTTAATGAAAGAAGATTCAATTAAACCATTCTTACCAAATACAGAAGTATTTCAACATTTTGAACAAGTAGAACGACTTCTCGGTACGCATAAGTACATTTATATGAAACCAATACACGGTAGCTTCGGAAGGAATATTCATCAAATACTCTATTCTCAAACTGATAATTGCTACTATTGTCGTTATCGTGAAAATGAACAAAACAAACTAAGAAAGTATCAATCATTAGAGGCCCTTCTTAACCATGTGTTAAAAGGACATGATTTAAAAAAGTTTATCGTACAACAAGGTATCTCACTGCTCCGATTCGAAGGGCAACCCGTCGATTTTCGTATTCATACAAATAAAAACCATTTTGGTAATTGGGTAGTCAGTGCAATCGTCGCAAAAATCGCCGGCAAAGGTAGCTTAACAACTCATGTAAATAGCGGCGGTGATACGAAATTACTTCAGGAACTATTTCCTGATTCCACAAAACAAGTTCAAATTGAAAATAAACTAAAACAAACAGCCTTACAAATCAGTTATGCACTTGATGGGCAAGTAACCGGGAACATTGGAGAAATTGGTTTTGACATTGGTTTAGACACCACGGAAAACCCGTGGCTATTTGAAGCAAATTCTAAACCGGGGCGAACTGTATTCCAAGATGAAAAGTTAAAAGAACAAAGTGAACTTACGCGTCAATTATTTTATGAATATGCCATCTATTTAACTGAACACTCTTTGCGCGACACGAAAGAAAAAATGTCACAAATAAAATCAGGTCCTTCGTCACATACCGAAAACATCCCTTCCCCTATGATTAACTTACAAATACAAAAACAAAAACTTCCACCTCCTTCATAAGGTGGAAGTTTTTTATTTAAACGAGCTTCACTACAACTTCTGTTTCCACATTACATACTCCGCAATAAAAAACATGATTGCAATACTCCTGTGAATTATTATGTGTTAAACCGTCTACTGCACTTAATAATTCTTGATCCATATATGCACTGTAATCGTCTATGTAATCTACAGTTTTCCCATAATCTTGGAGTATACCTTGGCAATTTTGACAAGAATATGTTTGTGATTCTAGCGCGTTGCAAAGCGGGCAAATTCCCATCATGATTCCTCCATACGTTATCGTTTAAAAAGTCCTTTTTTTAGATTAAAGAGAGCATCTAGCCGTGCATAGACGCGGTCAGTTCCTTTTTCTTCCCACCCTGGGTTAAAACAGAACTATGCAGTTGTTGCCGTTTAATTTTCATTTTACTAAGCTTTAATTACATTTTCGTTTAAAAGCCTCTTTTTTAGATTGAAGAGAGCATCTAGCCGTGCATAGACGCGGTCAGTTCCTTTTTCTTCCCCATCCTGGGTTAAAAAAGAACTATGTAGTTGCTCCCGATTTAATTTTCATTTTACTAAACTGGAATTTGTCTCACTTTAACAAATCATAAGTTAAGTAAGCCAAGCTGGTTATACAAAGAAAAAAACGCATATGATTTCGCTCTTAGTTTAGCCTTCTTTCTTAAAAATACAACGATTACTCTTATTTCATAATTTACAAAATAGCGATGATTTTTTTACAAAATTTACAAATTATTATTTTGTATATCTTTCTAGGTAACATCCATACTATGAGTACAAACTTAATTACCGATGGATTAGCGCCAAACGGGGCGATAATCTGGTTCAAATCCAGCTAGTCCAACCAAAAAAATTTTTATAACTCTAAGGAGGATATATTCCTATGGCAAACCAAAATTCTTCAAATCAATTAGTAGTACCAGGTGCAACAGCAGCAATCGATCAAATGAAGTACGAAATCGCTCAAGAATTTGGTGTACAATTAGGAGCAGATTCTACGGCTCGCGCTAACGGTTCTGTTGGTGGAGAAATTACAAAACGTTTAGTTGCAATGGCTGAGCAAAGCCTTGGCGGATTCCAAAAATAAATATATATGGCAAAAAGGTCTCAAGGCATATGCCTTGAGACCTTCCTTAATTTATTGCAACATTTGTAAAAACTTCTTCGTTCGTTCTTCTTTTGGATTTGTAAATACATCTTCCGGTGTACCTTGTTCGACAACGACACCGCCATCCATGAAAATAACACGGTTCGCAATTTGATGAGCAAAGCGCATTTCATGCGTTACAATGACCATCGTCATTCCTTCTTTAGCAAGTTCTTTCATAACCTTTAAAACTTCTTGAACTAGCTCAGGATCAAGTGCTGACGTTGGCTCATCAAATAGTAAAACTTCCGGCTCCATCGCAAGCGCACGAGCGATTCCAACGCGCTGTTGTTGTCCACCTGATAATTGGAACGGATATAAGTCTACTTTATCCGCAAGACCAACTTTTTCAAGGAAATAGTTTGCTTTTTTCTTCGCTTCTTCTTTCCCCATCTTTTTCACTGTAACGAGCCCTTCCATTACATTGTGAATTGCTGTTAAATGAGGAAATAGATTATGGTGTTGGAATACCATACCTGTTTGCGTACGAAGATTTACAATATCTTTCTTCGATACTTTTTGAGAGAAATCGAGCTCTTTATTGCCGATGCGAATGTTACCAGCGTTCGGCGTTTCTAACACGTTGAGACAACGTAAGAATGTCGTTTTACCAGATCCAGATGGCCCGATAATAACAACCACTTCGCCCTTCTCAACTGATAAGTCTATATGTTTTAATACGGTATTATCTCCGAAACTTTTTTGTAAATGTTGAATTGAAATCATAAAAACAAAAACTCCTTTTATGAAAGGGTTATTTTAGAGTATAACGTTCTGAACGTTTTTCTAATATTTGTTGCACGATAGATAATAAGAAGCAAATTACCCAATAAATTAGACCTGCTTCAAAATAAACAATTAAAAACTCATAGTTCATTGCCGCAATTTCCTGCGCTTTTCGGAACATTTCTGTTACTAAAATTAACGACGCTAATGACGTATCCTTCACTAAACTAATAAATGTATTCGAAAGCGGCGGAATTGATACGCGTGTTGCTTGTGGTAAAATAACACGTTTTAATGCTTGCGGGTATGTCATCCCAATTGTGTAAGCTGCTTCCCACTGTCCTTTCGGGATTGAAAGGATAGAAGCACGAATAATTTCAGATGCATATGCACCTACATTTAATGAAAATCCAATAACTGCTGCTGTATATGGCTCAACTTCAATATTAAGAGTTGGAAGACCATAGAAAATAATAAATAACTGTACAAGAAGTGGCGTTCCGCGAATGATAGATACATAGATACGAGCAATCCATTGTAAAATACGACTACCTGAAATACGTGCGAGCGCTGTTAACGTCGCAAGTATAATACCGATAATAAATGTAATAAGCGTTAACGGAATTGTCGTAAAGACAGCTTCCTTCAGCATAGGCGCGAAGGAAGTCTGCATAATATCTATCCAAGTAGACAATCGATCTGACATCAATGCGCTACTTAGATACATTTTCACCGAACCATTTTTTCGTTATTTTATCGTACGTACCATCTTTTTTCATATCTTCTAACGCTTTATTTACTTCTTGTACAAGTTTGTCGCTACCTTTACGGAATAAGAATCCACTTTGTGACGCTTCTTTTTCTGTATCTACAATTTTAATTTTTGCATCTTTTTTCGTTTCTAAATAGTTTAAAACTGATAATTTATCATTGATTGTGAAATCAACGCGGCCAGAACTTAATAATTCTGCTGCTTGGCTAAACCCTTCTACACCTGTGATTTCCGCACCATTTTTCTTAGCAATATCTGCGTAGTTACTTGTTAAAGATTGTGCTGCTTTTAATCCTTTTACGTCAGCAAATGTAGCAGGTTTATCTTTATCTTTCGCAATAACTAATGCTGCTGAAGAAGAAATATATGGACTAGAGAAGTCATATTTCTTTTGGCGATCTTCACGAATACCAACTTCGTTCGCAACCATGTCGAAACGTTTTGCATCTATTCCTGCAAGTAAGCTATCCCATTGTGTTTCTTTAAATACAGGCTTTACACCTAAACGTTTTGCAACTTCTTCTGCTAATTCAACGTCAAACCCAGTTAATTTATCGTTTGTATCGTGGAACGTAAATGGTGGATATGTACCTTCTGTACCAATTACAAGCTCACCGCTTTGTTTTATCTTCTGTAATGCATCTTGATTAGCTGTATCTTTTTTCTCTTCTTTACCGCAGCCCGCTACAATCCCAATCGCTAATGTAGTTACTGCAAGCACTGAAAATAATTTTTTCATGATAGTAGTCCTCCAAGTATTCTGATAGGAATTTAAAAACTATATTGATTGTATGCAATTTTGAACAATTTTTCAATGAAAATGTTCTTATTTAGTTTAACCTTTTTCTTCATAATCAAACAAAATGGAAAAATAGCGCTACATACAAAAAATAAGTAACATTTTTTAATATAGCATTTATAAAGAAAAAGGTAAAACAATACCTACTTATTTATAAGTTTTTCAGCCGGTGAAATATACTAACTTCTAAGCGGACAATCCGATCAAAAAAGAACTTGCGAAAATCGCAAGTTCTTCTAAAAATTAAGCACTCTGGTTTCCTTCCATTTGCGTTTTATACATATCATAATAACGCCCGCGCTTTTTCATTAATTCATCATGGGAACCTTTTTCCAAAATCGTTCCTCTATCAAGCACAATAATTTGATCAGCGCTCTTAATTGTTGAAAGACGATGAGCGATAATAAACGTCGTTCGTCCTTTTTTCACAACTTCTAGCGCTTGTTGAATCATCGCTTCTGTTTCTGTATCAATACTGGAAGTCGCTTCATCTAAAATTAAAATGGCAGGATCAAAAGCAAGTGCCCTAGCAAACGATATAAGCTGACGTTCTCCGGTTGAAAGTGTACTTCCTTTCTCCGTAATTTTTTCATCTATATTGTTCGCAAACCTTTCCGCACCAACATCACGTAACGCCTTTACGATGCGATCTTTTGAAATTTCTTCATTTTCTAAGCTTACATTGGATGCCACTGTCCCGCTAAATAAAAACGGATCTTGCAATACAATTCCCATATGTTCACGTGTGGCTTGTTTCGGCATCTCTGTTACATCGTGACCATCAATCGTAAGCTTCCCTTTTTGAAATTCATAAAACTGAAAGAGCACATTCATAATGGAACTTTTTCCTGATCCAGTATGACCGACAAGTGCCACTGTCTCCCCTTGTTTCGCTTCAAAAGAAATATTTTTTAATACTTCATCTTTTCCATTGTAAGAAAACGAAACATTATCGAATTTCACATTTCCGGTTAAGCGAGGCATACGTTCTTCTTCTACTGCCTCTCCCTTTTCCTCTAGCAATTCAAAGACGCGCTCTGATGCAACACGCGATTGCTCTAAGTTAGCAAGTTGGTTCACCATGTTCGTAATTGGCGAGAACAATCTCGTTAAATAATCAACGAAAGCATATAGTATCCCTAGAGAAAGGAGGCCAGAAGCACTTAATGAATCACCACCGAAATACCAAATTACACCTGTGAAAGCGATGTTTCTTAATACAGACACTAAATTATGCGAAGTTGCTGCATTTAAATTTAAAATTTTATTTTGATATTTAAAATAATCACCATTTAACTCTTCAAATTCCTTCTTCGTTTCATGTTCTTGACGAAATGCTTGAATAATTGGCATCCCTTGAATTGATTCATTCACTGTTCCGTTAATATCCGATAAACGCGAACGCATTTTATGATTGTATACAGACGCATACTTTCTATACATAATCGCCCAAACGATTAAAATTGGGATGATGAGTAAGCATAGTGCCGCCAGTTTTACATCAAGTAAAAATAGCGCAGCGAAAATCCCGATAATATAGATGATACTAGAGACGAATGTCGCAAGCACTGTTACATATAAATCACGAATCGCTTCTGTATCATTCGTTACACGCGAAACAATTTTCCCTGCTGGTAAATGGTCAAAATAACGAATTGGCAACGTTTGAATATGGGAAAAGACGTCTTCCCTCATAATTTGAATAATTTTGTTTGCTGCCTTCTGTAAGAAGAACTGCTTTCCGTATGCAAATAATGATACGACTACTAATAAAGCGAAATATCCACCGCCAAGTAGTAATAACCTATTTATTTCTGGTTTATAAAACGCAAATACTTCTTCTTTCGTTAAGGCTTTCGATTTATACACTTGCACTGCCTTACCACTTTGTACTGTAAGCACATCACCCTTAACAGAACGAGTTCCTTCAAGCGTTATTTTATTCGGTACAAAATAGTACTGAAAACCAACTTGAATCACTCGGACTTCTTTCCCTTTTTGCTCACCTTGTTCAAAGCGATCACTTCGCTTATAAAAGGCGCCATTATATGAAACAGCATCCTCACTCTTTTCTGTTTCATACCAGGGTCTCTCTATTCCAACGATATGCTCATCGATCATCGTTTTTGCGACGAAAGGACCCGCGAGTTCTGCAATAACGAAAACAAATAGCATCGCCATCGCTGCAAAAATCGGCCCTTTTACTTTCATCGCGTATTGAAACAATCGTTTTGAAACACTCATATTTTCACCCCACTATCCGTACTTTCACTTTCACTTTCACCTTGTTGTCTTTCGAACTGCTCTGCATACCAGCCCCCATTTCGAATGAGCGCTTCATGCGAACCTTCTTCAATAACCTCACCGTTATCCATAACGAGAATCCAATCAGCATGCTGCACTGCTGACAAACGATGCGTTGTTATAATCGTCGTCTTCCCGCTTCTTTCTGTTCGTATGTTTTCAATAATTGCCGCTTCAGTACGAGCATCAACAGCTGATAAAGAATCGTCCAAAATTAAAATTTCCGGATTTTGAATAACAGCCCTCGCAATCGAAATCCTTTGCTTTTGCCCACCTGATAAAGAAACACCTTTCTCTCCAACGAGCGTTTCTAAACCTTCCGGTAAAAACTCTAAATCCTTTTTAAACGCAGCTATTTCAATCGCTTTTTCAAGTTCTTCTTCAGTCGCTTCTCTATTTCCGAATAAAATATTTTCCTTCGCTGTTTTTGAGAACAAAATGTGTTCCTGAGGTACATACCCAATCCAGCCAAGTACGTTATCATTCGTAATTTTATCTAGCTTCACATCAGAAACCGCAATGTCCCCTTCCCCAAGTGGATATTGACGAAGAAGCTGACGAACGAGCGTCGTTTTCCCGCTTCCTGTTTTCCCAACAACTCCAAGTGTCTCTCCTTGTTTTAATGAGAACGAAACATTTTTTAAATTTGTTTCAATTGATGAAGGATATGAAAAAGTAACGTTATCAAATTGAATGTAATCTGGCTCTTGTACAACCTTTGGATCTTTCGGATTCTTTACATCCGGTTCATAAGCTAACGTTTCATTTACACGGTCGAGCGACGCATTTCCTCTTTGCATAACATTAATCAATTCACCAATTGCAAACATCGGCCAAATCATCATCCCTAAATAGACGTTAAAAGAAACGAGCTCACCAAGTGTCACCTTTGATTGGAATACGAGATATGCACCGTAAACTAAACCAATTAAATAGCTAAGACCGACGAGCATTTTTACAGTTGGCTGGAATAATGCATCGATTCTTGCTACTCTCATATTTTTCTCGTATACGTCATCTCCTAAATGATGAAACCTTTCTTGATCAGCGTTCTCCTGTACATACGCACGAATAACGCGTACACCCGCAATTGATTCAAGTACTTTATCGTTCATATCCCCGAACGCATCTTGCGCGACTGTAAATCTTTCATGCAACTTCTTTCCGTATCTATTCATCGCATATGCCATAATCGGAAGCGGTATAAGCGCAGCAAATGTTAACTGCCAACTAATTGAAAAGCCCATCATACAAACGATTGTAAGCATATATAGACTAGAATCAACGAGCGTTAATATACCAAAACCAGCTGTCATGGAGATTGCTTTTAAATCATTTGTCGCTCTCGCCATTAAATCGCCAGTACGATTTTTTTGATAAAACGTCGGTGTCATCTTAAGTAAATGCCCCATAAATTTTGAACGCATCGTTTTCTCAAGTACGAACGCACCGCCAAATAGTTGGTGCTGCCAAATGAAAGTAAGTACATACCCAACAATCGTTACCCCAAGTAAAATAAGAATATATTGCATAATCGCCTCATTCGTTAAGGCTCCCGTTTTAATATTATCAATTGTAATTCCTAACACTTTCGGTGGAATTACCTCTATCACGTTTACAATTAAAAGTACCCCAATTGCAATACTATACCTTTTCCAATGCTCTCTAAAAAACCAGCTTAACTTTAGTAATACTGAAAACAATATAACCTCTCCTTTCTCGTTCCCGTTTGATTCACATTTCTTTATCCGCTATCCAAACCCATCACATTTACATTTCGTAAGCCATACAATTTCATCACATTTTTCCACCTTCCAAATTCTGATTTTTTATAGTAACAAGGAAAATAAAGTGAAACTTTAATCAGTGGGGGTTTTGTTCATTCCCCACTGATTATTAGCCTTCACCAATCGGGCGTTTACGGGCAGCCCGACTCCCATCCCAACTTCTTTGCTCCAGCTGAATTTTGAGGCGGGAGTCTTACTGCCCGCAAATAGCGGGATAAACAAAAAAAAGCATACCGCCGCTTGACGATATGCAATAGAATGCATAAAAGCGTACGTTACGATATACGCAACATACGCTTCTCATAAGACAAAAAGGTCCTATATATCCGCACGGGTTGCGTAATGATATGAATGTTTTCCGCCATTTAACAGAGCTAAGCCCATTACATTTACGATTACAATCATTACGCACACCCCCTTCATTTATTTTCCATTTATAATCTTACAACTTTATTGAGTATTCTGTCAATTTTTTTTTTCGCTTTAGAATAAAATAATCTTTTATCACAAAAAATAAAAGTGATGCATTCTACTTATAATTCAGTTTGAAATAAGAGAATCTTCTGTAAGAAAGGGCATACAAAATAAAAAAATAGTAAGAAATCGCTTTCACAAACATTTCATTTGAAAAATATTATCAAACCACCTACAATCACCTTATACTCACTCTTACAAGTTGCTATTTTAGGAGGACTAATCATGACAACTAGCAATACGTACAAATTTTATTTAAACGGAGAATGGAGAGAAAGCTCTTCAGGTCAAACAATCGACATTCCATCTCCATACTTACACGAAGTAATTGGGCAAGTACAAGCAATTACTCAAGGAGAAGTAGATGAAGCAATTGCATCTGCAAAAGAAGCTCAAAAATCATGGGCTGAAGCTTCTCTACAAGATCGCGCAAAATATTTATATAAATGGGCTGATGAGCTCGTAAATATGCAAGATGAAATTGCCGATATCATTATGAAAGAAGTCGGTAAAGGCTATAAAGATGCGCAAAAAGAAGTCGTTCGTACAGCTGACTTAATTCGTTACACAGTTGACGAAGCACTTCACATGCACGGTGAAAGCATGATGGGTGATAGCTTCCCTGGTGGATCTAAATCTAAACTTGCGATTATTCAGCGCGCACCACTTGGTGTTGTATTAGCAATTGCACCATTTAACTACCCAGTAAACTTATCTGCTGCAAAACTTGCACCAGCACTAATTATGGGTAACGCTGTTATCTTCAAACCAGCAACTCAAGGTGCAATTAGCGGTGTTAAAATGGTTGAAGCACTTCATAAAGCTGGCCTTCCAAAAGGTCTTGTAAACGTAGCTACAGGACGCGGTTCTGTAATTGGTGACTACTTAGTAGAACATCCTGGCGTAAATATGGTATCGTTCACAGGTGGTACCAATACAGGTAAACATTTAGCGAAAAAAGCTGCGATGATTCCACTTGTATTAGAACTTGGTGGTAAAGATCCTGGTATCGTTTGTGAAGATGCAGACTTACAAGAAGCTGCAAAGCATATCGTAAGCGGTGCATTCTCTTACTCAGGTCAACGTTGTACAGCTATTAAGCGTGTACTTGTACATGAAAATGTAGCAGACGAACTAGCTGGCTTATTAAAAGAGCAAGTAGCTGAACTATCAGTTGGATCTCCAGAACAAAACAGCACAATCGTTCCATTAATCGACGACAAATCTGCTGACTTCGTTCAAGGTTTAATTGACGATGCTGCTGAAAAAGGTGCAACAATCGTTATCGGTAACAAACGTGAGCGCAACCTAATTTATCCAACATTAATCGACAACGTAACAGAAGAAATGAAAGTTGCTTGGGAAGAGCCATTTGGCCCAATTCTTCCAATCATCCGTGTTTCTTCTGACGAACAAGCGATTGAAATTGCTAACAAATCAGAGTTCGGTCTGCAAGCAAGTGTCTTCACAAAAGACATTAACAAAGCATTTGCAATTGCTAACAAAATCGACACTGGTTCTGTTCAAATTAACGGACGCACAGAGCGCGGCCCTGACCACTTCCCATTCATCGGTGTAAAAGGTTCAGGTATGGGCGCACAAGGTATTCGTAAGAGCCTTGAGTCTATGACTCGTCAAAAAGTAACTGTATTAAACTTAGTTTAATCTTATATGTAGCAGCTGATCTAATATTTAGGTCAGCTGCTTTTTAGTTAAAACCCTCCAGAACCTAATAACGAATTCTTCTCTATAATCTGATTATTACTATATCCATTGACGTATAAAAATACATTTGTTACTCTTAAACATGTTAATTTAATACATAAATCCTCATTCGTATCTCGGTGAGGTAGAGGTTGCAGTCATTAAGAGTATCATTTCAGGAGATGTAGTGGCATTGATGAAGAAATGAGAAAGGAATGATTGCCGAAGTAAGTCGTGTCCACCATGCACGCTTGCTGGGTCTGCATTTAATAAGTGCAGAACTGTCACAAACGTTTCGTTTGTGGAGAGCTATCGAGAGGTATGTCGTGGGTTTCTTATAAGATAGAAAGCATGTAGCGGCAAGTTTACGTGCTTTTTTTGTTTTGTTTGGAACTTCTCTTCCCTAATAGGAAGACATACATATCTCCTCGCTTGACTTGGTTATACTAACTTTGGAGGTATTTTCTATGCAACAAAAAAAATGGGGCTTTTGGGTACTAACAGCTTTCGTTGTCGGTAACATGGTTGGCGCTGGTATTTTCATGGTACCAAGTACGTTGGCACAAACAGCTAGCCCACTCGGTGTCACTTTAGCTTGGTTAACAACAGGGTTTGGTGTTTTAATGCTAGCTCTTGTTTTCGGTAATTTAGCAATTCGTCGTCCTGATTTAACGACAGGACCACAAAGTCATGCATATGCTTTATTCTCAACACCAAAAAGAAAGAAAATGGCTGGTTTCAGCATGGTATGGGGATATTGGGTTGCAAACTGGGCAAGTAACGTTGCCATTATTACATCTTTCGCGGGATATTTATCGCTCTTCTTCCCAATTATGAAAGATACACGACTACTATTTTCAATTGGCTCTTTCAATATAGAAGTTGGAAAACTAATTACATTTACTATTTGTTCCATCTTACTTTGGGGAACACATTTAATTTTAACAAACGGTGTAAGCGGAGCTGGGAAGCTAAACTTCTTAGCAACAACAACGAAAGTAACTGGATTCCTTCTATTCATCGTCGTTACGTTATTTGCGTTCGAAGCTTCAAAATTTGGACAATGGTACACACCAATGATCGATAAAGAAGGCGTATCACACGGTCTACTTTCACAAGTAAACTTAGCTGCTCTTACAACACTTTGGGCATTTATCGGGATTGAATCAGCCGTTCTTTTATCAAACCGAGCTACTTCTCCCAAAACGGTAAAACGTGCGACTGTTGCCGGTTTACTAATAACAGTTGCAATTTATTTAGGAATTACAATTTTAACAATGGGTGTACTTCACGTTGATAAATTACAAGCTTCTGAACGTCCATTAGCAGATGTGCTAAACGCTGCAATGGGTCACGGCGGCGGGAAACTTATGGCATTACTTGCTCTTACTTCCCTATTCGGCTCAATATTAGGCTGGATTTTATTAAGCTCAGAAGTACCTTATCAAGCAGCAAAAGAAGGTTTCTTCCCTTCCTTCTTCGCAAAAACAAATAAAAAAGGAAGTCCAATTCATTCACTACGATTAACAAACATTATGTCGCAAGTGTTCTTATTCTCAACATTATCAGGAACAATTGCGGAAGCTTATACATTCGTTATTACCGTATCAACACTGGCCTACCTCATTCCATATCTCGTTTCACCAATCTTCCAGTTAAAACTAGTCGCAACTGGTGAAACATATAAAAATGAAATGCGGGCAAGAATTATGGATGGTGTAGTTGCAGTTATCGCACTTTGCTATGCACTATGGGTTATTAAAACCGGCGCATCCGATATAAAAACATTTCTTCTCGGAATTGGTTTATTCGGAATTGGCTTTGCCTTCTATCCATTAATGAATCGTGATCAGAAAAAAAATAAAGAAAAGAAAAACGAGCAAGTTGCGTAACGCAATTTGCTCGTTTTTTACTTTATAAAACATATATAATAGAAAAAAGAGGTGAAAAACATGTCAATCGAATCACTATGGAGCTCTCGCTTTCAACAACATATTCAAAATGCCATCACATACTTTGCACGTATGATTAACGGTTTACTATATAGCTTCATCTTCGTCTCATGTGTAGGTGCATATTATTACGCTAAGTTTCTTAAAACGGATCCTTCTAAAGGAATATCTTTATTACTCATCACGATCGTACTTACACTCATTATAACGAGATGCCAAGTTCGCACATTTATTCAAAAACCGGACGCTGTCTATTTACTTGCATTAGAAGAGAAATTAACATCTTATTTTAAAAAATCTCTTCTATATAATTACATCATTCAGCTTTTCCCGCTTATATTTACGTTCCTTGTTATCGTACCGCTTGCCATGCAATCATTACAACTAACCGTACCTTTCTTATGTACAATCTTTATAATTTTAATGATTCTAAAGGGCTGGAACATATACATACATTGGATGTGGCGTGATAGTTATGAAAAAAGCATATGGTTTATCATTCGCATTGCTTGTAACGCCCTGATCATTTACATGCTGTTTTATACTGCAAATGTGATCGTGTTAGGCGGACTACTCTTACTTCTTGCTTTCCTGCTTCTATACACGAAGAAACAACCTACAAAACGAATACCGTGGGATTACATAATCGAACAAGAAGAAAAAATGGACGTTCGTTTCTATCAATTTGCTAGCATTTTCACCGATGTTCCGCAACTGAATAAGCAAGTAAATAAAAGAAAATGGCTTACAAATTGGATTGAACCTTTATTACATAAAAAACGAGCAACTTTCTTCTATTTACATACACTAGCATTTTTACGCGGTAATGATTATTTCGGTATATATATTCGCTTAGGGTTGATCGGTGCTTTCGCTCTATATTTTATTCCGAATATATATGTAAAAGGTGCTATCGCTTATATCGTCCTATATATGATTTCTATGCAGCTTCGTTCTCTGTGGAAATATTTTTCAGGAAATATTATTGTAGCATTATATCCAATTGATACTGAAGAACGAATGAGTCAATTTCTTAGCTTAATTTTCATATTGCTAAGTATTCAACTCATTTTATTTTCAAGTGTTATACTCATTGCCACAGGGCAATTTTCACATAGTCTTATCATTATGATTATCGGTTTAATCTGGATCAAATTTATTATTGTACCAAAAACGAAGCAACGCGTTTCTTCGTTTTAACGAAAAGAATTATCTTAAAAGCCAAGGAGAAAATAAATTATCTCCTTGGCTTTTTTATTTTTCTTCCTCAAACAAGAATCACTGAAACAACCGATATTTTATGATTTTTACATACAAAAACGATAATACATGTTTACGTCCTAATAAAAAGGGTAGTTATTAAATTAACAGGGCAAAGGAACTGGAGGGAATGAAAAATATGAATTAAAGTTTCACTTTATAAAAGGCGTTGCTCAAGGACGATTCTGGAACCGATTATATAATATAAGGAGCTGATTGCAATGAGTAAAAAAATTGCTATTTTAATAACGGATTATTTCGAGGACACAGAATACACAGAGCCAGTAGAAGCTTTTAATCAAAAGGGATACGAATTAACAACTATTGAAATGGAAAAAGGTAAAACGGTACACGGTAAACAAGGAAAAAGTGAAGTCGTAATTGATAAAAGTATTGATGATGTTTCTCCAGAGAACTTTGATGCCATCTTTATACCAGGCGGATTTTCCCCAGATATACTTCGTGCAGATGAACGTTTTGTTCGCTTTAGCAAAGCATTTATGGATGCGAAAAAACCTGTTTTTGCTATTTGTCACGGCCCCCAATTACTCATCACTGCACAAACACTTGAAGGACGCGATGTGACTGGATATAAATCCATTGCGGTCGATTTGAAAAATGCCGGTGGAAATTTTCATGATAAAGAAGTGGTTGTATGCCAAAATCAGCTAGTAACAAGTAGACAACCAGAGGACATCCCAGTGTTTATTGAAGAATCATTGCGTATATTAGGATAGTTATTATAGGTTAACCAAAGTAGCTAAATAGCTACTTTGGTTAACCTTTTTATTTGTAAAAAACAAAATTAACACCATATGAAACATTTCTTCATCTTTAATGATTTTTTGAGACAGCCTCTTTTCTCGTCCTAAAATTTATAATCACTTTTCATAGGCATTTCTCATATAGTGAAAATGACTATACAATTCCTATCCATACGTTAATAATGATTTCGCACATATAAATAAAAAAGATAGGAGCTCTATTATGAACAACAATCCGCCTGCAACGCCCCAAAACAACTCAGAAGAAAATAGCCGTGACATTAAATTGCAAACATTACGAGTCATCGGACTCATCGTCCTTATTAGTGGTTATATCCTCGTCGCTCTCTCAGAAGTAGGTGAGCTGAAAACCTTATTAACAAACCCTAACGCCAATCCTGATTTAGCTGAAGTTGATCCGTTTTAAAAATTATATAAAAAGCGGGTCCCAGTATAACTGGTTCGCTTTTATATAGTTTCATCCAATCTGAGAAACATTTCCTTCATTCTGATACTTCTCTTTCCCGATCGCCTTCATAAATAATAAAATACTGCTCATACCAGCGATGAAATATAGAGCGCTCATGCCCCAAGATGCAATAAACGAGCCTAGCATAACACCTAATGCACCGTTCATTTTCGCTAATTGAAAGACCATTCCATTAATCGCCATATAAGAACCTCTCGCCTCATTTGGCACCATATCCGCCATTATAGATTGACGAACCGGCACATACATCATCTCTCCTACAGTTTGGAAAAGCCCTGCGATTAATAAGATCCATAAACTATTGCTCGTTCCGAGTATTGTAAATCCAATCGTGTAAATGAATAAACCTACATATAAAATTTTCAAATCGTTGAAGCTTTTCAGCATTTTAATAAGAAGCGCCGAACATAACACAACTAAAATTGTATTCTCTGCCGATATCCAGCTAAGCATTCGAATACCTGTTAAATCGAATGTAAAACCATTCCCGAAGAAAAAGTGCACCGTTTCAAATTCCTTCTGTAAACGTATCCCTAAATAATTATTAATTTGAAACTCTAACGATAGTGTACATATACTTGCTGCACAAAAAATTAAAAACGCTCTATCTTTCATCACGACTTTATAACTATCTGCCATATCTTTTAATACATTTTTCTTCTCCACCGTTTTTCGTGCCACATACACTTCTTCCATATATACAGCCATCACATATAAAGTAATGACCGCAACAGCCGTTAATACGATAAACAATTGTAATCTATAGTTCTCAAATAATAATCCGCCAAATATTGCTCCAATCGCAATTGATAAGTTAATAGCCCAGTAGTTAATGCTGTACATCACTTTTCGATTTTCAGGTGTACTCACATCTATTAACATCGCTTCCGTCGCTGGATTCATAAGTCCAGATCCTAAACTATTCACTAACATAAACACAAATGTTAGCCACGGTGAATCTACATAATCTGAGTTTGCAATTCCCATACAAGCAATGGAAACGACTTGTATACTTTGGCCGATAATCATTACTTTTTTACGACCGAGCCGATCTCCAACATACCCACCATATAAACCGATAATTAATGCAGCTAGCACATTGATGAGTAATAAAGCACCAGCAATCGCACTACCTAATTTTATTGAAAAATAAATCGCCATAAATGGAAAAATCATTGTGGATACAGTGCGTGTTAAAAACGAAGTTATAATTCTAATTTTTATATTTCGGTGCATACTCCAAAATCCCATTGTTTCCCCCTCCTTATGCTTATTCATTTTACTTTGAAAAAGAGGAAGAAAAAGGTTAGAATATTCTAAAGAGTTTCCCCTTTTAAATAGAAGGAAGTGCATACATATGAAGATTATGGACTATTATGTTCGTTTAAGGTTACATTCACAAGATCAGCAACTTATACGAAATAGCTTACAAGAATTAGCGGATATTTTATATTGCAGTACGAAAAACGTGAAGATTTTATTAAAGAAAATGAGCGAGGAACAATTCATTAAGTGGACACCAGGGCGTGGTCGCGGAAATAAAACAGAAATTATATTTGTACATAGTTTCGTAGAAGCAATTGAATCCTATACAGATGAACTGTTAGCCCAAGAAAAATTAAAAGATATCTTTCTTCTTTTAAAAGAGCCCCTTCCTCTTGCAATTCAAAAAAAAATAGAAAATAAACTACATCATCATTTTGGATACGAACCTTCAAATGATATGTATGACATATTGAAGATCCCTATATCAAGAAAGATATTGCCATTAGATCCCGCTTTTACGGCTGTAACAACAGAGGGTCATCTTATTAACCAAATTTTTGATACATTAGTCATTTATAACGATATTACAGAAAAAATGGAACCACACATTGCACATACGTGGGAATTAAGCGAAGACGGGCTTACGTGGACGTTTCATTTACGAAAAGATATATATTTTCATAACGAAACTGTTCTAACTTCTAAAGATGTACAATTTTCATTTGAAAGATTGCAGCAAGCTCAATCTCCTTACGCATGGTTAACACAGGAAATTGTTCAAATTGAAACACCATCACCACTGCAAATACGATTTCATTTAGCAAAACCAAATTTATTTTTCTTACACTATGTGAGTTCCATGCAACTAGCAATTTTGCCACATGATGCAGCCGTTCAAAATCATCATTATATAGGTACTGGACCTTTCAGGCTTGCTCATTACTCTGAAGATAATATCGTACTCGAAGCGTTCACCCATTATTTTAAAGAGCGCGCGTTATTAGACCGTATTGAATTTTGGGGTATTCCTGATCATGTGCAAATAGATGCTGATTATGAATTACCAAATGAGAATGAAAATGAAAGACATGACATACAAATAGAAGAAATAGGCTGTATTTATGCTAGCTTCAACTTTACAAAATCTGGTCCCCACCACGACATTTACTTTCGTAAAGCTTGGAGAGAACTATATGACGTTGAAACGATACTTCGTAATATAGAGGGGCGACGAACAATTGCTGCATCAAGCTTTTTCCCTGAAAGAAGCCGCCAAGCTCAGGGAAGATCCTACTCTTTAGAAAAAGCGAAAGATTATTTGAAAAAGAGCACCTATAATGGAGAAACGATACATATTTATTTCTTCGCATTTAAAGATAGTGCAAATGATGCACATTTCCTAAAAGAACGCTGCGAACAATTAGGAGTACACGTAGAACTTCACCCATTTCTCATTTCAGATTATATGGATCGTTCTATTGATAAACATGCCGATATTATTTTTATGGGCGAAGTGTTTGCTGCTGATCATGAAATTGCATTTTTAAATGTATTTAAAAATAAAAGTTGCTTCGTAAATCGATTCATGGACCCACACTATGCAAAACAAATTAATTGTTTACTTGATACCTTTTTATTAGAAGACAATAAAGAAAAACGGTATAAGCTCATGTATGAGATCGAAGAGTTTTTACAAGCTGAAAACATCATTTTATTTAACTATCACGTTTTAAAAAGAAAAACATACCCTTCTTCTTTAAAAAATGTAACAATTGATTCATTCGGTTGGGCGAATTTTGCGAAGTTATGGATACAGCCATCCCCGCATTAAAATGTGAAGTTTTTTATAAAAGGAGAAGAACCATGAAAAGCAACCTAGAAAAAAGGCTTTCCTATCTATACACAGGTGAGTTATTTTCAGTCATTACTTTTATTTTCACAAGTTACTTACTTAATTATGCTTATCCTACGTTACATTTATATTCCTTATATTCTTTTTGGATCTCATTTCTTCTTTTAGAGTTTATCTTATTACAAGGAACACTTTACTGGTACGTAAAGTGGAAACGACTAAAAAAAGAGAAAACATCTGTTACACCCATTAGGATGATTCAATATTTAAAAATACTTAAAAAGATAAATATAGCATTACTTATCACGGGATTTATTACGTTTACTATTGATTTTGCAATTTGGTATCCCCACTTACCTTTAGGTGGGCTATCATTCACTCTATTTATTTATATTTTTGCATTACTTGAGTACATTAACTATTATCATACTCAGCTTTCATACGATAACATCTCTGATATTAAACATTTAATCAAATCAAAAAAACTAAAACAGTCCTGTATGAGTAAAGATTTTCAACGTATTTCATAAAAGGTTAAATTCCGCTTATGAAGACTTTAAGCTAAGAAAAACTAAGCAATTTTTATGAATGCAAGAGAAGGTACTACCTCCTTAGTAGTACCTTCTCTTACATGTTTAAAGATGAACCTTTTTACGCACAAAGATGCAAACTACTATTAAATTACCTCAGCCAAATGATTCTTCAAGTCCATCAAAAATTTCTCAATATCCGGATTTTTCACCACATCATAACAAGCAAAACTCTTTAACGGACTCATACCAAGAAACTTCTGCACACGATGTAAATGACTAAGCGCTGTTTCTAAACTTTCTCCTTCAAAGAACTTCGTCTTATCTCCGAATGCTTTTTCAGGTGCATTCCAAGTTGTAGAGAACATATAATGCTTCTCTTTTAATAAACCCCCTGTTCCATATTCATCTGCACCTTTAAAGAACAAACCGTATTCATACACTTCATCCATATATGTTTTAAATAATCCCGGGACACTAAACCAGTAAATAGGTGTTTGATAAATTACAACATCAGCCCATAAAAACTTTTCTTGCTCTTCCTTAATACTGTATCCATCTTGAATCGTTGTTGTTTTCACATGATGATTTTCACTTAGTAAACTTATCATGCAATCAGCTAGCGTTTTATTTAATCGACCTTCCTTTGAACCGTATTTTTCATGCCCATTTATAATGAATATATTTTTCATAACTTTTCTCTCCCTTATTTTACTCTTCAGCTATTAATCCAAGTTGCTGCTTCAGCGTAAGATTATCTTCTAAATGCCAATCTTCCGTTATCTTTCCATCCTTCACATGTAAAATATCAATTGCAAAAAAATTGATTTTCTTATCATTATGAGTTCCTGTAAAAGAAAGACGAGCTGTTACTTTATCACCAACGACTAATAAATCTTCAATTTCACAATGTATGTCTGGAACTACTTTACGAAAGTTTTGCGCTGCAAGCTTTAATCCTTCAGTGCCTTGTGGTCGACCTTTCGGCAGTGTGTTATCGAAAAAATTTTCAGTAACCGTCTGCGGAATAAGTTCCTCTTTACCTGTATCCCAAAATGCATAAAAGCGCTGGGCTGCATAAACCATTTCTGTCGCTTCTTTTTTGCCTAGTGAAGGATCGATTGTCATTGTTTTTGGCTTCGGCATTTCCTTCAATAATTGGATTTCAGTTTTTTGCTCACCACTACATGCTACAAGCACAATACAAGTGACAAAAAAACTAAGTAACATAAACAGCTTTTTCATACCCATGGAAATCACCTCCTCTTCATACAAACCCTTTGTTTTTCTTATTGCTATTGTATATGCACTAACTTCCTTTATGGAAGTAGTGATATTTTTTTCATATAGTTACCAAAAAGATAGTTTTGTGATACGATAAGGAAAATTCATTCAAAAAATTTTTATGGAGGCTATTTCCATGAGCAATATAGATCCAGTTGTATTAACGAAAGGTTTACCTGGTATACCTTGTCCTATCGCTAAAACGCTTGACGTAATTAGTACAAAATGGACGTTTTTAATCATTCGTGACCTTCTTATAGAAGGAACTTTACGCTTTAGTGATTTACAAAAATCAATGGACGGGATTAGTCCGAAAACATTATCACTTCGCCTAAAAGAATTGGAAGCACAAGGGATTATAACGAGAAAAGTATATCCAGAAGTTCCACCTCGCGTAGAGTACACGTTAACGGATAAAGGAAAGCAATTAGAGGGGATATTTATTGAATTAAAGCGGTTTGGATTAAGTTTATAAACGAAAAGCCCCTTACCATAAAAATAGTAAGAGGCTTTTCGTTATTCACTACATTACTTCGCAAAACTTTGAGCTAGCTGTTTCTCTCTCCACATAAATGTAATGCCGAGACCAACGATTAAAACAACACCTGAAAATGCATATGGATAATTAATGTTTATATCAAATAATATTCCGCCCATCGCTGGTCCTGCGATATTTCCTAAACTCGTATACGTTGAGTTCATACCAGCAACGAATCCTTGCTCTTTTCCAGCTGCTTTTGATAAAAACGTCGTTAAAGCTGGACGAAGCAAATCAAATGCTAGGAAAATAAAGCAAGTAACGAGAAGTACAATCCAATAATTAAAGACTACAGTTGAGACGAATGCTAATACTGCCCCTACAATTAAACATATTTGAATTAATACTTTCTCACCGAACATGTCAACCAATTTGCCAAACATAAATACTTGCACAACTACCCCAAAGATGGAGCTAATCGTAATAATTGCAGCAATATCTTTCGGTGTGAAACCAAATTTATGATCAGAGAACAGGCTAAACACAGTTTCATATGCTGATAATCCGAATGCGAGTACAAATACAATAATAAATGCGATTGCATACATTGGATTTAATGATTTCTTTAAATCCCCGATAAAGCTTGATTCCTTCGTATTAGCAGAAATCTCTGCAATTTGCTCTTTCGTTAACGGTTCTTTTAAAATAAAGATGGAAATCACACATGCTATAAAGGCAATCACTGCTGCCACAAAGAACGGCACACGTATACCGTATTCTGCAATAAATCCGCCGATTCCAGGCCCTATAATAAATCCAGTGCTGATAGCTGCTGAAAGATAGCCCATCGCCTTTGGACGTTCCTGAATAGATGTAATATCCGCAACATATGCCGTAACACCCGGCATAATAAATGCAGCACTAATTCCACCTAACACCCTCGCTGCATAAAGCATCCACACATCTGTACCTAATCCAAAAAGAAGCTCTGAAACACCAAAAATAAATAATCCAATGATTATCATTTTCTTCCTACCGTAAATGTCGACCCAACGACCCGTAATAGGTGAAGTAATAAGCTGCGCCATTGCAAACACTGCAACGAGATAACCCATCGTCTTTCCTGTTAAATTCATATCATTCATAAAGGACGGCATAACCGGAATGATTAATCCAATCCCTAAAAAAGCGATAAATATATTACTCAAAAGAATGATCAATACCATCTTTTGTTCTTTTATCGGTTTCTTCAATTTTTAACACCTCTTCCCGTAGTTCCTCTCAAAAATAATGCCCAAGAAGCTTTTTCTTTATCCTGCTATTTGTGGGCTCATACTGAGTAAAGATGCCCCCACTCATTAGAATTTCACTCTATCCTTCCACACATACATAAATACATAGTGAATGACTATCATTCAGTTTTCCGCAGAAATGAACCTACCTTTCTAAGATAGGTTCATCTAATTTCTCTATTCTTTTATATGTAGTGCATGTGTTAAAAAATCTAGTACTTCTGCCTTTTGTAGCTCGACTTGCTCATCATCTTTATGATCATATAAATAAACTTGTTCCGCTGCTGATTCAACAAGAGCAATAAATAACTTCGCTGTTCTCTCTGCATGAACCGAATCACGAATTTCACCAGCTTCTTTTGCTTCACTTAAAAATTCACTTAGCCACATATAAAGAGGCTCATACACAGCTTCCCATTCTTTTATATGTTCAGTAGATGCAAGACCCGCATACATTAAAGCTTGTATTTCACGATATTCGGCTATAAAGTTAAACACTGCATCTATTACCTGCTCAACCTTACTTGAAAAAGGTGCATCGTTCTGTACTTTTTCTTTCACTGCAAGTATCATCTTCTCAACCATCACTTCTGCTATTGCAGGCATAACAGATAACTTAGAAGGAAAATATAAATAGAAAGTTCCTTGTGCAATGCCAGCCAATTTCACGATATCAGAAATCTTCGTTTTTTCAACGCCCTTTTCCTGAAACACCTCAATAGCTGCATAGACAATTTTTTCTTTTTTATTCATCATCTAAACCCTTTCACACGCATATTGAATGACTGTCACTCATTTTATAAAATAACTAGCTGTACTGTCAATCATCGTGCACTTTTCATAATAAAAATCTCCCAACAAATCGTTAGGAGATTTAACTTTAATATCCTTTTCTTATGAAAGAGCCTTTAATCCCGTAACTCCACATACGATAAGAGCTACACTAATCAAACGTGCCTTACTTTTCGATTCACCAAACAGAAACATATTTAATAAAACAGCTCCTGCTGTTCCAATGCCAATCCAAACCGCATAAGCTACACTTACTTGTAAGAACAAGAAAGATGTGTATAAGAATGCAAAGGAAGTTGCAAATCCACCTATATAAATCGCTCCATTTGTTAACGTCTTATCTTTACTATACATTTTAAGGCCTATCACACCGACTATTTCACTAATTGCAGCACAAAATACGAAAATCCAACCCATTTTTAAGCAGCTCCTTTCACAATTTCTTCCGCGGTTTCTTCTTTATTATCAGCTAATTTTAAACCGATCACGCCCGCTACGACCATTACGATAAAGAATAGCTTTCCTAAACTGAAACTGCCGCCGAAAAGGAATACATCCATTAGGAAAGTACCAACCGTACCAGCTCCGGCAAACACAGCATATACAGTCCCTGTTGCAAGATGTTCGCACGCTTTCGATAGGAAGTAAAAATCAACAGCGATAACTCCTACAATAATGACCCAATGCCACCAAGTATGAGCTGTATTAAAACCAAACACCCAAAAAATTTCAAAGATACATGTTAATATGACATATAACCAAGCTTTATTCTTCATATCTCTCACCTTCTATTATTTACTGACTGACCGTCAGTCATTTTTAATTTAAAAAATATAATCTCACGCTAACTACTATTTAAAAAACCAATATCATCCTCATTTATCCTTATATTTGTTCCGTTATTAAGCTAACTACATATAAAAGTTGCTTATCTACACCCTTTCACAGAAAAAAATGACTGAATGTCATTCATAAATATTCTACATGACCAATTGATAAAGTGTCAACACCCGGATTCTATTAACCAAAAAATATTTTAAATTTCTTAAATCCACATGTATATTTCTTAATAATCTGTCAATAATGGTAGTAACATAATATTTTCTCCATTCCCCCCTTGGAGATCCCTTTGAATCGAGCAGTTGCTTTTAGCTAACTGCTCTTTTTTAATTTATCGGCACATTATAATAAAATACTCATAGATAAATTCCAAAACAAAGACCTGTACTCCCTTTTCAACATGCAACAAAGAACGAAATATTTTGTACGCTATTTACTTTTCAACGAGTCTTTGTATGCAATAATTTTATTTTCGAGCATCTTCTCTGTAACTTCTAAATTTTCTCTTTGAATCTGAATAGATTTCCTATGATCTTCTAAGAGCTGTAAACGAGCTTCGGTTGTATGCTCCCCTTCTAAATATAATCTAGCATATTCTCTTATTTTCGCTATCGGCATTTGTGTTTGTTTTAATTTCATTACAAACTGCAACCACTTTATATGTGACTCTTCATACAATCTATTCCCATTTGCATCGCGATTTGCAATTAATATGTTCTCCTTTTCATAATAACGTAATGTATGTGTGCTCACTCCTAATAATTTAGCTACCTCGCTAATTGTGTACATAACCATACTCCCTCCGCACGCCATTTACTCTCATATATTTTACTGCCTTATCCAAATTATAAAAAACATTTGACTTAGAGTATACTCTAACAAATACAATCTAACCATGATAAATTAATTTGAATTTAGGAGGCTTTTATATGAAATATACTGTTATTACTGGTGCTAGTTCAGGAATTGGCTATGAATCCGCTTTAGCCTTTGCATCTCGCGGAAAAAACTTAATACTTGTTGCTCGAAGACAAGCCGAATTAGAAGAATTAAAATTGAAAATTAACGAAATGCATCCAGAATTGGATGTTGTCATTCGAAGAACTGATTTATCAGTCACTGAAGAAGTTTATAAATTTTATGAAAGTCTACAAAGTTTTCAAATTGAAACGTGGATTAACAACGCAGGTTTTGGTAATTTCGCCTCAATTGCTGAACAAAATTTAAACAAGATAGAAACGATGTTGCATGTAAATATAGAAGCACTAACAATACTATCTTCCCTTTTCGTTCGAAATTATTCAATGACCGCAGGAACACAGCTTATTAACGTTTCATCAGGCGGTGGATACACGATTGTTGCTGATGCTGTTACGTATTGCGCTACGAAATTTTATGTAAGTGCATTTACAGAAGGACTATCTCACGAACTGAAAGAACAAGGTGCAAAACTACAAGCAAAAGTTTTAGCTCCTGCTGCAACTGAAACAGAATTCGCAAAACGTTCATTTGATATTGATGAATTCCAATACGATAATGTTGTACCGAAATTCCACACTGCAAAACAAATGGCACAATTTATGCTCGACCTTTATGATAGCGATAAAGTTGTAGGGCTTGTCGATGGTTCTACTTATAACTATGAGCTTAAAAATCCCATTTTTAATTTTGCAGTAAGACAAACGAATTCAAATTCTTAACAACATCTCATTTCTGATTAAAATATAGATACCCACTATTTCTTAAATAATAGTGGGCCTTTTTTCTCTCTAAAAATTTCACCCAACATACCGTATCATCGCCACCTCATCACAATAATTGACTTTTGGACAATGTCTACAATCAACCCATACTTTCTCTGGCAGCAATTCTTTATTTACAAAATCAAATCCACACTTTTGAAAAAATACTGTTTCATACGTTAAAGAAATCACCCTTTTTACATTTATTTTCGTCGCTTCCTCCATCACATGACTCACGAGCATACGCCCTATCCCTTTTCCTGCATATGTATGCGAAACTACTAACGATCGTACTTCTGCAAGGTCCTCTCCTAACACATGTAAACCAGCAACTCCAACGACTTCCTCTCCTTCTTTCATAACGTATAAACATTGTAAATATTGATAGAGTGACAAAAGAGAACGCGGCAAAACAACTCCTTCTTTTGCATACATTTCAATGAGATTATAAATTTCTTTCACATCACTTGTAACCGCATTAAAGATTTTCATATTATATCCCCTTGCCCCCAGTGTTAATATTTATAACATTGTATGAATTTTAATTCATAATTTCATATAATAATACATCTCTCTTTTCTCTCCGTCAATCACTTCTCTGAATTTTACATAAACAAAAACCAAGCAACTTAATCGATGCTCGGTTCCTCATTTCGTATCGGCAATACCGTTGAATATTTAATTTCACGAAGTGCTAAACTCGTCTGTATACGTGTAATACCAAGCTTATTCAGCTTTCTAATAAAATGCTCCAGTTCCTTACGATCACGATTCGCAACTTTTAATAAATAATCATACTCTCCTGTTAAACAGTGACATTCTAACACTTCAGGCATAGATTCTAATTCTCGTTCTAACACTTCAAGCTTTTCATACTGATGAATATTCGTGCTCATAAAAATGAAACATAATAAATCAAATCCAAGCTTTTCTTGATTTAAAATTGCTACTTGCTTATCAATGAATCCTTCCCCATCTAACCTTTTTATTCGTGCATGCATAGCAGCTGGAGATAAATTAACACGGCGTGCCAGCTCTGCATTACTTACTTGTGATTCTTTCTGCAATATATCTAAAATTTTCACATCCAAATCATCAAGCACTTTAATAACAGATGACTCCATCAAAATTCCCCCTTTTTTCTTACCGACGATTATTCGAAGAAACATCTCATAACTTATATAAAACTGAATGTTTTTCTGTAAATAAGATTTCTAACGAAACATTTTATTGAGTTTTTACCATTATACAAAAGAATATATTAGATAATAAAGAAAAATGCTAAAATTATTTACAGTTCATTCTTATTTCAACAAAGGGGTTTTTAGCATGCCTTATTTTTACGTCTTTTTACTATTATTAACAAGCTTATTATGGGGAGGAAATTTTGTCGTTGGGAAATCACTTGTCGATCATGCGTCTCCGATGACACTGACAAGTTTAAGATGGATGATTGCGATTGTTTGTTTATTACCACTCGTATGGTTTAAAGAGAAGAAAATTATTCCACCGCGTGCTGCTATAATCCCATTAGTAATTATGGGAATTACAGGCGTCGCTCTTTTTAACATTTTTCAATTTTTAGCATTAGAAAAAACATCCGCAACGAATGTAGGTCTTATTTCTACATTGAACGCTATTTCGATTGCATTATTTTCTGTGCTATTTCTAAAAGAAAAAGTAAATACACTTCAAATTCTTTCTATGATTCTTTCATTTTTCGGGGTTATGCTCGTCCTTTTAAAAGGAAATTTCGCTCTTTTATTTTCACTACATTTTAATAGCGGAGATTTATGGATGATTGCGGCTGTTTGTATTTGGGGAATCTATTCTGTTTGTAGTAAATGGGCTACAAAAACAACTACACCACTCATGGCAACATTATATTCTGGTATTTTCGGCGTTATTTTATTACTGCCATTTAACATAGGAAGCTTCACTGTTTCCAATATTAATTCTTCTTTCATTACATCACTTTTATATACAGGACTCATTTCAACGGTACTTTGTATGGTGTTTTGGAATATTGGTGTACAGAAATTAGGCGCTACTACATCGGGGATTTTTCTAAATTTCAATCCAATTTTCACAGCTATTTTAGCATTTATTTTCCTTGGAGAAGAACTAACATGGATTCAAATTTTCGGGACAATTATCGTCGTTACAGGGTGCTATTTATTCTCTCATTTTAAAACTGTTTCTCCTCAGACGACTAGAGCTTTAGTACGAAAGCATTCTTAATGAAAAAGCATCGCCACCAGAGTGGCGATGTTTTTATTTACCTTTCATTTCTTTCACATACTGTTTTTCTTCTTCTGGCGATAAACGTTCTGTTGCCTTTCCGGTATCACCACCTTGAATTTCCCACAAAAAGTTATGATCCTCAACCGTTTGTGAAAAGTCTCCTTTCTCCCAACGCTCCAAAGTAGAAAGTAGCTTTGCTTTATATTTAAAATTTGTACTGCCTTCTACTGCGTTCTTCGCACTACGAATTTCCTTATTTGTCATTTCGATAAATCCCCATTTATCAGATGATTTCACTTTTTGATGTACCATCCTATGCATTGTAGAAATAATTTCATCCTCACTAAATTGTGGCTTCTCTTCCTTTGCTTTCTTCCCTTGTTGATCCATTACTTTTTGTACTTTAAGGCTCTTCTCCTCCTCCTCTATATAATTAAGAAGTTTAGTAACACCGAATACAGCTCCTACCGCAATTACAATCATTGTAATTGTCCCTATTATCCATTTTTTCATATTATGTACTCCCCATTCCCCCTAATAATTACATAAACAAATGGAATCGCCTGCACATAGTCGATTCCATTTGTTTCCTTATTTTATTTTAAGCCTTCATCGCTTCTCGTACAATGTAACTGTCCACATATTGCTTAAATTTCACGATTTTTCCATTTTTAAGTTGCCATACATGAACAAATTCCGCCTCAAATGATTTTCCCGTCTCTTTATAAACTCCTGAATAAACACCTTCAGCAATAATTACATCTTTTCCGTTTACTTCATGGTACGTATTTACACTCGCTTTATAATCATCCCATTCTGATCCTAAACGACTAAATACATTTTCCATTATAGCTTCTGTACCTATATACGTTCCGCCGTACGGAAAACCTTCTGCCTCTGTCCATTCCACTTTTTCAGAAAATGCTTCTGCTAAATGTTTTGCATTCGAAGAAGCTGATCCTTCATACGTGCTTTGAATAATTTCTAAATTTGTTTTTTGCTTCATTATTTTTTCGCCCCAAAAGCGTTTGCCGCTAAAATAAGTCCAATTTCTAACGCTTTAACGCGCGGGAATCGTTCCTTTATTGCCGTTTGAATTTCTTCACTTGAAGGATTTCCTGCAAGAACTTCATCAAATGCAACTAAATATTTACGAGTATGTTTAATCGCGTCTGCTGTATTTGGTACGTCATAATCACGATGACCCGCTACAACAATTTCAGGATGAAGATTTTCAAGTTCACTTAATGTTTCTAACCATTTATGACGAGCTTCAGCATCTGTTTCTAACGTCCATACGAAAGTATTGTTATAAACGATATCGCCTGTAACAACGGCTTTTAATGATGGAATCCATACATAACTATTATTCGGTGTATCACCTTGCAAACCACCTTTAATGATTAAATCATTTCCCTCTAAAATCAATTTCTCTTCTGTTAATTCCTCTGGAACAATTGGTTGATGAGGAACATTATGCCCAATAGATGGTTTCCACTGTTCCACTTTCTTCTCAAATGTGTTACGAATATCTTCAACAGTATTCCGTAATGCAACAATCTTCGCTTCTGGAAATGCTTCATGTAATACATTTAATCCAAAATAGTGATCTGGATGGAAATGAGTCACATAAATATGAGTTAAATTCTTTCCTGTTTCAATAATTTGAGCTGCTAAACGGTGCGCATCACTTAATAAAAATTGTGCATCGATAAGAATTGCATCTTTTTCTCCGTATACAATTGTGGATGTAACTTGAAATGCTTGCTCAGATCCTGTAAAAACCTCTAAATGTAATTTTGACATGTTATTTCCTCCACTTTTTATTTACTCTTTTATATTCCTTTATTCTTTAAGCTTTATTCTAGTTGTAACTAATTTAGTTACAACTAGAATAAAAAAATATATGAATCATTTTATTACTAATCGACTTGATGTAATCATTATAGTTACACCAAGTCGTCAAGTCAACACTTAAAAAATGAAATTTACTTCGTTTTCATTACTTTCTCTTTTAAGAAACGATCTACATATCCTTCTGTTTTTACAACGAATAAATACGCACCCATTGATAATAATGCAAGATCTAATTCATATCCCGGATTCTTTCCATCTCCTAATAAGCCTGCTGCTCCATTTACCTTTACGATAGCTCCAGCCAAAATAAGAGCGAATAACAATCCTACATACCTCACGCCTAAACCGATAATCAATAATATACCACCAACTAATTCAACTGTTGCTACGCCGTATGCAAGACCACCTGGTAAACCGATGCTTGTAAACCATCCTGCTACGTTATCTATACCTGATTGAAACTTTGCTAAACCGTGTGCAAAAAAAGTAACTCCTAATACGATACGAATAATTAAATTCCCAATATATTGATTCATTCTGAACTCTCCTTTTTTGTTTTGTTATGGTGAACATTTATTCACAAGACAAAACAATACGGTATTTCTTTTCATTCGTCAAATACTTTTTTTAAAGAAAACAAAAAACATTATCCGTTTTACGAATAATGTCTTTTATAAAATAGCGCTAATTCAAGCTTTTACTCTATCGCACAGAAAAAGTTGAAACTTTTTTCCAGCACCAATATAGGGCAATAACGGCACGTCCTCTTCCACAACCATTCCAACAACATTCACTTTCCTATCTTCAGGTAAATCATTTATAACTATTTGCATTTCACCAGCATATCTACCGTACAATTCATTATCAATTGTAATACTGCCTCGTTTTCTTGAAATTGTATTCATCGGTTGTAATGCAACTTTATTTTCTTCTCTTGATTCTACAGAGCGAGTTACGTCACGAGCCGGATCAAGCCTGTTCGTATGCACTCGTTCTATCAGTTGCACTGTGTCGCTATCATTTATAAACGATTGATACCGCACCGGAATAATCCCACCACTCGCACTCGAGATTTCTTGTACACTTTCTAGGCTCCCACTTATGTCTCCAATTAACACTTTATCAATGTCACACTCTTGAACAAGTTCTAAATACGCTTCAAGTGGCCGCATATAGCGGTGCTTTTCTAAAGTTGGTAAACCCTCATATAACGGACCGCGTTTTTCACCATCTCCCGGAATAAACGCCATCGTTTTTATTCCGCACTCATGTAAATATTTATTTTGTTTTTGCAAAAACGACTTTGCTAGTCCTGTTTCTGGACGTGGATAAAAATTATGCCACGCTTCTATACGATCTACTCGTATATTTTCCGCAAGTAACTCTTTCCAAAATGATTCTGTAATCGTACTCGCATTTAAAGCTACCTTCATCTTATGAGATACACGTGCGATTTCTTTTGGCGTAATACCGTAATCCATTCGTAAACCAGTAATGCCAAAGTCTAATAACTCTTCCACATTTTCATACGTCATCCCTAAATGGTTTAACGATTTTGGAGAGACATCAACCATTAATTCCATTTCATTTTCGAGAGCTTGTTTCCCAAGTATTTGAATTAACTCCTTATACCTATTCGGATCATCTTCTGGAATGTGAAGAGATGTAAAAACAGATGAAAATCCGTTTTCTTTCGCTAGTTTTAACCATGCTTCTTGTTTCTCTACTCGCTCTTTTGAAAGATAAATTGAAACTCCTATCATATAAATCTCTCCTTCTATTAATATAAAAAAAGAGAAAGGAATCCCTTTCTCTATATGTTTTCTGCCATTTCTTCTTTAAAGCCGAAGAAGTACGTAAAGATGAATCCGAAAATATATGCAACTACTAATCCAAGGAAATATAATAAATATTTATTATCAGCAATTAACGGAATTAATGATAATCCTGATACACCTATTCCGAGTGAAGCCGTTTTCATAACAGCTTGGAATGCACCACCGACAGCCGCTCCTAAACAAGCAGTAATAAACGGTTTCCCAAGTGGCAATGTAACCCCGTATAATAGCGGTTCGCCAATTCCTAAAAATCCTACTGGTAATCCACCTTTAATCACATTACGAAGGCGTTTATTTTTTGTTTTCACATAAATCGCAATTGCTGCTCCTACTTGCCCAGCGCCAGCCATTGCGAGTACTGGTAATAAAGGCGTTACGTGCGTTTGATTAATAAATTCCATATGAATCGGTGTTAAACCGTGATGTAATCCGACCATAACGAGTGGTAAAAACGTTCCGGCTAGCACTGCTCCAGCAAATGCTCCGCCAACATTTAAAATTGCGTTAATACCGCTCGTAATACCATCAGATAAAAATCCCGCTGCTGGCTGAATCGCTAACATCGTTACTATACTTACAGCTAATACAGTAATAAGCGATGTTACAATAATATCAACTGCATTCGGCACTGCTTTTCGTACTCTTCTCTCAACTACTACCATAAGCCATGCTGCAAAAATAACTGCAAACAATCCGCCCCGCCCGGGTACCATTGCTTCACCAAATAATTTCACATTTGCCATCGCTGGATTAAAAATTAAAATACCCGCAATCGCTCCAAGAACTGGTGTCCCGCCAAATTCTTTCGCTGTATTCCAACCGACTAAAATCCCTAAAAATGTAAAGATACCGCCGCCAATAAGTAGTAACATTTGTAGCCATGTTGCATTCGGATCAGCACCTGCGTTTTTTGCGAAGTTAGCAACTCCGTTTATAATTCCTGATGCAACAAGACCAGGTATTAACGGAATAAAAATGTTACCTATTTTTCGTAAAAAGTTCTTCACTGGTGTATTATTTTTCTTCTTCATCTCTGATTTAATCTCTTGACCAATATCTTCAAGATGATGATCTGCAACCTCACCAATTCGTAATCCTGTTAAAACTTCCATTTCGGCTGCTACTTTATTTACCGTTCCTGGACCAACAACAACTTGAAGTGTTTCATCTTCAATGACGCCCATAACGCCTTCAACCTTTTTCAAAAAATCCATATTCACTTTACTTTCATCATGAAGCGTTAACCTCAGTCTCGTCATACAATGAGCAATGCCACGAATATTTTTTACTCCCCCAAGTTGCTCCGAAATTTCTTTGGCCATTCTCTCTTCTTTCTTCATAATAGAATCCCCCTCCCTATTCTTATCGTTTCACTTTATAAAGCCTTCTTCACAAAGCCTTTCGCTTCTTTTAGTTTTTCTTTTGCTTCCCCGTACTCACACTGTAGTAATGCCATAACGATAGCAACTTTCACGTTACGATTTGCTTTTTCGTAATAATCTGCCGCTACTTCATAACTAACTCCTGTTGCTTCTACAATAATTCGTTTTGATCGTTCTACTAACTTTTCATTCGTAGATTGAACATCTACCATTAAGTTTTTATATACTTTTCCTACACCAATCATTGACGCTGTTGAAATCATATTAAGCACTAATTTTTGCGCTGTACCAGCCTTCAAACGTGTTGAGCCTGTTAATATTTCTGCGCCTGTCTCCACTTCTACATTGAGTTTTGCATACTTACTTATTTCAGCATTTTTATTACAAGAAATACTCGCCGTACTAGCTCCCACACTATGTGCGTATTTCAATCCGCCAATTACGTAAGGGGTTCTACCACTTGCGGCAATACCAATCACTGTATCTTTCTCGTTTAATCCAATACTTTTCAAATCTTCTTCTGCTAACTCTTCGCGATCTTCGGCACCTTCCACCGCCTTAGTAAACGCTTTCAATCCACCTGCTATAAATCCTTGCACCATTTTATCGTCTGTGCCAAATGTCGGCGGGCATTCCACTGCGTCTAAAATACCTAAACGACCACTCGTACCAGCCCCAATATAAATTAATCGGCCCTCTGCTTCAAAAGATTTAATAACAGTCTGTACGACCTTTTCAATTTGTTCTATCTCTTTTTCAACTGCTAACGCAACAGTTCGATCTTCTTCATTCATACTTTGTAACACTTCTTTTATACTCATCTCATCTAGATTCGTCGTTTTCTCATTACGGTGTTCTGTCGATAAATTTTCTAACATATTGCCACCCTCTTTGAAATTATATTTCACACTTTTATTATAACTTCAAGAAATTAAAAATCAATATTACTTTCTTATTTTATGAAATAAAATTTCACAACATGACATATTTATGTCAAAGATAATAAAAAAGATGAGTCCCCTCATCTTTTCTTCTATTTTAACTTCCGTAACCGCACTGCTTCTTCTCGCGTCTCCATAAATTGATCCAGCACTTTATTGCCAATTCGATTGAAAGTAATCACATATAAAGCATCAATCATATTCAGTTGTGTCATTCTGGAAGCAATACTTGCAATACGATGATCTTGCTCTACATCTGGCATACAAAGGCGAATGTCTGCCGCTTTATATAACGGAGATGATTGGTCTAGCTTCGTAATCGCAATAACTGTAGCCCCTCGCTTCTTCGCATATTGCGCCATTTCGAGCACATCTTTCGTCCGCCCAGAAGTTGAAATCGCCACAAATATATCTCCCTCTTTTAAATTCGTGACGAGTGGCAACATCATATGAAAATCAGATAGCATCATCGCTGTAAATCCGAGCCTTGTAAATTTATAAGCCCCGTCCATCGCCGGAGTAGCCGATCCGCCTACTCCGTAAAATATAATTTTATCCGCATTTACAATACGATCTGCAGCTTTCTCAAGTTCCTTTTTATCTATCGCAGTAACGCTCGCCTCAATTGCAGCTTTATTCACATATGTAACTTTATTAAACAAATCGTACGGTCCATCTTCCGTATTCATCACTGAAAAATCATTAATATTATAATCAGCAATCGTTAATTCACGAACGAGCGCGATTTTAAATGATTTAAAGCTCCCAATCCCAATCGACTTACAAAAGCGAACAACACTTGCCTCACTTGCGCCTGCATTCGTTGACACTTCTTTCGTCGTTAAGTTCGGAACAATTTCTGCATTCTCCATTATGTACATGGCAACCTTCTTTTCGGCTGGTGAAAATTGATCCATATTACTTTCAATTTTAAATAGTAATGTTGAAGCTTTCACTATTTAACCTCCACTTCTTACGGTTGCGTATATTCTCTAATATCATTTGTATCATATAGATAAAAACCATCATTGCCAGGTGGATGGTGAACAATTACAGTTCGATCCCCTTTTTTATATGACGTTATTTCACCTTCAGATCGCTGTTTTTCCCATCCATGTATCCAAATTGCAAAGTCAGGTACAAAAGCAGTGTACTTATAGTCTTTCGGGTTTTCGTCTTCTACATAGGAAGAAAAAATAGAAACTGGAAAATTTTTCACTTTCGACTCTTTCCATGCAGTAAATGGTATACATAGTGCAATAAGTATGATTACACCTATAACTTTCCCCTTTGTAATCTTCACACTTCCCTCTCCTTGTCATATCACATACATAGATTTTATCATAATTACAATCCATTCATGCTACATGACCACTTCATTTTGCAATAAAAAAAGAGCTTACCTACATCAGATAAGCCCTTCCTCTCTATACAAAATACTTCTTCAAAAGCGGCGGCGTAATAATCGTCGTCAATATAACAACAATGACAATCGCTGTGAAATTTTCTTTCGCTAATAAATTTGCCGTAAGTCCATTTGCTGCGATAATAAGCGCTACTTCCCCGCGCGACACCATCCCCGCACCAATACTAATAGAAGATTGTAAGTTAAATCCTGTTAGTCTTGCTCCTAAACCTGATCCAATTAACTTTGTGAAAATTGCGATGAGCGTCATAATGATAATGAACCAAAGCTGGCTTCCGATACCTTGAAATGTAATTTCCATTCCAATACTTACGAAGAACACTGGAACAAATATTGCATAAGCAATTGGTTCAATTTTATGTTCCACTTCATGCTTATACTCTGTTTGAGAAATGGCAATTCCAGCTGCGAATGCTCCAATAATACCTGCAATCCCCATCATTTCACTGTAATACGAAAAAGAGAAACAAATAATAAGAGCTGCACTAATTAATGCTTCTGTTACGCGAAGTGGTACGAGCATTTTCATAATCCATGGAACAACTTTCCAAGAGATGAAAACAATACTTACAAAAAAGATAATTTTCTTTGCAATGACTAGCGTTACATTTACATCTTGTGTACCTAAAAAACTCATCACAAATGCTAATAAAATAACGACAATTACATCATCAAATACAGCTGCACCTAAAATCGTCGTACTTTCTCTCGTATTCATTTTCCCTAAATCTCTTAGTGTTTGAACAGAAATACTAACCGAAGTGGCACAAAGTAATAACCCTAAAAAGATCGCATGCGACTGTAACATTCCAAACGCAAGTCCTGCTAAATACCCACCAAGGAATGGGAAAATAATTCCTCCCATCGCTACTGCGAATGCAGATTTTAAATTACGATTTAACTCTTCTAAATCAGTTTCGAGTCCTGCCATAAACATAAGTAGCAAAACACCAATTTCGCTAAGCTCATCAATAAGTTCTGAACTATTAATAATACCTAGCAAAGCCGGACCGATAATAATACCAACGATTAATTTACCGAGTACAGAAGGCTGGCCAAGTCTAACGCTAATATCACCAGCTAATTTCGTACAAAGTAAAATGACGACAAGTTCAAAATAAAATAACATAACATCTTCTCCTACTATAATAAAGTAAAACTTTAATCAGTGGATTATTCTTCATCTCTACTGATTGTTAACCTGCATCTATTTCTGCACATAGTTTCTCCTTACAACCGGCTTTTTATTTGTTAAAATTTCATTTGACAAAATATTCTGAATTATAATAAGATTAACCCAGAAATTTTAAAAAACTACATACCATAACTGTATTTTCATTCACTTACATACTCTTTTCCAATGGGCTCGTACTATATTCGCAGTTATGGAAATGAAAACTAAAGGAGGAGAGTCCAAAATGAAGTCATTATTACGTAAAAAAGCGCTTAGTACTGAATCACCAAGGCAGCTAGATAGAACATTAACGGCACTCGATTTAATGTTTTTAGGAATCGGCGCCGTAATTGGGACAGGCATCTTTGTATTAACAGGTATTGTCGCAGCAAAACATTCCGGTCCTGGTATTATGCTATCATTTCTTATTGCTGCATTCACTTGTGCTTGTGTAGCCTTTTGCTATGCCGAATTCGCTTCTTCTATTCCTGTCTCAGGAAGTGTGTATACTTACGCATACATGACAGTCGGAGAGATCGTCGCCTTCATTGTTGGTTGGTGTTTAATGCTCGAATATTTACTTGCCGTGGCAGCAGTAGCTGTTGGTTGGTCTGGTTATTTACAATCTTTACTACAAGGCTTTAACATACATCTTCCCGCCATAATCGCCTCGGCACCTGGCGTAGGAAAGGGTGGTCTCATCGATTTACCTGCTGTTTGTATTTTACTTCTCATTACTGGGCTTTTAAGTTTTGGTATTCGCGAAAGCGCACGCATTAATAATATTATGGTCCTTATCAAATTAGCAGTTATTATCGCCTTTATCGTAGCAGGCGCAAAATATGTAAAGCCTGAAAATTGGACACCGTTCATTCCATTCGGGTACGACGGTATTATTACCGGAGCTGCGACTGTCTTCTTCGCCTTTTTAGGTTTTGATGCAATTGCAACTGCAGCAGAAGAAACGAAAAAACCGCAGCGTGATTTACCAATTGGCATTATCGGTTCCCTTCTTATTTGTACAGTTTTATACATGATCGTATCTTTCGTTTTAACAGGTATGGTTCCTTATACGCAATTAGATGTTTCTGATCCAGTTGCATTTGCACTACATTTCGTTGGCGAAGATACTATTGCGGGGCTACTTGCAGTAGGTGCGATGACAGGAATGACAACCGTTCTTTTAGTCGTTATGTATGGACAAGTTCGTGTTTCTTATGCAATGAGCCGAGACGGCTTACTCCCAAAAGCGTTATCACGCGTAAATAAAAAAGTAAAAATCCCTTTACTAAACACATGGATTACTGGGGTATTTGCAGCTTTATTAGCAGGACTTCTAGACCTACATTTACTAGCGAATTTAGTAAACATCGGTACGTTAACAGCCTTCACATTCGTTTGCTTTGCTGTACTTATTTTACGGAAAACGCATCCTGATTTAAAACGTGGCTTTCGTACACCACTCGTACCTGCACTACCGGTTGTCGCTATTATTTGTTGTTTATATTTAATGATTAATTTGTCCAAAACAACATGGATCAGCTTTGCAGTCTGGCTTATAGTCGGTTTATGCGTCTACTTCTTCTACTCTAGAAAACATAGTCATTTAGCTACTGAAAAAACAGGTGATGAGACGAAAAAAGCATAACAAAATAGCTCGCCGATGAAACGGCGAGCTATTTTCATTAACGATTGTAAAATGAAAAATATACCGATCAACTTTTGTATACTTCTTCTCCCTTACTTCGCCTCTTTCTTTTTCTTTCTCCACACGTTTACACTATCAAAGAAAAAGTTAATAAATAGCGTTCCTAATCCCGCTAATAAAAATGTCATTAAAAATAGAACCCATATACTTTTCTCTTTTAAGAAATAATATCCTACAAGGAGCACAACCGCGATCCATACATATTCAAGAATTCTTTTTATCTTTTTCTGTTCCAAATTATTCGCTCCTTTTTTCCATGCTATTTTTAGTATAACAAAAAAGAAGCCTATCATGATAAGCTTCTTTTCTTCTACCTTATTTGTTCATGCTTTTCTCAACAAGTGAAATCGCATGCTCTATCGTACGATTCATCTTTTCTACCTGTGCATCTTTTACTTTCACATCTTTTAATACAGCTTCTGCAACTGTAATTTTTCGACTCAATGATTTCACTGAACCCTCCGTTACGTTTGCAGATTGGGCTTTCTTCACTAAAGCTTTGGCTAATTCAATATTGATTTGTAATTTTTCTTTCGGTGTTTTCGGCTGTTCTTCTGCTACCTTTGATTGTAAAAATGTTTGGTTTGCTGTTTTTAATTCATTATACGTTTGAACAATTTGTTCTCCTGTACTTGCTATATTCTCAAACACTTTCTTTGCATTGTCATAACTTCTTTGTAATTCGTTAAAAGCTGCTTGGGAATACTGACCTGGTTTTTCACCAAATTCATAAGTACCTGCCAATACTTCTTTCACTTTTCCAATCTCTTCATATAACGTATTTACTTGCTCTAATTTTGTACGATTTGAAAACTCGTTATACGCTGCTACTACTTCTGAAGAACTTAATGCTTTACTATATAATTTTGCTAACGCAATTTGTCCATTTAACGGAATACCGCCATTTCCGTTGCTATCTGGATCTGCACCAAGTGCAAATGGCACGTTCGGATGATACACTTTCCCACTAGCTGGCTGACTATTTACTTTTTTACCATCTACATAAATTGCTACTTCACTTCCATTATACGTTCCTGTTAAATGATACGTTTTGTTTGCTTCTAATTGAACTCCAACACGTTTATAGCTTCCGCCAATATGAGCCCATAATTCTACATAACCACTTCCTGTAGACTCAAAACCAATTCCACCACTCTCTGTATTTTGCAAAATACCTTGTCCGCGAATTTCATTCATTGAAAATACAGTTTCTAACGTAAATGAATTTGCTACTTTTTCTTTTTGTGCTGCTGAAAATGGAAGATAACCAAATGTATTTGCTTTTCCATTTAATTTCATTACATTTGTTTTCAACGCTTTATCATATTCAACAGATACATTCCCTTTCACATCACCTTTTGTTCCAAACGGTGAGTTATCCTTAAATGTACCATCTAAGAAATTCACATCAAAAACGTCTGCCTTTGGCACTTTTACGTTCGGATCAATATTATCTTTTTTCGTAGTAATTTCTGTTGTTAACGGCTGCGCGCTTTCGTTGCCAAACGAATCAATCGCAACTACTTCAAGTGTATATGATTTCCCGCCATCTAATCCTGCAAGTGTAAATGTAAGTTCTTTTGGAACTGGATCACGATAAAACTCTGAGAATGCTAATAACTTATTTTTAATCTCACCTGTTTGCTTATCCTTCGCTTGTACACGATAAGAATGAACAAGAAGGTTATCCACCGCTTGCGGGAATGTTACTGTTGCTGCATTTTCCGTTACATTTGATACTGACAATTTCGCATCTTTTACAAAAGATGGCTTTTCTTTATCACGATCTTCTACATGCGTAAATGTTTCTTTCTTTGATGGCAACTGAATTTTCCATGGCTCGCCTGTCCAAGAATTCGTATGGAAATCACGGCGATTAATTGTTACTTCCTTATCATCTACCTCTACTAATAAGCCTTGGCTTAATGCACGAGATTCTGAAGGGATATTCCCTTGCACTTTACCACCTTCAACTTCCATATAACTTACAGAAGATGTACCAACAGATGTAAAGTCTTTTTGATGAATCGATCTTGGATCATCTAATGGATAATGCGAATGACCTGAGAACGTAATTACTTGTGGATATTCTGTTAATACCGCATTAATTTTTGCACTATCTTGCGTTCCCCATTCTTGGCTACCGTACACTGTATCTTTAATATGTTGATGTAAAAACACAAAAATCGGTTTTTCCGGATCATCTTTTTGTGCCTTTGCCATTTCTTCTTTTAACCAATTAATTTGCTTGTCCGAATAATACCCATGTGTCGCTCCATTCTCTGGAGACATAACAAGGAAATGATAGCCTTTTACCACTTTATGATAATAAATTGATTCCATTCCTGTCTTTTCTAAAAAACGCTTCTGCGCTCCCTCTACAGATAAACCGTTCCAATAATCATGATTACCTAGAGAATTCATTCGTACCGCATCTTTATTTGCATTGTCATTATACACTTGCATGAAACGATCATATTGCTGCAGTGACCCAGAATCAGTAAAATCACCTACAATAACAAAAGCATCTTGCTTTGGTGCGATTGAATTCAATTGCTCAATCGCTCGTTTCCAGCGGAACATATCATCCGTTTTATTATCTTTAATATGCACATCACTTACAACTGGGAAAACAATTTTCTTCTCACTTGGTGCCTTTTCTTGCTTTTTCTCTTCCGCTTTGACTGATGTACTCCACGGAAATGATACAAATGCTAATACAAAAACCATTAATACTCCAATAAGGCCTTTTACTTTTCGTAAAACAGTTCTGTCCACGTAAATCCTCCTCATAATAATTGATTAATTACAAGGGTTATTGTAACGAAAACATATTAACTCCGTTTAAATGACAAATTAATTTTATTAGTTTTTTGTAAATATACAGTGAATTGTTCATTAACTTCAACACTACTTGTACTATTGTAAACAACCACATTTTGTCTAAAAGAGTCTGATTATTCTTTTCCCACGCCTATTCACATATAATCTTTTCTATAAAACAAATGACAAGTTAAGTTCTAAGCCTATTAGACAATCTTAATTTTAAAAATTTTCTTCTTTTCTTAACACATCGGCCATGCTTCTACATTTAATAGTAGTAAAAGACAGCTTAAAAAGGAGGGGTTGTATTGAAGAACAAAAAAAATATTGGCTGTTTTGCTCCTTTATCTATCATTTGCCCAGCCCCTTGTCCATCCCCCCTCCTCCAAATCCAAGTTGCGAACGAGTAACAAATGAATTTGCAGGAAACTTCCTCATAACTAATAACACTATTCCCTCTACCAAAGATGCGTCACCATCAATGATACTGTGGCAAAGTGATGGGATACTACTTATATCAGGTACTGTCTCGGTTTACAATAGTACTAGCAGCACTGAAGCAATTACAATTCAAATCGTTGGAGCAGTAACCAATATTTTCACTGTGTTTCCTGGCAATACAATATCTTACACAGGTAAAGATTTAAAATCCGTCAGTATTATTAATATACAAAATAATCCTTCACTATATTTAGAAGGCAAGTACTGTTGCCAATTTACATGTTGCTTATAGAATACCAATTTTATTACTTCCTCAATTTAAAAAAAGCATACCATTTACGGTATGCTTTTTTTATGAAATTGGATAACGTACTGTAATACAAAACTCGCCTTGATTAACAGTTGTTCCTGTCGTAGTAATTCGGACAGTAGTAAAATATCGTACAGTGAAAGTACCACTACTTTGTGGTTGTACAGTAATTGTATCAACTACTGTAGCACCGACTAAAAAATCAACTGTAATGGGATTCGCGCCTACATCATATTTCACATAACCTGAACCATATACTTCTTGTGTAATATTATTCGTATATACAATTTGAGTACCAGCACCTGTAATAGACCAGTCTGTACATACTTGATCTTGCACAAGTGTTTTATTAGAACAACAAGACAAACCGGAACTTCTCATTCCCATTTCGATCCTCTCCAATTCTACTATGAAAGTGGATAACGTGTTGTAATACAAAATTCTCCCTGATACGTTCCACCAGGTGTTGCAGGTAACACAACTTGTATACTAGCAAAGCGGCGATACGTAAAAGCGATACTCGTTCCTGGGTTTAATGTTTGTGTATCAATTGTAGCCCCAGCAGAATCAAGCGCTTCTACAGTAATTGGACCTGGACCAACATCATATTTAACAAAACCAGTACCAACTACATTTTGGTTAATATTATTTGTATAAAGAACATTATCAATTGCTGTTGCAACTACAGTAGCAGACCACGGACTACACACTTTATCTTGCACATAATTTTTATCTGGACAGCAAGTTAATGCTGACCCTGAGCACTCACAAGACATAGTTGTTTCCCCTCTCTCTTTTATATTCCCTATATGTGTATGTCCCTCAGAGTCTTTTGCCTGTACTATTCATCTATTTTCAAAAAATATGCAAATTCCATTACCAATGACTAGATAGATTCCGATTTGTTTCGTTTTTTCATAAATTTATAGATTAAAATACCACCTACAATAATAAGAACGACGGCTAATATCGGTAGCATATATTGTCCAACAACACCCGCTGCTTTTTCCCAATGCGGACCTAATTTCATTCCAAAATAAATATACAAAGTCGTTAATGGGAACATTGCTACAAATGTATATATGCTAAATTTCCATATGTTCATTTTCGCCATACCACATGGAACGGAAATAAGCGTTCGAACTCCCGGGATGAAGCGTCCTAAAAATGCTACAACCGGTCCATATTTTCCAAAGAAATCATCTGCTTTTTGAATTTGTTCTTCTTTAATGAAGAAGTATTTCCCGTATTTTATTAATAGAGGACGACCACCGTAATACCCGAGCGCATATAACGTTAAAGGTCCTGTCGTTCCGCCAAGCGTTCCAGCTAATACAGCTAGCCAAAAATTCATATCTCCCTCATATACCCAATACCCAACCATGGGCAAAACTACTTCTGCTGGAATAAATTCAAACGTTAATGCTAACACAACTCCAAAATAAGAAAACTGCTTTAAAAACTCGATTATATCTAAAATAATTTGCTCCATATTTTCAACTCCTATCCTACGTTTACGTTATGCTTTTCTTGTAATTGAACTGGCGCCATCTTTACAATTCGATTCAAAATAAATAACACAATTCCAATATCATCTAAAATACCAATGAACGGTAGGAAGTCTGGAATTAAATCGAGCGGCATCGCTACATAACCAACTAAAAAAGCAATAGATAAAATTTTCTTCTTTATTGAAACCTCTTTTGAAGTAAAAAAGTCAAATAGGAATGGAACAAAACGGCGGACATGAAATACAACTCTTAATCTACTAAAAAGTTTTTTCATTTTCTAGCTCCTCTCTTTGTATACAAAAAGGACCCTACCAAATATGGTAAGGGTCCTAAAAAAGACAAGAAGGGGCCTTTACCATTGCTGGTAAAGGTCTCACTAACAACGAAACGTTGCCAATAAAGCCGAGGGTTTCTCCCTGTAATGACGACTTTACTGTAATAAGTTACTCCCCTTTATATACACAGTTTTATACAATCACATTAAAATATTTAACTAAGCTTGTCAATATTTTTTTCATTCACCATTCAGATTATTACATTGTAAAAGACTCTCTTCCATGTTCTCTATTGAAATAAATTGGAGTGTATAACCATCTGGATCATGAAATATTATTCTAACTTCTTCACCGTGGCGCTTTTCTACAAATGATATTTGATAAAACGCTAACTTTTTCTTTAAACGCTCGATATTTGTAGCTTTTAACAATAGTTCCTTCACTGATGATATAACAGTCTCTCTATGCTCTCCCAGTCCCCTGTTTACAACAAAACAAATTCTCGTTGAACCGATATCATACCACACACCTGTTACACGTATTTGTGGCCTCTCCTTGCTCGGTTTAAACCCTAGAATTCCTTCATAAAAATATAATGTTTCCTTTAAGTTTTTGGATTCTAAGACAATACATGTTGTAACACTTTCCATCCACACTCCCCCTGCCCCTTTTAGTTTTCTATATGAGTCATAATTTGCAATTATGTACGAATACAATACATAGTGATGAATATTTCATTTATAAAGGAGGCGTGTAACATGGATAAATTCATGAAATCTTACATACCTTATCACGGTCCAAATGATCCTTGTCCCCCAATTGAAAAAAAATATTACTCAACTCCCCCGCACTTATATATGGGTTTTCAACCAACTAATTTACCCCAATTCACACCAAAAGAAGCTTTAAGAAAAGGGACTTTATGGCCTGCTTTTTATGATTATTATGAAAATCCTTACAAAAAAGGACGGTGAATAAAAACGTGACACAAACATTACCTGATGAATATTACAAATGGATTGAAGAACTGCAAGAATTAGACTTTGTATTAGTTGAACTTACTCTCTATTTAGATACGCATCCCGACGATACTACAGCTATAAATCAATTCAACGATTTTTCTTATAAACGAAGAGTATTAAAACAAAAAATTGAAGAAAAATACGGGCCACTTCAGCAGTTCGGAAATAGTTATTCTAACGCTCCATGGCAATGGAGCCAAGGACCGTGGCCATGGCAAATATAAAATGAAACTTTAATCAAGTGGAGTTTACGGGCAGCAAATAGCGGGATAAAGGAGAGAAACTATGTGGATTTATGAAAAAAAATTACAATATCCAGTTAAAGTGAGTACTTGTAATCCAGCACTCGCCAAATTATTAGTTGAACAGTACGGTGGTGCGGACGGCGAACTGGCTGCTGCTCTTCGCTACTTAAATCAACGTTATACAATTCCTGATAAAGTCGTTGGCTTACTAACCGATATTGGTACAGAAGAGTTCGCACATTTAGAAATGATTGCTACAATGATTTATAAATTAACAAAAGATGCAACACCTGAACAAATGAAAGCTGCCGGATTAGACGCGCATTATGCGAATCATGATAGCGCCTTGTTTTACCATAATGCAGGTGGTGTTCCTTTTACTGCCACTTACATTCAAGCGAAAGGAGATCCTATCGCAGATTTATACGAGGATATTGCAGCTGAAGAAAAAGCACGAGCGACTTATCAATGGCTAATTGATTTATCAGACGATCCCGATATAAATGATAGCTTACGCTTTTTACGCGAACGAGAAATTGTCCATTCTCAACGTTTCCGAGAGGCTGTAGAAATTTTAAAAGAAGAACGTGATAAAAAGATTTTCTTTTAACACACATATCGTAACGATATGTGTTTTTTTATATTTAAAGTTAAATCCTTCCTAATTAACATATAAATAGTATATTTATTCAATTTTACGCATTATTTTAAAATATTTTTAAAATTCCCTCTTGCTTTCTAGTCATCAGACCTTTAAAATAATAACAGTTAATCGACAAATTATTTGAATTTTCGACAAAAAAACGCTCATTAGGAGGCTTTTCTTTATATGCGTACAACTTTAAAACCAGCGCAAATACTTTCGATTAGTTTATTACTATTCGCAGTTTTCTTCGGTGCTGGTAATATGATTTTCCCGCCTCTTCTCGGTCTTTCTTCCGGAGAAAATATGTGGGTTTCCATTACAGGATTTATTATTACAGATGTCGGTTTATCTTTACTAGCTATCGTCGCTGTTGCCCTTGCTGGTGGTAGTTTTAATACTTTAGCGAGCCGTGTTCACCCAAAATTCGCAGCAGTATTCGCTATCATTATTTATCTTTCAATCGGCCCACTATTTGTTATTCCACGAACTGGAACTGTGTCTTACGAAATTGGAATCGCACCACTCTTCCCGGACCAATGGTATTCTATGTTAGTCTTTAGTGCTATTTTCTTTACAGTCGTCTACTTTTTATCATTAAATCCATCCAAATTAGTAGATCATATCGGAAAAATATTAACGCCAATTTTACTTGGAATTATTGCAATTATGGCAACAAAAGCAATTCTTTCACCAGGATCATTCGCAGAACCTATCGGTGACTATAAAGAAATTCCATTTTTCAAAGGATTTCTCGAAGGCTTTTTAACATTAGATGCAATCGGAGCTCTCGTATTATCAACAATTGTTGTAAATGCAATTCGTCAAAACGGTATACAAGATAAGAAATCCATTGCAAAATATACAATTATTTGCGGAAGCATTGCTGCCCTTTTCTTAACAATTGTTTATTTCTTACTCGGTTATATTGGCGCTTCAAACGGAAACTTAGGACAATTCGAAAATGGCGGTCAGCTATTAGCAACTGTTATGTATCAATTCTTTGGGACAAGCGGTAATGTTTTATTAAGTATCGCAATTATCTTTGCTTGTTTAACGACTGCAATCGGTGTTGTAAGTGCATTCGCCAACTATTTCACAACAGTACTAACAAATGTTTCATATAAGAAGCTTGTACTATACGTTTGTATCTTTAGCTTCGTTATTTCAAACTTAGGATTAAGTTTATTAATCAAAATTACATTACCCGTATTAATTATTTTATATCCAATTACAATCATTTTAATTTTCGTATCATTTATCGATAAATATACGAAACGTAAACCTTCTGTCTATATCGGAGCAATGATTGCAGCATTCATTATTAGCTGTATTCATGCACTTGATAATGTGGGAATGATACCAAGTTTTATCGCTAATATCGTACACACAATTCCTTTTTATGAACTAGGTATTGGCTGGATTGTTCCAGCAATAATTGGTGGTATAGTCGGATACTTTATTCCGCAAACAGAAGCTGAAGGTGAAGTTTCTACAAAATAAAGAAAAGAAGCAAGCATTGATTATGCTTGCTTCTTCTTTATTTTCAAATCGTATGCTTAAACGTAAACAGCTCTTCTTTTGACTGCACAGCAGGTTGTTCCTTTTCTACATCTGTCTTCTTTCTCACTCCGCCTAACCTTACTTTCATCATCGCCTCTTCTATACTTTTTACAATCATATTTCCTGAAAAGATAGTAAGTCCAAAAAATGTAATTGGAACGAGAGGAATCCACGGATTAACTGTTAATGATCTAAAATAAACTCCAATTAAACCTGACCATTCATGCGTATAAGATTCCACTTCTTCCACCGGCCCCATAAAGTTAACTGTTCCACCAAAGAATACTTCCAGTAACCCTAAGTGCAGTAAAATAGTAAGGATGCGGCCCTAACATATCGAGTAATGAAGCAGTTTCTGGCTTATGAGCTAAAAACATATAATTGCCACCCGTTTTATAATTAACAAATGAAACGATTGGAATTACTATGTTTAAAAATATCATCGTACGCTTAATCGATTGCAAAGTAGGTCTATATCCTTCTACCCACGTCATAAAGAGCGGTGCCCAAATGAGTAATACATGTGCAATGAAGAATTCTATAAAGCGAAAATGCGGAAAAGCGTATTGCACGTTCGGCGTTAAAATGGCTTGCGATGCACCGATAATTCCTGTAAAAAACACAATCTCATATATTCGATAGCTTTTCGTTACAATCATAATCGATGCTAACAATAAACTAATCGTACATAACTCAAATGGTAATGAAGTGCCTAGCTCAAAAATACCGGCTTTCCATTCCCACATATGAAGTCCAATCTCACTTCCTATAAATAGAAATGCAATCGCATATCGAACCGTTATATTCCACTCACTTTGACGCAATAAATCTTGGTATTGATACAGAAAAAATATCCCCACCAACATAATAAATAATATAATGACATGTTGCCTCGAGTACGGAATAAATGGTTTTAATGGATGCGCACTAAAATAAGCTTCCATCTTCCTTCATACAATATTATTGTTAGAAAGAAACAACGAGTCAATTCATTTGCTTAAACTAGGACAACCTCCACCTTACATTTACATATTTATACCTTACAAAACTGTAAGGTTATTGTAAGCTAAAACGATTTGTCATATTCTTCACCTCTTCTATACTTAATGTAGATACTAAAACGAACGAAAAGGTGATAAATAGATGAAGAAGAAAAATAAAGTGTTAATTACTAGTGTAGTAGCAATCGGAATTGCAGCTGGATCATATTTTGCTTTTGCTGGCGGAAGTTCAGAAGTAGCAATGGCATATAGCGGTTATAAAATTACGGAAAAACAAATTGAAAATGCACAAAAATTTGGCGGCGAAGTTATTCCAAATGGTATTGAATCAATTTCATTCGATCCAACAAAAGGTACGTATGAATTAGCTGTTAAAAAAGGTGATGAAGTGAAAAAAGGTCAGCTTCTATTTAAATATAATGACCCTACTGCTAAACAAGGTGTAACAGAAGCAGAAATGCAAAAGAAAATCGCACAAAAAGAAGTAACATTGTTCCAAAAACAAATTGATGCAGCGAAACAAAAATTACAAAAAGATAAAAATGCAGGCCTTCCTCAGGAAGCATTAAAAGCATCGGAAATTGAAGTTGGGCAATTAGAATCACAACTTGAAATGAAGAAGTTTGAAGTAGAAAAAGCTGATGAAATGATTAAAGCAGCAAAAGAGAAAGTAAACACACTTTCTGTAACGAGTCCAGCCGACGGTGTAATTGATGATATCGTAAAAACTGCTGATGAAAAAACAGGTATGAGCGGCATTACACTTCGTCACGCTGGTCAATTTAAAGTAAAAGGTCAACTTTCTGAATATGAACTTGCTAGTATGAAAGTTGGGCAAGAAGTAACTGTTTCATCAAAAACTGTCGCTGGTAAGACTTGGACAGGAAAAGTAACAGAAATCGGTTCTACACCATTAAAGAGCATGGACGAAAATAAAACTGTTTCTAATTATCAATTCACTGTCACATTAGATAATAGTGAAGAATTACAAAACGGCTTCCATGTTTACGTAACAAGTAAATCTGGCGAAGCAACTGGTACGATTGTTCCGAAAAGCAGCATTGTGAAAAAAGGTGACAAAAATGTTGTCTTCGTTGTAAAAGACGGTAAAGCGAAAGAACAAGCAGTTACTGTTGAATTCGAGACAGATAGCGAAGCAAAAGTTTCTGGAGTGAAAAAAGGAGAGGAAATTATCTCTAAACCTGAAAAAGACTTAAAAGACGGTATGGAGGTTGTCACTCAATGATTAACTTAAAAGGCATCACGAAATCTTTCCAAAATGGTGCAGAGTCCGTTCAAATATTACACGGAATTGATGTAACACTAAACCAAGGAGAATTCACTTCTATTATGGGACCATCTGGTTCTGGTAAATCAACATTAATGAACATTATCGGTTGCTTAGATAAGCCAACGACAGGTGCGTACGAACTAGCTGGTCAAAACATTTCAAACATGTCTGAAACAGAACTTGCACATGTTCGTAATAAAGAGATCGGATTCATATTCCAAAACTTTATGTTATTACCGAGACTTACAGCACTTCAAAATGTAGAACTACCTCTTATTTACGCTGGAGTCGATAAAAAAGAAAGACGTGAGCGCTCATTAGCAGCTTTAACAAAAGTCAGTTTAGCTGATCGTGCTACTCACTTACCAAATGAATTGTCAGGTGGACAAAAGCAGCGTGTCGCAGTCGCACGTGCAATCGTAAATAACCCGAAATTTCTCTTAGCAGATGAACCGACGGGTGCACTTGATACGAAAACAAGTACACAAATTATGGATCTCTTTTACGAATTAAACAAACAAGGCTCAACAATCATTATGATTACCCACGATCGTGAAATTGGGGAAGCGGCAGCACGTCAAATTGTAATTCGTGACGGAAATATCGTCCAAGATTGGAGAGGTTAATTTTGAACACGAGTGAAAATATACGCATGGCCCTTTCCTCTATCTTTGCTCATAAAATGCGTTCTATCTTAACAATGCTAGGTATTATTATCGGTATTAGCGCCATTATTACTATCATTTCAATGGGTGATGGTACAAATGCAAAGTTTAAAAAAGAGTTAGGCCAAGGAAAAGATACTGAAGTAACGATTTACTACAACAACCCTGATTATGGAACTGATAGTGCCAAAATCACACCTGATATGCTAAAACGTCTTCAAACTGTACCAAGCGTTAAAGATGTTTATCCAGATGTAAGTATGAAAGTAAAAGCATCTTCTGGTTCAAAAGATGTCTCTCTTGATTTAAAAGGTGGAACAGGTGCCTTCATGACAGATGCGAAAATAAAGTTAGTTCACGGTCGTGAATTAAATGATAGTGAATTAAGGCAAGCAATTCCTGCTGTTATTTTAAATGAAGAAGCTTTCAACAAATTGTTTAATGGTTGGGAATCAAATTTATATACTGACATAAAAGGAAAGCCATATAAAGTAGTCGGTGTGTATGAAGCAAAAAATGATTTCGGAATGGCTATGTCAGAAGGTTATACATCACTTGAAAACGCTCCTGTAATCTCAGGAGTAACTGAGTATGACTCTGTAAGATTAATATTAACTTCGCCAGCAGAACGTAAAAGTGTAGAAAAACAAGCTGCTTCTGTTTTAAACGAAATGAAAGCTCCTAAATTTGAGCATAAATTTGAAGCTCAAGATATGGGTGAGTTTACGAAGCAATTAGACGAATCCATCAGTATGATGAAAATGGTATTCGGTGGCATTGCCGCTATCTCCTTACTTGTTGGTGGTATCGGTGTAATGAACATCATGCTTGTATCTGTAACAGAACGTACACGTGAGATCGGTATTCGTAAAGCACTTGGTGCAACGCGCGGTAAAGTATTAACACAATTCTTAATTGAATCTTGTATTTTAACAGGACTCGGTGGTTTCATCGGATTCATGCTTGGTATTTTCTTCGCTTGGATCGTCTCAATCTTTGCCGGATGGCCACTCGTTATCTCAAAAGAACTTGGACTTCTTTCAGTAGGTATCTCAATGCTAATCGGTATTGCATTCGGTCTACTTCCAGCTAACAAAGCTGCTAAACTTGATCCAATTGAATGTTTACGATATGAGTAAAATAAAAAACGTAGGAGTGTAAACTCCTACGTTTTTTATTTTGTTGAAGGCAAATGTAATTTCATCGACGTTTTGACAAAAATAAGAACCTCTAACTTCTATTATATAAAGTGAAACTATAATCAGTGGGGGTTTTGTTCATCCCCCACTGATTATTAGCCTTCACCAATCGGGCTTTTACGGGCAGTTAATCTCCCACCTAACTTCTTTGCTTCAGCCGAATTTTGAGGTGGGGGTTTTACTGCCCACAAATAGCGGGATAATTCTACTGCAATTCGCGAACCACTTCATAACGATATCATCCCTTTAAATCATGTTTCTTCTATTATATATGTTTCATGTTGCGATTATCTTTTTATCATTTAAACTTTCATTTCTCACGAAAGCTATCAAGCAATCCTATTATTGCAAAAATAATATGTAAAAGAACAAATTCAAGGCGTAATTTTTTCCATACTACAACTTATTTTGTAACAATTATATCTCTATTTCATTAAAATCACCCCTATATATACGACTTCACACACAAGAATATTATATTTTCATAACTACATTACGATTCAAATAGTTAAATACCCCTTTTTTGTAACGTTACAGAAATATTCAAGTAACATCACCGATACATTATTAATCTATTAGTAATTAAAAAAGTGTTGATTTTATGAATCGTATGTACTAATCCCCTAAAAAACGCAAAGAAAACGCTATCAGGATATTAATGGAATTATTACAGAATATTAATGCCTCGTTACGAATGCTTTGTAGTTTTGTGTTTTCCGCAAATAAGAAAATAATGGTTGCTATAATGAGGTCAACGAAAACAAATGCAATGGAGGCTATTATGAAAAAATTTATGGGTATAGCAACAGCAGCGGTTTTTGGTCTTGGGATTTTCACAACATCTGCTAAAGCAGAAACAATCGTAACGACTGATGTACTAAATGTACGAGAAAACCCAACTACTGAATCACAAGTTGTCGGAAAGTTATTAGATGGATATAAAGTTAACGTTTTACATACAGAAAACGGATGGTCAAAAGTTAAATTAAATAGTGGTAAAGAGGCTTTCATAAGCGCTGACTACACAAAAGATACTTACTACGTAACAGCAAACGTATTAAACGTACGTGCTGGTGCAAATACAGACTCAGAAATTCTTGGTAAGTTGAAACAAGATGATGTAATCGAAACAACACACGAAGTGCAAAATGACTGGATTCAATTTGAATATAACGGAAAAACAGCTTATGTTCATGTTCCTTACTTAACAGGTAAAGCACCAGTTAAAGTTCAACCAGCAGTTAAAGTTGAAAAAGCAATTAAAGTTCAAGACACAGCTAAAGTTCGTGAAGCAGTTAAAGCTGGAGAAGTAGCTGAAACTCAAGCAAAAGCTAAAGCTCAAGAAGCAACTAAAGCTCGTGAAGCAGCTGAAGCTCAAGCAGAAGTTAAAGCTCAGGAAGCAGCTAAAGCTCGTGAAGCAGCTAAGGCTCAAGCAGAAGTTAAAGCTCAGGCAGATGCTGAAGCTCAAGCAGAAGCTAAAGCTCAAGAAGCAGCTAAAGCTCGTGAAGCAGCTAAAGCTCAGGAAGCAGCTGAAGCTCAAGCAGCGGCTAAAGCTCAAGAAGCAGCTAAAGCTCGTGAAGCGGCTAAAGCTCAGGCAGATGCTGAAGCTCGTGAAGCATCTAAAGCTCAAGAGGCAGCTAAGGCTCAAGAGGCAGCTAAAGCTCGTGAAGCGGCTAAAGCTCAAAAACCAGCTACACAACAACCTGTTGCAAAAGAAACTGAAACAAGTGCACCATCTTCTTCTCGTGAATTAAGAGTTCAAGCAACAGCCTACACAGCGGATCCACTTGAAAATGGTTACAAAGCAGGAGACCAAGTAAAATCAGCTATGGGTCATAACTTAACAGCTAATCCAAACATGAAACTAATTGCAGTTGATCCAAGTGTCATTCCATTAGGTTCAAAAGTATGGGTTGAAGGTTACGGAGTAGCAATCGCTGGTGATACTGGTGGAGCTATTAAAGGAAATAAAATTGACGTTTTAATGCCAGATAAAGGTACATCAAGTAACTGGGGACGTAAAACAGTTACAGTGAAAGTTTTAAACTAATTACTATATAAAAAAGAGTCAGTCTCAACGTTGAGACTGACTCTTTTTTTATGATTCTTACATTCTTTCTCCTTCTCCCCCGTCCAAGTTAAATCTATCTCTTTGCATTCTATATACGATAGATTACTATTTCAACAGAAAAAAGAGGATGCCATAGCATCCCCTCCTATCTTCCCTATTCCACACAAGTAAACTGTGTCCAAGCTCCTACATAATCTAGTAAGAATAACTCTTCTTCTGCAATTGTACCGACAATATTTTTCCGTTCATCTATTGGCATTTCTTTCAGAATGATTTGTAGTTCACCTTTATACTTTCCGAATAGGTTATTACCAATTACAACTTGCCCTCTTTCCTGGCGTACACTTTCGCGCACTGGGAAGTCATAGTCTTTGTACTTTTTACGTACTTCTGTAGAACGTACCATATACTCTGTTATGTCACCGCGTCTTACGTGTAATTCTTGCAGTGTCGCTCTCTTCTCTACTTCAGTCGCTTCGTCTACAAATTGTACCTTTAGCTGTAACATGTAACGATTTAAGTTTCCTAGTTTCTCTAACTCTTCTTCACTCGCATAAGCATTTCCGATAATAACATCATCAATAAGCCCTGTTGCCCATAAATGTTTCGCTTGTACTTCAATTGGTAAGTTACGATGTTGTTCTAACGTACATAATCCGTCATTAATATCCCATGGACCGATGTCAGCTGCATGCGATGTAATAAAGGCTGCACTGCGAATACCATGCTTTTTGAAGCGTTCACTACAGCGCATGAAATAATCATACGGAAGACCAGTAAATTTTTGCGGATAAAAATTGTGGCAACCAATTAAAGCTGATTTATTCGCTTGATGCGAAAGGATATTTTCTAAATAGGCAATATCATTACTTACATTCAGCTCAATTTTTAAGCCATATGGATTATTCGTCATTTTCGCTTCTGTCAACCCGTCAAACCCTACATCTAAACGAATTCCATCTGCACCTAACTCTGCAAAGAATGCTAGATCACTATAACTAATACCAAGTTGATCGAATACAGCTGGAGCTACATCTAAAATAACTTCCATATTGTTATCTTTTGCATGATTAATAATTTCTTTAAATTCAGCTACAATTTCTTCTTTCGGACGATTCACAGATAATAGACATGTAAATATTCTTGAAAAACCGTGGCGTGCCGCTGCCGAAATGTATGCCATATCTTGTTCTTTCGTTGAATGCTCTGGATAAAGTGAAATTCCTAATTTACGCTCCATGCTTTTGCATCTCCTTCACACGTTGTATTAATGCCATGCTCGTAAATCTATATTTTGCAGATAAACATGTTGCACATAAAATCGTTGGTACGATGATAAAGTACGGTGATTCTAAACTAAATGCCACATAAGCTCCCATTGAACATCCAATAAATAATATCGACACAAGTAGTAAAACTAATAGCGATTTACTTTGTACCCACTTTGAATAATGTGCAATACACTGCCCCGCCACGAATGTAATTAAGATGATAATTGCTCCGAGCATTCTGTTTTCTCCTCTCCTGCTAATTGTTGCTTCTCATACATTTTGAAGAATGGATAGTAAATAACGAATGAGATAACAAAGTTAACAAGTACAAGTACACCAGCCATAATTGTCCAGTCCGTACTAATAATCGCTGCAATTGGCGCTAACATCGTAAATGGCAGCTTCGCCATCATGAGCGGAATCACACCTGAAACAACTGCGAAATATGATACTGTCGTTGTAACTAACGGTGTAATAACGAACGGAATAATTAAAATCGGATTCATTACAATTGGTGCCCCAAAAATAATTGGCTCGTTAATATTGAATAAACCTGGTACGAATGATAATCTACCTAACTCTTTTAAGAACTTAGATTTAGAGAACATAAACATGATTACTAAAGCTAACGTTGAGCCTGATCCACCAATCCATACGAACCATTGAATAAATTGCTCTGTAAATAAGTTTGGTAATTGATGTGCATTTCCTGTAGCCGTGAATACTTCCATATTTTCAAGAATTGCTGAATCCCACATTGGACGAATGATTGGTCCTAAAATCGCTGGACCATGTATACCGAACGACCAGAAGAATACGATTAGGAATACTGTTAATAAACCACCGAATAAATTATTTCCTACTAATACTGATTTTAATGGTGCGATTAAATATGTGATTGTTGTGTTTACATCAAATTTTAAACCGTAACGAATACCCCAGAATAAAAGAATAACTACTAAAGTTGGAATTAATGCTGCAAACGAGTTTGCAACTGCTGGTGGTACACTATCTGGTAATTTAATCGAAATATTATGCTTAATCATAAAGTGATAAATTTCTACTGCAATTAATGCTGTCACAATAGCTCCGAATAAAGAAGTTGCACTTAATGTCCCTACTGAAATATATCTTCCTGCATCAATAACACCTGGTACAGCTTTTGTTATTTGAATTGGTTCAACTGATGCTAGTAAAAAGGCGAGTACAGATAATAATCCTGCACTTAATTGATTGAGCTGATAAAAGTTCGCGAGTGAGGCCCCTACCCCAAATGCTGCGTATAAAGCCATTAAGCCTACTGTAAATCGGAATGGAATATCTAAAATATGACGAAACGGTGCAATCCACTCCATATATGCATCAATTGGTAAGTTTAAAAAGATAACGAAAAATGACCCGACAATCGTTAACGGTAATGTAGAAATAACTCCATTTCGAATTGCTAATAAATGTCTTTGCCCCGCAATCTTTTGCGTTGTTGGCATAATCTTCTGTTCCATAAAACTCATAAAACCATTCATCGATAACCCTCCCTATGTTCAATCTGACAAAAGCAAAAGTTATAACATTATAATGTTTATATTTAAAAAAATATAATTACGCTAAAACTAATTGTTCAGCTTGCTTAAGTACTTTCAAACCATCACACATACCATAATCTCGCTGCTCTATAATTGCAACTGGTATATCGTATGACTTTGCAAGAAACTCTACCGCTGGAAACAAATACTTCACCTGTGGTCCAATTAAAACAACATCAGCATTTTTCATTTCCAGTTTCACAAGTTCCGAATCAACTGCTTTAATTTTATAATCCTTCCCTTGTTTCTTTGCCTCTTCTTGCATTTTTCTTACAACCATACTCGTTGACATGCCTGCTGCACAACATAATAAAATGTACATATTATACTGTCACTTTCTCTTCCACTCGTTTATGAAGAGTAATAAATTCCTCAGCAAGTTCTTTCACTGTAATGGCATTCATTAAATGATCTTGTGCATGCACTAATAATAAACTTATTTCTGCATGATTGCCTCTTGCTTCTTCTTGAATTAAGTCTGTTTGAATGCGATGAGCGGATGATATTTCTTCACTAGCAAGTGTCATCTTTTCACTCGCATTCTCAAAATCTCCTTGTCTTGCAAAAGCGATTGCTTCAAGTGCCGCGCTTCTCGCGTTGCCGCCATGTAAAATTAACGCAAATGGAGTTTGCATATCAGTCATTTTAAATTCCTCCAAGCTATGTTTTTTCTATATTTTCATCTTATTATGAAAACGCATACAATTAAACATAAAAAACTTCCGTTATGTAACGGAAGTTTTAATATACTTTTTCATAATGATAGTAAGATTTCTTGAAAATCATCAACAGCTTGAGCCTGATGCAATTTTTCTATTATAGTTTGATTAGACATAATATCATATAAAAAATCATAAAGCTTTTGTAAATCTTCATTATTATTGCGCTTCACACTAAATAAAATAATAACTTGTACTTTTTTATCTCCCCAGTCAATCGCCTTATCGAGTGTACAAAACATCAAAAATGTCGTATCGCTTAATAATTGCATCGGATGCGGAATTGCCACTAAGTTTCCAACCGCTGTAGGAGATGTGTTCTCTCTCTCCATAACAGAAGCATAAAAGTTTGCGGGTACATAGTTTTTCTCAGCAGCTTTCTCACATAAAAACTGAATAACCTCTTCTTTCGTAGAAGCACTACGATTTAAGAAGATCAAATCTTCCTTAATATATTGCTGCATACTATCATTCACATGTGTAAATAACTGCTTACCAATTGATTTAATCTCTTTATCATCAAATATTGAGTTTACCTTTATAACCGGAACAGGCAAACCACTCGGTATATGAATCGTACTAATAATACAATCTATTTTATCTTTATAAAGATCTTCCACTTTCAATTGATAGTACCCTGTAATACCTACAATCTCTAGTTTATCTCGGAAATGTGATAGAATTTTATATTTCAGTAGTTGTGCACTCCCTTGACCAGTTGCACAAACTAATAAACATCTTTTCTTTTGATTATTTTCCTGCAAGCGGCTCATCGCCCCACCAAAGTGAATGGCAATATAACCAATCTCACTCTCTGGAATGGATTCACCCGTATATTCACCAATTATATCTCCAACGAGAACTGCAATTTCAAAAGCATATGGATAATTTTTTTTCACTTCTGCCAAAAGAGGATTTCTCGTATTTAACTTATATCTCAAACGATTTAATAACGTTTTTAAATGAACACCAAAACCAAATAATAATTCTTCATCGTAATAAAAAGTAAGATTCCGTTCTTCCGCTACTTTGAAAAGAATATGCTGCATGAATGCATATACGTCTTTCCCTAATAGCTCTTCTACATTTTCATAGCGATCTCTCGCTGTAACAGCAGTACTTAATAAATGCATCGTCACATATAAAATTTCTTCTTCTGGAAATTGAAGTTTTAGCTCTTCCCCTAAATTCCCTAAAATCTGTTTCGCAATTTTATATTCTTTCTTTATTATAAGTTCAGATTCCTCTACATGCAGTGCTTGAATGTAATGATCATCCCTGCATCTCTTTAAAGCAATCGCAATATGAATTGATAAATTATCAATTTCTATATCTGATAAATATATCGTTCCTCCCTCGATATACTTTAATATAACTGAGCGGATGAGAGAAATATGGGGTAACGATAAATATGTGTCCGTCTGCTCATAGTTCTCATGAAACGGAGTATGGTCATAACGCGGCAAACCATATTGTGATAAACAAGAACGAATATTAAATTCTTCTCCTACAATACGTATACCATAATATGGTCTTTTTTCAATTTGTAACTCATAGCGACTACAAATATCCGTAACATCTTTCATAATTAAGTTTACAGTAGATTTACTCACATAAATCTCTTCCGCTAGCTGTGAAAGTTTCACATACCCATCTGTCGTTAAAATACGGTGTAAAATATACGCTACTCTTTCTTCATAAGAAGTTGGAATCTTTTCTGTCTGTTTTTGAAATACATTTACACAAAAATCTTCAAACTTCTTAGTTTGTATAATTTCTAGCTCGTACCCATTCCCTCTTTGTGATTCAATTTTCGCTCCGTGTTCTTCCAATATATCATTTAATAATTTTATATCCTTTTGAATCGTCTTCGTTGATACGTGTAAACGGCTCGCTAAAAAAGCTCGATTTAACATCGATTTCTCTTCTAAAAACTCCTCTAAAATGGAAATTAATCGCTGATGCACTTTTGTCATAGCTCTTCCTCTCGCTCTTTATATAAAAGGGAAAAAGCCACTGAAATCAGTAGTTTTTTCCCTTTTATCCCGCGTTCATTATTTCTTTAGCGTAAATCCAAACTTATCCCAAGCTTGTAAATAATCTAATAAGAAGATTTCTTCCTCTATAATTCGGCCAACTACATTTGTTTTTCCTGTATTCACCATATCTTTTAAAGCAATTTGCAATTCACCTTTATATTGGCCATATTGCTCATTATCAATTAAAAGATCGCCACGCTTAATTTCACGCGTATTATGCGGTTTAAACTCTTCTTTTTTATATTTCACACGACTTTGTGTAGAACGAATCATATATTCAGATACATCCCCGCGATAAAAATGAGGTTCTTCTAATACGATAATTCTTTCTAAATCTGTTGTTGTATCATATAGTTCTATATCAAATGTTTGTTTCTCTTTATTTAACGCACCTAGTGCTTGTAATTCTTCTTCTGAAGCATAAGCATTCGCAATAATAACATCATCAATTAATTCTGTTGCAAACAAATGCTTCGCCTGTGTTGTCATCGGTAATTCGCGATGCTGCTCTAACGTACATAACCCTTCTGTTACTGGCCAAGGTCCGTATGTTGCATCAAATGATGAAATAAAAGCAGCCGTTCTCATACCGTAATCTTTAAATTGTTTCGAGCATTTAATGAAATGATCGTATGATAATCCTGAATAACGATGCGGATAGAAATTATGACAGCCAATTAAATTTTCACGATTTGGTCTATGACTCATAATGTTATCTACATACTTCGTACCGTTACTCATATTAATCTCAATTTTTAAACCGTATGGATTGTACGTCATAATCGATTCTTCTAATCCTGAGAAACCAACATCTAAACGAATACCGTAAGCACCTAGTTCATGGAAAAACGATAAATCATTATAAGAAATACCTAGTTGCTCAAAAACAGACGGACTAATATCAACTAATACTTGGAACCCTAATGCATTTGCATGAGAGATCGTTTCTTTAAACTCTTCTATAATTTTCTCTTTTTCGCCATCTACAGATAGTAAACATGTGAATACACGTGTAAATCCGTATTTACTCGCTAATGTTACATACTCTTTATCTTTCTCTACTGTCGAATGTTCTGGATAAATAGAAATACCTAATCGTCTCATATGTACACGCCTCTTTCTTCATCATATTGTAAACCTTTTCAAATATATTTAGCGAAAAAGTATGTATCTCCTTTTCTTCCACTACAATTTGAATCCGCTTTCTTTAAAGAAAAAATAATTTCTATCATTCATAACAACTACTAGTCTATACATCTATACTTTACATCTTTTTTTCATAGTTGTGTAGCTTTTACACAAATTTGTCAGTTTTTTCGCCTCGAAAATTGTTATACGTTTTCAAGGCACCTTCCTTGACTGTTACGTTGACCAATACATATACTCGAAAGAATAGAGAAAACTTTTATATAGGGGATGAATATATGGGAGAGGCAGTACTCGTAAAACGAGAACCGTTATGGACAAAAGAGTTTATTGCGCTAATTCTAGCAAACTTATGTATGTTTTTAGGATTTCAAATGTTAATTCCAACTTTACCTGTTTATGTGAAAGAAATTGGGGGCACAAGTTCAAATATCGGATTCGTTGTCGGCATGTTTACCGTTGCAGCACTTTTTATTAGGCCGCTAACTGGAAATGCCTTGCAGAAATTCAACAAAAAAATCATTTTAATGATCGGTACCGCTATTTGTTTACTCGCTATGGGCAGTTATCTTTTCGCTTCAACCGTTTTCCTATTGCTTGCCGTTCGAATTTTACACGGAGCTGGTTTTGGTATTACAACGACTACATACGGAACTGTCGTTTCAGATTTAATTCCGCAAGCTCGCCGCGGAGAAGGCATGGGATACTTCGGTCTTTCTGGAACTATTGCCATGGCGCTCGGTCCGCTTATTGGACTTTGGCTTATGCAAGCATATAACTTCACGATTCTTTTTTTATGTGCACTTTCATGCACAATAGTTTCATTAATATTAACGAAACTACTTCAAATCAAAAAATCGCCGCAACCACCACAGCAAACATCTGGTACCTTTCTCGATGGGTTTATTGAGCGTAAAGCTTTACTTCCTTCACTATTAATATTATGTATTACATTAATGTACGGGGGAATTGGGAGCTTTATTACATTATTTGCTACAGAAGTCGGGATTGCTGATATTAGCCTCTTCTTTTTATTTAATGCACTTGCAATCGCTGTAACTCGTCCGTTTTCTGGAAGATTATATGATACGAAAGGCCATACATTCGTCATCATTCCAGGAGTTATTATTACGTTTACAGGTATTATTTTGCTGTCGTATACAACTACAATTCCGAGCTTAATTATTGCCGCAGCGTGCTACGGAAGTGGTTTCGGAGCAATTCAACCGGCACTACAAGCATGGATGATTGACCGAGTAGCACCGCACCGGAGAGGAGTAGCAACAGCAACATTCTTCTCAGCATTTGATCTTGGAATTGGTGCTGGAGCGATTATTTTTGGATTCATTGCACACTTTACCAACTATGCAACTGTATATCGATATTCCTCTCTATTACTTATCGCTTTTCTTTTCATTTACATCACAAGCTTACGGAAGCAAAAACAGGGGGATAAAACAAAAGAAAAAGCCGTTGGGTAATGCTAATTGGTTCTTTTTCGAAGTACTTGGACCAAAAAATCATGTATACACATTTGTAAAAGCAGTGGATTCCTAAAAAAATCACATTGCTTTTTCATTTTCACTTAATACATTCATTTCAAACCTCCCCCGTTTCCCTACATATTTTTCTAACTTTAATCAAAAAATATGCAAAGAACCATCATCATAACAAAATAAAATTCCAATCCGCATATCCAGTTGGGTAGTTTCCCTTCACCTATTTTTACTATCCGAAAATAGTGTGATAAATGTGACTTCTTTACAAACCGATCAGATATATCATCTGAAAAACCAATTAAATCCAGGTGTTTCTTTAAAGATTTGTAAACTTTTTATCACTTTGTAAATTTAGTGTAAATTTTACTGATAAACCGTTTACAGTGTCTCAAGGTTTAGTTAATAATTACATCGTACATGAAATTTAAGGAGTGGAATGCGTGGAATACAATATTCAAGATATGATCTTCCAGTTCATTGGTGGATTAGGTATTTTCTTATTCGGGATTAAATACATGGGCGATGGACTGCAACAAGCAGCTGGAGATCGTCTTCGCGATATTCTAGATCGTTTTACAACAAACCCTCTTATGGGTGTACTAGCAGGTATGTTAGTTACAGTATTAATTCAATCAAGTTCAGGAACAACCGCTTTAACAGTCGGACTTGTAAGTGCTGGATTTATGACATTAAGACAAGCAATCGGTGTTATTATGGGTGCGAACATCGGAACGACAGTTACTGCATTTATTATCGGGATTAAAATCGGAGAATACGCTCTCCCAGTTATGGCAGTTGGAGCTATCTTACTATTCTTCTTTAAAAATAAAAAAGTACATTCTGTAGGTCAAGTCGTATTTGGGTTTGGTATGTTATTCTTCGGTTTAGAATTAATGAGCGCAGGTATGAAGCCTCTTCGTTCTTTAGAGTCATTCCAAGAATTAATGGTTAGCATGAGTGATAATCCAATTTTAGGAATTGTTGTTGGTACAGTCTTCACTTTAATTGTACAAAGTTCAAGTGCGACAATCGGTATTTTACAAGAACTATTCGGCCAGGGTGCTATTGATTTACAAGCTGCTCTTCCTGTATTGTTCGGTGATAACATCGGTACGACAATTACAGCCGTATTAGCAGCAATCGGTACTTCAATTGCAGCAAGACGTGCAGCATTAGTTCACGTTATCTTTAATATAATCGGTACCATTATCTTTACGATTATATTAATACCATTTACAAGTTTAATTCAATATTTCCAAACGTCATTAAACTTAAATCCAGAAATGACAATTGCATTTGCACACGGGACGTTTAACGTAACGAATACAATCATTCAGTTCCCATTCATTGCAGTATTAGCATGGATTGTAACAAAACTTATTCGTGGTGAAGATGCATCTATTAACTTCAAACCACAGCATTTAAATCCAATCTTTATTGAGCAATCTCCAGCGATTGCTTTAACAGAAGCTCAAAAAGAAATTATTCGTATGGCTGAGTTTTCATTAGATGGACTAAAAGAAGCTAATCAATTTTTAAATACACAAGACAAAAAACACGCTAACATGGCTACTCAATTAGAAGGAGCTATTAACAATTTAGATAAAAAAATTATCGAGTATTTAGTTTTACTATCAGAAAAACCACTTTCACCTACAGACTCTGAAAAACATTCAGTTTTAGCAGGTGTTGTTGGAGATATTGAACGTGTCGGTGATCATGTAGAAAACCTTGTAGAACTTGTAGATTTCCAAATTTCAAACCGTGTTTCACTATCAGATGAAGCACTAGCTGAATTAAATGAAATGCTTGAATTAACAATTTCAACATTACAAGATGCAATCAATGCTTTAACAAACTTTGACACTGAACTAGCTCAAACCGTTATTGCAAAAGAACGTAAAATTGACCAAATGGAACGTGTTTTACGTAAACGCCATGTGTTACGTCTGAACGAACGTAGCTGTTCAGGTGATGCAAGCATCATCTACGTTGATATGGTAAGTAACTTAGAGCGTATCGGTGATCACGCTGTAAATATCGCTGATGGTGTTTTAGGTGAACAAGGAAAAGTAAATATAAAACAATCATTATAATAGGAAAGAGACGCTAATTTAAGCGTCTCTTTTTCAGAGTGTTGGGAAACCCTTTAGGGTTCCCAACACTCTGGAATCTTTTTTGATTTTAGCGAAAGAAAACAACAAAAAATAGTAGAATTTAGAAAAATAGCCCTCCACCAACCCCTTTTTGGTTAGATGGAGGGCTATTTTTTTCATGTTTTGACAAGCGGCGGTGAGGTAAGCCTGCATTTGGACAGATTTCAGCCCTCGAAACCGAGCATATCGATAGCCATGTAGTTCTTTTGCATCCGCAAAGCTTCGCTCTATAGTTGAACATCGTACTTTATACAACTTTTTCCCTGTAGCTGTTAGTTTGTTTTTTCTAGCGATATCTTTATATTTCTCCCATATATGATGGGTGATAACTTTTTGTTTTTGTTTCTTTGAAAAGCATACCTCACGTAGCGGACAAACAGCGCAGTCTTCTGGATTCGATTTATATTGACGATATCCTTCGCGATCCGTTGTCGCATATTCTAAAATACATCCCATCGGACAAGCAAATGCATTCATTTCTTCTACATATTTAAATTGGCTTTTCGGTACTTCTTTATTTCTCTTTCCAAATCGGCGATACCCCATCACCATAAATATATTTCTTTCTGATAACTTCTTACAGATATATCCTGTAAAATAGCCTGCATCAAGAGCTACAGCTTCCACTTCAAACCCGAATTTATCAACTTGAGCTTGTAGACGTGCTAAATACGGCTCGGAATCTGCCATATTTCCAGCCGTTATATAGGTATCTGTAATAATATTGTACTTCGCATCAGTCGTACGATGATCTAAAAAATGAAAACCGTTCGGTTTTCCATCTCTCATTAAAAATCCACTATCTGGATCCGTTGTACTTATCCGAGTTTTTTAGTAGGGGTATCACTTTCCTTTCTAGGTTTTAATTCTTTTTTCCGTGCGCCTCACGATCTTCGATTACCGCAGCTTCTAGTTCATCTATATAGAACTTTGCCTTTTCTTTTTTATATTTATGTACAAATTTATTTTTATTGGCATTGGCCTTAATGTGTGTGGAATCTGTCATCAACGCACGTCCTCCTACCATACGGCGCTCCGTCGCTTGTCTCACAATCTCATCAAAAATTTCTTCGAAAATATTTGTATGAACGAAACGAGTACGGCGATTCCAACTGATTGTAGAATGATCTGGAATTGTATCTGATAGAGAGAACCCTAAAAACCAACGGTAGGCAATGTTCGTTTTAATCTCCTTTTCCAATTGACGCTCAGAACGAATACCATAAAAATATCCAATAAACATCATCTTAAATAAAACGATAGGATGGATTGACGGACGGCCATTGTTTTCACAATAATAAGGGCGTAACTTCTCCTCAATAAAATCAAAACTAATTGTCGCTTCAATCGCACGAAGGAAATGATCTTGTGGAACCAATTCTTCTACAGAAACAGATACACGCTCGTCGCGATGATTTTTTAAAGCACCCATCATAAGAAATCTCTCCTTTTCCTCTTTTTTATCAGTGTTGACACATAAAAAGAGGTTCAGACACAAAAATAGGCTGTGGAGAAGGCTTTCTCCACAGCCTGGGAAAGAGACGCTAATTTAAGCGTCTCTTTTTTCATTTCATCTTTACAACCGTTCTTCCTTTTAACTTTCCTTGCAGTATAAGTACAAACTTCTCATCTAATTCTTTTAATGTACATTCTTCTGTATAAGATAATAGCTCTGAATTTTTCCACTCACCTGCTAGCAATGCCCACACTTCTCTTCTCACATCTACTGGACATTGAACTGAATCTATTCCTAAAAGGCTAATCCGATACGATAAACTTAACTAAATCTATACAATTCAATCAAATTTACACAAGTTAGTGCTTCATCGTGTTCTCGCAACCCCGAAGGGACGAGGGGTATAACACTCCACACGAGGCAGTATCGTTACCTCCTATTATCAAGCATTTATTTTACCCATCTTGATAAATTTATCGAAGCATTTACATCCCTATCGTGATGGCTATTGCACCCAACACAACACCACTCACGTATTTTTAAACTCCACTGTCCTTCTGGTTGAACTGAATGGTCGTATTTTACTCCGCAACATGAGCAAATCTTGCTTGAGGCGAACCATTTATCAGCTTTTACATACTCGATGCCATATTTCTCACACTTGTATGACAAACATTGAAAGAAGAAGTTTAATTTTTGAAATGAAAATGCTTTCGATAGTTTTTTGTTTTTTAACAGGTTTGAGATAGGTAAGTCTTCCACAACAATTTTCATTGGTTTGGTTTTCACCAATTTTGCTGTTGCTTGATGGATATGGTTATTTCGGATATTCGTAATTTTCCTAGATAACCGCAGGTGCTCCGCTTTAGCTTTTTCATATCCGGCAGATTGAATTTTTACACCTTTTTTAAATCTCCTAGACATATCTCTTTGCGCTGACTTTTTCCTTTTCAAAAGTTTTTTAACCTTAGCATCTTTATTTATATTTCGTTCTTTCATACCATTAGAAGCCACAAACAGCTCTTTTAAACCAACATCCACACCAATCGACTCATTGGTTAGCTCTTGTAATTCAAAGTCTTCTTGGAACCCTACACTAATCCACCAGTGACGACCATCAAATGTAACTCTTGGATTGGATGGCTTTTTGTTTCTTGGTAGTTGTTGGCTTGTTTTCACTTCTCCAATAGACTGAATATGAACTACTTTCTTTCCTATAATCAGTCTTTCATAATTGGCATAAAATCCTTGGATTAAATCTTTTTTGGATTTATAAGAAGTGTGATAACCATTTTGGTACTTTTCGAACGAATTTTTTCGCGCCTTGTCAAAATCTTTTGAAGCCTGTTTGGGAACTTGTGCGTTGATATTTTTTAACCACTCATATTGCTTTCGCTTCTTGATCTTTGTAAATCGTTTCTGTAAAGCTAACTGTGAAACAGATTTTCCAAATAGCTTATAGTATCTATCACTCATTCTTTTACAATAGTTATAAGCAAATCTTGCAGCTCCAGCATGGTTTCTAAGCACTTTTTCTTGTTCAGGCGTTGGAATCAGTCTGACTTTCTTCGCCAATATCATCAGAATTTAACTCCTTTAATGAAAGATTTGTTCTTCTGAATAGTAGCGTGTTCCACCAGCATTCTCCTTAGACTACTCGGATGCAAACCTGTTAATTCTGATACTTGACTAACTCGTGAAAATTTCATTATGATTCTCACCTCATTGAACCAAAAATAGCACATACGTTCTATATTTTCAATGAAGTTTGATAGATTCAATAAAATTTATCTTGTTCAACTAAGGGCGCAATTCCTTAGCCAGTTCTCTTATGAACTTCTCATGTTTTCACATGAGCGCAGACTATATGTTTATCTACTTAGAGATAGAGGATTTTTCCACCACCATAGGCTTGTGATGTACTCTCGTCAGTTATACGAGATAGTCGTTGAACGTTCATCTTATCCATTTTGACTTAGATGATTCGAGGCGGAAGACCCATTGTTCTAGTGTTTAGGATTTAACCTTGCACGATCTGATTGATTTTTTCTGCTTTCGCGACATTCGCGCTCGCTATTTCTAGCCACGCTGTAGTTCAATCAGCTTTAGGGATTGCCCGCAGTTACCCCTCACTACTAGCCAATCACTTGACTAGCAGGGCTTACTGATATATTTAATTAACTTTAGTTATAATTGGTTAAATAAATCGTAACAGTTAGTTACCCTCGTAATATGAATGGGTATACAGTTGTATTTAATTCATGCCCTGCTACGTTACCACACGTTGTTACACAGCCTCCATACTTAACTACCTTTAAAGAACTTTCTAACATGCTTCCGCCTACGGTATCGACAACCCCAGCGTATATTCCTTTAAGCATCGGTCTTCCTGATTCATCACTCAACTCCGCACGATGAATCATCTTTTTTGCACCTAAACGTAGCAGCATCTCTTTCTCTTCCTTTTTCCCAGTTGATCCTACTACGTCATATCCTAGCTTCGCTAAAATGCTAACTGCTGCACTGCCTACTCCGCCCGTAGCACCCGTTACTAAAACATCTCCCATACTAGGCGTAATTCCCGCTCTAATGAGCTTATATACCGATAAGGCAGCTGTAAAACCGGCTGTCCCGTACATCATACTTTCCTTCAAAGACATTTCTTTCGGTAAAGGAACAACCCAAGATGATGGCACGCGAATATATTCTCCGAAACCACCAGAAGTATTCATACCTAAATCATATCCAGTTACCATAACTTGATCGCCTTCCTGAAAGGCGTTATTTTCACTACTAACTACCTCTCCCGCTGCATCGATACCTGGTGTATGAGGATATGTTCTCGTTACACCTTTATTACCCGTAGCTGAAAGGGCATCTTTATAATTTAATGAAGAATAATAAACAAGTATTAATACGTCTCCTTCAGGTAAACTATTGACTTCTCTCTCAACAAGCTTTCTTTCAAATTGATTATTTTCTTTTTCGTTCACGACAATTGCTCGGAATGATGTATGATTCATTATGCTCTCTCCTTCATCCGTAAAATCTTTCTTTATTATATAAGAAATACACATACAGCTAATCACATCTTATTGGCTATATTTCAACAAATCTTACTTCTCTATCACTTTCTCACAATACATATTTTCATTTCTACTAAAACACATTATACTTGTTCTATATCTTAAAAATAAAATATAGAAAATCTGACTTTTTATAAATAAATTGAATTTTTACGAAATGTAAATGATTTGTAATGTTTTTTTTCGCTAAATTTCATTATAATAAGTGGATATGAGTGTCGTATTTCAATTCAAATGAAGGAGTACAAGAAATGGAGCAAAACCCATCTTTGCAAGAAAATACACGAACTAAACCGAAAAAAAGTAAGAAAAAAACAAAAATTATTATAAGCGTTATTCTATTAGTTTTAATAATAGGTGGCGGTTATACTTGGTTTTTAGTAAATAAAGCATCTTCTGCTGTTCGAAATGCCGCTCACGATTTAGCGCGCGGTGATAAATCTGATTTACGTGATAAAGCTGTAAAACCTATTACAAATAACGTCTCTGTCTTAATAATGGGTGTTGATGAAAGCGATGTCCGTGGGAAAGAATATGGTGAAGCTATAAGAACGGATGCACTATTACTTGCAACGTTTAATAAAGATAGCAAAACTGTAAAACTATTAAGTATTCCACGAGACACGTATACTTATATTCCAGTAGAAAAGAAAAAAGATAAAATTACACACGCTCATGCATTCGGTGCTACCAAAAACGGAAAAGATGGTGGACCACAAGCAAGTATTGATGCAGTTGAAAAATTAATGAATGTTCCTGTCGATTACTTTGTAAAATTTAACTTTAAATCATTCATGAAAATCGTTGATGATTTAGGTGGCATTGAAGTTGATGTACCAGTTGAATTTACTGAACAAGATAGTAATGATAACGCCGATGCAATTCACCTGAAAAAAGGTGTTCAAAAGTTAAATAGTGAAGAAGCTCTTGCTCTTGCTAGAACACGACACGTTGATAGTGATGCGATGCGTGGTCAACGTCAGCAACTCGTTATCGAAGCCATTTTAAAGAAACTAACAAGCATTGGATCCGTAACAAAAGTTGGTAACATCATTGATGATATTAACGGACAATTCGTTACAAACTTAACATTCGACGATATGCTTTCATTCTATAAATATGGAGCAGATTCTTCAATTGAGAAATTACAAATTGAAGGTGAAGATTGTTACATGGCAAAAGGTGATGATACATGTAGTAAGTCAGCTGGTGGTGGTCGAACTTACTACTACAATCCAGATAAAAAAGAATTAGCTAATGTTACAAACGAACTTCGTAGTCACCTTGGACTACCTGCCTATACAAAATCTGATTCTGATTCGAAAAAAACAAGCTCAGAGAAAACAAAAGAATCTACGTCTAAAAATACGAGTGAACGCGAATCAAGTAACGATGAAACTCAAAATAAGAATAACAGTGAAGATACAGAAACATCGTCTAATAACAATGAATAAAGTGAAGCAGTGCTCTATGGAGGTAGAGCACTGCTTCTTTTTAATGCTTCCAAAACAAAAAATCAGAACTTTCCAACTATCTTTTTTAATATTTTTAAATTATAATAAATAATAGTAATCTATTCCAATTACCAGGGGGCTCACACATATGAAAGCTGCAGTAAAACATAACATTTCAGATTTTAAAGAGTACTTAAAATCAAACGATATATACATGGAAGAAAATATAGATGAAAATGATGGTTCGGTACATTTTTCAGTAGGATTAGAAACAGAAGCTGGCGCAAAAATTCAGCTTATCGCTGCTTTCCAAAGCGAACATCCTGCTGTGGATATATACTGCTTCAATGTTGCTCTTGTACCTGATTCAACATCAACAAATGATATTTTACATGTCATCAATGAATTAAACACATCTTATCGATTTGCAAAATTCACGCTAAACAAACAAAATGCAATTGATATTTCAACATCTCTTGCATTCTCAGAACCAAACTTTAATCCCGCACTTGTCTTTGAACATACGAGAATGCTATATAAACTGGCAAACGATGAATATAAGAACTTAATGAAAGTTATTTGGGCGTAAATAAAAAGATGGTGCTACAAGAGCACCATCTTTTTATTTCGATATCATATCAACCCACATCTTTATCGCAGTTCCTACAATTAAAGTAGACAATACGTATTGCAAAACTTTTTGATTCACTCTCTTCCCTACTCTCACCCCAAGCGGAGCGGCAAATAAACTTGCTATCGCAACGATAAGAGCCGGAATAACAACTATTTGTCCAGTAATCACTTTCCCAGTAGTAATTCCTATCGAGGAAATAAAAGTAATAGCGATAGATGTGGCTATTGTCGTACGTATCGGTAGTTTTAAAACAACTAGCATAATCGGGACTAAAAGAAACGCACCACCAGCCCCAATAATGCCGGAAACACTTCCTACAATAAACGCTAGCAAACTAGCGAGCCACTTATTGTACGTAATTCCTTCTGTCCCCTTACGATTGCTTCGCTTCGGTATAAACATCATAATAGCCGCAATAGTAGCTAGTAATGTGTAAACAACGTTTACAGCATGCTCATTTAATAGATTCGCACTAAAGCTACCTACAAAGCTTCCTATTAATATACTAGCTCCCATATACACAACTAAAGTTTTATCCATATCGTTACTTTTCCTATACGCCCACGCGCCTGCAAAAGTTGCAAAGAATACTTGAATCGCTGTAATACCACTTACTTCATGTGATGTATATCCAGCAAATCCTAGCAATACTGGAATGTATAAGATCATCGGATAATTAATAATTGCACCGCCAATACCAACCATTCCTGAAATAAATGATCCTATAAAACCAATAATAAAAAGTAGTACTGTTAAACTCATATTGTATCCCCTGCCTTCTAAAAAGAAGGTGATTTAAATAAATAAATTCACATTCCCATCCGAAGCATCTGCTAAATATGCACCTACTCCTGCAAACTCTACCCCTTCCATAATCTCTTCCTCTTTTAACCCTAATAAATCTACTGTCATTTGACAAGCTACAAGTTTAACTCCCTGTTCTTTCGCCATATCAATTAAATCTGGCAAAGGCATCGCATTATGCTTCTTCATAATGCCTTTAATCATCTTTGGCCCCATACCAGCAAAATTCATTTTTGATAATCCCATCTTATCAGCGCCGCGCGGCATCATTTTTCCAAACACTTTCTCTATAAACGTTTTCTTTACTTTCACATGCTCATCTTTCCTAAGGGCATTTAAACCCCAGAAAGTATGAAAAATAGTCACCTCATGATCGTACGCCGCTGCACCATTTGCAATAATATAAGCTGCCATCGCCTTATCATAATCTCCACTAAATAAAACAATCGTCGTTTTCTTCTGTTGTTCCATGTTGTTATCCTCCTAATTACCTATGGGGGTATTTTAAAAATTGTGAAATGGCTCAAATTATCTAGCTACACCTGATACTACTTTCCCCTTACAAAGCGTTCATACCGCCTGAAACATTTATAATGCGCTGAAACCCTAATTTTTTTAATACTTTTGCTGCTTGCTTACTTCTCATCCCGCTCTGACAAATAACAATCACTTCCTTATTTTTATCTAACTGATTTACTTTACTAGCTAACTCATTTAGTGGGATATTCTGAAATCCCTTCATATGATTTCCTCTATATTCACCTACTGTACGAACATCGACAAATTGTTTTCCCTGTTTTCCCACTATACTCTTTAATTCTTTTCCATTTATATTTTGAACACCTTTCACCGGTAAAAAACGCGAAATAACAAACCATGCAGCAAGTACAATGAAAGGCGTACTTAATATTGTATTCATATAACCAACCTCTCCGCCTTTACAAAACTAGTTCTTCACTACGCCTTCTTAATCCAAAACTTCAGTACATCGTCCTCTATATTATGCTTTACTATTTCATGACCGCCTGTTTTTGACCATGCTGGAATATCTTTTACTGATCCTTTATCTGTTACATGTACTTCTAATACTTCTCCAGTTTGTAAAGCATCCATCGCTCTCTTCGTTCTTACAATCGGCATTGGACATGCTAAACCTTTGGCATCTAATACTTGTTTTACATTCATCATCTATTCCTCCAGTTTGTTATTTTATAATGAATCATGAACTGCACAACGATTTGGGCCAATCTCCATTTCACGCTCTTCTTCCACACTCGGATAAATCTTACCCATATTCGTTTGACGAATTTCTTCATAAGCATTCGGCTGAGGCGGTAAGTTCTCTGTCACAGTTTTACGAAACTCTCCCTCATCAACAATATTTAACCCTACATTCTCCTTAAATAAATCTTGTAAATGCGCATTCACAATGCCTCTGTCGTCCATTTCACTTATTTTTGAATAATGAGCCGGTAAAACAATTAAATCTTGAGACAGTTCCTTATAAAGTTTATATAACGTATTTCGTAAATCACTCACCCAATCTTCAGCCTTCCCAGCAAGATCTGGACGGCCAATTGAATCTACAAATAAAATATCACCTGATAATAAATAGGAATCATCTACAATAAATGATGTACTTCCAATCGTATGCCCCGGTGAGTATAATGCATCAATTTCAATTTTGGTACCCCCCACCGTAATAACAGATCCTTCAACAAGCGGTTTATATGAGAAAACGACTTCCTCCGCATCTTTTGGAGGTAACCAATACGTACCACCTACTTTTTCAGCTAACCTACATCCTCCAGAAATATGGTCTGCATGTAAATGTGTATCCATGACATTCGTAATAGTAACGCCATGCTCTTCCGCAAAATATTCATATGCTTCAACCGTTCTGACTGCATCAATAACTGCTGCTTCACCGTTTGAGACGATCATATAAGATAAACAGCCTTTTCCAAGACGGTTAAATTGATATACACTTCCTCCGCCCTGTACATCTCCTACTTTTAACGGCTTTACATATTCACTCCAAACTTTCATACCACCAGCTAAATAATAAACATCATTGAATCCGGCATGTAACAATTGCTCTGCGACAAACTGCGAAGAACCTTCTTTCGCACATACGACTAAAATTTCTTTCTCCCTCGGCAATTCATCTACAATATGATCTACACCATCTAATAAGTCAAAATACGGTTTATTTATAGAAGAAACTTGTTTCCCTTCAATTTTCCAATCTTCATAGTCCGTTTCATTACGAACATCTAAAATAAACAATTCTCCGAATAAAACTTTCTCTGCGACATCTTTTGCTTGTAACAGTTTAACACTCATTCAATTACCCCCTGGGGTATATTTATATTTAAAAAATTTTATTTTTCTATATTTCCTTGCCACTCTAACATACCTGGAATAACATTTTTCACGTTTGAAAAACCTCTCTCTTTCAACACTTGGCAAGCTACATCACTACGGTTACCAGTTCGGCAAACAACATAAATTGGTTTCGCACTGTCTAACATAGCACTATCTAATTCACCTAACGGCACCGAAATTGCGGATGGAATATGACCAAAGACGAATTCCGCTTCTTCACGAACATCTAATACAGTGCACTCTTCACCACTTAATAATTTATTTTGCAATTCCCCATTCGTAATTGTATGAGGATACTTCACAACTTCATTTACTTCATGTTCATGGGCTTTTCGTACATAATGCTTTAATATATCTCCCTCTTGTTTCGTTCCAATATATTGATGCCCTACTTTATTTGACCAACTTTGTATATCTAACGTCGATCCTTTATCCGTCGCCTCTATTTCAATAACTTGTCCTGATGCCAATCCTTCCATCGCCTTTTTTGTCTTCACAATTGGCATCGGACAAGCCAAGCCTTTACAGTCTAAATTCATATCAACTTTTATACTCATAATCATTTCCTCCCTAATCAGAATACATATACCTGTAGGGGTATAATAAAATGTTTTTGAAAATCTGTCAACACATATGTTTGACAGATTATCGGCTTTTTACAAGTAATTGAACGGCTTCTTTAATTAACTCTTCATTTGAACCATTACCTGTTTCAAACTGCTCGCGCAAACATTGCTCTAAATTTGTTCCAACAACGAGTCCAATTGTACGATCAAGTGCAGAACGGGATGCAGTTAACTGTGTAATAACATCTCGGCAATCTTTTCCCTCTTCCATCATGCGAAGCACACCACGCACTTGACCTTCAATACGTTTCAATCTATTTTTCATATCTTGATTATATTCCACTGTAGATCACCTCCGTAATTATAACTATATTATACATTACTTTGTAACTTTGTATAATATCATATACCCTTAAGGGTATATTGTAAAGTTGTTTGTTTTTTTGAAACCTCTTAGAGTATAATAAAAATGCAAAAGCCACTAACTTTATTGGCTTTTGCATTGCTCAACTACACTGCTGGATAGTCCAATTAATTCATTCCATTTACGAACGAACGAAAGAATCAACCGTTTTATTATCATACTTCCTATAATCTCTTTGTAAAACTATAATCCATTTCTCCACCTAACGCTTCAGGTGTATCACCAGTTTCTCTAAAATCATGTGTATAAATTTGTTCAAATGAACCGAAATCTACTTGCTTATAAAATTCGAAACAAGGGAATCCATCATGTTCTCCTTGAATATCGATACTACTATCCTTGTTCACACATACAGTTAATAAATAGTCCACAGGAGGGGCATACACATTTAACGGATTACTAGCGCTTGCACTCATTTTAAATTGCACACCATCAGAATTCCATGAAATATCCGTACACACAATATTTTCAGTACTCGCTTTTCCTGTTCTTTTATTCACAGAACCATCTGGATTTGTAATCTTCTCTGTCGTAATACCCGTGTTTGCATATGAAAACACTTCTTCTTTATAAAAGTCCACTACTACCTCTTGCTCAACTCTAGAGCGCATAGTATTTACCGCATGTGGTGTAAATTCACGTGAATCACCTTCGAATTGGATTACTCTTCCTGTTTGTACATCCTTACTCGGTTCCGTCCAAGACACTGGAATAAATACACTGGCTCTAATTTTAACGATATTAGTCATAAGAAACACCTCTATAATTTTATTTTAGATACTGCATAATATTGAGTAAAACAGACCACAATTTCGCTCCCATAATCAATAGCGTTCTCTTTTGCATTAGCTACTTCCTTCTTAAAAATAGCGCTATATTTATATCTAGATTGTCGTTTTAAAGCTATATTCCATTTCTCCAGCTAGTGCTGCTGGGGTATCACCGGTTTCTCTGAAATCATTTGTATATATTAATTCAAATGAACCAAAGTCGATTTGTTTATAAAATTCATAGCAAGGAAAACCATCATGTAAACCTTCAACATGCACAGTACCACTTTCATTAACTCGTATAGTCAAAAAATAATCAGCTGCAGGTGCTGCCGCGTTTAACGGATTACTTGCACTTGCTCTCATTTCAAATGAAACTTCATCTTCACTCCATACAATATTTGTACATGCAATGTTTTCTGTACTTGTTTCTCCTTTTTGATACTCAATTGAGCCATCTGGATTTGTAATTTTCACAGTGACGATACAAGCATCTGCATATGTGAAAATCTCTCTTTTATAAAAATCAATATTCACTTCTTGTTCTAATCTTGAACGCTTTGTGTTCACAGCGCACGGTGTAAACTCCCGTGCATCTCCGGCATATTCAAACACTCTTCCCGTCGCAGGATCCTGAATAGGTTTCAGCGAAGCATACGGTGCAAATACACTCCCTCTAATTTTAACGATATTAACCATGTGAAACCTCCATAATTCATTGATTTTATTTAGATAAATCATTATTTGTTCTATCACTATTATATAGTCAATTTGATTGACTATAAGTAAGGAGGTTATATACATGGAGCATCAAACATTTAACGAATTAGATCTCACTTCACTTTTATCATTATCCTTCAGCACATTAATTACTGAACTACATGACAAATTAAGTGAATTGGGATTTGAAGATATTAGGCCAGCGCATGGTTTTATGTTCAAACGCATCCTTCCTAATGGAGCAACCGGTATAGAACTAGCTGAATATTTAGGGGTTTCAAAACAAGCCATAAGTAAAATGGTAGATTCTCTTGAGAACAGTGGTTATGTCACGCGCCAAACGCATCCTACTGATAAAAGAGGTAAAATTATTGTTTTAACCGAGCGTGGTTTAGCAGTAATGAAAGCAAAAGAAGAAATAGTAGCTGAAATAGAACAACGATGGATTGCAAACATAGGTGCAGAACGAATGCAAATGCTTAAAGAGGATTTAACAACATTCGTTACTAAAGAAAATACAGGAAAATTATCATCGAGCATACGACCTGTTTGGTAAACAAAAACTCCATATAATAAAAAAGAACGGACATAGCATTTTGATATGATCCCCTTATAGTAGACAGGAAAAAGAAAGCACATTAACCTGTTTACTATGGAGGGGATTTTTTCATGGGAAAAATTAGAGTCACTTACGATGTAGAATTTAAGAAACAAGCTATAGATTTATACTTAATAGAAGGCATGAGCTATAAAACCATTGCGAAAGAATTAGGTATTCATCACTCGGTTGTAAGTCGTTGGGTGAAACACTTTGAAGCTGAAGGAATCAAAGGACTAGAAGAAAAACGCGGTAAAGCGAAAGGACCAGGTTTAGGTAGACCAAGGGTTAGACCCGAAGATCCTGAAGCTAAGATCAGACGATTAGAAGCGGAAAATGAAATGTTAAAAAAGCTCTTAGGGATGTAAAAGGAGGAATGAAAGTCGTATCCAAAATAAAAAAATTCGAAGTCATCCATGAAATGACAAAAACAGGTTATACAGTGACCATTCTATGCGATATTGCTGGTGTAACCAGAAGTGGGTACTACAAATGGATAAAACGGCATACGACGCCTTCAAAAAAACAATCAGAGGATATCGAAATTAAGAAAAAGATATTGAAGTGTCATAAAAAATTAAGAGGAATTTATGGATATAGAAGAATACAAGTTTGGCTGAAAGCCACATATAACCTTCATTTGAATCATAAACGCATCCAAAGATTGATGAGTGAACTAGGTATCAAAGCCGTAATTAGGAAAAAACGACCTTATTACGGAAAAAAAGAAGCTTATGTGATTTCAGAGAACCATCTAAATAGGGAGTTTCAAGCTTCAAAACCGAATGAGAAATGGGTAACCGATATTACCTATTTGATTTTCAATGGACAGCGCTTGTACTTATCCGCTATTAAGGATTTATACAATAATGAAATTGTTGCCTATGAAACCAGTCGTAGAAACGACTTAAAACTTGTGTTAGATACACTTAAAAAGGCAAAGAAAAAACGAAATGTGAAGGGAATCCTCTTACATAGTGATCAAGGGTCCCAGTATACATCTCGTCAATATAATCAATTACTTAAAAAATATCAGATGAAGGCAAGTATGTCTCGAAGAGGCAACTGTTGGGATAATGCTTGTATGGAAAACTTCTTCAGTCACTTTAAGGCAGAGTGTTTTCATTTACACTCCTTCCATAAAGCGAATGAGGTCAAACTTGCCGTGCGTAAATATATGTACTTTTATAATCATCAAAGATTTCAAAAGAAATTAAATAACCTGAGTCCATATAAATATAGAACTCAGGTTGCTTAGTTGCGCTTTTTTAATACTGTCTACTTGACAGGGGTCACTGCATTTCTATGTCCGTTCTTTTCATCACACATACTTCCGATGCACCATTTTCCCATCATAAGAAAACACAACGCCCTTACTCTCCACAATCGATTCCATATGCACTGTTCTTCCCCATAGCTGATGAAGATACGGTAATACTTTTTCTAAGTATTTTAAATCTAACTCAATTCCTTCATAGCTATGTTTAATGTACAATTCCCCATTCTTTAAGTAGTCTCCATCTTCTACTACTAAGTACGGGAAACCTCCATTTGTACGCATATTTACGAGTTGATCGCGTACATGCTCCCATTCTTTATCAATTACTTTATATTCTTTTCCTTGGCGCTGGAATAAGTACATATCTTCTCTCATTACAAGTTTTTTATTTAAATAGTTTCTTAGGAACGATACATCCCATTCAATTTCCCTTACTTCAAAGATTTTGTCACGACCAGAACCAGGTTTCACACCGCGTCGTTTCATTTCTTCTGTCGGGTTGTTATAGCGCTCTTCAATATCTTCGAACATTTTAATACCGAGGTAGTATGGATTAATACTTGTTTTTGATGGCTGTACGACACCTGCATTTAATTTCGCAAATTCAATTGCTTCACCAGATGTTAAGTCCATTTCACGAAGTATGCGTTGATGCCAGAAGGAAGCCCAACCTTCATTCATAATCTTCGTTTCAAGCTGTGGCCAGAAGTATAACATTTCTTCACGCATCATCGTTAATATGTCGCGCTGCCACTCTTCTAGCTCACGGCTATATTCTTCAATAAAGAGGAGTAAATCTTTTTCTGGCTGCGGTGGGATTTTCTTCTTTTTATGCATATTAGGTCGTTCTCTCTTTTTGTTTCGATCATCTAAATTCCATAAATCATCGTACTGTGATATCTTTTTCTTTTCTACATCCTCTTCTAAATCTTCAATACTCCATGCAAGTTTCGGACGCATAAGCGATGGATCAATATGTTCTTGAATGGCAAGTACGGCATCTAAAAATGTTTCTACCTCTTCTCTTCCATACTTATGTTCATACGCCTTCACACGATCTGCTGTCGCTGCCATACTCTCAACCATATCGCGTTTCGTATTAGAAAAACGAATATTATTTTTGAAGAAATCACAATGTGCTAAAACGTGCGCCACGATTAATTTATTTTGAATTAAAGAATTCGTATCTAATAAAAAGGCGTAACATGGATTAGAGTTAATAACGAGTTCATAAATTTTACTAAGTCCTAAATCGTATTGTAATTTCATTCTGAAAAATTGCTTTCCAAAACTCCAATGCGAAAACCTCGTCGGCATCCCATATGCACCAAATGTATAGATAATTTCCGCTGGACATACTTCATAGCGCATCGGATAAAAATCAAGACCAAATCCAGTCGCAATTTCCGTAATTTCAGCAATCGCATATTGTAGTGCTTTATCATCACTTGCTCTCATTATTTTCCCTCCTTACACTTTCCCTTAAGAAAGTGTATGATGAGGAACAAGCTTTCATGAGGATTGATTGCATAATAAAAAGACACCCTCTTAAAAAACGAGAATGCCTCTTTCTAATTAACCTTCAATGATCTCCATCTTCTCCGTAATCGGTGTACGAGCTTTTCCTTCTGGTGCTTTATCGAAATAGCCGATATGAAGAATTCCAATGATGCGTTGACCTCTTGTTAAACCAATTCCTTCTATAAATAGTGGATTGTAGTTTAATCCACCTGATTTCCAAACGCAGCCTAATCCGCGTTCCCAGGCAAGTAATTGGAAGTTTTGCATAAATGCACATGTTGCAGCGTAATCTTCGTCACGTTGAATTTGACGCGGATCTTCATTAATGTAAACAACGATTTGTGCAGGTGTGCTTAAGAAACGATCAGATAAAGTTTTGCCGCGTTTTGCTCTTTCTTCTTCTGTGAAAGAGTTTAGTACTGCGTCTACTAATTTCTGACGGCCTTCTCCAATGTATAATTTACAATTCCATGGTTCACGGTGTTTATGATTCGGTGCCCATGTTGCGTCGTTCAATAGTTCAATTAATAGCTCTTTTTCTACTGCTTTATTTGTAAATGTACGAACAGAACGTCTTTCTTTAATAACGTTTGCGATGGAAGTATATGTAGTCATATTTTTCTCTCCCTTATTTTTATCTATATGTATAAATCCGTCATTGATATTGATTTTCAATTTCGATTATAACCTAGTTTTTCACTATTAATCAATGTTTTATGTTGGAAAACCATGAAAAACTTCTTTTTATACTGTGAATAAAAAAACTTAACTTGTTCACAAGTTTTTCACATTTTATGGAAATGATATGTGTAAGTTTTCCACATTACCCATCTAGGAGGAGTTTATATGTACAAGAAAATCGCAGTAAGTATGACTATGGCAGCATTATTGTGCGGGATATCTGTCTTTCCTGCTTCCGCTGCCACGCCAAAAGAAGTAACAATGCACCATCATAAGCCTATTTCAGAAGAAGAAATGCAGTCGCTCGAAAAACTCGGCTATAATAAACATGAAATTTGGAAAGCTGCCCACATTGCAAGAATAAGTAAAAAAGAAATTAAGGACGTTTTAGCTTACTATAAGCAAAATAAATCTTGGGAGAAAACAGCCGAGCATTTCGGTGTAGACCCAAGTAAATTGAAAAAGCATCATATGAATAAAGAAACGAAAAAAGCACTACTGCAAAAATTAGCAAATATGCAAAAGTCCACACCAGATGGACTGAAACAAAAAATGAAAGAATATAACATCGGCTTACGCCAACTTACCGTGTTAACAATCATCTCTCAAAAAAGTAATACCCCTCTTGACGATGTACTAAAAATGAAAAAAGATGGGATGGATATTAAACAAATTGCGGAAAAATTAAATGTTAAAAAAGAAGATATACGGGCAGAAATGATTAAATTAGTGAAGTCTATTAAAGAAAAGAAAACAAATTAGCCTGTCAAAAAGGAAGAGATATTCAATACTCTTCCTTTTCTTTATGAACTTTCAATTTTCAAGTATAAATTCCCGTCTTTCCCAAAAACTAACATAAGAAAATGATGTAGTAAGGGGTGAGAAAATGTTTCGTTTATCGTCTAAAAAGAAGAAAAAAACAATCTGTTCCATTCCAGAGTTTATCCATACTATGAAAGAATCGAGTGATTTCGTTTCTTATAACATCGTAGAAGATGGGACATTATGTTTGTTTTACTATAAATCTACGGCTGAATCACTCCTCATTAATCGATTCATTTTAACACCTATAAAAAGAGAATTAGATCACATTGAAAATATAAGTGATATAGCAAATATCGTCACACTTGAGGAGATTATCACTGGCCCTACTATTGATGACATTCGTGAAAAATTATTAAGTGGGTATGTACTTATACAACTAAAAAATGATTCTCAAATCGCAGAATATGCACTTATTCGTGCTGAAAGTTCCGTTTTAGGTACACGGCTATATAACGATACTGAAAATGAATATAGTGTCATCGGTCCAAAAGTCGGATTTGTTGAGAATATCGATACAAATATACACTTACTTCGGCGAAATATCGTCACAGAACAATTAGTTTTCAAAGAAGTTATAGTTGGTTCTATATCAAAAACAAAAGTCGTAGTTGCTTACATCGAAGATATTACGAATGAGCAGCACGTTAATACTGCGATGCAGCGCCTACAAGACATTGACTTTGATGTTCCTTTCGATGCAACTATGATTGAACAGTTTATTAGTGATAACAGCAACTCTCCCTTCCCTGTTTTACTTCCTACAGAGCGTTTAGATCGCTCCGTTTATGCATTATTGAATGGAGGAGTCGTCATTTTAACAGACGGTTCACCTTACGCATTAGCTGGACCAGCGACATTACTCGATTTCTTCGTCTCTCCAGAAGATTATTATTTACCATGGATAGCAGGCTCATTTCTTCGAATGGTTCGCTTTTTCGGAGCAGCATTCTCGCTATTTTCATCAGCTATTTATACAGCTGTATTAACGTATCACTATCAAATGATTCCTGCGGATTTACTAGGTCCGATTATTTTTTCAAGAGCTAATGTACCCTTTCCGCCCATTTTAGAAGCACTTTTTTTAGAAATCACAATCGAATTGCTCCGTGAAGCTGGAGCACGATTACCTACAAAAGTTGGACAAACAATCGGCATCGTTGGCGGGATTGTAATTGGCCAAGCATCTGTTCAGGCTGCTTTAACGAGTACCATTTTATTAATTGCAGTTGCTTTATCAGCACTCGCTTCTTTTACAACACCAACTGTAAAAATGTCTTCTACTATCCGGATACTACGATTTCCACTTATTCTTTTAGCTGGTGCATTTGGGGGCTTAGGTCTCATTGTAGGATTCGTACTCATATTAGCTCATTTAATTCGCTTAAAATCACTTGGATCACCTTATTTATTACCTCTATATCCATTTCGCGGTTTAGGAACGGCAGAAGGTCTCTTTCGCTTGCCATTTAGTCAAACTGCAGGACGTGCCTCTTTTCTAAGACCAAAAAAGAAATGGCGCTATGATCCAAACAAAGCGAAAGAAAAACATGATGGTGAAGAGAAATGAAAAATACTTTATTATGCTTTTCCATTATCATTTTAATTTTCCAATCCGGCTGTACACAACCGAATATAGTAGACACACAGCGAATGATTCATATAGGTGGATTTGATATAACGAAAGATAAAAAATTTCGCGGGACAATCTTATATCCCGATTACACAAAAGGCGTTCAATCAAAACCAGAAACTCAGTCAACTACCGCAGATACAATTGAAACAATTTCTTCACTTCTAAACGCCAAATCACCACATACGATCGCTGTAGGTCAAATGCGTGTTGTCCTATTTGGAAAATCATTTGGTGAACGTGGAATTGGGGATGTTATTAACAACTTACAACGTGATCCTAATATTGGCCGAGATGTGCAACTAGCGCTTGTAGATGGTTCAACAGAAGAATTACTTAAACATGTCAAAACGAATGGATCGCTATATCTATCTGATTTACTGGAGCAAAATATAGAAACCGAGACAATCCCTCGGACAGCTTTAAATATTTTTTTATATAACTTTTATTCATCTGGATGCGATCCATTTCTTCCTTATATTAAAGTTGATGAAGACAAGTCTGCTTCCATTAAAGGAATTGCTTTTTTAAAAAAGGATAAAGTGGTTATGTACACAGATAAAAAAGGATCTTTTTTATTAAAACTACTCATTAATCCAACTAAAAATGGTCGTTACGAAGTTCCGATACGTCAAGGTAAGCATAAAGGATTGATCGCTACTCAAAACTTATCCGGGAAAAGTTTTTGTTCTCTTTCCCAAAACGGTGACATTCCGAAAGTTAACATCCACTTAAAGTTAAACGGACTTATAAAAAATGCTCCCGACTGGCTCGATTTAGCAAAGCACGAAAATATAACTTACGTAAAAAAACATGTAGAAAAAACGCTTGAGAAGCATTTAAACGAATTAATAAAACAATTCCAAGAAAAAGAAATCGATCCGATAGGTATACAAGAAGAAATTCGTAGTCATTCAAGAAAATGGACTATAAAACAAATTCAAGAAATGTACCCTAATGTAGACGTTGCTGTTCATGTGCAAATCAATGTCGTGCAATCTGGTATCGGAGAATAGTGAGGTGCTGTAATGGCTGGACAAGATAAAACACATACTGTTTCCCCTTATTTCACATTTCTTCTATTACACTCCCTTCAAATTGGAGTAGGTGTGTTAGGATACCAAAGGATTATTGCGCAATATGCCGGTTATGATTCTTGGATTTCTCTTATTGTTGCGGGCATTGCAACTCATATCGTGCTATTTTGCATGCTTAAAATGTTAGAAAAAGATAATGATTTAATGAATATTCATACGACATGTTTCGGAAAGTGGATTGGAACATTTTTGTCCGTATGCTTTGCTGCATACCTTCTATTATTTTGCCTTACTGTCCTTCGTACATATATTGAAGTCATTCAAGTTTGGGTCTTCCCTACAATTAAACCGTGGAAATTAACTTTATTATTTTTACTTGTGACTTACTACGTAATTAAAGGTGGTTTTCGCTCTGTAACAGGAATATGTTTTTGGGGCGTCGTAATACCGATTTTCGTCCTATTTTTCTTAGTTTTCCCAATGAAATACGCGCATGTCCGTAACATTCTCCCAATTCTAACTCATTCACCTTTAGAAATTCTAACTGCAGCGAAATCATCTGCATTAGAATTTCTTGGATTTGAAGCAATTCTTGTTTTTTATCCATTTATAAAAAAAGAAAAATCATTAAATAAATGGGCGCACGGTGGTATTGCTTTTACAACAATTCTATACGTAATACTAGCCATCGTTTCCCTTATGTACTATAGCCAAGGACAACTGCATCATACAATTTGGCCAACACTAACAATGCTAAAAATCATAAAGATTCCTTTTATCCAAAGGTTTGAGTACATCATTATTTTCATGTGGTATCTTATTATTTTACCTAATCTTTGTTTAACAATTTGGTCTTCTTGTTGCATTAGTAAAAGGTCTTTTCACGTACCATTTAAAATTACACTTCCATTTTTTATTGCAGCTATATTTATTTCATCCTTATTTTTCACAAACCGTGAAAGTATCAATACATTAAATACAGTACTGTCTCAAGCTGGTTTATATATTGTATACGCTTATATACCAATTTTATTTCTATTCCATTCACTACGATGGCGCTTCAAAAATCAGTCGAAAAAATCTTCACCCGACACACCATGATATTTGATACAATTTGGTTAATACATTTGTAAAGGGGACAAGCGAATGAAAAAGTATGTATTTTCTTTACTTGCAGTACTGAGCCTAATTCTTGTTGGATGCGGGAGTACTAGTACAAATGACAAAAAATCTTCTGAATCAAAAGAAGAGCATGACCACGCATCACATACTCAGCAAGCTGATATTCAAGAAAAGACAAAAGGAGTCGACACACTCCCTACCTTCCTAGACAAGCTTGATCCGCAAATGAAAGATATCTACACTGTCGCTGGACAAAATGCAGAGCTATTAGATTGGATTCCATGTTACTGCGGTTGCGGTGAGACTGTAGGACATAAAAACAATAAAAACTGCTTTATTCGTGAAATTAAAAAGAATGGTGAAGTTGTTTGGGATTCCCACGCAACAACTTGTGTCAACTGCCTAGAAATCGCGGTTGAATCGGCTTCCATGAAACAAAAAGGAAAATCAACGCTCGAAATTCGTAACTATATCGACAATAAATACAAAGAAGGGTATGGCAAGCCAACGCCTACGCCAATGCCAAAAGCATAAAAACGAGGAAATCCCTCGTTTTTCTCTTTTCATTCACCTTTTTTCTTAACAAATTCTTTCAAGTGTATTTCTCCTTACTTGTCACACACTATATATAACTCCTCGGTAAGGAGGGTACACAGTGCAAACATATAACGACTATGATAAAGCTCTCTATTACACGTATTGCTGTAATTGGGATAAATTACTCGTTCTCATGGTTCAAACGAACGATCAATTATTTTCTAAGCGTATTGAGCATTTTTTACACGCTTATCAATACAGTAAAGAACTACCAGAAGTTGATAAACAATTGCAGCTCCTATTTCAATATATTGACCACGCATCCCAAAAGTCACATGTAGAAGAAGTAGAGCAAATTCAAATGTAAAATATAGCGCTATTCTCTTTATGAGAATAGCGCTTTTTTAAAATGTTTATATCAATAAAAGTTTCTCCTTATAAAACTTTTATTGATAAACATATTTTTTCTTTCTTTTCCCTACTACTTCATACTATAATTTAGTATGTAACTATTATAAGTGAGGTATAAAATATGGGACGAGAAAAAAAGCAAGAGTATGCTTTATTTGCTGCATGGGGAGCTTCGTTTATTGCTACATTAGGAAGTCTATACTTTTCCGAAATTATGAAATTTGAGCCTTGTGTCCTTTGTTGGTATCAACGTATTTTTATGTATCCATTTGTTTTATGGCTCGGTATCGCTGTAGTAAAGAAAGACTATCGCATTGCAAGTTATTCTTTACCAATCGCAAGTATTGGTGCTTGTATTTCTTTATATCACTATGCAATTCAAAAAATCGCAGCATTTTCAGCTGCTGGGGCAGCTTGCGGCCGCGTACCTTGTACGGGAGAATACATAAACTGGTTCGGCTTTGTGACAATCCCGTTTTTAGCACTTATCGGCTTTATCACAATCGCTGTTTGTAGCTTCATCGTAATTAAAAACAAATAAGGAGATGAAAGAATGAAAAAAATGCTTATATTTGGCGGTATTATTATCGCCTTGTTTGCAGCAATTTTCGCTGTAACACAAATGGAAGAAAAAAATGCTTCAACAAGCCAAAAAATTGATAATGCTACTAGTCAAACAGATGGTTCTGACTACTACACAAATAAAATCTCTCTTTCAGATCTCCAAAAGAATTTAAAAGAGAAAAAAGAAGAAACAGTATACTTTTATCAAACATCTTGCGTTCATTGCCAAAAATTATCTCCTATCGTAGTACCAATGGCTAAAGACTTGAATGTTGATATGAAAGTTATGGATATTGAAAAATTAGATGCTCCTTGGGATGAATATAAAATTAAAGGAACTCCAACAATCATTCATTTTAAAGACGGTAAAGAAGTGAGCCGTATTAGCGGCGAACAACCGGAAGACAAATTAAAAGAGTGGCTTGAGCAAACGAAAAAATAATAAGAAAAGGAAACTCCTTCTATACATGAAATGGGCGTAAAATCCCACACTAATGTATGAGGAGGGGGTTTTATGCCAGAAGTGAAATGCTCTGTTTCCAATTGCTCATTTTGGGGACAAGGTAACCTTTGTCAAGCAAGTGCAATCGTTGTTCAACCTGATGCACAAGAAGCAGGTCAAATTGAAAAAAGTTCATATACAAACGCTACTTTAACAAACGAGACGCTTGAAAGTTCTGTAACAACGAGTGTAGAAACGTGTTGTCATACATTTAAACCGAAATATTAAACGTAAAAGCATACGATTAGTCGTATGCTTTTTTACATTCCTCTCCAAACATCATGCATCATAAAAAAGTACAAAATAACGAGAAGGACCGTCCCGCATAAAGTAATGCGCCGATATACACTCTTCTCCCCTTCCCTCGCTTTAACAAATGCCCAAATAAATCCAACGAACAATATTAAATCAATATATGGAACATAAAAGGAGAAGACGAGTAACGCATATAAATACACGATAAATAAACAAGTCGTGATTAAGAAAATTTTAAATGCAAATTCACTTTTCATAATGTGACCGCCCCCCAGTCTGTACTGTATTATATTCAGCAAAACATAATAGTTGCTGTTTCAATTTTTTTATCTCACTATTTACAGGCGCGCGATTGGTATGAAATCATTAAAACCAACTAAACTTCATCACAAATAAGCTACCGCCTATACACGGTAGCTATTATGGAACATTATATTTCCTTTTATATATGTTACTTAAAATCGAATAAGGTAATTGCTCATAACGAATTTTTTCTCCCGTTACATCTACAATATACAAATTGTTTCCTATATAATAGGTTCCATCTTTTCGTTTTGAATACACTGTATATTTTTCATTTGGCAATACCGTTTTTACTTTCGTCAATTGTCCATTTGGTTCTTGCCAATATATATTTACACGATCTACTAACGTAAGCATTCCAATTTGTTCTTCTTCTACTTTACGACCATTCCAACTCACAACCCGATAACCAAGCTTATACGCTTCATATTCGGGACCCGTATGAAAACGAGAAATAATTACTTTCGTCTGTAATTGTACCCGGTCGTATAACCATTGTATGTCCCGATCGTGCATGCGAATACAACCATTCGACTCCCTGCTTCCAATCGTCCATTCCCGATTTGTTCCATGAATTGCATATTCCTTTTTATCTAGACCTAACCACCTCGTACCGAGAGGGTTATTCGGAGCACCCCCAGCTATTTTTTTACGATGGTATTCTTTATTTTTATATTTAGTTATAATACAAAAATTACCCTCAGGCGTCGGGGTCCTGTCTTTTCCTGTCGTTATCGGAAATGTTTTAGTATAGTTTCCATCTTCAAAAAAAGACAGCTGATTCGTCGTAAGGTTAACTAATATTAAATGATCTGTATTAGCAAAAACGCTAGCTGGCAGGCAGAAAAATAGGATTACGATAAACCATACTTTCTTCATCTAAATCCTCCCTAGCACTAACATCATAATAAAGTGAAACTTTACTCGTCGTGGGATTTTGTCCATCCCCACTGAGGATTAGCCTTCACCAATCGAGCATTTACGGACATTTATCTCCCACCTAACTTCCTTGTATTCACCGAATTGTTAGGTAGGGGTCTTACTGCCCGCAAATAGCGGGATAAAGTGAAATTTTAATCAGTGGGGGTTTTGTTCATCCCCCACTGATTATTAGCCTTCACCAATCGGGCATTTACGGGCAGTTAATCTCCCACCTAACTTCTGTGCTCCACCTGAATTTTGAGGTGGAATTTTACTGCCCGTTAATGCGGGATAAATACAATTAACTTTACTTTGCTCTTATAAATGAAAACTATCCATTCACAATTACTCCACCATTTACATGCATCATCTGTCCCGTTACATATGCCGAATCACTAGACGCTAAATATACATATGCAGGCGCTAATTCATACGGCTGACCAGGCCTTTGCATAGGAACATTGCTCCCAAACTGTGATACTTTTTTCTCATCAAAACTAGATGGAATAAGCGGAGTCCAAATTGGGCCTGGTGCAACACCATTTACACGAATTCCTTTTTGTACTAACGACTGAGATAGCGATCTTGTAAAAGCGACAATTGCTCCTTTCGTTGCAGAATAATCAATCAACGTTTCATTTCCTTCATACGCAACGATAGATGCCGTGTTTATAATTACATCCCCTTGCTTTAAATGAGAGAGGGCTGCTTTTGTAACATGAAAATAAGAAAAAATATTAATACGGAACGTTTTTTCTAGCTGTTCCGCTGTAATATACTCTAGTCCTTGCTGCGGATATTGCTGTGCGACGTTATTCACAAGAACATTTAGCCCCCCTAGCTGCTGGGCGGTCTCTTCTACAATCTCTTTACAATGTTGTTCATTACTCAAATCTCCCGGCAATAATACACAATTCACGCCTTCTTTTTCCACAAGTTGTTTCGTCTCAGTTGCATCTTCGTCCTCATCTAAATAAGCAATCGCAATATTTGCTCCCTCTTTTGCAAAAGCGATAGAAACAGCTCTTCCAATCCCGCTATCTCCTCCTGTAATTAATACATTCTTTCCTTTTAACTTTTCACTTCCTTTATAATTTGGATCTTCAAACTTTGGAAGAGGATTCATTAACGATTCAATACCAGGTTGTTTATTTTGATGTTGTGCTGGCATTGTTAAAAAGTTTTTTTGCTGCGGCATAACTTCCTTCAACTCCTTTCCCCTTATAATGCGCACAATAAAAAAAACTACTTACACATTAAAGAACCGCAATGCACACACAGTTTTACGATTAATATTCGAATTTACGACATAAAATATGAGTTGTTCTAAAGTTTTTATGCAAAACTATTGCAAAATAGTTAAAAAACGAATATTATATATAACTGTTGTGAAAATTATTCGTAAAAAGAAAGGATGTTTATATGTTTAACCTTTCAAAACATAAAACTTCTATTAAAACTGAAATTATGGCAGGTATTATTACCTTTTTAACAATGGCATATATCATTGTCGTAAACCCTGTCATCCTTGGGGATGCAGGTGTTCCGTTTGAACAAGCATTTACAGCTACAATTATCGCTGCTGTTGTCGGAACATTATTTATGGCGATCTTTACTAATTTACCAATCGCAATTGCACCAGGTATGGGATTAAATGCTTACTTCTCTTATTCTGTTGTAAAAGCCCATGAAGGCATGACTTTCGCAATTGCATTCTCTGCTGTATTCGTAGCAGGTATGATTTTAATTTTGTTATCATTCACATCTTTCCGTACAAAATTAATGGAAGTAATTCCTGAAAACTTAAAACATGCACTTACTGCTGGTATCGGTCTTTTTATTGCTTTTATCGGTTTGCGCTTAACGGGAATTGTTACAAAAAATGATGCAAACTTAGTTGGGCTTGGCGATCTTCACTCTGCTCCAGTTCTACTAGCATTAGCTGGCCTTGGAATTACAATTATCCTTATGTCTTTAAATATAAACGGGGCACTATTTATCGGAATGTTATTAACTGGTATTATCGCTTACTTCACAGGTCAATTAACATTCTCAAGCGGCGTTACATCAATGCCTGGATTACCAGAAGGAATTATCGTTTCAAATCCAATTACTGCTGTATCTGATGTAATTAACTACGGATTATACGGCGTTGTGTTCTCATTCTTCCTTGTTACACTATTTGATACAACTGGAACATTACTTGGTGTAGCACAACAAGGTGGATTTATGAAAGATGGAAAGCTTCCAAAAGCAGGACGAGCTCTTCTATCTGACTCATTCTCAGCAACAATTGGAGCTATGTTCGGAACAACACCATCAACAGCTTACATTGAATCATCTGCTGGTGTTGCAGCTGGTGGTCGTACTGGTTTAACAACTGTTACAGTAGCTGTTCTATTTGCATTAGCAGCATTCTTCGGACCGTTAGTGAGCGCTGTTTCTGGCGTTTCAGCTATTACAGCACCATCACTAATTATCGTTGGTAGTCTTATGATGGGCTCAGTTCGCCACATCGATTGGGATACATTCGATGAAGCATTCCCAGCATTTTTAGTAATCTTAAGCATGCCACTTACATCAAGTATCTCAACAGGTATTGCACTTGGATTTATTTCATACCCACTTATGAAAGTGGCAAAAGGACAATTCCGTGCTGTTCACCCACTTGTGTATTTATTCGGGATCTTGTTCGCTTATCAATTAGTTTTCTTACCACATTAAAATCCCTCGTAAAGAGGGATTTTTTATTTACAAAAAAACATTTGACAACAGCATACACTTATGGAATAATTCGAAATAGTTAAATATTCGATGTCTTATCAAGAGCAGGTGGAGGGATGAGCCCTACGAAGCCCGGCAACCGACCCATTTATGGGCACGGTGCTAATTCTTACAACACATTGTGTTGAAAGATAAGAGTAATATGATAAGACGTCTTTTCTATATGAAAAGACGTTTTTATTTTCACTCCCTCCTCTCTTTTCTTAATTTAGGAGGGATTTTTTCATGAAAAAATTATGTTCCACCGTACTCATTATTCTCTTACTCGCATTAACAGCTTGCACAAATGAACAAGATGCCATCTCTTCACAAAAGCAACAAACGGTGAAGAAAGAAGCTACTACAGCAGCAAATCATTTACAAACAGAAATTCCAAGCCAAGTAAAAAATCCATTAAAAATCGCATTAATTATGCAAATGTCCATCGGAACTTTTTCCTCTCAATATATTGAGGGTGTCAAAAAACAAGTCGAGCTATTCGGCGGCAGTGTGCAAGTCTACAATTCTGATAATGATTTAGCAAAAATGGTAGCAAATCTAGATACTGCTATTAATTCAAAAGTTGATGGTATTTTAATTGATCACGGTCGCTCTGAAGCACTAAAACCCGGAGTAGAAAAAGCATTACAAGCGAATATTCCTGTAGTTGCATTTGATAACGACCTACGCTTACCAGGCGTAACGATTATTGATCAAGATGACTATAGTCTTGCATGGAAATCATTAAAAACGTTAGCGGAAGATCTGAATGGACAAGGGAATATCGCCGTCGTATGGGTTGGCGGATTTGCTCCAATGGAACGTCGCAATGTTATCATTGATGCTTTTTATAAACGTTATCCAAATATAAAAGAAGTTGCACGCTTTGGTACCGCTAGTAATAACACACCACTTGATACGCAAACACAAGTAGAGGCTTTACTAAAAAAATATCCGAAAAAAGGTGATTTACAAGCTATTTTCGCTTCGTGGGATGAGTTTGCTAAGGGGGCCGTCAAAGCACTCGAACAAGCTGGTCGTACAGATATAAAAGTATACAGCATTGACTTAAGTAATGAAGATTTACAACTCATGCAAAAAGAAAATTCACCTTGGACTGCTACGGCTGCAACCGATCCAGCTGAAGTCGGTAAAGTTCAAGTGCGTTTCTTATACAAGAAAATCGCTGGTGAACAAACGCCAGATATTTATTCACTAGAACCTTATTTAGTAAAGAAAAATAGTTTGCCACAAGAAAATATAACGATGGATCAATTATCAAAACATATAAACGGTTGGGGAGACTCGAAAGATGCATATTCACCTTGGATGAAAAAATTAGAGAAGGAGAAAAAATGATGACATTCTCTCTTCAAAACATTACACATTCTTATCACATCTCTACCCCTGTACTAGAAAATGTTTCTATTAACATACAAAAAGGAAAAGTTCACGCTTTACTAGGAATGAATGGTGCAGGAAAAAGTACTTTACTAAAAATAGCAACTGGTGAAATTCAACCAGTTGCTGGGAATATAAAAATTGATAATCAGTCTATTTCCTTTACTTCACCACGCGATGCAAAAAAGCATGGTATTTCCTTCGTAACACAAGAAGTGGATCACGGACTTATTCCTGGATTATCTGTATTAGAAAATGTACTAATCGATCATTTAGCAATGCAAAATAAAGTACTATTTTCAAAGTCAAAATTAGTCTCACTCGCTAAACAACATTTGCAAACTGTACAGGCTGATTTAAATGTTTCGGAAGATGTTTCAAACTGCTCATTACATGAAAAACAATTACTTCTTATCGCAAGAGCTTTATCCAACAATACAAATTATCTTTTATTAGATGAGCCTACTTCTTCTCTTGGACCGAAAGAAGTAGAAACCTTCGGGCAACTATTAAAAGATTTAACATTGAAAGGAATTGGCATCATCTTAATTTCTCATCGTTTATCAGAGATTCGAAATTTCGCAGATGATGTAACCGTATTACATAACGGTAAAGTTGCAATTTCTGAAGCGATTACAAAGGTTACAGATCAACAAATTGTGGAAGCGATGACTGGAAAACAACTTACACTTCCTATTAATACAGCGCCAAAACGAGGGAACGAAGAATTATTTAAAGTACAAGAACTTCCATTACACAAAGACCATTCTCCTCTTTCTCTCACCGTACGGAAAGGTGAAACTGTTGTGATATACGGATTAATTGGCAGTGGCAAAACAACACTTGCTGAAACGTTATTTGGTACTCGTCATACTTATCACGCAGAAATAGATGGTCAAACAATAACAATTAAAACACCGCGAGATGCGATTAAAGCAAAGATCGCACTTGTACCAGAGGAAAGAAGAAAACAAGGCGTATTTCTTTCGGAAGATATTATAAGCCACACTAATTTACACCAATCAGGTTGGAGACGAAAGCAAACCGAAGTAAATAATGCTACTACAGCAATTTCTTCTTTCAGCATTTCACCCAATGACCCAAAAGCATTTATTCATTCACTTAGCGGTGGAAACCAGCAAAAAGTCTCCATTGCAAAGTGGCATGGATTCAAACCGAATCTATTTCTTTTGGACGAGCCAACTAAAGGTGTAGACATAGCTGCAAAACAAGACATTTTTCAATTCATTCGTAACATTACCGAAAACGGAAGTTCCGTAATTTACTTCACAGGAGAACAAGATGAAGCACTACATATCGCTGATCGCATTCTTATACTCGCAAACGGAGAATTTGTAGGTGAATACTTACCAGACGAACTATCTCCTGAACAGCTTTTACATTTATCTGAAGGGAGTTATTCCATTGAATCTCGTTCATAAAACAAAAACTAAGAAACTATATTTACCTACTCATCTTTTTTATCAATTTAGTACGATTGCTATCATTATAGGTGTTACAATTTTCTTCTCTATCGTCAACGATTCTTTTTTAACATACAACAATATTAGTGATATTTTACGTTCCATTTCTATCGTAACGTTACTTGCAATTGGTGTTACCTTTACATTAATTGTAGATGGATTTGATTTATCAGTCGGCTCTACCGCTAGTTTAGCAACCATTGCCGCTGCTTCCTGTCTCATTTTATATCGACAAGAACTATTAGTCACACTCCTTGTTCCTATTCTTTGTGGGCTATTAGTTGGATTATTAAATGCACTACTCGTTATCCGAATTAAACTACCAGATTTACTAGCTACATTAAGTATCATGTATATCGTGAATGGACTACATTTAACATTTTCAAAAGGATCTTCTATTTATGAAGGAATGTCTGGTGCCAAAGGACATTTTATTCCATCCTTTTTATTTATCGGTCAAGGTTCTGTGTTAGGAATTCCAGTCCCTGTCATTATCATGCTTATCGTCGTTTTAATTGCATATGTATTTTTAGAAAAAACAACGTACGGTCGTTTCTTTTATATGACAGGTGGGAATCGAGAAGCTGCTAGACTAGCTGGTATTCCTACTGATCGTTACCGTGTATATGCTTATATGATTAGCGGTTTACTTGCCTCTATTGGCGGTATTATTCTATGTAGCCGCGTTGGAACAGGACAAGTTTCAGCTGGCGCCCCATTATTAATGGATGCAGTTGCAGCTGCCTATATCGGTTATGCAATGTTCGGTGCTAAGAAACCAAATGTCATCGGAACATTTCTTGGTTCCGTATTAATTGGAATCATATTAAACGGCCTTACAATGATGAACGTTCCTTATTATGCGCAAGATATCATTAAAGGCAGTATTTTAATTGCAGCTTTAGCCTTTTCATTTATTAAAAAGAAGCGTAAATAAAAAAGTAGCGCATCGAATTCCGATGCGCTACTTTCCTTTTGCAACAATCACACGAACTACTTTCAACGCAAAAAGCAAAAGACCGTTCGCTATTGCTGTAACACCTAAGAAGATTGCTATCATAAGCTCTCCCATTCCGTTATTAAATATAAAAATAATAGAAGAAATGAAAGCCAAAATAAACAATATGAACGCTGGTATATATTTAATAAAAGGCTTCTCAAATGATCTTTTAGAAAGAAGAAATGTAATTAACAATGTCATAATAAAAACAAAATATATCGCAAATAAAAAAGTCATATGAAAGCCTCCTCTACGACCAAATTACTTAAAAGAGGTTAGAAACCTTTAATATTTCTCATTTACCTGCAATTCTTTACTATACTTTTGAATGAACACTGATGAAATAACCATTACCATTCCTATACTAAAACCAATAAGCTGATCTAATAACATTTCATCATGAATGAACCAGCGCAATAGAAATACGCCACCAAAAATAAGCAACATTGTAAATCCAGTATGTCTAAGCCCTTTATATACATTTTCCATATGTATCACCTCTCCACATACTTTTATCCATATTATACCATAATCCCAAAATGTATATAACCAACATTCGGTATTGAAACCAATAATAAAAAAGGCTGCAGAGAACTCCTTCTCCACAGCCTAATTATTATTTTTGCAAAAACGTCTGCAAATCTGCAAATTGTCTCTTTGCATCTTCATAGCCTTGCTCATATAAACTTTGTAATTTAGCCGTATCCTTTTCCATACGATCTACTTGAAGCGGCACTTCTGGACGAATAACAAATAAATTACCTGCTTGCTCTTCTTTTTCAATGTAGTGAAGTGTTTCATTATACACTTCATAACGATTCAGCATCGTATTTACAAGGTTTGGATACTTCTTATAAGCCTTTGCTGCAATCCAACCAAATTTTGATTTTTTCTTCGCGTAACCATGATTTCTCGTCAAAATAACGACTGATTTTTTAAATCCATCTTCCTGTGCTTTACGAACTGGAATCGGATCTGAAATCCCGCCATCTAACAATTGCTTACCTCGGTAGTTTACTGCCGGTGCAATGAAAGGTAATGAACTAGATGCTTGCAATAAATTTAGTGCATCATCATTCGTTCCCTCTTTTTCAAAATAAACAGACTGTCCTGTTTCACAATCAGTTGTTCCTACAAGGAAACGCTCTGGACTATTAAAGTATGTTTCAAAATCAAACGGTACATGCTTTTCTGGAATTTCATGAAAAATGAATTCCATATCAAATAGCTGACGTTTTTTCCACAAGTTTTTATACGATAAATACTGCGGATGTGATGCATAATCAATATTTACTGTTTTATTTCTATTTCTTTGTCTGGAAAGATACGACGCTGCATGACAAGCACCAGCTGATACACCAATTACATATGGAAAATATAAATCTTGTTCCATAAAATATTCTAATATCCCGCCCGTATATACACCACGCATACCGCCGCCTTCTAATACTAACCCCGTATTTTCAAGCATGTTATTCTCTCCTCTTTATATATATTGACTCTTTAATTATTCACTATGTTAAGTATCTTTTTCTATTATATATGAGTTCTTTCAGAAATTATATTGAAAAGGCTTGAAATGGAGGGGTTTTTTCTTCCAATTATATTTCCAAATGACCAGAGACATCCTTTATAAACCTTTGAATAAAATCTTGCTCTTCTTTCGTATATCCATCTAAAAGTAACAGCCACTTTTCTTCAGCTTGTTTATGCAATTTTTCATGAGCTTTATATATTTCATTTCCTCTTTCCGTTAAGCGGAAGAAAATTTCTTTTTGATTATCTAACATTTGCATTTTCTCAACGAATTGCTTTTGAAACAACTTTGTACAAATTTTAGAGATTGCGCCTTTCGTCATTCCCATTTCTGTTGCAATAGCAGTTACATTCATCAGACCATTTTTTCCGATACACTCGATAACATGTAACTCAGATAAAGACATACCACTTACACCTGTCTCACGAAGAAACTTCTCATTATTTTCTTTCAAATGCTCTTCTTTTTTATGAAAAAGTGTACGAATATCCGAAAGTATTTCCATTTGTTTCGCTGTACGTTCCAATCCATTCGCCTCCTAAGTTTCCAAAGAAACAATTTAACTATATACCATTTTAAAATCATTTTTTCATCTTTACAAGTGAGAAAATCATGTTAAAATTAATTTAGTTTCCAAGGAAACCAAATGACAAGGAGGTTAACATTATGGAAAAAACCAAACTGAATTTCATTTTATATGTTGTCTGTATGAGTGCCTTACTCGGTTCCTTCGCTCAAAATATTTATACACCTATCTTGCCGATGATTCAAAATTCGTTTCATACTTCTCTTTATCTTGTAAATTTAACCGTTTCACTTTTCACATTCGTTCTTGCGGTTATGCAGCTCATATACGGACCTTTAATTGATACAAAGGGAAGAAAATCTGTCCTTATCCCTAGTTTAATCATTAGTACAATCTGCTCAATTGGTTGTGCTTTCTCACCAAACATTTACTTATTTCTATTTTTTAGAGCTGTTCAAGCTATAGGAATAGCGGCTATACCTGTAGTTGCAGCAACGATTATCGGTGATTTATTTGAAGGAAAAGAACGCGGAGAAGCGATGAGCCTTTATCAAATGTTACTTGCTCTCGCACCTGCAATCGGTCCTCTCATAGGTGGCTATCTCGGCAGTATAAATGGCCACTTATCTGTATTTCTTTTTTTATCTACAATTGGCATCATCTTATTAATTATAAACATTTCACTACTTCCAGAAACAAAACCAAATGTAATTGAGACACCTAAAGCAAAAAAGAATTACTGGCTTATCTTAAAAAATAAAACTGGATTTTCCATTACACTTATTGGCTTTATTCAATTTTGTATATATTTCTGTTTCCTCGTTTTTTTACCTAGCATATTAACAAATATATTTCATCTAAGCGCAAGAGAAATTGGTCTTATGTTTGTACCGATGTCCCTTTCTCTTATGTTAGGAAGCTATTGCTACAAATTTTTGCAAAAACATTTCACAACAAGGCAGGCTTTATTCATCACTAGTTTCTTCAACATTATATGTGTCACTTTATTCTCTTTTACATATAGCATCAATATCCCATCCGTAATTATCGTTACCTCTTTATACGGTTTTAGTATGGGAATTTCTATGCCGACTCACACTACTTTATTAACGGAGGAATTCGTACAAGAACGCGCAACTGCCATCGGTATGTACAACTTCATTCGCTATCTTGGTATGGGTACAGGGCCTATTGTAGGTGGGTTTCTTTTATTTAATCAAAATTACTTTTGGATTTTCTTCCTAGGGGCAATTATATTTCTACTTATAGTTTTACACGCAATGAAAATGCTACATTCCCATGCTGCACAAAGAGCTTAAGAGACCTATAGATGGTCTCTTAAGCTCTTTGATCAGCAACGATATGAATATCAATATACTTCGTTTGTCTCATAATTTCATTTACAATAGAACCTTTTCGTATTTCTTCCCACCGTGTTCTCGCCGATTGCCCAAGTAAAACTTGTGTCACCTGTAGTCTTTTTGCAACTTCAATAATAACATCAGCGGGCTTTCTTCCCTTTGCTTCTTCTAATACAAAGCTCGCATCAAATTGATTCGTTAGCGATTTCCATTCTTCAATCGTTTGCTTTTTGCCTGCTGAAATAGAATCTATATTTTCTCTTTCAACGTTTAACACATACAATTCAGCATTTAGCCGATCAGCCATGCGCCAACCTCTCCGTATTAATTTCTCTGCTGTTGAACTGTATTGTACACAAACGAGAATTTTTTCTTTCACACCGATCGGTTCTATTACTGTTTGGCTAATTTTCTCATCCATATCATCTGCAACTTCTCGAAGTGATAACTCTCTTAATGCCCCTAAATTATTTATCGTAAAGAAGTTTTGTAAGCTTTGTTGAATTTTTTCTTCCTTATATATCTTTCCATCTATTAATCTCTTCCGGAGTACCTCAGGTGTCGCATCAACAAGCTGAATTTCATTTGCTTTTTGTAAAATAAAGTCTGGAATACGCTCTCGTACTTTGACATTCGTAATTTGAGCTACAATATCATGAACGCTTTCTAAATGTTGAATATTAAACGCTGATAATACAGATATACCGGCATCTAACAATTCCTGCACATCCATGTAACGTTTCTTATTTTTCGATCCGGGAATATTACTATGAGCAAGTTCATCCACAACAACAATTTGTGGTGCCCGCTTTATAATTTCTTCTACATCAAGTTCATAAAATACTTTCCCTTTATAATCTATTTCTTTTAAAGGAACTTTTTCTAAATCAGCAATTGCTTCTTCCGTCTCTTTTCTACCGTGTGTTTCAATTAAACCAACTACAATATCAATACCGTCTTTTTTCATCTCTCTTGCATCAAATAGCATTTTATAACTTTTCCCAACTCCAGGTGCAGCCCCTACGTATAGCTTTAACTTTCCGCGATTTTGCTGCCGAATATATTCTAAATACTCTTCTGGCGTTCGCCTTTGAAACGTCGGTTTATAGTCATCCGCATACAAAACACTCACAACCTTTCTTTCGAAACAGCGCTACCTCAATCCGTTAGATTGAGGTAGCACTGTTACTATTTCATTAATTTCTGCAATTCTAAATTTAGCTTTAAGACGTTTACACGATCCTCTCCAAATAAACCGAGTGCAGCTCCTTCTGTTTGATCCTTAATCAATTGATCTAGCTTTTCTTTCGGAATATTCGTTAATTTCGAGATGCGATCTACCTGTACAGAAGCCGCCTTCGGACTAATGTCAGGATCAAGCCCTGAACCTGAATTCGTCACTAAATCTATTGGTACTTCTGTAACTGGAATGGCCCGGTTTTGTTTCTTCCAGTCATCAATACTTTTCTCAACTCGTTTTGCTAAATCTGGATTAGACGGTGCATAGTTATTTGAACCAGATGCTTCTGCTTTATATTCTATACTAGAGACACGTCCATGAAAATAACGTGGATCTGTGAAATTTTGACCGATTAATTTTGAACCAACTACTTCATCTTTATCATTATATATAAGACTTCCATCCGCATTATCCTTCATTACCGCTTGCGCAATACCAGTTACAATAAGCGGGTATACGAGGCCGCACAAAACTAGAAATGTAAAAGTAATACGAATAATTGGTGAAAGTATACTTTGTTTTTTCGCCATCTTTTTTCCCCTCTTCCTTATATGAACAAGCCGACAATCACATCAATTACTTTAATTCCAATGAATGGAACGATAACTCCACCAAGCCCATAAATGAGTAAGTTTCGGCTAAGCAATGCATTAGAACTCATCGGTTTATACGCAATACCTTTCATCGCTAACGGAATTAGTAGTGGAATAATAACTGCATTAAATATTAATGCTGATAAAATCGCTGAAAGTGGCGATGTTAATTTCATAATGTTCAATGCTTCCATTTGCGGAATTGCTAATGTAAACATCGCTGGAATGATTGCAAAGTATTTTGCTATATCGTTTGCAATACTAAACGTTGTTAACGCACCACGCGTCATTAACAATTGCTTACCAATTCCTACAACCTCAATGATTTTTGTTGGATTCGAATCTAGATCAATCATATTCGCTGCTTCTTTCGCAGCTGTCGTACCACTATTCATCGCTAATCCAACATCCGCCTGCGCTAATGCCGGGGCATCATTTGTACCATCACCTGTCATCGCTACAAGTTTCCCTTTGTCTTGCTCTGCTTTAATAACTGCAATTTTATCTTCTGGTTTACACTCAGCAACGAATTCATCTACTCCTGCTTCCTTTGCAATTGTTGCTGCTGTTAACGGATTATCACCTGTACACATAACCGTTTTAATCCCCATTTGGCGCAATTGTTCAAAACGTTCACGCATACCAGGTTTCACTGTATCCTTTAAATATATTAAACCGTAAATACGATTGTCTACTGCAACTACAAGTGGTGTTCCGCCTTCTTTTGAAATCAAATCTGCTTTTTGATTCACATCTTTTGGAATCATCCCGCCTTGCGATTGAACCCATTCAATCACGGCACCAACAGCACCTTTTCTCACTTTCGTTCCATCCTGTAAATCAACACCGCTCATTCTCGTTTCTGCTTTAAATGGAACAAATTCACCTTGTTCTGCAATTTCTCTATTATATGATATAGATTTCGTTTGTACATATTCTATAACAGATCGACCTTCTGGTGTTTCATCTAAAACTGAGCTAATCGCAGCCCATTTTCCTACTTGCTCAATCGTTTCATTTCCTACTGGTAGCAGTGTATGTGCCATCCGGTTCCCGAAAGTAATCGTACCTGTTTTATCTAAAATAATCGTATTAATATCGCCCGCAGCTTCTACTGCTTTCCCTGACATCGCTAATACATTAAACTTTGTTACGCGGTCCATCCCAGCAATACCAATCGCTGATAATAACCCACCAATTGTCGTTGGAATTAAACAAACTAACAATGCTACAAGTACAGCTGTATCAATTTGAAACCCTAAATAGTTTGTAAAAACCGGCAACGTCACAACGACGATTAAGAAAATTAGAGTTAAACTCGTTAATACTGTGTTTAAGGCAATTTCATTCGGCGTTTTTTGACGCGCAGCTCCTTCTACTAAAGAAATCATTTTATCAATAAATGATTCGCCAGGGTTACTCGTAATTACAATCGTAATCTCATCACTTACGACCATCGTACCGCCTGTTACTGAACAAAAATCGCCACCCGCCTCTTTTATTACAGGAGCTGATTCCCCTGTAATTGCAGATTCATCGACAGACGCTAAACCTTTAATTACTTCACCATCATTTGGAATCATTTCTCCTTGTTTTACAATAACAATGTCACCTTTTCTCAGATCAGTTGCTGAAACTTGAACAATATCTCCATTTTCTTTTACAACATTTGCAAACACATCTTTCTTCGATTGTTTTAAAGAATCGGCTTGCGCTTTACCACGCCCTTCAGCTAAAGCTTCTGCAAAGTTAGCAAATAAAACTGTAAATAATAGAATGAGAGAAACTGTTATATTAAACCACCCTGGTACACTACTAGAACTACTTGGAAAAAAGGATAAAATTAACGTAATGATAAATCCAATTTCCACAACGAACATAATCGGATTCTTTATCATTACTTTCGGATTCAATTTCGCAAAGGATTGTTTCATCGCATGTGTCACGATATCACGATCCATCGTTTTTGCTTGTCTAACCTCATCTTCTACAGCATGTATTTGTGACTCATTTACTCTTTTTTCTTTTACTACTACCGGTCTCATCATTTACCCTCCATTACTTCAATGTAAGAAATTCTGCAATTGGGCCAAGTACTAACATCGGGAAGAATGTTAACGCACCAACAATTACAATTGTTCCAATAAAGATCCCTCCAAATAAACCATTATCCGTACGGAATGTCCCGACTGTTTCTGGTACTACCGTCTTCTCTTTCAGTGAAGCTGCAACAGCTAGCATCGTAATTAAACTGAAATAGCGTCCTAAAAACATAACTAAACCAGTCGTAATATTCCAAAACGGTGTATTATCCCCCAATCCTTCAAATCCAGATCCGTTATTCGCAGCTGACGATGTGTATTCATATACAACTTGCGTTAAACCGTGGAAACCTGAATGAGAAATTGCATCCGTTCCTAAGCTTGTTGAAAGAGCTAATGCTGAAAACCCTAAAATAAGCAATGGATGAAATAAAATCGTTACCGCAATCAATTTCATTTCCTTACCTTCAATTTTCTTACCTAAAAACTCCGGTGTCCGTCCAACCATTAACCCAGATATAAAGACTGCAATAATTGCATACATAATAATGTTCACAAAACCTGCTCCAACACCGCCGTATACTGTATTTAACATCATATTTACGAGTGGTACTAAACCACCAATTGGTGTTAACGTATCATGCATCGTATTCACGGCCCCTGTTTCAGCAGCTGTCGTCACTGTTGCGTATAGGGAAGAAAATACTGTTCCAAATCGGACTTCTTTTCCTTCTGTACTTCCTTGTACATGTTCGATACCCATTCCATTTAACACTGGATTTCCATGTAATTCAGATGTCGTAATCGTTATAAATCCTAGTAAAAACACCATAAATAGTGAAACGAAAAGGATGCGACCTTGTTTTTTATTTCCTACCATTCTTCCATACGTAAATGGAAGTGCTGTTGGCAATAACATCATAAGCATCATTTGCAAAATATTACTCATTTGCCCTGGATTTTCAAAAGGATGTGTAGAGTTTGCCCCGAAAAATCCACCGCCGTTATTTCCAAGTTCCTTAATTGAAACGAATGATGCAACTGGACCACGTAAAATACTTTGCTTTGCACCATCAATTGTTTGTGCCGTAACCGCTCCATCTAACGTTTGTGGTACACCAAGTGCGACAAAGACCAACGCCGCAATAAATGCGATAGGAAGAAAAACTCTCGTTAATGCTCTCGTAAAATCGACGAAAAAGTTACCGAGTTCTTTTCCAGCGAGTCCTCTTATAAAAGCCATAACGAGCGCTAACGTCGTTGCTGGTGCCGCAAACATTAAAAATGTAATCCCGATTAATTGTGATAAATAAGATAAGCCATTTTCACCGCTATAATGCTGTAAGTTTGTATCAGCCATAAAACTAATCGCTGTATTAAAAGCGAGCGTAGGCTCCATCCCTTCAATATGCGCTGGATTTAATGGCAATACGCCTTGTAATCTGAAAATGAAATATACGACAACAATCATAAATCCATTGAGTAGAACTAATGATAATGCATACTGTTTCCACGTTTGATTGTATCCTTTTACACCTGTAATTTTAAAAATAAGTTTCTCAAAAGGCCCGAATACTTTATCTAGCTTCTTGCTACCTTGAAAGGCTTTCTCTAAATAAATCCCCATTGGCTTTGCTACTAAAATAAACAAGAGCATTGTAATAATGACTGCAACCCAAATCATAATGAATGATTCCCCCTAATTAAAACTTTTCTGGATTTAATAATGCGTATACTAAGTACACCGTAATCGCTGCAACAATAACCGATAAGGCAATCATCATGATTGCTTCCCTTCCTTCACAACTTTATCTGACCAACTTGCAAGACTTGCCATCGATGCGACTAACCCAACAAAAATACCGATCATTACAACATCTAACATAACTACCCCTCACTTTTGTTAAATTTTACCATCCGGTTATCAAAAAAAGAACACTAAGCTCTACTTAGTGTTCGAAACGAACAACACAAAGTAAACCTCCTCTCTAAACGCTTACGAGGTTAGCTGTCGGATTCGGGCCTAAAGAGTAGCCCTACTTTCAAAATTGAAAGATTCACCCCAAGTGACAATGCACAAAATTGGTTCCCCCGCTCCATTTCTGGAACTCAGCGATTTTAGGTTTTTTTTGGAAATTTTATTAATGATTTATGAGAGTAAATATACTCCTCTAAATTTAACTTGTAAAGGGGTAAATTACTGAAAATAAGAAAATATCCATCTATTTAAGCGTTTACATTAGTTGTTATTAATATTTTTTCATCTGTTTTCTCGTCTTTCCTTTCTTTTTCACAGAAATGATCTTTTAAATACGAAATAAAAAGAGCGAATTACATGAAGTGCATAGCTTGTTGCACTCAGCATTCGCTCTTTTTTCATTCAACCTTTATTCTCCACGCAAAAAAGCACGCAAATTTCTCCCTCGAATATAAACTTGTGATAATTCCGCATGTAACTGCTCATATTCGGTAATATCCGCCTCTAAATACAAAACATCTTTTGATGGTAATATAATATATGGCCCTGGAAAAAGAGGATCGAGCACTACCAATTCGTGAACTCTCTCTACCGATATCGCCCAACGATTCGCTATATCTCCTAGTAACAACACTTTCATCTTCATTTCCCCCACCTTATTCAAAAAATAAAAAAGAAATATTATCACAGTTCGTAAACACTACAAATTTAGCTCCAATTGTTTCATAGAGCCTGGCCGGATAGCGTTTATTCTTTGTAACAACAGTAATAGGCGCTTGAAAAGAAAAACGAATGTGTTCTGTGAAGAAACTAACTATCGGAAGCTCATCCCCTAGTAAAATCACCTTCTTAATACGTGTGCAAATACTAGTAAAACCCTTCTCCTGATTACAGCTATAAGCTGATTCAAACCCATACTCTCTAACTTCATCCGCTATCTCTTCATTGGCTGTAAAAATAATTAACTCATGCTGAAATGCTACTAGCTCTCTTAAACTCTTTACCTTGTTTTTTTCTCCAACACAAATAAGTGTTAGTTCCATGTACCTCATCCTCCTTAGCATAAAAGAACTCAAACATAGATTGATATTCTCCTATACTAATCAGACCGATGAAGTGATGTATCCATCATGGCACCGTCCTCTCTCAAGACGCTTACGAAGTTAGCTGTCGGATTCGGACTTTGAGAGTAGCCCTACTTTCAACATTGAAAGATTCACCCCTAGTGACGACGCACAAATTGGTTCCTCCGCTCCATACATTTGGACTCAGCGTATTACAAAAAATGTATTCTGGCTGATATATTACTCCTGTATTTTGAAAAAGTAAACACAAAAAAAGCCAGTTAACAAACTGGCTTCTCGTATCTTTATACATGCGTCTTATTCAATTTATATGCAAAATGATTCGTCGGCCCATGACCACTTCCAATATTCAACGGCTCTTCAATCGCTATACTAATAAATCGTTTTGCTTCTTGAACCGCCTCTTCCATCAAGTAGCCTTTCGCAAGTCCTGCTGTAACTGCAGACGCAAATGTACACCCGCTTCCGTGCGTTTGTTTCGAAGGAATTCGCTCACTTCTAAATTCAATAAACTCTTCTCCATCGAAGAGTAAATCAATTACTTCATTACCTTGATATTCTGCATGTCCGCCCTTCATAAGCACATATTTAGCCCCTAATTCATGCAATACTTTTGCAGCTTCCTTACTATCTTCTACATTATGAATCTCCATTCCAGTTAACACTTCTGCTTCAGGCACATTCGGTGTGACAACAGTTGCTACTGGCAATAAATATTCTTTCAATGCTTGTACTGCTTCTTGTTGTAATAATGACGCACCGCCTTTAGCAATCATAACAGGATCTAGCACAATATTATTCCAGCCAAATTTCTTAATATGCTCTGCCACAATTTGAATAATTTCACTACTAAATAACATTCCCAGTTTCACAGCATCTGGCGTTAAATCCGTACCAATTGAATTCAGCTGCTCCGTAATCCCTTCTAAAGAAACAGGATATACCCCTTGAACGCCAAGCGTATTTTGAGCAGTAATTGCTGTAATAGCCGTCATTCCATACACACCAAGCTCTTGGAAAGTTTTTAAATCCGCCTGAATCCCAGCGCCGCCTCCGCTATCAGACCCTGCAATTGTTAAAGCTTTATTCACTTTCATCCCACTCATCCTTTTCTACCCAAAATAGCGATGATAAATTGTTTTCGCTTCGCTTATATCTTTCGTTCCATGTACAAGTACACGGCCATCTTTAAAAGCAACTAATCTCTTTTCTCCAACCGAAAATGATAATAAATATGGATTTACATTCAAATCATTCACGCGATCATTCAGCAATTTTTTATATTGTTCAAAATCCATTTCCTCTTTATGAGGTGGTCTAATTTGAACTGTATTTCTCCCGCATAACACTGCTGTTTTTGAAGTATTTTCCTTATTTAAATATGGATATACTGCCTGTTCACCACATGATAGACAATTATGTTTACGAAGCTTTCGCACATTCATACATGAATATTCATTTTTCCATACATCAAATGATACAAGCCCATCTCGAAGCGAGTCATAATCTTCTACTAACAGTTTAAGTGTTTCCGTTACTTGATGAGAAACGACAAGAGACACAGCAGGCGATATAATCCCCGCTGTATCACATGTCGCTCCGCCAAGCGGAATCGATTGTAATAAACAAGATAAACATGGCGTTTTTCCTGGAAGAATAGTATAAGAAAGACCGTAACTCCCTACACATGCCCCATAAACCCATGGAATAGAATATTTTTGCGATATATCATTCACAATGAAACGTGTTTCGAAATTGTCAGTCGCATCGATGATTACATCAACATTTGTAACGAGTTCTTCCAACTCTTCAGCCGTTACATCCTGAACGAGAGCTTCTACTCTTACTTCACTATTAACCTCTTCTAGACGTTTTTTTGCCGCTACAGCCTTCGGAAGATTATTCTCTACATCACTCTCTGCATACAATTGTTGTCTTTGCAAATTACTCCAATCGACATAATCACGGTCAACAATTGTTACTTGACCAACGCCTGCTCTTACAAACATCTCTGCATTTGCACTACCTAATGCACCTGCACCGATAATAAGTACATGCTTTTCTCCTAGCTTTTGTTGCCCTTCTTCCCCAATTGGAGAAAATAGTTCTTGGCGAGAATATCGATTATTCAACTACGCTCATTCCTTCTAAAGGACTACTTGCTGTCGCGCAGCGCTTACGTGCAATACGACCTGCTTCAAACCCTAATCGTCCTGCCTCAATACCTAATTTCATTGCGTATGCCATTTTAATAGGATCGTTCGCTCCAGATACTGCAGTATTTAATAACACACCATCTGCTCCTAATTCCATTGCAAATGCTGCATCAGCTGGACTACCAATACCAGCGTCAACGATAACTGGTACTGTCGCTTGTTCAATAATGAAACTTAAATTTAATGGATTTACAATACCAAGCCCTGAACCAATCGGTGATGCTCCTGGCATAATCGCGTGTACACCAAGTTCTTGTAATTTACGAGCTAATACAACATCATCAGATGTGTATGGTAGAACGATAAATCCTTCTTCTAGTAACATTTCAGATGCCTTTAACGTTTCTACTGGATCAGGTAATAACGTTCTATCATCACCAATAACTTCTACTTTTATCATGTCACAAAGTCCAGAAGCTTTTGCTAATTTTGCAATACGAACAGCTTCTTCAGCATTTTTTGCTCCTGCTGTATTCGGTAATAACGTATATTTTTTCACATCAAGTTTCTCTAATAAATTAGGCTGCTTCGCATCAAATATATCCATACGACGTACTGCGAATGTTAAAATCTCAGCCTCAGAAACATCAATTGCCTTTTGCTGCACATCAAAATCAGGGAATTTCCCTGTTCCTAATAAAAGTCTAGAATGAAATGAAAATTGTCCAATGTTTAACATAATCAACCGCCTCCTACGAAAGTTACAATCTCAATTTGGTCCCCATCAAAAACAGATGTATCGTTATGATCATCTTTTTGTAAAATATCTTTATTACGTTCTACTACAACAATTCTGTTATCTAACTCTAAATGTGTAAGTAGCCCAGCTACTGTTTTTATACTCTCTGGTACTTCAATTTGGTTACCATTAATTTTTAAATTCAAACTTCCATCCCCTTTCTAAACCGTTTTAGAAAGCAATGAATCTAGCAAGTGATTCTCCTGCTTTCCTTCTATTAAATCAGCCATATACTGACCAGAAACAGGACTTAATAAAATGCCGTTTCGATAATGGCCCGTACAAGCATATAAACCTTTTATTTCTTCATGCTCTCCCATATAAGGAGCTTCATGATTAGACTGCGGTCTTAACCCAGCCCACGTACTTTCCCATTCTGCTTCTTTTAAAGCAGGCAATATTGTGTAGGCACGCTCTAATATGGAAGTAATACTTTCTGGTTGTACAGACTTATTAAACGTATGAGGCTTCATTGTTGCCCCAATTACGTAACGGCCACCACGTTTCGGTGTAATATAAAAACGTTCTTGGAAAATAGGGGCTTTCAAGAGCGGTTTCTTGCTTCTTACTGCAACAACTTCACCCTTCACAGGATACGTGCCCCAGTCACTATGGAAATAATGTAGTAATTTCGTACTCCATGAGCCTCCAGCGATAACGACTTTTTCACATGTGATTACACCTTCACTCGTAACAATTCCAGTCACTTTATTATTTTCAATACGAATATTAAACACTTCTGTTTGTTCATATATATCAGCACCGGAAATTGCTGCAGAATGTGCGAATGCTTTCGTAAGCTCTGGTGCAATAACTTGACCATCTTTCGGATAATATACAGCCCCTATAATTGACTCGGAAAGAAACGGCTCTTTTTCCCGTAAATGGTCCCCCGTTAGAAATCGGGAATCTTCACCTGTTTTCTGCTGCCAATCCATAATATGAAGAATTCTTTTCTTCTCATCTTCATTTTGAGCGATGCGATAAATGCCCTTTTCTTCATACCCAATATCGATGCCTGTTTTTTCACGTAAAACTGCTGCAAGTTGTGGAAATATAGCACGGCTTTCTCTAGCAAGCTCAAACAACGGATCATATGCATCCCATTCTGCCTGAACACCGAGCAAACCAGCAGCTGCTTTCGAAGCTTCAGATGCGATTCTTTGCTTCTCTACAATCGCTACTTTATGCCCTCTTTCTGCTAGAAAGTGTGCAACTGAACTACCAATTACACCTCCGCCAATAATCGCTACATCATACTTCTTACACATGTTTTTCCGCCCACTTTCTTATTGATTCCTTATAAGATTTCGCCTTGCTATACGGATTACTACTGCTTATAATCCCGGACATAACAGCAATGCCACTTACACCATTTGCAAGAACATCACCTGTATTTTCAGGGGTAATCCCACCAATTGCAGTTATTGGTATGGATAAACAACTTGCCATATGAGCAATTTCTTCTAATCCTCTCGCTGGCACACCTTTTTTACAATCTGTCGGAAATACATGACCATAAACGAGTGAATCTGCTCCATTTTTAAATGCTACTATCGCTTCATCTAGCGAATGTACTGAATAACCGACATGCAAATAAGAAAACTTTTCTTTTACTAACCTTACATCTGCGCTTCGATATCCTAGCTGAACACGCGGAATATTTAATAGAATAGCAATATCAATTCGATCATTTATCACTATCTTCGATGCTGGAAAGCCTTTCCCCAAAAGACTTTCCACACCTTCATACAATTCCTTCGTACTTTTCTCACGCTCACGAATATGCAAATAATCGATCTCACTCTCAATTTGCATCGCTACATTCACTAACTCTTCGAATGGCATATGGCCATTTGAGATTACATGGAGCTCATTTTTCATATTCATTCGCCTACTTTAAAATGTTTTCAAATAATTCATCGGCTGGAACGATTTCTTTCGTCATTCCTTTGTCTTTCAACCATTTGTTTTGTTTCTCCCATGACTCTTTTGAATCCGATAAGAATGGCTCATCTTTCGTTTCCATCTTCTCTAATAAAATTTTCATACTTTCTTTTTCAACTTCTGGTACAAGCGGGAAGTTTTCTTTTTCTTGATGATCTAATAAAATATTTAATGCTTCATCGGGTTTTTTCTTCATAAAGTCATACCCTTTTTGTGCCCCACGTAAAAAGGCTTGCAATGCTTCTTTATCTTTTTTCAACGTTTTATCACCCGTTACAAACACAAGCTCATGATAGTTCGGTACACCATAATCTGCTGGATTAAAGTATGCTGGTTCATGACCTTCATGACGCATAACAGGTACTTCATGGTTAATGTATGCCCCTGTTACCGCATCCACTTTTTTCGTAATTAATGCTGGTACTAAATCAAAGCCAACATCGACTACTTTCACTGTATCTGGATTACCACCAGCTTCTTTTACCATCGTTTTTAAATACATCTCACTTAAAGGTGTTCCAGAATATCCAACTGTTTTCCCCTCTAAATCTTTTGGCGATTGAATGCCTGCTGACTTCAGTGATACAACATGATTTAATGGTGAACGTACGACAGCTCCAATTGATTTCACTGGAATTTGTTCATTTACTTTTGCCATGACAACATCTGGTTGATAATACAAACCAACTGTCACTTTCCCTGCTGCCGCTAGCGTTAATGGATCAGTCGGATTAGAAGGGAATTTAATATTCACCTTGACTCCTTCTTCTTTAAAGTATCCTTTTTCAATTGCCGTATAAATAAAGCTATGTACCGCATTCGGGTACCAATCAAGCATTACTGTTATTTCTTTTTCTGATTTATTCTTATCTGATGCCGAGTTACTCGAACATCCTGCAATCATTGCAACTAATAATGTAAACACAAAGATGCGTTTTAATAATTTCATGAATGTTTCCTCCAACTAATAAATTTCTTTTCTAATATCGAAACAAGTATGACGAAGAAAATAGCTAATAATGATAACAATACAATTGGTGCAAATACACCAGCTCCGTCTAACTGCGTCATCATTCTTTTACTGAAATATCCAAGCCCAGCTTGTGCACCGAGCCATTCACCAATCGCTGCCCCAATAACGCTAAGTGGTATCGCAATTTTTAACGCTGAAAAAAAATAAGGAAGAGCAGATGGCAACTTTAGCTTTAGAAAAACATCTTTTTTCGTTGCACCATATGTAACTAATAGCTCCTCCCATTCTTTTTTCGTACTGCGCAGTCCATCATACGTATTGACCGCAATTGGGAAAAACGTAATTAAAACGGTAACAACAACCTTACTCCAGATGGTATATCCAAACCATAAAACGAAGAGCGGCGCAAGCGCAGTAATCGGGATTGTTTGTGAAGCAACTAATAACGGATAAAATGCTCTTTCCATCCACGTACTCGCATTCATTAACATTGCTAGCCCTACGCCCAGTACGATAGAAATAACAACGCCTATTAAAACGACGTATAACGTTGCAGGTAAATGAACCGTAAATAATATATCTTTCAGCGCCCATATCTTCATTACAATTGCAGAAGGTGATGGCAAAATGTACATCTCATCTACAATTCTTGCTCCTACTTCCCACAGAGCAAGTAAAATTCCACTTAATATAAGGGCAGGTAATAACTCCTTCAAGCGATTCATCATACGAGTACCTGCCTTTGTAACATACTAAGGAGCTCTTCTTTAAGCGCTAACACTTCAGGCTTATATAAATCTTTTCTTGTTCGGTTACGATCAAGCGGCACAATTCGCTCAGTTAAAGTTGCTATCGGTTGATTTTCTACAACCAAAATTCGATTAGAAAGAAACAATGCTTCTTCAACATCATGAGTGATAAATAAAATTGTTTTTTCCCACTCTTTCCATTGTTCAAACAACCATTCTTGCAAAGATGCCTTCGTTAAAGCGTCCAATGCGCTAAACGGTTCATCTAACAATAATATCTCCCCGCCTGTTAATAAAGTTTGGATAAAAGATACGCGTTGCCTCATACCACCAGATAAATCTTTCGGATATTTTTTCTCGTACCCTTGTAAACCAAATTTATGTAACAGTTCTTTCGCTTTTACTTGCGCTTCTTTCTTCTGCACACCTTGGCACTCTAGCGGCAGGGCAGCATTCTCAATAATCGTCCTCCACGGCAAGAGCATATCTTTTTGGGGCATATACCCTACAGGATGACTCTTTGTTTTTGTCAGCTCTATCTGTCCAGTACTTGCCTCTTCTAAGCCTGTAATAAGGCGAAATAAAGTACTTTTCCCGCATCCACTCGGCCCGATAATACTTACAAACTCTTTATCTTGTATAGAAGCATTTAATTCATTGATGATTGGTTTCTCATCATAATGAAAGGTAACATTATGAAACTGTAGTATGTTCTTGCTCCTCAAAACCCCACATCTCCTTACGATAAGCCATATCCCAGAATAAATATTCAAATCGGCTGGAATATAAGAAAATCTCCTCTAATCGGTCTAGCTCTTTCTCTGACTTTCCAACTGCCATTTCATTTAATAAATCTATTAACCAAATACAAAGGTTACCGTATTCTTCAGAACAATATCCTTGAATCCACTCTCCAAAGAACTCATGATCTCTTGCTCCAGGAATATCATTTAAACGCTTTCCGATCTCCCAATAGCTCCACATACATGGAAGTAAAGCTGATATTAATTCTGCAAGTGTGCCATTTTGAGATACAGACATCATGTAATTTGTATAGGCTAAATTTTTAGCAGATGGTTTCGCAGATTCTATCTCCTCTACAGTAATGCCAAGTTTGTTTGCATACTGTTTATGGATCGTCATTTCTCCATTTAAAATCCCATCAATTTGCTCTGCAAATTTTGCCATAACTTGTGGATTCGTTGCCTTTACAACCCCAATTGCATATAGCTTTGCATAATCTAACAAATATAAATAATCTTGAATAATATAGTACTGGAATTTGTCTTTTTCCAACGTACCATCCCCCATACCTACTACAAACGGATGATTATGACTTTTCTCCCAAACAGGCTGCACCGTATCAAATAATCTTTCACAAAATTTCATTAATAATTCCCCTTCCTATATATCTATTTATCTCAATAAAAAAACCACTTCTGTATATAAGAAGTGGTTACAGCAAATAAAATTATAATTTATTCGTTGTTCCACTTCCCTTCGCTAGTATTATCTAGATCAGGTGTTGTAAGGGTTAAGGATTATTCCTCTCTCAGCACGAAAAGCACCCCTAGTGGTGTTAATATGAAATTTTCAAATAAAAAAGCCCCGTTTCTATACGCAAAGAAACGGGGACTCATTGTTAATGTCCGAATTGCTTCCCTACGCTAGCATAATCTAGATCAGGTAATAAAAAGGATCAAAGGCTTACGGCCCTACTCTCAGCTGGCAACACCAGCCCTCCTAGCAAACTATAAAATTATCACTGTCAGTATAACACCGCCATAAGACATCATCAACTGTTTTAATTTTCTTAATTAAGAATTAATTCTTAACGTGTTAAACAAATATAAATGCGACCTCACAAATGATATATACAATATTTATATACGAATCTCTCTTCTGACATTATTTTTATTGATTTCATATTACATTTATGTGAATACGACCAATATATTATATCTTTATACTATAATAAAATTACAACTATACAACTAGAGGAGGTCTTTATTACATGAATATGAAAGCCACAGCTTTAACAGCAACTACTATCGCAATTGCTTCTTTACTTCCTTCTATGGGAGAATCCGATATACAAACAGCGGCTGCTAAGCAACCATCTACAGTAAAAACTGGATATGTAAAAATTGACAACGTTGCACTACATCAAAATAGCCATACAGACAGTGCAATAATTGATACCATTCGATTTAATAGCCCGGTTACTATTCTTGAAACAGTTCAAGATTGGTATAAAGTATCTGTTAACAACAAAACAGGCTATATGAAAAAAGATGCAATTCTATTCAAAAAAAATGTTCAACCAAAGTCTCAATATATCGTAAATGCAAACGCATTAAACGTTCGTTCTGAACCTAATACAGAGTCTTCTATTCTAGATATATTACCAAATGGTCAATTCATTACCATTCAAGGTGAACAAGGAGATTGGTACAAAATATTACATAACGGTCAAATTGGTTACGTACAAAAAACATTTGTATCTAATGGATCCACACCTCTAGTAAAAGGTGTAACAGTACAAGGTTCTCCATCGTATACTGTTGCAACACCCAAATTAAATGTACGTAGCAATGCTAGCACAAGTGGCACTCTACTTGGCTCATTACAAAATGGTACACAAGTACAAGTAGTAGAAACGGTAGGTACTTGGTATAAAATTCGTTTTGGCACAGGATACGGATATGTAGCAAAACACTATGTAGTGCAAAATCAAAATCAAGCACAAGCTAAAACAGCTCAACCTGCATCAATTCCAGCAGTTTTCAAATTCCCTACTCAAGGGAAAATCAGCTCCACTTTTGATATGCGCTGGGAGCAAATGCATTATGGTATAGATATAGCAGCACAAGGAAATGTCTCTATTCAAGCTGCTGCTGCAGGTAAGGTTGTAAAATCTTATTATTCGGCTAGCTACGGCAATGTCGTGTTCATCGCCCATCAAATAAATGGGAAATTATATACAACAGTTTATGCTCATATGAAGGATCGCACTGTACAAGCTGGTGATCAAGTACAAACTGGACAATTAGTAGGTCATATGGGAAACACAGGTCATTCATACGGGCAACATCTCCATTTTGAATTACATAATGGGGAATGGAATTTTGAAAAAACAAATGCAGTAAACCCACTGCCATATTTAGTTAGGTAAATTATATGCCACGCAATATACCTCTCTTTATTGAATACCTGGCCTTTTTAGGTTTAATCTGTTGTTTAATCATTTATAATACGAACACTGTATTTTTATCTATTATTATTGCTTTTGTTGCTTTAGAAATCATTATGGAAGCATTACAAATGCGGCTAAAACAAAAAATTGCCCATATTTATAATGTAATTTTTCTTTTAAGTGCTCTTATAACAAATATAATTAGTAATGGTTTTTATTTATCTACCGTACTTCCTGTATTCTTTATAGGTGTTTTATTATTCATAGCTAGATACGTTCATGTTCCTAATAACCAAAAACATGAACAAGAAGCTTAGAAAGAGGAGACACTGTGTACCAATCTTTCAAAGATAATCCAATGAAATATATATTGAATTTATATGAAAAAATGAATACTTTTTTTGGTATACAAGGAAGTTATACTGCACAATTTCTCCTTTATGGAATGTTATTTCTTATCTTAGTTACTTTCTCCTTGCTTTACTAACAAAAAAAGGATCTCACATAAACTTGAGATCCTTTTTAATTTATATTAATTTTTAATATGTAAAATATGGTTTATCCACAAGCATATTTTTCATAAATGAAACTAAGATTATATTTTTTCTCTAAGCTCATTCTTTGTTCATCGTCGCACCAATAGAAAAGAATATCATGAATCGTTGCATAACGCTTATTTTTAAGAAATAGTTTAAAGAATGATGGTAAACAATCATGTAATTGTATAAATATATAATTGCGTAGTATTTCTTCTTTGTATTCAATTCCCTTACAAATATAAAGTAATTCTTCACAATAATATGCATGCTGTGGAACTTGGATCATTTCGAAAAATGGTACATATGATAGTAGCTTTCCAATAAAATGACCATACCGATCCATTACCCCTATCGTCATATGCTCCATCATTTCTTTCATCACATATAAATAATCATCTACATGAGTTGTCTTTAAAGGGTCTAATCGATCGGAAATTTGTGAAAGTACAGCTCTTTGACAAGCTAAAACTGCTTGACTAGGTCCATAATATGATAGGAAGTCTGTACACTTACGATACTTTCGTAATAAGTCATGTGTATATAAATCATACACAAAAGTATTACAATACATTGCCAGACTCATCATATCGCTATTTAATTTCTCTTTTGACAGTGTTTTCGCTCGCTTACACATATAAAAGAATGTAAATTCCAATACTTCTTTATGAGATAATAGATGTTTGCAATCTGTTATACATTTCTCACTAAATTTAACTCGATCCCAAATTTCTACATCCTCAGCTGTTAATTCACCAATACGATATTTAATAATTAAATAGTTTAAAGCAACTGCTTTCGTCAAAAGATCCCATGTTTCATACTCCAATGAAGTTCGGACAAATTCATCTAGCCCTTGGGTTATCATAAAAGCATTTGCCTCTTCATACCAACCAATCTCTTGACATAAACGAAGAATACGTACTAGAGTTGGAATTTCATCTTTATGAAACTGCGGTAAATTCTTTACTTTATTCATGCCATATACGATAAATGGCGCTAAATTTTCTTCTTTATAAAATTCTTTTTCTTTCCATACTAATATAGTTCGCTCTTTCCCTTCACCTTTTGGATGACAAGGTACAAGCAAAGAAAATAACTCAGCGAAATTATTTGGTTCTATATATGTATCTGTAACCAAATTCCAATTTGGATCGCCCTGTACAGCCCTCATATAATTCCCCTTCCCTTTTTATCCCGCTATTTGCGGGCAGTAAGACTCCCACCTCAAAATTCTGCGAATGCGAGGAAGTTAGGTGGGAGATAAAACTGCCCATAAAAGCCCGATTGGTTCAACTAATAATTATTTGGGGATGGACACCCCCCAATAATTAAAGTTTCACTTTATCTACGTAGGAAATATTAATTCATTATTACATCATTAACAACAAATATTGTTATATTCAAAATCTATAATAACACTTATATCTCTCAGTATATCATTTTTTCTCTTATTAAAAATTAGGAATGACAAATTTAAAAAAACTGTCAAAAATATTGACTCTATACTTATTATATAATGTCTCAGATACATCACGCTAACATATTAGTTTAATCCGTATATACTAGAATAATGTATCTGATCTTTATACATAATTTATTCCATATGCTCTGAGATTTCACTTAAAGCAAACCCTGCTTGATCATCTGCTGATTTTCTTATAGCTAAATCACCTAGTGCTAGCATCCCAACAAGTTGACCGCTCTCAACAACCGGTAACCGTCTAATTTGATATTGTGCCATTAATTCTGTAGCTTTTTCAATAGAATCGTCTGGAGAAACTGAAACAATGTTTGTTGTCATTACATTTGTAATTTGATTAGATCCAGGATGTTTTTCAGCAATCCCACGAACAACTAAGTCTCGATCAGTAACAAGCCCAACAACTTGTTTATTTTCAATAACAGGAATCAATCCAACCGATTCTTCCTTCATTTTTACAGCTGCCTCATATACATTGTCTAATGGTGTACAATGTACGATATGAGTACTCATAAGTTCTCTAACTTGCGTCATTTTTCATCTCCTCCTTTTAATACATACCATAGCTTTTCCTAAATCCCTTTATTTATTTCAGGAAAATAAGGTGATAAAAAGAGGCTTATACATAATAAAAAAGAGTCAGCAATATGCTGACTCTTTTTTTATGACCCGTACGGGATTCGAACCCGTGTTACCGCCGTGAAAGGGCGGTGTCTTAACCACTTGACCAACGGGCCATGGCTCCGCAGGTAGGACTCGAACCTACGACCGATCGGTTAACAGCCGATAGCTCTACCACTGAGCTACTGCGGAATATATATGGTGGGCCTAAATGGACTCGAACCATCGACCTCACGCTTATCAGGCGTGCGCTCTAACCAGCTGAGCTATAGGCCCATATACTTTACAGGGGCAGTAGGAATTGAACCCACACTGGAGGTTTTGGAGACCTCAGTTCTACCTTTAAACTATGCCCCTAAATGGTGCCGGCTAGAGGACTTGAACCCCCAACCTACTGATTACAAGTCAGTTGCTCTACCAATTGAGCTAAGCCGGCATAAAAAAAAACAAAAAAATGGTGGCTCGGGACGGAATCGAACCGCCGACACGAGGATTTTCAGTCCTCTGCTCTACCGACTGAGCTACCGAGCCAACATAAAATGGCGGTCCCGACCGGGGTCGAACCGGCGATCTCCTGCGTGACAGGCAGGCATGTTAACCACTACACCACGGGACCATTGGTTGCGGGGACAGGATTTGAACCTGCGACCTTCGGATTATGAGCCCGACGAGCTACCGTACTGCTCCACCCCGCGACGATATTATGTTTTAAAAATAAATGGAGGAGGTAGAGGGATTCGAACCCCCGCGCGACTCTCGCCGCCTGTCGGTTTTCAAGACCGATCCCTTCAGCCGAACTTGGGTATACCTCCATGAAGGAAAAATTAATATCTTATTCATTTTTATATGTAACTAAACCACTTTTTAAAAAAATGGAGGAGGTAGAGGGATTCGAACCCCCGCGCGACTCTCGCCGCCTGTCGGTTTTCAAGACCGATCCCTTCAGCCGAACTTGGGTATACCTCCGACATATAAAAAATAAAGTGGAGCCTAGCGGGATCGAACCGCTGACCTCCTGCGTGCAAGGCAGGCGCTCTCCCAGCTGAGCTAAGGCCCCATGTTTTTGGGAAAATCGGGAAGACAGGATTTGAACCTGCGACCCCCTGGTCCCAAACCAGGTGCTCTACCAAGCTGAGCCACTTCCCGTTAATAAAAGCGCGCCCGAGAGGAGTCGAACCCCTAACCTCTTGATCCGTAGTCAAACGCTCTATCCAATTGAGCTACGGGCGCATATGGTGCCGAGGGCGGGGGTCGAACCCGCACGGTGGTCACCCACCGCAGGATTTTAAGTCCTGTGCGTCTGCCTGTTCCGCCACCCCGGCATGTCATACTGAAAATTGGAGCGGAAGACGGGATTCGAACCCGCGACCCCAACCTTGGCAAGGTTGTATTCTACCACTGAACTACTTCCGCAAGACATGTTTGAATTATTTTATTAAAAGTGCGGGTGAAGGGAGTCGAACCCCCACGCCAAAGGCGCTAGATCCTAAGTCTAGTGCGTCTGCCAATTCCGCCACACCCGCATATTTTTTAAGAAAATGGTGAGCCATGAAGGATTCGAACCTTCGACCCTCTGATTAAAAGTCAGATGCTCTACCAACTGAGCTAATGGCTCTTAATGGCTGGGCTAGCTGGATTCGAACCAGCGCATGACGGAGTCAAAGTCCGTTGCCTTACCGCTTGGCTATAGCCCAATAATTAAGAAATGGTGGAGGGGGGCAGATTCGAACTGCCGAACCCGAAGGAGCGGATTTACAGTCCGCCGCGTTTAGCCACTTCGCTACCCCTCCGACATATATGGTGGAGGATGACGGGATCGAACCGCCGACCCCCTGCTTGTAAGGCAGGTGCTCTCCCAGCTGAGCTAATCCTCCATTTTGCCTGGCAACGTCCTACTCTCGCAGGGACAAGGTCCCAACTACCATTGGCGCTAGAGAGCTTAACTTCCGTGTTCGGTATGGGAACGGGTGTGACCTCTCTGCCATCATTACCAGACTATATTTGATTGAGACAAACATTATTATACTTGATTCACTTAGAAAGTCAATAAGTTTTTTATATTCTCTCAAAACTAGATAACGTTGCTTCATATTATATGGTTAAGTCCTCGATCTATTAGTATTCGTCAGCTCCACATGTCACCACGCTTCCACCTCGAACCTATCAACCTGATCATCTTTCAGGGATCTTACTAGCTTACGCTATGGGAAATCTCATCTTGAGGGGGGCTTCATGCTTAGATGCTTTCAGCACTTATCCCTTCCGCACATAGCTACCCAGCTATGCCCTTGGCAGAACAACTGGTACACCAGCGGTGCGTCCATCCCGGTCCTCTCGTACTAAGGACAGCTCCTCTCAAATTTCCTGCGCCCACGACGGATAGGGACCGAACTGTCTCACGACGTTCTGAACCCAGCTCGCGTACCGCTTTAATGGGCGAACAGCCCAACCCTTGGGACCGACTACAGCCCCAGGATGCGATGAGCCGACATCGAGGTGCCAAACCTCCCCGTCGATGTGGACTCTTGGGGGAGATAAGCCTGTTATCCCCGGGGTAGCTTTTATCCGTTGAGCGATGGCCCTTCCATGCGGAACCACCGGATCACTAAGCCCGACTTTCGTCCCTGCTCGACTTGTAGGTCTCGCAGTCAAGCTCCCTTATGCCTTTGCACTCTACGAATGATTTCCAACCATTCTGAGGGAACCTTTGGGCGCCTCCGTTACACTTTAGGAGGCGACCGCCCCAGTCAAACTGCCCACCTGACACTGTCTCCCGGGTCGATGAGACCCGTAGGTTAGAATTTCAATACAGTCAGGGCGGTATCCCACCAGCGCCTCCACCGAAGCTAGCGCTCCGGTTTCAATGGCTCCCGCCTATCCTGTACAAACTGTACCAAAATTCAATATCAGGCTACAGTAAAGCTCCACGGGGTCTTTCCGTCCTGTCGCGGGTAACCTGCATCTTCACAGGTACTATAATTTCACCGAGTCTCTGGTTGAGACAGTGCCCAAATCGTTACACCTTTCGTGCGGGTCGGAACTTACCCGACAAGGAATTTCGCTACCTTAGGACCGTTATAGTTACGGCCGCCGTTTACTGGGGCTTCAGTTCAGAGCTTCGCTTACGCTAACCCCTCTCCTTAACCTTCCAGCACCGGGCAGGTGTCAGCCCCTATACTTCGCCTTACGGCTTCGCAGAGACCTGTGTTTTTGCTAAACAGTCGCTTGGGCCTATTCACTGCGGCTTTCCGTTAAGAAAGCACCCCTTCTCCCGAAGTTACGGGGTCATTTTGCCGAGTTCCTTAACCAGAGTTCTCTCGCACACCTTAGGATTCTCTCCTCGCCTACCTGTGTCGGTTTGCGGTACAGGCACCTTTTATCTCGCTAGAAGCTTTTCTTGGCAGCGGGGAATCAAAGACTTCGCTCCATAAGGAGCTTCCCCATCACAGCTCAGCCTTCACGATAAGCGGATTTGCCTACTTATCAGCCTAACTGCTTGGACGTGCACAACCAATCGCACGCTTCTTCTATCCTTCTGCGTCCCTCCATTGCTCAAACGATAAAGAGGTGGTACAGGAATATCAACCTGTTGTCCATCGCCTACGCCTGTCGGCCTCGGCTTAGGTCCTGACTAACCCTGAGCGGACGAGCCTTCCTCAGGAAACCTTAGGCATTCGGTGGACGGGATTCTCACCCGTCTTTCGCTACTCATACCGGCATTCTCACTTCTAAGCGCTCCACCAGTCCTTCCGGTCTGACTTCACTGCACTTAGAACGCTCCCCTACCACTGATACCATTGGTATCAATTCGCAGCTTCGGTGGTGTATTTAGCCCCGGTACATTTTCGGCGCAGAGTCACTCGACTAGTGAGCTATTACGCACTCTTTAAATGGTGGCTGCTTCTGAGCCAACATCCTAGTTGTCTAAGCAACTCCACATCCTTTTCCACTTAATACACACTTTGGGACCTTAGCTGGCGATCTGGGCTGTTTCCCTCTTGACTACGGATCTTATCACTCGCAGTCTGACTCCTAAGGATAAGTCATTGGCATTCGGAGTTTGACTGAATTCGGTAATCCGATGAGGACCCCTAGTTCAATCAGTGCTCTACCTCCAAGACTCTTACACTTAAGGCTAGCCCTAAAGCTATTTCGGGGAGAACCAGCTATCTCCAGGTTCGATTGGAATTTCTCCGCTACCCACACCTCATCCCCGCACTTTTCAACGTGCGTGGGTTCGGGCCTCCATTCAGTGTTACCTGAACTTCACCCTGGACATGGGTAGATCACCTGGTTTCGGGTCTACGACCACGTACTAAACGCCCTATTCAGACTCGCTTTCGCTGCGGCTCCGCCTCTTCAGCTTAACCTCGCACGGGATCGTAACTCGCCGGTTCATTCTACAAAAGGCACGCCATCACCCATTAACGGGCTCTGACTATTTGTAGGCACACGGTTTCAGGATCTCTTTCACTCCCCTTCCGGGGTGCTTTTCACCTTTCCCTCACGGTACTGGTTCACTATCGATCACTAGGGAGTATTTAGCCTTGGGAGATGGTCCTCCCAGATTCCGACGGAATTTCACGTGTTCCGCCGTACTCAGGATACATTCAAGAGAGAACGAAGTTTCGACTACGGGGTTATTACCCTCTGTGACGGACCTTTCCAGGTCGCTTCGTCTACCTCGTTCCTTTGTAACTCCGTATAGAATGTCCTACAACCCCAAGAGGCAAGCCTCTTGGTTTGGGCTAGATTCCGTTTCGCTCGCCGCTACTCAGGAAATCGCATTTGCTTTCTCTTCCTCCAGGTACTTAGATGTTTCAGTTCCCTGGGTCTGTCTTCCATACCCTATGTATTCAGGTAAGGATACCATACCATTACGTATAGTGGGTTTCCCCATTCGGAAATCTTCGGATCAAAGCTTACTTACAGCTCCCCGAAGCATATCGGCGTTAGTCCCGTCCTTCATCGACTCCTAGTGTCAAGGCATCCACCGTGCGCCCTTTCTAACTTAACCAAACTAAAATTAAAAAAATATGAGCTACACTGTTATCTAGTTTTCAAAGAACATACATTTAAACTTGAGAGATAGTTCTCTCAAAACTGAACGAAACAAAACAAGTCAACGTTTATTGATGAACTGCGTTCATCAATTCTCCATAGAAAGGAGGTGATCCAGCCGCACCTTCCGATACGGCTACCTTGTTACGACTTCACCCCAATCATCTGTCCCACCTTAGGCGGCTGGCTCCATAAAGGTTACCCCACCGACTTCGGGTGTTACAAACTCTCGTGGTGTGACGGGCGGTGTGTACAAGGCCCGGGAACGTATTCACCGCGGCATGCTGATCCGCGATTACTAGCGATTCCAGCTTCATGTAGGCGAGTTGCAGCCTACAATCCGAACTGAGAACGGTTTTATGAGATTAGCTCCACCTCGCGGTCTTGCAGCTCTTTGTACCGTCCATTGTAGCACGTGTGTAGCCCAGGTCATAAGGGGCATGATGATTTGACGTCATCCCCACCTTCCTCCGGTTTGTCACCGGCAGTCACCTTAGAGTGCCCAACTTAATGATGGCAACTAAGATCGAGGGTTGCGCTCGTTGCGGGACTTAACCCAACATCTCACGACACGAGCTGACGACAACCATGCACCACCTGTCACTCTGCTCCCGAAGGAGAAGCTCTATCTCTAGAGTTTTCAGAGGATGTCAAGACCTGGTAAGGTTCTTCGCGTTGCTTCGAATTAAACCACATGCTCCACCGCTTGTGCGGGCCCCCGTCAATTCCTTTGAGTTTCAGCCTTGCGGCCGTACTCCCCAGGCGGAGTGCTTAATGCGTTAACTTCAGCACTAAAGGGCGGAAACCCTCTAACACTTAGCACTCATCGTTTACGGCGTGGACTACCAGGGTATCTAATCCTGTTTGCTCCCCACGCTTTCGCGCCTCAGTGTCAGTTACAGACCAGAAAGTCGCCTTCGCCACTGGTGTTCCTCCATATCTCTACGCATTTCACCGCTACACATGGAATTCCACTTTCCTCTTCTGCACTCAAGTCTCCCAGTTTCCAATGACCCTCCACGGTTGAGCCGTGGGCTTTCACATCAGACTTAAGAAACCACCTGCGCGCGCTTTACGCCCAATAATTCCGGATAACGCTTGCCACCTACGTATTACCGCGGCTGCTGGCACGTAGTTAGCCGTGGCTTTCTGGTTAGGTACCGTCAAGGTGCCAGCTTATTCAACTAGCACTTGTTCTTCCCTAACAACAGAGTTTTACGACCCGAAAGCCTTCATCACTCACGCGGCGTTGCTCCGTCAGACTTTCGTCCATTGCGGAAGATTCCCTACTGCTGCCTCCCGTAGGAGTCTGGGCCGTGTCTCAGTCCCAGTGTGGCCGATCACCCTCTCAGGTCGGCTACGCATCGTCGCCTTGGTGAGCCGTTACCTCACCAACTAGCTAATGCGACGCGGGTCCATCCATAAGTGACAGCCGAAGCCGCCTTTCAATTTCGAACTATGCAGTTCAAAATATTATCCGGTATTAGCCCCGGTTTCCCGGAGTTATCCCAGCCTTATGGGTAGGTTACCCACGTGTTACTCACCCGTCCGCCGCTAACTTCATAAGAGCAAGCTCTTAATCCATTCGCTCGACTTGCATGTATTAGGCACGCCGCCAGCGTTCATCCTGAGCCAGGATCAAACTCTCCAATAAAGTTAGTTTGTCTAGCATCTAAAAAATAAAAATTGACGTTCACGTTGTTTGTTTCGTTCAGTTTTCAAAGAACTTGTCTGCCGCTTCAAAAGCGACTTCATCATATTAACATCTTCATTTTTCGATGTCAACTATGTTTTTGAATTTCTTTTTTGTCGTTTTCTGCGTTTCCGCATCAGCGACGTTTATTAATATACCATCATGGTTTTTAAATAACAAGTATTTTTTATAAAAAATACAAAAAGTTATCTATCCTACTCTCTTCTATAGAAAGAACCCTTATCCTTTCTACTAAAAGCATTCATTTTGATTATATACAAGTTACTATACACTATCATCAACCAGGCAGTATTTCACAATAACTTCCTAACCTTTAGTCTTCTCCTTTTTTAATTTTATAATTACCATAGTTCTACTTAAGAAGGACAAATAATCATTTAAATGTAGAGTAACAAAAAACGTGGCCACTATACTAGAGCAAAACTTTAATTCCTGATTTTTCTCTCCAATCAGGAATTTTGCTTCCACAAATAACAAACTTCCCCTCGAAATATTAAATTAAGATTATTGTTAGAATTTTTTTACATTTAATTAATGAAAGATATCCAATTTTTGTTATATAGTAAGAAAGTGCCCACAAAACTATAAATAAACTAATGGAGGAATTATTTTATGGATAGGTTAACAAAATTTTCATTAAAAAACCGAGCCGCTATTATTATTATGGTTTTTCTCATTTCCATACTCGGTGTTTATTCCGGCTCTAAATTACCTATGGAATTTTTACCAAGCATCGATAACCCTGCAATAACTGTTACGACATTATCTCAAGGGCTCGATGCTGAAACGATGACCAAGGACGTAACTGATCCCCTTGAAAAACAATTTCGTAATTTAGAACATATCGATGGCATCACTTCTTCCACACATGAAGGATTATCACGCATCGACATTGCATATACATCCAAGGCAAATATGAAAGACGCGGCACGCGAAGTCGAAAAAACAATTAATACGATTAAATTACCTAAAGATGTAACTAAACCTGTTGTTAGTCAATTAAACACTTCTATGATTCCACTCGCTCAAATTACCATCCAGAAGCAAAACGGATTTTCAAAAGCTGACGAAAAACAAATTGAGAAAGAAATCGTACCACAACTCGAAAGCATTGATGGTGTTGCCAATGTTATGTTTTTCGGAAAATCAACTTCCGAATTATCCATCGTACTTGATCCTAACCAACTAAAAGATAAAAACGTAACATCACAGCAAGTACTAACAGTTTTACAAGGAAAAGAAACTTCCACTCCAGCCGGAGCAATTACCGTTAATAAGGCAGAATACAATCTTCGTGTCATCGGGGATATAAAAAATGTAAATGACATAAAAAACATCACCGTTACACCTCAAGTAAAATTACAAGATGTTGCTCAAATTGAATTAAAACAACATTACGATACAATCTCGCACATAAACGGGGAAGAAGGAACAGGATTAATCATCATGAAAGAGCCGAGTAAAAATGCGGTTGCAATCGGAAAAGAGATTGATAAAAAGATTAAAGATATAAGCAAGCAATATAAAGATCAATTCTCTATTAAACTTTTAGCTTCAACTCATGAGCAAGTTGAAAATGCTGTTACTAGTATGGGAAAAGAAGTAATCCTTGGGGCAATTGCTGCAACTCTCATTATCTTAATCTTTTTACGCAACTTCCGAACAACACTCATCGCTGTCGTTAGTATTCCATTATCTATTTTATTAACACTATTTTTACTCCATCAATCTAACATCACACTTAACATTCTAACTCTTGGTGGCTTAGCCGTTGCAGTTGGACGTCTCGTCGATGATAGTATCGTTGTCATCGAGAATATTTTCCGTCGTTTACAAAAAGAACCTTTCTCTAAAGATATTATTCTCGATGCAACAAAAGAGGTCGCCGTCGCAATTACCTCTTCTACTTTAACGACAGTCGCCGTTTTTTTACCTATCGGTCTCGTATCGGGAGTAATCGGAAAACTAATGTTACCTATGGTGTTAGCAGTTGTGTATTCTATACTTTCTTCCTTAATTGTGGCATTAACAGTCGTTCCACTTATGGCTTTTTTACTGCTCAAAAAAACAAAACGTCGCAATTCACATTCTTCACCGCGATATGTCACTACATTAAAGTGGGCTCTTTCTCATAAGTTTATCATTCTACTCACTTCTTTTTTATTATTTGCAGGATCAATTGCAGCCTACATACTACTTCCGAAAGCGAACATAAAGTCTGAAGACGATACAATGCTTTCCGTTAACATGACATTTCCAGGTGATTATGATTCTGAAGCTAAAAAACAAAAAGCCTTTGATTTCGAAAAGAAACTCCTCTCTAATTCTGATGTAACAGATGTTATTTTGCGAATGGGATCTAGCGCAGAAGATGCACAATGGGGACAGACAACTCAAAACAATCTTGCAACTATATTTGTAGTCTTTAAAAAAGGATCTGACATCGACCAATATATTAAAGAATTAAAAAAGGATCATAATACTTTTGAACCAGCTGAACTTGATTATATAAAAACGAGTTACTCTGACTCTGGAGGCGGAAACAACTTACAATTTAACGTAACCGCTACTAACGCAACAAATTTAAAAAAGGCCGCCAACATCGTCGAAACAAAACTAAAAGGTATGGACGATCTCTCTAAAGTAAAAACAAATATAGAAGACTCTAAAAAAGAATGGCAAATTCATATCGATCAAACAAAAGCGGAACAACACGGTTTAACACCAGAATTAGTAGCACAACAAGTATCATTCCTTATGAAGAAATCTCCTCTTGGGGAAATCTCAATCAATAATGAAAAAACAACCATTATGATAGAACATAAAAAAGCATCCATTAACAAACAAGAAGATATTTTAAACACAAACATACTATCACCTATTAACGGACCAATTCCTTTAAAAGACATTGCAACTATTTCAGAAAAACAACTTCAAACGGAAATCTTCCATAAAGATGGGAAAGAAACGATTCAAATTACTGCAGAAGCTTCAAGTGAGGATTTAAGCAAAGTAAGCGCAGAAGTAAACAAGGCGATAGCCGACTTAGATTTACCTAACGGAGCAAAAGTAAATGTCGCAGGCGCTACTGAATCTATGCAAGAGAACTTCACAGATTTATTCAAAATTATGGGTATCGCAATCGGGATTGTATATTTAATTATGGTTATCACATTCGGGCAAGCACGTGCTCCTTTCGCGATTTTATTCTCTTTACCATTAGCTGCTGTCGGCGGTATTTTAGGATTAATCATTTCAAGAACACCTGTTGACGTAAATTCATTAATCGGCGCATTAATGTTAATCGGGATTGTCGTTACAAATGCTATTGTATTAATAGAAAGAGTGCAACAAAATCGGGAAAACGGTATGGAAACCAGAGAAGCCTTACTAGAAGCAGGATCTACTAGATTACGCCCAATTATTATGACAGCTATAACAACAATCGTCGCTATGCTACCACTCCTCTTCGGGCAATCTCAAGCAGGAAGTATGGTATCGAAAAGTCTGGCCGTCGTTGTAATCGGTGGTTTGGCAGTCTCAACCGTTCTTACATTAGTAGTCGTTCCCGTTATGTATGAACTATTAGATAAAATCGGGAGAAAAAGACGCTCCCGCAGAAAAATAAGCACTTCTACAGAAACACCTGATATTTAAACTAAAAGGCGTTATCTTCAATTATGAAGATAACGCTTTTTTATCCCTCTACCTATCCATAATATAATCCATCACTTTTTTACCATACTTCTCTAGCGGCTCTCCAGAATCTACAATAAGATATTCACCATGTAAAGGCCTTTTACTGCCAGCCAGACATTTTTGAAATGCTACTTCTGATTCTACTTTTGTAATTTGACTTATCTTACGTTCACGCGTTTGTAACCTACGATTAATTTCTTCTATATTATTAAGATAACATTCAATATATTTATATGTAGCCCCATACTTCCGACATAAACCTATTCCTTTTCAAGCATCCCCTCATAGAGACATGGGCTATCTAATATAACACTATGTTCTTGTTCCAACAAAAAACCTATCAGTTTCCACTCAATATCATAGGAGACTCCCCCAACAACTGTCGATTCACTCCCTCTTACCGTTAATGATTTTAATAAATGTCCGTAAAAAAAACCCCTGTTTATAAACAGAGAGTTCTTTTACGGACATTTATGCCGCTTTTACCTTCTTCGTCGTTTTACGACTTTTTTTCGCTCCTGTAAAACGCTTGTGTAATACAGATGCTACGAAACGAGAAATGATATTAAAGAGTAATACCATAATAATTAATACAGCTGCAGATTTTGTTGCAATTAACTTCGCATCCGGGATAATCCCTTCAGAGTTTAATTTCCAAATGTGAACAGCTAACGTTTCAGCTGGTCTAAATGGATTTAAAGGATGCGAGGGGCTCGAGAAGTCCGCTGCTGAATTTAAAATAGGTGATGTTAAACCCGCTGTATAAATTAACGCCGCAGCTTCACCGAATATACGGCCTGCCGCTAAAATAATACCTGTAATGATTTGTGGTAACGAAGACGGGATAATGATGCGGGCAATTGTTTGCCATTTCGTTGCACCTAGTCCAAGACTCGCCTCTTTTACATTATGAGGAACTTCAGAAATCGCATTTTCACAAACGCGTGTTAAACCAGGCAAATTCAAAATAGTTAAAGCAAGAGCTCCACCCATTACTGTATATCCCCAGCCTGTCATGGTAACAAATACTAATAAGCCAAATAGTCCAACAACAATAGAAGGTAAAGACGCCATTGTTTCAATACATAAACGAACAAAACTTAAAAAACGACCTTGTTTTGCATACTCCGCTAAATATATTCCAGCCCCTAGTCCAAGAGGAATAGATATAATAAGTGTTATAACAAGCATGTAGAAAGAATTGAATAACTGTGGACCAATTCCTCCACCAGCTCTTGTATTGCTTGGTTCTCCGAATAAGAAACTAGGATCCCAAAATCCCCATCCCTTTTGCAGAATTTCGTACATTAAAAAAGCCAGCAAAGCTACAACTAAAGCTGCAACCCCATAAAAGATACTTGTCCAAACTTTATTTACCGTTCTTGCATTCATTATTATCGCTCACCTCTTTGACCAATCGCTCGAATTACTAAAATAAACAGGAATGAAATAACAAGTAAAATCATTGCTAACGTCCATAGCGCATTGTTCCAAGCTGTTCCGTTCAATGTATTCGTCATATCCATTGTCAGAATACCTGTTAACGTTGCTGTTGGACTATATATTCCTTCCGGTAATTTAATCGTGTTCCCGATTACCATTTGAACCGCTAACGCTTCACCAAAAGCACGCGCTAACCCTAAAACTATACCTGTTAAAATTCCTTGTTTTGCAGCAGGAACAATAACTCGGCTAATCGCTTGCCATTTCGTCGATCCTAGACCGTAAGAAGCTTCCAAGTAATCAAACGGAACAGAGCGTATTGCATCAGAGGCAATACTAGCAATAGTAGGTAAAATCATAATACTCAGGACAATAATACCCGCAATTAAACTAAATCCCACTCCACCGAACGAATCCCGTAATAGAGGAACCAAGATCGTAACCCCTAATAATCCGTATACAACTGATGGAATACCAACTAATAATTCTAAAACAGGCTTTAATACTTTATTCCCAAACTTCGGCGAAATTAAATTCATGAATATAGCAAGAGCTATAGCAATTGGTGCACTAATGACAACAGCACCTAACGACACAAGCGTCGAACCGACAATAAAGATGACAGCACCATACGTACCTTGATCAGCATTTGGATTCCAGTTTGTCGAAGTTAACACCTCAGAAAATGAGATACCACTTTGCGTGAAAGATTGAATTCCTTTGCCGCAAATAAACGCAATAATAGCTAATGTAATAAAAACAATAAAGATACCGCAAAACGTAACAAGTGATCTACCTATATATTCACTCTTTACGTAATTAATTTGTTTTTTCCCCTTCATCACAGGACAGACCCCACTTCATAGATTGCATTGAACAGGACTGGCCTTGCAGCCAGCCCCATAAAATTTTATTACTTATTTAATTTAGACATTGGGATGTAACCCATATCTTCTACTTGTTTTTCGAAATCTTTACCTTTTACATAGTCAATGTAAGCTTTTGTCGCTTCTTTTGCCTCACCTTTAGTTACCATGTACTCGTAAGACCAGAATGGATATTTACCAGCAGAAATATTTTCAACTTTCGGTTCAGATCCATCAATTTTAACCGTTTGTAACGCACCTTTTTTCTCACCAACCATGTAAGACATTGCTAAGTAACTAACTGAACCTGGAGTAGAGTTAATCGCTTGCTCTACAGCACCATTAGAATCTTGTGTTGTACCAGTTCCATCATTAATCTTCGCGTCTTTCATCACTGTCTTTTCAAAAGTAGCACGTGTACCAGATGAAGCTGGTCGGTTAATTACATTGATTTTTTCATCTTTTCCGCCTACTTCTTTCCAATTCGTTACTTTTCCAGTGAAGATATCTTGCACTTGTTTTACTGTTAAGTTATCAACTTTTACATCTTTATTTACGACAAGTGCGAATGCGATACCCGCAACTTTGTTATCTACTAATTCTTTTGCTTTTTCAGCATCTTTTATTTTATCTCCAGCTGGAACATCTGAGTTACCAATTTGCACTGCACCAGATGCTACTTGGTTAATCCCAGTTCCACTACCGCCACCTTGAACTTGAATAGAAACCTTTGAATTTTTCTCCATGAATTTCTTTCCAGCTTCCTCCGCAAGAGGTTGAAGAGCTGTAGAGCCAGCCGCTGCAATCGTACCTGATAATTCTTGTTTTGCATCGCTACCTTTAGCAGCTTCCTTATTATCCGTACTTTCTGCTTTTCCACATCCAACTAATGCACCTGCAACAACTAAAGCCGCTAAAGAAAATTTAATACCCTTTTTCATAACCATGTCTTGTACCCCCATTTGGATTATCACTTTTCGAATTCATCTTCTTTCGAACACAAATTCATTGTAGGACAACAATATTATGTGAGTGTTAAGCAATTTTTAAGTTTAAGTAAATAGGGGTAACATCCCGCAAAAGCTAGACATTCCAACATTTATAGTTGAAAAACCCAACAAAACCCACACTAAACATGCATTATTGTAAATTTAATCTTAACAATGTAAAGCTAGTGTAAATAATTTTCTGCATTTTCCCCTTTAGATTAAAACTACATTTACAATCACCCTATATTTTTAAGGTTTTACACCCTTACTTTATTTACATTGAGAAGAATTTCAGTAATATTTTTTGGTACAACTAAATAAATTGGAACAATTCTAAAAATAATTGAATATTTTTAAAGTACTAATTGACAGCATCATTAAATGTAGTCTAATATATTAGTATCAAAAAGTTTACCTAAGGAAACTTTTTAAACTTAAACTAACAATATAGAGATGAGGTAACTTTTATGGTATCGGCTAATACAAAACCACTTTCTGAATTTAAAACAGGAGAGTTTGTACAAATTGAGAAGATACAATTAGAAGGAACTATGAAACGACGTTTATTAGATTTAGGCTTTTTTCCTGGAGCGACAATTAAAGTATTACAACGCAGCCCACTTGGAGACCCAGTTGCTTATCAAGTAAGCAACACAACTATTGCACTGCGTAGTGAAGAAAGCTCCCTTATTTTCGGGGTATTAATAGGAGATGATTTCAGATGAGTAACCACCGCATTGCGTTAGCTGGTAACCCGAATACCGGAAAAAGTACATTATTTAATACTTTAACAGGCTTAAAACAACATACTGGAAACTGGACGGGGAAAACTGTTTTAAAGGCTGAAGGGGAATATAAGCACGGCGGAAATATATATACAATAATAGATTTACCTGGAACTTACTCACTGTATTCAAATTCGGCAGATGAAGAAGTAGCACGAGATTATATTATATTTGAAAAACCAGAAGTAACTGTAGTTGTTATAGATGCAACTGCAATGGAAAGAAATTTAAATTTAGCACTCCAAGTAATGGAAATGACAAACGATGTGGTCATTTGTATTAACTTAATTGATGAAGCGGAGAAAAAAGGAATCATTATTGACGAAAAGAAATTAGCAAAATCACTCGGTGTACCTGTAGTGAAGATTTCTGCTCGCAACCGAGTAGGCATTGGTCATTTGCTAAATGTCATCGCTAAAGTAGCAAATAAAAAACTAATTCCAACACCACTTAAAATTACTTATAACGATAAAATCGAAAATATGATTCAGGAATTAGAACCACAAATTTATAAAGTATTCGGTGATACGTATCCAGCACGTTGGATTGCATTACGTATATTAGATGGCGATAAGAATTTCTTAACTACACTTCAAAAACACCATAACGAACCACTTGTAAGGGAGGTTGTGATCAATGGAATCTCACTCAGCCAGTAAAGCTCTTCCGCTGGACTATATTGTTCAACATGCACAAACACTTTCAAAAGAAGATATACGAGATGATATTGTCGGAGATATTTATCGAACCTCCGCAAGTATATGTAAAGAAGCTGTCCAATATACAAATACCGATAAATTGTATCGTTCTGAAAAACTAGATAAAATTTTCACATCTCCAATCTGGGGATTCCCAATTATGCTCGGTATTTTATCTATTATTTTTTATCTTACAATTGCAGGCGCTAACGTACCTTCTGATATGATCGCTAAGTTCTTTGGCTGGGTAGAAGGATATTTAACATCTTGGTTCCAAGCAGCGCATGCACCTGAATGGTTACATGGCATTTTAATACTTGGTTTATTCCGCGGTATCGGTGCTGTTATTAGCGTTATGTTACCACCTATGGCAATCTTTTTCCCTATGTTCGCGCTATTAGAAAACTACGGATATTTACCACGTGTCGCATTTAACATGGACCGCTTATTCAAACGATCTGGTGCACATGGCAAGCAATCTTTAACAATGGCAATGGGATTCGGTTGTAATGCAGCTGCCATCATGTCAACACGTATTATTGAATCACCACGTGAACGTATGCTTGCAATCTTAACAAACAACTTCGTTCCTTGTAACGGTCGCTGGCCTATGTTAATTTTAATGGCTTCATTATTTATGGCTGCTGGTTATACAGGTAGTATGCAAACACTTGTTACTGCTGGCGTTGTAGTTGGAATGGTTGTAATTGGTGTTATTATGACATTAACTGTTTCTTGGGTACTATCAAAAACAGCTTTAAAAGGTGTGCCAACTCACTACACTCTTGAGTTACCGCCGTACCGTAAGCCAAAAGTTTGGAATACAATTGTACGTGCAACACTCGATAAATCAATATATGTTTTAAAACGAGCTATAGTTGTAGCTGCCCCTGCAGCTGCATTAACTTGGTTACTTGCTAATATTTTCATCGGTGACACAAGCTTACTTATGTATTTTGTAAACTTCCTAGATCCATTCGCTAAAATGTTAGGACTTGATGGCTTTATTTTAGCTGCATTCATTCTTGGGCTACCAGCTAATGAAATTGTCATCCCGATTTTATTAATGTCTTATTTATCAACTGGTGCTTTAACTGAAATAGATGATTTTAATCAAATTAAAAATCTATTCTTAGAACACGGTTGGACTTGGTTAACTGCGTTAAACACAATGTTGTTCTCTCTTCTTCATTTCCCGTGCGGAACAACACTAGTTAACATATATAAAGAAACAAAAAGTGCAAAATGGACATTCTTATCGTTCGCAATCCCTACCGTTATCGCCATTGTTGTGACATTCCTCTCTACACAATTGGTACATTGGTTAGGGCTTGTATAAAAACAAAGCATACATAGAAGGTATCCCCCTTCACATATGCTTTGTGTGAAAGAAACCTGAAATTATTCAGGTTTCTTTTTTTCTTTCCACGGCTGCGCTCCATACGTTGTGAGTTTTTTATGAATAAAGTATATGGCTCCCGGAAGAACCGCCATTAATATCGTGCAGCTAATTCCTAATCCAGTAAACAACTTCCATCACCTTATTTCACTCTTTTCGGTAAAGCTGAACCTGAATGCTCAATTGTCGGATGAACATGAACAGTAATTTCAGCGTTACTAAAGTAATTTTCACCTTGATCCCAATTCTTACTTATTTTTTTCCACTCTTTATAATTATGCCGTTTATATACTTCTCCTAATTCCAATACATCTACCTTATATTTTTTTTGAACAAGCTTAATCGATTTTTGAATACGCTTCTCCATTTCCTTCGAAATATCCCTCTTCAAGCGCTTTTCATTCATAACTTGTTTATGATCACTAAAGTGCAACTCAGCCAATGTACCTTCCAGAGATAAATGAATATCAAACTTCGGTTTTGTAGCATTTGTCGTAGACACTTTAATCTTTCGATGCACCTTATGAATTTCATATGTAATAAGCTGGTCTTTTTTACGGATAGTAAAAAACCCTCCAATTTTTTTACCTATTATATAATTCATTCCTACTGTTTGTTCTCCACTCAAACTGCCTACACACTTATTATCCTTCCCACGAAACAGTGCTGCCCCATTCATTTGTACCCCTTGTTTTGTTAGTTCGAGAATAGGTAATACGAAGCTTTGGTTAGAAATCATCTTTTCCTGTACTTCACCAATTCTTGCAGCTTCAATCATTTGAGCATTTTTCGGAGGGTGTTCAGCTAACATATCAATATACTGCGCCGGTAAGTTCTCAGGCTTGGCACTCTGCTTTAAAATAGCTTCTGCATTTTTCTCAGAAACGAACAAACGAATATTTCTTCTCATCTCATGATCGCGAATATATACATCTAACGTATTTTGTAAAATATACGGATTCGCTAGTAAATCTTTAGAAAAAATTATCACTTGTATATGCGGAAAGAATAATGAACGACTAATTTTTTTGGCGATAATTCGTATTTGCTCAAAGACACTATCTGCTTTCGCACTAACATTAATATAATTTTCACCATCTCCATCACCTTGTCCACCTTGTTGGGACAATTTACTGGGGAGTACCATCTGATACGTACCTTTCATAATTGGATTTGCTTTCTTTACCTTTACAATATCGTAAGCTGCGCCTACTACAAATCCTCTTTCTTCTATTTCTTCTAACTCAGAGCACCCACTTATAGATCCAGCTAAAACCATAACCATTATTATTTTAAGAAGGCGTTTCATTTCTACCATTCCTTCTTTTTATTTTATATACAATAAAAACTAACAAAGGCGCTAACACGACAAACCCCATATCTATCCAAGCTAAATAAGTCCCATAACTTGACAATTCTTTCGAATTACTAGGTATCATATTCACCATAAAAATAATCGGGGCACTTACAAAAATAAAAATATGTTTCTTCACTTTTGGAAACATAGCACAAAATAATAAAGATGCGACGTCATAATACATTGCTGTAGTGTTATAAATAGTAATAATCCAAGTAGTAAAAAAAATCGCATCAAATCTTTCTAAAAAACCTCCACCAATTTCAATTTCTTTCCCTAATTCAATTGTTGGATATGTCAATCCACGTGTTGTCATATACGTAAAAACACTAATACAAGTTACATAAATTAAAATGTATGACAACACGTTTACGATCACCGCTTTTGCAACTGCCATTGGCGCTTTTTTCGCTGTCTTATCATTCAACAACACAGCATAAAACAGAGCTACCTCAAATCCGATGAATGTAAAAATAGAATTTTTAACTCCTACAGCATACTGACTGACATTCGTTTGAAAAGCCGGTAGTAAATTATTTATTTCCATTAAATTCACATTCAATAAAGAAAGCAACACTATCGCAATTAAAACAATTGGTAAGAATAGAACATTTAACCTTAATAAAGCCGCTCTCGATCCTGCTACTCCATAAATAACAACTAATAAGAAGAAAAAAGACAATAGCTGTATTGGTGTATCACTAAATAAATATGTTTGTGAAATAACCGCAATCATTCGCGATTCATATGCTGTCAAAGCTGCAAACGTTAATACTAAAATGCTACTAATTGTGTATGCAACAGGTTTCGTCAAATGTGCACTCGTATATTGAACAAAGTTTTGTTTTGGGAATAAAATAGCTACCCTCGTTACAAACCAACCTAAAACCGCACATATCAATCCACCCAAAAGTAAAATAATCCAACCGTCCGAAAATAAAGTTTGATCAGCAATATCTCTCGGCATAGACAATGCCCCTATACCAATAATGGTTGACGATACCGCAAACCCAATTTCCCGAGATCCAATTTCCTCATCCCCATATTCAAATGGTTTCAATTACTCTCGCTCCTTTGGATTTAATGTAGAGTCTTTCGTTTGTAAATATTCCGGTCGCTCTTTCAACATCGATTTTGGCATACGAATAAGTTCTTCTTTCCAATCTTTATAAAATGCAGGAGCAATAGGCGTTGTATACGGAACACCAACACTCTTTAAATTTGTAATATGGATTGCAAGTGCAATAAGAGCTAAAATGATTCCGTATAACCCAAAAGCAGTTGCAGCTAACACGAAGACGAAAAGTAAAATTCGAAATGTAATCGTAATGCTATATACAGGAAGTGAAAATGTAGCAATTGCGGTAACCGCAATAATAATTACTAAAAACGGATTTACAATCCCCGCATTTACTGCCGCTTCTCCAATTACAAGACCGCCTACGATGCCAATTGTTTGTCCCATCGGTTTCGGAAGCCTAATCCCGGCTTCTCGTATTAATTCCATCGTTAATGCCATCATTAACGTTTCTATATAAGCAGGAAACGGTACCCCTTCTCTCGCTCCCGCAATGGAATAAGCTAGTTTAGATGGAATAAGCCCTTGATGATACGATACAAGCGCTACGTACATGGCAGGTAATAAAACAGCAGCAATACCTGATCCCATACGTAACATTCTTAATAACGTTCCAATTATCCAACGCTCATAATGATCTTCTACAGATTGAAAAATATCAACAAATACTAGTGGAGCTATAAGAGCAAATGGTGATCCATCTACTAAAATGGCCGCTTTCCCTTTCGCCAATGCAGCCACTATATTATCTGGTCTTTCTGTATTTAAAAACTGCGGAAACGGCGATAAATTATTATCTTGAATTAATTGCTCAATCGTTCCTGTCTCAAAAATGACATCTGTCACTATTGATTGAAGACGCCGATCTAGCTCGTTTACGATGTAAGGGTTAATAATATCCTCTATATATACTAGGGTTACTTCTTTCTGCGATCGCTTCCCCATAATATAAGATTGAAACCGTAACTTCGGATCACGTAAACCACGGCGAATTAACATTTTATTCACATTAATATCTTCATTTAACCCAACCCTCGGTCCACGAATTAAATCTTCTGTCACTGGCGGTTCTAGACTTCTTTTCTCCCAAGCCCTACTGTTAACAACAATAGCCGTTTGAATATTATCAATTAATATGACTGTATCTCCTGCTAAAACCGCATTTATAATGTCCGAAAACGTTGTCTTCATACCGACTTCTGCAATCGAAATAAAACGATCCAATAGTGTCTGAACAATAGCTACTTCATTTGGTATTTCTTCGTATTGAAGTGTACGAACTACATATTTATAAACATTATCCTTATCTGTTAATCCACATAAAAAAACAACCGCACAACGTGTAAAACTACCAGCAAGAGCAACTTCTCTAATTGTTAAATCATTAGGTGAACCTAACTCATCTCTAATTTCCTTCATAACTTCAAACAAGTTACCTTTTAGCTCTAACAATTTCCCCACCTAACTTCCTTTTCAACAAGTTTTTAGTTAGATTCCGCTAATAGAAGAAAATATATACAAAAAAGAGCTATCTCTTTTCGAAGATAGCTCTAACATACGAATTACTTTTCTACTATTATATTGTCGGTCTTTACAGATACATTTCTTGTGAATCCACTAACTACAAACATCACAATAATGTTAACTAACAACGCGACTATACCTACATTCAAATCTTTCATATACTGCGGGACACCCGGGAACATCGTAGCTATAGTAGAACCAGATAAGGTGATATATGCGACAATTAACAACCCAATTCCCATCCCCGCAATCGCACCTTGTTTCGTAATAATTTGACGAGGAAACAAACTACATACAAGCGCAGGGAAAAGTTGAGTAACTATACTGTACCCCATTAAAAGAAGAGCACCTATCGTTTCTCCTCCTTTAAATGTAAACAATACTGCAACAAACGTTACGACAGGTACAAATAACTTAGCTGCTTTTGCAACTTGTCTATCTGAAGCAGATGGCACCATCGTTCGGTAAATATTTTTTGCTAGCAATGTCGAAGCAGCCATAACAAGCATAGAACCTGGAACTAATGCCGTTAACACTCCCGCACCACCAATAATACCAATAAACCATGGATCAAACGTTTGAAGAGCAAGACGGAATAACGAAAGATCTACATCCGCTCCCTTTAACCCTGGAACTTGCAGGATAGCAGCAAAACCTGCAAAGAACACAAAAAGCAAAACTAAAGAATAGAGAGGCATAATTGCTGCATTTTTCCTAAATACTTTTTCACTTTTCGCTGAGAAAGCTGAGGCAAATGTATGAGGCCACATATAAAAACCGAGAGCCGTTAATATAATAGTAGAAACAAACCAAGAAATACTCATTCCCTTTTCAGGTAAAGATAAAAAACCTGGTTTTGCAGCTTCTACAGCTTCAAACATCGGTTGAAATCCTCCATAATAGTGATACGGTAAATATATACCTAAAAACATAACGATAAATAGTATCATAATGTCCTTCAAAGCAGCTGTCCAAGCCGATCCATGTATACCTGAAACCATTACATAAATAGTTATAACAATAGCACCAATCCATACCGCAATAACAGGTGTCACTCTTCCATAGGAAGCTTCCGAAACGATAATTCCTAATCCCTTTAATTGCAAAACAAGATACGGGATAATCGAAATAACACCAATAATTGAAACAATTACCCCAAGCGTCTTACTCCTGTATTTCTTCGCAAAGAAATCTGATTGTGAAATGAGGTTATGTTCTTTTGCATACTTCCAAATTGGAGGCAATAAGAAATACGATAAAATATAAGCTAATGCACCATATCCTAAAATATAAAAAGTAGGAGCTCCTTTACTATACGCCCAGCCACTTCCTCCTAAAAATGTGAATGTCGTATAAATTTCGCCTGCCATAAGGAGAAAAACGAAAATAGTTCCAAATCCTCTTCCTCCAACTGACCATTGTTCTAAATTCATATCTTTTCCATGTTGTGCCCGAATTCCTAAAAATAGTGCGAGAAACAAAAATATAATAATGATAAATAATGCAGTCATTTTACGTCCCCCTTATTAGCAGGATCGAATACGTACACAAGACCCATACAAAGAGACGTAATGAGCACTGATAATAGTACCCAAAATAATAAAAATGGCATCCCCCATACGTAAGGAGTGACCGAATTTGCAAATACTGGTCCAACTACTAAACAAAGAACTGGAATAAGTGCTAGCACGTGTATTTTTTTCATCTCATTCTCCTTTACTTATAAAATTCATAATGGATGATACAAAGACTTCCACTCCAATTGGTAATGCGTCTTCGTCAATTGTAAAACGAGGGTGATGATGCGGATATATAATTCCCTTCTCTTCATTTCCTGCCCCTATAAAAAAGAACGTCCCTGGTGCCTTTTGTAAAAATGCTGAAAAATCTTCCCCTGCCATCGTTGGCTGTAAACGAACAACTCTTTCTCTTCCATACAGCTGTAATGCTGTATGTTCAATAAGCTCTGTAACTTCATAATCGTTCACAACTGGGCGATATCCATATTCATAAGAAAATGTATACTTAGCACCGTAAGATTCTGTAATATGTTTTACAATCCTTTCAAGCTTCTTCTTTGTTTCTTCTCTTAATTCATGCCTTAAACTTCTCACTGTCCCTTCAATCTCCGCTTGTTCCGGGATAACATTATGAGTTGTCCCAGAATGAAATTGCGTAACAGATACTACGAGAGAATCTAACGGATTCGTGAGGCGAGATACAATTTGCTGAATTTGCGAAACTACTTGCGCACCAATGGCGATACTATCAACTGTTTCATGCGGAATTCCAGCATGCCCACCTTTTCCCTCTATCGTAATTTTAAAAACGTCCGGCGCCGCCATCGCAGGACCATAAATTACACCTACTTTTCCAACCTCTAATGACGCCCAAAGATGAGCACCAATAATGTAATCCACACCTGTCATCACTCCCGCTGCGACCATTTCCTCTGCACCGCCCGGAAAGTTTTCTTCTGCATGTTGAAATAAAAAGCGAATCTCTCCTTTAACTTTCTCTCTTTCCTCTACCAACTTATGTACTACACCAAGCAATATTGCCATGTGACCATCGTGACCACACGCATGCATCACACCTGGATATATAGAAATAAAATCAAACTTATTTTCTTCATGAATAGGAAGAGCATCCATATCAGCACGAACCGCGATAGTTTTACCAGGCTGCCTACCAATTAACCTTGCCATTACACTATATTTAGTAGGCCTTGAGACTTCTAAATACGGGATTTCCCGAAGTATGTCGAATACAAATTGAGATGTTTTTTCCTCTTGAAAAGATAACTCTGGATACTTATGAAAATGCCTTCTCCACTCAATCAACTGATTCTTTGATAAAACAAGTTCCTTTGCGACATCCATTTCTCTTCTCCCCTTCTTTACCAAGTTAAATGTTATTATAGCGTGAATCGTTAACTTCCGAAAGAATTTTCAGAATTTTCTATAATTAATATTCAAAAAGAAAAAGCCATCTCAAGATGACTTTTCATTTTATAAAATAGTAATTGCTTGTTTCCCCATTTGCTCCCATGCCTTTTCAAATTCAGCACGAGGAACAGCTTTTCGTGGATTGTTTGCAAGAGGATCATTTACGTATACAAAGTTTTGATCATATCCAATTACTACAACACTATGCTCATAATATGTAATTTTCACTTCACCTGAACTCGTATTCCATGTTTCAAAACTACTTTCGGCTAATGGTTTAAACGTTGTATTAATAATTACCCATACTGGAGAACCAGAACTAATTACTTTATATAGATCTTGCACGTCTCTACCTGTTAAATTAATTACTTTTTCAGGAACATACTTTTCTGCTAAATTAAAAATCGGTTGATTATATACACCGTATCCCGGCTCAGCTTTCGTGTAAATATTTCCAACGAATCCCTCATACGGATTTCCATGCAAACCATCTTGTTTAAATGGAACGCGATGAATTTCACTAGCAAGTTGCATCTTATCTACTTGTACACCTTTATGTTGTAGTAGCATAGTTAAACTTGTCACTTCACAACCTCTAGGTAATTCAGGTAACTGTCTAATAAACGGAACCTCTGTAATCATTGCACTTTCTTTCATCTCAGAGAACAGGTCTAACCGAAATTCTTGTGCCTTTTTCATAATTTTATCTTTCTCGAAAAAGAACACGACAGCAAATATAATACCGAAAATAAAAATATATTTTAACTTTTTCATCATAAACCAAACTCCATTATATCAATTATTTTAAAGGCACAACTCCTATCATTGTACCTTTCTTCTTACTAGTTTGCTAGAAAGATTCTGTGAATTATTATTCACAAATAATTTTTAAAATTCCGATTGTTTGAAATAGAAAGAAAGAATTATAATTTTTCAGAATTTTTAACTAAAAAACAAAATTATTAACCTAGTGAAAGAATCACGTTTCCTTCACTAGGTTAATAAACATTCTAAGGTATTTAGTCATAGTTAGTTTTTCCTTTACATACTCAGTTCACAACAAAATAAACCAAGTATGTTTTTCACCCCCACTAATGATTAAAAGCACCGAATAAAATCTAGTTAAAACATACAAAAAAATATGGGGGGAGGGACATATGAATCAACAAGTAGAACAAGCAGAATTAAAATACCACACACCACTTTATCCAATAGTTCCAATCGTAGCTTTCTCACTCAATTTCCTTACATTTGTTAGTTTAGCTTTCATTCCAGATCAGAGAATTGCTCTTTATTGCTGGGTTCCATTTATGATCATTTGTTACATTTTATACCGAGTTAAAGTTTCGGAAAGTTGTCACATTTGAGCAAAAAAGAAATATAACCTAGGTAACAAACTTAATATATTAAAAATTCAGTATTTTTCCTTATGATAAGATAATTTTTTTCTATTTATTGGGTATGTTGGTATAACTTTATTTATCTTAAAATTCCCACAATCACGTTTTTATCTGGAAAATAGTTTACAATGTTATCAAGTTACAAATGATATTCACCTTAAAAAGTGTGCATTTGTGTCTATTTTTTAACAATATGACGAAAACTATTGCCTTCTATAAATTAATAGGTTTATATTGTTTTATTGGCATAGTTTCAATCCAAGGAGAAAGGAGATTTTCAATCGTGCAACTAAAGAAAACGTTTTGGAAGTTGGCTTCGCTTCTTCCGTTATCATTACTTCTGTTCCTCGGTGGCTGTGATAAAAAACTCGCAGTATTAAATCCGCAAGGACCTGTTGCAAAGGCACAGTATGATTTAATTGTTTGGTCATTCTTGCTTATGTCATTAATTATCGCAATTGTATTCATCTTGTTTACAGTCATCTTGATTCGTTATCGTGAAAAACCAGAGAATATGGACTATGAGCCACCTGATCAACATGGTAACACATTATTAGAAATCATTTGGACGGTTATTCCTGTTATTATCGTTATCGCATTATCGATTCCAACAGTTAAGGCAACTTATGCTTCGGAAGAGGTTCCGCAAGAGTCCAAACATATTAAACCAGTTGAAATTTATGTTACATCTGCGAACTGGAAATGGTTATTTAGTTACCCGGAGGAAAAAATTGAAACCGTTAACTATTTAAACATCCCAGCTGGTGTACCAATTCAATTTAAGCTGACTTCTGTCGGTCCAATGAATGCTTTCTGGGTACCAGAACTTGGTGGTATGAAGTATACAATGGATGGCATGATCATGGACTTATATTTACAAGCTGACAAGCCAGGTTCTTACCTAGGTCGTAGTTCGAACTTCTCTGGTGAAGGATTCACTCACATGGAGTTTGAAGTTGAAGCAAAAACTAAAGAGAAATATGATAAGTGGGTAAAAGAAGTACAAGAAACTGCCCCTAAATTATCAGAAAAGAAATACAACGAAATTATTAAACCTGGTGTAGTGGGGCGTATGACGTTCTCTAGTCACCACTTAAGTTATGTAGATCCAAAATCACTTGAATATTGTGATTACAACTACTACAAAAACAAAAAATAATAGCTATTATTCCAACAGATTGGAGTGAACACAGTGAAGCTTGATGAATTTTTTGTCACAGGTGACCCGATTATTTACGGAGCTGACGCTTCTATCGTTCTTGTGACATTAGCGATTCTTTTCGTACTAACAAAGTACAAAAAATGGAGATGGCTTTGGGATGAATGGTTGACAACTGTTGACCATAAAAAAATAGGGACCATGTATATTATCTCTGCCGTTATAATGTTATTCCGTGGTGGTATGGATGGTTTAATGATCCGTGCACAGTTAACATTCCCAGAAACAACCTATTTAAACGCTGAACACTATAACGGAATCTTTACAACACATGGTACAGTAATGATTCTTTTCATGGCAATGCCATTCGTTATGGGATTAATGAACCTTGTAGTACCATTACAAATTGGTGCTCGTGACGTTGCATATCCGTTCTTAAATGCTTTAAGTTTCTGGTTATTCTTTGTCGGAGCAATGTTATTCAACATCGCTTTCGTAATTGGTGGTTCTCCAGACGCTGGGTGGACTTCTTACTTCCCAATGGCAGGTACAGAGTTTACTTCTGGTGTAGGAAATAACTACTACGCAATTGCATTACAGATTTCAGGTCTCGGTACGTTAATGACAGGTATTAACTTCCTAGTTACTATTTTAAAAATGCGTACACCTGGCATGAAATTAATGAGAATGCCAATGTTTACTTGGTCAATCTTAATTACAACAATTATCATTATTTTCGCTTTCCCAGTATTAACAGTTGCTCTTGCATTAATGACATTTGACCGTCTATTCGATGCTCACTTCTTTACGATGGCGAGCGGCGGTATGCCGATGTTATGGGCCAACCTATTCTGGGTATGGGGTCACCCTGAAGTATATATCGTTATTTTACCGGCATTCGGTATTTTCTCTGAAATCATTAGTACATTCTCACGTAAACGTCTATTCGGTTACAGTGCGATGGTGTACTCGATGGTTGCAATTTCTTTACTAAGTTTCGTCGTATGGCTTCATCACTTCTTCACGATGGGTGCAGGTCCAGCGGTTAACTCATTCTTCTCGATTTCGACAATGGCGATTTCGATTCCAACCGGTGTTAAGATCTTTAACTGGTTGTTTACACTGTATAAAGGACGTATTCGTTTTACAGTTCCAATGCTTTGGTCATTGGCATTTATTCCAAACTTCGTAGTTGGTGGAGTTACAGGGGTTATGCTTGGAATGGCAGCAGCTGATTATCAATACCATAACAGCTACTTCCTAATTGCTCACTTCCACTATGTATTAATCGCAGGTACAGTATTCGCTATGCTTGCTGGATTCACATACTGGTATCCAAAAATGACAGGTCATATGTTAAATGAACGCCTAGGTAAATGGACATTTTGGATCTTTATGAGCGGATTTAACATCTGTTTCTTCCCAATGTACTTCTTAGGTTTAGACGGTATGACTCGTCGTATGTACACTTACTCTGAAAGTCTTGGATGGGGCTGGCTAAACCAAATCGCATCTGTTGGTGCTGTAATGATGGCTATTGGCTTCCTAATCCTTTGCTATAACGTAATTTGGAGTGCACGTCACGGTGAGCGTGACACAACTGGAGATCCATGGGACGGCCGTACACTTGAATGGGCAACTCAATCTCCTGTACAACATTACAACTTCGCGAAACTTCCTGAAATTAAAGAAGCTGATGCTTTCTGGTTCATGAAAAAACGTGGAGAAACAGTTACACCAGCTGCAGAAGAAATAAAACCAATTCACATGCCAAGTAACTCTGGCGTGCCTATTATTGCGTCTTTATTCTTCGGTCTTGCAGGTTTCGCATTAGTATTTAGCTGGTTCTGGATTGCAGCAATCGGCGGAGTTGGTATTTTAGGTTGCTTAATCTATCGTTCATTCGATTATGATGATGGCTACTACGTAAGCGTTGATGAAATTAAAGAAACAGAACATATAGCATGAGAGGTGAAATGACATGGCGGCTTTAGATAAAAGCTTACCTTTGGAATATCAATCCGAGCAAAGCAGGTTGAACATCCTAGGATTCTGGATTTTTCTTGGGGCTGAAATTATGCTGTTCGCAACACTTTTCGCCTCTTATCTAGTCCTTGCTGGTCGTACGGCAGATGGCCCAACACCAGCGCAACTGTTTGAACTTAAAACGCTTTTAATTCAAACACTACTACTTTTAACAAGTAGTTTCACATGTGGTATCGCAATTCATGAAATGCGTAAACACAATCAAAAAGGAATGTTAGCTTGGTTTATCCTGACTTTACTTTTAGGTGCAGGCTTCCTATTCTTTGAAATTGAAGAATTCATTTTGTACGTTGGTGAAGGTGCAACGATTCAAACAAGTGCTTTCTTATCGGCATTCTTCGTTCTTCTTGGAACGCATGGTGCCCACGTAACAGGTGGTATCATCTGGGCAACTTGTGTTATTATCCAAATTTTAAAACGAGGTTTAACACCAGTTACAGCTCGTAAAGTATTTATTATCAGCTTATACTGGCATTTCCTTGATCTTGTTTGGGTCTTTATTTACACACTAGTTTACTTGAACGGGATGGTGGCGTAAATGGGTCAAAATAACAACCAAGCAAACGGGCATGGGCATAGCGGATTCCCATGGTCACACGTTTTCGGATTTATTTTATCGCTTGCACTAACGTTTCTAGCTTTATACGTGGCACTTTATACAACCCTGCCACTTTCAACGATATTAACAACTATTATCATAATGGCTGTTGCGCAAGCTTTATTACAATTAATTATGTTCATGCATTTAAAAGAAGGAGAAGGTAGAATTCAAATTCTTACAATGATATACAGTTTCTTCGTTGCAGCTGCAACAGTTGGTCTTACTGTATGGATCTTCTTCTCAATGTAATTTACATGAAAAGACTGCTGGGATTCCTCAGCAGTCTTTTTTTATCCCCTATTAACGAGCAGTAAGACCCCCACTGATTAAAGTTTCACTTTATCCCCTCCCCTATTACATCCACATTACGGAATTAACAACAAAATCATAAAAAATATACTTATTATGACGAATGTTAAGAAAACTCTTTCTTTATGAAATCGAAACCATATCCGTTGCTTTTCTTCCTATTATATGGCTAAATAGTTACTATATTTATTTGAAGGGAGAGAACGCAATGGAACATCATTCTTCTGTTCTATCACTTATGGTTGTCGTCGCAATCGCGTTTTTCGTTCCCCTTTTGTTACAGCGCTTTAAATTAAACGCACTTCCTGTCGTTGTTGCAGAAATTATCGCAGGAATCTTTGTAGGTAAAAGTGGATTTAACATCATTGAGCCAGACATGTGGCTTCAAGTCTTATCAACACTAGGGTTTATCTTCCTAATGTTTTTAAGTGGTTTAGAAATTGACTTTTCTATCTTTAAACAAAAAGGGAAAAAGAATACGACAAACGAACCGAACACATTCCAAGCAGCAAGCATTATCTTCTTGTTTATTTTCATTTTATCTTATGCCCTATCATTACTATTCGTATGGCTAGGATTCGTAGACAATGCAATGTTCATGACTTTAATTATTTCAACTATTTCTTTAGGTGTTGTCGTACCAACATTGAAAGAAAATAACTTAGGAAAAACCGCAATCGGGCAAATCATTTTATTAGTCGCTGTTATTGCAGACTTAGTTACAATGATTTTACTCGCTGTATTCGTCGGATTAAATTCCGAAAGTGGCCAAAGCATGTGGCTTCTACTTCTTCTATTCGGTGCTGGTATTGTAATTTACTTTGTCGCAAGACGTTTTAAAAATATTCCATACCTAGAAAGCTTAAAAGCCGGTAGTGTACAAATTGATACACGAGCTGTTTTTGCACTCATCTTAATATTAGTTGGATTATCTGAATCTGTTGGGGCAGAAAATATTTTGGGAGCCTTTTTAGCAGGTGTACTCGTATCTTTATTATCACCAAATGAAGATATGGTTGAAAAACTTGATTCCATCGGATATGGCTTCTTCATTCCTATTTTCTTCGTAATGGTTGGTGTAAATCTAGAAGTATGGTCTATTTTTAAAGAGCCTTCTAGTATGCTAATGATCCCAATTCTAATTGTGGGACTCTTTATTTCAAAACTGTTGCCATCACTCGTCTTACGAAAATGGTACCCACGCAATATCGTACTCGGAAGTGCTATTTTGTTAACATCAACACTTTCTTTAGTTATTGCGGCTGCACAAATCGGTGAAAAGCTAGGCATCATTAGCCCAAGTTTATCAGCATCTCTTATTTTAAGTGCAGTTATTACTTGTATTTTTGCACCTATATTATTTAAAAAGATGTTTCCAAAAGTGGAAACACCAAAACCGAAAGTATCTATTATTGGTGCAAGCAGAATTACCCTTCCGTTATCACTTGATTTAAAACGTGAAGATTATGACGTAACACTATATATGATACGTCAAAATAAAATAAATGATGAGGAAGCGAAATCTCATGACTTCCCTATTGTAAAATTAGATGAGATTACTATTCAATCTTTAATGGAGCAACAAGCTTTCGAAGCAGACCGTGTTGTTGTTGCGACAAGTGATGATGAACAAAACTTATTATTAGCAGAACACGCAAAAGAATTAGGTGTTGAACACGTCATCGCAAGTGTAGAAGATCCCCTTCTACAAGAAAAAGCGACTCAAGAACATATCGCTGTATTCTCGACTATTAACTCTACACGTATTTTATTACGTGCACTTATTGATAAACCGAGTCTCGTTCGCTTGATTACAACAGCAAATGAAACGGTGCGTGAGGTTGAACTACGAAGTAATAAATATAACGGCTTAGCACTTCGTCGCCTTCCGTTTCTAGGTGATGTACTTGTCATTCAAATTTACCGTGGTAATAAAGCATTAATACCACATGGTGATACGAAGTTACAGCATGGCGATACTTTACTTGTAACGGGTTCAAAAGAACATATTGATACAATGAAAAACATATTAGAATAGAAAATGCCCCTCACATAAATGAGGGGCATTTTTTCAATTTCATATGGTAAAATGTTACTATCACATATTATGGGGATGAATCACATTATGTCTATTGTAACTTTAGCTCTCTTATTATTAGCAGAAGTACTCGTCGCCATTATTCTCATCGGTATTAGCATTGAAATTTGTAGTTATGGATGGAAAAAATCGAATGGAATTAAGTACTTTTGTCTCTTAATCTCACTCCTTCTCGGAACCGCTAGCATACTAGGACTTCTCGTTGCACCCGCATATTTCTTCTTACAACTTATAGAAAAAGGCTTATAAGAAAGGATGATATTATGATTACAGTGAAACATATTGATGCATCTGAAACATACTTATTACGTCAAAAGGTTTTGCGTCCCAATCAATCATTAGAAGATTGTAAATACGATTCAGATTACGAAACAGACGCCTTTCATTTAGGTGCATTTTTATATGATGAACTTGTTAGTATCGCCTCTTTCTCTAAAGAAATACATCCTGATTTACAAGCTGGTACCCACTATCGTCTACGGGGAATGGCAACATTACCTAATTTCCAAAACCAGCATGCTGGCAGCTCCTTAATCCGTAAAGCTGAACAAGTCCTCCAAGAACGCGAAGCAAATATTCTATGGTGTAATGCCCGAATTACCGTAGCGGATTATTACAAACGATTAGGCTTCTATGAGCATGGTGAAATCTTCGAGATTAATCCAATAGGACTACATAAAGTAATGTATAAAGAAATATAAGAAAAGCTTTCTGCATATTGCAGAAAGCTTTTCTTATATTTCTTTTTCACTTTTATTTTTTTCATATATATGTATATAAACAAACTAGGAATTAAAAAGCAAACAAACATAATAAGTCCTGTTATACTAATTTCCTTTATCGAAATACCTGGTGTTAAAATGATACAAATAGCTAACAGTCCAATAACAATCCCTACTGGAATTAATACTAGTTTCATGAAATAACTACGCGATACTCCACCTGTATGCTCATATACCTCTACAGAATGTTTTAAATTTAAGAAGTTAATAACTACTATTCCGCCAATAAATATCATTAATAGATGAGAGACACTTTCATATCCGGCTCCTTGCACGACGTAACGATAAAAGACAATCCCTAATATCATAACGTTTTGCAGGATAAACGCCATTCTAATATGTTTTAACCCTTCAACCATTAAGCGCTCATCTTTCACGATTTTCATTAGATCACTCCTTTTCCTCCCAAAATAAATCATTCAATGTTTTATCTACCGCATAACAAATTTTCAAACATAAATCTAAAGACGGGTTGTATTTCCCCTTCTCAATTAAACTAATCGTTTGCCTTGTAACGCCTACTTTTTCTGCTAATTGTTGCTGTGTTAAATCTAACTGAACACGCGCGACTTTTATTTTACTTACAGCCATTCATGTTCCTCCTCTATCTTTATAGTAACATATATATTCCATTAAGTAATTTATATTTTACGTAACTGATTAATTTTCACCTTACCCCGAATTAACGGGTAGTAAAACTCCACCTCAAAATTCGGCTGGAGCAAAAAAGTTAGGTAGGAGATTAACTGCCCCTAAACGCCCGATTGGTGAAGGCTAATAATCAATAGGGATGAACAAAACCCCCACTGATTATAGTTTCACTTTATTATACACAAAAAAAGGGCCTCTCATAAGAAGCCCTCTTTCTATATCTATATTATAAGAATAAATGACATCCAAATAAAATTGTAAATAAGTATAGTAACGGATGCACTTCCATCCCTTTTCCCTTCACAATCTTTAAGATTGGATACACTAAAAATCCGATTGCAATTCCATTCGCAATACTAGACGTTAACGGAATACCTACGAAAATTAAAAATGCTGGTAATGCATCTTCAAATTCATCCCAATTAATATCACGAATGCTTTGTGCCATTAAGCTACCTACTATAATTAATGAAGGAGCTGTAATAGCTGCTACACTTGATAAAGAAGCAATAACAGGGCTAAAGAATGCCGTTATAACCGTTAAACAAACAACTACAATACCTGTCAATCCAGTTTTACCACCTGCAGCAATTCCAGCTGACGATTCAATTGTCGCTGCTGTCGGGCTTGTCCCAAAGATAGAACCTGTAGTCCCGCCAATTGCATCCGCAATGAACGCCTTGCCAAAACGCTTTTCAGTGTTATCTGTATTTAAACCTGCTTGTTTAATTAAACCAAGTAAAGCACCTGTTGTATCAAATAAAAGTACAAGTAAGAATGAAAAAATAACTCCATATAACCCATATTGAATTACATCAGAAAATGCATTGATAGGGTTTGAAATAATGATGCCTTCTGGCAAATGTGGCATTGCGACAATGTTATTTTCAAACTTTAATTGCCCTGTAAAGAAAGCAATAACCCCTGTCACAATCATACTAATAAACAATGCACCACTAACGCGTAATACCATTAATACCGCCGCTAACACTAAACCAACTATTGTTAAAATAACAGCCGGTGAATGAAAGTCTCCGATTGTAACTAAGTTAGATGGATGATCAACGATAATACCCGAGAGCCGCAATCCGATAAAAGCAATAAATAATCCGATTCCACCCGCAATTGCCTGTTTTAAACTGTCAGGAATTGCGACAATTAGCTTTTGCCTAAACGAAGTGAAAGATAATAAAAGAAAAATAATACCTGTTACAAATACTGCTGAAAACGCAATGACATATGTAATCCCCTCTGCCTGTTGAACAACAGAATAAGCAAAATATGCATTCATTCCCATAGCTGGAGCAATAACAATTGGATAGTTAGCTAAAAACGCCATACATAGCGTTCCAACAACTGTCGCAATAATAGTTGCCGTAAAAGCTTGATCAAATGGTACACCTGCATCAGATAATATTTTCGGATTGATGACAAGAATATACGCAAATGTAAAAAAAGTTGTGATGCCCGCTAAAAGCTCTTGCTTCACAGAAGTGTTATATTTTTGTAATTGAAACATGGCTATGTACCCTTCCTACACCTGAATTATTATCATACATTCTTTTCTTACTAGTATGTGAGAAAATATAATACTTAATCTTAACAATCAATAAAAAGAAGAGTCAATATGTTCTCTAATAGTGAGAATTTTAAGTTTAAGTCTGACCAGTTCAGATGTAGTACAGTTCATTTTGATTATTTTTGTAGCATAACAGATAGAAATGTTTTATAATTTGAAATAGTTAAATATTTAGGTAGCTCATTCTACAAGGGGGATTCTTCTTATGCAGCACACAAACAAATCTGGAACTTTAAATCGAGGTTTAAAAGAACGACATATTACTTTAATGTCACTCGGTTCGGCTATTGGCGTTGGGCTATTTTTAGGATCTGCTTCTGCTATTAAACTAGCTGGTCCTTCCATCTTACTAGGTTATATGATCGCTGGACTCGTTATTTTTTTCATTATGCGAGCGCTCGGAGAAATGGCAATTGAACAACCGGTTGCCGGTTCTTTTAGTAAATATGCTAATGATTATATCGGCCCACTTGCTGGCTATATTACTGGTTGGAACTACTGGTTTTTATGGGTTGTTACTTGTATGGCGGAAATTACAGCAGCTGGAATTTACATGCAGTACTGGTTCCCAGATATCCCGCGCTGGACTTGGGCACTACTCGCTCTATTATTAATGAGCGCTTTCAACTTCTTATCAGTAAAAGTATTTGGAGAACTTGAGTTTTGGTTTGCTCTCATTAAAATTGTCACAATTATCTGTATGATAGTGATTGGCTTTGGTATTATTCTATTCGGATTTGGAAATGGAGGCGTTGCAACTGGTATTTCAAATCTTTGGGAACATGGGGGCTGGTTCCCAAATGGCTTCTCTGGATTATTGCTTTCCTTACAAATGGTATTATTCGCTTATTTAGGCGTTGAACTAATTGGTGTTACAGCTGGTGAAGCTCAAAACCCGAAGAAAACACTCGCAAAAGCTATCGATAACGTATTTTGGAGAATCCTAATCTTTTACGTTGGGGCATTATTCGTTATGATGGCAATTTATCCATGGAACGAACTTGGCGAGAAAGGAAGTCCATTCGTATTAACATTCCAACAAATCGGCATTGCAAAAGCAGCAGGTATTATTAACTTTGTTGTATTAACAGCTGCACTTTCTTCTTGTAACGGTGGTTTATTTAGTACAGGGCGTATGCTATTTACTTTGGCCCAACAAAAGAAAGCTCCTGAAAGATTCGGTCGTTTAAATAAAAACGGTATTCCGAGTCAAGGAATTGTAGCAACGGCTATCGTTTTACTTGTTGGTGTTATATTAAACTACCTTGTGCCTGCAAAAGTATTTACATGGTTAACTAGTATTTCAACTTTCGGGGCAATTTGGACTTGGGGTATTATATTAGTCGCTCAAATTAAATTCCGTAAAGGATTATCAACTGAGAAAAAAGACAAGCTCACGTATAAAATGCCTTTACATCCAGTAAGCTCTTACTTCTCACTTGGCTTCCTTGCACTTGTACTATGTATAATGGCGTATTCAGAAGATACACGAATTGCATTAATCGTTGGCCCAATTTGGCTTATTGGCTTAGCTATCGTGTATTACATGAAAGGATTTCATAAGATTGATGAAACACCTAATTCAAAGATTAGTTAAACAAGCTATCCCTTCCTTATTAATTGGAAGGGATTTTTTATTGTCTATATAAATATTTCTCAACAAAATTCACGGTATTTTTACAATTTTTTAATATTTTTTACGTTTTCTGTCTTTATTTTTTCAGAAAAATAAATTACATTATTAAAGCACATATATTTATTATTAGGGGGATTCTTCTATGAAGAATAAAAAATGGATTACATTTTCTTTAGCAACAGCAATTACACTTAGTATGGGGAGTTCGTTCATACCGTCTACTTATGCCGAAAGCTCTGTAGACCCAGCTCCTGAAATTGCTGCAAAGGTTGTAAATCAAAACAATGGGAAAAAAGTATTATTCGATAATACGCACGGTCAAACTGCCGGCACGGCTGATTGGGTTATTGATGGCGGTTTTTCTGATTTCGGAAACGGCATTGCCCAAAACGGATATCATGTAAAAGAACTTCGTAAATCAGCATCTATTACATACGAAGATTTAAAAAACTACAATGTGTTTATCGTTCCAGAAGCTAATATTCCTTACAAAAAATCTGAACAAGACGCAATGTTACAATACGTGAAAAATGGCGGCAGTATTTTCTTCATTGCCGATCATTATAATGCAGATCGTAATAAAAACCGCTGGGACTCCTCAGAAGTGTTCAATGGATATAGACGGGGGGCATGGGATAATCCAGCAAAGGGAATGTCTAATGAAGAAACAACTTCACAAGCTATGCAAGGAGTAGAAAGCTCTGATTGGCTATCCGATAATTTCGGTATTCGCTTCCGTTACAATGCACTTGGTGATGTTTCAGCTAAAAATATTGTCTCACCTGCGCAATCATTCGGAATTACAACTGGCGTTTCATCTGTAGCCATGCATGCCGGCTCTACCCTTGCGATTACAAATCCAAAACTAGCGAAAGGCCTTGTATATCTTCCAGAAAATCCATCAAAATGGAATAACGCTGTTGATAGCGGCGTTTATAACGGTGGTGGCGTTGCAGAGGGGCCTTATGCTGCTATTTCGAAAGTTGGTCTTGGAAAAGCTGCCTTTATTGGTGATTCTTCTCCTGTTGAAGATGCCTCGCCAAAATATGTTCGCGAAGACTCAGGTCAAACAAAGAAAACTTATGATGGTTATAAAGAAGAAAACGATGCTGTTCTATTAGAAAACATCGTGAATTGGTTAGCGAAACAAGAAACATTTACAAGCTTAGATCAAGTGAGTGGTTTACAGCTTGATGCACCTACAGCTCTACAAACATTTGAACAACCAAGTTTATCAACAGAACCACAACCAGAACCTTGGAGCGCACCAAGTCAAGGTTACCAGTGGTTCAATACAAATACTTTCAAACCAGGTTCATACGGCTATAACGGTGCCGTGACAACGAGTGATTACGTAATTACGCACCCTAGCATTCTACCAAACAATGAAGTGTTCCAAATGAAGATTCAAGTAAATAACTTATTACCAAATACAACGTACAATAATTATTCATTAGGTATTTTCACAACTGGCGGAACACAAGTAGCAAAAGTTCAAAATACAAATGGTACTTGGCCATCTTCTTTCGGATATAGCAGTACATTCTCTTTCATAACAAATAGCCAAGGATCTGCTGAAAAAATTGTGAACGTACAACTTGATCCAAATACAACTGGACAAGCAACACTTCGCCTAAGACAAAACACAACAGCTAAATATAATGAGGCTGTAACGATTGGTAAGAAGTAAAGTAAAAGAAAAGGCAATCCGTAAAGGGATTGCCTTCTTCTCACTTCTCTTCTTTTGAGAAAAACATTCTTGAAATAACGATACCTATACTGCCAACGATTAAGAATAACACCGCTCTAATCATCATCGACACTTCTGGTAAATCGAGAAGGAATAACTTCCCTACTGTTACTACTAATACGACTAAGCCAGCATATAATATTTCGTTCATCTGTCTATAACGACCAAACCAAACTGCAAATAACGCATATACCATCCATAATAACGATACAGATACGCTAATTATACTTCCATCTGTAGAAAGAACTTCACCGATTCTAGTAATTGTAATAAATACAATAACCATTAATGAGTAGAGCGCTATAGAGTACACATATTTACCAAAACTCGCTAGCACTTCTTTCGCTTGTCTCATGCAATAATAGAACGTTCCTATTAAAATAATATGAGCGACAAACCCTGCTGAAATGAACTCATCAAACGGGCTAAAAATCGTCTGTACCATTCCAATCGCATAAATCGTTGCACCTACATACAACTTAATATTTTGCTTTACTTTAATAGCAGTAACCATACCGAGGAAACCTTGTAACAATAATACGATCGCTGCATTCACCAAACTATACTCGTATAAAATCGCTAAACTAAATGATCCCATTGCAAAGCCAAATATTAGATTTGAAAATACAGAATGTTTATTCTTCCTATATTCAAGTACAAACATAACAGCATGCACAAATGCACTTATAACTAATCCCCACGTTGTAAATTCAGGAATTTGAGAAATGGCTAAAATAAAGAAAACTGCATTCGCACTAAATATCGCCAATCGTGCTTCTTGTATAAAACTTCTCTCCGAAAACATATGCCAAAATAATAGTAAATGAATTGCACCGTATACAACTGTTAACTGTACTTGCACATTCTCTACTAATATTGACATAACAACAAAGAAGACAAATAGGACAATTGCCGCAACAACATAAGAAATCATATACAAGTACTTATAACGGTTTCTCAATGCATACCATAATAGGCTAATTGTTAATATCGTCTCATAACTAAAGAAAATATACGTATTAGGAGTCGTACTATTTAACAAGAAAGGAACAAAAAATGCTCCCACCGCCACGAAAATAGCGAGGTATTCCGATCTATATCTTTTCGCTAAATAAATCCCTAAAATAACCCATACAATATTACAGATAAACGCAATACTTGCAGGAATAAACTCATATAAATAATGTGCCGCAAACGTTGTTAAAACAATTCCCGTAATACTTCCTCCAGCTAATACTAACCCTAACGCTTGCCGCTCTCTTTTAATTTGTATATCTCCTACGTAATACAAACCGGCAGATAGTACTATACCAAACACAACCCGTATCGCTGGTGTTAATAAACCAGCATCTACCCCTGCTTTAAATAACCAAATAACCCCAAGTAGCATAATACCGACAAATATACGCGGCAACCATGTTTGGCAAAACTTAATAATATTGAATGGTTCCGGTTTAAAAGCAGATATATTTACTTGTTTTTCCTCAATTTTTTGAACAGGCTCTTTGATTTTCACTACATCTTCTTGTAATTTTTCATACATTACCGCTTCAATATATTCTTTCTTTTCTTTATTAACATTTTGTTGAACTTTATCTACTTCTATTTTCCTTTGTTTTGCTTTCAACTCAAAAAGTGCTTCTTGCATCGTTTCAATTGCCGTTTCGAGCGCTTCTATTTTCTTATTCAAATCCTCCTTCATACACTCCCCCCTCATCATCGATTTTTCACTTGACCTATATATTACCAATTACCTTTATCATACTCTTAGTCTATTCATTTTCAATACTATTTTTCCAAAAAAAGAAAGGTGTTTTCCGAAATAGGAAAACACCTCTTACTTATTTATTCTTATTTATAGCAATACTAACAATTACACCGAGGCAGACACCTACAAATGCCGGAACAATCCAACCTACACCTTCTGAATAAAACGGAAGCATTTTTAGTAGTGGTGTCCATTTATTCATCAGTACACTTTTGTTTAAAATATCAATCGCACTAAATACCGCTACGAGTCCAATCGTTACCGAATATACGTATACATACTTTCCAATATACTTATGGAATAACCCTAAAATAATAAGCGTTAGTGCAACTGGATAAATAAATCCAAGAATCGGTACCGATACTTTTAAAATTTGCGTTAATCCTAAATTAGCTAAAACCATACTAACAAAACTTAATATAAATGCCCAAACTTTATAAGATACTTTCGGAAATACACTTGCGAAAAATTGACTACAAGACGTAACAAGTCCGATGGAAACGCATAGACAAGCGACAGTAAAAATAAGACCTAATAAAACTAACCCACCTTGTCCAAATAATGTAGTCATAACTTGTGCTAACACTTTCGCACCGTTATCAAATGTACCCAATGAACCACTAATTGAACCAACATATCCAAGAATGACATAAATAATAGTTAGTAATAGTCCTGCTCCAATACCAGCAATACTCATATATTTCGCTAAACCTTTATCATCCGCTACACCTTTTGCACGCAGAGCATTTGCAATAACAATCCCAAATATTAAAGCTGCTAACGCATCCATCGTTAAATATCCATCTAAAAATCCTTGGAACATAGGAGCTTGTCCATAATTTCCTGCAGGCTCTTTCACACCGCCTACTGATGTAAACATACTTTTTATAAATATAATAGCAATCATACATAATAATAAAGGCGTTAACACCTTTCCAAACAAGCCCATTAATTTAGACGGTGATAAACTTAACCAGTAAACAATACTAAAGAAAATAGCCGTGTACAATAACAAAACTACGCTACCCGCTTCTGGGAACAACTGGCCTGGCCCCATTTCAAAAGCTAAACTTCCTGCACGTGGTATACCAAGACCTGGTCCAATAAATAAGTACACAATACACGGAAAAATAATTGCAAATGAAGAATGAACCCTGCCTGCTAACGTTTGAAAACTCCCTGCTTTCGCAATAGCGATAACACCTAATATAGGAAGCCCTGTTGCTGATATAATAAAACCTAACAATGCAATCCATACATGTTCTCCTGCTTCATATCCAAGGAAAGGTGGAAATATAAGATTTCCGGCCCCAAAGAACATAGAGAATAACATAAGACTAATAAGCAAAATTTCTTTTTTCTGTAACAATTTCATTTCTTTCTCCTTCTTCAATTTCACCTTACATGAAATCAATTCCACAAATAAAAAAATGCGGTAATCCGCTTCCTTACAAAGAAAACATAGTCCATAGTCTATCACAAAAGAAACACCCATTCTATATCTATTTCCCTTTTCAAATTTCTTCTGAAAAATCAACCTTTATTGACTTATAATAGTTAATAAGGTAAAATATTAATCATACAATACTATTAACTTTGTTTTTTGCTTGTGTCAGGAGGAAAAATCACATGGAATCAACGATACAACTAGAAAGAGAACAACAAAGAAAAAAGAAACATCCTCCAGGTTTATACTTACTCTTCTTTACAGAAATGTGGGAAAGATTTAGTTACTATGGATTACGAGGATTATTAACATTATATTTAACAACAGCTTTAGTAAGCGGTGGTCTTGGGTTTAGTCCAGCGTGGGCACTCTCTATTTACGGATTTTATACTGGTGCTTGTTATTTCACACCATTAATCGGTGGATACTTAACAGACCGTTTTCTAGGTAAACGAAAAGCCATCACAATTGGTGGTATAACAATGGCAATCGGTAACCTTACACTATTTGCCTTGCAAAACCAAGTCGGCCTATACCTCGGATTAGCGCTTATTATTATCGGTAATGGATTCTTCAAACCGAATATCTCTACACTTGTTGGAGAATTATACGAAGAGCACGATCCAAAACGTGATAGTGCATTTACAATTTTCTATATGGGTATTAACGTTGGCTCGTTTTTAGCTCCACTCGTTTGCGGATTTTTATCAGAAAATTTATTCAAAACAACAGTGGACGGTGTTGTTCATTTCGGATTCCGTTACGGCTTCTTAGCCGCTTCAATCGGAATGATCATTGGACAAATTTTATTTACAACACTATCTAATCGCTTCCTTGGTGATATTGGTAAAAAACCAACCCGCGATTTACAAACAACAGATGGACAACCAACAGTAGGAAATACACCATTAACAAAAAAAGAAAAACAACATACAGCAGTTATCGTCATTTTAACGTGCTTCGTTGTCTTCTTCTGGGCTGGTTTTGAACAAGCTGGTAGTTCGTTAACATTATATACAAATAAATTCGTTGACCGCTCCGTATTCGGATGGGAAGTACCAACGTCTTGGTTCCAATCGGTCAATCCGTTATTTATTATTTTACTTGCACCAGCCATTTCAGCATTATGGGCGAAACTGGCAACTAGAAAAAATGGTGACATGAAAATCCCAACAAAAATGGGACTTGGTATGATCTTACTCGGTATCGGTTATATTGTTCTTGTTATCGCTACATTAAAAACAGGCAGTGACGAACATAACATTACAGAAAAAGCAAACTTACTATTTATCGTCTTTACGTATCTTTTCCATACGTTAGGTGAGCTATTCTTATCACCTGTTGGACTATCAATGGTTAGCGCACTTGCTCCAGTAAAACTTGCTTCTTTATTAATGGGAGTATGGCTAGCAAGCTCAGGTATTGCTAATATTTTAGGCGGACAGCTTGCAAGCTTCACAACTTCACTTGGATATGCTGAAGTATTCACAGTTATTGGCGCTGTGGCGATCGTTTTAGGTTGTGTTTTATTATCAATTTCTAAGAAATTAGTGAAATGGATGGATTAAAAAAAGATGAGGAATTTCTCCTCATCTTTTTTTATGCTTTCTCGCCCTTTTCTATTGCTTGTTCATACAGATCTTTGTGCTCTTTATATTCACTTGGCACGAAGTTTTTATAGAAGAATGACAGCCAGCTATCTCCTTTTTTATATCCTTCTTCTCGAATTTCCGCTGCCTTTTTATTTGATTTAAATCCTTCAGTAAACCATTTCTTTAATGTTTCATTCTTTTCATACTTAGCAGGAACTTTTAAATCATAATTTTCAAATGCATATGTATATCCAGCTTTTTCCGCTGCCTTTTTAGCAGACTTATATCCTTTTTCATACGCGGTTTCATATACTTTCACATATGTATCCTTTTCAGTATTTCCAGGTTTCTTTTCAGCTAATTCTTTACCAGCCTTTTCACCAAGTTCCGCTTGTTCTTTTTCAATCTTTTCGGTTCTCTCTTTATTACCTACTTGGAAACCTTCTGCAAAGTTCCCCTTAAACTCAGGAGTAATTTGACTATCGTCCATTGCTTCTTGTGTTAACCCTTGCTCTTTACCTTTTTCAAAATGCGCTTTTTTCTGTTCTTCTAAAGACCATGCCGCAGCATACGCAGTTGTAAATGCTTGTTTATATGCATTTGACTTTCCAGCTACATGTCCTTCTGCATTATTCTTTCCTGCTTTAAAATCTGTCTCTCCACTTTTTTGACCTTCAAGCTGTCCTTTTTCCATGTCAGCTTGGCGCTGGGCTTCCTCTGCCTTACGTGCTTCTTCTGCTTTGCGTTGTTCTTCTGCAGCACGCTGTCTCTCTTCCTCTACTTTGCGCTGTTCTTCTGCAGCACGCTGTCTCTCTTCTTCAGCTTTGCGTTGTTCTTCTGCAGCTCTTTGCTTCTCTGCCTCCGCCTTACGCTGTGCTTCTGCTTGTTTCTCCGCTTCTACAGCACCATTATTATTTTGACTAGGCGCAGGGCTTGTTGTTCCGCCGCTAGAAGCTGGTTTATTGTGATAATGATATTCCCCGTACTGCAATCCCCATTTTTCACAATTTGTACGACACGTATGTCCACCATTAGCATCTGTACGTCCTGGATGTGCATAAGCAGAAATTGGCGCTACCAATAACGCTACACTTGTTGTTAAAAGAAGTTTTTTTACTTGCTGTTTCACTTTTGTTCCTCCCAAAATCTAGAATCATTACTTTATTATATAAAAATAGAAAAATATTTAAATACCAACTAAAATATTCTTTTATTTCTCAACATTGGATAAAAAAAGAAGGTTCACTCTTTAAAGAGTAAACCTTCTTTTTTCTTTATTTCTTAGCCTTTGTTCCTACTAAATCACCTATAATAACAAAACGCTTAGAATTATCCTTAACAGATACACATGTAATAAGTGTTATCTCATCTTTCCCATGATCCTCTACAACTTCCCATTTATCAGGAGTCACTTCAGATACACCGGTAACAGTATATTCATACTCATTTGCATTGTCATACAAATAAATTTTATCGTTCTTCTTTAAAGTTGATACATCACTAAATAAAACACCCTTTTTTGACATATTATGCCCTGCAAGTGCATAATTCCCTTGTCCCATTACTTGATTTTCTCTTACAGTTGCCGCACCTGATAATAAATTCTTTTCAGTCGACGCTTTTAAAACAGGAAGTTCTAATGAGATGCTCGGAATTGAAATACGACCGATTACTTGTTTTTTATCTAACGATGCACTCGCTACTTCTGCCAAGTCTGGTTGATTAATTTTTGAAGCATCTACAAATTCTGTATCATGCTTTTCATATTCCATCTTTTGAACAGCTTGTACATTCGCTGTCTGCTTCTTCTCTGCATTATATCCATCATAAAATGGCTTTCCGATTAATACACCACCTACAACAAATAGAAGGATTGCTACTATACTATAAATTCTTTGCTTATTCATATACAATTCCTTTCCGTTACAAAATCTTACTCTATATAAAATGATAAGACAATATTGCTGTATGTACAAGTATAAGCTGAAAAGAAACCTTCTTGCCGATGCAAGAAGGTTTCTTTTCAAGCTAATTTATTTTTGTATAGGGATATGTGAAAGACTGTCACTTGAGTCAAATAAATCAAATATACAACATATAAAGGATACGCTGGAATATACAAATTTGCTACAGGTGTAAATATTAATAATCCTAGTGCACAAGGTAATACAAACCACAATGATACAAATGTTGTTCGACATGCTCTATCTGTAATATCCTTCTCACGTTCATCCTCTTGGGGAAATAATAAAGGATACAATCGCAATGATGATTTTTTATATTTCTTCTTATGCAATCTTTTAAAAAACACTAATATGATAGCTACAATAAATAGTAATACAACAGGTGTCAAACTCATTGTTATTTTAGATGGCAAACTCTCATTTTTAATAATATCAGCAAACTGTATATAAAAATCATAAAACTCTACAAATGCCCAGCATGCCAATACACTGTAAAATAAATTTATGATATATGAAGCAATAATTCTATTCATCCTCTTCCCCCTCCTTATTTAAAACAAACACATCTTCCATCTTTAACTGAAACACATCACAAATCGTAAGTGCTAATAACAACGAAGGAACGTAATCCCCTTTTTCAATTGCAGCAATTGTTTGTCTCGTCACTCCAACCTTTTCTGCTAATACACTTTGCGAAAAATTGAAGCGAGCTCTTAATTCCTTCACCCTGTTTAAAATGGTCAAGTTTTCCACCTCTTACCATTATTGTATGCCACTCTTAACAAAATGTAAACTCAACTTAACATTTTGTTGTAAAAAAATCCAACTTTACGTGTTGTAAAGTTGGATTTCATTTTAGTTTAAAATTGTAACTTTAACATTTTTTCTGCCCCAATTACTAGACGAAGCTTTATCTGGCATTAAAACATCAATTTTGTGACCTTTAATCGCGCCACCAGTATCTGCTGCAATTGCAATTCCATAGCCTTCAACATTTACAGTAGATCCTAATGGAATAACAGATGGATCCACCGCAATTAATTTCATTCCTGGGTTTGCAGTTAGATTATATCCTCCCCATGCAGAATACACTTGTTGACCTGGCGCATAACCATTTTCAGCTGGATCTGCTGTATAAGCTGTTGCGTGTACATACATTTCTTTTCCTCCAGCAGTTACCTTAGGTTGTTCAGGCTCTACTTTCGAATTATTATTAGCAACAGGTTCAGCTGGTTTATTAGCTTTTTCTTGCTTTTGCTTTTCAGCAACTTCCGCTTGCGCTTTCGCTAAAGCTTCTTGCTCAGCCTTTGCAGCTGCTTCCGCTTTTGCACGCTCTTCCGCTGCAATTCTTGCTGCTTCTTGTTCACGAGCGATTGTTTCTTGTACTGCTTTCATATTTGCTTCAACTTTTGCTTTCTCTTCCGCTGCTAAATTAAGTTGGCTTGCAACCTGATTATATTTAGCTTGAACTGTTTGTAAGTTATCTTGACGTTTTTTCAAGTTATCTTGCAAATCAGCTTGTGCTTTTGCTAATTTTTGTTTATCTACTACTAAAGATGCTTCTTTTTCATCAATCTCTTTTTTATCTTCTTCAATTTGACGAAGATCTTGTTCTTGTAGACGTAAAATTTCTTTATCTGCATCTAAAATTGTAGATACTGCGTTCATACGTTGTATAAAATCAGCAAAGTTTTTTGATTCCACAACAACTTCTACTACTAAACTCGTATTTGAGCTATTTTGAACAGAAACCATACGTTTTTTCATAATATCCTTACGAGCAAGGACTTTATCTTCTAAAACGACAATTTCGTTCTTTTTTTGTTCAATCTGCTTATGTGTTTCATCGATTTTACGTTGAATAGCAGCTTGATCCTCTTTATTTTTTGCAATTGTATTATTTAAATTATGTAGTTCGTTTTCGATACCTTGAATTTCTTTACTAACAGCTTGCTTCTCTTGCTCTTTCTTCTGCATATCTGCATCGTTTTGCTGCAATTGCTGTTGCATGTTGTTAAGTTTCTCGTCGTTTGACTCTGCTTTTACAGCGACTGTACTAGAAAGAACGATAATTCCTGCTAATACTAGACTACTGATTCGCTTAAAATAGTTCATAATCCGACTCCCTTCTTATACAGTTATACATGATTTATTTTACAGTTTGTTTACAGAACCATTAAATACAGTTTATTTTTCATGACAAAAAAAGGGAATTATGAATAAAATGTAATAGATTCTTAAATATTTAACAATTCCTATATTTAAAAATTATAAAAGATGCTAAAATCCAAATATAGAGAAAATATAACTTCTAAAGGCGGTTGAGATAAATACATGTTTACTCAAAAGAAAGCACTCCAACATAAAATTGATCAATTAGAAAATCGTATACAAGAGCTAGAAACAGAATTAAAACAAAAAGATATTGAAAGCCAAGAGACTATTTCTTCTATCCACGACCGTGTACAAAGCGTTGTTCAAGAGCATCAACTTGTAAATAACCAGCACCATACACTCCAAAATTTAATTCAACAATTAAACTCATGTTTTGAAAATGTTTCAACACGTACGACACATTCCAATGAATTAAATAGTGAAATGTTACAAAAAGAACAAAGCTTAATTCAGTCTATTGAAGAAATTATCGATTGCTCTAATGAAGGAAAAGAATCTGTTCACCGTTTACTTATTGTAATTAATAAATTAGGTGAACAATCTCAGCGCACGTCTAATAGTATGAATCATTTAAGTGAACGCTCAAAAGAAATTGAACAAATTGTAGAAGTGATTCAAAACATTGCAGCACAAACAAATTTACTAGCGTTGAATGCAAGTATTGAAGCTGCACGTGCTGGAGAACACGGTAAAGGATTTGCTGTTGTTGCTAACGAAGTAAGAAAACTAGCTGAAAGTACAGCTGAAAGTACAAAAAACATCGGTAACTTAACGAAAAAAATTCAAGAAGAAATTGAAAAAGCATACGATAACACAAAAGATAATTTGCATTTAGTTGATGAAGGTGTAGAAATGAGCGCTGATACTAACGCTAGAATTGAAAACATTTTAATTATGATTCAAACGTTACAAAGCGGTGCTACAAATGTTATTAAAGCTATCGAAAACCAAAAATCTTGTAATAATGATATATTACGTGAATTCGCTAATACACAACAAATGTTCCAAAAGTTAAATACTACTATTATGAATCATATTCATGATGCTGAGAAAGTCGATGTTCAATTAACGAAAAGTCTTGAAGAAACAGTAGTTTCTCATTAATAATAAAAATCCCTTATACTGTTATAAGGGATTTTTATTATATTTCGAATATTTATTTCTTCTCAATATTCATCCGTATTCTTGTTATAATGGACAAGTTGTTTCTTTCGACTAATAAACAAGGAGGTTATTATGGAACAATTTTACTACATTTTAAAATATTTAATTCTTGGTCTGTTCCAAGGACTAACAGAACCAATTCCGATTTCTTCAAGTGGTCACCTCGTTTTAGCACAGCATTTGCTAGGACTAAAAATAGAAGGATTTAGCTTTGAGCTACTTGTTAATTCAGCTTCATTATTAGCTGTATTACTTATTTATAGAAATGACTTAATTCGTCTAACAAAGAATGGTCTATCTTATATATTCACAAGAGCAGAAGATGCAAAATCAGATTTCTTCTTTATTATTTACCTTGTTATTGCAACCATTCCAGCAGGTGTAATTGGAGTTTTATTTAAAGATTATATCGACCACTATTTAAAAGGTGTTAAAATGGTTGGGATTTCCCTTCTTATTACTGCTATCGGCCTTTGGATTATTCGAAACTTGCGTGGACGTAAAAATGATGGCGACCTTTCTATGAAAGATGCAATCATTATTGGTCTAGCACAAGCTTGTGCACTAATTCCTGGTATAAGCAGATCAGGTGCTACAATCGTGGCAGCAATGTTACTTGGTATGAAGCAAGAAACAGCTCTTCGCTTCTCATTCTTACTATACATTCCTGTTAGCTTAGGTGGTTTATTGTTAAGTATTACAGACATTGCAAACGATCCAAATTTAGATACATTATTTGTACCTTATATTGTTGCTTTCATCGCAACATTTGTCATGACATATATTTCATTAAAATGGTTTATGAACATTATGGCAAAAGGAAATTTAAAATACTTCTCTTTCTACTGTATTATCGTAGGTGTGCTAACTATCATTTTCTTATAAAATGAAACTTTAATCAGTGAGGGTTTTGTTCATCCCCCCTGCTGCCTAACTTCTTTGCTCCACCTGAATTTTGAGGTGGGAGTTTTACTGCCCACAAATAGCGTGATAAAAACCCACTTACTGCCCTCATACAGTAAGTGGGTTTTCCTTATGCATAAACTTTCTTTTCCTGACAATACAAGCGAATAACATGTGTATTTTTTTGAAATAAATCATGTGTTAAGCGAATAATAATAAAATTTCGTTTTGTATTATCATCATGAACAAAAATCTGTTCCTCCTCTTGAAAACGCCATGTGCTTTCAAAAGTTGTAATATGATCCCCGCTTACCGAAAAAAGCTCATATTGCATATCATGTACCCTCTTTCAACTTGTATAATCATAATATATTTATATTAAACTTATTATAACTTAATCTATTTTAAATTTGTAATTTTTTCTATTTCGAGCTATTTCAACTTTGTTTTACATTCTTTTAAGCGCTATAATGATAAACGAAATTTCATTGAAAGGAGCTTCATTTTGACTGCATATTTATTTCCAGTAAAAACAGCTTTTATTTTATTTCCTATTTTAGCAATGTTTCTATTAATTCCTTTTTTAATATTTAATTATCGAAAATACGGTTATTTAAATAAATGGCGCTCATTTATTTTATACTCATTATTACTTTACTTATTAAATGCCTATTTTCTTGTTATTTTGCCGTTACCACAAACGTATGATACTTGTAGCCTACAACCCGCTAATACACAGCATATGCAACTCTCACCATTTTATTTCATACAAGAGATTAGTAATCATACATCGGCAATTTTAACGAAACCTACTACTTATTTCTTGTTATTAAAAGAATCTGCATTTTTACAAGTTGCTTTTAACGTTCTATTAACCGTTCCATTCGGTATTTACTTACGTTATTATTTCCGACGTAGTTTCTTCCAAACAGTGTGCATTTCTTTTTGCCTTTCACTGTTCTTTGAATTAACACAAGTAACTGGATTATATGGTATTTATAATTGTGCATATCGCTTATTCGATATCGACGATCTGTTTTTAAACACACTAGGCGGCGTAATCGGTTTTATCATTGCACCAATATTTACGTACTTCCTGCCAAAAACAAGCGAATTAGATAGTCATATTGATTTGGAAACGAAACCAGTCGGATTCGTTCGTCGTCTCATCGCTATGCAAATTGATTGGATCTTCTTATCTATCGTTGTACCTTTCATTAAAAACAAAGGAAACTCACTATTTATTTCTAACATCCAATCTTATACAAATGTATACGAACTCCTTTTCATCGCATGTTCAATCTTAATTTACTTTATTATCATCCCATACTTTACAAATGGAAGAACAATAGGGAAAGCGTTGCTTCGTATTTACATTAAAGGACAAGCAGAGCGTATTACACTAAAAGAATTATTCATTCGTTACGGTATATTCTATTTCATTTTAGGTGGAATCAATTACATTCTTTCTAGTAGCTCTATTTTAAATCATACAGAGCCTTTAGTATTACTAGTTATACTGTTATTCCAATTTGTAATTAACGGGCTATTTATTATTCATGTTTTATTACATGTATTTAGCAGTGATAAATTACTATTTTACGAGCGTATTAGTCATACAAGAAATGCAATTACACTTAAAAAAGCTGACAAATAATAATTTGTCAGCTTTTTTTCATAATCGTAAATAACTTTTTTGTATAAGGGCTTAAAAATATTCCTGTTTCATCTAGTGACTTCCTCACTTTTAGAAACGAATGCAATTCTGGATATATATTTTGCAATTTTTCGTACGTTAACGTATGCATTTTCCCCCAATGTGGGCGCCCTTCATACTTTAGAAAAATTTTCTCCACTTCACCAAAATAAGCGGCATACTTCATACCTTTATACATATGAACAGCTATATACGCTGAATCTCTTCCATATGCTGGACTGAGCCATATATCATCACCTCTCACGTAGCGGCATTCAATCGGGAAGTGCACCTTATACTTTTTCTTTTCAATAAGATTTGAAATTTCTTCTACAACAGCCCTCATATACTTTGAAGGGACACTGTACTCCATTTCATAAAATGGAACTGTACGTGATGTAGCGAACACTTCATAGCTTGGTCCAATTATTTTCGTGTTCGGTACAGCCTTAGCTGATAATCGGCTTACTCCTTTACTTATAGAAGGAAACCATTTACACCCTTTAGATAATAAAGAGAACATCCTATTTTCAAGTAACTCCACCTTTAGTTTATGCCATTTCAAATCACTTGCTTTACTCGTTGTTTCGTTTGTAAATTTCACTTGTACTTCATCTGAATAAGGAAAAACGAAAAATTCAAAATGACGATTCTTCTTATATTCTTCTAGTTTGTTCATTACAGTAGACAATGATTGTTTTTCACTTTCATAAACAAGCGAATACGCTGGGATAACCTTCAATTTTATCTTTACAATGATACCTAGCATTCCAAGCGACAACTGAAATGCTTTCCAATATTCGGCGTTCTCGGTTTCTGAACAAACTACACTCTCACCTGTTGATAAAACTGCCGTGATCTCTATAACTTGTGTTGATAAACTCCCAAATGTAACACCCGTCCCATGAGTCCCCGTACTAATCGCTCCTGCAATAGATTGTGAATCAATATCCCCTAAATTTTCTTGCGCATAACCTTTTTCCTGAAGTAACTTCCCTAAATCATGTAACTTTGTTCCCGCCCACACTTCGGCAACCATCTTCTCTGCATCAATATTCCCAATGCCCTTCAATTCATCTAAAGAAACTAAAATTTCTTCCGTTTGCACAAGAGGTGTAAAAGAATGCCCTGAACCGACAACACGAATTTTCTTTCCTTTTTTTCGTGCAAGCCCCACAACTTCTACTACATCTTGTATACTTTTTGGATACATCGTATAATGCGGTGTTCCTTCTACATTCCCTGTCCAATTTCTCCATTTTTGTCCCTTTATAGAAAGCATTGTCCATCCCCCCGATATGTTGAATACTCTCCAACGATTTCTCCTTGTTTAATGCGATACAAAACAGGAAAACGCTCACATAACTCTCCAGCTTTACTATGACGAAACAAGATAGAATCTCCTATCGCTACTCGTTCCTCACCGTCATAAAAAATTGGCGTTTGCACTTCACCAGCACCTTCTAAAGCTAATAGTTTTGCACCATGCGGCATCCAAACCTCAGGCTCTTTATCTTTACCAACTGCACCTGAGGCAATATATCCGCCACCTAGGCAAGTATAAATAAAAGGAGCCGGTTTGCGTACAACTGGTAAAGCAAATCCGGCAGCTGGCTGAAATTTTACTTCTTTATAATAGTCAAACAGTTTAGGAGAGTAAAAGGCGGATCCTACAGTAATCTCTGAAACTGAGTTATCTTGCTCAGTTGTTTTTATACTTCCTGTTCCTCCCCCATTTACAAATCTTAGTTCAATACCAAGGTTTTGTATTTCTTTTACGATACGTTCTCTTCTTTCTTTAACCTCTAACACTGATTTCTTCTTTAAATACGAAACAGCTTTACTTTTCATCCATTGATTCGGTATATGATCCCCCACCCCGGCAATTTGAGCTTCATATCCCATTACACCATCTAGTATTAAATATGATGAGCCCTTCACCTTTTCTACTATTTTCAAAGCGCTCTGCACATCTTTTACCGGGGATCTTTTTACACCAAAATGAAATTTCAAAAAACGACTACTCATATCAATATCCAAACAAACGCGAAAACACCCTTTAGACTTCTCAGCAATTTTTTCTAAATAAGTAATATGGTCTTCACAATCCACCATACAAGTTATAATGTGCCCTTGCTTTGTCAGCAAATTAATTTCATGTAAAGCTCTTTCATCATAAACAGGATATCCGAGCAATAAATCATTAAATCCTTGTTCAATTAAAAACAAAGCTTCTCTAGGAGAAAAACACATAATACCTTGAAAGCGATTATTTGCAGCCAAAATCTTTTTCATAATTGGAACAGAGCGTAATGATTTACTCGCTATACGAATCTTCTTATCTCCACTTAACTCTATAATCGATTGAATGTTCCTCTCTAAAGCCACTTCATCTAAAAATGCACACGGTAATGGAACTTCCTTAAAAATTCCTCTATCCACAGTTTTCTCTCCTCTTCTATATATGTCTTATACATATTGGAAAGAAAGAATGATTTTCCTGTTTTCAAATAAAAAAAGTTTCTTCTTTACGAAGAAACTTTTTCAAGGCTACTCTACTTCATAGAAATAGTCGCCTCTACTGGATAATGATCCGAGTAATCATTATATGTATATTCTTTGAGCCATGACGTAACAGTCCATTGTGGCGATTTCGACTGTAACACCTTATTCTCTATATACGATGGATTAGCATGGTCCTTACTTGTAATAATATAATCTAAATACTCGGCAGGGCTATCGGGGAAGTTATATTTCGCAATACTGTTTGTCGTCGCATCCCAAGTTGCAGTATGTCCAGTATAAGATGGAATAGAAGCGTGCAATGTTTTGAACATGGATGCGTACTCTGAGTCACTATTATTCTCAGCATTTATTTTATTCACATTCATATCACCACCAATTAACACATACTCGTTATTTGGTATATTTTTATTTTTAATAAACTCTTGAATTTCTTGTAGCTGTTTTGTACGTACAGATGCTGGCGAAGTTTGTCCACACATATTATCTTCAGCTTGTAAATGTGTCCCAATTACATGAACGAAACGATCATTTTTCTTAACTTTTGTGTATACAAATCCTTTATTTGATAAGTTATCTGGCCCACATCCTTTTTCAAATACATATTGAATCTTTTCAATGATTGGCCATTTACTTACAATAGCTACACCGCCATCTTCAGGGGTCGAAGATGAATAGTTACCTAATGTTTTATCCCATTCGTTTCCGTTACTACGACCTAATACTGCCGTTTGATTTGGATATTCTTTCTTCAAATTTCCTAATAAGCGATTTGAAGCGTTATTATCAAATACTTCATTTAATATAACAACATCTTGATTTTTCATATAATCCGCTGCTCCAATTAAATCAGCACGCTCATTTTGTCCCCAGTTCGGATATAAGTTCGTTGATAGCATGTACACATTATGCGTCATCACTTTTAATGTATTATTTTGATTTATAGACATTTCTGCTTGAGCTGAAGATCCACTATATAAAGCTCCTAAACCAATACCAAAGCTAAGTACACCTTTTAGCAATTTACCTTTCACGTTTCATACCTCCATGTACTGTGTAGTGATAAAAAGGCCAAATACTCTATTATGAGATTTGACCTTTTTCAAATATTTAACGATTTCCGTACGTATCAAACCAAAGCTGGATGTATCCAGCAGTAACACGTTGTGCATCCATTAATCGCGTACCTGTCATTGGTGTAACTTCAGCGCGCCATTTATCTGCATATTCTTGTGATACAGCTGCTTTCACGAACCAATCTTTCGTATTATCATTTACAATGCCAGAGTAATCTTGTTTCGCAGCTACTGCCGCTCCATGAATCCAATCTTCTGGATTTGTACCTTTCCAGTTCCAATATCCATTTCCATCCGTTACTTTATAATTATCTTTTATCGTATCTACAAAGTTTTCATATTTAGAATGGAACCCTTGTGGATACGAAAGATTTGTAAAGTTTGCTGCATGCATCGGTTGATTTACATCCCCTAAATAATGAAGAGATAACCCCAAATAGAAGAATGCTTGTTTCATATCTTTATTTTTGTATGACTCACCTGCTAATTTGAAGTATTTAGCCCCAGTTTCCTTTGCCTGCTTTGCAAATGGAATATAAGTTTTTCCATTGTCAGGGTCATAGAAGTGTGAAGCAAATGTGCTATTATCATAATAAGGATTTTCATAGTCCGCAGCATAAATACCGTTCTCTAACTCCGTACGCCATTCATTTAATAGTGCAACTTGATCTTGTTTTACAATTGTCGTATTACGAGACATAATATCCATTGCACGGTTTACAATCCATAAATGAGAGTTTACGCCTTCTTTATGCTTATCTTCAGCAGACCAGCGCGGAATAACTCCAACTCTCTGTCCTCCATCGTTTTCATGAGCAAATGCAACGCTTTGTAATGGCGCTACTAACGTAATAGCTGCTGCTAAAGCAAGAACTTTCTTTTTCATCTGAAATCCTCCATTTTATAATTGAATTATTTTTCATATTTTGTTAGGATCCTACGATGTCTTCCGGTTAACCTATGACTAGAATATCCCACCTTTCACAAAATTTCTATCAATAAATTAAAATATGCAAATGTTCATATCATTATAACTTTATACATAGTGAATATAATGAATGAATACACTTACATTGTAATAAAATATTGTTAAGCTACTGCAAATACTTGTCTAAACTAATGTAAAAAAAGAGTAAAGCGATTAACCGCTTTACTCTTTTTTTCTATTCGATAATATACTTGGCAGCTGTACATTAACTGCCAATTTATGAATAAATCCAAACACTAATCCAATCCCGATAAATATGTATAAGATTGTAAATACCTTTCCAAAATCAGTTTGCGGACTAAAATTCCCATCACCGACAGTCGTCAACGTGACCACACTAAAATATAAAGCATCAAGAGGACGTAATCCTTCAACTGTACTATAAAAAATCGTACCAGATGTTAATGTTAAAAATGTTAATACGAATAATACTTGAAATTCTTTATCTTTCCACGCTCGTAAACAAGCTTTTAACATCCGTTTCAATGTCAACATAAATGAAAGCATTAGACTTCCCCTTCCAAACAAAATACCTTTAGTTAAAGGAAAGTCTATCACCTTTCTATATTGAAGAATGTTCACTTTTCCTAGGATTCATTTTTTATCAAGAAGTATTGCTTCATTTTTAGCATAGATATACAGAATTCAAAAAAGGTATATTAGGTTATTGAAATAAAACCATTTATATTTTAATATTAATATACATAGTTTTATTTTAGTAGTTTTTTACTATTAGAGACAGAAGTACTATTTTAGGAGAGAGTGAATTAATATGGAGAAGAGTTTTTCAAATTTAATTGCTTCAGATGATAAAGAAATAGTCACTGAGACGATTATGATTAAAGATAATATTTTGAAGTTTAATGATATTACTTTACATTTAAGTAATATAGCAGTTGTATACGCGGGTAAAAAGAAATTAAGAATCCCTTATCTTGCGATAGTTATCTTTTTAATATCTTGCTTCTTTATGTTCCAAATTCCATTGGTTGGGTTCATTGGAGGGATTGGATCGGGGCTATATATTTGGTCGGTTTATAAATCGTATTTAAGTAATAATTTGTATTTGAATTTCCAAATGAATTCAGGTCAGTACTATCGAATTTACTTTTCAGATAAGTCTTTTCTAGAAAAAGCTAAGTCTATTGTAGAAAATTCTTTTAATAATAAAAATATGGAATATATAGTGAAGATAGAAGAGCAGAAAATAGTTTATGGAAATGATTACAAGGTAAATGGAGACAACAATGTTATTGATACTACTATTCAAGAGGGAGCCAATGTGAACTCTCATAATAAAGATAGTTTTAATAAGAGAAATGAAGATAATTCCGTGAAGATTCGAGATATTAAAGATTCTTCAATAAATGGAGCGAATTTTGGTAATAATAATAACCTTAAAACTAATAAAGTAGATAACTATGACTGGAAAGAACTTGGTTCAGAGTTGGAAAAAGTAATAGAAGCTATTAAAATTGATTCTGATGTAAAAGAAGCCAGTATTGAAGCTCTTCATGCTAGCAAGGCGGAAGATAGAGATCTTTTTGAATCAACTATTAGAAAAAGATGTAAAGAATTTTCAACAGAGCTTTTTCGAAATACAGCAGACAAAGTGCTTCAACAGATAGTAAATAAAATCTTGGGGCTATGATAACTATTAATAATTGAGAGTTTTATTAATAAAATTAGTTGTATACTTTAAAAGAGTAAAGCATCCACATGCTTTACTCTTTTTTTCTTTTCGATAATATACTTGGCAGTTGCACATTAACTGCCAATTTATGAATAAATCCAAACACTAATCCAATCCCGATAAATATGTATAAAATCGTAAATACCTTTCCAAAATCAGTTTGCGGACTAAAATTCCCATCACCGACAGTCGTCAACGTGACCACACTAAAATATAAAGCATCAAGAGGACGTAATCCTTCAACTGTACTATAAAAAATCGTACCAGATGTTAATGTTAAAAATGTTAATACGAATAATACTTGAAATTCTTTATCTTTCCACGCTCGTAAACAAGCTTTTAACATCCGTTTCAATGTCAACATAAATGAAAGCATTAGACTTCCCCTTCCAAACAAAATACCTTTAGTTAAAGGAAAGTCTATCACCTTTCTGTATAGAAAAAAAGTAGCCCTCTTCTATTTCTAGAAAAGGGCTACTTTTTACTATTCTCTATTATTTAGGTGAAACAAGAATTTTCACTTGTGTTTTATCTTTTACAAGTGCTTCAAATCCTTCTTCAACAACTTGATCCACTGTGATTTTTTTCGTAATTAATTTCTCTGCTTGAATTTGGCCAGAGCTAATTAATTTAATAACAGCTGGGAAGATATGACGGTATCCAAGAATACCGATAACTTCTTTTTCTTTTAGTACAAGGTTGTTTGGCGTAATTGTCGCATCTTTTTCCCACACACTAACAATTACAGTTTGTCCTTCAAAACTTGTACTTTCAATCGCTTGACGAAGTACTACTTCGACACCTGTTACTTCAAAGCTCACATTTACACCTAAACCATTTGTTAAGTTACGAATTTCTGCTAGTACATCTTGAGTTGCTGGGTTCAATACATAATCAGCACCTGCTAATTTAGCTAGCTCTTGACGTTCTTTAGAAAGTTCCACTGCGATAACAGGAGTTGCTCCTGCTGCTTTTGCTGCTTGGATTACAAGAAGTCCAATCGGACCACAACCAAATACCGCTACAGCTTCTCCCTCTTTTAATTTACTTTGACGTACTGCATGAACTGCTACTGCTGCTGGTTCTACAAGTGCACCTTGTTCATACGTCATTTCATCAGGAATATGGTGGACCATATCTTCTGGTACTACTGTATATTCAGAGAAACCGCCGCCTTCTCCGCCAAGACCGTGGAAAACAAGTTGTTCACAAACATTGTAATGTCCGTGTTTACAAGCTTCACATTTACCACAAGAATAAATTGGTTCTACAACGACGCGATCTCCCACTTTATGAGAAGTAACGCCTTCACCGATTTCAACTACCTCACCACTAAACTCATGACCTAAAATAACCGGTGCTTTTACGTGTGTTAATGGGTGCTCTTCTGTTGGAATAAAAATAGGTCCTGCTAAATATTCATGCAAGTCTGTTCCGCAGATACCACACCATTTCACTTTAATCTTAACTGCTCCTGGTCTTACAGTTGGTTCTGGTACTTCTTCTACTCGTACATCGCGTTGATTATGCCAAAGTAATGCTTTCATTTTATACATCCCTCTCTACGTATATACTTAACCTGGTGAAGTTTACCAATCTATTATAATACTTCTATCCATATATTTCAAAAAAACAATCTCGATTACACTAAATTTTAACAAATAACGTTCAATATTTTGTCACTTTGTACTTTTTTCCACATCTGTTAATGCTAATTTCATTGCGGTTGAAATTAGCATTATGCCATAATAGCATAGGAGAGGTGAATATCGCTTGAAATATTTTATTTACTTTATTGTTATCGTAGCGTTTTTAGATACATTTTCACAATTACCTATTATGAGTACTTTCGCTCAAAGTCTTGGAGGAACCCCTCTTGTTATCGGGCTAGTTATCGGTATGTACTCATTCGCTAATATAATCGGTAATATTATTGCTGGCGCTGCTGTCGATAAATTTGGTGCAAAAAAAATACTTTATATAAGCATGGGACTTACGAGTTTCATAGTCTTGTTATATACCGTTGTTCAAAGTGGTGAACAACTATTAGTTGTTCGCTTTATGCACGGTTTTAGTGACGGATTTTTAATTCCTGCTGCCTTTACGTTTTTATCAAAGCAAACGAATTCAGCAAGGCAAGGTAAAGCAATGGCTCTATCTGGTGCCGCTGTTGGAACAGCTGCAATCGTAGGACCTGCTTTCAGCGGCATTATGAAAGCAACAGCTGGTATAGAGTGGGTGTTCATTACTATTTCTATTTTAATGGTCCTTGGTACAATCGTATCTCTATTTTTCTTACCAAATAACGTATCAAGAAAAGATACATCAAGAACACAAATGATGAACAAAGAAGATATGATTGAACTATTGAAATCAGAACCGTTATTACAAGCATATATTGGTGCTTTCACACTAATGTTTTCACAAGGGATTGTCACTTATATGTTACCAGTAAAAGTTGAAGCATTAGCACTTAAAGCATCTACAACAGGCATGATGTTAAGTGTATTCGGAATTACCGCTATCCTCTTCTTCTTACTGCCAACAAATCGCATTTACGATCGATTTAATCGTTCCAAACTAATGCTAATCGGGATTGCAGTAATGGCACTAGCGTTATCTTTACTCGGATTATTTGCAACAAAAGGCATGCTCTTTATCGTTATGATAATTTATGGAATTGGATTCGCTATCCTCTTCCCAGCAATTAATGCTTTACTTGTTGAAAATACAACAGATAGTAACCGAGGGAAAGCATTCGGATTGTTTTATGCATTCTTCTCGTTAGGAGTTGTTGCTGGCTCCTTTACAGTCGGAGCAATCGGGGCATCGCCTAGCGTCAGCTTCGTTATCGGAACTGCATTCTTGTTAACATTTGCTGGAATGATTTTTGTAAGAAGCAAAGTAAAAAAGACAATGATGGGTTAATTCCATCATTGTCTTTTTTTAAAATGCATATTGATATAATCCGTAATATAATGGCAGCGTTGGGATAATACCAATTAATTTGAATATAAAAGGTAGCGGGTCATCCTTCTCTTCATATAAACGTAAAACAAAAACTGCAGTTAAAGTCCAAATGATGCTAAATACGAAGATGCATTGCCAAACGATCGGCGTCAATATTTGTACATCAAAAACAAATCCAAATAGTCCTATCCATGTAATAATAGTCACCACAAAATCAAACTTTTGAATTAGTGTTTGAAACATGCCTCTTACTAGCGAAGTTATAGTTAATATCGCTATAATTACTAAATAAACTTTCCACAACATAATGATAAGCTCCTATTCAACTTTTGACTTTCAACAAGCCGTATTTAATAAACAATATGGCATTATATTTTTCATAAAGATAATACAACGGATAACAAAATAAGAAGAAAATAAGTACAGTTGGTACATCATCTATAATAGAAAAATATTTTACTAGTAATTCCTTAATACTCTCTCCAATCATAATAAACAGTGGAATTATACAAATTGCCGCTAATATTAAACATGGTGTGATCCTCATTTCTTTTAATTTCACCTTACAGTGTGGACACCTGAATGAAAAAGGATGCGGAAGATCAATAATATGTTGTGCAGTAATATTCCCTTCACACTGTGGACATTCAATTATTTCTTTCATTTAGTTCACTCCTTTCTATCCATAAAAAAGAGCCCTATCGAATAGAGCTCTTTGATTGCCGAATATATCACTTTTGTGTATAGCCAAATAACAATGTAAATAAATTAAACTGTAAAGGCAATACTACATTTCTTCATCTACAAAGAAAGTGTATAAATACCGACGATACTTCGACAATTTCCTCGGAAATATTTCCTTTACCCACATAATTTGATACACTACATATGAACAGACAATTGTATTACATAAGCTAAAATAATAACTTAATGTACAAATTAAAAAGCACACTCTTCATATGAAGAATGTGCTTTTATGTTATTAACGTTTAATCCAAACAGCGCCTGCCGATTTATCCTCTGCCTGTCCAACAACTTGGAATTTAAGTCCAAGGTTTGGAACTTTTCTTCCCGCGTCTGCAATTTGTTTGTTACTATATACTTTTGAATCATCAAAAGTTGTAACACCTTGTAATCCAGAATAGTTAAACTGTCCACGTGTTAATGAATTTGCACTCCATGCGGGTGTTTGATCAAATGAAAAGGCAGCGTCTGCAATTTGCATGCCTGTATTACCATACGCTGGTTTCCCGTTTAAATTACCAACAAACGCTTCTGGATGAGAGTCTACAACACCAAGGAAGCCTTCACCTGGATGTACCCCAACCCAGTTATCTTTGAAACTATCATCTGCATACCAAACGACAAGACCAGTATTATACACCGGACCTTTTCCTGCTTTTAATCCATTATCTGATCCAGCATAGTTTCTCCACTCTAAATAATAATAATGTTGTTTCTTCTCTGTCCCATCAGAAACAACGAATCCATTTAACTTCATTTTAGACTGTCCTTCTGCGTCATCTGAAAATACTACTTGTCCATCAACTGTTACATTTACATTATCCATTGCGAAACCTTTATATGTTAAAGCTGGATCTGTAATATAGTCGAATTGTAGTTTAACTTTCTTCCCTTTAAATTGACTTAAATCGTATGATTTATCAATCCATTTTCCATCTGTTGTATCTTTATCTTCTTGGACTATGTTTTCTCCCAATCTATCAATTAATGTTTTCGTTCCATCTTCAGTTACAGCATGTACTTCGATGAAATCACACTCTGCTTCTAGTTCATAATTCGCTTTATAATCAAATTTCGCATTTGTTCCTTTTGTTAAATCAAAGAATGGTGTTTCTAATGTCGTATGCATATCATCTCCTCTTGTACTATAATATGCATGCTTTCCAAACTCCGGTTTAATTGTTTCAACACTTTTACCTGGTAAGTTAACACGTACAACGCCTGGACGATTGGATTTCGTAACACTTTGATCAATATATGTAGGAACGCCTACACCACTCTTAATTTTATCGTAATCTACTTCTAAAATTTTCGCCCAGTTTCCACCCATATTCTTTTGTAAGAAGTCTTTATTTTGTGGTGAAAAACTAGTTGGCTCTGTTCCTGCGATTTTTCCTGTCCAGCTACCTCCACTCATTAATGACCACGCTTCAACAGGTGAACCAGTTCCAGTATATTTCGTGTCATATTCATCCGGTAAGCCAAGGTCATGTCCAAATTCATGTGCAAACACACCTACCGCACCGTCTTCTGGTTCAATTGTGTAATCATGAGCCGCTACTTTTCCACCAAAGTAATCTACATTTGATTTTGTACCTTCAATCGCTACTGGATCTGTTGCTAATTTTGAACGATGTGACCAAATCGCATCATCACCTAATTTACCGCCACCAGCTTCTTGACCAACACCAGCATGGATTACCATTAAATGATCAATTACACCATCAGATTCATTTTGATTACCATCACCATTTGTATCATATCTGTCAAATTGATCAAATTGAGATAAATCTAATCCCTTTTCAGCTGCCACATTTAAAGCTTCCTTCACTAAATCACGTGCGCCTTTTGGTCCTTTATTATCGTGACCACTACTACCATCAGCACCGTAGTCAGACGCTTTTCCTGGAACAGTTAGCCACTCCGTTACATATCCATCTGTCGTATAACTTCCACCAGACTGCTCTTCATAATATTGTTTAAACGTTTTTACTTTTGAACCATCAAATAATGTGTACGGTTCATTACCAAATAACATTTTTTGATAATGCTCTCTACTAAAGTCATTCGAATACATATATCCTGGTGTTTGATCAATATTATTATGTTTATAATCACTAAATTCAACGAGTAATACTAATACTTTATCAGTTCGAACAGACCCTTTATACGGCGCTTGCTTTGCTTTAGAAGTTGGGACTTGTCCATTCAGTTGTTTTTTATTTGGTTCTGGTTTTTGCTCAGGACTCACATTTTTTTCAGGTTTCTTTACTTTCTCCTTTTCCTCCATTTTCTTCTCTTTTACTTTTTTCACGAAATCAGATGCCTCTTTAGCAGTATCCGCCGGAAGAATTTCTTTATTTGCCTGATCCCCTTGCTTCTTTTCAATATATTGCTCTACAGCCTTTTTCGTCTCTTCTTTAGAAGAGGCTGGATTAATCGTTCCTCTTTCTTTCAGCGCTTCTGCTAAACGATCTTCTTGAATTAAATTATGATCAATTGGCGTTGTAGACACACTTTCTTTTGCTGGCGTTTCTGCGTATGCTAACGGAGCACTCATTACAGCTGAGCATCCGATGAGTGTCGCGATCGTTAATGATGACAACACTTTAAATGGCGCTTTTTTTCTCATTTTAATCATCCCCTTGTATCAATCTTAAACTTCAGATAAAAATATGTAATCTATCCTCCCTTGTATAATAAAAGACATGATTCTATAAGAAATAAGCTTTCTGTTATAGAATCATGCCCTCCAGTTTTCTGGTCAGACCCTCTATCTTTTTATGTCGAAATGTGAAAAATAAAGAGTGATTTGTATATATTAAATAGCTTATATTAAAAATTTAAAAGACAATATGCACAATTGCATGAAAATTCTTTCAAACAAAAAAAGAACCCAAGTTAATTAAACTTGGGTTCTCTATTTCGTATTATTTCTCTTGTGTTTTTTCCCAATCAGCTAAGAATTTCTCAATTCCTTGATCTGTTAATGGATGCTTCACTAATGAAGCGATTACGTTTGCTGGGATTGTTGCAATATGTGAACCGTTTAATGCTGCTTCTGTTACGTGAACACTATGACGTACAGATGCTGCAATGATTTCTGTTTCAATGCCGTGAATTGCAAAGATTTCTGCGATTTGGCGAATTAAGTCCATACCGTTATGACCGATATCATCTAGGCGACCTAAGAACGGTGAAACGTATGTCGCACCAGCGCGAGCTGCAAGTAATGCCTGCACCGCTGAGAATACTAATGTAACGTTCGTACGAATTCCTAAATCTGAGAATGCTTTTACTGCTTTTAAGCCTTCTGTTGTCATTGGAACTTTTACAACAACGTTTGGAGCGATTTTTGCTAACTCTTTTCCTTCTTCAATCATTTTATCAGCTTCTAAGCTAATTACTTCTGCGCTTACAGGTCCTTCAATAAAGCTGCAAATTTCACGAATACGCTCATGGAAATCTACGCCTTCTTTTGCTACAAGTGATGGATTTGTCGTTACTCCAGCTACTACACCTAATGAATTTGCCTCTTTAATTTCGTTAATGTTTGCTGTATCAATAAAAAATTTCATTTGTTATTCTTCCTTCCTAATTTTCATTTTATATTTATTTATTTTTTCTTAATAAGCTCTAATTCAATCGGAATAAATTTGTCCACTTTTTTACCTTGTGTTATCTCTTTCGCTGTTTCCATCGCCTTCTCTCCGATTAATTCTGGTTTTTGAGCGACTGTTGCTGCCATACGCCCATCTTTAACCGCTTTTACAGCATCATCCGTTGCATCAAATCCAACAACGACCACATCTGTTTTACCAGCAGATTTCAATGCCTCAATTGCACCTAATGCCATTTCATCGTTATGAGCAAACACTGCTTTTATATCGCTATTTGCTTGCAAAATATTTTCCATAACGGATAATCCTTTTGCACGATCGAAATCAGCTGCTTGTTTTGCTACTACTTTTAAAGACTTATCAGCTACGTTATGGAATCCTTTCCCACGCTCACGAGCAGCAGACGATCCAGGTATTCCTTCTAACTCAGCGACATTTGTTCCTTCACCAACTACTTCCCGAATGTAATCACTAGCCATTTGACCACCTTCTACATTGTTGGAAGCTATGTGAGAAACAACTTTACCTGAATTTGCAACTCGGTCTACTGTAATAACAGGAACATTGGCTGCATTGGCTGCACTTACCGCTGAAGCAACAGCATCTGAGTCGGTTGGATTAATAACAATTACATCGACACCTTTTTGAATTAAATCTTCAACATCGTTTGTTTGCTTCGCTGCATCATTTTGTGCATCAACAGCAATTAATTCAATGCCGCTATCTTTTGCTTTCTTTTCTGCACCTTTTTTCAACGTGACGAAAAATGGATTATTTAAAGTTGAAACAGAAAATCCAACTTTAATAGTTTTATTTCGACCTTTATCGCTAGAATCCTTTGCCCATTCTGGTGGTTCCATTGAACAACCAGCAGTAACTACCATGATGCATGCAACGAGTATCAGTAACCATTTTTTCATGAATTGCCCCTCCATTACGCTTCTTTTCGACGATCAATTAGTACAGCTAGTAAGATTACAAGTCCTTTTACAACTTGTTGGAAGAAAGAAGATACACCTAATAAATTTAAACCGTTATTTAGTACACCAATAATAAGCACACCGATGAATGTACCAACAATCCATCCTCTTCCACCTGAAAGACTCGTTCCTCCTAACACAACTGCAGCAATTGCATCCAATTCGTAAGAAGTACCAGCAGTCGGCTGTGCAGAATCTAACCTTGATGTTAAGACAATACCTGCAAGCGCTGCCAAAATTCCGGAAAGACCGTAAATCATTACTTTAATTCTCGTAACATTAATACCTGATAAAGCTGCCGCTTCTTCATTTCCACCAATCGCAAACGTACGGCGACCAAACGTTGTTTTCTTTAAAATAAAGTACAGTACTGCAAAAGCGATCATCATTGTAACGGCTGGCACAGGAATACCAAGGAAATAACCACGGCCAAACATTTGGAACATTAAATGATCACCAAGGCCAGTGATCGGACGTCCGTCCATATAAACAAGCGTCAACCCGCGAAAAATAGTCATTGTTGCTAAAGTTGCAATAAACGGAGCTACTTTTCCCTTCGCAATAATGATACCGTTTACACTCCCCATTGCAAGACCTGCTAATAATCCAACTACCATTGCAAGGAACGGATCCATGCCACTTGCCATCATTCCGGCAACAAGTGCACTTGATAATGCTAAAATAGAACCTACCGATAAGTCAATACCCCCTGTTAAAATAACGAAGGTCATTCCGAATGCAATGAGTGCATTAATCGATACTTGGCGCAGTATATTAAATAAATTTGGAATTTCAATAAATGCTGGATTTAAAGCTGTAATTACCACGATAATTAATACTAACCCAATTAAAGAACCAAGTTGTTGTAATACATTCCCCTTCTTAGCCATATCTTACTCTCCCCCTGTAGCTAGTGCCATAATAGACTCTTGCGATGCCTGATCTTTCTCTAAAATACCACCGATTTTCCCTTCATGAATAACGAGAACACGATCACTCATTCCTAAAACTTCTGGAAGCTCAGACGATACCATAATAACGGCATCTCCTTGCTCAGTAAGCTTATTCATAATAGAGTAAATTTCTTTTTTAGCCCCAACATCTACCCCTCTTGTTGGCTCATCTAAAATGAGTAACTGCGGATGAATACCTAGCCATTTTGCAATTACAATCTTTTGCTGATTTCCACCAGAAAGAGATTTGACAGCTTGCTCTCCGTTTGCTGCTTTCACATTAAGAAGCTTCATCATATCCTCAGTAAATTGCTGTTCTAAACCTTTATTAACAACGCTTCCCTTTGAAAGACTTTCTAAATTTGGTAAAGCTAAATTTTCACGAATCGAAAAATCTAACACAAGCCCTTCAGATTTTCTATCCTCTGTAATAAAGGCAATTCGTTGTCTAATCGCATCAATTGGACTATCAATTTTTACTTCTTGTCCATTCATGAAAATTTTTCCTGAATCGAGCGGTTCATATCCAAATATTGCTTTCATAATATCCGTGCGACCAGCTCCCATCAAGCCCGCAACACCAAGGATTTCACCTTTTCTAACTTGAAACGAAACATTTTCAAAATTCCCCTTTTTCGTTCCGTTTCGCATTTCAAAAATCACTTCGCCAATTTGACTATTTCGTTCTGGATAACGTTCACCAATACTGCGCCCCACCATCATGCTAACTACTTCATCAAATGATGTTTCTGGAATTAATCTCTTCCCTACATATTCTCCATCACGCAAAATCGTAATAGCATCACATATTGAAAAAATTTCTTCCATCCGGTGTGAAATATAAACGAATGAAACGCCCTCTTTACGCAATTTATTAATAACAATAAACAGAGTTTCAATTTCGCGATCTGTTAATGCTGCTGTAGGTTCATCCATAATAATAACGCTCGCCTTTGTCATTAATGCTTTAGCAATTTCAATAATTTGCTGTTGTCCAACTGATAATTCACCTGCTAGCATAGCACCTCTCACATGTAGACCAAGATCTGCTAATTGTTGCTGGGCAATCGCATTCATTTGACGCGTACGTAAAATGCCCGTTTTCCCATACATTAACTCTTTTCCAAGAAACATATTTTCAGCTACCGTTAAATTCGGTAATATGTTCAACTCTTGATGGATAAATGCAATACCATACTCTTCAGCTTCTTTCGCACTTTTAAAAGTTCGTTCTTTCCCATCAATCATGACTGTTCCACTGTCTTTTTTATATACACCTGTTAAAATCTTCATGAGCGTCGATTTCCCCGCTCCATTTTCCCCCATCAATGCATGGACTTCTCCTGTTTCAATCATAAACTGTGCGTTTTTTAGAACAGGATTACCACTGAACGCTTTTGAAATGTTCTTCATTTCAATATGCATTCTCATCACATCCCTTTATTAAAAAATCACGCCTGCATGTAAAATAACATTCGCATAAGGCGTTGCTTCTCCTGTACGAATAATCGCCTTCGCTCTCTTTGTATGCTCTTTAAATTCCTTATGAGACACATATTCAAATGCTGGCTCTATTAATCGCATCTCAACTTCTTTATTTACCTCTGCATTATTTATAATAACTTCTTCTGCTAACATCACTTTTTCAATTGCCATATCATCAGCAACTACTTGTAATACGTCTAAAAAGCTAGGCTTTCCGATTTCAACTGCTAAATCAATTCGTTTTACTCCATCAGGAATAGGTAACCCGCAATCAGCAATTACAATCGTATCTGTATGTCCAAGTGAAGCAAGGACTGCCGCAATTTCGCTATTTAATACACCGTGCTTTTTCATCCGACAATCACCTGCACTTCACGTACTCTATCTCTCGTTGGCATACCGCCCTGTGCCCCAAGTTTCGTTACAGAAAGACCACCAGCAATATTTGCAAAACGAATTGCCTTTTGAAGTGTTACTCCTTCAGAAAGCGCAACTGCTAACGCACCGTTAAATGTGTCACCTGCTCCAGTCGTATCTACTACATCTACAGCGATACTTGGAACTTGAACAACTTCCGTTCCGTTATGGAAACGAACACCATTAGACCCTTCCGTCATCAATAGCTTATTTGGATATTTCGCAAGTAACTCTTCAATTGGTGATGTGAAATCATTTAATACGATGCGACATTCATGTTCATTCGGCGTAATATAAGTCGCTTTTTCTAAAATATCTTCTGATAAAAATTGTGCTGGAGCCGGATTCAACATAACTGGAATTTTATGCTCCTCACAAATAGACAGAACGTATTTTACTGTTTCAAGCGGAATCTCTAGTTGAAGAACAACCATATCAGCTTTTACAAGAAGGTCTTTTGAACGATCTACAACCGACTCATTTACAAGAGCATTTGCTCCTTGTACGACAACAATACTGTTATCCTCTTCTGCTAAAACGATATGAGCGATTCCTGTCGTCCTATCTGTAACCGGTACCACATAGTCGATAAAAATGCGTTCGTTCTCCAAGTTTTTTCTAACTACTGTTCCGTAATCATCATTTCCTACTGCACCAACCATCGCTACATTTGCTCCTAATCTAGCTGCAGCAACTGCCTGGTTTGCCCCTTTTCCTCCTGGTATCGTATGAAACGCTTCACCAATTACTGTTTCTCCTGCTTTCGGCCGTATTTTTGAAACAGCCACTAAGTCCATTGAAATGCTACCTACTACTGCAATATTTGGCATCTGTCTCATCTCCTTACTTCGTTGTATTTCGTTCTATAATTTCAATCGGTAAACGATAGTGTTTCTCTTCTAATGGATTTCCTTCCATCTGCTCTAACAACAATTCTGTTGCAATTTTCCCCATTTCATAAATTGGCTGTGCAACAGTCGTAATAGATGGATACATCATTTCAGTTAAAGAAATCCCATCGAATCCAATAATTTGTAAATCGTTTGGAATAGAAATTCCCTTTTGAAGTGCAGCCTTTACAATACCAATTGCAATTAAATCATTCCCAGCAACAATTCCATCAATATGCGGATATTCTTCTAATAATTCCACCGCTACCCGTTCACTATTAGCTGGATCGAATGTACTCTCTGCAATCATATAAGAAAGATTATTTTGCGTAATAACGTCTACAAAACCTTCAAAACGTTCATTAGCTGTGCTCACATCACGCGGTCCACGAATATGTGCAATATGTTTACACCCTTTGTCTATTAATAACTTTGTCGCCGCCTGGCTCCCTGCATAGTTATCTGCATATACAGTAGGAATGCGCTCATTAAACATACGGTCAATCGCAACAACTGGAATAGACAAATTCATGTAATTAACACTATTTTGTGGATTCGTTGCTACAATAAATCCGTCCACATTATTTTGTCTAAGCACATCAATGTATTGCTTCTCTTTTTCTAAATTTTCATCAGAGTTACAAAGTACAACTGTGTAGCCTTGCTTATGTGCTACATCTTCTACAGCACGTGCAACTTCCGGAAAGAATGGATTCACGATATTTGGAACAACTAAGCCAATTAAACGAGACTTTTTATTATATAAAGAACGCGCTACTGTACTAGGCTTATAATCTAGCATTTCAATTGCTCGCTCTACTTTCTTTAATGTATCCTCATGGACATATCCATTTTTATTTAACACTCTGGAAACGGTCGCAACAGATACCCCTGCTAATTTTGCAACGTCTTTAATCGTACTCATTCTCTTTTCTCCTCATTTCATGTAACCGTTTACAGAAAATAATATAACGCATTTATAAAAATACGTCAATCATTTCTAACTAAAAAGCATCGCCATAAGGCGATGCTTTTTTATTACGAATATGATACAGTTTTTTCCTTTTCTTCTACAGCAGGCTCTTCAGCATCTTTTTTACGATCAGACAGTTTAATTTTCTGTAAGAAAATCGTAAAGATAGCACCTACTACGATAAATACCAATCCTGTTAAGAATACAGTATGAAGTGAGTCCACTAAAGAGCTTTTCAAAATTGGTACGATGCTATTAGAAAATGCTTCTGGCATTTGTTTTAATGCCTCTGGACTAAATAGCATAGAATATAAACTTTGTGGATCTGTATGAATCATATCTTTAAATTTTGTTACCATTTGTCCCGCTTCTTTTGGGAATGTGTCTAATACAGGTACTAATTTATTTGTTAACGTTGTGCCTGAAGTGTTATTCATAATTGATCCTAAAATTGTAATCCCAAACGTTCCACCGATTTGACGGAAGAATTGACTTGATGATGTTACAACGCCAAGATCTTTTTTCGGGAAGCTTTCTTGTAATGCTAATGTTAATATCGGCATAACAAGACCCATTCCTAAACCGATAACCATCATATAAGAAGTAGCGGTAAGCTTAGTTGTGTGCATATCCATCGTTGTTAATAACCAGAAACCACTAGCCATAATAAGCATCCCTGTAATAATTTGTGGTTTCACACCAATTTTTAATACAAGCTGACCACCAATAATACTCATAACGATCATTGTAATCATCATCGGTGTCATAATCGTTCCTGATTCAGCAGCACTTACGCCTACAATTCCTTGCATAAAGAACGGTACGAACATAATTGCTCCAAACATTCCGATACTCATAAAGAAACCGATCGCATTCAGTAGTGTAAATGTGCGGTTTTTAAAGAAGTGCATCGGTAAAATTGGTTCTTCAGCCTTCGTTTCAACGATAACAAAGCTAACAATACCAATGGCAGCTAGTGCAAATAACCCGATAATTTGCCAAGAACCCCATGCATAATCTTTCCCGCCAAACGTTAACGCAAGTAATAAACTTACAACACCGAGAATCATCGTGAAGATTCCAGCGATATCAATTTTAATTGGTCCTGTTTGTTTATGTGCTTTTAATCCCATTGCAATGAAGATTGTCGCTAAAATACCAACTGGTAAGTTAATATAGAATACCCATCTCCAGTTCACTGCGTCTACAATCCAACCACCAACTTGTGGTCCAATTACAGAAGCAAGACCGTATAGAGCGCCAAAAATACCTTGCCATTTAGCACGTTCTTTTCCCGTGAACATATCTCCGATAATAATCATAGCCATTGGCATCATAATACCGCCACCAAGACCTTGAATACCACGGAAAATAATTAATTCTGTCATACCGTTTGCCATACCACATAACGCTGAACCAACCATAAAGATAATTAATCCTGCTATATATACGTTACGACGCCCAAGTAAATCCGCTAATTTACCTGCAATCGGTACAACCGTTGTTGATGTTAACATGTAAGCTGTTGTTAACCATGTCATTAAACTTAATCCACCTAGTTCACCGACGATACGCGGCATTGCTGTACCAACGATTGTTCCGTCCAATGCAGCAAATAGCATCGCGATTACTAAACCGATTAACAACAACTTTCTATTCTGATTTTCTTGTTGCTCCATGTAATCTCCTCAATTCCTCTTAGTTTTTCTCTTTTTTCTCTTTTTTCTCTGGTTTCCCGCAAATAATTGTTTCTAGCTTTTCAAAGAGGCGCAACAAATCTTCCCTCTCTTGTAATTCTAAGTGTGAGAAGTATTTTGCAATATGCTCATTACGAGCCGCCATCGCTTCTTCTACTGTAGTTTTCCCCTTCTTCGTTAGCTCAATGACAACAACGCGGCGATCATTATCGTCGTGATAGCGCTCTACTAACCCATGATCAATTAAACGATCAGTCATTACTGTAATCGCGCTCGGTTTCACGTACATTTTCTCCGCCAATTGTGTCGCTCTTGAAGCTCCGTAATGATCTAAAATCTTTAAAATATAAAACTGCGGTGGTGTAAGTCCTGATGCTTGCATTTGTTCTAATAGCTCTGTTTGCATTTTCTTTCCTATAGCGAATGTAAGAGCTTGAATCTTATCAATATGAGTCATATCATTTGGCATGTTATCCACCTCTTATTTAAGCAATAAAATATTTAACGTATTTAAATATTAATCCCACAAACAAAATACGTCAACAACTTTCTTTATAAAAACGTTTACATTCTTGTCACAAAGTTGTATAATTTTCGTCGAAGTTAATATTGACAGTCACGGAGAATCGGAGTATATGGCTATGAATCATAAAAAAGGGAACTTTTTTATATTTCATAGCCTTTTTGTATTCTCTCTGTCTTAAAACGCTTCCAATTAATTAGGGGAGGATTTTCATTTTATGTTTTTCACACAATTATTTAAACCTGCGCCCCACGCAGAACGCTTACCAGCTGATCGCACTGATAGCGAATACCGCAAATTGCGTTTGCAAGTATTCTTAGGCATCTTCATCGGTTATGCGGGTTACTACTTTGTTCGAAAAAACTTTTCACTCGCAATGCCATACTTAATCGAACAAGGCTTTAGTAAAGGGGAACTTGGGGTTATCCTTTCAGCAGTATCTATCGCTTACGGATTAAGTAAATTTCTTATGGGTATCGTATCCGATCGTTGTAATCCTCGCTACTTTTTAGCAGCTGGGCTATTTTTATCCGGTATCATTAATATTATTTTCGGCTCATTTTCTTTCATTACAACGAGCATTATACTTATGTTTGTACTTCAGTTTTTAAATGGATGGGTACAAGGTATGGGATGGCCTCCTTGTGGTCGTACGATGGTTCACTGGTTCTCCGTTAGTGAACGTGGTACAAAAATGTCTATTTGGAACGTCGCTCATAATGTCGGCGGCGCGCTTATGCCTTCTCTCGTTACATTAGGCTTATATTTCTTTGCAAATGACTGGAAAAGTATATTTTACTTCCCAGGTATTCTTTCAATTTTGGTGGGGATTTATGTATTAATTACGATGAGAGATACACCTCAATCTTGCGGGTTACCTTCTATTGAAGAACATACTGGGGAATATCCATCAGATGAAAAAGTAGCGGACCGTGAACGCGAACTTTCGGTAAAGGAAATTTTATTTACATACATATTAAACAATAAGTTTTTATGGTACATCGCTATCGCTAACGTCTTTGTTTATTTCGTTCGTTACGGCGTTGTAGACTGGGCTCCTACTTATTTAGTAGAAGAAAAAAGCTTTACTCACAGTAGCTCACGTACAGCTTATGCTCTATACGAATGGGCTGGTATTCCAGGTACACTTCTTTGCGGATGGATGAGTGATAAACTATTTAAAGGGCGCCGCGCACCTGCTGGCATTCTATTTATGGTCGGTGTATTCATTGCCGTTCTTGTTTACTGGCTAAATCCTGCTGGGCATCCAATCATTGATAGTATCGCACTTGTTTCCATTGGATTTTTAATTTACGGACCTGTTATGCTAATTGGTCTTCACGCGCTTGACTTAGCACCCAAAAAAGCTGCTGGAACTGCCGCTGGGTTAACTGGGTTCTTCGGTTACCTAGGGGGAGCTACTTTTGCTAGCGCAGCTATGGGCTTTATTGTAGATGGATTCGGATGGGACGGCGGATTCATTTTGCTCCTTGCTTCTTGTGTGCTTGCAATGTTCTTCCTTGCTCTTACTTTAAATACAGGATCTGCTAAATCAAAAGAAGTTTAAACAAAATATAATGTGTAGAAAAATAAACATAAAAATAGCTCTCAGCATTTACTTACATGCTAAGAGCTATTTTTTATTTATCGTTCTTCTCTTGCTATTTATATTAATCATTTCCCTTCTATTCATACGATTAAAACATTTGCTGAAACATCTTTATTAAAACAGCTAACATAACAGATCCAGTAAATCCACCTAAACAAATTAAACTTACCCCTTGGCTATAAGATAAATTTTGAAATGATTTCATACCTTCCATCCTCCCTATATCCCCTTTGATATTCTTATTGTATCAATGGGAAAAATTTCATAACATCGATTTCGCTGACAGCTAACTTACAAATTTGTAAGTTAACATTTTTTTAAACTTATATATATTCTGTCCACATTCTCCCTCTTAATACATCAAAAAAGACCTCGAATTATATCAAGGTCCTGCTTACACTACAGAATATCTCACTTTATTTTATAATCATAACCGGGCATTTCACACGCTTTGCTATTTTATGACTTACACTACCAAGCACCATCTCTTGCAGTGTATTTAGCCCTCTACTCCCAGCAATAATAAGATCTATATCTCCTGTATTTACATATTGAACAATCGTATCTCCTGGATCGCCATGTAGAATCGTAATTTTGTAGGAAATGTTCTCTTTCTTTAATAAACCCTCAATCTCTTTTAATTTATCTTTTCGACTAGCTGATATTGTTTCTAAATCCGTTTGTCCTTGTATAATATCTGACTTTGCCGTTCTATTATCTACTACGTACACAACTTCAACATGTGTTTCTTCGTTAAATTTCGCAATATATGTTGCATGCTCGGCTGCTCGAAGTGCATGTTCAGAACCATCGCATGCTAATAAAATTTGTTTGTACATATGCTGAATCCCCTTTTCGTTATCCTACCCGTATTATATAATAAAGCCCCCTAAAAAGGAGGCTTCTAACTAGCAATTCTCTTATTATAAGTAGCTAAATTCGCAACGAGCTTCGAGCTACGTTCATTTAACCCTGTGATCCTTACTTTCACACCGTTCTGTTCATATTTCATGATAACTTTATCAATTGCCGCTACTGCTGAATCATCCCATACGTGTGCGTTAGTAAAGTTCATCTCAATTTCTTTCACATCTTCATTGTATGAAAAAGCATTTATATACTCTGCCGTAGATGCGAAGAATAGTTGGCCGTGAATTTCGTATATTTTCTTATTTTCAATATACAAATGTTTCACGTGAATCTTTGCCATATTGAATGCAAATAAAACTGCACTAATTATCGTTCCGATAATTACACCTAATCCTAAATTATGTGTAATTAGGACAATCACAACTGTTACGATCATAACAAATGCGTTTCCTTTTGGTACTTTATGAATCATCGCTACAGAGTTCCAATCAAACGTCCCAATCGAAACCATAATCATAACTGCAACTAAAGCTGCCATCGGAATATGAACAACGTAATCACCTAAAACAAATAGCAATACGATTAAAAAACCACCGGCTACAAGCGTCGATAATCTCCCTCGACCACCTGATTTAATATTAATAACAGATTGTCCAATCATTGCACATCCTGCCATTCCTCCGAAAAACCCAGCAACAACGTTCGCAATCCCTTGTCCACGTGCCTCTTTATGCTTATTACTTTCCGTATGTGTCATATCGTCTAAAACCGACGCCGTTAATAATGACTCTAGTAAACCTATAACCGCTAGCATAACTGAATACGGTAAAATAATTGCTAATGTCTCAAGTGTAAATGGAACATCAGGAATACTAAAGAACGGTAATTCTTTCGGTAAGCTTCCCATATCCCCTACTGTTTTTAACTGTAATCCGCTCATAAGTGCAATGCTTGTCACAATAATAATTGAAATAAGTGTAGACGGAACAGCCGTCGTAATACGTGGACATAAATATATAATTGCAAGTCCTAATGCGACAAGTGCATACATTTGCCAAGTTGCATTTTTAAAATGCGGCAATTGCGCTGTAAAAACTAAAATTCCAAGTGAATTTAAAAAACCACTCATAACGGATTTAGGAACAAACTTCATAAATGAGCTCAGCTTGAACACTCCAAAAATAATTTGAACAATACCTGTTACTATTGTCACAGCAAATAAATATTGCAAACCGTGATCCTTCACAAGAGTGACCATTAATAATGCCATCGCACCCGTTGCCGCCGAGATCATCCCTGGTCTTCCGCCGACAAACGAAATTGTAACCGCAATACAAAAGGCCGCGTACAATCCAACCGTCGGATCTACACCTGCAATAACAGAAAAAGCTATCGCTTCAGGAATTAATGCTAAAGCAACAACAATCCCCGATAGCACGTCCCCTCTCATATTTGAGAACCATTCATTTTTTATAGTTTGAAACAAAGTAACACTCCTCCACTCTTTTATCATTTGATTTTCTCCATAAGAAAATCAAGGCCGACTGCACGAAGGCTATTATATAACGAGCAAAGGATGTTGTGCTATGTAAAAGTTTCCTAAAGAAAAGACGCTACCTTAGCAGCGTCTTTTCTCATTTCATTAATGTCCACCGTGACCTTGACCACTTTCCTGAACAATTTCTAACCTCTCATCCAATATACCTTGTGTTTCAAATGAAACATCACTACTACTTCCTAATAGGAAACCATGGTTATACGGTCCAAGTGTTGGATCATCTTTAAACTTCGGCTGAATAGTAGCAAGGAAGTCATAAACTGGTTGTGAAGCTTTTCCTTCCTCAAGCAAAACAACAGGGGCATGTTTACCCATATGTGAAAACGGTGCTCCCGCAATTGCTAAGTCTGGTGTTTTGCTTGAAACAAATGACAAACCGTGACCTGGTTTTGTGAATCCCCAGCCAAATTTCGTTTTTTCATCTTTAAATTTCGCAAATGCAACCGAATTTTCTGTTGGAGTCTCCCCACTAATACGCGTTACTTTCCCGTATTTACTTAACTCTTTTTCTACTTCTTTCGAAACGATTTTTTCTGGTCCTAACACATATATATTCGCTTTATCTTTTCTCGTCTTTAATGCCTCTATTGTCGCTTCTGGCACTTTATTTTTTTCAGTATATAGAAGAGGTTCTGGCATATGAGAAATCCAATTTACAGCTGGTGTTGTATATAAACGTCCTTCTTCTTCAGACGAACCGATAATAACGCTATTTGGATAATTTCCTGTTATATCGGCATATTCTTTATCAACCTCTTTAGCAAATTTAGCTGGATCCGTTTCTTTTATTTGCTTTACTTTATATTCTTTTAATTGCTCTAGGCTAGATGCCCCTATATCCCCCATCACCATAATTTGCGTTCCATCTTTCGTTCCGAGCGGATTTAATCGTTTTATTTCTTTTAACGTCATTTCGGGTACCTTTTCTTTTTCTATAAATAAAATCGGTCCGTTATTCGGATGATGAATAAGATCCGCACTTGCAATACCTAATTGCCACTCGCTTACTGGCACTAAAATAATAGCGCCTGGCTGATTCTCTTTATGCGTTGCTGGCCATATCGTTTGCGAAGTTAATACTGCCATTTGCAGAGGATCATTTGTATTTAATCTCGTTACATTTTTTAAACTTGTCGTTAATAAATCATTCGATGCACCTTGATTCATTTCTTTCGGCGCAGTTACCTCCTGATTCATTTTCATTTCCTTTTGCTCTGTTTTCTTCTCTTCTGTAGATTCATGATTTTTATGATCTGTACTCGTTTGTCCGCATGCCGCAAGACCGACTGCTGCAATTATTGTTATCCCCAAAATTCGGGTCATCTTTTTCACTATATCGCCTCCGTATTATTCGTTTTCGAGCCAATATTATTACCTAAAATGGAATTTCAACTTTACAATAACAAGCAATTCTGAAGAAATTATGCAGATGCATTATAATCTGCACCATTTCTTCATGATTTTGCCTTACAATTTAAGTAATAACTACAAATGCGGAGGTACTCTATGATCGATATACTACTCGTAGATGATGAACCGAGAATGCTTGAATTATTAACGCTTTATCTTACTCCAATCGGATATAACTGCGTATGTGCAGCATCCGGAGAAGAAGCTATTTCACATATAGAAAATCGAAACTTCAAATTTGTTTTACTCGATATTATGATGCCAAAGATGGACGGGTGGGAAACTTGCAAAAGAATTCGATCATTTAGTAACGTTCCTATCATTATGGTAACTGCTCGTGATCAGACGGTAGATGTCGTTCAAGGGTTAAAAATTGGAGCAGATGATTACGTGACGAAACCATTCCACGAAGAGGAGCTCTTCGCAAGAATTGAAGCTGTTTTACGCCGAACCAATCAACATGCACAAATCCAATATCACGGCATTTTATGGGATGAGGCCAAGCATTTCATTTCTGTCCATAATGAAGAACTTCTTCTCACCCCAATCGAATTCTCTTTACTCGGATTATTTTTACGTCATGTGAACTACGTATTAAGCCGTGATCAGCTCATTGAACGAATTTGGGGATTAAATACAAATACAGAAGATAGAACAGTCGATTCACATATTCGTAATTTACGTGATAAATTACGAAAAGTAAATTTCCCCATTGATCACCATTTAAAAACTGTTTACGGAGTAGGATATCGATGGATTGATATTGAAAACTAAGGAGCAAAACGATGAAGCGAATTTCTATTCAACTCGGATTTTATTTTCTAATTGTTACACTTTTAATCGAAAGTGTTCTATTTGTCTTGCTCTATTATAGCCTTGTAAACAATAGAGTAAATGAAGAAATGACTGCTTTATTAAAGCGTGGAAATAGTCACCGAGATGTCCTTGAAAAATATTTTGACAGGCAAACAATCTCCCATGTTGCTTTAATGGAATCCGAAGCTGAAACAACTGTTATTATTACAAATGCAAATAAGGAAATACTAGCTAAATCCAATGAAATAAATACTACTATAAAAAAACATATTGAAGGAATGCAAACACGAACAGATCATGATGGAGCAATTATAGAGAATCATTGGAAAACATCTAATTATATATGTACAGTTAGCCCAATTGTAGTGGCAGGAAAAACGGAAGGCTATGTATATATGTTTCTCGGGACGGAATCAATCGAAGAAATGGTTAACGGGCTCACACGGCAATTCATTATCGCTGGAGTCATTACTTTCCTATTAACAGCCATCACCATTTTTCTATTATCACGTTTGTTAACAAAACCATTGTTACACATGAAACAAGCGACTGAAAAAATGAGTAAGGGCGATTTATCCGTTTCATTAACAACTACTCGAAATGACGAAATTGGTGAACTAGCACAATCTATCCAAACTCTCGCAAATGATTTACATTACATGAAAACAGAGCGAAGTGAATTTCTAGCAAGTGTTGCTCACGAATTACGAACACCATTAACGTACGTAAGAGGTTATGCTGACATTGCATTAAAAGAAAACACACCCCCAGAGCAACGTCTACGATACTTATCCATTATAAAAGACGAGTCTGATTATATTACAAACTTAGTTCAAGATTTATTTTCACTCGCTCAAATGGAAAAGCATAACTTTTTCATTCAAGTACAGGAAGTGCATTTACACACCTTCCTTACTCGCATCACTGAAAAAATAAATGTGATGTACGGAGAAAAACAAATTAAAGTTGTTTTCACATGTCCTTCCTCACTCTTAGTAAAGCTAGATGAGCAACGCTTTGAACAAGTTATGGCTAACATTTTAAATAACGCGTATAGACATTCAAAAGAACATTCTCATATTAATATTTCTGTTACAGAAGAACATAAACATATTTCCATCAAAATTAAGGACAAGGGAGAAGGTATTCCCCCTGAAGACCTCCCTCACATTTTCGACCGCTTTTACCGTGTTGATAAAGCGCGCTCTAGAGCTACAGGAGGCACTGGTTTAGGGCTCTCCATCGTAAAAGAAATCGTAGAACTACACGGCGGGAATATTACTGTCACAAGTGAAATTGATCACGGATCTTGCTTTACAATTTCATTGCCATCTATATAGAAACACGACTATCATCAATAGTCGTGTTTTCTTATCCTTTAGGACTTTACTTTATAATATAAATTTACGAATTGGCCAAAACGTTTCGTATCCGTTAAAGTTAAATGAATTTCCGGGTTCTTTTCTTTAAATAACGGAACTCCAGAACCTAATATGTGAGGTGTAATCGTAACAACATATTCATCAATTAAATTATTCTTAAAGAACTCTCTCAGTAGACTCCCTCCACCGACCATCCATATTTTAGATCCTTCCTGCTCTTTCAACCTTTTTGTAAACTCTAATACATCTTCATTTACAAACTCTACATGTTCGTTTGAACCTTTTTCTGAATTAGAAAAAACATAACATTTTTTATCTAGGTACGGGAATGTTTCCGTATGCTCTACCACATAATCGTACGTTCTCTTTCCCATAATTATCGTATCAATTGTTTCGTACATTTCTGTATAACCGTTGTCTCCCTCACCTTCTGTTTCCATTAACCACTCTAAATCATCATCTTCTTTCGCGATAAATCCATCTAAGCTCGCTGCAATAAATAAAACAATTTCACGTGACATATCTTTTCCTCCTTACAGCTTCTATTGATAAAATCATCTTATAAGCACTATACTAACCATAAAACATGACAACTTATGTCATGTTAAAAAAGAAAAAGGTGATATCCTTGTCAAAAGCAAAACGTTTACTAGACATTCTTATATTTGCTTCTACGAAAAAAACATTTACAGCTCAAGAAATAGCTGATGAATTTAATATTTCCGTTCGTACTGTCCATAGATACATTTTAGATTTAAGTGATATGGGGTTACCCATTTACGCTGAACAAGGTCGCAACGGGGGATATAAAGTATTAACAAGCAGCATGCTTTCCCCCATTTTATTTACCGAAGAAGAAGCGGTCTCCATCTTTTTTGCTTTCCAATCTTTAAGCTACTATCGTAACTTGCCTTTTAATACAGAAATCAATTCTGTTACTCATAAACTGTATAGCTCTCTACAAAATGATGCGAAAGCTAAAGTTGATAAAATACGTTCTTATATCGCTTTTTGGAATCCGAAAAGAACAATTGATACAACTCTATTAAACGAAGTGTTAACTGCCGCTATTGAAAATAAAAATTTACACTTTCAATACGAATCTAAATCAGGGATAAAAATAAAATATGTTCATCCTATCGGTGTATATGCTCATGATGGGCTATGGTACTTACCATCCTATGACTTCAGCAGCAAAAAAATATTACTGTATCGCGTTGATCGTATTCTTTCTATATTATCAACAGAAGAAAATAAAGATACGTTCATGAATTTAGAAGAATGGTTTGCCTCTAGCTCTAACGTAGTGCATATTCCTACCCAGTTACATGTTTTATTAACGACTGAAGGCGTGCGCCAATGTAAAAGAGTTCCTTACCTTGAAGAATTCGTGGTAGTAAACGAAGACGGGGCAGGTTATATACATTCAACAATTGATAAAGGTGAAATTAACTTTATTACCCCTTTATTTTATAGACTTGGAAAAGATGCACGAGTTTTAGAACCGAAAGAATTAATAGATGGTTTACGTATACGTGCGAAAGAAGTTTTAAATATGTATGGAGACTAAAAAGGCGTAAAAAAACTCCTCTTACGCCTTTTCGCTATGTATTATTTTCTCTATTGCTTCTTTTAATAAATTCTTTGTCTCTTCAAAGTTATGATTCTGCTGTTCTCCTGGATGCACCGTATAAAACTCAGCAAACGAACGCTCTTTATATCTTGGTACGACATGCATATGATAGTGTGTTAGCTCGTTAAAGATTCCACCATTTTGACAAATTGTAATTCCGTCTGGTTTATATAATGCCCTAATCGCTTTTGCAATAAGCTTAGAAGCATCCATAATCGATTTCGCTACAACATCATCTAATTCGTCCACTTCTAAAACATGCTTCTTTGGCACAATTAAAGTATGTCCTGGGTAGAAAGGCGCATGGTCTAAAAAACAAGTTACATAATCATCTTCATACACTTTATATATAATTTCTTCTTCATTTGCTAATTTACAACCTAAACATTCCATCATACTTTCCCCTTTATTAAAAACATAAAAACGTGAGCGCCCTATTCTCACGTTTTTATGTTTCACTTTACTAATTCAATTGTTTCTGTAACTTTTATACTATCCTTTACAGATTGAACAATTGTGCAATTTTTCACCGCAAGTTGCAGTGCCTTGTCTAATTGTTCTTCTGTAATGTTTTGCGCTTTAATTTTATAGTGCAAATGAACACTTTCAACTGGTTTTGATAAAGCTTCACTTCTACCAATTTCAGTTTCAATTGTAAACGTATCGTATGCAATACGTTTCTTTTCTAAAATCGTTCGAAAAACAATTGCACTACATCCTGCGATAGAAGAAACGAGTAATTGTAACGGTGAATATCCGTTTTCTTTCCCAATCGCTAAGTGACCATGCGATAAATCTGCCTCTATATCATCATGCTTAATTTTTATTTTCATAGTTTGCTTCCATCTCCACTTTCATCGGTTTCTTCCGTTTCTTACTCATATAATAATATATGTAGCAGAAAATGATAAATGGAATACCACAATATAAAGCCATTCTTTGTTCTGGAATAAACGCTAAACTAATAACAACGATGCTATTTGTAATTAAAGCTAAAATTGGAACAAGCGGGTATAGTGGTGTTCTATACTTTAAGTCCTCTAATTTTCCTCCACCTTTTAAATACTGACTTCTAAAGCGAAGTTGTGATAAAGCAATAATGATCCAACTTGAAACAGCCGATAAACCAGCTATAGATAATAAGTACATATATACTGTATCTTCTGCAAGGAAGCTTGTTAATAAAGAAAGGCCCGCTACTGCAATTGTTACGACTAACGCTGTAATCGGAATACCACGTTTATTTACTTTCTTGAAAGAAGTTGGTGCCATTCCTTCATTTGCAAGTGACCATAGTATACGCGTTGCTGCATATAACCCTGAGTTCGCTACAGATAGAAGAGCTGTAATAATAACGAAGTTCATAATATCAGCTGCATATGGAATACCGATTTTATCAAATACAACTACGAATGGGCTTTCAATTATCCCTGCTTCTTTCCAAGAAATTAACCCTACTAAAATTGTCATTGTTAAAATGAAGAATAACATAATGCGCCATACTGTATTACGAATCGCACGTGGAATTGTTTTTTCAGGATTCTGACTCTCTCCTGCTGCAATCCCGATTAACTCTGTTCCTTGGAAGGAAAAGTTAACTGTAATCATCGTAAGAAGCACTGCAGCTAGTCCATTTGGGAATAGCCCACCATCACTTACAAAGTTAGAGAAAAGAGGCGCTGCTTCTTTTCCATCGTATGGTAAGAATCCTAGTAATGCGCTACCACCAAGTAGAATGAATGCAATAATTGTAACTACTTTAATACTAGAGAACCAAAACTCTAATTCAGCATAACTCTTCGCTGATATTGCATTTGAAGCATATAAAATAACTCCGAATACGAGACACCATACCCAAACATCAACATTCGGAAACCATCTTTTCATCATTAAACCGATCGATGTTAATTCTAATCCTACTGTTACTGCCCATCCAATCCAGTATAGCCAACCGATCATAAATCCAGTTCCTGGTCCAATAAACTTCGTTGCATACTTTTGGAAAGATCCTGAAACTGGCATTGCTACCGTTAGCTCTCCAAGACAAAGCATTGTTAAATACATAATAAATCCGCCCACTAAATATGAAAGGATGGCTCCCCCTGGTCCAGCCTGATTAATGGTGTAACCTGAACCTAGAAAAAAACCAGTTCCGATTACACCACCTAGTGCGATCATAAATAAATGTCTACTCTTCATCGTACGATGTAATTGCTCATTCGTTGTTTGCTGCATCTTAATCCTCCCCCTACAAGTACCCCTATCTCTTTTTAAAATTTTCTGATAATAAAAATATACACGAAAGCGATTACAATTTCTATATAAAATTAAAACTTTTCTGATAAAACAATATAAAAATTCAAATATTAAGAGCTCACAATACTAATTTGAGGAAAAAAAGGATTTATAAGGAAAAACTCTTACATTTTTTTGTAAGAGTTAACGTATTTCTAATCTTCTAGATAAAATTGATAAACCGTAGTTTACAACAAAATACATACAGGCTGCTAGTATAAATGTCGGAATCATATAATTTACATTCTGCCCGCTAATAATTTGAGCATTATGCATAAGCTCTGGCAATGATATAACAACCGCTAATGACGTATCTTTTAACAATGAAATAAATTGACTAACAAGCGGGGGGACCATTCTTCTTAATGCTTGCGGCAAAATAATATGCCAAAGCGCTTGCACATACGTTAATCCAGAAGACCTTGCAGCCTCAATCTGCCCTTTTTCGATAGATAATAGACCGCTTCGAACAATTTCAGATATCATTGCCGCTTCAAATATTGTTAAAGCAACAATTGCAGCTGTTATAATTTCTAACTTCAATCCCGCTTCCGGAAGTGCAAAATACGTAAAAAATATAATTAAAAGTAGCGGTAAATTTCGAATGACTTCCACGATAAAGCCTAATATTTGTGAGACGACAGGTATTTTCGTATAGCGCAATATTCCTATTACACTACCAATAATAAAGCTAAGTACAATTGCTATGAGCGCTACCTCTAACGTTATGAGTAATCCTTTTAATAAAAAGAGGATATGATCACCTGTTATCGCTCCTTTAAAATCCATTTATACCGCCTCCTTTGCCAAGCGTTTTTCTAAATAACGCACTAGCATACTTAGCGGAATTGTTAATACTAAATAAAACATCCCGACAAATATATATACATCAAACGTAACGAACGTCTTCGTTGAAATTAAGTCTCCTTGATACATTAAATCCGTTCCAGCAATAATTCCGAGTATTGAAGAGTTTTTTACTAAATTGAGAAATTGATTTCCTAGAGGAGGAATGACGATTTTCATCGCTTGAGGTAAGACGACATGATACATCGCTTGCGTATAAGTTAATCCTGAAGAACGTGCTGCTTCCATTTGACCTTTCGCGACTGATAAAATACCAGCACGAATTACTTCCGCAATAAAGGCCGCTGTATAAACTGTAAGCGCAACTGTCCCTGCTACAAAACCGTTGAAAGTAATTCCTATTACAGGCAAAGCAAAATAGAAAATGAATGCAATTAATACGAGTGGAATATTTCTAACAAACTCTACATAGGCAGAGCCAATCCAATTCAAAATACGAATAGGTGAAATTCGCATCACTGCCATAACAATTCCTAAAACAAAACTTCCTATTAGTGCAACTACACTAGACATAACCGTATATTTAAATCCTTCTAAATACATATCAATGTTATTCGTTAATATAGAAAAATCAGGCACATATTCTCCCCTCTTTCTTTACAAGAAGAGGATGAGTACTCTCATCCTCTCACTCTTACTATTTATCACGAGAAATAAAGTTTCATTTTACTTCTCTTGTTTTTGACCAATCCATTTTTCATACAATTTATCGTATGCTCCATTCGCTTTCATATCTTTTAATAAACTATTAATCTCTTTCGTTAAATCGTCTGCACCTTTTTGTACTGCAATTCCATACGGTTCATCCGTGAAAATTTTCCCTACAACTTCATAATTAGAATCTTGTTTTGCCATTCCGTAAAGAATCGCATTATCTGTAGTTAAAACATCGCCTTTACCTGCTTTTAACGCTGTAAATGCCTCACTATAATTCTCAAACTCTAATACTGTTGCTTCTGGTGATTTTTGGCGAATGTTATTTGTAGATGTTGATCCTTTTACAGCTAATACTTTAACGCCTTGTTTTATATCATCAATGCTCTTAATATTGCTTCCTTTTTTCACAAGTAACGATTGCCCTGCTTTAAAATATACATCTGAGAAATCTACTTCTTTTTTGCGTTCTTCCGTAATTGTCATTGTCGCAATAATTGCATCAATATCACCATTTTTCAGCATCGGAATACGTGTTTTAGACGTTACTTCTTTCAGCTCTAGTTTCTTTTCATCACCAAGAATTTTTTTCGCAAGTGCCTTCGCGATATCAATATCGAATCCTTCTACTTGCCCTGTTGAAGGGTTTTTCAATCCAAATAAATTCGTATCATTCTTCACTCCAACTACTAACTTCCCGCGCTTTTTAATTTGCTCAACAGCTCCGCCTTGCTTCGTATTCGTTTCTTTCGCCTCGTCTTTTTTCCCCCCGCACCCAGCAACAATAAACACGAATAAACATGAGAATACGATTAGGGTAAACAACTTTTTCATCTTAAGCATGAAATTCCTCCTTTAATGATTTAATACCCGGCTTAAAAATAGACGTGCTCTTTCTTGTTCAGGATTTGCAAAAAATTGTGATGGTGTTGTATCTTCGATAATTTGACCGTCATCCATAAATAAAATTCTATCTGCTACCTCACGTGCAAATCCCATCTCATGTGTGACGACGACCATCGTCATTCCTTCTTTAGCCAGCGCTTTCATAACATCAAGCACCTCTCCGATCATCTCTGGATCAAGAGCGGACGTAGGCTCATCAAATAGCATAATTTTCGGTTGCATCGCGAGCCCCCTAGCAATCGCCACCCTTTGCTGTTGACCTCCGGATAATTGATGTGGATATACACCTGCCTTCTCCGGGATTCCTACTTTTTCTAAATAAAACATCGCTGTTTTCTCAGCTTCCTCTTTTGAAATTTTATTTACTTTAATTGGTGCTAGTGTAATATTTTGAAGAACTGTTTTATGCGGGTATAAATAAAAGTGTTGAAAGACCATCCCAATATTTCGGCGCAACTCATTCATATTTGTTTTCGCATTGTGTACTTCTGTATTTTGTACAATTAATTCTCCATCGGTAATTGCCTCCAATTGATTTATACACCGAAGTAATGTACTTTTTCCTGACCCTGATGGTCCAACAACTACTACCACTTCACCTTTCTTTACTTGAAGATTAATATTTTTCAAAACTTGAAAGTCACCGTAATATTTATTAACTTTACGAAATTCAATCAACATAACCCCTCCTTCCCCTAACAAAGCATGTACATTCTTTTTATATTCAAAAATAAGCAAAAAAATAACTTTCCTCTTCATTTTGTCCATAAAAAAGAGCAAAGGGATTTCCCTTTGCTCTCTTATTCCTATTCTATTAAGATACTTCTTCTTTTTTATCTTTCCCATATTCATGCTCCCAGAAATCAGCATTTTTAATTCCTAACTGCTGCGGATCGAATACTGGATCTTTTCCTTCTTTTTTCTGCTTTTCATAATCCTTTAATGCGATCAATGCCGGTTTTTGTAATAATAGAATCGCAATAATGTTAACCCATGCCATAATTCCTACACCGATATCTCCTAAAGCCCATGCTGTTGCTGCTGTTTTTACACAACCGTAGAATACAACTCCTAAGAATACAAACTTTAGTACGATAGACATCCAAGGGCGGTCTTTATCACGGTTTAAGTAAGCTATATTCGTTTCTGCAATGTAGTAATAAGCCATAATTGTTGTAAATGCGAAGAATAGTAGAGAAATTGCTACGAAACCGTTTCCAAATCCAGGGAAAACAGATTCTACTGCTGCCTGTGTATAACCAGGACCTGGCTGTGCACCATTTAATTTATTGACGATAAAGTTTTTTCCGCTTGCATCAAATACGTTATACATGCCTGTAATAATCATCATAAATGCTGTTGCTGAACAAACAAATAATGTATCAATGTAAACGGAAAATGCTTGTACTAACCCTTGTTTAGCTGGATGCGATACTTCAGCAGCTGCCGCCGCATGGGCCCCAGTTCCTTGCCCTGCTTCATTTGAATAAATACCACGTTTTACACCCCAAGAAATTGCTAAACCAATAATCCCGCCAAAAGCTGCTTCTAATGCAAATGCACTTTTTAAAATTAACATGAAAGCGTCTGGTAATTTTTCAATATTCATAGCTACAATTACACAAGCTACTAAAATATAGCCAAGCGCCATAAACGGTACTACAACTTGCGCTACGTTAACAATTCGCTTAACTCCACCAAAAATAATAAGTGCTAATGCCGCTACTAATACCGCCCCGGATACAGAAGTATTAATACCAAAAGCTGTTTCTAGACTTACAGCAATACTATTCGCTTGAACACCTGGAAGCAGCATTCCTGTTGCAAGAATTGTCGCTGCAACGAATACTAAAGCGTACCATTTAACACCTAGTCCTTTTTCAATGTAATAAGCAGGTCCACCGCGGAATTGTCCTTGATGTTTCGTCTTATATATTTGTGCTAATGTAGATTCTACATAAGCCGATCCTGCTCCTAAAAAGGCCACCGCCCACATCCAAAAGACAGCGCCTGGACCACCAAATGCAACAGCCGTTGCAACACCTGCAATATTTCCTGTTCCAACGCGCCCTGATAATGAAAGTGCTAAAGCTTGGAACGAAGAAACACCCGCATCCGATTTTTCCCCTTGAAATGTAAGTTTCACCATTTCTCCTACATGTCTTACTTGTAAAAACCTCGTTCGAATGGAAAAATATAGACCTACTCCTAAACATAAATAGACAAGTGCTGGACTCCAAACAATATTATTTATCCAACTTACGATAGCTTCCAACTTTCCCCCTCCTTCTTTATAAAGAATATTCAGAATATATATAAAATTATAAGTGTATACCGAATCTATAACAATATTATTTTAATAAAACAAACATATTTTTGTATAAAAAAACAAAGTATATATTTATTTTATATACTTTGTTCCCTTATCTCTGTATTATATATTCACTATTGCCTCTTGCTTTATAATTCTTTCATACAACTCATCTGATAACTTTTGAAAATCCTCTGGCATATCTTTCCCCTTAAATTTCTTTTGAATCGTACCGTATAGGCCTATATCACGTAACCGTAAAAATAACGGTAACGATTCATACCAACTATCCGCCAGCCTGTGCTCATATTCGTACCCCTTTCTTAACACTTGTAACTGTTTACGAGCAAATTCCGTCTTTTTCTCCAATGTCCACGGTGTAAATAGAACAGAGTAATAGAGAACCATTGCTAAATCATGTATAAAGTAATTATAAGCTGCATCATCAAAATCAAAGACTGTTAGCTCTTTACCATCATAATGAAAGTTACCTGGATGAATATCACCATGCATAAGACCGAATGTTTCTCTTTCAATTGGAAGAGCCTTTATTTCATCCATTAATACAGAAGCAATCTCTTTCACCTTCGCATCTTCTAATCCGCTAACAATGCTACTTTCATCCTCTTCCCACGTATCACGGTAGTCTGTTTTAGGATAATCCATTGTGAGGCGATGCAGTTGTCCAATCGCTTTTCCCCAAGCTTCAAAGAAAGCATCTCCCCAATAAGCCGATTCTTCTCCTTTTACTTGCTCACCTTGTGCATATGTAAATAAAGACGCGAAAAAGAAAGTGCCATCTTCCGCTCCAATTTCTTCTACAAGGTTTTGAGATATTGAATTACGAGGTCCCGCCACTTTTGCCCCATGCTCTGCAACATACCGTAAAAAATCTAGTTCGGCCTCTACCTCTTTTTTAGACCGATGAGAAGAATGGGTTAAGCGTAATACGTAATCTTCATTATTTTTACCCTTCGCCTTAAAAATATAATTTTCAAAATCACCAAGTGGCTTTTCTTCTACTTTCACATTAAATATCTTTGCAGCTTCTGCTAAAATCTCATGTGTAAAAACTCGTTCCACAGCTATTTCCATATTTATTCCCTCCTATATGTACCCTCTAATTAATTCGACATGAATGTGAGAAGTACTGCTATGAAATTGAATAATGCGTGGGCAATCATAGCCGATAAAATAGAATTTGTTTTCTCATATAACCACGCAAATACTACTCCGCTTAAAAAATTCACCGGTAATGTGTTATATGTCGGGATATGAACAACAGTAAATATTATTGAACTTATAAGCATACCGCCCCATATACCATACCTATCACGAAAAAATGTATAAAAAACACCTCTATATAAAATCTCTTCATAGATTGGTGATATAACCGCCGCTCCAATTACCGCGATGCAAAACGAATATATTGATTTATCATTTTGGACCGTCTCCGTTTTAATATTTTCAAAAGAAATCCCCAGTTTCTCCACTATCATTAATACACCAATACTAACTACAATCAAAGAAATAACCGCTACAAATGTCCACAATAAATCTTTCCATGAAAGCTTCCGAATTCCAATATCTTTCCACAACAGTTTATATCTTTTTATGCAAAAAAGATAAACTAAAAATGTAAATATCACTGCCATTATAAGCCCCATTAATACTCCAGCATATAATGAGTTCCCTATTATTTTTAAAGCATAGTCATAAAAAAGAGATTCAACTGTTACTGGAACAATAATGAATACAAATCCAAATAAATATAAGATTTCTTTCCATCCCCACATATACCTCAAAGTCATCTATACCATCCCCTATATCCTATTTTCTTAAGTATAAAAGATGCCGTAACGTAACTTTCAAGCTAATTTTCCCAAATAATCCAAGCATAAATTTCTCACAAACAACAAAAATTAACAGAAGGAATTTTATTCTAAAAGAGGTGGAAATTATGACACAACAAGAAGAACAGCAAAAGAGTAAGAATCAAAAGCATATGTTTCCATCACTTCTGGAAAATATTAATTACATTGAAAATAAGCTCTGTCATTCAGATGATATAAAAAAATTAGATATCCCTTTTCAAAACGGAAAAGGAACAATTTTATATATCGAATCTTTAGCAGACCCAAATTTAATTCATCAATTAGCTCTTGAACCCTTATTAACTCGATCTGATCTATCTTTAGATAAAGCATTTTCTACATTAAATATGAAAAAAGAAACGAATTTAAATTACGGTGTACAACTCTTATTACAAGGTAAATCTTTATATTTCCATGAACATGTCGAAAGCTTTTGTATTTTTGAAACAGCATTATCTTTAAAGAGAGCTATAACAGAGCCTGATAATGAAGGGATTGTACGCGGACCACATACTGGTTTCGTAGAAGATTTAGCAACCAATTTAGCGTCTATTCGTAAACTCATAAAAAGTCCAAATGTCGTCGTTAAATATTTCACACTTGGTGAAGAAATGCACACGAAAGTGGCAATTGCTTATATTCAAAATATAGCTAATGACGATCTCGTTGCAGAAGTGAAAAGAAGATTAGAAATGATTAAGACAGATGCACTCATGCCACCAGGTTACATACAAGAATTTATAGAAGATACGTCTTTCTCACCATTCCCGCAGCAATTAAATACAGAGCGCCCAGATAGAACCGCCGCTAATTTAATGGAGGGACGAGTTGCTATTTTATCAGATGGGGATCCAACAGCTCTTATCGTTCCCGTCACACTATTTGCCTTTTATCAATCTCCAGATGATTATAATAACCGCTGGATTGTCGGTTCTTTCGTACGAATGATTCGCTTAGTAAGTTTCTTAATCGCCTTTCTCTTACCAGCTATATATATCGCAACCGTGGCCTTCCATCCTGATGTATTGCCACTTGAACTCGTTTATACAATTAAAGCTTCATTAGAAAAAGTACCGCTCCCTCCTATTTTTGAAGCTCTCTTAATGGAGTTGATTTTCGAATTATTACGAGAAGCTGGTATTCGTTTGCCGAGCCGCGTTGGACAAACAATCGGTATTGTAGGTGGTTTAGTAATTGGGGATGCAATTGTAAAAGCTGGACTCGTTTCTTACACAATGATTATCGTTGTGGCTTTAACTGCAATTGCGTCTTTTCTCGTTCCATCCAACGACATGAGTTCAGCAGTTCGTATTCTTCGTTTTCCGTTAATGATCCTTGCTGCTATATTCGGATATGTAGGGATTTCATTTGGCTTAATTATAACTTTCGTTCACTTATGTCAGCTTCATTCTTTTCATACACCATATCTTTCCCCTCTTGCACCAATGAATATAAAAGATATGAAAGATGCTTTTGTCAGACTTCCAATTTGGTCGTTTTGGGAACGACCAAATGATTCAAAGCCGAAAAAAATGCAACGACAACATGTAACGAGAGAGGATGAGAACGGTGACAAACACGCAAAGTAAAATTTCTCCAGTTCAATTGACCTTTTTCGTTATTCAATGCCAAATCGGTGTTGGTATACTTTCTCTACCAAACCGTCTTCACCCAATAGCTAAAGGCGGTGGATGGATCTCTATACTCGTAGCTGGTCTTGCGATTCAAATTATTATTTTACTTATGTGGTTTTTATTAAAAAGATTTCCTAATGCAAATATATATGAAATTGTTTGTATGATGTTTGGTAATAAATTAGGAAAACTATTAGGATTATCTTATGTTTTTTATTTTACCCTGATCGGTATGACTGTTATGTTAAATGCTTGTAATGTCATTAAAGTATGGGTTTTGCAAGCAACTCCTTGGTACGCAATTCTCATATTATTTACAATAGCTTGTTGTTATGTAGCTTATAATACATTTAAAGTCATTGTACGATTTTATGTTATGGCTTCTATTCTCATTTTACCAATGGCTCTTTTAATTGCCCTAGGGCTTTCGCGAGCTGATTTTTCTTATATTTTTCCCATTACAGAGGCTGGATGGTGGAATATTATTCAAGCATCGAAAGAAACAATTACGGCAATGTATGGTTTCGAAATTATTCTTATCGCTTTTCCAAAAGTAAATGGGAATCCTGTGGCACGGCTGAAAGCAGTTTCTATTGCTAATGGATTCGTAACCCTTTTTTACACTTTTACGGTTTGGATTTGCTTTATCGTATTTAGCCCAAAGCAAATTGAGCTTATTCCAGAGCCAGTCGCTTACTTATTGCGCTCCTTACATATTGGGATTATAGACCGTACTGATTTAATATTCATACCAATTTGGATGATAACTGTCGTAGCTTCTATTGCTAGTTGTTACTGTGCTGCTTCTATAGGAATTAGGAATATATTCAACCTTGCTAATCATAAAAAAGCTGTTCCACTTGTTGGACTTATCTCTTTTAGTGTCGCCTTATTTATAGATACACCTGAAGAATTAAAAGTGATTGCAAATTTCACTGATAAATTCACTTATATTTTCATCATCGTTCTTCCCTTTTTATTTCTTCTTTATTCCTTATTCAGAAATAAGAAAGGAGCCCCATATGCACAAAAAAACAGTTAAATTATGTAGCATCTTATGTGCTAGCTCACTTCTTTCTGGTTGCTGGGATCAAGAACCTTTAAGGGAGGCTCGATTAGCTTATAGTATTGGATTTGATATTACAGAAGAAAATAAACTTCAACAAACCATCGAACTTGTAAGAAGTTCAGGAAGCGAACAATCTTCATTTGAAAATGAAATACATTCAGCAACCGGCCATAACATACGAGATACTAGCGATACTTTGAAAAAAAATGTGACTGGGAATATTCGCTATTTCAAATACGGTATGCAACTATTAGGAACAAAAATTCAAAAAAAGGGGATATTATCTTATTTAGATATTAGTTTTCGGGACCCTACAAACCCTACTGCTCTGGTAAAACTTATTTCAGTAGATGGTGAAACGGCTGCAATACTAGAAAAAAAGAAAGTAGGAAATTTACTAATTGGAGATTTTCTAAAGAAAAAAATTAAAAGCTTAGAGGACATGAGCATATTTCCAAATGAAACTTTGGAAACAGCCGCTACAAAAATGTTAGATCCCGGCAAAGATTTCACCCTCCCATCTATAAAGCTAAAAGGAAAAGAAGTTGTAACCAATGGGATAGCTCTATTTAATAAGGATAAATTAACTGGGCTTTTACCTTCACGACAATCGGTACTCTTCGTATTACTAACTGATAAAATGGGAACGAGCGCTCGCATAACCCAAAAGCTTACAAATAGCGATTCATCTAGTACGTCTGACTACATTACCATTGACGTGAGCAATCAGAAATTAAAACGAGACTTAAAAATAACAACAGATAAAAAAGGAAATGTTTATGCTCACATTAAGCTCCAACTAAAAGTTATAGCAATTGAATCTCCGAGAGATAATCTGTATACAATGGACGACAGAGAAAAACTAAATAAAGAACTGTCTAAACAGCTCACGAAAGAGGCGAAAAAAATAATAAACAAACTCCAAAAAGCAAATTGTGATGCTTTCGGAATCGGCAGACATCTCATCGCTTATCATCCTGATTTATGGAAGAAAAAAAATTGGAATAAAGATTATGCAAAGGTAAAATTTAAACCGGAAGTAGAAGTAAAGATTTTATATAGCGGCGTCTTAAAATAAAAAGGTTGTATGCCAAGCCGGCATACAACCTTTTATTTCGTATAACGATATACAATTGACTCATACGGTCTTAAGTTAAGATTGGTAATATCTTTACTTGAATCTTTGTAATTTGATAATAATACTTCTTGTTTCATTCCATCCAATTGAACATTCACTGGTGCAGAATACGTTATTTCTTCTCCATAGAAGTTATTTATAACAAGTAATACTTCATTATTTATAGCACGCGTGTATGCCCATATATTCGGATGATTTCCATCTAAAACATCATATTTCCCGTCTGTAATTACATCGTATTTTTTTCTAAGTTCAATTAACTTTTTATAATGATAAAATACAGATTCTTTATCTTCTAATGCCTTCTCTACGTTTATTTCTTTAAAGTTTTCAGCCACTGAAATCCAAGGTGTACTTGTTGTAAAACCACTATTCACCTCTTCATTCCATTGCATCGGAGTACGTGAATTATCACGAGATTTTTGTTTTAAAATCCCGATAATCTCTTCTTTTGATAATCCTTCTTCTAGCTTTATATCATATATATTTAACGATTCCACATCACGATATTGCTCGATGGACTCGAATTTAGGATTCGTCATGCCAATTTCTTCACCTTGATAAATGTAAGGTGTTCCTTGCAACATATGCATAGCTGTCGCTAACATTTTTGCAGATTCATTTCGGTACTTTCCATCATCACCGAAGCGTGACACAATGCGAGGCTGATCATGATTACACCAAAATAACGCATTCCATCCTCCGCCCTTTTGCATTTCACTTTGCCAATTAGACATAATTTCTTTTAATTTAATGAAATCAAAATCAGCTTTCGTCCACTTATCACCATTCGAATAATCTACTTTTAAATGATGGAAACTAAACGTCATGCTTAGTTCATTGCGCTCAGGATTCGAATATTTAATACAATTATCAATTGTTGTAGATGACATTTCTCCAACTGTAATTACATCTTTCCCTTCAAAAACATTTTGGCTCATCTCTTGTAAATATTCATGGACGCGTGGACCATCTGTGTAATATTTACGCCCATCACTTGTAGCCGTGGTGCCTTCATCACTTAAAAATCTTTGATCTTTTGAAATTAAGTTAATAACATCAAGGCGAAATCCTTTTACACCTTTATCGAGCCAAAAGCGCATCATATCGTACACTTCTTCACGAAGCTTTTCATTTTCCCAGTTTAAATCAGCTTGCGTCTCATCAAATAGATGTAAAAAATATTGCCCTGTTTTCTCATCATATTTCCAAGCAGATCCTCCAAATTTAGACTGCCAATTATTCTTTTCATCACGCCAAATATAATAATTTCGATACGGACTATTCTTATCTTCTTTTGCTTCTTTAAACCACTTATGCTCCGTTGAACTATGATTTACAACGATATCAAGCATGATTTCAATGTCACGTACTTTCGCTTCTTTTAAAAGCTCTTCAAACTCTTCCATCGTCCCGTAAGATGGATCAATGCTGTAATAATCACTTACATCGTATCCATTGTCATTTTGTGGTGATCGGTATATCGGTGTTAACCAAATATAATCCACTCCAAGTTCCTTTAAATAATCTAATTTCTCTGTAACTCCCTTTATATCACCGGTTTCTTTATTATAGTAACTATTAAAGCTCTTCGGATAAATTTGATAGACTACACTTTTATGCCAATCTTTCATGCTTAATTTCCTCCTACTTCTGTTTTACTCGTTTCGCAAATAACCATGTTAATGTAAATGGAATTACTACTGCGATTATCATCCCTACAATAAACATTGGAATCGATTTCGGAATGATAGAAATAAATGCTGGCAATCCGCCAATTCCGATTGCTGGTGCTAATACACCATTTAATGTAATAAATATTGCTGCTATAGCAGACCCAATAATCGCTGCATAGAACGGGAATTTATTTCTTAAATTCACACCGAACATCGCTGGCTCTGTAATACCGAAGTACGCTGAGATTGCTGATGTTGATGCCATACTTTTATCATTTTGATTTTTAGAAATCCAGAACATCGCTAATGCCGCACTACCTTGTGCAATGTTAGAAAGAGCAATCATCGGCCAAATAAATGTACCGCCGTGCTGTGCAATTAGCTGCAAATCAATTGCAATAAACATATGATGCATTCCTGTAATTACGAGCGGTGCATATAATGCTCCAAATAATACTGCTCCAAGTACTGGTACCGTTTCATATACGCCAACTAATCCAGCCGTTAATAAATCGCCAATATGACGTGTAACTGGACCGATAATTCCTAACGCTAACACACCCGTTACAACGATTGTTGTAATTGGTACAACTAATAATTGAATTGCGTTTGGCACATGTTTCTTTAAGAAGATTTCAACTTTACTTAATACGAATGCTGCTACTAAAATGGGTAAAATTTGACCTTGATACCCTACCTTTTCAATTTGGAATAACCCTAAAATATCGAAGTACTCAATCTTTTGTCCCTCTAAACCAGTCGCTGCTTTTCCATAATCCCACGCGTTTAATAAGGCCGGATGCACAAGCATTAATCCCATAACAATCCCTAGTATTGGACTACCACCAAAGCGCTTCGTTGCTGACCAACCAACAAGTGCCGGTAAGAATACGAATGCTGTATTGGCCATCATATTAATTAAATCCCAAAGCCCACCTAAGTTCGGATATACTTCTAATAAATTTTTCCCATCAAAAAATAAGTCCTTTGCCCCTAACAGGTTATTAATCCCCATTAGTAAACCTGCCGTAATAATTGCTGGCAAAATCGGCATAAATACATCTGAAAATACTTTTACAAACTTTTGAACTGGATTTAATTTTTTATCCCCTGAACCTTTTACGTCAGCTACTGTCGATTCTTCCATACCTGCAAGCGTTATCAATTCAGCGTATACTCGATCGACATCACCTGGACCAATTACAATTTGAAATACCCCAGCGTTATGAAACGCTCCCTTTACTAATGAAACAGACTGTAATTTATCATTATCTATTTTATTTTCATCTTTTAAAGCGATACGTAGCCTCGTTACACAGTGCGCAGCTTGTTCAATATTGTCTTTCCCACCAATATACTGCAACACTTCTTCTGCTGTTTTACGATAGTCTTTCCCCATATTCCCGTCCCTCTTTTCTTTTTTTGATACCGTTTACACTTACATATTAACTCGTATATATAAGTTAGTCAACACTCGTATATATAAGTTGATGATTTTTTTATAAATAAAGAGATGGAACGATTATTTCGCTCCATCTCTTTATTTTCTTCGCGCCACATCCGAAAAGTGAAAAATATCTAAGCGGTGACGTGATTCCGTATATTCGAACTGACTCCCATCGTATAAATGAGTAAAGTTTTTTACAACGACAACATAGTCTGTTCCATTTAAATCTAAATACTTTCGGTCATCATCTGTACATGGCTGTACTTCAATTACCCTCTGTGAATAGCTAATATGTAGTCCTAATTCTTTTTCGATGTATTTATAAATCGATGCAGTTGCAATTTCTCTCGTTAATCCTGGAATATATTCCGATACAAAATGGTTTATATCTAAAATTACTTTTTCTCCATCAATATTTCGTACGCGTTTAATATGATCTATTTCCGTTTTTTCTTTCACATTTAATAACTTTGCTACATCTTTCGTCGCTTTCATTTTCTCTATTTCCACGACTTCTGTAATACAGTAACGTCCTAAACGTTCATTTTCTTCTTGAAAACTTACAATACCACCAAAGTTAAATTCAATGTTTTTGCGCTTTAATACAAAAACACCTTTTCCATGTATTTTTTGAACATATCCACGCTCTTGCAATAAATCTACAGCTTTTCTTACAGTACCCCGGCTTGCCTCGTACTGCTTCATTAATTCCGTTTCTGATGGAATTTTGCATCCTTCTTTTAATTGTTTATTATCAATAGACTTGCTGATTTCTGTATAAATTTGTTCATACTTACTCATCATCTACAATAGCCCCTTGTCACCTTCTAATTCTATATGTATTATACCACGCTATACTCTTCTGCCAATCTCTCACTTATTTTCCAGTACAAGAAAACTATGGGTAAATATTTAGTCCCTAAAACGTATTTTTATAAATTTTTTAATATTTTTCTTTTCATTCAAAAAAACATATAGTATACTAACTTCAAAATCAGAGGAGAAAGGGAGCAAAGAACTATGCTTACTTATACAACAATTGTAGTTACATTTGCACAAAAACATCATCATCATACTTAACCCTTGAAACCTAGCGGAAAAATTACGCGTAGGTACAAGGGTTATTCCCGTTGTACCTACGCTTTGGCAAAGAGCCATGTAGGTATTTTTTATCTACATGGCTCTTTTTTTATTGCCAAAAATGCTAGTAAAAAATGATGTTTAAGCAAAACTTACTACAAAGGAGTTAACAAAAATGGAAACGAAAAAATGGGGATTATGGATTTTAACAGCTTTTGTTATCGGGAATATGGTTGGCGGTGGCGTATTTATGCTCCCAGCAAATTTAGCACACGTATCAGGTCCAATGGGATCTACACTGGCATGGAGTATTACAGGACTTGGTGTATTTATGATTGCACTCGTATTTGGAAATTTAGCAATTCGTAAACCAGAATTAAAAGCAGGACCACAAAGTTACGCCCAAGCAATGTTCACTTCTCAAAAGACAGGTAAAGTTGCAGGATATAGTATGGCTTGGGGATACTGGGCTGCTAACTGGGCTGCTACAGCATCTGTAATTATTTCCTTTGCAGGATATTTATCAACATTCTTCCCAGTTTTACAAAGTAAGCAAATTCTCTTTTCAACAAACGGATTTTCATTAGAACTTGGAAAAGCTTTAACCTTCATAGTATGTAGTATGATGCTATGGGGAATTCAATATATTCTTTCTCAAAATATTGATAGAGCAGGAAATATGAACCTTCTTGCAACAATCGCAAAAATCATCGGATTTACAATGTTTATTGTAATCACATTATTCATTTTCAATGCCTCTAATTTCGGGGACGGTCAAACATTTATGAATGAAGCTGGACAACCTATTTCGTTGGGTGGACAAATAAATTCCGCTGCTATTGCAACACTTTGGGCGTTTATCGGTATTGAGTCAGCAGTTATGCTCTCTAACCGTGCAAAATCTCAGCACGATGTTAAGAAAGCTACGATTTTCGGATTAATCATCGCTCTTCTTATTTACATGGCAATTACTCTACTAACAATGGGCGCTCTTCCACAAGACGCTTTAAAAGAGTCTCAAAAACCATTAGTAGATGCATTAAATTTAGCAATTGGTACTAAAGGTGCTTATATAATGGCCTTACTTGCACTCGTATCTTTATTCGGCTCTACTGTAGGATGGATCGTTGTTAGCTCAGAAGTACCTTACCAGGCTGCTAAAAATGGACTTTTCCCTAAGTTTTTCAGTAAAACAAATAAAAAAGGTAGTCCTTCAAAATCATTATTTATTACAAATGTGATGACGCAAATTTTCTTATTCTCAACGATTTCTGGTACTGTTTCAGAAGCATATAATTTCGCTATTGTTGTAGCGACATTAGCATATTTAATCCCGTACCTTGTTTCTACCTTGTATCAGTTAAAATTAGTTATTACGGGGGAAACGTATGATGTAATGCCGGGATCTCGAATAAAAGATGGAATCATTACTGCACTAGCATTTTTATATTCCATATGGGTTATTAAAACGGGAACTGCTGATTTAAAAACATTCTTCTTAGGCATTGGTTTGTTTGTATTAGGTCTTATTCTTTATCCAGTTTTAATGAAAAATTCACAAAAAAAACAATAAAAAAGAGAAGCTTTTTGCAGTGCCCCCTGTCAAGTAGACAGTATTAAAAAAGCGCAACTAAGCAACCTGAGTTCTATATTTATATGGACTCAGGTTATTTAATTTCTTTTGAAATCTTTGATGATTATAAAAGTGCATATATTTACGCACGGCAAGTTTGACCTCATTCGCTTTATGGAAGGAGTGTAAATGAAAACACTCTGCCTTAAAGTGACTGAAGAAGTTTTCCATACAAGCATTATCCCAACAGTTGCCTCTTCGAGACATACTTGCCTTCATCTGATATTTTTTAAGTAATTGATTATATTGACGAGATGTATACTGGGACCCTTGATCACTATGTAAGAGGATTCCCTTCATATTTCGTTTTTTCTTTGCCTTTTTAAGTGTATCTAACACAAGTTTTAAGTCGTTTCTACGACTGGTTTCATAGGCAACAATCTCATTATTGTATAAATCCTTAATAGCGGATAAGTACAAGCGCTGTCCATTGAAAATCAAATAGGTAATATCGGTTACCCATTTCTCATTCGGTTTTGAAGCTTGAAACTCCCTATTTAGATGGTTCTCTGAAATCACATAAGCTTCTTTTTTTCCGTAATAAGGTCGTTTTTTCCTAATTACGGCTTTGATACCTAGTTCACTCATCAATCTTTGGATGCGTTTATGATTCAAATGAAGGTTATATGTGGCTTTCAGCCACACTTGTATTCTTCTATATCCATAAATTCCTCTTAATTTTTTATGACACTCCAATATCTTTTTCTTAATTTCGATATCCTCTGATTGTTTTTTTGAAGGCGTCGTATGCCGTTTTATCCATTTGTAGTACCCACTTCTGGTTACACCAGCAATATCGCATAGAATGGTCACTGTATAACCTGTTTTTGTCATTTCATGGATGACTTCGAATTTTTTCGTTTTGGATACGACTTTCATTCCTCCTTTTACATTCCTAAGAGCTTTTTTAACATTTCATTTTCCGCTTCTAATCGTCGGATCTTAGCTTCAGGATCTTCGGGTCTAACCCTTGGTCTACCTAAACCTGGTCCTTTCGCTTTACCGCGTTTTTCTTCTAGTCCTTTGATTCCTTCAGCTTCAAAGTATTTCACCCAACGACTTACAACCGAGTGATGAATACCCAATTCTTTCGCAATGGTTTTATAGCTCATGCCTTCTTTTAAGTGTAAATCTATAGCTTTTTTCTTAAATTCTACATCGTAAGTGACTCTAATTTTTCCCATAAAAAAATCCCCTCCATAGTAAACAGGTTAATGTGCTTTCTTTTTCCTGTCTACTATAAGGGGATCATATCATTTCGCTTCTCTTTTTTTATTAAAAATCAGTTAATAACTTTTCTTTTAGTTCCCCTATATCTAACGGTTTCGCATAATAAAAACCTTGTACAAAGTCGCAACTCATTGATTTTAATAAACTTTCTTGTTCTACCGTTTCTACCCCTTCAGCAACCACTAATAAATTTAAACTATGGGCGATTTCAATAACCGATTTTACAATCGTTCGCTCTGGTTGTGCATGATCATAATGAAACTCACGAATAAAATTACGATCAATTTTCACAATATCAAGTGGTAGTTGTTTTAAATAATATAATGAGGAATACCCTGTTCCGAAATCGTCTAAAGCGATTAAAATTCCCATACTTCTTAATTCTTGTAATGTAGCAATAATATAATCAAAATGACGTACAGCTATACTTTCTGTTATTTCTAATATTAAACGATTTGGCGGAAACCCTGTTCGCTTCAATATACTACGAACAGATAAAATAAATCGCTTTTGCATCAATTGTTGTATTGATAAATTAACAGATAACTTCAGTCCCTCTTGATAATCTGGTAAAGTTTTAAACAGTCGACATGACTTTTCTAGTACCCAGTCTCCTAGTTTTATAATAAGTCCACACTCTTCAGCTACAGGGATAAATTCACTTGGTGAAATAGGACCTTCTTCTGTCTTACAGCGTACTAAAGCCTCAATACCAGTACATTTCTTTGTTTTCAAATCAATAATGGGCTGTAATGCCACTTTTAATTCTTCGTCACGAATCGCTTTTTGCAAAGCAAATTCTATTTTCATTCTACGGTTTATTTTCGCACGTAATTCATCTGTAAAGAAGCACGCCGCATTTCTTCCTTGCTCTTTCGCACTATACATGGCTAAATCTGAATTTTTTAATAACGTTTCAACGTCTTTTCCATCTTGCGGATAGGAACAAAGTCCTAGACTAGCTGAAATATATACTTCATGACCTTCAAGCATAAATGGCGCTTGAAAGCATGACAACACGGATGTCGCTAACTGCCTCATCTCATCATGTGTATGAGTTTTTGTTAACAGCACAAATTCGTCGCCACCAAGCCTAGCCAGAACATCTTTCTCTCCTAGCACATAATGCAACCGTGAAGCAACTTCGCTTAAAAGTAAATCTCCTATCATATGACCTAACGTATCATTCACTAATTTAAAACGATCTAAATCAAAGTAAATCATGCCAAACTCTATTTTCTCTGCAATCATCTTATTTACAGTCGTAATTAACTGTAAACGGTTCGGTAAACTTGTTAACGCATCATGATAAGCAAGTTCCCTATAACGACTTTCGCTTAATCTTAATCTTTGTTCTGCTTCTTTCCTACTACTTATATCATTTCGAATTGCAATAAATTGATAAGGTTCTCCCTTTTCATTTAAAAATGGAACAATTGTTGTTTTAACCCAATAATACGTACCATCTTTTGCTTGATTTCGAATTTCCCCCGTCCAGACTTTTCCACTCAAAATACGCTTCCATAGGATTTGAAAAAATGCTTTCGGATGATATCCGGAATTTAAAATACGGTGATCTTTTCCTATTAACTCTTCTTTTTTATATTTTGAGATTTTACAAAATTTATCATTCACATATGTAATAAGACCATTTCGGTCTGTAATAGCAACAATTGAAGACTCATCTAATGCTAATTTTAAATCTTGCAATGAAGAGTCATATAATGCATGACCTCTTTGTTCTAGCATGCGCACCTCTCCTTGCTTCCTATCTGACTAAAACACAACTCGTTTCTCTTCATAGAAATAGAGATATTTCATGTTCTAACAATACGCCTTTACATAAAATGAAACTTTAATCAGTGGGGGGGTGTCCATTCCCCACTGATCATTAGCCTTCACCAATCGGGCTTTTATCTCCCACCTAACTTCCTCACATTCACCGAATTTTGAGGTGGGAGTCTTACTACCCGTTATTGCGGGATAAATCACAATTTTTTTCTAAATAGGCCGATTAAAATAACATAATATTATTTATAAAAAAGCAATATGGTGCTGTTTTAATTATAGTAGAAGCTTCTCATCTCTCTACTTATCTAAGCTTATTATACAGTATTCTCTTACATTCTTTGAATTTGTAAAGTGACAATTTCATCACTATTAGCCTCTGCTCCCTACTAATACGACCTCACACCTAACCTCTTTTATTTCATTAAATGTTAAGATGTAAATCTAACTGCCGATACATAATGAAATAGAGATTAATATACAAAATGCAACGATTCACGAATAATAATATAAAGTGATACTTTAATCAATGGGGGTTTTACTGCCCACAAATAGCGGGATAAAGCCAAAATTTTCATTTAACATATTGAATTATAATAACAAAATATTAACATATTTTCACCTTGTTTTTGGAAATATTTTATAAATAAATTATTAAACTAAAAAAGAGGATATCCTCTTTTTTAGTTTAATATTGATATGGTATTTGCTGATAACCCGGGTATGGCATTGGATATGGTGCTGGATATGTTACTGGGTACGGTGCTGGATAGTAGCCTCCACCTGCTGCACCCGTTAATGCGCCAGCTGTAAGCCCACCTAACATGCCTCCAGCAAAACTTCCTGGGAAAAACCCTCCGCCCCACGAGCCGCCACCCCAGCCCCATCCACCACCGTGATGATGATGATGATGATTATAATGATTGTGCCCACCATGGTGATTATGTCCGCCATTATGATGGTGCCCTCCATGATTATGACGATAATACAATCCATTATTTTCTATATAATTCATTATTTCCCTCTCCTTTCCATTTCCTCACCTTAATAAGAAGAATTCGCGTAATATGGATAACCATATCCTGGGCTTCATAATGCACCTACTACAAATCCAGGAAAGAAACCTCATTCCCTTTCCTATATAAGAGGCAAGGTTTTTGTCCCTCCTACACTGATCATTAACCAGCAAATAGCGGGATAACAACGTAACAATATACTGTATGTAGGACAAATGCGGAAAGTATAGGACAAATGTCTATATTTTGTAAAAAAAACAAAACACTTTATAATAAGGATGTCAGATTATATCTTCTATTTAAGAAGTCTATATTTAAGAAAGATTAGAGGAATTATATAGAAATGAAGAAACCTATCGTTCAATTATTATTAATATTTACAATCGTATCTATCGTTCTTTTCCTATTAAATACATCGGTTATTTCGTTATATACGTTTGTTGGTGCTCTATGGTCCATCACAATCGTAGGAATTTCATTCGTTATTTTTATCGAAAATAGATCACCCCAAAGCACCTTAGCGTGGTTTTTAGTATTAGCACTTCTTCCTGTTGTAGGTGTACTTTTATACTCTATTTTCGGGCGTAGCCGTTGGAGAAGAAAAAAACATCTTCATCGTTCAGAAGAACAAAGAAAATTATTCCGCGAAATATTAGAAGGAAGACGACTAGAATTATCACTCACAGTTCCATTACATGAACGTTCCATACATTTAACAGAAGTAGTACAAAAATTTGGAGGCGGGCCTGCCACAGATAGAACGACAACAAAACTTTTAACAAACGGTGATCAAACCTTTTCAGAAATTTTGAACGCAATCGAGAATGCAAAACATCACATACATATTCAATACTATATTTATAAATCTGATGAGATTGGTACAAAAGTACGAGATGCTTTAATACAAAAAGCAAAAGATGGTGTTATTGTACGCTTCCTTTATGATGGACTCGGAAGTAATACGTTAAGACGACGATTTTTACAACCTATGAAAAAAGCTGGAATTGAAATTGTCGAATTTGACCCTATTTTTTCAGCTTGGTTACTCGAGACAGTTAATTATCGTAATCACCGTAAAATCGTCATTGTAGATGGAGAAATTGGTTTTACCGGAGGGCTCAACGTCGGTGATGAATATCTTGGTCGCTCAAAAAAATTCCCGGTTTGGCGTGATAGTCATTTAAAAATAGAAGGAAAAGCATTGTATAAATTACAAGCCATCTTTCTAGAAGATTGGCTTTATGCGTCTAGTGGATTGAATACTTATTCTTGGGATCAATTTATGAATAGACACTACTTCCCAGGAAAAGAAATTCCGGATGCAGAAGGTGCGGTGCAAATTGTAGCAAGTGGACCAAGCTCAGATGATAAAAGTATTCGTAATACATTACTAGCTGTTATGGGCTCAGCCAAAAAATCTATTTGGATCGCTACACCATACTTTATTCCGGATCAAGAAACTTTAACATTATTACGCTTAAGTGCAATATCTGGCATAGATGTACGCATTTTATATCCTGGTAAGAGTGATAGTATTATTAGCGATCAAGCATCTCAATCCTATTTCACTCCACTTTTAAAAGCTGGTGCTTCTATTTACAGTTATAAAGATGGATTTATGCACGCAAAGATTGTACTCGTTGACGATAAAATTGCAACAATCGGAACAGCAAATATGGATGTACGTAGCTTTGAATTGAATTATGAAATTATTAGCGTACTATATGAATCAGAAACCGTTCATGATATTAAACGCGATTTTGAAGAAGACTTTAAACACTCCACTGAAATTAAATGGAACTCGTTCCAAAAAAGAAGTATCAAAAAACGAATATTAGAGTCCTTTATGCGACTCATTTCTCCTTTACTATAAGCAATCAATGTGATGTTGATTGCTTTTTCTTTTATATTTCCCCCTTCTCCTTTTCTTTGCATACCATATTAAAACAAGTTATCATAAGATGTATTACTTTATGAAAATAATGTTAGGTGGGAAATACATGTTAGAACAATTTCATATACATTCTGATTTAAAACAGCAGCTTTCTACAATTCATGAAAAGAATAAACAAGAAGCTGGTGAAAATGCACATTTAATTGGCAAGAAAATATATAAAGCATCTGATAACAGCATTATTGAAGATGCCATTACAGCACTTTTACTTGGTAAAAACATTCTATTAAAAGGACCAACTGGTAGTGGTAAAACAGTACTAGCGGAAACTCTTTCTTCTTTATTCCAAAAACCAATGCATAGCATTAACTGTTCTGTCGACTTAGATGTAGAAGGTATTTTAGGATACAACACATTACAAACAAAAGACGGCGCATCTGAAGTTACGTTCGTTAACGGTCCTCTTATGAAGGCAATGAAAAACGGTCATTTCCTTTATATCGATGAAATCAATATGGCAAAACCTGAAACGTTACCACTTCTTCATGGTGCGTTAGATTACCGTAAAATGATTACAAACCCATTTACACAAGAAGTTGTATACGGTGATGACGAATATCGCGTAATTGCTGCGATTAACGAAGGTTATGTTGGGACAAGTGAACTAAACGAAGCGTTAAAAAACCGTTTCGTTATTATTGAAGTTCCTTACATTCAAGGTGATACATTAAAAGAACTATTACTATCTGAATCAAAATTAAATGATGTTGCAACAATTGAAAAGTTCGTTGCATTCGCAAGCGATCTTATGCCTTTAGCTCGTGATGGGCGCGTAAGTGAAGAAGCAGCTAGTATTCGTGGCATTATCGATGCATGTGATTTAGGTGTATATATTCCTGTTATGCGTGCAATTGAACGTAGTATTATCGCAAAATTAAACGATGAAACAGAACAAATGACTGTCCGTGAATTAGCAGAAAGTTATTTCTTTGAGGGATAATTCATGAGACAAATTTTTAGTGACAAAAAAATTGATGCGTCGCTGTTTCTACAAATGGAAAACTTAATGTATGCTCTTCTAAAAGAAGACGATGCCTATCTTGAGTATGGCTATAAAGCATACTACGACGAAATTGAAAAAAAGGTTGTCATTAGTCACTTTTGGGATGATCGAAAAGAAGAGGATACAGTAATCGGATTAAAAAGCGAAGTGTTCTTAAAGGCACTTGGTAATAAACATTACTCGGACATGACTTTAATTCGTTCTTATGCGATTGAGTTACAAGAATCGCCGCTAAAAAAGTTTTTAACACAATTATTTGTTCTATTAGAAGATTTACGTGTTGAGGAAATCGTCAAAAATTTACGTCCTGGCACAAAACATATTTTTAAACGCCGAAAAGAAATGTATCGCAATTACTTTGGCTCACAAAATGAAATAAATCGTGTTCGTAACTATCACGGTGATCGTCTATTTTGTCTATGCTATCTTTCATTAACGAGTGATAAATATGAAATGTTTAATAATGAATATTTCGAGCAAATTGAATCAATTTTGCATGAAACATTCCAAGCTCGTAATACGGAAGATATTATGTATATTGTTGAGAAAATTCGCTATCGTTTAGAAGGACTTCTGGAAAGTGATATGCTTAATAATTATTTCGGACATGCACCGCTTTATTTATCTGTGATTGCAGATGAGAAAGACAGTCGCGCTGAAAAATTAGCAAATGATGATACGCAGCTCCTAGATGACGATGATAACAAAAACAAAATGGATGAAAGCTTCTCGACATGGCACCGTGAAAATAAAAACAATGAAAACGAGAACTTTTTACGCTTTGATTTAGAAAGCGGAACAAAAACAAATATGATGGGTGATACTGCTCGTGAATCAGAAGATGGTGACCAAGCACTTGGTTCTGTACAAGGTACTTCCCAAAAAAGTACACAATCTAACTTTGATGGTGCTGATACAGAGGAAGCAAGAGCGTCTCATGCTTCTAGCCAAAACGACGGTGCATACGGCAAGTATAATGTGGGAGCTTCTCATACATTTAAAGAAGCTCGCAAATCGAATCCTGATGAGAAAAAAGATTACCAAGCCATCAAATCAGTCGTTAATAAAGATGTAAAAGAATTAAAGAAAATTATCGAAAAAACAATTGAAAACAAAACGAATGCAAACAGTGATAAATATTACGGAAGGCTTCGTAAGAAATTCCTTCGTATTTATACTGAAAAACAGCCGCGTATGTTTTATAAAAAAGGACAAGAATCACAAGAGCTCGACGTTGCATTCCAACTATTAGTGGACTGCTCTGGTTCTATGTATAACAAAATGGAAGAAACGAAGAAGAGTGTGGTCCTATTCCATGAAGCGTTGAAATCTTTAAAAATCCCGCACGCTATTAGTGGATTTTGGGAAGATGCTTCTAGTGCTAAACCTGAAGATAAACCGAACGTTATCCATGAAGTTGTTACGTATAAAAACTCAACGTTACCAAACGTCGGTCCAGAAATTATGCAACTTCGCGAAGAAGAAGATAACCGCGACGGGTATATTATTCGTATCGTTTCCGAAAAGCTTGCGAAAAGACCAGAAAAACATAAATTCTTACTTGTCTTTACAGACGGTGAACCTTCTGCACTAGACTATCAACAAGACGGAATTTTAGATACGCACGAAGCAGTCAAACTTGCTCGTAAAAGTGGTATGGAAGTAATCGGCATCTTTATCGAAGAAGGCGAAGCGAAAGAAGCGACTTATCAACTAATGAAAAACATTTATAACCATCACTTCTTAGTTGCAAATCATGCTGAAGATTTACGCCTGAAGATTAAACCATTGTTGAAGAAACTATTACTGAAGACGATTGAATAGAAAAACAGGAGCCACGAGGCTCCTGTTTTTTCGTTCACTCACTGTGTTTCTGGTTGAAATTTATATGGAATGGCTACTTCTAACAATGCTTCAAATCCCCCATCGTAGAATAGGAATCGTTCATTTGCGATTGTCCGATCCACCCACTCGATTGCGGAAATTTCTTCTTCATCTTCTGCACGAAGTTCACCTGTTACTACATTTGCTCGGAATGTAAAAAATAATGCATGATGTCCTTTCTCTTCAAAAAACTTCTCATTTAATGCGACAAGTCCACTGAGTGTGGCAGTTAAACCTGTCTCTTCTTTCACTTCTCTTACTAGTGCTTCCTCTAATATTTCACCTTTTTCAACAGCCCCGCCTGGCAATGAACAAACGTTTTGTTCTATATTATGTACCATTAATATTTTATCTTTTTCGCTATCGTGTATTAATGCATATACAACATCAACTCTTTGCATGTTGCTTTTCTCCCTTCCTAAAATAATTAAGAGCCAATTCCTAAGAATCGGCTCTTCCTATTAATTCATCACTAACTCAGCTGCGAGCTTTTTTTTTAACTTGGCTAACATATCAGTTGTCATTCTGTCTAAATCATATTCTGCCTTAAAGCCCCACTCTTTCATTGCTGCTGTTGCATCAATAGAGTTCGGCCAGCTATCAGCGATTGTTTGACGAGCTGGATCTACTGCGTAATCCATTGTAAAGTTCGGAATGTGTTTACAGATTGATGCTGCAATTTGCTCTGGTTCAAAACTCATTGCTGTAATGTTAAACGCATTTCTATGCACTAGTTTATTTTGATCAGCTTCCATTAATGAGATGATTGCTTGTAAAGCATCTGGCATATACATCATGTCCATGTATGTTCCTTCTGCAATGTATGAGGTGTATGTACCTTTTTTAATCGCCTCATAATAAATTTCAACTGCATAGTCAGTCGTTCCGCCTCCTGGAGGAGCTACGTAAGAAATTAAGCCTGGGAAACGTACACCGCGCGTATCAACGCCAAACTTTTGATGATAATAATCACATAGTAATTCTCCTGCTACTTTGTTTACCCCATACATCGTAGTAGGACGCTGAATTGTATCTTGTGGTGTATTATCTTTTGGCGTTGATGGACCAAATGCACCGATAGAACTTGGCGTGAAAAACTTACAGTTTAATTCACGTGCTGCTTCTAATGCATTTACAAGTCCGCCCATATTTAAATTCCAAGCAAATAACGGATTTTTTTCTGCAGTTGCTGAAAGTAAAGCCGCTAAATGAATAATTGTATCTACTTCATTACGCTTTGCAATATCATGTAATTTTTGTCCATCCGTTACATCTAACGTTTCAAATGGACCAGACGTTACTACTTCACTGTCTGTTTCACGAATATCTGTTGCAATAACATTTGATGCGCCGTATACATCACGAAGTTTCATTACTAGTTCAGAACCAATTTGCCCTAAAGAACCGGTTACTAGAATTTTTTTCATTTTTCCCACTCCCCATTTGCAAGCTATTCAAAAGATGTCGTTACTTAAATGATACCCATTTCTTTCCCTACTTTTTCATACTTACGAATTGCTTCATCTAGCATTTCTTTCGTATGAGCTGCTGTAGGCATATTACGAACGCGTCCCATTCCTTTTGCTACAGTTGGGAATACGATAGATTTTGCGTATACGCCTTCTTCATTTAGACGTTTACTAAATTCTTGTGTTAATACTTCATCACCAATAATACAAGGCGTAATTGGTGTCTCACTTTCTCCAATGTTAAAGCCAAGTTCTTTTAACCCTTGTTTTAAATAGCGACCATTTTCCCATAAACGATCGTGTAACTCTGTACTTTCCATTAGAATTTCAATTGATCTCATACAAGCAGCTGCATCAGCTGGTGTTAAAGCTGTTGAGAATAAGAATGGACGTGAACGCACTTTTAACCAATCGATTAAGTTTTGTTTCCCAGCTACATATCCACCAATTACCCCAATTGCTTTTGATAATGTACCGATTTGGAAATCAACTTTATCAGAAAGACCGAAATGTTTTACAGTACCTGCACCTTTGCCAAGTACACCTGAACCGTGTGCATCATCTACATATGTCATTAAATCCAGCTCTTCTGCAATTTCAACAATCTCTGGTAATTTTGCAATATCTCCATCCATTGAGAAAACACCGTCTGTAATAACCATTAATTTATTATAAAGACCTGATTCTTTTGCCTCGATTGCTTTTTTGCGTAAATCTTCCATATCAGAATGCTTATAAACGATGATTTTCGCTCTTGATAGACGACTACCATCAATAATAGATGCATGGTTTAATTCATCTGAAAGAATCGCATCATTTTTATCCATAACAGCTGAAATCGCTGCCATATTACAGTTAAATCCTGATTGATAAGCAATTGCTGCTTCTGTATGTTTAAACTTTGCAATTGTTTCTTCTAATTTAATATGCAAATCTAAAGTACCGTTAATTGTACGAACAGCTCCTGCTCCAACGCCGTACTTATGAATTGCACCAATTGCTGCTTCTTGTAAGCGATTATCAGTCGCTAATCCAAGATAGTTGTTTGAAGATAAGTTAATATATTCTTTTCCGCCAATTGTAATAATCGGTCCATTTGGACTTTCAATCGGATCAATTACGTTATAAAGCCCCTTTGATTTTAAATCCTCTAAATTTTCTTCTAAAAAGTTTGCAAGTGTTTTACTAGACATCGTGAAGCCTCCCATCGTTCATGTAAGCGGATTATTATCTTAATAGTTCTAATAATCCCTCTACTAGCTTAACACGTTTTCAGAATTTATTATAGAAAAATAGTTTAAAGAAACCGCTTACAATTTCAGATTATATATGATTCATTACAAGAAATCTATCATTTACTTTTCATATTTGATAGAATTAAAAAAATATTTAGGGAGGCTTTAAACATGGCATTTACTGAATCTGATGTATATAATAACGAAGCATTTTTTGAGCAATATATGCAGCGAAGATATCGAGAAAATAGTCCAAACGAATCCCTTGAAAAACCAGCATTCTTTCAGCTCATTGGCAATGTAACAGGAAAACAAATCCTCGATTTAGGTTGTGGTGATGCTAAATTCGGCGAAGAATTATTAGAACATGGATGCCACTCTTACACTGGTATTGAAGGCTCCGAGCTTATGTATGAAAAAGCTAAAAAACAACTAGAAAATAAAAATGGCACCGTTCATTTTTTAAACCTCAAAGACTACACATACCCTCCTTCTACTTTTGATTTAGTAACATCTAGACTCGCCTTACATTATATTGAACACCTTGATATCATTTTTCAAAATGTGTTTCAAACTTTAAAAACAAACGGAACCTTCACCTTTAGCGTTCAACATCCCGTTATTACCTCCTCATTTGAAAGCTTGCAAACGAGTGGTAAAAGAACTAGTTGGCTCGTCGATGATTATTTCGAAACAGGAAAACGAGTTGAGCCATGGATTGATCAAGAAGTTATTAAATATCACCGGACTACGGAAGAATATTTTACATTATTACAACAAGCCGGATTTACGATTACAAGCTTAAAAGAAGCTACACCAAATCGAAACTGTTTTCAAGATGAAGAAGAATATGAACGACGTTTACGTATTCCCCTTTTTCTATTATTTTCTTGCCGAAAATAAAGTGAAACTTTAATCAGTGGGGGATGTTCATCCCCCACTGATTATTAGCCCGCACCAATCGGGCTTTTACGGGCAGTTGATCCCTCAAATAGCGGGGTAAAAAAGACGATGAATCCTCATCGTCTTTTTTCGTTATCTCATCGCCTGAACAGCCTCTTTAAGTACACGTCTTCCTCTTCCATGCGGGATACAGAGCGGTGTCCCAAATAACGGATCAGCGCTTATTTGACACTCCATACGGAATACATCCCGAACTAACTTCTGGTCAATAACTTCTTCTGGTTTACCTTGCGCATATATTTGTTTATCTTGAATAGCTACAATGTTGTCTGCGTAACGACATGCCAAATTTAAATCGTGCAATACCATGACAATCGTTCTTTGCTCTGTTTCATTTAATTCGAATAATAAATCTAACACTTCAATTTGGTGCGTCATATCTAAATATGTAGTCGGCTCATCAAGCAAAATAATATCTGTATCTTGTGCAAGGGTCATTGCAATCCAAGCACGTTGACGTTGTCCACCTGAAAGGGCATGAACATCACGCTCAGCAAATTCTGTCATACCCGTTGCAGCAAGCGCTTTTTGTACCATTTCCTCATCTTTTTCGGACCATTGCTTCAGCCATGTTTGATATGGATAACGTCCTTGCTTTACAAGTTGTAATACCGTAAGTCCTTCCGGTGCTTGTGGCCCTTGCGGTAAAATCGCCATTTGACGAGCGATTTGCTTCGTTTGCATACTTTGAATTGCTTGATTATCTAACAAAATGTCACCGGTTGTTGGCTTTAATAATCTAGCTAGTGAACGTAATAAAGTTGATTTCCCACAACCGTTAGAACCGATGAAGATTGTAATTTCCCCTTTTGGAATTTCTAAATTCAGCTCATCAATAATAATCGTTTCACCATACGACAGCGTCAAGCGTTTCGTCTCCAATGCTTTTTGCATATTCATCTCCCTTTATGAATTCCGACTTTTATAAAGTAAATAAATAAAATAAGGTGCACCAATTGCTGATGTAAATACCCCTGCTGGAATTTCAAGTGGTGTGAAAACTGTACGCCCAATTAAATCTGCAGCGAGTACTAGAATTGCACCGATAATCGCCGCAACTGGGAGCAATGCACCGTAGAAAGAGCCAACTAATCTTCGCGAAATATGAGGTGCCATTAAACCAACAAATCCAATTCCTCCTGCAAAGGCAACTGCCCCGCCAATTAAAGCTGTACTAAGTAACAACATAAATACACGCGACTTCGTTAAAGGAACACCAAGTCCCACTGCTATATCATCCCCTAGCTCTTGTGCATTTAAATGTCTCGCAGCGATAAATGATATTGTCGTTAAAATGAGAACCCACGGCGCAAGTACCATAACATTTTGCCATGAAGAACCGTAAACAGTACCTGTGATCCATACATTCGCTTGACTTGCTCGATAAATTGGTGCTAACAACATAAATAAAGTTGTTGCTGCTTTCGTTAATGCCCAAAATCCAACACCAATTAAAACAAGACTAATCGGTGATAATCCATCATTTTTCCAGGCAAATAAATATACAAAAAACGCTACAATTGTTGCCCCAGCAAAAGCTGCTAGCGGCATATAATGAATGCTTACTGTTAACGCATTGTTTTTATCACTAAATATAGCTAAAAAGAGTACAACTGCAACACTTGCCCCGCCCGTAATTCCGATGATATCAGGAGAAGCAAGTGGGTTTCGAACGAGCCCTTGTAAAATACAGCCCGCTACCGCAAGCGCAATTCCTACGAGGATAGCAATTAAAATACGCGGCATACGAAATTTATTTACAACCATATTTGACATCGCATCGCCATTTCCGGTAATCGCTTGCCATACGTCATAAGGAGCAATTTTCATATCCCCCATACCTGCACTCGCAAAAAATAATCCTATTAAAACAACTAGTAAACTCAATAAGACGAGACAAGCTCGTTTATACATTAAAAACGAGAGCTCGCCTTTTCCAATACGAAACGGAATATACTTCTTCATTTGCTAAGCCCTCTCTTACGTGCAATATAAATAAAGAATGGGGCCCCGATAAATGCTGTCATAACCCCTACTGGTACTTCTTGTGGCATAATGACATATCTTGCTGCTATATCAGCCAAGATTAATAGTATTGCACCTAACAATCCGCTATAGGGTACTCTCCATCTGTGATCTACCCCAACAAGAGTTCTTGCGAAATGAGGAGTAACGATGCCAATAAATCCAATTGGACCAGCAACCGCAACTGAACCACCAGACAACAGTACAATAATAAGTAACACGAATGATTTCATTAAAATCGTTCGTTGTCCGAGCCCCTTTGCAACATCTTCCCCCATCATTAATGTATTTACTTTCCCTGCCATCATAAAAGATGCAATCCAGCCTATTAATAAATACGGGAATACTGATTGTAAAATCTCTAACTTTCTTCCTTGCACAGATCCGGCAAGCCAAAATAACACTTCTTCAAATGCTTTTTCATTTAATACAAGTAACCCTTGTGTTAATGATGAAAATAAAGCGCTTATCGCTACACCTGCTAATGTTAACTTAAGAGGCGTTGTCCCTTCTTTTCCTAAAGAACTAGAGGCAAATACAAGTACTGCTGCAACTGCCGCTCCTAAAAAGGCAATCCATGTGAAAGCTGATAATGATGTCACGGAAAAGAGTACAATTGCTACAACTATAAAGAACGCAGCGCCTGAATTTAATCCAATAAAATCTGGAGAAGCAAGCGGATTCTTTGTTAAAGTTTGCATCAAACAACCCGCAATGGCTAAACTAGCACCAACACTTGCTGCAATTAACGCCCTTGGTAGACGCACATTTTGAATAATAATATGCTCATTTGAACCATTAAAATGGAAAAAAGCATCTAAAGCTAATTTCCAGCTCGTATTTGTATATCCGAAAATAATACTTCCCCAAATACAAATAACGACTGCAACGATTCCAACAAATAATCCAATCCATTTTGCTTGATTTGTTTTTAATAACATGCAGCGTTTCCCCTTCAATGTATAATGATACGTTGTAAGTGTATTTCAACTTAATTCTCATTGTCAACGATAATGAGAACTATTTTCAGTAATATATATTGACAATCAAAAGATAAAAGCTTAATATCATGCTTGCTATTGAAAAATATTCTCAACATGTAGGGGGTACATAATGAATTTCATGCAAAAGAAATCGTTTACAGTATTTGTATTTCTACTAGCTTTTTCACTTCTTTTAAGTGCTTGTGGAAAATCAAATAACAAAGAAGAATCAACAAAAGAAGATAATAAAAAAGAAATGATTACCGTTGAACACGCAATGGGTAAAACAGAAGTTCCTGCTAATCCAAAACGTGTAGTTATTTTAACGAATGAAGGAACTGAAGCTTTACTTGAATTAGGTGTGAAACCCGTTGGTGCTGTAAAGTCTTGGACTGGTGATCCGTGGTATCCACATATTAAGGACAAAATGAAAGATGTAAAAGTTGTTGGCGACGAAGGACAAGTTAACGTTGAAACGATTGCTTCTTTAAAACCAGACTTAATTATCGGTAACAAAATGCGTCACGAAAAAGTGTACGAGCAACTAAAAGCAATCGCACCTACTGTGTTCTCGGAAACATTACGTGGTGAATGGAAAGATAACTTCAAATTTTATGCAAAAGCTTTAAATAAGGAAAAAGAAGGTCAAAAAGTTTTAGCTGATTACGGAAAACGTATGGAAGATTTAAAAGGCAAACTTGGTGATACAGTAAATCAAGAAATTTCTATGGTACGCTTTATGCCTGGTGATGTTCGTATTTATCATGGCGATACATTCTCTGGTGTTATTTTAAAAGAACTTGGATTTAAACGTCCTGGAGATCAAAACAAAGATGATTTCGCAGAACGTAACGTATCTAAAGAGCGTATTTCGGCAATGGATGGCGATGTATTATTCTACTTCACATTCGATAAAGGCAATGAGAAAAAAGGTTCTGAACTAGAAAAAGAATATATAAACGACCCTCTCTTTAAAAACTTAAATGCAGTAAAGAACGGAAAAGCATACAAAGTTGACGACGTTATTTGGAATACAGCTGGCGGTGTAATGGCTGCTAACTTACTACTAGACGACATTGAAAAACGCTTTGTTAAATAATTTCATTGTAACCAGCTCCCTCTTTTATGGAGCTGGTTTTTTCATTTCACTGAAGTGTCACATTATTTCATTTTGTATTTTTATTCCCGATATGTTATATTATAAAAATAAATATAGAATATTTTCTCTATATCAGAATAAATATTCTAATCTAAATTTTCTGATTTATCATTATTTTACTTTATTTTAGAATTCAATTACTACATTTGAAAACGCTTATTATCTTGTTTTCAGGGAAAAATATAATAACGGTTGAAGAAAAATAGATTTTTTCATAAATTTTCTTGCTATTTCCATATAATTCTATTGACTTCTAAATATTTTGTGAATTAAAATAATTACATAAATATCCGTTATACAGGATTAGGGGGAAACAAACATGGATGCAGCTTTAAAATTAGACAAAGCTGGAGAGCAACAATCACCAAAAAAACATCCACCAGGATTATATTTGTTGTTCTTTACAGAGGCATGGGAAAGATTTAGTTATTACGGAATGCGTGGCTTATTAGTTCTTTATTTAACAACGAGCTTAGTAAGTGGCGGTTTAGGCTTTGATAAAGCAGTTGCTGTACAGATTTACGGTATTTTCACAATGTTAGTATACTTCACACCGATTATTGGTGGTTGGCTAACTGACCATTTCATTACGAAACGACACGCCATTACCATCGGCGGTATCATTATGGCGATTGGTAACTTTGTACTATTTTCCATGAACACGAAAACTGGACTTTTCTTAGGCTTAGGATTATTAGTTATCGGTAATGGATTCTTCAAACCAAATATTTCGACTTTATTAGGTCAATTATATAGCGAAAATGATTCTCGTCGTGATAGTGCCTTCACTATCTTCTACATGGGAATTAACTTAGGAGCTCTTATCGCTCCATTCATTTGCGGTTATTTCACAGATTATAGATACGGTTTCTTAACAGCTTGTATCGGTATGATCATTGGACAGATTGCATTTAACTTATTAGCACCTCGTTACTTAGGATCAGCTGGAACAACTGTTGTCGGTAAAAAATCTAAAGAACAAAATGCAAAACCTATTGAGAAAAAACCTTTAACAACACAAGAGAAAAAGCGTACAACTGCAATTTTAATTTTAACTTGTTTCGTTGTATTCTTCTGGGCAGGATTTGAACAAGCTGGTAGTTCTTTAACACTTTACACAGATAAGTTCGTGGATCGTACAATTGGTGGATTTACAATTCCAACACCTTGGTTCCAATCTGTAAACCCACTATTCATTATCTTACTAGCATTACCAGTTTCTGCATTATGGATTAAACTTTCAAAAACAAAAAATGGCGATTTAAAAATTCCTACAAAAATGGCTTTTGGTATGATTTTACTAGGAATCGGGTACTTAGTTTTAACTTTAGCTGTTCTAAAAACTGGTAGCGATGAAGGTAACATTACAATGAAAGCAAACTTACTATTCATTGTATTCACTTACATGTTCCACACAATCGGTGAATTATTCTTATCACCAATCGGTTTATCTATGGTAAGTGCAATCGCACCTCTTAAATTAGCCTCTTTATTAATGGGTGTATGGTTAGCTGGTACTGGCTTTGCAAACTTATTAGCAGGACAATTAGCTGCTTTCACTCAATCTTTAGGATATTTAGAAGTATTCGCAAGCATCGGTGTTATCGTAATCGTGCTAGGATTAGTACTTCTTATGTTCTCTAAGAAAATTGCACATATGATGGAATAGTAAATAAAAAAGACGCTTCTACAATTAGAAGCGTCTTTTCTATTACATCTCTTCTAAAGCCGTGACATCCACGTGAACGCTCTCTCCTGGGTTGGATACGTCATACACTTGAGCACTACCCTTCTGCTCATCACAGCTCTCAATCCATACGGGGACTCCCTCGTATGTAACATCAATTCTACTTGAAGAAGATAATATCTGTTTCACACGTTTTACATCCATTATATTATTCCTCCTTTGGCTTACAACACTCCTTTCTATCTTTTCATATCCCTTCAGAATATATTCCGTCAATTTAGCACTTCAACCGATAGTTTGTTTCTTTCTAACGCGCTAATATATACGCTCTCAAATCTTCCTATTATTAGATCCTTTCCAAATAAAAAAGACGTATATTTCACACGTCTTTTTTCCATAATATTCAAAAATTAAGAAAATAATGTTTTTACTACTTCACTTACTTTATCGTTATGAATTTGATAGTACACTTCTAACCCGCGTCTCTCAAAGCGTACTACTTTATTTTGTTTTAATTTCGTTAAATGCTGCGAAACAGTTGATTGCGGAATTTCTAATACCTCTTGTAATTGTGTTACATTACATGTTCCACGCTGCATCAGTTCCATTACTAAACGTAGACGAAGTGGATGAGCTAATGCTCTTAACATCTGTACGTCTTCTTCTGAAATACGACAGTCAAATTGGTTTTGGTTCATAAAATTCCCCTCATTTTCATTTTTTATTTTCTCTTTATTTATTTATATATCTGTTCTTATATTTCCTGTTACGACATAACTTTATCAACCTATAATGCTGAGAAAATTTTCCGACTTTTATCAGCACACAGTTCAAGAAAAAATCCCACCTGATTTTGAATATTATACTATATGATACAATAAAAAAGCAAAACAAAGGGCTAGCAATACTTTGCTTACAAACGTTGTTTTATCAGGCTTTTTGTTATATTTTCACCTTACTGAAATGTACAGTAATGATATTGTAAAATATCGTCCATAATTGATAACCTATCGTAAAGTAATTTGACCATATTTAACCACTTTGTTACGATAAAAAGGAAATTTAAGTAAGGAGGATGATGTAATATTAAAAAATGGTTTATTATTGCGTTAATTAGCATTGCGGTTGGCTGGACTATTATCGATCACTTCCTATTAGACAACAAAGAAGATATAGCTTCAAAATCAAACACCCCCATTGGAACTGAAGTTGGCAATGTTGCCCGCAATTTCCTTCTAGAAACAACCACTGGTCAAGAAGTTCGCCTTACAGACTATAAAGGAAAAAAAGTAATATTGAATTTTTGGGCAAGCTGGTGTGGTCCATGCAAAATAGAAATGCCTGATATGGAAAAGTTTTATCACGATACTAAAGATATGGGGATTGAAATTGTTGCTGTAAATGCGACAGCTACTGAAAAAGACCCGAACAATGTAAAACAATTTCTTGAAGAAAACAAATATACCTTCCCCGTCCTATTAGATCAGAAAGGCCAGGCAAGTGCCGCATATCAAATCATCAGCATTCCAACATCTTTTGTCATCGATACAAACGGTGTCATTCAATATAAGCATGTAGGACCAATGACATATGAAAAAATGAAAGAATATGTCAATAATTTATAAAAGCGTATTCAAATCAATTTGATTACGCTTTTTGTCTACTTTATGAACAAAATGTTACTTTTAATACTATTATGGAATAATTATACTTTTTCACGTTGACAATAGTGTTGAAGGAGAATATACTAAGCATGTAAGTTGATTGTGAATAGTTTCACAAACAATGTGAATTTCTTCACATATAATAGATAGGAGTTGTCATTATTATGAGTACTTGGACACAAATTTATGACCCATTAAACAATATTTGGTTATCTGCACTAATCGCAGCACTCCCAATTTTTTGCTTCATTATTTGTTTAGTGGGATTCAAAATGAAAGGTTACATGGCTGGGCTTTATAGTGTGATCGTCGCTATTATTCTTGCTATATTTGTTTATAAAATGCCCGCAACTGTAGCTGTAGCATCTGCCGGATTCGGTGTTTTATCTGGATTTTATCCAATTTGTACTATCGTTATCGCAGCTATCTTCCTTTACAAATTAACTGTTAAAACAGAACAATTCAATGTCATTCGTGATAGCATTTCAAGTATTACAAATGATCAGCGTTTACAAGTATTATTAATCGCTTATTCTTTCGGTGCTTTCTTAGAAGGCGCAGCTGGTTTCGGTGTTCCAGTTGCTATTACAGCTGCATTACTTGTAGGTATGGGCTTTAATCCATTAAAAGCAGCAGGTATTTGCTTAGTAGCTAATATCGCTGGTGGTGCTATGGGTGCTATGGGTATTCCAGTTACAGTACCTGCACAATTAACTGGGCTAGATGCATTAACTGTCGGTCGTCAAGCTGTTTACATTTTGCCATTCATTAGCATTGTTTTACCGTTCTTACTTGTTTCAATGGTAGATGGATTTAAAGGCATTAAAGAAACTTGGCAAGGTATTCTTGTAAGTGGTGTTTCTTTCGCAATTACTCAGTTCCTTGTGACTTACTTCTTAGGCGCTGAACTTACTAATATTTTCGCAGCAGTCGTAAGTATGGTCGCTCTTACATTATTCTTACGTGTTTGGCAACCAAAATCTTCTGCTAAAGAAGAAAAACAAGAAGAAAAAGAATCTCATACATTCAATCAAATTTTATATGCTTGGTCCCCATTCGTATTCTTAACTGCATTTGTAACAATCTTTAATTTAAAACCAATTAAAGCTTTATTTGCTCCGGATGGTCCATTGGCAAACTTAGTATTTAACATTCAATTCCCTGGTCTTCATAATGCGGTTATGAAAACTGCACCAATTACAAAGGCTGATACACCTTTCGCAGCGATTTTCAAACTAGATGTATTCTCTTCTACAACTACTGCGATTGTATTAGCAATCATCGTTTCACTTATCGTCTACCGTGTAAACGGCAAAATGATTAAAGAATTAATGATCGAAACAATAAAAGAACTAAAAGTTCCAGTATATACAATTTGTAGCGTTATCGCTTTAGCTTACGTAGAAAACTACTCTGGTATGTCATCTACACTTGGACTTGCATTCTCTTCTACAGGAAATGCATTCCCAGTTCTTTCTCCAATCTTAGGATGGATTGGCGTATTCATTACAGGTTCAGTCGTATCAAGTGGTTCATTATTCGCACCACTTCAAGCAGTAACTGCCGATCAGTTAAACATCGTACCATCTACTCTCGTTTCATTAAACGTAGTTGGTGGTACAATCGCAAAAATGGTTTCACCACAATCTGTAGCAGTTGCTTGTGCAGCAGTTGGACTAGTTGGTCAAGAATCTGCTCTATTTAAAATAGTAATGAAATATAGTTTAATCTTCTTAGCTATTATTAGCTTACTTCAACTTAACTCTGTATTTAATATCTTCTAAAAAAAGCACCGATCCAAATGGATCGGTGCTTTTTACATTACATTTTTTTAGTCTTTAATAAAGAAGCACCAGCAATTTCAGGATGCGTCATTTCGTATGGATCCAAAATAATATCAAGCTCTTCTGCTGTAAGTACACCATGTTCTAAACATAGCTCCCTAACAGATTTTCCTGTCGCAATTGCTTCACGTGCAATGCGAGAAGCTGCTTCATAACCAATATGAGGATTAACTGCTGTAATAACTCCAACACTTTTTTCAACATATTGCTTAAGCAACTCTTCATTCGCTGTAATTCCCTTTATACAGTATTCACGGAATACACGGAAACCGTTATTCATAATACTGATGGATTGAATTAAATTAAATACTAATACCGGTTCCATTACATTTAACTCTAATTGGCCAGCTTCTGACGCTAAGCAAATTGTATGGTCATTTCCAATTACTTGGAAAGCAACTTGGTTAATTACTTCTGCCATAACTGGATTTACTTTACCCGGCATAATAGATGAACCTGGTTGACGAGCTGGTAATTGAATTTCCGCCAACCCAACACGTGGACCAGACGCCATAATACGAAGGTCATTTGCAATTTTAGACATATTCATCATACATACTTTTAGTGCTGCAGATACTTCTGTATATGCATCTGTGTTTTGCGTCGCATCAACTAAGTGCTCTGCACCAACAAGAGGGAAACCACTAAAAGTTCGTAAATGCTTCACAACTTGTTCTATATAAGTAGGGTTTGCATTTAATCCCGTACCGACAGCTGTCGCACCCATATTAACTTCGTATAAATGTTGACGAGACTGTTTAATTCTTTTTATATCACGCTCTAGCACTCTGCTATATGCTTCAAATTCTTGCCCAAGGCGAATTGGAACTGCATCTTGCAAATGCGTACGCCCCATTTTAATAACGTGATCAAACTCTTTTGCTTTATCATGAAAAGCAGAGTGAAGTTCTTCCATTGTAACAAGAAGTTCTTCCAGCATCATAAGAGTTGCTATATGAATCCCAGTTGGGAACGCATCATTTGTTGATTGGGCCATGTTCACATGAGTGTTTGGGCTAATTTTCGCATATTCACCTTTTTCGTATCCCATACGTTCCAGCGCTCTATTTGCAATTACTTCATTAGTATTCATATTAATTGAAGTACCTGCTCCGCCTTGAATCGGGTCTACGATAAATTGATCATGGAACTTTCCATCAACAATCTCTTGTGCCGCTTCTGCAATTTCTTGTCCGATATCTTTAGCTAAGTAACCTGTATCTATATTCGCAAGCGCTGCCGCTTTTTTTACAATTGCCATTGCCGTAATGAGTGACGGATGAATGCGGTATCCTGTAATAGGAAAGTTTTCTACGGCACGTAATGTTTGTACACCATAATAAGCTACACTCGGTACTTCCTTTTCACCTAAAAAATCTTTTTCTATACGTATATCCTTCGTTGCTATCATTTTTCATCACCTATACTTTTCATTCTAAATCCTTATCTAAAGAATTCGCCCTATAAAATACGAGTATCATTAAATGAATTCTTCAGTATCCACTTTCACTATATAGCACCTTTTTTGAAAGCGCAAACATTTATTTTTCTATATATACTTTTTATTAAAGTTTATATAATAGAAAATCCATTCATTCTTCTACTTTCTTTATTTCAACTCGCTTAATTTGATGCATATCCTTTTCAAGAACTTTAAAAGAAAAGCCGTGTTTTTCAATAATATCTCCTTCAGCAACGATCTGTTTTTGTACCATAATCCAGCCACCAATTGTATCTACATCATCAGCGATTAAGTGTATGCCAAATAAATCATTTACTTCACTAATAAGCACTTTTCCCTCTACGATTTTACACCCTTCACTTATATGCTCTATAGGCGGGTGTTCATCTTCATCGTATTCATCTCGGATTTCTCCAACAATTTCTTCTAAAATATCTTCTAGTGTAACGATCCCCGCTGTACCACCATATTCATCATATAATACAGCTAATGGAATTCGTTTTCTTTGCATTTGTAATAGCAAATCATGAATAGGGATATTTTCTAACACTTCAATAACTGGCCTTGTATATGGTGTAATCGAGCACCCCTCGTCTCGATTACCATCCATATAACGAATAAATAAATCCTTTACATTAACCATCCCAATAATTTCATCTTTATCTTCACCAAATACGGGATATCTCGTGTACTTTTCTTGTGCGATTATTTTAATATGTGTTTCAAATGGTTCGTCCTCATATAAACCTACAACTTCCGTACGAGGTACCATAATTTCCTTTGCGACTCTATTATCGAATTCAAAAATATTATTTACATATTTAAATTCCCTTTGATTAATCTCTCCACTCTCATAACTCTCAGATAAGATTAATCGTAATTCTTCCTCCGAATGAGCTACTTCATGTTCAGAAGCCGGATGTAATCCGAATAACCCTGTTACAAGCCTTGCAGAACCATTTAAAGCCCAAATAAACGGATACATTACTCGGTAAAAGTAAATAATTGGCTTCGATAATAATAAGCTAACTTGCTCTGCCCTTTGTATAGCGAGCGTCTTCGGAGCAAGTTCACCAATGACAACATGTAAAAACGTAATAACTGCAAAGGCAATAATAAATGAAACTGTACTTGCAATTGCAGGAGATAAGTGTAGTTTTAAAAACAACGGCTCGAGTATATGTTTTATAGTGGGCTCTCCTAACCACCCAAGCCCTAAAGCAGTAATTGTAATACCTAACTGACATGCTGATAAATACTCATCTAAATTCGAAGTTACTTTTTTAGCTGCCAATGCTCCTCGTCGTTTTTCACTAACGAGTTGATCAATACGACTGCTACGCACCTTAATAATTGCAAACTCAACAGCCACAAAAAATGCTGTTAACGCAATAAGGATGGCTACCATCAGTAATTTTAAAATATCCACATATGCCCTTTAGCTTTCTTAGCTAAAGTTACACCTCCTTTAAAAAAGAAGTTTCACTTTAGTTTCTTCATTTATTTGAAAGCAACCCTATATAAAATTCACCAATTTCAAGCCTCATACAATTCTAAAGGCAAGCCATCAGGATCTTGGAAAAAGACAAATTTTTTATCCGTAATTTCATCCATACGTATCGCTTCAGTCTCCACACCGCATTGTTTTAAATGGTTTACAGCTTCTTCTATATTTGTAACAGCAAATGCTAAATGTCTAAGTCCAGCTGCTTCTGGAAAACTTGGGCGCTCAGGCGGACTTGGAAATGAAAATAATTCAATTTGATACTCTTCCCCTACACATAAATCTAACTTATAAGAATCTCGTTCTTTTCTATATACTTCATTTATCGCTTTAAAACCTAATATCCGAGTATAAAAATCCTTTGACAGTTCATAATTCGAACAAATAATTGCAACGTGGTGCACTCTACATATATTCATGCTCTCTCTATTCCTTTCTTTACCAAAGATGCATATTCTCCCTTGAAATGAAAAACATATATAGCAGAATATCTCTTTTAGGGGGCTTACTATGAAATTTATTACTTTTTTCGTGGGACTTATCGTTGTTTTCTTCCTTGCTTATATTGCTAGCAACAATAAGAAACATATTAAATTTAAACCAATTTTTATCATGCTTATTATACAATTAATTTTAACCTATTTATTATTAAATACAGAAATTGGTCTCATACTTATTACGGTAATTTCTAGCCTGTTTACGAGGCTACTTGAGTATGCTGCCAGTGGTATAAACTTTGTATTTGGCGGTCTTGCAAATAAAGGGGAAATGCCATTTTTCCTTAACGTATTATTACCGATTGTCTTTATCTCCGTCTTAATTGGTATATTGCAACATTTCAAAATACTACCATTCTTTATTCGTTGGATTGGTTTCTTTCTTAGTAAAATAAACGGTCTTGGGAAATTAGAATCTTACAACGCCATCGCTTCCGCTATTGTCGGCCAATCAGAAGTTTTTATTACGGTTAAAAAACAATTAGCCCAAATTCCAAAACATCGACTATATACACTTTGCGCCTCTGCTATGTCAACAGTATCTATGTCCATTGTCGGTGCCTATATGACAATGATTGAACCAAAATATGTAGTAACCGCACTCGTTCTCAATTTATTTAGTGGTTTTATTATCGTACTCATTATTAACCCTTACGACGTTAACGATGATGAAGACATTTTGGTAATAAAAGGGGAAAAACAAAGTTTCTTTGAAATGCTTGGAGAATACATTCTTGATGGTTTTCGTGTAGCAATTGTCGTCGGTGCTATGCTCATTGGATTCGTCGCATTAATGAGTTGCATTAATGACCTATTCCTCATTATATTCGGCATTACTTTCCAACAATTAATAGGCTATGTATTCGCCCCTATTGCATTTCTTATCGGCGTACCAAGTTCTGAAATTGTCACAGCGGGTAGCATTATGGCAACAAAGCTTGTAACAAATGAATTTGTAGCAATGATGGATCTTAGTAAAATTTCCAGCACTCTCTCTATCCGTACAGTTGGTATTATTTCTGTCTTCCTCGTTTCTTTTGCCAACTTTTCTTCCATTGGAATTATTTCCGGTGCGGTAAAAGGGTTAAACGAAGAACAAGGAAATGTTGTTGCCCGCTTCGGCTTAAAATTACTATACGGCGCTACTCTTGTTAGTATTTTATCCGCGATTATTGTAAGTATTATGCTTTAATTAGGTAAAATTTTATCATTTTCTTATCCCTGTCTTTTGTATACAATAACGAATAGGTGTCTTATAAAGTGAAACTTTAATCAGAGGGGGCTATCCCCCACTGATTATTAGCCCTCACCAATCGGGCATTTACGGGCAGTTATCTCCCACCTAACTTCCTTGCATTCGCTGGACTTTGAGGTGGGAGTTTTACTGCCCGTTAATGCGGGATAAATAATCAATACATCTATTTTTTATACATGTACAATACCTTTTATTTAGCGTAAAATATTTTTTATGTGTTTTAATACGCTTCTAGATGTATACACTTTGATTGTTTTAAAGGAGAAAAAATGATGAAATCCGACATTAACAACGAAACTCGAGCCAAAAAAGGACGTTCAAAGAAAAAGCGCCTACTTTGGTTCATTCTTATTCCCTTACTTATTGTAGCAATGGGAGCAGGAGGCTATTCCTTCCATATATACAGTAAAGCAAAATCTGTCTTAAGCAACGCTTATTCTGAACTCGGCCGAGGAGATAAATCCAGCAAACGTGAAAAAGCTGTTAAACCTATGACTGATAATATTTCTGTCCTGATCATGGGTGTTGATGAAAGTGATATCAGGGAAAAAGGTTACGGAAAAGCGACTCGTACAGATGCATTACTACTTGCAACAATTAATAAAAATGATAAATCTGTTAAACTAGTCAGCATTCCACGTGATTCACGCGTCTTCATTAAATCACGTGATAAATATGATAAAATTACACATGCACATGTATTTGGTGGTGTAGACAGCACAATTGATACAGTAGAAAAATTTTTAGATGTACCAGTTGATTACTATGTAAAATTTAATTTCAAATCCTTTATCAAGATTGTTGATTCTCTAGGTGGTATAACTGTCGACGTTCCAGTTGAGTTCACAGAACAAAATAGTAGCGACGAAGCAGATGCAATTCACCTAAAAAAAGGGCGTCAACATTTAAATGGAGAAGAAGCACTTGCACTAGCTAGAACGCGTCATATTGATAGTGATTATATGCGTGGTCAACGACAACAACTTGTTTTAGAGGCTATTGCTGAAAAAGCCCTATCTCTCAATTCCATTAATAAAATCGGAAGCCTATTAGATGCTGTCGATACAGACTTAAAAACAAATTTAACTTTTGATGATATGATGACTATTGCAAAAAATTCAATGGATTCAAATTTAAAAATGGATAAATTGCAAGTGGAAGGTACTGATAAATATATAGGTGGTATTTATTATTACGTTCCAAACGAAAAGAGTGTTAATGATATATCGACAACACTTCAAGAACATCTCGGTGTTACGAATAAAAATGAGCATAAAAAATTATAATAAAAAGGCTGCTAGATTTTTCTAAGCAGCCTTTTTATTATAATTTTCAACATATTTCTCATGCATATTGTGACAAAAAGAGACAATTATTACAGCAGTGTAACGTTTTTTATGAAAACATTACACACGTAGTGAAAATAATAGTATACTAGGACGTACATAATGTTATTTTCATCATTTTTATACAAAAAATGTAATACATATATTTATACAAACTTTTCTGGGGGAAATAAATGAAGCTAAGCAAAATACTGATTGGTTCCGCTATTGCTGGTGGCATATTACTTTGTGTTGGTGGCATTGGTGGATATCAATATGTATCCAAATTAAATAATCAACTAAATACAACTGCACTACCAAACACTACATTTGAAGGTATTTCTCTTGATGGAAAAAATAAAGCAGATATTCAAGCCCTTGTTAATCAAAAGATGAATGAATTAAATCAAAAATCTCTTAACTACGTATTCCAAAATGATAAGCAAAATTACACGTGGAAAGATTTAGGAGTAGATTATAAAGAGAAGGATATTGTCGACAATATCTTTAAAGAACAAGAAGGGAACGTAATGAATCGTTACAATATGCGTAAGCAAGCTGAAAACGGTGAAGTAAAACGTGACTATAAATTAACACCACAATTAAATACAACAACTTATGAAACCTTTATAAAGGATAAATATAATGAAACATTAAAAAATCCTGTCAACGCCGAATTAAGTGTTGAAGGCTCTACAGTAAATATTAGCCAAAGTCAAAATGGGGAAAAAATTGATAAAGGAAAATTAACCGATTTAACAAGCGCAGCTATTACTTCTGGCACACCCGATGTTGTATTACCAGTTACACTAATAAAACCTGAACATTCTACAGAAGATATACAACAAATGGGGATTAAAGAAGTGATTGCTGAATACTCTACCCCAATGGCTGGCCGTAATGGAAATCAGTCCTATAACGTAAATAAGTCAGCTAATACTTTAAGTGGAGTTATTGTAGCACCTGATGAAACGTTTAGTTTTAATGGCCGTGTTGGCGTAACTGATGCTGCACATGGTTATAAATCCGCAGCAGTATATTCACAAGGTAAAGTTATACAAAGTGCAGGCGGAGGCGTTTGCCAAGTAAGTAGTACTTTATACAGCGCAGCTTTAAGGGCAGATTTAGGAATTGTTTCTCGAAGCAATCATTCTATGCCTGTAAATTATTTACCACTTGGGCAGGATGCAGCAGTGGCAGATTATGGTCCGGATTTAAAATTTAAAAACAATACAGGTAAGCATATTTACATTCAAGCATTTTCAAATGGCGGTAGTATTACTACACGTATTTTCGGTACAAATACTGGTAAAAATGTTGAAGTTTCTTCTCAAGTAATTAGTAATACTGGTGATAAAATAACAGCGGTTACGTATAAAAAAGTAACACAAAACGGTGAAGTACTCTCAAATGGACAAATTTCAAAAAGCGTATATAAAAGTGCCCCAAAACAATGAGATAATATCAAACGGACAAATTTCAAAAAGCGTATACAAAAAGGCGTGATCTACTCACGCCTTTTTCTTTTGCAATAATAGTAAAAAATTTTCCAGATGATCTTTCGTTTCTTCTAAAGACCACACACGATTGCCTTGCTTCGCAGCTAATACGCACGCTTCTTCCCACGCGTTCTTTTTCTTCATATTTACTAATTCATCGCGTAATTTCAAAACAATCTCTTCGTCCTCTTGCTCTATAAACTCTTCCATCACGCTTACTATTTCATCCTCATGAATACTTAACGTACAGTACGATTTAAGAAAGTATTGTAATGTTGGATACATATATACTCCCCCTTTATTTATCTGATGGATAAGAAGTAATAATCTTAAATCCTAGATTTCCTGATTTATCTCTCGCTAAAACAGTAACAGCCTTTACTAGTTTGTCTTTTACATTCATATTTTTCTTTATTACTGTTTTTCCAACTGGGAATGAATGAGTTGTATTCAATACAAGACGAGCCTCTTTAGAGTTTTTCAACCAATCCTGAATTTCTTTATCATGTTGTTTTAAACTATCTTTCACAGCCTTTGTCGCTGTTTCCTTATCATAGTATGTACTTGCCGCTGAAACTTTATCTGTCTTCAAACGATTCTTCAAATCCTCTTCTGATTTGCCTACATGCCTTTCAATCGTATGACCATTTTTAGGTGGCCCTTCCATTTCATCTAAAATATTATCACTAATTTTTTCTACTGATGTAGAATGATCCTCTTTTGGTTTTTCTGTTTTTTGTTCTTTTCCTGCACATCCACTTAAAATCAGCATTAGTGCCAATAAACTACTCAAGAAAAGACTACTTAATCGTTTCATCGTATCACCTCTTCCATGATTATTATCGTAACTCCACTAAAAGTCAATTTCACAAAGAAAAAATGGATACAGTTTTAAAATCCCTCATTCATTTCACTATATTTTCCACCCCCCTTTCATCAAATTACTGTTTTTCGCCCTTTTTAAAATATACCCCCATGTTTTTATGATTATTTCCCAGATGAAAACATCAATCGAAACACTCCATAAACCCTTTAAGCACAGGATTTATGGAGTGTTTTTTAAATAAACTAAATATACCCCTATTTTCATATACCCTATACCTATATAAGGTATAAAAACACCTTTCTATCAACTGTTTTCTACATTATGTAAATTTGCACTTGCCTATACAATGTAAATATGGTGTAATGCAAAAAAAGATAAAGGATTTTATAAAATGGCTGAAACAATTCAAAACTTCTTAACAGACTATTATTCAATCGCAATTCCACTTAGTATATTAATCAACATCATCATCAGTCTTTTAGGTTTTATCCCTAGTATTTTTTTGACCGCCATTAATATACAGCTCTTCGGTGTAACAAATGGCACAATCATTTCGATCGCAGGTGAGGCATTAGGGGCTATTATCTCGTTTTATATTTATCGCATAGGCCTTCAAAAGTTCACTCACGATAAAGTAAATAAGTATCCAAAGGTAGAACGTCTTCTTTACGTAGAAGGCAGAGAGGCATTTCTACTCGTCCTATCTTTTCGTTTTATTCCTTTCATTCCGTCCAGTATCGTTACTTTATTTGCAGCTCTCGGCAAAATGTCATTACTCTCTTTCAGTATTGCCAGCACAATAGGGAAAATACCGGCCTTATTGATTGAAGTATATTCTGCATATCATGTCATTAACGGAACAAATGAAGCGAAGTGGATTATTACAATCGCAGGTTGTGTTGGATTGTTTTATTTGTGGAAAAAATGGAGACAAAATAAAGAAGGAGCATAGGCTCCTTCTTTATTTTTTGAAGTATATTCTATTAATATATATATCTTACGAATAGAAATATCTTAGTTTACACCAACAGCACTAAATGATTGCTTAACTGCTGTTACTTCAGCAGAACTCGCACCATATAAATCAGCTGCAGCTTGTACTGCACCAGCACGCGCTTGACTAAATGTAGTAGATTGCGTGAAATACTGTGTATTTGCACGGTAGTAAATCGCACCTAATTTATCTTTACCGATACCAGTTACAGTTACACCAGAATGCGTACCACCATTTGCTAATAAATAAGCTTGTTTGTTAATAATACCACTGTTTGTATGAACGCCACCGTTATCACTTGAACCAGTGTAACGCTTAGAATAATGATCTGGATCACCATATTTCGCTGGATCACTCATAGAACGAAGTGCATCTCCTGCTTGTCCAGGTGTATAAATATCTTCACCAATCTCCCAATCTGGGTTACGGTTATCATAGAATTCTACTAAAGTACCAAAAATATCAGAAATTGCTTCATTTAACGCTCCTGATTCATTTTGATAAATTAAATCCGAGCTATTTTCCGTAACAGCATGTGTTAATTCGTGTCCAATTACATCAATTCCACCAGATAATGAAGTGAATGTTACACCATCACCATCTCCGTATACCATTTGTGAGCCATTCCAGAATGCATTATTATACTTACTTCCGTAATGAACTGTTGATTTTAATGGCGCTCCTGCATCATTAATAGAGTTTCTGTTAAATGTAGCTTTATAGTAATCATATGTTTTACCTGCATAGTAATGAGCATCTACTGCCGCTGCATCATACGCTGCATTGAAAACATTATCTGCATCTGCCCATAATGTTCCTGGTAATGTTGAGCGGTTTTTCGCATCATATGTGAAAATTGTTGCTCCGCGCGTATTATCCTGTAAGTAGTAAGACGATCCAGATAACGTTGTATTAAGCGATTTTGTATCTCCTAATACACCTTTACCAGTTCCAACTTTATTCGTCCCTGTTACAGGCTTTACAACCGCTTTCGCTTCCTGTTTAGGAGCATCTTGCTTAACTGATGACTTATCATCATTCGTTACATGATCAAGTTTATTATATTTATTTAACACTTTACCGCTTTCCGCTTCAATGAAATAGTAATAGTTTCCTGGATTTGGCTCTAAGAAGTTTAAATTCACAACGTATGCATATGTCGTTTCTTCACCATTTTGATATACATATAAGTCCGCTTTTGGATCCACTTCATATTTAGGTGTTACTCCTAAATCTTGTTGCGCAATTTCAATTGCTTTTGCGCCTTCAATCTTATTTTTGTTTTTTAACTTTTCCTTCTTGTCTAAATCAGGCGCAACTGTTCCAGACAATACTTTTAAAGAACCATCTTTACTTACGTGAGCTACTTGAGTAGAACCCCATACAGGCACTCCCTCGTAAACTTGTTGCATACGCACTACCGTTGAATCAGTTACTGCATCTTTCTTCACTTGTTTCACTTTGAAAGAATCTTGCGCACTCTTTTCCCCTAGCTTATAATCACCTTTTGCTGCGTTTAAGTAATCAAACACCACAGATTCCGCTTTCTTACCAGTCGCTCCAGTTAGATCACCAGAAATAAACTCAGGTGACTGTACCGTCTCATTGTACTTCTTAGTAGAGAGTACATTTTTAGAATCCGCAAACGCAGAGCCTGTCCCTCCAAATGTTGTAACTGCCATTCCTGTCGCTAAAACTAATGCTAAACTCTTCCTTTTCATATAACCTTCCCCCTAATAAAAAATTTTTGAAAAAGAGTAATTTCATATTAGCATTATGTTTCCACTATTAATATACTAAAAATTCAAATAATTATTTTCTCAAGTTTTGTAGAATTTTGAGGAACAAATATTGAAAAAAACCCTTTCCGTTGGGAAAGGGTTTTTTTTATAAATTAATTTGTTCAACTGTTTTAGCTTCTTGCCCTAGAGTATCCGGCTTCCAAGCATACTGAATATCCAATACTACAGCTGCAATTGCCATAACCACAAATGTTCCTGCAATTAACTTTTTCATACTATCCCTCCTCTTTACTCTTCTAATAAAGTAATCGCTAATTTATAATAGCGATTACTTTCTTTAAAATCTGAGCATTCTTCTAAGTATTCAGCTAGTTCTAAGTATACTTTCTTTAAATCTTTTATATTTTCCTCTGTTTTAAAGAAAGGAACTACTTCTGTTTCTAGAAATTTTTTATAGAGGTCTCTTTCTTCAAAATATTTATATCTTAAATTTAACAATAAATATAACATCCCTTTGTATCTATCATCTTTCCTTGCAGCAAGGATACCTTTTTCAATCCATTCAGCCGCTTCCTCAAGTTCTCCTAATTGAATACACTGTAACGAGAGCTCATACATGGCATCAATATAATTCATATCCTCTTCTTTTTTATACTTTAAGCATTCTATATAATACTCTTTCGCCTTGGCATAATTTTTTTGTCGGTAGTACAGATAACCAATATTATTTAAAGCAATAGAAAGAATATTATCTTTATCAGCAAAAGAAGTTGCTTCTCTTATGATATGATTATAGATTTCCATAGCTTCATTATATTGTTTTTTTCTAGTATAACTAAACGCAATTAAAAACTTACAATTAATTATATTTCTAAATTTATATTCACTTTTAAAACCTTCTAATGCCACATTAGCAAAATATAATGTCATATGGTCTATTTCCATCTGACTATATGTCAATGCCAAATTATAATATATTCCTGTTTCATAATACCCTAACTCTTTCGCCATCGATTCCGTCTTTAACAGATATTCTAATGCCTGCGTATATTTGTACTGCACAGAATATAATAATGCCTTATTATACGTATATAACATCTTCTGAAAAGGCGAGTATTTCTTATACACTTTCTTCAATCCGTCCAATTCTTCTTCAACAGCAGGGAGATCCCGCTTCATCATTAAATAACGTGTATACAGCAGTTTATAATAATTTATAATTTCAAAATCCAACACATGCTTCATTTCACCTTGCAACTCTTCGTATATGCGCTCTACTTGTTGCTTGTCCAAATGAACTAATGCATTCAACCACTCGTCCAACTTCACTTTCACATCTTCTTCTACATCTCTCAAATCCGTCACAGCAATTTCTAGTCTTGCGCAGAGCAATTGTAGAATTTCTTCTGATGCTTCAATCTTTCCATTTTCGATCTTACTTAAGTATGAGACAGAACAAATGCCCTGACATAATTCTTCTTGTGTCATTTTTTGCTGTAGCCGTTTATAAAAAACTTGCTTGCCTATTTTTTCTAATGTTTGTTGCATTGTCCTCCTCCATTCTCATTACCCCCACTACTCTAATAATACATAAAATCTAGAGAAATATAAATTGATAAATGTAAATTTTCTAAAAAATATGCATTATTTCATTTTTTTCTCTCTTGACTTCAATCGCCTATTACTTCTTTGCTACGAAAGGGGAAAAATTGGTATACTATAACCAAATTACGGAGGTGTTTTCGCAATGAATCATTATAAAGACGATAGTTACGCCTTACATACAGATTTATATCAAATCAACATGGCTTATACATATTGGAAAGATGGTATTCATACTCGCCGTTCTGTTTTTGATCTATACTTTCGAAAGCTTCCATTCGAAAACGGCTATGCTGTTTTTGCTGGTCTTGAAAAAATTGTAGAGTACATAGAAAATTTCAGCTTTACCGAAAGTGACATCGCTTATTTAGCAGAGCTGCAATTTGAAGAAGACTTCCTTCATTATTTACAAAACATGAAATTTACTGGCACGATTCGTAGTATGCAAGAAGGCGAAGTTGTTTTTAATAACGAACCATTATTACGTGTTGATGCACCGCTTGGCGAGGCACAAATAATTGAAACTGCCCTCTTAAATATTGTAAATTACCAAACATTAATTGCTACAAAAGCTGCACGTATGAAGCACGCTGCAAATAATGATGAGCTTTTAGAGTTCGGTACAAGACGAGCTCATGAGTTTGATGCTGCCCTTTGGGGAACACGAGCTGCCTTTATTGGTGGTTTTTCATCTACAAGTAACGTTCGCGCAGGGAAACGATTTGGCATCCCTGTAGCTGGCACACATGCCCATTCTTTCGTTCAAGCATATCGCGATGAATATGTTGCATTTAAAAAATATGCTGAAACACATAAAAAATGTGTATTTCTTGTCGATACATACGACACATTAAAATCTGGTGTTCCAAATGCGATTCGTGTTGCAAAAGAGTTCGGGGATCGTATCGATTTTTATGGTATTCGCCTTGATAGTGGTGATATGGCATATTTATCAAAGGAGGCCAGAAAACAACTTGATGCAGCTGGATTTACAAACACAAAAATTATCGCTTCTAGCGATTTAGATGAATATACGATTATGCACTTGAAATCTCAAGGGGCAAAAATTGATGTATGGGGTGTTGGTACAAAGCTGATTACATCCTTTGAGCAGCCAGCATTAGGGGCTGTTTATAAACTAGTCGCTATTGAAGATACTGACGGAAAATTAAATGATACGATTAAGATTTCATCTAATCCTGAAAAAATTACAACCCCAGGACTTAAACGAGTTTATCGTATTATTAACCGTGTTAACGATCATGCAGAGGGCGATTATATTGCTTTAGAGTCAGAAGAACCCGGAAAAGAAGAGCGTTTAAAAATGTTTCATCCAGTTCATACATATATAAGTAAATTCGTAACAAGCTTTGAAGCACGCGAACTACATCAAGATATTTTCATTAACGGTAAAAGAGCGTATGAATTACCTAATATATTAGATATTCAAAAGTATAATGAACGCAGCCTCTCACTATTTTGGGAAGAGTATATGCGAACTTTAAACCCAGAAGAGTACCCTGTCGATTTAAGCCAAGAATGTTGGGATCATAAAATGAATTATATTCAAACTGTTCGAGAACAGGTTGAAAAAAACATACAAAAATAAAGTGAAGCTTTAATCAGTGGGGTTTTGTCCCTCCCCCACTTCTCCATTTTTCAATACTATATGGATATTTGTAAAAAATATATTAAAATAATAAGAAGAATATTATATTTTTGTAAATTTATATATTAAATTATTTAAAAACAAAATAATATTTGATATTATTTTCTTGAGTCAATTTCAACAAAATAACCAATAAAAAAGAGGACGCAATTGCGTCCTCTTTTTTATAAATCTTTTACTCGTAGTACACGCATTGCATTTAATACCGCAAGTAACGTCACACCAACATCTGAGAAGACTGCTTCCCACATTGTTGCAATACCAAAGGCGCCGAGTAATAACACTAACCCTTTTACCCCTAATGCAAATATAATATTTTGCCATACGATGCTACGTGTACGTTTTGCAATTTTTACTGCTGTCACAATTTTTGAAGGCTCATCAGTCATAATAACGATGTCAGCAGCTTCAATTGCTGCATCTGACCCTAAGCCGCCCATCGCAATACCAACGTCTGCCCTTGCTAGTACTGGCGTATCATTAATACCATCACCGACGAATGCAATCTTTTCTTTACCGCGTTTTGCTGCATCAATTTTTTCGATTGCTTCTACTTTTTGGTGTGGTAATAATTCGGCATGAATTTCATCTAAACCTAATTCTTTACCAACAGCTTCCCCGACTGATTTTACATCACCAGTTAACATGACTGTCTTCTTAATACCTAGTTCTTTTAACTTTTGAATTGCTTGTTTTGAATCCTCTTTTACCTCATCAGAGATAACAATATAACCTGCATATTTACCATCTACAGCAACATGAACTAGTGTACCTACTGTATTTGGTTGCTTAAATGTAATGTTTTCTTTGCTCATTAATTTAGCATTACCTGCGAAAATTTCTTTTCCTTGTACTTTTACAACCGTACCATGACCAGAAATTTCACTATAGTCTTCAATAGCATTTTCATCGATTGATTTTCCATATGCATTTCGAATAGATTGTGCAATCGGATGATTTGAATATACTTCTGCAAATGCTGCATATTCTAATAGCTCTTCAGCTGCGATACCTTCACTAGGCTCCATCTTCGTAACTTTAAAGACACCTTTTGTTAATGTTCCTGTTTTATCAAAAACGATATATTTCACATCATTCAATGCTTCTAAATAGTTACTTCCTTTTACTAAAATACCACTTTTAGATGCCCCACCAATACCGCCAAAGAATCCAAGAGGAATCGATACAACGAGCGCACATGGACAAGAGATTACTAAGAACACTAAAGCTCTATAAATCCAATCGGAGAATGTAGCACCCTCTAAAATAAGTGGTGGAATAAATGCCATTATTGCTGCTGTTATAACTACAACAGGAGTATAATAACGTGCAAACTTTGTAATAAAGTTTTCTGTTGGCGCTTTTTTGCTACTTGCATTTTGTACTAAGTCTAAAATTTTCGATACAGTGGATTCACCAAACTCTTTTGTAACTTCGACAATTAATACACCATTTTGGTTTACAAAACCACTTAATACGTCATTACCAACTTCTACTTCCCTCGGTACAGACTCACCTGTTAACGCTGAAGTATCCATCATTGATGTTCCCTCAACTACTTTCCCGTCTAACGGTACTTTTTCACCTGGTTTTACGATAATATACTCACCAATTTGCACATCTTCTGGTGATACTTGTTTCGTTTCGTTTCCAACTTTCACATTTGCATAGTCAGGACGAATATCCATTAATGACGTAATTGATTTTCGAGAACGATTTACTGCAATACTTTGGAACAGTTCCCCTACTTGGTAAAATAGCATAACTGCTACCGCTTCTGGATATTGTTGAATCGCGAAAGCTCCTAAAGTTGCAATTGCCATTAAAAAGTTTTCATCGAACACTTGGCCGCGAGTTATGTTTCTTACCGCTCTCCAAACGATATCTCCACCTATTAATAAATAAGCAAGGACGAATAATGGAATTGTTATCATTTGCGGTAATCCGGCTAACGCAGCAATTCCTGTCAAAATTCCACCGACTACTAATCTTCCTATCATCTTTTTCACATTTCCATCACCATGATCATGGTCGTGTCCTTTTTCCTCTTCACGAACAACTTTTACATCAGGCTCTAACTTTTGAACAACATTTTTTATATTTTGTACAGTCGATTCAAGTTCTCGTTTATTTGCAACTTCTACTCGTAATTTCTTTGATACGAAATCAACAGTCGCTTCTGAAATTGTTGGCATTTCCTTTACCTTATTTTCAATCTTCATTGCACAATTTGCACAGTCTAAGCCTTCTAATACAAATACTTCTTTTACTGATTTTATTTTTTGCTCTTCTTGCACTTTAATATGTGGCTCTAATTTTGTAACAAGTTGCTTCGCTTCCGTAACAACTTGATTTTCTTTATTTTGCGGTGTTTCTAAAAGCATCGTTTTTGTTGCAAAGTTTACGGAACAAGATGTTACCCCTTCTATATTCCCAACACCTTTTTCAATTTTCATTGCACAATTTGCACAATCTAAACCTTCTAGCATAAGTTTCTTTTTCACTAATGCTTCTGCCATCGTTCTCCCTCCTCGCTTTTTTATTCTTCCTCGTTTACGTGTTCAAACGCTTGCTCGAAGATATGAATTACGTGTTGATCAGCTAATGAGTAATAAACTACCTTTCCTTCTTTACGGTTCTTTACAAGCTTTGCTTGCTTTAATACACGAAGCTGATGTGAGATTGAAGATTGCGTCATTCCTAATAAATAAGCTAAATCACAAACACACATTTCAGCTTCAAATAATGCATGTAATATTCTCGTACGTGTACGGTCACCTAATACTTTAAATAATTCTGCTACTTTACTTAAACTTTCATCAGTCGGAATTGTTTGTTTTACTTGATCCACGATTTCCTCGTGAATTACCGTTTGAGAACATGCTTCCTGTTGCGTTTCTACTTTATTTTCAGCCATCACAGCTCACCTCTTTATTTGAACATATGAACAACTATTCATATGTCTTATACCTTTATTATATGAGCGTCCATTCATATGTGTCAATGAATTCTCATACATTTTTTAAAACATTTCGTTCACATTTCAAAATAAACATATAAATATTCTCCGCATCTATCATGCCCTTCATACAAAAAGGATGCACGAAAACTACCGTGCATCCCTTCTTATTTATCCCGCATTAACGGGCAGTAAGACTCCCACCTCAAAATGCAGTTGGAACAAAGAAGTTAGGTGGGAGATTAACTGCCCGTAAAAGCCCGATTGGTGAGGGCTAATAATCAGTGAGGGATGAAGCCCCCCACTGATTAAAGTTTCACTTTATTAACTTTTACTGCATCCACAATTAACGAAGCAAATCCTAACTTTCCATCCTGATTTCTATGATCAAAGCGTTTCGAACGATAAATAAGTCCACCGTTCTCTTTCCAATCACTATAATGAAACTGGCCATTCTCATCACAGTATTCTAAAAGCTTTACTTGAAAACCTACTGCTTCAAACATAGATATAATCGTTTTGTAGTTATGTACAATTTTATGACTTGCAGCTGGATGATCTAACGGGCCAGGTCCTCCCACTTGCACACCACGCTGATATTCTTCATTGGGGAAAAATGCATCCGGCACTGCACAACGAATATAACCATCATCTTGTAAAAACTCAAAGCATATTTTAGCTGCTTCTATACCTTCTTCATACGATAAATGCTCCCATACATGTTCAGCTAAAATTACCGATAAAGAATTAGGCTGAAATTTATTAAGCCACGTTTCTCTTTTTAATAAATTTAATTCATCCTCATTTGTATGTAACCAACCTGGGTTATTATTATATCCCTCTGCTCCAACGACAACTTTCGTCTCCATCTTTCCACCCCTTCTTATATTCCGACATAAAAATTCGACAACATAACATTGGTCTCCTTTATTTCCCCAAAAGAAAAAGCCTTGCGCGCTCCCTAGACGCACAAGGCTTACTAACTTTATATCCCTTTAATTAGCTTTTTCTAAACTATCTTGCGAACTTCCATCGTCTTTTAAATGACTATGTTTTTTCGAATAAACAAAGTATACAACCACTCCGATTGCTAACCAAACACCGAAGTATATCCATGTTTTTAACGGTAGATTTACCATTAAGAATAGACAGCTTGCAACTGAAATAATCGGTAAGATTGGTACAAGTGGTACCATAAATCCACGTTGTAATTTTGGGTGCGTTTTACGAAGAATGATGACAGTTACACCAACCATCGCAAATGTTAATAACGCTCCAATATTCGCTAAATTCGACAATTCTTTTAAATCGATAAATCCGGCAATTAAAGCACTACCAATTCCTGTTAACCAAACTGAAAATGTTGGTGCTTCTGTCTTCTTGTTAATTTTCGCAAAAGATTTTGGCAATAAACCGTCACGGCTCATAGCGAAGAATACACGTGTTGTAGCGTAGATGTATGCGAAAATTACAGCCATAATACCAATTACAGCTCCAATAGCGATTACACCAGCCACTTTATCTTGTCCTACAACTTCTAATACATAGGCCATCGCTTCAGGTACATCTAATTCCTTATAAGAAACCATACCTGTCATAACGAGACAAACTACAACATAAATGATTGTACAAATGACTAATGAAGCAATAATACCAATCGGCAAATCACGTTGTGGATTTTTCACTTCTTCAGCAGAAGTTGCTAATGCATCAAATCCTAAGAAAGCGAAGAATACTGCTGCTCCTCCGGCAAAGACTCCACTTAAGCCGTACGGTGCAAATGGTATCCAGTTTTCTGGTTTCACGTAGAATACACCAACTGCAATGAATAAAACAACAATACCAATTTTAATTAATACCATTATGTTATTCACACGCTTACTTTCTTTTGTACCTCGTGATAATAACCAAGTTATCATCAACGTAACGATAATTGCGGGTAAGTTCACCATACCACCTTGCGATGGAATCGTTAACAATGCTTTAGGAATTTCAAGTCCTAATCCACTCACTAAATTATTGAAATAACCTGTCCATCCGCCAGCTACTGCGGCAGTCGTTACGACATATACCGATAGCAATGTCCATCCCATTAAATGGGCAACAAACTCACCAATTGTTGCATATGAATATGTGTACACACTACCTGAAACAGGAAGTGCAGATGCAACCTCTGCATAACATAAAGCTGCAAATCCACAAACAATTGCTGCAATCATAAATGAAAAAATAACTGCTGGACCAGCATCTCTTGCTGCTACTAATCCAGTTAATACTAGAACTCCTGTACCAATTATCGCACCAATCCCTAGCATTGTTAGGTCAAATGCCCCTAGCGTTTTCGTCAAAGTTTTACTTTTACTTTCCCCTAACAATTGCGTAACGGATTTCTTTTTAAATAGGTTGGCCACGATGAATGCCCCCTTTTACCAAGAAGAGCTAAGAGGTATTATCTCTTAGCTCTTATCATGTTGTTATATATATTGTTCGATTTTGTTTTGTATAATGCTTCTATTAGCAAGATACTGTTTCTGCTTCTAATAATTCTTTAGCACCTTTGTACTCTACACCGTGAGCTTCTGCAACTGCTTCGAATGTTACATAGCCTTCTAATGTATTAATACCTTTTAATAATGCAGTGTTGCCTAGGCAAGCTTCTTTGTAGCCTTTGTTAGCAATTTGTACTGCATATGGTACTGTTACGTTTGTTAATGCAAGAGTTGATGTACGTGGAACCGCACCTGGCATGTTTGCAACTGCATAGTGAACAACGCCGTGTTTTTCATAAGTTGGGTTATCATGAGTTGTAATACGGTCAGTTGTTTCGAAAATACCACCTTGGTCAATCGCGATATCTACAACAACAGAACCTTGTTCCATTGATTTAATCATTTCTTCTGTTACAAGTTTTGGCGCTTTTGCACCTGGGATTAATACTGCACCGATTACAAGATCAGACTCTTTTACAGCTTCTGCAATATTGTAAGGATTAGACATTAAAGTTTTTACTTGGTTTCCGAAAATGTCATCTAATTGACGAAGACGTTCTGCACTTAAGTCGATGATTGTTACATCCGCACCTAGTCCAACTGCAATTTTAGCAGCATTTGTACCAGCTTGTCCACCACCGATAATTGTTACTTTACCACGTTTAACTCCTGGAACACCTGCAAGTAAGATACCTTTACCGCCTTTGTTTTTCTCAAGGAATTGCGCACCGATTTGTGCAGCCATACGACCAGCTACTTCACTCATAGGTGCAAGTAATGGTAATGAACGGTTTTCTAATTGTACTGTTTCATATGCGATAGCAACAACTTTCTTTTCAATTAACGCTTTTGTTAATTCTGGTTCTGGAGCTAAGTGTAAGTATGTGAATAAGATTAAACCTTCGCTGAAGTGTTTGTATTCGCTTTCAACTGGTTCCTTAACTTTCATAACCATTTCCATGTTCCAAGCTTCTCCAGCCGTATCAACAATTTTCGCTCCCGCTTCAACATACTGAGCATCTGTGAAACCAGATCCTACACCTGCGTCCTTTTGAATGAATACTTCGTGATTGTTACGAACTAAATGTACAACACCTGCTGGTGTCATTGCCACACGGTTTTCGTTGTTTTTAATTTCTGCTGGTACCCCAATACGCATAATGAAATGCCCCCTTATAATTAACAGAAAAAAGGAATTCTTTTTTCTTTTTTAAATAATTAATAACTTATGTCCTTATTCTAGCATAACTTAAAAGTTATGAAAACGCTAACATACTATTTTTTTTAAAGTTTATATATTTAGAATAGTGTAAATATATAAAACATTGATTTTATTGGGTTCTCCGTACCACTCCATCATCTATTACTCTATTTCTATTATATCTATTCAAAATGCATAGTAATTATTTATTATTTGACAATAATGTAACAATGTAAAAAAACTAAGCAATGACGTATACATATACACTTATTACTTTGTTCAATACTTTAGAAATATATTCTTTTCACAAAAAAACAGCTACTAGCATTTAGCCAGCAGCTGGATAACTTATAAATAACTTTGAAAATAGATCTTCTGTCGTCTCGGTAATTTTATCAAACATATCACTTTCACGATCTTCTTGCTCTTTTAACATCTTAATTGTTTCACGTGCGTCTTCAGGATAATCGGTAATGATACCATCCACGTTTAACTTATAATATGCCTTTAAACTTTCCATATCATTTACTGTCCATACGTAAATTGGCTTGTTTAGCTTCCTTGCTTCTTTTACTAATTTCTTATTTAACATGTATTCTTCTGCTACATAAAAATCAGCCTTCACATTCTTTAAGTTAGCTCTACTCGCATACAGTATGTATCCTACTTTTATATTTGGATTTGCACGTTTAAACTCTTTAATAAGCGGATAGTGTAACGTTTGAATGACACATTGCTTCTCAAATTCATTATCTTTAATCGCTTTTAATACTTTGTTTACGAAATCTTTTTCGCCACCATGGAGCTTCACTTCAATATTAAGTTTGATTTTTCCTTTTGCCAGCTTAATGATCTCATCAAGTGTACTTATTTGTCCTGAAAACCCATCTTGACTAAGGGTAAGCTGTCTTAACTCCTCCATCGTTAAATCTGACACGTGAACATTAGCATTCGCAAGACGTTTTAGCTTCAAATCATGTATAACTGCTAGTTCACCGTCTTTTGTTTGCAGTACATCAATTTCAGCGTAGTCTGCTTTGGCATCAATAGCCCCCTGCAGAGCTTCTTTCGTATTCTCTACACCTTTTGAAATATAACCACGATGAGCCATAATAATTGGTTCTTTATATGAATTTGAAATAAACGTTACAATGAAGGCAACGACCATTCCGGCAGTAATAATTCCTACAATATATACACCAATAAATTTCCAACGATGTTTTTGGAAGAAACATTTATCTGCTTTTGTTTTCGAATAATCTAATCCTTCTTCTAATAAAACATCTTCAACCGGAACCTTTTGTAAATACAATCGTGTTATTGCCATAATATAAAATGGCGTCACGATAAAACTAAATAAATACAATGTACTCGTTAAAAATACAGACATTGTTGATTCTGCTAATAATGCAAATGTTCCCTGTGGATTTGTAAATTCATACATGCCCCATAGACACAATAAATACATTCCAAAAAATACACCGTACACAATCCCTATTGAAATAAAAAATCCTACTAAAAAGAATAGTACTTTAAAAAAACTTTCTTTTACTAACGTTGCACTTTTACGTGCTGCTGTGCGAAACGGCTTTTGCTCTAAAACAACAATAGGTAGAACAAAAATCCAGCGAAGGTTCAAATACGCAACTACAGCAAAGAACGTGTAATAACCAACTTGTCCCATCGTTGTCTTAAACAGTTCTCCTGTAATAAAGTTAGGAATTTGAATTTGCGGAATTAATGCCGTTTCATATCCAAGATTTAAAAGAGGTAACAATACGACAGCATATAAAATAAATCCTGGTAAGCAATATGTGAAAAGAGTAGGTAAATACGTTACGGTTTTATATAAAATCGGACGTAATTTCACCTTTTGTCTTTTATGAGCGAAGTACGAAATGATAATAAGCACCGCAAATTCCGTAAAGATAAGAAACAGTGCTAACAATGATAAAATTACGATTGCCAAAATGCCGTATGGTGTCTTTAAAAACGCTAATAATTCATCATTCGTCGCATTTGCATAACCACCAAAATACAATAACTTATTAAAAATGATCCCAAATAGCGGGACAAATACAATCGCTGCTAATAATTTATAAGTAAGTTGAAAGGTTAATACATTCCAAAAAGCAAATCTAACTGTTTGAAAGGAATGTCCCATTACTCCTGGTATAGATAGTCTTTTACGGTGTTGCATATATTCCTCCACATTCTAAAACGATATTTGAGATGGATTCCACATTTCCAATTTCAATCCATCTTTTTAATAATAATATATTCCGCTTAACATGAACACTCTTATACATATAATGAAAAAAGTGATGGCTAATCCCATCACTTTTTTCACTCGCTCTATTTTTTCTCTAGTCCTTGTCCAAATGCTTTTAAGAAACTAAAACCAAATGTAATCGCCCTGTTGATATCTGGATCTTTTAACACTTTAAAGAAATCCATCACTTTTGTTTTTTTGCCACTATTTAATTCCTCTGTTGCAAATTGTAATCCAGTGACTAAACTAGATGTTATTTGTTTCGTTATTTCTGGGTCCACTGAAGATAATGCCTCTCCTGCCCCCATCATATTGTTTAATGCGTTTTTTACTGGTTCACGATTCAATTGTTCAACAGCTATTTTGGAAACATCTTCTTTTGCAGCAAGTAAACTAATTGCTGCATCCAAAATCCCAGCTTTTTGCAACTGCGCTAATAGCTGCATCGTCTCTTCTACTGCTTCTCTATTTTCAGCTAGATCATTTAACAACTCATCTGTTACTTGCTGTTTCTTTTCTTCTTCTGTTACAACCTTCTTTTTAATTAAAGTAATCTCTTTTGCCATGATCTCCGCCCCCTAATTCTGGTCCACAAGTGCTACGTATTGTTTTCTTTGCCACTTTTTCTCGATTTCAACACCATTTTGCGGATGACGTTTTTTATCTCTCGGGTTTGAAGATGGTAACGGACGATTTCCTTTTTCACGTAATACACGCAGTTTCACCATTGTTTGTTTATAAGCTGGTGTACACGTATAAATATCTGTTGCTGTTCCTGTTAAAATATTGATTGCCTCTTCATTTACTGTCGCATGCATCGGCAAATATAACTCATTTCCAGTTACACGATCTGTAACAAGCGCTTGTACTTTGATCTTTCCAAATGGCGATGCTAACTCTACAAGACCACCATCTTTCACATTGCGTTCTTTAGCAAGTTCAGGTGAAATTTCAACAAATACTTCAGACACTTTAGATAAAATACCAGCCGACTTATTCGTCATATTCCCTTCATGGAAATGCTCTAGCATACGGCCATTATTTAATAGTAAATCATACTCATCTGGTGCTACAACTGGCGGAACCCATTCATCTAGTGATAAACGTGCTAGTTTGTCTGGGAAGTTAAATCCATCTACATATAATAATGGTGTATCACTACCATCATGGCTACCCCAACATAAACTATTCCAGCCTTCTAGACGGTCGTACGTCGCTTGAGAGTATAACGGTGCAAGCGATGCAATTTCGTCCATAATTTCACTTGGACTTCCATAATTCCAGTCTCCGCCCAGTGCACGAGCTACTTTTTGTAAAATCCACCAATCTGGTTTTGAATCACCAAGCGGTTTCAATACTTCATATAATCTTTGAATACGGCGCTCTGTATTCGTAAACGTTCCTTCTTTTTCTAAGCTTGGTGCTGCTGGTAAAATAACATCGGCGAAACGAGCTGTTTTCGATAAGAACATATCTTGAACAACAAGGAAGTCTAAATTCGCTAAAATATGTTGTACATGGTTGGCATTTGAATCTACTAAAGCCATTTCTTCTCCCATAACATACATACCACGCAGTTTTCCTTCTTCGGCCGCAAGTAACATTGCGATATTATTTAATCCCGGTTCTTTCGGAATGGTAGTACCGTATGCTTTTTCAAATTTCGCACGATGCACATCATCTGAAACAGCTTGGTAACCCGGAAGCCAGTTCGGTAATGTCGCCATATCACAAGCACCTTGTACGTTATTATGCCCGCGTAACGGATACGCACCGGCACCAGGACGACGGTAGTTACCTGTAACGAGAAGTAAGTTTGAAATTGCTGCTGACGTTGTACTTCCTCCTGTATTTTGAGTTACACCCATTCCCCAAAGTACACAAGTACCATCTGCTTCATATACCATACGAGCCATTTCTTTTAACTGAGCTTTAGAAATCCCTGTAATTCCCTCAGTATAATCAAGCGTATATTTTTCTAGCATTTTGCTATATTCATCAAAGTTCTTTACATTTTCAGCTATGAACTTTTTATCGTGCCATTCTTGATCAATAATGTATTTCGTTATCCCAGCAAGCCATACATAATCCGTTCCTTGACTCGGGTGAACAAATATATCAGCACGCTCCGCCATTTCATGTTTACGAAGGTCTGCGACAATCAGTTTTTGTTCATGTAATTTATGCGCACGTTTCACTCTAGTTGCAAGTACAGGATGTCCTTCTGTTGGATTTGCACCAACAATAATAACAAGACCTGCCTCAGCAATATCTTTCACTGTTCCAGCATCTCCGCCCATACCGACAGTTTTAAATAAACCGTCTGTTGCTGGAGATTGGCAATAACGGGAACAGTTATCTACATTATTTGTTCCATATATTTGACGAGCTAGTTTTTGCATAAGATAGTTTTCTTCATTTGTTACTTTCGAAGAAGAAATAAACCCAAACGCATCGCTACCATATTCTGATTTAATATGTTGCATATTAGATGCAACAACTTCAAGAGCCTCTTCCCATGAAGCCTCAACAAACATATCCCCTTGGCGAATTAACGGCTTTGTAATACGCTCTTCACTGTTCACAAAGTCCCATCCAAATTTGCCTTTTACACATGTGGAAATACCATTAACCGGTGCATCTGAAACAGGTTGCACTTTTAAAATTTGTCGATCTTTCGTCCATACTTCAAATGAACAACCTACACCACAAAATGTACAAACTGTTTTTGTCTTATTAATTTTCGTCTTACGCATCGCGGACTCTACTTCTGAAACTGCTAAAATACTGCTATATCCAGGCTCTACATCTTTTACAAAATCAATCATTGGATTTAGCACATCTGGTTTTAAACCAGTCATAAATCCAGCTTCTCCTAGCATCGTTTTTTCCATTAATGCATTACAAGGACAAACTGTTACACATTGCCCACAGCTAACACAAGACGATTCATTTATACTCACACCATTGTCCCAAATAACACGTGGACGGTCTAAACTCCAATCAATCGATAAAGTTTCATTTACTTGTAAATTTTGGCATACTTCTACACACTGCCCACAAGCAATACATTGATTTGGATCGTATCGATAGAATGGATGCGACGTATCCACTTCGCATGCACTTACTTTCGGTTCATATGGATATTTCTGTTCTTCAATCTCCATCATATGTACTGTATTATGGACTTTACAGTTACCATTATTGTTATCACATACTGTACAATACAATAAATGATTCTCTAATATTCGATCCATCGCTTCAGTTTGTGCTTCCTTTGCACGTTCCGATTGCCTCTCAATATGCATGCCATCTTCCAACTTCGTCGAACAGGCACGTAGTAAACTTCCATTCACTTCTACAATACATGTATCACAAGTTTGAATAGGATCTACCTCTGGTACATGACAAATTTGAGGATGTTCTAAATTACTTTCGTTAAACAATTGGAGTATCGTCTTTTCACCTGATACGAAAAATTCTTTACCATCAACGGTTACACGGACTGTCTGTTCTGTCATAGTTTCCCCTCTCCTTACAACTAACTGTACAACACAATTATGAATCCGTTTTCATAATTGTGTTGTACATATTTTTGAAGCGCCCTGTTGAAATACTTTCCTTTGGAAGTCGATTCTAGATGTTATAAGGTATAACTACGAAAGCTTGAAAATGTCGCTATTCTACAAATCTATTATATCGTACATATACAATAATAACCAAAATAATCTGCCATCTTCTTGTTAGTAGATGCTTTTGTTTTTTCGATGTTTTATGATAAATATGGAGAAAAATACATATAAAGGGGAATTTAATATGGGGCCTATTCAAGAAACATATACAATTGTACGTTATCAATCTGGTACATTTTCAAAACAAACCGATGAGGTTGTTACGGAATCTCCCATTACAATTAAATTAAATAGCGAAGAATACGTAACAGTTGTATGCACTCCTAATTACATTGAAGATATGGTAATCGGTTTTTTAATTTCTGAAGGAATTATTTCTTCTTATAAAGATATTGAAGAATTATGGATCCAAAAAGAAAACGGAATTGTCCATGTAAAATCATCAAAAATTAATCCACTCTATCAAACTTTATATAATAAACGGTACGTAACTTCTTGTTGCGGGAAAAGTAGACAAGGTTTTGTTTTCATCAACGATGCAGCAAAAGCAAAAAAATTACATGATATACATATAACTATTACTCCGGAAGAATGTTTTCACCTAATGACTTCCTTACAACAATCTTCAACTACATTTCGCCAAACGGGTGGTGTGCATAATACCGCTTTATGTGATCGAAATAACATTCTTTTATCAAGAATGGATATCGGAAGACATAATGCGCTAGATAAAATATACGGTCACTGTTTACGAAACAATATATCTGTTCAAGGAAAAATCATTGCATTTAGCGGACGCATCTCATCTGAAATTTTGTTAAAGGTTTCAAAAATAGGTTGCGAAATTGTTCTATCTAAATCAGCTCCAACTAAACTAGCTCTGCAACTCGCCCACGATTTAGGTATTACCGTAGTAGGATTTATTCGAAATGGATCTTGCAATATTTATACACATCCAGAACGAATCGATGGCTACAAAATAAACGATTGAATACGTAAAAGAAAGTGAAAATTTAATCAGTGGAGGGTTTTTCCCTCCCCACTGATTATTAGCCCAACCAATCGGGCTTTTACGGGCAATCCGACTCCCACGAATAGTTGGATAAAAATGACTCCTTTACAAAGCGGGGATTTTAGTTATAAAAATGTAACATATTAAAACCTTGAATAGTTAATAAAGTTAATATATAATTTCATTACATAAAGTGAAGGCTTTTACGGGCAGTTGATCTCCCACCTAACTTCTTTGCTACAGCCGAATTTTGGGGTAGGAGTTTTACTGCCCACAAATAGCGGGATAAAATAAAAACATAGTAGCATAATCTTTTCATTCTTTTACAAATTAAGAAAGAATAGTCACAGAATACATTTAACTAAACTTAATCTTACAAAGTTAATGAATTAAATTTGAATCAATCTAGGAGGTTACAACTATGGAAATTCGCTTATTAACAACAGAGGACGCAGAAATTTATTTGAAAGTTTGTATGGAAGGTTTAACGAAAAACCCTGAGGCTTTTAGCTCTTCTTATGAAGATGTTCTTAAACATGAAAACCCTGTCGCTGCTATGGCAAAGCGATTAAGTAATCCGGATAAGTATACTCTAGGTGTCTTCAAAGATAATGATTTAGTCGGTATTGCTACTCTAGAAACAAAGCCATTTATTAAGCAAGAGCATAAGGCAAAAATTGGCTCCGTTTTTGTTTCTCCAAAAGCGCGTGGTCTCGGTGCAGGACGAGCTTTAATTAAAGCGATTATTGAAAATGCCGATAAATTACATGTAGAACAGCTCATGCTTGATGTTGTTGCTGATAACACTGCTGCAAAAAAATTATATGAGTCCCTCGGCTTCCAAACTTACGGCGTGCAAGAACGGTCCTTAAAACATAATGGCCAATATTGGGACGAAGAGCATATGGTTTTATTCTTAAATAATTAACATTTCAATATAATTTTTCAAAAGCATCTTCTTATTAATTAAGATGCTTTTTTCATTACAACAATGTAATCTTCATGTCACCTTTATCGATCGTTCCAATCCTTTCCATTCGTTATACTAAAAATATAAAGTGAAACTTTACTCAGCGAGGAGGATCCATCTCCCGCTAATTATTAAGTAAACGTATAGCAAGCAATTGATATGTAGAGGAGAATGTAACATGAAACAAAACAAACAAGCTATCTTTTTAATATTTGCTACAGCAATTGTAACTTCTGGACTGGCAATTCTACCCTGGTTTATTATATAGAACACATTAAAAAAGCTTATTGCTTCTTAAGAAGCAATAAGCTTTTTTCTATTATAAAATCCCGAAAAATTTATTTACACAACTTATCATAATAAGCATAGATACCGCAACACACATTACAATCGCATTACGATCTTGCTTTTCTTTTTGTAAATGCTCTACTTTTTTACTCATGTGTACAATCCCCTTTAAAAAAAAGTGTGAGATAGGAAATTTTTCTTATCCGATGCGAGGTGAATACGAAAACCCTCTCTATCTCACATACACAATAGAATGGAATTGTCATTTTATAAATAAAATGACATGACGTTATGTCGCAACATAGGGTATTTGTGTCGCTACGTTTTCTATTATAAAAAATAGTTGTGCAAAACTAGTGCATTTTTTATGTCAATTGCCCAGATCGAAAAAATCAGCCATCCATTCAATCACATAAAAAGAGTTTTTTATTATTTTCATGTAAACTATACAAGTAGAATGAATAGTTTGGGGTGCACAAGATTATGGTGAAAATTTTATTAGTAGACGATGAAGAACGTATGTTACGATTATTAGATTTGTTCTTAAGCCCTCGCGGCTATTTTTGTATGAAAGCTACTTCTGGCCTTGAAGCACTAGAATTAATCGAACAGAAGGACTTCGATATTATTTTATTAGATGTTATGATGCCGAATATGGATGGGTGGGATACTTGCTATCAAATCCGTCAAATTTCCAACGTTCCAATTATTATGCTAACAGCTCGCAACCAAAATTATGATATGGTCAAAGGTCTGACTATGGGAGCAGATGACTACATTACAAAACCATTCGATGAGCATGTATTAGTCGCGCGAATCGAGGCCATATTACGCCGTACGAAGAAAGACGGATTTGTTAGCTTCAATGGTATTGAGTGGGATAAAACGAAACATACTGTTACAGTTTATGGTGAAAGAATCTCACTAACTCCTATTGAATTCTCGTTACTTGGACTCTTTTTACAAAATACAAACCGTGCTTACAGCCGTGATGATTTAATTGAAAAAATTTGGGGCTATCAAACAGACATCGAATACAGAACTATCGATTCACATATTCGTAATATACGGGATAAGTTACGCAAAAAAGGATTTCCAGTTGAAGATTACTTAGAAACTGTCTATAAAGTCGGATATAAATGGAAAAGTGAATAATTACTTTAATCAGTGGGGATGGATAAAACCCCACTGATTAAAGTTTCACTCTATATGAAATAAGGTATGGTGAGAAAATGAGCAAACTTTCCCTTAAAGTTGGGACATACTTTTTAATATTAGCTTTATGTATTGAAACAATTGCCTTCGTATCTTTTTATAAGAACCTTTCAAACATACGCATTGAAGAGGAAACTCTTGCTCTTTTAGAGAAAGGAAATCGCTATAGTAAAATGATTAAAAACCGCGCAAAGTGGGGTGCATATTCTAAAGAAAGGCAACTCACAGAAAGCGCTGAACACAGTAAACGGCCTAAACGTGCTGTGTACCCCGAGTTTGATATCAACACTGAGGCTGAACAATTAGTTGAATCAGAATTAATTGCTAACTCTGATATAGCTATCATTATAACAGACAATAACGGCAAAATTATTTCTACCTCAGAACCCGTAACGAAAGAAATGCAAAAACAACTTACTTGTAAAACAGAGACTATCCCAGAAGGTGGATTAATCGTTGAAAAAAACTGGAAAAAATCAAAATTCATCTCAACAGTAAGCCCGCTGGAAATTCAAGGATTTCAAGGTAAGTTATATATGTTATTAAAGACATCTTTCTTAGAAAATATGTTACTTAAACTCATGAATCAATTTCTTATCATTAGTGTTTTGACAATTATTTTAACTACTATTTCTGTCTTTGTTTTTTCTCGTGTTATTACAGAACCGCTTATAAAAATGAAGCGGGCGACAGAAAAAATGTCAAAATTAAATAAGCCGATTCAATTAGGAATTAAACGAAATGATGAACTTGGAAGCTTAGCAAAAACGATTGAAGATTTATCTAGTGAACTTACGTATATGAAAAAAGAACGAAACGAATTTCTCGCTAGTGTAGCGCATGAATTACTAACTCCATTAACCTATATGAAAGGTTATGCAAAGGTAGCAAAAAGAGATTCTCTAACGAAAGAAGAACGTGAAGAATACTTACAAATCATTGAAGACGAAACGGATAGTGTAACCGATCTCGTACAAGATTTATTTATGCTTGTCCAATTAGAGCAACACCAGTTTGTTATAAAAAAACAAAAAGTAATTCTTAAACCATTTTTAGAACGAATGGTTGAAAAAACAAAAACAACATTAACAAACAAACAAATGCAACTCCATGTACATTGCAAAGATGATTTAGAAGTTTGCATAGACGAAAGACGTATGGAACAAGTTATGTTAAATTTATTACACAATGCTTATCAACATTCACCAGAAAACACTTCTATAATAATACGTGTACTAACCAGTGCAAATACTTTTACAATAAGTGTACAAGATGAAGGTGAAGGTATTCCAAAAGAAGATATCCCACATGTTTTTGATCGCTTTTACCGTGTCGATAAATCCAGAACACGAGCTACAGGTGGAAAAGGTATCGGACTGGCTGTTGCAAAAGAAATTGTAGAACTTCATAATGGTTCTATTGAAGTTAAAAGCGAATTAGAAGTCGGAACAGAATTTATAATTGAATTGCCATTTGTATAATATATGCGTGAAATCACCAGTAGTAGTCAACACTACTGGTGCTATTTTATTTATAAAACCAACTATTATAAGCTAAGCTTTTGAAATTATTCTTATTTCAATATAAAATATAGGTATAACTGTCAAAGATTTGGAGGGTGATACAATTGGATATCCATGTATTAACAAAAGACGAAGCAGAAATTTACTTAGAACTTCGAGTAGAAGGATTAAAACAAAATCCGGAAGCTTTCAGCTCTTCTTATGAAGATATTATTAATAAAGAGTGTGCTATTGAATATAAAGCCCAAAAATTAGCACAAGATGAGAACTATACACTAGGTGCATTTAAAGATGGCACTTTAATCGGAGTTGCAACACTGGAAACGAAACCATATGTAAAACAAGAACATAAAGCAAAAATCGGTTCAGTATACGTGTCTCCAAAAGCACGCGGACTTGGAGCGGGAAAAGCACTTATTAAAGAATGTCTTGAGCTTGCTAAATCTTTAGAAGTAGAGCAAGTTATGCTTGATGTTGTTGTCGGAAACGATGGTGCAAAAAAACTTTATGAGTCATTAGGCTTTAAAACGTTTGGCGTGCAAGAACGTTCATTAAAATATAACGGACAATATTGGGATGAAGAGCATATGGTTCTTTTCCTAGATGAAGAAAAGTAATAAAAAAACATCCTCCATTTATGAGGATGTTTTTTTACTTTCTTGTAAACCATGCTGTATATAATAATTGAATGGCCTCTTCAATTTCTTCCTCTAATAAAGTCGCAAATCCAAGCAATACTGTACTTTTGGGAGAAGTCCCTTCCTTATAATATATCGAAGCAGGATACACTTTAATACTCCTTTCAGCTGCAGCTTCCATTAATTCTTTCTCTTCCATCCCATTATGCACTTTTAATAAAATATGTAGGCCGGAATCTTCCCCTATTACTTCAATGCGATTAGAAAAATATTTTTCTAATACCGAAACAAGACGGTCTCTCTTCTTTCGGTACACAACACGCATTTTATGAATATGTTTTTCCCAATGCCCGTCATTTAAAAATTTCCTAATGATCTCTTGATCCATTCTTGAAACGCTTTGTGTGTAAAATAAATATTGTTGTTGATACTTTTCAATCAATTTCTTTGGTAACACCATATAGCTCATCCGTAATGATGGCAACAATGCTTTAGATAGCGTCCCCATATAAATAACTTTCCCGTCTGTATCTAACCCTTGCAGTGCCGGTATAGGTTTTCCCGAATAACGAAATTCACTATCGTAATCATCTTCAACAATATACCTACCTTCTTCTTTCTTCGCCCATTGTAAAAGCTGCATCCTTCTCGTGATAGGCATAATCATCCCATATGGAAACTGATGAGAAGGTGTAACAAACACAATATTAGCTGAACTATTTTCTAACTCTGAAATACAAATACCATCTTTATCTAAAGATAACATTTGAACATTTTGTTCACCCTGCTCGAAAACAACCATCTTTCGGTGGTAGCCTGGATTTTCAACTGCATAACCACTTCCTTTTAACAATTGAAATAACAACTTCACTAATATTTGCGTACCAGCTCCGATTACAATTTGACTAGCCGAACATCGCACACCTCTAGATTCATACAAATAGCTCGCGATTGCTTCTCGTAAACTTACCTCCCCTTGCGGATGTCCAATAAAAAGTAAATCTTTATTTTCAAATTGCCATACCTCGTTCGTAATTTTTCGATATACATGAAACGGAAAAGTGCTAGTATCCACACCCGTTTGAGTGAAGTCAAATTTATACACCTGCTCTTGAAAAGGTACTTCCCCTATTACCTCTTCGCTACCTTCCGCATGAATCATTTGCTCGATTTCACATACAAAATAACCTTTTCTAGAAATCGACTCAATATATCCTTCGGCAAGAAGTTGCTCATAAGCTGCCTCTACTGTATTTTTACTTACTTGTAAATATGTTGCTAGCTTCCTCTTAGCCGGTAATTTCGTAAAAGCCGGAATCGTTCCATCTTTAATTTCTTTTTTTATATACTCATACAACTGCACATACAATGCCTTCTTACTATTCATATTTAAATTAGGCGTTAATTCTAACATAATATCTGACCCCTTAATAAAACTAAAATCTGATACTTTTTACAGTACCAGATTTTATATATAATTCCTTTTATCATGTCACATATAAAAAATCAAATACTAAAGAGGAGATGCATGATCATGAACAAAAGTAGACGTATCGGACTCATTATGATTATTACAGGAGCCACATTATGGGGATTATCTGGACCGATGATTCAATGGCTATTTCAACATACTAACGTATCATCACTTGATTTTTTAACAATTCGCTTGTTGCTTGCAGGAATATTTATTTTGTCTTTCTTACTAATAAAGAAACAAAACATATTTCAAATTTGGAAACACCCTAGACATTCTATACAGCTTATTATTTTCTCTATTCTTGGCATGCTTGGTGCGCAGTACGCTTTTATCGAAACAGTTCATATTAGTAATGCGGTCACAGCAACACTCTTTCAATTTCTAGGCCCTGTTCTTATTACAATGTATGTTGCATTTGAGCAAAGAAAATTCCCTGCTTCTATGCAAATACTCGCAATTATAACTGCGCTAACAGGAACATACTTTATTATTACAAATGGCTCAATCGAAAATATTGTTTTATCTAAAGCAGCCATTATTTTCGGACTATTAACGGCAATAGGATTTGCATTTTATACCCTTCATCCAGCTTCTCTCATTAAAGAATGCGGAACAACTGTAGTAATTGGTTGGGGGATGTCAATTGGAGGGATTGCACTGCTTATTTGTAATCGTTCTTTTGGATGGAATCAGATTTCGCAAACTTTCACACTTCAAACTTTTTCTATGCTTATTCTTATCATTATAAGCGGCACTCTTTCTTTCCTTCTTTATATCGGTAGTCTTAAATATTTAGCAGCAACAGAAACAAGTATTTTATCTAGCATTGAACCACTTGTAGCTGCCATCGTTTCAATCGCTTGGCTTAATGAGTCTTTTGGAGCATATCAATTATTAGGCGGAGTATGTATTGTTCTTTCTGTTATTTTCTTAACAATGCCTCAAAAAGAGAGAGAACCAACCTTTTCAACTGAACAAATATAGAAAATGTCAAAAGAGGTCGTACAAAACTTACGACCTCTTTTTATGATTTAAAGGAATTGTCCCGCCTGCTAGCAAATACAATTACACTAACAATAAAAATTAGGAGTGTGGCACCATGAAAAAAATCGGAACTATGCTACTTTTCTCCTTCCTCATTACTGGCTGCGCGCAAATGCAACCCGATTCAAATGTACCTAAAAAAGAAGTACTAGAAACATCATCCTCTCAAATTAACGCACCTTCCTTTTTTCACCTTAGTGTCTTAAAAGATGTAAATTGGGAAGAAGCACCATCATTCGTAGAAGGAAAAATACCGTTAAAAGGCATTGAAAGAAAAATTGCAATGGCTGATAGCTCTATTATCGCAAATGAGCAAAATGAAATAATGTGGTTCTTCCTGGATCCTGAAATGCCAACTGGAAAACTATCTATTATCGCGTTAAAACAAGGAACTACAACTCCAACACCAGTACTCTTTCAAAAAGAAACCTCCAAACAAACTTGGACTACTTCAAATACAGTCGATACAACCGTAAAGGAACTCCCTCTCGTAATGTCACTACCTTCATCTGGATTATGGGTATTAAACATATATGTGAATGAAAGATATTATGATCAATTTGTAATCAATGCCGAATAAAGTGACAAAACTGAAACACTTCCTTACAACAATGTAATTTCTACGTCACGTACTTCGATAGATGGATTATCTCTCTTCTCTTATACTTAAAGTAAGAAATGACGCAAGGAGAGATGAGAGATGAAAAAAATGATAGAAGTGATCGTAGCAGTAACTGAGGTTTTAATAAATGGTAAACAAGTTGCAATGGAATTAAATAAATAATGAAAGGGGCTTGAATAAATTTACACTTCTTCATTATTTTGATTTCTTATCTCAAAAAAAGCAGTGCCTTTTTAAGGCGCTGCTTTTGACTATTTATAACTTGGCATTTTCGTAATTTGCGCCACTCCTGAATCAATGGCTGCTTTCGCTACTACTTCTGCAACACTTGGAACAACTCTTTTATCTAATGGATTTGGAATTACATAATTCGCATTACGCTCTTCGTCCGTAATTATGTTAGCGATCCCATATGCTGCTGCTAATTTCATCTCTTCTGTAATATCAGTCGCGCGTACGTCTAATGCACCACGGAATATACCAGGGAACGCTAATACATTATTTACTTGATTTGAATAATCAGAACGACCAGTTCCAACTACAGCAGCTCCAGCTTCTAATGCATCTTCTGGGAATATTTCTGGAATTGGATTCGCCATTGCAAACACAATCGCTTTCTCATTCATCGTCTGTACAAGTTCTTTCGTTAATACATTAGGAGCAGATACGCCAATGAAAATATCAGCCTGATGAATCGCTTCTTTTAATGTTCCACGTACATATTCGCGATTTGTCTTCTTTGAAACTTCGATTTGTGCTTCGTTCATCCATGTTTCACCTTCACAAACAATACCTTCTAAGCTAACTAACGTAATATGTTTTACGCCAGCTTTTAATAATAATTTTCCAATTGCAATTCCTGCCGAACCCGCACCGTTAATAACAATTTTCACATCATCCATTTGCTTACTTACAACTTTTAATGCATTAATAACGGCTGCTAAAACGACAATAGCCGTCCCATGCTGATCATCATGAAATACAGGAATATTCGTTTCTTCTTTTAATCGTCTTTCAATTTCAAAGCAACGTGGTGCTGCAATATCTTCTAAATTAATTCCTGCAAATGTAGGCTCTAAATTTTTAACAAGGGTAACGATTTCATCCACATCAGTCGTCCCTAAACATAACGGGAAAGCATCTACATTCGCAAATTTCTTAAATAAAATACTTTTCCCTTCCATAACAGGCATAGCCGCTTTCGGTCCAATATTCCCTAAACCAAGTACTGCAGTTCCATCTGAAACAACTGCAACCATATTACCACGTGCTGTATAGTCATAGGCTGTTTCCTCATCTGCCGCAATTGCTTTGCAAGACTCCGCTACACCTGGTGTATAAGTCAGGCTTAAATCATCCGCTGTATTTACTTCTACCTTACTTGTAATCTCAATTTTCCCTACTAACTCTTTATGCAATAACAATGATCTTTCATTAATTTGATTTTCTAACATACTTATAATCTCCCCTTAATTTGACAAGCTAGCTATATGAATATAGCTAGCTTGTTTGATCATGAAAACATTGTTAATAAGATTGTCGCTGTTACAACCATTGCTGCCCCGCCTAAACGCGTCGAAATTTGCGCGAACGGCATTAATTCCATACGATTTGAAGCTGATAAAATAGCAACATCTCCAGTTCCACCTAAACCGCTATGACATCCAGTTACAATCGCTGATTCAACTGGATACATTTTCATCACTTTTCCTATAAGAAAACCTGACGCTACCATTGTAAGAACAACCGATGCACAAACAACAACATATCCTACAGAAAGAACTGCCGCTACGTCTTTTAACGGAATATATAGCAATCCTAAACCGACCATTAGCGGCCAAGTTAAATTCTTTGAAATAAATTTATATAAATGGAATGCTCCTTGTTCCATTTTTGCTGGCATTAATTTAAAGTATTTCACAAGTGCCGCTGAGAAAATCATAATGATTGCTCCTGGAATACCGATAAACTTAGAAGCAAATCCTCCGAAGATGAAGAACGTACACGCAATTAATAAACCTGCTCCCATTAATGAGAAGTCAATTGGTTTCTCTGTATTTTGTTCTTTTAATAACTCTGCTTGATTATCTGTTTTCACTAATACACCGTTACCACTAAGCTCAGGTCTCTTCTCACCTAAACGCTTCATATACCCTGCACTCACGATTGCAAACATATTCCCAATAATAGCTGCCGGAATAAGCTGTGATACAAACGTTGCTGATGATTCATTTAAAATATCACTATAAGCTAGCGACAATGGTAAAATCCCTTCTCCGATACCACCACTCACAATTGGTACGATGATAAAGAAAAATGTCTGCTTCATTTCAAATCCAAATAGTGAACCGACTAATAAGCCCACTGCTACAGAAGCTAACGTCCCTACTACTAAAGGAATAAACATACGAACGAAACCTTGTACTAATACTTTACGGTTCATTCCTAAAATACTTCCAACTACTAAACAAGAAATATATAAATATAAAAAGTTCGATTTTTTCATTAACATGGTCGCAGCTTCCATTGAAGCTGGATTCATCCAGTTAAAAAATACAAGTAACGATGGAATAAATAATGAGAGAATTGCTGGACCACCGATATTTTTTAATATTGGAATTCTCATCCCAATGTCACCTAAGAAAATACCCATGATCATAATAACTGCAAAACCACCAATCATATCTGCTGGTAATTTATTATATACAGATGCTCCATAAATAATAGCAGCCAATACTACATATAACGGTAAAGGTATAACACCGATTTTAACGTTCATAATTTTAGAAGCGAAAGATTCACTTTTCAATTCATTGCCTTCAGAAAATGATACCGCTTCCACATTCTTTTGAATTCCCATATGGCACCCCCTTGTTTTCTTAATAACAATATTAAAACGCTTTCAATAGTAAAAATAGCTTTTGTAAGTTTTGTAACTACTTTTGTAATTAAAAAAAGTATAAGCGGCCTATAATAAGTCGCTTATACGTAAAAGTCTATTTTATTTTGGTCAATACACCTTAATTTACTCACCGGTCTTCCCACATTTTGATACACCATTTCATTCTCTAATACTCCGATTTCAGTCAAAAACATTACATACTTTCGAATAGAAACTCTCGAAACCCCTACTAATTGCGCCATTTCATCAGTTGTAAATGCTTGTCCATTAAGTGATTTGATTTTCTTCCAAATTAATTGCAATGTTTGCTTCGTTAATCCTTTCGGAAGCTCTTTAGTGACAGTAGGCTCTCTTTTTTCTTTTTGCAAAATTAACGAATCTAATTCCGATTGACTAATTTTTTGTTGTTCTTTCATGAAAGTAAGTTTTTCTCGATATATAGTTAATGCCTTTTTAAATCGTTCAAATGTAAATGGCTTAATTAAATAATCTACTACACCATATTGTAATGCTTTTTTAATACTCCCCATATCATGTACGGCTGAAATCATCATAATATCGATTTCTTTTTCTTGGTTGCGAATATACATTAAAAGCTCAAATCCAGTTTCTTCAGGCATAAAAATATCAAGTAATACTAAATCTACTCGTGATTCCTCTAATACTTCTATCGCTGCTTTAACTGAGTTAACTGCATGGACAAGTTCAAACCCTCCCACTTGCTCTAAATAATGCGTATTTAACATCGCAACCATCGGGTCATCTTCTACAATTAAAACTTTAATCATATTTGCCTCTCATCCCTACCTTTAGGTATTTCAATTGTTATCGTTGTTCCCTTTCCTACTAATGAATGCATATGAATTTCCCCATTTATTCGCTGTATACTTTCTTTTACAAGATACAAACCATAACCGCGATTATCCCCTTTTGTGGAATAACCTTTTGTAAATAATGCATCCACTGCGTCTTCTTCTATACCTTTCCCCGTATCTTGTACTGTAATAGTTAATGCATTCTGATATTGTATCCCAACTTCAACTTGTTTCTTTTTGCAATGTATCACTGCCTCTAATGCATTATCTATTAAGTTCCCTACAATCGTAATAAGTTCATGAGTAATACTTTCATCATATATTTCCGGCAAGTAAGAATCTTCACTTATAATTAACTTTATATTTTTCTCCCTAGCATAGCTAAGTTTACCTAGTAAAAAACCAGCAAATACTGGACTTTTTATTCTTTTCATAACCCCACCAATTTCATATTGATGCTCTGATACCATGCCGCTTATATACTTTTGTAATTCTTCATATTGTTTCATATGTGTAAGCCCTAATACGACATGCATTTTATTCATAAATTCATGAGATTGTGCCCGTAACGCTTCCGCATATAGCCTAATACCAGTTAGTTCTTCTGCTAATTTTCTAATTTCTGTTTTATCACGAAATGTTGCGATCGCGCCAACTATTTCTCCTTTTACATATAAAGGAACACGATTTGTGACTATCGTAATTCCGTAAATATTTTGTTCTTCGTTTAATTGTACCTCGCCTGTTTGCAACACTTCTTTTATACGCGAATTTGGCATATACAACTCAACATCTTTACCAATAAAGTCTTCTTCAAGTCCACTTTTTTTAAATAGCCGTTTCGCTTCATTATTAATTAACGTTACTCTCGCCTCTTTATCTACAGCAATAATGCCTTCTTTTACAGATTGTAACATCGTATTTCTTTCTTCAAGAATTTTCGCTATCCTGTGCGGCTCAAGACCGAATAAACTTTTCTTTATATGTCTAGCTAGCAATATTGCTCCTATAAGTCCGACTAATACTCCAACTCCGACACCGATATAAATAATATGTCTACTTTCCTTAACTCTCTCTTTTACATTATCTGCCGAGATACCAACGGCCGCCGCGCCAAGTTGTTCACCTGTTTCAGAAAATATTGGTACAAACACTCGCATTGAAATACCTAAAGTTCCTTCTGCTAGCGATACATGTTCCTTCCCTTTCAATGCAGGTCCTTCATCTCCCCCAATAAAATGATGACCTATTTTTTGAGGATTTGGATGAGATTTTCTTATTCCATCCATATCCATAACTACAATAAATTGAACACCTGTATTTTTTAATATTCTATTTGTATACGTTTGGATTGCTGAAGTATCTGCTTTCCCAATCAAACCATTGATTACAACTGAATCATTCGCCACAATGTGTGCAATTGTTTTCGCTTTCTCTGCCTGGCTTTCCTCCGTTGTCCGTTCTACATTATGACTAATTAATATATCTGTCACAAGTAAAGAAAAAATTACAACTGTACAAACTAACAATGTAATCGTTTTCCATAAATTCCATAGTCTTTTTCTTTTTTTCATCCCGTTAATGACTCCCCTAATTACTGAATAGAAAAATAAGTAAGGTGATATTATTTTCACCTTACTTATTTGCTGTTATTATACTTTAAATTTACTAGTCATTGCTTGTAGTTCTTCGGCCATCTCAGCTAAGTTTTGCGAAGCCGAACTAATTTCTTCCATCGAATTTACTTGTTCTTCTGTTGAAGCTGCAACACTTTGCATACTAGCTGTATTTTCTTCTGCAGCCGCTGCAATTTCATCAATAGCGTTTGTCACTTCATTTGCATCTCCAGCGATTCTCTTCGTTGTTTCTACCATTTGATTAACTTGAGAAACAATATGAGTAGTAGAACTTAAAATTTCTGTAAAACTTACTTTCGTTTTTGTTACAACATCTAAGCCTTGTTGAACTTCCCCACTCACATTATCCATTGCCTTAACAGTATGTTCAATATCAGCCTTAATTTCTGCAATTAAATTTGCAATCTCTCCAGATGATTCTCCTGATTGCTCTGCTAATTTTCTAACTTCATCAGCTACAATAGCAAATCCTCTTCCCTGCTCACCTGCTCTTGCCGCCTCAATAGCCGCATTTAAAGCTAATAAGTTCGTTTGAGTAGCAATATTTTGAATTGCTTCAGAAATAGCTCCTACCTGCTTTGATTTCTCATCAAGAAGTTTAATAATAGCATCTGACTCGGATACCGATTTAGAAATAGACTGCATTTGTTTTGCTGTTTGTTCAACCAATTCTTCCCCTTCTTCAGCTCTTTCTCTCGCATGTAATGAGGAGATAGAAATTGATTCCGCGCTTCCAGTTACATCTTGAATTGCTGTATTTACCTGTTGTAATGTAGCCGCACCTTCTTCAACACCTTGACTTTGTGATTCAGCCCCACCTGATACTTGTTCCATTGCAATTGTAATTTGATCTGTCGCATCATTTGCTTGCTGTACGCTCGCTGTTAACTCTTCAGCCGATGCAGCGACATGTTCTGCTGAAAAACTAATTTGAGTAATCACATCTTGTAAAGAGGCAGACATTTCATTAAATGAACTCCCTAATTTCCCTATATCATCCTTGGAATGGATTGTAATTTTCTCTGTCAAATCTCCCTTACTAATTTTATGTGCCGAGTCAGCTATTTTTCTTAATGGTCTTGTAATAGACTTTGTAATGAAATAAATTAATACACTACCAAATACAATAGCGATAGCAATGACAATCAAAGTCTTATAAAACACTGGATTCGCAGCTTGGGTAATTTCTTCGTCGAACATAACTCCAACTACTTTCCATCCTGTTTTCTCATTTGTTGCAAAGATTAAATTCTTTTTATCACCTTGTTCTGTATAAGACACATTTCCTTGTTTTTCTTCATAAATTGGTTTAATCCACGGATCAGTAACTTTTGCACCTGGTTTTCTAGATGGATGACTAACAATTTGCTTATTTTGATCTAGAATAACTGCATAACCTTTTTCACCAATGTTAATCATTTTGGAAATTTTTAAGATGTTATCTAAATTTAAATTAATTCCTATAACACCTTTACCATCTTTTACTTCTTTAGCAATTGTCACTACCATATTTTTAGTAGATGCTGATTGATATGGTGCAGTAACAATTACCTTTCCTTTATTTTCATACGCTTCTTTATACCAAGATCTATCTGTTGGGTTATAGCCATCAGCCATTTGGATAAATGGTTCTCTTATAAACTTTCCTGCCTGTGTTCCAATATAAATACCTTCTACTTCTGGATGAAGTTTTATATATTGCGCTAACTTCGTTCTTACTATTTCTTCTTGTCCGTTTGGATATGTATCCTCTGTTAAAATGTCTGCAAAGTACGCCGCATCAACAAATTTCTCTTCTATATTTTGAGAAATAACAGTATTTAAAACTGAAATATTTTCCTTTGCTTTACCTGTAATTTGTTGTTCAAAATTTGTTTTGGCAGTTTGATATGAAACACCACCGATAATAAGTCCTGGTATAGTTAAAATAAGAAAAAATGAAATGATTAATTTTTTCTTGATACTCATACATTTAACCCAGTTAAATATTTTTTGCATAATAATCCTCCTTTATGTAATAGAACACTTGTGTAATTTTATACAATCAACATGTATAAAACAATATATAATGATAACATGTAATTTTTTCGTCAATTATGCATTTTTACATATCCACTTCTCCTAAACATTTTAATCCTAAAAAACAAGAGAACTTTAGCATATATAATAAGCTAAAGTTCTCTTGTTTTTTAACAGCTTCTCTTCAAAAAAATCTGCAAACCTTCTCTTACAATTTCTTAAATCTTTATCCTTCACCTTATAGTTATATAGTTCATGCTCTTATTCCTAATTTATTTGGAGTTATTTACATAGCTAATTGCCTGACTCCCCATCTGCACCCATGCCTGTTCAAATTTTCCTCTTGGCACTTTTACATCTAAGCTATCATCGAGGGGATCTCGAATATATACAGATTCCTTATCGTACCCAACAAGTACAACACAATGTTCATTATACGTAATAGAAACATCCCCACTATTTGTTTCCCATGTAGTAAATTCATCTTCATCTAAAGGAGCATATGTTGCATTCGTAATCATGACTACCGGGTGCCCTGCTTTTACACTCTTATAAATTTCTTCTATACTCTTCCCTGTTAAGTCCACAGCTTTATTCGGTAAATATTTTTTTGCTAACTGAAAAAGTGGTCCGTGATATACACCGTATCCGGATTCAGAAAAGGTATAAATATTCCCTACAAATCCTTCATTCGGATTCCCACGTACACCATCTTCCATAAAATTAACTTTTTTTATTTCATTTGCTAATTTCATCTTATCTACAGAAACACCTGCGTATTGTAACATCATCGCTAAACTTGTTACTTCGCAGCCTCTATCTAACTCTGGTAATTGCTGAATTAAAGGCACATTTGATAACATGACTTTTTCATCGTTATTACTAAACTCTATCCGTTTTTGACTTTGTACACTTGAAAATAGTAACCCCTTTACTTTCTCCACATACTTTGTAATTCCATTTGTATATGCACCCCATACCCCTATACATAGTAAGGCCATACATATATACCACTTCCATTTTCGTATCACTCTCACGCCCTTTTTAATTCGTTAAATACGAATAAAACGCATTAGCATCTGTTTGAACCATAGGAACAAACTTAAGCTCTTTTCCCTTTTCAGGTTGTTCAAGATTTATCTTCTCCGCTAAATCTTGAATCTTCAAATTCGTTCTATCCATACCTAGCTCATCTGCTATTTCTATTACCTTTTGCTCATTTATTTCTCTTAATACTTGATATATATCTTTGCCATATAAATCAATATGATATTTTTTTGCTTCTTCCTGTACTTTTTGTTCGTACACTTCCCCTGCTAACTCTTCCATCTCTTTTCCTTGTTGAGCAATACCTAGCTTTTCTGCTTCTTCTCTAACTTTCGTTCCGTAGATTTCTTCCTCAATCTCTTCTATTTCTTTTCCTTCAGTTGAAACACCAAGCTTTTCTGCTTCATTATTAATTTTAATCTTATTAATTTGATCAATTAAACTTACAATCGACGTATTCTCTATAGATATTCCTAGTTTCAACGCTTCTTTCCTCACTTTTGTTTCATAAATTTCTTCTGAAAGAATTCCAACATCTTTCCCTTCTGCCGAGATACCTAATTGATTAGCTTCTCTTCCTACTTCCGTCTCATGAATTTCTTTTTCTAACGTAATTTGTTCTTTCCCATCCGTTTCAATGCCTAACTTTTCCGCTTTTTCTTCCGTATGCATTGCATGTATTTTCCCATCATTTAATTGTTCTTTACTACGCTGCGTGTAATCTGTCTTTCCTTTTGTCATTCCAGAAGGGGAGGCACCCCCTAATATACTTAAACTCATTACTCCAATAGTGAATACCGTCATCATTTTCTTTTTCAAGACTTCTTCCTCCCTCTCACGCTTTCTTTTTCCAGCTTTCCCATAAATTTTTTTATACTATGCATAAACTTCATCTCTGTTAGAAATAACCTTATGATTTATCCAGTTCATTCAAAAAAACTTACATCTTTTCTTTCCATCACAAGTTTCCATGATGTAATACATGATACAAGTTGTTTCTTAACTTTCCCTTAAAAAAAAGACGACCTTGTAAAAACAAGATCGTCTTCTCACTTATATTCTTTGATTTTTAGGGAAAATCACTTCAAAACAAGTTCCTTCTCCCCATTTGCTCTCTACCGATATTTTTCCATAATGCTTTTCTACAATCCAATTAGCGATTGAAAGACCTAACCCAGCTCCTTCTGACATACTTCTTGCTTTGTCTCCTTGATAAAAACGATCAAATAAATTTGGAATATCTTCTTCTTTAACTCCTATCCCATTATCTTTCACCCGTATACGAATTGAATTACTCGTTTGTGTGCAATCAATTTGAATATGCCCATCTTCATTCGTATACTTCATCGCATTATCTAACAATATGACCATCATTTGATGGATTCTCTCTCTATCACCCATAAACGTTATATCACGTTCTACTTTTAATATCATCGCTTTTTCTTGATAAGAGGCAATTTCTTTATATGGATTTATAATTTCTTCTAACAACTTATCCAGTTCAAATGTTTTCTTTTCCATCTCAATTTGATTAGAATCCGAACGTGCTAACAACAATAAATTGCTAACGAGTTTCGATAGCCGCCTACATTCTTTTGAAATTGTAGAGATATCCACGGCTTTTTCTTCTATCGTAGCGGATGGGGACTGGAATAATACATCCGTTTTTGATTGAATAACTGCAAGCGGTGTTCTTAATTCATGTGATGCATCGGAAACGAATTGCTGCTGTTTCTCCCATGAATTTTGAATAGGTATGAGTGCCCTGCCAGCTAGGAAAAAACCGATACCTATTGCACATAGACTGCCTATGCTACAACCTATTATGAGAATTAAAAATAAAGTATTTAGCATTTCTTCTTCAGCTGTTGTATCACGTACAATTTGAACTATTTTTCCATCTTCTTGAAACGCAAACGTTCTAAAATATCGTCCTTGCACTTCAATATCTTGCAAATCCCCTACCTTTTTTGGAGAAAACTTTTCCAAATCCCCTTCAAAGTTAGAGCGAAATTTATGGTTATCGCCTTCTATCTCCACTATTTTTCCATTCCAAGTTATTATAGTTATCCGTGGGTCTCGAATTTTGATATTCTCTATACGTTTTCTTGGTGGTGGCATTTTAACATCAAATTTTTCTCTATACTGAGTTATCATTTTTATAGATTGATCCACTTCATTATAAGTACGCTTGTATGTGTACGAATAAATAATACTACCTAATACACCTATTAATAGGATGAATACTAACGAATTCAATATAGTTAGACGAATACGTGTCTTTTGAAACATGCTTCCCTTTCTCATTGTTCTTTTAATATATATCCAATACCTCGAACGGTTTGAATATCTTTCTGATAACCGAATGGTTCTAATTTTTTACGTAAATGATGTACATACACTTCTACAATTGCTACTGTCGTATCTGAATCAAATCCCCAAACACGATCGAAAATTTGTTCACGCATTAAAATCTTCCCGCTATTTTGAATGAGATACTCTAGTAGCTCGTATTGTTTTAATGTCAGCTTAATACCTTGTCCATCTACTTGAATGTCTTTATCTTTTCCGAACAATTCAATTCCTTTATAGCGAATGGTCTGCTGTGTTGTTAAACTACCACTTCTGCGTAGTAATGCACGAATTCTCGCTTTTAATTCAGGGGCCTGAAACGGCTTAACAATATAGTCATCTCCACCAAAGTCCAATCCTTTCACTCGATCTTCTAAAGAATCTCTCGCTGTCAAAAACAAGACTGGCGTTTCAATCTTTTCATCACGTATTTTTTGAATCACTTCAAATCCGTCCATTTCTGGCATCATCACATCAAGCAAAATTGCATCATAAATGTTTTGCAGCGCCAAAAACAAGCCGTCTTCCCCATTCATTGCCGTATCCACTTCAAATTCATCACGTAAAATTTGTACGATAGACTCTAATAACGAGGCATTATCTTCTACTACAAGTAAGCGCATATTCTCACCTTCCACAATCTATTTCAACTCTCTTTATTATTGCATCTCTTCTCTTCATAACGAAATAATGTAATCATATTATGTAATTTCATTTTCAACTATTTCCTTCTAAAGTTTTGCTCGATATAAAATTTTGAACCTTTATTATAAAGGCTCTTTCTTAAATTTTGCTTAATAAAAAATTGAAAGAAATAAGATTCCTCTTATCTCTTTCAATTTTTTACTACATATACCTTTTTACTTGGCAACTCCAAACAATTTAACTGACCACCATACACAGCCCCGCCATCAATTCCAATAATACGATTACTACCAAAATACACTCCGCAATTCTCACTGCCATGAAGCGTTTTTGTTTCCGTATGGCCAAATACAACAACCTTTTCGCCGCTATATCCATTATGAAATTCATTACGGATCCACATTAATGTATATGGTTCTGATTCAGAAACTCGATTCATCGGCTCAACACCAGCATGTACAAAGATATACTCTTCTGTTTCAATGTAATGATCTAATTCTTGAATAAACGTTACATGTTCCTCTAATATATGAGATTGTAAAATCGGTTTTTGGAAGTTTTCCTCATTAACCGCAATGTCTTCTTCTACAAATCCATAGCTATATAACGTTTTATCCCCACCATTCCTTTTTACCCAATGGTTCCATGAACGTTCCTCATCTGTCGTTAACGCCTTAATCATCATATCTTCATGATTGCCCTTTAGAACGAGGGCTCCCGCTTCTTTTAACTCTTTTACCTTTTCAATTACTGCACGCGCATTTGGACCACGATCTACATAATCCCCCAACAAAATTAGTTGATCCTGTTTTGCATCGTAGTGAGCTTCTTCCAATAATTGTTCGAACTTTTCTATTTCCCCATGAATATCACTAATAACAAGTATTCTCTTCATTTCTTCCCCTTCTTTCTAAACCATTCTCTTTCTAATTATAATTCAAAACGACAGAAACTTCTGAATCACATTTATTACAAACTAAAACTATTATCCTTACAACAATGTAAGTCTCTTGTCATCCAATTCGATAGTTGCAATTACTATATTTCTTTATACTAAAAGTAAGAAATGAAACAAAAAACAAGGAGAGATGAGATATGAAAAAAGTGATGGAAGTTGTAGTAGCGGTGGCAGAGGTTTTCGTAAATGGGAAACAAGTTGCAATGGAGTTAAACAAATAATGAAAAAGACAAAATTCATTCTAGACCCTTTACTCATATAAACGAGATAAGACTTCATCATTTCTTTGATCCCTTATCTCCCAATAAAGAAAGCCGCATCCTGAAAAAGGATGCGGCTTTCTCTTATTTTTGACTCGTACGAGCTGAAATACTAATTGCTCTATCTGTTGCTTTTGCAGCTTCATCTAACGCTTCTTTACTATTCTTTCCGTCATACATTGCTTCTAATGCTTTTACAACTGCATCTCTTGATTCTGGGAATACACTAATTAATGCCCCTTGAGTTGCTGGAGATTGCTTCGTTGCTTGTAATTGCTCTACCGTTACTTTTAACTGCGGATACTTTTCATACTGCTCTTTTACTAACGGCTCATTATATGCATCTGGATTAATTGAGAAATATCCTGTTGCAGTATGCCATTTTGCTTGTACATCTGGCTTCGTTAAATATTTCATAAAGTCCCAAGCACCTTGCTGCGTTTCTTCTGAAACCATATTCGTCATCCATAATGATGCACCGCCAATAACAACACCATTTTGTTTCGAATCTTCTGGATACGGAATATACGAAACGCCTACATTAAACTTAGATGCATCAATTAAATCACGAACACCAGCTGAAGAATCTAAATACATAGCAACTTGTCCAGACTGGAACGCAGCACGAATATCATCCCAACTTGCTCCATACTTTCCAAGTGCACCAGCTTTATTTAATTCATCTAACATCCCAAATACTTTTTGACCTTCTTTTCCGTTAAATACCGCTTTCTTTGCAGCATCTTTACGGCCGTTTTCGTTGTCTACATATAAAGCACCTTGTGTCGCTAACAACTCTTCAAAGAACCAACCATAATTCAGCATTGAAAATCCATACTGCTTTACATTTCCGCCTTCTTTAATCGTTAACTTTTTCGCCGCTTCTTTTAACTCATCATATGTTTGCGGAGCTTTCTCTGGATCTAATCCAGCCTTCGCGAAAGCATCCTTATTATAAATTAATACTGGTGTAGATGAATTAAACGGCATAGAATACATTTTTTCATCAACTGAATAATAGTTCGTAATTGATTTTTCTAATTTTGATGTATCGTACTTATCTTTTTTAATCCAGCTATCGATAGGCGTAATCTTTTTGCTATCAATCATATACTTCGTTGTAATTTCACTCGATTGAACAAGAGCTGGCGCTTCTTTCGTTGCAGACATCGTTTTAAATTTCGTTAAAGACTCTTCGTATGTTCCTTGGAACTCTGCCTTTATCTCGTATTTATTCTGCGACTTATTATAGTCTGCAACAAGCCCATCTAGTACACCTTGTGTTTTTCCACCCATTGCATGCCAGAAACGAATTACAGTTTTATCACCATTCTTTTCAACTGGAGCTACTTTTGCCTGTGCTTCAGGTTTCCCCTCTGTTTTACTATTTGAACACGCTGCGCCGGTTAATGCCATTGTGGCTGCCATTAAAAGAGCAGCACTTTTTTTCAATAAACTCATCTCAATCCCACCTTTTCCTATGTATGCTTATTTAATTGCACCTTTTGTTAATCCTTTTTGTAATTGCTTTTGCCCTAAAAATAGTAAAATCAACGTTGGAATGACGATAACCGTAACACCGGCCATTACACTGCCCCAATCAGTTGCAACTTCTTGAGATTGAAGCTGCTTTACACCAATTTGAACCGTTCTTACTTTTTCATCAGTGGTTACTAAGAGCGGCCACAAATACATATTCCACGTTGTTAAAAAGCTATATACTCCAAGCGTAATAAAACTCGTTTTACAATACGGAATTACAACACTGAATAAAAACCTTACATTTCCAATCCCTTCAATAAAAGCAGCTTCTTTCAGTTCATTCGGAAGTGTCATAAAATGTTGACGTAGTAAGAAAATACCGAAAGCTGTTGCAAAAAACGGCACCGTCATCCCAGCAAAACTATTAATCCATCCGAAGTTTTGAATCGTTAAAAAGTTCGGTACCATCGTTGCTTCCCACGGAATAAGCATTGTTGAAATAAACAAGAAGAAAATTAAGTTTCTACCTTTAAACTGAAGAAAAACAAAAGCATAAGCTGCTAAACTGGATACGATAAGTTGTCCAAGCATAACAACTGTCGATACAATTAAACTGTTATATAAGTATGTAAAAAGAGGTACTTTTTGAAAAATATTAATGAAATTATCAAAAGTAAATTGAGTTGGAAATAACCTTCTCATTTGAATATCGTCTGGTGTCATAAAGCTTATTAAAAACGCATACAGTACAGGAAAAAACACCATTACTGCACTAATAATGAGCAGCATGTATAATAGGAAATTTTGTTTCCACTGTTTAACGATCATTTATAATGCACCTTTCTCTCAGCAAACTTAAATTGAATCAATGTAGCAATAAAAATGAAAATAAATAATACCATCGCTTGTGCACTTGCTGTTCCAAATTTATGATTTACAAATGCCTCTTTATAAATCGAGTACACAATTAAATTCGTTGCATCATTCGGTCCACCGTGCGTTAAAATATCAATTTGTCCAAAGCTTTGGAATGCACTAATTAACGTTACTGTCACGATAAAAAATAAAGTTGGTGATAGCATCGGTAATGTAACGCGGCGAAGCTTATATAAATAACTAGCACCATCTATAGATGCACTCTCATATAAAGACGTATCAATATTTTGTAAACCACCTAATATAACTAAAAATGCAAATCCTGTATTCACCCAAACCGTTGTAACCGATACAGAAAACAGTGCCCATTCTGGACTCGTTAACCATGCGATTGCAGGAAGATTCATAGAGGCTAATATATTATTAAATAACCCTACACTTGGATGAAATAAAAATAGCCAAATCACTGCACTAGCAGCTACTGATATTCCCATCGTTGAAGAAAACAGTACTCGGAATAACCCGATCCCTCTTACTTTTTCATTTGCAATTAATGCAAGAAATAAGGCGAATACAATGCTAGTAGGAACTGTATATAAAACAAATAATAAAGTTGACTTTATACTTTTGTAGAAAGCAGGATCCGAAAATAAATATTGATAATTTTCTAAGCCAACGAAAAGATTAGCTTCTCCGTGTATATCTGTTAAATAAAAGCTATAGTAGATCGTCCTAAACAATGGATAGAAAAGAAAAATTGAAAATAACAAAATAGATGGCGCCAAAAACAATAATCCTATTCTTAAATCTTTCGTTCTGCCCCATAAACTCTTCTTTTTTGACACTGTTGTTTGAACTGGTAACTTACCTACTTCAATCATTATTTCGCCACCACTTTCAACTCTTCTTCAGCCACCACTTTTAATCGTTCATTCGTATTTTGGTGAAAGAAGCATAGTTTTTCTTGCGAGAATAATAATTTTACTTTGTCACCTTTGTTCAGGAGTAACTGTCCGATGACTTTCGCACTCCAAGTTGTTCTATTTACCGCAAAGTTTAATATAGATTCATTCCCTAATACTTCTACAGATTGCAGCGTCACTTCTTGTCCTTCCTCAGACAGTGCAATATGCTCAGGACGCATACCTATTCGAATAGTTCCTTCTGGTAATTGCTTTAGCTGTCCAATAGATAATGGGATTTGCAATTGCCCTATATGTAATATGCCTTTTTCTTTATCCACTTCCCCATCATTTATATTCATAGAAGGAGAACCTATAAAACTTGCAACAAATTCGTTTGCTGGTTCGTTATATATATCAAGTGGTGTTCCAACTTGTTGTATACTTCCTTTATTTAAAACCATAATACGATCTCCCATAGTCATTGCTTCTATTTGATCGTGAGTAACGTAAATCATCGTAATTCCTAATCGTTGCTGAATTTCTCTAATTTCAATCCTCATCTGTGCACGTAATTTCGCATCTAAATTCGAAAGTGGTTCATCCATTAAACAAATCGGTGCTTGACTGACGATGGCCCTAGCAAGTGCAACACGCTGTCTTTGCCCGCCTGATAATTGGCCCGGTTTCATTTTCACATACTCTTTCAGTCCTACCATTTCAATAGCTTCCATTAATCGCTTTTGTCGCTCTTCTTTTTGTACCTTCCTTACCTTAAGTCCAAATAAAATATTTTCTTCTACAGTTAGGTGTGGATATAATGCATAATTTTGAAATACCATTGATAGATTACGGTCTTTCGGCTCTAAATCATTTGCAACATGTTCATTAATAATTAAATCTCCCGAAGAAATTTCTTCTAAACCAGCCAGCATTCGTAATAATGTACTTTTTCCACATCCAGAAGGTCCAACTAAAACAAAAAATTCTCCTCTTTTAATATGAACTGATACGTCTTTAACTGCTGTCTCTTCCGCATTTTTATATACCTTTGAAACATTTTTCAATTCAATCACAAGGTTGCACTCCTTTTTTCTTCTTGTATCCACACTTCATAATGACTCGTTGAAATTGCACTTGCTCCTGCACGAATTGCGATTTCTGCATCCTCTCGCGTTTGAATCAGCCCACCTGCAATAATAGGGAATTTTATTTCCTCCGCTAGCTGTTTAATAATAGAAGGCATAATCTCTACTGCATTCGGTTTAGTCGTTTTACAATTTTCAATTGATTTTGTAAGAGATAAAGTATCAACAATAAAAATGCGTTGAATCGTTTTCAATCCAATTTTATTGGCATTTCGAATTGTTGATCCCTTTGTCGAAATAATACCTTGTGCTCCGATAACATCTTGAATATATAAAAGTGCTTCCTCTGTGTTCGTATTTAAGCCTTGTATAAAATCACAATGAAGAAATACATCGTGTCCATGTTTCTGTAGTTCATATACACGCTCTGGTAACTCCAGCATTGAACCAGTCATAAGAAAAACTGTTTTCGGTAATTTTTTGTATGTTTTGTACCCTTTCCAATCCTTTATCATCGCAATATAAGGTTCTTTAAACATTTATTCCACCTAGCTTTTCTATTTTTATCCAAACTAAAAACACCTACTTACATAGAGCACCTTTCTCCTTATTTGAACTCTAGGGAATAGAGCACACTTAAGAAAGCGGCACGTTATATGTAAGCGGGTGTTCTCAAATGTTCTCTACCCTAGTTATTTTGTTACCTTTACTATATTACGCATTTATTAAGTCAGTTTTGATAAATTGTTAATTAGATGTTAATCGAATGTTAATATTCACCATATTACTTTTACAACAATCTAGATATACGAATAAACCCCAACAGAACACAACAATGTTTAAAATTCAATCAATGTGCAAATTCATTCCATAGTTAATGAGTTTTAGTTTTCTCGCCACTGCTTGCGAAGCAAAGTTATCCCAAGAAGTACTATAAAGCGGAATGCGCTTTTCCTCTTGTATTGATAGTGCCCAGGCTGTAACGACATCAGCACCATATCCATTCCCTTGAAACTCCACTAAAGTTTCTACACTTGCCTCAGCAGCTACGGGCGTACTTCTGGCACTGCAACATATAGAAACTACCTTTTCATTTTTTACAATTGCAAAATAAGGTCGCCTCCATTCCATCTGTTCTATTAGATTAGAAAAATTTTCTCGCAAAAGCTCTTTATTCTTCTCTGTTATTTGTATTGTTCTAGTTGGCTTATGTAAATTATTAGGGAACATGAAAGCAGGACCCACCCAAATATTCTCCACCGTTCTCTCTTCATTTAATACTTTAATGATCTTTGCTATCTCAATGTGATTTGAGCATTCTCGAATTAATTTCTCAATCTTACTTATCATTTCACCATGCAGTTTATAATGATACCTCGTTATATTCCCTTCACGAGTTCTGCTAAAAAAAAAACGTGGTGCTTTCAGATTTCCATTTTCATTTACACACTTTATTCTTCCTACTTGATTATGAACAAATAAAACTTCTGCCTGAATTGCTATTAACTCAAGTTCTGAAAATCGCATTTATACCCTCCTTAATTACTATTTGTAGCCTTCTCGATATAGCATCCATCCATTTTTTCAAAACAAAAACCCCATTTAAATACACATTACTGAATCCATCATACTAAAATGACTTCTTCATTCTGTCTATCTAAATGGGATTATTTCGTGCTTTTTATTTCTTCAGCTTGTTATTCCGCCAGTTATGGTTGCGGCTGTACTACTTCATTCGCTCCAGCTACCCTCAACATATTCGCAATATCTTTAAAACCTCTTTTTTCAGCATATTGCAGCGGCGTAATATTTTCCTTATTGGCCATATTTACATCTGCCCCGTGGTCAATAAGCATTTGAATTACTTTCTTATGACTTTCACTACCATTTCCTAATACAATTGCTTCTAATAAAGCTGTTCCACCACGTTCATTCTTATAATTCACATCAATATCTGTATGCTCTAATAATTCTTTAACAACCTCTACATGGCCACGCTCAGATGCAGAAATAAGTGCTGTTCCACCTGACTTAGTCGTTTCCTTCGTATTAACTCCTGCATTAATTAATACTTTTACAATATCCGTATATCCTTCTCTACTTGCATAAAGAAATGGATTACTTTGTTTTTCGTCTTGAATTTCAATATCAGCACCCGCATCAATTAATGCTTTAACTGTCTCTACATGATTTTGATACGTCGCTGCAAGGACAGGCGTTTCTCCGTTGTCACCTTCTACATTGATATTCGCTCCATCTTGGATCAGCTTCATAGCTGTTTCTGTGTCTCCAAGCGTCGTAGAAAGTAGCAACTGTTTGTCCATTAAATTTATACTTTTTTCTTCTTTAGATTCTTCCTGTTCTTTATGCTTTTCTTTTTTCTTTTCGTTTTTCACATGAACCGGTTTTGATTCTGGCTCCTCTTGTTTATCGCAAGCCACTACCGTCATTAAAAGTCCTAATAACATACATAATAAAATTTTTTGTTTTCTCACAACTACAGCTCCTATGAAAGATAATGTTTTCTTAACCATTCCTCCATCACATACAATAACTCTTCTTGAGTACATTTATCCATAAGCCCTTTAGATTCCTTCTTTAATCGGATTATCTTAAACTTATACTATGTTTTCTCAACCTATTGGAATGATACGCCTGATGGCCTCATCATTAACATTATGAAGCAATTAGTTTAGCACGTTTTTACCGCATTTGTATATATTTCTAAAAAGTACATAAAGTGAAACTTTAATCAGTGGGGGTTGTTCATCCCCCACTGATTATTAGTTGAACCAATTGGGCATTTACGGACAGTTGATCTCCCACCTAACTTCTTCGCTCCAGCCGCATTTTGAGGTGGGAGTTTTACTGCCCGTTAATGCGGGGTAAATGATTGCTTTAGGTTACTATATTCCATTGTAACCGTTCTTCTAAAATTTTTACACCTTTTCTATTATTAATGATGCCCACCGTGATTCCCTGTTTTCGGTTTTCCCATCATCTCTTTATTCATTTCCCATTTATGCTCTGATAGCTCTTTATACGAAAGAACTTTCCCCTTATAGTTAGATACAAAACTCTCTGCATCTTTTTTATTTTTAAATGAAATGACATTATAAGCCATCGGTGTCGTTATTGTTTTATCATATACGTAAGTAGCATCTTCTAACGAAACCCAATCTTTCGAATCATAATCTCGAACAAATTTTTCTTTCGTCTTTTCACCTGAATTGATCTCCATCCATTTATACATACAACCGATATCATCAAACTTTAACGCTTTTCCACTTTCTAAAATGATTTCTGTTGCAAATTGATTATCCATTACCCCGATTTGGCAAATATCACATTTATCATGTTTCTCATTAATTGCCACAGCTTTTATTTCCTGTTTTCCACATCCTACTGCCATAAAGATGAAACATACACATATAACAAGTACGACATATTTTACCCTCATTAATATTCCTCCCTAAAAACCGTATACTCCACGAAAAGAATAGCAGAAGGTTGTGTGAGATTTGTGAAAAAACAATGTTCTTTTTGTAATATATGGAACAAAAAAGAGATGTGCAGTTACTTCTACACATCCCTCATCATTCACAACCAGTAATTAATAAATCATCTTCCAGCTTAACTAATAATGTATCCGTATCAATTTCCTGTCCAACTTCTACATTTACTAATCTTATATTTCCACTGATCCCTATCCCGATTTTCTCAAGCTCACCATCATTTTTTCGGATCATCATTAATTTCTCCCATTCATATACGTAAGAGGATTCATTAATAAAAATCTCCTCTACTTTTCCTTTACATGAACTATAAATCTCTTCTATTCTTGTTTCCATTCAAAATCTACTCCCTACTTCACGCGCTTCTCGTTTTCACCTTATTCTACCATTCTTGTACGAAGGCATTTATCTTTTTAAAAATTCAAAATTACCTCATGAACAAAATGATCAAAATAAAGATTATGTTTCTAATGATGTTATTTCTTTAATTATTTACCATTCGAATTGAACCTTTTATTATAAATAAAAAACCTTTTATCTGAATTTTCGTTTTATATTGAAAGCGCAATCATTTTTTTGAGGGGGAGATTACATGGTAGCATTACTTGGATTTGCAATGGTATTCGTCTTTATGTTTTTGATTATGACTAAACGTATGTCAGCCTTAGTAGCATTAATATTAGTTCCAATTATTTTCGCATTAATTGGTGGCTTTTATGCCAATATGGGCCCGATGATGTTAGAAGGAATTCAAAAGCTAGCACCTACTGGTATTATGCTTATGTTCGCCATTTTATATTTCGGAATTATGATTGATAGCGGTTTATTCGATCCTGTTATTAGTAAAATTTTAAAATTTGTAAAAGGTGATCCTTTAAAAATTGTTGTTGGTACAGCTATTCTTACTATTATCGTTTCATTAGATGGTGACGGAACAACAACATATATGATTACCGTTTCCGCAATGTATCCACTATATAAACGTCTTGGAATGAATCCACTTATATTAGCTGGGGTTGTTATGTTAGGGGCAGGTGTTACAAATCTTACACCTTGGGGTGGACCAACTGCTCGGGTTATGAGTGCTCTTGGACTTGATGCATCAGAGCTCTTCACACCACTTATACCAGGAATGATTGCTGGTGCAATTTGGGTAGTTTTCGTTGCCTACTATCTTGGAAAAAAAGAAAGAAAACGTTTAGGAATTATGGATGTACAATATTTAAAACAAATGCAAACAATGGATGAGCAAGCTGCGACTGTTGAAGCTGCCGTGCATAAACGCCCTAAACTTCTATGGATTAACTTTTTATTGACCGCTACATTACTTGTCTGTCTCATACTAGAAGTTATGCCGCTACCTGTTCTATTTACAGTCGCTTTTGCTATTGCCGTTATGATTAACTATCCAAACTTAGAGCAACAAAAAGAGCGTATTGCGTCTCACGCTGGAAACGTATTAGCGGTTGTTTCTCTCGTCTTTGCTGCTGGAATTTTCACAGGTATTCTATCTGGAACAAAAATGGTAGATGCAATGGCTCAAAGTGTTGTTACTCTTATACCAGATGCACTTGGCCCCCAACTTCCAATTATTACAGCTTTACTAAGTATGCCGTTCACATTTTTCATGTCTAATGATGCCTTTTACTTCGGTGTATTACCTATTTTAACGAAAGCTGCTGCCGCTTACGGAATTAGTGCAGCAGAAATGGGACGTGCTTCGTTACTCGGTCAACCTGTTCACTTACTGAGTCCCCTCGTTGCTTCCACTTATTTATTAGTCGGAATGGCCAAGGTTGATTTTGGTGAACACCAACGATTCACTTTACTTTGGGCTGTTGGAACGACAATGGTTATGTTGATTACTGGAATTGTAATTGGAATTATTCCAATATAAGATGAAACTAGAAAAAACAGTAGAGGAAATGTAATAATCCTCTACTGTTTTTATTGTTGTAAAAATCCCCTATGAAGAAACGCGGAAATACCTTCTTTCTGGCCTTCCCACACTTCCATATATAAGCTCCGCATGCACTTTCTTTCCAGAGATCAAATACTCTAAATAGCGCCTCGCAGTTGATCGGCTTACACCTACCATTGAACTTAGTATCTCTGCAGTAATTCCCTCTTCATTAATAGTTAGCATATGCTTTTTTATTTTTGCTAACGTTAAAGGGTCGATTCCTTTTGGCGCATATTCTATTTGATTTGCCTGCACCCCTCTTTGGGACCATAGATGTTCAATCTGTTCTGAAGATAATTGAGTATTTTTCTTTAACTTCGTAATCTTCTTTTGATAACTTTCTAAACTTGTTTTAAACCGATCAAATGTAAGTGGCTTTACAATATAATCTGTTACTCCGCCTCTTAAAGCATGTCGCACTACATCCGTCTCTGATGCGGCTGTAATCATAATAATATCTGTATCATGCAAATTATGCCTAATATATGTGACGAGTTCAGTCCCTTGCATGTCAGGTAAATATACATCTAATAAAACGAGTTGTGGCTTTACAAACTCTAACCATTCTTTCGCCTGTTCCCCAGTCGTTGCTGTTCCAATTACTTTAAACCCCTCAATTTTTTCAGTAAAACGACGATGAATTTCCGCAATCCGAATATCATCTTCTACAATCAATACTTCAATCCCCTCATTCATTACAATTCGCCTCTCTCTTTCGGTAATGCAATGATAAATAAAGCACCACCTAAATCCCCTTTTTCAATCGCAATACTTCCATTTAAATCTTCCACTAACTCTTTCACTTTCGCTAATCCATATCCACGTTTTCCGCCCACTTTCGTCGAAAAACCTTTATAGAATATACTTGTAATTATTTCATCATGAACACCTTGTCCTGAATCTTCTACTTCAATTAATATTTCTTCCCCAATGTCTGTTACAAACATTCTTACTTTCTTATCATGATCTTGATTTCTTTCAATTGCTTCAAATGCATTCGTGATCAAATTCCCTAAAATAGAAACAACGTAATTACTCTCAATATGCGGACTTAACTCTTCTAAACTACTTTCCCGATCTAACATAAAATCAATCTTCAACTCTCGCGCCCTATTATAAAATCCAATTAAAATCCCACCTAACCATGGATTTTGAATTCGTTTCATAATAAATTGAACGAACTCTTGATATACTGCCGTTTCCTTATGAATAAGCTCTAAAGCATCTTCATAAGACTCTAATTGAATAAGCCCTGAAAGCGTATACAATAAATTGTTATATTCGTGTGTTTGCGCCCGTAATGCCTCTGTATATTGCCGTGTTTGAGATAATTCCGCTGTTAATTGATCCATCTCAGATTTCAAGCGCAAGCTGGATACTACACCAGTTACTTTATGATTAACTTTAATAGGTAGACGATTAGCAATAACATCCTGCCCCTTTATATTTAATTGGCGATCAAATTGTTCTTCTCCGGTTTGAAGTACATCCAGTATCGATGAATTAGGAATAACATCTAAAATAAATTTCCCTATTATATTTTGTTGTTTATCTAAAGAAAGGATATCGTATGCCGCTTGATTTACTAAACTAACCATACCATTTTTATCGATTACTACAATTCCTTCACGTACAGATTGAATAACTGTACTATGCTCCTCGTATAAAGATGAAATTTCTTCTGGCTCCATTCCAAACATCATCCGCTTAATACTTTTAGCTAAATATACAGAGCCAATTATCCCAATTAACAGACCTGTTATTGTAATCCAAAACACACGCTTTCCATACACTTCTATCGCTCCATGAATATCATCCATGGAAAAACCAACAGATACTACACCAATAATTTCATTATCCTGATTACGAATTGGGACTTTTCCACGTAATGAAGGCCCTAATGATCCCGTTGCTTTCGAAACGTAAGATTTCCCTTCTAATAGAACCCCTTTGTTATCTCCGCCCACCATAGCTTCTCCTATTTTATCTCGCTTAGGATGTGCATAACGAATACCATCTTTATTTCCAACTACAATAAAGTCAGCATCTGTTTCGATTCGAATTTTTTCTGCAATTGGCTGAATAATAGAAGCTGGATTTTCTTTTTGAAAAGCTTCCTGGATTTCCGGTATAGCAGCAACTGTTTTCGCAACATGCAACGCTCTTTTTCCGATTTGGTCTTCTACCGTTTCAGATAATATGTAGTAAAATAAATAACTCGTTAACAGAAGCACAGCAAGAATAAGTGTACTAATAGTTAATGTAATTCTCGGTTGTAGTTTTAATTTCTTCAATTTCAAAATCATTCCCCTAACATGGCTAAAGATAGAATTTAAAGAAAATACAGTCTTTTGTTTTCGTATTTAATCATAACACGATTACTATATATTTCTTCACTTTATCTCATTACCGTTGCCATAAAAAAGAAACGAAGTAAAATGATTACCTCGTTTCTTAACACTTGCCTCTTATACTTTAAACTTGCCAATCATCCCTTGTAATTCTTCCGCCATTTGCGATAGATGAACTGCTGCTGCATTTATTTCATCTACTGAAGCTAATTGCTCTTCAGAAGAGCCCGCGATATTTTGGACGCTTGCTGCGTTTTCTTCAATCGTTGCTGCAATTTCATTAATAGATGCACTTACTTGTTTTGCATCTACCGTCATTTGCTTCGCTACTTCTACCATACTATCAATTTGTACTACTGTATCATTTGTAGATTTCAATATTTCTACAAAGCTTTTCTTCGTTTCATTTGCAACTACAAGCCCTGATTGTACCTCTGTCCCAACTTGATTCATAGAGCTTACTGTTTCTTTTATATCAAATTGTATCTCTTTCACTAGCTTATCAATTTCCGTAGAAGATTGTCCCGATTGTTCTGCTAATTTCCGTACTTCATCGGCTACAATTGCAAAACCTCTTCCTTGTTCCCCAGCTCTTGCAGCCTCAATTGCAGCATTTAATGCTAATAAGTTTGTCTGCTCTGCAATATGTTGAATCACTTCAAGGATTGCTCCAATTTGTTTCGACTTATCATCTAATAAAACAATGACTTTATCTGACTTTGAAACAGACTCATGAATTAATTGCATTTGATTCACAGTTTGCTCAACTAACTTTCCACCATCTTCAGCTTTTTTCTTCGTATACATAGAGGCTGTAGATACTAATGAAGAACTATCTGCAACACGCTGAACTCCTTCTGTAACTTCTTCTAATAATGTTGCTCCTTCTTCAACTTCTCTCGTTTGTATTTCAGCCCCACTCGATACTTGCTCTATCGCCTGTGTAATTTGTTCCGTCGCTTCACTTGTCTGCTTCATGCTAGCTGTTAATTCTTCTGAAGATGCTGCTACATGACTTGCTGAAATATTTATATTTGAAATGACATTATGTAATGATAATGCCATCTCGTTAAAGCTTTCTCCTAACTGCCCAATTTCATCTTTAGAATGAACTGTAATTGATTCTGTTAAATCACCTTCACTAATTTTTTTCGATGATATTACAAGTTGTTTTAACGGTTTAATAATAGAAGCAATTATAAAGTAAATTAAAACCCCGCCGATCATTAATGAAATACCAATAACAGTTATCGTTTTATAGAAAATAGGCTCCGCCGCTTGAATAATTTCTTTTGAAGGCATAATTCCTGCTATTTTCCATCCAGTTTTCTTACTCGTTTTAAAAGTAATATTACGATCTTCACCATCTAATGAATAATGAAAATCACCAGCTTCCTGTTTATAAAATTCCTTACTAAGTTTCTCTTCTAATTTCTCTCCTGGCTTCAGTGTCGGGTGTGCGACTACATTTTTATCTTGATCAAATATCGCTACATACCCTTCCTTACCGATATTAACCATCTTAGAAGTAGTTACAATATCATTGATAATTAAGTCAATCCCGAGAACACCACTTTTATCTTCGTTTTGTTTTGCTAGTGTAATAACAATATTCCCTGTCGTTTTTGACTTATATGGAGCAGTTACAATCACTTCTCCGCTTTTTTTCACTGCCTCTTTATACCAATCTCTTTCTGTAGGATTATATCCTTCGGGCATTTGAATAGCTGGTGATTGAATAAATTGTCCATTACTAGATCCTGTATAGATCGCTTCCATTTCTGGATGTAATTTATTATATTCTTCTAGTTTATTTTGGATGTTTTGAATTTGATCCGCTTGGTAACTTGATTGTGTAAATAATTTCGTAAAATAAGTTGCATCTACTTTTTTACTATCCAATTCCTTATTAATTACATTATCCAAAATTTTTATATTATCTTTCGCCGATTTTAAAATCGTTTCATTAAAATTTGTTTTCGCCTGCTGATAAGACGTCCAACCAATTACAATACTTGGAAGAATTAAAATAATAATAAATGACACAAGTAACTTTGTTTTTAAACTACTACTCCTTAATTTCCTTTGAAACATATTCCTACCCCTTCATACCGTTTTACATGCAATAACTTACAATTAATCTATTTATAAAAATTATAAGATATGAATACGTTAATGAGACTTTTTATTTCTCTTTACTCATCTTTCTAAATTTAAAAGATTATTGCATACATACTTCATTCTATAAAAATTTAATAATTAAAACAATGTATAAAAATGTATATTATTCGAAATATTATAATTCACAGAAGAACCTCTAGTATCCCACTTACTAAAGGTTCTTTCCATCTTACTATTCTTTAGTTTTTTCTACTTCTTTTTCCTTATCTTCTACTACAGATACAACAGGTTTATCATTTGCTAATTGTTGTACTGCCCCTTTTCCTGCAAACCCTTCTAATAACTCTTTTAAATCAATACCAGAAGAGGCTTTTAAAGTTTCCTGCATTGTTGCCATTAAATCAGTCGCATACCCTGCAACTTTTCCGGCGCCGCTATTCTTTCCACCACCGCCTGTATCAACGACTGTAATTTTATCAATGTTGCTAAGTGGACTCGCAATTTCTTTCGCATAACTTGGAAGCATTTTAAGAACCATATCCATAATCGCGGCTTGCCCATATAATTCAAATGCTTCTGCAATTTTTTGTTTCGCTTCTGCTTCTGCTAAACCTTTTAACCTAATAACATCAGCTTCCGCTGTACCTTGTGCCTTTTGTACTTCTGCCTTTGCCTGACCTTGTGCTTTTTCAATTTCTGCTTTTGCTAAACCTTCTACACGAACTTCTTCTGCACGTGCTCTTGCTTCTGCTTCAATTTTATATTGATCCGCATCTGCTTTTTTCATTTGTTTTACTTTTTCCGCTTCAGCTGATTGTTCAACAGCATAGCGATCTGCATCTGCCTTTTTCTTTACTTCTGCATCGTATTGCTTTTCACGACGCGCAATCTCTTTTTCTTCTAACTCAATTTGCTTTTCACGCTCAATGATTTTAACTCGCATTTGCTCTTCTGTAACACCTTGTTGTGCTTTCGCTTGTTGTAATTCATAAGAAAGATCTGCATCTGCGCGAGCTTGTTCTTGGTCTCTCTTATAAGATTGTACTTTTAATTCCTTATGCTTTTCAGCTTCAGCAATTTGTGCATCACGTTGATATTCTGCTTCTTTTGCTTCTTTCTCAGCACGAGCTTTTTCAATTCGCGCTTCTTTTTCACGCTCTGCATTTGCAACTGTTGCATCACGCTTAACCATTGCAATTTGCGGCTGACCAAGTGCATCTAAGTAGCCGTTTTTATCCATTATTTCTTTAATTGTAAAGGAAACGATGCGAAGTCCCATCTTCTTCAAATCAGTAGAAGCCACTTCATGCACCTTTTGTGCGAATTGCTCTCTATTACTATAAGCATCTTCTACGGTCATGGAAGATAAAATAGCACGTAGATGCCCTTCTAAAACTTCTTTTGCTTCTACTTTTAACTCTTCCGTTTCTTTTCCTAAATATTGTTCAGCTGCTGTAGAAACTTCTTCAATTGTCGATCCTACTTTAATAATAGAAACACCGTTTACTGTAATTGGTACACCTTGTTTCGTATACGTATCACGTGTTCCAACTTCTAATTTGTAGTTTAATAAGCTAAGAAGTTCTGCTCGTTGCATAATTGGAACAACGAAAGTACCACCACCGCGGATAATCTTAATCTTCTTTCCATCATCAGTGATAACAACATTCTTTCCACCACCAAGCCAGTTCCCTGTTACAATTAATGCTTCATCTGGACCAACTGTACGATACTTCGTAATAAATACTAAAATGAGTAGAAGTAAAATTGCGAGTAAAACTCCACCGATAATTAATGGAATCGTCATGTAAATTCCCCCTTATAATTTTGGTTTCTTTAAAGAATAAGCGATGTTTTGTACAAGCAAAACACCATCTTGAACTCCTTCAATAATGACCTCGGTTCCTTGTGAAATATCTTTTTTCCCAATTGTTTTCGCTGGTATTGCATTACTTCCAAATTGGGATGAGATTAATACTTCTCCAAATCCTTCTTTCGGAATCGATATAATTACTTCTCCTTTTCGTCCAATAAATTCATCCATGCGGTGCATTGTATTTTGCTCTGCCTCTGCAATCGGTTTTAAAATTAATATTTTCATTATGAAAACACCGATAAAGGATATAGCAAATGAGCCACCAAAAATAATAATGCTATTAAAGGAAAATAAATATTCTCCTATATAACTAAATCCACATAACATTGCAAAAAAACTAAGTAATAAAGTTACAACGGATACAGATCCTCCACCAAAGCTAAATATTGATTCAAATATATCTCCAAAGAAGATATAAATGACAGTAAGTATAGTTGCAATTATAAATCCGTATAAATAAATTGTTTCAAGTGGATAACCAAACAAGACCATTTCTTATCCCCCTTTCTTAAACAATCCCTTTTTTGTTATGTGTATGCCCCACCTCTTTCAAAAATCATTAATCTTAATTTTCAGTTATTTACTTTTTAAAGAAAAACCTGTAAGACAGGTCTCTAAAAAAGAACAGGAGAAACCTATTGTGACAGGCTCCTCCTAGTAAATAACCGATATATTGTATATCTATATAATATACTATTTTCCACAAAAAGTAAAGTTAAACATACATTGGAAGAGTACTTATTTTACTGATAATGCGTACGCTCCATCGCCATTATCATATTTATATACATACAAGTAATACTTACCTGGTTTTGCATTAAATTTTGCTTCTATATGATTTCCATTAGCTTGACCATAAGCTGCGTAATTTTGCATATCTGATTCATGGTGAAGTACCCATGTCATCCCGATTCCATGTTCATTTAAAACAGAAATATCGATATCTTTCGCTGATGCCACATTAAATGTATAAACATCGGTGTGATCCCCGCCGATAAGGCTACCTTTTATAGTAGTATTTAGCCCGATACGATTTGCTTCTTCTGGACGATTATTTGGTTCTGATTCTGTTACACTTCCATCTTTAATTGTAACAGTTGTTTCGCTTCTACTCTCTTTTCCTTTATCATCCTTTACTACTAACGCTACTTTATAAGTTCCTTCTCTTTCATATGCATGTACTGGATTAACTTCTGTACTTGTACTTCCATCCCCGAAGTCCCATAAATAAGAAACGATTTTTCCATCTTCATCGTTTGACCCATCACTTTTGAATTGAATTCCTTCTTTTACAAGCCCGTTATAAGGTCCGTTTACATTAACCGTCGGGGCTTTATTTTCTCCGTCATCTTTTGCGATACCGTGGAAGACTACATCATATTCAAATTGATTAGAGCTATTCACACGGTAATTGACGAAATATGCTGTAACAGTTTTGTAGCCACTCCATTCTTTTTGCGCCAATTGTTCTAAAGCTTCATTTACTCTTTTACTCATTGCTTTCCAGTCTTCTGACTCACCTTTTGTTACACTACCTGTAAACGTACCTTCTAATGTAAATGTATTAAAGAATTGAGATGTATGCTTTGTCATTTTTGTATCTTTCATAGACAACATATCACTAATTTCTTTCTTCACTTCTGTTAGTGCTTTTGGTGCATGTTCAGCTAAATAATCATCTGCTACTTCCGGCACATTGTACTTATCTTGATTATCAATTAACTGCTGCATATACTCTTGATACTCTTTATTTAACTTAGAATCTTTACTTAAAGTTTCACGATACGTATCATAATTTCCCACATCATTCGCACGAATTAAATCTTGAATTTTATCAAACGTTTCAAACTGATGCGTATATAAGTAAGACTGCAATGCGAACGAGTAGTTATAGAAATCCCAAGAACCATATTTAGCAAATAGTGTACGCTCTGCTGTATAACGACTTGCAGGATCAGATGATAATCCACTAATGATGCTCTTTCTTGGTACAACGTTATTTGTACGAGTAGATCCTGCGAAAAATTCTGCATTCCCTTCTTGGAACCAAGTTAATCTTTCATTTTGATACATATCTCCTCTTCCAAATAAACCGGGAACTTCATATCTCCCTTGAAGATAATGAGTGAACTCATGACGGAATAGCTCTTCTAAACTATAAATACTTTGCTCTGGCGTACGCTCATATGTAAAGAATGTCCCTGTCTCTTCAATATAAATTCCACCGTTGTTTGTCTCATATCCATACAATTGTCTATTTAACTGGTATTCGTCTGGAGTGTTATAGATTACTATCGTTAATACGTCGTCTGCATTACCTTGTTCTAAAGCTTTGTCATTTCCGATCACACGGTGATATTGCGCTTTTACTTCCTTCGCAGCCCAATATAATCTCTTGATTTTTTCTTCTGACACTTTATCCCCAGTTTTAAATACAATAGATCCATCATCGAATGTATACGTTTTTGGTAAGTATTGCTCTTTTCCTTCTTTACGTATCTTCTCTAAATCTACCGTATTCCCGCTATAATCTTTCCCATTATAGTTTGTTGTAATTTGTTCTACTGCAACAAAATACGGCTCACTTAAACGCGGGTACATATGCATTGCCTGTGTAACAACCTCTAATCCTTTATTTGGATTACTATGAAACTTACCTAAACGACTAGCAAAATAAATTCCATTATTAACGAGCCATTTATTTTCTGGCGTTACTTCATTTAGAAGAGCAATACGATTTATTTCATTAATAAACCCATCTACTTTTCCATACCACATCGTTTCATTCGCTTCTTTACGAGCCTCATTTAAGTAAGATTGTATATCATAATCAATGCCTTGCATCATATCGTATACAGCTTGTCCTTTCATACGATCGTCTACATATGCATTAAAATTATCATTATATTGTTTTAAAATATTCGATGCGTATTGCACCGTTTCAACATCACTTGATGCATTACTAATTAATTTTCCATATGCAGATACGACTGTATCTTGCTCATTTGTTCCAAGCTTAAAGTTGGGATTTTTCGCAATAGCTTTTAACGCTGGTAAACATTTGTCCTGGAAGCTTCTTTCATTTAAGTCGCTTAATTCATTATTATAAAATGCAAGATAAAAAGCTGAACGTAACACTTCAGTAAACGTTTGAATTCCTTTTGAATCATCTTTCGTAAATGTACTACCTCTATGAGCTAATTCGTCTATAATTACTTGCATTTTTCCGTTATCTTTATAAAAGGCTTTTGCATCTTCATTAAACTGGAATAAGTCTGTAATTTGGTGCCACTTAATACTGCCTAACGTTTCAATTAATTCTTGATCATTCATTTTGTTTAAATCAGCCATTGAATAGCTTTCTTTAGCTTGCTTTACTGCCGAGTTCTTCGTAATAGATGCTGGTCGCTGTGAAAAATCTCCTACTTTTAAACGTTCTTGAAATGATAATGTTTCCTCGGCTTTAGAAGCGTGTCCGATCTCATCTACTGGTTTTTCAATTCCAACTGGTTTCGAATGCAATACATTATACGGTACCTTTTCTTCTGCTGATACATTCGTTTGAATTGCTCCGAGCGATAGCGCCATTGTACTAATACTAAGCAACACTTTATTGATCTTTGATTGCTTGTTCATATTATTGCCCCCTATTTATATATTCCATTCAAGAAATTAACATATTATCTGGATGAAATGATATAAAATGCAATATTTCATATTATTTCTTCATACATTTTGAACATATAGTGAACGAAAGGGACTTACAGTTTCCACTACAGTTGCTCCATTATTTAAGCAATCGAAACATCTTCGTATTAATATCCTTCCCCTATTCAAAAAGCCCTTATCATAAGCATATTTCAACATGAAATTGCTATAATAAGGGCTTCTCAAAAACTTATATAATTATTTTATATAATAATAAGATAAAACGTTATTTATTTCTTAAATAATCTCTTTCTAAATACAAACATACTTAATGCTGAAAGAACAAGTGCTAATCCAGAAAGTAAGGTCGGTGTGTTAGCTTGACCACCAGTTGCTGCTAAAGACTTCTGATTTTCCTCTTGCTTATTAGCATGTTGTTTATTTGAATCTTTTTCTTTCGCACTCTCTTGTCCTACCACTTTTACTGGACCAACTTGATTATTCCCTTTTGGCTCTTGATCCAATCCAGTTGCTGATTCTTTTACCTCTTCTTTTGTACCTGCAACTTCTTTCGCCGGCTCTTTTACTTCTTCTTTTGTTTCTTCAATTTCTTTTACCGGCTCTTTTACTTCTTCTTTTGTTTCTTCAACTTCTTTTACCGGCTCTTTTACTTCTTCTTTTGTTTCTTCAACTTCTTTTACCGGCTCTTTTACTTCTTCTTTTGTTTCTTCAACTTCTTTTATCGGCTCTTTTACTTCTTCTTTTATTTCTTCAACTTCTTTTGTTGGTTCTGTCACTTCTTCTTTTTCAACTATATTCTGGATTACTGTTCCGTTAAAGCTTATACTAGTTTCATCCGAATCTAAATCAAATTTATATACCTTTTCACCTGGAGTACTCCATTTCATTACTCCGTTATTAAACGTTCCACCCTCACTTGTTAGTTTAATATTCTCAATAGTTTCTCCTTCTAAGTCATATACCGGAACTTTAATTTCTTCATTTACTTTCGCTTCATTTAAAATGATTTTTTGTCTCCCGACATCAATTGTAAACCACTGACCTAATTGTATTAACGGCCTTACATCACGAACCTCATTTCCAGCTAATTTTAAACTAAGTAAGTCTAACATTGGACCAATAACCGTTACATCTTTAATATGATTGTCTGCAAGATTTAACCACTGTAAGTTTTTTAATGAAGATAACGGTGTTATATCTTCAATTTGATTATGAGATACATTCACAGCGTTTAATTGTTTCAAATCGGAAATGAATTCTATATTTTTTAAACCCAATCCTTCTAAAGTTAAGCTTTCTAAATTCGTCATGTACTCTAAACCTGTTACATCTTTTATCTCTTTTCCTTTTTCTTTAAGTATCTCTAATGTTTTAATCTGTAATAAATCTTCTTTTGTTATAGGGGCATTTATATTCTTTCTACCAAAGTTTTCTTTATTAATATGTTGTTGTAAAGTTTTATCAAGAATCAAATTTTCACTTTCTTTTTGTTTTTCAACTATATTCTGTACGACCATCCCATTAAACCTTATTTTACTTTCAGCAGAATTCGTATCTAGTTTAAATTCATATATTTTTTCTCCAGGACTATTCCATTTTATAAATCCGTTACTCAGCGTAGCCCCCTCACTTTTCAATTTAATATTTTGAAGTGGCTCTCCTTTAAAATTGTATACTGGAATTTTTATTTCTTCATCTACGCTTGCTTCATCTAAAAAGATTTTTTGTCTTTGAATATCTATTGAAGTTCGCTTACCCAATTCCTCAACAGACTTTATGTCAGAAATTTCATTCGCTCCAAGATTTATCTCATGTAAATTTGTTAAATTACTCAGTGGCGATATATCAGAGATATAATTCTCTTCTAAATTCAATACTTGTATTTTTACTAATTTAGATAATGATGATATATCTTTTATTTCACTATCAGCAATTTCTAGTTCAATAAGATTACTCATTTTACTAATAGGCTCAACATCGCTAATTTTATTATTTCCTATCCATAGTAGTTTCACATTCTTTAACTTCTCAATACCCGAAAGATTACTAATTTGATTATTTGCTAAGTATACTTCTTCTAACGATAACACTGTAAATAATGGTGTAAGATCCTTTATATTATTACCAATTAAATCTAATATTTTAATCTTTTTCATTTGACTTAACGGTGTAAGATCTGCAATTTTGTTATCTCTTAAAAAGAGCATGTCAAGATTCTCTAGCTTAGAAACGGGTTGAATGCTTTCAATTGGATTAGAGGATAAATCTAAATATTTCAAATGTCTCAATCCCGAGATAACAGATATGTCTGTTACATTAGACTCTCTTAATGTCAACTTCTCTAAGTTTGTCATATATTCTAAACCAGCTATTTCATTTATCCCCTCACCTGAGTATATGGATAATGTTTTAATTTTTAATAAATCTTCCTTCGTTATAGGTTCATTTATATTTTTTCTCTCTAAATTATATTTATTAATATGCTGTTGTAATTTCTTATCAACTATTACATTTGCACTTTCATCTTGTTGATCCACTTTATCCTCTTTATTTTCCTTTTGATCTTTTGGAACATTGTTTTCTAGATTTAATGCATTTACTTCAAACTGCACCTGGTACTTATTATCATAGGCCATTGTCGGAATATAAATATGCATTTGCATATTATATCTTTTTCCTAATTCTCCAACTTCAAATTGAATAACCTTCGTCCCATTTTTCTTTTTATCCTCTGATATGACTTTTACATCATGGAATACACCAGGAGTATCAATATCCTCTGTTTTCAAGTATTCGAAGAAATCACTATCACTTAACGTTGCCGTTACAATTTTCTTCCCATTCTCAATAGTTAATTTAGGATTTTTTATATAAACAGCTGCCATAGACTCTTCATTCGTTTTATCTTTATACGCTTTAATAACAGCATCATATGTACCATCTTCTAAAGCATGTCCAGTTTTGTTCGCCTCAATTGCTACAGCTGCTAAAGCAGGCGTTGAATACGTAGCAAATGGAAGTGATAACGCCGCAGCGATAATCATCGCATTTATATGTTTTCTTTTAGTTTTTTTCAACTTTACATCTCCTCCAAAATATATAAATCGAAATGTAATCATTTCTCGAATAAATGATAATGATTTTCATTATCATTGTCAACTAAAAAATAAAAAGTTTACAAAAAAATAACCCCTTTACAAGGGGTTATGCCATTTTTTCTCCTGATTCTTCTTTAAAAAAGCTCTTCATCGCATGAAATACATCTGCTTTTTGCTTTAAAATATAATATCTGAAATTCTCGTCTTTAATATTTTTATATGCTGACATAAGCGTACTGTGGCGGTTGTACTGATTCACTTCCCCATACCCAAACATATTACACTTCTTCATCAACTCTTCCACAAGCTTTACGCATCTAGCATTATCCGAAGTTAAATTATCACCGTCTGAAAAATGGAATGGATAAATATTATAACGGTCTGGTGAATATTTATTATCGATTAACTCAAGTGCTTTTTTGTATACAGAAGAACAGATCGTTCCGCCACTTTCCCCTTTTGAGAAAAACTCTTCTTCTGTGACGACCTTTGCTTCCGTATGGTGAGCAATAAACTCAATGTCTACGGTTTCATACTTTGTGCGTAAAAATCTTGTCATCCAGAAAAAGAAGCTACGTGCCATATACTTCTCCCATATCCCCATCGATCCACTCGTATCCATCATCGCTAATACAACGGCTTTTGAATCTGGCTTTAACACTTCATTCCAAGTACGGAACTTTAAATCTTCTTGGTGAATTGGATGGAAAGATGCTTTACCACGCATTGCATTTCGTTTATATGCAGATATCATCGTCCGTTTCTTATCAATATTTCCCCATAATCCTGTTTTTCTAATATCATTAAATTCAATATGTTCAATCCGGTTTTCATCCATTTCTTTTCTCTTTAAATTAGGCAGCTCTAACTCTTTGAAAAACGCTTGCTCCAATTCTAAAATTGAGACTTCTGCTTCATAATAATCTTCTCCAGCTGCATCTCCTGCCCCTTGCCCTTTTCCTGGTCCCTTCTGTTTTTGACCACCTGATCCATCTCTTGCAACAACATCACCAACTTTGCTGTCACCGTTTCCTTGCCCAACGTGTTTGTTTTTATCATAATTGTATCTAATCTTATATTCATCTAAAGAACGAATCGGTATTTTCACAACATCCTTGCCATTAGACATAACTATACTTTCTTCTGTTACAAGGTCTGGTAAATTATTTTTGATTGCCTCCTGCACTTTTTCTTGATGGCGTTGTTGGTCGTCATATCCTTTGCGATGGAGGGACCAGTTTTCCTGTGAAATCGTGTAATTTGGTTGGTTTTCTTCGCTCATTCCTTTCCCTCCTTACTGTAATTGTCTTCCCCTATGAACAGCAATCTATAATTTTGTTTTCTAGTGTGCGTAACTAGAATATTTGAAAAATAACTGTTCATCGAAAATCATCCCATAAACATATATAGCGTTTTTCATACAATACTCCGAGCATCCTAAACAAAATTTTGCCACTCACATAATAGAAAGAAACATTCAGCCGTTGATAAGAAAGAAACACAATGCATTGTTGCACACATTTTCGTTTTGCAACATATTGTATTGTGTTGGCTTTTTTGTATGAATGGTTGGTTACTCTATCATATGCATATTGTAAAAATAATTGACAAGAAATTCATAAAATCGCATCTTAATTTATTATATTCGGACAAGCTATGACATTTTTTACAGATATCAATAGATAACAAAACGCCGCCCCAAGAATAAGAGACAGCGTTTTGTTATCAAACTATCGATTTAACAAACTACCTACATATCGTAACAATTCATTCGCAGATGAAGAATTATAGCCATGCTCATCAATTAAGCGTGCAACAACATCATTGATTTTCTTAAGCTGATTTTCGTCTGGTGTTTTCGTTGATGTTGTAATTTTCACTATATCTTTTAAATCGGCAAATAATTTTTTCTGAATCGCTTCACGAAGACGTTCGTGTGAATTATAATCAAAGCGTTTCCCTTTACGTGCATAAGCAGAAATGCGAATTAAAATTTCTTCACGGAATGCCTTTTTAGCATTTTCTGAAATTCCAATTTGCTCTTCAATCGAACGCATAAGTTTTTCATCTGGGCTCATTTCTTCACCAGTTAACGGATCACGTAATTTTGATTTATTGCAGTATGCTTCGACGTTATCTAAGTAATTATCCATAAGTGTCTTAGCTGATTCTTCGTATGAATAAACAAATGCTTTTTGTACTTCTTTCTTAGCAATTTCATCGTATTCTTTTCTCGCTAATGAGATGAAATTCATATAGCGCTCTCGGTCCTCACTACTAATTGACGGGTGCTGATCCAATCCGTCTTTTAACGATCTCAGTACATCTAGTGCATTAATAGATGGTACCTCTTTTCGAATAATTGTAGAAGAAATTCGGTTAATGACATAACGAGGGTCAATCCCCTTCATACCTTCATCTTGATATTCGCGTTGCAGTTCCTCTACATCAATCGTATTATATCCTTCTACCGTTTCTCCATCATATAAACGCATCTTTTTAATTGCATCAATATCTGGACGCTTCGGGTCTTTTAAACGAGTTAAAATAGTGAACATTGCTGCAACGCGAAGTGTATGCGGTGCAATATGAACATTGGACACATCACTTTCACGAATCATTTTTTCATAAATATGTTCTTCTTCACTAACCCGTAAATTATATGGAACCGGCATTACAATAATTCGTGAATGCAATGCTTCATTTTTCTTATTTGCTATGAAGGAACGATACTCTGTTTCATTTGTATGCGCTACAATTAATTCATCTGCTGAAATAAGCGCAAATCTTCCTGCTTTAAAATTCCCTTCTTGTGTAAGCGATAGTAAATGCCATAAAAATTTCTCATCACATTTTAACATCTCTTGGAATTCCATCATGCCGCGGTTCGCCTTATTTAATTCTCCATCAAATCGATATGCACGAGGATCTGATTCCGAACCGTATTCTGCAATTGTAGAAAAGTCTAGACTACCTGTTAAATCGGCAATATCTTGTGATTTTGGATCAGAAGGACTAAATGTACCAATTCCTGTACGGCGATCTTCAGAGAAGAAAATACGTTCTACAACTACATCCTCAATTCTTGACCCATATTCTTGCTCTAAACGCATAACATTTAATGGTGATAAATTCCCTTCAATCCTTACTCCATATTCATCAAAGAAATCATTCCGTAAATGCTGTGGAATTAAATGAAGTGGATCTTCATGCATTGGGCATCCTTTTATTGCAAAAATCGCTCCACGATCTGTTCGTGAATATGTTTCTAATCCTCGTTTCAACATCGTAACTAATGTTGATTTCCCCCCACTAACAGGCCCCATTAATAATAAAATACGTTTCCTAACATCTAATCGTTTTGCAGATGGATGAAAATATTCTTCCACAAGGCGTTCTAAAGCATCCTCTAATCCAAATAGCTGATTACTAAAGAAGTTATATTTTCTTCTACCATCAACTTCTTCAATTCCAGCATCTTTTATCATATTGTAAATGCGAGAGTGTGCTGTTTGAGCCACCCATGGTCTTTCTTTCACAAGCTCCAAATACTCCGCAAACGTACCTTCCCATTGTAAACGTTCTTCTGCTTCCCGATATTGTTCAATTTTCTTTAGAATATCCATTATAGCTCCTCCCCCATCTCCTTGTTCAATCGGATTATTATAAAAGGTATGCTAGGATGTCCTTAAACATTCTTTAAATCAAAACGAAATATATAATAGCGCTATAAAATTCTCTCCAAAATTCAAAGAAAATTCTGTATAATAAAGGTATTAAAGTTTTCACGCTGCTATTCATTGTAAATAAATTCTTTTCTTCTGGGAACCTTACATACATTTCGATTCACAAATAGGATTCGTCAACCGAAAAAGTAAGGGGGAAATTAGTATGAAGTTATTATTAATTTTAGGTGTATCACTCACATTTCTTACAGCTATTTTCACATCTGGTTATAACGATAAGCCAGGTACAAAAAAAAGTGATGTGCTTTTCAGCACATCACTTTTTTCTTGTTTTTTATACACTATTTAAAATAAATATTTTCCACATCGTATATCGATAAAGGGCGATTATAAAAATAACCTTGTACGATTTTCACATTCTTTTCCTTTAAAAACTGTATTTGTTCCGCCTTTTCTACTCCTTCTGCAATTACATTTAACCCTAGAGTATGTGCTAAATTAATAATTGCAGCCGTAATATTCGTATCTCTTTCATCTTTATATATACCTTCCATAAAAGAACGATCAATTTTTAACGTATCAATCGGATATGTTTTTAAATAACTTAAAGATGAATATCCCGTTCCAAAGTCATCTAAATGAATCTTTAAATTTTGTTCTTTTAACTGCAATAACACTCTTTTTGATACATCTTTATGTATAAGAGCCCCTTCTGTAACTTCTATTGCTAATAAATGAGGGGGAACGTTGTACTTATTTAAAGCACGTGTAATCATCTCTATTAATGTAATAGAGCGAAAATGTTTAGCTGAAATATTAACTGCGATTGGTACAACCACATATCCTTTATTTAACCATTCACGTATCTGTTCACAAACTTGATGTACTACCCATTCATCAAGTTTAATAATAAACCCTGTTCTTTCAGCAAGTGGGATAAATTGATTGGGCGAGACAAAACCTAGCTCCTTATTCTCCCACCTTATTAAGGCTTCCATACTGGATATCTTTTCCGTTTCAATATTAATTTGAGGTTGATAATAGAGGGAAAATTCATTTTTCTCTATAGCACGATGTAACTGATTTTCTATTATAAACCTTTGTTCACGTTCACAATCTAATCCACTACAATAAAAATGATAATACCCTTTTCCTTTTTCCTTTGCTTTTTCCAAAGCTGCGTCGACTCTTTGGAAAAGCATTTTTTCATCCATTCCATCTTCTGGGGCCATTACAATCCCAATTGATGCACTCAAATAAACATCCTCTTCTTCTATTACAAAATGCCCACTAATTTTTTTTAATATTGTTTGTGCAACTTCCTCTACGTATTCTCTCGTTATATTTTCTATTAACATAACAAATTGATCATCATGTTCTCTAAATAAATGCATATCTTCTATTTTTAGGTCTCGTAAGCATTCAGTAACTTTTTTTAAGACTTGATCCCCTTCTTTATGACCAAATGTATCATTAATAAGGTGAAATTCATCCAAATCTATAAAAACCAATGCGAATTCTTTATTCTCAGCTAAAAATTCATTTAGCTTATTTGTACATGATATTCTATTCATTAACCCCGTTAACTGATCAAAGTAAGCTAAATATTCTGTTTTCATCTCATTTAATACTTGCCTCGTAACATCTCTCGTAACAATGTACCCCCCGACGATTTCACTATTCACAATAATGGGGATTGTCCTCACGGAAATATAAAGTTCATATCCTTCTTTATGAATATATTTCTTTGCAACAATTTGTTTTGCTCTTCCCTGTAAAACATTTTTAAATATAATTTGAAAAGTTTTTTCATATTCTTTATTTATAAACTGACAAATAAATTGGTCCTTTAACTCTTCATATCGATACCCAAAAATTTCATAAGTCGCTGGATTTGCATATGTAATTCTTCCAATAGAATCTACAGATATAATGGAATCATTATTATATTCTAGTAATGACTTAAATAACATTTGTTTTTCTTCTATTTCCACTTTTTTCTTAACCTGTGCTGTAATATCTCTAGTAATACAAATAATAAACTGACATGTTCCATTTACATCGCATACTGGATTAAGTGAAGATTCATAATGTATATCACCAGTTGGCAAACTAATTACATCACAAAATGTAATTGCTCTCGCTTCTCTCATTACTTTTGCATATTGTCCTTGCAATAACCTTGCCGTATCTTCTGGTAATACTTCTGCAAAAGTTTTCCCATAACATTCTTTCCCTAGCCTGGCGTGATTCATTCCTATTTTATTCACATAAATATATTTAAAAGTTTCATCATCAATAACTTTCACAATAAACACTAAATCTTGAATAGCATGTAACAATCCCTGTCTTACTAAATCCATATCTATCATACTTAAAAAGGTATTTTGATTATTATATTGTTCCTTCATATTTATCTCAACCCGTCTTATCTATTTTTATTCATATATCTCATTCTATATGAATATGTACCTTTTTAAAATGTATGATTACATATTTTTTTAAAAATAAAAAAGCCGCCAAATGGCGACTTTTAATACACGATTTCTAAATCTAATCCTGGATAATTTTGTTGACGGAACGCTTCATAAATTAAAATTGCTGCTGTATTAGATAAATTTAATGAACGTACTTTATCCGTCATTGGAATACGTAAACAATGATCGAAGTTTTCTTCAATTACATTAGCTGGTAATCCATTTGTTTCTCTTCCAAATACGAAATAGTAATCCTTCTCACGTTTGCTATAATCAAATGCTGTATGAGCTTTCTCGCCATACTTTGTTAAATAAAAGAATTCACCATCTTTATTTTTCTCATAAAATTCTTCGATTGAATCATAATACGTAACTTTTACGTGCTGCCAATAATCTAATCCTGCACGCTTTAACATTTTGTCATCCGTTGAAAATCCAAGCGGTCTAATCAAATGTAATTCTGTTCCAGTTGCTGCACAAGTACGTGCAATATTTCCTGTATTTGCTGGAATTTCTGGTTGATATAAAACAACATGTACTCCCACGCGATATTCACCTCTATTTTTTATCTACTACGTATTATACCACTTGAACGAAAAATCTCTACCCATTAATAATATGAAAGAATTTATATTTCATTTGTGGTGTATATTTACTAGAATCTTCATAGTTCCAATAACGCCTGCGGCTATTCGCTGAATGTGCATTTACAAGCGGCATACCATCTGCGTCTTTTGCTACTACAATTGTCGTATGATTCCACCTACCATCATCCTCAAAATCATACGCAATTACATCGCCAAGAATAAGGTCTTCTGGCCTTTCTACTGCTTCTGCTCGAAGCCCTGTTGTAGCACCTGACAAATACCAATAAAAAGAGTGTGCTACAGCCCAGCTCCAACTCCACTGGTTTCCCCTTTGCCACCACCCTTTACGAATGTTAGGATGTCCATTCATCGGTACTTCTCCAGTGTGCAGACATTGTGAAATGAAATTTGTACAATTATCCGGAAAATTACGGTATGCAGAATTGCGATCATCCCACCAACGCTCTGCATATTTCACTGCCTCTAAACGATTATATTGATATGAACCGTATTTTTCTTTCGTGACTTCCCGTTCTAACGTTTCACCTATTTCTATTTCTTCTGACACTTCAAGAGCATAATCATCTATTATACAACTATTTTTCAAACAAACTCGTCGTTTTAATTGTTCCTCTTCGATATAAAATAATTCTTTATGCCTAATTAAATATTTCAAGTGTATTTGATAATCAATTTCTTGATGCTCATTACTATTTAATTGTCTAATGAAAGAAATATCTGCAGTTGCTTTCACTATATGTGCACTACGCTTTTGAAACAATTGTTTCTTTCTCTGTACCATTTGTAACAAATCTACTGCAATACCGTCTACATCTGTTCGTTTCTCTGTTATATATGCTAAAAACTGTTGCACTTGCTTTTCAATATTCGCTTTTACAACCATTTCGTCTCCCTCCCATATTACAATATGAAAAAGGGAGATATTATCTACTCTTTTTTCTGTGCTAACAATTCAAGTCCACGATTCATTTCATGAAGAACCTCTTCATCTTTCTCACGTTCCATCGCTTTTTCAATCGCTTCTCCTACTCCATCTCCACCAATTTTCCCAAGTGCCCATGCTGCTGTTCCTCGAAGTACTGGTCTTGGATCATCTTTCATAACACCGATTAAATCAGGAATTGCTGCTGTTTCTTTGAAATGTGCAAGTGCTAAAATAGCATTTCGTTGCAATGGTTTTTTACCTCTCCATGAACCAGACATAATTCCATACTTCTCTTTAAAATCACGATTACTAATTGTTAAAAGTGGTGTTAATAACGGTTTAACTAACTCAGGGTCAGGCTCCATTTCAGGATGGTTATGAAAATCCATTCCTTTATTTTTCGGACAAACAGTCTGACACGTATCACATCCATATATACGGTTTCCTATTTTATCGCGATATTCTTCAGGCAGAAACCCTTTTGTCTGTGTTAAAAATGCAATACATTTCTTCGAGTCCAACTGCCCGCCTTGTACTAAAGCACCTGTAGGACAAATATCAATACATTTCGTACAACTTCCACATTGATCTTCTATTGGTCGATCAGGAGGGAATGGAACATTCGTAATCATTTCTCCTAAGTATACATACGAACCAAATTCCGGCGTAATAATAGCGCAGTTCTTACCACTCCATCCAATACCGGCACGCTCTGAAACAGCTCGATCACTTAGCTCCCCTGTATCAACCATTGACTTCACTTCTATATCCGGCAGCTTTTCGATTAAATACGCCTCTAACTTTTGCAAACGATCTCGTAGAACAAGGTGATAATCTTGGCCCCAAGAAGCACGGCAAAAAATCCCACGTCGTTCCCCTCGTTTACTTAATGGTGCATTTTTTAATTTTGAAGGGTACGCTAAAGCAATCGCAATAATTGATTTCGCACCAGGTAACAATAGCTGTGGATTCGTTCTCTTCTCTATATCAGGCTCTTCGAATCCCGACTGATAATTTAATTGTTGTTGTTGGATTAGACGCTGCTTTAATTCCTCAAATGGTGAAGCACTGGCAAAACCTATTTTATCTATACCAATCGTTTTACTATACGCAATTACATCTTGCTTTAATTGTTCAAAGTCCATTTTCAATCGCCTCCACCGATGAATCCATCCCTTATGTAACGACTATATTGGTTATCAATTCACTTTTGGAATAATATTCTTCACTTCTATTTTCGCATACAATTATGATTTTCAAACATTAAAAAACGCAATGCTTCGTTTATCTTAGAAACGAAACACTGCGTTGATCACAATTTATTAGAAAAACATTAAATAAAATTTGGAGCGGGTGAAGAGAATCGAACTCTCGACCAGAGCTTGGAAGGCTCTTGTTTTACCACTAAACTACACCCGCAAATATGAAAAAAATATAAGATATTGAAATAACTTATGTAAAGTAGTATAGCATGTAAAAAAAATCGAAGCAAGAAATTTATCGAAAAAAGTCGAAAAAGTGATGAGATACCTCATCACTTTTTCAATTCTTTATCAATCGCCTTCTTCATACTATCGAAATCAGGGTTTGCAAGATTCCCATTTATATATACTGAAGGAGCACCTTGAACTTTTAATTTTTGAGCACGATCTGAATCTTTACGTACTTTGTCTTTCATTTCTTTACTGTGTAAATCTTTTTTAAACTGTTCTACATTAATTTTCGGAAGCTTTTCTTTCACAATATTAAGAAGTAATTCTTCTGTAATCCATTCTTCCGTATCTTTCTTTTGATTTTGATAAATCTCATCATAGAAAATCCAGAATGAATCTTGATCTTGTTTATAAATTGCTTCACCGGCAGCTGCACCTAAATCAGAGTCTTTTCCGATAAACGGGAAGTTAATAAAATATAACTGCACTTTACCTTTATCAATATACTCTTCTTTTAATCGTGGTAATACTGTTACATCCCAAGTACGACAAGCTGGACATTTAAAATCTCCAAATTCAACTACCTTAACTGGAGCATCATCTTTCCCTAAAGATTGTTGCGTAGAATAAGCAAACATCTCATTCCCTTTATCTTTCTTGTCATTTATGATGCTATACACAATCGTTCCGATTACAATCAATACTGCGATAGAAAAAACTATACCAAGAGCCATGAGTTTGTTTGATGATTTCATATACATTCCTCTTTAATTTCATATTCTGTATACATCATTGTACACAATACACATAATATCAATACTTACATAGGTCACGCAATGAACACGCTCACATAAATTACAAAAATACAACGTTTGTGACAATATTGTGTCGCCTTTTGTCACAAATTATTAAAAAAAGAAGCTCCTATGTAGGAACTTCTTTTAACTTACTGCTTTTTCACGGGCATTTTTTAACATGGATTGCTCTGTTTTTATATCATGGCGAATTACTAATTTCTCACTAACTGCTTGCACATATTCATCATGATTTATATACCCTTCTTTCTCCATTAGCCTTAAAACTACATTCCGTCTCTCAACTGCTTTATCATAATTTTGTGCAGGTGAGTAATAAGCCGGTGCTTTTACTATAGCAGCCATCATTGCACTTTCAGCCAGTGTTAATTGATCCACTTTTTTACCGAAGTAAAGGTTTGCTGCTTTTTCAATCCCCCATGCGCCTTCTCCGTAGTAAATATTACTTACATACAATTTTAATATCTCATCCTTTGTGAATGTACGTTCAATCTTTTTCGTATAAAAAATTTCTTTCCACTTACGGGAAAATGTACGTTCATTAGATAAGAAAGCATTTTTAGATAACTGCTGTGTAATCGTGCTTCCTCCTTGCACAACACCACCAGCTTTTATATTCTCAATAGACGCCCTGATAATCGCTATATAGTCTAAACCGTTATGATGATAAAACCTTTTATCTTCCGTCGCAATAAATGCGTGTGTTAATGATTCTGGCACCTCTAAATTAGCAGGTACATGTAATTTACTAATATCACTTCGCTCAATCATTACATTTCCAACGAATAATAATGCAAAACTTAACAATAATAATAATATAATGGCTTTATAAAGAAATTTAGTTAATGGATTTAATGCAACTTTTTGATGATAATTCACTCTAGATAATACTCGTTCTTTCATCTCGAACACCTCTTTTCCACACAGCATATAACTCTTAATTTAAGAATACCTTGTTATAAAAGAATATCCCATCGATTTCTCTTACACCTACCTTACAACATTGTAAGGTGTAAAAATGTATTGTATCACAGTCCCTTTTTATCTACTATTCATATGAAATGTTGAATATACATTTGTTTATCACACTATTTATAGGCAGTAGGACTCTCCTTAATTTCACTTTATTCTTTTATTATATCAGTTTATACATTTATACTTTTAAACATCTAGCAATCTAATTATATACGATATATTACCATTATACAGAACAAACGTTCCGTAAATCAATACTAATCTCGCTATTTGTAAGCAGTAAGTCTTCTCCCTCAAAACTTGGCTATAGCTAGGAAATTAGGTGGTAGTCCTGCTTCCTCCACCAATTATTAGCCTACACTTTATTATTGTGACCTTTTTCTGAAACAGTATACATAAAGAAAAGGTTAGCAATTTGAGCTGTCCTCAAATAACTAACCTTTTCTTTACAACCTTCCTATAAGATTATATGGCTGAACTTCCCATGTTTCGTATGGAATAAAATGCATTGCTTTCATCGCATCAAGTGTCCTTGATTTCATATGAGGACGCGTTATATACTCATCAATGTTCTCTTCGTTTAAAGCAACAAATTTAGCCTCTTTTATTTCTTCAGGTTGAATTTTTATTTCACCACTAACATATGCTACTTTAAAAACAACAGCTACAATATGCATAGAAGCATTATAATAAATCCCTGTAACTCCGATAGGCTTCACAGTTAATCCTGTTTCCTCCATTATTTCTCTGCAAACAGCTTGATCGAGCGCTTCCCCTTCTTCTACCTGTCCTCCAGGCATTTCCCACGTATCAGCTCGCCAGTGCACTTTCGTTAAAAGCACCTCATTCTTTTCATTTGTTAAATAACCTGCTACGGCAACAATATGCTTTGGTGTTTTATGCTCCACAGAAATACCTCCTAGAAATACGATTATTTAAAATACAAACCTCTAACCATATTCCCTAGCAGCTACAAAATACCTTTAATACTTTACCACCTTAATTAACTCCATAAAAAAAGACCCTATCCGTTAAAGGAAAGGGTCTTCTGTCTTATATTATTCCCCTAAGTCTACGTTGTGGTAAACTTGCTGTACATCTTCTAAATCTTCTAATGCATCAACCATTTTTTCAAATTGTACTTGAGCATCTTCAGGAAGTTCTACATCACTTTGTGCAAGCATTGTTAATTCTGCAACTGTAAATTCTTCAACACCAGCACCTTTAAGTGCAGATTGTACTGAATGGAACTGATCAGGTTCAGCATAAACGATAACAGAATCTTCTTCTTCTAGAATGTCACGTGCATCTACATCTGCTTCCATTAAGATTTCAAGAACTTCATCTGATGTTTTACCTTCAAGACCGATAACAGCTGTCGCATCAAACATGTAAGCGACAGAACCGTTTACACCCATGTTACCACTGTTTTTGCTAAATGCAGCTCGTACATCTGCTGCAGTACGGTTTACGTTATTTGTCAGTGTATCTACAATTACCATAGATCCGTTTGGTCCAAAGCCTTCATAACGAAGCTCGTCATAGTTTTCTTCTGAACCGCCTTTTGCCTTTTCAATCGCACGGTCAATAATTGTTCTTGGCACGTTGTATGTTTTCGCACGTTCTAATACAACTCTTAACGTTTGGTTTGATTCTGGATCTGGCTCGCCTTGTTTTGCTGCCACATAAATTTCACGTCCAAATTTCGCGTATATACGGCTTGTATTTGCATCTTTTGATGCTTTTTTTTCTTTAATATTGTTCCATTTACGACCCATACTTTCCACTCTCTTTCCCATTTTAAATCTACATAAAAATATTAATATGAAATATAATGTGTATTCAACACATTTTTAAAAGAAATATAAAAAGTTCATTTTTGATTCATATTACAGACATAATATAAATCACTATCATTTTGTTCTTTCGACAAGTTATATTATACATGAATTCCTAAGTTTATTACGAATTTTAGAATCACATAGCATAATTTAACAAAAAAACCCTAACATTTCTGTTAGGGTTTTTTTAGGTGACATTTATATAGAGTGCTACCCTTAAAATCCTTTATTTTAAAGCATTTTAAAAATTTTGAGCTTCTTTAAACATGATAAATTAAAATGAAACGGAGCCAAAATGGAATCATATTAAATAACTGACACCTTTTACTTTCATTTCTCTCCCTTGATTAAATTTATCATATTTCATTTATTACTGTGATGATTTATTTTATTATTTCTCACTAAACAATAAGAAACAGGGCAAAGCTGCCATGTCCTTTTAAAGATTTGTTATGTAGTATGTTATGAATTATTCATTATCAAACTAAAGTTATTCCTTTTCATTCCTCTACTAATCCCATAATATTTCCTTAATTACTTTCTATTGCAGTATAATTAAAATAGGAAAAAATTTGAAGAAAAGATGGGAGAGAGTAATTATGACACATTCAAATGAGAAAAAAGCACATGGTCTTAAAGGGATAGGAGAAAAGCTAAACCCAACTATCTATCAAGTGAGATTCATGAAATTAGATGAACCAATTCACTTTGAGTCGTTCCCTAAATTAAAGGAATTAGGGGACTGGTTGAGTACTTCAACGCAAATATGGTCGTGCCACTCAACTATGTACAAGTACAACAGAGAAGAGTTTGAAAAGAAGTTTTTGGAAATTACGAAATTACCAGCTGATAATGTGGTAATTTCAACTGGTGGTATCGGATTTAACTTCATGTCACCAGGGTGGAGAGATTCTCTCTAGAGTGCTCGAAAAAATTCTTATATATGTAATATTCTACTGAAATTTTATCCTTTTAATACTTCATAGTTTCTTCCAACTGTATCTAAAGTTCGTCACTTACTCACCGCACGCTACCCCAACGCACTATTAGTGCTTATTTTGTAGTGTGAAGAAAACACAAAAAAACTCTACACAATTAGTGTAGAGCCTTAATGTTAAGCCGTTCGTGATACCGATGGTCGGGGTCGAACCGACACTCCCGAAGGAACACGATTTTGAGTCGTGCGCGTCTGCCAATTCCGCCACATCGGCATAAAAGAAAGGCGGCAACCGGATTTGAACCGGTGGTAAAGGTTTTGCAGACCTCTGCCTTACCACTTGGCTATGCCGCCATATGAAGTTAAAATGGAGCGGAAGACGGGATTCGAACCCGCGACCCCAACCTTGGCAAGGTTGTATTCTACCACTGAACTACTTCCGCAAAAATGGCTGGGCTAGCTGGATTCGAACCAGCGCATGACGGAGTCAAAGTCCGTTGCCTTACCGCTTGGCTATAGCCCACCGAAGTTTTACTTAATTATATGTAAGTATCCATTATTTTATTTGTAATTTTAAAAAATAAAAATGGGGCGACTGATGGGAATTGAACCCACGAATGCCGGAGCCACAATCCGGTGCGTTAACCACTTCGCCACAACCGCCATGTTGTGTTTATATATTTGGCAGGGGCAGTAGGAATTGAACCCACACTGGAGGTTTTGGAGACCTCAGTTCTACCTTTAAACTATGCCCCTATGTAAAATGGTGGAGGGGGGCAGATTCGAACTGCCGAACCCGAAGGAGCGGATTTACAGTCCGCCGCGTTTAGCCACTTCGCTACCCCTCCGAAACTTACATGGTGCCGGCTAGAGGACTTGAACCCCCAACCTACTGATTACAAGTCAGTTGCTCTACCAATTGAGCTAAGCCGGCATATTTTATTAAAATGGTGGCTCGGGACGGAATCGAACCGCCGACACGAGGATTTTCAGTCCTCTGCTCTACCGACTGAGCTACCGAGCCTTATTAAAATGGCGGTCCCGACCGGGGTCGAACCGGCGATCTCCTGCGTGACAGGCAGGCATGTTAACCACTACACCACGGGACCATTTGGTTGCGGGGACAGGATTTGAACCTGCGACCTTCGGGTTATGAGCCCGACGAGCTACCGTACTGCTCCACCCCGCGACAATATTATTCATATAATTTATATGGTGGAGGATGACGGGATCGAACCGCCGACCCCCTGCTTGTAAGGCAGGTGCTCTCCCAGCTGAGCTAATCCTCCAAAAGTGGTGACCCGTACGGGATTCGAACCCGTGTTACCGCCGTGAAAGGGCGGTGTCTTAACCACTTGACCAACGGGCCAAAAATTATAAATTCCTTATGGCGGAGAGCAAGGGATTCGAACCCTTGATACGCTTGTGACGTATACACGATTTCCAATCGTGCTCCTTCGGCCAACTCGGACAGCTCTCCAATGGCTCCGCAGGTAGGAATCGAACCTACGACCGATCGGTTAACAGCCGATAGCTCTACCGCTGAGCTACTGCGGAATAATATTGCCTGGCAACGTCCTACTCTCACAGGGACAAGGTCCCAACTACCATCGGCGCTAGAGAGCTTAACTTCCGTGTTCGGTATGGGAACGGGTGTGACCTCTCTGCCATCATTACCAGACATTATTCTTTTGAGACAATCATTATTATAACTTATTCACCCTGAAAGTCAATAAATTTTATATATTCTCTCAAAACTAGATAACGTTGCTTCATATTATATGGTTAAGTCCTCGATCTATTAGTATTCGTCAGCTCCACATGTCACCATGCTTCCACCTCGAACCTATCAACCTGATCATCTTTCAGGGATCTTACTAGCTTACGCTATGGGAAATCTCATCTTGAGGGGGGCTTCATGCTTAGATGCTTTCAGCACTTATCCCTTCCGCACATAGCTACCCAGCTATGCCCTTGGCAGAACAACTGGTACACCAGCGGTGCGTCCATCCCGGTCCTCTCGTACTAAGGACAGCTCCTCTCAAATTTCCTGCGCCCACGACGGATAGGGACCGAACTGTCTCACGACGTTCTGAACCCAGCTCGCGTACCGCTTTAATGGGCGAACAGCCCAACCCTTGGGACCGACTACAGCCCCAGGATGCGATGAGCCGACATCGAGGTGCCAAACCTCCCCGTCGATGTGGACTCTTGGGGGAGATAAGCCTGTTATCCCCGGGGTAGCTTTTATCCGTTGAGCGATGGCCCTTCCATGCGGAACCACCGGATCACTAAGCCCGACTTTCGTCCCTGCTCGACTTGTAGGTCTCGCAGTCAAGCTCCCTTATGCCTTTGCACTCTACGAATGATTTCCAACCATTCTGAGGGAACCTTTGGGCGCCTCCGTTACACTTTAGGAGGCGACCGCCCCAGTCAAACTGCCCACCTGACACTGTCTCCCGGGTCGATGAGACCCGTAGGTTAGAATTTCAATACAGTCAGGGCGGTATCCCACCAGCGCCTCCACCGAAGCTAGCGCTCCGGTTTCAATGGCTCCCGCCTATCCTGTACAAACTGTACCAAAATTCAATATCAGGCTACAGTAAAGCTCCACGGGGTCTTTCCGTCCTGTCGCGGGTAACCTGCATCTTCACAGGTACTATAATTTCACCGAGTCTCTGGTTGAGACAGTGCCCAAATCGTTACACCTTTCGTGCGGGTCGGAACTTACCCGACAAGGAATTTCGCTACCTTAGGACCGTTATAGTTACGGCCGCCGTTTACTGGGGCTTCAGTTCAGAGCTTCGCTTACGCTAACCCCTCTCCTTAACCTTCCAGCACCGGGCAGGTGTCAGCCCCTATACTTCGCCTTACGGCTTCGCAGAGACCTGTGTTTTTGCTAAACAGTCGCTTGGGCCTATTCACTGCGGCTTTCCGTTAAGAAAGCACCCCTTCTCCCGAAGTTACGGGGTCATTTTGCCGAGTTCCTTAACCAGAGTTCTCTCGCACACCTTAGGATTCTCTCCTCGCCTACCTGTGTCGGTTTGCGGTACAGGCACCTTTTATCTCGCTAGAAGCTTTTCTTGGCAGCGGGGAATCAAAGACTTCGCTCCATAAGGAGCTTCCCCATCACAGCTCAGCCTTCACGATAAGCGGATTTGCCTACTTATCAGCCTAACTGCTTGGACGTGCACAACCAATCGCACGCTTCTTCTATCCTTCTGCGTCCCTCCATTGCTCAAACGATAAAGAGGTGGTACAGGAATATCAACCTGTTGTCCATCGCCTACGCCTGTCGGCCTCGGCTTAGGTCCTGACTAACCCTGAGCGGACGAGCCTTCCTCAGGAAACCTTAGGCATTCGGTGGACGGGATTCTCACCCGTCTTTCGCTACTCATACCGGCATTCTCACTTCTAAGCGCTCCACCAGTCCTTCCGGTCTGACTTCACTGCACTTAGAACGCTCCCCTACCACTGATACCATTGGTATCAATTCGCAGCTTCGGTGGTGTATTTAGCCCCGGTACATTTTCGGCGCAGAGTCACTCGACTAGTGAGCTATTACGCACTCTTTAAATGGTGGCTGCTTCTGAGCCAACATCCTAGTTGTCTAAGCAACTCCACATCCTTTTCCACTTAATACACACTTTGGGACCTTAGCTGGCGATCTGGGCTGTTTCCCTCTTGACTACGGATCTTATCACTCGCAGTCTGACTCCTAAGGATAAGTCATTGGCATTCGGAGTTTGACTGAATTCGGTAATCCGATGAGGACCCCTAGTTCAATCAGTGCTCTACCTCCAAGACTCTTACACTTAAGGCTAGCCCTAAAGCTATTTCGGGGAGAACCAGCTATCTCCAGGTTCGATTGGAATTTCTCCGCTACCCACACCTCATCCCCGCACTTTTCAACGTGCGTGGGTTCGGGCCTCCATTCAGTGTTACCTGAACTTCACCCTGGACATGGGTAGATCACCTGGTTTCGGGTCTACGACCACGTACTAAACGCCCTATTCAGACTCGCTTTCGCTGCGGCTCCGCCTCTTCAGCTTAACCTCGCACGGGATCGTAACTCGCCGGTTCATTCTACAAAAGGCACGCCATCACCCATTAACGGGCTCTGACTATTTGTAGGCACACGGTTTCAGGATCTCTTTCACTCCCCTTCCGGGGTGCTTTTCACCTTTCCCTCACGGTACTGGTTCACTATCGATCACTAGGGAGTATTTAGCCTTGGGAGATGGTCCTCCCAGATTCCGACGGAATTTCACGTGTTCCGCCGTACTCAGGATACATTCAAGAGAGAACGAAGTTTCGACTACGGGGTTATTACCCTCTGTGACGGACCTTTCCAGGTCGCTTCGTCTACCTCGTTCCTTTGTAACTCCGTATAGAATGTCCTACAACCCCAAGAGGCAAGCCTCTTGGTTTGGGCTAGATTCCGTTTCGCTCGCCGCTACTCAGGAAATCGCATTTGCTTTCTCTTCCTCCAGGTACTTAGATGTTTCAGTTCCCTGGGTCTGTCTTCCATACCCTATGTATTCAGGTAAGGATACCATACCATTACGTATAGTGGGTTTCCCCATTCGGAAATCTTCGGATCAAAGCTTACTTACAGCTCCCCGAAGCATATCGGCGTTAGTCCCGTCCTTCATCGACTCCTAGTGTCAAGGCATCCACCGTGCGCCCTTTCTAACTTAACCAAACTAAAATTAAAAAAATATGAGCTACACTGTTATCTAGTTTTCAAAGAACATACATTTAAACTTGAGAGATAGTTCTCTCAAAACTGAACGAAACAAAACAAGTCAACGTTTATTGATGAACTGCGTTCATCAATTCTCCATAGAAAGGAGGTGATCCAGCCGCACCTTCCGATACGGCTACCTTGTTACGACTTCACCCCAATCATCTGTCCCACCTTAGGCGGCTGGCTCCATAAAGGTTACCCCACCGACTTCGGGTGTTACAAACTCTCGTGGTGTGACGGGCGGTGTGTACAAGGCCCGGGAACGTATTCACCGCGGCATGCTGATCCGCGATTACTAGCGATTCCAGCTTCATGTAGGCGAGTTGCAGCCTACAATCCGAACTGAGAACGGTTTTATGAGATTAGCTCCACCTCGCGGTCTTGCAGCTCTTTGTACCGTCCATTGTAGCACGTGTGTAGCCCAGGTCATAAGGGGCATGATGATTTGACGTCATCCCCACCTTCCTCCGGTTTGTCACCGGCAGTCACCTTAGAGTGCCCAACTTAATGATGGCAACTAAGATCAAGGGTTGCGCTCGTTGCGGGACTTAACCCAACATCTCACGACACGAGCTGACGACAACCATGCACCACCTGTCACTCTGCTCCCGAAGGAGAAGCTCTATCTCTAGAGTTTTCAGAGGATGTCAAGACCTGGTAAGGTTCTTCGCGTTGCTTCGAATTAAACCACATGCTCCACCGCTTGTGCGGGCCCCCGTCAATTCCTTTGAGTTTCAGCCTTGCGGCCGTACTCCCCAGGCGGAGTGCTTAATGCGTTAACTTCAGCACTAAAGGGCGGAAACCCTCTAACACTTAGCACTCATCGTTTACGGCGTGGACTACCAGGGTATCTAATCCTGTTTGCTCCCCACGCTTTCGCGCCTCAGTGTCAGTTACAGACCAGAAAGTCGCCTTCGCCACTGGTGTTCCTCCATATCTCTACGCATTTCACCGCTACACATGGAATTCCACTTTCCTCTTCTGCACTCAAGTCTCCCAGTTTCCAATGACCCTCCACGGTTGAGCCGTGGGCTTTCACATCAGACTTAAGAAACCACCTGCGCGCGCTTTACGCCCAATAATTCCGGATAACGCTTGCCACCTACGTATTACCGCGGCTGCTGGCACGTAGTTAGCCGTGGCTTTCTGGTTAGGTACCGTCAAGGTGCCAGCTTATTCAACTAGCACTTGTTCTTCCCTAACAACAGAGTTTTACGACCCGAAAGCCTTCATCACTCACGCGGCGTTGCTCCGTCAGACTTTCGTCCATTGCGGAAGATTCCCTACTGCTGCCTCCCGTAGGAGTCTGGGCCGTGTCTCAGTCCCAGTGTGGCCGATCACCCTCTCAGGTCGGCTACGCATCGTCGCCTTGGTGAGCCGTTACCTCACCAACTAGCTAATGCGACGCGGGTCCATCCATAAGTGACAGCCGAAGCCGCCTTTCAATTTCGAACTATGCAGTTCAAAATATTATCCGGTATTAGCCCCGGTTTCCCGGAGTTATCCCAGTCTTATGGGTAGGTTACCCACGTGTTACTCACCCGTCCGCCGCTAACTTCATAAGAGCAAGCTCTTAATCCATTCGCTCGACTTGCATGTATTAGGCACGCCGCCAGCGTTCATCCTGAGCCAGGATCAAACTCTCCAATAAAGTTAGTTTGTCTAGCATCTAAAAATAAAAATTGACGTTTACGTTGTTTGTTTCGTTCAGTTTTCAAAGAACTACTTCGTCGCTCAATTGCGACTTTCTTATGTTAACATCTTCGTATTCCGATGTCAACTAAGTTTTTCGAATTTCTTTTTTTGTCGTTCACTGCGTTTCCGCATCAGCGACGTTTATTAATATATCATGCAGTATATGTAGGGTCAATACTTTTTATAAAAAAATTTCACATCCCGTTAAAAGCTTAAAAAATCATATCTCCTTATCATTTTACTAAGTTTACACACGAGTGAAAATTCTAAATTTTATGTTATATTGTTATTATAGGAGCGTGGTGAGAATGAGCATTAAATATTCGAACAAAATCAATAAAATTCGGACCTTCGCATTAAGTTTAGTATTTATCGGTCTCTTCATTACATACTTAGGAGTCTTTTTCCGTGACAACATTATTATTATGACAACATTTATGATGGTTGGCTTTTTAGCTGTTATCGCTAGTACTGTCGTTTACTTTTGGATTGGTATGTTATCTACTAAGACTGTACAAATTATTTGTCCAAGCTGCGATAAGCCAACAAAAATGCTTGGTCGTGTCGACGCATGCATGCATTGCAACCAACCTTTAACACTGGATCCGAGTTTAGAAGGAAAAGAATTTAATGAGAAGTACAATAAAAAAAGCTATAAAGGATAACACGTACTTTCACTTTAGTATTTTTTCATCCCTATATAATAAAGAAAGAGGGTGACTTAATCGTCACCCTCTTTCTTTATTATATATTACGCCTTATGACACTCTGGACAAACGCCATAAATTTCTAAGCGATGACTATTAATAATGAATCCTGTCGTTTTCGCAGCTTCCTCTTCAAGCTGTTCCAAACCTCCATAAGGAAAATCAACAATCTTACCACATTTTTCGCAAATCACATGATAATGTTGACTTGTAACATAATCAAATCTACTTGAAGCGTCCCCATAAGTTAATTCCTTTACAAGTCCAACTTCTTTAAACACACGTAAGTTATTATAGACAGTCGCAACACTCATATTTGGAAACTTACCTTCTAATGCTTTATAAATGTCATCCGCTGTTGGGTGCGTCATAGATTCCACAAGGTACTCTAAAATAGCATGACGCTGTGGAGTAATGCGTACACCCGTATTTTTCAGCATTTCTAGCGCTTCTTTTAATTCTTCTTTGACCACCGTCATGCACCCCGATTCTATACGGATTATTATTTTATAATTCTTATAAAGAGTGTACTCTTTTTCTTATAAATCGTCAATATTTCTACTATAAGTATGTGGTTTATTTTTGTATATAGCCTTATTCTTATGTACCTTCCCGCATTTCCTATACATTTACATAGAAAAAAGTGCGACATAATCGCACTTGGAATACTATCATCTGAGGAGGTATGCCCTACACTTTCACTTTATGTATCGCAAGAAAATATGTATAGACGCATGCCTTACATATGTATTTTTTTCCACATTAATATAGATTTATTTTATATAAGAAAGAACGTCCTCAATATGTCCTTCCACTTTCACTTTACGCCATTCTTTTACAAGTTCACCATCTTTATTGATAAGGAATGTAGAACGCTCGATTCCCATGTACTCTTTTCCAAAGTTCTTTTTCAACTTCCAAACATCGTACAATTCTGCTACTTTATGATCTTCATCTACTAAAAGTACAAATGGAAGCTCATGCTTCTCGATGAATTTCATATGTCTGTTCACCGAATCAGGACTTACACCAAGGATGACCGTGTCCTTCTCTTGGAATAATCCATATGCATCACGAAAATCACATGCTTCGGTTGTACACCCTGGAGTCATATCTTTTGGGTAAAAATATAAAACTACATTTTTACCTCGGAAGTCAGCTAAGCGAATTTGTTCTCCCGTACTTCCCTCTAATGTGAATTCCGGTGCTATTTCTCCTACTGTGATCATTGTTATCACTCCTTTTCTTTTCTATTACTATAACAAATGCTACCTTATTTTTCATTGTCCATTACAGTCCTTACCACAAAAGCAAACGGTAATGTATATCCAATTAGTGCTTCTCCAATTGCAATCCATCTTCCGATTCCAATCGGAGCTATATCACCATATCCAACGGACAATAAAGTAACCGCGCTAAAATATAAACATATTTCAACGAGTTGAAAGGAATGAGCACTTAGCCTATCCCCATCTTCTTTTAAAACCGCAAAACCCATTTCCTCTAGCACAACATAACTTAATCCAAACGCAATCAGTACCGTTGTATAAATTAAAAACAACGTAGCTAAATTGTACAGCGAAAAGAAACGATTGGAATTTGAATATGAACTCCATAATAATTGGACACTTCTCAAAATAGCGATTGCCGCAATTAATAGAATAAATCCCCATAACATGTCCTCCACCTCATTTTATATGTATGAGGACTATAGCTGATTTATCCCTTAGAAACGAACAAGCTTCTATAATTAATTCCCCGCACCACGATATCGTTTAACCCCTTGATTCCAGAGGGTAATTGCAATAGTAAAACAGATAACACCAACAATTGGCGTTGCGAAAGCATAGCTATTCCACTCTGTTTTTCTTAAAAAGTATGCTGCTGGATATACCCCAACAAATGCAAACGGTAAAACAAACGTTAAAACAAAGCCAATAACACGGTTATAAATATCAACAGGATAGCGTCCATAATTCCCTATGTTATACATAAGCGGCATAATGGAACTTTTCGCATCCGACCAAAAGCCAAGACTTGCAAGCGTAACAAATATCCCGCCGTACACAAGTGCCCCTCCCCCTACCATAAGTAGGAATAAGAAGAAATCATACCAGTAAAAAGATAATTGCAGCTCCATTGCTGCATAACCCATCACAATAATCCCCGTAATGGCTCCAATTAAAGATTCAAGTTCCATTCTTTCTAATATAATTTGAAATAAACTATGAATCGGTCTCGTTAATATACGATCCATTTCTCCTTTAATAATGTAACGATCATTAAAATCCCATATATTAAAGAAAGCTGAAAAAATGGCAAACGGTACTAAAAAGAAACCATAAATAAAGATTACTTCTTCTCGGCTCCACCCTTTTAGTGCTTGGGTATGCCCAAACACAACGAGAATGAAGATTAAATTAACAGCTTGTAGTGATAAATCTGAAAGTAATCCGACGATAAAATCGCCACGATACTCCAATTTTGTTTTTATATATTGACTTGCATATTGCAAAAATAATTTTATATATATCATCTCGTCATCCCCCTTGTACGATTAGACGTTTTCTCGCCGTTTTCCACATCAGTACAATTGGAATAATAAGTATAATTGCCCAAATCACTTGAAATAATAAAGCTTCATATAACTTACTTCCTTGTATACCTTCAGAGAAAATCATACTTGGAATATAACTAATTGCTTGAAACGGTAAAAACACCATTGCTTTTTGGGCCCATAACGGATAAAAACTAATCGGTAATAATAAACCAGAAAATAAATCGATAACAACACGTTTCGCATACATAATTCCACTATTATTAAATAAGAAGAATGTAAGCATTCCTGTCATTAAATTTATTTGTGTATTAATGATAAAACTAAATATTAAAGATAAGAAGAAATATAACCACGTTTGAAAATTTGTTGTAATTTGTAATGAAAATAATAACGTAACAATAACCATGCCCGGAATTGAAAAGAAAGCAAAACGAAATATCCCTTCTCCAAGCCCTTGCATAACTTTCATACCTAAATAGTTATATGGACGAATTAGCTCTACCGCCACACGTCCTTCTTGAATTTCCATCGCAATTTCTCTATCTATATTATTGAAATAAAAAGCGCGTGCCATCCATGCGATCGCAATATACGTAGTCATTTGCGAAATAGATAAACTTTCAATATTCTCTTTCCCGCTATAAATTGCTTGCCATAAAAAATAATACGCACCAATGTTAATCGTATAAATTAAAATCCCGCTGTAATAATTTGTACGATAAGCAAGCATCATTAAAAAGCGAATCCGAATCATTTCAATATACTTACCCATGCATAATACCTTCTTCATAAATGTTACGAATAATTTCCTCTGTAGACACTTCGTTAATTTTCAAATCTTTAATTTGAAAGGCTTGTACTACTTTAGAAATCAACATAGAAATGATAACTTCTTCATTCGGTATTTTTGCAACCCATGCGTTTTCTTCTTTCGCTTTTAACCACACAACATGGCTATCTGGCATAACCATTGATAACTCCTGGTATGAAACTGGGGCAACAAACTGAAAATGTATTTCCTTTTCTACTCCCCACTGCGTACGAAGATTATCTAAAGATCCATCATACATAATATTCCCTTCATCAAGCATGATGACGCGTTCACATAAAGCTTCAATATCAGTAATATCATGTGTCGTTAATAAAATTGTTGTTTTATAACGTTCATTCATCTCTTTTAAGAATTCTCGTATTTTCAATTTCACAAGAACATCTAGTCCAATTGTTGGCTCATCTAAAAATAATAACGGCGGATTATGAATTAACGCCGCTGCCAATTCACAACGCATTCTTTGACCAAGAGATAATTTCCGTACCGGTTTATCTAATAAAGGACCGATATCTAACGTTTCAATAACATGTTCCATATGTTCCTTATACTGAGCGTCTGATACACCGTACACTTTCTTCAATAAACGAAATGATTCTTGTACAGCAATATCCCACCAAAGCTGGGAACGCTGACCAAACACAACGCCGATTGTTCTTACAAATTCTTCTCTCTGTTTGTGTGGATTCATTCCATTCACTGTAATTTGTCCTGATGTCGGAGTCAAAATCCCTGTAAGCATTTTAATCGTCGTTGATTTACCAGCACCATTCTCACCAATATAACCAACCATTTCACCTTGCTTTACAGTAAAAGAAACATCATTTACTGCTGGTACTATTTTATAATTACGATTTAATAAATCGCGAAATGCACCCTTTAATCCCGGACGACTTGAATAAGCTGTAAACTCTTTACGTAACCCTTGTACCTCAATTACCGATTTCATAATCGGACCCCCTTCCTAAATGTCACAACGAATAGTTTACCCAACTGCTCCTTCTATCACAAACAATACGTCTTTTCAAAAAACATGTTAGAATAATACATAGATTTTTGTAAGGAGATGAATTGTAGTGAATTTCACAAAATCAGAAGCGTTACATAAAGAAGCTTTAGAACATATCGTTGGTGGTGTTAATAGTCCTTCCCGTTCTTTTAAAGCAGTTGGAGGCGGTTCTCCTGTTGCAATGGAACGCGGAAAAGGTGCTTATTTCTGGGATGTAGATGGAAATAAATATATCGACTATTTAGCAGCGTATGGCCCTATTATTACTGGACATGCTCACCCACACGTGACAGAAGCAATTAAAACAGCGGCTGAAAACGGCGTACTATACGGTACTCCAACAGCATTAGAAGTAAAATTCGCAAAAATGTTAAAAGAAGCAATGCCCGCTTTAGATAAAGTTCGCTTCGTGAACTCTGGTACAGAATCCGTTATGACAACCATTCGTGTTGCTCGTGCTTACACTGGCCGCACAAAAATTATGAAATTCGCTGGTTGTTACCACGGTCATTCCGATTTAGTACTTGTAGCAGCTGGCTCTGGTCCTTCTACTCTTGGAATTCCTGATTCAGCGGGTGTGCCACAAAGTATCGCTCAAGAAGTTATTACTGTTCCGTTTAATAATGTAGAAACTTTAAAAGAAGCGTTAGATAAATGGGGACATGAAGTAGCAGCTATCCTTGTAGAGCCAATCGTTGGAAACTTCGGTATTGTTGAGCCAAAACCTGGCTTCCTTGAAAAAGTTAATGAACTTGTTCACGAAGCTGGTGCACTAGTAATTTATGATGAAGTTATTACTGCTTTCCGCTTTATGTATGGCGGCGCTCAAGACTTACTTGGCGTAACCCCAGATTTAACAGCACTTGGTAAAGTTATCGGCGGTGGACTTCCAATTGGTGCTTACGGTGGTAAGAAAGAAATTATGGAACAAGTTGCACCGCTCGGTCCTGCATACCAAGCTGGTACAATGGCTGGGAACCCTGCTTCTATGGCATCAGGGATTGCCTGCCTAGAAGTACTTCAACAAGAAGGCGTATACGAGAAATTAGATGCACTTGGCGCAATGCTTGAAAAAGGAATTTTAGATCAAGCTACAAAACATAACATCGATATTACAGTAAACCGTCTAAAGGGTGCATTAACTGTATACTTCACAACAAATACAATTGAAGATTACGATGCAGCCAAAAATACAGATGGTGAAATGTTCGGTAGATTCTTCAAGCTGATGCTTCAAGAAGGTATTAATTTAGCACCTTCTAAATATGAAGCATGGTTCTTAACGACAGAACATACAAAAGAAGATATTGAATATACAATTGAAGCTGTTGGCAGAGCATTTTCTACCCTAGCGAACAATAAATAATCTCTTCATTACAAAAGGAAAAAAGAAAGCCCATCTTTCTTTTTTCCTTTTTTCTATTTCATAAATCCCTCATTAATAGTATAATTATTCATAATTATCTGTTTTATATTCTTTTATATCCTTACTATCCATGTATACAAGGCAGTTCACGCCTTAAATAGTAAGATTATTCAAAATTCATTTTCCAGAGGGGGGATTGACGGATGCTCAACAAAAAAAATAAATGGACACCGTCTTTATTTCGGAATTATAAAAATGCAGAACACGATGCGTGTGGAATCGTTTCCGTTATGGAAAAACGAAGAAATCCTACAAAAGAAAACATCGATCTTTGTATACAATCGCTAGTCAAAATGAATCATAGAGCTGGTTTCATTAATGGCGAAGGAGATGGTATCGGAATTCATATCGACATGCCAAAAGCACTTTGGAATGAAAAACTGAAAAGTAGCGGATATAATCCAACGATTGTGGATCATCCCCACTTTATCGTTGGACATTTTTTTCTAAACAAAAAAGAAAACATTGCTGAGTTAAAAGATTACATTCGTACGCAACTAAACAATGAAAGCTTTACAATTGTTCTCGAAAATGATGATGTAATAAACTCAGATGCACTTGGTCCTCTTGGTAAACAAGAAGAACCTTTATTTTGGCAAATTGCCCTTATCGCCGAAAGTGAAGTTAAAAATATTGAACAAACATTATTTTCTGTAACAATAAAAATCGAAGAAAATGAAGCAATTCATGTTGCCTCATTAAGTCATGAACATGTTGTATATAAAGTTCTCGGTGCTGGCGATACACTCGTTGCTTATTACAATGATTTACAACACCCACTTATCGCTTCAACTATGACACTAGGACATAATCGCTATTCTACTAATACGTTATCTAATTTTTTTCGTGTACAACCATTTAGCATTCTCGGACATAATGGCGAAATTAACACGATTGCAAAATTACGCGATCAAGCTGAAATGATTAATGTACCACTTACTGCCGTGGGCAGTGATTCCCAAGATTTAAACCGCACCTTAGAAACCCTTCTCGTTCAGTATAACTACAGTTTATTTGAAGCAATGGATATATTATTTCCACCAATTATTAATGAAATAAAACTTTACGAAACAAGCTTACAAAACTTATACACTTATATACGTGAGGCTTGGGGGCATTTCGCACAAGGTCCAGCTGGTATTATTTCACGTTATAAAGATGAAGCTGTTTTCAGTGTCGATTCCCTTGGATTACGCCCAGTTTGGAAAGTAGAGACAGAGAGCTCCTATATTTTCTCTTCTGAACCTGGCGTTGTATCACCAACTGAATATGTAGCAGAGCCGAAACCACTCGCTCCTGGAGAAAAAGTTGGATTAAAATGGAATCAACAAGATGAGCTCGTTCTCTATGAATACGACAATTATCAAATTGAAGTATATAACCGTTTTAAGAAACGAATCGATGTTACCAATTATCATGTAAACTTATCTATCCCTGAAACGAAAGAAGCTGAGGGATTATGTGATTCGGTTCAAGTTGAAACGAATCAATACGTCGCTTTTGGCTGGGATCGAGAACATATTCAGCTCCTTGAACAAATGGCGACAAAAGGCGTCGAACCAATTCGGTCACTTGGGCACGACTCACCACTTGCCGCACTTGATACAGATAGACGAAATATTGCTGATTTCATTAAGGAAAGTGTAGCCGTTGTTACAAATCCAGCAATCGATCGCGATCGCGAAGTTGAACACTTCTCCACACGTACTGTACTCGGAGAGCGTCCGGGTTTATTAGATAACTCTAAACAACCATTTGTAATCGAGATGCTTTCACCCATTATTTTAGAAGGGAATTTAGCTCAATCTATCGCGGCAGACTTACACACGATTACGTACGAACAACTTATACAGCTATTCATTACTCATAGCTCGGTCTCTACAATTTCTATTACATTTAGTCCATCAGAAACTCTACAAATCGCATTAAATCGAATTAGTTCCGAAGCGATAGCAGCCGTTAAAAATGGTGCTTCCCTACTATTATTAGATGACGCTAAATCTCATCAAAATGAACTGTTATGGATTGACCCACATTTAGTTACTGCTAAAGTACATCAAGCATTAACTGAAAATAAATTACGCCGGAAATGCTCTCTCGTTATACGTTCCGGTGCCCTTCGCTCCTTACACGATATCGTCACGCTATACGGATTAGGGGCAGATGGTATTAATCCATATTTATTGTTCGCAACGGTAAATGATGAAACAAAATTACCAATTACTAATTTGTATACCGCACTTAATAAAGGACTAGAGAAAGTAATTTCAACGATTGGAATTCATGAATTACGCGGTTACGGTCGCCTCTTCTCCTCTATTGGATTACATGAGGAAATCGCAAATATATTACAAATTACAAACTTCTGCGGTTCAAATAATTTAGCTTTTTCACTTGAATCACTTGCTGAAGATGCAAAAATTCGAGCTGAGGATTTTAACAATCCAAAAGTTAGAATGCGAAAATCATTTCATATATTCCCGCGGATTTGGAAAGCAATTGGTGATGTTGCAAAAGGAAACTCTTATGATGATTACCGCGACAAGTTAAGTGAATTAGAAGAAAACACTCCCATCGCAATCAGGCACCTTGTTCAAACAAAACAAGCACAGCATGTAGTTCCGACTGAAGAAGTGTCCATCGGCATTCACAATCATGATTTACCATTTATTATTAGTTCCATGTCATTTGGTTCTCAAAATGAAATTGCCTTTCGCGCGTATGCAGAAGCTGCCGATCAGCTAAATATGATTAGTTTGAACGGTGAAGGCGGCGAAATTAAAGATATGATTGGTAAGTACCCACATACACGCGGACAACAAGTTGCATCTGGCCGATTTGGAGTAAACGCTGAACTACTAAATTCATCAAATTTAATTGAAATTAAAATAGGTCAAGGAGCAAAGCCTGGCGAAGGTGGACATTTGCCTGGTTCAAAAGTGACTGCCAAAATTGCGGAAGCACGTAATGCTACAATTGGTTCGGATTTAATTTCACCTTCTAACAACCATGATATTTATTCAATTGAAGACTTGGCTCAAATGATTACAGAAATTAAAACGGCTAATCATCTTGCAAAAGTAGCTGTAAAAGTTCCTGTCGTTCCTAACATCGGAACAATTGCTGTCGGTATCGCAAAAGCTGGTGCTGACTTTATTAACATTAGTGGATTTGATGGCGGAACAGGTGCTGCGCGTATTCACGCATTGCAACATGTTGGTCTTCCTGTAGAGATTGGTGTTAAAGCTGCTCACAATGCGTTACTAGAAGCAAATATGAGACATAAAGTAGAGATTTGGGCAGATGGCGGTATTCGAAGTGTAAATGACGCCTTAAAAATCATGCTCCTTGGAGCAAACCGGATCGGATTTGGCACATTATCAATGATTGCAATTGGCTGTACAACTTGCCGTGGTTGTCATCTTGATACGTGCCACGTCGGAATTGCAACACAAATTGAGTCTGAAGCTCAAGCGAAAGAACATGGACTGCGCCGTTTCGTTCCACGTGAATTAGAAAGCGCAGTTACAGGGCTATTAAGCCTATTCACTACTTTCGGTACAGAATTGAAACGTTTAACAGGGCAGCTCGGTTACACAAACTTACAAGATATTATCGGACGATCGGATTTATTAGAACAAACTCGAGGCAAGGACTTATTAGACTTACGTAATTTAATACAAACGATAGAAGATTCATCTGTGAAAATAACGGCATCTGTACAAGAAAAACAATTTGAAACAACAAATTCTCTCCAGTCAAAAGAATTAGTAAGCGTCGGCGTAGAGCAACGCGTAATGGGCGGTCTAGAATCCTGTTATCGTATTCGTAGCAAATTATATGAAAACACTCATCTTGAACCACTTACATTAAAGTATACAAACGGATCTGTTCCCGGAAACGGATTAGGCGCGTACAATAGCGAGAACTTATTTATACACGTAAATGGTGGCGCGCAAGATGGAATTGGAAAAACTTCATTTGGCGGTGGCATTTATATAACGAAAGCAAAAGGAACAGATGGAACATATTATAACGGTTCTGTCGGAAAAGGATTTGGATACGGTGCTCAAAAAGGTGCATTATACGTGCAAGGTAACGCTGATGCTCGTGCTGGCATTCGCCTTTCTGGAGCAGATATGATAATTGGAGGCAGAATTACAAAACCACTCCGCGAAAAAGAACAAGGAAATATCGGAGTATATTCTAATATAAAAGGATTTGCTTTTGAATATATGACAAATGGTCGCGCTCTTGTTTTAGGAGATCCTGGTCCATGGATTTGTGCCGGCATGACTGGTGGTGTTGTTTATTTACATCATGAGCCAAACTTAGGTTTAACAGAACACGCTTTAAAAAGAAGAATTGCTAAAGGTGCAAATGTAACATTGCAGCCAATTAGTAAAAATGGTTTGCAAGATGTGAATGAATTATTATTAGACTACATTCGTGTATTAAATGAGCACGAACAATATGAAGAAGTCGCTTTGTTAACACCATTATTAGATGATATCCAGCTTCACTTCTATGAAATTATCCCGAAAAAAGAACAGGCGGATCCATCTATTTCAACTGAATGATATGTACAATATTTATTTTCATAAAGTGAAACTTTAATCAGTGGGGGTTTTGTTCATCCCCCACTGATTATTAGCCCTCACCAATCGGGCGTTTACGGGCAGTTGATCTTCCACCTAACTTCTTTGCTCCAGTCGCATTTTGAGGTGGGAGTTTTACTGCCCGTTAATGCGGGATAAAAAAATTGACGAAGCGAGCATCGCATAGTAATCTAGAATAACAATTTGAAACCTGCTGAAATTCAGCAGGTTTTTTTATTAAAGAATAGATGTTTAAAGAGAATTTGGAGAAATTATAAATTGATTGGAATTTATTTATTAAACTTTTTAACGTCACTAAAATATCACTTGCTAACATATTGTAATGAATGTATAGTATCATGTTGTACATTCATTATGACAAGAGAAAGGATATCAATAAGGGTATGAAACTTGGTGCTCGCATTTTAAAAACGGGTATTGCCATTACATTAGCTTTATTTGCTTGTATTTTACTTCAATTACCGAGTCCTGTATTTGCGGGAATCTCAGCTATCTTTGCTGTTCAACCGTCTGTATACCGCTCGTATTTAACTGCTCTTGAGCAAATTCAAGCAAACGTAATTGGTGCTGTATTCGCTATCGTATTTGCTACTGCTTTTGGACATAATCCTTTTATTATTGGATTAACGTGTATATTAGTAATTGCTCTTACTTTACAATTACGCTTAGAAAAAACAATATCACTCGCTTTAGTAACAGTTATCGCCATTATGGAGTATCAAGGCGAAGATTTCTTTAATTTTGCCTTACTTCGATTCGCGACGATTATGATTGGAATTATTGCGGCTTCGCTTGTAAATTTAGTATTTATGCCGCCAAAATATGAAACAAAACTTTACCATCGCATCGTTGATAATACAGAGGAAATTGTTAAATGGATTCGTATGAACAGTAGGCAAGCTTCTGATTTTACAACGCTAAAAACCGATATTGATCGCATGAAAGAAAAAATGATAAAACTAAATCATTACTATTTGCTGTATAAAGAAGAAAGAAGCTATACGAAAAAAATACAATTCGCGAAAATTCGTAAGCTCGTTTTATTCAGACAAATGTTAGCGACAACAAGCCGCGCTTTAAGCACGTTAAAATCATTACATCGCACCGAAAATGAACTGCGCTATATGCCAGAAGAGTTTCAGGAATCTATTCAAAACGAACTTGATTCATTAACGCATTATCACGAACAAGTGTTATTAAAATTTATTGGTAAAGCAAAGAAACAACAATCCGTTGAGATGCTTGATGAAGTTGAAACCGGTAAACAAGAATTGATTGATATCTTTATGGATTATCAAAATAAGGACGATGAGGAAGCATATAAAATATGGTTACACCTCTTCCCTCTTATTTCTTCAATTATTAACTACAGTGAGGAAGTAGAGCATTTAGATTTACTTGTGGATAGCTTCTACACATACCATAAACCAGAAAGCGAACTCCAAATCGAAGATAAAAAAGAAGACGAATAAAAAACAGCTCCTTTTACGCTAAAGGAGCTGTTTCTGTTATATGCTGAAGTTGATATAGATTGTAATAAAATCCCCTCTTTTTCATTAACTCTTCATAAGAACCCTTTTCTTTTATTTCACCATCTTCAACATAAATAATTGTATCAACATGCGTAATCGTCGCTAATCGATGTGCAATAATAATTGTTGTCCGATCTGCAGCTAACGTTTGCAGTGCCTCTTGAATATATCGTTCATTTTCTAAATCTAAAGCGGAAGTTGCTTCATCTAATATAAGTAAAGACGGATTCTTTAGAAAAACCCGTGCGATTGCTACACGCTGTCTTTGTCCACCAGATAATTTCACACCACGTTCCCCAACGACAGTATCATAGCCCTCTGGCAACTCTGTAATAAAATTATGAATTTGTGCAGCTTTGGCAGCTGAAATCACTTCCGCCTCTGTAGCTTTCGGATTGCCATATAAAATATTAGCCCCGATTGTATCGCTAAATAATAAATTATCTTGTAGCACAATTCCAATATGACTACGTAAATTTCTCATATTATACTTTCTTACATCTATCCCGTCTATATAAACTGCACCTTCAGAAACATCGTAAAAACGCGGAATTAAACTAGCAAGAGATGACTTTCCTCCTCCACTTGCCCCTACAAGCGCAACCTTCTCTCCCGGGCGCATAGTTAATGACAGATTATGCAATATTTCTTTTTCATCCGCATTATAACGAAAAGAAACATTATCAAATATAACTTCCCCATCTAGCCTTTTCGTTTGCACCGCATTTGGCACATTAACAATATCGTATTTTTCATCCAACAATTCAAACACTCGATCCATCGAGGCGAAAGACTGTGTTAATGTTGTAGATGAATTAACAAGGCGACGAAGCGGACTATATAAACTATCCATATATCCAACAAAAGCAACCATCGTACCCAGTGTTAACGACCCTTGAATTACCTCATATGCCGCAAAACCAATAACAAGTAACGGCCCTAAATCCGTTAACGTATTCACTACCGAAAACGTTCTCGCCGTCCAACTCGTATGAGTTAGTGCTTTCGTTAAAAATTCATTATTTCTCTTTTCAAACTGTCCTCTTTCATACTCTTCTAATGCAAAACTACGTGTCACTTGCATCCCTTGAATACGTTCATGTAAATACCCTTGCATAGTTGCTAACGCTTGCGAGCGCTCTTTCGTCAATTTTCGAAGGCGCCCGAAAAAATATTTCACTGCAACTACATAAATAGGTAAGATTAATAAAGCAACAAAGGTTAATTTTATATTCATAGAAAACATAACGATAATGGCAATAACAATTGTTGCAGTATCTAACCAGACATTCATAAGACCAGTAATTACAAAGTCCTTCGTTTGTTCTACATCATGGATTACACGTGAAATAAGCTCCCCTGTTTTTGTGTTCGAATAATAACGTAAGCTCAATTTTTGCAAGTGCCCAAAAATGTATTTTCGTAAATCGTATAGTATTGTATTGGCAATGCGTTGCGCGAAATATTGACGATAATATTCTATCGGCGGTCTTACTACTGCAAAAATAAAAAAAGCAATCCCAATTGCGGTTATTAATTGAGACGTTTTTTCTTGAAGCGATCCCGTGCCTTGAATAACATCATCAATAATATACTTTAATAACCATGGCATAATAAGCGGGATACCGAACTTCACAAGACCAATAATAATTGTAATAGCAATAAGCCATCGATATGGTTTAACAAATTGTAAATATCTTTTTATACCTTGCACATAATCCCCCCTCTAATAGGACAAACCTGCCGGGAAATTCCCTGCAGGTTTGTTTTAATTTCTGTACATTAAATATCTTTCGTACCACATATCTACGAAATCCGGTGCGAATGGACCTTTTCTTTGATGAATCCACTGTGTTAAATGTGCTACATTTCGTTTTAAAATTGTATCAATAACAGGTGGATACTGCATAATTTGACTATGCTTTTCATACTCATCTTCATCCAAAAGTGTATATGTCATATCTGGATACACTTTAATGTCTAAGTCGTAATCAATATACTTTAATGCTTCAGAGTCATATGCAAAAGGAGAACTTAAATTACAATAATAATATACTCCTTCTTCTCTCAGCATTCCAATTACATTAAACCAATAATTAGCATGGAAGTAACAAATCGCAGGTTCGCGAGTAACCCATGTTCGACCATCTGATTCTGTAACTACTGTACGATCATTTGCTCCGATCACAAGGCTCTGCGTCCCTTTTAAAATTGTTGTCTCTTCCCACATTCTATGAATGGAGCCATTATGTTTATAACTATGTATTTGTACCTTTTCTCCTTCTTTGGGAAATCCCATATATGCTCCCTTCTTTCAACCGCAAATGCTTTTCTTAAGTTGTCTTAACTACCCCTTGAACTGCATTCACTTTTTTTCTATTATAACTTTTTTGTCAAAATTTTAAAACTAAAGCGATAGGACACTTGTTTTCATGAGGAATATAATGAAGTTTGTATTATTGAATACCACATCACTAACCCCTTTAACGAAGGAACATTTCCTATGAATTAGCAATACGTATTTTAGAAGATTAAACGAAGATATAACAAAAAGAAAAGCCCCCTCACCTCTGTTTAAGAAAGGACTTTTCACCTAAAATCAACAACATATCTCACCCTTAATTTGAAATTATTTTTTCGATTTCAAAAGATTGAATCACATTATTCGTTTGCTGTTCAAATTTTTCATGTAAAAGTTTTAATGCTATTTCTGTTCTATATATTTCTTGACGGATAAAATGCAATTCTTTTTTATCGCACGTATCCCTTTCACTCATTTCAATTTGCTGATACTTCTCTAAATGCGATTGTAACTTTAAAAGCTCATCCATCGTTTCCAACTGCTCTCCTACCAACTTATCAAAGTCGTTCATCACTTACCCCCTTTTTGATTCATTCGCCATTTATAATTCCTATTACATATTTCTAATCGTGAACTTCTTTCTCCTTTGACTACATTTGTTGACTTATTAGAAGTTATGTCGTTCCCTTTATTTTCATTACAGTGACACACACACAAAGAAAACACTTCTCTCGAATTGGAGAAGTGTTTTTCTTTCATTACTCGTTTGAACTAGAAGATTGTGATTGTTTTGCAGCTGATTGTGCATTTTGTTTTTTCACTGCATGCACATCTGTTTCAGTTGCAAACTCTGTACCATAACTAGCATTTGCACTTTGAGCAGCAGAAGCTTGTGCTTTCTGTGCCTCTGATTGTGCGTTCGCTTGTTTTACTGCTTGTACATTCGTTTCAGTTGCAAACTCTGTACCATAGCTAGCATTTGTACTTTGAATGCTAGCACCAGAAGTTGCCTTATTATAACCTTGTTGTTTTTTACTCATCTTTCTCACCTCCACAACAAATAATGTAACCAAACTATCTAGAACCTATCCGTAATTTTCTTTTTATAATTTCCGCATATATCTCTTATCACTCATTCAAACTACACATGATGGAGGTGGGAATATGTATACTGGACGTGATATGACTGAGCTAACTATGATTTCCAAAAATGAATGGAAAGAGGATGAATTAGCTTATTTTCATCATTCATTTCAGCAAATTATGCCTTATCTAAATGTAGAGGGCCAAACGATTTATAAAGAAGTTGTGAAAGAAATCGAGTCACGGGGCGGATTATAAACGCGTGGATTTTCAACCTCAAAATACAAATTTATTTTCAATATAAAAAACGTGTTCCAAATTTCTGGAACACGTTTTTTATTATTTATCCCGCTATTTGCCGGGCAGTAAGACCCCACTCAAAATGCAGCGAAAGCAAAGAAGTTAGGTGGGAGCCTTGCTGCCCATAAAAGCCCGATTGGTGAGGGCTAATAATCAGTGGGGGATGAAGAAAACCCCCACTGATTAAAGTTTCACTTTACTGCATTATAATTTTCTCAACACACTTTTCGTAAATTGTACGATGTGATTTCGAGAAAGGTAACTGTTCAAACGCTTCTTTCGATACAAACTTTAATGTATCCGTTTCGACAATATTACCTGTTACTTTTCCGTAAAATATGAAGATATCCCAAGTACGATGTGTAAAAGTATGTTGTACATTCATCGCGTATTCATCAATAGAAACAGGGAGATCAAAGCTCTCCTTCATATAATCCGTAAGCTGTTGTTTTTGATTACGAATACCTTCACTTAGTTCAATATTCGGGAACTCCCACATATTAGCCAGTAATCCCGTACTTGGGCGTTTATTAATTACGTAACGGCCATCTTCAGTTTGAAGTACTCCCGCAACGAGCGGTACCATTGTAGGTGCTTTCGCTTTACTCTTCACTGGTAGTTCTTTTTGAACACCTTCAGCATACCCTCTGCAATGTTCACGTACAGGACAAAGTAAACAAGATGGATTTTTCGGTATACAAATTAATGCCCCTAATTCCATCAAACCTTGGTTAAAATAAGATGGATTTTCTATAGAAATAATTTCACGCACAATCTCTTCAAAAACTTTTCTCGTTTTCGGTTTTGCAATATCATCCCACACTGATAAAATACGAGATAATACGCGCATAACATTTCCATCAACCGCTGGCTCTGGTATGCCATATGCAATACTTAAAATGGCACCTTTTGTATATGGTCCCACTCCTTTTAATTTTTCAATTTTCTTTACATCGCTCGGTACTGTCCCGCCGTATACTTCTTTTACCTCTTTTACTGCAGCATGTAAATTTCGTGCTCTAGAATAATAACCTAAGCCTTCCCATGCTTTTAATACTTCTTCATCATCGGCAGTTGCTAGCGCTTCAAGCGTAGGAAACTTCCCCATAAAATTTGCGTAATATGGTTTTACAGCCTCTACCCTTGTTTGCTGTAACATAATTTCTGAAACCCAAACACGGTATGGATCTTTATTTTTTCGCCACGGTAAATCACGTTGTTCTTTTTCAAACCAACCAATTAAATCATTTTGAAACTGTTCTATGTTAAACTCATTTAATATTTCAAGTGTCAAACTTGATCCCCCTCATTTTTTTGCATATACGTACTATTATAAAGATTTTAGGAAAAAATTTAAGTAAGATGACATAGGAAATAGAAGGCAAAGGACTTGAGGTATCGAATAAAAAGAGTTACATTAATAAAAAACGGAGGTGGATTTCTATGGACACAGCCACTCACCTTGTTATGGGCGTTACTCTAGGCAGTTTGGCAACATTAGATCCAGCTATAGCACAAAGTGATATTGGGCCACAAGCAGTGATGCTTGCAACAATTGCCGGTTCCAATATTCCTGACATCGATACAGTTTTAAAATTGCGTAATAACGCTAAATATATAAGAAATCATCGCGGGATTACTCATTCCATCCCTGCAGTGATCCTTTGGTCACTCCTTATAAGTGGCATCTCTTTCGCCTTCTTTTCAGACGCTCCCTATCTGCATCTACTACTTTGGTCATTTATTGCCGTTTTTCTTCATGTCTTTGTGGATATTTTCAATGCCTATGGTACACAGGCATTAAGGCCCTTCACAAAAAAATGGGTAGCGCTCGGCATAATTAATACGTTTGATACTGTCATTTTCTTTATCCATATACTAGCTATCGCCTGTATGCTTGTCGGAGCACATAAAGGCTATACTGCTTTAGCAGCGTATATATTAATGTTTGTTTACTACATTGGCCGCATTATGATGCATCGAAATATCAAAAGTGTAGTATACAAACGTTTCAAAAATGTAGAGAAAGTAATTATTTCTCCTTCTTACAAATTTTATCATTATCATTTAGCCGTCGTTACAACTGAACATTACTACGTCGCAAGATGGCACCGCGGTAACATCCTTGTATACGACAAATTCGATCGCGTACCGTTCCCGAATACCGCCATTATGCAAGCCGCTGTGCGAGATGAAAATATATCTGCTTTCTTATCTTTCTCGCCTGTATATCGCTGGGATATTTTCGATTATGATAACTATTATGAAGTTCGATTTATTGATTTGCGGTATCGAAGTAAAGATTATTATCCATTCGTCGCAATCGTTCAGCTCGATCAAAATTTAAATATTATTAGTTCATATACAGGATGGATTTTCAGCGAAGAGAAACTTCGAAAGAAACTGGAATTGCTTCCACATTAAAAAAAGCGACCTACGTCGCTTTTTTTAATGTTTCAAATGATCTTCTTGATTGATTAAATGGCTATACTTCGGATTATTTGTACGCATTTCATGAAGGCGCCCTCCATGATTATTAACCCATGTTCGTACCACTTGTTCAGTCATTTCCTCACCTTGGTAACGACCTTATTTAGCATAAGTTGTTCGGAAGTCTTCCCAGAGTAATTCAACCCATGCACGAGCTTGTGCGTAAGAAAGGTTGTCATTTTTATCTAATAATTCTTTCGTTAATGTTTCATAAATATCATTCATGTTCTATTCTCCTTTTACCTATTTATTCCCTTAATTTCTAAAGGATAGTTTCTTCTATTTTGCACATTCTATAAGTGATACTTCTTAAAGAGGTATCAACTGATAATGAGGGGGCGTTCTTAATGGGTAGACAAGCCGAATTTTGGTCTGAGTCAAAAAACAACAGCAAAATCGACGGTCAACCGAAAGCGAAATCACGCTTCGCTTCGAAACGACCTAACGGCACAATTAACACGCACCCACAAGAGCGTATGCGTGCTGCAAATCAGCAGGAAGAGTAGTACAAATTAAATTCCTACACGAGGTGATAAAGATGAGCTACCGTGACCATTTAGATCGTCGTTCTGAATTATTTAACCATACGTGGACTCGTCCAAAACATGCGAAAGCGCAAGTTAATGGACAGACGCAACAAACCCAGTCTCTCATTATACTGGCAAACGAATGTAAAAAACGCCAATTTTAGAATCTCCTATCTCCTTTAACGCCTACCAAAGATGAAAACCAGAGAGATATTCACTCTCTGGTTTTTATTTTTCCTGCAGCAAGGAAATTGGTATTCCAATCTCTTCATTATCATTTTGCTTATATCCCCAAGCAAATACCCCATTGAAATACGTAATTTTAAATACCACACCAGGTTCTTCTACTAATTCATATGTCTCACCAATATGGAATTTATTTATATCTATCATATAAGCACGAGCCATAGCCATTTTTCTCATTAATACATCGAATTCATTTACAATTCCAAGTTGCTCAGCCTTTACTGCTTGCTCCTTCAAAACCCCAATTTCTTCCCTTAGCTCATGTGGTGTCATTTCACTGTAGCGTTTTGGCGTACCCATCTTATTTCCTCATCCCTCTTCACGTTTCATTTGTAAAAATATATCTATCTCATCAATAGAGAATCCTTTTCGATATAACGCTTGCTTCACCTTATTTTCGAATGTCCAACCATCATACTTCTTATATTTCTCATAATATTTATTCCCATGATAGTGTAACGCTTCTTCTTGCTGTTCGTCATCTTTTTCGTCTTTCAATTCTTCCAAGCAAATTTGAATCACATCTCTAGAATATCCTTTACGAACAAGCATTTCATCTAACTTTAGCTTCATTTGTAAAAATGAATGCTTTTGATAAGATTTTTTCTTCTTTTCTATAAGAAACAAAGCATTCTCCATTTGCTTCTCCTTTGGATACTCTTGTAAACTATGTGTAATGATTAAATCCTGAACACCTTTACTTAATAGCCCTCTCCTAATAACAGTTGGACCTTTTTGATTCACATTACTTTGCGTTCGCACGTATGAAATAGCGTACTCTTTATCATTAATATATCGATCATGTAATAATTTCGAAACGACTTCAGAGATGATGGCCTGTCCCACTTCTTTTTTTCGTAAGAAATCTTCTATTTCTTGTTTTGTTCTCATTTGATAGGATAAATAGGAAATCGCTTGTAAATATGCTTTTTGTACCTCTTCATTGTACAAAATATTCCCTAACGCTACTTCATCAATTTCTAAGCCTTTTTGTAATCCATGTTTCATTAAGATTGATTGATTCACACTAAACCCGTACTCTTCGCCTTGACCTTTATCAATATAAATATTAAATCGTTCTTTCGATCGTTTTTGCACTTCTATTTTTGTAATGACAGTCATACTCTCACCTCTCTATTATTTTAACATAGTCAAGGAACGTTTTTTCTTTTCAAGAATATATATAATGAGGAGGAAATAATTGTGAAAATCGCAATTTCTGGTGGCTCTGGCTTTATAGGCAAATCCCTTTCTAGTTTTTTTATTCAAAAGGGATTTACTGTTTACATTCTTACTCGAAAAAAAATTGCTGAAACTTCACACACTAACCTTCAATACGTACAGTGGACACCGGATTTACAGACCTTCCCTCTCTCCTCTATCGATGTAGTTATTAATCTAGCTGGAGAATCTATTAATAGTAGATGGACAAAAAAACAAAAAGAATCAATTTTAAACAGTAGAATTCAAACAACAAAAGGACTCATTAAACAATTACAAAACCTTGAAACAAAGCCACACACATTTATTAATGCAAGTGCCATTGGATACTATGGGACATCTGAAACCGAATCTTTTACAGAAAAGCAAGAGACTCCAGGAGATGACTTTTTAGCAAACACAGTATATTTGTGGGAGCAAGAAGCATCTAAAGCCCGCTCCATTGGAATAAGAACTGTCTACACAAGATTTGGAGTCGTATTGGGCGCAGATGGAGGAGCTCTTCCAAAAATGCTACTTCCCTATCAATTATATATCGGCGGTACACTTGGATCTGGAAACCAATGGTTATCATGGATTCATATAGACGATGTCGTTCGTATGATTGATTTCATCATTCAAAAAAAAGAAATTGACGGACCTTTTAATATTACAGCGCCAACGCCAATACGGATGAAAGAGTTCGGTGAAATTATTGCCACTATAACTAGGCGACCTCATTGGCTACCTGTTCCTTCATTTGTACTTCGCGCTTTACTCGGTGAGATGAGTATACTTGTATTAGAAGGGCAACATGTATTACCCAATAAAGCTATTAAACATCGATATCAATACACATTTCCAACAGTTAACCATGCATTACAAAATATCCTCTTGCATACAATGTAGTACTTTTAAAATACAGTTTTACGGGTAGTCTATCTCCTCCAAGACTTCTTACTTTTTAAACACCGGAGCATTACTACACGAAAAACCTTTCAGTTACTTTGTCTAAACCTATTCTACACATTACAAGGTGACGGAAATGAGGTCTCTATGAAAATATTGCTCAAACAAGCCATTGTATATCCTATTACATCCCAAAAGTTTCAAGGAGATGTACTCGTTATAGGAGAACGCATTGCCGCGGTCAAACCTCATATTGATACTACTCAGGATATGACCGTTATAGATGCACGAGCTCTTCATCTCTTGCCTGGATTTATTGATGTTCATACTCACCTTGGCCTCTACGATGAAGGTACTGGTTGGGCTGGTAATGATGCAAATGAAACATCCGAAGTTTCAACACCGCATATCCGTTCTTTAGACGGGATTCATCCTTTTGATATTGCATTTCAAGACGCTGTACAAAATGGTGTTACGACTGTTCACGTGATGCCCGGAAGCCAAAACATTATCGGCGGTACTACTTGCGTAATAAAAACTGCTGGAACTTGTATTGATCATATGATTATTCAGGAACCTGCTGGTTTAAAAATTGCCTTTGGAGAAAACCCTAAAAAGTTCCATAGTAACGGTACAAAAGAATCAATAACACGTATGGGAATTATGGGGTTACTTCGTGAATCATTCTATGACGCACAACACTACGGGCATGAAGCTGATTTTCGAATGCTACCTATTTTAAAAGCACTCCGCCGAGAAATACCGGTACGTATCCACGCTCACCGCGCAGATGATATCACTTCAGCTTTACGCTTTGCGACAGAATTCAATCTTGATTTACGTATTGAACATTGTACAGAAGGACACTTTATTGTTGAAGAGCTTTCGAAACACAATTTAAAAGTTTCAGTTGGACCTACTCTTACGCGACGTTCGAAAATCGAACTTAAAAACAAAACGTGGGATACTTATCATATTTTATCGAAAAATGGAGTAGAAGTTTCTATTACAACCGACCACCCTTATACACCCATTCAATATTTAAATGTTTGCGCTGCCATTGCAGTAAGAGAAGGATTAGATGAGAAAACAGCGTTGGAAGGAATCACTATTTTCCCAGCTCGAAATTTACGTTTGGAGGATAGAATTGGAAGCATTGATGTTGGAAAAGATGCTGACCTCGTGTTATGGACACATCATCCTTTCCATTATTTAGCCAAGCCTGTACTCACTATGATTGACGGAAAAATAATTTACAAAAAAAATAAAAAAACTAGTTTATTTTTTTGACTAGATACAGTATTATACGATTATAAACTGAATGAAACCATAATCAATTTGTGTCGTGATTATCATTTTCAAATTGATGAATGGGGAAGGCAAATGGTGCGCCACCAGCGTTAGAAACTGGTTCTAGTGGGTTCGATTCCCACCCCGAAATTTTTTAAAGATTGATATAAAAATTTCGAGGGTGGGTGCTTTTTCGTCATGCTACCCTCGTGTGAGGAGGAGTTAGTGTGTTGAAAAAACGCGACTTACACGACAGCCACGTTCTATACGAATTAATGGTGGATCCTGCTGTCTTCCCTTTTGTGCGTCAAAAGGCCTATTCTTATGAAGAATATTTATTTTTAACGAAACAAACAATCGAAGCCGAAGAGCGTGGAGAATTAATCTCACGCACAATTTTAGATGAATGGGGTAACCCCATCGGCACAATTACTTTATTTGATGTGCAAGAAAAAGCTGGATTCCTCGGAACTTGGCTTGGCAAACCATATCATGGTAAAGGATATAATAAATTGGCGAAAGATTCATTTTTTAGCGAACTTTTCTATGAATTAGATATTGAAACGATTTTTATGCGCATTCGTAAAATAAATATTCGGTCTATTAAAGCTGCCGAAAAACTACAATATGTAAATCTAGCAAACGAAACAAGAAAAGCCGTTTATGATGAAATTAACGCGCATGAAGAAGTATATAATTTATATGAAATTCCAAAAGATCAGTATACACTTGCAACAATGCGAGATACAACATTCCAAGAAGCACACCAATTAAAAGAAGCGTAATCTAAAAATTCAGAAATGATAATTAATCATTACTAGTTTGACATATATGTATATCACCCCATGTCTTTGGAAACGATAGATAGTGACTTTAGGACACGAGGTGATTTGTAATGGATAAAAAGAAACGTGATAAAGCAAAAAACACATTATCTAGTACACAAGAAGTTCTCTATCAGCGGGAATTTCGAAAAGCAGATCGTGCAGCGGGCTATCGCTCAAAAAGTATTTAAAGTGAAACTGAATAATTAGAAGGTTTCCCCCCTAATTATTCAGTTTCATTACATAAGATTTTCCAATGAATTAGCAAAAAAGGTTCCTTATTTATAAGGAACCTTTTTTGTCAGAGTGTTGGGAAACCCTTTAGGGTTCCCAACACTCTGGAATCTTTTTTGATTTTAGCGAAAGAAAACAACAAAAAATAGTAGAATTTAGAAAAATAGCCCTCCACCAACCCCTTTTTGGTTAGATGGAGGGCTATTTTTTTCATGTTTTGACAAGCGGCGGTGAGGTAAGCCTGCATTTGGACAGATTTCAGCCCTCGAAACCGAGCATATCGATAGCCATGTAGTTCTTTTGCATCCGCAAAGCTTCGCTCTATAGTTGAACATCGTACTTTATACAACTTTTTCCCTGTAGCTGTTAGTTTGTTTTTTCTAGCGATATCTTTATATTTCTCCCATATATGATGGGTGATAACTTTTTGTTTTTGTTTCTTTGAAAAGCATACCTCACGTAGCGGACAAACAGCGCAGTCTTCTGGATTCGATTTATATTGACGATATCCTTCGCGATCCGTTGTCGCATATTCTAAAATACATCCCATCGGACAAGCAAATGCATTCATTTCTTCTACATATTTAAATTGGCTTTTCGGTACTTCTTTATTTCTCTTTCCAAATCGGCGATACCCCATCACCATAAATATATTTCTTTCTGATAACTTCTTACAGATATATCCTGTAAAATAGCCTGCATCAAGAGCTACAGCTTCCACTTCAAACCCGAATTTATCAACTTGAGCTTGTAGACGTGCTAAATACGGCTCGGAATCTGCCATATTTCCAGCCGTTATATAGGTATCTGTAATAATATTGTACTTCGCATCAGTCGTACGATGATCTAAAAAATGAAAACCGTTCGGTTTTCCATCTCTCATTAAAAATCCACTATCTGGATCCGTTGTACTTATCCGAGTTTTTTTAGTAGGGGTATCACTTTCCTTTCTAGGTTTTAATTCTTTTTTCCGTGCGCCTCACGATCTTCGATTACCGCAGCTTCTAGTTCATCTATATAGAACTTTGCCTTTTCTTTTTTATATTTATGTACAAATTTATTTTTATTGGCATTGGCCTTAATGTGTGTGGAATCTGTCATCAACGCACGTCCTCCTACCATACGGCGCTCCGTCGCTTGTCTCACAATCTCATCAAAAATTTCTTCGAAAATATTTGTATGAACGAAACGAGTACGGCGATTCCAACTGATTGTAGAATGATCTGGAATTGTATCTGATAGAGAGAACCCTAAAAACCAACGGTAGGCAATGTTCGTTTTAATCTCCTTTTCCAATTGACGCTCAGAACGAATACCATAAAAATATCCAATAAACATCATCTTAAATAAAACGATAGGATGGATTGACGGACGGCCATTGTTTTCACAATAATAAGGGCGTAACTTCTCCTCAATAAAATCAAAACTAATTGTCGCTTCAATCGCACGAAGGAAATGATCTTGTGGAACCAATTCTTCTACAGAAACAGATACACGCTCGTCGCGATGATTTTTTAAAGCACCCATCATAAGAAATCTCTCCTTTTCCTCTTTTTTATCAGTGTTGACACATAAAAAGAGGTTCAGACACAAAAATAGGCTGTGGAGAAGGCTTTCTCCACAGCCTGGCAAAAAAGGTTCCTTATTTATAAGGAACCTTTTTTGTGGACAACCTTATCCACAAAAACCGTAGAATTGTGCATAAATTACAAAAGTATTTTACGAATTCATTTATTTAAATGAATTCGTAACGTGAGAATTGTGGATAATTTTCTAAAAATTGTGGATTATGTGGATATAGCTGTTAATATTCCGATTTTACTGTCTAATGAAAGCGTAATCCTTTGTGGATAAAGTGAAACTTTAATCAGTGGGAGTTTCGTTTATCCCCAATGATTATTAGCCCTCACCAATCAGGCTTTTGCGGGATAAGTTAATAATTCACGTTTATTTTTTTTACAACAATAAAAAAAACCCTCTTTAAATGCTTAAAAGAGGGTTTCATATTAAGTAAAAGATTCGGCAAGAACTGGTGATTTAATAGGTATATGATTCGGCTCTGCATGATTTTCTGCCAAAATTGTATCCACAATATGACCAGCTGGCTCAGGACGATAAATACTTTTCATTGCTTCTTTCATCTGAAGAAGCTTCATATCATCTTGTAATAACGCCTCTGTTTTTGCAAAAACTTCACTATCATCACGAATTACAACTGCAGCCCCTTTTTTTTCAAAATACAACGCATTTTCATTCTCTTGTCCTGGGACAGGTTTATATAAAATGACAGGTACTTGTAATGCAGCTGCTTCGCTTAATGTAATACCACCTGGCTTCGTAATCATACAAGAAGTAACACGGAACAATTCATCAATGTTTTCAACATAACCAAATACTTTTAAAGCATCAGAACCTTGTTCCTGTAGTTCCATTAAATCCTGCTTTAAAGCTTCGTTTTTCCCACAAACGACAACTACTTGTAAGTTTGGTACTGACATAAATGACTGGCATAGCTCTTTTACACTCCCTAGCACACCATGAGCACCTGCTACAATTAGTAACATCTTTTTATCCTTACATAACTGATATTTATTATATATAATTGCTGGATTTATCTTTAGCTCAAAACTGCTACGAATCGGAATCCCTGTTTCAACAATTTGTTCTGCAGGTACACCGATATCAACCATCACTTTTTTCACATGATCGGTTGCTACAAAATAACGATCTACTTCTCGATGGATCCATATTTTATGCACGCAAAAATCCGTTAATACGTTATAAACAGGAATAGAAATACCTATTTGCTTTTTCAATTCTGGTACAGCGATGATTGGAAAGGTATTAATAACAATATCCGGTTTCTCCACCTGTAATAGCGTCTTCAAACGCTTTCTCCCAAAATTCGCATACCAAGATGCTATTTTTTTATCATAAATTTTCTCTACACCATAATAAAACAAACGATATAATTCTTTTCCTACCGTATAGCTTTTTAAATATAAATATTTTGTAATATCGGTTATAACTGGATGTGATTCTCCAAACAAGTCGCATACAATTACATCTTCGATTCCTTTTTGGCGAAATGTTTGTTCTAATGTTTTTGCCACTTGCACATGACCGTTACCGTAATGTGCAGTTAATATTAAAACCTTGGGGTTTTTTATCAAACAAATCCACTCCTAGCTTTTTGTTTCTCCATATTGCATATACGACAATAGGAAAAACATTTTCCTTAAAAACTACATACTCGGATTCTAATACTTTCCTGTTAGCTATGTATCTGTCGTGGATATGCAAAGCATATAAGATTGACCCCTTAATCCTATCTGTGCTCATATCTTTACATTATACTTTCCTATAAGAGCTTTCGCAATAACTTACAAATGTTCTATATTCCATAATACTCACTCTTTTACTTCTTAATTCTTTTTACTATTTTGATTTCCCTTTACAATTATGTAAATTTCTCCGCTTATTCTTTACAAAAATATGGATATTCCCTTTTCAGTATACTCTTTTCTAAATATATACTCTAGATTTTATTATGAAGAAACAAAAAGCCTAACCAAATGTTTAGGTTAGACTGCTTGTAAAATATGTTTTGCATGTTCAACATTTTCTTCTGTCGGTGGATTCACATCCGCAAGTGGATACTTATGTCCAAGTGCCTCCCATTTATAAACACCGAGCTTATGATATGGCAGCACTTCCACTTTCTTAACATTAGATAGACTTTGAATAAAGTTTGATAATTTTTGCAAATCCTCTTCACCATCGGTAACACCGGGAACCAATACATGTCTTACCCAAATTGGTTTCTTTCTATCCGATAAATAACGAGCAAATTGTAAAATGTGTTCATTTGGTTTCCCTGTTAATTTACGATGTTTCTTTGAATCAATATGCTTCAAATCCAATAAAACTAAATCTGTATACTCCATTAAAATATCTAGCTTATTTTGGAATTCTGGTTCTTCAGAATAACAACCGCCAGAAGAATCGATTGTTGTATGGATACCAGCTTCTTTGCACTTTTTAAACAACTGGGTTAAGAAGTCTAGCTGTAATAGTGGCTCTCCACCGCTAACTGTTATACCGCCTCCAGAAGCTTCAATAAATGGAAGGTAACATGTCACATCCTGCATCACTTCTTCAACTGTTATTTCTTTACCTTTACCGATTTCCCATGTATCAGCATTATGACAATATTGACAACGTAATAAACACCCTTGTGTAAATATGACATAACGAATCCCTGGGCCATCAACAGTACCACAAGACTCTACAGAATGTATTCTTCCTTTTACCATGTTACTTCCTCCTTTATTGAAACAGCCTCCCTCCGCTATATATTAAAAGCGGAGGGACACTTTTTTCACTTACATGCTTTCATGCATTGTACGGTTTATTACATCAATTTGTTGTTCACGAGTTAATTTAATAAAGTTAACAGCGTAACCAGATACACGAATTGTTAATTGTGGATATTTTTCAGGATGCTCCATTGCATCCATTAATGTTTCACGGTTAAATACGTTAATATTTAAGTGGTGTCCTTCTTTTATTGCATATCCATCAAGCATAGATACTAAGTTGCGTACTTGTACATCATCTTCTTTACCAAGTGCTTTTGGAATAATAGAGAATGTATTTGAAATACCATCTTGTGCATCTTCATATGGTAATTTAGCTACAGATAATAATGATGCTAATGCACCTTTTGTATCACGGCCATGCATTGGGTTTGCGCCCGGTGCAAATGGTTCTCCAGTACGACGTCCATCTGGAGTGTTACCAGTTTTCTTACCGTATACAACGTTAGATGTGATTGTTAAGATTGACATTGTATGAACAGAATTACGGTATGTTTTATGTTTGCGAAGCTTGTTCATAAATGTTTTCACAAGATTTACTGCAATTTCATCTACACGATCATCATTGTTACCGTATTTAGGGAAATCTCCCTCAATTTCGAAATCAACTGCAATACCATTTTCATCACGAATTGGTTTTACTTGTGCATATTTAATTGCACTTAAAGAATCTGCTACTACAGATAATCCAGCGATACCTGTTGCCATTGTACGAAGAACATTTGTATCATGAAGTGCCATTTCAATACGTTCATAGCTATATTTATCGTGCATATAGTGAATTACATTTAATGTATTTAAGTATAGACCAGCTAACCATTCCATTGTCATATCGAATTTACGCATAACTTCTTCATAATCTAATACTTCAGAAGTAATTGGTGCGTATTCAGGACCAACTTGTGCTTTTGACTTTTCATCTTTACCACCGTTAACCGCATATAGTAATGCTTTCGCTAAGTTTGCACGTGCTCCGAAGAACTGCATTTGTTTACCAATTCTCATTGCTGATACACAACAAGCAATACCGTAGTCATCACCGTAGTCAGGACGCATAATGTCATCATTTTCGTATTGAATTGCTGATGTTTTAATAGACATTTTCGCACAGTAGTTTTTAAAGTTTTCTGGTAATTGTTTAGACCAAAGAACTGTTAAGTTTGGTTCTGGTGCTGGTCCTAAATTATCTAATGTATGCAAGAAACGGAATGAGTTTTTTGTTACTAACGGACGACCGTCTAATGCCATACCACCGATAGATTCAGTTACCCAAGTTGGATCTCCAGAGAATAGTTCATTATAATCAGGTGTTCTTGCAAATTTCACAAGACGTAATTTCATAATGAAATGGTCAACAATTTCTTGTGCTTCTTCTTCTGTTAAAGTACCATTTGCTAAATCTCTTTCAATGTAAACATCTAAGAATGTAGAGGTACGTCCAAGGCTCATTGCTGCCCCGTTTTGCTCTTTAATTGCTGCAAGATAAGCAAAGTATAACCATTGGAAAGCCTCTTGTGCATTTGTAGCTGGCTTAGAAATATCGAATCCATGAGAAGCAGCCATCTGTTTTAACTCTTGAAGTGCACGCATTTGCTCAGATAATTCTTCGCGTAAACGCATTGTATCTTCGCTCATTACACCGCCAGTTAAATTATAATCAGCTTTTTTCGCTTCAATTAAATGATCTATACCATATAGCGCTACGCGGCGATAGTCACCGATAATGCGTCCACGTCCATATGCATCTGGAAGGCCAGTAATAACACCTGATTTACGAGCCGCTTTCATTTCTGGTGTGTATGCATCAAATACACCTTGATTATGAGTTTTACGCCAGTCTCTGAAAATACTGCTAAGTTCTTTATCCATTTCATATCCATACGCTTCACAAGCTTGTTCTGCCATACGAATACCACCATATGGTTGTAAAGAACGTTTAAATGGTTTATCAGTTTGGAAACCGACCACTTTTTCAATATCTTTATTTAAATATCCTGGTTCATGTGATGTAATAGAAGAAACAATTTTTGTATCCATATCAAGAACGCCACCGTTTTCACGTTCCTTTGTTGTTAAATCCATTACTTGATCCCAAAGTTGTTTCGTTGCTTCAGTTGCTTCCGCTAAGAAAGAGTCTTCTCCCTCGTAAACGTTTACATTATTTAAAATGAAATCGCGAACATCAATCTCTGCTTTCCATTTTTCACCTTTAAAGTTTTCCCACGCGCTTTTTACATTTTCTAATACTTGAGTCATCCTAATCTCCTCCATTTTTGATTAGTACAGGACTACGATTTTTTATATAACAGCTTACACACTTAGAATACTACTTTTTTTCGGAAGTGGACGAAATAGTTGTGACATGTTTGTGAAACGTTGAGCAAACTACTACATGCATAGTGTTAACCTCATATAAAACTCTTTAGAATTAACCCTTTCTTTAATTGTATTTTTTTGGTATTCTTATATACGAGTCCTATTTTGTAATATAAGAACGATACCCATTGTAGAGCTGTAATACTCTTATCTCCTAATCTGTTATAGTTTTTATAACAGAGCAAAAAAGTGTACATACGTTGTACACTTTTTTTGTTACCACTATAAAACATCTCTTTTTCTATTTCCATCGTAAAATCCACCACGACTGTTTGTTAATGCAATTAATTGCTCTAATCCTTCTATATGATCACCAATAATTCGAAGGACAGCTGGAGGATGACCTATTTTTGCGAAATGTTCACTGGGACGAATACGGTTCATCTTATCAACATCGACACGACTTACACAAGCGATTTCAAAACCTGAAAGTACAGCTTTCACTTGTGCTACACAAGGTGACAATAATGATTTATACCCTATTTCCTTCAAACAAGTACGACTAAACGCATTAGGTACAGCAATAAGAGAGCCTACTCCTAAATCTTTTCTATCACAAGCTAAATTTAATGCATATTTAAATGCTGTTACAAGATGAAGTGGTACTCTCAAATCTAAATAATGATTTAAATCATTTAATGCGACATCCGTTCCATCTGCAATAGCTTTTGCAAAGGGATATAGCTCACTAGCTGGAATAACAAAATCACCGTCTATAAATAAAACAATTTCTCCTTTTGCAAAATAAGTTCCAAGCGAACGCCCCACATCGTTTCCAAGTGCTTCTTTATACACAATTGTTGTTGCTCCCTTGTCTTTTGCAATTGTTGCCGTTTTATCGGACGAACCATTTACAACAACGATGATTTCAAAAGGTTCAATTTTGCGAAGCTCTTCTATAACGTTTCCAATTGTTTTCTCTTCATTTTGCACAGGAATAATTACCGATAATTGCTCTCCTTTATACAAATTAGATGTAACGCCCCATCCTTGATAAAAATCTTCAAAATTTAGAGTATGATAGACACTCTCTCTTTTCCTATTTCCATCATAATATCCTCCGCGCCCATCGCTGCCTAATATCCGCTCTGCTACAGCTTCTATATGATCACCTATCATTCGTTTTTCAGATTGAGAAAGATCCGTGCCATATGCAGCATGCTCGAATGGACGAAATTTATTTGGCGTAATAACGTCAATTGCACAATGACGACTAATTCTCCATTTACTTTGTGCTAGGCGTAGATGAGCCACAATAGGATTAACAAAACATTCGTCTCCAATACTTTGCACAACTTCCTTCGTCAGCGCATGAGGTACAGATAATAAAGAATCAATTTTTAATTCTTCACGCTCTAACATTGCATTTAATATTTGGCGCCATACTGTCACGGAGTGCGGTTTTTGTTTCTTTAAAAATAATGCGTCCAAATTATTTAAAACGATGTCCGCCTGATCATGTAAAATCGGATTAAGGAATAATTGTAATTTTGAAGTTTGAATAGCAAAATCTCCATCTACAAACAGTAATACATCACCTATCGCATGTTTTGCACCAACTGCGCGTCCAACGTCGTTACCAAGTGACTCTTTATGCTGGATTACTGTACATCCTAAGCTCTCAGCAATCGCTTCTGTACCATCATTACAACCATTTGCTACTACAATAATCTCTACTGGATTCAATGGTTTTACCGATTGAACCACATCTGAAATCGTATCCACTTCATTACATACGGGAATAATAACTGATAACGACTTAGCCATTGTTTTCTTCACGAAACCATTTAATAGTTTCTTTCAATCCTTGTTCCCACGTTACTTTCGCTTGAAACTGAACGAGTTCTCTTAATTTCGTTACGTCTGGTCTTCTATTTGGAATCTCTTCAAATCCATGTGGATATACTTCCTCAAATGGAACGTGCACAATTTTGGAAATAGACTTCGTTAATTTTTTTATATCTTCCGCTACTACCCTTATATTTTTTTCATTCTCAGAACCTATATTAATAATTTCACCATTTACCTTCTCATCCATTGCACGAATTGTTGCCTCGACCGCATCACTTACATACGTAAAGCAGCGTGTCTGCTTTCCATCTCCATACACGAGAATATCGTCACCTTGCAAAGCCGCACGAATAAATCATGGAATTACTCCCGCGTACGGACCATCTTTCGCTCTTGGACCATAAATATTAAAATAACGAACAATCGTTACAGGTAAACCTTCTAATGCGTACCCTAAACATAATGTTTCCTCTAACGTTTTACAAATTGCATAACTCCAACGTATTTTGGAAGTTGCACCGTATAAACGATCTCCTTCTTCAGAGAATGGCGGCTCTCCCTTTCCATATACTTCAGAAGTAGATGCAAATACTACTTTCTTCTTCCCTTTTAACGCTGCTTGTAAAATATTTCTCGTTCCATCGAAATTTGTTTCAATAAGCTCTACACTTTTTTCCATTGTAGTTTTGACTCCCAAAATTGCAGCTAAATGAAACACCACATCATGTTGATTCACTAATTCATAAATTGAATTTTTATCTAAAACGCTTATTGGAATAACCCGGAGCTCTTTCATTAACTCATTATGATATTTATTTTTTCCTTTATAGAAGTTATCCACAATAGTAACTTCATAACCTCTTTTCACCAACTCTTCAGCTAAATGCGAACCAATAAATCCTGCTCCACCTGTAATTAAACATTTTTCACTCATACACTCACCTTCTTTACGATTCCACGTGTATCTATTAATCGCTCAATCCCTTTAAAAAGATTCCAATCGATGCTAGAGTGATCCGTTACAATTAAAATACAATTTGCTTGTTTAATTCTTTGTTCATCTAATGGAACAGATTGATATAGTGTATCTCCAATTTTCGCTGTAGAAATATACGGATCATGATATTCTATCTTGTATCCTTCTTTTATTAATAATTGAATAATTGGCAACGCCGGTGATTCTCTCAAATCATTTACATCTTTCTTATATGCAATCCCTACTATTAAAACCGTTGCGGGTGATTGCACCACACCTTTTACTTTCCCGATTATTTTCGCTGGCATTTCTTCATTAATTACATGTGCTGCCTCAATTAATTGACTAATTGCTCCAGCCTTTCTTATTCTCCATTGAAAATATAAAGGATCTACCGGAATACAGTGTCCTCCTATTCCTGGTCCTGGCCAATACGGAGTAAATCCAAACGGTTTTGTAGATGCCGCTTCAAGCACCTCATAAAAATTAATATTCAAACTTTCACAAAGTATATTTAACTCATTTACTAATGAAATATTAACTAAGCGCTGAATGTTTTCAAATAACTTACACATCTCCGCTACTTTCGGAGAACTAACTGGAACGACTACATCAAATATAGTGCTATACAAATCCTGTACTTTTTGTTTACACTGCTCGGTTTGTCCACTAATAACTTTTGGAATTGTTTCAACTGAATACCGGCTATTCGCTGGATCAATTCGCTCTGGAGAATACCCAATATAATAATCTTCTCCTACCTTTTTACCTGTTTGAGAAATAATAGGAATGATAACTTCCTCCAGTGTACCTGGATATGTGGAGCTTTCAAAAATGAAGGTTTGTCCTTCTTGAAGGTGTTGTTGTATATAATGGGAGGCTGAAACGAGTGCACTTAAATCGGGTTCTTTATTCTCATTAATTGGCGTAGGCACAGTCACAATAACATACTCACTATTTTGGAACTCCGCAAAACCTTTATCTGGTGTATTTACTATTAATTTTCTCTCGTTCAATAAATTTTGTAATACGTTAGAAGAAACATCAGGAATATAACTTTCTCCTTTAATTATTGATTCTATCTTCCTATTATCTTTATCTAATCCAAGTACAGCATGTCCTCTTTCTGCAAAAAGAACCGCTAAAGGAAGGCCAACATATCCTAATCCAATAATGGTTACTTTACTACTAGCATTCATCTATATTCTCTTCTTCCCTTCTCAATTGTAGTATTATATCTCTATCCCTTTCTCCGTCTGTAAAACTCCCGCGCCCATTCGTATGTTGTAATAAATAAGCAATCGCCTCAAGCTGATCACCGAAAATACGATCGAATGCAGGAATTCTTCCATTTACAAACCCATGTTGCTCTGGACGTACTCGATTTGTTTTTATAACATCTACAAATTCCACTGCTGTAATAGAGCATTCTTCTAAAATAGCTTTCATTTGAGCTAATGGTGGAATGATAAGGGAATCATATCCAATTTTCTCTATTACCTTTTTATGCATAGCATGTGGCACTGCCGTTAATGAGTTGTTCCATAAATCTGGTCGTTTCGCTACCAAATTCACGAAATATTTCCCCATACTAATTGGATCTGCCGGGTGAAACATATCTAACAAACATTGCAAATCATTTAACGCCACATCGTTTCCGTCTTCAATAGCATGCAAAAATGGAATTAGCTTTTTTGCCGGAATAGCAAAATCACCATCAACAAATAAACAAATATCTGCCGTAGCATGCATAGCCCCTATCGCTCGTGCTACATTATGTCCAAGTGCCTTCGCGAATTCAACTACAATAACATTCTCTAGCTTTGCTTGTTTAATTGTCTCGGTATCTGCTCCATTCGCAACAACTATAATTTCATCTACACCTGCCTTTTTCACTTCCTGTATGACAGATCTTATAGTCATTTTTTCTTCTGATACGGGTATAATAGCACTGTATTTCGCCTTTTCCTTTTGTAATAAAACTGGTTTATACTTCCCTATAAACTCTCTATCCCTGTTTCCCTCCGAAAAACCGCCACGTTTACCATATGTTTCGATTACGTATTGCAAAGCACACAAATGATCACCCATAATACGACTAGTCGCCTTCGGATAAGGAGAACCAGGTGATGTACCCGTATGCACAGGACGAACCTTATTCGTATGAATTACATCGACCGAAGCCATATCGGCAATATCTACTCCTCTAGACATCGCCATCGCTTGAAATAGTGCTGGATCTGCTAAATTCCACCACCCAAGATTCTCAATAACATCCCGATTCATCGCATGTGGAATTGCGATTAAAGAACCAACAACAAGCTCTTTTTTATTCAAATAACGATTCAACATGAATTTTCCAACTGTCGTATAGTGTGGTCTCATCTTTAAATAAACAGACCATGTTAAATTATTCACAACAATTTGATGCCCTTGCTGAACTCCTTTCACGAAACGTTGTAGCTCTTTACTCTCAATAACGATGTCACCATCTAAAAACAATACAATTTCACCTTTTGCTTCTCTAGCTCCAATTGCCCTTCCTACATCATTACCAAGAGAATGTTTATAATAAATTACATGGCAACTATGCTGTAATGCGACTTCATTCGTTCCATCTGTCGATCCATTATCTACTACAATAATTTCATACGGCTTCAGCTTCTCCACTTCTACTAAAACTTGTGATAAAGTACTTGCTTCATTATGCGCTGGAATAACAACTGATATTCTCATACTTGTATCACTCTTACCCTTCCAAGCGAACATAAGCAATAATAGGAATACGCACAAGTACATCTTCAGGTGGTCCATAAGAAGGAGATGTACGAACACTTACTGCCCCGTCCGTAACAGATAAAAGAATACCTGCAACAATTTCGGCCGCTGTCACAACTTGCACTAATTCACCAACATGGTTACGCAATTCATCAGTAAATAACATATATAAGTCTCCTTTCTTACACTTCTTTCATTGATATAATACTTGTAAATGGTAATAAAACTTCAGTTCCTATTCCTTCTTGCAGCGTTAAGAAATCGTCACCAACTGCTACAATAACACCTATTAACTGTCCAACTGTCACAGTAATCTCTACGTTTTTACCTAAATATTGCTTTGCAATTTCCTTAAAAGGTGATGTATTGCATTCTTTTAAAATGTTACAAATAATAGATTGAAATTGACTTGATTCTATAAACTCTTCCGTAGCTTGCTTAGAATTTCTTTGAATAAATCTCGCAAAGTTTTGTGAAAATAAAAGTCGTTCCACAGCAGGCAGTAACTTGTCATCTAAAAAATAGCCTAATTGTCTATTAAACAGTCTGGATAATTTATGCCAATATTTTCTGAACAGACACATATGCTTCTCCTCCTATTATTTTTAAAGTATAAAAATTTACATCCATACATCTTAATTTATACAAAGCAGACTTTTTTTGTGATAGGTAAGGCATACATTTTCTAAAAGAAATAATTGTTTCAGAGCATAAAAAAAGATAGATGGTTTCCCATCTATCTCTTTGCTAATCTTTAATTTTTAATTGTCACAATGGCAGCTACGCCGTAATATACCCCTCTTGATAATTCTGCTTGTCCGGATATAGAAGCTGTAACAAGGGATCCACCACTTGCCGAAAAATATTTTGCAGCTTCTAACGGAATACCATCTTCTTTCACATCAATATGTGTTCCATCTTGCCAGTCTATTTTCTGCATTGTTGCTGAAAAGTCCCCAGTCACTTTACCAATTTCCTTACCATTCATCTCTAAAAATATCCATTCCCATTTTGTTAAACTTAGTACTTGTTTCAACTCTCCAATTTTCTTTCCATTTACACTATAAAATATATAGAAGTTACGCACGCCCATCTTCTTTTGAACACGCAGCAATCTTTCTCCCGATTGATTATATAAATAAAATTGTTGCTTATGTAGTCCCTTAAAAAGAAAAGAAAGTGCGCCTTTCCATATACTTTGAATAACGGAATTATACTCTTCTTTTAAAAACCCTACTGCACTGCCATCTAATCCAAAGTACGTTATTACTTGAAATACCCCTACCTCTCTACGAACAACGAACTTTTGTTGTTCAAATAATCTAGAGCTCCCCATATTACAATTATCCTGTCTAAGCATTTTTGCTCTTCGTTTTTCTATAAAACTATATATTAGTAATCCAAACGCTGGTAGCAAAATACCTATTAATTTCAGAATTTCTTTATCTGAAGTGAATATTGTTCCTTTTTTATATTCCATAACTAATCCAATTACAACGATAATCCATACAATGATAGCTATAAACAAAGTTCGTTTCGCATTGCGTGCATGATGCTTATGTATACTCATAAACCTCCCCCTTTTCCATTTATTTCATTATCGCACCGCACATATATTTCCTCAATGCAAAAAAGACTATCCAAAAGGACAGTCTTTTACACTTCTATATTTCGTAACATCGTATAAATGTCGTTATTCACTTTACCAAATGATTTAATGTTATTTTGAATGTTAGATAATAAAACCACATATACACTACCATTTTTACTAAAACCATTTAAGCAATTCCAACCTGGCATTACACCATGATTTGAATAGCTTCCTGGATCTACATACCAGCCAAATCCATAATCCTTTTTCACGGCTGTAAACATTTGATTATAACTCTCTTTTGAAATTAATTTTCCAGAAAAGAGTGCTTCATTAAATAAATATAAATCATGCGCGCTCGTATATATATCACCACAACCATATAGTTGTGACATGCTCGGAATATTAGGTGTTGTCATATTGTTATTCACTATTTTATAACCCGTTGATGGGAATCTTGTTTGTTCCAATGCTGTACCGAAACCAGAATGTTTCATACCCGCAGTCGCAAAAATATGTTGTTTTATATATTCTTCGAGCGACTGTCCACTTACCTTCTCAGCAATGTAAGCAAGTATAGAGTAGTTCGAATCGGAATACTTCCATTTCTCTCCTGGACTCCCGATACGCTTTTGATTTCCTATCCGCTTTATCAGTTCTTCATGAGAAATATCCTCTTTTCCCTGCTCATATTCCGGAATGCCTGATGTATGTGTTAATAGATGTTTTAACTGAATGCTATTACCTTGAGGAAAGTCTGGAATATACTTTGCAATTGTATCCTCTACTTGTAACTTATTTTGATCTTTGAGTTGCATAATAGCAGTCGCCACAAATGCTTTTGAAATAGAACCAATATAAAAGGTCGTCTCTGAATTATTCGGCACTTGCTTCTCTTTATTAGCCATGCCGTATCCTTTATTCACAAGAACTTTCCCATTCTTCACAATAACAGCTGTCCCACTAAATCCCATGCTCTGTAAATATTGATCCAATTGAGCGTTTTCATTAATTTCTTGAGGCGGTCCCTCAGCAGGTTTCTCTATAACTTGCGCCTGTTTTATCTGTTCTTCCTGTTCTTTTTGTTTTCTTTGTTTTTCAGCTTCTTGCCTTTTCACTTCTTCTATCTTTTTTATCTCTTCTTGCTTCTTCATTTCTGCTGCTGCTTTTAAAGTTTCCTCTTTTTTATTATGCGCAACAATTTTTGTATACATGAAATATACAAGTGATAATAGTAAGACGAGAATGATTGTTCTTTTTATGTATACAATCGGCCGACGTGCTTTCCCATTAACAGTATTTTTTTCCTGATCCATGATTACCTTTTTCCCCTTATTTACCGATAATTTAATTCATCTACACAAGACTTTCTCCAAATCATTTCAGTAGATTATAGACACTCCATTCTATGTCATCCCTACTTTATCACGCGCTGAACATATTACCAACCTATATGTATAAAAAAGAAAAAGAAAATTTACAAAAGTAAGATTCTCTTTAAAATTTCAACATAATAAAAGAGGATATCCTGTAAAAGATTGTTGTTATCAATCTTTTTGGATATCCTCTTATCTAACTATTTATACGTGTTTTTTCATATCATCGGCAACAGATTCAACATTTGTACCTACGATAACTTGTACACTTGTTTCACTTAATTTCATAACACCTTTTGCACCCGCACGTTTTAATGCTGGTTCATTTACTAAACCTGCATCTTTCACTTGTAAGCGTAAACGCGTTGCACAGTTATCAATAACTGTTAAGTTGTCTTTTCCGCCTAAAGCTGCTACGTAAGTTTCACCAATTGAACCTGCAACTGGTGCCTCACCATCTTCAACTAACTCATCGTCATCTTCACGACCTGGAGTTTTCAAGTTGAACTTCTTAATTAAGAAGTAGAATACTGCAAAGTAAATTGCTGCATAAATTAAACCGATACCTGCTAATAATACAGGTTTTGTTGCAATACCAAAGTTGATAACATAATCAATAGCACCAGCACTAAATGTGAAACCATCATGAATGCCAAGTGATGTTGTTATGAATAAAGAAAATCCTGTTAATACTGCATGCACACCATATAATACTGGTGATAAGAACATGAATGAGAATTCAATTGGCTCTGTAATACCAGTTAAGAATGAAGTTAATGCTAGACCACCTAACATACCTGTAACCATTTTACGTTTTTCTGGTTTAGCAGCCGCAATCATTGCGAAACATGCTGCTGGTAAACCGAACATCATAACTGGGAAGAAACCAGTCATAAACATACCTGCTGATGGGTCTTTTGCAAAGAAGCGTGCAATATCACCATGAACGATATCACCAGCTGCGTTTGTAAAGTCACCAAGTACGAACCAGAAGTATGTGTTCATTACGTGGTGTAAACCGATTGGAATTAATAAACGGTTTAATAATCCAAATAACCCTGCACCGATTGAACCTAAGTTTACGATACCGTGTGATACTGCATCAATACCAGTTTGGATTGTTGGCCAAATTTGACCGAATACTAATCCTAACAGAAGCATTACAATAGAAGTAATGATTGGTACGAAACGTTTTCCAGCAAAGAATCCTAACCATTCTGGTAGTTTAATCTTATGGAATTTATTGTATAGTAATCCAGCAACAACCCCAGCAATAATACCACCGAGTATGGCCATATTTATTTTTGGCGTTAACGCCGCTGCTTTTGAAATTTTATTCATTGTATCCGCTAATTTAGTTGGATCTACTGAACCGACTAAATCTTGAACACTTTTTAATTTATCATTTAGTTCTGCTGTTGAGTAAGTAACACTTAAAGCATTAGTTGTATTCTTCATAACTAAATAACCAATTGCACCTGCAAGACCAGCTGCACCACTACCGTCAACAGATAAACCGATTGCAACACCGATTGCAAAAATAAGTGCTAAATTATCAAAAATTGCTGCACCGGCCTGTGCCATAACAGGAATGTTTAATACGTCTTCTTGTCCTAGACGAAGCAATAATCCTGCTGCTGGTAGCACTGCGATTGGAAGCATTAACGCTTTACCAATACGTTGTAAAAACTGCAACATTTTAATTCCCCCTATCAAATTTATGAAATCGTTATCATTATAAGTACGCCTTAGAAAACGCTTTCTATTTACATAACCATAATAACATATAGTTGTATAGATGTGTAGTTTTTATTTCCGAACTTTTTATGGATAAATCTCCTATTTCCAAACTGTTATATAAAAGGAAAATTTTCCTTTTATAACACGGAATAATCGAAACTGAAGACTCACTATAGAACATTCAACTTTCGTTTTATCATTCCACTTTTTCATGTTATTATTTATTTCCGAGCATATCGGGAAAAGTAAACTTAGTTAATTCGAAATAGGAGCGTTGGTACTATGCAGTGCATTGAAACAAACAACTTACAGCAGTTGTTAGAACAAGTAAAACCATATACGAAAAAAGGAAAACTTGCTACTTATATCCCCGAACTAGGAAATGCAAATCCAAATGATCTAGGGATTGCTATTTTCCATAAAGAAACAGAATATATTCATGCTGGTAACTCACAAACACTATTTACTCTTCAAAGTATTTCTAAAGTAATTACACTTGCTCTTGCCCTTTTAGACCGTGGTGAAGAATATGTATTTTCTAAAGTTGGAATGGAACCAACTGGTGACCCATTTAATTCTATTATTAAGCTTGAAACAACAAGTTCTTCCAAGCCTCTTAATCCAATGATTAATGCGGGTGCATTAGCTATTACAAGTATGCTAGCTGGTAATGATAACGAGGAGAAGATGGAACGCATTCTTCAATTTGTGCGTGATATAACAGACAATCCTACTATTAGTTATTCTTCTAAAGTTGCCACTTCTGAATTAGAAACAGCTTACTTAAACCGTTCACTTTGTTACTATATGAAACAAAATGGCATCATCGATAACGATATTGAAGAACTTATGGATTTATATACGCGTCAATGTGCAATTGAGGTTAACTGTATCGACCTAGCACGTATTGGTTTAATCTTTGCAATGGATGGATATGATCCTTATAAAAAGAAACAGATCATCCCTAAACATATTACGAAAATTTGTAAAACATTTATGGTTACTTGCGGGATGTATAATGAATCTGGTGAATTTGCAATTCGTGTTGGAATCCCTGCAAAAAGTGGTGTAGCGGGCGGCATTTTCGGCTGCGTAAAAGGCAAAATGGGAATCGGTATTTTTGGACCAGCTTTAGATGCAAACGGAAATAGTATCGCTGGTTTTAAAATTCTTGAATTACTTTCTGCCCAAGAAGGTTGGAGTATGTTTTAATTTAGAAGTTATCCTGCTATATTGGCAGGTTTTTTATTTCACAAAAAATCCGTTCTACTAGGCATCAACACAATTCAAAAAAACAGTAATAAAAGTTCTCTTTATTATGCATATTTGCTCCCCCCTCCTGAATAATATAGTACAACCTAGCGCTGTATGTGGAGGTGTAAAAGATGAAACTCATATTTCAAATGGAGAAACAACCTGTTCTCGAAAAAACAATTCTTCTTTTCATATTGAGTATTGTAGAAAGTTTGAAACTAAAAGTTGTTTCACTCGATGAAGCTCACCGATACATATTCAATTTAGAAGTGCTTGAACTATTAATGGATCGGAACATCGATGATCAAGTATTAGAACTTATTCATTTTGGAATGGGACTTGAAGACATTTACCATGTACTTCCCGAAGAACTTGAGCATAGTATTGAAGAACTGAAATGGCTTTGTATTCAAGTTTTAAGTGAGTACAGTATGCATGATGATGAATGTGCACAACTAATTGAAGATATACGCTAAAAAGCACCTATGCAGGTGCTTTTACTTTTTTAAACCTTTTTACACACAAAGATTTGTATAATACTTACAATCTTTCATTACCGTGAAAAGATTTCACGTCGATATATGCAATTTTTTAGTGTATTTCCAAGGAAATACTCGAATACTGTTTTCCCTATCCTTCTTACAACAATTGATCAATTCCAATAAGAATTAATAACACACCTGCAATTACAGTTGCCCATTTCCCTAAGTATTCAGCTAAAAATCTTTTACCAACATACGTAAAACCACTAATACAAATAAAACTAAAAACTCCAGAAATACATGCCGTAAGCCAAAGATTTAAATTTGTTACTCCAGCATCAAATCCACCTGCAATATTGTTTATGGACAATGCAACTCCTAAAACAATTGCTTCAGAAAAACTAATTGTTTTAGAACCATCAAAATCTGCTTTTTCTGGATTACGTAAAACCCCCATAAGTACACTACTATTTTTAGATTCTACGGTATCTTTTTGACTCAAGAAAGGCTGACATAAAATAAACACCCCGATTATTCCTAAAACGATTGCTCCAATAATGTTTGCTGTGAACTCTGAAATAAATAATGCGATCCAATTCCCAAAGAATCCAGCTAGTAAAGTAAATAAAAATCCAAAAAATGCGATGATAAAATTGTTAAGCCACGAAATTCGAATTTTACGAATGCCATATGCAATCCCAACACCTGCATTATCTAAATTAGACGCAATCCCGATTAAAAAAATTGAAAATAAACCTGCCGTACTCATCGTACAGTCACCCCTTTTCTCACTTTTCGTTGCATATTATGAAAATGTTGAGCAACTGTGCCTGTCTGTTTCATATACTTGTAATAAATGCTCAACATTTTTTCAACGATAGACAATAGAAAAGGAGTGCCTACATTATGCCCAATGAAAATCCAAATGAGCGGCTCGGTAAATTAATAAAGAAACTGTTAAAGGAGCGCGCTCTATCTATGCGCCAACTAGGAACACTTACAAATATTGATCCTGCAACAATTTCAAGAATAATTAATGGCAAACAACAACCGAAGCAAAACCATTTACAAAAATTCGCAAACTGTCTACAAGTTCCACCGCAATTATTACTTGATGAAATGTACCCTAACTCTCCACACATAAATAAGGAAAAAGCAGATATGTACACATCTCTCGATACAATTCAACAAACATTACAATCCTCTAACCTATTCGACTTCGAATACACAACAACTCGTGTAAAACAAGAACTTGAAAATTACGAGCGCTATGCTCAAACTACTGAAGGTGAAAAACGTATTCACGAGAGTTTCAAAAGTAAAATAGAACAAATTGATAGTGCTGGTCCTTTCATTGAGCAATTAACAAATATGTACCAACAATTTTGTACAGAAACCATTTCAACCGAAGAGCGTGCAATTATTGGGGGTGCCTTACTATATTTCATTTTATCAACAGACATTATCCCCGATTATCTTTTTCCAATCGGCTATTTAGATGATGCGATTGCCGTTGAATTAGCTAAAGAGAAATTAATTGAAATAAAACGAAAAACATAGAAAAATAAAGAACTATTTCAGTTGTTTATGTTCAACTCTGAAATAGTTCACTAAAAAAGCGTACAAGTACATACCTGTACAATTTCAATACACTAATCTATTTTTTTGTATGACACCATTCATATATGAACGCTGTTATTACTTTTGTAAATTCAATTAACTGCTCAACTTCAACTTTCTCATTTATTGAATGAGCTTCTTCTAATGTACCTGGTCCGTAAATAACAGCTGGAATGTTAAACTCACTAAACCATCCGCCATCAGTTACCGTTGCTGACATATCTAAAATTGCATTTTTAGATAAAATAGATTCATGTACTGAACTTAGCGTTTTGACAGCAACATGTTCGCTATCTACTTCTAAAGAAGGAAAAATTTCGCCACGATCCACAATCATTGATTCTCCGCCCCACTTAAATTGTGGTGGGTTCTCTCTTAACCATGGATCTGCTGCTGCCACTTTTCCTAAATACTCTTCTATTTCTTCTATTATTTGTTCATGCGTTTCATTTGGATAAAAATGTACGGTTATCCACAATCGGCACTCATCCGCAATAAATGCCGCATGACGTCCTCCTTCAATAACAGCTGGATTAATTGTTGTTGTTCCAGATGGATAGCCTTCATATGTTTTCATAACTGCCCAATGACGCTCTAATTCTTGTAAGCTTTGGACAATCTTCATCATTTTCTCAATCGCACTCGCTCCAAATAGACGTCCTCCAGCATGGATCATTTGTCTACGTGTTGCATCATGAAACGTTAGCGGGCTTTTCACTGTAATCCATCCAGTAATTACTCCGCCCTGCCCTTGCATATGTAAATTACTTGTATCAACTACTACTGCAAAATCAGCATCATAACCACGCTTACAACATTGAAGTGTCCCTGCTTCTCCTACTTCTTCGCCAATTACCGATTGAAAAATTAAATCTCCAGGTAATTCAATCCCCACTTCTTCTAAAAGCTGAATAGCAAATAAGGCTCCAGCTAGTCCACCTTTCATATCTGCCGCGCCTCTCCCAACTAACCAACCATCTTTTATAAACGGCTCAAACGGCTTTATTTCCCACGGTTCGTCCTTTGATACTTCTGCAACATCTATATGTCCATTAATAATGAGACTTTTATGTGACTCACTTGCTGTCCCCTTTTTCACTCCAACAACATTCGGATCATTTGGATATACATCCCATTTATCAATACTAAAATTTCGTTTTTTTAGAAACTCCGCAACAAATTCTTGCGCCCCATTTGTATTTCTTGCTGGTGGTGCTGGTGTTTCAAAACGAATTAAAGTTTTTGTAAGTTCTAGTAGCTCCTCTTTTCGTAAATCAATCTGTTCTAATAGCTGTGAAACTTCTTGATTCATTGCTAATTCCCCTTTGCATACGTAGTATGTTTCCAAATTTATTTTCACAAAAAAAGAGACTGTTTACAATCTTACAGTCTCCAAATTAATCACTATTATAAACTTTCTAATTCGGTTGTATTTGTCTTTTCAGTATGTTCTACTTTACTTCTCTTATTTCTAGTAGCACGATAAAACAGTAAACAAACAATCATAAATGGAATACCACAATACAATGCCATTCTTTGTTCCGGAATGAAAGCCATGCCAACAATTACTGCTAAATTTAATACTAACGCAAGAAGTGGAACAAATGGATACAATGGTGTTTTAAATTTTAAGTCCTTAATATCCCCGCCTTGCTTCAAATATGTCCTTCTAGCCAATAAATTTGAAAGAGCAATAGATGCCCAAACTAATATTGCTCCAAACCCAGCAATAGAAAGAAGCCATAAATAAACTGTATCTTCCGCATAAATACCTGATAGTAATGAGAGACACCCTACAAACGTACTTACAATCAATGCATAAATAGGAACACCGTTTTTAGATAATTTACCAAAAATCGGGCTAATCATTCCTTGATTAGACATAGACCATAGCATACGGGAAGTTGCATATAATCCTGAATTCGCAACTGATAGTACAGCTGTAATAATAACGAAATTTATAATATCAGCCGCATAAGGAATACCAATTTTATCAAATACAACTACGAATGGACTTTCTATCACTCCTGCTTGCTGCCAAGGAAATAGTCCCGCAAGAATAAAAATAGATAGTACAAAGAAAATAAGTATGCGCCAAACTGTATTATTAATTGCCTTCGGGATAGTTTTCTCTGGATTTTCACTCTCACCAGCTGCAATACCAACTAGTTCTGTTCCTTGGAAGGAAAAATTAACTGCAATCATTGTAATTAAAATGGCTGATAATCCATTTGGGAACAATCCACCATAATCAGTAAAGCTAGAAAACATCGGCGCTGGTTCATTTCCTTTCATATCTAGAAAACCAAACATTGCTGCCCCGCCCAAAATGATAAATGCAATAATTGTAATTACTTTAATACTTGCAAACCAGAATTCAACTTCCGCAAAACTTCTTGAAGATAACGCATTAATAACAAAGAGTAATACAGCAAACACTACGCACCAAATCCATGATGATACATCTGGAAACCAACGTTTCATTAATATACTAACTGCAATTAATTCAATGCCTATCGTAGCCGTCCAGTTTAGCCACGACATCCATCCCACTACATAACCCGCTGCAGGTGAAATATGTTTTGTAGCATATGTTTGATACGATCCTGCATCAGGCATCGCAACCGCTAACTCTCCAAGACAGAGCATCGTTAAATACATAACAAATCCACCGACAAGATACGCTACAATCGCTCCTCCAGGTCCAGCTTCATGAATTGTATAACTGGATCCTAAAAAAAGCCCAGTACCAATAACCCCTCCGAGTGCAATCATAAATATGTGCCGACTTTTCAATTCTCTTTTTAATCCTTGGTTTTGATCCATCATATAAATCCCCCCTTTTCACTTTGCAAACCCATTTAATGTAAGCGTTTTTAAAATTCTTCATAGTAAAAATAATTATTTAAAAGAGCAAAAATACATACTACTTATATTAATCACTACCTGTTATTAAAAGGTCATCCCTCACTGTTATTAATAGTTTTTGATTAGCGATAGCTTGTCCTTCTACCACTTCTAATGATTCGATATAACCACTGATTCCCACTTTAATTTCCACCTGCTGCTTATCTATTGTTTCAATTAACGCTAATTTTTCCCACTCATATACGTAAGAACTTTCAGTAACAAATAATTTCTCTACTTTCCCATAACAAGGACTATACACGCCTTCTATAACCGTCTTCACTTTATAAATTCCTCCCTCTTATTAATTGAAACTGAAACGTTGCATACACTATAAAGATTCATAATCCCCCTACTCTTTAAATTTAGAGATCTTAACTACTATTCATGCAAAATACGTACCAACCTCAATACCTATGTAAAATTAGTATTTCTTACGAAAAAAATCTGCATAACCGCAAAAAATTTCTATCATTTGAAAATTTTTAAGAGAAAATAGCAAAAAAATTTTGCGATTTTATAAGAATTTTAATAAAATTATAAAAAGTCGGTCTTCATAGGGTATAACGAGGAGAAGATAATACATGCATACAGAAGAAATCAATTTTAAAAAGATTATTGAAATGAATGTGCTATACGAAACTTTACTCAATGAACTAGATATTGGGATCCATATTATTAATGAGGAAAGTAAAACGATTATCTATAACCGTAAAATGATGGAAATTGAATCAATGGATCGCTTAGATGTGCTAGATAAAAATCCTTTAGAAGTATTTGCATTTGAAGAAAATAAAAATAGTACTCTTATAGAGGCTTTAAAACTTGGAAAAACAAACAAAAATATAAAACAAACGTATTTTAACAATAAAGGACAAGAGATTACGACGATTAACGATACTTTTCCTATAATAGAAAATGGAAAAATTAAAGGCGCTATTGAAATTTCAAAAGAGATTAGTCATTTAAAGCAAACAATGAAAACGAACCTTTCTCGAAAACAAAATACTAATTTTACCTTTGATCACATAATTGGTGATTCTAGAGCTATTCAATCGGTCATTACAGAAGCAAAGAGAGTAATACGTACGCCATCCTCCATACTTATCATCGGGGAAACAGGGACCGGTAAAGAGCTATTTGCGCAAAGCATCCATAATGAAAGCCAGCGTTCAACAAAACCATTTATTTCGCAAAACTGTGCCGCTATACCAGAAACCTTAATGGAAAGTTTACTATTTGGTACAAATCGAGGTGCTTTTACAGGAGCAATAGATAAACCTGGTTTATTTGAAGAGGCAAATGGGGGAACTTTGTTATTAGATGAAATCAACTCATTAAGCCCAGCACTTCAAGCTAAATTATTGCGTGCTATACAAGAGAAAACAATACGAAGAATTGGGGGGGCGCAAGAAAAAGAAATTGATGTTCGTATTATAGCAACTATTAATGAAGATCCTCTTGAAGCCATAGCACACAATCGATTAAGACAAGACTTATATTACCGATTAAGCGTTGTTACTTTATGTCTTCCACCTTTACGGGAACGAAAAGAAGATATTGCATATCTTGTTCAACACTTTATTGAAAAATACAATATCCAATTTAATCTTAGCGTAAAAGATGTAGATTTAAACGTAAATAACTTCCTCTATAAATACGATTGGCCTGGTAATGTGAGAGAACTAGAACATATAATTGAAGGCTCCATGAACTTAATAGAAGATGAAGATATCATTACAGCGTTCCATATGCCAACGCACTTTCGCGAACTAGCAAAAAAGGAACTGAATATGCAGACTCCGCTAACTAGTCACAATACTGATACGCCACAAACTTTAAAACGTATAATCGAAGAAATGGAAAAGAAATATATCCATCAAATTCTTAAAGAAAATAAAGGTAATATCTCACAAGCCGCAAAATTTTTAGGATTGAGTAGACAAAACTTACAATATCGAATTAAAAAATTGCACTTACACATATGAAATGAATCTTTCTCCAAGTGCAAAGAAACTGGTAAAATATGTTATGATAAACGTATAATATGCTAGAAAGGGGCAATGTATATGAGTAATGATAAGAAGTTGAAGTTATTACACTACTTAGGTCTTTTCCCTACCATTCTATGTATAATGCTATTCATTGATATGAGCAGCTTTCCTCATGCAAAGCTCCTAGGCACAATTAGCGGCTCCTTTGCAGCTATTATGCTTGCTGCTTTTTGGAATTTGAAGCTACGTATGAAGAAAGAGAAATCTTCTTAATTTCAGAGTGCAAAAAAATCGAGCCTTATCAGCTCGATTTTTTTACTTATTATTAAAATTCAACATTCTCCAAATACAATCCACTCGCCTCAGCAAGACAATTAATTTGATTACGTTGTTTTTCCTCTAAAATGTTTGGAATTGCGTCCGCCTCTAATTGCCCTAATCCAACTTCAATTAATGCTCCAACAATTTTCCGCACCATGTTATGAAGGAATCCGTTACCACTTACTCTAATTTGTACAAATCCTGATTCTTCGGAAACATCAAGTGTATACACTTCTCGAACCATAGATTTTTTCTTAGACTTTGCATTTGAAAAGGCAGTGAAGTCATGTGAACCAACTAAATGTTTCGCAGCTTCTTTCATACTTTTCACATTTAATTGTTTATTCACGTGCATGCTGTATTTACGCATAAATGGGTTCGTATGCTCTTCATTCCAAATTTTATAAAGATATGTTTTTGCTTTAGAATTGTAACGAGCATGGAAACGATCTGGTACTTCTTCTACACTCGTAATACTAATATCATTTGGTAAATATTGATTTAAATACTTTTTCACTTTATGTTCTACTAACTTCTCATCACTTTGAAAGTTAGCTACTTGATTCAAAGCGTGTACACCAGCATCCGTTCTACTACAGCCGATAATTTCAATTTCTTTTCCGACCATTTCAGATATTATACTTTCGATTTTCCCCTGAATCGTATTGTCATTATTACCAAGACGTTGCCACCCTTTATAACGCGCACCATCATATTGAATCGTCAATTTATAATTGTTCATTATATTCTCCTTACTTCCATTCGTTAAATAAAATATACCCTCACATAGCTCTTGCTTTGTGAGGGACATATCCTTATTGAATGTTACTTTCTAACAAGTTTCACTACATTTTCTACATGAGCTGTATGCGGGAACATATCAACTGGTTGTACATACTCCACTTCATAGCTCTCCATTAATGTTTCCACATCACGTGCTAATGAGGAAGGGTTACAAGACACGTAAACAACTTGTTTCGGTTTCACTTTTAAAATCGTTTCAAGTAATTTATCATCACAACCTGTACGCGGTGGGTCAACAACAATGACATCTGGACGCCAGCCTTCTTTTACCCACTTTGGTAACCATTGTTCCGCTTTACCAGCTTCATACTTTGCATTTGTGAATCCGTGGCGTTTTGCATTTTTCTTTGCATCTTCAATCGCTTCTGGAATTACATCCATACCACGTACTTCCGCTGCATCATTCGCAAGCCAAAGTCCAATCGTACCGACACCACAATACGCATCCACAATCTTCTCGTTTCCTGTTAAAGCAGCTGCTTTTTTCGCTTCATCGTATAAAACAACTGTTTGTTCTGGATTTAATTGGAAGAATGCGCGTGCTGATAATTCAAATGATAAATCACCTAGTGTTTCTTGAATTACTTCTTTTCCAGCTAATTTAAATGTTTTATCACCGAAAATAACAGATGTTTTACGCCAGTTTACGTTTTGCATAATTGATTTAACACTTGGCATTTGTTTTTGCACTTCTGCGATAAATTGATCTTTATTTGGTAATTCTTCTTTTGTTGTAATAAGTGTGACTTGCACTTCCCCTGTTTGAACTGCAGTACGTGTCACAATTGTACGTACTAAACCTTTTTGTTTTTTCTCATTGTAAATAGAAACATTTAATTTTTCTAATATACGTCTTACAACTTTTGTCGCTTCATTCGTTGCTTTATGTTGAATCATGCAATGAGAAATATCAATTAACTGATGTGAGTTTTGCTTATATAACCCTGTAATAACCTTTTCGTCTTTACGCCCCACTTGCAATTGACTTTTATTACGATAATGCCATGGATTTTCCATACCAAGCGTCGGGCGAATTTTCTCTTCTAGACTGTCATTCATATACTTCTCGAATGCTTGTACAACGATATCACGCTTTTGATTTAATTGTTCTTTATAATCTAAATGCTGCAATTGACAGCCACCACACTCCTCATATACTGAACATGGTGCTTTCACACGATGTGGTGATGATTTACGAACTTTTTTCACTTTCGCTTCAGCGAAGCCACGCTGAATTTTCGTTGCTTCAGCAACAACTTCTTCTCCTGGTAATGCCCCTGGAATGAAAACAACTTGTCTCTTAAAATAACCAACGCCTTCTCCGTTAATCCCAAGACGTTTAATTGTCACAGGAAACGTTTGACCAACTTCCAACTTACTCTCTTGTTGCTTTTGTATCATTATTACACCTCTACTCTATACTTTTCCATAAATATAACGCTGCATAACTGCAATATGGTTCACACTCTTGTTTCACTTTTTCTAAAAATGCATCATCAGGCTTATCATCTAATTGAAATACACCTTGCACTGCGCGCTGAATTCCAATGTCTGCTTTTGGAAACATATTTTTCCGACCAAGCCCAAACATTAAAAAGTTTTGCACTGTCCATGCCCCAATACCCCTTATTGGTAACAATTGTGCCGATACTTCTTCTTCTGTTTCGTTTTCTATCCTTGCTAAATCTAATTTACCGCCTACAATATGTTTTGCTAATCCTACTATATATTCGGCTTTTCGCTGACTAAACTTCTGCTCTCTCAATTCTTCTATTGAAATGTTCGCTACTCTTTCTGGTGTTGGGAAAAAGAAAACGCCGTTCTTCTCTGTCCCATATCGCTTTACAAATTGATCTGTTAGCACAGTAGCAAATTTCAAATTTATTTGTTGATGAATAATACAGCGAAGAAGACAAGCGAAATAATCGAATTCTAAAATAATTGGAGTATAAGCATATGTTTCAAATAGTGGACGTAATGATGTGTTTAAAAAATGATTTTGTATATTTTGAAACGGTTCATTCCAGTGAAAAATGGATCTCATTCGTTTCATTACTTTCTCTTGATCTCCTGCCTGACTAGAGATCCAAAACTGTGGATTTTGAACAGTACCAATCCCTTGCAAACGAACAACAATCTGTTCTTCGTCTATAAAAAGCGGGACATAAATTACTTTCTCGTCTAATTGAATAACGTTTAACGGGTCGAAAGATAAACGCTTTAGTACTTCCTCAAAATGGTACGGATATTCTAACGTAACATGTTCGCTCCACATACGTTTCCCCATCCTTTTTACACATCATTATAGCATGAGAAAACCGCAAGCATACATGCTTACGGTTGATTGCTTTTTACTAAATCATCTAGGCTTTTAAAATGATACCCTTTCTCGCGCAAATCATCAATGATTTTCGCAAGTGCTTCTGCATTATCTTTTGATATTGCATGAAGTAACAAAACAGATCCTGGATGAATCATAGTCATTACATTATTATGAGCGTATTGCCATCCTCTTTGCTGATCTACTTTCCAATCAAGAAATGCAAGCGACCAAAACACGTTATAATATCCCATGTCTTTCGTAAGCGCTAGCGTTCTTTCACTAAACACGCCTCGCGGAGGGCGTACATATTTCACTTCTTTTTGCCCAGTAACTTTTTTAATCTCTTCCGTTACGCTCGTTAATTCTTCACGAAGTTTTGCATCATTTACTGTTGTAAAATCTGGATGACTCCAAGAATGATTACCAATAATATGTCCTTCATTTTTCATTCTTAATAATAAATCTTTTTGTGTTTTTATATAATGTCCCGTCACAAAGAAAGTTGCTGGTACTTTTTTCTCCTTCAGTACATCTAAAATCTTTCCTGTATATCCATTTTCGTATCCATTATCAAATGTTAAATAAATATCTTTTTTCTTCGTATCTCCTAAATAAAACCCACCATTTTTTTGTAGTAATTCTGTATATAGTTTCCCTGCATCTGGCACCGTTTCATTTTTAGGACGTGGGATTCCCCAGTTATGTGGTGTATTCGTATAAGCAAATGTTGAAACTGGAACAAGTGCCATCATAATTGAAAAAATGAGACCTATATATAACCATTTATATTTCATAAATAGTCTCCTTTCCATATATAATCGTACCTGTAGTTTCTGTTTCCCTGCTTTCTTTCATGCTGAACATGTTTTTCTATATATACCAAAAAATGCACCTCGAATAATTCGAGATGCATTTCTCTTTACTTAAATACAGGTTCTTTAAAGCTCGCCAATTTTTCAAGTGATGTTTTATCAACATCAGCATGTAGACTTTTACCATGAGAATCCATCGTTACAACTGCTTTAAAACCATCGATACGTAAATGCCACATTGCCTCTGGGATACCGAATTGTAAGAAATCAACATCTTTCACTTCTTTAATACATTCAGCATAATATTGCGCTGCACCACCAATTGCATTTAAGTACACACCACCGTGTTCTTCTAAAGCTGCTAATGTTTTAGCACCCATACCACCTTTACCAATTACAGCACGAATACCGAACTTTTTCATAATATCGCCTTGATATGGCTCTTCACGAATACTTGTCGTTGGACCTGCCGCTTTAATTTGCCAATTATCATTTTCATCTTTCACTACAACTGGACCACAATGATAAATAATTTGTCCCTTTAAATCTACTGGACAATCGTTATCCATTAAATGTTTATGAATCGCATCACGTCCTGTATACATCATGCCGTTAATTGTAACAACATCACCAACACGAAGTTCACGAATTTGCTCTTCTGTAATTGGAGCTTGTAATACGATTTCACGCTGCTCTGCTTGTTCTTGCGCAGCATCTTGCTGAAGTGTATCTTCACCTTCCTGGTACAACCAATCCATAATTTCACCTGTTTCAGGATGAATTGTTACACCAAGACGACGATATGCCCAACAATTATACGCAACAGATACGTAGAAGCTCGCTGGCAAACGATTATATACTCCAACTTTGCAACCTAATAAAGTTGTTTCTCCGCCAAATCCCATCGTACCAATGCCAAGCTTATTCGCATTCTCTAATACGTACTCTTCAAGTTTGTGTAATTCTGGAACTGGATTTACATCATCTAATGTACGGAATAATTGATTTTTTGCTAATTCGTAACCTGATGTGCGGTCTCCCCCGATACCGACGCCGATTACTCCTGCGCTACACCCTTGACCTTGCGCTTGATATACTGCATGAAGAAGGCATTTACGAATTCCTTCTAAATCACGCCCAGCTCGTCCAAGTCCTTCTATTTCACAAGGCAGGCTATATTGAATATTTTTATTCTCACAACCGCCGCCCTTTAAAATTAAACGTGCATCAATGTAATCTTTTTCCCATTGTTCAAACTTAATAACAGGTGTACCTGGTCCTAAATTGTTTCCGCTATTGTCTCCAAAAAGAGAATCAACAGAGTTTGGACGAAGTTTACCATCTTTTGTCGCCCGCTCAAGCGCACTATAGATAGCTTCCTTCAGTTTTAATTGATTCACACCAACTGGTGTATAAATTTTAAACGTTGGCATCCCTGTATCTTGGCAAATTGGCGAGATATTATCATCTGCCATTTTAATGTTATTCGTAATTGTGCCAAGTGCCATCGCCGAACGAGTTCCTGCATTTTCTCGTTCTTTCGCTTGTTGAATTGCGCGACGAACATCTTTCGGTAAGTTCGTTGACGTTTCAACAATTAGTTGATACATGCTTTCTTGAAGCTTTTCCATTGTTACTTCCCCCTCAATTGTGAACGCTACCAAAACGTTATGAAATGAAAATTCCATTGTTATACTCTTCAGCTGTTTATTTATTTCACGCCATTAAAGGTTAAATGAAATTTTTCACAACTTGATTATACCTTTTTTTCTATATTCCTTCTATTATCCGTACAGAAAAAGGCTGCCAATTTTGTAGTGGCAGCCTTTTTAATATATTATTCGTCTTTTTTAAATTGCTCACATTTCAGTTCTAATTCATCTAACATTGCAAGAAGACGATCTACATCTTCTAATTCTACCTCTTCTGGTTCAATCGTATCAATTACTTCAATGAACATATTTAAACGTTCTTTCAAATATACTAGTTGTGAATCTTTACCTTGAATTGCTTTTCCCATGAAGGCACTCTCCTTTTAATTCGAGTTGCTTTTATTATACCGCAAAAATGATTGCTATGGGCATGTAATTTCATCAATTTCGTCACAGTAATTCATTATAATGTAAGCCCTCTCTCTTTTTTTACAAAAAAGTTTCACTTTATAAAAAGCTCATATTCTTCTATTATAGAGAATGGACAAATTGTTATTTCAATAGTCAAAGGAGTATTTCATATGACGATATCACAAATAATGAAGCCGATTACTCCTTCTTACGATCCATGGGAAGCGTATATGGACCTTGAAGAGTACGGCAAACTACTATTAACAAACGTTGAGTTTACAACGACGACGTTATGCAATATGCGTTGCGAGCATTGCGCTGTTGGTTACACATTACAGCCGAAAGATCCAAACCCGCTTCCGATGGAGCTTTTATTAAAACGATTAGATGAGATTCCTCATTTACGTTCTTTAAGTATTACAGGCGGAGAACCTATGCTTTCAAAAAAATCCGTCGACAACTATGTAACACCACTCTTAAAATACGCCCATGAACGAGGCGTTCGCACTCAAATTAACTCAAACTTAACTATAGATTTAGCACGTTACGAACAAATTATTCCCTACTTAGATGTATTGCACATTTCACATAACTGGGGAACAATCGATGACTTCGTTGAAGGCGGATTTGCAATGATGGAGCGTAAGCCTACTTATGAACAGCGCGCTAAATTATTTGAAAGAATGATTACAAATAGTAAAGCTCTATCAGAGGCAGGTGTACTCGTATCAGCCGAAACTATGTTAAACAAACGAACTCTACCACATATTGAACATATTCACCGTCAAATCGTTGAAGAAATGGGCTGTAAACGTCATGAAGTTCACCCGATGTATCCGAGTGACTTCGCTAGTACACTTGAAATTTTAACAAAAGAAGAAATTCGAAATGCAGTTGAACATTTATTAGAGATCCGTGATGAAAATGTGTGGATGTTATTCGGAACATTACCTTTCTATGCATGTAGTGATAATGAACACGATTTAGCTACACTAAAGAAATTACATGAAAGTAAAAATGTAACTGTCCGCAATGATCCAGATGGTCGTTCTCGTTTGAACGTAAATATTTTCGATGGAAATATTATCGTGACCGACTTCGGTGATGTCCCGCTTCTAGGTAATGTACAAACAAATACACTACAAGAAGCTTACGACAAATGGTGTGACTCAAAAACAGCAAAATCATTAAGTTGCCATTGTCCTGCCGTGAAATGCCTTGGACCAAACGTTCTTGTAAAAAATAGCTACTATCCAAAAGAAGATTTCTTATCAAAAACATCAAACATTATGTTATAAAGTGAAACTTTAATCAGTGGTTGTTTTGTTCATCCCCCACTGATTATTAGCCCACACCAATCGGGAGTTTACGGGCAGCAGGGCCTCCCACCTAACTTCTTTGCTCCAGCCGAATTTTGAGGTGGGAGTTTTATTGCCCGCAAATAGCGGGATAAATAAAAAACGTCAGCTTATAGGCTGACGTTTTTTATTTCATTGTGCATGCGATGAAGAAACAAATTTAAAAAATAAATGATCATGAATTGGAATAGCGGCTCCGATTCCTTGAGATGTAATATTTTTCACGACAAGCTTTTTTTGATTCCCTTTTAACACAAGGTAGACTTCTCCAAATGTTACTTTTCCTTTTTCATTTACTGCTGGTGTATACGCATATAAATATCCAAGTTGACTTGGACTAATATTATAAACACGCTCATGTCCGGTACCATAACCAATGGTTGTTTTAAATGAAAGTGGCAATTGTACTTTTTCAAGCGCTTTTAGAAGCATCATTTTTTTCACATCTGTAGTATCTTTCATATCTGCTGTTAAATCACCTTCGATTGTCTTTTGGGTTTCTTGCTTATAGCGAAGTGGGTATAAGCGATCCCCTCCGCGATTATCATATACATTTCGATTTACTTGCTTATATTCCCAATTAATCGATGTGTCTATTGACTCATAATTTAATGCCCATTGCCCTAAATAAATTTTCGCTCGGTACCCTACTGCAAGCGGTGCATTCGAAATTGTCGTTTCATTAAACATTCGAATTAAATCTGGGTTTTCAATTTTGATATTTGCTGTTTTCAATAGTTCTTGCGCAAACTTACTTGGCTGTAAACGCGGTAAATCTTGTGCGTCATTTGGAAATGTATTATCCTTTGAAATATTTAAAACAGATGAAGGCATTTTTACTTCTACCGTTGTCTTTGCAAAACTACTGTTAGGAAATAATAAAATAAACGAGACCATGGTTGAAAGACATATGCTGTATACTCGTTTCACCTGTCTGGCTCCTTCCTATGTAAAGGTATATAAATTACTGTATTTAGTGTTTTCCCTCTGAAGCATTGTTATCCCTATTTTTCATAATAAATAAAAACCAATTCCCATAATGACATACGCAGCTAATAAAGTGCCTCCTTCAAACCAGTTTGTATCCCCATCATTTGAAATGGCGATAGTTAAGAAAACAGCTGTAATCATAGAAACAAGTTCTGGTATTGTAAATACTAGAGGCATCTTTTGTGCAAAAAGCATCGAAAGAAGTACTAACACAGGAGCAACAAACATGGCGATTTGTAATGTAGAACCTACTGCAATTTCTACTGCGATATTTACTTTATTTTTATATGCCATAATAATCGCAGATGCATGTTCTGCTGCATTACCAACAATTGCAACGATAATAACCCCTATAAATAACTCTGACCAGCCAAACGACTTTGCGACCGTTTCAAAAGTATGTACGAGTGCCTCTGACACATAAGCAACTGCAAGTGTTGCTATCGCTAAAATGAGTATCGCTTTACCTTTGGACCACTCTGGCTCTTCCTCATGCGCTACTTCATCACTTTTATGTTGATATACACCACGGTGCGTAACTAACTTAAATAGCAATGCAGCAAGATACATAATGATCATGATAATAGAAACACCGATACTTAATTGATACGTCTTTCCAGCATCCATCTTCATTGAAAAAATCTCTGGAATAACAAAGGCTACGACAACAGCAAATATTAATAAAGCTGAATTATGTCTTGCATCATAAACATTGAAACTTTGTCTTTTATACTTAAGGCCACCTATAAAGAAGGATAACCCTCCTACCAGTAATAAGTTTCCAAGTACAGAACCAGTTAAGGAAGCTAAAACAACTTCTGTTAATCCTGCCTGGAGTGCAAAAATTGAAATGATAAGTTCCACGGCATTACCGAAAGTTGCATTTAATAAACCACCTATCCGAGGCCCAGAAACAATTGCTAAACTTTCTGTCGCCCTCCCCATAAAACCAGCTAATGCAATAATAGTAATGCAGTATACAGCAAACATAATAGTTTGTGGCCAATGAAGTGTTTTTCCGATTACAGAAAGTGGTACACCTATAAGCGCTACTATGAGAAATATTTTATTAAACATGCTTTTCATCCTTCCATCGTATGTATTTCTCCTCGATATTATTATTATTCATCTCCTAACTTGTCCGATTTCATCACAATTACGTTTAAAAAATCGGATTGAAGAAAACAGTATGAAAGATATTTAAATTATCTTGTCCAGACAGAAAAAATTATGAATTATGAAAAGAGGCTAAAAATATGCACTTAAAAGAAAAAATCGCAACTATTATTCAAGGTCAACGCACTGGTGTATTATCTACTGTACGTAACGATAAGCCACATAGCGCCTTTATGATGTTTTTCCACGAAGATTTTGTACTATATGTTGCAACAGATCGAAATTCAAAAAAGATAACAGATATTGAAAAAAAACCCAATGTACATGTACTACTTGGACGTGAAGGAAAGAAATTAGATGAGGATTACATTGAAGTTGAAGGTATAGCTTCCATCGAAGAAGATCAAACATTAAAAAACAAATTTTGGACTAATAGCTTAAAACGCTGGTTACTCGGTGCGGAAGACCCTAATTACGTACTAATAAAAATCAATCCCGATACAATTTATTACATCGATAGTGCTGGTACGACCGAGCCCGAGTTTTTACGACTATAAAATAAAAACAAGCCCCCCTTAGGTGGGCTTGTTTTGTCGAAAGGTTCTTCTGAAAAAAACAATAAAATAGGTGGAACTTTCTAAAGATTCTGTTATATAATAGCAGTAACTTAAATAAACTGTATTAAAACAGATTGAGGGGAGAAATTAAAATTGATGAAAAGAGAAGAACGAAAAAACATGATTGAGTTTATTGAAAAGAAAAAAGGGATTGAACGTGACGAATTATTATTTATGACGGATGATGAAGTAGAGCATATTTATAATGTAACGTACTTTTTATATGAAGAAATAGCAGAGTAGTATAATAAACCCCCACCTTATTAAAAATATAGGGCGGGGGTTTATTTCGTTTTTATACATGAGAATGATTTTCATGTATAATAATGTAAGATTGGAGGAGTTTCACTATGAGTTCATGGCTATTATTCGCACTATTATCAGCAATTGCTGCTGCCCTCGTATCTATTTTCGGAAAGATTGGCTTAGATGGAATCGATGCCAACGTCGCAACAACGGTTCGCTCTATTATTATGGCATTATTTATGGTAGGAGTTATTATTATACAAGGTAAATTTCAAAATATCGGTGATGTCCTCCTAAATAAAAAAGCACTGCTATTTATCACATTAAGTGGAATCGCTGGTGCTTCGTCATGGCTATTTTATTTTCTTGCGTTAAAAACAGGAAAAGTTTCACAAGTAGCACCTATCGATAAATTAAGTGTAGTATTTTCCATTATTCTCGCGATGATTATATTAGGTGAAAAGTTAAACTTTATGACCGGTATTGGTGTAGTCTTTATTACAGCTGGTGTATTATTTATCGCTTTCAGCTAAAAAAACCGCTATTATTAGCGGTTTTTTCTTTTCCTTATGTAAATCCACACAATCAATATTACAATTGCCGAAACTAATAAAATCCATATTCCATAATGATGTAAACTATATTCAACAAAGCGCCACTTCTCTCCCAGTTTCCAACCTAAGCCAATAAAAACACTTATCCAAATTAGTGCACCACCGTAAGCATACAAACAAAATCGCCACAATGTTAAATTTGAAACTCCAGCAAAATATGCTGTTAAATGACGTACTCCCGGTATAAAGTAGCCAATCATTAAAAGAAATGGACCGTATTTTTCAAATAAAATATGTGTTTTTTCAATATGATGTTCCTTAATTCTAACTTTCGGACCATATTTTTTTAAAACAGGGAGCCCAAGTTTTAAACCTAATATGTAACTTAATGTAATGCCAAGCATTGCACCTGCCATTCCACTTAAAAAAGCAGCTGTTCCTGACATAACTCCTTTTGAAATGTTATATCCAATAAAAGTCAATAAAAACTCATCCGGTATAGGTAATCCAACAATTCCGCCAGCTAAAGCTATAATAATTCCAAAATATCCATAATGTGCGATTAACTCGCCAATATGTTGTTCCATTCGGAAGACACATCCTATACACGATCGTTATCCCATATTGTGCCCATTCTATCTTTAAGACAAACATGGTATACATATTCACTATACATTGTTTTTATAATGAACTCTACTTCTATTCCATTCCTTAAATAGAGATTTAATCAGTGGTTTTTTATCCATCCCCACTGATTATTAGCCTGAACCAATCGGGATTTTACGGGCAGCAGGGCTCCCACTTAACTTCCTTGCATTCGCTCAATTTTGGAGTAGGAGTCTTACTGCCTATAAATAGCGAGATAAAAAAATAAAAATTCATAGGCTTATTTTTTTGTTACAATAAAGGGAAGTTACTTTTTGCAACGGTTTAACTCTCAAGAAAAATGATATATCTAGCAAAAAAATAGTTTGGTCTATATAATGCAACTTCTACCTATTAGAGTAACATGCACCCTTTTACATACAACATCATTTTTCTAAATTATACAGGGGGAACGAACATGACCATTGAAAAACAATTTATCCAAAAGATTTACTATAAAACATTTTTAACAGAAGACTCTTCCATTCCGGTAGCGGAAGTACTCGGTGAAGCATATATAAATGAATCAAAGAATGAATTCTCCAATATATCTAATATTCGCTTTGCACAAGGTGAAGTTTATTTTCAAACTAACGACTTTGAAGCCGCTATATTCAAATGGGAGAAAGTAAATAATGAACTTGCTCTCTGGGCTATGAAGAATATTGCAGATGCTTATTTCGAATTAAATTTCTTGCCAAAAGCAGAAGAAATTTATACATCTATCCAAACAGAAGATACAACTCTTACAATGGAAGTTTCCCTACAACTTCTTTCCCTTTATATAGAGCAAAATCGTTTAGGACTAGCATTTAAGACGATTAGCGAAGCTGTTGCATTTCAACCAGACTATCCAAATATTACTGCAATCGCTCGATCGTTCTATGAAAAACAAGAAGATTGGAATAATGCTATTGAACTCGCTGTTCAAGAAGGAATTCGAACAAAATCATTACACTGGTTCGATACTTTAATCAATTATGTGAACAGAGGCTTTACTAAAAAAATTAAACCTGAGTATTTCTATGAATCTTTAAAAGCCTTATATACAATTGATCAAGTTCAATTTAAAGAGCTTGTTATCTCACTTTGGAACAGCTATGAAAATGAATCATTCCATCTACCTTGGATTCAAACAATAAATCACCTATTCTTACATGTTGAAGTAGATGCTCATGACGATTGGAATGAAATTTCTACTCGCTATCAAGAGACGTACTTCGAATTGATTACTGGACAACATTTCATACACGAATTACAAGGACTTGTACCAGATTTATTAACAAATTGGTTTAGTTTAATGAGAGCGGAAGATTCTTTACTTGTCTCCGCAGCAGTATTAGCATGGAATGAAGTTTCACCGACAACTCTAGAATCATTACTCGTAAAAAGCGCAGGTGCCTTACTTTCAAATGCATCAACTCATGCAAATGTTGATATGGCAGACGTATCAGCATTATTTGAAACGATTGCTGCATGGGCTGAGAAGAATGATGTAGATTTAGGTCATCAATTCACACTACTTGTTCGTGAGTTATACGATTTAACTGTTACACAACTTCTAGTAGCAGGAGCTAGCGATTATGATAAATCAGCCTTTATTAACTCTATACTAGGAGAAAATATATTAAATGAGGCTATAACAACTTCAATTACATTTAAAGATGATAGTCAAACTGAAATAACTGAGCTTACAGAACTAGATATACGAAATATACCAAACTTTGACGAACTTCATAACATACTAGCGGTACCTTCTCAGTCAAAACTAGAAAGAAAATGTATTGAAGTTAAATTACCAAGTAGATTTTTACGAAAAAATAAGTTTTCATTCCTTGTCACACCTACTGTGCATGGACAACTTGACAAAAACAGCTCTCACTTTGAATACTTACAGGCAGCAGATAGTCTCATCTATGTCCTAAATTCAGCTTCACCATTACATGATGAAGAGCTCGATACATTATTATATATTCGTGAGCAAGTACCAAATTTACAAATTAAATTCGTCTTACAAACAATTGATACGAATACTAGTGAAAATATCACGAACAGCATTAAAAAGAAAATACTCGTACATTTCCCAGAAGCACACTTTTTCCCTTACTCTCCTTCACAAGAGAGTAGTGAACAGCTAGGTAACGTAACAGACTCTATTCTTTCTAACCTTACTCAGCGTAACGTGGAAAAAGAACGCATTGAAAAATTATTATGGTTTATCCAAAAAACAATTGCATACCTTGTAAATGAACGTGTGGAATTAGAAAATACGTTAGTGAAATCCGTTCGCTGGAATAAACATATTTTAGTAAAACTTGATGGTTTTATTAATAATCTTACTGCCATTCAAAAAGATAAAATTCGTTCTATTACAGAATCTTATCTCTTAACGAAAGAAGAGATTACGCAGGATATACATTCTCAAATTCCTGAATTGTTGCAGAGTTGCTCTGACCTCGTTCAAGAAGATAGTGATTTCAAACTGGTCCATGAAGAACTAAATGTAGCAATGAATGCAAGAATTCAAAAACATGTACAGCAAGTGCTTCTTCCTAAATTTACTGGATCTATTCAAGCATGGATTGAAACTGCTCATAATGAATTCATTCAAGCTCAGGCTTATTTAGATGAAATGAGCGATACCTTTAATAAGCTCTATGAGGAAGAGCGTATTAAACTTCCTTGTGATTTCAAATTACTAGATGACTGGGATAGAGATGTTGCAAGAATGACGAATAGAATTACAGTAGCTAACATCAATATTTTATTACGCTTTACACCGACACAATTTTTCTTAAAGAGTGCAGGGAAATTATTCGGTAATATGCAAAAAAATCAATCTATGCTATCAAATAAATATAAACAATATATTGAAACAGAAGATTATACAGAAGTTGCTCAGATGATTTCAAAACAATTCTTCCTTCAATTTGAAGTATTTGAAGGTGCGCTAGAACGGGATATCATGATGTTCTTTAAAGACCCTCTTAGCATATTGAAACAAACCGTAGAAGCGGCCCAACTTGAAATACAAGAAGATGAGCAAACATTAACAAAGCTAAGAACAAACCCAGAAACTTATCATGATCCTTTAACACTCTTTAAGTTGCAATTGTTACAACGAAAATTCATGTTAAATATCGACCAAAATAATGAACATATTGCTTCACAAGAAACAATAAATAAAACACCAACTGTTTAAATAAGAAAAACCAAGCAACTAATTCGCTTGGTTTTTCTTATTTTTAATCTACAATTTTCACATGTTCAAATGGATAATATATCGCCATGAACTTTCCTAATACTTCTGTTCTATCAATGAGCCCTAAGCCGTTCCTACTATCCCTACTAACTAAACGATTATCTCCCATCACAAAAATTTTATTTTTAGGAATTGTAATCGGTCCAAAATCTTCAGTTAAATTGATAAGTAATTTTTCTGCCTGTTTTTTATTATTCTTTAAATACTCTTCATTTTTCATTTGATGATTAACATATAATTGATCATTCTTCATCTCAATTACATCTCCTGGTAATCCAATAACTCTCTTCACGTAGAAATTATCTGTCTTCACGACAATAATATCCTCTCTCTCATAACTTTCAAATCTCTTTGCAAGTTTATTAATAATCACTTTATCTCCATCTTGTAACGTCGGTCTCATCGATGCTCCTTTTACAGTCGTAGGGAAAAACAAAAAGATTTTTGCCAAAAACACTAATAAACATGCAATTGCAATTATTTCAAAGAATTCACGCAAACGTTTTTTCTTTTGCATCATTCCACCATCTCATCATCTTTTTATTTTTATTATAAGTACTCCGACTAGTTAATTTCCACAAAATTCTGAATTATAACATTAGAATATTACAAATATAAAAATAATAATTCCTATAAATTCACTATTTTTATATACTATGTTTTCCATCTATCAAACAGGACTTTTCCTATGAAATTTATGCTTAGAAAGTATAAAATACTGCACGAATTAAACAAACAAATATAATAGCATAGCAATAAAAAAGATACTCTCAAAATAGTCTATCAACTATTTTTGAGAGTATCTTTTTATAATCCTACATATACAATACACATCTGCGCTGCGACATATGTAAACCAAATCCAAAGCGGTTCATACTTCAGTTTGCGCCCTCCGATATCTGTCACGCCGATAATAAAATCAGAAATCACAAACAGTAAACCACCAAGTGCTGGTATCCACCATATTCCTATATTCTCGTAATATAAGGCAAATGCAAAACATGCCATTCCTCCAACCCACAAACCGTAAATTAGAGCGCCTATTGTAAAAAGTTTGTCTTGTTTTTCATTTCGAATAAAGAAAAACCACCCTATAATTAGAAAGAGTCCGTATACGAATAAACCGATCCAAAAACCATTCCATGAAATACCTGTTTGTAAAAATGCTTTCACATAGAAACAATGTGCAAGAGCGAAAGTAACCATTCCTCCAATTAATCGATGACCAATTGGAATTAATCCTGCCATAAATAAATCCCCTACAGTTGATAAAGTCATACCGAGTGCAACCCACGTACTGTACTCAGCCGATGGATCTTGTAACCATATCCAAATTGCACTTCCTGTTAAAGAAAAACTAAGAATAAGACGAACTGCTAAAGGTAACGGCATATTATTTCTCGTTCTCTTCGTCTGTCCTATTGCATAAATTGCTCCCATTAAAAAAAGAATAATTTGCCCGACTAACACAATGTAAAGTACATTCATAATATGTTCTCCTCAATAAATGCATTATTCTATCTTTTTTCGTTACATATATCACATTCTCCTTTTTCTATGTAAAAAAAGAAGAACAATACTGTTCTTCCATTTTAATAGTTTTTCTGTTCTCTATGCTACTTGTTTTTCTTGCTCAACTTTCTTTTTAACCGGGTTACGATTTACTACAATAATTCCCGCTGCGACACATGCTAAACCAAATAGTACAAAGGAATGGATTGCTTCCCCTAAAATTAGACTTGATAGTAGCACACCAAACACTGGTATAAAGAACATATACATCGAGACTTTCCCTACTTTGTTATACTTCATAATTGTATTCCATATACAGAATCCGGCTGCTGATAAGAACGATAAATATATGAGCATAAGTATTGCATGTAGATTAAATGTGAATGGCATCATTCCAACTTGAAATGCACCTATACATAGCAACCCCATTGATCCGAAAATCATCTGATATGCTGTCATATACCCAATATCTAATGTTTTACTACCTTCTTTCGCTAATATGTTTCCATACGAATACATCATGGCTGCCCCAAGAAGTAATAAGCTACCTATTCCAAAATGAAATGATAAACTTCCATCACTCGGTACATTCACTAAAATCACACCGCAAAAACCGATAGCTACTCCAATTACTTTTCGCCTATTTAGAGCATCATCTTTATATAAAAAGTGTGCGAGTAAAATTTGAAAGAATGATGATGTTCCTGAAATAATCGCTCCTTCAATTCCTGAGCTGTAACTCATTCCAATATAAAAACATATATATTGAAGAAAAGTTTGAAACAAGCCAATTTGAACTAACTGCTTTCCTGTTCCTTTTTTGAACTTCATATCTTTTCCTAAAGCTTTAAAAAATAATAAGAGCATTACACCAGATAAGAAAAAGCGATAGCCAGCAAATAATATTTGTTCCCCGACTTCTTGTGGCCGAATTCCAAGTTCAGCATAGCTTAATTTAATAAAGGGAAATGCGCTTCCCCATAAAAATGTTGCTACTATTGCAGCAATAAACACACCAATCGGATGGGTGAAAAATTTCTCTGTCTTCAACTTGATGTCTTCCTTTCCGACCTTTTTATGAACAATATTCATATATACCAAAGGAAATGCGAAAACACAAGTTTTCAGTTTATCCCGCTATTCGCCGGGCAGTAAAACTCCCACCTCCAAATTCGGCTGGGGCAAAGAAGTTAGGTGGGAGCCCTGCTGCCCGTAAAAGCCCGATTGGCGAGGGCTAATAATCAGCGTGGGATGAACAAAACCCCCACTAATTAAAGTTTCACTTTATACTAAAACAAAAACATATCATCTAAGAAAAACATATGCTATACTATAGAATAATTACAACATAATAACTATTAAAATCAGATTCAACAGAAATGCTGCTATCCATTATGGATGGCAGCTTTCGTCGTTTTATAGGGGTTTCGATTTTGATTCTTTTTCTCAATAAGAATTCGGAAGGAGCGAGTATTAATGAACGCAGAAGTAAAAACATTACAAGCACAAAAAGATATTTCTAATCCCTCTTTATGGGATACATTAAAGAAACATTATGAACTTATATTTGCAATCGCATCTGGTATTTTTATTTTAGCTGGTTGGTTATTCACAAAAAATGATGCAATAAGTGCAGGTATTACTTTATATATCCTTGCTTATGTAATTGGAGGATTTGCAAAAGCGAAAGAAGGTATTGAAGACACAATTGAAGAGAAAGAGCTAAATGTTGAAATGCTCATGATTTTTGCAGCTATCGGTGCCGCAGTTATTGGTTACTGGGCAGAGGGTGCTATTTTAATCTTCATCTTTGCATTAAGCGGAGCAATGGAATCTTATACATTAAGTAAAAGCCAAAAAGAAATTTCAGCGCTTCTTGATCTACAACCTGAAGAAGCATTACGTATTTCAAACGGAACTCCGGAACGTGTTCCAGTTGAACAATTACAAATTAACGATATTATTTTAATTAAGCCAGGTGAGCGTGTTCCTGCTGATGGCACAATTCATACTGGTGAAACAAATATTGATGAAGCTGCTATTACAGGAGAACCCATTCCGAATGAGAAAAAATTCGGCGATGAAGTATTTGCCGGCACTGTAAATTTACGTGGTGCTATTGAAGTTAAAATTACGAAGCCGAGCGATCAAACATTATTCCAAAAGATTATTCGTCTCGTTCAAAGTGCACAAAGCGAAAAATCCCCATCACAACTATTCATCGAAAAATTTGAAGGAACATACGTAAAAGGTGTACTACTTGTTGTTGCGCTTATGATGTTTGTTCCTCATTTCTTACTTGATTGGAGTTGGAATGAAACGTTTTATCGCGCGATGATTTTACTTGTAGTCGCTTCTCCTTGTGCGCTAGTTGCAGCCATTACACCGGCAACTTTATCAGCAATTTCAAACGGAGCGAGAAACGGTATTCTCTTTAAAGGTGGTATTCATTTAGAACGTCTAGCTTCAGTAAAGGCGATTGCCTTTGATAAAACAGGAACATTAACACAAGGAAAACCTACTGTAACAGATGTATATGTTCGAGAAGGCATAGCAGAAAGTGAAGTACTTTCTATTACAGCAGCGATTGAAAGTCACTCTACACATCCTTTAGCAGAAGCGATTGTTAAATATGCAAAACATGCTTACGACATTACGATAAAAAAACCAGAAAACGTTGAAGATGTAACTGGTTTTGGATTAAAAGGAATATTAGAAAACAAATCTTATAAAATTGGTAAAGCTGATTTTATTGGAGAAGAAGCAAAGACATTTCATAATGGCATTTCTGCTTCACTTGAAAAAGAGGGGAAAACTGTCGTTTATATTAGTGATGAGGATGGTATTCTTGGACTGATCGCTTTAAAAGATACCCTGCGCCAAGAAACGATAGCGGCTATTCGTGATTTGCAAAGCATTGGTGTCGAAGCAATCATGATTACTGGTGATAATGAAGAAACAGCAAAAGCAATTGCCAATGAAAGTAATATAAAAGAATATTACGCATCATGTTTACCGGAAACAAAAGTTGAAACGATAAAGCAGTTAAAAGAAAAGTACGGCATAGTCGCCATGGTTGGAGATGGTATAAACGATGCACCGGCCCTCGCTACTGCTAGTATTGGTGTTGCAATGGGTGAAGGAACAGACGTGGCATTAGAGACTGCAGACGTTGTTCTTATGAAAAACGAATTATCTCGTCTCTCTCAAGCAATCCGTTTATCAAAACGAATGAACCGTATTGTGAAGCAAAACGTTATCTTCTCTTTAGCTGTCATTGCAATGCTGATTTGTTCAAATTTTTTACAGTTTTTAGCTCTTCCCTTCGGTGTTATTGGACATGAAGGAAGTACCATTCTTGTCATTTTGAATGGTTTACGATTATTAAAAGGAAATAATTAAAACGGGTCCTGATAAAGGACCCGCTTTTTTTTAATGGTAGCTATTGTGACCGTTCGCACTGCTGCTCGTTTTATGCTTTGGATGCGAACTGCTCTTTTGCTTATTATTGCTTTTATTATTGTGATTCTTTTTATTATTACTCATGAAATATCCCCCCTGTTCCCTTTTATTATGGAACAAGAGCTCATTTTTCATTACGGGAATTATTGTCACCCGTTCTATAATGATGGAGTAAACCATTAATTTCACCGCCAAGTAAAATTACCCATCCAGTTAAGTAAAACCATAACATTAAAATAATAATACCACCGAGACCACCATATGTATTAGCGTAATTTGCAAATTTATCTACATAATAGGCAAATGAGTATGATACCACAATCCATCCTACAGTAGCAAATATTGCTCCCGATATGACTTCTCTTCGCTTTAATTTCCGATCGGGCGCAAATGTATATAAAAAGCTAAACAAAGCGATTAAGACAAAGAAACTTGCTACTAAACGCGTAATACTCCAAACATAAGAAAAACTATCCGATAAACCAATTGCTTTAAACACGGCTGCCCCAATCACTTGTCCAAATACTGGGACGATTAGTGCAAACACAATCATAAAAATTATCGCTAACGTGAACACGATAGATAAAGCTCTTGTTTTAATAAAGGAACGGGTTTCTGTTACATCATAAGCGCGGTTAAAAGCGTTCATAACCGCATTCACCCCGTTTGAAGCAAACCATAACATCGATAGTAAACCGAATGATAATAAACCACCATTTTGTTCGTTTACAACTTTATCTACGTTTACTTCAATTAAGTTCATCGCATCTTCTGGTACGTACGGTTCTAATAAATTGAGCACACTTTCTGTTTGAAGGTCAATAAAGCCAAGAAGCGTAATTAAGAAAACAAGCCCAGGGAAAATCGCAAGCAAGAAGAAATAAGCGAGCTGTGCTGCTAAGCCCGCTACATCATCGCGCATCGTCCGGTCATATAAATCTTTCCCAAACGAAAAAGTGCGATTTCTTTTTGCTTTTTCTAGAAATTTCCTCATATTTTTTAGACGCTTTTCTTCTCTTCTTTATTTTGCTTTAGCTCAATGTATGCTTCAGTTTTTTTTTCCTCTGCATTTGAGTCTTTCATAAATAATTCACGCGCTTCTTTCATACCACCATCTTCAGCTACCACTGGCTCTTCTTCTGCTTTAAGCTCATCTACCTTTGGAGATACAGCTTGAATTTCAATCGTTTCCGGCTTTTCTACTGGCACAATCTTTTTCTTACTAAACATTTCTTTCGTTTCTTTTAACGTTTCTACAACAGACGGCGTCAATTTTTTAATTTCTGCTACTTTCGCTTTCACTACATTGAAATCAGCAAGTTCGCGTCCTTTATCTGTAACAGTTTGCACTTTTTCTTTTATCTTCGCATTTTCACCAATTTCAATCATCTTTGTTTTTGCTTTTTCAGCAGTGTTTTTTACTTTTTCACGGTTTTCTTTCTTCAACATAGATACAGCTACACCTGCAGCTACACCAAGCGCAATGTTTCGAGCAATATTATTTTTCTTTGCCATATTCCTTCACCCTTTCATTTCTTATATTAGAAAGTATTACTTTCTAAGCTTCCTCATATTCCTTGTTCATTTCGAATGAAAGCTAATAGCTTTACACACCCTTCTGTTACAAGGTCATACACTTCTTGGAAGTTCCCTGTAAAGTAAGGGTCAGGAACGTCTGTCCAGCCACCGTCTGGAACAAAATCGGACAGTCTACCAATATAGCCTCCAGTTTTACCAAAACTTTTTAAATCTGCTATATTCTTGTTATCCATGGCAATAATATAATCAAACTTTGTTAAGTCTTCTTTTTCTACTTGCCGTGCTTTAATTCCTTCAAAAGAGACTTCATTTTCTTTTAAAATTTTTTTTGTTCCTTTATGTGGTGGATGACCAATATGCCAATCTCCAGTTCCTGCAGAATCAATGACAATTTTCTCTTCGAGTCCCTCTTTTACGACAAAATCTCGAAAAATTGCTTCTGCCATTGGAGAACGACAAATATTCCCAAGACAAACAAACAATACTCGGACCATATTTTTGTCTCTTCCCTTCTTGGTGCATTTCTTAACATATACTTATAGTATAAACAACCAATTATTAATTATAAAGGAAATCCCTACTAATTTAATAGGATTGAAAAGTTTCATTAACGAAAATGATAAAAAAATGTTAAGATAACCTTATGTTATTTTAAAGGGGGACACTTCGGTGGATTTATCCGTAAAATCAGAAGCAAACGTTGAATATATGGTAGAAGCTATTAAAGAAAAATTACGCATGGTTAATGCTGGAGCAATGAGAGCTGCTAGTTTTAACGAAGAAATGTACGAGGACTTACGTGACATTTATGAGCACGTTATGAAACGTGAAACATTCAGTATTAGTGAAATGCAAGCTATTACTGAGGAATTAGGTACATTAATTAAAAAATAACAAAGAGCCTCACGTATTCGAGGCTCTTTTAATTTCAACAAATTCATGACAACTCTTCTCTTTTCCTCCTCACATTCTAAATTACTGTACAATGAAAGTAGAACCTCACCTTAGATTTTTTCTCCATACATACTACTCTAAAAAAATTGCCACACTACCATTGCTAACTGTTTTTACTGGAGGTGCTTACTTATGAGCAATTGGTACAGTAAGACGAAAAATCAAACATTAATCGACCTAGAAACAAATGAACAACACGGTTTAACAGATAAAATCGTAAATGAACGTTTAAAGCAGTATGGTTATAATGAATTAGCTACCAAACAAAAACGTACTTTATGGCAGCGCGTTTTCGCCCAAATTAATGACGTCCTCGTATATGTCCTTATTATCGCGTCCCTTATTTCCGCCTTTGTAGGTGAATGGGCTGATGCAAGTATTATCGCGCTCGTTGTAGTTTTAAATGCTGTTATCGGTGTAATCCAAGAATCGAAAGCGGAACAGGCTTTAGAAGCATTGAAAAAGATGGCAACACCTAAAGCTATCGTAAAGCGAGATGGTGAACTAAAAGAGATTCCATCTGAGCACGTCGTTCCAGGTGATATCGTCATGCTTGATGCCGGGCGGTATATCCCCTGCGATTTACGACTTATCGAAACTGCGAATTTAAAAATTGAAGAATCTGCTCTAACTGGTGAATCTGTCCCTGTCGATAAAGATGCAGTCTACCACCCTTCCATGCAAAATGATGAGCAAGTACCATTAGGTGATCAAAAAAACATGGCCTTTATGTCGACGTTAGTAACATACGGACGTGGCGTCGGTGTTGCTGTTGAAACTGGGATGAACTCACAAATTGGCAAGATCGCTACCCTTTTACATGAAGCAGACGATGATATGACACCACTTCAAAAAAGCTTAGCACAAGTAGGAAAGTATTTAGGATTTGTCGCTGTAGCTATTTGCACTACTATGTTTCTCATCGGTTTTTTACAGGGCCGGGATACGTTAGAAATGTTTATGACCGCAATTAGTTTAGCTGTTGCAGCCATTCCAGAAGGCTTACCAGCTATCGTTTCCATCGTTCTTGCAATTGGTGTTCAGCGTATGATTAAACAAAACGTTATCATTCGTAAACTACCAGCTGTTGAAGCTCTCGGTTCTGTCACAATTATTTGTTCAGATAAAACAGGTACATTAACTCAAAATAAAATGACCGTTACTCATTTTTATAGTGATCGCACATACGACCAGCTAGAAAATTTGAATGTAAATAATGATGCACACCGTCTATTATTAGAAAATATGGTTTTATGCAACGATGCCTCTTACGGTGCCGACTCACAAACAGGGGATCCTACAGAAATTGCCCTTCTTGTTGCCGGAAGCTCTTTTAACATTCAAAAAGATCATTTAGAAAATAAACATGAACGTGTTAACGAATTGCCTTTCGATTCTGATCGTAAAATGATGTCAACTGTACATACGTACGATGAAGGCTACTATAGCATGACGAAAGGTGCTATTGATAAACTTTTACCTCACTGTACCCATATCTTTATAAATAATAAACTTGAGGTCCTAAAAGATTCTGATAAAAATCAAATATTAGAAGCTGCCGGGTCAATGTCGCAAGAAGCCTTAAGAGTACTTTCATTCGCATATAAACGATACGATTTAAACGATATGGATATAAATCATCTCGAAGAAAATCTCATCTTTATCGGTCTTGTCGGTATGATTGATCCACCACGTACAGAAGTAAAAGATTCAATTACAGAATGTAAAAAGGCTGGTATTCGCACAGTTATGATTACGGGTGATCATAAGGATACCGCCTTTGCAATTGCCAAAGAACTTGGCATTGCTGAAGAAATATCTGAAATCATGATTGGAACTGAATTAGATAACATTCCAGATACAGAACTAGCAAGTAAAATTAATCACTTAAATGTATTCGCTAGGGTCTCTCCAGAACATAAAGTGAAGATTATAAAAGCATTACGTGCTAAAGGAAATATCGTTTCCATGACTGGTGACGGTGTAAATGATGCTCCATCTTTAAAACAAGCAGATGTTGGAGTAGCAATGGGAATTACAGGAACAGATGTCGCAAAAGGCGCAGCAGATGTAGTTTTAACAGACGATAACTTCTCATCTATTGTGAAAGCTGTTGAAGAAGGAAGAAATATTTATCGTAATATTAAAAAGTCTATTCTCTTCCTACTCTCTTGTAACTTCGGCGAAATTATAGCTCTCTTTTTAGCTATTTTACTCGGCTGGGCAACACCACTACGCCCTATTCACATTTTGTGGGTAAATTTAATTACAGATACACTGCCTGCATTATCACTCGGTGTTGATCCTGAAGATCCAGATGTGATGAAGGAAAAACCACGACATGCGAAAGAAAGCTTATTTAGCGGCAGCGTTCCTTTTCTTATTTTCAATGGGGTTGTAATTGGACTTCTTACTTTAACAGCCTTTATCGTTGGGGCAAAGCTCTATACAGGAGATACAAATTTATTTCCTCTCTTCCCAGATCAAATTGATGAAGACGCTCTATTACACGCCCAAACGATGGCATTTGTCGTTCTTAGTTTTTCTCAACTCGTTCATTCATTTAACTTACGTTCAAGAACGAAATCAATTTTTTCAATTGGGATATTTACAAATAAATATTTAGTCTTCTCACTTCTAATCGGTGTTCTTATGCAAGTGTGTATTATCTCCATCCCACCTCTTGCCAATATATTTGGTGTGCATGCATTAACAATGCGAGATTGGGGATTTGTTCTCTTGTTAAGTATCATTCCGCTTGTTGTGAATGAAATTATTAAATTATTTAAGAGAAAATAAAAGGCAATGAGGAATATTCCTCATTGCCTTTTCGTTTATCCCGCTATTTGCCGTGCAGTAAGACTCCCACCTCAAAATTCGGCTGGAGCAAAGAAGTTAGGCGGGAGATGAACATCTCCCACTGATTAAAGTTTCACTTTATCCTTGTAATTCTTTTTTGATATTCTCTGTTAATGTAGCCATACGCTTGCGACTTTCTTCACGCTCACGTTTATTTTGCTCTTCAATTTGTTGTGTTTCTTGCATACCTCTTGAAATAATGTTCCAAGTTTCCTCAAGTGTTTCCATCTTAATACTAGAAGAACCTGATAATCTCGCTACTTCCACACTCTGAGTTGCGATATTTTGTGCATTTTTCTTAAGTAATTCATTTGTACGGCGATCAAGTTCAGCCATAGAGTCCGCAACAAGCTTTTGACGTTTCGCATTTACCGCTTGAATGATACCATTTTTAAAGATAGGAATCGTTGTAATAAATGCTGTATTGATTTTACCGATTAATTTATTGTTACCGCGTTGAATCATACGAATTTGTGGTGCCGTTAATAGAGCAACCATACGTGCTTTTTCTAAATCATCAATACGTTGTTCTAAAATTTCAACAGAGTTTTTAAGCGATTCTAATTCAATACCCGCTAACTGATCATTATTACGTATGCGCTCTTCGTACATCGGAACTAACTCTGTATTTAAACGCTCTAATAACATTTCCCCTGCTACTACGTATTTTTCTAAGTCTAAATAATACTTTAAGTTTTGCTCATATAAACCATCTAACGTACCAATTGATTTTTTCATTTCATCTTGATACTTCGTAATTTCTACGTATACTTTATCCATTTCGCGACCCATCGTCTGATACTTACTAAAGATTTGTTCAATCATTTTATCTGCTTTTTTGAACATACGTGAGAAGAAACCACTTTTCTCTTCCACAAAGTCTTTACTATCAAATCTGTCCATAATTTTACCAAGCTGTTTTAATAATTCACCAGAGTCTTCTACTTTCGATAAAGACATTGTATGTAAAATTTGATCAGCGAAACGTGAAATTTCCATAGAAGGTTCTTTTCCGAGTTCTATTAATTCTAATTGATCTTTAATATCTACTGCGTTATAAATACGTTGCACTTCTGCATCTTGTCTAAGTTGCAAGCGAACATCTTGTGCGGTTTGCTCATTCAATTCTGTTTTCGAATCTAGTACGACTGGGTTATTCATATGGTATTCTCCCTTTCCTTATAAAAATGGACGAAATAGTCCTTTTATTGTTTGTGATAAATTTTTATAGGCTGATGAACCATGAAATTCAAGATCGAAATTAACTTCTTCAAGCCAATGTGAATCAAATGCTCCTGATTCAATATACGGTTCAATATCGTTTCTCCCCGTTGGATTAAAGTGAAATACATCTACTCCAATTTGATTTAAAAATAGTAATAACACAGCATCAGAACGACTTAATTCTCCGCTCTTCTCATTATTAAATATAACAATTTTCGGTACTTCTTGCGAATAATCAAATTTCTCAAGCTGCTCTAAAATGTTCGGTGGTATTTGAGAGAGTTGTGCGAAAACATAAAGTGCTACATCTTGTTTCGTCTCTTTCGCAATTGGTTTACACATTTCACTTTCACACGTATGGATGATTGCTTCTGCAATACCATGTTGTAATCCTTCTGGTAAACGCTTATGTGGCCACCAATGGCTGTTCATAATTAAATCCGGATGTAACTTCCCTGCGCGGTCCAATGCATCTCGATAATGATATTGGAAATTCGCTTTTTGTTCTTTCGTAAACGGGAATGTATTAATTAATAAACTGTTATCAAACGATGTAACAGCCTTTAATCGCTGAAAATATTCTTTATCATTCTTTGAAACACCTGATATTTTTGCAAATAAAGAAGGAATATAAATATGCTTATTTTCAACAAAGAATGTTGGACGTACAAATGCCTTTTCTTTCGTAATTAAAAAGAGTTCATCGTACGTCGTTTTGAGCGTACGGGCTACAGGTGTATACGAACGGAATTGCCACGGTTTGTATAATAATGAATTATCGTGGTGAAGTACTTGCTCGATTTCTTTTGAAGCTTGATAAGCTACCGTTGCGACGCGTTCACGACGCCGATCAGGAAATGGTTCCAAGGAAATACGGCCTGAATGAGATACGACAAAGGTCTTTCCTTCCTCATCTACACTCTCAAATCCATCTTTTCCTTCTGGGTGATAATAAAGCACATCGCAGCCGAGCATAATAAGAAAGTATAAGAAATATATACGACTCTCCGTCGCATCACCGTACCAAACGATACGCGGCATTTGTTTCTTATAATTAATCGTAGAGAACCACTTCGCTACGTAATTTTCACTTAATTTAATCATATCGATTAAGAAACGCCGGAATCCTTCTGTTTTTAAAGATTGATTATGTTGTTTCTCGTACAATTTCAATACAGAAATAAACGTCGTATGTATATAATGCTGTAAATCAGGATTGTCTACTTGCGGTAATAGTTGTTTTCCGGACAAATGTGCTACAAGCCTATTTACTGTAAGTCCATTCGGCGCTTCTTGATGTAATGCAAAAACTTCTTGAATATGGCGCAGTTTTTCGGGATCAATCACCTTATTTAAATTTTGTTCATGCAAAACCTCGATCCCTTTTGCTTCATTATAATCAAATAGTTCATTGAAATATTCATCTACATCATTCGGAACACCAAGAATGCGACTTGCTATATAACTAAATTTCATCTCATTCTCTGTCAGTTCATATTGTGGGCGTTTTTCTAAAAGCGCTTCAAATTGCTTTAAATCTGATTCATCTTTTAATGCATATGGTTGAAGTGTAAAACGTGAAAACACAACAGTTCACCTCCAAAAACATTTACGTTTTTTATAAAGTCTCTCTTCTATTATAAACTATTTTTAGTTATAAAAAATGGGCGCTCGCATAACGAGCAAACCCATTTCAATTATTTATGTTCATTTTTAGTAGCTGCAACTTCTTCTTTAGCTTGTCCAGAATTCTTCATGTAGTGAAGTATAAATGTTGCTCCAAACGCTATAACTAAAATAATAAAGAACAGCATATGACTTACTTCAATATGAACGACAGACAGTAGCATTTTTGCTGCAATAATTAAGATTAAAATATATGCTGTCGTTTCAAGTTCTGGAATACGCTCTAACAATTTTAAGAATACGCCAGCGATACCGCGCATCATTAAAATACCGAGCATTCCACCTAATAGTAAAATCCAAACTTCATTCGATACACCAAATGCAGCAAGTACACTATCTACAGAGAACGCAATATCCATTAACTCAACCATCGCAACCGTTCCCCAGAAGACACCAAACATTCTGAAGAGAATACTATTTTGGTTCATACCATGAGCTTCCTCTTCTTCTGCATTACCTTTTCGTTTATCAATGAAGTATTTAATTGATAGCCAAGCTAAGTAAAGTGCACCTAACACTTTTACCCATGCTAATTTAATTAAGAACATTCCGATTCCAATTGCAATAAAACGGAATACATAAGCTCCAATCAGTCCATAGAATAATGCTTTTTTTCGTTTTTCTTCTGGAAGATGTTTTACCATTACCGCTAACACAAGTGCATTGTCAGCAGATAATAATCCTTCAAGTACAACAAGTGTACCTATTAACCCCCAAGATACTGGATCTTGTAACACTTTAATCCACATGTCCAAGTCGAAAAACTGAGCATACGTATCAAGGATTCCTTGCAAAATACTCATCTTACCTTTATCCCCTATTCTTTGCTAGATTTATAGAAAGGTCAAAAAAAGGAAACGAATACCGTTTCCCTTCTTATGCATCCAAGCCATACGCTCTTACAAGCGCACCTAATCCACCTTGGAATCCACTTCCTACTGCACTAAACTTCCACTGTCCATTATGACGATATAATTCACAAAAGACAACTGCTGTTTCAATGGAGAAATCTTCCCCTAAATCAAAACGAAGAACTTCTTCGTTTGTTTCTTCATTTGCTAAACGAACGAATGCATTTGCAACCTGTCCAAAGTTTTGATTACGGCCTTCTCCATCATAAATTGTAACTGTAATAGCAATTTTATGAACATCTGCTGGAACCTTTTTCAAATCGACAACAAGTTGCTCATCATCACCGTCACCTGCACCTGTACGGTTATCTCCTGTATGTAAAACTGATTCACAAGGAGACTGTAAATTATTATAGAAAATAAAATCAGTTTCCTTCGTACATTTCCCGTTCGCATCTAATAAAAAGGCAGATGCATCTAAATCGAAATCAGATCCACCATCATAAGATTTAATATCCCATCCTAGACCAATTACTGCTCTTGATAAACCTGGGCTTGTTTTAGCTAAATCTATTTTCTGTCCTTTTTGCAATTGAATAACCATATATATTCACCTCTATATTTTAATTTCAAAAAATATATCCATCAGTAAATACGCGTTTCACCGATGGATATATAAATCTATTACTCTACATCTAAACCAAAGTTATTACATAGAGAACCTAATCCACCTTGGAATCCACTTCCGATTGCATTGAATTTCCATTCACCTGCGTGACGGTATAATTCACTTACTACTACTGCAGTTTCAATAGAGAAATCTTCTCCTAAATCGTAACGAATTAATTCTGCATTCTTTTCTTCATCCATAATGCGTACGAATGAGTTAGAAACTTGTCCGAAGTTTTGGCTACGGCCTTCTCCATCATAAATCGTGATTGTGAAGCAAATACGTTCGATATGTGCAGGAACATTTTTTAAGTCTATTTTAATTGTTTCATCGTCGCCTTCACCTGCACCTGTACGGTTATCTCCTAAATGCTCTACAGCACCATTCGCACCTTTTGGATTATTATAGAAAACGAAATCCTCTGCTCCTGAAACTTTACCGTTAGCACCTACTAAGAAGATACTAACATCTAAATCGAAATCGCTTTGTCCGTCATAACGATTCGTATCCCAACCAAGTCCTACAAGAACTTTCGAAAGACCTGGATTTGTTTTTGTTAAGTCTACCTTTTGTCCTTTTTTCAATGAAATTGATGCCATATACAATTCCTCCTTGGTTTATCTTATTGATAACGTGATACAATCTCACTTAAGTTTTTATCTTGTGTTCCTTCTCCAACTGCTGAAAACTTCCATTCGTTTCCGTCTCGATACATTTCCCCTGCAATTAAAGTCATTTTGCCAGCGTAATTATCTGACAAGTTATAACGTGCTAATTCTTCACCTGTTTGTGGGTTTTGAATACGAATATATGCATTGCGAATCATCCCAAAATCTTGACGACGATTTACACAGTCATAAATATTTACAACGAATACTAAACGATTAATACGGCTCGGAACTTTATGTAATTCTACGAAAATTGTTTCGTCGTCACCAGCGCCTTCACCTGTTAAATTATCTCCTGAATGAATAATACTACCACAAGTAGAAAGTTTGTTGCCGAAGTAAACTAGATCATTTTTGTTTAAAAAACGATCCCCTTCTAACATAACAACAGATGCATCACAATCTACACTTGGTTTACTTCCAAATAAAGAAGACAGAAACCCACCTGATTGCCCAATTGGATCCCAGCCTAAGCCAACCTGAAGTTTCGCTACTCTCGGTTGTCCTTTCGTTAAATCAATCTTTTGTCCTTTTTCTAAAATAATAGGCATGAAGTTTCTTCCTTTCTACAAAGCATTTTCCAAATCGGAAAACATTGTATTCTCCTCTTATATTGTAGCATTATTTATCTAATGAGAAAAAGGATAAATTCTCAATTATATGAAAACAGATACTATATTTATTTATACTGATGTAATAAGTGGTAAATAGAACCAATCATTCCTGCACAATTGCCGCTTTGCGCAAGTTTAATCTCACAATTACTATAAATATCTTGATTTAAGTATGTTCCTATCTCTTCCTTCACTTCATTTAAGAAATCATCTCCTCTTTCAGTAATTCCCCCACCAATAATAATCATTTTCGGATTAAAAATATAAGCAAGATTGCTAATACCAATCGCCAAATGTTTAAAGAAAATCTTCACGGCTTGAGTAACACCGCTATCACCCTTATCATATAATTCGAAAATTGTTTTACCATCCCACTCCTTTTTACCTTTATATCTTCGGACGAGATGAATTAATCCCGAAATTGAGGCAACCTCCTCAAAAGTTTTCCCTTCTATTAACATGTTCCCCCATTCCCCAGCGCCAAACGAATGTCCACGGTATAACTCTCCATTTATAACAATTGCTCCACCAATGCCCGTTCCAAGCGTAAGCATAATAAAATCGCTTTCTCCCCTCCCTGTACCTTTCCATTTCTCGCCTAAGGCTGCACAATTAACATCATTTTCAATAGATACAGGAACTTTTAATACTTCTTGCAATCTCTCAACAATAGAAATATTAGCATAACGCGGAATATGATCCACACCTCCCGTTATAACTCCTTTATCAATATCAACAATTCCCGCTGTACTAATACCAATTCCGGAAATAGTATGTTCAGTCATTAACTTTTTTGATAAACATATAAGTTTTTGAACAATTTGTTCCCCGCCCAAGTGAATTTCTGTTGGGACCTTTTTATGTATTAGTACTACCCCTATTTCTGAAACAATTCCATATTTAATTTGCGTACCACCAATATCAAATGCAATATATTCTTTCATCCGTTGCCACTTCCTCTACTGTTATGAGTGTAAATTCTCCATCACTCTACTATTTGCAAGGAATTTACATTAACTCTTTTCTCCCTTTAGAAATACACCACCTTTTTCTATATATAGTTTTTTTTGCATAAAACTCTTTTTCCTATGAAATATTACAAAGGGGTGTATTTTAGATGGAACAATAATTTTTTCTTCAGGAGGAAAACAATGACAAAAATATTCATTTTAGCATCAACACTTTCTTTATCCTTTTTTAGTGGCTTAAATATTGGTAATGCTGCAACTGAAAACTTCAATCCAATAACAAACGCTATTGTACAAAATAACGATAATTTAGCAGAAGGTAATTCAAAAGATAATAATAAACCTCCAGGAAACAATGGTTCTCAGGACGATAGTGGTTCTGACGGCAATGGTTCTGGTGGCAACGGTTCTGGTGGCAATGGCTCTGGTGGCAGTGATTCTGGTGGCAACGGTTCTGACGGCAATGGCTCTGGTGGCAATGGTTCTGGTGGCAACGGTTCTGGTGGCAGTGGTTCTGGTGGCAACGGTTCTGACGGCAATGGTTCTGGTGGTAACGGTTCTGGTGGCAGTGGTTCTGGTGGTAACGGTTCTGGTGGCAGTGGTTCTGGTGGCAACGGTTCTGACGGCAATGGCTCTGGTGGCAGTGGTTCTGGTGGTAACGGTTCTGGTGGCAGTGGTTCTGGTGGCAACGGCTCTGGTGACAATGGCTCTGGTGGCAACGGTTCTGGCGGCAACGGCTCTGGCGGCAACGGTTCTGGTGACAATGGCTCTGGTGGCAACGGTTCTGGCGGCAATGGCTCTGGTGGCAACGGTTCTGGTGGCAGTGGTTCTGGTGGCAGTGGCTCTGGTGGCAGTGGCTCTCAGGGCGGCAACGGTTCTGGTGACAATGGCTCTGGTGGCAACGGTTCTGGCGGCAACGGCTCTGGTGGCAGTGGCTCTGGTGGCAGTGGCTCTGGTGGCAATGGCTCTCAGGGCGGCAACCGTGTTAAAGGCGACAGCAGTTCTCAAGGTGATAATGGCTCTCAAAATGGCAAAGCAAAAGATAATTCAGTAAAACAAGGCGATAAGTTACCTAATACTGCAACACATTATCCTGCATCTATTTTAATGGGACTTTCAACATTCCTAATTGGTATGTTACTATTTATTCGCCGTAAAAACGCAAAATAAAAAACAACATCCTTCCATCTAAAAAATACATGAAACAAATTGTAAAACTAAAAAGGGCTTTGGATTGCATTTTATTATGCAGCCCAAAGTCCTTTTCATCATCTATCAAAAAAGCATTAATACGCTTTTCCCCAATACACCATTTGCTTAGCTTCTTTACCACAGCAAATACATTCGTCAGCTAAATGCTCTTGCTCAAAAGGCATACAACGTGAAGATACTCCAACTTCTTCTTTTAATTTTTCTTCACAAGCTAGTTCTCCACACCACATCGCTTTAATAAATCCTTGCTTTTCATCAGCCGCTTTTTTCATCTCTTCGAAATTCGTCACACTATACGTATTCTCATCGCGAAATACTTTTGCTTTGCTAAATAAAGAATGGTGAATTTCCTCAAGTAGTACTGGAATGCGTTCTTCTAATTGATCCATTGATATAAACTCTTTTTCTTTCGTATCTCGCCTTACAAGTACAACTTGATTCTTTTCAATATCCTTTGGACCAACTTCTAATCTAATTGGAACACCCTTCATTTCATACTCATTAAATTTCCAGCCAGGTGTTTTATTGCTAGCATCTATTTTTACACGTGCAACCTTCTGAATACGTCCTTGCAACTCTGTTGCTTTTTCTAACACACCTTCTTTGTGCTGAGCAATAGGAACGATAACAACTTGTACTGGAGCGACTTTTGGCGGCATTACAAGTCCGTTATTATCGCTATGAACCATAATAAGTCCACCTATCATTCTTGTTGATACACCCCAAGATGTTTGATGTACGTATTGCCATTTACCGTTACGGTCTAAAAACTTAATATCAAATGCTTCAGAGAAATTCGTTCCAAAGTTATGAGATGTTCCTGTTTGAAGTGCTTTTCCATCATGCATTAAACTTTCAATCGTATAAGTTGCCTTCGCTCCTGCAAACTTTTCTTTTTCTGTTTTTTGCCCTTTAATAACCGGAATCGCTAAATACTCTTCACAAAAAGCAGCATATAGATTTAAAATATTTAATGTTTCAATTTGAGATTCTTCTGCCGTTTCATGAATCGTATGACCTTCTTGCCATAAAAATTCAGTTGTACGAAGGAATGGTCTCGTCGTCTTCTCCCAACGAACTACTGAACACCACTGGTTATATAACTTTGGTAAATCATTATATGATTGAACAATTTTTGAAAAATGCTCACAAAATAAAGTTTCAGATGTAGGGCGTATACAAAGTCTTTCCGCCAATTTCTCATCCCCGCCATGAGTAACCCATGCTACTTCAGGAGCAAATCCTTCAACATGATCTTTCTCTTTTTGTAATAAACTCTCTGGAATAAACATTGGCATGTACACATTTTCATGACCAGATTCTTTTAATTTTTCATCCATTACTTTCTGCATATTTTCCCATAATGCATAACCGTATGGACGTAAAATCATACAACCTTTCACACTTGAATAATCAACAAGCTCCGCTTTTTTTACAATATCGGTATACCACTGAGCAAAGTCTTCTTCCATCTTCGTAATGGCTTGTACTTGTTCTTTTACCATAGTTATTCTTCCTCCTTTAGAAAATAGAAAAAGCCCGCGTCCCCAAATAGGGACCGAGCTTTGTCGGCGTTACCACCCTGATTCATACACAAAAAAATTGAGTATGCTCTCTTTTTGATAACGGGAATTTCCCGCTGCATATGCAGAACTCAAAGGTAGGTTCCATATCACCTCTTTAAGAATCTTCCAGCCAAAAGGATTCTCTCTCTGCAAAAAGGTAAGACATGTACTATTCCTTTTTCATCGTTATAACAAAATAAATTTGTTGAATATCATAATATAAATTTTATTTCAAAACAAGAGCCAATTTTCTTATTTTTATACATTATTTTCAATTATCACTGTTTTATACGTAACTTTTCCGAACTATTTTTACAAGTTGATGAGCAACCATACCAATTAGTGTACCAATTAAAACGAAGAAACAAATAAATCCGTATCCCATTCCTTCCCAACCACCAATAGCGATCATTGTTACAGGAAAGAAAGCTAAACAAAGAAGTACTAAACTAAGTGCAAATATAATATCAAACTGTTTGTCTGGAAAACGTTTCTTTAGTAAATATGACATAAAAAATACAAGGAGAACGGTGACTCCGCCAATGATGTAAAAGATACCAAATCCATCTAGCCAATCCATAGTATTCCCTCCTTCCATTCATTCCCTTATACTTATTATATGTTTAATTTTTCTGAAAATAAATAACGAAATTTTATTCAAAAATATATTTTTATTACCAGGTATTAATAGTAATATATAAGAATAGGTTTTATATAATCAGGAGGGAAACTTTATGGATAAAGCATTAACAAATCGCGTCATTATTTTATCTTTCGACTGCTTATCAGCTTTAGATTTTCCTATATTACAAAAACTACCTAATTTCCAAACTTTAATAAAAAAAGGCGCGATTGCGAAAAAAGTGGAGCCAATTTATCCTTCTGTAACATATCCAAGCCACTCAACAATCGTAACCGGTAATTATCCTAATAAGCATGGCGTTGTCAGCAATACATTACTTCAACCAGGACGTGATTCACCAGATTGGCATTGGTACCGAAAGTCCATTAAAGGAACAACTTTATATGATGAAGCACGCAAAGCAAATTTAACGACAGCAGCCCTTCTATGGCCTGTTACTGGAAGAGCAAATATCGATTACAATTTACCAGAAATTTTTCCAAATAGACCGTGGCAAAATCAAATTTTAGTTTCATTATTTAGCGGTAGCCCGCTATATCAATTAGATTTAAATCATCGTTTCGGCCATATACGAAATGGATTGTCACAACCTGAGCTTGATAATTTCGTCCTTGCTTCTGCCCTACATACAATTCAGACAAAAAAGCCTAATGTTATGTTTGTACATTTTACTGATTTAGATACTCAAAGACATTACCATGGCTTCGAGTCTGAGGAAACAGTAGCTGCAATCCACAGACACGACGAACGCCTAGGAAAAATTATCCATACATTAAAAGAAAGTGGTATATACGAAGAAAGTACAATTATTGCACTTGGTGACCATAGCGCTTTAAGTGAAAACAAAGCAATCCAATTAAATGTCCTATTCTGTCAAAAAGGGCTTATATCCGTAAATAAACGTGGAAAAATACACGATTGGAAAGCTTATTGCCAAAGCTGTGATGGATCTGCCTACGTACATGTAAAGGATAAAAATGATAATGAAACGATTAAAGAGATTCAACTTCTTCTTGAAGAGCTTCTTCAGGATAAACAAAATGGAATTGAATTTATTCTGCACGATGAAGATGCAAAAGAACGTGGCGCTGATGGTAATTGCTTATTTATGCTAGAGGCCATGGAAGGTTATTACTTCATTGAAAATTATACAGGTGATTTCATAAAAGAAATTAATAAAGAAGATGTTAATTCTAGTAAGAAATATACATTTGGAACACATGGATATTCCCCAACAAAACCTAACTATGAAACAATTTTTATGGCTGCTGGGAAAGGCATTCAAAGCGGCGTTACAATTCCGTATATGAGACTGATTGATGAAGGTCCGACTATCGCTAGGTTACTCGGTTTGCACTTAGGTGAAACAGACGGCGCAATTGTAGAGGATTTACTTCAATTGTAAAGAACTGTGTATATATGTAAAAGTTATGTAAAAATCATCACTGTTTCTCTTTTTATAATTTTTATTTTTGTACACTGTTAGTAGAACAAATTTAAGGGGGAACATTATATGAAAAAAATGTCCAGACAAGAAAAAAGCTGGATATTGTACGATTGGGCGAACTCGGTATATTCGCTCGTCATTACAACTGCATTATTTCCAATTTACTTTAAAGCAGCTGCAAAAGAAGCTGGACTATCTGGTGCAACTTCAACAGCCTATTGGGGATATGCAAACTCGTTCGCTACACTTTTAATTTCTATACTCGCTCCTATTCTCGGGACGGTTGCTGATTATAAGGGATTTAAAAAACGATTTTTCACATTCTTCTTTGGACTCGGTATCGTATTTACAAGTATGCTAGCAGTTGTTCCAACATCTCAGTGGTACTTATTACTAGGATGCTATATGCTCGCATTAGTTGGCTTTGCTGGAGCAAATATTTTTTATGATGCATTTCTAGTAGATGTTACCTCTGGAGATAGAATGGACCGAATTTCTACGCGAGGTTTTGCATTAGGTTACATTGGGAGCACAATTCCTTTTATCGGTTGTATTGCTCTTATTATTCTTGCTCAAAAAGGAACTATCCCCTTATCAGTCGGAATTGCTAGTCAAATTTCCTTTGCAATAACAGCTCTTTGGTGGGGACTATTTACGATACCAATGCTAAAAAATGTAGAGCAAACACACTATATTGAACGTCATCCAAGACCAATTGCAATGAGCTTCAAGCGCCTTGCTAATACGTTTAAAAATATTAAAGAATATAAAACTGTATTTATGTTCCTAATAGCTTACTTTTTCTACATTGATGGGGTAGATACAATTATCACTATGTCTACTGCTTACGGAACAGATCTCGGTATTAGTGCAACCAATCTATTAATCATCTTATTTGTAACACAAATTGTCGCTTGTCCATTTGCTTTATTATATGGAAAACTATCGGAAACATTTACCGGTAAAAAAATGCTATATGTCGGCATTATCATTTATATCATTATTTGCACATATGCTTATTTCTTAAAAACGACGTTTGATTTCTGGATTTTAGCAATGTTAGTTGCTACTTCTCAGGGCGGAATTCAAGCACTTAGCCGTTCTTATTTCGCAAAACTAGTACCGAAAGAATCTGCAAATGAATTCTTCGGATTTTATAATATCTTTGGTAAATTCGCGGCAATTATGGGTCCGGTATTAGTTGGTGTCACAACCCAATTAACAGGAAAAACAAACGCTGGTGTCCTTAGTATTATTGTCTTATTTATTATCGGTGGATTCTTATTAACTAGAGTACCCGAAAATAATACGTCCGTTACACCACCTAATCCGAAAACTAAAACAATATAAGAGAAAGATCCCCTTCACACAAGAAGGGGATCTTTCTCTTATATTTTTAACGATAACGCCCTACAATTAAAAACTCTAAAGCTTGTACAAAAATAGTTTATCGACAGTTGTTCCTAATACTTCTGCTAACCGGAATGCTAGTGCTAAGCTTGGATCATATTTATTATTCTCAATTGCATTTATCGTCTGTCTTGATACGTTACACTTATCCGCTAATGCACCTTGTGAAATACTATTTGCAGTGCGCAATTCATAGATTTGATTTTTCACACCGTTTCTCCTAACCTGTAAAATCGTTTTTACATCATCAGTATATAGTTGGGGCATGTCATTGTCAAAAGATTGCCACAAGAAAAGGGAGCAATTCTGCTCCCTTACAATAGCTATTTCGAAACTAATCAATTCGTCATTTCCTCTCTATTCACAATATCTTCTTTCTTTATTTGCATACGTAAAACCGGACCTATTGCTAATAAAATAAGTGACATCGCTATACAAAACACAATAACTAGTGACGTCATTTCCTTCAATCCTCCAGCTAGTGAAGTTCCAATTAGCATTGCACCCATAAACAGTGGTAAAATTGTCCCATTTACCCTTCCAATCATATTTTCTGGTACAAGTTGAATCATAAGCGTACCGACAACGATATTGACACAGGCTAAACAAATACCTGTTCCAAATCGCATCAAACTAGTAACCCAAAATGATGTAGACAACCCTTCAACTAAAAATGAGATTGCTAATATACTCATACCAAATACAAACATCTTTTTCGGATTTACTTTTGCAGCGAAAACAGCAGCAACAATACCACCAATTAACATACCGATTCCATCAGCTGCGGCTAAATATTGAACGGCTTCCTTTTCCATTCCAAGCCGTTCTATTACAAGAAACACTTCTAATGGATTCGTTAGTCCAACAGCTAAGCCCATAATGGTGAAAGTGATCGTAATCATACGTAAATTTTTCGTATGAAGAACGTATTTCCAACCTTCTTTTATATCATTTTTTAATGAACCTCTCGCCACTTGCTCTTGTTCCACCCATTTTGGTAAAAATGAAAGAGCGATAGCAGATAACAAAAATAAAATAATTAAGCTATATAGTGACGTAAATAAACCAAGTTGTGTGTACACAAGCGATCCTACCACTGGTCCAAAAATCATAAATAGCGACTGTAATGTTTGATTAAATGCAATCGCATTTGTTACCTGTTCTTCTTTTACATAGCGTTTAAATATACGCGAAGATGATGGCTGAGAAAACTGACCTACAATCGCGGAAATGAGTGTTGCAAAAAATATAGCCTGCCAATAATCCAGCTTTAACAACAAGACAATTCCTACAATAGACAGTACACTTAATACATCTCCAGCGACCATCGTTCTTTTTGGATTCCAGCGATCAGCTAGCGCCCCACCGATAAACGAGAAAATAAAAATAGGTGCATATTCCATAACCGATAATAAAGAAACTGAAACTGGATCATTATTCGTTCGCTCCATTATGAAATACAAAAGAGCCATATTTCTGATCCAAATTGCAAATTGTTGTAAAATATCAGATGCCATAACGAGCATAAATGCTCGGTTTTTAAATAAAGCGTTCATTTTCATTCCCCTTTCATAAACCGACCGTTCGGTCTAATTTATTTTGTAAGAAAAGCAACTGACCTATTATTCAGCTGCCATTCCTTTTAACAATACATCTATTGCCTTTTTATAAATACGTTTCAGCTCTTTATAATCTAACTCATAGTAAAGTACTCCAAGCCCCGATAATAATCCATTCACAATATACATAAGATCACGCGTATCATCTTCTTGAAACTCTCCAGACTGTATACCTGCTTCAATTAATTTCTCAACCATAACATATGATTCTCTAGTTAAAGCTAACAGTTCATCCAGAATTTCTTTACTTACAACTTGGCTCATAGAGAATTCCTCTATTGCATTTGAAATGGGTTGCTGTATGTCCTCTACATAATATTCCGCGAGACCATATAGTTTTTCAGTACTAGTACTATACAACTTCTCTTTTTCATTCCATTTTTCAAGCCAATCATACGTATGCTGTTTCACTACAAATAAAAATAATTCTTCTTTACTTTTAAAGTGATAATAAATGCTTCCTTTACTTCTCTCTGTAATTTCACAAATCTCTTCCATAGATGTAGCTGCATAGCCCTTCTGTGAAAACAGACTTTCTGCTTTATAGGCAATTTCTTTCTTTATCTCTTCTGCGCTTCTTCTCATATTCACACCTCTTTAAACCGACCGTTCAGTCTAATAATAACAAATAAAAAACCTCTATCGCAAGAGGCTATACTCCTTATTTAAGAAAACGTACTTTCAAACCACATTCGAATCATATGTATTATTCCAAATTTAAATCCTAATTTAGTAAGAAATACGGTTCCCTTTTCATTTCCCCTAGCATGTTAAAAATATTTAATCAAACGTTTGTTTAACTGTTTTTATGCATATGTAAGCCAACTAATCAAACGTTTATTTAAAAAGAAATACGCCCCCTATAAGGCGTATTCTCATCAATCACCGCCGCCTCCACCGCAGCTACCTCCACTATCTCCACCAAAAGAACCTCCGCAATCATGTGAACCTCCATCGTGCGAGCTATCATTATCCGATCCAGCAAAGAAAAATAATGGTGATGAGCTGTTGGATGAATTATGAATGTTATTTTGTTTTGTAAGATTTACCTTCTTTTTGTTTGATTGAACTGCTGTTACGATCGTTCCAACTACAACAAATAATAGTATGACAATAATAAATTCCATATAAAAGCCTCCCTTAATCTTCGAATAATTGAATGGTTCTCTCTAAATTTTCAAGTGAAATGAAGCGCGATTCACGAAGGATCTCTTTTCCATTATAAAATAATAAAACTGTTGGCCCTGTAAATACTGCATATCGCCCCGCAATCTCTTGCATGTCTTGTAGTAATATTTCTACTTTCTCTACGTAATCATAATTCTCTAATACGCAATTTACTTTTCTTAACATAACATCACAAACACCACAATTTTCCGTTTTAATAAACAGCAGTACTAATTGTTGTCCTTCAATATATGTCGCTAATTCTTCTATCGTTTCAAATGTATTCATCTTATCCCTCTTAGCGTAATTTACGAAATACTTTACCCCGCATTAACGAGCAGTAAGACTCCCACCTCAAAATTCAGTTGGAGCGAAGAAGTTAGGTGGGAGTCGGGCTGCTCGTAAATGCCCGATTGGTGAAGGCTAATAATCAGTGGGGGATGCCCCCACTGATTAAAGTTTCACTTTATCCTGATACATACGAAAAGCTGAACTATCTTTAATCTTTCTCTTTTCCATTACCTGCTGAAAACGCAGCGTTTTTGCTGTTAACTCTTCTTGTAATTCTTTTCTCTCTACTTCATCATAACAGCACGCAATTAAGTCTTCTATTTTTAATATATCTTTTTGTAGTTCCATTTCTGGTGGAATCATACCTGCATTTTTCAAGATTTTATAACTCATTCTAAGTTCTGGAGGTACCATTGAAAGGTCTTCTAATTGTAGTGGTTTTCCTTTCCCCGGAATATGATCGAGATCACCATTCCGTATTGCTTGTCGAATTTTTTCTTCAGCAATGTTCAAAAAGACATCCACACCATTCGCTCCTTTACATATTTTTACTATTATTTTACATGATATTTTCTCATCTTGCTACGCTATTACAAATTGACTTTATACAATTTTTTCTCAAATTTAATTACAAGGAGCCTTTTCCTCCCTAATCAATATTTTATTTTCATGTGTAGTCTGTATTAGAGCCATTTAATATTGAGAAAATCTTTGTGAATCAAATAAAGCGTTTACACCAAATCTTGCATTTGCTACGATTTAATCACCCCCAGCTCCCTTGTATAGACTTCGTGATGTCTGATCATTTTTATCTAGACGTTTCATACGGCTAGATTCACTTTGGTTTATTGGCGCATGCCTTTAAATATATCTTTTATTTTGAAAGGAGAAATGACTATGAAATCAAAAAAATTCACGCTGCTATTACTATCCCTACTACTTTTCTTACCTCTTTTTCTCACAAACTTTATTACTCCAAATTTCGCATTAGCAGATTCACCAAAGCAAGGTCAAAAAATTGTTGGGTATTTTCCTTCATGGGGCGTTTACGGACGTAATTATCAAGTTGCAGACATTGATGCATCAAAGCTAACTCATTTAAACTATGCTTTCGCTGATATTTGCTGGAATGGAAAACATGGAAACCCTTCTACTCACCCCGATAATCCAAATAAACAAACGTGGAACTGTAAAGAATCTGGTGTACCACTGCAAAATAAAGAGGTCCCTAATGGCACTCTCGTACTCGGTGAACCATGGGCTGATGTCACAAAATCTTATCCGGGATCGGGTACAACTTGGGAAGATTGTGATAAATATGCCCGCTGTGGAAATTTCGGAGAACTGAAACGATTAAAAGCTAAGTATCCTCACTTAAAAACAATTATTTCAGTTGGTGGCTGGACTTGGTCTAACCGCTTTTCTGATATGGCCGCTGATGAAAAAACAAGAAAAGTATTCGCTGAATCTACAGTAGCTTTTCTTCGTGAATATGGATTTGACGGCGTTGATTTAGACTGGGAATACCCGGGTGTTGAAACGATTCCTGGTGGTAGTTATCGTCCTGAAGATAAACAAAACTTCACCCTTCTCCTTCAAGATGTTCGAAATGCATTAACGAAAGCTGGTGCAGAAGATGGTAAACAATATTTACTAACAATCGCGTCAGGTGCAAGCCAACGTTATGCGGATCATACAGAGCTAAAGAAGATTTCTCAAATACTGGATTGGATTAATATTATGACATACGATTTCCACGGTGGATGGGAAGCTACTTCTAACCATAATGCTGCACTATACAAAGATCCAAATGCCCCCGCAGCGGATACGAAATTTTACGTAGATGGTGCGATAGACATTTATACAAATGAAGGGGTTCCAGCGGATAAACTCGTATTAGGTGTACCTTTTTACGGACGTGGATGGAAAAGTTGCGGAAAAGAAAATAATGGGCAATACCAACCTTGTAAACCAGGTAGTGACGGAAAGCTCGCTTCTAAAGGTACTTGGGATGATTATTCTACCGGTGACACAGGTGTGTACGATTATGGTGATTTAGCAGCTAATTATGTGAATAAAAATGGTTTTGTTCGCGGATGGAACGATGTAGCGAAAGTACCTTATTTATATAATGCGACTACAGGCACGTTTATTAGCTATGATGACAACGAATCTATGAAATATAAAACAGACTATATAAAGACAAAAGGTTTAAGTGGCGCAATGTTTTGGGAACTAAGCGGGGATTGCCGTACAAGTCCAAAATATAGTTGTAGTGGACCAAAATTACTTGATACGTTAGTAAAAGAATTACTTGGTGGACCTATTACTCAAAAAGATACTGAATCACCAACAAACGTAAAAAATATTTCTGTTACAAATAAAAATTCAAACTCAGTTCAATTAAACTGGACTGCATCTACTGATAACGTAGGAGTTACGGAATATGAAATTACTGCCGGAGAAGAGAAATGGAGTACAACAACAAATAGCATTACAATTAAAAACTTGAAACCTAATACAGAATACACATTTTCAGTATTAGCAAAAGATGCTGCTGGTAACAAATCACAACCTACTTCTATTCTTATAAAAACAGATGATGCTAACACAACACCTCCTGGTGGAAATGGCAATGCTACCTTTTCAGTCACTTCAAATTGGGGAAGTGGTTACAACTTCTCGATTGTAATTAAAAATAGCGGAACGACCCCTATTAAAAACTGGAAATTAGAATTTGATTATAACGGCAATTTAACACAAGTTTGGGATTCTAAAATTAGTAGTAAAATAAATAATCATTACGTAATTACGAATGCAGGATGGAATGGTGAAATTCCTCCTGGTGGATCAGTTACAATCGGAGGGGCAGGAACAGGCAATCCCGCCGAACTTGTAAATGCATCCATTAGCGAAAACTAAACGTAACCTCCATTAATTATTTCACTAAAGTTTGAATTTAGGTTTGAGTGCTCTATCCTAAATTCAAACTTTTAATTTTATGAAAAATCACAAATTTATATTATAATAACCTATTATAATTATATTTAGTTTATAATATGAAGTTCATGTGAAGTTCATCTGAATTTTACATGAATTTCCTTTAAGTTCTATTGTCTTCCTATACTAATCACATTATCCTTTACATATAGGAATTATTTTCATTCCATTTCTAACTATCTATATATACAAAGAAAGATAGTCGCCTATTAGGGAAAGGCATCTAGTATTATTATAAATATAACATAAGAGTTCTTTTTCTTACAATTCTCATTTGAGAGTTCTCGAAAATCATGTTAATCACAAAGAAAAGGCATTAGCTCATAAAAGCTAATGCCTTTTCTTTGTGATTATTTTTAAACGTTCCATTCTTCAATATTCCATATTTTCGTTATCCATGCTTCATAGAAAGAGGGCTCATGTGAAACAATTAAAACTGTACCTTTATATTGTTTTAACGCTTCCTTTAAATCCGTCTTAGTCTCTGTATCCAAATGGTTAGTTGGTTCATCTAAAATTAAAACATTGCTTTTAGTTACGATAAGTTCGCATAATCGTACTTTTGTTTGTTCTCCTCCACTTAATAACTGGATAGGTTTTAATACATGTTCTTCTTTCAATCCGCACTTTGCTAATGCTTGTCGGATTTCTTTTCTTGTCATATCTGGTCTCCCTGCCCATACTCTTTCTAGTGCAGTTATTTCTGAGGAAAATTCCTCTTGTGCAAAATAAGCGGGTTTTACTCGTTCCCCAACAGAAACTGAGCCGCCTAACGGTTTTATTTGTCCTAGTAATGTTTTTAACATTGTTGTTTTTCCAATCCCATTATGACCAATAATCGCAATCTTTTCCCCTTTTTTCACTTGAAAATCCAATTCCGGAAATAACGGTTCACCATAACCAATTTTCAGTTTCTCTACCTGTAATATACGACTCACTGGCTCAGTATAAACATTAAAATCAAAACGGGCGCGAGGTACATCGTTAACCTTTTCAACCTTTTTCATTTTCTCTAATACTTTTTCACGACTTTTCGCTTGTTTCGCTTTACGAATTTTATTTTTTTGAATAAAACCCTCTAAATGTGCAATTTCTTTTTGTTGTTTCGCATACGCCGCTTGTAATTGTTTCCTTTGTAATTGATAACTTTGCAAAAAGGTTTCATAATCTCCCGCATAGCGCTTAACCTTTCGTTCTTCTAGATGATAAATAACATTCGTAATATTGTTCAAAAATATTTCATCATGCGAAATGATAATATAAGCTTTTTCATACATTTGTAAATATGATTGCAACCATTCTATATGTGCTGTATCTAAATAGTTAGTTGGCTCATCTAATAATAAAACATCCGCTTTTTCTAAAAGGAGTTTCCCAAGTAACAACTTTGTCCGCTGACCACCACTTAACTTTGAAACATCCTTTTCCAATCCTATTTCAAACAAGCCTAAGCCTGTTGCTACTTCCTCAATTTCTGTATGAATTTGATAAAAATTAGAATTCTCCAATATAGTTTGTAACTCTCCATACCTTACTAACAATTTCGCTACTTCTCCTGCTCCAGCCATCTCTTCTGTAAGTTTTAACATGTCACGTTCCAACTCATACAGGTTAGAAAACGCACTTTGCAAGTATTCTTCAATTGTTATGCCTTCTTGTAAATCTATATGCTGTTGCAAAAAGCCAATCTTCACATGTGGAAACCATTCAATTTTTCCATCATCATGTATAAGTTCTCCTGTTAACAAGCGTAATAATGTTGATTTTCCAATTCCATTTTTCCCTACTAGCCCAACATGTTCGCCCTTTAATAATCGAAAGCACGTATTATATAAAATGGTTTTCTCACCATATGAATGACTTACATTTTCTACTGTTAATATACTCATCTTTTCTCTCTCCTTTTCTTATGATCCATAAGCTAAATAGAGAGAACAACAGTATAAAGCCTTATTTAGTTATACATATAAAAATGGGTAAGGTGAATACACCTTACCCATTACATATTATCGTAAGAAAGGATTAAGGTTCTTTACCTGCTGTCTTCAATTTAGCTTCATCTTTAAAAATGGGCAGACTTCTCCCGTATCAAGCTAAAACCATTTGAAGAACAGTTGATAAAGTCATTTTATCCTTTCACTCCTTTAACGTTTGTTATATTAAGAGTATAAATCACTCTGTTATATTCTATTCTCTACTTTTTCTTTTGTTCCTTCTTCCAATTTATCCGATGTTAATGAACCCACTATTTCCCCTATAGATTTCATCTTTTTCCTTCAATAGAAAAAAGCCTCTTAACAGCAATTATACAAAAAACTGTTAAAAGACTTTTTTCTATTTTTTCATGTAAGGAGCCAATACTCTTAAAATTTCTTCCTTATCCTTCTTTAACTCAAGAGATGTTAACATATCCATCGTTCGCGGCCTAGGTAATTCCACTTGTACCTCGCCAACTATTGATGCTGGTCTTTGAGATAAAATAAATACGCGATCAGAAAGTAAAATTGCCTCATCTAAGTCATGTGTAACCATAACAATTGTTTGCTTTTCTTGATGCCAAGAATTTAAAAGCCAACTGTGTACTTCCATTTTTGTAAATGCATCTAATTTTCCAAAAGGCTCATCCAGCAGCATAATTGGCTTTTCACATAAATACGTACGAAGGAAACTAATCCTTTGACGCATTCCACCTGATAACTCATCTGGATAATGATCTGCATATTCATCTAGCTCAAATTGCTTTAATGCTTCCATTCCTTCTGTCAGCCTTTGTTTTTTAGGCTTCCCTTCGATTTCCAATGGAAGAACGATATTTTGCAAAGCCGATCGCCACGGTAGTAATAAATCTTGTTGCGGCATATAACTAACAACATCTTGTTTTTTTACATACTCCTCGTTATAAAACACTTCTCCGCTCGTTGGCTCTTCAACACTTGCAATCATATTTAATAATGTACTTTTTCCACAACCACTCGGACCTACAAAAGAGACAAACTCTCCCTCTTGTATAGAAGCACTAATATTTGCTAATACATTCTTTCCATCGAAAGCTTTTACAATATCTTTTATTTGTAATCCACTCATTTTTCACTTGGAAGGAATTCATTTGTAAAGGCATCTTTTACATCGATTTTCTTTTTAATAACTTTGTTGTCATATAAGAAATTCATGTAATTCGTCCAAATCTCTTCCTTCTGTACTCCCCACGCTTTTGCATCATCTTGATACTTTGTACTTAACCACTTTTGGCTTTCTTGTACTAATTCTTTATTCACATCTGGAACAGCTTTAATTAAAATATCCGCAGCTTCTTTCGGTTCTTTAATCGCAAAATCATAACCTTCTGTCGTTGCCGTCATAAATTTTTTCACAAAATCTTTATCTTGCTTCGTATGTTTTTCACTTGTAATAATAACAGGACTATAGAAATCAAGCGCTGGATCTAAGTCTTTTACCATAATTGTATTTAACTCTTTTCCTTGACGCTTCGCTTCAATTCCATCCCATCCATAATAAATCCATTCAAAGTCTGCATCACGACCGATTGATTTAAAGAAATCTGTTTGTCCAAGAATAATTTTTTCAACTTTATTAAAATCAGCTTGATGTTTCTCCATAATCGTCTTTAACGTCGCTTCTTCTGCTGGTCCCCCCCAGCCGCCATAACGTTTACCTTCAAAATCTTTCGGTGACGTCATATTATCTTTTTTTAGAGATGCAAAAGCAGAGGTATTATGCTGAATAATTGCACCAACAGAAACAACTGGGATTCCTTCAACACGAGCTAATGTTACATTTTCTTGTGCGCTTATCGCAAAGTCTGCTTTCCCAGAAGCAATCATCTGCTCTGCCGTTACATTATCACCAGGCTGGATAATTTCTACATCAAGCCCTTGCTTTTTGTAATAATCTTTCGTTTGCGCTACATATAAGCCAGTATGATTCGTATTTGGAAACCAATCTAAAATGACTTTTACTTTTTTATCTTTACTTGAATTTTCTTCTTTCTTCGCCGGATTACATCCGGCAACAGTTACTGCTAATAATGCAGCTAACATAATTTTTAAACCTTTTTTCATTTTCTGCCGCCCTTTCTGTATATCCATGGTGCTGTTATTCTTGCCATAAATTCAACAATAAAGTACAGACATAATGTCACCATGACGATAATCGCTGCAACACCAAATACTCGAGCCGTTAAAAAGGATTTTGTTGCTCTTGTAAGCATAACTCCTAATCCTTCGCTGGCACCAAGCCATTCCCCAATAATCGCCCCCATCACACTATATGTAACAGCAATTTTTAAACCTGAGAAAAAGTATGGGAGTACTGCTGGAAACTTTACTTTCTGGTAAACTTGCCATTTCGTTGCCTTCATTGTTTGTAACAGTTTCAGCATATTTTTATCTACCGTTTGGAAACCTTCTAAAATGCTAAGCGCAATTGGGAAGAAACAAACAAGAATAACAATCATTACTTTTGGCAACATTCCGTATCCAAACCAAATAATAAATAATGGTGCGAGCACAACGATTGGAATTGTTTGCGAAATAACGAGCAATGGATTCATTAAAATCCGAAATAAAGGGATGACATCCATAATGATAGCAATACTCGTCCCAAGTAAAATTGCAAAAAACAACCCAATTATTACTTCCTGTAACGTTTGCACTGTATTCGGTAATAGTAAATCTTTCATTCCAATTAACTCTTGCACAATTGCAGACGGCTTCGGTAAAATCCACGGCTCAATTTTAAATAATGAAACAGATCCTTCCCATATAGCAATGAGAAGGATAAGCCAAATTGTTGTGATTATTTTAGATCGCTTCTGGTTTTGCATATTCATCACGGTACTTCCAAACTTTTTCGTCAATCGTTACGCCTGTACTTGGACGATAGTGAATTTTAATAGAAGTGATTACTTCTTCTGCTCCAGCATCGACGCAAGCTTGTTGCGCGCGTTTAATGACGTCAAGAAGTACATCTAATTCTCCTTCCAACGTTGTTTCCATTGCCCCTACTTCATAACGAACTCCCGACTGTTGTACAACTTCAATTGCTTTATCAACAACGGAATACACATCTTTGTTCTTCGCTTGTGGTACTACTGAAAATGAAATTGTAACTTGTTGTGACATAATAAAATCCCCCTTACAAAATATGGTTTCAAAAAAAGAAAAGGCTTTCCTACCATGTAGGAAAGCCTTGTATACAAGTTATTCTATAATAACTTATGCTACATCACTTTAAAGTAACTCCCTACGCTGGCATTATCCAGATCAGGTTGAGGGTCGATGTATACTTACATCCTCTCAGCCAATTGGCTCCCCGGTTCTTAATTCGTTTTCATTGTAGCATGATTTATTTTATTGAACAAACAAAAGCGTACATATCATTTCATTATTTTTGGAAAATATCCAACTTCTTCACCATGAGCTAATAATTGCTGAATAAATTCTTTATTAATCGCTGGCACTACCAGTTCTTTTTTCTTAATCCATTCATTCGTTCTACGAGTACCCATTACAATTTCAGATTGCTGTGCTCCATCTCCTGCAACTTGAGAAGCAATTAGCTCTGCTATTACTTCATCTTCCTTCGCTAATATAAGCCCCATATTTATATATTGTGAGAGTGGAACCATTTCAAGATTGTATCCACATTCCTCAATTAGCTTTATAAAATGTTCAAATTCAATTTGATATGGGTGACAGATGTGTAACGTCTCTCCTACAATTTTTTGATCTTGTAAATACGATACAATCGACTTACTGGCAAAGTCAATTGGTGTAAAATCAACCTTCCACTTCACATTTGGTGCCTTTCCAATTAGAAGCATCGTTTTAATAAGACGATAAAATGCATTTCCTTCAATGTTTTGTTGGAACGAACCCGTTTCTGAATGACATGCTAGGTTACCTGCACGATAAATATTCCCTTGTATGCCGCTCTTCAAAGCTTCACGAACAAGATTTTCCGCCTGTAGTTTACTATCGGAATACACATTCTCTAACTCTACATTATAATTGAAATCACCTGTTTCCATATATGTATCCCATTGCTCTACCGCTAAATCTATTGGAATACCAATTGTAGAAATAAAGTGGAATGTAGCACCATTCTCAGCTAATGCTAGCATACGGCCCGTGCCTTGGACATTCACATTTTCAAATTGTTTTACATCTCCAAAATGTCTTACATCTGCACCACAATGAATTACCGTATCAATCTTAGAACTAATTAAAGTGAATTCCTCTTCGCTCATCCCAAGATACTCTTCTCCGAGATCACCAGGTACAGCCTGTATACGCTGTAACCACTCTTCACATATATCATTAAAGTAACTTGCTAATGTATCGATAATTCTTTGCTGCACATCTTTTGTCGGCCTTACTAAACAATAAATAGTAGCAGATGTATCTCTCAGTAATTCATATAATATGTGCGACCCCAAATAACCAGTAGCTCCTGTTAAAAAGACATTTGAAATGTGGATGTCTTCCAAAGCATTTGAATAAGTAATGGTATCCGGTTCATGAATCACCTTATATTCACGGAACACTTCTTCTGTCTCTACTTTTACTTCTCTCTCAATTCTAGCTAATCCATATATCGTTCTTTCTTTAAAGAAATCCTGAATTGTTAAGTGTGAAAAATCTTCTTTTAACAATGTTAAGACTCGTAATACCTTCAATGAATGTCCACCAATTGTAAAGAAATCATCATGCACTCCAATTTTTGAAACCCCTAATACCTCCGCCCAAGCGTTCGCTATCTGTTTTTCTGCTTTAGTAGAAGGCGCAACATATTTTTGTAGACGGATCGGCTCGTACTTTTCTTCTAACTGGGCTAACTTCTTAACATCAATCTTTTTATTTGGTGTAAGTGGTAGTTCATTAATATAAATTAGTTTAGATGGCACCATATAATCCGGTAACTGCTCTTGTAGCTGATAAACTAATTCTGGTATTTCCTTTTTGTTTAAAGTTGTATAGAATGCAATTAAATATTGGCTACCTTCCTTACTCTTCTTAGCAAAAACAGCATTTTCTTTTATATTATGATCTTGAGAAATTTTACTTTGAATTTCTCCTAATTCAATACGATGTCCTCTAATCTTTACTTGATCATCTTTCCGATGTAAAAACTCTATATTTCCATCTTCTAATAGTTTAACTATATCACCTGTTTTGTATATATTGACTTTAGGATTAAAAGGGTTTGGAATAAAAGCTTCAACTGTTTTTTCAGGCTTATTAAAATACCCCTTTGCTAATCCTACTGAATCTATATACAATTCACCAGGTACACCAATTGGACAAAGATTCATATTCTCATCCAAAATTATAACTTGATAATTAGCACATGGCTTACCAATTGGGATACTCGCATCATCCTCATTCAACTGACTAGGTATTTGATAGGTTGTTGTCACTACAGTACATTCTGTTGGTCCGTATACATTATGAATTTCAACATTTGTACCTATTCTTTCTCTCCACAATTTAATAACCTCTACAGGCAACATTTCACCGCCAATAGCAATTCTTTTTAAGGAAGCTAGCTTATATACATCTTCTTTTGCTAAATAAGTTGCTACTTGTCGAACAAAAATTGTCGGCAACGCCAAGATTGAAGTCGCTTTTACTTTATGGATTGCAGTTGCAAATGCTTCTACAGACAATCGCTGTTCCTCTAATAATACATACAAGTTTCCTCCGCAAAATAAAGAAGCGAATGACTCCCATACAGAAGCATCAAAGCTAAAGGAAGGAAATTGTGCAAATACATCTTCTTCTTTCAATTCATATTGCCTTTGCATCCAAGTGTACAGGTTAATAACACCTCTATGTGCTAACATCGTTCCCTTTGGATTTCCTGTTGAACCAGATGTATAGATCATATATGCTACATCATCACAATGAATAGACAACTTTACATCTGTAGCCTCACAAGTTTCACTATCATAAATTGAGACAGTTTGAACCTCATCACATGTTATAGGTGTTTCTTTCATTAAAATAACTTTCGCTTGGCTATCTTGAATAATGTACTGAATTCTACCTTCTGGATAATCTGGATCAATTGGAACATACGCTGCACCAGCTTTCAATATGGCCACCATACTTACTACTGTGTCTATGCTACGTTTCATAAATATTCCAACATAGTCGCCTAACTGCACACCGTTCTTAATTAACAGATGGGCTATTTGATTACTTTTTTTATTTAGTTCCTCATATGTTAAAGTACCCTCTTTTGAAGATAAAGCTGTACGATTCGGAAATTGAGTAACAGTTTTGTAGAACATATCGACAATACTTTTCTCAGGGTATACTGCTGTCGTGTCATTCACTAGATTATAAAGTGCCATCTCAGCCTCTGTAATAATATTAAAATGCTTTATATACTTACTTGTATTTTGTAATGCATCAATTAAAACACCATTTATTTGTTGTGCATAACGAATAATTGTTGTCTCTTTCCAATTAACACTATTAAATATCATTTCTACACTTTGCATATTTTTATTCAATACAAATTGTAACGTATTCTTGTCTTGTAAATCATAATACGTTTCACCAATAATAATAGGTGAAATTTCAGATGAATTATTACTGTTTTGAAACTCTCCTATTTCTTCCTCATTCATTTCTTGGATTTGTTCCACTTGCTCTACAATCTGCAAATTCAAACTTTCATAGGAGAGATAATTAGAAACTTCAATAGTAATAGGAAATAAACTTCCTCTTGTATGATAGAGCACGATAATGTGCTTTTCTTTAGAAATATGATATAACCACGTTGCAGTTGCTCCTATTAAATCTACAATATGAGTCAGTTTTGGAAATGGTATAGTTTTTCCTTTTATTCTAAACTCCATCTCCTGCGCATCTTTAGGTATCTTAATACTTCCTTCTACTTTTCCTAAAAATTCTTTTACCATCTCATTATAAGAAATCGTTAATTTCATATTTATGTAAATTCCTTTCCTAAATATAATAAAGGTGTGAAAATCCACACCTTTTTTCATCCCGTATTTACAGGCAGATTGGTTCAATTCATAATCAGAGAGCTGGATAAACCAACCCCTGATTAGAATTTCACTTTCTCCTTATTCGCTTTTAAACTCACCAATTAGCTCTTGTAATTCCTGAGAAAGCCAACTTAAAGAAGTCGCCAATTCTGCAATATCTTGTACTGATATTTCTTGCTCCTTCATACTTTCTTCAACATTACTACTGCTATTCGCATAAGTATTCGCAATATGTGATAATTCATTTACGACTTGAACGATATTCTGGCTATTTTGTAAAATATCACCTGAGTTGCTAGAAACAGCCCTAACTTGATCTGTAACAGACTGTGCTGACTTTGAAATTTTCTCGAAGAACGCACCACTACTTTGAACAAGAGTAATTCCAGATTCTACTTCTTTTGAACCTTTCTGCATTGAAACTACAGCCTCTTCTGTTTCAGCCTGCGTTTCACTAATTAATGTCGCTATATCTTTCGCTGACGTTTCAGTTTGTTCTGCTAATTTGCGCACTTCATCAGCAACAACTGCAAACCCTCTTCCAGCTGCTCCAGCACGTGAAGCTTCAATAGAAGCATTTAAGGCTAATAAATTTGTTTGATTTGAAATACCTGTAATTACAGTTACAATATCACTAATTTCTTTTGACCTTGTTTCTAACGAATAGATGATAGAAGATAAATCTTGTACTGCATTTTGGATTAAACTCATTTGATTAATAATTTGTCCAATGACTTCATTACCTTCAATTGAATGTTGCTCCATACCTTCTGAAGCAACTGCAACTTGTTTCGCAGCCCCAGTTATCTCTTCTACCTTATTTTCCATTCCATGTACAATTCCTAGGCATTGTTGTACTGAAGTTTCTTGAGATTGCGCTCCTACTCTTAAACCTTCAATAGAACTTGCAATCTCTTGAACTGCCATACTGTTTTCCTCTGTACTTGCCGACAATTCTTGTGAAGAAGAAGAAACTTGCTCAGCAGTCTGTCTTACTTTATCTATAATCCCTTTAAATTTATCAATCGTATTATTGAAATATACATTAATAATTCCAATATCATCTGGTCTTTCTTTTAATTTAATACTTAAATCACCTTCACCAATCTTACGTAATCCCTCTCGTAAATCTTTTAATGGAGCTAACGAGTGACGTACGATAAAGAATTGAGTAATAGTTGCCATTGCTAATGAAATAATAATAAAGAGTATACCCTGTATCACAAAATTCTTCTTTGTACTAGGAACGATAGAAGCATCTAAGTCAGCCGCAACAATTGCAACAATATTGTTTTCTCCATCTGTAATTGGCTCTAATATTGTCACCCACGAACCTAATTCATCTTCATATACTTCTGTCATCTGAGCCTTTTTCGTATCCATCACTTTATCGTATGTATTCATCCAATGAGCGGGTTGTTCATAATAATCTCCCGGCTTTACAGGGACTGCATTTGTTAACTCTGTAGTCAAACCAACGAGTTGTAACTCTCGCTTTTCATTCGCTTTTGCTCCTGTAACATACGTTTGTCCAACACTTTTCAATTCTTTTGATACTTCATCTAATTGCCCTGTTAACTTTTCTTTTTTCACTCTTTCGGCTGTAGGATCTTTCGTCATGTCTCTAACTAATTCTACATCCAGTTTTTTTAGCACTATCTCTCCCGTTTCAATAGACTGTCTTTCAAATAAAGACATCATACTATTTTGAAACATGTTAAAGCTTAATGCACCCATACTTCCAACAAGCGTCAAAATAACTAAGACAGTCAATAAGACGTTCTTTTGAAGAAATGATAACTTATGCCAATACTTTTTCACTAATATTCACCTTCCTTAATTATCAAAAATAAAAACAAAAAAACAAAATATACGAATATTTTGTTTGAAAATGATTCTCAATATGTTCGAGAATAAAAAAAGACCAATGTAAAAGCATTGGCCAAGACCAACCCTATCCGTCCGGCAACTGGCTAGCGTAGCCTTTCGACCTTAGCTCCTGTAGTTTTGCGTCCTCATGTTTCCATAAGTTTGCCTTTCTCGCTGAACGAGTTGAACGATATGGGAGTTCTATGAGAATTACAATATTCTCTTTCAAAGATTACAACATAAAAATTAAAATGTCCACCCATTTGTACATATAAATATAAAGTTTTAACGGATTATTTTTTCGAAATAATTTAACAAAGTACGTGAATGTTACATTTCTTGTGTTATATAATAAAAAACGTATATAAAATAAGGATTATCACGGATATTTATTTAATTTTCATTCAAATTAAATTATTCGAATATATCTTAACTTACGAATTTCGGAGGTAGTTTATCATGTTTTGGCTACAATTTCTTACGTTACTACTCTGCATTTTTATTGGTGCACGCCTGGGCGGAGTTGGTCTAGGAGTAATGGGTGGCGTTGGTATGGCAATACTTGTTTTCGTCTTCCACTTACAACCTACAGCTCCTCCTATTGATGTAATGCTTATGATTTTAGCAGTAATTACAGCTGCCGGTGCTTTGCAAGCTGCTGGAGGAATGGATTACCTTGTCTACCTTGCTGAGAAAGCATTACGAAAAAATCCAAAGCGCATTACATTTTTTGCTCCTATTGTTACTTATTTATTCACGCTATGCGCGGGAACTGGTCATGTCGCTTATTCTGTACTTCCCGTTATCGCCGAAGTATCTCGCGAATCAGGAATTAGACCTGAACGACCAATGTCAATTGCCGTTATCGCCTCCCAGCAGGCAATTACAGCTAGTCCAATATCGGCTGCAACAGTTGCACTTTTAGCAATGTTAGCCGACTATAAAATCACCTTGTTAGATATTTTAAAAGTCAGTATCCCTTCTACTTTTATTGCTTGTATGGTAGCTGCATTCGTTGCTAGTAAAATGGGAAAAGAATTAAATGAAGACCCTGAATACTTGAAGCGATTAAAAGAGGGAATGATCCCTAAACTTGAAGAGAAAAAAGAATTTGCGGGTGTAAAAGGCGCTAAATTATCAGTTATCCTTTTCCTAGTAGGAACTTTCCTTGTCGTACTTCTTGGTTCATTTGAAGCCCTTCGTCCGGGATGGATGGTTGACGGGAAGTTAGCTCGTCTTTCCATGCCAAACACAATTGAAATGGTCATGTTAACCATTGCTGCTCTTATTATTATTTTCTGTAAACCAAATGTGGAAAGCATTGTAACTGGTAACGTCTTTAAAGCAGGCGCAACAGCAGTTGTTGCTATTTTTGGTATCGCTTGGATGGGAGATACTTTCTTCAACGGAAACTTAAATATAATTCAAGGATCAATTCAACACTTAGTGACAAGTGCACCATGGCTATTTGCTATTGCACTATTCATTCTATCTATTTTACTGTATAGCCAAGCAGCAACAGTTCGTGCTTTAGTGCCACTCGGACTATCACTTGGTATTCCGCCGGCATTACTTATTGCGATGTTCCCTGCAGTAAATGGATATTTCTTCATTCCAAACTACGGGACAATCGTTGCTGCAATTAACTTTGACCGTACTGGTACAACAGGAATTGGTAAATATGTTTTAAATCATAGCTTTATGATTCCGGGCCTGATCGCAACCTTTACTTCTATCGGAATTGGAATGCTCTTAATTTCCATTATGTTTTAAAGAAAAAGCACAAACCTTTATTTAAAAAGGTTTGTGCTTTTTTAATCAAACGTTTGTTTAAACTTTTTTGGCAGTCTATTCCTCCATATAGCATTTAAAATATTACATGGGCTTTTTCTACAAACTTTTATTTACTTCTTCAGCTAATTCCCTCGTACTTTCATAAGCAGATTCCGCTAAACTAATTGCTGAAATAACTGAAACACCGTCCGCACCCGCTTCTATAACCGCAGCTGTATTTTCAATTGTAATCCCACCAATACCAACAATCGGCATTGTAATTCCTTGTTCTCTAAAATGAGCTAAACCTTTCGTTCCTTGCACAGCTTTCGTATCTTTTTTTGTACTCGTTGGGAAAATAGGGCCAATTCCTAAATAATCAGCCCCGTTTTCAATTGCAAAGCGTGCTTCTTCAATTGTATGGGCAGATACACCGATAATTTTATCTCCCATCTTTTCACGAACAGATGTAATTCCTTCATCATCTTGTCCAACATGCACGCCATCTGCATCTAACTCGAGGGCTAGTTCCACATCATCGTTTACGAGGAATGGTACACCGTACTCCTTGCAAAGCGCTTGTAGTTCTTTCGCAAAATCAATACGTTTCTCTCCCGTTAAAGCCCCTTCTCCCTTTTCACGAAGTTGAAAAATTGTTATACCACCTTCTAGTGCATCTCTCAATACTTGTAGTGGCTCCTTCGTACAATTGTTACTTCCCATAATAAAATATACTGGTAATAACCTAGACATTTCATCCTTTGTAATGCGCGACATCTAGTTCCTCTCCTTACTGTATGACCTCAATCTTTCCATACTTCTCAATATCATCTGAAGTTGTATTCGCTAACTGATTTAAAAATTCAATTTGAAAGCTTCCTGGTCCATTCTCTACTGTTTTCGAAGCCGCTATTTCTGCTGCTACTCCATAGAATGTTAATGCGGCTACTGCTGCCTTTACATAATCCTTTTCTACCGCTACAAATGCTCCTATTACAGAAGTTAGTAAACAACCTGTTCCAGTAACTTTCGTTAAAATAGGATGTCCATTTCGAATAAGAATAGTTCGCTCTCCATCTGTAACAACATCTTCTTGTCCAGTAATTACCGCAACTGTATTTAATTCATCTGCTGCCTGTTTTGCAATATTTACAACATTACCGTTGCCAGTACCAGCGTCTACACCTTTAATTTCCCATTTCTCATTAATAACGTTAGCTATTTCAGCTGCATTTCCGCGGATAACAGCTAAATCGATTTCAGCTGGAATATATCTCGCAACTTCTGTTCGATAAGAAGTTGCTCCTGCCCCAACTGGATCAAACAATACTGGTACATCATTCTTATTTGCTGATTTACCAGCAAGTAACATCGCTTCTACCTCTTCAGGACGAAGTGTACCCATATTTAAAACAAGGGCTCCCGCAATGCTAGCCATTTCTGCTACTTCTTCTTTTGCATACGCCATTACAGGTGATGCTCCTAATGCTAACAAACCGTTTGCTGTAAAATTTGTTACAACAACATTTGTAATATTATGCACGAGTGGATTAGACTCTCTCACCAAATCCACTACTTTACTAATTTCTTTCATATTCATCCTTTTCATCTCCTAACTATAGTGATGGGAGATACACAAAAAGGCACTTTGCGCGTACGCAAAGTGCCTGAACATGTGCTTTTACACTCTCCCTACGCTGGCATTATCCAACAGGTTCAAATGGTCAATGACGGACTAGTCATACTCTCAGTTTGCATCCACAAACTCCCATGTGTTTATTATTCATCTACTTCAAAGTCTACTCTTATTCTAGTAAAATAACAAGTTCTTTACTTTTATAAAATGATAGAGATCAGAACTCTCCGGGTTCAACCATTCTTCGCCTTTATATAAGTAAAACTCTCACACGTATATTTCACCACAAATAACTCAAACCGTCAGCAAGACTGAATAGAACAAAGATGTATGCTATATTTAACGTATGGAAATTTGAAAGGATGTTTTTAAATATGGCAAAAAGTATTGTAATTGCTGAAAAACCTTCTGTTGCACGTGATATCGCACGTGTACTGAAATGTGATAAAAAAGGGAACGGCTATCTTGAAGGTAGTAAATATATTGTTACTTGGGCTTTAGGTCATCTCGTTACATTAGCTGATCCAGAAAGCTATGATGTGAAATATAAACAGTGGAATTTAGAAGATTTACCAATGCTACCGGAGCGTTTAAAACTAACCGTTATTAAACAAACAGGGAAACAGTTTAACGCTGTAAAAAGTCAGCTTCTTAGAAAAGATGTAAATGAAATCATTATAGCTACTGACGCAGATTTATCTCTATAAAATATAATTGCACGTAAATCCTAAAACACCTTTCATCCCCGATTTAAAAATAATATCTGGTATTTTCCTTTAATGTACATAAATAATATTTTGCACACAAATATATATATTTTTTCTTGGATATAGATAAAGAAGAACAAGGGGTTATTATATCTCATGGTTAGAATTATATATTTAATATGGAAAAGATAGTTGAACTGTCTGAAATAACTATCTTAACAAAGAATTAATTAGCCTTGCTTTAATATAAGCAAAAGGAAATGTGCTAATAAACTCGAAAAGAAAAAAATAACACGCACTTAGCGTGTTATTCTAGATAACTACACTTTAAATTTTTACTCATTAAATATCGCACCATTTTTATGTAGATATTCTTTTATTTTCAAATTAACACCAGAAGAATTTACAAAATTACTTCCTTGAAAATCACCAAAATGATAATAACTATTTATTATTTCCTTTTTTGATATATCCACTGCAATTAGATACTCTCTAGTAATAAAATACAAAATATAACCATTACTATCCAATTTTATTTCTTCAAATTCTTTATAAAAATCAAAAGTTTCTTCCGGTAAAAATTCACTTATATCCAATACATTTATTATCTCAAAATCATTAAAGTTTATTATTTGTACTTGCTTACGGTTTGCTACACAGAGAATTTCCCCATCTTTTGAAAAAGAAATTGAAGAAGCCTTGTCAATTTGCATTTCTTTAATAAAACGCCCTGAATCAATTTCAAAAACTCTTAACTTATTATCATCTGTCAATACAAATACATCTTTAAAAGGATGGAATAAAGCATTGTAATGATTTAAATTTGAAGGATCTTTCTTTTCATAAATCACTTTTTTATTTTTTTCCAAATCCCAGAGTATGAATGCATGAAAACCTGAACTAACTAGAAACTTTTCACTCGGACTTAAAGTAAGATTAGATACTCCGTAGAAGCATTGAAGTGTCTTAACTTCTTTTTTTTGTAATAAATCGTAAACATAAATAAATGAGTTATTACAACTGGTATACAATACATCAGAATTATTTGAAAAGACAAAATCACTCGTCCAAAGATTTCCGGAATCTTCGATATTTAAATTTGTTTGTTTTGAAAAAGTATGTTGAACTACAATTTCAAGATTTTTACTATCCCGAATACTTAATTTTCCCCATTTAGAATGAGCAATTAATTTCCCATCTGGTGATAATCGAACATTCCAAGCGGTATCGCTAATTCTCTTAACAACGTTAAAGTTCTTTTTATTTACTAAAAGCAACTCTGCAGGAGAACCTACTACGATATTTTCATTTTTTTCATGTATATCAAGGGCATCTGTCTGAACAAAATTGAATTTTAAACCTTTTATTTTAGCATTTTTAAAAGAAGTGTTTTTATACTGGTCTACATCGTCATAAGGTACTCCTCCAAAATTAGCATTTTGTAAGTCTGAATTATCAAACAAAGTTCCAGCAAAATTACCAAATTCATTTTCTATATAGACCTCAGCTTGCTTAGGAAATGAAAAATTTCTTAATGATAAATTGGAAAGATCTTTATTTACAAAAAAGTCTTGCTGATTAGATAGTAATAATAAAATAATATTGTTAGTTAAGTAATTAACTTCTTCAAATGGTTTTCCTTTACACAATTCTAATAAAGATAATAATTTTACTTGTACCGCTTCCTCTTTTAAGGGGATTATATTTAAAATTAAATCTAATATTGCTCTTGAGAAAGGCATTTTACCAACAGTCTCAAAGAGCGATGAAACTTCTTCATGATTAAAATCCTTTAAAGGGGCTATTTCAATAAGGTTACCCTGTTCATCCGTAGTTGCGTTAAAGTAATTCTTCCAAGTATATGCTTTAGGTGTTTGATTAAAATCGACATTTGATTGACTTTGTGCGACCTCTAAGAAATCAAGAGAGAGCACTCCCATTTCTGCTGCAAATTTGTATGCAACAAAGAATTCTAAAAATGACTTATGAGCAGGTTTATAATTTCCATCCTCCTCATCAATTATAAGAATAGTCTGAGCTTGTAAATCATATCGCCAATAATCTATCTCAGCATCTTCTATTTTATGTCCAAATAAATGCCCTACCACCTTCGGAAATTCTTTATAATTAATTTTCAATTTATCATTTTTTAGCATTTCCCATGAAAGTTCACATAGAAAATATAGTTTATCAGCTAAAGAAGTAAATGTTCTTGTTTCTTTTATATCTCTTTGCATTTTTCTTTGGGTTGCATATAGATAAATTCTTGCCATATCGATTGGCTTATTTTGTTCAATTTCTTTTAACGCATCAAGAATTAATTCAACCATAATAGGACGACTTAAAAGGTCAACAATCTCTTTATTTTCCATTAAATTTAAAATGGTTTTTTCATCCGTAAAGAAAGATAGCAGTTTTTGTATTTGTTCTTTATCAAATTTTAATAATTCTAAGACTTCAAATTGCGGAGTTTTTCCAGTTAAATATTTTGTTGATTCTTTAAGCTCTGCATTTAAAAGTGAACGACCTTCTTTTATTTGAGGAAAGTGCTCATTCCTACAAGTAATAATAACTTTAGAATTTCCTTTAATTACAGTTGCAAGTTCCCAAAAATTATCAATCATTTTTTGTTTATTTACCTTATCTGCCATCTCATCGAATCCATCAAAAATAAGTAAAAGTTTCCCCATTTTATTTAATTGCATAAAAGCAGAGAAAACCCCTTTCATTTCTATCTTATGTACTCGAAAAAAGAAGTCAGAAATTAGCGTATCAACTTTAAGTGCCTTGGAATATTCCCTTAAAAAAATTAGAATTGGTATCCTTGGTCGAGGATGGTTTTTTGCCTTTGCTTCTTGATATCGCTTAATCATTTCCCAAGTATATTTCAAACAAAACCAAGATTTACCCGTACCAAACTCTCCTAAAATAGAAATATGTTCTTTTTGATGATCCTCTTGCCAGAAATCTATATATCCTTCTAGCCATCCATCTTCACCATTATAAATGTTTTTAGCTTCATATCTCTTCGTTTTAGGATGCAATTCCACTTTTTCACAAGCCAAGGAAATGTACCTTTTATCAATCCCTCTAGTATAGATTTCATTTTCAACCCAATCAAAATAGCTTGATAGATCAATAGTTTCTTCTATTAATTCGTCAAAGTTATAGCAAAAAACATTCATGCCACTTTTACTTTCTGTAAGTGCCTTTGCCGCCTTACTAACTTTTGAATTCGTAACAATCCAGCCTTCTTCACAATCGTGATATTGTACTAACTCTTCCATTTCCTTTACGTGGTTCACTTTAACTTCAGATACTAATCCATAAATTAATACATTTACGGTTCTTCTTCTTTCAGTAATTCTTATTATAAAATTAAAATAATCGTTATACTCCATATCCAATTTATCAAAGCTATACTCCAAAGCCTCGAACCATTCTTTTAAGTCATATTTAAATTTTCCTAAAAGACTAATTGGTGAAGATTCTAACATACTTGCTGGTGCAATTGATAAATAAGGTTTAATGTAGTTATGTAATTTATCAGGCACCTGTTCATTCATATAATCTTCAAAGTACCACTTTAGTAAGTTAACAAGTGCAACCTTTGTGATATTAACGTGCAAAGGTTCAATTATATCACTGTTACTATTTGGATCATGAGAAGCAGGATTTCCATGTGTTCTTATAGTCTCAAGGTATGATTTTACTTTTTCCCTTGCTCTTTTATCAGCTATAATTACTAACCCAGTTTTTGATGTTACAATTACATTTGATAAAGAGAACAAATTTAATTCTCTATTACTTCCTGGGTTTCCAAAACAATCTAATTTCCCTAAAATAATATTTTCACCCAGATTCTCCCCATAATGATTTAGAATAACAGCTTTACAAACTGCCTCAGCTGCTTTCCTTGAATTATTACATATATCTTCTAAAACAGTATCAGAAAATACTTGTACTACTTGCTTATTTAAATCAGAAACTTTTTGACAAAATTTTGGCTTTGTTAGCACCATTATTTCCTCCTTTTTTCAAAACGATTAACTATACCCATTAGCCAAAAGATAAAATTAAAGTCCTTATTTCTTAATGCTACCTAAATGTAATAGCAGTTAAACGTTAGCAAAGTTTTGCTATTTAGTTTAAGCAGAGTTACAGTGGACAGTTTATCCTTCCTAACAATGGTATTATATTCCTTTATAAAAGAGAATGATATTCTTTAAAAATTTTACTAGCTACAGTATTAATATTTTTTCCTTTTCATTCCCAATTAAAAAGTTGTTCATCCACTGTTTTTCTTTCTGTCACAAAAATTAAATTTATATTAGAAATTAAGAAATTTAACCAAACTTCGTACATTTACTATAACCTTACTTTTTTCAGTTTTAATAACTTATTTGACGCATATTTATCTCCTTATCTACAAAGATTAAAGAAAAATTTAACCACTATAAACAAAAACCTATTGACTTTGTAAATAGAACTGAAGTACCCTGTGTATATAGTAAATAGATTTTCGAAGGAGATACTATAATGAATTTAATTAATGTAGTTAGAAAAGCCGCCAAAGAATGTAAATTAACGGAAAAGGAGTTTATCAATGAAATTATAAACTACTACTTAATAAACTCTAAAGATACAATTGAATACTTAGATATCAGTAAGCAAAGGCTTTCTAATATGAAAAAACAAGGAAAATTATTAGAAGTTGAAAAAGGATTATATTTTAGAAGCGAAGTGGAAGAATTTAAATTAATTCAAAATGAAGTTAGAGAGAAGTACCATCACCAAAAAGTATATGATCTTTTTCCAGCTTATAAGGAAATTGGCGACACCTTAATAATAAATTTTTTAAGATTTTTTGATTGCGTTACAATGGTAAAACATAACTGTACAAATTCAATGTACAATAACCATTTAGAAAATGCCCTTACTGCAATTTTAAAATACGTTACATCGAATCAAGATGTCTTTATGTTAGAGCATGAAGGATTTGACTATGTAGAGGACAAGTTAGATATCCAGGAAAGTCAAATTAAAAAAAAATTTGATACGGAATTCTTCAAAGAATATCTTGAATCAAAAACCGCTTATATTTTGGGTGTTAATAAAATAGGGAATTTCAATGAAATTCTAAGTGCATTAAATGAAACAAGCTCTTCTAATAAATAATAAACAGCCAACTATATATAAAAGGAGAAATAAATAATGGATAAATTAAGTGAAAAATTAAAAAAGGATTTCGATGTAACCTTATTTGATACTAATTTAATGGCAGGTAAAATTTCAACTAAATTAGCCTTTAAAGATACCCATACAAATAATATAAAAAGAAATTTAAAATTGTTAGGTTTAAATGGTATTAAAACTAGCGCTGAAATTTTCGCTAAACAAAATAATTATGTATTACCTTTTATACAGATTGAAGAGGTTCAAATACTAGATGATAATCCGTACGGGTTTAAAATTATAGCACCTACTAGTCTTGTTTACTTTTTTGTATACAAACTACTTTATACCAATTAATACTTAAACTTAAAAGATATAGTGCACTTTTTAAAGCTATAAATCTATTTAACATATACATTAACTATTCTTATACTGCACCATCGATAAATTTAAAAAAACTAGAATACATTACTTCATAAACTGGATTTATTCCTATTTATAAAAATTATTAGTAGAGAAAGTTCTCAGATACATATCTAAAATAAATTTCTCAAAAAAATGATACAGCTACCTATGCTGTATCATTTTTTCTAAATAAATCTTACTTAAACTTCAGGTTTTTTAATGCTTCTGCGAACGGATTATTTAACGGTTCTTCCTCTTTTTTCTGTTGTTTCATATATTTTTGAACGTCGCGTTTATCAGCTTTGTTTCCAGATTCTTTTTTACGTCGCTCTTGGAATGTTGATAACTTTTCACGGTAACCACATTTACACGCAAAGATTTGTCCTGCACCTTCACCACGTAATTCTAATTTTTTCTTACACTGAGGACAACGAGCGTTTGTTGTACGAGATACATTTTTACGATGACCACATTCACGGTCTTGGCAAACAAGCATCTTTCCTTTTTTACCGTTTACCTCTAACATTGGTTTACCGCAATCTGGACAAGACTTCGTTGAAATGTTGTCATGTTTATATTTTTTATCGCTCGATTTAATTTCAGAAACGATTTCTTTCGTATAGTTCTTCATTTCAGAAATGAATACTTCTTTTTTCAGTTTACCTTTTGCAATTGCTTCTAGCTTTTGTTCCCACTCACCAGTTAGTGTAGGTGATTTTAATTCTTCTGGCACTAAATCAAGTAATTGGCGGCCTTTTGAAGTAATGTGAATATCTTTACCACGTTTTTCAATTAAGAATGAATTGAATAGCTTGTCGATAATATCAGCTCGTGTTGCTACAGTACCTAATCCACCAGTTGATTTTAACGTATCAGCAAGTTGTTTATTTTGCGTATCCATATATTTTGTAGGGTTTTCCATTGCTGAAAGTAAAGTCGCCTCGTTAAAACGTGCAGGTGCTTTCGTTTGACCTGATGTTTGCATAATTAACTTTACAGTTAATGTATCGCCTTTTTCAATGCGAGGTAAAAGTTGCTCTTTTACGTCATCAGTTACATCATCATCTTCAAAGCGATTTTCATATACTTCCTTCCAACCGGCATGTAAAATTGTTTTTCCGCGTGCAATGAACGTTTCATTGCCGACTTTTGTGCGTAACGTTAGTTGTTCGTATTCGAATGCCGGGAATAAAACAGCTAAGAAACGTTTTACAACTAAATCATAAATTTTACGTTCTTTATCTGTGAAAGCGGAGAAGTTAACGTATCCTTCTGTCGGAATAATTGCGTGATGATCACTTACTTTACTATCATCCACAAATGATTTATTAGCCTTGATAGGCTTTTGTAATACTTTATGTGCGAAGGGACGGTACTCTCCAACACCACATGCTTTTAGACGTTCTGGAAGCGTTCCAACGATATCAGATGAAATGTAACGTGAATCTGTACGAGGATACGTTAGCACTTTATGTTGTTCATATAACTTCTGCATAATGTTTAATGTTTCTTTAGCAGAGTAACCGAACTTTTTATTTGCATCACGTTGCAGTTCAGTTAAATCGTAAAGACCAGGAGAGAATGACTTCTTCTGTTTCTTATCAATTTCCACAACAGTAGCATTTTGTTTATCTAGGTTCTTTACGATGCCATCAATTTTCTCTTTATTAAAGCTACGGCTATTACCGTTTGCATCTTGCCACGTAAGTTTTAACTTATTCATTGTTTGTGCTTCGATGCCGTAGTAAGTTTGTGCTTTGAAATTCTTTATTTCATCTTCACGACTAGCAATCATAGCGACAGTAGGCGTTTGTACACGGCCACAATTTAACTGGGCATTAAAGCGCGTTGTTAAAGCTCGAGTAGCATTAAGACCGATATACCAGTCAGCTTCTGAACGTGCAACCGCCGAAGCGTATAAATTGTCATATGCTTTGCCTGGTTTTAAATTTGCAAAACCATCTTTAATGGCTTTATCAGTAACAGATGAAATCCATAAACGCTTAATTGGTTTATTCACCTTTGCTTTTTCAATTATCCAGCGTGCAACTAACTCTCCTTCTCTTCCAGCATCTGTAGCCACAACCACCTCATTAACATCATTTCGAGTGAGTTGATGTTTCACAGCATTAAACTGTTTTCCCGTTTGTTTTATAACAACTAATTTCATACGTTCTGGAAGCATTGGAAGATCTTCAAGGTTCCATGTTTTATATTTATTGTCATAAACCTCAGGGTCTGCCAGTGTCACTAAATGCCCAAGAGCCCAAGTTACTATGTATTTGTCACCTTCTAAAAATCCATTTCCTTTTTTGGTACACTTTAATACTTTTGCTATATCACGTGCAACTGATGGTTTCTCAGCAATTACTACACTCTTTACCATTTTTTATTCAAACTCCTTTACTAACTATATACCGTTTAATATACCACAGTTTTCAAGAAGAACAGTAAGAACCACCTTCTATTTGGCACTCATAATTGACATAGCTTGTTTAAGGATCTCTACTTCTTGTCTTAATTTCTTATTCTCTCTATAAACCTCATTAAACTGCTTTGGAGTAACTATCACTTGCTGTTTTGAATAAAACTTAATCCATTTATAAATAGAGGTAGGAGATATTTTATATTCAATGCTTAAATCCGTAACAGATTTCCCTTCAACATGTTGCTTTACAATTTCTTTTTTAAGGCTTTCATCATATTTTTTATTTGTCATTACCTAATAACCCTTTCTAGTAAAAATTTTATCACTTAGATAGTTTATTATTGTATCACTACCGCCTTTTGATGACTATAGTCGGTCGATTAAAATGCCATTTTTCTTAGTTAATTAACTAAGAGGTGATGTCATGGAAATCCCAAAAGCTTTCGGTAAAGTGTTAAGAAAACATAGAAAAAAGGCTAATTTTTCACAAGAACAATTAGCCCTTCAATGTAATTTAGACAGAACTTATATCGGACTACTTGAACGTGCTCAAAGACAACCAAGCATATCTACCATATTCGTCATATGTAAGGTATTAAATATTGCTCCACATGAATTAATTAAAGAAATGGAAGAACTTATACTTACCCGATAATGAATGGGGATAAAGAGGCGATCTGACAAATGAAGATGTTCTAGGTAAATGTCTTAGTATCTTGAATAATAAGTAATTGATTAAATAAATATAACCCCTATCCTACAAATAAAAAGAGCAACATTATTTAGTTCCTTTTATTTGTATTTTTCCGGTTCAACTAATTAATTAAACTTAAACCCTGTATCTGATTAAAAGTGGATAATCCCCCTCCAATATAGAGAACTTATTATAAAAGACTATCATTAAGGTTCAATTGAAATTCATGTCGAATCATTAATAAAAAATAATGATTCGACATGAATTTTTAATGGACAGCACAATTTTATTTTTAATGTCAAAAACATTTTAATAATTAACTTTAAAATAAAAAAACTTCCTCAAGCAAAGACCCGAGAAAGTAATACTTAATCTTCAGATGTAATTTTTTCAACCTGCCATAATTCTTTCAAATAATTTAAATATTCATATACCCTACTATCAGTAGGATTAATAAAGTATATATGATTAGCAATTCCTAAAAGATGCTTTAGATATTGATATTTATCTTTTTTTATAAATTCTAAGTGAGAATTTAATCCATATTTTTTGATAAAATAAATATTTTTTCTTAACTCTTTTCTCATTTCACAAGGTGCTTGTATTTTTTGATTAACAATAATACCTGTTACCTCTTGACGTTGATGTGGAAAACGGACTCTTGTTTTTTTATCATTAATACTAAATCCTTTAGACCTCAATACAGTAGTTACAAATTTGATAATCTCTCCTACTTGAAAATCTCCAGAAAAAGTTAAATCATCTGCATATCTTGTATAACGAATTTTTTTCTTTTTTGAAAAAGCTGATATACGCTTATCAATATCCTTCATTAATAAGTTGGACAAAGCAGGACTAGTAATAGCCCCCTGAGGCAATGCCCCTTTTAAAGTACATAAATTGGTTAACAATGTCGCAACATCTTGGGAATATCCCAAGGAACTAAAGAAATTATAAACATCTATATGTCTAATAGATCCAAAGAAATCTTTAATATCTATAGTTAATACCATTTTTTGTCCTCTATGAAACCTTGCATTGTCTTTTAAAGAGACATTCTTTTTATAAGCTTTAGCAAATTCACTCGTCTTGCAAGAATATAACATTTCTTCCAATATCCATTTTTGTATAGATTTTAAATTGGGTAATGGCTCTGCAATATTCCTAAAACCACCATTTTTTTTAGGGATTTTAAAATACCTATAAAACCCTTTTTGAGAGTTAGATACTTTCAATAGATATTCAATATCATAACCTACAAGATACGAGAGGTGCATTTGATCATATATAATTGGAATTCCCTGTAAATGAAGCGAATGTGCTTTCTTGAGATTCTCCTCAATATACATGCTGTCATAACCTGCTTTAAGAGCAGATTCTGTAAAATTCCGCTTATATTTTTCCCAAATCATATTTATATCCCTCTCCAATTAAATTACAGGCTCTTACATCCATACACTTACCACTATCACGTCTCTATCCTCTACAATGAACATTTTGATACTCTTTTCGTCAAAATGTTCATTGTACACCGTGGCGCAAGCCTAAGGTTGTGTAATACATTTATATAGCGTCTCCCGACGCGTTAAATGTATTACACAGGGCTTGAAATTAAGTTCTTCTTAGTATGGTGACTCACCATACCTGGTTTTTTTAAAAAAAAACCATAAGTCTAGTAGGTATTGATGTAAAAGACCTGAAATTGTTATACTACGGTAAGTATACCTTAAATTTATCCCATTTTTCAATCATATATTCATATTGAGGACTAATCCATTCTTCGGAATGCTTACGTTTTAATTCCTTGTTTAATTCATTTATTTTTGTTTCACCTAAATCCGTTAACTTGAGATCCCCATATATATCTGTAACTAAACCATTCCTTTTGATATGACTTATATAGCCATAAACCATTGAAAAGCTTACCTCTGCATTGATAATTTCCTGAATATTCCCGTTGTTTTTTATCAACTGCAAAATTACAAGGATTAATCCTTTATCATTGTATTTCAACTAATTTCCTCCTCGCGGAAAAGGGGCCCTATTTCCTTTTTTGTCTAACCAATAAACAGGAAACGTATTATTCGGTGTTCTTACTAATGTAATCAAAGCTTCTGAACCTTTATAACCGAATTTATAATCATCATGAGGTGCCACAATTTCTTCAATGGATTTCATAATAGTCATTTTTGTTGCTAATTCATTCTCATGATAATAATCTGATAACGCCCTTTTTAATACTTTCCCTGAAAAAATATTGATTCCTTCTTTTCTAATTAAATCATAGCCACTAAATAAGGAAACCAGTGATACAATAATAATTTCCTGACTCTTTATACCTAAGCTTTGATAAAATTCATATGCAGATAAAGCTGTTTCACCCGTACCAATAAAATCATCAACTAAAAGTAATTTAACTTTGGGAGATTCATTTATTTTGTTAAGTTCCTTGGCAGTCAATTCATTCCTTACTTTAAAATCTATTTTCGAAACATCTTGATTGTATTTTATCTGGGGAGACTGGAATAAATATGCTACTAACGTTGAGCTCTTTATTTTATTTCTGTCTTCCTCAGGTACCAAAGGCATCACATATACAGTATTCAATTCTTTAAAGTCTTTTATTTTGGCTACAATTTGATTCAATGTTTGATTTATTAATTTAGTGTATTCATCAAAACTAACCTTTTGATATTTATATGTTAAATCAATTATAAATTCTTGTTGTTCTAAACTTAAACAATTTAACAATTCGCAAAAGCGATTAAATAAACTTGATTCATTGTGTTCTTCATCAATTTCCCAACCTTTTTCTTCAAACAGAGTACCTAACTTATTAAGTATGTTCACATTTATCTTTTTATATTTAAAGTTTTTTCTCATAATAAACACCTATCGATTTATATTATTAGCAAAATGAGGACATTAAAAAATGATTAGTTATGATTCTATAAAATTATATCACGTAAATCCCATAAAAAATAATAGGATTATCTCTTAATTAAAGAAGACCATAGTATCGCAATTATAGTCTTTATTCCCTCTCTTAAAACCTTAATCTCTTAGCAAAATAAATATTTCAATAAACTATTAAGGAAACAAAGAGAAGGCTCTCATCTCTAGTGTAAATACATGTTTTTAATAGTTTAAAATTGCTAGGAAGCATAAACCTATATTTTATGCAAAGCTATGCCTCATTTTTTAGTTTTATATCATCAACTGGCGTCCTCTAATATTATCTATAGACTTAATTTAGCTACCTTACCAATCTAAATTAAATAATTCATTAAGCTTTTCTATTTTTTTATCGTTGACATCAATAGTATTTGAAATTGCTGATTCATTTTGGAAAACCTTATTAGGGTTATTTAATTCTAAAACTTGTGAAGTTTGATTTGGTAAAGTAATAACTTCCGCCTTCACATTAGCTTGTTTTAACTTATCTGATTGTCCGTATAGATGAGGAAAATAACTTTCAGCAACAATTTGATTATAAAGTGTCTCATAGTGAGTCTTTTGAACTGTCACTTTAGATAGTTGTTCTTTTAATTGCTCTATTTCTGACTTCATTTTTTGTGTAGCTTCTTCAAGTGTTACTAATTTTTTAGTATCTGTGTAAAGGTCACTAATAATGTTTAATAACTTCGCAATCTCATTTTTTAATTCTATTGTATTAGCACCATATTTTAAAAAAAGTTCTTCAACACTAGGAATCGTTATAATACCGCTTTCGTCCAATTTAGGAATATGGACAGGTGAATTTAAATGATTTATATATTCTTTCATTCGCCTACTCCATGTATTCCTTCCAATTCCAGTTTCTTTTTCTAATAATAACGACGTTAATTTTCGATTAGGCTGCTTATATTTAACCTCTAGAGCAATGTTCTTTAAATTCTCATCAGACCATTGTTGTGGTTTACCTCTTTTAGTTTTTACCATTCTTATCACCCGCAATATTAGCATCTATTTTCGATTTCAATTCTATATAGTATAGTAACTTTTTGGCCGCTGACTTTCTTTCAGTTATATTTAAGTCATGACCGTATCTTTGTGGTAATCCAAATAAGCTTTCTAAAAGAGAAATAGACTCTTCAATTCGTTGTTTTAAATCTACAGAATGATTAGACAGCCATTTAATAGCTTCGTCTTTTTCATTTATACTAGGTGAAAAAATATATTTTGGACAAAACTCACAGAACTCAATACAAGTATTCGGAAAATTCTCTTTTAGTTCTGAACATAAACCATATTGAACTCTACCTATGTGTTTTTCGGTTATCTTCTCTTTCTCAACGTTAGATTTATGAACAATATATTTTTTCCACCCTATGATAGAATTGTCCATTCTATAACCAATCTCTGTTTCAAGCTTTAGTTGAGCTAGCCTATAGACATACGATTGTGCAAAATGCTTAACATGACTAAAGTAACCTTGCGTAATTTTTAGTTCACTATGTCCAGCTAGTGTAGCAATATTATGCATACTAAAACCTTGCAAGCACATATTGATGATAGCAAAGTGTCGAGTATCTCCCGCTTTCACGCGTTCTAAATTGTATCGTCCATATTTCTCTTCTACGATTATTTTATAGAATCTATCTTTTAAATCATTAAAATTTCGTAAGTTCATTATTGGATTCTGCTTTTTCCTTCTAACTTTATAATTTATGCTAAACATTTCTGATGGAAAAAAATATTCTGAGTAAGGAAAATACATATTTACCTTGTCCCTTACTTCTATTAACAGTTGATATGTTTTTTGATCAATCACAACTGAATCATATTTTATAGAAAAATCAATGGTAGCAGACTTATTTTTTATTCGTGGAACCGAAATTGTATAGGGCTCATTTTTACTTTCATCATAAGATAGACAATTTTTTTTAAGTTTCAGAAGTTCACTTGGACGCATAGGCAATGTATTAGTGAGTAGCCACCAAACTAAGATTGGTATGTAACTTATAATTTCTTCTACAGAATTATTTTTAAAATAATGGTTGATAACGTCATCTAACTCAAGTACATCTTGAAAATCAGGTAAATCTCTGGAAGCTTTTGAATGTTTAGGCATACTAGAGCATATATTAAGAATTTCTTGATAATTATCATTTCTATAAAAATCAATAAAATTAGACGTAACACTAACCATGTGATAACCAAGATATTTATATTTTTCAATACTTTCAGCTAATATCCCCTTTAATTGAACTAAACTTTCGAAACCTTGAGATCCAAGTATAACTTTTCGTAATGTAGATAACTCATCATAAGTAGTTTTGGGTGTTTTTCCAGATATAATTCTAAGTAAAATAAAATATTTTAGATGTTCATTGATTTTTGGATAGCTAATTAAATCAAATTTCATTTGCAAATTTAATTGTGATAAAGGATCATAAACAAACCACAGGTTGTCTTCAAAAGATTTATTTTTTATAACCGTATTTTCGACTAAACCATCAAATATCTGTTTATAATCTTTTAATAACAAGTCATCTTTAGAAATTTGTTGAATGGACTCTATTTTATAAAAATGTGATTCATTTAAAATTTTTCTAATCTCCATAGTTAGCTCCTGGTAAATAGATTTTGTAAGCATATTGTTTTAACAAATCATTGACTTGATTCACATCTACATAAGCTTTTACATAACTTTTGCCGAAAGTGTTATTAGCTTCACTCAGTACCAATAAACATTGCAGTAGAAAGCGACTTTTCCTTTTTAAAAGATTTTCATTGTCACTTTCCTGTATTGAAGTTAAAAGTCTTAAAAGTTCCTGATTTAATTGAATTAGAATCAAATTTTGCGGAAGAACATATTCACAATACATACAATTCATTAAAGCTGGATAAGCACAATTTGGGAATACTAAACACTGTGCATGTTCAATTTTAGACGGCATAGAATGGGTTGATAATTCCGAAAATAAGTCATGTAATTGCTGTTTATTTAAGCGCATAACTTGATGTATAACTTTTAACCTCTTTTCATAGATTGCATTCATTACTTTCACAACCGAATCATTATCAGTCTCCTCTATACTGGCAGGGGTTAAATAATTAGAAACATAAGCAGCTATTGATTCAGTTTCTTTAAGAGAGATGTGTTCTTTTATTTCTTCAATAATAGTGGTTCTATCTTCTAGATTTAGGATTTTATAGTTATCGGTATACGTAAATCTTAATAATTGATCATATAGCCATCCAAAATTTCCTCTTCGAAAAATATTTATGGCAACTCTTCCAATAGAGCCATCTTTATTCATAAGCTGTATATAAGTTTTTGTGGTATCTTCATTTTTATGTGATCTTGCATTTTGAGCTAAAGTCAGTGCTAACTCAGAATCAAAAGCATCCCCTTCAGTTACAGATCCATATAAATATGTTGCTAAAGAGCGATTCATTATTAAACTACTAAATCTAAAGCCCTCAAATTTTTTATAATCGTTAAAAAATTTTAATTGAGTCATACCACCTTGAGTTTTAATTTTGCGATACTTCCCCTCAATAAAGGTTTCTAACTGACATGTTTTATTTTCTCTTAATCGCTCGGATAAAACTAACGCGTAAGCTAGTGGCATCTCTAGGTTCGAGGGCACTAAGAAAGTAAGTAGCTCACCTGTTTTAGATGCACGCTTATTTCTAAAGGAAAGATACAAAGTCTTAATTACTATTTGAACTTGATACTCATTCAATTTAAAGTTATTACTGTGAAAATCTGCTTCCTGAATATCAAGTTCTTTTAAATTTAAGCTAGGTGTGTTGAGAACCAAATCACTTCCTCGTATAAAATCACAGCATAGTAAAGTAACATATACCCACATATTTGCATACGATCTGCTATTAAGGCTTTTTTCGATATGAAGTTCTATATTTTGTACATGCTTATATATTTGATTAAAAGTTGAAGCCGAATAAATTTCCTGTTCTTTACGTTTAGACTTTTGAACAGCTAACAATTTATTCTTTAAAGGCATATTTTTTTGATCAAATACGTATGATAGAAACCGAGTAAATAGTAATTTTTCCTTCGAAGTAAGCAAACCTTCTTTTAAAAACAATTGATTTAATTCCTCTATATCAACTTTGAAGATTTCCCTAGATAAGTTCCTTTGGAGTTTGTTATGAAAATTAATAAATTGACCAATAGTAGCTTGTTTATAAACTGTAGAGCCTGTACATTTATTAAAATAAACTTGTGAATATGTTATAAAAAGCATTCGAGTATCCATAAACAAAGTATTTTGTTCTGTTTCGTTAGATATTTTTTTTATCGCATATTCACAGTCAATCTCAACAAAATTATCACGTTCTTGGAGAAACTGTTTGTATTTTATCAACTCTTCCTTGGATATAAAAACTTGCCCATTTATTTTTTCCACATTCACTTCATGCCTGGATTGTTTTGAATAAATGCTATTTTGAATAGAAGGCATACTCCTACCAAGAATCTCCGAAGCTTCTTTAATTGAATAATAATCTTTATTCAATTGAACCATACCCCTTCAACTTCCTTTCAATAAGATTAGGAATGTATTCCTCATGCATATTATCTAATTTCCCTTCAATTTTTTTATGCATTCGTGGTGTTGAGACCATATAAGAAAGGGCAGATTCTAAACTAGAATCACCTCGTAAATGTGCAATTTCATAAGGGTTTTGTGCTTCATTTGCAATGAGGTTTGTAAATGTTCCCCGTCCTATATGCGTAGACCATTTAATACTTTTTAAATGCTGAGCTACTAAGCGGTGTTCAATTTCATTTGAGGTTTCTAAGGTGGTTATTAATTTAATTTTGCATTTGTCGAAGTACTGTCTATAACTTCTACCTGACATCGGCTGCTCATTGGTGTTTAAAAACAAAGCATTAGTTTGTTTAGAAGAGTATAGCTTTAAATGCTGTCGAATCAACGTAGTTCCCCAACCATTCACATCTAATGCTACCTGGGATCGTGTCTTTTTTACTGAGGCGTGCTCTTTTAAATCTGTTCTGAAATTTTGATTTTCTATTTTTAATATAATTTCTTTATTTGCTAGAGATTTTGATATTTGTGTACGTTTTAAATTAACTACTTCTGAAACTCGTAGCCCTCCAAATATTTGTAGATATATTCCTAAAGCGATTCTGGGAGTATGTGTAGAGGCAATCTCTAAGAATAATGGTATATATTCAAAAGGTAAAATGTGTTCAATTTCTTTGATTTTCTTTTGTGGATAAACCACTGTAAAAGGAGATTTATAATATAACGTATTGTATTCGTTTTTTTCTTGTTTAAAATCAGTTAAACTAAATTTTGAAAATAGTAATTTATTTATTCCCCAAGTATAGAAGTGCACTAAGGTCCTTTCAGCGTCTTTAACAGTATCTTGAGAAACCTTATTGGTACCCAACCAATTTAAGTATGCAGAGCCATGTGAGATAGTCAATTCTGCTAAATTTTTGATTTTCAAACTTGGATAATATTTTATTAAGTAGTTTAAAAACTTCACTATATTTGTAGCATGCTTTTTCTGAGTATTAAATGACTTATAACCCCATTTTTCAATAATAAAATTGCTAAGGTGATGAATTACATATGTGTCCTTTTTGATGTTTTTAAGAGCAATTAATGAAATATGTTTTTTCTCTTTAACTGTTTGGCTTTCTTCAATTACATAATCAATCCAAACTGGTTGTGTTATAAATTTTAAATTTTCATTTACACTTTTTACTGAGATTAATTCCCCCACTAACTCTCCCCCTTTTTTAATTATGTGCAATGAATTTTAAAGTTTATCCTCCCCTATACCCTTATGAAATTAATAATGAAGCACCTTTTATGTTCTTGAATATTGAGTATATTATTATTGTACATCATTATGGAGATAAGCCGGTCGTGAGGGAGAGTTGGTCGCACGCTGGATTATCGATAAAGTAAAAATGCAGAAACCGATTAAACGTCTATGGATTTCATCTGTTACCGATAAAGCAATTAAAGATGGCTTCGCAAATTTAAAACCAGGAAAAGCATATGACAATCTATACGCTTCGGCTGTCGCACGTTCAGAGGCTGACTGGTATATCGGGCTTAATGCGACTCGAGCATTAACTACTCGCTTTAATGCCCAACTAAATTGTGGTCGTGTTCAAACACCTACTGTAGCCATGATTGCAAGCCGTGAAGATGAAATCAAACATTTCAAAGCTCAAACTTACTATGGTATCGAAGCTCAAACAGCTGAGAGATTAAAGCTAACTTGGCAAGATACAAAAGGAAATAGCCGTAGCTTTAATAAAGAAAAAACTGATACAATCGTGAACAAAATTAGTAAACAAAATGCTACTGTTGTAGACATTGATAAAAAACAAAAGAAATCGTTCGCTCCTGGTCTTTACGATTTAACTGAGCTACAACGTGATGCGAATAAAATATTTGGTTACTCTGCGAAAGAAACATTAAACATTATGCAAAAATTATATGAACAGCATAAAGTTTTAACGTACCCTCGTACAGATTCACGCTATATTTCATCTGATATTGTCGGAACACTTCCAGAGCGTCTGAAGGCTTGCGGAGTTGGAGAATACCGTCCTTTAGCACATAAAGTATTGCAGAAACCTGTAAAATCTAATAAATCATTTGTTGATGATAGTAAAGTAAGTGATCATCACGCAATTATTCCAACAGAGAGCTATGTAAACTTCTCAGCTTTCACAGATAAAGAACGTAAAATTTATGACTTAGTTGTAAAACGTTTCTTAGCTGTTTTATTCCCGGCCTTTGAATATGAACAACTAACATTGCGCACGGAAATTGGTGACGAAACGTTCATCGCACGCGGAAAAACGATTTTACATGCTGGTTGGAAAGAGGTTTATGAAAATCGATTTGAAGATGATGATGCAAGCGATGATGTAAAAGAACAAATCTTACCTCGCATCGAAAAAGGCGATACATTAAACATAAAACTAATTGTCCAAACATCAGGTCAAACGAAAGCACCTGCACGTTTTAATGAAGCAACATTACTTTCAGCGATGGAAAACCCAACAAAATACATGGATACGCAAAACAAACAACTTGCTGACACGTTAAAGTCAACTGGTGGATTAGGTACTGTAGCTACACGAGCTGATATTATCGACAAGTTATTCAATTCGTTCTTGCTTGAAAAACGTGGTAAAGATATTCACATTACTTCAAAAGGCCGTCAGTTACTTGATTTAGTGCCAGAAGAACTGAAATCTCCTACACTAACTGGTGAATGGGAGCAAAAGTTAGAAGCTATCGCTAAAGGAAAATTAAAGAAAGAAGTATTCATTTCAGAAATGAAGAACTATACGAAAGAAATTGTTGCTGAAATTAAATCGAGTGATAAGAAATATAAACACGACAACATTTCAACGAAGTCTTGTCCAGACTGTGGTAAACCAATGCTAGAGGTAAACGGTAAAAAAGGTAAAATGCTTGTATGCCAAGATCGCGAATGTGGTCACCGTAAAAATGTATCCCGCACTACAAATGCACGCTGTCCTCAGTGTAAAAAGAAACTAGAACTTCGTGGTGAAGGAGCAGCCCAAATTTTCGCATGTAAATGTGGCTATCGTGAGAAACTTTCTACATTCCAAGAGAGACGTAAAAAAGAATCCGGCAGCAAAGCTGATAAACGCGACGTTCAAAAATATATGAAACAGCAGAACAAAGAAGAAGAACCATTAAACAATCCATTCGCAGAAGCATTAAAGAAATTAAAATTTGATTAAACAAAAAGGTTCCTACCACTATCGGTAGGAACCTTTTTTTAATGAATAATTTTACTTCCTTTTGCGTTCTCAACAAACTTTTCACTTGATTTGTTAATTGGTGTTTTCAGTAATAATGCAGCCACAACCATTATTACTACGAAAGCACTTAACACAAGTAAATCTCTAGTTACTATATCCCAAAGCATTCCACCTACTGTTTCACGAATTGCACTAATAGCATATGTGAATGGCAAGAACGGATAAATCGCTTGGAAGAATGGTGGTGTCATTTGAATTGGGAACGTACCGCCCGATCCTGCTACTTGTAGTACAAGTAAAATAATCGCCATCGATTTCCCAACGTTTCCGAAAATAGAAACGAGTGAGTACACGATACAAACAAATACTCCCCCAATAAATAAACTAAATAACACAAACCAAAACTTATCGACTACGTACGTACCAAGTAAGAATATATCTCCCATTGATACGATAAACGCTTGTGAAAGACCTATCGTTAAGAATGTTAATAAACGTCCGAAGTAAACTTCATGGCTCTTATAATTCGCGCCCTCTTCGTGTACTTCCACTGTTAATAATGAAACCATTAATAATGCGCCTACCCATAATGCAAGCACTGTATAGAATGGTGACATTGCTGAACCGTAGTTCGGCATTGCAAATAATTTATTCTCTTTTAAATTTACTGGATTTGCAAAGTAGTCACTTTGCTTTTCAACATCATTCTTTAATAAGCGTATGATGTCTTTTATATCCTCTTCAGATTCAAAATCACGAATTTTATCTGCTAATTCTTTAATCTTTTTCTCAGTCTCCGGCATTTCAGCTTTAATGTCTGCTAATTTCTTTCTACCGTCTACTAAGCCTTTTGATGAATCTTCTAGTAATTTTTTAACATCTGGAAGCTTTTTGTCTGCTTCGCTTAAAATTTGAGTTGTGTTTTTAGACATACGTTTCGTACGCTCAATTGCTGTGTTAAAGTTTGGAACGATTTCTGAATCATATGTTGCTAAGAAATCTCCTAATTGAGCTGAAGCATTTTTAGTTGCTTCATTAATACTTTCTACAACCTCTTTTGTAGGCTTCTGTCCATTGTTAATTAGTGTAGTTGCCTTATTCGTTGCATCTATACCTTTTTGAACAGTATTTTGTGCTTTATTCAATTTTGCAATTCCATTATTAAGGTTTTTGTCACTATTTACATCTGCTAATACCTTATTTGTGCTTTCTAGAACCGGAATCGCATCACCAATTAGATTCTTAGTAGCTTGTAATTGACCATTTAAATCGTTTAAAGCTACTTTTGTGCTATCTAATCCATTAACACCTCTATTATTTACGTCTGCTATAACACCTTCAAAAGTATTTTTTGCCTTATCATATTCATTTTTCACAGTGTCGTATGCTTCATTTGCATCAGCTTTCGCTTGATCAACTGTGCTAACTGCTTTTTTATAATCTGCTACAAATGTTTCATTATAATCTTTTTCAGCTTGATCAATTAATCCATTTGCTGCATCTAATTTTTGATTTGCTGCATCTGTTACATCTTTCTTTACTTCTTGTCCTGTGCCAATAACATTTACAATATCTTTAATACCGTTATTTGCATTTTCCATACCGCTTTTCAGCTTAGTTAAGCGATCCACTCGCCCTTGGAAAAAGCTTTGACCAAAATCAGTCGTAGCCGATTTTTGAAGTTCAGTAAATACATTGATAAGGTACGCAACACTATCTGTACGACCTTGAAGATTCTCAGAAACCGCATTAAGATCTTGCTTTGCCTTTTCCGGATCAAACTGGCCATTTTGTAATCCGTTTACAACACTTTTCCCGTATGATGTTCCTGCACGCGCCGAGTTTAAAACATTATTCACTGTTTGATTAAGATTTCTTGCAATATTTTTATAACCTTCATCATTCAACTTTGAAAGATCCGGACGCGCTGGAAACTCAGGTAATCCCTTCATACCAGAAAGGTCTACACCTGGGTTCATTAAAAAGTTCGTAACAGCATTTGCTTTATCCATTACATCTTTTGCTACAGTTAAATTATTTCTCATTGTCCCAGGAGCATTTTGCAATGTTTGATCGTTGTTCGCAAAGAACTTATCTAAATTCCCTAACGCTTCTTGACCATCATTCATAACACTTTCTACAACTGGCAGCTCTTTTTGCGCTACTTTCACAACATCTTCTGCTCGAGTTGCATCATCTAACGCCTTATCCATAAGTGTATTCATTTCTGGGAACTGCGCTTCTAACTTAAATACAAGATCTTTTACTTTCTCGATACTCGGTAAGTTTGTTTCTAAATCGATTCCAAGGTCATTGAAGATTTTAAAAATCTCACCGTTTGCTGTTTTAACAAAGTTTTTACTAACCTCTTCTGTAAGACCCGATGCACCTTTAGCTGTAATTTTCGGTGCAATCGCATTTACTTTTTCATTTACATAGTAATCAAGTTCTGGTTTCTGTGGGTTTTCATTCAAGACTGTTGCAATCTTTTCAGAAAAATCTTTTGGAATAGTAATACTTGCGGAATAATCTCCACGCTCTACTCCATAAATTGCTTGCTTTTCATCAACAAACTTCCACCCGAAATTTTTGTCCTTCTTAAGTGAATCTACAATTTCTTTCCCGATGTTAATATCTTTCCCTCTTAAATTTGATCCAACATCTTGGTTAGAAACTGCAATCTGGATTCCTTTCGTATTTCCGTAAGGATCCCAAGAAGCTTTAATGTTAAACCATGCATATAACGATGGTAAAATCATTAACCCTAAAACAATAACAATTGCAGCCCAATGTTTGGCTACATTCCGTAAATCTGTCTTATAAATACGCCAAATCTGTTTCATATAAGCAATCACCTAATTATATATTTTTCCTTCTTTAGAAAATGATACATACATTTTGCAATTATATCACTTTCTACATCGTGGATTAAACGAAAACATACTATTTTTCCCATTAAATATTTCACTTACTTCATTATATAACGAAATAAAAAAAGTATGCATACAAAATGACCAAATTAGTTTTACATTCAATAATAACAAATATATAGGAAATGTCATAAAAAATACAAGTATTTTCTCTTGGGAATACTTGTATTTATCAAAAAACCCTCACAGCTTTTCATTATCTGTGAGGATTTCTTCTATTATATATCTAATTGTACTTCTACACCGAAATGGTCAGAAATTACATTTCGATTTGTTCCATTAAAAATGACTTTTGAAGAATTAACTGTTTTACTTTGATTGCTTAATATTAGGTCGATTCGTAAGTTTTGTTTATTTTCATCCCAACCAGCAATCTCTCCTTGGACAGTTGTTCCTTCATCCTTCTCTATCGCTAATTCATATGTGTCATATAAACCTTTTTGCATCATATACTCATAACCCTCTCCTTCCAAACGAGCATTGTTATTAAAATCACCCATTAAGAAGGAAAGTTCATTGCTATTTACACGCTCCATTAAACGATCAACTTGGTCTTTGAATGATTCTTCTTCATCATTCCACCAACCGAGATGGCAAGAATAAAACGTTATATTCTTATTATTATAAGCAATTGTTGCACTTACAATTTTGCGTGTTTTCCAATACGTTGTATCCTTATTTTCTGAGACAAAGAACGTATCTTCCTTTACAATGTTGTGCTTTGTTATAATTGCTAATCCTTCTTCGTACACATCATATCCAATATGAGAGAAATCCCAAATAATATTGTATTCTTTTACATTTAATGCTCTTAACTCTTCTAGCAGTAAAAGCCCAAAATTATCTTTTTTCTTGTTACCGCATACATTTTCAGCTTGTATAGACTGACTTACTTCTTGCAATGCGATCACATCATAATCTTCTTCTTGAATTGCTTTAGCAAGATACTTTATTTTTTCAATTTGATTCTCTTCTTGCCAAGAGTGACAATTTAAAGTTAGCAATTTCATATTATTACGCACCTAACATATCTTGAATATCTGACTTTAATACGTCAGCTTTCGGGCCATATACTGCTTGTACACCTTTATCTTTTACAATAAGTCCTAAAGCACCATTTTGTTTCCATTTTGCTTCTGGTGCAACGGCATCTAAATCTTTTACTGTTACACGTAAACGTGTCATACAAGCATCTACGTCAGCAATATTATCTTTTCCGCCCAATAAATCAATAACTTTTGTTGCTAATGAACCATCTTGTACATTTCCTGTTCCTTCTGTTGACTCATCTTCATTATCAATATAGTTTCCTGCACGCCCTGGCGTTGGTAAATTGAATTTTTTAATTAAGAAGTTGAATAACGTAAAGTTAAGGCCGAAGAACACTAATGAAACAATGACAAAGTTGATTAAATCTCTCGTTAAACCTGCATTGATCATCATTGGTGTACGTGTAATTAACTCAATAAATCCAAATGCATGAACACGTAAATTAATTAAATCCGCTAATGCGAATGCAAGTCCTGTTGTAATTGCATACACAACATATAATACTGGTGCAATAAACATGAACATGAATTCAATTGGTTCTGTTACACCTGTTAAAAATACTGCTAATGCAGCTGATAAGAACATTGGTTTATATTTTGCACGTTTTTCTTTATCAACATTACGGAACATCGCAAACGCAATCCCCATTAACGCTGCCGTTGAGCCGATAACTTGTCCAGCTTTGAAACGAGCTGGTACAACGTTATTTAATAAATCGTTATATGCTTTCGTATCTCCATTTGCTAATAAGTTATTTAAATCTGTAATCCATGCAAGCCATAACGGATCTTGTCCCGCTACAATTTGTCCAACCTTTGAGCCAGTTAACATCGTATATGTTCCGCCTAGCTCTGTGTAGTTCATCGGAATCGTTAACATATGATGTAATCCAAATGGTAATAATAAACGTTCTAACGTTCCATATACAAACGGTGCAATAACTGGTGCACTATCTTTAGATGCTGCAATCCAGCGACCAAATTCATTTAATCCACTTTGGATAAATGGCCATACAAGTGATAATACAATCGCAGTGACTGTAGACCAAACAATTACAACGAATGGTACGAATCGTTTTCCATTAAAGAATGCTAATGCCTGTGGCAGTTTATTATAATTGTAGTATTTGTTATATAAAGTAGCTCCTAAGAAACCTGTGATAATCCCTACGAAAACTCCCATGTTTAATGCTGGTGCACCAAGTACAGAAGTAAAGTAATCTTTTACAAGTAAATCTCCTGCTAAAAATGAAGAAACTGTCGCTTTTGAATCCGTTAACATTTGAGCGTTTACGCCAAATATAGCTCCTGTAATTCTGTTTGTTAAGACGAATGCTAATAGTGCTGCAAATGCACCACCTGCTCGATCCTTCGCCCAAGATCCCCCAATTGCTACTGCGAATAAGATGTGTAGATTTGTAATAATTGCCCAACCGATGTCTTCCATTACTCGAGCAATGGTATGAACTGCGTTAACATCCCCAGCAGACATCCCAATTAACTTACCGATGGAAATCATTAAACCAGCTGCTGGCATTACAGCCACAACAACTAGTAACGCTTTCCCGAACTTTTGCCAAAAATCAAAAGACGTAATTTTCATCTGTTTTTCCTCCCCTTTATTTATAACAACATAATGATTTAAATTATAATTTCTGTTTCTCTTATGAAAACGATTCCTTATGTTTCTTTTTTCTCTTTACGCAACCGTTTTCATAAATCTATTTTAATAAAAGCGTTTTCACATTGCAATAGAAATTTATTTTTTTTCATAAAAAAAGATGCTCAAGGAGCATCCTTTTTCATTATGAAATACGATAAACCCTTGTTTCATAAGGTTTCAACGTGATTGTAATTATTTGTTCATGTTCCGCAACTTCATAGTTATTTAAAAGCAAACGTTTGCGTTCTAATGCGAATAAACTCTCATTATACACAGCTTCCTCTTTTGAGATATTACTAATTACAATGACTTTTTCATCCTGTAGCGTACGTGTATATGCATAAATTTGTGGATCGTCTTCTAATAGTAAATCGTACGTACCGTAGTTCAGTACATCGTGCTCTTTTTTCAAGGCAATCATTTTCTTATAGAAATTGAAAATAGACTTTTCTTCATTTTTTTGCTTTTCAACATTAATTTCTTTGTAATTTGGATTCATGCTAAACCAAGGTGTACTTGTTGTGAAGCCAGCATTCATTTCATCGTTCCACTGCATAGGTGTACGTGAATTATCGCGGCAAGAAGCCCATATAATTTCCATCATATCTTGATGTGATACGCCCTCTGCAATTTTCTCACGATATAAATTTTTAATTGCTACATCATCGTAATCTTCAATATTTGGGAACTGAACATTTGTCATACCAATTTCTTGTCCTTGATAAATAAACGGTGTGCCGTGCATAAAGAAATACATCGCTCCTAAAGCCGTTGCACTTTCACGCCAATATTCTTTATCATTTCCCCAAGTAGACACAATACGTGGCTTATCATGATTTTCAATATATAAAGCATTCCATCCCTTATTTTCTAAACCTTTTTGCCACTTTGTTAATACTTTTTTCAACTCAACAACATCAAGATCTTTCTTCTTTTCTGCATCCCATAAGCTTAAATGCTCAAATTGGAATACCATATTGAATTTACCATTCTCTTCTCCAACCCAAAGATCAGCATCTTCAACTTTCACACCATTTGCTTCTCCAACAGTCATAATATCGTATTTAGCAAATGTGTTTTCTTTTAATTCTTCTAGTAATGGCTGAATACCATTTACATTCATATGTTTGTCAAAAGAAGGCACATACTTTAACCCTTTTGGGTTTGGCATATCCTTCAGACCATCTTCTTTTTTTATATGACTAATCGCATCGACGCGGAAACCATCAATACCTTTATCAAGCCACCAATTAACAGTATCATATAAAACTTCACGAACTTCTTTATTCTCCCAGTTCAAATCTGGTTGTTTACGCGAGAATAAATGTAAATAATATTGCTCTGTCACTTCATCATATTCCCATGCAGAACCATTAAAGATACTTTCCCAATTGTTTGGTTCCGCGCCGTCTTTACCATCCTGCCAAATATACCAATCACGCTTCGGATTGTCTTTAGAAGAACTTGATTCAATAAACCATGGATGTTCATCACTTGTATGATTAATAACTAAATCAATAATAAGCTTCATGTCACGCTTATGAACTTCATCTAGTAGCATATCAAAATCTTCCATCGTACCAAATTCATCCATAATATCTTGATAGTCACTAATATCATAACCATTATCGTCATTAGGTGATTTATACATTGGACAAATCCAAATTACATCTATACCTAAATCTTTTAAATAATCCAGCTTTGCAATAATCCCCTGTAAATCTCCAATACCATCACCATTTGAATCCATAAAGCTACGTGGATAAATTTGATAAGCAACTGCTTCTTTCCACCATGTTTTCTTCATAATAACTCTCTCCTTTTGCATCTCGATTTTTTATGCAAACGTTTTCGTAACACTATCATAACAAAATATGGAGAGTTTGCAACTGTTTTCATTGAACTCTATGTAGTTTCCTTATTCTTATGCCTTATTTATTTCTCACAAAGATAAAGTGAAACTTTAATCGTTAAGGAGGTGTCCATTCCCCGCTGATTATTAGCCCTTACCAATCGAGCTTTTACGAGCAGCCCTATCTTCTTTGTTTCAGCCGGATTGTCTTACTGCTCGCAAATAACGGGATAAATCTAACCCTTCTCTTCTTCTCGTCCATGCGTGTTAAATACACTCTTCATATACTAATACAAGCTCATATTATTTCAGAAAGGAGATATAAATTGAAACAAACAAAATTAACTGGTCGTATCGTCGTTCCCTCGGATCCTGGGTATGACATAGCCCGAATAAATTTAAATTTAAGCATTCCAAAATTCCCTTGTATTATTGTTTTTTGTCAAAATAAAAATGATGTGTGTAACGCCTTAAAATGGGCACGTGAGCGTCATATACCATTTCGCTTAAGAAGTGGACGACATAGCTACGAAAATTTCTCTCTTTTAAATGGCGGGCTTATTATTGATGTGAGTGAAATGAAGCAAATTACGGTTAGTACAGGAAAATTAACAGCAACAATTGAAGCGGGTGCAAATCTTGGCACTGTTTATAAAGAACTTTGGAAACACGGTGTTACAATACCAGCTGGTACAAGTGCAAGTGTTGGTATCGTTGGATTAACACTTGGCGGTGGCATTGGCATGCTTTCACGCTTATTTGGACTAACATGTGATCAATTATTAGAAGTCGAAATGGTACAAGCGTGCGGAAAATTTGGTGCAAAACTCATTCGTGCAAATGAACAAGAAAACCCTAACCTTTTTTGGGCATGCCGCGGCGGTGGGGGTGGGAATTTCGGGATTGTTACTTCCTTAACTTTTCGTGTCCATCCTATAAAAAACGTCTCAATTTTCTCGATTACATGGGAATGGGAAGACTTTGTTGTTGCCTTTCAAGCTTGGCAAAACTGGGCACCTTATATAGATGAACGTCTCACTTCATCAATTGAATTATTCTCTAAACAACGAAATAAAATCGAGGTGAAAGGTGAATTTGTCGGCTCTCCTTCTGAACTCTATCATCTATTATCTCCTCTTCTTGAAACTGGTAATCCTTCTCTCTTTATAGATGAAGTCCCGTATATAAAGGCTGTTCAATTCTTTAGTAGCGGCAATATTCCTGAAAAATTCAAACGCTCTGGTTCCTACGTATATAAACCTATCCCTCTTAAAGGTATTCAAATCTTACAATATTTTCTTTCTCATGCACCAAATAAAGATGCGAGTATTTGGCACCAATCACTCGTAGGTGCTGTAGAAAACATTTCCCCTAATGAAACAGCTTATTTCCACCGCAAGGCAATTATTGCTCAAGAATATATTACTTCTTGGAAATGCAACGATGAAGAAAACCGAAATATACGCTGGGTTAAAGATTTACGGGAAAGCTTAGATCCTTACACACTGGGAGACTATGTCAATTGGCCCGATATCGACATAAAAAATTGGCAAACTAGTTATTATGGCTCTAATTTTCAAAGGTTGCGTAAAGTGAAGACAGCATATGATCCTTGTAATGTTTTTCGTTTTCAACAAAGTATCCCACCCTTTCATACGTAAAAAAGAGGATAAAATAAAAAATCATCCAATATGCCGTTACCTCACAGCATGTTGGATGATTCAAGTTGATTTTCTATATCGTTTCAAATTATTGCTCCTACTCATAAACTTTCAATTACGGATTAATTGTATTTCTCATCATTTTTATGCAATGAATATAATTTAATGTTTGGTACTTTATCTTTTTCAATACCGCTATTATAAGCAACAGGAATTTGAAATTCGAATTGCTTTGTCTCATGTTTTTGTAAATAGACTGGTTTCGGTACTGGATAACCTTTTGAATTCTCGTTTACATTATCATATAAAACAACTTTTAATGCCTGTGAATGATTACGATAATTTTTTAAAGTCACAATGCACTTTTGTTCGATATCCTCTCCATTTTTCTCCATTCTACACTGACTATCTTCTTTTTTATATTCTATCGCCTCTACTCCTGTTTTTCCTGCGTAGTACCATGTTTTATTCAATGTATGGAGGATGTTATTTAGAATAAACGGCATCATTAAAATCAAAATACTAATGCCTACTACTTTTATCTTATTCATTGTTCTAAATGTACTAGATTTCTTTTTTACTAGCCATTTTACAAATAATATAAATGCGATTACATGTAGTACGAAAGAAACAATTAATATATTTGAAACTTTATAATCCATATAAATATATGTATATACCGGAATATTATAGAAATTGAATAGTTTTTCCCCAATTAATTCATTATCGTTTGGAATTTTTAATAATAACAAAACCCCTATACTGTAACAAATAGCTACTAATCGATCATACTCAATTCGAACCATGCCTTCTCCCCTTCCCTTTGCTTTTTTATTATCGATTTTAGCTATTATTACCATACTATACAATCATTTTATAGAGGATAACGTAAAAAAGTTCCTTATAAATATATAAAGAACCTTATTAATATACAATATGAATTAGAAAATCAATATGCAATTTTCACATAGAGATCTCCTCAAAATATGTTGGGTTATGTATTGTAATTTTTTTATCCAGAATTGTAACAATACTATCATTTTTTAATTGTTTTAATACGCCGCTAACCGTCTCTCGAGACGTACCAGATATTTTCGATATTTCAATTGTTGTAAGTGGGCATGAAATTACAATTGTTTCGCCACTCTGTTCTCCTAAATCCTGCATTAAATAATTTAATGTTTGAATGACCCGATCTTGTGCATTAGGAATTGTAATATTTTGCACTCGATTTTCGTTTAGTTTTAATATCGATGATAGTTGCTGAACAACGTACATTAATTGCGTCCTACTAGATTTCACCATATCTTCGAAAATTACTGTCGGAATATAATATACTTCTACATCTGTCATCGCTTCTGCCGTATAGTTATATCCTCTGTCTGTAAACATACCACCATAAGGAAAAATAGAATACCGCTTTACATAGTCATCATATAATAAATTTCCACTTTGATTTACCCGCTCTAACTTTACAAAACCATCTAACATGAAGTAAATTCTTTCTCTTGAATCCCCTTCTAAAAATAAAAATTGACCCTTTTTATAAGTTCGCCAATAGACAAACTCCGTCAAACCTTTCAATTTCTTTTCTGTTAAATGAGCAAATAATTCAAATTGCTTTAAATCTTTAACTACGTTCCGTCTATTCATAAAATTCCCTCTCTCTTGCTGTATGTTGGAGCGAAAAATCAAGAAAGCGTATTCAAATTAAATTTTATCATAATTAACTTGTATATTCGGATTTCATCATGAAAACTTTATGAACAATGAGTACAAAAAATATTAATAAATAAAAAGAATGAAGTTACTAACTCCATTCTTTTTTTACTAATAAATAGCGTACATAATTATTTAAACATACATGCATACATTCTGTTTAGAAATAATAGTACCAGCTTTTTCTTCTAGTGCTTCATATACTTTTTCTAAAGACGTAATAATTGTTTTTCTTTTTGGATTTGTATTAACAAAATTAATAGCAGCTTCAATTTTTGGAAGCATACTTCCCGCAGCAAATTGTTTTTCTTCAATGTATTCTTCTAATTGATTCACTGTGACATGCTCTAATTTCTTTTGATTCAGTTGATTATAATTTACATACACATGATCAACTGCAGTTAAAATTACGAGCGTATCGGCATCTACTAATTCAGCTAATTTCTGCGCAGCGAAATCTTTATCGATAACCGCTTCAGTTCCTTTTAACCCTTCTTCGGAATCAATTACTGGAATTCCACCACCACCAACAGCTATCACTATATTTCCATCCTCAACTAAAGAATTAATTACTTTATGCTCATGAATACTTACAGGCTTCGGTGATGGAACAACACGTCTCCACCCTCTGCCAGCATCCTCTTTAAACACTGCTTTTGTTTCTTCCATTAATCTTCTTGCTTCTTCTTCCGTATAAAAAGGACCAATTGGTTTAGTTGGATTTTTAAATGCCTCATCTTTTTCATCCACGACAACGCGTGTTATAACCGTTGCTACGTCTTTTTTTATATTCCGTTTTTTCAATGCCTTTTCAATCGCATTTTCCATCCAATATCCAATCATCCCTTGGCTCATTGCACCACAAGTATCTAATGGCATTGCAGGTGTCTTTTCCGTTTCTGCAGCTTTTTGCTGTAATAAAATATTCCCCACTTGTGGGCCATTTCCATGCGCAATTACTATATCTACATCATTTTCCATTATTTTCACAAGTTGTTCCGCTGTTTTTTCTAACGCTTCTTGCTGTGCCCCTGCAGTAGCTTTTCCAGACTGTATCGCATTTCCCCCTAGTGCAACTACAATTTTTCTTCGTGCCATATTTCAGCCCTCCAGTTAATTTCGCTTTCACAGCGCTTTATAAAGTAATACTGCCTGTAATTAATCCATAAATCGCAAAGAATGCTAAAGCACCAATTGCTACCGATGATGCTAATTCCACTCGAGTAAATATTTGCTTCGAACTCTTTTGCTTTTGAACATTGTAAAAAATAAAAATACCTGGCGCATATAAAGTCATTGTTAATAATAAATACTCTAAACCAGCTGCATAAACTAACCACACACCATAAATACTTGCTATCAAACCAATTATTATATTTTTATTTCGATCCACTTCTTCAGACTTTAAGCTATGCTTCAGTTGATAAAATGCTGAAAAAGCATATGGGATTAAAATAGCTGAAGATGCTAACGAGAATACAAAGTTATACGCCTGATTGGAAACAACGAATGTTAATAAGAACATTTGAATTAAGCCATTTGTTATCCATAATGAATTTATTGGAGCCTTATTTTTATTTTCTTTTGCAAACCATTTTGGAAATACTCCGTCTTTAGCCGCCAAATACGGAATTTCAGATGCGAGTAAAGTCCAACCTAACCAAGCACCTAATACAGAGATAACTAAACCTAAATTAATAAAGATAGCACCCCATTTTCCAACAACACTTTCAAATAAATAAGCCATAGACGGATTTTTTAAATTAGCAATATCTGCTTGCTGCATAAGTCCAAGAGACAGTAATGTAATTAAAATGTAAATGATGAGTGTACCAACTAAGCCAATAACCGTTGCTTTCCCTACATCACTTCTATTTTTTGCTCGACTAGATAAAACAACAGCCCCTTCTACCCCAATGAACACCCATAAAGTTACAAGCATTGTACTTTTAACTTGGCTGCCAACCGCTCCCCATGAAAACGAACCAGTTTGTCCCCAAAACCCATCTAGGAACGTATCAATATGAAACGCGAAGATTCCTATAACAATAAATACAAATACAGGTACTAATTTTGCGATTGTAGTTACTAAATTCACAAGTGCTGCTGATTGAACTCCACGTAAAATTAACATGTGAACACACCATAATAATACGCTTGCACCAATAATGGATGCTACATTTTGACCGCCTTCAAAGATTGGGAAGAAATACCCTAATGAAGAAAACAATAATGTGCCGTAAGCTACATTACCAAGCCAGGCAGATAGCCAATATCCCCACGCACTATTAAATCCTATAAAATTACCAAATCCTGCTTTTGCATAGCTAAAAATACCACCATCTAAATCTGGCCGTTTTACAGTTAGATTTTGAAAAGATAATCCAAGCGCAATCATCCCAATTCCTGTTATAACCCAACCAATAATAATGGCTCCAGCACCAGCACCTTTTGCCATATCACTTGCTAAATTAAATGCTCCACCGCCAATCATAGACCCCACTACAAGTGCCGTTAATGTAAACAACCCTAATTTCTTATCTTCACCCATTCCACTCACCTCTCTTTAATTGCAATAACAATACGAAAGCAATAGTGAATGATAGTGTCTAAAGGAGGAGAAAGAAGAAAGGAAGACTCCCTTTCTTCTTTACTCCATGTTTCCTAAAGTAGCTGCCATAACCGCTTTAATTGTATGCATTCTATTTTCAGCCTGATCAAATACTTTTGAATGTTTACTGCGGAATACTTCGTCAGTTACCTCCATTTCCCTCAACCCATATTTTTCATAAACTTCCTCACCATACATCGTTTCAACATCATGAAATGCAGGTAAACAATGTAAGAAAATCACATTTTCATTTCCTGTTTCTTTAATCATTTTCATATTTACTTGATAAGGTTTCAATAACTCGACACGTTCAGCAAATTTTTCTTCTTCCCCCATAGACACCCATACATCTGTATAAATTACATCTGCATTCGCAACAGCTTCTTCCACATTACTTGTTATCATTACTTGTTCATTATATTTTTTTGCTAAATCAATTACTTCTTGCTCTGGCCATAAAGATTCCGGTGTACAAATACGTACGTCCATTCCAACGATCGCTCCACCAACTAGTAAGCTATTAGCAACATTATTTCGTCCATCTCCAACGTAAACGAGCTTCACATTTTTTAATTTCCCTACATGTTCTCTAATTGTTAATAAATCTGCAAGTGTTTGTGTTGGATGCCACATATCTGTTAATCCATTCCAAACCGGCACACCAGAATTTTGTGCTAAAGATTCTACAGTTTCATGATTAAATCCACGAAACTCAATTCCGTCAAACATGCGTCCTAACACTTTTGCTGTATCCTCTACGGATTCTTTTTTCCCAAGCTGAATATCACCTTTCCCTAAATATTCAGGGTTCGCTCCCAAATCTGTACATGCTACTGTAAATGCACATCGCGTACGAGTAGAGGTTTTTTCAAATAATAGCGCTACATTTTTACCTTCTAAATAATGATGTGGGACACCGTTTTTCTTTTTCTCTTTTAATTCTGCTGCTAAATCTAGAAAATATAATAATTCTTCTTGTGTAAAATCTTTTTCAGCTAGAAAGCTTCTTCCTTTTAAATTTGGTCTAGTCATTAACATACTTCATCCCTACTTTCTCCGTTATTTATACTAAATATCTTTACGAACAATTGGCATACTCATGCAACGTGGACCCCCACGACCACGAGATAATTCCGAACTTAGCACCTCAATGACCTCTATACCATGTTCCCGTAATAACGTATTGGATACATAGTTGCGATCATATGTAACAACTACACCTGGCGCAATTGCTAATGTATTAGAACCGTCATTCCATTGTTCACGAGCGGAAGCAATTGCATCTCCTCCTCCACAAGGAATAAGAACTAATTCACTTAAACCTAATACCTCTTTTAATGCTTCCGTTAAAGAAGTACGATGTGTAATTTTAAGAGTTTCCACATCTGGGCCTTTTTCTAAAATATAAATATTCATATTTCCTTTTGGCCCTTGAATGGCTGGGTGAATTGTAAACTTGTCATAATCAACCATTGTAAACACTGTATCTAAATGCATAAATGCTCGGCATTTTGGAATTTCTATTGCTAACACTTTCTTAATTTTATTTTGTCGGCTAAAAAGATTTTTAGCTAAACGTTCAATTGCTTTAGCTGACGTACGGGCAGATACTCCAATTGCAATTGTTTCTTCATTTAAAATTAGCTCATCGCCACCTTCAATCGGAAACTTATAATCACGATCTAGCCAAATTGGCACATTGTGATTTGCAAATCTTGGATGATATTTAATGATGTACTCCATGAATAATGATTCACGTCTACGCGCCGGTTCTCTCATCTTATTTATCGTTAAACCATCGCCCACGCTAGCTGCTGGATCACGAGTAAAATATAAATTAGGCATTGGGTCTAAGTAAAACGGATAATGATCTTCCATTAATTCGTATAAATGTGTCTTCTTACTTGTTTCAATTTCGTTTTTCCGTACACCACCCATAATTTTTTGAACTAATTCTTCATTTGAAAAGGAAAGTAAATATTCTTTTAAAGTTTGATGTGCAACATTTACGTCAGCCTGTCCTTCTTCTAAAATACGATCAACAAATTCTTCTCGAAGTTTTTTATTTACTAATGCCTCAGCAGCTAGTTTTTCTAAATAAAGAACTTCAACACCTCGATTGCGTAATGTTTGTGCAAAATAATCATGCTCTTTTTGAATAATTGGTAAGTATGGAATATCGTCAAATAATAATTGTTGCAAATAATCTGGCGTTAAGTTTTCCACTTCTTTACCAGGTCGTTTTAATAAAACTGTTTGTAATTCCCCAATTTCTGAAGTAACATGTATCGGATGCTTCATTTGTTGTACCTCCTTTTAAATATGTTTGATGTCTTACAAGTACATAATAAATGCTACGCGCTTTCATCTTTGTGAAAACATCTACATTATCATTGTGAAATATTAAACAAGTTATTTTTTAAAAATCATATAAATTTGTATTTTTATAACATTCCATCCCGCTTTTTCAATAAAAAAATACATATATTACGCATATATGCTGAATATTTAACTTCCGTATTTTTAAAAAAATCCTGTTTTTAATTTTTATTAAAAACAGGATTTTGCATCTAAATAATTAAATTTAACCTTTCTTCTAAAATCTCCCTATCTGATTTCGACTGAGAAATTATAAGGCATGTATCATTTCCACATATACATCCTATTTTTTCTTTCCAATCTAACTCATCAAACAAAACACCAATAACATGTGCATTACCGGGTAATGTTTTAATAACCATTAATTGATCTACACAATCAATTTTTACAACAACCTCTCGTAATTTTTTCTTTAACTTTATATCAGTTTGTAAATGCTCTTCTGAGAAAAATTTATATATCATTAATCCTTCTTGAGAAGGTACCTTCGTTAAGTTTAACTCACGAATATCTCGAGAAACTGTAGCTTGTGTTACTAATACATCTTTTTTTGCTAACAATTCTACTAATCTTTCTTGCTTCTCTATTTCATACTCCTTTACAAATTGTTTAATTAATCGTTGTCTTTTTTCTTTTTTCATAAAAGACACCCCTTTTAATATTATAGCTCGCTATAATTTTCATCCGAAAGGGACAGAAAAGAATGTTGCGGAAACGTTCATAGTTTATACTTTTTAACTGTAGATATTAAATCTAGCTAAAAAAAGAGAAGAACAGCATTCTGATATGATCCCCTTATAGTAGACAGGAAAAAGAAAGCACATTAACCTGTTTACTATGGAGGGGATTTTTTTATGGGAAAAATTAGAGTCACTTACGATGTAGAATTTAAGAAAAAAGCTATAGATTTATACTTAAAAGAAGGCATGAGCTATAAAACCATTGCGAAAGAATTGGGTATTCATCACTCGGTTGTAAGTCGTTGGGTGAAATACTTTGAAGCTGAAGGAATCAAAGGACTAGAAGAAAAACGCGGTAAAGCGAAAGGACCAGGTTTAGGTAGACCAAGGGTTAGACCCGAAGATCCTGAAGCTAAGATCCGACGATTAGAAGCGGAAAATGAAATGTTAAAAAAGCTCTTAGGAATGTAAAAGGAGGAATGAAAGTCGTATCCAAAACGAAAAAATTCGAAGTCATCCATGAAATGACAAAAACAGGTTATACAGTGACCATTCTATGCGATATTGCTGGTGTAACCAGAAGTGGGTACTACAAATGGATAAAACGGCATACGACGCCTTCAAAAAAACAATCAGAGGATATCGAAATTAAGAAAAAGATATTGGAGTGTCATAAAAAATTAAGAGGAATTTATGGATATAGAAGAATACAAGTGTGGCTGAAAGCCACATATAACCTTCATTTGAATCATAAACGCATCCAAAGATTGATGAGTGAACTAGGTATCAAAGCCGTAATTAGGAAAAAACGACCTTATTACGGAAAAAAAGAAGCTTATGTGATTTCAGAGAACCATCTAAATAGGGAGTTTCAAGCTTCAAAACCGAATGAGAAATGGGTAACCGATATTACCTATTTGATTTTCAATGGACAGCGCTTGTACTTATCCGCTATTAAGGATTTATACAATAATGAGATTGTTGCCTATGAAACCAGTCGTAGAAACGACTTAAAACTTGTGTTAGATACACTTAAAAAGGCAAAGAAAAAACGAAATATGAAGGGAATCCTCTTACATAGTGATCAAGGGTCCCAGTATACATCTCGTCAATATAATCAATTACTTAAAAAATATCAGATGAAGGCAAGTATGTCTCGAAGAGGCAACTGTTGGGATAATGCTTGTATGGAAAACTTCTTCAGTCACTTTAAGGCAGAGTGTTTTCATTTACACTCCTTCCATAAAGCGAATGAGGTCAAACTTGCCGTGCGTAAATATATGCACTTTTATAATCATCAAAGATTTCAAAAGAAATTAAATAACCTGAGTCCATATAAATATAGAACTCAGGTTGCTTAGTTGCGCTTTTTTAATACTGTCTACTTGACAGGGGGCACTGCATTCTGTTCTTCTCTTTTACATTGAAAACCGTTCAATTGTTTGTTTTAAATCCGCTGATTGCTTCTCTAAGTCTTTTAATAATTGATCGATTGCTATCATATTTTTAGACTGTTGTAATGTCACACGTGCCACTTCTTGTGAACCAGCTGACGTTTCTTCCGCAATTGCTGCTACAGCCTTTGTTTGTGCTCCTGTTTGATGAATGTGACTCGCTTGTTCATTCATATAACTACTAATTTGCTTGGTTGCATCGGCTACTTCCATAACACTTGATGACATTTCTTTTAAAATTAATTCTGTAGCTTCTCCGCGTTTCGCCTCTTCTTTAGCTGTCTTCACCTGCTCTGTCATTTTCAATGCGACTTGCTGTACTTCATCTTGCATATCCCGTAATAACTGCGATATATTTCTTGCGGAATGATCACTTTCATCAGCAAGTTTACGTACTTCTTCTGCTACAACTGCAAAGCCCCTTCCATGCTCTCCTGCACGAGCTGCCTCAATAGAAGCGTTGAGTGCTAATAAATTCGTTTGACTAGCAATCTCACTCACAACAGAAACAATATGTTCAACTTGTTTCATTCGCTCTTCTAATTTCTGTACATTTTCCATCGAATCTTCATTTTCTCTCGCCAATGTTTGAATACCTTGAATTAAAGAAGTAAAGACACGTGTACTTTGTCCTAAAGCTTGAACCATTTCTGAAGACAACTCGTCAGACTGTTTTGCTTTTCCTTCTACTTCATTTGCAATAGAAGTCGTTGTATCAACAGTAGAAACGATCGCTTGAATCGATGCTGCTGATTGCTCGGCACCGGAAGAAATCTCCGCAAGAGTTTCAGACACACCTTGTGCTTGCTTTGTCGCTTCACCTGTTTGTTTTCTAATTTGCTGAACTTGATTATTTGTATACGAAAATGTAGTATCGATATTTTTTACCATGCCCCTTAAGTTCCCTAGCATCATATTAAATGCAACACTTAAAGATTTAATCTCATCATCGGTCTTTGGCAATGGGACATCTTCACGAATATCACCTTCAGCCGCTTTCCTTGCTGCTTCTTCCAACTTTCGAAGTGGTTTAATTAAAAATATTGCTGCCCCATACGCTAAAATTCCAGACCATACTACACCTAATAACATAACGATAATATTATAAACAGTTTGACTTACATAACTTTGAAAATAATCATATATAACGTAAATGAAAATTAAACTTGTTGAATATGTAATTAAAGCTAAAACTGTAGTGAATAGCATAAGTTGTGTACGTAAGCCAAAAGAAAATGTTTTTCTTTCTTTTCCCATCTCTTCTTTCCCCCTTCTTATAAGCAATATAAGTACTACCTATATATTATTATCCATATTTTCGTTATAGAAAGATATAAGGATTTTAAAAATCATTATTTCTTTGAATATTAAATCCCCCTGAAAAAAATAAAGGATTCTGACAATTTATGACTAATAACAGAAATACGGGGCAACATTTGTAAATATATTTTTGACTGGGGGTTTTGTATGATTCAAGTTCGAAATCTAGTAAAATCATTCGGCTCACTTGATGTTTTAAAAGGAATTGATTTAGAAGTAAAAGAAAAAGAAGTTGTTGTTTTAATCGGTGCCAGTGGTTCCGGCAAAAGTACATTACTTCGCTGTCTTAACTTTTTAGAAATGTACGATGAAGGTGAAATTCACTTACAAGGTGAACGAATTGATCCAAAGCATTCAAATTTAAACAAAGTCCGTGAAAATGTCGGTATGGTTTTTCAACACTTTAACCTCTTTCCTCATATGACCTCACTAGAAAACATCATAGAAGCTCCTATTCACGTAAAAAAATTGGAGACAGCAGACGCGAAGGATGTTGGGAATCAACTCCTACAAAAAGTCGGCCTACAAGATAAGGCGGATGTAACTCCTCACCTACTTTCAGGTGGTCAAAAGCAACGCGTTGCGATTGCACGAGCTCTTGCTATGAACCCTAAAATTATGCTATTTGATGAACCTACCTCAGCCTTAGACCCTGAACTTGTTGGAGAAGTATTGCAAGTTATGAAAGAACTTGCTGAAGAAGGAATGACCATGATTATTGTTACTCATGAAATGAATTTCGCAAGAGATGTAGCTGATCGCGTCATATTTATGGATGACGGAAAGATTGTAGAGGACGCTCCGCCAGCACAATTCTTTTCAGCTCCATCACATGAACGAGCAAAACAATTTTTACGCAACGTTTTATAATGTAACTTCTGTTTCAAATGAAAAGAAATACATTCATACGGTGCACAACTAATTGTCCAAATAAAATATCTCAGTAACATACTTAAAACCATCCGTATGATCAATATATAGGAGGGGTTTTATGAAAAGAAAACTATTAACCATTGTTGCGAGTATTACATTATGTACATCCTTCATACTAGGAGCCTGTAGTAAGGAAAGTGCTACTACTTCTTCAAATGGTGAAAAAGAATTTCGTTATGCGATGAGTGGCTTATATAAACCTTTTAACTATAAAGAAAATGACGGAAAGCTTGCCGGTTTTGATGTGGAAATTGGTGAGGCACTTGCGAAAAAAATGAATATGAAACCCACTCCTATTACAAATCCATGGGAAACGCTAATTCAAGGTCTACAATCGAAAAAATATGATGCTATATTGGGCAGTATGGCAATTACAGAAGAACGCTTAAAAGCTGTTAGTTTCTCCAATCCTTATTATCGTTCTGGTGCCCAAATTTTTGTGGCTAAAAAGAATACATCTATCTCTTCTCCAGAAGATTTGAAAGGTAAGAAAATTGGTGTTGTAAAAGCTAGTACCTTTAAAGACCTTGTTGCAAAACATACAGATCAAATCACAGAATATGATAGCGATATTACGGCACTTATGGACTTAGAGCCTGGACGTATTGATGCAGTAATCACTGATCAAATGGTCGGTTTACGTATGATCAAAGAAGGTAAATCAAATATAAAAGAAGCTGGAAAACCATTAAATCTTGATGAAATGGGAATTGCTATTCGTAAAGATGATAAAGAAATGGTTGAGAAAGTAAATAAAGCTTTAGATGAAATCATTAAAGATGGTACGTATGAAAAGATCAGTAAAAAATGGTTTGGGCGTAATATTCTCGGTGAAGAGGAAAAAACGAAGTAAATTAGCTAGTCAAATGTTTCATACATTATGCCCCACTTTTTATGTGGGGTATTTCATTCCCTACTAAAATCCATACAATATGAGGTGACACATATGTTTGAAATTTTTATCTCTACCTATCCCACACTCTTAAAGGCTACTATTGTCACATTACAATTAACATTAACATCCCTATTACTCGGTTCACTAATTGGATTACTAGTCGCTTTCTTTCGAATCTCTAACAATAAGGTTTTAAATAGTATTGCTCATGTATACATCGCCATTATTCGTGGTACACCTTTAATTGTTCAAATCGCGATTCTCTATTTTGGGATTACATCCGTTGTTGTTTTTACCCCTTTTTGGGCAGGAGCAATTGCTTTAGCAATTCATAACGGTGCATATATTACTGAAATTTTCCGCGGATCTATTCAGTCCGTTGACCGGGGACAATTGGAAGCTGCTCGCTCTTTAGGGATGCCTTACCCTTTAGCGATGCGCCGGATTATATTACCACAAGCATTTCGTCTGTCTCTTCCCCCTCTAGGGAACCAATTTATTATTGGATTAAAAGATTCTTCACTTGTTGCTTACGTAGGAATGTCCGAATTATGGGGATCCGGTTTATCAATTGCCGCAGGTAACTTCCAGCAATTAGATACATATATCATTGTTGGTGTATACTATCTCGCACTAGTTCTTCTATTTACTTATCTTGTTAGTCTTCTAGAAAAACGACTTCAACGAAAAGAAAATAACTCTGTCCAGGTCAAGACGAAGAACAAGAAAGAAGTCTCTTTATAACAAAAAGCAAGCTCTAAGAGAGCTTGCTTTTTCATCGTAAAATATGTCTATTATTGATTTACTTTTTTTATAGTCTCTTTTTCCTCTATATGTTCCTCACGATATGAAATATTATGAGGATCCAATCCATTTCCTAAAGAACCATAGAAATGCTCCCTATGCGGATCAACTAATTCACTTCCGTGATAATACACACGTGGTGTATTCCAAAGTGCTGCCAAAGCTTTTGTCATCGGCATTTCGTGATAGCGTTCCGGCCACATTTCTTTAATTTTATCTTTTACTAATGGATAGTATTTAGAACTCATAGCAGGAAACAGATGATGTTCTGTATGGTATGAGAAATTGAAATGTAAAACGTCTACCCAGCGCGGTACTGTTACTGATAAACAGTTTGCTAAAGGATCATTTACTGGAACAATAGGATTTAAGCGGTGATTTGTTGCAATATACGCCATTACAATAAAGTTAGCAATTAACAACGGAATCACGTATGCAAAGAACCACTTTGTAGGTCCCATAATAAACAATAAACTAATCCAAACTGTCCAGGGCAAAAGAAGTTGAAGCCATACAGATTTTTGATTGGATGACTTAAATTCTTTTATAAAATGAAAGAACATTCGAGTCGAATGTAACGTAAATTGAATTGTTAGTGACAGGAAACTAAAGAATGAACGTACATGAAGAGGCATGCGATATACCCAACTCAAAAACTTACTCTTTTTCAGTTTCTCAAATGTCGGCCATGCATCTGGATCATTCTCTTCATGCTGTGTGTGAACATGATGCGTTGCATTATGCCACTTTCTCCAAAGTTTTGGGCCAGTTGATAATGGCATAAATGCTATCGCACCTAAAAAATCACGAAGCCATGCCTTTCTTACAACTGTTCCATGTAAAATTTCATGTCCTAAAAATCCAAGTGAAGCAAAACATAATCCAAGAACAATTGCAATTCCTAGATTTGCCCACACATTCAATTCAAATACACCGATCGTTATTAAACCAGCCAATGCCACAAGTAAATAAGCCAGTCCACCAAATAATCGATTAGGAACTGGTTTAAATGCTTTTTTCGGCAAATGTGGTGCTACACGTGCTGCATACCACCCAAACGTATGAAGCTCCTTCATCCTTTTGCCCCTTTCTTATGCCGCGCCCCGCGCAACTTGCATATATCAATTCTTGCTTCCAGATTGATTTTACTACGTGATCCAAAAAGCATTTATCATAAGGAAAATATACTCACTCTATCGTCACTTAATTTTCGCTTTTATTATCAATGAAAAACATTTCTCTTTTTACTCTCTATCAACCTTTCCACATGATGAATCATAACAATAGAATTTCTATATTGTCAACAACTTTTATGACCTAGTAATAAAAGTTGGTTATATTTTTATAATTATACTTTATTTCACTAAAGAAAAAGCATAGATTTCATAAGGCTTTATCAGGTATATATACATATCCACTTAAACAATATAGACTCTATCTTATTCAAGAACTATCTATGTAATCAACAAATGGAATCACTTGAATTTAGCTTTATATAAATCCTACTTCTTCATACTGCCCCAATAAAATAATTATATTAAAATATTTTTTCTTTCGTTTAGTAAAAATAAAACGCTACGAAAACAACATACATGAATTCCATATAATATGGAAATATTAAAAGGAAAATTGTTCTAATTTGGAGGTTTTCAAAATGACAGATGACACATTTCCGCAGTTACCATCATCCTATTGGATTGAATCTACTCAATTTCCTACTTTTCCTCATTTATCCGAAAATATAAAGACAGAAGTTGCTGTTATCGGAGCTGGTATTACAGGCATTACCACCGCCTATTTACTCGCTAAAGAAGGAATGAAAGTCGTTTTAATTGATTCTGGTTCTGTTTTAAATGGAACAACTGGGCATACAACCGCAAAAGTAACAGCTCAACATGATCTTATTTATGATGAATTAATAAACAATTTTGGTGTTGAAAAAGCCAGGCTTTACTACGAATCAAATAGTAAAGCTCTACAATTCATAAACGAGACTGTACAAACATATAAAATCGACTGTAATTTCACAAATGAAGATTCGTATTTATATACAACTACCAATAATGGCCTGCGAAATTTAACGAAAGAATATGAAGCCTATCAAAAATTAAATATTCCTTGTGACTATGTTCAATCCCTGTCGATTCCTATTCCCGTACAATCTGCACTTGTGATGAAAAATCAAGCGCAATTCCATCCCCTCCTTTATTTAAAAACACTTTTAGAAAAGTTTGTGGAAATGGGCGGAAAAGTTTATGAGCAAACAACAGCCATTGATGTGGAAAAAGGAGATTATCCACAAGTTATTACAAAGGGTGACCATCGCATCACTTGTAAATATATTGTCTCTTGTTCACATTTTCCTTTTTATGATGCTAATAGCTTTTTCTTTACGCGAATGTACGCAGAACGCTCCTATGCCCTCGCAATAAAAGCAAAAACGGATTATCCAGGGGGCATGTATTTAAGTATCGATGATCCAAAACGCTCCATACGTTATACGACAAGCAATGGAGAAAATTTGATATTGATTGGCGGAGAGAGCCATAAAACAGGCCAAGGAATTAATACGATGCTTCATTATGATGCACTATATTCCTTTGCTGAATCTACTTTTGGAGTAGATGAAATTCCTTATAGATGGTCAGCGCAAGATTTAATCACGCTAGATAAACTCCCTTATATCGGACATATTAACGAAAGGAATCCAAATATATTTGTGGCAACTGGATATCGTAAATGGGGAATGACGACTGGAACTGCAGCAGCTCATTTACTGAAGGACTCCATTCTAAAAGTCCACAGCCCATATAAAGAACTGTTTGCACCATCACGCTTTCATGCAAATCCGGATATAAAAACTTTCCTCTCTCAGAACATTGATGTTGCTAAACACTTAATTGAAGGAAAAATTGAAACCGCATTACGTAAGCCAGAAAATCTTGAAGTTGGCGAAGGTTCTGTTGTACATGTCAACGGTAAACGAGCAGGTGCTTATAAAGATAAAGAAGGAAAATTACATATCGTCGATACAACTTGCACACACCTCGGCTGTGAAGTTGAATGGAATAGCGGTGATTGTACTTGGGATTGCCCTTGTCACGGTTCCCGTTTTTCAATTGATGGGGATGTTATGGAAGGTCCAGCAGATCAACCATTAAAGCGAGTTGATAACGAATAAAAAAACAAAGAAGTTCAACGGGAATCCTGTTGAACTTTTTTATTTTTCATATAAATTTCGACATACGCAGGGAAATATTAACATTAAATAAAATAATATATTCATCTACAAATAAAAGGAGTGAATACTATGCAACCTTCTGCTCCACCTCATCTAGAATCTACAGAAACTATCTTTTCAAGTTCTATTACAAAACTTGTTGTTTTTATTTGTTGGCTAGCCATTCTAGCTGACGGATATGATTTAGGTATTTACGGCGCCGTTCTGCCAAAGCTCCTAGAAGACAAAAGCTGGGCACTATCACCAGCCCACGCTGGAACAATTGCCAGCTATGCTTTATTTGGGATGTTTATTGGTGCTATTCTAGTTGGAACCATTACAGATCTAATTGGACGAAAATGGACACTTATATGCTGTTTAGCCCTTTTTTCTATCACAATGGGCTTAGCTGCAATTGCTCCTTCTCCTGAATTATTTGGGTTATCTCGATTTATCGGAGGAATCGGATTAGGCGGTGTTATCCCAACGGCTTCAGCACTTACTGTTGAATATTCACCAAAAAAACGGCAATCTTTTATTTATGCTCTTATGTTTACCGGCTATCCTTTAGGTATCGTGTTAGGCGCTATTTTATCCATGTTTATGCTAGAAGATTTCGGATGGAGAATTATGTTTGGCATCGGAATGATTCCGCTACTCCTCATTCCTTTCATTATTCGTTATTTACCTGAGTCCATTCAATTTTTATTATCGCGAAATCGACAAGAAGAAGTAAATAAAATTCTTAATCGCTTTCAAATTGTATTCCATGTAAAAGATGAAATTCCTGAAACACCATCTAATATACAAAAGAAAAATGGATTTCTTACGTTATTCTCAAAAGATTACATAAAAGCAACACTACTTTTTTGGCTCACTTATATAATGGGAATGTTTTTAATATACGGTTTAAATACTTGGCTACCACAGATGATGCGCCAGGCAGGATACCCTCTTGGATCTAGTTTATCATTTCTACTTATACTAAATATTACTGCAGCTATCGGTGCATTATTTGCTGGGGCGATTGCCGATCGTATAGGAGCAAAAATTGTTATTAGTATCTCCTATCTTATGGCAGCCATATGTATTGGACTATTAACAATTAAACCATCTGTTACAATCATTTATCTTTTAATTGGTCTTGCTGGAATTGGATCAGTCGGTATTACTCAAATATTAAATGCTTATGTAACACAATACTTCCCATCACATATACGAGCTACCTCCTTAGGCTGGGGACTTGGACTTGGCCGAGTTGGTGCGATTGCTGGCCCTATTCTTGTCGGTATTATTATGACAATGCAATATGACTTGGCGTGGAATTTTTACTTATTCTCCTTTGCAGGTCTTATCGCAGCTATATCTGTTTTCTTTATTCCTACAAAATAAAGTGAAACTTTAATCAGCCCTCACCAATCGGGCGTTTACGGGCAGTTGACCTCCCACCTAACTTCTTCGCTCCAGCCGAATCTTGAGGTGGGAGTCTTACTGCCCGTTAATGCGGGATAAAAAAGAGCACAAACTCACTTGTGCTCTTTTTCATATACTTCAAACAACATATCTCGAAATAATGTATTCAAACTCTCAATATCAATCCCTAATCCCTTTTCAATCCCTTTCACGTATTGCTGATAATAATCAATTTGTTCTTCTAAAAATTGATTTAACGCCTGAACTTTCAATCCAACATCTAATTCCGTACCCGCTTTTTTCTTTACTAACAACTTCTCAATCTCATTCAATACACTACGTTCTATAGATAGTTCTATAAGTAATTGGTCAAATTCTACTGGAGGTAATGTCCCTTTCTCTTCTAGCCACTGACAGGCTAAAATAGGACGTAATACATAAAAGTACTTTTTCAACTTTACATTTTCACCTTGCAAAAATTCACGATAATTTTTTGAAGCCATATGTAAGTAATGATATATCGTTGCTTTTGGATCAAAATTCTTTTCACTCTTTTGCTGAAGCTGCTCTGGAAAGTTAGAGTTTTTCGAATAAAAAATTGGTGATCGAATCCACTCAAGTAAAGCTGGATTTGACTTCGCGAATAGTTGCAATGCCTTTTTAATATCCCAACCACTTATGTCTAAATCATCACTAATTGGATATTCGATTACATCACGCTTATCATGGATTGATAAATACCATTCTACAGGGTGTATATAAACAAACCTAACATCATAATCACTATCTTTCGATGGAAACCCCCACGCCCGACTCCCTGATTCCACAGCGAATAAAATTTTCACACCATTCTCTTTTTCAATTCGCTCTAGTTCTAATTCAATTTTCTCTCTCATTTCATACCATCTCCATTTTTTGATTATTTCCCTGGGAATTCGACAAATATACGACTAATTTTACTATATACCAAAACAGCTGTCAGACAATTTCTGACAGCTCAATAAAGTACTTATTTTTTCTTTTCAATTACAGTAGCAGTAATTCGTTCAAACTCTTTTTGAATTTCCTCTTTATATGCATCCACTTTTGAAAAATCCATAGCAGCAATATAAATTCGTTCTAATTTATCACGAACTGATTTTGCTTTTGCTAAGAAAGACATTGCCTCATTCATTTTTGCTTTATATTGAATGGAAACGTCACGAATTTCTGTAGCATACTTCTCATCCGTCCCTGGTTTAACAATAAGAGTATACATATCTATAATCTCATCACCTTCGCGACTTGGAAAATATTCATGTGGTGCGGTACTATCAAAAATTGCAAATCCTAATTCTCTTACGATAACCATATCAAGACTATTCGGGTCAAATCCGCAATGATATACTTCAACGTCAAAACCTTTTTCTTCTGCTGCCTTCGATAACTTTTTAAGCATTGTTGATTTTCCAGAACCCGGGCGTCCTTTTATAAAATAACGATGTGGTAATCCTTCTGTTAAATTAGGAACAAAATCAACTGCTCCTTTCGGTGTAGCAGCTCCTAAAAAACGATGTTTCACAATCGATTGTTCTCCCTTTTTATCTGCAAATAATTTCTGAATTAGCTGTTCTGTTAGTTCATTTGCTTTATTAAAATCAATGTTATTAATATATATTTTCTCCCACTCATCATGTATAACTAACGCCTCTTTAAAACATCCGTAAGCAGATTTGAAAGCCTTGCCCGCTTCTAATACAAACCGTTCAATTTCTAACTTCTGCTTTCTTAATTTATCTGAGTCCCAAGCAACTCCTAAATTTATATACTCTTCAATAACTCCTGGCATTTTCGGCTCAATAACATGCGGTGATGTTCCATCAACAATTCCTACTTTTAATTTCGGAATAATCACCCCATCAACTGACTTATTATCAGAAGAACAATGCAAAAGTTCAATATCATATCCTTTTTCAACCCATTCACGCCCTATTGCCTTTATTAAAGAAGATTTTCCCGTTCCTGGGCCTCCCTTTAAAATAAACAACCTGTCTAGCCCCTTCAAATTCTCTTCGTATAAGCTGTGAAATCCTCTAGCTGTATTTCCACCGGCATAATAATTTAATACATTCCCTGTCACTGCACTCACTCCTTCGCAACAGTCTACTTACATAAGCTACAATATGCGAGCAACTTTATTTGGGTGAACACCTAATTTGTATTGCACGAAAAAAGGAAATGAATTACAATTTAAATATCACGAATATTCAGAATTTAAAATCGAATAAACCTTTATCAAGAGAGGCTGAGGAACCGGTCCTTTGAAGCCTAGCAACCTCAGTTTATGCAAACTGAATAGGTGCTAATTCCTGCAAAATGCATTGCATTTTGCAGGATAAAACTCAACTAGTATGTAAAGCTCATCTTTCTTGATTATGAAGGATGGGCTTTTTATTATTTGAAAAAAATATATTGGAGGTATGTAAAATGAAAGTAATTGATCTATCACAAACGTTTGAAAATAATATGTCTCAATTTCCTGGAACACCAAAAATCCAACTAGAAGCCATTACAAGCGTTGAAGAAACAGGTTATCAAGTTACGAATTTTCATTCTGTCGTTCATGTTGGTACGCATTGTGATGCGCCTGCTCATTTCATTTCAGGCGCAACCACTATTGATCAATTACCCCTAAATCAATTTGTAGGCGAAGCTGTTCTTATCGATGTGACTCATGTTCAAGAGCGAAAATTACCTAAGGAAGTATTACATACTGTCGACATAAAAGAAGGCGATATTGTCATTTTCCATTCCAATCTATCTAATAAATGGAATACCGAAGCTTATGAGAAAGAAGCGTTTTATCTTTCCGAAGAATTAGCTGAAGAACTAGTTCAATTAAAAGTAAAATCTGTCGGTTTAGATTTTATTTCTCCTGATGAGGTAACGACAGAAACATCACCGATTCATCACATACTGTTAGGAAATAATATTTACTTAATTGAAAACTTAACAAACTTAGATGCCATTAAAGCGAAACGATTCTTTTTCTCAGCAGCACCTTTAAAAATTAAAAATAGTGACGGTGCTTTCGCAAGGGCATTCGCTGTTATTTTTTAAACATGGTCTACAAAAAAAGCAAAGATCACTTTTGACCTTTGCTTTTATATTTTTTATTTAAGTTAAAAAAGAATTGCTCCACCCTCGGTCGTATCCAAGCTAAATAATCTTTATCTTTCTTCTTTGTACAAGCTATCTCTTCTCCATCTACCATTTCGACAAGTTCTAGCTCTAACAGTTGCCTCGTAAATGCTACCATATTTACTTCTTCTGCTGGATATTCTTCTTTTAATTTCTCCTCAATTTCTCCCAATAAAAAACCGTCACGCATCATTGCTAGTGCATCAATCCAAAGTGGCGGCATTTCATATGTCTCTCCTGTAATCGTATCTTTTACAATATAGTTCTTTTGCTCTTTTCGAAATTGAATCGTGTGTAAACATACAGTCGAATTTAATGTTAATTCCATCATACCACCCCTTTCATCATATCCGCATAGAAAAAAGGATGCGCGTGCACCCCTTCTTTTCTTTTCATAACACTACTGAACCGTTACATGAGCTAAAAGCTCTATGTCGATATTTTCCTCCATTATAAACGAAGTTTTTTATAAAAAAACCCTTCTTGAAACATTTTATAAAATGTTTATATTTACACAACAAGAACACTTTTCTGAAAAGTAATTTCGTCTAATGCACTACACTGTTGGTAAATAAATTTCCACTTTCGTTCCTATCCCCATACTACTTTCAATCGCGATACTCCCTTGATGTTCTTCAATAATTTTATATGTAATCATTAATCCAAGACCTGTACCATTCTCTTTTGTTGTATAAAAAGCTTTTCCGATCTTTTCTATTTTCTCATTTTCTATCCCAAGACCTTGATCTTCAACAGAAATACACAAGTTCTCTCCAGCTTTTTCATATGCCAGAATCCGAATATTCCCGCCTCCTGGCATCGATTCAATTCCATTTTTGATGATGTTTAACAACACTTGTTTTAATTGCTTATCATCACCATTTATAACGGGTAAATTTCCATCTACTTGCAAATTAAATTTCACTTTATATTGAGTCGCATAGCTTTCCATTAACTGTACAACATATAAAAGGATGTCCCCTATATTACACCATTCATAATTTGTTGGTTTCGGTTTTCCTAATAACATCAATTCACTAACAAACCCGTTAATCCTTTCAATTTCTTGTAACATAATGTCATAGCTCATCGTATCAGCAGGGTTTCTTTCTTTTTGCATTTGCGTAAACCCTTTTAAAGCTGTTAATGGATTTCGAATTTCGTGAGCAATTGTTGTAGACATTGTCCCAATAACAGCTAAATTTTCCGTCTCTTTCATATTGTTCATCATCTCAACAACCGTTCTTACATAAGACTGAAATCGTTTTAACAAAGAATGTGAAATAATGAAATAGAATATACATAAAACAAGTGGAATCACAACTTTTAAATCTTGTAATATCAATGTAAAAAATACGTACTTTCCAATTACACTAAAGGAAACTAAATAAAAATATTTTCTGTTCACGAAAACCGGTGCAAATAAAATTAATAACATTTCTACCATACTACCATGTTCAAAAGCCCTATCCGTTCGCAAATAAATCATTAAATTATTAATAAGGTTGATAAACATGTAACCAAATAAAAATAAATATTTTACAGAATATACATAGCCTCTTTTTTGAAGATATATTGAAATAGGAAATAATGATATTACAAATATATATACACCTATCCCAAGGCTACCTTTTGGCCATCCTACCGTTGTTCCATTAATATTCATAGCGGGATATACAAAATAATATATAGCGTCATATAAAAAGAATATAATATAGAATAATAATATAAATACTTTTAAAGCTTCTCTTTCTTCATAAATCAAGCTCTTGTATTTGTTCATATGAAAACTCCCCTTGATCGATACAAAAAAACATTTCCACTGTTATCTACTTAAATTATAAGTATGAAATTGCTTTCAGGGCAACATGTAACCTTCTAATACTAAAAGGAAGGAGATACAGCTCCTTCCTTTTCAGTTACAATTTATATCCATCTTACCCTATCATTTAGCAATCCATCTGTAAAATTATTATGTCCTACTACAAAATCCTTCATATATAAATTTAAATATTCCCCATACTTACTTTCAGTATTTAATAATAATTCTTCTACATAATAAGCGCCTTGTCCAAAAGTATCTAACAGTAAACTACATAAGCCAGCATAAATTCCACACCCTACTTGGAAGTACGTCGCATTTGTTTTATATTTTTGAAAAACTTGGCTACTATTCATTACATTATACATGTATGTCTCATTATGTTCATAAACGAGTAACACACCGACTAAATCTTCTCCTATAATATCATCTTCTGCTGGATTAAATACTTTACGATTCCAATTCCATAAATCTTCCACTTTGTCTAAGTTCTGTCTAATTAAGTTTGTTGTATACTCATTGATCCGATAAAGAAAACCCACTTCCATATTAAAAGATTTCCCTAAAATTAAAACTTCTTCATGTGGCATTAAGCAACCATAAAATTCTTTTTCACCTAACTTTACTTTATACTCTGAAGCATATACATCCTCATAAAAGTAAAGTGGACGATGATGACTCATATACATAGGATAACTCCATATCGCTTCATCAAGAAAACGCTCAACTGCCCATGATGCATAAAGTGTATGAGGTTTTATAAGCTCTTTATCATTCAAAAATGAATTATCATGTTCTACAATATAGCATGCTCGCGGCTTTTCATTTGGACGTTCTTTCATAAGCTCAACAACCATCCATTGAACAACACCAGGATTCATACCTGAGCCTATAATCGCTCTTGTATTTGTAAATGTTTCTTTCTCCTTCTCAAACCTCGTATACCTTTCCGTAAGCTGAAAACCAAGTAAACTATCGTCTTGATCTACTGCCTCATTTTCCAAAGCCGAATTAATATAACAAATGCCAAGGTCATTACAACAACTCAGTACCCTAATTGTATCTGCACCTGAAACATCAATAACAACCTTCGTTCTTTTTTCCTTTAAATGATGTTTAAATTTGACTACATCTTGAAGGTTTATTTCATATAAAAAAAATTGCTCTTTCAAATTTGGAAACAACTCATTATAATAACTTTTATCTTTTTGTTTTATATCCACCAAATGGAAGTTCACATTCTTTATCACTTCATAAATTGGATCTTTTTCATTTACTACCGCTTGATTCAAAATTGCTAACACTGCTTTTGCTGCTCCACCCGCACTGCCAAGTAATGTAATCGAAAACGAATCTGGAAACTGCTCCACAAACAAAACCCCTTTAATAAAGTAGTTGAGCAGCACTTCCTCAAAAGTGAGTTGAATACACAAAAAGGTAGCTCGTACACCTTTAGTACAAGATTGCCCCTTCAAAGATCACACTAACATACCTATATGATATTCAATTCATTTTCCCCCTCATATCCAAATCGAATTAAACAAATAGGCTCGACCTTTTCTTCCCTATATATAAAAGAAAAAGCCAGCCCTCTCAACTAGTCTACGGACAATGGACAGATTTTACATGTTGAATATTTACATACATTTTTGCATCACGTGCTTTTAATATTTCAATATGCCCTTCATCAATTTTCGCCATCTTTCCGATTTTGTTAGATTCTTCACCTAAATCAAACACCATAATTTTCCCAGACATTTTAATAAGCTGTTCTTCGAACGTTCTCGCTAAAGTAATATTTAATGGATTTACGGGGAGTTCATTTTTATTGAGGGAATAAGGGACCTGGTTCTCTTTATAAGGAATTAGCCATTTCAAATGCTTTAAAGATATATATACCGTTTTATAAACTGGACTATAAAAAACAATATAATCGTTCATTACACTTGTAACATAACCGTGTATCGGAACATTTCCTGCCACATAAATTTCTGTAAAAATCCCTTTAGATGTGATTAATACTTTTCTCAAAGAAATTGAAGGTGATTCCCTCTTAATTACAGAGTCCACACCAGGCTTTAATATTTCTTCATCATGCTCTCTTAAAAATTTATAATATTGGATATGGTATAAAGATATATATACATAGTCTTGTCCATTGTAAAGAACTACAATATCATTTCCTACATCAATTAATACACCTTTAAATCTTTTTTCACCGATTAATTTAACGTATATATTTTCTCCAATATTTTTGTTTAACTCATTCATCTATATCCTCCTTTCTATAAATACTACTTTTCCTGCCTTCCATTTCTAAAAAAATAATCAGGGCAATGTTCTGTCTTTTAATAGTAAGAGATCCTTTTCATATATCGTTCATAATTGTAGCGAAATATGAAATCGTTCTTCACTTTCAATCATAATGCCCCTTTTATTTATTAAACATTATTCTTCTTCATTCTTTTTGTTTTTAACTATTTGACTCACACTCTTAATATGAGAATTAATTATATAAATGACCTCATCACCGTTTACTAGTGTAATACTTCCATCATGTATATCACTTAATAAACCTTCCACACACTCTGGTCCACCACGATTAATCTTTATCCATTTATACTTCAAGTCATTTAATACATCTAAAAAAGTATCTTCATCCGCATAGAAACATGAACCATATTCTCCCGGTGCTTCTTTCACTTTCCTAACTAGACTCTTCACATGTTTCAACTGGTAATATACTAATTCTCCAAGAGGCAATTGTAGTGTAAGGTAATCTTTTCCTAATGATACGAGTACACCTACTCTACTTTCTGGTCCGCGAAGATTTACTTTTACATTTTCACCGACTAAACCTTTAATTTGATCACAGCATAATACACTCTCCAATTTTGTACCCTCCTTTCTTATTATCTTCCTCTACTTGATTGTCTTTGTGCACGAGCGCGACTTGAATTATTACTATTTTCATTACTTTTCTCATCGCTACTCTCATCACTATTCTCTCCACTTACTGGTGCATTATAATTAACACTCTTAATATGAGATAGTGCAATTAATACCACTTCTTCTTTTATAATTAACGTTACATAATCGCAAGAAACGTCTTGTAAAATACCTTCAACTTTCTCTGGACCACCACGATTAATTTTCACCCAGCGGTATTTGAAGCCTTGAAGTAGCGTTTCAAAGTCTTCTGCACTGTCTTCTTCCGACCATACAGAATCACCTATCCCACCATCTTTCGTATTTTTTGTAATGCTTTTCAGATGGCGAAGCTGGTAGTAATGGTACTCTCCTTTTTCATTCTGTAATACGACGTAGTCCGTACATACTGACACTATTATTCCTTTTTGAGATTCCGGTCCACCTCTGTTTACTCTTACATAAGATCCAATTAATTCTTTCAAAAAATCCCAATGAAATAAACTCACGAGAAAACCCCTTCCATTAATTTATAAGCTTTTGCACTGATAGTATATGTATCTGTACAGGTTATGTTCGCTATGTTTGTCCCCGCTATGAAAAAATATGCTTTTAACTAATAGTACTAATCCCTATAAAATCTTCTTTCCCTTAAAGTAACTCTAGGATTTCGGATGACTTTTTCATCCCTTAATATAAAAATCCCCCGTATTAAGATACATTTCTGCATATCTTAATACGGGGGATTTTTATAAATTTAATCTTCGTCTTTAACATCCATATCTTCTGGAATTGGTTCGTTTAATATTTCTTCCACTAACTGCTTATATTTCTCCATTTGTTCTAAATGTGTATTAAACTGTTCCTTGTTTATTAAATATTGCTCTCCATCAAACAGTGCACGAATTTTCTTTTGCTGAATTAAGTCTTCAACATACGATTTTGGTAATTTCAAATACTCCGCAGCCTCTTCTATCGTTATATACAATGTGTTCATTCCTTTATTATTTTTTCATATATATAATGTATCTTACTTTATTTTTGTAAACAAATAAAAAAGATTTTGTAAATACAAATTAAAAAGCAGGTAGATTCATTCCATATATTGTATAATAGTATAGTAAGTATTTTTTAAAATATAGAATGGTATTACACAAAGGAGAGTTAACATATGGCTACTCGTCACATCATTACAATGTTAGAAAAAACATTACAAGTTGAAACAGAAAACACAATTTCTCATCTATCTAATTCTTTATCCGATCGTATTCTTTCACAAAGTGCAGCAGTACATGAAAACAATTGCTATCATACAATTGGCGAATGGTACAAAAATCATTTCTTATTCCAACAAGATGATTTCCTTTGGGCTAAATACGTTTTCTATGACGCATATTGTGAGGCTATAAAAAAACAAGGTCATCTTACAAAACGCGTTCGCCAAATATTAGAATCATTAGCTCGAAAACACGGAAAACAATACATTACGTCTATACTAAATATGCCATTTCCTAATGAACAGGCAAAAGGAACCGCATAATTTTATAATGGACAGCGCAAACCAAATGTAGATTCATTATTTTCTAGACAGATTTACAAATAAAACGTTCAAGTCTTTGTATTCCCTTGTTAAAGAAATACATTCATATGACAAGAACTAATGAAACCGGTGTCATGATAATGATTGAAAATATAGTAAACAGGAAAAACCCCATTTGTATCTCTCGTCCATAGAAATAGAGATGTAAATGGGGGTATACTTGTTCCTTTATTATTTCATCATCTGCTTAATCAATTCTCGATTTCTCTTCTTAAATACTTCATTATGGGAAGAAACCATTCCGTACTCACTTGCATCAGGTTGAATAAATTGTTTCGCTTTATTCACAGCATTTCCAGCATCTTGGAATGCCCCTGCAATTAAATGTAATTTTCCGTCATGCTTTAAAATATCTCCAGCGGCATATAATCCGTCTACCGAGGACTCACTATTTGCATTCCCTGCAATATAATAATTATCAACAATAGCAACATCTAGCTCACTATTTTCTAATAATGTTATATCGCGTTCATATCCATGATTAATAATAACTTCATCGATAGATAAATGAGAAACTTCTCCAGTTTCATGATTTGTTAATTCTATATATTCAATCGCTTCATGGTTATCACCAGCAATTAATTTTGTAATCGATGTATTAAAGAAACATTCTGCTGAACTGTTCATAAGTTGTTTTACTTGTGCTTCATGACCAGATAATTCTTCTTTTCTATATGTTAAATAAACTTTTTTCGCGATTGGTTCTAATTCGTTCGCCCAATCAATTGCGGAGTTCCCTCCACCTGAAATAATTACCTTTTTATCTTTGAAACGTTTTAACGATTTAACTGTATAATTTAAATTTGAGACTTCGAATCTCTCAGCACCTTCAATTGATAACTTTTGTGGATTCAATATACCACTCCCAGTTGCGACGATCACTGTTTTTGAAAAATGTTCTTCCCCAGAGCTTGTTTTCAACGTAAAAATACCCTCTTCATTACGAATAATTGATTCTATTTTTGTATTCAATACAACTTCAGGCTGAAATGTTAATCCTTGTTGTACAAGTTGCTCAATTAATTTCTCACCAGTAACCGGTAACAATCCGCCAATATCCCAAATCATTTTTTCCGGATAAACATGTATTTTTCCACCTAACTGTGGTTGAAATTCTATTATTTTCGTTTTCATCTCTCTTAGTCCACTATAAAAAGCTGAATAAAGCCCTGCAGGTCCTCCGCCTATCACAGTTACATCAAACAATTCTTCTTGATTCATTCGTGTCACTCCTCAGCTACTAATAATTGATTATCATTCTCAATAAAATATAACTTGTTTTTATAAATTTTACAATCAAAATCACTATTGACAATACACCTATATAAAATTATAGTATTTAAAGAATCAATAGTGATAATCATTATCAATTTGTTAATTATTAGCAACTGTGAGATTACATCTTCTTCTATTACTATGGTGAATACTATATGGTAAAATCTCAAGTTCAAGATTGTTAATAAGACTTTTTTATTACCACTAACTTTTCAAAAGATCAAAGCTAAACAATTTATTGTATATCACATATCATCTATCAAAAGGAGAAAGACGATGAAAAAATTATTTATTTCACTAACAGTTCTGTTCGTCCTTGTTATGAGTGCTTGTAGCAACGGTTCAACAGACAAGAAGAACGACGCAAAAGGTAAGAAATCAGAAACAATTACATACCAATCTGAAAATGGTAAAGTAGAAGTTCCAGCAAATCCACAACGTGTTGTTGTCCTATCATCATTCGCTGGTAACGTAATGTCATTAGGTGTAAATCTTGTTGGGGTAGATTCATGGTCTAAACAAAACCCACGTTTCGATAGCAAACTGAAAAATGTCGCTGAAGTATCAGATGAAAATGTTGAAAAGATTGCAGAATTAAATCCAGATTTAATCATTGGTTTATCAAATATTAAAAATGTTGATAAGTTAAAGAAAATCGCTCCTACTGTAACATATACTTACGGAAAAGTTGATTACTTAACACAACACTTAGAAATCGGTAAATTATTAAATAAAGAAAAAGAAGCAAAAACTTGGGTTGATGATTTCAAGAAACGCGCACAAACAGCTGGAAAAGACATTAAAGCGAAGATCGGTGAAGATGCAACCGTTTCTGTTGTTGAAAACTTCAACAAACAGCTTTACGTATACGGCGAAAACTGGGGCCGCGGAACAGAAATTCTTTACCAAGAAATGAAATTAAAAATGCCTGAAAAAGTAAAAGAAAAAGCTTTAAAAGAAGGATACTACGCATTATCTACTGAGGTATTACCTGAGTTTGCTGGTGATTACTTAATCGTAAGTAAAAACAAAGATACTGATAACTCATTCCAAGAGACAGAATCATATAAAAACATTCCAGCAGTAAAAAATAATCGTGTATATGAAGCAAACATGATGGAATTCTATTTCAATGATCCACTTACATTAGATTTCCAACTAGACTTCTTCAAGAAGAGCTTTCTTGGTCAATAATACAAACATGAGGAATTCTTAATTTAAGAATTCCTCTTCCTTTATTCTATGAAAAGAAAAGATGTGAAACGAATGAAAAAAGAGCAAGACAACCTACGTTCCAACGCTTTTACATACAAATTAATTTTGAGTATCATTGCATTCTTTCTTATTTTTATGTTTGCAATGGTGTTAGGCGCTGCAGATACTTCTATAAAAGACGTATGGTTAGCACTTACTTCCTCTGCTAAAGGAGATAAGCTATCCATCCTTCGTGAAATACGTTTACCACGTGAAGTTGCTGCTATTTTTGTAGGAGCTGGACTCGCTGTTTCTGGTGCAATTATGCAAGGATTAACGCGAAACCCACTTGCCGATCCTGGATTACTTGGCCTAACTGGTGGCGCAAATGCTGCACTTGCACTAACACTTGCCTTCAATCCTTCTATAAGCTACCTTTACTTAACACTAGCTTGCTTTATCGGTGCTGCAATTGGCGCTATTATGGTATTTGGAATTGGCATGGTGAAAAAGGGCGGACTTTCCCCTCTTCGAATTGTATTAGCTGGTGCTGCTGTTTCAGCATTTCTACTTGCAATCTCAGAAGGTGTTGGCATTTACTTTAAAATTTCACAAGATGTATCAATGTGGACTGCCGGGGGAGTAATTGGAACGAGTTGGAGCCAATTAAAAATTATTATTCCGGTTATTTCAATAAGTATATTTCTCGCTATCTTACTTGCGAGAAAATTGACAGTCCTTAGTTTCAGTGAAGAAGTTGCTGTTGGACTCGGCCAAAAAATTATCGTCATTAAAACAATTTTATTTATCATTATTATCTTGCTTGCAGGTGCTTCTGTAGCGCTTGTCGGAAACATGGCATTTATCGGCTTAATGATACCTCATATGGTTCGTCCAATCGTTGGACCAGATTACCGTTTTGTTATACCGATGTCAGCGATCGCTGGTGCTTCCTTTATGCTGCTCGCAGATACAATCGGACGTACAATTAACGCTCCGTATGAAACACCAGTTGCTGCAATCGTCGCAATTGTAGGATTACCATTCTTCCTATTTATTGTACGTAAAGGAGGAAGAACTTTCTCATGATGCAATCTATTCTAAAGAAACAACGCCTTATCATACTTGCATTACTCATACTTACCATCACAACAATTGTAATTGGAATGGGACTCGGTTCTGCCGCTCTCTCCTATGACAGATTAATCCCAACACTTATGGGACAAGGTTCATTTAAAGAAGAATTCGTTTTATATTCTTTAAGGCTACCTAGAATCGTCATTACATTATTAGCTGGTATGGCACTCGCTTTATCCGGTGCTGTATTACAAGGTATTACCCGAAACGATTTAGCTGAACCTGGTATTCTCGGCATTAACGCTGGTGCTGGTGTTGCAGTTGCTTTTTTCTTTCTATACTTCCCGATAGACGTAGGTTCATTTCTTTACCTACTACCAGTCGTTGGATTTATCGGTGCGTTTCTAACAGCTGTTCTAATTTACGTATTTTCATATAGCAAATCCACAGGCCTTCAGCCAATAAGATTAACATTAACCGGCATCGGTTTTTCCTTTGCACTATCTGGCGCGATGATTGTACTTATTTCATCTGCAGATCGTATGAAAGTAGACTTTATCGCTAAATGGATTGCCGGAAACATTTGGGGAGATGACTGGACATTTGTTTTAGCAATGCTTCCTTGGCTAATCGTATTAATCCCATTTGTTTTCTATAAGGCAAATAGATTAAATATACTAGCATTAAACGAGCCAGTAGCAATCGGTGTTGGAATTGAAATTGAAAAAGAACGAAGATACTTATTAATCGCAGCCGTTGCACTTGCTGCCGCTGCTGTTTCCGTAACAGGAGGCATTAGCTTTATCGGACTTATGGCTCCTCACATCGCCAAATCTTTAGTAGGTCCAAGGCATCAAATATTCATCCCTATCGCCGTTTTAATCGGCGGATGGTTATTACTACTAGCGGATACAATTGGACGAAATATCGTCGAACCTAGCGGTATTCCAGCTGGTATTGTCGTTGCTTTAATTGGTGCACCTTACTTTATGTATTTGTTGCTTAAGAAAGTGTAAGAAACACCCTCAAGATTTTTTCTTGAGGGTGTTTTCATTTCATTTTACTGCTGTCCATACCCTTCAAACTTCTTCGACAAATTCTCCATCTCGTCTTCTGGCAATAATTTTGGTTCCCCAACACTTTTCGTTTGGTAATAGATTTGAGCACAAAACTCAATTTCTTCTGCAATAGTAAACGCCATTTTTATATTATTCGCTCCGGCCATTAAACCATGGTTCGCAAGTAAAACTGCACGGCGATCAATCATGCCCTCGAAAGCTGCCTCTGCTAATTGCTTCGTACCAAATGTTTCATATGGTGCACAGCGTACATTCGGGCCTGCGAAAGCAATTAAATATGATACTGCAGGAAGTTCCCATCCTAATGATGCGATTGTCTTCGCATAAGGAGAATGTGTATGTACAAGCGCATTTATATCTTCACGATTTCTATAATAGATAAGGTGCATATCTAATTCGCTTGATGGTTTTCTCTCTCCTTCTATCACTTCACCATCTAAATTCAATATAACTACATCTTCAGGCGTCGTTTCATAATAATCTAGACCACTTGGGCTAATTGCAACAAGACCTTGTTCACGATTGAAAATACTAATATTACCGCCAGTCCCCTTTGTTAAACCACTAGAAATCATTTTCTTTCCGTACGCTACAACTTCTTCTCTTTCTTTTTGCAGTAACATATACATCCCCCTAGTAAGAAACTTATGATGACTATTTTTCTAAAAACTATCTACTTATTGAAATAACTTTTTTAAATTCTCCATAAACGGTGCTCTCACAATTCCTTTTTCCGTAATAATCGCTGTTACATTTTCATATGGCGTGACATCAAATGCCGGATTGTATACTTTACTTTCTTGAGGAGCAGAGTATTGTCCGAAACGATTGATCACTTCAGAAGCATCCCTTTCTTCAATTGGAATTTCTTTTCCTGTCAGTGTTTTCAAATCAATTGTCGGCGTTGGTGCTGCTACATAAAACGGAATGTTATAATATTTAGCCAAAATCGAAACACCTAATGTTCCAATTTTATTTGCTACATCCCCGTTTGCTGCTACACGATCACATCCAACGATTACTGCATCGATTTTCCCTTGTGACATGACCATTGCCGCCATATTATCTGTAATGACCGTTACATCAATTCCCGCTCGCTGCAGTTCTAATGCCGTTAACGTTGAACCTTGTAATCTAGGGCGTGTTTCATCGGAATATATTTTTAAGTCCCATCCTTTTTCTTTCGCTAAGTACATTGGGGCTGTCGCAGTTCCATACTTAGTCGTTGCTAACGCACCTGCATTACAATGCGTTAATACCCCCATGCCATCATGGAATAATGTTAATGCATGTTCTCCAATTTGACGGTTAATTTCTTCATCTTCTCTATGAATCTCTTTTGCTTCTTCTAATAATCTATCTTTCAACTGCGCAATTGATAAGTGAGCATTCTCTTTCGCGACACTTTCCATTCTTTCAAGCGCCCAAAATAAATTTACTGCCGTCGGTCTTGATGTCGCTAAGTATGCACATACCTTTTTTACTTCCGCTATGAATTCTTCCGCCGAACTTTCCGCAACTTCCTTTACTCCTAAATACACACCGTAGGCTGCTGAAACACCTATTGCCGGCGCTCCTCGTACTTTCATTACTTGAATCGCATCCCACACACCCTCAGCCGTTTTAAAAGATTCATAGACTACTTCGTTCGGTAATACCGTTTGATCCAATAACACTAAAGCATCATCTTTCCACTGAATTGGTATTAATTGCTCTGCCATCATCTTCTCCCCTTATTTCGCACTATGCATTGACTGTTTTTTTAACGTTTCTACAAAGCTGCTACCTGTTTTATATTGATTCGCTTGTAAAATAAACTTCTTCGCTGTCTGAAGACAAATCCGCTCCGCTCTAGCACGCGCCTCTTCATTCTCAATACAAGTCATATCCTTTACCTTCGCTAGACCAACAATACGACGAATTAACTCAAGACCCGTCACTGCAGCTGTATCCTCTAATACAGATTGTAAATAAACTCGGTTAAAGCCTTCTTCCTTCGCCATAATCTCTGTCACATGAATATCCCAAGCATCTAAAAACTTCTTCTTAAATAAATCAATTACATCTATCATGGTAGATTCTATCCAGTTCATATATGTATCTTTCTCAATACCAGATTGCATCACTGCATCTGCATTCACCCATGCAAACATTAAATTCGCCATTATATTCCCAACGTCATATCCCATAGGTCCATAAAAAGCAAATTCAGGATCAATAACCTTTGTAGAATCACTTTTTACAAAAACAGAACCAGTATGTAAATCACCGTGAAGTAGCGCTTGTGCATTCGTCATAAACGAAAACTTAAGTTTTGCTACTTCCATACGAAGCTCTTTATCACTATAAATATGCTCCCTAATCCATCCTTCATTTAATTGAAACAATTCGTTGCGTTTATTATGGTTTGTGAATGGCTCTGAATATACGAGGTCCTCTGTAATCTCACATAACTCAGGATTTATATAATTCTTCACGAGTTCCTTCTTCTCTTTATGATTCATTACAACATCTGATGTTAATAGAAGGGTATTTACCATAAAAGTAGTTAAATCATCAGCAAGCCTCGGAAACATTTGATGATTTATGAGTGCTGTACGCAATATTGTGTGATCTGATAAATCTTCCATCACGCAACAATTCATCACACTATCAAACAAATATACATTTGGCACGAGTCCAGATGCTAACTCTCCTTCTAATCGCAAAACATCTGATTCTATACGGATTCGATTCGTCGACAACTTAAACTCATCTGAAATACGCGCTGTATCCCCAGCTTGCTTTACAATGACAGACATGTTCTTCTGTTCATCCCAAACGCGGAACACATAATTTAAATTACCATCACCTATTTCTTTACACTTTAGCCCCTTTGCATGCTCGAACTTAGGTAATTTCTCTTGCACATATGCAATCACATCTTTAGCTTCCATTAAAAAATACTTCGTGAACTTAGACATGGTTTCCCCTCCACACTAAATGTAAACGCTTTCTGAAAGCCGTAAAAAATAATAGACTGAAATTTTTTCAATCTATACTATATCTTCTCTATTGCAATACATATCTCGCTTTTATTATATCTTGTTAGAAATGAGCGTCAATGTTTCTATTTCTCATTGCAATATACTTCTTATTATATATATTTAAGATGACAATAATTGTTCACAAAGATTCCGATACATTTTGTTTTATTTATTGCACAATTCTTTGTAAAATAGAAGTAAGCAGTTCCTTTTCAAATCCACAACTTCTAAGAAATATTTCCTTCCTAAGAATTTATACTTACACCATGTCTCTAACATACACACTACTCTTTCAAACACTCATTGAAAATTTATGACTTGAAAATTACCTTTTAATTCCCTAGCAGCCTTAATTGAGAATAAATATTAATTAAATTGGTATAAAGTTGGTTTATTCTCTTGACAAAATAACCACTTTTATATGATAATTAATATCGAATTAGAATTATTATAGTTAATTAAAAATATATTTTATGAGCAAACTAATTTCCGATGCTCAAAACCAACCTTTAGGAGGAATTTTAATATGTTATTAATCGGCACAGAAGTAAAACCGTTTAAAGCTAATGCTTACCATAATGGAGAATTTATCCAAGTTACTGACGAAAGTTTAAAAGGAAAATGGAGCGTAGTTTGTTTCTATCCAGCAGACTTCACATTCGTTTGTCCAACTGAACTTGAAGACTTACAAAACCAATACGCAACTCTAAAAGACTTAGGCGTTGAAGTATACTCTGTATCTACAGACACTCACTTCACTCACAAAGCATGGCATGATAGCTCAGAAACTATCGGCAAAATCGAATACATTATGATTGGTGACCCAACTCGCACAATCACTACAAACTTCAACGTTTTAATGGAAGAAGAAGGTCTTGCTGCTCGTGGTACATTCATCATCGATCCAGACGGCGTTATCCAATCTATGGAAATCAATGCTGACGGTATCGGCCGTGACGCAAGCATCCTTGTTAACAAAATTAAAGCAGCTCAATACGTACGTAACAACCCAGGTGAAGTTTGTCCAGCTAAATGGCAAGAGGGTTCTGCAACACTTAAACCAAGCCTTGACCTTGTAGGCAAAATCTAAGGAGTTCGATCAAAATGATACTAGATGCAGATATAAAAACACAACTATCCCAATACCTTCAGTTAATGGAGAACGATATTTTACTTAAAGTAAGCGCAGGAGACGATAACGTATCTAAAGATATGTTATCTCTAGTAGATGAATTAGCTACTATGTCATCTAAGATTACAGTAGAAAAAGTTGAACTAGAGAGAACACCAAGCTTTAGCGTAAATCGCCCTGGTGAAGACACTGGTGTCGTATTCGCTGGTATTCCATTAGGACACGAATTTACTTCATTAGTGTTAGCTTTACTACAAGTTAGTGGACGTGCTCCAAAAGTTGAACAAAAATTAATCGATCAAATCAAAAACATTCAAGGCGAATATCATTTTGAATCTTATATCAGCCTAAGTTGTCATAACTGTCCTGATGTTGTACAAGCTCTTAACGTAATGAGCGTTCTAAACTCTGGTATTACACATACTATGATTGATGGCGCTGCATTTAAAGAGGAAGTAGAAAGTAAAGACATCATGGCAGTACCAACTGTTTACCTAAACGGCGAATCTTTCGGAAGCGGTCGTATGACACTTGAAGAAATTTTAGCTAAAATGGGTAACGGTCCAGATGCATCAGAGCTTTCTGATAAAGATCCATACGATGTTCTTGTTGTTGGTGGCGGCCCAGCTGGTGCAAGTGCAGCAATTTATGCAGCACGTAAAGGCATCCGCACTGGTATCGTTGCTGAGCGCTTCGGTGGTCAAGTAATGGATACTATGGGTATTGAGAACTTCATCAGCGTAAAACACACTGAAGGTCCTAAGCTAGTAGCAAGTCTTGAAGAGCACGTAAAAGAATACAACATCGATGTAATGAATCTACAACGTGCGAAACGTTTAGAGAAAAAAGAACTTATTGAAGTGGAACTTGAAAACGGCGCTATTCTGAAAAGTAAGAGCGTAATCGTTTCAACAGGTGCTCGCTGGCGTAATGTTGGTGTACCGGGTGAAGCTGAGTTCAAAAACAAAGGTGTAGCATACTGCCCACACTGTGACGGTCCATTATTCATCGGAAAAGATGTAGCGGTTATCGGCGGTGGTAACTCTGGTATTGAAGCAGCTATTGACTTAGCAGGTATTGTTAAGCACGTAACTGTTCTTGAATTCATGCCAGAATTAAAAGCTGATGCTGTATTACAAGAACGTCTTAACAGCTTACCTAACGTAACTGTTCTGAAAAACGTTCAAACGAAAGAAATTACTGGTACTGACAAAGTAAACGGTATTTCTTACATCGATCGTGAAACTGAAGAAGTACACCATGTTGAATTACAAGGTGTATTCGTTCAAATCGGTCTTGTGCCAAACACAGACTGGTTAGGCGAAACAGTTGAACGCGTTCGCGGTGAAATCGTAACAGACAAGCACGGCGCTACAAACGTACCAGGAGTGTTTGGTGCAGGTGACTGTACAAATAATCCGTACAAACAAATCATCATCTCTATGGGTTCAGGTGCGAATGCAGCTTTAGGTGCATTTGATTACTTAATCCGTAACTAATTATATAAACGTGAGTTTTAAAAAAGCAGGTGCCAAGGCACCTGCTTTTTTTATAATCCTAATGTATAAACTAAAAATCTCTCATTCCCATTCTTCTCATAAGCACCCGGCAATCTAACCTCTCTCTTCAATTCAAACGCAGTCTGTTTCTCTAAGAAGAAAATATAATCTTCAGAAGGATAGTATAAAATAATATCCACTTCCCTCTCTATTTCCTCTACCGAAAGCAAAATGTTATTCACTACATTCATAAACACTTGTACAGAAAATGGATTGAAGAAATAAAACCGATTATCACGTGGATCAATCTCATATTCCTGCGCTAAACAACATTCAAACCGAATTTTATCTTTACTGTTTCTCACTTTTCGCGCATAACGATCACGATTATCCATTGCTTCTTTATAAAACTCTTCATTCATTTCAATTCCAACCGCTAATGCATCGCACTTATGGTGCATGTAAAAATTCAATCTCCCTTTTCCGCACCCAAAGTCTACAATTCGATCGCTACTTGTTATTTCATATTGATTCAATAACTCATCTAATCCGCTATATGGCGTCGGTTCATAACGGTGATAATGCATAGACTTATTAAATCCTTTTTGCTCGCCGACAGTTTTTATATTTAATACAGCATCGTAATATTGTTCGTTCATTCGTTTGCTCCTATTAAGAAATATTACTATTATTATACACCACGTACTGAATGCTCATTTTTATCAAATTAATTGGTACGTGAAATTATATTATCGCGAAATCGAATATATCGACTTAACAACAAATTCCTACCAAAAAAACAGGAGCTTTCTAGCCCCTGTCTTCTAATACTTTCAATACAGTTTGTTTCAATATTTCTACTCCATCCATTATACAGCTATGATCAAACTTCATATACGGATGGTGTAATCCAGGTTGTAAGTTCGCCCCTAGTCCAAGCATGACAGCTTTTAAATGGGGTCTTTTCACTGTATAGTAATGGAAATCATCGCTTCCTGTCGTATACAGTGGTCCAGTACATCCCTCTTCCCCGTACACTTCAAGAATGCCTTTCCGCATGAAACGCTCAGCTTCTTCTGACACTTCAGCTCCTGGTGCGAGATCAATCCACTCATAAGAAAGTTTAGATCCCATTGATTCAGCTGACTGAATTACTTGCTCTATTTTTCGCTTCAATTCATCTAGTAATATGTTATTTTCTGCTCTTACATCTAAACTAAAGTGCCCGTTACCTGGAATAATATTTAAATTATCACCACCAGCTTGGCATCTCGTCATCTTAACAGAATAAGACGTCTGCGGCGGTAACCATATATTTTTCAATCCAATATTGATCATCGAAATGACATCAATTGCATTTATACCTTGATGTGGGCGTGCCCCGTGTGCATCATCTCCATGAATCATCCCTTCTAAAAATGCTGCAGCTCCGTGACGAATAGATGGGGCTGCTTGTTTCAAAGGCAGTTCTTCAATCGGCCTTAAATGAACACCAAATAAGAAATCAGCATCATCCACGGCGCCCTTCTCTACCATCTTTAAGGAACCATTTCCTTTTTCCTCTGCCGGCTGAAAAATAAATCTAACAGTACCACTATCCCACCTCATATTTTTCAATTGTAAAATAAGGCCCATCACAATTGTCATATGAGCATCGTGGCCGCACGAGTGATTCGCTTTAAATTCTCCGTCTACTTCTTGCCATAGTGCATCCATATCAGCACGAATCGCGATAACTGGATTCCCTCTTCCGATTTCAGCAATCACGCCAGGGCAATCATCAAATATTTTATATGAAATTCCTTCTTCTTTTAGAAAGTTAGTAATATAAGCTGTCGTTTCATATTCCTTCCAGCTTACTTCAGGGTTTTCATGTAAATGCTGAAAAATTTCAGTTAAACGCTCTTGTAGTTCTAATGTTTTCAAAGCTTCATTCTCCTTCCCCTAATTACAAACCATTCAGATTAATTATACTTATGAAAAACAGATGTTTTTATGAACATATTGAATTTTAAGAAAAAAGTCAATTGTTTATTTTTCAATACCGCTAATACCCGATTTCAACTCATCTTATAAAGATATCCATACAAATAGAAGATTCGATATTTTCTGTTTTTATATTGACGCTTACATCTATTTTTAGTTATTATAACTTAATAACGTCTATTTTGCGACAATTCTAAAAATACAAACATACATAATGAGGAGGCAGTTTATGAAAAGAGAAATACCTTTTGGCATAGCAATAATCCCTATTATCATTACAGTTGCAGTTATGATGGTTACAATTGTTGTATTAGAACAAAGCCCTCACGTCCCACTTATTATCGGTACAACCGTTGCTTCGATCGTCGCTTGGCGGTACGGTTACAAATGGAATGACATTGAAGAATCGATGTATAAAGGAATTCGCCTTGCATTACCCGCTATCGTTATCATTATTCTTGTAGGTTTAACGATCGGTGCTTGGATTGGCGGCGGAATCGTCGCTACTATGATTTATTACGGCTTAAAACTTTTAACTCCATCACTATTTTTAGTTTCAATTACAATTATTTGTTCTATCGTTGCATTAGCAATCGGTAGCTCTTGGTCTACAATGGGAACAATCGGTGTTGCTGGAATGGGAATTGGCCTAAGTATGGGAATCCCAGCTCCAATGGTTGCTGGCGCTATAATTTCCGGTTCTTATTTTGGCGATAAAATGTCACCGCTTTCAGACACGACAAACTTAGCAGCGGGATTAACAAATACAGATTTATTCACACATATTCGTCATATGTTATTTACTACAATTCCAGGTTTAATTATTACTCTTATCGTCTATGCTTTCTTAGGAAGAAGCTTCGGCGATAACAATATCGATGCAAAAAGCATCGATCAAACGTTACAAGTATTGCAACAAAACTTTGTTATTTCGCCTTTCCTATTAATTATACCCGTAGTCGTTATGGTATTGGTCGCTAAAAAAGTCCCTGCTATACCAGCTATTCTCGTAGGTGTTATTTTAGGATTCTTATCACAAGTCTTTATTCAAGGTGGCTCTGTCTCATCAGCTGTCGGTGCACTCCAAAGTGGATTTGTCATAGACACTGGAAACAAGTTAGTAGATGAACTATTTAACCGTGGTGGCTTAAGCTCTATGATGAATACAGTTTCTATGACAATTGTCGCTATGACTTTCGGCGGAGTACTAGAACATACTGGCATTCTTCGCTCAATTGTAAATCAAATTTTAAAATTAGCGACATCATCAAAAGGACTTATCGCTTCTACCATCGCATCTTGCTTTGCAACGAATCTTACTTGCTCTGAACAATATATTTCGATTGTTGTTCCTTCAAGAATGTATGCAAATGCGTACACAGAAAAAGGACTACATTCTAAAAATTTATCCAGAGCATTAGAAGATGGTGGAACATTAACTTCTGTTTTCGTACCTTGGAATACATGTGGTGTATTTATACTCGCAACACTTGGAGTCGGTGCATTCGAATATGCTCCTTATGCTATATTGAATTTCATCGTACCTATTATCTCAATCATTTATGGTATAACTGGCTTCACAATTACGAAGCTATCTGATATTGAAAAAGCAGACCTACTGAAAAAACAAAAAGCACAACTAGAAGCTTAAAATTTTTGAAACGAATACAACGGTAAATTTAGCTCATATATTGCACGAGGGCGCCCTTGTTGATAGGGCATTTCCTCGCCGCAAATATTGGCATATCTGTAATCAACTAATTTCTTTAACAGCCTTTCCGTCGATCGCCGAGTCACTTGTAAGTACTCAGAAAGATCCGCCGCTGTAAATTTCAATGATGGATGCGATTGACTAAACTGAATAATTTTTGACAAGTTTGCAGGACTAAGCTTCGTTTCCTTCGCTATTTTCATTAATTCAGGAGTATCGTTTTTTAAATTTTGTACTCTCTGTTCTTTCGGGAACGGACCAAATAATTCTTTATCACTTGTTAGTATATAAAAGCAGCTTTCTATCGGATTATTCTTTGCGAAACCTCGAGCGATTTTTGCATTTTGTTCCGCTTCATTTACTGTTTTTCCGTAACCAAATCCAATAGATACTGCGCCTTCTATATTCATAAATAAACGATCTATCGTATTTGTTTTTATACTCAATTCAATATCACCACGAGTTGTATACAAAATAAAAGTCATTTCATCAACTTGTTTAAATGAACCACGTAATTCTTTTGAAATTACATTTAATTGTTCAAGCGAGCTTTCTTGTAACTCTATAAAGGATATAATACAAGCACCAACAGTAGCTGAATGGCTTTTTGCTAACTCAGCTTTTATTTTTGCATCTTTTAACCCATGTATAATTGATTGCGTTGGATCTATCATACGCTCTGAAGGAATCCCTATTTTTTGAAGTTCATCGTAGACAGCGTGAATACTAGTTAAAGCTAAATCAACCTCTCCAGATTGATATTTAGCTAAATGAAAATCAATGATTCTCTTAATTTCATCATTACTCCATAACATATTTTCATAATCCATCACTTGCGGCGTTTCTTTTAGACCGATGTCATGGAACACATTTGTAATAAACGAACGATCTACTAAATCAATTGAAATTTTATGAGGTTGAATACTTTGATGGTATATTATAGAAAGGAGTGAAGATGCGACAGTTGTCTCGTCTTGCTGCAAATATACACTTGGAATTGGTAATTGTTCTCTTATTTCTTTTGCCATATAATAAGGTAGGGCACCTGAGAAAAAGATAGCATCACAAGGTTTTAAACGCTTTAATAGTTCAGAAGATTCTGCCGGATGAAGGTAAATATATGGATCAATCTCTATTTCTTCTAGTTTATGAGCAATAGGTAAAAGATTCTCCATAAACTCTTTTGAACCGACAACTGCAATTTTTATCATCATTTTCTCTAACTCCTTATCATTAATTAACGACTATTTAACGTCAACTATATCAAATGTACAAAACCATTGTAAACAGGAAGGGGTCTTTATTCAATGAAAATTACAGCTATTCATCTTTACGCAATTCGTTTACCACTTCGCAATCCGTTTGTTATTAGTTATGGTTCTTATTCTGATATGCCTTCTATTATCGTCAAAATGGAAACAGATGAAGGCATTATCGGTTACGGTGAAGGCGTTGCTGATGATCACGTTACAGGTGAATCATGGGAAAGTACTTTCCATGTTTTAAAACATACACTAGCTCCTGCTCTAATTGGGAAAAATCCAATGAATATCGAAAAAATACACGATATGATGGACAATACGATTTACAGTGTTCCTACAGCGAAAGCTGCGATTGATATCGCTTGTTTTGATATAATGGGCAAAAAATTAAATCAACCTGTATATCAATTAATTGGCGGACGCTATCATGAAGAGTTTCCTGTCACTCACGTCTTAAGTATTGCAGATCCAGAAGACATGGCTGAAGAAGCTGCCTCTATGATTCAAAAAGGTTACCAATCTTTCAAAATGAAAGTCGGTACAAATGTAAAAGAAGATGTAAAACGAATTGAAGCTGTACGTGAACGTGTAGGAAATGATATCGCGATTCGCGTTGATGTAAACCAAGGGTGGAAAAATAGTGCAAACACATTAACAGCACTTCGTTCATTAGGTCATTTAAACATCGACTGGATTGAACAACCTGTTGTCGCAGACGATATTGATGCAATGGCTCATATTCGTTCGAAAACAGATCTTCCGCTTATGATTGATGAAGGACTAAAAGGCTCTCGTGAAATGCGCCAAATTATTAAATTAGACGCAGCTGATAAAGTGAATATAAAACTAATGAAATGCGGCGGCATATATCCAGCTGTAAAACTCGCTCATCAAGCTGAAATGGCAGGCATTGAATGCCAAGTTGGATCCATGGTCGAATCATCTGTTGCCTCTTCCGCAGGATTCCATGTCGCTTTCTCAAAAAAAATCATTACTAGCGTCGAGCTAACGGGACCATTAAAATTCACGAAAGACATCGGAAACTTACATTACGACGTACCATTTATTCGCTTAAACGAAAAGCCAGGACTCGGCATTGAAATAAACGAAAATACATTACAAGAATTAACCGTCTTTCAAGACGTTGTACGCTAAAGGAGGACTAACACATGACGACTCTTTACGAAGGAAAATTAAAACAAAACAACGATCCATTTCACGTTACATTACTATCTTTAGAACATATGGAACAAATTTTATCATTACAAAACGTTGTAGTTGAAGCGCTAGAAGATAAAGGTCGTTTACAACCACTCTCGCTAGAAGAATTTCAATACATTCTAGAAGGAAATGGCATGATGATCGGTGCGTTTATACAAAACGAGCTCATCGCATTTCGTGCCCTACTAGTCCCTCCTATCGACGATGAACATTTAGGGCTTGATATTGGTCTACCAGAAAGTCAGCTACACCGCGTCATCTATCAAGAAATCTCAAACGTTCATCCAAACTGCCGAGGAAATGGCACGCAAAAAATATTAGCCACAGTCATCATGGATGAATTACAAAAAGAAGACAGCCAGTACGACTATGTTTGTTGCACCGTTGCACCTTTTAACATTCCTAGTTTAAAAGATAAGTTTGCGCAAGGGATGGAAATTGCTGCACTGAAGGAAAAGTATGGTGGTAGTATGCGGTATGTTTTTGTGAAGGAATTGCGTAAGGATACAGAAAGAGATTGGACGGATGTTAAAGATGTCCCGATGAGTTATGCTGATGAACAGCAGGCGTTGCTTTCGGAGGGGTATCGTGGATATGAGATGGAGAAAATAGATGGGCATTTCGTTGTGAAGTTTGGGCGATAATCTATATGAAAAAAGGAAGGGATACCCCTTCCTTTTTACGTTCTCCTCACTGAACAGTTCCTTGGTAAAGGAAATTATATTAACGATTCAACAAGGAATATCGATTTACCGACAAAAATCGATATTTCCTACTAAACCGTCATCTTCCAACTAGATAACGCTAACCAGTTTTCCATTTCCTTATAGTCAGGCATTATCTTCCCGACAAGACGCCAAAAAGAGCGATCATGATTTAAATGAACCATATGACACATTTCATGAACGACTACATAATCAATTACTCGCTGTGGTGCCATTGCTAACTTCCAATTGAATGTTAGTTGTAAATTTGAATCACAAGTTCCCCACGTACGACTACTATCCGTAATACGAATAGAACGCGGTTTTGTTTTAAAATTACTTTGATGCGCTTTAATACTCTTCTCTACTAATGCCTTGCACTGCTTATAGTAAAATCGTTTTAAAGCTTGCTGGATTTTCTCATCCTTAAGCTCATTCACATAAATGTGTAGCTTCTCCCCTTCAAAAACTGCATTGTCTTGCGTAATAGTTGCATCTTGAGAAATCTGTATCGGATACGTATTCCCTAAATACAGAAAGCCCTCGCCTTGATCATAATCCTTTTCCTGTGGACCAAGCGCTCGCTCCTGCATTTCCTTACGTGTTTTCTGAATCCAATCCCATTTCTCCTCTAACAATTGGACTAAGTATTCAACAGGCGTTCCCTTTGGAGCTTGCACTTCCACATTTCCGTACGAATCTACAAAAAGACGCACCGACTTTTTCTTCTTATAAGTTATATGAAAATTAATTGTCTCACCTAAATATGTATGTACCATTTCATCACCTAGTGTATTATTTTACAAATAAAAAAGAATAGGACACAAACGCCCTACTCTATCTATTATATCATTTACTGTTTCACCGAACTTATTATCCTCTGTACTTTACACCTAATCCCTTAATGAAATTCCTTGCGTATCTATCGCCACACTCTTTGTAATGCTTATGGCCTTTCTTTCTTAATAAAGCGCCTAACTCTCCTTTTGTTACGATGACGCCCACGCTGTCTAATATATCAAGCACATCTTCACTCGTTAAAGATAGTGCTATTTTCATTTTCTTTAAAAGAAGGTTATTGGCACTCTCCTTGCTCTGTACAGGTGCCGGTTGCCCTGGTTTCGGATCTTGCTTCCCTCTTTTTAAAGTAATAAATCCATTTAAAAATGCCTCTAGCATCATCATGTTGCATGTTAATACGTACTCATCTTCGATTACATCATCATCTTCCGCTTCATGTTGTGGACTTCTCTTTACTTTTGTAAGCATATCAAGTACGTCCTCTTTCGTTACTTCCATCCCGCCAAGTTCAAAGATTTCTACCATATCTATATCTCTTATATCTAAAGCGTACCTTACTCTTTTTAATATATCGTTGTTGCTCATTGCCATTGTATTTCCTCCTGAAATGTTGATTATAGTAATGCTTTTAGCATGTATAAATTAATATCGTTAAGTTACTACTTTAACATTTTAGAGGTAGGTTTTGTAGTCTTAGGTGGATTAATGCTTTTGGGGATGATTTTAAAACAGCAAAAAAGGATGGGATAATCACGCAAAATTACGGATGGGGATTTACTATTAATTAACACACTTAAAAATGGACTAACCTGATATAGGTTAGTCCATTTCTTTTTATGCAACTCTAATTTAGTGGGCAACTCAAACATGAATGTTACGCAAAATTCAGGTGAAATATATTGATTGTGTTTACTTAGGTTTTCCTTTTTATTTGTGGTACGGTTCACCGTAACTAATCTAAATGAGGTTATTGCTCATTATTTTCATAATTAAATTTAACAAAAAAGGTAGTGCCTTCCGAGCCTGTTTGAATTTCTATTTTCGCATTATGCCGGGTAGCAATAGCATAACATACGCCTAATCCCAATCCAGTTCCATTATCTTTGGTCGTGTAAAATGGAGTACCCAGTTTCTCTAATACTTCAGGCCTGATACCTTTTCCTTGATCCCGCACTGCAAGCACCACACAATTTTGACATTCCTTGTAGGTGCTAATGGTTAGAACTTTCCCTGTGCTCATCGCTTCTAAGCCATTACGGTATAGGTTTATTAATAATTGTCGTATCTCATTACGATTTAAAAATAATTCCGGAATGTCATTTGTATCGACTTGAATAGATTTATTTTGATTATACGTATCAATCTTTATTAAAGGAATAATATCGTGGATAATTGAATTTAAATCTAACATCTGCAAATCCGATTTCCTTGTATTACCGATTGAGAGAAATTCAGTAATAATAGAATTGGCACGATCAAGTTCTTCAATCATTAAATTAAAGTACTTATTATGTTTCTCATAGGTGCGCTCTTCTTTTAATAACTGCAAAAATCCTCTTACTGTTGTCATTGGATTTCTAATCTCATGGCTGATACCTGCTGCCATTTGTCCTATTAAATCTATGTTGGATAACCTTTTCAATTCCTGCTCATATTGCTTTTTTTCCGTTATGTTTTTAAAAATACAACAAATACCATCATCATACGGGTATGCAATAACTTCGTGCCAATATTCATCAGAGATAGAAAAAAATTCGAAATGAACTGTAATTCGTTCTGACATTGCACGATGAAATTCCTTATACATAACTGCGTCGACGCTACTCGGGAAAACCTCCCATATATTCTTACCTAATACATCTTTTGCTGTTTTTCTTTGTGGAAAATATTGATGCTTATTTACGTACGTGAATTCCCATTTATTATTCAAAGTAAAGAATCCATCTGTAATAATTTCAATCACACTTGTAACTTTTTCATTAGCAGCAGCTAGTTCTCTCGTTCGCTCTTCCACCATGCTTTCAAGTTGATCCATATATAACAAGTTTGAAAACGTAGGAGCTGTGGCATCAACGATAGATTTTGCCAGTTAAATTTGGGAATTATCGTAATTGTGAGCTTTTCCCTCTTTGCCAACGACGATTACCCCTAATACTTCTCCCATTGAAACCAATGGAATCATCAGTAGACCCTTACTATCTATATTTTTTGTTTGAATAACCTCTTGGATCTTGGCTTCATAGCTTTTCTCCATCCAATCCGCTTCTGTCCAATCACAGTCCTTGCTTAACTTCGTTGTTTTAATCGTTGTTTTGTCTAGCGGGTCTAAAAGGTGGGCAGCCATGTTTTTACTCTCTAAAATCTGTCCTAAGTAAAAAAAACATTTATCAAAACTCTCCTGTATCGAGGAACACATTGATAAATCACGGGTAACATCTAGTAACAGCTGCTTCTCGGCAATAAGGTTTTCCTTTTGTGTTAAATTATTTGCGTTTTGAATTGCGACCGCAGCCATATTTACATAAGCTTCAACACTTTGAATCTCTGAATCTGTTAAGTTCATTGGAACTCCATAATCAAATAAAAAAACCAGACCAAATAACTCTTGTCCAAATGAGATAGGCAGGGCTAATAAGGACTTAATTTTGAACGCATCAACTGGTCTTGGATCCGGCCGATGATCCTTTGAGGTATCAGGGATATAGATGGTTTTTTTTGTTTCAATAACTTCTTTTGCCAGTAAGTCTATTTCAGGATCAATTACCTGAGTATCGAGCGTTACGCCATTTATGGTCTCTGGTTTCCCTGCAAACCCTCTAAATGTTCCATCTTCCTGGGGTAAATAAATTCCAACAGCGTTGCACCTAACAATCTCCTCTGATATCGCCATTGTTACACGCTGTAATACTTCACGTAGTTCTAATTTTGTATTTATTATTTTTGTTATATTCGCGAGCCTAGAATATCTCGTCTGATCACTTAACATTCACATAGCCTCCAAGTTATAGGCATAATAAAATAAACATGATAATATCAGTGAAAATCAAGACCAACCTGCCATTTTCAATTTTCTCCTGTATTCTTTTCTTACCCTTGTTTTACATAGAATACCTCACTTACTTATGATACGGTTCACCTTAATTAAAATGAAACAAACACTCATAAAATCGCTACACCCTATCCCCTCTAACCTTCAAAAGTTACACTGTTTCACTATCTCCATCCTTATCAACACTCGCCTCAAACTTATCAAGCAACGCACGCACTTCATCAGTTGATTTCGTGTTCATCAATTGATTTCTTAGTTCAGCAGCTCCAGGGAATCCTTTTACATAAATTTTGAAAAAGCGATGAAGCCCTGTGATTGAGCGTGGTAGTACTTCTGCATATTGATCTTGAAGATCAAGCTGTAGTCTTAGAAGATCAAGGTGTTCTTTACTGCTATGTTCTCTTGGCTCTTTTTCAAAAGCAAATGGATTTTTAAAGATACCTCGTCCAATCATAACTCCATCAATACCGTATTTTTCAGCAAGTTCCATTCCAGTTTGACGATCAGGAATGTCTCCATTGATTGTTATTAGCGTATTTGGTGCGATACGGTCACGTAATTTTTTAATTTCCGGAATTAGTTCCCAGTGCGCATCTACTTGACTCATTTCTTCTCTTGTACGTAAGTGAATAGAAAGGTTCGCAATATCTTGTTTGAAAATGTGCGTTAGCCAATCTTCCCATTCGCTTAATTCTTTAAAGCCCAGTCGTGTTTTTACGCTGACAGGTAGTCCGCCCGCTTTTGCTGCTTGAATAAGTTCTGCCGCAACGTCTGGACGTAGAATAAGGCCACTACCTTTTCCTCTTGATGCTACATTCGGTACAGGGCAGCCCATATTAATATCGATACCTTTAAATCCTAGCTCTGCCATACCAATACTCATTTGGCGGAAATATTCAGGAGTATCTCCCCAAATATGCGCGACTATCGGCTGTTCATCTTCTGTAAAAATTAAACGGCCACGTACACTTTTCATACCTTCTGGATGACAATAGCTATCCGAGTTTGTAAACTCTGTGAAAAATACATCTGGGCAACCAGCTTCACTTACTACGTGACGAAAAACAACATCTGTCACATCTTCCATTGGTGCAAGTACGAAAAACGGTCGTGGTAAATCATTCCAAAAATTATCTATCATTTCAAATTCAAATCCTCTCAATATGAATACAATTTCAAACTCTCAATTTAAAAATATAAAGCCAAATAGCAAAAGTACATTTGGACATTTATATTTTGTGAAAATCAGCAATACTCATTTTAACTAAAATCGTTGCTGAATGGTATTTTTATAAACCAAAAAGCAGATGGTATAGATTTTTCTATATCAACTGCTTTTTTATTATACCAACTTAAGCCAAGCCACACACTCCACATGCGTAGTATGAGGGAACATATCAACAGGCTGTACTTCCTGTGTTTTATATCCGCCTTCTTCTAGCACTTTTAAGTCGCGTGCTAATGTTGCTGGGTTACACGATACGTATACGACGCGCTTTGGCTTCATGTCGATGATTGTGTTTAGTAATGCTTCATCACAGCCTTTACGCGGTGGGTCTACGACCATTGTGTCGGCGATTACGCCTTCTTTGTACCATTTTGGAATGACTACTTCTGCTTCTCCTACGCCAAATTCAGCGTTTGTCATGTTGTTTAGTGCTGCGTTTCGGTTTGCGTCTTCGATTGCTTCTGGGACGATTTCAACGCCGTACACTTTTTTCGCTTTTTGCGCTAGGAATAAGGAGATTGATCCGATTCCGCAATAGGCATCGATTACTGTTTCGTCACCATTTAATTTTGCGTATTCTAACGTTTTATCGTATAGCACTTTCGTTTGTTCTGGGTTTACTTGATAGAATGAACGTGCTGAAATCGCAAATTTAATGTCACCGATAAAGTCATAAATATATTCTGATCCGTACAGTACTGTCGTTTTGTCTCCGAAAATAACGTTTGTACGTTTCGTGTTTACGTTTTGAACGATTGATTTTACTTCTGGGAATTTCGCTGCGATTTCTTCAATGATTGCTTCTTTATTTGGCAATTCAGCTGTACGTGTAATGAAGACAAGCATAATTTCCCCTGTTACTTGTCCGTAGCGAGCCATTACGTGGCGAAGTGTTCCTTTGTTACGCTCTTCATTGTAAGCCGAAATACCGTGCTTTTCACAAATACGTTTTACTTCTTGAATTAATGTATCGTTTTCTTCCGCCTGAATTAAGCATGATTCCATATTAATGATGTCATGCGTTCCTTGACGATAGAAACCAGCTACAAGTCCACCTTCACGTTCTCCAATTGGCACTTGTGCTTTATTGCGGTATACCCACGGGTTTTTCATGCCAAGTACAGGATGAACAGGAACATCACTTAATCCACCGATGCGCTGCATAACGTCACGTACTTGTTTTTCTTTCGCTTTTAATTGTCCTTCATATGTTAAGTGCTGAAGCTGGCAACCTCCGCACTCGTTGTACACGGGGCATTCTGCATCTTTACGATATGGACTTTCTTGATGAAGCTTCATTAAACGACCGAACGCGAAGTTTTTCTTCACTTTAATAATTTTAATTTGCGCTTCTTCACCTGGTAATCCGTTTTTTACGAAAATAGGATATCCCTTCACTTTCGCAACACCGGCACCATCATGTGTTAAATCTTCAAACACTACGTCTATAAACTCGTTTTTTTCAACTGGTGGCGTCATTTTTATACTCATTTTCCGACCTCTCTTTTTCATAACACTGCGTTACATTTTATCATACTTATATGGTCTATTTCTATTGGAAGAAAAAAAGCTATTGACGATAGTTCTCTAGTAATGTTACGCTACTACTAATTTAATACGGACGATGTTACCTCATATATAGTCGATAATATGGATCGAGAGTTTCTACCCGGCAACCTTAAATTGCTGGACTATGGGGAAAACTAATGAATATTAGCCTATGTATAAAAAAGACTCCTATTGATTAGCTTTCTCTCATAGATGAAAGTGAATCCATAGGGTCTTTTTTTTATTTTTCAAAAAGGTCAGACATCTTACGTATGACATGAAACTTCCATTACTTTATTTTTAGTAATATAACGAGCGTTTTATGTAAAAACTTTATACGAACTTCTGAAAGGGGCAACTACATGCAATATGTAATGAGCATTATCGGTATTCTTGTCGTTTTAGGTTTATGCTTTGCTTTGTCAAACAACAAAAGTAAAATCAACTTCCGTGCAATTGCTATTATGATTGGTTTCCAAATTTTAATCGGTTGGTTTATGTTTGGCACAAAAATTGGTCAACAAATTATCATCTTCATTAGTAAAGTTTTCAACAAACTAATTAAACTTGGTACGACAGGTGTCGATTTTCTCTTTAATGGAATTCAAAGAGATTTTGTCTTTTTCTTAAATGTATTATTAATTATCGTATTTTTCTCAGCACTACTTTCTATCTTTAGTTATTTAGGTGTTTTACCATTCATCGTTCGTATTGTCGGCGGTGCAATTTCAAAAATTACTGGTTTACCACGCGTTGAATCATTCCACGCAGTAAACTCTGTATTCTTCGGTTCAAGTGAAGCGTTAATCGTTATTAAAAACGATTTACAGCATTTTAATAAAAACCGTATGTTTATCATTTGTTGTTCTGCGATGAGCTCAGTTTCTGCTTCTGTTACAGCATCATACGTAATGATGTTAGATGCGAAATATGTGCTAGCAGCTCTTCCACTAAACTTATTCTCAAGCTTAATCGTTTGTTCGTTATTAACACCAGTTGATACGAAAAAGGAAGATGAAGTGATTCAAAAATTTGATAGAACTCTATTCGGAGACAGCTTTATCGGCGCAATGATTAACGGTGCACTTGATGGTTTAAAAGTAGCTGGTATCGTTGCCGCATTAATGATCGCCTTTATCGGTGTTATGGAAGTTGTAAACTACGTAATTAGCGCTGCTTCAGGTGCAATGGGATATGCTGTTACTTTACAACAAATCTTCGGTTATATACTTGCTCCATTCGCATTCTTAATGGGTATCCCAACTCATGATATTATCCCAGCTGGTGGTATTATGGGTACGAAGATTGTATTAAACGAGTTTGTAGCAATCCTTGATTTAAAAGGCGCTGCTGCAACATTAGATCCACGTACAGTTGGAATCGTTACTGTATTCTTAATTAGCTTTGCAAGTATTAGCCAAATTGGTGCAATCGTTGGTACAATCCGTGCCCTTTCTGAAAAGCAAGGAAGCATCGTATCAAAATTCGGTTGGAAAATGCTATTTGCATCAACACTTGCTTCTATTTTATCTGCAACAATCGCTGGATTGTTTATTTAATAAAAAATCACCTTACTTGTTTAAGTAAGGTGATTTTTTGATTCTTTATGAAACCGAGTGAAATTCGATCGCTTCTTCTGTATTGATAATCCTATCTTTATATATACCTTTTATTGAAATATAAATGATAGATTTGTTTATGTTTTTTAACTTTCCTAATGAAAAATGATAAAGTAATCCATCGCTTTTTAAGGTCCACATCTTCCCACTCCATGGCCCAGTAGCTTTTTGTTCATCCGATGCCTTTATTTCACCTTCATATTCACACTCTCCAAAAGGAGTTTTAATTGTATTCTTCTCTGTATCAATTCGAATATTTTTAATTAGTTTCAAATTCTCATCAGAGAGAATTTGAATTTCATGGTCTTTCTTTTTAAAAAAGAGTTTTCCGTCTTTTGTATTTATATATTCTGCATTATTCATTTCATCTATCATAAAATCATATTCTTCTTTTGTAATACCCAAGTTTTGATGATAAGGAAAAGTTTTTTTCGGGATAATTTCTTCTTCTGCATACTTCAAATACCAATCTAAATTATTTGTAATGCTAGCGCTCATCTTATTTCCGATTTTCTCCAATTTCTCTTTTATCCCATAAGGAAATTCTAGCGTCATAATATCCGCCGTAACTTCCGCATTCATAAGGCGTGATGGAATATACTCCTCCACACTATTCGCTTTACTCACTTTACTTTGACAACCGACTATGAATAGCGATATGAAAAGGATATATACTAGTTTTTTATATTTCATTTCTGTTCTCCACTCCGTACATCATTCTTACTTACATTTATAGCGGTTCTTATTATAGTCCAAGATCCTGATATTTTAATAGAAACTACTCTACATATGCAAAATTTCATATTAATAAACCTTTCTCTTACTTTAAAATTAACTTAAATTATTTACCAAAATATACAAATTACAAATGAACAATGTTATAATTTGTAAAAAATATATTGGAGGATATTATGAAAGCTCACGCCCTTTTCGACTTCTTACACTTACTAGTTTTAAGCATGAAAAGCTATTATGTATGGGGAATGCCAATCTATGTATTCATTATCCCTCTTATTTTTGTAGTAGGTTATATCATTATCAAATCAAATAAGAAACGCAAGAATACCTCTATTCAAAGTCACTAACCTACCATTCACCTAAAAATGATATGATGAACAAGGGTATATCCCCACCTCTCTTATAGCGGTGGGGATTTTAATGTAAGTATGCAACATAATACACAATAGAAGGTGATTTTATGAGAAAATACGCAGCGATTGCTTTATGTACATCTGCCATTCTAGCAGGATGTAATACTAGCAATGTAGAGCCTAAAAAAGAAAAAAAGGTTCAAGAGGTTAAGAAACAAGAAGAGACGGTGCGGGAACAAGGTAAAATTTCTTATAATCCAATTACGCACGAATCTACAAACGCAAATATTCATATTACAGACATAAAAGATTCTTTAACCGAAGTACAATATAAAATTTGGCGCACTGCTGATGGAAAGGAAAGTGCTAAATCTTTTTCTTCTAAAGAGAAAGATCAACAATTTACACTTCCCTTTGATATAAAAGAATTTGAAGGAAAACGCGGTGAATATCAAATTGAAGCTACAGGAACAACAGAGGGCGGAAAAACTATTCCACTTACGAAATCTACTATTACTTTCGAGCAAAAAGTTCCTGTTCTTATGTACCACGCAATTGATGATTATCATGGACAAGGTATTAAAGATTTATTCGTATCGCCTGCTAACTTTGAAGCACAAATGAAGTATTTAAAAGAAAATGGTTATACTTTGTTAACGTTTGAACGCTGGGGCGATATAAATAAAGTAAACAAGCCGATTTTCGTTACATTTGATGACGGTATGAAAAATAATATGAATGCATTTCATGTTTTACAAAAACTAAAAGACGATACATTTAAACCAGCGGCAACAGAATATATGATTGTTGATAACGTTGATGTAGAAGGAGCTATTTCTACATCTGAAATAAAAGAAATGGTTGATTCAGGTATTTTTTCTGTACAATCTCACACAGCAACACACGCAGACTTGCCGAAAATTACAAACTATGATGAAGAGTTAAAAGGATCAAAAGAAAAGCTAGAGAAAATAACAGGTAAGCCTGTTATCGCAATTGCTTATCCATTCGGTCATGTAGATGATAAAGTTGTCGCAGAAACAAAGAAACACTATCAATTTGCAACAACAACGAAGCCTGGACAATTCATTACGAAAGGTGAACCTGATGAGTTGTTAAAAATGAAGCGTGTTCGCATACACCATACAACGACTGTAGAACAATTTGCTTCTTCGATTAAATAACTATTAGAGCTCAATACATTTTGAGCTCTTTTTACGTTATATTTATATATATTTTTAGAATTTTCTTGTATTATATATAGTAAGAAATCTTTCAAACTAAAGGAGATTATACATATGTCATTTGAACAAACGTTAGAGAAATATGCTGCCCTTGCAGTCAATGTTGGTGTTAATATTCAACCCGGACAAACTTTATCAATCAGTGCACCTCTTGAGGCTGTACAGTTTGTACGCCTAGTTACAGAAAAAGCATATAAATCTGGTGCAAAACACGTATATGTTGATTGGAATGATGAGACGTTAACACGCTTAAAGTTCGATCTAGCTCCTGAAGAAGCTTTCTCTGAATTCCCTTCTTGGAAAGCACATGCTCGTGAAGAATTAGCAAAAGAAGGCGCTGCATTTATGTCCATCTATGCAGAGAATCCGGATCTATTAAAAGGTGTAGAACCAAAGAAAATTGCAACAGCTCATAAAGTAGCTGGAGAAGCGATGAAAGTATACCGTGATTATGTACAAGCAGATAAAGTAAGCTGGTGCGTAATTTCTGTTCCTACGAAAGAATGGGCTGCAAAAGTATTCCCTGACGTAGCGCCAGAAGAACAAGAAACAAAACTATGGGATGCTATCTTCAAAGCTACTCGTGCTGATTTAGAAAATCCTGTGGAAGCATGGAAAGAACATGATGAAACACTACATACAAAAGTAGATTACTTAAACGAAAAACATTATAAAGCTCTTCACTATACAGGCCCTGGAACAGACTTAACAATCGAACTTCCAGAGAAGCATGTATGGGCTGGTGCTGGTAGCTTAAATGAAAAGAACGTAGCATTTATGGCTAACATTCCAACTGAAGAGGTATTTACAATGCCTCTTAAAACAGGTGTGAACGGCCAAGTATCTAGCACAAAACCGTTAGCATTTGCAGGTAATATTATTGATAACTTTACATTAACATTCGAAAACGGACGTATCGTAGACTATAAAGCTGAATCTGGTGAAGAGGCTTTAAAACATTTAGTAGAAACAGATGAAGGTTCTCACTTCTTAGGCGAAGTAGCTTTAGTACCTCATGATTCACCAATTTCAAACACAAATATTTTATTCTACAATACGCTATTTGATGAAAATGCATCTTGCCACCTTGCAATCGGAAATGCTTATGCATTTAACTTAGTTGGCGGAAAAACAATGTCTAAAGAAGAACTTGCTGAAAATGGCGCAAATGCTAGTATTACACACGAAGACTTCATGATTGGATCAGCTGAGCTTGATATCGACGGCATTACAGCTGATGGAAGACATGAGCCGATCTTCCGTAGAGGTAACTGGGCGTTTTAATAAAAATAAAAGGCTATCTTCCACGCCGGAAGATAGCCTTTTATGATGCCGATGACACTTTCAGTCCAATTACTCCTAAAACAATAAAGAGAATACAAAATGCTTGGAATAAATTAATATGCTCTTTAAAAAAGTACACACTAATGATTGTAATAAGTAGCGTTCCCACACCAGACCAAATTGCATAAGCAATGCTTAAATGAATCTTTTTAACAACGATAGCAAACACGCTGAAACAAATTCCATAGAATACGAAAATAAGTACACTTGGAACAAGCTTTGTTAAACCGTTCGATAACTTCATCGCAATCGTTCCAGCTACTTCAAAAATAATTGTTACGAGTAATAATAGCCAATATACCATACTAGAATCTCCTTCTCTGTTACCTTATAGAGATTCTAGTATACTACTTATAGTCCTAACGAAATATATTTAATTTCTAAATATTCCTCGATACCGAAATGGCCTCCTTCACGGCCGATACCACTTTCTTTAAAGCCCCCAAATGGTGCTTGTGCAACTGATGGAAGGCCATCGTTTAAGCCGATAATTCCGTACTCTAAAGCTTCACTAATTTGGAATGCTTGGCTAATATCTTTTGTGAAAATATAAGCAGCCAAGCCATATGGTGTATTATTTGCTCGTTCGATTACTTCTTCAACTGTTTTAAATTTCGCAACTGGTGCAACCGGTCCAAATGTTTCTTCATTCATACAAAGCATTTTGTCATTTGCCAATCCAATTACTGTTGGCTGAATGAAATAACCATCTAACTCTGCAAATTTATGGCCACCGTATAAAACTTCTCCGCCCTTTTGAATTGCATCTTCAATATGTTCTTGTACTTTCGAAACTGCATTCGCATCAATAAGTGGACCTACCGTTGTTCCTTCGCCGAATCCATCTCCGACTTTAAGCTGCTCTACAGCTGTTGTGAACTTCCCTGCAAATTCTTCATACACTTCTTCTTGAACAAAGATGCGGTTTGTACATATACACGTTTGTCCTGCGTTACGGAATTTCGAACCAATTACCGCTTCTACCGCCTTATCTAAATCAGCATCATTCATAACAATAAATGGAGCGTGACCACCTAATTCAAGCGAAACCTTTTTCATCGTTTGCGCAGCGCTAGCCATTAATTCTTTTCCAATTTCAGTTGATCCTGTAAAGGAAACTTTTCGAACGCGCTCATCTTCCATCCACGTATCAGCAATTGCTTTTGCACTACCTGTTACAATATTTATTACACCTTTTGGAATATCTGCTTCATGTGCTAATTCAACTAACTTCAATGCAGTTAATGGCGTTTGACTCGCTGGTTTCACAACTGCCGTACAGCCTGCTGCAAGTGCTGGAGCTACCTTTCTCGTAATCATAGCAGCCGGGAAATTCCAAGGCGTAATAGCTGCCATAACCCCAACTGGTTGCTTCATAACTAAAATACGCTTATTCGGATGAGAAGCAGGAATCATTTCACCGTATATTCGCTTTCCTTCTTCTGCGTACCATTCAACAAAACTATTTGCATAATTCACTTCACCAAGTGCTTCTGCAAACGGCTTCCCTTGCTCTCTCGTCATGATTGCTGCAATTTCTTCTTTATTTTCATCAATGAGCGTGAACCATTTTTTTAACTTTACTGCGCGATCCGCTGCCGTTAATTTTGACCATAATTTAAAAGCCTCATGTGCAGCATCAACTGCTTGCTTTGCCTCTGTAATCCCGCCCTTTGGTACAGTTGCAAATACTTCCTTTGTCGCTGGATTATTCACTTCGATTTGTTCTTGCAGTGTAATCCACTCACCATTTATATACATCGCTTTTTTCTCTAAGTTTACGAACGTCGCTTTTTTATCCAATGTTTTCTTCCTCCTCTATGAACTTCTTAATCTTCCTAGTAGCAGCAGATTGACTTATTTGTAAAAACTCAGCCACTTTATAACTTGATCCATACGTTTTATACGCTTTAAGAATAATATTTCTCTCTACCTCTTCCAGCATTCTATAAAGACTTTGTCCGGATTGTTCAACTGTGGCCTCTTGCATAGATAGTGGCAAATCTTCTACCATTACAAAATCATCTGCAGTGATAACAATTCGTTCAATTACATTTTCAATCTCTCTATTATTTCCTTCCCAAGGGTACCCTACAAACATTTGTAACGTACTAGGAGCTAACTTTACATCCCGTCCGTACTTTTTATTAAAATGCTGTAAATAATGATAGATGAGCGGCAAAATGTCTTCTGTTCTCTCCCGAAGTGGTGGAATTGAAATTGGAATGACATTCAGACGATAGTATAAATCTTTCCGGAATGTTCCTTGTTTCACCATCGTACTTAAATCTCTATTTGTTGCCGCTACAATTCTAACGTCCACCTTTTTTAATTCTCTTCCGCCTATAGGACGAAACGTTTTTTCTTGCAATACTTGCAAAAGCTTCGCTTGAATTTCAAGCGGCATTTCACCAATTTCATCTAAGAAAAGGGTTCCTTTATGCGCTGATTCTAATAGCCCCTTTTTCCCTTCACGATTTGCACCTGTAAAAGACCCACCTGAATATCCAAAAAGCTCAGATTCGATTAAATTCGTAGGCAATGCCGCACAATTAATTTCATAGAAACTTTCATTCTTCCGGTGACTCACTTCATGCAAATGGCGTACTAATCGGCTTTTCCCCACTCCAGTCTCACCTAATACGAGAACAGTACTATCTACTACTGATACTTTTTTTATTGTTTCGATTATTTTTTGCATAGCGATACTTTTAAAAATAAGTCCTTCGTGTTCATATGTTTCTCTTAATTCTTTTTTATATGTTTTTAACTGATTATCCATTTCCTCTACCTTTTGACGTAATTGATAGAGTTCTGTAAGATCACGAGAATAACTAATCACTCTTCTTAAATTTCCCTCATCATCAAAAACAGGCCTTGTACGAACATGCAAATACTCTCCTGATTTCGTTGTTTGAACAAGTTCAACTGGCCTTTTCTTTTCAATTACTTCTAACGTTGCAGACGGATAAAAAATCCCTTCTTTTTGTAGTTCTTTTACATGCTTTCCTACTAATTCCTTAGCAGAGAGCTGGTAATGTCTTTCACACATGCTATTTACACGTACAACGATTCCTTTATCATCCGTAACAAAAATTTCGTCAAATGCATATTCAAATACATCTTGTAAATCCATCAACACTCGTTCCTTTTCTGCAACCATCCTAGCCACCCCTTACTTTAAATCCATCGATTCACTTCACTACCTTTATTATAAAGTGAATTTTCTGCATTTTATATAGAGTAAGCTAGAATGTTTTCAATTTGTTATTTATACAAATCTATTTATATTTTTCAACACATAATTCGCTGCCTTGAAAAATACAGAATGCTATCACAACCACACCCTCACTTTGTTTTAGCTTGGCATGGGGCAGGAAAAGGGGCTGATCGATTCTATATATGACCAGATGCTCTCTTCCGCCTAAAAAGAAAAGCTTTATGCCCTTTTTTAAGTTATCCCAATTCTTTAAACACGAGCGATATTTGCTTGCTCATAACAAGCTTGCAATGATTCTTCAATTATTGTTAAACCTTCCTCAAGTTGCTCATCTGTAATCACTAATGGCATTAAAACACGAATAACATTTCCATATGTTCCTGCTGATAGTAGAAGTAATCCATGCTTATTTGCTTCTGCACATAAATTAGACGCTAGTGTTTTATCAGGCGCTTTCGTCTTGCGATCTTGAACGAGCTCGAATGCACACATTGCCCCTAAGCCGCGCACATCACCGATGCAATTATATTTGTTTTTCATCTCTTGGAATCGGTTCATTACGACTTTCCCTACTTCTATCGCTCTATCATTTAATTTCTCTTTTTCTATTACATCAAGCACAGCTAATGCAGCCGCACATCCTAGTGGGCTTCCTGCATATGTTCCGCCCAGTTCTCCCGGTGCAGACTCATTCATAATTTCTTTACGCCCAATGACACCACTTATCGGTACACCAGCACCTAATGATTTAGATACCGTAATTAAGTCTGGAACGACATCATAATGATCAATTGCAAAGTATTTTCCGGTACGACTAAAGCCTGTTTGAATTTCATCAGCTACAAATAAAATACCGTGCTCTGAACAAATGCTGCGTACTTCTTGAACGAATTTCTTACTTGGAACGATAAATCCGCCTTCCCCTTGAACAGGTTCCATTACAACTGCTGCAATTGTTTCTGCTGCTACTTCTGATATGAAGAAGTTCTTGAACTCTTCAATGATAAAGTCATCATACTGCTCTTCTGTTAAACCTTCTGGGCGACGGTATTCATATGGGAATGGCGCTTTATATACTTCTGGAGCAAATGGGCCAAATCCAAATTTATATGGTTTTACTTTACTTGTCATCGTCATTGTCATTAATGTACGCCCATGAAATCCTTTAGAAAATGCGATAATTCCAGGTCTCTTCGTATATTTACGAGCAATCTTCACTGCATTTTCAACCGCTTCTGCCCCACTATTTAAAAACAGCACTTGTTTATCGAAATTACCTGGCGCTAATGCGGCCAGCTTTTCTGCCAATTCAATATACGGCTCATACATCATCACATTAAATCCAGTATGAATATATTGATCTACTTGTTTATGAAGCGCTTCTTTAACAGCTGGATGACAGTGTCCTACATTAATTGTCCCAATTGCTCCTGCGAAATCAATGTACTGATTTCCATCCACATCTGTTACGAGTGCACCATTTGCAGACTGTACAAATGTTGGAATACCATTACTTACTCCTTTTGGTACTATATTTTGGCGGCGTTCTAATAAAGACGCTGCTTTCGGTCCTGGAATTTGTTCATTTACTTTAGCAAATTTTTTTGTGTTCACTGTGTACCCCATCCTTTTCTATACAATGTTTTCTCTTTATATTGCAAGATGTATGCCAACTTCCTCTTTCTAGTATTCATCCCATTCTCTTACTATCTCGGCATAAAAAAATAAGTCTATAAAGACTCATATAGAGTCCTTATAGACTTATTCATTTATACATTAGACTTTCCTTGTTCCCAAATAAACTCACCTGAATGAGAAATTAAATCTTCAACAGATTGTAATACTAAATCTGCAAGTGGTTCTAACGTTTGACGATCACCCGTACCAGATAGTACGCCAATCGCATAACAGTCGCCACCATTTTTCGCTAAATGTAAATCCGTCGGTGTATCCCCGATGACTGCTACTTCACATGTCTCTAAATTAAATCTCTCACAAAACGATTCTACAATTTTTTTATCTGGCTTCTGTGCTGGAAATGTATCTGAAGCTATAACACAATCAAAAAAAGCTTCCAATTGATATTGCTTTAAAAATAATTCTGTCGGCGCGAAATCATCAGCTGTAACGACACCTAGAATAAACCCTCTATCCTTTAACGCTTGTAAAACTTTCGGTAAATCTGCCGTCATTCTCATATGTGAACGATGCTCGTACATAAGAGCAAACAACTTTTCACTCACCCATTGATGCATCTCTTCTTCTCTAGATGATGCAATATACTTACAAAGCCCCTTGGCCACATCAAGACTCGTTCCAGCAGCGAGCGCACTACGCGGGTGAACAAATGCTCCATCTACGCCAATCTCTTTTAATAAAGCCTGCTGCATTGACTGTGGGAGTTGATATAAATTTATACATTCTGCAACAAGCTCTTCAGCTACTTTTATCCAAATTGAATGAAAATCCATTAATGTCCCGTCTTTATCAAATAATATTGCTTTTACCTTCTCCATAGCATCCTACCTCTCATTTCTTATCTCTTCCAGTGTATCAATAAAATATGGATATAAAATAAACGGATTGTAAAAATACCATAAAAATCAAACTAACTTACAATTTACAATTCATCTGCACATAGAGAAACTTTAATCAGTGAGGGAATCTTATTACTCGCAAATAGTGAGGTGAAAGCAAAAAAAAGATGCCTTTACAGGGCATCCTCTTGATGTTCAGGAACAAATAGTTCCAGACAATGATATATATTTTCAAATTCCATTGGTGCATCTCCGCCATATTCACCATCTAAGTTGATCATTAATTTATCAGGTGAATGCACTTTAATACGATTCGCTTGTGTATATAGTACTTTCGGATTGTTAATATGTTCCCCACGCTGCGCTTGTGTTGCTGCTTTAATTAAATCAGCGATAGAACCTTTTTTCAGTACTAATAAATCAAATAATCCATCGTTAATAGATGCATATGGTGCTACTTTTTCGAATCCACCAACTGAACGAGTATTCGTAATTAAAAACATCGTAATTTCTTCTTGTAGCAACTTCCCATCATACTCAATTTCAACATATGTTGGATGTAATGATGGTAACATTTCGATTCCTTTTAAATAGTAAGCAAGTTGGCCTAATACCGTTTTTAGCTTGCTTGGTACTTCATATGTTAATTCTGTAATACGGCCGCCACCAGCGATATTAATGAAATATGTATCATTTGCTCTACCAAGATCTAACGGTACCGTTGTTCCTTCACAAATAATATCCGCAGCCTCTTCAATAACACGAGGTACACCGATCGCACGCGCAAAATCATTTGTCGTTCCAACTGGAATAATTCCAAACTTTGGACGATGCTCATGTCCTACTAAACCGTTCACTACTTCATTTAACGTACCATCACCACCAGCTGCGATAACAACATCAAACTTACGATCCGCAGCTTGCCTCGCTGCCACAGTCGCATCTCCAGGACCAGTTGTCGCATGACAAGACGCTTCATATCCAGCTTGTTCTAATTTTTGTAATACTTCTGGTAAGCTCTTCTTAAATAGCTCGCGCCCAGAAGTAGGATTATAAATAATTCTTGCTCGCTTCATCATTTATTAGCACAGGAAATTCCTTATTCATTGAAAAACGAATACACCGAACCCTTATTCAGTATCCCTATGCTTACCTCCTCTCATCTTCCTATCCTTCTTTAATTCCGCTCAAACAGGCAGTAAGAACCCGATTCGTGTAGCCCATCAAAAGTAACTATTCACTCCTGATAGTTTTGCTTTATTTAACCAAGAAATTTATCCCGCTATTTGCAGGCAGTAAAACTCCCACTGATTAAAGTTTCACTTTATGTCTATCCATTCTCTCACATCAATTTACATATAATGAATAATAATTATCTATTATTTCATGAGATGAAAAAACTCTCTATGTCTAGATTTATCATTATTCCCACCTTTTTGCAACTATCATACCATAGTTGCTATACAAACATTTTTTCACTTTTGACAGTTAATCAAACGTTTGTTTAAATTATTTTTCACCATTTAAACAAACGTTTGATTAACTCAGAAAAAACACCCACATACGGGTGTTTTTTCTGTTTAATCTTTAAGAATCTATACTATTTTAGCGTTCAAAAATAAGAATTCTTCTCTTTTTTTAGCGCTTATTAATCTCTTCAAGTAAGATTTTATTAACAAGCGGTGGATTTGCTTGTCCTTTTGTAGCTTTCATAATTTGACCAACTAAGAAGCCAATTGCACGGTCTTTACCGTTTTTAAAGTCTTCAATAGATTGCTCATTATTATCAAGAATTTCTGTTACAACCTTACGAAGTGTTCCTTCGTCAGAAATTTGAACAAGACCTTTCGCTTTAACGATTTCTTCTGGGTCTCCACCTTTTTCAATTAATTCATTAAATACTTTCTTCGCGATTTTAGAAGAAATTGTACCTTTTTCAATTAATTGAACCATTTTAGCTAAGCCAGCTGGCGTTAATGCAACGTCTTTTAATTCTTTTTGTTGTTTGTTTAAGTATGCAAGTACTTCACCCATTAACCAGTTTGATGTTAATTTCGCATCAGCACCGTCTGCAACTGTTGCTTCAAAGAAATCAGACATCTCTTTCGTTAATGTCAATACATGCGCATCATAAGCTGGTAAGCCAACTTCTTCAACATAGCGAGCTTTACGTGCATCTGGAAGTTCTGGAATAGAAGCACGAATTTCTTCTTTCCACTCATCGTCGATGTAAAGTTCAACTAAGTCTGGCTCTGGGAAGTAACGGTAATCGTCAGATCCTTCTTTTATACGCATTAAGATTGTTTTCTTCGTTGCTTCGTCATAACGACGTGTTTCTTGTTGGATGATACCACCAGATAATAATTCTTTTTCTTGGCGCACTTGCTCATGCTCAAGACCTTTTTGCACGTAAGTGAAAGAGTTTAAGTTTTTCAGTTCTGCTTTTGTACCGAACTTCTCTTGTCCAACTGGACGAAGTGAAATATTCGCATCACAACGAAGAGAACCTTCTTCCATCTTACAATCAGATACACCTGTATATTGAATGATTGATTTTAACTTCTCTAAGTACGCATATGCTTCTTCTGGAGTACGCATATCTGGCTCAGATACGATCTCGATTAAAGGCATACCTTGACGGTTGTAGTCTACTAATGAACCGTCAGCTGCATGCGTTGATTTACCAGCATCTTCTTCTAAATGAAGACGTGTAATACCGATACGTTTCTTTTTACCGTCTACTTCGATTTCAATCCAACCATTTTCACCAATTGGCTTATCAAATTGAGAGATTTGGTAAGCTTTCGGATTATCTGGGTAGAAATAGTTTTTACGGTCGAACTTCGTTTCCGTTGCGATTTCACAGTTTAATGCCATTGCAGCTTTCATTGCAAAGTTAACTGCTTCCTTATTTAAAGTAGGAAGTACCCCTGGGTATCCTAAGTCAATTACACTTGTTTGTGTATTTGGCTCCGCTCCGAATTCTGTTGGACTCGCAGAGAAAATTTTCGAATTTGTTTTTAACTCAACGTGAACCTCTAAACCAATAATTGTTTCTAAATTCATCTATGCTCGCCTCCTTACAGACTTGCTTTTTTTGTATGATAGTCTGTTGCTTGCTCAAACGCATGTGCAACGCGGTAAATCGTCGTTTCATCGAAGTGTTTACCAATGATTTGTAGACCAAGTGGCATGTTGTTAGCACCGAATCCACATGGAACAGAAATCGCTGGAACACCCGCTAAGTTTACTGGAATTGTTAAAATGTCATTTGCATACATTGTCATTGGATCGTCCACTTTTTCGCCCACTTTAAATGCTGGAGTTGGCGTTGTTGGTCCAATAATAACATCGTAGTTAGCAAATACATTTTCAAAGTCATTTTTAATTAATGTACGTACTTGTTGTGCTTTTTTGTAATATGCATCATAGTAACCAGAGCTAAGAGCAAATGTACCAAGCATAATACGACGTTTTACTTCATCACCGAAACCTTCGCTACGTGTATTTTTGTAAAGATTTAATAAGTTATTTACATTATCAGAACGAACACCGTAACGTACGCCATCAAAGCGTGAAAGGTTCGCAGATGCTTCAGAAGAAGATAATAAGTAATACGTTGCTAGAGCGTATTTAGAGTGCGGAAGAGATACTTCCTCCCAAGTTGCGCCCATACCTTCTAACACTTTTAAAGCAGCTAGTACTGACTCACGAGCTTCTTCGCCAACACCTTCGCCTAAGTATTCTTTCGGTACAGCAATACGTAAACCTTTAACATCGCCTGTTAAACCAGCTAAGTAGTTTCCTACTTCAACGTTTGCAGAAGTTGCATCCATACGGTCAATACCTGAAATAGCTTGTAATAAGTATGCATTGTCTTCTACTGTACGTGTAATCGGTCCGATTTGGTCAAGTGAAGATGCGAATGCTACTAATCCGTAACGAGATACGCGTCCGTAAGTTGGTTTTAAACCTACAACGCCGCAATATGCAGCTGGCTGACGGATAGAACCACCCGTATCAGAACCTAGAGAGAATAATACTTCTCCTGCTGCTACTGCTGCTGCAGAACCACCACTAGATCCGCCTGGAACGTAATCTAAGTTCCATGGATTTTTTGTAGCGTAGAAGCCTGAGTTTTCATTTGAAGAACCCATTGCGAACTCGTCCATATTTAATTTACCGATTGTAACTGTGTCAGCAGCTTTTAGCTTTTGTACAACTGTCGCATCGTAAATTGGATCGAAGTTTGCTAATATTTTGCTCGCACAAGTTGTACGAAGACCGTTAGTTACAATGTTATCTTTTACACCAATTGGCATACCGAATAATAAACCATTATCCTCAGCACCAATCTTTGCATCTAATTCTTTCGCTTTCGCGCGTGCATTTTCTTCATCTAATGTAAGAAAAGCTTTTACGTTATCTTCAACATCCGAAATACGTTTGTAAGATTCTTCTACTAAATCCGTAACGGAAATTTCTTTGTTGTTTAACTTCTTATGTAACTCTGATACAGAATGATCAAATAATGACATCGAAATTCCCTCCTCTATTCTAATACTGCTGGAACACGGATTTGATTATCTTTGTGATCCGGTGCATTTTTTAATACTTCTTCTACTGGTAAACCTTTTTCTGGCACATCTTCACGCATAACATTTTTCATAGTTAATACATGAGTTGTTGGTTTTACATCAGTTGTATCTAATTCATTTAACTGTTCTGCAAATGTAACAATTGCATCTAGTTGTTTTTGAAATTTTTCTGCTTCTTGATCAGTAATTGCAAGACGTGCTAAATGTGCTACGTGCTTTACATTCTCAACGGAAATTCTTGACACGGCTAGGCCACCTCCATAATATATCGTTCAATCTACAATACTATTGATGATACCAAATTTTCAGTACTTCAAGCAAGTCAACACACGGCACTTACGGTATTTTTACATAAAAAAAGAAAGGCAAATGCCTTTCTTTACAATTTACTCTTTATCTAACGATTTATTTTTCGGAAATCTCTCGTTATCTTCTTCATTATCACGAATTGTTTTTTGTAATACAAAACAAGACATCGTTAGAAATAATGTTCCGATTAAATAGTATCCTTTTACACTAAGCGTTTCATCTAGCGTATAAATCCCAATTAGCATTCCTGAAAGCGCACAAACAAATGAAGTCCATGCTAAAAACGTGAACGCTTGCGTATTTCGTCTTCTCATCGTTCTCCCCCTCGTTAGCTGTACACCTATTATAGATAAATATATTTATCACAATGGGTTTTTATGTAAAATCATTTTTCTATTTATTAATCTATCACAAAAAATTTCTATTTTGAAGATAATTTTCTTTCTAATCTGAAAAAACAGTTAAAAATATTGACATTTATTTCAATTCCACATAAAATAAAAACAAATATTACGAACCTCGAAATATACGGGAGTGGAAATAATTGTTACAATATGAACATTTTTTAGACTTACTGCTAGATAACGCCAAGAAACTTTTCTATCCAGAAGAATGGGTAAGCCTTGATTTAACACTTTCCAAGACAGAAGTATTTTGTTTACTTTGGATGGAGCGAAATACGGATATTACAATGACAAAAATTGCTGATCTTCTTGATATACCGATGAGTACAACAACGGGCGTTGTAAATCGCCTTGTAAAAAAGGGATATATTGAACGCTACCGGAATGAAAGCGATCGACGCATTGTATTAATTCGTTTAACAGAAAACGGCGTAATGCTCGTTCAAGAAGTAAAACAAAATGCGGCCCATTACTTTAGCCTAGTGACAGATGCATTGTCAGAAGAAGAAAAAGCATTCTTACTACAAATATTCCAAAAGATCATGAATCACATTGCTACGTCACAGCAAAAAACAGAAGAAAAGGTTTCTACACCTAAAATGAAAAACATTCCGATTGAATAAGACCCTAGTTGGGTTTTTATTCAATTAAATATTTCGACACTCGTAATATTCGACATTCGAAACAAAGGGGATATTAATGATGAGAATTATTCTGTATACAGGTAAAGGCGGCGTAGGAAAAACTAGCATTTCAGCAGCAACAGCAATCCAAAGTGCAAAACAAGGATTAAAAACATTAGTAATGAGTACAGATCCTGCTCATAGTTTAGGGGATTCATTTGGCATAAAACTATCTTCTGAGCCACTAGAAATTCGCGAAAACTTGTGGGCACAAGAAATTAACACTATTTATGAAATGGAAAAAGGCTGGGGGAAATTGCAGAAATATATTACACTACTCTTCACTTCAAAAGCAGCTGATGATATTACAACAGAAGAATTAACGATGTTCCCTGGTATGGAAGATTTAATTAGCTTACTTCGAGTACTCGATTACTATAAGCACAACACTTACGACGTCATCATTATTGATTGCGCACCGACTGGAGAAACTTTAGCAATGCTTAGCTTTCCAGACATGCTCGGCTGGTGGATGGAAAAACTCTTTCCTATTAAAAGGAAGATTTTAAAAGTTGTTCGTCCTGTAGCTCAACCACTTCTTGGTGTCCCCCTTCCAACTGATGATATTATGGACGAATTAACGAATACGCTTGAACAACTTGGAGAAATGAGAGATATTTTATCAAACCGAGAAGTAACGAGTATTCGCGTTGTTGTAAATCCTGAAAAAATGGTCATTAAAGAAGCTCAGCGTAGTTTTACTTATTTAAACTTATACGATTATAACGTAGATGCCATTATGATTAACCGCGTCATCCCTAACACTGTTACCGACCCTTACTTTCAGGCATGGAAAGATACACAAAAGAAATATAAGGCGTTAATTAAAGATAGTTTTCAGCCACTTCCTATTTACGAAGCTCCCATGTTTGAACAAGAAGTTGTTGGTTTAGCTATGTTAGAGCGTGTAGGAAATGCTTTATTTAAATCAGACCCTTCTCCTACTGAAGTGAAATTTAATGGCCGCACACAATATGTAAAAAAAGATGGCGATGAGTATATTTTCGTTCTGTCCATTCCCTTCTCAAACAAAAGTGAACTTTCATTAAATCAAAAAGGTGATGAACTTATTATTCGAGCCGGCTCTATGAAGCGAAATATCACCTTACCAAAAACATTAACACACCTTTCTATTCAAGGAGCTAAGTTTGAAGATGATGTACTAAACATTCGGTTTGGAGGTGTAGTACATGCATGATGAATTACTAAGAAAGGTAATTCGTACAAAAATAAAAATCGGTATGCGTATATTAGAAGAGCTACCGAATCCGATTCAGCAATCAGCTAAGCACGCACTAAATATTTTGCAAGAGGAGCTCTCCTCCTATGCTGAAGAACAACCGCAACCTGAGAGTAATTTAAAAAGCATCATAATTGAATAACTATACCCTTGTAGAAAGCCTTTTCTTATAGGCTTTCTATCCCTTTATTGGAGCTGATATAAGTTGATAAAAACATCTTCAACAAGACATTTCACCACTAATACAATCTGGCTAATCCCCCTTCTATTCTTTTTTCATAACCTTGAAGAAGCTTTCCAAATGCCACAATATATCGCTAATCGATTTTCGATCCATTTTATAACTAACAAACAATTTTTCATTGCAATTTCCATATTAACAACCTTCGTCTTACTCATAGTCATTCTATATCAATTAAGCATCATATCTTCTATTTATTTGATCATTTTTATACAGGGCTGTATCTTCTTTAACGCCGTTCAGCATATTATCTTGTATTTCATTTATCGTTCTTATAATCCAGGAGTAATCTCAGCATCTATCATTATCCTATTTTCTCTTTTCTTATTTTCATCAAAGAAACTATTAATCCCTAAAAAGAAATTAGCAAGTACACTCATTTTTAGTTTAATCTCTTACCCAATCATAATTTGGATTTCCTTATTATTAGCCAGCTGCTTTAATTAAAAAAAGACCAGAAAACTCCTGGTCCATCACTCTACTTAACAAACATTGGATTCTATGTTATACAAAATTAGAAGGTACAGAATTAGGGTTTTGTTTGTTAAGTAGATTATATGTTGAACGAGCTAACAGCGGAGGGGTTCCTACTGTTAGTCGTTAAACTCAATAATTATTTTACGATTTTTTCAAGCTCATCAAGTGAAAGATCTACTGAAATTGAACCATCATTTGTTTCTTTCTTAATTGCATCTGTTACTTCTTTTGAATGGTATAACTCAATTACTTTTTTCAGTGTTGGATCATTTTTATCTTTCGTACGAGCTGCGAAAATATTAATATAGGCCTTTGCATTTTCATTATTTGGATCTTCTAAGAAAATTGGATCCTTCGCTGGGTCTAATCCAGCTTGACCAGCAACACCGTTATTAATAACTGAAGCCGCTACATCTTTTAACACACGAGGTGTTTGCTGTGCGATAACCGGTGTAACTTTTAGCTTCTTTGGATTTTCAGCGATACCGCTTGGATCCCCAAATAGACCAAAATCTTTCTTAAGCTTTAATAATCCAGCTGCATCAAGAAGTTTTAATGCACGTGCTTGGTTCGTTGGATCATTCGGAATAGCAATTTCCGAACCATCTGGGATTTCATTTGCTTTCTTATATTTTTCAGAGTATAAGCCCATCGGTGCAATTTGCGTTGTACCAACAGCTGTAATATCTAACTTATGCTCCTTTTTAAATTGCTCTAAGAAAGCAATGTGCTGGAATGAGTTTAGTTCAATATCTCCATCAGCTAACGCTTTGTTGGGTGTTGTGTAATCAGAGAACTCAACCAGTTTAATTTTAATCCCTTCTTTTTCAGCTTTTTTCTTTAAAATTTCCCAAACGTCTCCATCTGTTCCAGTTACACCGACGCGAACTACTTTCTCTTTCGCTCCTGCACCTGTGTCTCCACCTGAGCAGCCGCTTAATGCTGTAATTCCTACGATCGCTGATAATGCAAATGCTAAAATTTTCTTCATTTTCTTTTCCCCTCTTCCTTTTTATGATCTGCGTAAAAAGACTTTCGCAAAGTAGTTCCCTAAATTTTGAGCCACCTGTACAAGAATAATAAGTAAAACGACCGTTACGAACATAACTGACGTATCAAAGCGTTGATAACCATATGTCATTGCTAAGTCACCAAGACCGCCACCACCGACAAGTCCTGCGACTGCAGAAAATTCAATTAAACCGACCGTCATAAACGTGACACCTAGGATCAATGGTGCTAAAGCTTCTGGTACGAGGATTTCAAAAACAATTCTAAGTGGTGAAGCGCCCATTGCTTGTGCTGCTTCAATTACTCCTTTCGGAACAGAAACAAGATTTGTTTCAACCATTCTAGCAATACCAATTGATGCAACTAACGTCATTGGGAAGATTGCTGCAGCCGTTCCAATCGTCGTTCCAATAACACTTCTTGTTAGTGGGCTTAAAGCTACTAAAAAGATAATGAATGGAACCGGACGAATTGTATTAATTATGATATTAAGAATAGAAAAGACCCATTTATTTTCTAAAAAATTCCCTTTTCTCGTTACATACAATAGTAAACCTAGAGGTATACCAAGAATTGTAGCGAATATAAGGGTTACAATTACCATTAAGAGGGTATCCCCCGTCGCATCTAATATGCGAGGCCAAAATATACTCCAATCAACTCGCATGAGCTTCTACCTCCTTCAGCTGCACTTGCAGTCTTAGATGTTGTAATGCTTTTTGAATTTCTTTCTGTTCACCTTGTAGTTCTACAAGAAGATTTCCAAATAGCACATTTTGGAGTTCAATAATATTTCCATAAAGAACATTTACATCGACGTTATAGTTTTTCGCAATATATGATAGTACAGGCTGCCCTGTCTCTTCCCCAGTAAAAGTCAGGCGATAAATCTGACCTCCGTTTTGAATTTTCGCTAGAACACTTTCTGGTAAGTGATCATTAATAACAGAGCGTACAAAATTTTGAGTTGTCTTTGTTTTTGGTTGTGTGAAAACGTCAAACAGTTTTCCTTCTTCAATTACTTTTCCTTTTTCCATAACGGCTACACGGTGACAAATTTCTTTCACAACGTGCATTTCATGTGTAATAAGTAGAATCGTTAAATTGTACTCTCTATTTACTTTCTTTAATAAATTTAAGATTTCTTTTGTTGTTTCCGGATCTAAAGCTGATGTTGCCTCATCACATATGAGAATATCCGGTGATGTCGCAAGTGCTCTTGCAATCCCAACACGCTGCTTTTGCCCACCTGATAACTGTTCTGGATAATAGTTCGCTTTATCTTCTAAACCAACAAATTTTAGTAGTTCATTCACTCTTTCTTTTATCTCATTCTTCGGCAATTTCGCTAACCTTAATGGATAAGCAATGTTCCCAAACACCGTTCTTGAATTAAATAGGTTAAAATTTTGGAAAATCATCCCAATTCTTTGTCTTAGTTTCCGTAATTCTTTCGCCGATAATGATGTAATATCTTTATCATCTATTGAAATTGTTCCTGCAGTTGGTCTTTCTAACATATTTACTAAACGTAATAGCGTACTCTTTCCAGCACCACTAAATCCGATAATGCCAAAAATTTCGCCCTTTTCAACTGACAGCGTTACATCCTCAACCGCATGAACAGATTGCCCACCTGATTCATATACTTTACTTACATTGTTAAAAGAAATCATTTTCTTCCCTCCTATATGCTGTAAAAACTTGAAGTAGAGCTTTCGAGGTAAAATAAAAAGTGCTCTCCTTCTTATCAGTAATAAAAGATAAGAAGGAGAGCACTTTTATATGTACTCATTCACATCTTCTCATCTTCCAAGCCTTTATAGGCTTGCTGGAGTTAGCACGGTATTAAAAAACCCGTTGCTGAGGTATCGTAGGGCCAGTCCCTCCACCTCTCTGGATAAGAGTGTATCGATTTAATTGTCGTTTAATTAAGTCTTATTATAGAACTCAGAATAATGAGAGTCAATACATTTTTCGGAAAAATATTAATCATTTCTCTATTTGAATTTTAAAATAAGAAGTAACAATACAATAGTGATTTTTAAAGTTATGTAAAATCCTTCTCACTCATACTTTTAAAAAGGAGAATCTTCTCTACTCATTGAATAACATTATTTGAATATGAAATCGGAGGAAGATAGATATATGAAAACAGCTCTTTTGCTCGTCGACATTCAAAATGATTATTTTCCAAGCGGAATGATGGAATTACGTAATCCAGTAGAAGCAAGTGAATATGCTAGTCAGCTACTACAACATTTTAGAATAAGAAACGAACCTATTTTTCATATCCAACATGTAGCTATAAAAGATAGCGCTACTTTTTTCCTACCCAATACAGAAGGTGTCCATATTCACGAAAATGTCCGTCCACTTAGAGAGGAAACCGTTATCCTTAAACATTATCCAAATAGCTTCCGAGAAACTGATCTTCTAGAACAATTACAACGTTCAGGAATTGAACACGTCGTAATATGCGGGATGATGACCCATATGTGTATTGATGCTACAGTAAGAGCTGCTTTTGATTTTGGCCTTCACTGTACCGTAATACACGATGCTTGTGCTACAAAAGATCTTTCATTTAAGAATGCTACTATACCAGCTGTTTATATTCATAATACAATTTTGGCGAGTTTAAATGGAGTATACGCAAATATAATGAGTACAGAAGAGTTTTTAGCGACCTAAAAAAAACACTCCTTTCAGTTAGCAAAGCCGAAAGGAGTGTTCTCTTGTCTAACCATAGATTTTCTTTCAAATTGTATTATACAGGAAATCCTCAAAATGAATACTAAAAAATATGACTAATAAGTCAATTTTTCTCGCTGTTTTGTTTCTATTTTCATGTTTATCCCGATATTAATAGGGTTTAACTAATTCAAAAGAACAAATAGTAATATTTGGAAACCTTTTCTTGATTGAAATTAACTAGCTTCTATAAAATCGATTGCTTCTGCTATAGAGAGTTTCTCAAAAAGAAAAGATCTTCACAGTCTGTGAAGATCTTTTCTACTATTTCTTATAAAGTTTCAGAAGTAGTTTTTGCTTGCATGTGAAGTGCTAAGTAGTCAGGGCCACCAGCTTTAGAGTCTGTACCAGACATGTTAAAGCCACCGAATGGTTGGTAACCTACGATTGCACCAGTACATCCACGGTTGAAGTATAAGTTACCAACGTGGAAGTCTTCGCGTGCTTTTTCAATATGGTCACGGTTGTTAGAAAGAACTGCTCCTGTTAAACCGTATTCTGTATTATTTGCAATTGCAAGTGCATGATCAAAGTCTTTTGCTTTACAGAATGCTACTACTGGTCCGAAGATTTCTTCTTTCATTAAACGAGCATCTTCTGCAACGTCAGCAACGATTGTTGGTTGGATGAACCAGCCTTTAGAATCGTCTCCTTCGCCACCTGATACGATTTTACCTTCTTCTTTACCAATTGCAACATAGCTCATTACTTTATCGAATGCAGCTTGGTCATTAACAGGTCCCATGTTGATATCTTTTGCATCTGGGTTACCTACTGTTAATTCTTTTGTTAATTCAACAGCACGATTTAATACATGATCGTATACATCTTCATGGATTACTGCACGAGAACATGCAGAACATTTTTGTCCTGAGAATCCGAATGCTGATGCAACGATAGATTTAGCTGCTAATTCAAGATCTGCCTCTTTATCAACAACGATTGTATCTTTACCGCCCATTTCAGCGATAACACGTTTTAACCAAATTTGTCCTGGGTTTACTTTTGCTGCACGTTCGTAAATACGAATACCTACATCGCGAGATCCAGTAAAGCTAACGAAACGTGTACGAGGGTGATCTACTAAGTAGTCACCAACTTCAGAGCCATTACCTGGAACGAAGTTTACTACGCCAGCTGGTAAACCAGCTTCTTCTAATACTTCCATAAATTTCGCTGCTACTACAGGAGTTGTACTAGCTGGTTTTAGTAATACTGTGTTACCAGAAACTACAGCAGCTGTTGTCATACCTGCCATAATTGCGAATGGGAAGTTCCAAGGAGAAATGATAACACCTACTCCTAATGGAATGTAAGAGAAACGATTATATTCAATTGGACGGCTTTCTACTGGAATACCGTCTTTTAATTTCAACATTTGGCGAGCATAATATTCCATAAAGTCGATTGCTTCTGCTGTATCAGCATCTGCCTCATTCCATGGTTTACCTGCTTCTTTTACAAGAATAGCAGAGAACTCATGTTTTCTACGACGAACGATTGCTGCAGCACGGAATAAAATATCTGCACGCATTTCTGGTTTTGACTTTCTCCAAGTTTGGAATGTTGCATCCGCTACTTGCATTGCTTTTTCAGCTAATTCACGGCTTGCTTTTGAAACACGACCAACAAGTTCCTCTTTATTTGCAGGGTTTACAGAAACAATTTTGTCTTCTGTAGTGATTTTTTCTCCCCCGATAATTAATGGATAGTCTTGTCCAAGATAAGATTCTACTTTCTTTAAACCCTCTTCAAACGCTAATTTGTTAGCCTCTACTGAAAAATCTGTAAATGGCTCATGTTTGTATGCTACTACCATCTTTTTAGCCTCCCCTTAGAAAAACGTTTACATTTTACAACATTATTCTACACGATAATTTAGATTTATTCAAATATTCCTAGACTTATATTTTAAAAATTAATAAATTTTTAAAATATAATAAAAAAGAGATTCATACATACGTATGAATCTACAAAATATGAGTATATTCCAAAACATTTTTCCCGATTAATAAAATAGTAACTAATAAAAATAAAGTCCTTACATATCCAACACCTTTTTGAACCGCAAACTTCGATCCAAAATAAGCACCTAAAATCATTGATAAGCCCATAATTATACCGTATTCAAAATGAATCACATCTAAAAATAAAAAAGTAATTAAAGATACGATATTACTAACGAAGTTCAAAAGTTTTCCAGATGCTGCCGCTTGAATAAAATCCAAACCAATTAATAAAAATGCAAAAATTAAAAAGGATCCTGTCCCTGGTCCAAAAAATCCATCATAAAATCCTATCATTAAAATAACAAAGAAAAACATTAATGTTTTTCCTTTTGTCATCTTTTTATAGGTAGATGCACTTCCCCAATCTTTTTTCGCAATAATATAAATGGCAATAAAAACCAACATTACGAGTACTAGCGGACGCAAAATATCAGGGGGAATAAACTTTACTACTAAAGCCCCTGCGACTGCTCCAATAATAGTTAACGGGATTAACTTTCCTACAATCCGAAAATTCACCTTGCCTGATCGAATAAAATAAATTGTGCTCGTAAGCGTCCCCATCGTTGCAGCTAATTTATTCGTTGCGATTGCCGAAGCTGGTGATAAACCAACAAACATAAGTGCAGGAAGCGAAATTAATCCTCCCCCTCCAACAACCGAATCAATAAAAGCAGCTAAAAACCCGAATGCAATTAATAAAATAATGACTTGAAAGCTTAGTTCTTCCATGACTTTGCCCCTTACCCCTTTATTTGTAACATTTAAAATTATAACAAAATTTTTCAAGAAAAAAAGCTGTTCCTTTATGGAACAGCTCTCATCTTTAATCTAAAATTTTCACAAATGGTTCATCTTGCTTCGCTTCACGTATAATAATTGCTTCTGGACGTTCTACAGATTTAATTGTTACTTGTACTTTCATATAATTCGGGAAGTATTCCATAACAAGTCCAGCTACATATTGTGTAAAACCAATTACTTCAGCTTTCCCATTGAATTGGACAGGAATATCGAGCTTCATTTCTTTTAATTCATCATCTCTATACATTCCAGTACCGATAACAGCTGTATAATCGCCTTGGAAATACTCACTTAACTTCGCTTTAAAGTTTGACACCCTTGCAAGGTCTTCACGTTTATTATCCGCTTTTGCTTGTTCAGATGGGAATAAATAGTATTTCTCATTGATCGGCTTCCAATCCTCAACCGTTTCACTGCCTTTTTCTACCTTAGCATAAGAAACAAAATTTCCTGGTACAAGCGAAGACTTTGGACCTTGACGATAAATCGCAAATGTAACCGGAATATTTTTTATTTCAGGCTTTTTTTGCTGCATTACTTTCAAGATTTCTTGGGCCATCCTTTTCCCTTCAGCTAACATTTTCACATCTGGAATTGCAGCCTCACGCGGATAACCATGCTCTTCCTCATAATATTGAACAGAATTCATCGCTAATCCAACTACAATGCCATCAGGTTCATTATCGTTCCCACCTTTTTGCACGTAGTAATCATGCTCTAAAATGTTTGAGATATACATTGGATGTTTTTTATTTTTCACTTCTAGTGACTCCGAACCTTCACTTAAGGCTGGATTCAGTCCGATATTTGGAAATTTAACTGCATCTTTTTTCAACTTATCCTCTAGCTCTTTTTGTTCAGCATCTGTACGCTTTCTTTTTACAAGCATTTGTATATCTTGAGCCTCTAGAAACTTTCCGCCTTTAAAGAAATAATCTTTCGTACTAAACGATTCTTTGGCAATGCGCATTAATCCTGTTTCAAATTCATCTACATCTAGACGACTATTTAAACCTTGTACAACTAAACCACGTGCCTTACCTGGATCAAATTCAACCGTTGTCTTATAATATTCATCCGAAATGGAGTATTTCGGGATAACTGCTTGTTCTTTCGCTTTCCCCGATTTCTCAACTGCTTTTTCATCTTTATTGGAACCCATACTACACCCACTTACAAGTAGGCTAAGACTTAATACCGCTAACGCTATTTTTTTCATCGTAAGTTTGCACCTCTTACTTATTCAGCTCTTGTAAGAACCTCTCTTCATTCCAAACTTCAACATTGTGCTTCTCTGCTTGCGCTAATTTCGAGCCTGCAGCTTCACCAGCAACAAGTAAATCCGTACTTTTACTAACACTTCCTGTTACTTTTCCACCTAATGCCTCAATTTTCTTCTTCGCTTCACTGCGGCCCATAACTTCTAATTTCCCTGTTAAGACGACAGTTTTTCCTGCGAAGTACGATTCAACATTTTGTAAATCAGCAATTTTTATACCTTTGTATGCCATGTTCACGCCATACTCTTTAAATTGTTGTAATAGCTCTAATACGTCTTCATTATCGAAATACGTTACAACGGATTGAGCCATTTTTTCACCAATCTCATTAATTGTTTTTAATTCTTCTTCCGTCGCTTTCACAAGCTCATCCATCGTTTCGAAATGCTCAGCAAATGTACGTGCCGCTTTCGCACCGACATGACGAATACCAAGACCGAATAATAATCGCTCTAATGAGTTTTCCTTAGAATTCTCAATTGCTTGGACTAAATTTGTTGCTGATTTTTCACCGAAACGTTCTAGTTCTAATAATTGCTCTTTCGTCAATGAATATAAATCAGCAAACGTACGAATATAATCCGCATCAAAGAGTTGTGTAATTACACGTTCTCCGAGTCCATCAATATTCATTGCATTTCTTGAAACGAAATGGATTAATCCTTCACGAATTTGAGCTGGGCAAGTCGGATTTATACATCGAAGTGCTACTTCTTCTTCTAAACGAACAAGTTCACTCTCACATGCTGGACAATGCGTTGGCATATGATATTCTTCTTCCTCACCAGTACGCTTATCAAAAATAACGTTCACAACTTCAGGAATGATATCTCCAGCCTTTTTCACAACAACGTAGTCACCAATTCGAATATCCTTTTCACGAATTAAATCTTCGTTATGTAAAGAAGCACGACGAACGATAGTACCAGCCACTCTAACTGGCTCGAGCTCTGCAGTTGGTGTTACAACTCCTGTGCGGCCGACACTTAATTCAATCCCTGTTAATCTCGTCACAACTTCTTCAGCTGGGAATTTATAAGCTATTGCCCATCTTGGACTCTTTGCTGTAGTTCCTAAGCTTTCTTGAATAGCAACATCGTCTACTTTTATAACGATTCCGTCAATCTCATAATCAAGATGCGGGCGTTTTTCTTGCCACTCTTCTACATAGGCTATTACGTCTTCAATTGTTTCACATGTACGACGATTTGGATTCGTCTTAAATCCAAGCTCACCTAAGAAATCCAGTGATTCACTGTGGGATGGAATTGTTTTTTCTTCTACATTAGCAAGACCATACACAAACATAGATAAGTTACGCTTCGCTGCAATTTTCGGATCAAGTTGGCGTATCGATCCTGCTGCCGCATTACGTGGATTCGCAAATACATCTTCACCATTTTGTTCTTTCTCTTCATTCAATTTAACGAATGAACGCTTCGGCATATAAGCCTCGCCTCGTGCTTCTAACGTTACTTCTTCATTTAAACGCAGCGGGATAGCTTTAATCGTTTTTAAGTTTTGGGTAATATCTTCACCCGTTATACCATCACCACGTGTTGCTCCTTGAATGAAGCGTCCTTTTTCATAATGAAGTGAAACAGCAAGTCCGTCAATTTTTAATTCGCATATATATCTTACATTCGCATCATCAATTCCCTGATGTACTCTTCGATCAAAATCACGCAAATCTCCTTCATTAAACGCGTTTCCTAAACTTAACATTGGTGATTTATGCGTTACCTTTTCAAATATATCAAGAACAGTCCCCCCAACGCGAATGGAGGGAGAGTCTTCACTCATAAACTCTGGGTTCTCTGCTTCTAATTTTATAAGCTCCTGCATATCACGGTCATATTCCGCATCAGAAACAGAAGGATTGTCTAATACGTGATATTGATAGTTAAATGTATTTAACAAATCACGCAGTTCTTCTATACGTTTTTTGGCTATCTCTTTTGACATATCCTCAGTCCTTTCCTATTGTTTCGTCACAGGTGCAAATTTTGCTAATAAACGTTTAATACCAATTGGGCTTGGGAATGCAATATCTAATTCTTTTGAATCACCTTCACCCTTTACACTTACAACTGTACCGACTCCCCACTTCTGGTGAGCTGCTTTATCGCCTATTCCCCAGCCAATTTGCTCGCCACCTGTCGTCTTAACAGCCGGACGCGCGAAAGCTGAACGAGAACGTGTTGTAGTTGCGCTTGTCGTTCTTCCCTTTGCACCAAACGAAGTTTCACGCTTCGGTGCTGTTTCGTTTAATGGTTCTACTAATTCTGCCGGAATCTCTGTAATAAATCGAGATGCTGCATTCATACTTGTTCTACCAAATAAAGTACGCATTTGAGCATTGGATAAGTATAGCTCTTCTTCTGCACGAGTAATACCTACATAGGCAAGACGACGCTCTTCTTGCATTTCATCCTCTTCCATAAGAGAACGAGTATGCGGGAATATCCCTTCCTCTAAGCCAACAATAAAGACAACTGGGAACTCTAATCCTTTTGCTGAGTGCATCGTCATTAAAATAACTTCTTCACCGGCAGTTGGATCTTCATCTACACGATCAATATCAGCAACAAGAGCTAAGTCTGTTAAGAATGCAACAAGGCTCTTATCTTCGCTTTGGGATTCAAATGTTTGTGTAACAGATAAAAACTCGTCTAAGTTTTCTAAACGACCTTCTGCTTCTAAAGATCGCTCATTTTTCAGCATATCGCGATAGCCTGTCTTTTCAATAACTTCTTCTACTAATTCTGTAACAGATAAATACTCTTGCATATTTACCCAGTTGTGTAATAAACTTGCGAATTCTTTTACTGCTTTTGTTATTTTTGCACTTACACCAACATGCTCAATCTCATCAAATACAGCAGTTAATGAGATTCCGTTTTGCACACCATAATTAATAATTTTATCGATAGAAGTCGCACCAATCCCGCGCTTTGGCATGTTAATAATACGTGCAAAACTAATCTCATCATCTGGATTCCCAATTAAACGTAAGTACGCCAAAATGTCTTTAATCTCTTTACGATCATAGAACTTAGTACCGCCGACAATTTTGTAAGGGATATTAGATTTTAGGAAAATCTCCTCAATCATACGAGACTGGGCATTTGTACGATATAACACTGCAAAATCAGTATATTTTCGGTTCCCCATTTGAATATCGTCACGAATTTTTTTCGCAACAAAATACGCTTCGTCCTTTTCGGTTGCAGCACGATAATACGAGATTTTGCTTCCAATTTGATTTTCTGTCCATAATTTCTTCGGTTTACGGTTTGAATTTTTTTCAATTACAGCATTAGCTGCATTTAAAATATTTTGTGATGAACGATAGTTTTGTTCTAACAGAATAACTTGTGCATTCTCATAGTCTTTTTCGAATGACAAAATGTTCGAAATGTCAGCCCCGCGCCAGCGGTAAATAGACTGATCCGAATCACCAACAACACAAAGGTTTTTAAAACGTGATGCCAAATGTTTAACAAGAAGGTACTGAGCTTTGTTCGTATCTTGATACTCATCAACGTGAATATATTGGAATTTACGCTGATAAAACTCTAGTACTTCTGGAACACGTTCAAATAGCTGAATCGTCGTCATAATTAAATCATCAAAGTCTAATGAGTTATTTTTCAAAAGACGTTTTTGATATTCTGTATATACATCGCTCGTTAATTTTTCATATGGATCAGCGGTTGTAATTTTTTTTGCATATTTATCTGCAGATAACAGTTCATTTTTCGCATTGCTAATACCCGCTAAAATAGAGCGCGGCTCAAACTTCTTCGGGTCAATATTGCGCTCCTTCATAATTTTTTTTACTACAGTTAACTGATCACCTGAATCTAAGATTGTAAAGTTACGATTAATACCAATGCGGTCAATATCACGTCGTAAAATACGTACGCACATAGAGTGGAACGTAGAAATCCAAATATCTTCTGCTTCTGGTCCAACAAGTTTATCAATACGCTCACGCATTTCACGAGCAGCTTTATTTGTAAAGGTAATTGCTAGTACATTCCATGGCGCCACACCTTTTTCACCAAGTAAATATGCAATACGGTGTGTTAACACACGTGTTTTCCCACTACCTGCGCCTGCCATTAATAGCAGTGCTCCATTTGTTGTTTGTACTGCTTTTTGTTGCTGCGGATTTAAACCATTTAATAACTTATCTGTCGTACTCATATGTGCCTGCACCTACTCTCCTTTTACTGCTTTAACTGTTTTTAATGCCGATTTTATATCATCATAAATAATATTTCCAACAACTACTGTATCAGCATACTGTGCCATTTCTTTCGCTTGTTCTGCATTAGAAATACCACCGCCATAATATAGCTTAGCTTGTTTCAATTCTGCTTTTACATTTTTAACAAGCTCAATGTCTCCATACGTCCCGCTATATTCTAAATAGAATATCGGTAAATGTAATAGCTTGTCTGCTAAACGCGCATATGCAATAACATCATCTTCTGTTAAATCACATTTTGCATCTGTAAGCTGGGCTACTTTCGCTTCTGGGTTTAAAACACAATACCCTTCCATGTAAATTTCGTCCCAGTCCATAATATCCCCAAATTCTTTCAATGCCTCATGATGAACACCTGTTACCCATTCTACTTTTCGGCTATTTAAAACACTTGGGATGTAATAAAAATCAAATCCTGGTGTAATTGCCTCCACATCAGAAACCTCTAACACACAAGGCACTGCATATCTACGAATGCTAACTAGCATGTGTAATACGTTATCAATTGTTATACCGTCACTTCCGCCTACAATAACAGCATCCGTTCCAGATTCACAAATCATTTCTAAATGTTCGTCACTTAACTCCTTATTTGGATCAAGCTTAAATACATGTTTCCATTTGGAAATATCGTACATGAAAACACCCTTTCTTTTCTCTAGTTATATAATTTCCGTTCAAAATAACAGTTAATTTTTATCAAGATTTTTTACATTCCTTGCTATATCTTTACCGGACTGGCGTATGCAACGATGAAATGCGACAGCTATCTTTACCGGACTTTTTGAACTTCCTTTTACGCATTCTTTCATTATAACAAAAAAAGCTACCTACACACACGCCCAATCCAACATCTTTTTCAACGTCAAATGTTGGATTACATATCAAAAAACTTATACGGAATACTAACAAATGAAATAGTATTTTCTATTTCGAAGTTAATTAAAAAGGAGTGTTTTTCTAATGAAGCAAAACATCGGCACAATTAGTGCTCTAATTCGAATTACACTCGGACTCATCCTCTTCGGTTGTAGTACAGCTAAACTCGTACGTAAACCTTCGTGCACTTGGTCTAAAGTTTTGCTATGGATTGGTGCCATGAAAATTGCGGAGGGGATCGTTCGTTTCTGCCCTATTGTTGAAGCCTGTAAGTTTGGAAAATATATGAATATGAGCGCATTTAAAATGCCTAGCATGAATTTCACTGAAAAAGGACATAATAAAGAAGAAGTTAATTCAGCTTCCAGTCATGACAAGCCAAAGTCAAAGTCAGATGGAAGTTATGACACTTCTGACAAAGAGATTGAGTCAGCGATTGAAGAATTAATCCTGGCAAAACCGCTTTGAATCATTTGTCACGATGCAAGATGCTCTCAAAGGGACTTAGCTGCTGCAGTGGGCAGCTAAGTCTTCTTTATTTTACCACGAAACAGAACGTACATTCTTATCTTTACCCTTAAAACGTACATAAAAGATATCAAACAATAAAATTCAGAAAATTAGGTGTAACCCTCTTGCATGTAATGATATAAAAGTGATATCATTTTTATATCAAGGAGGCGATCATATGAAAGAAAAACAAGTATTTTATGTTAATGGATTTCTCGGCGTTATTGGAATTTTAGTTTTAGCCGCTATCGGTGTATTTTGCCTTGTACAAGAAATGTTTGTAATAGCTATTTTAGCTCTCATATTAGCATCTGTTTTAGCTACAGGTATCGGTATCGTTCAACCGAATCAAGCGAAAGTTATTACGTTCTTCGGTAGTTATTTAGGAACAATTCGTCAAAATGGTTTGTTTTTAACAATTCCATTCGCGTTTCGTCAAACTGTATCTTTACGTGTTGAAAACTTTAACAGTAAGAAATTAAAAGTAAACGATGTTGAGGGCAATCCAATTGAAATTGCAGCCGTTATCGTATATAAAGTTGTTGATTCCGCAAAAGCAATGTTTGGTGTTGAGCATTACGATCGATTCGTAGAAATTCAAAGTGAAACAGCAATCCGCCACGTTGCTACAAAATATCCTTATGATAATTTCCAAGATGAAACTTGCATCACGTTACGAGGAAATACTGAAGAGATCTCTGAAGAATTAAAGCGTGAGTTAGAAGCACGACTTGAAATCGCTGGCGTAGAAGTATTAGAAACTCGTTTAACACATTTAGCTTACGCAACAGAAATTGCCCATGCAATGCTCCAGCGTCAACAAGCAAAAGCAGTATTAGCTGCTAGAAAAGAGATTGTTGAAGGTGCTGTGAAGATGGCGAAAGATTCAATCCATATGTTAGATGAAGAAGGCGTACTGGAACTCGATGACGAGCGTAAAGCAAATATGGTGAACAATTTATTAGTTGCCATCGTTTCAGATAAAGGTGCGCAACCAGTTATTAATACAGGAAGCCTATACTAAAGGTTGTAAGTGATTATGGCCAAAAAGAAAAGCTTTCCATTACGTATTGATCCTGAATTACACGCAGTCATCGAAAAATGGGCGAATGATGAGTTTCGTAGCGTCAATGCACACATCGAGTATTTACTTCGAGAAATGGCAAAGCAAAAAGGGAAATTAAAAAAAGATAAAGATGCATAAAAATCCCGCTGAGAAATCAGCGGGATTTTTTATACATTAGCTTTTCATCATCTCATGCCCAATTGCACGATATCCTATATCACTTCGGTAAAATAAACCATCACTCTCAATTTTACCGATTTCTTTATAGACCTTATCTTTCGCTTCTTGTAAACTATTCGCCTTACAAGCAACAAATAATACACGGCCACCGTTTGTTACAAAGTCACCATGTTTCATCGCTGTACCCGCATGGAAAACTATTACATCTTGCAGTGCATCTAATCCGTTAATAATTTCACCTTTTTTATATGCTTCTGGATATCCTTTCGAAGCAAGTACGACACCAATAACTGCTTCCTTTGACCATTGTAACGTTAATTCACTTTCATCTAATACAGCGTTACATACATCAACTAAATCATTTTCTAAGCGTGGTAATACAACTTCCGTTTCAGGATCGCCAAAGCGTGCATTGAACTCAATTACCTTTGGACCATCATTTGTTAAAATAAGACCTGCGTATAAAATACCTGTAAACGAACGGTTTTCTTGGATCATCGCTTTAGCAGTTGGATGTAATACTGTTTGAATCGCTTCTTGAACCGCTGACTCCAGAATTTGTGGTACTGGGGAATATGCACCCATTCCGCCTGTATTTGGACCTTTATCAGCATCAAAAGCTCGTTTATGATCTTGAGCAATTACCATCGGATGCACAGTTGTTCCATTTACGAATGCCATTAATGAAAATTCTTGTCCATCTAGAAACTCCTCAATAACGACCTTCTTGCTTGCTTCACCGAATTTCACATCTTGCAGCATTTCTTTCACAGCTTGTAATGCATCTTCAAGCGTCATTGCTACTGTTACACCTTTACCAGCAGCTAACCCATCTGCCTTAATTACGATCGGTGCACCAACTTTCTGAATGTACTTTACTGCCTCTTCATAGTCTGTAAAAGTTTCATATGCCGCAGTTGGAATATCATACTTTTTCATCAATTCTTTTGTAAAAGCTTTACTACCTTCAATAACCGCAGCCGCTTTATTAGGACCAAATACACGAAGGCCCTCTTCCTTAAAACGATCCACGATTCCGTTCATAAGTGGAATCTCTGGTCCAACGAAAGTTAATTCAACATTCTTCTCTTTTGCAAATAAGACTAATGCATCGAAATCATTCTCATCAATATCAACTGGTGTTGCAACATCTCGCATACCTTCATTACCTGGCGCTACATATACTTTTTCTACCTTTTCAGATTGTGCAAATTTCCAAGCTAAAGCATGCTCACGTCCACCACGGCCAATTACTAAAACATTCATATTTCATCCCCCAATAATTAAATAAGTACAAACTAGAAGCTATGCTCCTAGTTTGTTTTCATATCAATAAAAGGTTAAAAAGGAGGATCAAGAGAACCGAGCAGGTCGAGGCGCATTTGCCAGGAGGACACGGAGTGTAGCTTTCCTACATGAGTACCGCACTGGCATTGCAACGACGACATGCGACAGTTATCTTGACCGGACTTTTTTAACATCCTCTATTAGTGTTTGAAATGACGTACGCCAGTGAACACCATAGTAATCCCATACGCATCTGCCATTTTAATAGAATCTTCATCACGAATCGATCCGCCTGGTTGGATGATTGCTGTAATTCCAGCTTTTGCTGCTTCTTCTACTGTATCTGGCATTGGGAAGAAAGCATCAGATGCAAGTGCGCTACCTTGTGCTTTTTCGCCAGCTTGTGTAATTGCGATTTTTGCAGAACCTACACGGTTCATCTGTCCCGCGCCTACACCAACTGTCATGTTATCATTCGCTAAAACAATTGCATTTGATTTCACATGTTTTACAACTTTCCAAGCTAGTTTTAAATCTTTCCATTCTTGCTCTGATGGTTCACGTTTCGTTGGAATTGAAATTGCGTCCTCATCTAATGATAACGTATCTTCTTCTTGAACAAGAAGACCACCTTGTACAGAAGTTAGTTTTTTGCTTGCACTTGTCGCTTTTTCAATATTTACAGTTAGTAAGCGTAAGTTCTTCTTACTTTGCAACACTTCTAAAGCTTCTTGCGAGAACGAAGGAGCGATAACAATTTCTAAGAAAATTTCGTGTAACTTTTCTGCTGTAGCTTTATCAATTTCACGATTTGCTGCAATAATACCGCCGAAGATTGATACTGGATCCGCTTCATAAGCACGAGTATATGCTTCGTGAATATCAGTTCCTACTCCAACACCACATGGATTCATATGTTTTACCGCTACTACTGCTGGTTCTGTAAATTCTTTCACGATGCTAAGTGCTGCATCCGCATCGTTGATATTGTTATAAGATAATTCTTTACCATGTAATTGTTCTGCATATGCAACAGAAGAAGTTGCTGCGAATGGCGCTTTATAGAACGTTGCTTTTTGATGTGGATTTTCGCCATAGCGTAAATCTTGTTTTTTCTCAAATGTCACCGTTACTGTTTCAGGGCTTTCTTCGCCCATTTGCTTTGTTAAGTAGTTAGAAATTAACGCATCATATGCCGCTGTATGACGGAATACTTTCGCTGCTAATTTACGTTTCGTTTCCTCTGTTACTTCACCGTTCTCTTTCAGTTCTGCTAATACAACATCATAATCTACTGGATCTACAATTACCGATACAAATTTATGATTTTTCGCAGCAGAGCGAATCATTGTTGGGCCACCGATATCAATATTTTCAATTGCATCAGCAAATGTTACATCAGGCTTAGCGATTGTTTCTTTAAATGGGTATAAGTTAACAACAACAAAGTCAATTGGCTCCATACCTAATTCATTCATTTGCGCTACATGCATTTCATTATCACGAACTGCTAATAGACCACCATGAATATTTGGATGTAATGTTTTTACACGACCATCCATAATTTCTGGGAAACCAGTTACTTCAGAAATACCAATTACTTGCAAGCCGTTTTCTTCTAATAATTTTTTCGTACCACCTGTTGAAATGACTTCAATCCCTTGTTCAAGTAAACCTTTAACAAATTCTACTACTCCTGTTTTATCTGAAACACTTACTAATGCACGCTTTTTCATTTATCCTTCACCCCTGGTTGTATGTTAGTTAACAGTTGGTTTTTTCACAGACTGAACAATTTGATTCACTGTATTTACGTATAATTTATGTTCAACTTGTTGAATTTTCTTTTGTAAGCTTTCTCTCGTATCCCCTTCAGAAACAACTACTGCTTCTTGCGCAATAATTGGACCTGTATCCATACCTGCATCTACATAGTGAATCGTTACTCCGGTTACTTTCACACCCGCTTCTAACGCTTGACCAACAGCATCTTTCCCTGGAAAACTCGGTAGTAGTGATGGATGAATATTAATAATTTTCCCGCCGTACGCTTCTAGTAAAGTCGTTCCAATTAAACGCATATATCCAGCTAAAATAACATAATCAATTTCATACTCTTCTAGCTTTTTTAATATCTCTTTTTCAAATGCTTCTTTTGACTCATATGCTTTCGCTGAAAAGGAAAAACACGGAATATGGTGATAATGTGCCCGTCCAATAGCGCGTGCCTCTGGTTTATCACATACTAATAAACTAATATCTGCATCCAATATTTTGTCTTCTACCGCATTAATGAGAGATTGAAAGTTTGAGCCGCTCCCAGAAGCAAAAACTGCTAATCTACTCATACTTCTGTTCCCTCAATAAAGGTAACACCAGACCCTTGTACAGTGTGTCCAATAATATGAGCTTTCTCGCCTTGTTCCTCAAGAAGACGAACAATATCTTTTGCCTCTTCTTCCTTTACTGCTACTACCATACCAATACCCATGTTAAAAATATTGAACATTTCTTTCTCTTCTAGTTTTCCAACCTCTTGAAGTAAACTAAAAATCGGTTGAACTTGCCAAGATCCTAATTCAATTTCCGCACCGATTCCTTCTGGCAACATACGTGGAATATTTTCAATGAACCCGCCACCTGTAATATGCGCCATACCGTATACTTCATGTTTCTTCAATAGTTCTAAAATAGGTTTGACATAAATTTTCGTTGGTTTTAATAATTCTTCACCAAGAGGTAGTTCTAGGCGGCCGTAAATACGGTCTAAAGATAGTTCTCCATCTTCTAGTAGCACTTTTCTTACTAAAGAATAACCGTTACTATGAATACCGCTAGATGCTAAGCCAATTAATACGTGACCAGCTTCAATTTTTTCACCTGTTACAATTTTCTTTTTATCAACAATTCCAACTGTAAAACCAGCTAAATCGTATTCTTCTGTAGAATACATTCCTGGCATTTCAGCTGTTTCTCCACCAATTAATGCACAACCAGCTTGGCGACAGCCCTCTGATATTCCTTTGACGATGTTTTCAATTTTACTAGGTTCAGCTTTACCACAAGCAATATAATCAAGGAAGAAAAGCGGCTCTGCTCCTTGGACAACAATATCATTTACACACATTGCTACTGCATCAATACCAATTGTGTCATGTTTATCTGCCATAAAAGCGAGCATCAATTTCGTTCCCACGCCATCTGTTCCAGATACTAATACAGGTTCTTCTAATGCAAATTTTGATAGATCAAACATACCTCCAAAACCGCCTAAACCGCCTAGCACTTCTTTTCTCATAGTTGTTTGTACGTGTTTTTTCATGCGAGATACCGCTTCATATCCAGCTTCAATATCTACTCCTGCTTGCTTATATGCATTCGCCATCGTTTTTTACACCTCGTCTTTTAATTTCTCCCCATCCAGGGCGGCCGTTTTAAGAAAGAAGCTAGCTTCTACATCAAAAGAAGTAGAAGCTTTTTTCTTCTTATTTCATACTTTCTAAAAGCTCTTGCTCATAATCATAAAGAGCTGTTGGATAGTCTCCATTGAAGTAAGCCATACATAGACCACCGTATTTTCCTTCATATGGGCGTCCAATTGCATCTACTAATCCATCTTCACTTAAAAATGTTAGTGAATCTGCTCCGATGATTTGACGGATTTCTTCTATTGAATTATTTGCTGCGATTAATTCTTTTCTCGTTTGAATATCAATGCCATAGAAGCATGGATACTTAAGAGGTGGTGAAGCAATTCTTACATGGACTTCTGTCGCTCCAGCCTCGCGAAGCATACGAACAATTCGTTTACTTGTCGTTCCTCTTACGATAGAATCGTCAATCATAACAACTCGTTTTCCTTCAACTACGCCTCTTACTGCTGAAAGCTTCATCTTAACCCCTTGCTCACGCAGTTCTTGAGAAGGTTGAATAAACGTACGTCCAACGTAACGATTTTTAATTAACCCTAACTCATACGGAATTCCTGTCGCCTCCGCATAACCAATTGCTGCTGAAATACTAGAGTCTGGTACACCAGTAACAACATCAGCTTCAATAGGAGCTTCCGCCGCTAAACGTTTCCCCATGTTTTTACGTGCTGCATGAACATTAATACCAGCTATATTAGAATCTGGACGTGCAAAGTAAATGTATTCCATACTGCAAATCGCATGGTCTACTTCATTTGTAAAACGATCTACGTGAATTCCTTCATCATTGATAATAAGCAATTCACCAGGTTCTACATCACGAATGTATGTTGCACCAACTACATCGAAAGCACATGTTTCCGATGCTACAACGTAAGCATCCCCCATCTTTCCAATTGAAAGAGGACGGAATCCATTTGGATCTAGCGCAACGATCATTTCATTTCCAGTTAGTAAAAGATATGCAAACGCACCTTTCACTTTATTTAGAGCCTCTTTTACACTATCAATTAAAGAATCTTTTGTACTACGCTTAATGAGGTGTAAAAGTACTTCTGTATCTGAACTTGTTTGAAAAATACTTCCCTCTGCCTCTAATTCACGACGAAGCATTTTTGCATTAATTAAATTTCCGTTATGAGCTAACGCCATGCTATGATCGGAAAAACGGAATAATAATGGTTGAACGTTAGCAACTTCACTTCCACCAGCTGTTGCATATCGTACGTGTCCAATTGCTGATTTCCCGTTTAATCCCTCTAGCTCACCTCTTGAAAACACTTCTGATATTAAACCTAACCCCTTGTGACCGATGATTTTTTCCCCATTATTTACAACAATGCCTGCGCCCTCTTGCCCACGGTGCTGCAAACTGTGCAATCCGTAGTACGAAACTTGTGCTGCATTTTCATGCCCCCAAATTCCAAAAACGCCACATTCTTCATTTAACCCCTTTATTTCAGCAAGCATGGGATTGCCCCTTTCCAAGCCTTTCTCATTTCATCTACATTTGCTGTAAGTAATACTTCATTTTCTTCATTATGAATTGTTACTTCATTTGTATTTGTCACTTCTCCAACTTGAATTGCTTCAACCACTTTCTCAAATGCTTCTTTATTTTCACGTTTTACGGTTATAACGAAGCGCGATTGTGATTCTGCAAATAATACTGCTGTTGCTTCTCCGTCTAATTTCACAGTAGCACCTAAACCGTTAGCACCAATTGCACTTTCAGTAATTGCAACTGCTAAACCACCTTCTGCAACATCATGTGCAGATTGAACAAGGCCAGCTTGAATTGCTGCTAGTACTTGCTTTTGGCGTTTTAATTCTACATCTAGATCGATGCTTGGTGATTGACCGAAAATTTTTCCGTAGATCATTTTCTGTAATTCACTTCCACCAAACTCAGCTTTCGTCTCTCCAATTACATAAACTAAATCGCCAGCTTGTTTAAATTCTTGTGTTGTTACGTGTTTTAAATCGTGTACAAGTCCAACCATCCCAACAGTTGGTGTTGGATATACAGCTTCACCACTACGCTCGTTATACATTGATACATTCCCGCCGATAACTGGCGTTTGTAACTTGCGGCAAGCTTCACTCATACCGTCTACTGATTTCTCAATTTGCCAGAAAATCTCTGGTTTTTCTGGGTTACCGAAGTTTAAGCAATCTGTAATTGCAAGTGGCTCCCCGCCAGAACATACGATATTACGTGCTGCCTCTGCTACTGCAATTTTACCGCCCACTTCTGGATCTAAATAAATGTAGCGAGAGTTACAATCTGTCGTCATTGCTAATCCTTTTTCTGTACCGCGTACACGTATAACCGCTGCATCTGAACCTGGTGTAACGATTGTGCTAGTGCGCACTTGATAATCATATTGATCATATACCCACTCTTTACTTGCAATCGTTGGTTGTTGTAATAAAGATAATAACGTTTCTTTATAATCTTCTACTTTTGGTGTTTCCATTTTCATCTGCTGGAACTCAGCAAAGTATGCTGCTTCTTTTGACGGTTTATGATAAATTGGTGCTTCTTCTGCAAGAGCATCCGCTGGTACTTCAGCTACCATTTCATCTTTATGGAATAAGCGAAGCATTTTATCTTCAGTTACTTTCCCCATCGTAACTGCTGCAAGACCATACTTCTCAAATAAATCTACTATTTCTTGCTCTCTACCTTTTTTCACAACGATTAACATACGCTCTTGTGATTCAGATAACATCATTTCATATGGAGTCATGCCAGTTTCACGCTGCGGTACATCATCTAAGTACATTTCAATACCCATACCTGCTTTACTTGCCATTTCTGCAGAAGATGATGTTAAACCAGCAGCTCCCATATCTTGAATTCCAACAAGTGCATCAGACTGAATAAGTTCTAAACATGCTTCAATAAGAAGTTTTTCCATAAATGGATCCCCTACTTGAACTGCCGGACGCTTCGCTTCTGAGCTTTCAGATAACTCTTCAGATGCGAATGTTGCACCGTGAATACCATCACGACCAGTTGATGCTCCTACATACATTACTGTATTACCAGCACCATGTGCTTGCCCTTTTTTAATATCTTCATGATTAATTAGGCCTACACACATTGCATTTACAAGTGGATTTCCTTCATAACATGGATCAAACTGTACTTCGCCGCCAACAGTAGGAATACCGATGCAGTTACCGTATCCTGCGATTCCTGCTACTACTTCTTCGAATAAATATTTCACACGTGGTGATTGTAATTCACCGAAACGAAGTGAGTTTAATAGAGCTACCGGACGTGCGCCCATAGAGAATACATCGCGAATAATACCACCGACACCTGTTGCTGCCCCTTGATATGGCTCAATTGCAGAAGGATGGTTATGACTTTCCATTTTAAATACCACCGCTTGATTATCACCGATATCTACAATTCCAGCGCCTTCTCCAGGTCCTTGTAAGACACGCTCACCTGTCGTTGGAAACTTACGAAGAACTGGCTTTGAATTTTTATAACTACAATGTTCAGACCACATAACAGAGAATAGTCCCGTTTCTGTATAATTCGGCAAACGGCCTAAAATCTTTTCAACCATGGCAAACTCTTCGTCTGTTAGCCCCATTTCCGCATATATACGCTCTTCTTTAATTTGTGTTGGATTTGGCTCAAGCATTAACGACATATGTTTCCCTCCACTGTTTTAAGATAGATTGAAAGACTTTTAAACCTTCAGCACCGCCAAGTAATTCATCTACAGCACGCTCTGGGTGTGGCATCATACCAAGAACATTTCCTTTTTCATTTACAATACCCGCAATATTTGAAACGCTTCCATTCGGATTTTCTACGTAACGGAATGCGATTTGATTATTCTCTTCTAATTGTTTAAGAGTCGCTTCATCACAATAGTAATTTCCTTCGCCATGTGCAATTGGAATATTAATTACTTCATCTTTTTCATATTGTGATGTAAACATAGTTTCATTATTTTCAACACGTAACTGAACCGTACGGCACATAAACTTTAAGTTTTCGTTTCTCATTAATGCTCCTGGTAGTAATCCTGATTCAACAAGAATCTGGAATCCATTACACACTCCTAAAATTGGCTTTCCTTGCTCAGCAGCTTTTTGCACTGCTTTCATTGCGTTAGCAAAGCGAGAAATAGCACCACAACGTAAATAGTCACCGTAAGAGAATCCACCTGGTAGTAAAATTGCATCATATTCATCTAAATTCTCTCTATCGTGCCAAACGTAATCTACTTCTTCACCAAGCTCATCTTTAATTGCATGGAACATATCGACATCACAGTTCGAACCTGGGAATACTATGACTGCAAATTTCACTGTGCGACAACCTCCTCAACTTCATAACGGAAGTCTTCCATTACAACGTTTGCTAATAATTTTTCACACATTTCTTTTACCTTGCTATCCAGATCAGATACTGATTTATCAATTGTTAATTCCATATATTTTCCGATTCGAACGTCTTGTACTTCTGTAAATGAAAGACTATGAAGTGCTCCCTTTACCGCTGTTCCTTGTGGATCTAATACACTTTCTCTTAACGTTACATATACCTTAACTTTATACATGTGAAGCTCCCCCTAAACGTTTTAAAATTTCTTCATATGCTTCTGTTAAATTCCCAAGATCACGACGGAATACATCTTTATCAAATTTTTCATTGCTCGTTTCATCCCATAAACGGCAAGTATCTGGTGAAATTTCATCTGCTAATATGATTTCCCCTTCTTCTGTTACGCCAAACTCTAATTTAAAATCTACTAATCTTACACGACAGCTTGCGAAATGCTCAATCAACACTTGATTGATTTGTAGAGCTGCATCTCGTAATACGCTTACTTGCTCTGGTGTTGCAACATTTAACAAACGAATATGATCTTCCGTTACAAGTGGATCTCCTAAATCATCATCTTTGTAGTAAAATTCTACGATTGATGTTGTAAGAGCAGTTCCTTCTTCCATTCCTAGTCTTTTTGAAAGACTACCTGCAATTACGTTTCTTGTGACAACTTCTAATGGAATAATACTCACCTTTTTGACAAGTTGTTCTGTATCAGATAACTTCTCCACAAAGTGTGTTTTAATTCCAACTTCTTGTAACTTTCTGAACAATAAAGTTGTAATCTCATTGTTCAAACGACCTTTTCCTGTAATTGTCGCTTTTTTCTCCCCATTGAAAGCAGTCGCACTATCTTTGTACTCTACCCAAACCATATCTGCTGCTTCTGTACGATAAATTCTTTTTGCCTTACCTTCATACAGCAATTCTAGCTTTTGCATTTCGCAAGCCCCCTGTAGTTTGAAAAATGTGAATAATATTTTTATAAAGAATGGCACAGAATGACTCTATTCTGTGCCATATGAAATTTTACGCTTCGTTTAATCCAAGGCGTTCAAAGATTGTATCAACGTGTTGCATATGATGTTCATAATTGAAACATTCGTTAATTTCTTCTTGCGTTAACTTACTTGTAATACGCTCGTCAGATTCTACAAGCTCTTTAAATTGTACTTGTGTTTCCCAAGCTTCCATTGCTTTAGGCTGTACGATATCATAAGCTTCTTCACGTACCAGACCTTTGTCAATTAGTGTAAGCATTACGCGCTGAGAGTAAATTAAGCCGTATGTTCTTGTCATATTGCGTTTCATATTCTCTGGGAATACAGTTAAGTTTTTAACGATATTACCAAAGCGATTTAACATGTAATTTAACGCGATTGTAGCATCTGGTAAAATTACGCGTTCTGCAGAAGAGTGAGAGATATCACGCTCATGCCATAACGGAACATTCTCGTAAGCTGTCATCATATAACCGCGGATAACACGAGCTAAACCAGTCATATTTTCAGATCCAATTGGATTACGTTTATGTGGCATTGCAGAAGAGCCTTTTTGACCTTTTGCGAAAGCCTCTTCAACTTCACGTGTTTCACTCTTTTGTAAACCACGTATCTCAACTGCCATCTTTTCAACAGATGTTGCGATTAGTGCAAGTGTTGACATGTAATGTGCATGACGATCACGTTGCAATGTTTGTGTTGAAATTGGTGCTGCTTCTAATCCTAAGTTTTCACAAACATACTTTTCTACGAATGGATCAATATTTGCATATGTACCAACCGCACCAGATAATTTACCAACGCGAACTGTATCAGCAGCTTGTTTGAAACGCTCTACGTTACGTTTCATTTCTTCATACCAAAGACCAAGTTTTAAACCAAATGTTGTTGGCTCTGCATGTACACCGTGTGTTCTTCCCATCATGATCGTGTATTTATGCTCTTTCGCTTTATTAGCTAAAATACTAACAAAGTTTTCTAAGTCTTTTAACAAGATTTCATTTGCTTGTTTTAAGATATAAGATAACGCTGTATCTACTACGTCTGTAGATGTTAAACCGTAATGAACCCATTTACGTTCCTCGCCTAATGTTGGTGTTTCTGATACAGCACGAGTGAAAGCAACTACGTCATGACGTGTTTCTTTTTCAATTTCATAAATACGATCAATATCAAATGATGCATGTTCACGAATTTTTTTCACATCTTCTTTTGGAATATCGCCAAGCTCAGCCCATGCTTCACACGCTAAAATCTCAACTTCTAACCACGCTTTAAATTTGTTCTCTTCCGTCCAAATCGCACCCATTTCAGGGCGTGTATAACGATTAATCATCTTTTTCCCTCCAACAGTTGTTCTTGATGGTCCCAAATATGCAAACTCTTCGCTTTTTCTAGAGCGACTTCAATATTATCATTTAAAATATTAACATGCCCCATTTTTCGCTGCGCTTTTGCTTCTTCTTTTCCATACAAGTGTAAATAGCACCCGGTTAGTCTATTCACTTGTCCTAGGACCCCTTCTATATGTTCGCCTAAAATGTTAACCATGACAACTGGTTTTAACAAATTTGTTTCTCCAAGAGGTAAATTACAGATTGCTCGAATATGTTGACCAAATTGACTCGTTTCACATGCATCCTGTGTATAGTGTCCTGAATTGTGAGGTCTTGGTGCTAATTCATTAATGTAAATCTCACCGTCAGCTGTAGCAAACATCTCTACCGCTAGTGTTCCCACAAGTTCTAGTTCATCCGCAAGTACCTTTGCGTAAGCAATTGCTTTTTGAGAAAGTTCTTCTGTAATGCGGGCTGGAACGATAGATTCATGCAAAATGTTATTTACATGAATATTTTCCGCTACCGGAAATACTTTCGTTTCACCACTTACACTACGAATTACAATAACTGATACTTCTTTTTCAAAGGGCACCCATTTTTCTAGAATGCACTCTGCTTTATTAGTAAGTTCTTTTGCTCTCACAACATCAGCTTCACTCTTTAAAACCACTTGCCCTTTACCATCGTATCCACCTGTCGTTGTTTTTAAGACAGAAGGGAAAGATAACTCTTTAATTGCTTCTGTAAGTTGATCTTGATTTTGAACCAATCTATACGATGCTACTGGTAACCCAGCTTTTTCAATTGCATTCTTTTCTGTAAAACGATTTTGCGTTTTATTTAACAACTGACTACCTTGTGGTAAGTAAGCATGTTTTTCAAGCCATTGTAAACATCTATAATCAATATTCTCAAATTCATATGTGACAACGTCGCTTATCTCTGCTAAATGCTGAATTGCTTTTAAATCGTCATATGGTGCAACGACTTCAACATCAGCAACTTGTGCACATGGTGAATGCTTTGTAGGATCTAAAACAGCAATTTTATAACCCATTTCCTTAGCTGCCAACGCCATCATTCTTCCAAGCTGGCCGCCTCCAATAATGCCGATTGTTTTTCCAGGTAAAATGATTCTCGTCATACTAGCTCACTACCTTCACGCACAGTTTTCTCAATAGCTTCTCGTCTCAACTCTAATGCATCATGTATATCATCATGAAATGATCCAAGTATTTGTGCAGCAAGTAATCCAGCATTCGTTGAACCAGCCTTACCAATTGCAACAGTTGCAACTGGAACCCCTCCTGGCATTTGGACAATGGATAATAACGAATCTAGGCCGTTTAACGCCTTTGATTGAACTGGGACACCGATTACAGGAAGATTTGTCTTCGCTGCAACCATTCCTGGTAAATGCGCTGCTCCACCGGCTCCAGCAATAATAACTTTTAATCCACGTTCACGAGCTGTTTCTGCATATTCAAACATATAATCCGGAGTCCGATGAGCGGATACAACTTTTTTCTCATACGGTATATTTAATTCATCTAAAATGTCACAAGCATATTTCATTGTTTCCCAGTCTGACGTGCTTCCCATTATGACTCCAACTAGTGATTTCATATTAGAATCCCCCCGATTCAAATAAAAAAAGCCTGAAATAGAACAGTTTCTCTTTTACTATGAGAGAAAGCGCTCTACTCAGGCATACGTATCCCTTGTGAATAGAAAAATACCGAGTGACTTTCCCTCATAGTCTAACGAATAACGGTCGTTAGGTAGAGACTTGCAGGCCATATCCCCGCGATTATATGAGGTCTTATATATTATTGTTTCTATGGCTATATTAACAATATTTCATAAACAATGTCAATAAATAATCGAATGTTTTTTTATTAGCCATCGATAACGTTCGTGTTTTAGTTATATTCAAAAGAAGAATTGCAACTATATACAAGAAGGAAAGGGAATTAGAATATATATTTCTAGAGATCTATTTTACGTATAACTATTTATATAATACTTCAGTATGTTTTAATCAATATATATACTCTCTTGTATTCTATACATCAATAGAACTTATATTATAACGATTTAATTTCTAAGGAGGAATAACCGTGAAAAAAAATAACTGTGCTATTATCCTATTTATTTTTCTCTATCGCAGTAATTGCTGTAATTATTGAATGCTTATTTATATCATCCCATTTTTCTACTCTCATTATTATGATAGAAATAATCTTTCCTATTCTTAGGGATTATTTTAGGAGCATTCGAAAAATCCGGAGCACAAAAAATTATTACCATTATTTTAAACTGCCTCTATTTCATTCTTTTTTTCATCTTTAGGGTTATTAAATTTATGGATTTTAACCTTCGGTAAATAAAAATAAACACAAAAAAACCTAAGTCGAAACGACTTAGGTTTTTGCTTGG